>CAWKKZ010000001.1:0-731077 GCA_963850395.1 uncultured Alphaproteobacteria bacterium
TGCCCATGGGACGGCCCGCCAAGGTTTGGGTTGGCTATTATCCGGCGGCACCGGATCTTCCCAATGACATTATCAAGGACGGTGACGGCAATCCACTAACGCAATTCTATCGCTATTTACGCGAAAATCCGATCTTTGGTGCCCGTTGGATCGATCGGCGAGCACAGTCCCTTGCCATGCGGTTTCCAGAACAAGTCACGTGGGTTGGGGTATTCGGAAGCGCAGATGCAATTGCGCGCGCGCGCGCGCGCGCATGTCGCCAAGGGGGCCAAAACTATTGAGGGGCGTTATGGCCTCGATACGGACATGCCGGGCGTGAACAATTGCGTTACCTGGGCGGCCAACGAAGTCGTTAACCCGCTCCTGTCCTATGCGGACCGGTTCCGCGTCGACAATCCTCCGAAACTTCGTTCCTTCATGGACCATCAGGATAACGCGCGGTGCCGTTACGTCTCCGAGGGCGTGGCGCAATGAGAACGATTACGCGATAGGCTATTCTGAACTCGGGTCATTTCTCGACTATCAGGGGGATCCCGTCGCAGTGCTCGTAACGCCCGATGGTGATATTTTTCTTGGCGAATCGGTGATTCCTGGTTCTCCCATTGCATCGACGATATCGGCTGATCGGGCTCGCCGGTTTGAGCTCGAACCCCCTCCTGAGCTCGGCTCGGGCTGGGTCCTCCAGCTGAAATATGGCGGCGAGGCCGAGACCACCCTCTCGCTCGGCCTTTGGACCGGACCCTTTAGTGAAATAACGGAATGGTTTTCTAGCGCCAATCATATGATCAGGGCGGCTGACCCCAGACGTGACAAGCGTCGCGCGATGGGGGCAAGCGCCATGAATGAATCCATGAGCGGGGAATCATTCGCGCTGTTCCGGGCTTGGCGATCAGCGCCACGGGCGGCTCCGGAGCTGGACTGTATAAGCGTCGCTGGATGGGCGCCTATCTTGGCTATGTGTCGAAAATCCTTGCGGCCCGCTATGATGATGGGACCGTGCCAGAAGCCACCTATGTGAGGCGTGAAGCGCAGGAAACGTGGTTAGCGGTATTCAACCGCCTTCTCCCATCCACGGAGGAGCGAAAGGCCGAGCGCGCGATCGACGTTTGCTCGAGCCGCTCTTTTGGGATTCCCAAAGGGGAGGCGATCGTTTGACGTTGCGCCGATGGGCTATCTCACCAGTTTTTCTGTAATTTTCAAGAAATCCAGCAAGCGGCTCAAAGCGTTTCGAGCGGGACTGAAAGTCTGGCGAGAAAAAGCCCGCGATAGCAGCGTCGAACTTTTCTCGGGTCCGGCGATGGAAACGAGCTATGAAGCGTATCTTGAGTTGTTCAAAGAAACTGTCCTCAAGGAAGATCCAGACTCGGACGAGGAACCCATCGTCGTTCATGTGCAAATTGGTACGATCGGTCATGAAATCTCGACCGAGCTGGTGACCGATGGTGATCTGCCTGGCCGGCGTCGCAACGAAGTGGGCGACGCACGAAGGCTGGTTGAAGGAATACGGGAGGCCGATGATTTCGTAGTCTTCTGCGACACTATCCTGCTGAGCGATATTACGAGCCGGTGGGATGAGCAGGCGCCGGCACCACTCGAGGTGATCCGTTTCCGTCGGCGCGAATTCCCGTGGGCATTCCGTTTGCGACCAGTGATGACAAATGGGGCGCCGTGTTGCGCGAGGCGCTCTACGCCGTCGCGAACGATGAAACCGCAGACATTCGCCGATCGTGGCTGGAGACGCTCAACGACTTCATAGCCGTCGATATCAAGATCGCTGAGGAGCTTCAGCTGATTGCCGGGGAGCTTGTGACACATGAACAGTCCTAAGACCGAAACATCGTCGATCTGGCTGCTGTGGCTTGTCGCGCTCGCCGCGCTGCTTCTGGCGTTCTTCGCCTATCGGAATGCTGGCCCGGCGGCGCCCCAGGGGGCGGCAAACCGACCGGGCCTCGTCGAGAATATCGACCGGCTGAAGAAGATACGCGCAGGCTATGGCGTGTTCCCGCCATATACGATCGAGGATCCCAAGACCGGAAAGGTCAGCGGGATCAGCGTCGACATCGTCAACGAGATGGGGCGCCAGCTCGGGGTGCCGGTTGAGTGGAAGAAGTTCAATTGGAACACCATGAAAGCCGATCTCGACCGCGGTGAATTCGATCTACTGGCAGATGCGGTATTCATGACGCCCGCGCGCGGGCGTGAAATGGCGTTCACCGAGCCCTATGCGTTTCTGCCCATCGGGATCGGCGTCGTGAAGAAGGGCGATAACCGGTTCAGCCAGTTCGACCAGATCAACGACGCCCGCTATCGAGTCGCGGTGGGCGAGGGCTTCGCGGAAGAGGCGTTCCTCCGCGCGCGTGCGCCGCTGGCCCAGATCATTTCGATTCAGTCGTCATCGGATACGGCGGCGCCAATCAACGCAGTCATCACCGGACGCGCGGATATCGCAATAGTGAATATTGAGGATGCCAAGCGCTTCCTCGCTGCGCATGGGAACGACCTGCAAGCGCTCTGGATTGAAAATCCGCCAGCCTATGCGCCTGCGGCATTTGTTGTTCGCTTCGGCGATCTGAACGGTGTTAGCTTCCTCAACGCCGGTCTTCGCAACCTCTCCTCGACGGGGGTGATTGACGCTATCATGCGACGCCATGGCGTAACGCCAGTCTCTCCGGAAGGCGTCGCGAGGTAGAATGCTTTCATACGACTGGAACTTCGATCGCATTTGGCATTTCTCCGACGCATTCCTTGCTGGCGTCGGCCAAACGCTACTCCTGTCGATTGCCACGATCGCCTTCGCGACGATCCTCGGCGTCGGCTGGGGGGTATTGCTTGCGAGGGGCGGCCTCTTCGCCACGATAACGCGGCCAATCTCCTATGTCCTGCGAGGCTTGCCGCCCCTCGTGCTCGTGCTTTTCGGTTATTTTCTCTACACGCAGGACGTCATCGGCTTCACGATCGACGCTTTTGCCGTGTTCGTCTTTTCAGTCGGTTTCAACATCGCCGCCTTCATTGCCGATGTCACACGGTCGGCGGTGTCCAACACCCCCACTGAATATCTTGAACTCGGTCAAGCGATGGGGTTTTCGGAGCGCGCAATTCTGACCCGCATTGTAGCACCGGTCGCGTTCCGAGAGATGGTGGCGCCACTCAGCTACCTCTATGTAGAGACGATCAAGATCACGTCGCTCGCGTCGGTGATCAGCGTCCACGAGACGGTTTACATCGCGCAGTCGGTCATTACCGACAGTTCCCGCAGCCTCGAAGTTTGGGTCATCGTTGCTGCGATCTATTGCGTTCTGGTCCTACCGCTGATGGCCGTCGCGCGGCTCCTCGAGCGTCGCGCCAAGGTCTCGGTGGGATTGGCGATCGCGTGACGGGGGCGCTGCACGTCAAAGACCTGCGGGTTTCCTTCGGAGAGCGGGAGATTTTGAAAGGCGTCCAACTCGTCGCCGCGCCCGGTAAGGTGACCGCGCTGGTCGGCGGCAGCGGATCTGGCAAGACGACGCTGTTGCGCTCGATACTGGGACTGGTGCCCCAAGCCCGCGGCACGATCGACTATCCCTCCGGCGCAACGTTGGAAATGAGCGAACGCGGCCAGGTCGATGAGGACCACGACGCCTATTTGCGCGATATCCGGCAGGCCATTGGCTATGTACCGCAATCCTCGACTTTGCTGCCCTTTTTGTCGGTGCGAAACAATGTCGCGCTCCCGCTCCGGGCGGTTGCAGGAGTGGAGCGAAGCGAGGCGGAGGCGCGCGCCAACCAATATCTCGGGGTGCTCGCAGTCGGACACCTCGGCGATGTAAGGCCATGGCGCATTAGTGGCGGGGAGCGTCAGCGCGCGGCGCTCGCACGCGCGTTGGTAACCGAGCCAGGCTTGCTGTTGCTGGACGAACCGACCAGCGCGCTCGACATCGGCACGATCAAACTGACTGGCGAAGTCGTCCGGCGCATCGTTCACGAACAGAATTGCGCCGCAGTGATCGCGTCACACAATCTCGGATTTGTGCAGAGCTTTTGCGATGAGATGGTTATCCTGCGCGGCGGCATCCTCGGCGGCCCGGTGAGGACCGCCGATGTCGATTGGAACCAGATGATCACCGAGCTGCTGTAACCGTAAGCCTTCGGTCCCAAGCCGCCGCTTCATCGGCTGGCAAATCAATCGAACGAAATCCGGCCCTGGAAAATGCCGGGTCGCCGCATCATCCGCCCCTTATGCAGATCGTCGTCGGTCACCACGGCCCGTGCCGCACGTTGCGCGAGCAGATCGAGGCGACTCAAGGCAATCGTCTCGCTCTTCATGCCGAGGTCCAGCAGAGTCTGGCGCGTACCGCCCGTGCGGACGGGGGCGAACACTCCGCTGCCGCCATAGGCCGACACGTTGCAAAGGACGACGTGCTGATAGAAGCGATGCGAGTCGGCGATGCAACAGGTGCGGTACAGGCCGCCAAATGGATTGTGGGCGACCACGAACAAGATATCGAGTGGCGCATCGCGGCCTTTGAGATTGATCTGATGGACCAGGTCAAAATGGCTGAAATCGTAGCATATCAGCACGCCGAACGCGTGCCCATCCGGATTTACGAAGCGGTACAGCCGGTGGCCGCGGCACATCGGCATTCGACCATTTTTGCCTATCGCATCATATTGCGAACGGGTGATCTTGTCGTAGCTAGCGACCCTTCCCGCAGGGCCGACCACCATGCAGGAGTTGCGATTATCGGACTCCTCAGTGCCCGGATAATCGACGCCGCAAAGTGCGATCGCCCCGGTACGTCGTGTAAATGGCTCGATATGTGAGGTGATGAAGCGCCGCGGCAGGAATACCTCGGGGAAAACGATGAAATCGAGCTTGCGGTCCTCTGGCGGCCGATGGCTCAACTGCACCTCGACTGCGTCCAAGAGGCTGGCAATCCGGGCCTCGAAGGCACCGACCCCTTCGGCATTTTCGAGCCGGTATTTGGAGTCGATATAGTCGTCGACTGTCATCGAATCGAGTTGCGCGACCGCGACAAGCGGGTTCGTGCCGTTCCATTCGATTTCGACTGTCTCGATCCCCGCGACAGGAGGTTTGTTGGCGGGCCGGTCGAAGGTGCTCATGAAATGTTCGGACGGTGCAAGCGGGGCGTAGCGCTCGCTGCCCATATCCTTCGGGCCGGAAAGCCCTTCGTTCCGATACTTTTCTCGCAGGCGACGCAGTTCGGCGATATCGAGAGGAACGACCGCGGATGTTTCCGCCGGCCCGCGTGTCGAAAAGACCTGTCCGGCGGCACGAATGGAAGCATTTTTGCCGGTGCCGATCCGCCGGAAAGGCACGAACACGCCCGACCCACCAAGCTCCGCGACATTGACAATGACGACGTAGCAGAACAACCGGTGGATATCGGCCGTCGCATATTCCCAGTAAAGTTGCGTGGCCGGGTTGAAGGTCACGACGACCAGCAACTCGATGCGCAGATCGAGAAGCTTCGCGATCAGGTCTGCGTGGCTATAATCATGGCAGTTCAGCACGGCCCAGCGAACGGCATCGCCACCGCGATCTTCGAACAGGTGAAGCGTGTCTCCGGGCACCACGCCGTCGACCTCGTCCTCAGAAGCAAGCGACAGCTTGGCCTGCTCGACGATCTCGCCCGCTTCGGCGATCAGGGTCAGATTGTGACAATTTTCATCGACACCGCCCAAGGTGACAATTGTGCGATCGGCGCTCTTCTCGGCGAGCTTGTCGCGGCATTTCGCGACGCCAGGATGAAAAGAAAGAATATCGAGCTCGCCCGAGACAGTCTGATCGAGTCTGCTGAGCAAATTCCTCGGCATCGATCCGAGTAACTGCGGCGAGCGATTGTCCGGCGATGAAGCTATCGCGGCGACCAACCAGATCGCGCCCGGAATTCTCCTGAATGATCCGGATGTTCACCATCCCGTTGATGGGATGAAGCTGCGACTGGAGAGTCTTGATCTTCATAGCATCTCCCGGGACCTCCGTGCTTCGGCGTGACGCATTGTATCGTGTGGCAACGCTATCACGTCCAGCTCGCAACACCACTGCCTGCGAGGGCGGCGGTCGTGAGCGGCACAATAGGGACAACTTGTCCGCGAGCCACATGGTACCGTCTTAACCGCCGCCCAGCGACCGGGCTGCAAGCTCGGTCATTTTGGATGGTCATTTCTAGTGTTGTCAATCACACCGAAGAGCTGCTGTGGTCTCGCTGCCCGAGGTCAGTCAGCAACGAATGGCAGCAAACAGGACCTGCCTCGAGTGCCTTCAATGTCGTGAATGAGGCGCTAAACAGGCATACCAAATCGAAAATCTGTGCGCCAGCACTCCGCCCCCGTTGCAACTTTGACTGTCCAGAGTGGGGAGGCGATCAACAGTTATGTACGGTCAGTTGGCGCTGTGGGGACTTTGGCATGCACCATGCGTCGTGTGATCTAGGCGAAGTAGCCGGGTGCCTGCTTCCTGAAATGACAGATTGTAATCGCTAAGCGAGGCACGGAAGGTGCTGCGTCAGGCCCGTCTGACTACACCAGCACCCGCCATCGAGCGCTTCGGCAGAGGGTCAATCGTCGGTTGCATCTGGACAGCGGAATCGAGGTCTGCGAAAGGAGAAATCGCAGTGTCAGGCGTGTCCGATTTGCAGTCGGAAAGCCTTACACAAGTCTTACACACTTGCACAAAACCTTACACAAAATTCGATTTGTTCAGAAAATATGATTTAATCTCAAATACTTAAGGTAGTCTCGGCCCACTCAAAATCTTCTGCGTCGTGCGGGTACGACCGCCTGATTGTGAATGCGGCTTCGCCGCCAGCGCAACATCTTCGTGTCTTCGTGTGAAACCGGCTAGCCCCACCTTGCCTCACCGCCTCGCCCACCTTATCGGCCCACCATGACCATCCAGCCATCAGACTCGATCCTCATCGTCGATTTCGGCAGCCAGGTAACCCAGCTGATTGCCCGCCGGGTGCGCGAGGCGGGGGTTTACTCGGAGATCGCCCCGTTCAGCCACGCCGCCGCCGCCTTCGCGCGAATGGCCCCCAAGGGGATCATCCTCTCCGGCTCGCCGGCCTCGGTGCTAGACGCGGACGGTCCGCGAATCCCACAGGAAATCCTCGATAGCGGCTTGCCAATCCTGGGGATTTGCTACGGCCAGCAGGCGCTGATGCACCAGCTCGGCGGCGAGGTGCTGCTGGGCGATGCGGGCGAATTCGGCCGCGCCTTTATCGAGATTTCCGATCGCTGCGCGCTGTTCGACGGGCTCTGGGCCGAGGGCGAGACCCATCAGGTGTGGATGAGCCACGGCGACAAGGTTACCGCGCTCGCCCCCGGCTTCCGCCCGGTCGCCGCCAGCGCCGGCGCGCCGTTCGCGGTGATCGCCAACGACGAAAAGCGGATCTACGCGATGCAGTTCCACCCCGAGGTGGTCCACACTCCCGACGGGGCCAGACTGCTCAAGAACTTCGTCCGCCACGTCTGCGGCCTGGCCGGCGACTGGTCCATGGCCGAATTCCGCAAGACCAAGATCGAGGAAATCCGCAAGCAGGTGGGTTCGGGCAAAGTCATCTGCGGGCTTTCGGGCGGGGTCGATAGCGCGGTCGCCGCGGTGCTGATCCACGAGGCGGTGGGCGAGCAGCTAACCTGCGTCTATGTCGATCACGGACTGATGCGGATGGGCGAGAGCGAGCAGGTCGTCAGCCTGTTTCGCGGCCACTACAACATCCCGCTGATCCACAAGGACGTCTCGACGCTGTTCCTTGGCGGGCTGGCAGGGATCAGCGACCCCGAAGCCAAACGCAAGTTCATCGGCAAGACCTTCATCGACGTGTTCGAGGCCGAGGCCAAGCAGATCGGCGGGGCGGAGTTCCTCGCGCAAGGCACGCTCTATCCCGACGTGATCGAGAGCGTGTCGTTCACCGGCGGGCCGTCGGTGACGATCAAGAGCCACCACAACGTCGGCGGGCTGCCCGAGCGGATGAACATGCAGCTGGTCGAGCCCTTGCGCGAGCTGTTCAAGGACGAGGTCCGCGAGCTCGGCCGCGAGCTTGGTCTGCCCGAGGTGTTCGTCGGCCGCCATCCGTTTCCCGGCCCCGGCCTCGCCATCCGCATCCCCGGCGAGGTCACCCGCGAACGCTGCGACGTGCTGCGCAAGGCCGATGCGATCTACCTCGAAGAAATCCGCAACGCCGGTTTGTACGACGCGATCTGGCAGGCCTTCGCGGTGCTGCTGCCGGTGAAAACGGTCGGCGTGATGGGTGATGGCCGCACTTACGACAACGTCTGTGCCTTGCGCGCCGTCACCAGCACCGACGGCATGACCGCCGACATCTACCCCTTCGACGCCGCCTTCCTCAGCCGCGTGGCGACGCGGATCATCAACGAGGTCAAGGGGATCAACCGGGTGGTTTACGACTATACCAGCAAGCCGCCGGGGACGATCGAATGGGAGTGAGCTGATTGACAAGCACCATTGTTCCCATCATGTTCTGGAAATAGCCGAACTCGCAGGAGAGCCCCATGTCAGTCGATTACATCATGATCGGAACCAACGACCTGGCCCGCGCGCGCGGGTTCTATGATGCTGTGTTTCCTGTTTTCGGCGGCGAGCTGGAGGCTGACTATCCGCCGTTCACCTTCTGCTACCGCTTCCGTAACGACACCCGGGCCTGGGTGGCCGGGCCCTATAACAAGGAACCGGCGGTGCCTGCCAACGGCTCGATGCCGGGGTTTCGTTGCGCCGATCCGGCCGAAGTCAATGCCGCGCATGCCGCGGCGCTGGCTCACGGCGGCAGCAACGAAGGCGATCCCGGGCCGCGGCCGATGTACGGGCCGGACTTCTACGGCGCCTATGTCCGCGACCTTGATGGCAACAAGCTTAGCTTCATCTGCACGGTCGCGGCGGAGTAGGATCAAACCGCCACTGCCATCGGGGATTTCGGCCCTTATGCCAGTCCCGCCAGATAGCCGGCGATCTCTTTCAGGGTTTTCAGATCCGCGTATTTCTGACCCAGATCGAACAGGTTGGCCGCTTGCACCTGCGGATCGCGATCGCCACAGGCGTCGGTTACCACGATCGGGCGAAAGCCGTTCTGCAAGGCGTCGAGCGTGGTCGCCCGGACACAGCCAGAGGTTGAAAAGCCCCCCAGCAGGCAAGTGTCGATCTCCAGGGCATTCAAGGTCGAGGCCAGCGAAGTTCCGAAAAAGGCGCTGGCATACTGTTTGGTGACGACAACATCCTGCGGCTGGGGGCGCAACCGGTCATCGAAATCGCCAAGCGGCTCGCCTTTCTGGAACAGCTTGAGCGGACCCGCCTTTTTGTAGAACAGGCCACCATCCGCGCCGCCGCGCATGAATTCAACCCGGGTGAAAATGACAGGAATCTTTGCCGCGCGGGCCATCCGGGTCAGTTCGATCATCGCCATGAAGGCAGCCTCGCTGCCAACATAAAGCGGCGCGTCGGGCTCGATATAGGCCCGCGCTACATCGACCAGAATGACCGCAGGCCGCTTGCCAAAGCCAAGTTCGCCGCCGTAACCGGCCGCGGCATAGGAACTGTGCAGATCCGTCATTTGTAATTCCCGCAGTCCCGGCAGCGTTCCCGCCAGCCTATAGATCGAAGCGGGGTGCGCCAGCTTTTTCGCTATGCGTGCATCGCTGCCCGCCTCAAGCGCAGCTTAACTGCGCCGTCTGTCTCCCCGCTTCGCAGCCGCAGTGCGGCGCGCGCCTCACCCGCCGCCCGGTGCGCAATACTCCGCAAGCACCGTATCGATCAGCGCCGAGTCTTTCGCCTGCACCGCGAGAATGTCGTAATAGTGGATCGTTCGCGCGGCCGATCCGCAATTCTGTGTCCAGACATATTCGAGCAACTGGTCGATCACTGCCAGATCGCCAGTTCTGAGGATCAGTTCGCCAAAGTTATCGAACAGACACCAGTCGCGATAACCGATCGCCTCGAGCGATCGAAACGTCTGCGAAAAGCCCTCTTTCTGATGCTCGTAGGGGGTATAGCATTCAAAAAACAGCATCGGCGCGTGCGCGTTGATGACCGCGAGTGACGCATTGAGGACGTCGTAATCGTAGCCATCGACATCGCTCTTGAGGATGCGGATGGTCAGCTCCGCGGCATCCGCGATCAGTTCGTCGAGCGGGCTCGAGCGGATGGTTCCGGTGCCATCGGCGACGGCGTGCTTGGTGCCGCCTGAGCCATCAAGACGGACGTTCGAGATCGACTTGCCGACCAGCGCCTGGACGATCCGGATCCGTGCTCCGCTGAGCGCATTCCTGATCCGCGCGGCGTTGCTCACCAGGTAGCGGTGGAACAGCTCGTCGGGTTCGATGCAGATATAGGCTGGGGCAGGGTTGCGTTCGATCATCCCGGCCAGCGTGTCGCCAACATTGGCGCCGATATCGACAATCGTCCCCGAGCGATCGACGTAACTGGCCAGGTGCGGCAAAAACCGGTCGTAGTTGGCGAAAGCGCGGCGGTATTCGGGCAAGCGATGATCTGCCGGCAGCTCAATGAAGAACCCGTTATAGCGATATCGCGCCGGGCGCTTTGAAAGCTGGCGCAAGCGCCGCTTGAGGCGCCTCAGGATGCTTGAAACCATGCCGCTTTTTGTCCTGCCGAGTTCAACCCTTGCCGGCGGCCCGGCCGCGGTCGGATGCGGGCTTGCCTTGCACTGCGTCGCAGCGCAACCGCTGCGATCCGACTACTCCACCGCCACAAACCGCCCTGCCTCCCGATCCTTTCTGACCTTGCAGCCATCGAACACCTGCCCGCTCATCGCGATCCACACCCCCGGGAGGGCAATCTGCGCGGCGGCGAAGGCCATGCCGAGGTTGAACGGGGCGTCGGTTTCGGCGAACCGCGCCGGGGTCAGCGCGCCGGTCAGGACGATCGTCTTGCCGGGGACATCGGCGGCCAGCACTTTCGCGGTTTCGGTCATGGTGTCGGTGCCGTGGGTGACAACGATGTGGGTTTCGGGCGCCTCGCGCGCGGTGCTGGCGATCAGACCCCGGTCCTCGGCGGTCAGTTCAAGGCTGTCCTTGCGCATCAGTTCGACCACCCGGAATTCCCTGGCCACCCGCGCTTCCTTGAGCAGCGCGGGGATGCCGCTGTCGACGATCTGGTACTCGCTCAGCGCATCGAAATAGGCCTTGTCGATCGTGCCGCCGGTGGTGAGGATCAGGATCGGCTGATCGGTCATGGCCGGAAGGCGACCCTGGTCAGCGCTTCGGACTTGGCCCACAAGGCTTCGGCCAGCGCCCGATCGCGGATGTGCGGGAAAACCCCGGCGCCGCGTGGAGTGTTCTCATCGGCCATCGCGCCGACATTGCAGTTCTCGCAATAGACCCCGCCCAGACCATCGAGCAGCGGTGAGGTTGCGCACCAGACGCTGGTCGCGGCGCCCTCGGCGGTTGATTTGAACGCCTCGTGGACCTTACCGGCCTCGTCGTACCAGCCCATTGCTTTCTGTTCGTCCATCGTCAGATGGCGCTGCAACGGGGTGGCAATGCCGCCGGGATGGACCGCAAAGGTGCGCACCCCGTGGGCCGCGCCCAGCTGGTCAAGGTGCAGCGCAAACAGCGCATTGGCCGACTTGGCCTGACCATAGGCCAGCCACTTGTCATAGTCGCGGTGTTCGAAATTCGGATCCTCGATCGAAGGCTCACCCAGGCGATGCCCGATCGAAGATACCGAAACCACCCGGGCGCCGCCCGCCGCCTTGAGCAGCGGCCATAGCCGCGCGATCAGCTGGAAATGGCCAAGGTGATTGGTGGCAAACTGGCTTTCATAGCCGCGCGAATCACGGGTCAGCGGATTGGCCATGATCGCCGCGTTGTTGATCACGATATGGAGCCGGTCGGTTCGCGCCGCGAGGTCAGCCGCGCAGGCATCGATCGAGGCGGGGTCGGACAGATCGAGCGGGACGATCTCGATCGCCCCTTTGACATCGGCGAGATCTTCCGCCGCCTTGTCCGGGCGCCGCGCCGCAACCAGCACCCGCGCCCCCGCCGCCGCCAGCGCCCGCACGGTTTCGGTCCCGAGCCCCGAATAGCCGCCGGTGACCAGCGCGGTCTTGCCCGAAAGGTCGACCCCTGCGATCACTTCCAGCGCGGTGGAACGATAGCCGAACGGCGAAGCGAGCGGAACTTGCGGGTTGGTCATGTTGGTCGATTCCCGGTTGTTTGACGATCAGCGATAAGCCCGCAAGCAGCGATGGCAAGGTGCCTTATCGGCGCTTGGCAAACGGCCAGTCGATCGCGGTGGCAGACCACAGCGCCGCCCAGATCAGCACCGGCTGGAAAGCCAGCCGCGGGACATGATAGCCCAGTCCCAGTCCGCCATCGCCGCGCGCCTGATCGAGCAGAAAGTGCTGATAATTGGCGGGCCAGACCGCCAGCGCATAGCAGGCCAGACCCCAGCCTGCCGCTTGCCGCAACCACGGCGACCACGGCTGCACCAAGCCGACCGCGCCAGCCAGCTCGGCAATGCCGGTCAGCGCCACCACCGGTTCGGGCCACGGCACCCACGGCGGCGTGATCGCCAGGAACGGCGCGGGCGAGACCAGATGCGCGACCCCCGCCAAGAAGTAGAACGGAGCCAGCAGCAAGCGCATGACGCGGCGCGGTGTGCTGTCCGCAGCGTTCGGGTTTTGCGGGGTGATCAAGCGGCAATATCCTCAAGTCAGGAGCGCCAAGGTTAGCCCCGCCCAAGGCAATAGCAAGCCGCCCCGGCAACCCCGCTGGCAATGTCTGCGCGACATGTTAGGTGTCGGACAGCAACAGGCTGGGGGAAGAACAATGGCAACGGCTGCAGTACCTGCGCGCGCTTCGAACGCGCGGCTGGGATGGATTGTGGCGCTGCTGGCGCTGTCGGTGCTGCTCAACTACGTCGACCGCGGCGCGATCGGGGTGGCGGCGCCGCTGATGAAGGCTGACCTGAACCTCTCGGCCACCGCCTTCGGCACTGCGGTTTCGGCATTCTTCTGGGCCTATGCGCCGCTGTGCCTGGTGATGGGCTGGCTGTGCGACAGGTTCTGCGTTTACCGGGTATTCGCGCTGGGGCTGGCACTGTGGGCGCTGTGCACCGCGTTGACCGGCTTTGTCGGCGGGTTCGCCGCGCTGGCGATGCTGCGGATCGGGTTGGGGATCGGCGAGGCCATCGCCTTTCCCGGCAGCTCGAAAATCTTCGCCGCCGAACTGCCCCCGGAACGCCGGGGGATTGCCAATGCGGCAGTCGCTGCGGCAATTGCTTTCGGTCCGGCAGTGGGGGCGCTGGCCGGCGGGGCGATCCTGGTGCTTGGCGGGTGGCGGCCAATGTTCTGGATTTTCGGCGCGGTGACGCTGCTGTGGCTGCTGCCCTGGCAACTGGCGAGCGCACCGCTGCGTTCGGCGACGCTTGCCAGTCCGACAGTGGCGCCAGTCGCGCTGGGCAAGCTGGCGCGGATTCCGGCGCTGTGGCTGATGGGCGCGGCGCACTTCATGTCTAACTATGGGTTCTATTTCTTGCTGACCTGGCTGCCGCTATGGCTGGTAACCACGCGCGGCTATTCGATCGCCGAGATGACGCTGGTGACCACCGCCGGATTTACCGTGCAGGGGATCGCCGCGCTGGCGATCGGTCACTGGTCCGACCGGCGCGTGGCGCGCGGCGCCGACGAAGGGCGGCTGCGGCGGTTGCTGATGGTGGCAGGCCACGCCGCAACGACGGCGGCAATCGCCGGTGCCTACTTCGCGCCAACCCCGCTGGTGCTGGGATTATGGCTCGTGCTGGCCGGGCTCGGAGCGAGCCAGATTGGGACCAACCTGTTCGCCATCGGCCAGATCTTCTCCGGACCCAAGGCGGCGGGCGGGTGGATCGGGCTGCAGAACGCGCTGGGTAACGTGTCAGGGATCGTCGGCCCGATCGCTACCGGACTGATTATCGACTACCTCGGCGGGTACGGCTGGGCCTTCGCCTCAGCCGCTGCAGTGGCGGCACTAGGCGGGGTGTGGTGGCTGCTGGTGGTGCCACCGATCAAACAGATCGAAGTCTAGGCGGCCAGCGCAGCGGTTGTGACCGCGCCATAGCCCGGTTCGTTGAACAGCTGCAGCGCTTGCTCGACAATCCGGTCGCCGGTCTTCATCAATAGCGCGAGAGTTCGACCTGCATCGCCGTGTAGCCGTGGACGAAGCAGGCGGGCACCCGCTCCGGCTCGGCCAGCACGTTCACCCGCAGGCGGCGCTTGGCCATTTCCTCGAGCAGGGTGACCAATTGCAATTCCGCTACCCGCGCCCCGACGCAGCGATGGATGCCATAGCCGAACGAAAGGTGGCGGCGGGCATTTTCGCGGTCGACGATGATCCGGTCGGCGTCTGTGAACACGCTCTCGTCGCGGTTGGCGGAGATGTACCACATCAGCACCTTGTCGCCCTTCTTCATCGCGTGGCCATCCAGTTCGGTGTCGACCTCGACCGTGCGGCGCATATGCGCCAGCGGGGTCTGCCAGCGGATCAGTTCCTGCACCGCGGTGGGGATCAACTCGGGGTGGGCTTCCAGCCTGGCGCGCTCCCCCGGAAATTGTGCCAGCCCATAGGCATAGCCCGACATCGAATTGCGGGTGGTGTCGTTGCCGCCGACGATCAGCAGGATCACGTTGCCGGTAAATTCCGCAGGACTCATGTGGCTCATCGCCTCGGAACCGAGCATCACCGAGATCAGATCCCTGCCCGGACTGGCGGCTTTCTGCTGCCATAAGACCCCGAACGCGGCGGCCATTTCGCCCAGTGCAGCATTGCGGCGGGCTCGGCCTTCGGGCGAAGTCCTCAACTCGACATCGCCGCCCATGTCGGACCAGTAGGTCAGCTTGTGGCGCTCTTCCCAGGGGAAGTCGAACAGCCGTGCGAGCATGCCGGTGGTTAGTTCGATCGAAACCCGCTCGACCCAATCGAAGGCCTCGCCGATCGGCAACGCATCGAGCACTTCGGCGGTCCGCGTCTGAATCTCCGCCTTCATCGCGGCAACCTCGCTGGGGCCGAACGAGGGCGCGATGGTCCGGCGCTGGGCGGTGTGCTGGGGCGGGTCCATGGAGATGAAACTCGGCGTGCGGTGTTCGTTTTCCACCGGCGCGCCAACGCTACCGGCGATGTTGATCCCGCCATATTCCCAACTTGAGGAAAAGATCTTGGGCTGCGCTTCGATGAATACGATCGGCTTGTAAGTGCTGACCGACCAATAGGGGCCAAACGGCGATTCCGGCACGAACTGGATCGGCGCCTGGGCGCGCAGGGTGCGGAAGGATTCCTGCCAGCGGTCCTCGGCATAAAGCTCGGGCCGGCTGACATCGATCGGCGCCATTGGTGCGGCGGCACGATCGAGCGGTGCGGTAGTGGCCATGACTTTCTCCCTGCGGCCGCGCACGGAACCGCGTTCCGGCTAGATACCCTGAATCATCCAGCCAAAGAGTCAAGTCAGCGCTCGTCGCACAAAAAATCAACGCCGCCCGGAAGCGAATCCGGGCGGCGCTCTCGCTGTTCGGCGAAGAGAGGGTTCAGTCGGCCTGGGCGACCGTCTTGACGCGGCGATAGGGAACGAATTCGCCAAGATCGACAAAGCCGTTCCAGAAGCGACCCGAACGGTCATAGGTCTGGACGATGTCGAGATCGCAAAACTGGCTACCGTGAATCTTGGTCACGAGAATATCGTCATCGTCGAGATCTTCGGGGTTGTTCGGGCGGTTGACATAGATCGTTCCGCCATTGCGATAGACCAGCGCGGTGTTGTTGATCACAGTCATGTCGCGGGTCTGGGAGTGCGAAATGCAGCTGACCGGTTCGCCGGGAACCCGGTCACCGATGATCTTGGCGAGCTGTTCCTCGCCAGTGAGCTTGGGCTTGGCCGTCAACGCAGTCGGAACCGCGAGCAGCGCGGTTGCAGTGGCTAGAGCGATTGCGAACTTGCGCATGGGCCTGTCTCCTGAGTCTTGATCATGCGACGTTATCACCTCAATCTGAACGGCGCCTGAAAACTATCCGGTGCCGCCGACAGTTAATCCGGTGACCAGCAGGCTGGGCTGCCCAACCCCGGCAGGCACGCTCTGCCCCCCCTTGCCGCAGATCCCGACGCCTTCATCAAGCGCCATATCGTTGCCGATGCCCGAAACCTTGGTCAGCACGGTCGGCCCGTCACCGATCAGCGTTGCGCCCTTGATCGGCGAGCCCAGCTTGCCGTTCTCGACCTTGTAGGCCTCGGTGCACGAGAACACGAACTTGCCCGAAACAATATCGACCTGCCCGCCGCCGAAGCTTTTGGCGAAGATCCCGTTCTTGATCCGGCTGAGCAACTCGGCCGGCTCATCATTCCCGGCGCGCATGAAGGTGTTGGTCATCCGCGGCATCGGCGCGTGGGCATAGCTCTCGCGGCGGCCATTTCCAGTAGCCTCCACTCCCATCAGCCGGGCGTTGAGCCGGTCCTGCATGTAGCCCTTGAGGATGCCGTCCTCGATCAGCACGTTTTCCTGGGTGGGGGTGCCCTCATCGTCGATCGACAGCGAGCCGCGCCGGCCCTGGCCATTGACCCCCAGCATGGTCCCGTCATCGACCACGGTCACCCCAGGCGCGCCGACCCGCTCACCGATCCGGCCCGAGAAGGCACTGGTGCCCTTGCGGTTGAAATCGCCTTCAAGCCCATGGCCAACTGCCTCATGGAGCAACACCCCGGGCCAGCCGGAGCCGAGCAGCACGGTGAACTCGCCAGCAGGCGCTGCAACGCTGTCGAGATTGGTCAGCGCCTGCGCCAGCGCGACATCGATCGCACGGTTCCAGGTTTCGGGCAGGAACAGATCGTCATAGAGCCGCCGCCCGCCAATCCCGAAGCTGCCCACCTCGCGCCGGCCATCGCGTTCGGCAACGATCGAGACGTTGAGCCGGACCATCGGCCGGACATCGTGGGCGACGAACCCGTCGGCGCGGACGATCTCGATCACCGACCACGAGGCGGCGAGGCTGGCGGTGACCTGCGCCACCCGCGGATCGCGTGCCCGGGCCGCGGCGTCGATGCTCTCAAGCAGCTTGACCTTCTCCGCAAACGGGATCGCATCGAGTGGCGATGCTTCGGTGTACAAGTGCCGGTTGCTGGCGCGCGGCGGGGGTGAAGGTTTGCCCTTGGCCGGATCGAGCAGCTGCAGCGTCTCGCCAGCGCGGCGGATCGCCTCGCCGCTGATCTCGTTGGCATGGGCAAACCCGGTCATCTCGCCCGAAACCCCGCGCAGGCCGAACCCGGAATCGCGCGAATAGTCCGCGGTTTTCAGGCGTCCGTCGTCGAAGGCAAAGGTCTCGGCAGCAGTAAACTGCAGATAGAGTTCGCCGTCGTCGCACTTGGCCAAGGCAGCGGCGGTGATCGCCTGGGCTTCCTTGGGATCAAGCTGGCGGTAGAGGAGCGAACGGGGATCGAGTGCGGTCATAGGGCCGATATAGGGGCTTCACTGCTAAAGGCTAGGCCGTAGCCTGATCCGCCGGGCCGCCCTTCAGCACAAACCGCCGGTCACAATAGCCGCAATCGGCATAGCCCTTCTCGTCAATCTCCAACCACACCCGTGGATGGCCCAGCGCGGCGCCGCCGGGGATGTCGGTGGAACCGTCGCACGAGACGCGGGAGGCGGTGACAGTGACGGTTTCGGGCTGGCTGCTCATGGCGGATGCGTTAGCAACGCCGCGCGGCGAATTCCAGCCTTTACGAAGCGCATTCGCTGCCGCAAAGCGCTGGCCCATGGACACCCCCGCCGCAATCCGCATCAAAGACCTTTCCAAGCGCTATGCCCCCGCCGGCAATGCTCCGGCCAAGCTGGCGCTCGACGGCGTCAGTTTCGACGTACCGCAGGGGCAGATCTTCGGACTGCTGGGCCCCAACGGCGCGGGCAAATCGACCCTGATCAACATCCTGGCGGGGCTGGTGATGAAGACCGCGGGATCGGCAGAGATCTGGGGTTTCGACATCGATGCCGACAGCCGCAACGCCAAACGCTCGATCGGCATCGTCCCCCAGGAAGTGGTGTTCGATCCGTTTTTCACGCCGTTCGAAGTGCTGGAGAACCAGGCCGGGCTTTATGGCGTGCCCAAGGCGGCGCGGCGGAGCATGGAATTGCTCGGCGAGGTCCACCTCGCCGACAAGCACGACGCCTATTCGCGCACGCTTTCAGGGGGCATGAAGCGCCGCCTGCTGATCGCCAAGGCGCTGGTCCATGCGCCCCCGGTGATCGTGCTCGACGAGCCGACCGCCGGGGTCGATGTCGAACTGCGCCGTCAGCTGTGGGATCTGGTCGGCGAGCTCAACGCTGGCGGAGTCACCGTGGTCCTCACCACTCATTACCTCGAGGAAGCCGAGCAGCTGTGCGAGCGGATCGCGATTATCAACCACGGCAAGCTGATCGCCAACAAGCCGACCCGCGAACTGGTCGAAATGGCGCGCGAGAAGGTGGTGGTGGTGACGCTGGAGAACGACGCCGCCGAATGTCCGGTCCATCCCGCTTTCCTCAAATGCGAAAAGACCGGCGATAACACTCTGGAAATCACTTACGACAAGGACCGCACCAACGCCGGCGAAGTGCTGGCGCTGGTTCAGGGCCAGGGGCTGAAGATTATCGACGTCACCACCCGCGAGGCGGACCTGGAAGATGTGTTCGTCAATCTGACCAGCGCCCGGGCAGAGGCCTAAACCTCCTCCTTTTTCCAATCGCGCTCCCAGCGGCGCTTTTCGCGGCGGCGGATTGCGGTGGTGCAGTGGCGGCAGGTGCCGACGTAGTCGTAGCCGTCCCACTCCACGTCCTCGCGGTCCGGATGGTGCCGGTTGAACCAGCACAACGGAACTCTTTGACCCAACATTCTTGACCCGGCTTTCTGGTTTTGTGCGGCTGCCATGGGCGTCAGCGCGTGCGCTTGGCAAGGACGCCATGAATTATCCCGCAAATATTGCGGCTTGCCGACACGCCGCGGCGCCGCCAAGAAGCCGCCATGGCTCTGTCACCTTCCCCCGCCCCCGGCAGTCACGACGTCATCATTGTTGGCTCAGGCGCGGCGGGACTGACCGCGGCGCTGGCGCTGGCGGACACCTGCAAGGTGCTGGTCCTGGCCAAGGGCGCCCCCGATGGCGGCTCGACCGCCTGGGCGCAGGGCGGTATCGCCGCAGTGCTCGATGCCGGTGACACCTTCGAGGACCATATCCGCGACACCATGGTCGCCGGCGCCGGGCTCAACCGGCTGGAAACGGTCGAATTCGTGATCGAACGCGCGCCGCATGCGATCGACCGGCTGGTCCAACTGGGCGTGCCGTTCAACACCGAAGGCGAGCACCTGCACCTCACCCGCGAGGGCGGGCATTCGCACCGCCGGATCGTCCACGTCGCCGATGCCACCGGGCGGGCGGTGAGCGATGCGCTGCTCAAGGCGGCGCATGGACCATCCCAACATCACCCTGCTGCCGGGCCGCGCCTGCATCGACCTGATCACCGGACGCCACGAGGCGCGCTATTCGGGCTCGGGCCGGGTCTGGGGGGTCTATGCGCTGAACGAAGCCACCGGCAAGGTTGAGGCGCACACCGCCCGCGCGACCGTGCTGGCGAGCGGCGGCGCGGGCCGGGTCTATCAGTTCAGCACCGCCCCGCGCGGCGCCAGCGGCGACGGTATCGCGATGGCCTGGCGCGCCGGGGCGCGGGTCGGCAACATGGAAATGATGCAGTTCCACCCGACCTGCCTCTATAACCTGGAAACCAAGAACTTCCTGATCACCGAGGCGGTCAGGGGAGAAGGCGGGCACTTGCTCAACCCGCGCACCGGCCACCGTTACATGCCCGATTACGACGCGCGCGCCGAGCTTGCCCCGCGCGATATCGTCGCCCGCGCCAACGATGCCGAGATCAAGCGCGACGGGCTTGACTACGTCCACCTCGACATCAGCCATCAGCCGCCCGAGTTCGTCCGCGAGCACTTCCCGACGATCCATGACAAACTGCTGACGCTGGGCATCGACATGACCAAGGGGCCGATCCCGGTGGTCCCCGCGCAGCACTATACCTGCGGCGGGATCATGATCGACCTCAACGGCCGCACCGATCTGCCCGGGCTCTATGCCGCGGGCGAATGCACCGAATCTGGCCTCCACGGCGCCAACCGCCTCGCCTCCAACAGCCTGCTCGAATGCTTTGTCTTCGGCGAAGCGGCGGCGGCGGACATCATCCGGCGCTGGGACAGCTTCGAGGCCCCGCCCGCGGTGCGCGGCTGGGACGAAAGCCGGGTCACCGACAGCGACGAAGAGGTGGTGATCAAGCAGAACTGGACCGAGATCCGCCGCTTCATGTGGAACTATGTCGGGATCGTCCGCACCACCAAGCGGCTCGAACGCGCCAAACACCGGATTGAGCTGCTGAGCCATGAGGTTGAGGACTACTACGGCCACTTCCGCGTCTCGACCGACCTGATCGAACTGCGCAATCTGCTGCAATGCGCCGAACTGATCGTCCGCTCGGCGCTGGAGCGCAAGGAAAGCCGCGGACTGCACTACACGCTCGACTATCCGGAGCTGCTCGGCGAAGCGCGCGATACCATTCTCGTGCCCTGAGTTGCATTCTGCGCAACGGGCGGTGCGATCTATCCGTTTGACTTGCGACAGCCCGGGCAGGACACTCCTGTCAAGCTTTCCGAGTCGGAAAACGGCGAATTTCCGCCATTTTCCCTAACTCTTCGGAAAGCATTGTCGGCAATGACCGGAAGCGATCGAGAGGAAGGACAGACTATGGCCACAACTGCATCGGGCAAACGAGCGCCCGCTGTTGCCCCCGCCAACGATGCCAGCGTCGCGCCCGCTGTCGAGCAGACGCTGGCCGACGAGCGCGGCGAGGCTGCGCAGGAGGCCGAGGAAGCCGCGCTCGATGCCATCGCCGAAGCCACCGGCGGGGCGACCAGCGAAGGCGTCGCGGCAATCATCGCCGGCGCCTCACCCGACGATGCGGCGCGGATGCGCGACTATCTCGGCCTGCCCAAGCCCGCCGGACGCCCGCGCCGGACCAGCGACGAGCTGGCCGAGGACTGGCGCCGCGGCGCCTATCCCTACAAGTACAAGATGCTGCGCAGAGACTACGAGCGCGAGAAATTCGTGCTCCAGACCGAACTGCTCAAGCTCCAGCAATGGGCCAGGGAGCACGATCAGCGGCTGGTGATCCTCTTCGAGGGGCGCGACGCGGCTGGCAAGGGCGGCGCCATCAAGCGCTTCATGGAGCACCTCAATCCTCGCGGCGCGCGCGTCGTCGCGCTCGAAAAGCCGAGCGAGGTCGAACGCGGGCAGTGGTACTTCCAACGCTATGTCGAACACTTGCCGACCAAAGGCGAGATCGTGATGTTCGACCGTTCGTGGTACAACCGTGCGGGCGTTGAGCGGGTCATGGGGTTCTGCGACGACGAGGAGTACAAGGAATTCCTGCGCCAGGCACCCGAGTTTGAGCGCAACCTGGTCCGCAGCGGCATTCACCTCATCAAGTTCTGGTTCTCGGTCAGCCGTGAGGAACAGCGCCGCCGCTTCAAGGAGCGCAAGGTCCATCCGCTCAAGCAATGGAAGCTCTCGCCGGTCGATCTCGCCAGCCTCGACAAGTGGGACGACTATACCCGCGCCAAGGAAGCGATGTTCTTTGCAACCGACACTGCCGACAGCCCCTGGACCGTGATCAAGAGCGACGACAAGAAGCGCGCCCGGCTCAACGCCATGCGCTACGTGCTCCACTCGCTGCCGTACAAGGACAAGGACACGGGGCGGATCGGGCTGGTCGACGACCTGATCGTCGGGCGCGCCAACATCATCCACGAACGCGGCGAATACGGCTGGCGGTCGGGCAAGGACGATTGAAGGATCTTGTGTAAGCTCTGACAGGCGCTAAGGGCCTCCCCGGTCACCCTTGGGAGCAACCATGCCGCAGATTACCGCCAACGGAATCAAGATCGAATACCAAACCCATGGCGACCCTGCCAATCCGCCGATCCTGCTGGTCATGGGCCTGGGGATGCAGCTGATAGGCTGGCCGCCTGAATTCGTCGAAGCACTGGTCAGCCGCGGTTTCTACGTGATCCGCCATGACAACCGCGATGTCGGGCTGTCTGAAAAGTTTGACCACGCCGGCATCCCCAATTTTCGCCTTGCGGTGGTGATGAAGCTGCTGGGACTGAACCCGCGCGCACCTTACCGCCTGAGCGACATGGCGGGCGATGCCGCCGGGCTGCTGCGGGCGCTGAAGATTGATCGCGCGCATGTGGTCGGCGCTTCGCTGGGCGGGATGATCGCACAAGTGATGGCGATCGAATATCCCGACCAGGTCGCCAGCCTAACCTCGGTGATGTCCACCACCGGCCACCGCGGCCTGCCGTCAGCGCGGCGCGAGGCGACCGCGGCGATGCTTGACCGGCCCTCGCCCAATGCCACGCTCGAGCAGAACATCGCCCGCGGGATCCGGGTTGCCCGCGCGATCGGCAGTCCGGCCTGGCCCGCCCCCGAGGAACGCCTGCGCAAACGCTTTACCGAATCGTATCAGCGCAGCTTCTATCCCGAAGGGGTGGTGCGCCAATTCCTGGCGATCATCGCCGATGGCGATCGCCGCGCGCGGCTGCGCCGGGTCAAGGCGCCGACGCTGGTGATCCACGGGACCGACGATCCGCTGATCCCGATCGAAGGCGGGCGCGACACCGCCGCGCATATCCCCGGCGCGCGGCTCCACGAGATCGCGGGCATGGGCCACGATCTGCCGCTCGAGCTGGTCGACGAGCTGGCCGATCAGATCGCCGGCCACGCGCGGAGGAGTTAGATCCCCCAGCCGTAATAACGTCCGAGCCAGATCAGCGCCATCGCCCCGATCACCGAGCCCAGGCACCCCGCGCGGTTGAAGCCTTCGCGCAGGCCATTGCGATTGGTCAGGCTGGTCAGGGTGCCAACCAGCAAGGCTCCGCCAACGCCGAGCAGCATGGTCATGGTCCAGCTCATGTCGACCGCGCCGGGATAAAAGAAGCGGGCGAGCGCGCCCACGAGCAGGCCGCTGAACAGCGCGCCGATAAGGTTGAACATGGGCTGGGCCTCCCTTGGTGGTGCGAATCAATTTAGGCGCTGTGTTACGGCGATCAAGCACCCTCAGGCAATTGCCGATCCGGGGGGCTTCGCGCAACAACATTGCCGGTTCCGATTCTATCCGTGTCAACGCCTCTGGGGCGCTGTCCCCGGACATAAATTTTTTCACAGAATCACTTTGACTCTTGCGCACCGTGCGAGTGGCCGAAATCCCGCGCGTCGCTGCATTGCGAAAGGTCAAAAGCGGCGCCTGGCAGCGAGGTCCTGTGGTTAACTGGCAATTTATTCTCTTGCGCGCGATTCCAGAAAAGGCACTATGGCTAGTGGTCCGGCACATGGGGGGACCTCTAGACCTAGATTCGTCCGCAACCGCGCGGTTCGCGCCGGAAGGATCGAGTCTGGTCTGGAGAAAGCCTCGCTGGTGGCAGGTCCGGGGATGAAAACGGGATAAGTTTTTCTCGTTTTGTTCTCTCGAATCGGTTAGGCTGGGCAGTGCCCGCCGAGTCGGAAACACAAGTGTTGAAGGCCAGGTCGCACAGCTGGTTTGGATTATGGGGGCAATACGTGGATTTCAGGAACGGAGACGAGCCAACAATGGCCGAGGTTGAGGCAGCACTGGTTGAAAGCACGGCAGCAAGCGAGGCTCCGGCCCGACAGGCAAAGCACAAGGAGGCAGCCCCCGCGGTGAGCATGACCGACAAGAGCGACGCCGGATCGGACGCGCTGGTTGCGCAGCTTGGCGCGGAAGCGCTGGCGGGCGCGATCAAGGCCGCGGCGACCGCACCGGACGATTCGAAATCGATCCACGATCGCCGCTTCGAGATCGAGACCGACCACGCCCGCGACGTGCTGCTGACCGATTTCGGCAAGGAAACGCTCGACGATCGTTATCTGCTCCCCGGTGAGCGCTATCAGGACCTGTTCGCCCGCGTCGCTGCGGCCTATGCCGACGATGAGGGCCACGCCCAGCGGCTTTACGACTACATCAGCCGGCTGTGGTTCATGCCGGCCACCCCGGTGCTCTCGAACGGCGGCACCAACCGCGGGTTGCCGATCAGCTGCTATCTCAACTCGGTCGATGACAGCCTCGAAGGGATTGTCGGGACCTGGAACGAGAACGTCTGGCTCGCCAGCCGCGGCGGCGGGATCGGCACCTATTGGGGCAATGTCCGCGGGATCGGCGAGCCGGTCGGGCTCAACGGCAAGACCAGCGGGATCATCCCGTTCGTGCGGGTGATGGACAGCCTGACGCTCGCGATCTGCGCAAGGCAGCCTGCGCCGCGGTTCGGCCGCCTGCTACCTCGATATCTCGCACCCCGAGATCGAGGAATTCCTCGAGATCCGCAAACCCTCGGGCGATTTCAACCGCAAGGCCTTGAACCTCCACCACGGCGTGCTGGTCAGCGACGAATTCATGGAATGCGTCCGCAGCGGCAGCGAATTTGCGCTGCGCAGCCCCAAGGACCAGTCGGTGCGCAGCACTGTCGATGCCCGGGCGCTGTTCCAGAAGCTGGTCGAAACCCGGCTCGCCACCGGGGAGCCCTATATCGTCTTCTCCGACACGGTGAACCGGATGATGCCGCAGCATCACCGCGACCTTGGGCTCAAGGTCTCGACCTCGAACCTGTGCTCGGAAATTACGCTCCCCACCGGCCGCGACCACCTCGGCAACGATCGCACCGCGGTGTGCTGCCTCTCCAGCCTCAACCTCGAGACCTGGGACGAGTGGCACCAGGAGGAACGCTTCGTCGAAGACGTGCTGCGCTTCCTCGACAATGTCCTGCAGGACTACATCGACCGCGCCCCCAGCGAGATGGCCCGCGCCAAGTATTCGGCGATGCGCGAACGTTCGGTCGGCATGGGGGTGATGGGCTTCCACTCGTTCCTGCAGAAGAAGAGCATCGGTTTTGAAAGCGCCATGGCCAAGGCCTGGAACCTCAAGATGTTCAAGCAGATCGCGGCCAAGGCCGATGAGGCCAGCCTGATGCTGGCGCAGGAACGCGGCGCCTGTCCCGATGCTGCCGACATGGGGGTGATGCAGCGCTTCAGCTGCAAGATGGCGATCGCGCCGACCGCCTCGATCAGCATCATCTGCGGCGGCACCAGCGCCTGCATCGAGCCGATCCCGGCCAACATCTATACCCACAAGACGCTGTCGGGCAGCTTCGTGGTCAAGAACCCCTACCTTGAGGCGCTGCTGCAAGCCAAGGCCAAGGATTCGACCAATGTGTGGAATTCGATCCTTGAGCGCGGCGGCTCGATCCAGCACCTCGATTTCCTCAGCCCGGAGGAAAAGGACGTGTTCAAGACCAGCTTCGAGATCGACCAGCGCTGGCTGCTCGAATTCGCCGCCGATCGCACCCCCTACATCGACCAGGCGCAAAGCTTGAACCTTTACATCCCCGCCGATGTCGACAAGTGGGACCTGGCCATGCTCCACTTCCAGGCCTGGGAGCGCGGGATCAAGTCGCTCTATTACCTGCGCTCGAAGTCGGTGCAGCGCGCCGGGTTCGCTGGCGGGGTCGAGGCCGACAACACCGCCGAGCCGGCCAAGTACGAGCTGCCGACCACCGACTATGATGAGTGCTTGAGCTGCCAGTAAGGTGGCGGTGAAGCCGACCAGGAGGCCTGCCATGGCATTTCGCGATTCACTCTCTGCCGGTACCGGCTGCACTGCAGTAACCGGCGGGATCGGGCTCGTCCTGCTCGCCGCGCTGCTGCTCGGCTGGCCGCAGTACCGGGTCTATCAGCAACGGCTGGCGGGCGAGGCGCGGCTGGCCGAGGCACAAAGCTCGCGCCAGGTCGCGATCCTTGAGGCGCGGGCCAAGAAGGAAAGCTCGATCAGCCTCGCCGAGGCCGAGGTGATCCGCGCCGAAGGCGCAGCCAAGGCCAACCGGATCCTCCAGGATTCGCTCGGCGGCCCCGAAGGCTACCTGCGCTATCTGCAGATCCAGGCGCTTGAGGAAACCAAGGCGAACCTGATCTATGTGCCGACCGAGGCCGGGCTGCCGGTCACCGAAGCACGCCGGCTCGGGCAATAGCACGATGACGCAGAACCAGGCCACCATGCTCGGCTTCGGGCTGGCGCTGATCGGCGGCGGAGCGTTTGTGTTCTCGCGCCCGGCACCCAGCGAGAGCGCGGTCTATGCCCGCCGCATTGTCGGCATGATGCTGCTCGGCCTTGGCCTGGCGCTCTCCGCGTTCGGCCTGTCGCTGGCGCTCGCCGGATGACGCCGCGCCCCCGCCCTATCCCCCGATTCACCGCCCCCACCGGTTCGCGCCGCGCGGGGGAATGCGCTATGCTGATCGTTCGTACTCCGGAGTCGTTCCCATGCCCCTGCTAGAAGCCCGCAAGACCTACAAGCCGTTCGAATATCCCTGGGCCTATGACATGTGGAAGCGCCAGCAGCAGGTCCACTGGATGCCCGAGGAAGTGCCGCTGGGCGAGGACTGCCGCGATTGGGCGCAGAAGATCTCCGATCATGAGCGCAACCTGCTGACCCAGATTTTCCGGTTCTTCACCCAGGCCGATATCGAGGTCCAGAACTGTTATCACGAGCATTACGGGCGGGTGTTCAAGCCGACCGAGGTCAAGATGATGTTGTCGGCGTTCTCCAACATGGAGACGATCCACATCGCCGCCTATTCGCACCTGCTCGACACCATCGGCATGCCCGAAAGCGAATACGGGATGTTCCTCGAATATGAGGAAATGCGCGCCAAGCACGATTACCTCGCGCAGTTCGGGGTCGATACGGACGAGGACATCGCCCGCACCCTCGCCATGTTCGGCGGCTTCACCGAGGGGCTGCAGCTGTTCGCCAGCTTCGCGATGCTGATGAACTTCCCGCGCTTCAACAAGATGAAGGGGATGGGCCAGATCGTCACCTGGTCGGTGCGCGACGAAAGCCTCCACTGCGAAGGCATCACCCGGCTGTTCCACGCCTTCGTGCAGGAGCGCGGCTGCCTGACCAAGGCGGTCAAGGAAGACATCATCGACTGCTGCCAGAAGACCGTGCGGCTCGAAGACGCGTTCATCGACCTCGCCTTCGAGCAGGGCCCGGTCCCGGGGATGAGCCCCAAGGAGATCAAGCGCTACATCCGCTACATCGCCGACTGGCGGCTCGGCCAATTGGGCTTCCAGCCGATCTACATGATCGAAGACCACCCGCTGCCGTGGCTGGCGCCGCTGCTCAACGGCGTCGAACACGCCAACTTCTTCGAGACGCGGGCGACCGAGTATTCCAAGGGCGCGACCAAGGGCAACTGGAACGACGTCTGGTCGAGCTTCGACGCGCGGCGCAAGGCCAAGAACGGCGAAGGGGCGAATGACGGCGCCGAGGTGGATGCCGGGGCGGAGCCGGACATGTTTGGCGGGACGCAGGCGGCGGAGTGAGGGGGCGCTAGAATCAATCCCCTCGATAAAGCGAGCATGTTGGTATGGGGCGGATTGCAAATCTCCTTCTGGCGGCAATTCTTGGACTCTTCTCCGCCTCACTGGCCGTGATATATCAGAATGAGATTGCCGGATTTTTCGGACGCGCTCCAATTACAGCAAAGGTCGACATCGGGCCTTGGTATCCTTTCTATGCCCGTGAAGGCGGACCGCACTATTCCAAGCAAGATGATGAAGCCATAGGTGAAATTTCTGATCCAAGAGAACTTTCCTTTGCACGAGTCTCACATAAAGAATAGAAGCGCATCAAAGATTGATAGCGTCATCTTTAGCGTTGACGATGTAAATCTTGAAAGCTCTAGCCCATACCATTTTCATGCAGTAGTTCTGCGAGGTGGCGGCAAAACTGCGTCGAGGTCATTCTATGACAACGCTTCTCACAATATTAATTTTGGCTCGCTTGAAGCTGCTCAGAGCTTAACTGCGTATGTATGGAGCAATCGGACTTTTTCCTATCCGCACGATCCTAGTGATATCGTAATTTTGACTTCAAATGGAAACGCAGTTACGTCTGCAAATAGATACTCTGGAGATGTGGGATCGATTTAATATTTGACGTAGAAACTGAATTTATAGCATGGGTAATTGTGTTTGTTACATTGTTTATATCATTTCTAACCTATTTTTACGCCAATCACTTCTTCAATTTTATCAAATTAGTACTTAAGGATGATGATTATTACTTGAGTGAGAAAATCCGATACGAGGAGGATCCGCAAAAATACATAGTCCCGGAGAGCCTTCCAAAGCAATAATTCCGGGGCGAGTTCCGGGCGGATTTCGGTGACACTTAATTACGGCGACAGCTTACTCAATCCCCAATTGCCGCCACACTTCCAAACTTCACCTTCGCGCCGCGAGCGATCATCGCCAGCAGCATCCGCGCGGCGCAATCGGGGCGGCGGCGGGCCGGAGCCCGCCGCCTTCCGCGGATCAGAAGCTGTGCGAAACCGTGTTCGATTTCTTCTTCACTTCGCTCGTCGTGTAGAGGTTGACCAGTTTGAACAGGGCATAGACCTCGTCCTTGCCCCAGTCCTCGTCGAGCACGCCTTCGCCGAGCAGGACATCGAAGGTGCGGTCTTCGCTCGCGGTCGGCGAGGCGTCGGGGAAGAAGAAGGCCTCCGAATAGGTGAACAGGAAGTCGTCACCGAAGGTCAGGCCCGAATCCTCGCCCCACAGCTGGCATTTCAGCTTGAAGAAGCGCGCGCCGCTGCAGTTCTTCATCTGGCACAGCTCGAGCGCGGTGAAGTTGACCCGGCACTTGGCGGTCGCCTTGACGATCTTCTTGCGATGATCGTGGGCCAGGGCGAGGGTTGCGTTGGTAATCGTAGCCATGAGACATTCTCCTGTATGGACAGGGCCTGCGAGCCAGGCCGATAGTCCAGTTGCGAATGCGACCCGGCTGTTTTGTTATTCGGGTGAAATAATGGCCCCCGCGCTGGCAAATCCCCTCCAGCATTATTCACGATCAGTTGCAGACGATGTTCTTCCAGTCCTGAGTGAAGGCAGAATTACCTTCACACCGGCTGCTTTTCGAAGCTGTTATTTAATTGAACTCTATGCCCCAAGGCTTGCAGTTCGGGTGGTTAAGAATTTGTTAGGTTTTTGCCGATGCGCGACAGGGCGTGGCGGGCGCGAGGTGGAACTGCGATCCGCCAATTGCGGACCGGGCGGGGACCCGCACCAGCCTGTCCCCGTGCCCCGCGCTTTCCTACACCCCCGGCCCCGGCTATCATCGTCCCCGGCGCCGGAATTGGGCTGTTTTTTTCATTTCCTGGACCCTGTCAGGTGTGTCAGGTTCCAGTCGGCACCCATCCCCGCCAACCGAAGGACCGCCCGATGAAGCTGCTCCCTGCCCTGCTTGCCGCCCTGCCCCTGCTGAGCGCCGCCCCCGCCGCCGTGGCGCAGGAGCTGCGTCCGGTGCTGACCGCGGCTTCGGCCCAGACCATCGTTGCGACCTGCGCCGCCATGGCGACCGAGCGCGGCTGGAAGGTTTCGATCGCGGTGCAGGACAATGGCGCCAACCTCGCCGCGTTCCTGCGGATGGACGGCACCGGGCTCGCCTCGGTCGAGGTCGCGCAGTGGAAGGCCGGGGCGGCGGCCAGCTGGGGCTGGCAGACCAAGCAGATGGTCGAGCGGATCGCCACCACCCCCAGCTTTGCCTTTGCCCCGCGCGTCGCCACCTTCGAAGGCGGGGTGCCGGTCTATTCGGCCGACGGCAAGGTGCTGCTCGGCGGGGTCGGGGTATCGGGCGCGGCCAGCGCCGACGATGCCGCCTGCGCCCGCGCCGGGATCGTCAAGGCCGGCCTCACCGATGTCCGCGCGCCTTAGAACATCAAACACTTCTCACGAAAAGGATCCCCCGCATGGCCGCCTACATTGTCTTCATCAAGGAACGCGAGCACGACGCCGGCATCATGGCCGACTATGGCGGCAAGGCCGGGCCTTCGCTCGCCGGGCACGCGGCCAAGCCGCTCGCCGCCTATGGCGCGATCGAAACGCTGGAAGGCCCTGAGGCACAGGGCTGTGTGCTGATCGAATTCCCCGACATGGCAGCGGCGCGGGCCTGGTACAATTCGGACGCCTATCAAGAGGCCCGCAAGCTGCGCTTCGCTGGGGCGGACTACCGGGTGTTCATCACCCAGGGGCTGTGACGGGGAGCCCCTGATCGGTCAAGCCGCGCTGCGCGCCTCCCCGGCGTGCACGCCGAGCAGGACGCGCTTCATGTCACCCTTCTCGCGGTAGGTCAGGAACAGGATGTAGGCCATCGACACGGTGGTGCCGGCCACGAACGAGGCGATCGCGAGCACCCAGCCGAGCAGGCTCCAACCGTTGCGCCAGCCGGCCCACAGCCCGGTGAGGGCGAGCGCCGCGGCGAAATCGACGTTCATCTGCCCCTGCCAGGTCATCGCGGCGACCGCGCTGTTGAATTCCGGGCCGATCTGATCGAGGCTGTGGACCTGGCCGACCATGGCCGAATAGATCTGCAGCGCCACCCAGGCGACGATCAGATAGAAGCGAAATGCGTTCATGGTTGGGCTCCCTTCCCGTGGTTGGCGGGAAAGTGCCTGAGGATCGCGGCCTTGGGAAGGGCTGGAGCCCTATCAACTGAGACAGGGTGCAGGCATTTCCCGCTTGCGATAAGGCCCGCGCGGCATCTAGTCAGTCCAGCGGCGGTGCGGCGCCTCGTCGGCGCGGACGCCCAGCAGCACGCGCTTGATGTCACCCTTCTCACGGTGGAGCAGGACGAGGAGGTAGGCCCACAGGACCACCCCGCCAAGGCTGAACACGCCGTAAGCCAGCACCCAGCCGAGCGGGCTCCAGCCATTGCGCCAGCCAGTCCACAGCGCTGCGGTGATCAGGAAGGTGGTGAAGTCGAGATTGGCCAGGCCGGGAAATCCGCCCTCCCTGATCGCAGCGAAGAACTTGGCCAGCTCAGTGAAGAAGTCGGCGCTGCCGAGCACATAGACGGTGTAGGCCACCAGCGCGGTCCAGGCGGCGATCAGAAACAGGCGGAATGCAATCATGGCAGAGCTCCCGTGGATGTGCGGGAGCCAAACTGCCGCCAAGCGCGCGGTTAGTCCAGCCAGCCGAACCAAATGGCAATGAGCTGAGCCAGCATCCCCAGCACGAACAGGTAGAGCATGCCCCACAGCAGCGGCCTGGACGGCCGGGCGAGATCGGGGCGGCCTTCGGGGTAGGTCAGCGCAACCTGGGTGCCGAGCGGCGGGCGCGGGGTGTGCACATAGACCGGGTCGATCACCTCATGCGGGCCGTCCTCAGCGGTAAACCGGTAGACTGCGGCATAGCTGACGCCATCGACGCCGTCAGACTTTCGGTGATTGCAAACCTCGCTTTCAACCCGCCGGGTTGAGCGGGTCAGCCGCGGCCAGTCGCGCCATAGCAGCACCGCCAGCGTAAACAGCAGCAGCGCGATGCCGATACCAACGAACAGGTAGTGCAACGAAAGCTCCTAGCCGGCGAGCCGCAGACCCTCGGCAGCATAGTCCGCCGGCTTGGGCTGGTCGAGCCAGATCCCGCGGGTGTCGTAGACCAGGTGGCGAGCGCGTTCGGCCAGCGGCACGGCCTTGAACTGGTCGTGATCGACCAGCACGATCAGCACCTGGGTCGTCTTCGAGCGCGGTATCGATGTCGATCAGCTCGGCCGAAGTGCCTTCGAACTCGCGGGGGAGCTCGGTGGCATAGGGTTCGACCACCTTGATCCGGGCGCCGTACTTGCGGGCGAGTGTGACCGCGACCAGCCGCGCCGGGCTCTCGCGGAAATCGTCGATGTTGGCCTTGAAGGCGAGGCCGAGGCAGGCGACCGTCAGCCCCGGATTGGCCTCGAGCAGCGCCTCGGCGCGGGCGATGACGTGGCGGATCTTGCCGTCGTTGACGCCGCGGGCGGTGCGGATCAGCGGGGTCTGCTCGGGCGCGCCGTGGACTATGAACCACGGATCGACCGCGATGCAGTGGCCGCCGACGCCAGGGCCCGGGGTGAGGATGTTGACGCGGGGATGGCGGTTGGCGAGGCGGATCACTTCCCAGACGTCGAGTCCCATGTGGTCGGCGACCATCGACAGCTCGTTGGCAAAGGCGATGTTGACGTCGCGGTAGGCGTTCTCGACCAGCTTGGTCATCTCGGCGCTGCGGGCATCGGTGGTGACGCAGGTGCCGCGGACGAAGCGCTTGTAGAAGGCCAGCGCCTTGCGGGCGCAGCGCGGGGTGATCCCGCCGATCGAGCGATCGTTGTTGGTCAGTTCCTCGAGGATCTTGCCGGGCAGGACGCGCTCGGGGCAGTAGGCGATCGAGAGGTCGGGGATGTCGCTGGTCAGGCCAGGGCATTTCAGGTCCGGACGGGCCTTGGCGATCAGATCGCGCAGCGCCTCGGTGGTGCCGACCGGCGAGGTCGATTCGAGGATCACCGTGTCACCGTTCTTGAGCACTCTGGCGACCGCTTCCCCGGCGGCGAGGACATAGGAGATGTCGGGCGCGTGGCTCTTGTCGAACGGGGTCGGCACCGCGATGATGAAGACGTCGCAGGGAGCAACTTCGGTCGAGGCCTTGAGCATGCCGCGGGCAACCACGCCGTGGACCAGCCCGTCAAGATCGACTTCCTCGATGTGAATTTCGCCGCGGTTGATCGTGTCAACCACGTGCTGCGAGACGTCGACGCCGTGAACCTTGCAGCCCGCGCGCGCCACCACCGCCGCGGTCGGCAGTCCGATGTAGCCCAGCCCGACAACACAAACGGCGGGTTTAACGTCCGATTTCATTTCCAAGCAGCTCCACGATCCGCCGCGCGGTGTGCCCGTCCCCGAAGGGATTGTGGGCGCGCGCCATAGCTTCGTAGGCTGCCTTATCGTCGAGAAGTTTGAACATTTCGGTAACGATAACCGTTGTTTCGGTGCCAACCAGTTTGGCGGTGCCGGCCGCGACGCCCTCGGGCCGCTCGGTGGTCTCGCGCATGACCAGGACGGGCTTGCCCAGTGCGGGCGCCTCCTCCTGCACCCCGCCTGAATCGGTCAGCATGATCTCGGCGAGTGAGAGCAGGCGGGCGAAGTGCGGATAGTCGAGCGGCTCGATCAGCGCGACGTTGTCGAGGCCCCCCAGCGCGCCGTTCATCACCGCGCGGACATTGGGGTTGAGATGGACCGGGAAAATCACCGCGACATCCGGCCGCGCGGCGATCTGGCGGATCGCCTCGGCAATGCTTTCCATCCCGCCGCCGAAGTTTTCGCGGCGGTGGCTGGTGACGCCGATGATCCGCTTGCCGGTGAAGCGCTGCTCGAGTTCGGCCAGTCCGGAGACCAGTTCGGGCCGCTCGGCGATCTGCGCGGTCACCCAGTGGAGCGCGTCGATCACGGTGTTGCCGGTGACGTGAACCCGCACCGGATCGACGTTCTCAGCCTTGAGCGCCGCTGCCGAAACCTCGGTCGGGGCGAAGTGCAGGCTGGCGACGGTGCCGATGATCTTGCGGTTCACCTCCTCGGGCCAGGGGTGATAGATGTTGCCTGAACGCAGCCCGGCCTCGACGTGATCGACCGGAATCTTTCGGTAGTACGCCGCCAGCGCCCCGCACATCGCGGTGGCGGTATCGCCCTGGACGATGACGCGGTCGGGCTGTTCGGCGTCCATCACCGCGCCCAGCCCGGTGAGCAAGGCCGCGGTCAGCGCGTCAAGGCTCTGGTCGGGCTTCATCAGGTCGAGATCGTGATCGGGGGTGAGGCCAGCGATCTCCAGCACCTGGTCGAGCATCTGCCGGTGCTGCGCGGACACACAGACCACGGGCACGAAACGCGGATCGGCCTTAAGCGCCGCAACCACCGGAAATAGCTTGATCGCCTCGGGGCGGGTACCGAAAATGATCAGGATCTTGGCCGGAGCGGACATGCGATTTCCCCTAACACCCGAGTGTTAACCATGAAATAAGGCGGCGAGTATAACGGTTCGGTTGGTTTATCGGAATCGCTTGGCAATCCTCCCCCACCGGGGGAGGTGGCCCACCGCAGGTGGGTCGGAGGGGGATCGGGTCACAAGGCCAGTGTGGTGACCCGATCCCCCTCCGCCTCGCTTCGCACGGCACCTCCCCCGGTGGGGGAGGATTTGGTAGGGGTTTGAATGCGCATCCTCGTTACCGGCGCCGCCGGATTTATCGGCCATGCCCTGACCCAGCGCCTGCTGGCGCGCGGCGACGTGGTGATCGGCATCGACAGTCTCAACGACTACTACCAGGTCTCGCTCAAGCGCGACCGGGTGGCGACCTTGACCGAAGCCGGGGGCAACCGCTTCGCTTTCCACCACCTCGACTTCTCCGACATGGCCGCGCTGAACGCAGCGCTCGAGGGCATCCAGATCGACCGCGTGGTCCACCTCGGCGCCCAGGCCGGGGTGCGCTACAGCCTTGAGAACCCGCAAGCCTATGTCGCCAGCAACCTCGCCGGCCACGTCAACCTGCTCGAACTCGCGCGGCACCGCGCGGTCGAGCACATGGTCTATGCCAGCTCAAGCTCGGTCTATGGCGGCAACGCCAAGCTGCCGTTTGCCGTGGAAGACCGCGCCGACCACCCGGTCTCGCTCTACGCCGCGACCAAGCGCGCCGACGAACTGATGAGCGAAACCTACGCCCATCTGTTCCGACTGCCGCTGACGGGCCTGCGCTTCTTCACCGTCTATGGCCCCTGGGGGCGGCCCGACATGATGCTGTGGATGTTCACCCGGCGGATTCTGGCGGGCGAGCCGATCCCGGTGTTCAACCACGGCGAAATGCACCGCGACTTCACCTATATCGACGACATCATCGCCGGGGTGGTGGCCGCGCTCGACCATGCCCCCGCCGATGACGGCGCCGAGAAGGCCGGCGGCAGCGTCAAACCCCACGCGCTCTACAACATCGGCAACAACCGCTCGGAGCACCTGATGAAGGTGGTCGCCCTGCTCGAGGAGGCCTGCGGGCGCAAGGCTGAGGTCGAGATGCTGCCAATGCAGCCGGGCGATGTGCCCGCGACCTACGCCGACATCAGCGCGATTGCCCGCGATCTGGGCTATGCCCCGACGACGAGCATCGAGGTGGGGGTGCCACGGTTTGTCGAGTGGTATCGGGGGTATCATGGGGTTTGAGGCGTTGCCACGTTGCGCCGGACATGTGAGTTATTGCAACTAACATCGCTACCCAGCAATGCTATGCTACTCGTTGTCGGCAATGCCAAATGGCGGTGTCAAAGCGAGCGCAATGGCATGTGGTAACATGGCGGCTATGCCAACGAGGTAATTGCGCTCTGGCGGGCGGCAAATCGGCTAGTCATTGGACCTTTGTAGGACGAAACCCCCTATAGACCCAATTCACGGTCCACCCGAGCAGCCACATAAACAGGGCTGGGAACAGTGCATAAAGGATCGCAGGATAGGCCGCTGAAATGAACGACCGCTCGCACTCGATGTGGTAGTCGGGACCGTAAGATTCTTGGCTCATTTTCACAGAGTTGAGAATGCAGCCTTTTAAAGCAGGCTGCGTCGCATTCGCCTCCCGATATAGCGCATTCCAAAACGCCTGATCCTTCAGCGCTGCCGTAGCCTGCGAAGGTGAATGATACGCATTGACCGATCGGTCTTCGCCAAACTGGACAAGGAATATCGGCGCGCCGATCAGCAAGGATAGGACAACCCAAAGTCTTTTCCATCCACTCATCCGCTTGCGCTCCGTCTTTTCCTGGCCTTCTTTTCGAGCAGTCGCCTTCAACCTGGCGGAAGAAGCGTCCAGCTGGCGTTGAATCTTTCGTTTAGCAACCCGCTGTCGAGCTGTCATTTGGAGATCAGAGGCCCACTCCCCCAGAGCTTCGCAAAGCGCGGACAGGATGGCAGGTGCAATCAACAGAAGCCACCAGACCCGATCCCAATTCAAAATTTTGTGCGGAGCTTTCGCCAAGCCAAGTGTTATCCAAAATGGTTCTTCTGAATAATGGCCGTCCACCAATAGGCCCCATAGTCCCTCGAATAGCTCGATTAGTCCCCACCAAAATGAGGCAATCGCAACCAAGCCGAAAAAGAGCTGCCCCCCAGAAAGGATCATGCTCAACTTTGGATGCGGACGCGGAATGGCTGGCATAGCTCCCTCCTTCCGCAACTATGTCTATCAATGAGTATAAATTCAACCAAAGGAATTGCGGCGACGACTTGCATCGTCACAAAACTCCCTCTCCTATTTCCGCCGCTTGTAACCCGCAGGCAACTCGTCGCCCTTACGCGGGGCTTCGCCGCCGGGGCGGTTCATGATCCGCTCGAAGCTTGCGCCATCGGTGCGGCGGGCGCTTATGATCTCCGCCATCTGCTCTACCGTCATACGTCTACCGAAGTCGAGCGTCTTGCGTATCGGCTCGAAAACCTGAAGCATGTTCCGGTAGTTTTCGACCATGTTGCAATGAGAATTCAATGAGCGCTGCTCTTCGCCAAAGCGGCTAAACCGTTTGAGGTCCCGCACCAAGAACAACGCGATGCTGTAGCATTCGCCTTCCTCGTTACCGTCGAAGCCCGAAAACCTAACGGTTTTGTAGGGTGCAATCTTCCCCGCAAGTTCAGACTTCTCCTCCTCGCTAAACCGATCGTAGTCCTCTTCGAGGAAACGCCACATATCGAGCACGTCAACGACAAAACCTACGCGGCGCTGCTTGTCAGCCTGGCCATGGAAAATGTGGGGCATTTCCCAGCCGAGCGCCCAATAATGCCCTCCCACGATTGCCTTCTGGACAAGGCTCACATCGTTATCGACCCCGACGCCGGATTTTTCGATGAACTCCGCAAGGATCATCGCAATCAGCTTTTCGCCATCCGAGAGGTGCGGTGCGCGGCCGCGGTTGTCATGAGCCAAACCATCCTCAAGCAGGCGACGCACCGCTTCCGCTCGCGATGGCGTGTCATCTTCGGTGGACCGCCAGTTGTCGAGCCGATCTAGCAACTCGCTGTCGATTCGCATTTCAAATCGCTCCGATGCCATATCCGTAATTCCGTATATAGTTACGTAATACCGGCTCAGATAACGAGGAATGTTGGATTTGGCAAGCCCCGGCTTGGGCAGTGCCAACCTGAAGCGCAAAATTCCCCATTCAACCAGCTCGAGGCTTTCCTACATGCCCTTGCATTGGCATTGTGCGGACGGTCTCGAAGTTGCTTTGCGTTCAAAATGCCCCGCCTGCCTGCAATTCAAGGCAAGTAACTGTTTATATTGAATTACACCAGATTCCGGTTACCCCTCTCAGCCGCTTTGAACCCGCTCCAGGTCGCCTTGTACCCCTCCTAGGTCGCTTTGTGCCCCGTCTGTGCCCCCTTGTGCGAACCACTGGCCGCAAGCGCCAAAATCCGCCGGTTTCGGGATAAATGCTACAACATCCCGCTCAGCCTGAGCTTGTCGCCGGCCCCGCGCCCGCGCCATCACCGCGCCATGGCGATTCTTTCCGACAAGTGGATCCGCACCCAGGCGCTCGAGCACGGGATGATCGAGCCGTTCGTCGAGGCGCAGCGGCGGGACGGGTGCATCAGCTACGGCCTCTCCTCCTACGGCTACGACGCGCGGGTGGCGGAGGACTTCAAGATCTTCACCAACGTCAATTCCTCGATTGTCGATCCCAAGAACTTCGATCCCGACAGCTTCGTCGACCGCAGCACCGATGTCTGCGTGATCCCGCCCAATTCGTTCGCGCTGGCCCGCACGGTCGAATACTTCCGGGTGCCGCGCGACGTGCTGGTGATCTGCCTGGGCAAGAGCACCTATGCCCGCTGCGGGATCATCGTCAACGTCACCCCGCTCGAGCCGGGCTGGGAAGGCCACGTGACGCTGGAGTTCTCGAACACCACCCCGCTGCCCGCCAAGATCTATGCCAACGAGGGCGCCTGCCAGTTCCTGTTCCTCCAGGGCAACGAACCCTGCGAGACCAGCTACGCCGACCGCGCCGGCAAATACATGGGCCAGCGCGGGGTGACGCTGCCCAAGCTTTAGAAAGGCCTGCGATGGAAACGCCCTTGTTCGACCAGTGGCGGGCCCGTTCGCCGCATTACGACGACAGCCACGAGGCGGTCTGCGATTCGGTCCGCGCCTTCGTCAGCCGAGAGATCACCCCGCATATCGATGCCTGGGAAGCGGCCGGGGAACTGCCGCGCGAGCTGCACAGGAAGGCTGCGGCAGCAGGGGTGCTGGGGCTCAACTATCCCGAGGAATACGGCGGCACCGGTGACGGCTTCACCCTGTTCCATAGCCTGGTCCAGAGCGAGGAGCTGGCCCGGCCTGGTGCTGGCGGGATCAGCGCCTCGCTGATGACCCACGGGATTGGACTGCCGCCGGTGCTGGCTGCGGGCAGCGCGGAACTCAAGGCCCGGATCGCGCCGCAAGTGCTGGCCGGAGAGAAGATCATCGCGCTGGGGATCACCGAGCCGGGCGGCGGTTCGGACGTTGCCAACCTGCGCACCCGGGCCGAGCGCCGGGGCGCGGCCTATGTGGTCAACGGCGCCAAGACGCTGATCACCTCGGGCATGCGCGCGGACTATATCACGCTCGCGGTGCGCACCGGCGGGTCCGGGATCGGCGGGGTTTCGCTGCTGCTGGTCGAGACCGACCGCCCTGGCATTTCGCGCACCCGGCTCGACAAGATGGGCTGGCTCTGTTCGGACACCGCGACGATCCACTTTGACGATGTCGAGGTTCCCGCCGAGAACCTGATCGGCCCCGAGAACGCCGGGTTCGGCGCGATCATGCGCAATTTCAACGGCGAGCGGCTCGGCATGGCCCAGGGCGCCGCGGCCTATGCCCGGATCTGCTATGAGGACGCGCTCGACTGGGCGCGGCAACGCGAGACTTTCGGCAAGCCGCTGGTGACCAACCAGGCGATCCGCCACAAGCTGGCCGACATGGTCCGGCGGATCCAGGCGACCCAGGCCTGGATCGACCACTGCGCCTGGCAGGTGCTGAACGCCAAGGCCTTCCCCGGCGACTTCGCGCTGCTCAAGGTCCAGGCCACCCAGACCATGGAATTCTGCGCCCGCGAGGCCTGCCAGATCCTGGGCGGGGCGAGCTTCGTGCGCGGCAGCCGGGTCGAGCGGATCTACCGCGAAGTTCGGGTGATGGCGATCGGCGGGGGGAGCGAAGAGATCATGTTCGACCTCGCCAGCAGGCAGTATCGGTTCTGAGCGCGAGGCTTCCGTAACGTCGGGCGGAATCGGTTCGACATTGCCACCGGACTGTGGCCTTCTGCAGGCGACGCCGACCTTGAGATTCGGCCAACCGGAGAGCTTCGCATGACCGCCAAGGCAGACCGCCCCTATGATCTCGTCGTTTACGGCGCCACTGGCTACACCGGGCGACTGGTGGCCGAGTACCTGGCGCATCACTACCAGGGTAAAGGCCCGAAGTGGGCGATGGCCGGGCGCTCCAAGGACAAGCTGGCCGAGGTCCGCGACCTGATCGGCGCGCCCAAGGACACCCCGCTGATCGTTGCGGATTCCGACGATCCCGCCAGCATGACGGCTTTGGCCGAGAGCACCCGCGTGGTCGTCACCACGGTCGGCCCCTACCAGCTCTACGGCGAGCCCTTGCTCAAGGCCTGCGTCGAAGCCGGCACCGACTATGCCGACCTCTGCGGCGAGCCGGGCTGGATGCGCGAAATGATCGACAAGTACCACGACGCGGCCAAGGCATCGGGCGCGCGGATCGCGTTCTCATCGGGCTTCGATTCGATCCCGTTCGATCTCGGGGTCTTGATGCTGCAGAAGGAGGCCGTGGCCCGCCACGGCAGCCCTGCGCCGCGGGTCAAGGGCCGGGTCCGCGCTATGCAGGGGACCTTCTCCGGCGGGACTGCAGCCAGCCTGACCGAGACGATGAAAGCGGTGGCCAGGAAGCCCAGTTTGATCGCAATCCTGCAAAGTCCGTTCGGGCTGACTCCCGGTTTCGAGGGGCCGAGCCAGCCGATGGGCTTGATCCCGGAGTACGAGGAAAGCGTCGGCAAATGGGCCGCGCCGTTCATCATGGCGACGATCAACACCAAGAACGTCCACCGCACCAACCTGCTGCTCGGCCACCCCTATGGCGCCGATTTCAAATATGACGAGATGATGCTGACCAGCGCCGGTGAATTGGGCGAGAAGGCCGCGCACGCGGTCGGCGAAATGCTCAAGAACCCGTTCGGGGCCAAGCCGCCCAAACCCGGCGAAGGCCCGAGCAAGGAAGAGCGTGACAACGGCTTCTACGACGTGCTGTTCATCGCCGAATGGCCGGATGGCAAGACGCTGCGCTACGGGGTCAAGGGCCGCTACGATCCGGGCTATGGCTCGACCAGCCGGATGATCGCCGAAACCGGGATCGCGCTGCTCAGCTGCACGGCCGCAGGCGCGGTGGCGACCCCGGGCGCGCTGCTCGGCGAGGACCTGGTCAAGCGGCTTGGCGAACACGCCGAGATCACTTTCGCGGTCGAGGAATGAACACACCGCCCGCGCCGCCAGGCGAGGAGAGCGAGTGGGCGCAGGGCTGGCGCATCGTGCTGGGCTGCGCGCTGGCTTCGGGCAGCGGGATCGTGCTGCTGTTCTTCACCTTCAACCTGTTCGTGCTGCCGCTCGCCGCAGAGCTGGGCGTGACCCGCGGCGAGATCGGCACGATCCAGGCGCTGATTGTCACCGGCGCGCTTGGCGCCCCGGTGATCGGACGGGCAGCGGACATCTGGGGGTTCAAACCGGTTTATCTGGCCTGCACCGGTTTGCTGGTTTGCGGCGAGGTCATCTCGGCGTTGTTCGCCAGCACCCTCACCCATATGGCGATAACCGTGGCCTTGCTCGGTTTCATTGGTGTCGGCAGCACAGCGGTGGTGACCACCCGCCCGGTCAACGCGCATTTCACGCGCTATCGTGGGCGGGCGCTGGGACTTGTCGCAGTGGGTGTTTCGATTACTGCTTTCATTGCCCCGCTGCTGCTCCAGCCGGTTATCGAAAGCTACGGCTGGCGCGGCGGATTCCTCGCGCTGGCAGCTTTCGCGGTTTTGCTCGGGATGCCCGCAGCGGCACTGATCGTCCCGGCCAGCGCCAGTCGCGCCCATATCGCCAGCAAGGGCGCCGCAAAGCCTGACTGGACTTTTCTGACCGACCGCGATTTCGTGCTGATGGCGCTGGCGATTGTCGCCATGGGCATGGCCACAGCAGGCTTCGTCGGCCAGCTTTCACCCATTATCCAGGACGAGGGGTTCGGCCCCGAAATCGGCGCCTTGGCAGTTTCGGTGTTTGCCGCGGGGCAGTTCTTCGGACGGCTTGGCGGCGGCTGGCTGCTCGACACGTTTCGGCCCCAGACCGTGGCGGTTGTCCTGACTATTGTTCCGGGATGCGGTTTTCTGCTGCTCGCGATGACCGAACAGATGCAAGGGGCCGCGATTCTGGCTGCAGGAATGATCGGTCTGCAGCAAGGGGCCGAGCTTGACCTGTTTGCCTATTTCGTCGCGCGGCGCTTCGCGATCGCCCGGTATGGCACGATCTACGGCGCGCTCAACGGGGTCAGCTGGATCGGCAACGGTATCGGCATCGCCGGAGTTGGGCTGCTGCACGACCGGCTTGGTTCCTATACCCTGGCGCAGGGTCTAGGCATGGCTGCGCTGATCGTGGGCGCGGTGCTGATCGGCTTCATCCGCCTGCCGCCTGCCGAACCTCGCTTCGCAGCCTAGCCAGGGACCCAAGCGCCGGTTAGTCTGACGCAGATGATCTCGCTCGCCGACCGCCTGTCTGTCCCCGCTGCCACTACCGTGTTTGAGCGGATGTCAGGCCTCGCCCGCGAGCTGGGGGCGATCAACCTTGGCCAGGGCTTTCCCGATATGGCCGAGCCGCCCGAGCTGGTCGATGCGGCGCAGCGCGCGCTGGCCGGTCGTTCCAACCAGTATCCGCCAATGCGCGGGCTGGCGGAACTGCGCAGCGCGATCGCCGGCTACTACAGCCGCAAGCAGGGGCTGGAGATTGCCGAGGACAATATTGTCGTTACCTCGGGCGCGACCGAGGCGCTCGCCGCCAGCCTGCTCGCGCTGGTCCGCCCGGGCGACGAGGTGGTGCTGGTCCAGCCGCTTTACGATGCCTACCTGCCGCTGGTCGAGTGGGCCGGCGGCAGCGCCAAACTGGTCAGCCTGACGCCGCCGGACTGGACCTTGCCGGTGGACGCGCTGGCGGCGGCGATAAGCCCAAAGACCCGCGGGATCGTGCTCAACACCCCCAACAACCCGGCCGGCACGATGCTGACCCGCGCCGAGCTCGAAGCAATCGGCGAACTGGCCCAGGCTTACGACCTGTGGGTGATCTGCGACGAGGTCTGGGAAGGCATGGTGCTCGATAACACCGCCCACAGCTCTCCGCTCGCAATCCCGTCGCTGGCCGAGCGCACGGTCAAGATCGGCTCGGCTGGCAAGATCTTCTCAATGACCGGGTGGAAGGTTGGCTGGGCCGTAGCCGCGCCGCCGCTGGCCCGCGCGGTCGCTTCGCGTCACCAGTTCCTGACCTTCACCACCGCGACGCCGCTGCAATGGGCAGTGGCTGAATGCCTTGCCTTGCCCGCGGCCTGGCACGCAGCACATCGCGCCCGTTATGCCAGAGCCAAGGCGCGGCTGGTCGAAGGCCTGACGCAAGCCGGTTTCGCGGTGCTCCCAGCCAATGCCACCTGGTTCGTGACCCTGGACCTTGCCGCCTCGGGTTTACCAGCAGACGACATGACCGTCGCCGAGCGCCTGATCCGCGAAGCCGGGGTCGCCTCGATTCCGGTTTCCGCGTTCTACGCGCAGCAGCCCGAGCGCGGCTACTTGCGGCTGTGCTTCGCCAAGGCAGACGCAACGCTCGACCAGGCTGTCGAACGGCTGGTCAGCTTCAGAAGCCAAGGGAAATGGAGCGGGTGAAGGGAATCGAACCCTCGTCGTAAGCTTGGGAAGCTTCTGCTCTGCCATTGAGCTACACCCGCCCGGATGCGTTTCGGCATCGGGCCGCGCCCTTGCCACAAGCCGCCTGGCGAGGTCAACCACCGGCGCGGGAGTTTGGCGGCGTGGACCGGCTATTTCGGCCCGTACATCCTGGGATCGACCTCGGTCCTGGCAATCCCGAAATGGCCGCGCAGCCGGTTGAGCTGGGCGAGCATCCCGAATTCGGCCAGCAAGGTGCCGAACCGGGCGATTTCGCTGTCGACCGTCGAGCTGTAAACCGAGTTTTGGGCGTCGAGCAGATCGAGCAGCGAGCGGCGCCCGATCCCGAACTGGGCGCGGTAGGAATCGAGCACCAGCGCCGAGACCGCAAAGCGGGTTTGCTGCTCGGTAAATTTGGCGCGCCAGGTTTCCAGCGTGACCCAGGCTTTGCGCACTTGCAGCTCGGTGTCGCGCTGCTGGGCGGCCAGGGCGAAGCGGGCCTGGTCTTCAAGGAAATCGGCTTGGCGGATCTTGGCGGCCGCAATTCCGCCGTCGAACAAAGGCCAGCGCATCGCGAACAGCAGTTCGTATTCGCGGGTTTCGCCGCGATAGCCCTGGAAGTCCTCACCCGCCCGGGCCGAGCCGCGCATGCTGACCGTCGGCCAGCGCTCTGAGCGGGTTCGTTTGGCGCTCCACCCGGCTGCCACCAGCTTGTCCTGGGTTGCCTGCAGTCGCTGATCGTCAGCAGCGGCAGCGGCAATGGCCGCGTCAAGCGAGGCCGGCAACGAACTGCTTGGGCCGGCTGGCAGGCTCAGATCGAAATCATCGCTGCCGACCAGCAGCGCCAGTTCCGAACGCGCCGAAACCAGATCGCTCCGCGCCTGCGCAGCCTGCACCTTGGCGCTTTGCAGACGTTCCTCGGCCTGCTGCCGTTCGGCGATGCTCATGGCGCCGCGCTTGACCCCTTCGGCAACATCGGCGGTCAGCTCCTGGTGGAACGCCAGATTGTCATCGGCAGCAGCCAGAATGCGCAGCTGAACCATGGTCTGCAGATAGGCCCGCGTGACATTGAAGGCAGCGGTCTCCCCCGCCACCTGCTCATCGTGCCGACTGGCGGAAAGGTTGGCTTTCTGCGCCTTGGTCTCATTGCCGATCCGGCCAAAATCCCACAGCGCCTGATCGAGCGAGATCGTGCCATAAAGCGGCTTCTCGTTGACCGCCGAAAAGCCCAGGTTGATCCGGGCATCGTTTTCCAGGTGCCGCCAGCCGGTTGCGGCATCGACCGTCAGCTTGGGCAGCCACTCGCGCTTGACCTGATCCTTGACCGCCTCGGCCGCGCCGACCCGGGCCTGGGCATGTCCCAATTCGGGACTGCGTTTAAGCGCGATATACTGCGCCTGAGCCAGGGTCAGCGGCTCGGCAAAACCGGGCGTTGCAGCCACCGCCAATAGCGCCAGCGCACTCGCCGCCAGCCGGAATCTTCCATGTCGCCCCATCACGTAACCTCCCGATTCGCATCGCTGCGCCGCCTGCTTGGTACCGCGAAAAGCGCCGCAGCCCAAATGTTTGGATCGATTCGCCGGTTCAAGCGCTGGTTGGAATCACCCGCGATCGCCCTGCATCTCGATCGGGTTACCTAGCGCCACCCGGCGAATTGCCGCAATCCCGGCTTGATCAGCGCGGCAAAGCGGGCGTTTCGTCGAGTCTGCAAACGGCCTGTCGCAGTTGAGGTAAACCGAAAAGAACCTTTGCTTTCCCGGATTTGAATGGTAGCAAAATAGTTAACGAATCGAGGTCGCACTCACTGCCCTGCCCTGTTCGCCGTTCTGGCGAACGCGATGCGCGGGAGGTGAGTCGGCGATCAAAGCCGGACAATCTGGATGCTTGGCGGCAAGTGCGCGGCGGGATGCCTGCGCGCTTGCGAGGGAGAGGAATGAGCGATGGCTGAAATTCTGAATGCTGATGTCGTCCTGGCAACCACATTGTCCGTCAATCCCTACACGTTTCAACGCAACTACGATGAAGACGCAGCACTCGAAACGCTGTTCATTCAGCAGCTGGGGGTCGGCAGTTCGCTTACCTCGGGCACGGGATCCTACATTCCGTTCCTCAACCAGAACTCTAACGATGCTTCATCGCAGGGCTTCAACACCAGCGACGGCCTTGCCAAGGCTCCTGGCAATGGCGCCGGCCTCGATATGTCGAATACCGGGGCGACCACCGCGATCCAGCTCAAGGATATTCCGATCGTCATCGGGCCGGATGGGCAGCGGTACTACGAGATTCGGCTGGACCTCAACGAGGAGAACAATAGCGGCACTGATGCTTCCGGCGCGCCTAATCGACTGCTCAGTTTGACGGAGTTCCAGCTTTATTGGTCCGATGGTCAGGCGACCCTTGCCGACTATAACGCCGTGACTTTCGAAAACCGTGCATTTGACGCAGTCGATGGTTTCCACCTTGGCTTCGACCTTGACGCCAATGACGATCGCACCATCGTGCTGCGCGATTCAAACCCCGGCGGCGGCAAGGACGACTATGTATTCTATATCCCGATCGATTCGTTCGCGGGCGCTCTCCCGACTTCCAATGTCACCTTGTTCTCCCAGTTCGGCCCCAATCCGGACGAGGGCGCGACGCCAGAGGAATGGCGAATCCGCACCACTTCGCAGATCGACGGCTTCAAGTTCAACGATCTCGACAGCGATGGACAGGCCGACGCGGGCGAAACCGGCGCAGGAGTATTCGGCGTATCCGGCATCACGATCAAAATCTATCAGGACCAGTACATCGATACCAATGGCAACGGCTTTCAAGATGCCGCGTCGGGCAATGGCGCCAACGCGGTGCCTGCTGAAACCGGAAACGGCGTGTTCGATGCTACCGACGATCTCATCGGAACGGTTACGACCGACACCAATGGCAATTTCACCTTTTACAACCTGCTGCCGGGTACCTATTTCATCCAGGAAGTCGTGCCACCCGGCGCCGTGTCGACAACCGACGATTTGATAACGATAACGATAACGTCATCGGGGCAAGATATTGCCGGTATAGGCATCGGCAACCACTACCTCACCCCCAACATCAGCATCGACAAGAACTTCGTCAACGTCACCGATGGACCCGATCCCTCGGGCGGGACCACGGTCATCAACGGCGCTGGCGATATTGCCAATTACACCATTGCCGTGACCAACAACGGCGAGACCGGACTGGTCAATGTCCAGCTGACCGATATCCTGGCGACTACGCTGACCGAACAAGTTGACGGCGGGGGCTTCAACGTCGGCGATCTCAATGACGACGATGTGCTCGATATCGGCGAAATCTGGCAATGGACCGCGACCCAGACCGCGACCCAGGCCGACCTCGACACCAACGGCGGCACCAACGACAGCGATCTTGACAATTCCGCCACCGTAGTCGCGACCCAGCAGGGGGTTCCGGGGACGCAGGTTACCGACACCGATCCCGCCGCGGCGCCGATTGTCCGGGCACCTGCCATTGCGATCACCAAGGTCTTCGATGGCTGGTCGGGCGGCGACGGCGACAACCTTGGCGATGCTGCGGGTGATGTCGCAAACTATACCATCGTGGTCACCAATACCGGCAATGTCACACTGACCAATGTCGTTGTCACCGATCCGTTGACCGGCAACGTTTACAATGTCGGAATTCTGGCACCCGGTGCGTCGAGCGCACCGCTCATCGAAAACTACATTTTGACACAGGCCGATCTCAACTCGAACGGTACGCTCGAGGTAAATAACGTCTTCGTGGGTTCGATCGACAACACCGCGACCGCGACCAGCAACCAGACTGGTCCGGCTTCGGCCAGCGCGGTCGCGCCGATTGTTCAGACCCCGGTGCTGCTGATCGACAAGACCGGGACCACCGACGGTGGCGATCCGGACTGCGCCGATGTGATCGGCGAGAACATCAACTGGACGGTCAGCGTCAGCCGTGCCGGCAATGTTGATATCGACGGCGTGGTGGTGACCGACGACATCGACGGCGACGGCGATCTCGACGTTCTGGTCCGCGATGACACGCTGAGCAGCGGCGACGACGATGGCGTGCTCGAAGCGGGCGAGACCTGGGTCTACACCTTTGCCAACCCGGTGACCGCGGGCATGATCAATGCCAACCAGGACATCGTCAACACCGCCTATGCCAATGGCGAAGCGGTCAACTCAAGCACTGCCGCACAGGAAGTCAGCGACAGCGCTTCGGTCGATATCTGCCAGTACCCGGTGCTGCTGATCGACAAGACCGGGACCACCGACGGTGGCGATCCGGACTGCGCCGATGTGATCGGCGAGAACATCAACTGGACGGTCAGCGTCAGCCGTGCCGGCAATGTTGATATCGACGGCGTGGTGGTGACCGACGACATCGACGGCGACGGCGATCTCGACGTTCTGGTCCGCGATGACACGCTGAGCAGCGGCGACGACGATGGCGTGCTCGAAGCGGGCGAGACCTGGGTCTACACCTTTGCCAACCCGGTGACCGCGGGCATGATCAATGCCAACCAGGACATCGTCAACACCGCCTATGCCAATGGCGAAGCGGTCAACTCAAGCACTGCCGCACAGGAAGTCAGCGACAGCGCTTCGGTCGATATCTGCCAGTACCCGGTGCTGCTGATCGACAAGACCGGGACCACCGACGGTGGCGATCCGGACTGCGCCGATGTGATCGGCGAGAACATCAACTGGACGGTCAGCGTCAGCCGTGCCGGCAATGTTGATATCGACGGCGTGGTGGTGACCGACGACATCGACGGCGACGGCGATCTCGACGTTCTGGTCCGCGATGACACGCTGAGCAGCGGCGACGACGATGGTGTGCTCGAAGCGGGCGAGACCTGGGTCTACACCTTTGCCAACCCGGTGACCGCGGGCATGATCAATGCCAACCAGGACATCGTCAACACCGCCTATGCCAATGGCGAAGCGGTCAACTCAAGCACTGCCGCACAGGAAGTCAGCGACAGCGCTTCGGTCGATATCTGCCAGTACCCGGTGCTGCTGATCGACAAGACCGGGACCACCGACGGTGGCGATCCGGACTGCGCCGATGTGATCGGCGAGAACATCAACTGGACGGTCAGCGTCAGCCGTGCCGGCAATGTTGATATCGACGGCGTGGTGGTGACCGACGACATCGACGGCGACGGCGATCTCGACGTTCTGGTCCGCGATGACACGCTGAGCAGCGGCGACGACGATGGTGTGCTCGAAGCGGGCGAGACCTGGGTCTACACCTTTGCCAACCCGGTGACCGCGGGCATGATCAATGCCAACCAGGACATCGTCAACACCGCCTATGCCAATGGCGAAGCGGTCAACTCAAGCACTGCCGCACAGGAAGTCAGCGACAGCGCTTCGGTCGATATCTGCCAGTACCCGGTGCTGCTGATCGACAAGACCGGGACCACCGACGGTGGCGATCCGGACTGCGCCGATGTGATCGGCGAGAACATCAACTGGACGGTCAGCGTCAGCCGTGCCGGCAATGTTGATATCGACGGCGTGGTGGTGACCGACGACATCGACGGCGACGGCGATCTCGACGTTCTGGTCCGCGATGACACGCTGAGCAGCGGCGACGACGATGGCGTGCTCGAAGCGGGCGAGACCTGGGTCTACACCTTTGCCAACCCGGTGACCGCGGGCATGATCAATGCCAACCAGGACATCGTCAACACCGCCTATGCCAATGGCGAAGCGGTCAACTCAAGCACTGCCGCACAGGAAGTCAGCGACAGCGCTTCGGTCGATATCTGCCAGTACCCGGTGCTGCTGATCGACAAGACCGGGACCACCGACGGTGGCGATCCGGACTGCGCCGATGTGATCGGCGAGAACATCAACTGGACGGTCAGCGTCAGCCGTGCCGGCAATGTTGATATCGACGGCGTGGTGGTGACCGACGACATCGACGGCGACGGCGATCTCGACGTTCTGGTCCGCGATGACACGCTGAGCAGCGGCGACGACGATGGTGTGCTCGAAGCGGGCGAGACCTGGGTCTACACCTTTGCCAACCCGGTGACCGCGGGCATGATCAATGCCAACCAGGACATCGTCAACACCGCCTATGCCAATGGCGAAGCGGTCAACTCAAGCACTGCCGCACAGGAAGTCAGCGACAGCGCTTCGGTCGATATCTGCCAGTACCCGGTGCTGCTGATCGACAAGACCGGGACCACCGACGGTGGCGATCCGGACTGCGCCGATGTGATCGGCGAGAACATCAACTGGACGGTCAGCGTCAGCCGTGCCGGCAATGTTGATATCGACGGCGTGGTGGTGACCGACGACATCGACGGCGACGGCGATCTCGACGTTCTGGTCCGCGATGACACGCTGAGCAGCGGCGACGACGATGGTGTGCTCGAAGCGGGCGAGACCTGGGTCTACACCTTTGCCAACCCGGTGACCGCGGGCATGATCAATGCCAACCAGGACATCGTCAACACCGCCTATGCCAATGGCGAAGCGGTCAACTCAAGCACTGCCGCACAGGAAGTCAGCGACAGCGCTTCGGTCGATATCTGCCAGCTTCCCGAAATCACGATCGTCAAGACCGCTTTCGTCAACAGCGACTGCGCCGATAGGGCGCTTGAGGAGATCGATTACACCATCAAGGTGACCAACACCGGCAATGTCAGCCTTACCCAGCTTACTGTCACAGACGATTTCGCCAATGCCGTCCCGCTCTATATCTCGGGCGACCACGATGCCGACGATCTGGATGGCGACGGCGATCTTGTTGAAGGCAACGGCGTTTTCGATGTCGGCGAGACTTGGGAGTTCGGCGCCTATCACGTCGTCACCCAGGCCGAGATCGACGCCGGTGGCAATTATGACAGCAACAACGACGGCAAATACGATTCGCTGCGCAATGTCGCCTCCGCAATCGGCTACACGGTCAACAACGTAGCCACCGAGCTGGTCCAGGACGACGCGGTGGTCAAAGTTTGCCACGATCCCGAGATCAAGATCGTCAAGGTTGGCACCCCGCCTGACGATTGCCTCGATGCCGGTGACACGATTTCCTACACCTACACCGTCACCAACACTGGTAATGTCGCGCTCGCCAATGTGGTCGTCGATGACGACAAGGTGACGGTTGTGGCTGTCGATACCGACGGCGATGCCATCGCCGACAACGACGGCGACATCGACGGGGACGGGCTGCTCGATCTCGATGAAGCCTGGATCTATACCGCCCAATACACCGTCACCCAGGAAGATATGGACACCTATGGCGGCACCGGCGACGACAAGATCGAGAACCGGGTCACTGCCAATGCAGTGGCGGCGGTTTCGGGCGTGATCGCGGAAGAAGCGTTTGACACGGAAGAGCTCCTGCTCTGCCACGAATACGCGATCGACCTGGAAAAGTACGTCTCAGTCGATTCGACCGATGGCGTCAACGGCACTTTCACCGATGCCGACTCCCTCACTGGCCTGCAGGTGGTCAATGTCCTGTCCGACGTCTGGTTCCAGGTAACCCTGACCAACGGAGGCAATACCCAGCTGACCGGGATCGACATCAAGGATGTCAATACCAGCAACGGCCAGGCCGGTATCCTGTTCGACCTGATGGTTGACGGCGCGCTGACCGCCAATGCGGCCAACAACTTCGCCGCGACGCTGGATGGCGATCTCGACAACGATGGCAACCTTGATGTCGATGAGACTTGGACGATCACCTACAAGCAGGCGTTCGATGCGGGTCAGCACATCAACACCGCCACCGTGACGACCAACGAACTGGTGACCGACAAGGACGATGCCTATTACTACAGCCTGACCGATTGCGGCCCGGGCGTGGGTACACCAGGGTTCTGGAAGAACCTGGGCTATCAGTTCTGGGACGTAAACCCGAACAACCAGACCAAATCGGGCGACAACTTCCCCGATCACGATCTGCTGGTGGTCGATAAGGACATGGACGGCGACTACCAGGTCGGGGCCGTGGGCAGCACCGACGCCTATCTGACGGTCAACGGGGTCAAGGGCCTGCTGCTCGGCGATTACAACATGAACGGGCTCACCGATGCAGGCGAGAACACGCTGTTCATCAGCGTCACCGACGGCAGGAAGCTGATCGACGCCTCGCAGAAGCAGCAGCAGGACGGCAAGTGGATGCTCGGGCGCGACATGGTCGCCAGCTGGCTCAACTACCTCGCCGGCAATGCGATCGACTTTGGTGACAATACCACCGCAGGCTTCAACGATCCGTTCAGCCCGAAGGCCTACCTCAACGATGCGATCGAGTGGCTGAAGGAATACGGCGATCTCAACGACGACGGAATCCTCGATTCGACTACCGGCTCGACTTTCGTTGCGAAGGCCAATGCGATCTCGACCAGCAGTGTCAAGTGGAGCAACGCAGCTCTGGATGGCGTCGCCGGCAACAATTTCTCCGCCAGCCAGGCGCACACCGCGCTCGATTACTACAACAACACCGGCGATGTCTGGAACCCGGTTACGATGCAGTACGTCGAGTTTGCCTGCGACCGCGACGACTTCATGCAGATGCAGGCAGTCAGCTTGGTCTGAGCCCGACCGTCCGAAATACCCCTGCGGGCGCGCCACACCGGCGCGCCCGTTTTGTTTCGGGGCGCCGGCACAAGGTTAAGAGCATTGACTGCGCGGGCGCTAAGGGATTGAGATAGCGCGCCACAACGTGAGGATTGACCTTGGCTTCGCCTACTGACGTCGAACTGCCCAAATCGCGGATAGCCCCGTGGCTGGCGGGGCCGCTGCGCAAGAACCGTGCGATCTATTTCAAGGTCGGCGCGGCGGCAGCGATGATCAACTTCTTCGCGCTGATCACCGCCTTGTTCACGATGACGGTTTACGACCGGGTGGTTCCCAACAATGCCACCGAATCGCTGATCGGGCTGACCATCGGCCTTGCCATCGTGGTGATTTTCGACTTCACATTGAAGCTGTTGCGCGCCTATTTCGTCGACGTGGCGGGCGCGCGGATTGACCGCGATATCGGCCGCTCGATCTTCCAGCAGATCCTCGACATGCGGCTCGATTTTGGCAAGGGTTCGACCGGCGGGCTGGCCAGCCTGGTCCGTGAAATCGAGACGCTGCGCGATTTCTTTGCCAGCGCGACGCTGACCGCGCTGGTCGATCTGCCATTCATTTTCATCACCCTGGCGGTAATGGGCTGGATCGGTGGCTGGCTGGTGATGGTGCCGGTGGTGCTGATCCCGCTGGTGGTGATCACCGGGCTCGCCTCGCAGCCGGTGATGCGGCGCCTGTCCGCCGAATCGCTGGGTGAGGCGATGGGCAAGCAGGCGGTGCTGGTCGAGACGATCGGCAGCCTTGAGACAGTCAAGTCGGCCAATGCCGGCGCCATGCTGGCCGAACGCTGGGACAAAGCGGTGATGGGCCATGCCGGCGCTTCACTGCGCCAGCGCGTGGTTTCCACGCTTTCGATCAATATGGCCGGCACCGTGCAGACCCTGGCCTATACCGGGGTGGTGATCTTCGGGGTCTATATGATCGCCGATCAGACCCTGACCATGGGCGGGATGATCGCCTGTTCGATCCTGGCCGGGCGCGCGGTGGCGCCGCTGGGCGCGATCGCCCACCTGCTGACCCGGATCAACGCGGCGCGCACCGCCTACACCCAGATCGACCGGATGATGCAGCAGCCGCCCGAGGGGCCGGCTGGGGCCGGCCTGCAGATCGGTAAGATCGAGGGCGGGCTTGAATTCCGCGACGTCGATTTCCGTTATCCCGGAGCGCCCGAACTGGCGCTCACCGGCGTCAACTTCAAGATCAAGCCGGGCGAGCATGTCGCGCTGATCGGTCCGATTGGCTCGGGCAAATCGACCATCGCGCGGCTGCTGATCGGCCTCTATCCGCCCAGCAGCGGGTTGATCCTGATCGACGGCACCGACATCCGCCAGCTCGCCCCGCAGCTGCTGCGCCGCAAGGTGGGGGCGCTGTTCCAGGACAACGTCCTGCTGACCGGCACCATCCGTGAAAACATCATGCTCGGCCGCGAAGACGTTGATGACGAAGAGATGCTGCGCGCCTCGCGGGTCAGCGGGGCGCACGATTTCATCTCGGCGTTCCCATCGGGCTACGAACTGGTCATGACCGATCGCGGCGAAGGGCTCTCGGGCGGGCAACGCCAGGCGATCGCCATGGCCCGGGCCCTGGCCGGAAAACCGCCGGTGCTGATCCTCGACGAGCCGACCTCGTCGGTCGATACCGAAACCGAGGGTCGCCTGATCCAGCGGCTGCGCGACGAATTCGAGGGGCGCACGCTGATCCTGATCACGCACCGTCCGTCGATGCTGGCCCTGGTCGATCGGGTGATCCTGATGGCGCGCGGTCGCGTGGCGATGGATGGCACGCCCGAGCAGATCACCGGCCGGGTCCGGGCCATATCCGCAGCGAGGTAAACGATGTCCAGACTGCTCGATCTTCTCAAAGGCGACGAAGCCGAACTCGAAGAACAGGAATTCGCCGCCAAGCGCTCGGCCGGTCTGATTATCTGGCTGATCGCCGGATTTCTCGCGCTGTTCCTGCTGTGGGCGTGGCTGACCGAGCTCGACCGCTCGGTCAGCGGGGTTGGCCGGGTGGTGCCGAACTCGAAAATGCAGGTGGTTTCCAACTTCGAAGGCGGCGTGATCGAGGAAATCGTCGTCAAGCCCGGACAGCTGGTGAAGAAAGGCGACATCCTGGTTCGCCTCTCGCCAACAATGAGCACGGCCGAGCAAGGCAGCAATTCAGCTTCGGTCGACGCCTTGCGCGCCAAGGTCGCGCGCCTCAACGGCGAAGTCCGGGGCACCGCGCCCAGCTATGCCGGGGTAGCCGCCAGCCAGATCGCGATCGAGCGATCGCTACACAGCGCGCGCAGCGCCGAGCTCTCCGGCCTGGTTGCGGCGGGCAATGCCCGCGGGGTTCAGGCCGAACGCTCGGTTGCGGAAGCCCAGTCGATCCTTGCCGCGCGGCAATCCAACCTTTCGACCGCGCAGCGCGAGCTTGAAATGCTGCGGCCCCTGGCTGAACGGGAAATCGTCAGCCGGATCGACCTGATCAAGGCCGAGAACGCCGCGGTCGTCGCTCAGAACGAAGTCGCCGCCGCCCAGGCCTCAGTCGCACGCGCCCAATCGGGCGTCGCCGAGGCCCGCGCCTCCGCCGCTCAGGCCCGCAGCGACTGGTTGAGCCGCGCCGGGCTGGAACTGACTACAGCCCAGGCCGAACTGAATGCGCGGGTACAATCGATGCCGGCCTATAGCGACAAGGTTGATCGCACCACAATCCGCGCGCCGATGACCGGCCGGGTCAACCGCATGCTGGTGACAACGGTGGGCGGCTCGGTTTCTGCGGGCATGCCGATCGCCGAGATCGTCCCGACCGAGGATGCGCTGTATGTCGAGGCGATGGTCCGCCCGCAGGACATTGCCAATGTCGGCATGCGCCAGAAGGCCCGGATCGAGATCACCGCCTACCGCTCGGCGGTCTATGGCACGCTCGATGGCGAGGTCACTTCGATCTCGCCCGATGCGGTCGTCAACGAAGAGACCGGCGAATCGTTCTATACCGTCGAGGTTCGAACCTCTGCCGCTCTGATGCATGAGGGCAAGAAGCTGGAGATCGGACCGGGCATGGTCGCCAATGTCAGCTTGCTGGGCGACAAGCGTTCGGTGCTGTCGTACATTTTCTCACCGCTCACCCGGCTTTCGGAGAAGGCCTTCCGCGAATGAGCGAAGCGGAAATTACCGTCGCTGCGCAAGGTCCGGTCGAAATCGTCAGCCTCAACCGGCCAGAGCGGCTCAACGCGATGAACGAGCCGCTGATTTGCGCGCTGCTCGATTACTTCACCGGTCTGGCCCAGCGCCACGAAGTGCGCGTGGTAGTGCTCCGCGCCGAGGGCCGGGCGTTTTGCGCCGGGCTTGATCTGACCGGCTGGCCGCGCGATCCCGATGCCGAAGCGATCCACCAGTCTTGGCGCACCCAGCGGATGATCGCGGCGGTGATGCAGGCGATGCGCAAGTGCCCGCAGCCGGTGATAGCGGCTGCACAAGGCGCGGCCTGCGGCGGCGGCTTTTCGCTGCTGCTGGCCAGCGACGTGCGCTATGCCGCGCCCGACCTCAAGGCCAATGCCGCTTATATCAAGATCGGCCTGGGCGGCTGTGACATGGGGTCGAGCTATTTCCTGCCGCGGCTGGTGGGCAGTTCGGTCGCCGCCGAATACCTCCTCACCGGCAAGTTCATGACCGCCGAGAAGGCCTTGGCTTGCGGGCTGGTAAGCGCGATTGTGCCGCATGCAGAGCTGCTGCCAACGGCCATGGCGCTGGCCGAGGACATGCTCCAAACCTCGCCAATGGGCCTGCGCCTGACCAAGGACGCGCTCAACCTCAACATCGACGCAGCCTCGATGGAGCATGCCTTTGCACTAGAGGATCGCCAGCAGGTAATGCTGGGTCAGGCCGGTGATTTTGCCGAAGCCAGGGCCGCGTTCTTCGAGAAGCGTCCGCCTAACTGGTCCGATACCTAGCCCTGTTGCATGCGGCCGCGCTCCAGCACTGCGCGGCGACGGCTTTCGACATCTTCGGCGTTGACTGCTCGGTTGGCGGCCGACGAGCGGGTGTGTTCGATCGCCAGACCCTCGCCCAAATTCACCGCGTAGCCTTCATCGATCAGCGCCTTATAGGCTTGCACCATGCCAGGATCCGCAGAGGCGATGTCATTGGCAAGCGCCACGGCGGCCGGCAACAGTTCGTCTGGCGCCACCACCCGGTTGACCAGCCCCCAGGCGCAGGCCGTCTGGGCGTCGAGGAAATTGCCGGTCAACGAGAGCTCCTTGGCCCGCGAGATTCCGATCAGCCGTGAAAGCTTCTGCGACAGTCCCCAGCCGGGCATGATCCCGACCCGCGCGTGGGTATCGGCAAAGCGGGCGTTTTCTGACGCGATCAAGATGTCGCAGGCCAATGCCAGCTCGAAACCTCCGGTGATCGCCACCCCGTTGATCGCCCCGATCACCGGCTTGCGGCATTGCTCGATCGCTTTGACCGGGTTGGCCAGGGCATCTTCGGCATTGGCCGCACCGAGGTTTGAGGTATCGGCCCCCAGCTCCTTGAGGTCGAGCCCGGCAGTGAAGGCGCGGGTTCCGGCGCCGGTGAGCACCACCGCGCGGATCCGCTCCTCCCCATCAAGCTCGCGCATCGCCTGGGCCAGCTGTGCCCGCAGGCCGCGGGAGAGCGCGTTCATTGCCTCAGGCCGGTTGAGTGTCACCACCGCCACCGCGCCCTCGCGCTCGACCGTTACTAGCATTGCCTCTCCCCTTACTCGAATTCGGCGTTCTCTCGGATCGTTGCCCATTGCCGGCCATCGTGACCGAACAGGATGCGGGTGCCGCCAGCACGGACCTTGGCGAGACGCTCAAAGGTCAGCAAGCCCTGTTCGAGGTCAGCAGTGGCCCTGGGCAGGACCATGACGTCGAGATTGCGCTCGGTATAGCAGCAGTCCCCAGCGAGCAGCACTTCGCCTTTCTCCAGCCGCACGATCACGCTCTGATGGCCGTGGGTATGGCCCCATGTCGGCACAATTCGCACCGTGCCATCGCCAAACAGGTCGTGCTCGCCATCGATCAGCTTGATCGGCTGGCCGGTGTCGAAATCGACCGGGTCATACAGCCCTGGCTCGGCGGAAGTGGTGGCATCCCACTCGCGGCGCTGGAGGATCACCGTGGCATTGGGCAGCAAAGCGTTGCCGCCGCAGTGGTCGAGGTGAAGGTGCGAATTGACGATCCAGTCGATGCTGTCCGGATCGACTTCGATGGCCGTGAGCCGGGTCGCAATGTCCATCCCCTCAAACCATTGCAGACCAAATTTGTTGGGCGGCAAGGCATCGCCCAGCTCGCGGCGCAGCCGCACTCCCATCCCGGTATCGAACAGCGCCCGGCCCCTGGGATGTTCGATCAGATAGGCGGGAACCGGCCCCCGCAGATAGTCACCCTCGTCACCTTCGACGAAATAGCCAGGGCGGCACTGGAACCAGCCGCAGTTGAAGGCGTAGAGCCGGATCATCGCCGTCAATCCTTGAGCCGGACTTGCGACGACTGGCCATCATCGACCCGGATCACAGCGCCGGTCACGCATTCGCTCGCCGGACTGACTAGGAAAAGTAAGGTAGAATCGACCTGGGCGGGTACGAACACCCGCTTTCTGGGCAGGTTCGGCGCAGGATTGCCGCCCATCCGCGCGAACATTCCGTCGGTCATTTCCGATACGAACATCCCCGGAGCGATCGCGTTGACGTTGATCCGGTAGGGCGACCACTCCATCGCCAGGGTCTCGGTCATCCGCGCCACCGCGGTCTTGGTGGTGGCATAGAGCGCCGCCGCACCGCCGGTGTACTGGAAGTGCGCGACCGAACTGATGTTGACGATGTTGCCGCCCTTGCCCGCCGCGATCAGCCGCCGCGCCACTTCGCAGCACATGATCCACGGCCCGCGCAGATTGGTCCCGAGCACCTGGTCGATCGCCGCGACGCTCATCTTGTGAGCCCATTGCGCATCGGGGATGCCGGCGTTGTTGACCAGGATGTCGATCGTCCCGAACGCCGCCTCGCCGGCAGCGACTGCGGCAAGCAGGCTGTCAGCATCGGTCGCGTCCATTTGCACAGCCAGCGCCTTGCCGCCAGCTGCGACAATCTCGGCGGCGAGGGCATCGAGCCGATCCTTGCGCCGCGCGCAGAGTACCACTGCGGCGCCTTGGGCGGCGAGCACCCGGGCGAAGCGCTCGCCCAGGCCCGAGGAAGCGCCAGTGACCAGCGCGACGCGGCCAGACAAGTCGTTCGAGACGTTGGGAAGGGGGAAGTTGCTCATCTCAGTCTCCGGTTGCGGCTTCAATGACGTCGCGCAGGCGGTCCTTGCCGAAATAGAGTTCCTCGCCCAGCAGGAAGCTGGGAATCCCGAACACCCCGCGCGCCACGGCAGCTTCGGTATTGGCGACCAGCCGCGCCTTGATCTCGGGATCGCCGACTGCTTCGGTCAGTGCGGCGGGCAGCCCGGCCTCGGCCAGCGCCGCCTGCCACACGTTCGGATCGTCCATCTTGAGGCCGCGCTCCCACATCGCGGCGAACATCGCCTCGGTATAGGCCGGCGCGCAGCCCAGCGCCTCGGCCGCCACCGCGCCGCGCATCATCTGCAGGGTATTGACCGGGAAATGCGGGTTCATTGTATAGCCCGTGATCGCGTGTCTGGCGATGAAACGGCGCATCTCGAGCATGTCGTAGGCGCGCTTGGCGGCAATGTGGCCATAGGCCTGCATCGGGCTCTGGTTGCCGGTTGCCTTGAATATCCCGCCGAGCAGCACCGGCGTGTAGCGAAAGTTGGCCTTGCCCTGGGCCAGGATCGCACGGTGGACCAAGTAGGCGTTGGGGCTGCCAAAATCGTAAAGGAACTCGATCGTTTGCGGCATCACCAGGCCTCCCCAAAGGGCCGGATTTCCTGCTCGAAAGTCCAGGCCGTGCGCGGCTGATTGAACAGCGCCCAATAGGCATCGGCGATCGCGGCCGGCGGCATCAGCAGATCAGGCTGCGCGGCCAGCGCGTCGGCGCCGATCCGTTCGGTCACCCGCGCGCGGACCCAGGCGGTATCGACCCCGGCGTCAATCACCAGATGGGCGACGTGGATCCCCTGCGGCCACAGCTCGCGCGCCGCCGACTGGGCCATCGCGCGCAGCCCGGACTTGGCGGCGGCAAAGGCGGCATAGCCGGGATTGCCGCGCATGCCCGCGGTTGCGCCGGTGACGAAGATCGCCCCCTCCCCGCGCGGCACCATGATCCGCGCCGCTTCACGCACCGAGACGAACCCGGCGAAGCAGGCCATTTCCCAGACCTTGCGGAACACCCGATCGGTGGTTTCCAGCAGCGGGAACTGGACGTTGGCACCGACGTTGAACACTGTCAGCGCCAGCGGGGCGATAGCTTCGGCCTCATCCAGAAAGGCGGCGACATCCTCGGGTACCCGGGCATCGAGCGAGCGGCCGCTGATCGCTCCGCCGAGCAGCGGCGCCAGCTTGTCACCATTGCGGCGCCCGGCGTGGACGGCAAAGCCCTCGGCGGCGAACTTGCGCACGATCGCGGCGCCAATATGGTCGCCCGCGCCGATCACCGCGACCGACCTCATTTGCGCTCCAGCGGGATCACCGCCATCGTCAGCCGCGAAATGCAGATCAGCTTGCGGGCCTCATCCTCGATCCGGATCGACCAGACCTGCGTGGTCCGGCCCAGCGCTTCGGGCCGGGCGGTGGCATTGACCCAGCCTTCATAGGCCGGGCGGATATGGTTAGCGTTGATCTCCATGCCGACCGCGACGAATTTCGTGCGATCGACGCAATAACTGGCAGCGACCGAACCGATCGTTTCCGCCAGCACCACCGAAGCACCGCCGTGGAGCCGCTTGAATGGCTGCTGGGTGCGGTGATCGACCGGCATGCGGGCGCGAACCCAGTCATCTCCGCAGTCAAGAAATTCGATGCCAAGCAGGCCAGGCATGAAGCCTTCGCCCAGCGCGTTCATCGATTCCAGCGGCGGGAGCTCGTCACCCCACCAGATTGTTGCGTTTCCCATTGCAACCCAGACTGGCGCAAGAACCGGTCGCTGGCAACGCCCTATAGGCCTAGCTCGGGAAGCCCGGGATGATCGTTGGGCCGGCGTCCCTGCGGCCATGCAAACAGGCACTAGCCGCCGGACGTCTGGTCGAAGCCGCGCGCGGCAAATCGCCCGCCACCCGCGCCTTCATTGAAGCCATGCGTCAACGCGCAGCCGAAGGCCGCTGGAACTAGGCGGCCTCGGTGACCTTCTTCCCCGCCCGAACCCCATCGTAGAGGAACTCGCTCCCCTCAAGGTCGATCGCCGGGATCTGTTCCTTTTCGCGCCAGTAATCCTGATTGTGGCGCCATTCGGGCTTGGCGCCGCGGCGCGGCATCGCGTCGAGCCCGCGCTTCAGGTAACCGGGGTTGAAGTTGTCATCCTCGATCCACGGCAAGATTTCCATGTCACGGTCCTCGTCACGCAAAGCGACGTCGACCCGCTTGGCGCCGCGTTTGTCCATGTGGTTGAGCAACCGGCAGACGAGATCGCCCAATATATCGACCCGCAGCGTCCAGCTTGCGCGGAAATAGCCGAACACCCAGACCACATTTGGCACTCCGGTGAACATCATGCCGCGGTAATTGACCGTATCGCTCCAATCGACCGGCTTGCCATCGACCGTGAAGGGAATGCCGCCCATGACCAGCAGCTTGAAGCCGGTGCAGACGACGATGAGGTCGGCCTCAAGCTCTTCGCCGCCCTTGGTCCGCAGACCCGTCTCAGTAAAGGTATCGATCTCGTCGGTAACCACGCTGACCTTGCCGGCGGCAGCGGCCTGGAACAGATCGCCTTCGGGGCAAAACGCAACGCGCTGTTGCCACGGCCGATACTTGGGGACGAAATGCGGCTCGATCGGGAAATCCGCTCCGGCATAGGCGCGGATCGCCTCCTTCAGTTCCTCGATCACGACGTCAGGTTCCTCGACGCAGCGGCGCGTGATCGTTTCAAAGTCGTGCGCAATCGACTGGCGAACCACGCGGTGGATGGTCGGCTCGTCCACTTCGATTTCACGCAGGCGGTTGGCCAACACGTTCTCGTTGGGTTGGCACAGAAAATAGGTCGGCGAGCGCTGCAGCATTGTCACATGCGCCGCCTTTTCGGCCATGGCCGGGATGACAGTGGCAGCGGTGGCGCCGGACCCGATTATCAGCACCCGTTTATCGGTATAGTCGGTCGCCGGATCCCACAGCTGGGCGTGAACCATCTGGCCCTGATAGCGCTCCATCCCCGGCCATTCGGGGGTGTAGGGGTTCTCGTGATCGTAATAGCCCTGGCACATCCAAAGGAAGTTGCAGGTAAAGCTGACCGCGGCGCCATCGGATTTGCGCACTGCCTCAACCGTCCAGAGGTTGGCCTTGGAGTCCCAGGCGCAGCCGGTGATACGGTGGCCATAGCGGATATGCGGGGCGATCCCGTTCTCCTCGATCACTTCGGCCATATAGCGCAGGATCTTGTCCGAAGTGGCGATTGGCGCGTCGATCCACGGCTTGAACCGGTAGCCGAAGGTGTAAAGGTCCGAATCCGAGCGTACTCCCGGATATTTGTGGGTTTCCCAGGTGCCGCCGTGGCTGTCCTTCATCTCGAGGATAGCATAGCTCTTGCCCGGACACTGGTCTTGCAAGTGATAGGCCGAACCAATGCCCGAAATCCCGGCGCCGACGATCAGCACATCGACGTGGGTTGTGGCAGCTGGCCGGGCAGTGGTCTGGGCATCCATCAACGACTCTCCTTGGGGCGCCTTAATCGCGCGATTAAGCCCTTAATCGGAGCAAATGCCAAGCGGGTAATTGTTGAGCGTCAAACCGCTCCTTGCCAGACTTTGATCGCCTCGATCGGATAGGCCAGCATCAGCACGTTGAGCGTCAGGTTATCGCGGATGATCGCCAGCGTCATCAGCTCGAAGGCAAGCGCGATGGCCAGGGTTGCTTTCGAGGGCAGCCGCGCGGCGATCCAGAAGCCGAGCGACATCCAGACGATGTCAGCGGCAGAATTGATGATGCTGTCACCGGCATAGCCGAAGTTGGCGGTGACCGAGCGGTAGCGGTCGATGATCAGCGGCGAGTTTTCGAGCAATTCCCAGCTCGCCTCCAGCGCCACTGCGATCGGGAAGGCCCAGCGCGCCGGCACGCCGTCGAACCACCGCCAATGCCGCCACAGCAGGTGGGCACCGGCATAGAAGATCATCCCGTGGATGATGTGGCTGAAAGTGTACCAGTCAGACAGTTGCTGGCTGTTCTCGGGCGAATTGACCGCCCCAGTCCACAGCCGGACCACGCCGCATTCGCAGATCGGCGGACGGCCCATCGCAAACAGGATCGCGATCCCGTAGGCCGCGATCAGGAATGCAAGGATCCAGGCGCCGCGGTGCGGCACAAGACTGTCGGTGTGATCGGTCATTCAGGCTCCTTGTCGGGTGGGATATTATCGCCAGCGCCCAGTTCGCGTTGCATGTAGAGTGTGTCGAGCCATTGCCCGTGTTTGCGGCCGATGCTGCGCAAGTTCCCGGCTTCATCGAAACCGCAGGCGGCGTGCAAGCGACGCGAGGCTGGTTCGGTCCCGCCGATCACCGCGACGATCTGACGGAATCCGGCACGCTCGGCCTCGACCAGCAGCAACGCCAGCAAGGCCCTGCCGACCCCCTCTCCGCGGCGGTCATGGCGGATATAAACCGAGTTCTCGCATGTGAAACGATAGGCCGCGCGGTCGCGGAACTGGGTGACATAGGCAAAACCGAGCACTTCACCGTCTTCGCTGCGGGCCACCAGCCAAGGCCAGCCTGCATCGCGAACCTTGGCGAACCGTGCCGCCATTTCAGCTTCCTCTGGCGGCTCAATTTCATAGCTGGCGGTGCCGTGAACCACATGATGGGCATAGATCGCCGTGATTTCAGCAACATCGCTGGTCTGGGCTGGTTCAATCCGCATGCCGGGCATTGTGGCGCATTGTGCGGCCCGCGCCAAGGCCGTTGCAAGAATACGCGGCGCAGCTAAAACGCGCCGCAATGGCCCGCACCGCACCCCCCAGTCCGGCCCGCCGCGCCTGCGTGATCGGCGCAGGCGCAGGCGGACTGGCGCTGGCGATCCGGCTTCAGGCGGCGGGGATCCAGACGACCCTGGTCGAAGCGCAAGAACAGGTTGGCGGCTCGATTCAAGGTTGGGAGCGTAAGGGCTTTCGCTTCGAGGAAGGACCCGCATCGATCCCCGATCCGGCGCCGCTGCGCGAGCTATGGGCACTGGCCGGACGCGAGCTGGACGAAGCCGTAACCCTGCTCGAGGTCAGTCCGCAATGCCGCTTTTCCTGGCCCGACGGCACCACCTTCGACCTTTCCAGCGACGAGGGCGCGCTGGCCCGCGAAGTCTCCCGGCTTGCACCCGGCGATCTGGTCGGGTTTGAAGATTTCCAGCGCTGGCGCGAGCACACCCTGTCCGACGGGTTCGAAGACCAGGCGCAAGCGCCGCATCGCGGGCCGATAGACCTTGCGCGGGGGCTGCCCTTGCTGGCGCGCCACCAGGGTTGGCGCAGCGCTTATGGTCTGGCCGCCCACTTCGTCAAGAACGAGCGGCTGCGCGAAGCATTGGCCTTTCCCGCGCTGCTCGCGGGCGGCAATCCGATGCGCGCGCCAGCCTTTACATTGCTCACCCAGAACCTGTCGAGGGGCGCCTCCGCATGGTGGCCCGAGGGTGGGATGTGTGCATTGGTTGCGGCGTTGGCAGCCTTGTTCGAAGGAATCGGCGGAACCATCCGCCGCCACGATCCGGTGATCCAGATCCACACCTTGGGTAACCGCGCGCACGAGGTGGAAACGCTAAGCGGATGGCGCGCGCATTGCGACATGGCGGCGAGCAACGCCGATCTGGTCCACACCTACCGCGATCTTCTCGGCAGCAATCTCCGAGGACCTGAAATGGCCCGCAGGCTTGCCGCCGGACACTTTTCACCCGGACTGTTTACGGTCCACTTCGCGCTTGAGGGCTCCTGGCCGGGCATCCCGCACCGCTCGGTCCTGATGGGGCCGCGCTTTGCCGGGCTGTTTGCCGACCTGTTCGATCACGGGGTGTTGCCGCAAGACTTCGTGATGATGCTCGATCACCCCAGCGTCACCGACCCGACGCTCGCCCCGGCGGGCAAGTCGGTGCTGCGCGCTGCGATTCCAGTCCCCAACCAGCGGCGACTGCCGATCGATTGGGAGACCATTGGGCAAGTTATCGCCAAACGCATCCTGGCCGAGGTTGGCCGGCGCCTGGTCCCTGACCTGTCCGACCGCCTCACCGCCGTGTTCCATCGCAGTCCGCGCGATGCCGCGCTGGACCGCAATGCTTACGCTGGCGCGGCCTGGAGCCTTGAGCCGCGCAGCCTGCTGAGCCCGACACGGCGACCATCGGCGCGTGATGCGAAGATCCCCAACTTGTTTCTGGTCGGCGCCGGGACGCACCCTGGCGCAGGCTTGCCAGCGGTGCTTGGCGGAGCCAAGGGTGTCGCCAGGATGATGCTGGAGAGCACCACGTGAAACGACTTGCGGTCTATTGCGGTTCGGCCAGCCCGGCCGATCCGCGTTATCTGGAATTGGCGCGCGAAGTGGGGGAGAGCCTGGCCTCGCGCGGCATCGGCGTGGTCTATGGCGGCGGGCGACTGGGGCTGATGGGGGCAGTGGCGAATGCCGCACTTGCAGCAGGCGGCGAAGTGATCGGAGTGATACCCGAAGCGCTCGAGCAGAGCGAAGTCGCCAACCGCGATTGCACTGAACTTCACGTGGTCAAGGACATGCACGAGCGCAAGGCGCTGTTCACCCGGTTGTCGGACGGTTTTCTGACCATCCCCGGCGGGGTTGGGACGATGGACGAGCTGTGGGAAGCGGTCAGCTGGGCACAGCTGGGCTATCATGCCAAGCCGGTTGGTCTGCTCAACGCGCTGGGTTTCTTTGATCAGCTGATCGCCTTCAACCACCACATGGCCGCGGTCGGCTTCATCCGGCCCGCGCACCAAGGGATCCTGATCCACGAATGCGAGCTTGACCTGCTGCTTGCCCGGATGGCCGCGCACCAACCGCACACCCCGATCTTCGGAATGAAAAGTTCGGAGTTGTAAGCCAAGGCCTCACCCCCTAGGCGCAAATCCGTCATGCATTCCTACCCTGCCCCCGCGCTCGCCCTGGTCGAGAAAATGAGCGTTGCAGCAGCAACCGAGCCGACGCGCGCGATTGCCTTTCAGGGCGCTCCGGGTTGTAACGGACACCGCGCGGCCATGGAATACGATCCCGCCTGCCTGCCGCTGGCCTGCTTCAGCTTCGAGGACGCGATCGACGCGGTCCGCGAAGGCCGGGCGGACCGGGCGATTATTCCGATCGAGAATTCGCAGCACGGGCGCGTCGCGGATATTCACTTCCTGCTGCCCGAAAGCGGACTGTTCATCACCGGTGAGCACTTCGTGCCGATCACATATGCGCTGATGGCGCTTGGCGAGGGTCCCTTTGCTGCCGCTTACAGCCATCCCCAGGCGCTGGGACAAACCAGGCATTACTTGCGGACGCGCGCGATCGTGCCGATGGCCTATGCCGATACTGCCGGAGCGGCTGCCTATGTCGCCGAGATGGGCGATGCCAAGGCCTGCGCGATCGCCCCGCCGATCGCCGCAAAGCTTTATGGCCTGAAGATTGTCGCCGAAGGGATCGAAGATTCGCCTGACAACACCACTCGCTTCGTGGTGCTGGCGCGATCCCCGCGCGATCCCGCGAGCCTGATCGGCAAACCGGCAATGACGACTTTCGTGTTCGAGGTGAAGAACATACCCGCCGCGCTTTACAAGGCGCTTGGCGGCTTTGCCACCAACGGGGTCAATATGACCAAGCTGGAAAGCTATCAGAAGGGCGCGAGCTTTTCAGCGACCACATTCTTTGCCGATATCGTCGGCGCCCCGGGCGATCCGGCGATCGACCGCGCGCTCGAAGAGCTGGCGTTCCACTGCAAGGAACTGCGCGTGCTCGGCACCTATCCGCTCGAACGCAAGCGCGGTTAGCGCCGGATTAGCCATTTCTCTCGCTTGCCCCGCGCCTTGGGCCATGCGAACAAGACCAGGTGACGGCGGCACCAGCAATCCAGGGGGCAGAGGCAGCGCAAGATGCCGCGCGCGCTTGGCAAGCGGTCCATGCCGATCCGGCGATCCAGTACGCCCCGGTCAACGTCACAACAAAGCCGCCCGAACTGCCCGAATGGCTGACCCAGGTGCTTGAGGCGATCGCCCGCGCGCTTGGCATGTCGGCGCCGGTGCTCAAATGGGTACTGCTGGGCTGCGTCGCGCTGATCGTGATCTACGCATTATGGCGGCTGGCCGAGCCGCTGTTCGAGCGCGGGGCCAAACCCGTCGATCAGCCCGAAGACTGGACGCCCGCGCAAGCCGAAGCGCTGGCGTTGCTCGAAGATGCCGACCGGCTCGCTGCCGAAGGGCGCTTTGATGAGGCAGCACACCTGCTGCTCCAGCGCTCGGTCGCGCAGATCGCCGGGGCCCGACCCGACTGGGTACAGCCGGCCAGCACCGCGCGCGAGATCGCCTCGATCGGCGCCCTGCCCGAACGTGCCCGCAGCGCCTTCGCCACGATCACCGCGCGGGTCGAACGCAGCCGCTTTGCCCTGACCACGCTTGACGCAGCCGACTGGCAGGCGGCCCGCGCCGCTTATGCCGAGTTCGCGCTTGAGCGCATGCCGGCACTGTTAGCGACATGAACGGCGGCAGCGAGGATGGGGGTTTTTCACCCCGGGTGATGCTGGGGCTGGTGCTGTTTGGCGCTTTCGCGTTCATCGCCCTGTTGTGGATGATCGGTTCAGGCATGGCCGACCGCGAGCCCGATGCCACCGGCGCCCATGCCGGGGGGAAAGGCCTCAATGGCTATGCCGCGCTGGCCAAGTTCATGGACAAGCGCGGCTGGGAGGTCAGCCAGGCGCGCAGCCGCGGGGCGCTCAAGCAAAGCGGTGTGCTGGTCCTGACCCCGTTGCACCGCAGCGATCCCGACGAGATTGAGGCCGCGGTCAAACTTCACCGTCAGGCTGGCCCGACCTTGGTGATCCTGCCCAAGTGGCAGGCCGCTTCCCTGCCGCGCACGACGATCACAGCGAAAGAAGGCTGGGTTTCGCTGGTCGGCGCCGATTCGCCCCAATGGCCGGGCTTCCACGACGAAATCGGGCTAAACCTCAAGCCAATGGACGGCGGCGGCTGGTCAGGCGGCGGGCTTCCGGGCACTCTGCCGCAGCCCGAGAAGGTTGCCTCAGCCGTCGTTGTCAATCAGCAAGGTAAACAGGCCTGGCCGCTGGTCCCGCTGGTGGTTGGCGAGGATGACGGGCGGATGCTGGCCGGATATGTTGCCGACGCCGACGGCTATCCGGGACTTGAGGATATCGCAGAGGGTGATCTGCCGGTGTTTGATGAAGAGATTGAGGGTGATGGTTCCTATCCGCTGATCTTCGTGTTCGAACCGGACTTGCTGAATAATTATGGCTTCGCACAGAAGAGCAACGCCCTGCTTGCCGAAGTTTTGCTGCGCGCCGCGCTTGATGGCGAGGACAAGAAGCTGATCTTCGACCTGACCCTGCCCGGCTATGGCCGCTCGGAAAACTTGCTGACGCTGGCCTTCACCCCGCCATTCCTGGCCGCGACGCTGTGTCTGTTGCTGGCCGCTGCCGTGGTGTTGTGGCGGGCATTCAACCGTTTCGGACCGCCGTTCGCCTCAGGCCGGACGATCGCCTTCGGCAAGCGCGCACTGGTTGCCAATGCCGCCGGACTGGTCCGCCGGGCGCGGCGGTTGCACTTGGTCGGCCCGCCCTATGCCGATGCGGCACGCGATCGCCTGGCTCGCGCCCTCGCGCTGCCCCACCGGCTCGACTCTGCCGCAGCCGAAGCGGCAATCGACCGTGCGCTGGCCGTCCGCGCGCCCGACGCCAGACCATTTTCCGAGGCCGTTGCTGCTATGCGCAGCGCGCGGCGCCCTGCTGATCTGTTGCGCGCCGCGCAGACCCTCCATTCGCTCGAAAGGATCCTGACCCGATGACCCTTACAGAAGTAGCCGCGCTCGCTCGGGCAATCCGCGCCGAAGTGGGCAAGGCCGTGGTCGGCCAGACCGAATCCCTCGACGGGCTGCTGGTGGCGCTGTTTGCTCAGGGCCACGTTTTGCTCGAAGGTCCGCCGGGTACCGCCAAGACCTTTCTGGCGCAGTGCTTCGCGGCCAGCCTGGGGCTCGATTTTGGGCGAATCCAGTTCACCCCGGACCTGATGCCGGGCGATATTCTGGGGTCCAACCTGTTCAACTTCCAGACCAGCAAGTTCACGCTCACTCAGGGACCGATCTTCTGCGAGCTGCTGCTGGCCGACGAGATCAACCGCACCCCGCCCAAAACCCAGGCGGCGCTGCTCGAAGCGATGCAGGAGCGCCGGGTGACGCTTGATGGTACGTCGCACGCCCTGCCCGCCAACTTCCTGGTGGTGGCGACCCAGAACCCGATCGAGAGCCAGGGGGTCTATCCGCTGCCCGAGGCCCAACTTGACCGCTTCCTGTTCAAGCTGCTGGTGCCTTACCCCAGCCTGGAGGAGGAAGCCCGGATCGTTGCCACTTTCGGCGAACGCGCCGGCCCGCAGCGCCCCGCCGATCTGGGGGTGAGCGCTGTCGCAAGTGCCAAGGACGTGACCGAAGCAGCGCAGGCGGTAAAGTCCGTCAAGCTTGCCGATTCGGTGATCGACTATGTCGTTCGCCTGATCCGCGCCACGCGTGACAGCGCCGATCTGGCCGCCGGAGCAAGCCCGCGCGCCGCGGTGCTGCTGGCCAACGCCGCCCGCGCCCGCGCCGCGCTCGACGCACGCGACTATGTCGTGCCCGACGACGTCAAGGCGCTGGCTGGCGCGGTGCTACGCCACCGCCTGCTGCTCTCCCCCGCCGCCGAGATCGAAGGCAAGGCGGTGGAAGTGCTGGTCGCCGATCTGGTCGAAGCGACCGAGGCGCCGCGCTAGGCCGATGCACCCCCGCGCGCTCATCTTGCCAACGCCTCGTGCGCTGCTGCTGATCGCGGCGGCGGCGCCGGCAGCGTTATTGCTCGCGGTGCTGGCTCCGCAGGCCGCCGCCGCCGCCCCGGTGCTGGGGATCGCAGTGTTGGCGCTGATCGTGATCGACGGATTGCTGGCGGGCCGGATCAAGCAGCTGGACCTCACCATCGTTCCCGATGTCGAAGTGGGCGAGGAAGGCTGGTTCCAGCTGTTCGCGCGGTTCACCAAGGGGCTGCGCAGCAAGGTTGAATGCGCGCTTGCCGCCGATCCGCGACTGCTACCCGGAGGGCGCAGTGAACATGCGCTGTTCCGGCTGGAGGACGGGGCCTGGCAAGTTGCGATCGGCTATCGCCCGACTCGGCGCGGTTCGGGCCTGGTCGAACGCGTGTGGCTGCGTTGGACCGGACCGCTGGGGCTGGGCGCGCGGCAGATGAAGCAGGACGCCGGGCAGGCAGTGCGGGTCTGGCCCAACCTGGCGCCGGTGCGCTCGCCAGCGTTGCAGGCGTTCCTGCGCAATTCCGAATTCGGCTTGATCGCACGGCGGATTCGCGGCGAAGGCTCGATGTTCGAAGCGCTCGCCGAGTTTCAGCCAGGAATGGACAAACGCCGGATCGACTGGAAAGCTAGCGCCCGCCACGCCCATCTCTACGCCAAAGAGTATGAGGCCGAGCGCAACAACCAGATCGTTTTCGCTTTCGATTGCGGTCAGGCGATGTGCGAGCCGGTTGGCGGCCTGCCGCGGATCGATCGGGCGGTTTCGGCCGCGCTTGCCACCGCCTATGTCGCGCTGAAAGGCGGCGACCGGGTGGCGCTGTTCGGGTTTGCCGCAAGGCCCGAGGTGTTCACTCCGTTCGTAGCCAGCCCGCGCGAGTTCAAACGGCTGCAGATGGCCGCCGCAGGGCTCGACTACCATGCCCAGGAACCCAACTTCACGCTTGCGCTCGCCACGCTTGCCGGGCGCTTGCAGCGTCGCAGCCTGATCGTGGTGTTTTCTGACTTTACTGACCCGACCAGCGCGGAGCTGATGGTGGAGAGCATTTCCCGACTCACTTCGCGCCATCTGGTGCTGTTCGTAACGCTCAGCGATGAAGAGCTCGACAGTCTAGCTACCGCCGCACCTGCAGATATGGAAGCGCTGGGCATGGCGGTCAGCGCCGATGCTCTGCTGCGCCAGCGTGCACTGGTGCTCTCCCGGCTGCGCCAGATCGGGGTGGACGTGATCGAGGCGCCCCATGAGCAGATCGGCACCCGGCTGATCGACGCTTACCTGGCGATCAAGAACAAGGGGGCGATCGGCTGATGGCGGTGTTCGGCCTGTTCGGCAGCAAGTCCGCTGCAGCGGACCAGGCGATCGTCGCTGCTGCCCTGCGCTCGGATCGTTTCCGGCAACAGCGCGAGGGTGACTGGAAGCGGCTCGAGGAAATCGTCGAGCGGATGGAAAATGGCCGCTTGCGCCGGGTCTCTGACGAGGACGTACTGGCGCTGCCGGTGCTCTACCGTACCGTTGCCTCAAGCCTGTCGGTAGCGCGCGAGACTTCGCTCGATGCGGCGACCCTGGCCTATCTCAACGGGCTGGTGCAGCGCGCCTGGTTCCTGGTCTATGGCCCGCGTACCACGCTGTGGTGGTGGCTGCGCGGCTGGCTGGGCGGCGGGTGGAGCGCAGCGGTGCGCAGTATCTGGGGCGAATGCCTGGTTGCCTTCGCACTGATGGCAGCGGGGGTGCTGGTCGGTTGGCTGCTCTGTGCCAGCGATCCCGACTGGTACTATTCGCTGGTCCCCACCCAGTTCCTCGACACCCGCATTCCAGGAGCGAGCCGCGAGGTGCTGCAAGCCACCCTGTTTGGGCAAAGCGGCGAGGATGGGTTGAGCGTCTTTGCAGCGGCGCTGTTCAGCAACAACGCCAGCGTTGCGATCCTGTGTTTTGCGCTGGGCTTTGCTTTCGGCATCCCGCCGTTGCTGCTGCTGATCCACAACATGACCTCGCTGGGGGCCATGCTGTGGCTGTTCCACGGCCAGGGGCTGACGTATGAATTCGTCGGCTGGCTTTCCATCCACGGTACGACCGAGCTGTTGGCGATCCTGCTGTCGGGCGCGGCAGGACTGCATGTCGGCCGTTCGATGGCGTTTCCCGGTGAGGCTTCGGTGCTCGAGGCGGCGGCCGCGGCGGGCCAGCGCGCTGCCACAGTGATGGCCGGCGCGGTGCTAATGCTGGTGATCGCCGCGATGCTGGAAGGGCTGGGTCGCCAGCTGATCGACAGCACTCCGCTGCGTTACGGCATCGGCTATGGCATCCTGGCTTTCTGGCTGGCCTATTTCGCGCTGATGCGCCGCCGTCATGAAGACCGGCGCAGCGTATGAACGCGGCTGCCCTGCCCGCCCGCGCCGACCGTCGCCGCACCCTGGTGACGCCCGAAGGGATCGCCATGCCGGTGCTGCTGGCCAGCCGCGGAACCCGGTTCGGAGCGCTGCTGATCGACCTGACGATCATCTCGACCGCATTATTCGCCGTCACTCTGGTGTTGGTTCTGATCGCGGCGCAACTCTCAAAGTTTACCGGCGGCAAGTTCGAATCGGCCGAAGGCGGGTTCGGTCTGGCGCTGCAGGGGATAGTCATCCTCTATATCGCGTTCGCATTCCTGGTCCGCTACGGCTACTTCCTGTTCTTCGAGCTTGGCCCGCGCGGCGCCACGCCGGGCAAGCGGATGACCGGAATACGGATCGCGGCGCGCGGCGGCGGGCGGCTTTCGACCGAGATGGTGCTGGCCCGCAACCTGCTGCGCGATATCGAAGTGTTCATGCCGATTGCCGCACTCGCCTCGGCCCAGGGCGCGGGCCCAACCGGGTGGGCGGCGGCAGCCTGGTTCCTGGTCTTCGCACTGTTCCCGTTCTTCAACCGTGATCGCCTGCGCGCTGGGGATGTAATCGGCGGGACCTGGGTAATCGAGGCTCCCAAGCGCAAACTCGAAGCCGCGATGTCTACCGGCAGGGTTGCAGCAAGCGGCACCAGCACGGCGACCGGAGCGTCCTACCGCTTCGGTGAGGCCGAGCTGGCGATCTATGGCGAATACGAATTGCAGACTTTGGAGCGAGTCCTGCGCGAGGACCGAGCGGAAGCGATCGTTGCGGTCCACGAGGCGATCTGCCGCAAGATCGGCTGGGACCCCGGTGCAGGCGACGAGCGCGCCTTTCTGGAAGCCTTCTATACCCAGCTGCGCGGCCGGCTGGAGGCAGGCATGCGGCTGGGCCAGCGCAAGGCCGACAAGCATACGGCCGGCGGCTGAGAGCCGCCGGCCGTATGCCCGGGGTAAATCTTACCGGAAGTTGAGCACCTGCCACAGCTGGGAGCCGAGCACCTTGCGGTACTTGGCGCGTTCACCCGAGGCTGCCTGCATCTGGACGTCGGTTTGTTTGACGTGGTCACGATACTGCTTGTTGCGCCGCTCTTCTTCGGCTGTGTCGGCAAAGTTCTTGAACCGCGTGACAAGAATCAGGTCTGGCTCGCCGGGACGCCCGTTGACGTTACTCAGCACTTCATACCCGGTGATCCAGCCTTGCGACTTGGCGTATTCCTGGTTGGCGCGCCACACCCCGGCAAGATGGTTGGCATAGTCAAGGAAGTGCCCGTCATCGATCGAGATAGATGAAACTTCGACATACTCCCCGCCGATCATCGGATTGGACTGCGCTAGCGCCGGGGCGGCGAAGGCCAGTGAAAGTGAAGCGGCAAGCACAGCCGCGCGACGTAGTGCATTCATATCATTCTACTCCTCGGGTGGTCGCAAACAGGCACCGGCTAATTACCGATCCTTGCGCTGACAAAACTCGGAGCCGGGCGACCCGTGTCCCAAAACGAATCCGCCCCCAAGTACTGCAGAGGCTAAGGTCGTCGCTGGCTGATGCCTAGTTACCCTTCGATAGGGGGTATCGTTCCGCGCCGCTGCCACGCCCTTTCGACTTGCCATGGCCGCGTCCTGCGGCAAGAGAGCCGGGATGGCTGAGTATTCCATCCGTGAGGACGATTTGAGCGGCGCGCCAGTTGCTGCACTGCTGCAGCTGCACCTCGACGACATGTACAAATGGACGCCGCCAGAGAGCGTCCATGCGATGCCAATCGAGCGGCTGCGCGCGCCCGACGTTACATTTTATACCGCCTGGGACGAAAGTCGGCTGGCAGCCTGCGGCGCGCTCAAGCAGCTTGCTCCCGATCATGGCGAGATCAAGTCGATGCGCGCCGATCCGCAATACCGCGGTAAGGGCGCAGGGCGCGCGATCTTGCTGCACCTCCTCGCCGAGGGTCGGACGCGTGGCTATACCCGCCTCAGCCTGGAAACCGGCGCGCCTGAGGATTTCCTTCCGGCACGCCGGCTTTACGCCAGCCACGGCTTCAGCGAATGCGGCCCGTTAACCGGCTATGTCGATGATCCGTTCAGCTTATTCATGACGAGGACGCTATGAGCGAGCTGACCCTGCGTCCTGCCACCCCGGCTGACACCGCCGCGCTTTCGCGGCTTGGCATCGAGAGCTTTGTCGACGCGTTCGGTGATATGTACCAGCCCGAAGATCTTGCTGCTTTCCTCGCCCAGACCAAGTCCGAAACCTCGATCGCGGCCCAGATTGCCGACCCTATGGCGCCGATCCAGCTGGCCGAACGCGCCGGGCAGCTGCTCGGCTATTGCCGGCTTGGTCTCGAATGCGGCTGGCCTGACCATGCTCGCGGCAACATGGCGATGGAGCTCAAGCAACTTTACCTGGATTCGGCCGCGACCGGATTGGGAATTGGTGGATTGCTGATGGGCTGGGCAACCGCCGAATGCGCGGCGCACGGTGCGGATGAAATCCAGCTCTCGGTATTCTCTGGCAACCACGGGGCCCAGCGATTCTACGCCCACCACGGTTTCGAAAAGATCGCCGACGTGACCTTTCGTGTTGGCCAGCAGATCGACCACGAATTCCTGTTCGCGCGGATGATTTAGGCGGGCTTTACCTCGGTGGCGCGTCCGCCTAGGGAACGCGCGATGACCGCGCGGCGCCGCCTCTCACCGACCTGGGTCTGGTTGCTGCTTGTTTTAGCGCTAGCGCTGCGGCTGGCTGCGCCGCCGGGCTGGATGCCGGTGGCCGACAGCGGCGGGATCCGCGTCGCGCTGTGCACTGACAGCGGGATCAAAACGGTGCGACTCGATACCGGCGAACCCGCCAAGAGCGGAGCCGAAAGGCGCGATCCCTGCCCATTTGGTCTTGCTGGCGGCAAGGCAATAACCGGTCCACCTGCGCCGGAGCTGACACAAGCACCCGCAATGCTCGCCGCCTTGCACTTGCCGATGCTGAGCGCGGCCAGGCTCACTGTCCAGCGAGCGCTGCGTCCGCCGGCCCGGGGACCCCCGTTGTCTGCCTGATCTCCTACCGAACCCAATTCGCAAGATCAGATGAAAGACCAATACGATGATGAACATTATGATGCGCGGCGCATTGGCGCTGCCGCTGCTGCTCGCCGCACCGATGGCGCGAGCTGAGTTTGCAGAAGCTGAAGCCGATATTGTCGCACTGGGCCTGCGCCCCGAAGCCCACGGGCCCGCCGGGACGATGGCAGACCACGTCCACAAGCGCGGCGATCTGATGATCGGGCTGATGTGGATGCACGAAGACTTTGGCGGCGCCAATCGCCGGGGCAGCAGGCCCGTCGCCGATGCCGAAGTCTCCGCTGCCGGATTTGCCACCAAGGCCGACGCGATGACGATGGACATGGCCATGCTCCACGTCATGTACGCCCCTTCCAACCGGGTTACGCTGATGCTGGTGCCAAGCTGGATGCGGATGAAGATGCGGATGGAGGGTCTTCCCGGCGCGAGCGGCGACGGACACGGCGGGCATGGCGGCCACGCATTGTTGCCGGGCGAGACTATGACGCACGCTGTGTCCGGCCTTGGCGACACCCAGATCGGGGCGCTGGTTTCGCTCTCGCGGCGACCGCAGCTGTCAATCCACTCCGGACTTGTGGTCTCGGCACCGACCGGCAAGGCCACCCGCAAGGACGCCGATGGCACCTACCTTCACTACATGATGCAGGGCGGATCGGGAACCTGGGACCTCAACCCCAGTCTGACCGTGCATGGCGCCAACGCGAGCTTCGGCTGGGGTGCGCAGGCGGCTTATTTGTTCCGCGCCGAGAACAAGAACCAGGCCGGATTTCGCTTTGGCGACCGATTCACCGCGACCGTCTGGGCATCGAAGCCGCTATTACCGCAGGTCTCGCTCTCGGGGCGTCTCGCATGGAGCGACGAAGGGACAATTGAGGGGCATTACAACGGCCCGCACAGCCACAGCTCGCCGCCCGACCGTCAGGCCAATTATGGCGGGCAGCGTTTAGAAGGCGCTCTCGGCGTCAATGCGATCGTCGGCGGGCGGGTGCGGATTGGTGCCGAAACATCACTGCCGCTCTTCCAAAACGTCAACGGCATCCAACTGTCCAAGCGTTTCGGTGCCAATCTAAACGCGAGCACGATGTTCTGAAAATGTCGGGAGCTCCGCTTGCCTCAACGCAGCGGAGCCTCGACTTCACGGATGCCGAGCACGGCGGAAACGTAGTTGATCGGGGCGTGATCGGTCATCCCGCGCAGCGGCAGCTCACCCCGGCGCAGTTTGGTCGAGGTCCGGCCAGCACGCCGCGCTGCCTTGGCATCGGCGCGGCGCAAGGCCGCGTCGGGCGCCGTTGCAACGACCTGCCCGAAGCGGTCAATGTAGCGCTCGTCGCCGACGTGGGCGTAGCCCAGCCAAGGCCACGGAACCGAGGCAACGCCGTCGCACCCTGCGGCATAGCGGCGGGCACTGCGGCCAGCAAAGCGTTTGGCAAAGGCTGGGTTCCCGACCCGCGGCGAGCCGAAGGTGACCAGTTCAGCCTCGGGCCGGTCGGCCGCGAGCAAGGTTGCCAGCGCCCCGCCAAGGCTGTGCCCGGTCGTGATCAGGCTCGCGTGCGGGTTGCCCGCCAGCCAGACCGCGATCGGTCCCGCCAACCGCCGATAAGCCCAGCGAAAGCCCGCGTGAACCTTCGCTTCGCCATCCCAGGCGACCCGCCACGCAGAGAGGTCAACCGGAACATCGGTCCACGAAGCGACATGAGTCCCGCGCCAGGCGATCCAGGCGGATCCCTGAGCATCGAGCGTTGCAAAGGCCTGGGTGCCCGAACGGCGGTCCGAAAAGCCGGTGGCGGCAGTGAAACCCAACTCCGCCAACGCCACGTCGAGCCGCGCCATGCCGCCGCTTTCGTGGCGGTAATAGGCTAGCCGCGACAGTTCCGCGCCCAGCGCATCGCGATTCCAGCCTTGCGCTCCCGGCGCGGGCGTGTCGTTGCTTTCAGGCACGAACAGGCTGCGCCATGTGGCATCGTAGCGCATCGCCATCTCCCCCATTGCCCCGCGATCAGGCCCACCTATATGCAAGGCATGTCTTCAATCAGACCCTGGCGCGATATCGCACGCCGCAGCAGCAGGCAAATCATGGTCGGCAAGGTGCCGGTTGGCGGTGATGCGCCGATCACGGTCCAGACCATGACCAACACCCTGACCAGCGACGCCGCCGCGACGATCGACCAGATCCGCCGCTGCGTGGAGGCTGGAGCCGACCTGGTCCGGGTCTCCTGCCCCGACGCGGCGAGCACCGCGGCGCTGCCGCAGATCGTCCGTGCCGCTGAAGTGCCGCTGATCGCCGACATCCATTTCCACTACAAGCGCGCACTCGAAGCCGCAGATGCGGGAGCGGCATGCCTCAGGATCAACCCCGGCAACATCGGTTCCAGCCAGCGCGTTGCCGAAGTGGTCCGCGCCGCCAAGGCCAACGGCTGCGCGATCCGGATCGGGGTTAACGCCGGCAGCCTCGAGAAAGACCTGCTCGAAAAATATGGTGAGCCCTGCCCCGAGGCGCTGGTGGAGAGCGCGCTTGATCATATCAAGCTGCTGCAAGACCATGATTTTCACGAATACAAGGTGGCGGTGAAGGCCAGCGACGTGTTCCTGGCAGTGGCCGCCTATATGCAGCTAGCCGAGACGGTCGACTGCCCGCTGCACCTCGGAATTACCGAGGCCGGCGGGCTGATCGGTGGCACAGTGAAAAGCGCGATCGGGATGGGCAACCTGCTGTGGGCCGGAATCGGCGACACCATCCGCGTTTCGCTCTCGGCCGAGCCCGAGGAGGAAGTGCGGGTCGGCTATGAGCTCCTCAAGAGCCTGGGACTGCGCACCCGCGGAGTGCGGATCGTCTCGTGCCCGAGCTGCGCACGCCAGGGCTTCGACGTGATCCGCACGGTCGAGAAGCTCGAAGACGCGCTCAGCCACATCAAAACCCCGATGAGCCTTTCGGTACTCGGCTGCGTGGTCAACGGCCCCGGCGAAGCGCGCGAGACCGACATCGGCATCACCGGCGGCGGCCAGGGCAAGCACATGGTCTATCTCTCCGGCGTCACCGATCACCACGTCCAGGACACCGGGATGATCGCACACATCGTCACCCTGGTCGAAGCTAAAGCCGCAGAGATTGAAGCCGGACACGCGGTATCGATGGACGTAACCCACGGCAAAGCAGCGTAAAAACACTGTTCGCAATCCGGTAACCAGTGGCGCGTAGACTATGGCCGCGATGAACAGACTTTACCTCATCCTGCTCGGATCAGTCGGAGCGATGAGCCTGCTGGCGGCGGCATTCAGTGCGAACCAGCCGGAACAAGCAGAACCGATCGCAGCTGCTACCACGGCAGGGCGCGATGCGGTCCCCGATGGCTGGCACGATAGCCAGGCGCTGATCTTGCGACGTGACAGCTCGGGCCAGTTCCACGTCAATGCCCAGGTCAACGGCGAAAGCGTGAATTTTCTGGTCGATACCGGCGCCGACCTGGTCGCGCTGACCCCGGAAGACGCTGAAACACTGGGCCTGGTGTTCGGGGAAATGCAGCCGATCATGCAAACCGCTTCCGGCGTAGGTTACGGCGCCCCGGTGACAATCGACGAGATCGAAGTGGCTGGAACAATTCTGCACAATGTTGATGCGGTGGTCGCTCAGGACTTGCCGGTCAATCTGCTCGGCCAGACAGTGCTGCGCCAGCTTGGCGGGGTCGAGATGAGGGGCGACCAGATGGTGCTTCGCCCCCGCTGACAAACGCCGAACGATCGGTTAGGGGCGAGCGATGCGCGCCTCACGACCTGGACTTCCGCCACTTTCCCTGCTGCTCGCGCTGGCCGTTATGGCGGTCTGGGGCTCGAATTTCGTTGTCATCAAGTTCGCGCTGAGCCATTTGCCGCCGCTGACATTGGCCTTGCTGCGGTTTACCCTGGCGTTTTTCCCGCTGGCGCTGTTTCTGCCGCGCCCGCGGGTCCCGTGGCGCAACCTCGCCGCGTATGGCCTGCTGATCGGAGCAGGGCAGTTCGGATTGCTGTTTACCGCGATGCGCGCTGACATCACCCCAGGGCTCGCTTCGCTGGTGGTCCAGGCTCAGGTGTTCTTCACGATCGGGCTTGCGGCCTGGCTGAGCGGTGAGCGGCCCGCCGTAGCACAGCTTTGCGCACTGCTGCTGGCCAGCGCCGGGATCGGCGTGATCGCTCTCAACACCGATGGTAGCGCCACCCCGCTGGGCCTGGCGCTGGTGCTTGGCGCAGCGGCGAGCTGGGCCGGAGGCAACATAGTTTCGCGCAGCGCGGGGTCGGTCAATATGCTGGCCTACGTCGTCTGGTCGAGCCTGTTCGCAGTTCCTCCGCTGCTGGGGTTGGCGGTGATGCTGGAAGGCTGGCCGCGGATTGCCGCCGGGATTGCCGATGCCGATGGAGCGACCTGGGCCGCGGTGCTGTGGCAAAGCGTGGGCAACACGATGTTCGGTTACGGTGCCTGGGGCTGGCTGCTGGCCCGGCATGACGCGACCAGCGTCGCACCACTGGCATTACTGGTGCCGGTGTTCGGCTTGTCGAGCTCGGCATTGGTATTGGGTGAGACGCTTCAGCCCTGGAAACTTGCCGCTTTTGCCCTGGTCATGGTCGGCCTAGCTTTGGGCATCCTGTGGCCGCGGTTGGCGACTTGGCTGAGTGAACGGCGGCACAAGATTTAGGGTATGGTGGCGGAGCGGGAGGGATTGTCCTTCGCTTCGCTTCGGTCGCCTTCGGCTCGAACCCTACAGGCTCCTCGCCCAGCCCAATCCGCCGTCCCGCCCCGCCTTCGGCAGGGCAGGCTGGCGGTGCTGTCAGGCAAACGCTAACTTGTCTCTGCCGGCGGCCTATTGCCGCGTAGAGGGACAGGCATGAAACCCATTTCCTACAAGCGCCACCGATTTCCGCCGGACACGATCCGCCTGGCGGTGTGGCTTTATTTCCGTTTCACCACGGGCCTGCGCGACGTTGAGGAGATGCTCGCCGAACGCGGCATCGACGTCACCTACGAGACCGTTCGCTGCTGGGCCAACAAGTTCGGCCCGGCCATCGCCGCCAACATTCGCCGCAAGCGCGGACGTGCCGAAAGCGTCTAGCATCTCGACGAAATGGTGGTCCGCATCGGTGGCAAACGGATGTTCATGTGGCGGGCCGTAGACCAGGAAGGTGAGGTGCTGGACATGCTGGTCCAGAAACGACGGAACAAGACTGCCGCGCTAAAATTGCTCAGGAAACTGCTCAAAAGCCAAGGCTACATGCCGGACGAAATTGTGACTGACGGATTGGCTTAATACAAGGCCGCGATGAAGGATCTGGGTTGTAAGGATCGCCATCGACCAGGCCGATTGCGAGACAACAACAGGGTCGAAAATTCCCACCTGCCTGTCCGACGACGAGAGCGAAAGATGCAGCGGTTCAAGTCCCAGGGTCAGGCCCAGCGGTTCGTTTCCACCCACAGTGCAATCTACAACACCTTCAATATCCAGCGTCACCTCATCAGCCGAAACACCATGCGTCAGCTCCGAGCGTCGGCCATAGAGGAGTGGCTCGCCGCGTCCGCTGTCGCAGCGTGAAATCCCACGTATCGGGCGTCGTGCGATCTTGGGAAGTTAACTTGACAATGCCAGGTGGAGACTAAGCGGCCGTCATGCCCACGTCCAAGCTCTGCGCAATCTCTCGCAGCACAACTTTCTGGACCTTTCCAGTCGATGTTCTTGGCAGTGGTGCAAAGGAATATGCTCTTGGCAGCTTGAAGCCGGCGAGCTGGGCGCGACAGAAGGCGTCCAGTTCAGCCGAGCCTGCCTGACAGCCGTCGCGAAGTTCAATGAATGCGCAGGGTACTTCTCCCCATCGGGTATCCGGCTTGGCAACGACTGCCGCATGCAGCACTGCCGGATGTTGGTGAAGGATATCCTCCACCTCAAGCGACGAGACATTTTCGCCACCCGAAATGATGACGTCCTTGGATCGATCGGTGATGCGCGCATACCCGTCGGGATCCAGCACCGCCAGGTCGCCGGTATGAAACCAGCCCCCGTGGAACGCCATATCGGTAGCATCGGGATTCTTCAGGTAGCCGCTCATAGTAGCATTCCCCCGAAACATGATTTCGCCCACCGTTTCCCCATCTGCCGGGACGGGCAGCATCGTCTCAGGATCGAGGACGCACATCTCCTCCTGCGAAATCATCGCCATGCCTTGGCGGGCATTGAGCCGTGCCCGTTCCGCAGCCGACAAGGAACGCCACTCGGGCTGTTTCGCGCACACGGCGGCAGGTCCGTAAACCTCGGTGAGCCCGTAGACGTGCGTAAAATCGAAGCCGAGACTATCGCCGCTCTCGATCATGGCGCTTGGGGGCGCAGCGCCTGCAACCATCCCGTCCAACCGTCGCGGTAGCACCGCGCCCGTCCGGGCCAGCTCGTCGATCAACATCGTGTAGACAATGGGCGCGCCGCTCATGTGCGAGACGCCATGCGTTTGGATCAGATCTAGTGTGACGACGGGATCGACCCGCCTCAGACAGATGTTCGTGCCCCCCTGAGCCGCAATGGCCCACGGAAAGCACCAGCCATTGCAGTGGAACATTGGCAGCGTCCAAAGGTAGACCGGATTGTGCGGCATGGACCAGGTTATGATCTGGGCAAGGGCATTCAGATGCGCACCGCGGTGGTGCGTCACGACGCCCTTGGGATCGCCCGTGGTCCCGGAGGTGTAGTTGAGGGCGATGGGCTCTCGCTCGTCCTCAGGGAAAAGCCATGCGAAGTCGGCGCTGCCTTCTTCGAGCAGCGCCTCGTAGTCGAGTTCGCCAACCAGCTCGTGCGGTCCGGAATAGACCTCGTCGACTATATCGATGAGGAGGGGCTTCGCCGCCAGAGAAGCCACGGCAGCCGCGACCGGAGTGCCATATTCGGAGTCGACAAGAACCACCCGCGCACCGCTATGCGCGAGCTGAAATGCGATTTCGTCGGCCTTGAGACGTGTATTGAGTGTATTGAGAACGGCCCCCGCCATCGGAACACCGAAGTGCGCCTCATACATGGCCGGGATATTGGGAGAGATGACCGCTATGATGTCTCCCCGGCCAATCCCGCGTTTCTCCAATGCCGAGGCCAGTTTCCGGCAACGATTGTAAGTCTCCCGCCAAGTCCTTCGGAGTGATCCATGAACGAGCGCGATCCGCTCGGGATAGACATGTGCGGCTCTGGGCAAAAACGACAATGGCGTCAGCGGCGTGAAATGCGCCCGCTGGTGTTGCATGCCAAGAAAGACCTCATTTCCGTCAGTCATAATGCCAAGCCACGCGAAGTTGAAGTTTCAGATCCCAAGTCCGTCCAGACGATTTGAGAGTAGTGATCACGGCGCCGTAGGCGATCTGCAGTGTCGCGACGTCTGTTATATCCAGCGTCGCCGATAGTTCGCGAGGGCTGACTAGTTGGGTAGGTCAAGCTTGGTATCGCGGTATCGATACTCGCGGGGGCCCATGCCAAATTCTCGCCTGAACGCCTTGCTGAAATGGCTCATGTCGTTGAACCCCCATCGCAAAGCGATTTCGGTAACGCTGCGTCGCGCAAGCGCCGACGCGTCGAGGTCACGACGGCACATCTCAAGGCGGCGCTTCCGAATCCAGTTCGACACCGTCACCCCGGTGCCGGCAAAAATCTTGTGCAGATAGCGCACATTAATGCCGTTCTCAGCGGCGATCGTCGCGATATCGAGGTCGGACTCCCGCAGCTTTGCCTCCATATAGGCCTTGAGGCGGGTCAGCTGCCGCTCGCGTGGCGTAATCATCCTGTCCGCGTCGAGCGAACTAAGCGTCATTGCCAGCAGGTCCAACGTAGCGTTGAGCACCGTAACGGCATGCACATCCTCGAACGTGCCCAAATGATGCTCGATCGACGACAAGTGATCTAGGAAAAAAGAAAGCAGTCCCTGATCTCGACCCAAAGGAACGCCAACGAACTCCTCCACGAACGGAAAGACTGAAAGAACTCGGTTTTTTGGGAAGATAAAGTATATCTGGCGAAAGCTGGACGGAATATCCAGCGTCATCGGCCTCGCGCTGTCGGTAATCGTGAACATTCCCGACTTCAAATCGATGATCCGGCCACCAACATCCAGCTGCGCATCGCCCTCGGCCGCGTAGACAATCGAGAAGTCTTGCCGCGTCGTTCGCCTGGCAGCGCGGATGTCGTGCGAACATCGAACGCCTTCGGCTCCGCCAAAAGCAACCACGCGAGAATCGCAGACCGTGCGAACTCGGCTGAATCCGGGGGTTCCGACCGGCATGGGCCGTTCGATATGCCACTCATGCGCGGTATGAGCAGAGACGGTCGTGTCCCAAATCCCTCGGGCAATGCCGCCGTCGATCCGCTGCGATGTCCACATTCGCGGATCGATCGAGAAATCGCTCTCTGGCGCAATAGGGACCTGCAAGGCGATAGCCACGAATCCTCTCCCTCCTTCGACGGTGCATCCGCCCATCTTATGCTTTTACGGTTATCTTCACAATCATTGGCTGCCCCGCGTGACGCTTGCCAAATGCCCCGTGCGGGCAGCCGCATAATCCATATCAGGCGGCCTGCGCCTGCTGTCCTTCAATGATTTTGTCGATCCATCGCGAATCCATGATCTGGGACGGATTGCTATTCTCATCCATGAACATGATTGGCCCATGGGTGATGAACAGCATCTCGGTTTCTTCGGGGAACACCGTCTTCTCGTGCAGCGAGCCATAGGGCTCATAGCCGGAGTCACCTGCGGGGGCGAGCTGATCACGATAATTGAGCGCGCCGCTCATTATCAGATAATCACAACCGGCGAGGTGAAGATGCGGCGCAAAAGTGCCACCTTTCTGGCCGCGAAGAATGCAGGAAAATCCACCGGTCGAGGGGTCGGTGCTGATCACCTCCATCTTCACGCCCTCCGCTAATGGAGCAGGAATATCGAATACCGGCTTCTCGGCCTTCGTGACGTGCATTTCATTGGCAGCTCTGGACTTCATATCACTCTCCTAAGATATGGGATTTTTATAGGGCCAAGCGCCAAGACATTCTTGGACGAACGGCCCTAATAACTTGTCACAGAGCGCCCTCGACTTGCGGGAGAGCGCGCTCGATACGTTCGGCAAGCGCGGTAAGAAACGCACCGCTTGGTGCTCCGTCGATCACGCGGTGGTCGGTCGTGAGTGAGAGCCCGAGTTCAGGGCGCGTACCGATCTGGCCGTCCTCTCCGATGAATACCGACGGCGATATCCGTCCAATCCCAAGGATGCCGACCTGGCCACCGTTCAGGATCGGCGTGAAATACTCTACCCGGGTCGTGCCGAGATTGCTGATCGTGAACGTCCCGAACGACATCTCCTCGACCGTCAGCTTTCGTTCCTGCGCGCGTTTGGCCAGAGCGCGACGGGCCGCGACGACCTCTGGTAGCGTGAGGCCGCGCAGATCAGGCAGTGCCGGCGCGACGAGGCTGTCTCCGACCACCATTGCGACGGAGATACGAATCTCCTCATAGATCTGGACTGCATCCGCTGTCGCCGTGGCGTTGAAGCGCGGATGATCGAATAGGGTGTCGCGGATTGCGACGAGTAATAGGTCCTCAAAGCCGGCCTCGACGCCTGCCTCTTTCCAGGCCTTGCGGGTCGCGACGAGCTGCGTCGCTTCGATGCGGGCGCAGAAGGAGAGCTGGGCGGTCGTAGCCAGGCTTTCCATCATCTTGCGCGCAATCATCTTGCGCATGCCTGTAATCGGCAGCGACTGTGACGGCAACGGGATCATGCCACTGAGATGACGCCGAGCAAGGCACCAACCGAAACGACATCCTCGACGGCAGCGCGCTGTGCGAGGCGCCCAGCGATGGGGGCCGCCACCTCGAACGTCACCTTGGTGACCATCAGCTCGCAGACGACGTCGCCCTCGTCGACATGCTCGCCTTCATCAACGAGCCAGTTCGCCAGAACGATTTCGGCGTCCTCCTCTGCCATCCCTTCCGGGACGCGGATTTCAGTGCTGCTCATATGAAATGATCTCCAAAACCGTGTCTACGATCTTCTCGGCCGAGGGCAGCGCGGCTTGCTCGAGCACGCGCGCAAATGGCGGCGGCATGTCGGGATAGGCGATGCGCGCGGGAGGACTGCGCAGGTCGCGGAACCCACGCTCACTCACCTGCGCGATGATTTCGCCCGCGACACCGCAATTCGAATAATCCTCGTCGATGACCACGAGGCGGCCAGTACGCCGAACCGACTTGAGGATCGTGTCGATATCCAGCGGAACGATCGAGCGGATGTCGATGACCTCGGCATTGATGCCCTGTTGCTTGAGCGCGTCGGCGGCATCGATTGCGAGATGGACCGTCGAGGCCCAGCCGACCAGCGTCACGTCACTTCCTTCGCGGACGATGGCCGCTTCGCCGATCGGTATCGTGTAGAGCTCCTCGGGAACGTGCACGATCGTGCGCTTGACCGTGCCGAGCCATCCGATGCCCTGGAGGCCCTTATGGCACATGAAGATCACCGGGTTCGGATCGCGCATCGCCGACACCATCAGGCCCTTGGCATCATAGGCGTTGGACGGGGATACGATCTTCATACCCGGCATGTGCGCGAAGGTGGCGTAGAGGCATTGCGAATGCTGGCCGGCGTCGGAATAGCCGCCGCCGGCGGAGGTGGTGAGTACCATCGGGCAGGTGACGCTGCCGCCGGAAAAGTAGGATTGCTTGGCGGCAAGATTGTAGATCGCGTCGAAGCACACGCCGAGGAAATCGACGAACATCAGTTCCACGATTGGCTTCATCCCGACCGCCGCCGCGCCAACGGCGGCACCGATGAAGGCGGTTTCAGAAATCGGCGTGTCGCGTATGCGCTCAGCACCGAACTCGGCTAAAAGGCCGGTCGTCATTCCGAACACGCCACCGAAGGCGCCGATATCCTCGCCCATGACGAATACCGATGGATCGCGTCGCATCTCTTGGGCAGTGGCCTCAGTAATCGCTTTCGCGATGCTGATCTTCCGTTGCTTGGCGACCTTTTGGGGGGCGAGCAGGACTGAAGTGGCTGTCATAGTTCCTCACATTCGGCAAAAACGGTGGCAAGCGCGCCTGCGATTTCCGGGTCGGGGCTGCCTCGCGAATAGGACACGGCCTCATCGACCAACCGTCGGCCGTTCTGCTCGATCGATGAGACCACGGTCTCGTCCGCGATGCCGGTCTCGATGAGCATCGCCCGGAAAAGCGGCAACTCATCCTTGGCGAACAGCGCGTCCTTCTCCCCTGCGGGCCGATAGGCTTCGACATCGCCCATGAAGTGGCCCTCGAGACGATATGTCTCGATTTCGATCAGGGTCGGACCGTCGCCGGCGCGTGCCCTGGCGATCGCTTGACCCGCCGCAGCATGGACCGCGAGCGTGTCGTTGTTGGGAATGAAAACCCCGGGAATGCCATAGGCCAGCGCGCGCACGTCGTTGCGCGGCACGGCCGTCGATGAACTCTTAGGCACTGAAACGCCGTAGGCGTTGTCCTCGATGATGCAGATGAACGGAAGCTTCCACACGGCGGCGAGGTTCATCGCCTCGTGCCAAGCGCCTTGGTTAACCGCAGCTTCGCCGACATAGGCGACGGCAACATGAGGTTCGCCCCGCATCTTAAAAGCGAGCGCCGCACCCACCGCCGGACCCATGCCCTGGGCGATGATGCCCGAGCATGTAAAATTCACGGCCGGGTCGAACAGGTGCATGTGGCCAGCAAGGCCGCCTGAAAGGCCAGTCGACTTTCCGAGAATTTCCGCAGTCATCGCCTGCAGGTCGACGCCTTTGGCGATGGCAACATGGTGCGGGCGATGACCGGCCGATACGAAGTCTTCAGGCCCGAGATGAACGCAAACCCCGACCGCACAGGGTTCTTGGCCGTTAGATAAATGCATCTCGCCGGGGAGCGGGCCGTTGGCCATATTGAAGAGCGGCGTCTTGCCCTCGAGATAGATGTCGCGAATGCACTCCTCATAATAGCGAGACATCGCCATACGGTCGTACATCCACAGCAGGGTATCGTTGCGTGCGGTCATGGGAAGTCCTTAAAATCGGGCCGTCAACGTGAGGCCGTAAGTCCTGGGGGCAGCCTGGCGCTGCGCATCGCCCAGTCCGGCCTGTTCGGATCGGCCGGCATAATAGGTGACGTCGGTGAGGTTCTTGACCCATAGCTGGGCATCGAAATGGTCGCCCGGGAGAGCCCAGTTTAGCGAGGCGTTGACCAGCCAGAAGCTGGGCTGAGTCAGGCGATTGTCGGCGTAGAAGAAGTAGCCGTCGTTGTAGGCGGCGTTGACCGCAAGGCGGAATTCGCCGATTTTCGTCTGAACCCCATAGTCACCGCCGATGCTGGCGGTAAACTTCGGCGTCGAGATCGTCCGGTTGCCCTTTGCATCTATCGTGAGAATGTTTCCAAAGGCGTCAGTCGACTCGCCATTGGGCCCCACGGCGGGAGCGTTCGGATAGCTGGTATATTTGCCGTCCAGCAGCGAAATGCTGGCATCCAGATTGAGGTTGCTGACCGGCCGAGCCTGCAGCGTAGCTTCCAGCCCCTTGATCCGCGCTCGCGCCGCATTGCGCGTAACGATGCTGCCGAGCTGAGGAATTGTAACTTGAATATTTTTATATTCGTAGAGGAAGGCCGCGATGTTGAAGCGCAACCGCCGGTCAAACCATTCGGTTTTAAAGCCGGCTTCATAGGCGTCGAGGACCTCGGGTTTAAAAGGCGCGTCGGTCGGCGCAAGCAGGTTGAAGCCGCCACTCTTGAAACCCCGGTTATAGGAGACATAACCGAGGACATCGGTGGTGAAGTGGTGGTCGAGCGCGGCCCGCCACGTCAGCTTGCTGAATGTCTGCCGATCGTTCGGCAGGGGGATGACAGCGCCACCAACGGCGAAATTGTCGACGATCAGCTTCTGGCGCTCGTAGGTGTAGCGCAGACCGCCCGTAAGATTGGTATCTGGGAAGATCTCTGCGGTCGCCTGACCAAAACCTGCAAACGACTGAGTCTTCTGTTTGTCGGCAAGAACCACTACGCCATAATCGACATCGAACGGCGTGTAAGCGGCAACCGAATCAAAGAAGAAGCCGCCTAGAACCCATTTGATCGGTGCGGTAGACGCGCCATGCAGCTGGACTTCTTGGCTCCAGTTGTGCGCCTTTGAGGGGAGGCTCAGGTCGGCCACAATAGCGGGTGTGTCATCCTGATCGAGCAGGTAGCGCACGTTGGAGCGGCGATAACTCGTGATGCTGACGAGTTTGAGATCCCCTAAGCCCTGTTCGATCTGCAGCGAGCCACCGCCAGTGTTGAGACGCTCAAGGTCGCGCAGTCCGGTCGTCGAGTTGTACTCACCGGGATAGGTCGAAACCCCGTCCGCGCCGATAACTCCGGGAACCAGCTGATAGGAGTAACGCGAGAGAGAGTGCGAATAATCGAACGCTAGCAGGACGGTGGTCGGGCCGGTCGGGCCGAACTTCAACTTCGTGCGAACGGCATAGTTGTTATCGGCCATGATACCATTGTCTTGACCAGTGTTGAGGTTGCGGCCCCAGCCCTTGCCTTGGTTCGAATAATTCGCGGCGACATCGGCGCTCACCGTATCGCTCAAGGGCCCTCCGAGGTAGGCAGACGCGCTGATCGTGTCGTAGTTGGCATATCCGAGGCTCGCTTCCACGCGGAGCTGGTCCGAAGGTTCACGGGTTATGATGTGGACGACACCTCCGGTGGTGTTTCGACCGAATAGTGTTCCCTGCGGTCCCTTCAGTACCTCGATCCGCTCAATATTGTTGAAAGTGAAGAGGTTTGCCTCGGGAGAGGGATAGTAGATATTGTCGACATACACCGCGACCGTCTGCTCGCTTGCCGGCCCAAACAAATTGGTGCCAACCCCACGAACGAAGATGTTGCCCTCGTTGGCCGTGTGGTTGATCACCAAGCCCGGAATGGCCGCCTGGATCGAGGAGATATCGTTGATCCCCTTGGCAGCTGCCTGTGAGGCGCTAATAGCACCGATCGCGATCGGAACGTCCTGCAAGCGCTCAGCGCGCTTTTGGGCCGTGACTACGATTTCTTCTACCGTTGCATTCGCGGCAGACTCGTCCGAACCAGTGCTCTGACCAAATGACGGCGTCGCACCGACCACGCAAGTCACCCCGATAATGAGCGCCAAGCGTGACGCGCCAACGATTATGCTTTTCATCTCACTCCCCTTCCTTTTTTTGTGAGTTCGTTTTGTAGCACTGTGACGCAGGATATCTTGGTCGAGAGCGCCCTCTCGTTGGTCCGAACGATCGCGGCTGAGGATAGACGACAACAGACGGGCCAATCGGCTCGGCCCGCCTGTCCCCCCAAGACACGGTTACAACCGGTCTCGCCTCGGGAGGCGGAAGTCCGGTCTACGGGACCTCCGCCAAGCGAGACACCTTCAGAAATGTACCGAGAAGGTCGCTCCGTACGTCCGCGGCGGCGCTTCCCGCTGTACGTCCGTCAGCCCCGCCTGCTCGGACTGCTGAAGAAGATATTCTTCATCGAGCAGATTCTTCACGAACAGTTTCAGGCCATACCGACCGTCAACTGAGGACCAGGAAATTGACGGGTTCACCAAAACATATGAGTTCTGCTTAAGCCGATTGTCCGAGTAGAAAAAATATCCATCGTTGTAGGATATAGCTATGCTCGGCACTATGTTGCCGAAGGTGGTTTCAGCATTGTATTGCGCTGTCAGAGAGGCTGTGAACGGTGACGCCCCCAACAGCTTGTTACCCTTGGCGTCACCGCTCGTCAGAACGCCGGTTGCAGAGATGAACGGCGCATTAGGATATTTGAGATATTTCGTATCGAGGAACGTAGCACCGCCACTCAAGGTGAATTCAGGCGTGACACGGGCCTCGAAATCGAACTCGGCACCCATTACGCGCGCTTTTGGGCCATTGGTTACATCGGTCCCACCGGGGCGCGGAACTGCCGCTTGAATATTCTGATAGTCATAATAAAAAGCGGCGGCGTTGAACCGCAGATGGCGATCGAACAGCTGGGATTTCAAGCCCACTTCCATCGCATCAAGCGTCTCGGGAAGGTAGCCCGGCGCGCCGGGACTGAGAAGGTTAAAGCCTCCGGTCTTGAAACCACGGTTAAACGAAACATACCCCAGCACATCATCGCTGAACTTGTGATCCACGGAAACGCGGAAGGTCATTTTTTTGAAAGTCTGTTTCTGCGGAGGTACCGGGATCGTTCCTCCAAACACACTGAAGTCGTTAACGATCATATCCTGCTTTTCTTGCGTGTAACGCAGACCGCCAGTCACTTTCGTGCCTGGGAAAAGCTCATAGGCGGCCTGTCCAAATGCCGCCAGCGAGCGCGCCCGCTGATAGTCGTTGATCAAGACCTGCCCGAGGGGCGTATCCACGGTGAGCGGCTCGAAACCAGCCTTCGAATGGAAATAGAAGCCGCCAAGCTGCCAGACAAGAGGCCCGGATGAGCTGCTCTGTAACTGCACTTCCTGGCTGTAGGTTACCGTCTTGCTGTATATGGTGTCGTCACTGGCGACTAACGGCGTCGCGTCCTGATCCAGCAAATAGAAGCTGCGCGACTGGCGATAGGAAGATATGCTGACCAGATCGACGCTGCCGAGATTCTGTGTGATTGTCGCACCCAAGCCTTTTGATTTTGACTGGATATAATCCGTGATCGCAGTCTCCGTGTTGTACCGGCCGGGATAGGTAGACACACCATCAACGCCAACAATTCCCTTGGTCAACTGATGCGAATCCGTGTTTGTATTGCGCGAAATGTCGCCGTACAAAATCACTTTGGTGTTTTCGGTCGGATTCCACAGCAACTTCGAGCGAACGGCGTAATCGTCTTTCGCTTGAAGCCCAGTGGGATCGCCGGTCACCAGATTCCGGCCATAGCCCTTGCCTTGGTTGGCGTACGTGGCTGCGATGTCGAACGCCAGATTGTCTGCCAGACCAGACGTAGCGTAAAGCGACGCGCTGACCGTATCGTAGTTCGCATAACCGACGCTGAGATCTACCGACGGAGTAGTCGAGGGGTCCTTGGTGATGATCTGAACGACGCCACCGGTCGTATTTCGCCCGAATAGCGTGCCTTGAGGTCCCTTGAGCACCTCTATACGTTCGATATTGTTGAACGAGAAGTTGGCCGCCTCAGGTGATGCATGATAAACGCCATCGACATAAACCGCGACCGTCTGTTCCGCGTTCGGGCCATAAAGATTGGTGCCGATCCCGCGGATATAGATATTCGCGTCATTGGCGACCCGATTGAACACAAGGCCCGGAACAGCGACCGTTAGGCCAGACGGGCCGGTAATGCCCTGCGCGTCCAGACGATCTGAACTGACAGCAGCGACAGCGATCGGCACATCTTGCATTCGTTCTCCACGACGCTGCGCCGTAACGATGATGTCGGAAATCGCACCGCTGTCCGCAGAGTTGGCGGATGTGACCGCTGGTTGGGCCGAAGCTTCCTCCGTCGACTGCGCCAGCGCCGGTTTCGCAAAGGCAATTGCAGCCGCTGTGACAAGAGCTGCAGACGCGAGATATCGAGATTTATTCATGATGTCCTCCCCATTCATGTTTGTGGCAACCTCCTATTCGCTGAGAAAGAAAGCTTCTTGGTCGAGAGTGCCCTCCGAATGGTCTCACAATCACGCTTTCACCGTCGATCGCTTATTCACCGCGAACCGCTATACGGGAGATCAATTCGGATTGAAGCCTCGCGACTCTCAGATGGACTTCGGTAAGCCGTCCGTGATGCCAATCGGAACAACGAACATCCCCTCACGCGTTGCCCGCAGCTTTTTGAAATCGTCGCCTGCATGATAACTTGAGCGTGTTAACGGAGACGCGGCGACCAGCAGAAAGCCCTTCGCGCGGGCAATCGCCGCATAAGCCTCGAAACTCTTTGGCGGTACGAATTCCAAGACCTTTGTGTGGCGCGGTGTGGGTTGGAGGTACTGACCCATCGTCAGGAAGTCGATGTCGGCCGAGCGCATATCGTCCATCACCTGATGGACCTCGAGGCGCTCTTCGCCGAGCCCCAGCATCAGGCCCGACTTGGTAAAGATCGTTGGGTCGTGGCGCTTGACACTTTCGAGCAAACGCAGCGACGCATAATAGCGCGCGCCCGGCCGGATCGTGGGATAAAGCCGCGGCACCGTTTCGAGGTTGTGGTTGTAGACGTCGGGGCGGGCCGCGACGATCGCCTCGACGGCCGCCTGCGCCTTGTTTCGGAAATCGGGGGTCAAAATCTCGATTGTCGTCGCCGACGTGGTGCGGCGTAGCGCCTCAATCACCTTTACGAACTGACTTGCACCACCGTCGGGCAAATCGTCGCGATCGACCGAGGTGACAACGATATGCTCCAGTCCGAGCGCGGCAGCGGCATCGGCGGTGTGCTGCGGCTCTAGGGGGTCAACCGCGCGCGGCATGCCGGTCTTCACGTTGCAAAAGGCGCAGGCGCGCGTGCAGATATCGCCCAGGATCATCACCGTCGCGTGCTTCTTGGTCCAGCACTCGCCGATATTCGGACACGCCGCCTCCTCGCAGACGGTCGCGAGATTTAGGCGCCGCATCAGGCTTCGGGTTTCTTGGAAAGCTTGGCCGGCCGGTGCCTTTGCACGAATCCAATCTGGTTTCCGCGAGCGCGGCATATCGTCGGCTTGGGTAGGGTGCATCATGTACGTCAAAGTAGGATGCGCGGGATCGCCGTGCCAGCGCCAAAGGCCTCCAGGGCGCGCACGTACGGATATGGCAATCGATACGGCACTCTCGAACAAGATATAGCGCCGCGACCGATCAATACCGTGCTGGCCAGCTGTCGCCGCAAGGCGACGGAGCAATCTATTGTTTCATTCACGAGATGGACGAACCTCGCGGATCGGAGGTCAGCGATGGGCAGCTCCTGCCCGTCTCGAGCAACGCCGATATGGCTATCCATAAGGCGCTCTCGAACAAGATATGCGGATCGAGACCATTACAACGCCGAGTTGGTCAGCCTGCTGGGGAGGACGCACTTGCGTTGACCCGCGCGCTGCATAAAATTTTGCCTTCAAGGAATTCTATGAACGTCCTCATCATTACCGCTCACCCGGATCCAGCTTCATTGACCCATTCTCTGTGCCGCGAGGCAACGGAGCAGTTGAACGCAGATGGTCATGAAGTTCAAATCTCTGACCTCTACGCCATGAATTGGAAGAGCGCGGTCGATCGAGACGACTTTCCTGCACTTCCCTCGTCGGAGCGGCTGCGCGTGGGGGTGGCATCCGGCGAGGCGTTCCTAGGCGATACCCTCACCCATGACGTGAAGGAAGAACAAGCCAAGCTGCTTTGGGCAGATGCAGTCATATTTGCATTTCCGCTCTGGTGGTTCTCGTTTCCCGCGATCCTCAAAGGCTGGATCGATCGGACGCTCTCGTATGGATTTGGCTATGGCCGCGGAGAACACAGCGATGTCCGGTGGGGCGATCGCTACGGGGAAGGTTTGATGGCTGGCAAGCGCGCGATGCTTTTCGTGATGCTAGGCGGCTGGGAACCACATTATGGACCGCGCGGCATAAACGGCCCGGTCGATGACATCCTGTTTCCGATGACCCACGGCGTACTGTTCTACCCTGGCTTTACCGTGCTTCCTTCGTTTGTCGTTTACCGTTCGGACGGCATCGACGAGGAGCGGTACAAGGTAACTGCCAACAGCGTGCGTGAGCGCATGCGTGACCTTTTCACGACACCGCCTGTTCCTTACCGGCAGCAGAATGGCGGAGACTATTTGATCCCAAGCATGCAGTTGCGACCAGAGCTAAACCCCGGGGTGACGGGATTCGCCACGCACTTGAAGGGCCCGAATGAGGATTGAAGGAGCTGTCAGGCAAGGCGCTTGGCGAGCCCAATTTTTAAGGCAACGGGACGATGAAGGTGCGACCAGCCGTCCCGCAATTTGGCTCCGAATGTGCCGTGAACAGTCTTTATGTGAAATGGTCGGGTCAGGCTAACAGCGAATCTTGCATGTCGACGCTGGAAGATAGCGCAGCGCAAACTCACTTGTTTTCGCAGCCAATTGCATTGACTTCGTGATACCAAAGCGCAGAATCATACATATGGTTTTGATCGCTAGAGGAACCGGAACAACTGACTCTGAAAGGTATCTCGCTTCCCTCGCAGAGCATACGTTTCTAAACCTTTGGTCGTATCCCAATGCCTTTACCGATAGAGGCGCAGGAACAAGCAAAGATGGAAAAGAGCTCTGTGATCTGCTTGTTGTTTGCGGGGACAATATCATCCTCTTCAGCGACAAATCCATTGCCTGGCCAGTGCACGGCACCACAGAATTGCGATGGAGCCGATGGTACCGACGGGCAGTAGAGCACTCCGTCAAACAGCTTCTGGGAGCTGCGCGATGGTTACGAGAATACCCCGACAGAGTTTTTACCGACGCAAAGTGCAGCACGCGCTTAGTTGCCTCGCTCCCACCATCGGGGCGTGGGCACATTCACTTGATTGCGATCGCTCTCGGTGCCCAAGCTGCTTGCTCGAAACACCATCGAGATGACGATGGATCACTTATGATTGCCAGCAATATAGCCGGCGCAGCACATACGGACTCGTCGCATCCTTCCTACAATCCTTTTTGCCTCGGAGATGTGAATCCGGAAGGGAATTTCATCCACGTTTTCGATGAAACTTCCCTGAATTTGGTAATGCGTGAAATGGATACGATAGCGGACTTTGTGCGCTATTTGGAACAGCGGGAAAATGCGATCCGAGAGCGTCGCGTGCACATGGCTGTTAGTGAAGCGGAGATGCTTGCTTATTACCTCTCTCACGAAGACAGCGCAGGCAATCACCATTTTCCATTGCGCCGGGGTGACAGCGGTGAAATGATGCCTGTCAGTTTAATTGCGGGAAGCTATTCAGCATACCGAGGTTCAGCCGCTTGCAAGGCAAAGACCGCTGCCGATCGTCTAAGCTATGCATGGGATCGGCTTATCACGGTCTTCAGTGACAATGTTCTCGGCGGCACTTCGGTCACGCTCGATGGGTCGGACCCCTCTCCGCAGCACGCGGAGCAAGCCCTCCGCGGCATGGCACTTGAGTGCCGGACAACTCGGCGCGCGCTAGCCGATGGTTTTATCGGTGCAATGCGCGAAGCTGAGCGCCACGCTCAAGACCGCTTTGCTCGCGTGATCCTTCCGCAAAAGGCGACCGCAGATCCTGAATGCGGTTACGTATTCTTGATCATGGCGTTCAAAGCACGCTGGATGGTGAAACTTGGATACGCGAGATATCGCGAAGTTCGAACTCGCGATGCTCCGCACTTATGGTGACGCAGTGCTGTACGATCATAGACACCTCAAGCGGGTAATCGGTATCGCGATCGATGCATCCCCGCTCGTGACCAAAAGGAAGGGAGGCTCGGAAGATTTAATGCTTCTAGAAAGACTAGAGTGGACTCCCGAGTCTGAGCGTGAATTCAAAGAAAGACGAGAAAAGCTGGACATCCTGAAACCGGAACGATTGATTAAAAGTCGCATCAGCACGCACGAATATCCTGTCCCTTTTTTCGGATCAAAACCTCGTCAAGCGACGCGCTCCGGGAACAGACACCAGCGGCGAGCGGCGCGCAGCCGAGAAAAGAAGAGTTGAAATTTCAAGATCGGGAATTGCCAATTTGGGAGTGATTTATGCGACGTTGCCCTGAAAAGGATTGCAGTGGTGGTAGCGTGAACCGCCAGCGCAAATTAACAGCGGTCGAGGTAAGCATTATCGGGGAAAATTGGGCCGAAACCGCGATGCGCTGCTCGTATTGCGGATGTGTATATTCGCGCGGTGCTCTCATTGAGGCTATCGTGAGGGGATATCTCGATGGTGGTATAACAGGCGAAGGTTGGAAGCCCACCGTCCGATGAGGAATCAGTGCTTCAACTTGTGACCTCCCACCAAGCGGGCCATTCGACCTTCCACGGCGTGCGTGTCGCCTTAAATACTGTCTGCTGCTCTTCAACCGACAGCCTGCGCGCCCCAAGCCGGGCCAGCGCCGCCTCGACAACCCAGGTTTCAAGAACGATGCGCGCAGTGGGACGGTAGCGATCAAGCTTGCGTCCCAAGCCGAGTGGCTCGAGGGCCGATGTCACGCTGCCCGGTGTCACGAACGCAATGTTGATTTGGGTGACGCGGTCGGTTTGTCGCAGGGCGTTTCCCGCCCGAGCCTCTTCTATCGCAGCCAATGTCGAGCGCGCTGCTGCGCCGTCGCCTTCAAGCCCGCGCTTCGCCATATGGAGCATGAACGCCTCGGCTGCTGTCACGCGCCGTTCGCGACCATCCTCGCGCACGGTCACCAGTTGCCCGAGCACCGCTTCGAACGGGAGTGCATTCCGTTTGCCGCGCGGACGCCCCTTGGGATTGCCACTGGCGCCTTTAGCGAACCGCCCGGATGTCGGCGCCTTGCGATATCCGACCTCGTAATCTCTAGCACCGTCGCTCATTGGTCCACCCCTTGGGGCCAGGCGATCTGTTCGGGAGAACGCGTACAGCGCCTTATGTCCGCAAGACCCTTCTTGCCGATCTCGCGACGCCGCCTACGCTTGAGCGCCGCTTCAACGGCCCAGGGTTCAAGCAACAGCCGTTCATGGATATCGTTGGGTCCCCAGTCGCTATCGTCAGGACCCACGATCCGCAGGATTAGCATCGCAGCATTGGCGTTTTCAGGATCGTGTTCGGTCACCAGCTTGACCCCTTCCGGGGGCGGTGCCCGCTTTGCCCTTGTCCGCTCGCGCTTGAGGATCATCTTGAGGATTTCGCGGCGGGCCATGCGGCTCCCCGCTATCGCATCCTGGTAGGTCCGGTGCTGCAGCGCCTCCTCGATCCCCACTTCCTGGGGGATCCCGTCACGGGTCAGCGACAGCGTCCGGTCGATGATGATGTCGAATACGGAAGCCGACGCTGGCGGCGCTGCTTTCTTGCGCGGGCGCCCCTTGGGATTGCCGCTCTGGCCCTTCTTGAAGCGGTTGGCAGACGGGGGAACGGGTCGTTTGCTCAAGCCGGAGTCCTGTGTGCAAGGATGGGGGTGCCGCCGGTCATGGCGGCCCAGCGGTCGATTGCGACGTCGACATAGGACGGATCGATGTCGATCCCGCGGAACCTCCGCCCGACCCGTTCGGCTGCAATGAGACTGGTGCCCGAGCCGAGGAAGATATCGAGCACGAGCTCGCCGCGCTTGGTCACGTCCTGAATCGCGTCGGCAACGAGCGCCACCGGTTTCACGGTCGGGTGCATGTCGAGATCTTCCCGCCTGCTCCCGGCCAGGGAGTTGACCGACGCATAGTCCCAGACATTGGTGCGGTTGCGACCATGCTTGCCGAGCTCGACGGAATTGAAGTGCGAGGCGGCGCCAACCCTATAGACGAACACCATCTCATGCTTCGAGCGATAGAGTGCGCCCATGCCGGCGTTGGACTTATTCCACACACAGATGTTGAGGAGATCGCCGTAAACGGCTGGTGCGACCGCAAACACATCTTCCATGTGACGCCAGTCCATGCAGACGTAATGGACCGCACCGTCGCGCGAGACCTTGGCACAGCTCCCAAGCGTTTCGGTCAGAAAGCTGCGGAATTCATCCTCGCTCATTTCGCCCGAGGCCATCGCGAACTCGCGGTGGCGGCCCCTGGCATTGGCGTGGCCGTTGATCTTCACATTGTAGGGCGGGTCGAGGAATGCCGCGTCCACTTTTGCGCCTTCGCCGACCACCGATTGCAGGAACGCAAGATCGCGGCCATCGCCGCAGCCGATCCGGTGTTCGCCGAGTGCCCAGATATCACCAGCCTGAGTACGCGGGGTTTCTCGCACCGCAGGAATGATCTCGTCGTCTGGATCGGTCCCACTCTTGAGCACAACATCGATCTCGCCACTCGAAAAGCCGGTCAGCGAAAGGTCGATAGCGATGTCGATCGTGGCAAGTTCGGCCAGCTCGAGCTTCAGTATCTCGAGATCCCAGCCGGCATTGAGCGCGATCTTGTTGTCAGCGAGACGAAGCGCGCGCTTTTGCGCATCGCCCAAGCCAGCAAGCTCGATCGTAGGGACTTCGACCAACCCGATCTCGCGGGCCGCGCGTAAGCGCCCGTGGCCGGCAATAATCGCCCCGCCTTCATCGACGAGGATTGGGTTGGTGAACCCGAATGCCTCGATCGATGCGACGATCTGGGCGATCTGTCGCTTGGGATGGGTGCGCGCGTTGCGGGGATCGGGCGCGAGACTCTCAGTCGGCTTGTAGCTGACGAAAAGTGGTCGAGGGGTGACGGGAGCCACCGCGGTCGAAGTGTCGTTCATGTGAGTGCGAACAATAATGGAACATCGAAGAAAAATCAAGTGCGTTCACAATGGACTGGACTGTCCGCGATACGTGAGCATTGGTGTTCCTGCCCGCCTAGCCGGGCTCGTCCCGGTAGCGGCGGAAACGGTCCCCCGCTTTGATAGACCGGAGACAGATCATGGCGAAAAAGCCTGTAAAATTGAACGCCCCAACTGGCGTCAGCAAGCTCGACCAGCTGGTTGCAAAACTAAGCGGCCCGGAGGGTGCAACGCTCGCCGAGATGGTCGCTGCGACCGGATGGCAGGCCCATTCGGTACGCGGCGCAATGGCGGGCGCGTTGAAGAAGCGGGGTCATGTCATTGCATCGGAGAAGCCCGACGGCGTGCGGCGCTATCGCATTGCGGCAGCCGCCTGATGCGTGCCACCATTGAAGACGAGGTCGGGGCGCTTGCGCGCCTCGACCTTGACGAGCTCCGCACCGCTTGGCGCGAACGGTTCGGACCGCCCCCGGCGCTGCGCTCAGTCGAGCTTTTGGGGCTTTGTCTTGCCTGGCGGATACAGGCGCAGGCACATGGCGGGCTCGATACCAAAACCCGCAAGGACCTTGCGCGAACCGGCGCCGTCCAGGCCGAGGGCCTTGAACTCGGGATCGGGACGCGGATCCAGCGCAGCTGGAAAGGCCAGTCCCTCGAGGTTGTCGTTGAAGAGCTGGGGTTCCGCTGGGAGGGACAACTGTTTGCGAGCCTGTCGGCCGTCGCCACCGCGATTGCAGGAACGCGCTGGAACGGGCCTCGTTTCTTCGGTCTGCGCGAGGTGCGATCATGAACCTGCCGATCAAACGCTGTGCGATCTACACGCGCAAGTCGAGCGACGAAGGACTGGAGCAGGGGTTCAACAGTCTCGATGCGCAGCGCGAGGCGTGTGAGGCGTATATCAAGAGCCAGGCGAACGAAGGATGGCGGGCTCTCGCAACGCGCTATGACGATGGCGGATTCTCCGGGGGAACGATGGAGCGTCCTGCCCTGCGCCAGCTGCTGGCCGACATCACAGCAAGAAAGATCGATACAGTCGTCGTCTACAAGATCGACCGCCTGACCCGCGCGCTTGCCGACTTCGCACGGATCGTTGAGCTGTTCGACACACATGAAGCAAGCTTTGTCAGTGTTACCCAGGCGTTCAATACCACTTCGAGTATGGGCCGCCTGACCTTGAACGTGCTCCTCTCGTTCGCCCAGTTCGAGCGTGAGGTGACAGGCGAGCGGATCCGCGACAAGATCGCGGCATCAAAAGCCAAGGGCATGTGGATGGGTGGAACGCTGCCGCTGGGTTATGACTTTCCAGTTTCCGGAAGCCGGGCGCTCGTCGTCAACGAAACCGAAGCGACCTTGGTGCGCGCGATCTTCAGCCAGTATCTGGTGCTGGGTTCCGTCCATGCGCTCGAACGGCAGCTTGGCGAGCAAGGGGTTGTATCAAAGCTGGCGACTACACGCACAGGCAAGGTTCGCGGTGGAGCCAAATTCAGCCGTGGCGCGCTGTTCCACCTGCTGCGCAACCGCACCTATCTGGGGGTGATCGTGCACGGCGACCTGACCCATCCCGGCCTGCACGATCCGATCGTTCCGGCCGATTTGTTCGATGCCGTCCAGGCAAGCCTCGACGCCAATGCCAGGCGGCACAAATCGAACCGCAACTCGACATCGCGCGCGCCTCTCACCGGGCGGCTGTTCGATGGGGACGGCAGGCCGATCAGCCCCACATTCTCGCAAGGGAAGACTGGAAAGACCTATCGCTATTATGTCGCGGCGGATCTGCAACAAGGGCGAGGCCGGCCGAGCGGTCGCATCGCGCGTCTGTCGGCGCCGGCCCTTGAAGCGATGATTGCCGAGATCGTTACGCGGACGACCGATAACACAGAGCCATTGTCTCTGCCTGTGCGCATCGTCGTTCATGAGACAGCACTCCACCTGGTCTTGCCTGCCCAGTATCTTCCAAAGATCCGCGGGCGGCTGGGTCCAGGTGATCGGGTCGAGCGCGATGCGAGTGACCGTCATCTGTTGCGCCTCGAGATCGCGACCACCTTGTGCATGCGCGGCGGGCGCACCACCATCGCCGCAACCACAACACACGTCACGCGCCGCGACCCAATCCTCATTGCAGCGTTACGCAAGGCCCATGCGATGGTCGGGCGCGATCGCAATGGCATGCCTATCCTCGATACTGCACCCGGATCGCCGTATTTGAGGCGCCTGGCCCGGCTCGCGTTTCTCGCTCCCCAGCTCCAGCGCGACATTCTTGACGGGCGTCAGCCACCCAGCCTGACGCTCAAGCATCTGCTGGACTCAGTGCATCTGGGTTGGGGCGCCCAGGCCCGCGAGATCGCGCGCGCCTGATATTCCCTGTTATTGAATTATTTCGCCTGTTCTACACATTCGCGCCCCTGTTATGCGCGATTAAATACCCTGTTATTGCGATTAACAGGAAAGTGGATTCTGTGGCCTGTAAGCCGCAGAAAGCTACGGCTTTCAGGCCTATAGATTGCGCGATTAGCTGAATTTACCCCTGATTCTGCCTGTTTTTTTCATATTTTCCCTGTTTTGCCTGCTTAACAGGGAAAACTCATCCTACCATCGGCCCCGCAGAGACGGGGCTGACAAGTCCGGGCCATTCCCCTCAAACCGGGCGCCTGTTATGGGTTGTCGATTGGGATTGGGCCGCTGTAAGCCGCGCAACGCGCCGGGCTTACGGGCGGCACCCTGTTCGGAGACCAATTTGGGGGGTCGCTGGCGGAGCGGGAGGGATTCGAACCCTCGATACGCTTTTGACGTATACTCACTTTCCAGGCGAGCGCCTTCGACCACTCGGCCACCGCTCCGCATGCACTGGAAAGGCGCGCCCTAGCCTCCCCTTAGGGGTTTCGCAAGCGCGAGGGCTCTGGCAGGGTTGGGGGATGGAACGGACATTCGGACTGGCCCCGACGGCGGAGGAAATCGAGGCGCTGGCGCTCGACGCGCTGGCACGGCTGCCGGCGGCGTTTCGCGCGCATCTGGGCGAGGTACGGCTGGTGGTCGAGGAGTTCGCCGATGAGGAGGTGCTGGCAGAGCTGAGGATCGCCGATCCGTTCGAGCTGACCGGGCTCTATGAGGGCGTGCCGATGGGGGACAAGGCATCGGCGCCCTCTGGCACTCTGCCCGACCGGATCCGGCTGTTCCGGGCGCCGATCCTTGATGAATGGATCGCGCGGGGGGACGAAAGCCTCGAGCATCTGGTCGCGCATGTCCTGATCCACGAGGTCGGGCACCATTTCGGGCTGTCCGACGAAGCGATGCATGCGTTGGAGGAAGGCTTGTAAGTCCGTGCATTCGTGGCAGGATGGCATCATGCGCAAGATCCTGATCGCCCTCGCCGTTCTCGCCGCTCCAGTTTCGGCTGAGGATAAGGTTGCTCCGTCCCCGCCGGAAATCGTCGCCGCCGCGCCCAAGTCTGACTGGACGGCGATTGCCGCATCCGACCTGCTGGTGATGGACCTTACTCCGGACGCCAAGAACCGCCCGCGCCGGGTGGTGATCCAGCTGCTGCCGCCGCCGTTCTCACAAGGCTGGATCGGCAACATCAGGCTGCTCGCTGCGGCGCGCTGGTGGGACGGGACCAGCATCAACCGGGTGCAGGACAATTATGTCGTGCAGTGGGGCGATGCGGAGGCGGAGGACAAGGCCAAGGCGAAGGTGCTGCCGGCGGGTTTGGCGACGGTGCCGGAGAGCGAATATCGCGCGCTTCACAGCATCACGACAGAACGAGCATTCAGGCTCGGTTACAAAGGCTTGTCTGTTGATGCATATGCCACGAGCGCCGCAAATCTGGGCGGCTGGCCGGTCGGTTTCGACAAGGAAGGGCAATGGCCCGTCCACTGCTACGCCATGGTCGGGGTCGGTCGCGACCTGCCGCCCGATACCGGCTCGGGGGCCGAGCTTTACGTGGTGATCGGCCATGCCCCGCGGCATCTCGACCGCAACATTGCGCTGGTCGGACGGGTGATCGAGGGGATCGAGCACCTTTCCAGCCTGCCGCGCGGGACCGCGCCGCTGGGGTTCTACGAAACTGCCGAGGAGCGGGTGAAAATCGTCTCGGTGCGGTTGGGGAGCGAGATCGAGGCCGACCCGCTGCCCGCCTACGAATACCTCTCGACCCAAAGCATGAGCTTCGCCCGCTACGCGAATGCCCGCGCCAACCGCCGCGATCCGTTCTTCATCCGGCCTGCGGGCGGCGCGGACATCTGCAACATTCCGGTGCCGGTGCGGCGGGTGAAGCAGTGAAGGTGGTTCACGCAGAGGCGCAGAGATTCAGTTCATCACGCGAAGACGCAAAGACGCGAAGAGGTCGCGCTCGCGGCGAAGCCGCTCTCCCGTTCGGACCTCACCGATGGATCAGCGGCAGCCAGGATTGGGAGGCCTTCGGCCATACACCCCATCTTCGCGTCTTTGCGTCTTTGCGTGATGCTGTATCTTTTTGCTCTTTCTCCCTGCGCCTATGCGCCTCTGCGCGAACCATGAAATGACCGAACGCATCACCCACACCGCCGCCTTGTGGCGCTGGGCCGGTTCGAGCGGCGCCGGCACCTGGCACTTCGTGACCATCGATGGCGCGGCTGGCGAGGCGCTGTCGGCGACCGCGCTGATGCGGCGGCTGGAGGGGCTGTCGCGCGGGTTCGGCTCGCTCAAGGTTGTCGCGCAGATCGGCGATTCCACGTTCAAGACCTCGGTGTTTCCCTCGAAGGAGCAGGGCTGGCTGCTGCCGGTCAAGGCTTCGGTGCGCAAGGCCGAGGGGATTGGTGAGGGGGATGAAGTGACGGTGGTGCTGGAGGTTTGATCAGCCAGATCCTCTCCATTTTCGCGCAGCGCTAATGGGGAGGTGGCAGACGCGAAGCGGCTGACGGAGGGGTTTCTGGGCTGGCGTCGATCCCGCTCCCTCTGGGCCTTGCGGCCCATCCACCTCCCCATTTGTGGCGTTCGCCAAAAATGGAGAGGACCTCTCGCGGCTTAGATTCGCGCCGCCTCGGCGACCGCATCGCTAGCCCTGAGTGACGAGACGATCCTGGTCAGGTGGGCGAGGTCGTTAACCTCAAGATCGACTTCGTAGCTGCCGAACAGTTCGTCGCGCCCGCTCATTTCGAGGTGGAGGATATTCGCCCGGTTGCCCGCGAAAATCCCGGCGGCTTCGGCCAGCGTGCCGGGGCGGTTGTAGAGCACCACGCGCAGCCGCCCGATCGCGCCGGTGGTGCGGGTCCCCCACGACAGGTCGAGCCAATCGGCATCAACCCCGCTGGCCAGCGTCAGGCAATCGATCGCGTGGACTTCGACGCCTTTGCCCGGCTGGCGGATCCCGACAATCCGGTCACCCGGAACCGGGTGGCAGCAATCGCCAAGGTGGAACGCCATCCCCGCGGTCAGGCCCTTGATCGAGATTGCACGTTCCTGCTTAGGCCAGTTTTCCGGTTCGGGCAGGTTGGCGGCGCTGCCCGGGACGAGAGCCTCCATCACCTGGCGGTCGTTGAGTTTGGCGGTGCCGATCGCGATCATCAACTCAGTCTCGCTGAACAGGCCCAGCCTCCCAACCGCATCCTTGACCGCTTTCTTGCCGATCTTGCTGGGCAGCCGTTCGGATATCTCCTCGAACAGCTTGCGCCCGATCGCGGCGATTTCCGCGCGCTCTTTGGCCCGCACCGCGCGGCGGATCGCCGCCCTGGCCTTGCCAGTGACCACAAAGCCGAGCCAAGGCAGCTGGGGTGAGGCGCTGCGGCTCTTGATGATCTCCACCACATCGCCGTTGTTGAGCTGGGTGCGCAGCGGCATGTGGCGGCCGTTGATCTTGGCCCCGACCGCGAAGCTGCCAAGATCGGAATGGACCGCATAGGCCAGATCGACCGGGGTCGAACCCTTGGGCAGCTGGAACAGCTGACCCTTGGGGGTGAAGGCGAAGATCCGGTCCTGATAGATCGCTAGGCGGGTGTGTTCGAGCAGCTCTTCGGCATCGTGGCTGGCATCGACGATCTCAATCAGGTCGCGAAGCCAGCCAACCTGACCATCGGGGCGGTCGTGTTGCTTGTAGGCCCAGTGCGCGGCGAGCCCGAACTCGTTGGTGCGGTGCATCTCGCGGCTGCGAATCTGCACTTCCATCCTCATCGAGTTTTCATAGATCAGCGCGGTATGGAGCGAGCGGTAACCGTTCGACTTGGGGGTCGAGATGTAGTCCTTGAACCGCCCTGGGATCATCTGCCAGGTGGCGTGGAGCAGGCCGAGCGCGCGGTAACAGTCCTCGGTGCTCTCGGTTAGCACCCGGAAGGCCATAATATCAGTGATCTGCTCGAACGAAACGTGGCGTTCGGCCATCTTTTTCCAGATCGAGAACGGGTGCTTCTCGCGCCCCGAAACTTCGACCTTGAGGCCGGATTCGGCGAGCGCTTGCTTGATCGCCAAGGCGATTGCATCGACCTGCCCGCCCTCGGATGAGCGGATCTGCGCGAGCCGACCGGTTATGGTCGCATAGGCCTCGGGCTCAAGCTGTTCGAAGGCCAGCAGCTGCATCTCGCGCATGTATTCGTACATCCCCACGCGCTCGGCCAGCGGGGCATAGATATCCATGGTCTCGTGCGAAATCCGGCGGCGCTTTTCCTCGCTGCGGATGAAATGCAGCGTGCGCATGTTGTGCAGCCGGTCAGCCAGCTTGACCAGCAGCACGCGGATATCATCGCTCATCGCCAGGAAGAACTTCCTGAGGTTCTCCGCCGCCCGCTCGCTCTCGCCCATCGCCTCGATTTTGGACAGCTTGGTCACCCCGTCGACCAGCTTGGCGACGTCAGGCCCGAACAGCTTCTCGACCTCTTCGATCGTCGCCAGGGTATCCTCGACAGTGTCGTGGAGCAGCGCGGTGATGATGGTTTCCTGATCGAGCTTGAGCTCGGTCATCAGCCCGGCAACCTCGACCGGGTGGCTGAAATAGGGATCGCCGCTGGCCCGCTTCTGGCTGCCGTGCTTCTGTACCGTATAGACATAGGCACGGTTGAGCATCGCCTGATCGGCGTCGGGGTCATAGGCGAGGACCCGTTCGACAAGTTCATACTGGCGCAGCATCGCCGCGCCATGTGGCGGGTAATGCGGCCAAAGGGCAAGCAGGTTTCACATTTCGCCCCGATTTGCCGCCAATACGCGCACAAGCTGGTCTAGCTCGAGGAGCTACAATCGAGTTGAAATCGGTGTTACAGCTCTGGCTGGTGGGTTTGGGGGAGGCTGATTCAATGCAAATGGTGGGGATCCTGTTTCGTCTCGGGCCGCTGTGGTTCGGAATTGGCTTCCTTGCTCCAGTCTTCGCGGCACTGATTGTGGCGCTGGCGGTCATTCCGCCATTTGGGCTGACGCCGCTTGCCTGCGGACTGTTGGTAGGCGGCACCTTGGGCCTGATCGCCACCATCCGCAGGACCTGGCTGTGAGCGCCGCGCCGCCAATCGCCACTTCGCGCGCCCGCGAAAAGCAGATCGCAGCGGGCTTCAGCGAAGGTTTCCCTTGGCTGATGCTGATCTGGCCGCTGGTCAACACCACGCTGTGGCTGGCCTTGTGGCCGCTAGTGCTGAGCGGTGCCTTGCCGCTGTGGGCCGGGTTTGCCATCGCCCTGGCCAACGTCACCCTTAGCTACCTGCCTTCGCACGATGCCCAGCACCACATTTTCTTTGCCCGCGAATCACGGCTCCATTGGCTCAATGAACTGATTGGCTATTACTCGCTGATCCCGCTGGCGCTGCCGCTGAGCACCCTTCGCGAAACTCACCTCGAACACCATCGCCATGCCAACGACCCCGCGCTCGATCCCGATTATCACATGATGGAGGCGCCGACCGCCCTCCGCGCCTTGTGGCATGCGCTGACCAAGAGCCAGCCGCGCAATGATCGCTATGGTCCGACGCTTGAACGGCTTGGCACCCCGCTGGCGAAGCGTGCGATCCTGGAAGCGCTGACGGCCAAGGCCGCGTTTTTCGGAATTCTTACTGTACTGGCCTGGACCGGCCATGCCGCCGAAGCGGTGCTGCTGTGGTGGCTGCCGCGCCAGATTGCGCTGGTCTATGTCAATTTCTACCTCAGCTGGATGCCGCACTTTCCGGGCACAGAGCAAGGCCGCTACCGCGATACGCGCGCTTTCAGAAGCAAGCTGGGCAATCTTGGATCATCGGGGATGCAATACCACATCGTCCACCACCTCTACCCGACGATCCCGCTCCACCGCACTCCGGCTGCCTACCGCGCGCTGCGCCCTGTGCTGGAAGAGCGCGGTTGCGATCTGGGCAGGCTTTAGCCCAATTCCCAGCCGGTTGCGGACCAGCTGCGCTCGCTCAGTCCGCCGGTTTCGGGGTCGATCCACGGCTGCCGCCGGCGCGCGCCCTTGTCGATAAAGATCGCCAGGTCGTTGCACTGGCGGGGGAACAGCTTGGTGAACAGCCAGAACGGCGCCAGGCAGCCCAGGAACAGCCAGCGCATCAGCGGATTGCGGATGGTCGCGGCGCGCTCGAACGGCAGGCGCAGGTGATAGAAAAACCGCACAGGAACCCGGTGCGCTGGATCCCACGAGCGCAGGATCTTGCGCACTTCGTGTTCGGTCCAGCGATAGACCGCGTTGGGCACGCTGGTGCTGCGCCAGCCGCCATAGCGGAACTCGTTGTTTGAGACGGCGTGAAACTCGAAGCGCTGGACGAAACCAAGCCGCTCCGCCAGCCGCATCGACAGTGAATCGCGGTTCTCCATCGCCAGCACCGATTTTCCCGCGCAGCGATACATCTCAAGCAGGCCGCGGTGCGGCGAACCGAAATGATGCAGCGCAAGGTGAACGATGATCTGCGCGAAGCGGTCCGGCTCAACATTAAGGTTCTCGCCGTCAAGCGGCAGCCAGCCATAGGGCGCGAAGTCGCCTTCCTTGTATCTCGGGTCGAGGTTGGAGATCACCACGTCGCTGAAGCCCGCTGCCTGCAGGGTCAACATGTCGGTCTGCCCGCCGGCCACCACCAGCGTCGGCAAGGCGGGATCGAGCGAGCCATCCGCGATCAACCGTTTGAGCATGTCTGCATAGAAGGTCATGGTTTCACCAGTTGTTGGGCGAGATAGGCCGCCAGCACCCGGGCTCCCTGGACGCTGAGGTGGAGATTGTCGGAATAGCAGGCGTTTGACCAGCCCGCGGCAGCGGCCGAATGGAGCAACCGGCCCTCCGCTGCTGCCGCAAGTTCGCCGTAATAGCCATCGAAGTCAGCTCCGGTGCCGCACATCGGGTGATGCAGGATCGCGAAGCGCGCGCCGGTTGCCGCGGCCAGATCCCGCAGCCGGGCAAGATTGCGCGCACGCAGCGCGGCATCGCGCGGCAATCGCGCGGTCCCCTCGATCCTGGCCCGGCGGGCAACGCTGCGCAGGAACAGAGTTCTGCGGACCAGGAAGACCGATACCAGCCAGGGCCTGCGCATCGGAAAGCCGAGCACGCTCGAAGCCTCGGCGTCGTAGTCGAAATCGCCATCGTTGAGCAGCAGAACGATCTCGCTTGCCTGGTTCCATCCGGGCAATGCGGCCAAAGCCCCCAGCGCGTTGCCCAGCGACCAGCCGGGCGCCGCCACCGGATAGACCGGCCGCGCCAGCGCCCGCTCCAGGCAAGCGGCGAGGGTATCGTGCTGGGCGAATTTGGCCGAACAATCGACGATCGAGTCGCCGACCAGCAAGACCATCCCCGCGAAACTCGACGGGGCGGCGTCATGGCGCATGCCGTTGCCGTCATAACGCCAGTCGGTGCGGTTGCGCAGCCGTCCGGACTGGTTCGCTGCCATCCGGTAGCTGCTGGCCGGGTCGGCGGCATAGAGCGGGAACTGCGCAAAGCCGAGCAGGCGGGCAAGCGCCTCGGCCAGCCCCAGCCCAGCGAGCGCGATCGCCGCGACTATCAGCAATGCGGTCTGCCAAGTGATCATCGCCGCGCCGTCAGCTCCACACGGCCTCGGGCGGCAGGCTCATCAGGATCGCGTCGATGTTGCCGCCGGTCTTCAGCCCAAACAGCGTGCCGCGATCGTAGACCAGGTTGAATTCGGCATAGCGCCCGCGCCATTCGAGCTGGCGCTGCTTGTCCGCCGGCGTGAAGGCCATGCCCATCCGGCGGCGCACGAGGCGCGGGTAGACCTCAAGAAAGGCCTCGCCGACATCGCGGGTGAAAGCGAAGTTCGCTCCGAAAGCGGCGGTGCCAGGGCATTCAAGATGATCGTAGAAGATCCCGCCGACCCCGCGATGGACGCCGCGGTGGGGGATGTAGAAGTACTCGTCCGCCCAGGCCTTGAAGCGCGGATAGTGGGCCGGATCGTGGGCATCGCAAGCGGCCTTGAACCTGGCGTGAAACTCGACGGTGTCTTCTTCGTAAGGCAACGGCGGGTTGAGATCGGCGCCGCCGCCGAACCAGGCCTTGGCCGTGGTCAGGAAGCGGGTGTTCATGTGCACCGCAGGCACGTGCGGGTTGGCCATATGTGCAACCAGGCTGATCCCGGTGGCAGTGAAACCGGGGTTCTCGGCGCTGGCGCCGCGGATGCTGGCGGCGAACTCGGGGGCGAATGTGCCGTGGACGGTCGAGACATTGACCCCCACTTTCTCGAACACCTGGCCCTTCATCAGCCCGCGGGTGCCGCCGCCGGGATCGGGATTGCCCTGCTCCTCGCGTGCCCAGCTGGCATAGTCGAACCGCGCCGCACTGCCGGCTTCGGCCTCGATACCTTCGAACTCGGCGCAGATCCGGTCGCGCAGGCTTTCGAACCAGGCCCTGGCGCGGGCGGTTTGGGAGGTCCAGTCATCCATCATCCGGCCCCTTGCCAAGCGGCGAGGCATCCGGCAAGGAAAAGCCATGGTTCCCTTTTCGTTCGCAGATCAGGAAATGGCGCTGGTCCAGGGCCGCGCGCTCTATTGGTCGCGCGAGGGCGCGCTGCTGGTCGCTGATCTCCATCTTGAGAAAGCCAGCTTTTTCGCGCGCTTTGGGCAGATGTTGCCGCCTTACGACAGCCGCGAGGCGCTCGAGCGGGTGGCCGCGGCGATCCGCCAGACCGGAGCGCGGCGGGTGTTCTGCCTGGGCGACAATTTTCACGACGAAGCCGGGGCTGACCGGCTCGAACCCCACGCCGCGGGCATGCTCGATGCCCTGACCCGTGCCACAGACTGGGTCTGGATAGCCGGCAATCACGATCATGGCCGGGCACCGCAGGGCACCGTGGTCGAAGAACTCGATGTCTCCGGGCTGGTCCTGCGCCACGAAGCCATGGCTGGCGAGCTGCGCCCCGAACTATCCGGCCACTTTCACCCCAAACTGCGCGTCTCGGCACGGGGCCGCTCGATCAGTCGGCCGTGCGCGGTGAGGAGCGAACGCAAGCTGATCCTCCCGGCCTTCGGGACGCTGACCGGTGGGATGGACGCCGCCGACCCCGCAATCATCGCCGCGCTAGCGCCCGAGCGCGCGGCTGATGCACTGTTGGGGGTGCAAGGCAGGCTCGTTAGCTTCCCATTGTGGCGGGGAGAGTCGCGTTCCGCCTGACGGCGGTTGCAACACCGGCCCGCTCCCAACAAGGACTCACTCACCTCTTCCCCCAGGCAGCGAATCGCTTTAAGGACGCGCGCACCAACCAACTTCTGGAGTCCCGACTATAGCACCCCCACCCCGGCGCACCTTGCAGCCCCCCGTCAAGAGCGGCCCGCGCTACAACCAGATGATCACTTCCGACAAGGTTCGGGTGATCGACGAAAACGGCGAAAATCTGGGTGTTATGTACACCAACGAAGCGATCGAGCAGGCCGCAGGGGTCGGGCTTGACCTGGTCGAGGTATCGCCCAACGCTGATCCGCCGGTGTGCAAATTCCTCGATGTCGGCAAGTTCCGCTATGAGGCCCAGAAAAAGGCCAACCTCGCCCGCAAGAGCCAGAAGACGCAAGAGATCAAGGAGATCAAGATGCGTCCCAACATCGACGATCACGACTATGACACCAAGATGAAAGCGATCCACCGCTTCATCGGCGAGGGCGACAAGGTGAAAGTCACCTTACGCTTCCGCGGCCGCGAACTCTCGCACCAGCAGCTTGGCATGAACCTCTTGAAGCGTGTCCAGGACGATACCGCCGAGGACGCCAAGGTTGAAGCCTGGCCGCGCATGGAAGGCCGCCAGATGCTGATGGTGATTTCGCCGAAGTAGGAATGTTAGTTCCTCCCCATTTTCACGTAGTGCAAATGGGGAGGAACTATCGCCATGCTCAACCCGCAGGCGGCTCCCACAGCTCAATCGCATTGCCTTCCGGATCGTGGATCCGCGCGAAGCGACCAACCGCTGGATCGTCCCATTCGGCGCGGCGCTCGGCGTTGATTCCCACCGCTTCAAGCCGCACCACCATCGCATCAAGCCCGCTGACGCGCAGGTTGATCATGAATGCCTTGTCGGCGGCGAAATAGTCGGTGTCGTGCTTGAACGGGGCGAACACGGTGTCGCCTCCAGCGGTCTTCCAAACCCATTCGCCCGCGGGCTCATCCGTTCCCGAGCAGCCCGCGCCGACCCCGAGATGGGTCCGGTACCAGGCATTCAGCGCATCGGGATCGCGGGCGCGGAAGAACAGCCCGCCGATGCCATGTACTTTGCCTTCCGACATTTGCTTTCTCCCCGCTTGCCGGTCATGGCGGCAAGGCTAGGCTTGGAAGCCCGAGACGGCAAAGCGAATTTCTGGGGAGTGGGCCGCGCATGACTGCCAATCGCATCGGGTTCTGGCTGGGGCTCGCCGGTTTCCTCGCCACGCTGGCCTTGCCCGCCCCAGCCGGGATGCCGGCGCTGGCCTGGCCGACCGCGGGCCTGGTCTGGCTGATGGCGGCATGGTGGATGAGCGAGGCGCTGCCGCTGTCGGCCACCGCGCTGCTGCCGTTCATAGTCCTGCCGCTGCTCGGGGTCGCAGACGCCACCAAGGCTGCCGCAGCCTATTATTCGCCAATCATGTTCCTGTTCCTGGGCGGCGCCTTCCTGGCCCTGGCGATCGAGCGCACCGGGCTCCACCGCCGTCTGGCCCTCGCCATCCTCGCCCACGCCGGGCACACCAACTGGCAGCTTCTGCTGGCAGTGATGGCGGCGACCGCGCTGATCTCGATGTTCATCGCCAACACTTCGACCGCGCTGATCATGATGCCGATGGCGCTCGCCATGCTGGCGGCCGGTGGCGTCAAGCCGGGAGAGACCCGCGGGATCGCCGGGGCCTTGCCAATGGGGGTGGCCTTCGCCGCGACACTGGGCGGCTATGGCACCATCGTCGGCACCCCGACCAACGCGATTGCCACGGCGCTGCTCGACAAGAGCCTGGGAGTGAAGATCGGGTTTCTCGAGTGGTCGCTCTATGGGCTGCCCTTGGTGCTGCTTTCGGTGCCGCTGGCGGCATGGATCGTCGCCCGTGTCCACCGCCTCCACGAAGACAGTTTCGATCCGCTGGCCGCGCGCGGCGCGATCCACCTGCCGCCGGGCTGGGCCCAGGCCGAAAAGCGTCTGCTGCCGGTGTTCCTGCTGACCGTGCTGCTGTGGGTTACCCGGCCCCTGACCGCAGAGTTCTTCCCCAAGGGTGGGCTCGACGACGGCACCATCGCCGCGCTCGCCGGCCTCGCGCTGTTCCTGATCCCCGATGGCTCGGGCCGTCCCTTGTTGACCTGGAAAGAGACCGAGCGCGCGCCCTGGGGTGTGATCCTAATGTTCGGCGGCGGCCTGGCGCTGGCGATGGGCATGACCGAAAGTGGCCTCGCCGCTTGGCTCGGACAGATGCTGTTGCCGCTCAAGGCCGTGCCGCTGCCGATCACCGCGCTGGTGGTGGTGGCCTTCGTGGTGCTGATCACCGAATTTGCCAGCAACGTCGCTGCGGCCAGCGGGATCATGCCGGTGGTCGCCGCGCTGGTGACCGCGCTCGGCGCCGATCCGATCCTTCTGGCGCTGCCCGCCGCGCTCGCCGCCAGCTGGGGCTTCATGCTGCCGGCCGGCACCGGCCCCAATGCGCTGGCTTGGGCAACAGGGCACATTTCGATGCCAAGAGTGCTCAAGGCCGGGCTGTTGCTCGATCTGGCGGGGGTGTTGCTGATGGTCGGCGTGGTCTGGGGGATCGCGGCGCTGCGGTGACTGGCGCGGCGATGCAAATCCGGTTACGGCCGCAACCATGTCTGACACCCCCACCCCCTCCCGCAAGCCCAAGCCCGCGCTGACTGCGATTGGCAACCATCAGCTCAGCCCCGCGACGCTGATGATGGGCCATGGCTACGATCCGGTGCTGTCCGAGGGCAGCCTCAAGGCGCCGATCTTCCTGACTAGCACCTTTGCCTTCCCCAGCGCGGCCGACGGCAAGCGATTCTTCGAGGGGATTACCGGCAAGGTCCCGGGCGGGACTGACGGCCTGGTCTATTCGCGCTTCAACGGCCCCAACCAGCAGATCCTGGAAGGCCGCCTGGCGATCTGGGACGGCGCCGAGGAGGCGCTGGTGTTCTCCAGCGGGATGACCGCGATCTGCGTGCTCTTCCTCGCCTATTGCTCGGCGGGCGATGTGATCGTCCATTCGGGCCCGCTTTATGCCGCCAGCGAGGGCTTCATCGCCAAGACGCTGAGCCGGTTCGGCGTCACCTACGTCGATTTCCCCGCGGGAGCGACCCGCGACGAGCTGGATGCGGTCCTGGCCAAGGCCAAGGCACAGGCCGCAAGCCAAGGCGGCAAAGTGGCGATGATCTACCTCGAAAGCCCGGCCAACCCGACCAACGCTCTGGTCGATGTCGAGGCTGTGCGCGATGCGCGTGATGCCGCGCTGGGCCCCGATTGCCCGATTGCGATCGACAACACTTTCCTCGGCCCGTTGTGGTCGCGGCCGATTGATCACGGCGCCGATATCGTGGTTTATTCGTTGACCAAATATGTCGGCGGCCATTCCGATCTGGTCGCGGGTTCGGTCTCAGGAGCCAAGCGCTGGATCGATCCGGTGCGGATGCTGCGCAACACCATGGGCGGGATCGTCGACCCTAACACCGCCTGGATGCTCATGCGCAGCCTCGAGACGGTGGAGCTGCGAATGAGCCGCGCCGGAGAGAACGCGGCGAAGGTCAGCGCCTGGTTGGCCCGGCATCCCAAGGTCGATGGGCTCGGCTATCTCGGCACGATCGCCGATCCGCGTCAGCAGGACATCTACAATCGCCACTGCAGCGGTGCGGGCAGCACCTTCTCGCTCTACATCAAGGGAGGCGAGGCCGAGGCGTTCCGGTTCCTCGATGCGCTCAAGATCGCCAAACTCGCGGTCAGCCTGGGCGGGACCGAAACGCTGGCCAGCCTGCCTGCAGCGATGACCCACCTCTCGGTGCCTGACGAACGCAAGGCAGCGCTCGGGATCACCGACAATCTGGTCCGGATCAGCATCGGGATCGAAGACGCCGACGATCTGATCGCGGACTTTGAGCAGGCGTTGGCAGCGGTGTAAACTTGCGGCCCGGCGCGGTTTCTGCTTTGCCGCCGTCATGAGCCACGAGCCCCACGACAAATTGCAGTCCGACGCCGACACCCCTGGCCCCTCGCGTCTGGTTCCGGTGGCGGCTGGGCCTTGGGCGGGCTGGTACCACTGGGAGCCGGTCGACGACTTCGAGGAGCACGCCGGACCGTTCTATTGCCGCGAGGACGAGCACGGGTTGGTCTGCGGGTTCCTGCCCGAGGCCAAGAACCGCAATGGCGGCGGCAATCTTCACGGCGGGGCGCTGATGACCTTTGCCGACTATGCACTGTTCATGATCGCCGGCGGGATCGACGCCAATCTCCACGGCGTGACGATGACGATGAACTGCGACTTCGTCGGCGCGGGCCAGTCCGGACGACTGCTCACCGCGCGCGGTGAGATCGTCCGCGAGGGGCAGAGCGTGGCTTTCGTCCGCGGGCTGATTTGCGATGAGGAGCGTCCGCTGCTGGCATTCTCGGGTACGATCAAGAAATTCAAACCGCGCGGTTGAGACCGCTCAGCCCTTCCACTCACGCCGCTCCTCGGCCTGACGTAGCACTTCGTATGCCAGTTGCAGTGCTTGGAAGGCCTTGGCGGCATCGGCGTCGCCGGGGCGCAGGTCGGGGTGGACCAGCTTGGCCTTGGCGCGGTAGCTTTTCTTGATCGCGTCGAAATCGGCGTCCGGGGTCAGCTCGAGCAGATCGAGCGCGCGCAGCTCGTCGCGGCTGCGGCTGCCGTCGCCCGACATCGCCCAGCCATAGTGCGAGGCTTCCTGATAACCCTCGTGGGTCTGGCGTTCGGCAGCTTCGCGCTCCTTGGCTTCCTCGGCGTCGAGCCCGGCGAAATAGTCCCATCCGGCGTTGTATTCGGCGGCGTGGGCCTGGCAGAAGTACCAGCGGTCAGGGCTGTTCGGGCTTTTCGGCGCAGGGCAATTGCCCGGATTGGTGCAGCCGTGGCGATCGCACAGCCGCACCCGCGCGGCCTCGCGGCTGCCGCCATAGCCGCCCCAGCGGGGAAAACCCCAGTTATCGGATCTGCGCAAGCGGCTCATTCGATCCAGCGTTAGGCCCAAGCCCCGGTCTGAAGCAAGCGCCTTGGTCGACACCAACTATTCACCTTTGGGCTGTAGCGGCCGCCTCGCGAAGCTGCCAGAAGGCATCCACACCGCCGATTGGGCAAACAGGACATTACGACCATGAGCAAGCAACTGAAGCTCTCAGCAAGCGTGTCGCTTTTGGCGATGCTGGGGTTGATCCTAGCCTCAACGCCGGCTGCCGCCGACGGGTTCGGCCATGGCGTAACACAGTTTCACGCCCTGGCGAGCGCCAGCACGTCGGTACTTGGCGGCGATTTGCTGCCACTGCTGCAACCTTCATTGCAATAGGTTCAGTCCAGCGTCACCGTTACCGCGCGGCGATTCTTCGACCAGGCATCCTCGCTGGAACCCAGCGCGATCGGACGTTCCTTGCCGTGGCTCACCGTCGCCAGACGGGTAGCTTCGACCCCGAGGCTGACCAGATAATTCTTCGCGGCATTGGCGCGGCGTTCGCCCAGCGCCAGGTTGTATTCGCGGGTGCCGCGTTCGTCGGCATGGCCTTCGATGGTCGCGGTCTTGGCCGGATAGCGCAGCATCCAGGCGGCCTGCGCCGACAGCGCGGACTGATCGGCGCTGTCAATATTATAGCGATCGGTATCGAACAGGATCGTATCCTGGCCCATCATCTGCGCCTGAAAATCGGCCTGGCTGCCCGGCGCGGGCCCCTGCATCGCACCGGGGCTGGTATCGGTCGAAACGGTCGCGCCGGGATCGGGGGGGAGGATCTTGGGCGCCTTCTTGGTGCAGGCGGATAGCGCCAGGCCACCGGCCATCAGGATCGTCAGGGCGATGCGCTTGGTCATGGCTTGCTCCTTTGCAGTCAGCTTCATGTGGTTAACGGTTCAAGTCAACGCCCTTCAGGGACGAAGCGGTCCCCAGGCGGGATCAGAGCCATCGACCGGGGTTTCGAGCTTGCGTTCGTTGCGGCCGGTCAGATCGACCTGCCAGATCCCGGCTTTCCCGCTGTTCCGGGCGGTGCGGAAAAACTGGATTACACGGCCGTTGGGCGCCCAGGTCGGGGCCTCGTCCTGCCAGCTGTCGGTCAGAAACCGCATCGCTCCACCTCCCGGGTCCATCACCGCAATCCGCAGGTTGCCGGCGATGTGGGTGAAAGCGACCTGATCGCCGCGCGGGCTCCATTCGGGCGTTGCCGAGCGCCCGCCGAAAAAGCTGATCCGGCGCTGGCCCGAGCCATCGGCATTCATGATATAGACCTGCTGGCTGCCCGAACGGTCACTCTCGAACACCACCCGGCTACCATCAGGCGAAAACGAGCCGCCGATGTCGATCCCCGGGCTGTCGGTGAGCTTGACTGGCGCCCCGCCAGCGCTCGGCATCTTGTAGATATCGGTATTGCCCGACCGCGCCATCGAATAGAGGATCCACTTGCCATCGGGCGACCAGCGCGGCGCAAACAGCGGATCGCGCGCGCTCAGCAGCAGTCGCTGGGTGTTGCTATCGAGGCTGTAGATGTAGATCCGCGGGCTACCGTTGAAATAGCTGAGGTAGAGGATCGAGCGGTAGTCGGGCGAATAGCGCGGGGTCAGCGCGGTGGTCTGCCCGGTGGTGAGGTAGCGGTGGTTGGCGCCATCCGAATCCATGATCGCCAACCGCTTGATCCGCCGGTCCTTGGGTCCGGTCTCGGCGATATAGGCGATCCGACTGTCGAAGAACGGGTTCTCGCCCGAGAGCCGCGAATAGATCATGTCGGCGCACTTGTGCGCGGCGCGGCGCCATTCCCCCGGGGCGACCGTCCACCCCGCCTTGCCGAGCTGCTGACCCAGCGCAACGTCGTAGAGATAGCAGCCGACCGTGACCTGCCCGCCGGCTTCGGCGCGGACATAGCCCTGCACCAGCATTTCACTGCCCCGCCCGCGCCAGCCGCCATAGTCTGGCGCCTGGATCTGCGGCAGCGGCGGGCGCGGCAGGCTGTCGGGGCCGGTCGGCTTGAACAGGCCGTTGTTCCTGAGATCCGCGGTGATCACCGACGCCAGGCTAAACCCCAGCGCCGAAGTACTGCCGGCGCTGGTCTGGGTGGGTACATCGGCGTTGGTTGCGAACGAAGGGATCGCTATCGAGGCATCGTTGTCGAGTGAGCCGACCACGTCTTCCTCAACCTCGGCGGGCGCTGCCGGCGGCACCACAGGGGGTTCCTGGGCGAGCGCAGCGACAGAGAGCAAAGCGGCGCCGAGCATCGGCAAGGTTAGCAACTTGGACACGTGCATCACTGTTTCCTGAAATTGAGTTTGCGCGATTTCCAGAATTCGTAGTACTCGCGCGGCAGGTTGTCGAACGGGGCGGCGGTGCGGATCGCGCGCACCGCGCATTCCTTGAAGCGGCTCACCTGGGGACGATTGCCCTCGGTTATCCCGCTCACCACCGGTTCCTCCATCGCCGCGACTTCGCCAAAGCGGTCGAGGCTGAAACGCACCGAGACGGTCAATTTCTCGGCATCGAGACCGCTTACTGCGCACGAATTCCATGGGCTGCGAACCCTGGCACCGATGCTCGAGCTCCACGAACTTTGCTGCTGCGCCGATGGCGCCGCGGCGGGCGGATTCTTGGTCGGCTGCTTGCCCGCTGCACCGGGTGTACCGGGGCCAAACGTCTCATCAAAGCTGGTGGCGCCGCCCTTCTTTGATGGCTGTTTGGGCGGAGCCTTCGGCGGCGATTTGGCTGCGGACTGCTTGGCCAATGGCCGTGGGCTGGGCTTGGGCTCAGGACTGGCGACCGGCTCGGGCTCGGCCGGCGTCTCGGCCAGAACCGGGGCGCGATCGGGTGCGGGATCGGCCAAAGGCTCGGGCGAGGTCGAGATCGGGCCGAGTTCGTCGCTCAGTGTCACCGTCATGCGCTCGGGCAAGGGCGGCGGCGGGAGCGGGCGCTGCATTGCCAGCCAGGCGAACAGCAATGCGTGCGCCAGCACTGCCAGCACCAGCGCCAGGCTCTCGTCATTGCGGATCGCGCGTGCTGCCATGGTTAACGGCTATGGCCTCGAAACTGAACTCGCGGTGACCAGCTGGATCGAATTGAACCCGGCGCGGTTCAATTCGCCCATCACCGCCACCACTTTGCCGTAGTCGAGCGCGGTGTCGGCGCGCAGCGTCACCTGGGGCGGCTTGCCGTCCCCGCCGCGCGGCAAGGCAGCCAGACGAGCGGCGAAACGCGCCGGATCGACCTCGGCATTGTCAATGTAGAGCCGGCCATCGACCGTCAGCGTGATGTTGACTTGCTTGGGTGCCTGGTCGAGCGCCTTGGCCTGGCTGTCGGGCAGCTCGACTGGGACCCCGGCGTTGAGCAGCGGCGCGGTGACCATGAAGATGATCAGCAGCACCAGCATCACGTCGACCAGCGGCGTGACGTTGATCTCCGCCATTGGCGTCCGCCCGCGGCGGCGGCGGGTTAAGACAGGGCTACCCATCGCCATCTTATTGTCCCTCCAGCTCGCGGCTGAGACTGGCGTGAAACCGGTCGGCGAAGCGTTGCAGCCGGGCTTCCAGCTGGTTCACCCGGTGCGAGAAGCGGTTGTAGGCGATCACTGCCGGGATCGCGGCGAACAGCCCGATTGCGGTGGCAAACAGGGCTTCGGAAATTCCCGGCGCGACCACAGCGAGCGAGGAATTCTGTTGCTCACCGATCTGAAAAAAGCTGTTCATGATCCCCCAGACTGTCCCAAACAGGCCGACAAACGGCGCCACAGCGCCGACCGTGGCAAGGAAATTGAGCCGTTCTGACAGGCGATCCACTTCCTGCGCGATGGCCGAGTCCATTGCCGCGGTCAGGCGTTGGCGGGTGCCGTCACGGTCGACCTTGCCGTTCCCGGTCGAACGGCGCCATTCGGCGAGACCGGCTGCGGCGACGCGGGCCGACGGGGTGTCTTCGCGGGCATGGTCGGCCTGGAAAGCGTCGATGTCCTTGGCTTTCCAGAAATCGCGCTCATAGCCGTCGCAGCGCTTGACGATCCCGGCGTGGCGCAGGCTGAACGAGATGACGATGGTCCAGACCCAGACGCTCGCCACGATCAGTCCGGCCATGACCAACTGGACGACGATATCGGCATCGAGGAACAGCTTCACCGGGTTGAGGTGGCGCGGCGCGGCCGCGGCGGCAGCAAGGAGCGAGAGGGTGGTCATGGAGTTCCTTCGGCAAGGGTTTGGGCAAAGGCCGCGCGCCAGCCCTGCGGCATCCGGCGCGGGCGGCCATCAGGGGCAACGAAGCCGATCCGCAGCCGTGCTTCGCTTAGCAGCGCACCGTCCTTGAACGCACGCTGGAGCATCCGGCACGAGGCCGCGCCCAGCTCTTCGCAAGTGCTCTCGATCAGCACTGCGTCGTCAAGCCGCGCCGGAGCGGCGTAGCGGATGGTCAGCTCGGTGACCGCAAAGGCGCCCTCGCCCGCTTCATTGACCGCGCGCTGATCGATCCCCAGCAGCCGGACGAAATCGCTGCGGGCGCGCTCGAACCAGCGTAGATAGTTGGCGTGATAGACCACCCCCGAAAGATCGGTGTCCTCGAAATAGGCGCGCACCGCAAAGCGATGGAGCCGGCCTTCGAAAAGGCCGCTAGGCGGGACCGGGTGCGACGTCATGCGGCCAGACTCTTAGCAACCCGGCGAGTCGCAGGGCAAGCCGCAGCACTCGGGCTAACGCAAACTAACCACCGTCTAACCCTGCCACGCGCCGCAATCACCGCGCCAACATCGGCCCTAGGGGACGACCACCGAACAGATGGACATGCAGATGCGGCACTTCCTGGTGGCCGTGTCCGCCGATGTTGGCGAGCAGGCGGTAGCCGGGTTCGACCAGCCCGGCCATGCGCGCGACGTGGCCGACGGCGCGGATGAAGCCGGCAATCTCTTCCGCGGGAGCCCTGGCCGAGAAGTCGTCCCAGCTGACCCAGGCACCCTTGGGGATCAACAGCACGTGAACCGGCGCCTGCGGGTTGATATCGTGGAAGGCCAGCGCCCATTCGTCGTCATAGACAGTGCGATTTGGGATCTCTCCGCGCAGGATCTTCGCGAAAATGTTCTGGTCGTCATAGGGCAGGGTTGCGTCGATCGGCATCAGGTGCTCCGGCTGGCCTTTTCCGCGATCCCGCTGCGCCCCTCGCGGCGCTCGAGCTCGGCGAGGACTTCTACGAACGCTACGCCCTTGGCGTCGAGCAGAACCAGGAGGTGAAACAGGGTGTCGGCAGCCTCGCCGACCAGCTCGTCCCGGCTACCATTGAGTGCGGCGATCACGGTTTCCAGCGCTTCCTCGCCCAGCTTGCGGGCAATTGCCGGCACGCCCTTGGCGTGGAGCTTGGCAACCCAGCTGGTTTCCGGATCGGCATCGCGGCGCGCGGCGATGGTTTCGGCAAGGCGGGAAAGCGTGTCCATGACGCCGGAATGCGGCGCAGGGGCGCTGCGGTCAAGCGTCAGTCGTCGTGGCGGCGCTTGGCGACCTGGCGTCCGACCAGCAGACCAGTCACCGCCAGTGCCAGCAGGGTCATATCGTTCGGCTCGGGAATCGCGACCGCAGCCTGGGCAAGCCCTGGGCTGCTCATGGCAAGGCCGAGCGCGATGGCGGCCAAAATGGCGAGACGGCGGGCGACCACTGACATGCCCCGGCCCTGGGCGCCAAAGCCTTGGCACGCAAGCGATTCTCTGGCGACGTCCCATCGCGGGACTGATTGGCGGCGATAGTTTTCGGTCTAGCCGCGCGCTGGCAGTCCTGCAGCCCGCAGCGCCGCATGCGCCTCGGCCACGGTGTGTGTGCCGAAGTGGAAGATCGAGGCGGCCAGCACTGCGCTGGCGTGGCCCTGGGTCACCCCCTCGACCAGATGCTCGAGACTGCCGACTCCGCCGCTGGCGACTACCGGCACCGATACCGCATCGGCGATGGTCCGGGTCAGGTCGAGATCGTAACCGGCCTTGGTTCCATCGCCATCCATCGAAGTGACCAGCAGCTCGCCCGCACCCAGTTCGGCCAGACGCACAGCGTGTGCGACCGCGTCGATCCCGGTCGCTTTGCGCCCGCCGTGGGTATGAATCTCCCAAGATTCGCCTGTCTTGCGGGCATCGACCGAGGCGACCACGCACTGGCTGCCAAACTTCGCGGCGATCTCGGCCACCACTTCCGGCCGCGAAACCGCAGCGGAATTGACCGCGATCTTGTCTGCACCGGCCAGCAACAGCGCCCGCGCATCCTCGACCGAACGCACCCCGCCGCCAACGGTCAGGGGCATAAAACACACTTCGGCGGTGTGGCGCACGACGTCGAGCAAAGTCCCGCGGCCCTCGTGGCTAGCCGAGATGTCGAGGAAGCACAGCTCGTCGGCCCCGGCGAGGTCATAGGCCCGCGCTTGCTCGACCGGATCGCCGGCGTCCTTGAGGTCGACGAAGTTGACGCCCTTGACCACGCGGCCATCGCGCACGTCGAGGCAGGGGATGACGCGGATGCGGACGGTCATGCTCGCTCTGCCATGGCAATCGCTGCCGCCAGATCGAGCCGCCCGTCGTAAAGCGCCCGGCCCGTAATCACACCTTCGATCCCTTGGTCCGCGTAAAGCGAGAGCATGCGAATGTCGTCGAGGCCCTTGACCCCGCCCGAGGCGATCACCGGCAGATCGACCGAGCGCGCCAGATCGACAGTCGCCTCGATGTTGCAGCCCTTGAGCAGGCCATCGCGGCCGATATCGGTGAACAGCAGGCTGGCGACCCCGGCATCCTCGAAGCGGCGGGCCAGGTCGGCCACCGCGACGTCGGAAACTTCGGCCCAGCCCTCAGTCGCGACCATGCCGTCCCTGGCATCGACCGCAACCACAATCCCGCCAGGGAACTCGGCGGCCATGTCCTTGACAAACTGGGGGTCTTTGAGCGCTGCGGTACCCATCACCACACGCGCAACGCCCAGATCGAACCAGACTTCGACTGCTTCGCGGGTGCGGATTCCACCGCCGAGCTGGACATGTCCGGGGAAGGCCTCGATGATCGCCTCGACCGCAGTGCGGTTCTCGGCGCGGCCGGCGAACGAGCCGTCGAGATCGACGACGTGGAGGAACTGCGATCCGGCCTTGGCAAATAGCTTGGCCTGCGCCGCCGGGTCGTCGCCGTAAACCGTGGCGCGGGCCATATCGCCCTCGGCGAGACGGACCACTTGGCCCTGCTTGAGGTCGATTGCAGGGAAGACGATCACGCCAAACCACTCTTCATGGGCGCCACTCCAGAAAGCTCGCCAGCAGCGCCAGCCCATAGGCTTGGCTCTTCTCAGGGTGGAACTGCACCCCGACCACATTGCCCTGCGCCACCGCAGCGACCAGCCCGCCGCCGTGGTCGGTCATAGCCGCGATCTGGCGGCCTTCGTCGGCGGCGAAGGTGTAGGAGTGGAGGAAATAGGCCTCACCAGGCTCGATCAGCGCAGGATGTGCGGTCGGAACCACATCGTTCCAGCCCATGTGCGGTACCTTGATCCTGGGATCGGTGCGTTCGATCCGCCGCACCTCGCCGCTGATCCAGCCCAGCCCCGGCGTGATCCCGTGTTCGACACCCTGGGTGGCGAGCAACTGCATGCCCACACAAATCCCCAGGAACGGCGCGCCGCCAACGTGGACCCGCTCGGTCATGGCTTCGATCAGTCCCGGGATTGCGCGCAGTCCCTCGGCGCAGGCCTTGAAGCTGCCGACCCCGGGGAGCACGATCCGGTCTGCGGCGCGGATCACGTCGGGATTGGCGGTGACATTCACCCGTTCAGCTCCGGCTACCTTGAGCGCGTTTGCGACCGAGTGGAGGTTGCCCGCGCCGTAGTCGACGAGAGCCAAAACCTCAGCCACCGAGCTGGCCCTTCGTGGAGGGTACGGCACCCTGCTTGCGCGGATCGAGCTCCACCGCGGTCCGCATCGCCCGGGCAAAGCCCTTGAAGATGCCCTCGCTGATGTGGTGGTTGTTGCTGCCATAGAGCAGCTCAATATGAAGCGTGATCCCGACCGCTTGGGCGATCGAGTGGAACCAGTGCTCAATCAGCTCGGTGTCCATTTCGCCCAGCCGCTGCTGGGTAAACTTCGCGTGCCAGACCAGTACCGGCCGACCCGAAATGTCGAGCGCGACGCGGCTCAAGGCCTCGTCCATCGGCGAATAGGCGGTACCGTAGCGCCCGATCCCGCCTTTGTCGCCGAGCGCCTCGGCAATCGCCTGGCCAATCGCGATGGCGCTGTCTTCGGTGGTGTGGTGCTGGTCGACGTGGAGGTCGCCCTTGATCTTGCAAGTCACGTCGATCAGCGAATGGCGGCTGAACTGCTCGATCATATGATCGAGGAAGCCAATCCCGGTTGATACATCGTAAGTCCCGCTCCCGTCGAGGTTCACTTCGACGAGAATGTCGGTTTCGTGGGTCTTGCGGGCGACTTTGGCGGTGCGCATGGCGCAGGCCTATACCCCTGAAATACCCACAAGCAAGCGCTTTGGCCCTTGACCGGGGCGCCGCCCGTCGCCACTTCGTCCCCATGAGCGACGCGCCAGTAGACAGCCTGATCCCATACGACGAGATCGTCCAGGAAGCGCTGCGCGCGGTGGTCGGGCGGGTGCTGGGCCAGGTTGTGGCCACTGGCGGAACCTTGCCCGGCGAGCATCACTTTTACATTACCTTCAAGACCGGGGCGCCGGGTGTCTCGATCCCGCTGCATCTGACCGAACGCTTTCCCGACGAAATGACCATCGTCCTGCAGAACAAGTTCTGGGATCTGGTGGTCGGGCCGGATCAGTTCTCGGTCGGCCTGTCGTTCAACCAGATCCCGACCAAGCTTGAGATTCCCTATTCCGCGATCACCGCTTTCGTCGATCCGGCGGTCGATTTCGGGCTGCAGTTTCAGGCCGTGGTGCCCGAGCCGCAGCCGCACGAAGAAGCCGGTAACGACACCCCCGATGAGGGCGAAACCGCAGCCAAGAACGAAGACGGCTCGAACGTGGTGACGATCGACTTCGGCAGGAAGAAGTGATGGCCGACAACCGGGTTCTTGCCGATATCGCCCGCAAGAGTGGAGGCAAGCTGCTCAACGCGGCAATCGATACCTTGTTGCCGGTTGACGCGGCGAAACTGCCGGCGGCGAAGAGAACTCTGCTCGGCGGGCTGGCCGGAACCGTGGCGGTCAGGGTTGCCACGCGTTCGGTACCGGGGGCGATCGTGGTTGGCGGAGCGATGCTGGCCAAGCGCCTCTATGACAAGCGACATCGGCAGCCGGAGGCCAAGGATGCGGGAAAAGCTGCCCCCAAGACTTGATTTGCGCAGGTTCCATGGGCTCTAAGCGCGCATGACCACTCCCGATACCCTCCAGCGCCGCGGGCTGATGCTGATCCTGTCTTCGCCCTCGGGCGCGGGCAAGACCACGATCAGCCACATGCTGCTGGAGCGCGATGCCGAGATCCGGCTGTCGATCTCTGCCACAACCCGCCCGATCCGCCCCGGCGAGGTCGACGGAGAGCACTACCATTTCGTCAGCGCTGCCGAGTTCGCCCGGATGGTCGAAGCCGATGAATTCTACGAATGGGCGCAGGTCTTTGGTCACCGTTATGGCACCCCCAAGGCCGCGATCCGCGCCGGGCTGAAGGCGGGCCAGGATTTCCTTTTCGATATCGACTGGCAGGGTACCCAACAGCTCTACCAGAAGGATCAGCAGGATGTGGTCCGGGTGTTCATCCTGCCGCCCAGCCTGGATGAACTGCACCGCCGCCTGACCGGCCGCGGCACCGACAGCGCCGCGGTAATCGCCGCGCGAATGGAACGCGCCCGCGCCGAGATCAGTCATTGGGACGGCTACGACTATGTCCTGATCAACGACGATATCGAAACCTGCTACCAGAAGGTCCGCGAAATCCTCGAGGCTGAACGGATGAAGCGCGCCCGCCAGACCGGCCTGATCGGCTTCGTCCGCGGCTTGATGCAGGGCTAGGGCCAGCCTGCTCGCCCGTCATCTACTTCCGCGACCAGAACCTTGCCGCGCGGTTCTTCGCGTTGTCCGGTCGGCGGCGCGGTGAGCATGAACAGGTGGCGACCTTCAGGTCCACCGAGCATGCAGGCGAAGCAAGGCAGATCGCCAGTCGCGATCGTTTCCAGCACTTCCCCGCCTTCGGCAAGCCGCAGGCATTGCGGCGCGACCGGATTGGCGATCCAGACTGCGCCCGCGGAATCGAGGCAAATGCCATCGGGAAGGGCCGGCCAGGTCGGAGCCCATTCGCGGCGCCCGGACAGGCTGCCGTCGGCGCCGATATCAAGCGCGGTGAGGCGGCCGCCAAAGGTTTCGGCCAGGATCAGCGTCTTGCCGTCCGGAGTGATCACCATGCCATTGGGGAAGCTGAACCGTTCTCCCGGCGCGGCGTCGCTGACCCGGCCGTCAGGCTGGACCAGCGCCAGCATCGTGGTGGCATGATCGTCGATCACGTTTTGGGGCCCGCGAGCGCGCATTTCGGCGTCGAGGTCGAAGCCGAAGTTACCAACCCAGGCGCGGCCGACCGCGTCGACCACCATGTCGTTGCAGAGGTGCACGGAATGCCCGGCCAGCTCGGCATGGCGCTCAAAACGCCCTTCCGGCCAATGCCGCCAGACCTCGCGTTGCTGCATCTTCACTACGAGCAGTGATCCATCCGGCATCCAGCCGAGACCGGAGGGCTGGTCGTCGAGTTCAAGCTCGGTGCGCAGATCGCCGATCAGCGAAACCGATTTCACCGCATTGGCGTAAAAGTCTGAGAGCCAAAGCCGCCCGTCATGCCAGCGCGGCCCTTCACCGAAGTAGATTCCTTCAACCAAGGTCCGGACAGCGCGGGTCACGTCAATGACCGCCCGAGGGATCCTGGAAGTTCTCAGGAATCCAGCCGTTGACGATCCCGCCGTCGATCGGGATCGTAGTGCCGATCACATAATCGCCCGCGCGGCTGGCGAGGTAGATCGCGCCGCCGGCGATGTCTTCGGCGACGCCCACGCGCCGCGCCGGAATGCCCTTGGCGCTGCCCTCGGGGTTCTTCGCCGCAGCCTTGTTCATCTCGCTGGGATAGGCGCCCGGCGCAATGCAGCTGACCACGATGTTGTCCTTGATCAGCCGCGCCGCCATCCGCCGGGTGAGGTGGATCACCGCAGCTTTGGAGGCGTGGTAAGACCAGGTCTCCCACGGATTGGGGCGCAGGCCGTCGATCGAAGCGATGTTGATCACCTTGGCCGGGCGATCGAAGCTGGCGGCGGCATTGAGTAACGGATGGAGCTTCTGGGTCAGGAAGAACAGCGATTTGACGTTGAGGTCCATGACCTTGTCCCAACCGGCCTCAGGGAACTCGTCGAAGTCGGCGCCCCAGGCCACCCCGGCGTTGTTGACCAGAATATCTAGCCGCGTTTCGCGGGCTTCGAGTTCGGCAACCAGGCGCTTGATTTCGTCCATCTGGGAAAGGTCGCCGGGCAGACCGATGACCTTGTCGGGATAGGCGGCGTTGAACTCGGCCTCGGTCTCGGCGATCTGCTCGCGTTTGCGCGCGGTGATATAGACCCGCTCGCAGCCTGCAGCGAGATAGCCTTCGAGCAGCATCTTGCCGATCCCGCGGCTGCCGCCGGTAATCAACGCGATCTTGCCTTCAAGGCTGAACAGCTTGGCGAAATCCATCGTGCTTCTCCTCAGTAGCCCGAGAGCTTCGCCACCCGGTCGGCGTGGTAGTACAGGTCGCCCATGAACTCGGCCAGCGCGCGGTCGCGCTTCATGTAGAGGCCGATGTCGTATTCATCGGTCATGCCGATCCCGCCGTGCATCTGCACACCCTCTCTCACTGCGAGGCCTGCGGCCTTGCCGGCCTTGGCCTTGGCCACCGAGACCATTAGCTCGGCCTTCTCGGACCCGGCATCGAGCAGCTGCTGCGCCTTGATCACCGCGGCGCGGGCGATTTCGAGCTCCGAATAGAGGTGCGCGGCGCGATGCTGGAGCGCCTGGAATTCGCCGATCAGTTTGCCGAACTGCTTGCGCTGCTTGAGGTAGGTGGTGGTCATGTCAAACGCGCCGCGCGCCACCCCGACGCTTTCCGCCGCCGCGCCGATGCGTCCCGCCGCCAGAACCCGGTTGAGGATCTCGCGCCCGCCATCGACTTCGCCGATCACCGCATCGGCATCGAGCTGGACATTGTCGAGCCTGACATGGGTGGCCATCGAGCTATCGACCAACCGCACCGCATCCTGGTTTAATCCCAGCGCGTCTTTCGGCACCGCGAACAGCGTGATCCCGGCGTCGTCATCGTCGCTGCCGGCAGTGCGCGCGGCGACCACCAGCATGTCGGCTGAACCACCGTGGACCACGAAGTCCTTGGTGCCGCTCAACATGAAGCCGTTGCCCGAGCGCGTCGCTTTGGCCGCGATCCGCTCTGGGCGGTGCTTCTTGCCCTCGTCGATCGCCACAGCGAACACACTGTCGCCGGCCAGCAATCCGGGCAGGTAACGGGCTCTCAAGTCGGCCGAAGCGGAAGCCAGCGCACTCGCGGCGATTACCGAGCTGGTCAGGAACGGCGAGGGGGTAAGGTTTCTGCCGATCTCCTCGAGCACGATCCCGGCCTCGACATGGCCCATACCCAGCCCTCCGTCGGCTTCGCTCACCAGGATTCCGGTGAAGCCGAGTTCGGCGAACTGCTTCCACAGCGCGTGGCCGAAGCCGTCCTTGCACTGGATGTCGCGGAAGTGGCGCAATTGTTTTGCAGTGTTGCCTTCGCTCGCCATGAACTGGCGCGCGGTGTCGGCGAGCATCGCCTGGTCTTCGTTGTGGTAAAGCGGCATGTCAGGCTCCCGGCAGGTCGAGGATGCGCTTGGCGACGACGTTGAGCATCACCTCGCTGGTGCCGCCCTCAATCGAATTGGCCTTGGTCCGCAGCCAGGTCCGCGCCCGCGCCCCTCCGTCCGATGCCTCGCTGTCCCATTCGAGCGCGGCGCTGCCGCCGCCGGCCATGAGCAACTCGTAGCGCCGCTTGTTGAGCTCGGTCCCGGCGTATTTCATCATGTTCGAACCGGCTGGGTGGGCCTTGCCGACCTTGGCCTCGTCGAGGAACTTTTCGCCCATCGCCGAGTAGGCCAGCGCATCAACATCGAACAGCGCCAGCTCGGCGCGCAGCAACGGGTCTTCGAGGCCGGCCCGGTTCAGCACCGCGCCGATCGTGGTGTGGCGGTCGCCACCGCCCGCGCCCGAGATCATCTCGCGCTCGTGGCCGAGCAGATACTTGGCGACGTCCCAGCCGCGGTTGAGCTCACCGATGATCTGGTGCTTGGGCACCCGCACGTTGTCGAAGAAGGTTTCGCAGAACGGAGAGGAGCCGCTGATCAGCAGGATCGGCTTGGTCGAAACGCCTTCGCTCGCCATGTCGAACAGCAGGAAGCTGATCCCCTGGTACTTGTTGGCCTTGTCGGTGCGGACCAGGCAGAAGATCCAGTCAGCCTTGTTGGCATAAGAGGTCCAGATCTTGCTGCCGTTGACCACCCAGTGATCGCCTCCCACAGGATCATGAACTTCCTCACCGAAAGTCTGCAAGCTCACCAGATCCGATCCCGAACCGGGTTCACTGTAACCCTGGCACCAACGAATTTCGCCGCGCGCGATCTGGCCGAGGTAGTGGACCTTCTGTTCCTCGGTGCCGAACTGGAGCAGCGCCGGGCCGAGCATCCAGATCCCGAACGAGGATAGCGGCGGCCGCGCGCCGATCCGGTTCATCTCCTCGCGCCAGACCTTGGCCTCGGCGGGCGTCAAGCCGGCGCCGCCATAGGGCTTGGGCCAATCGGCCACGGTGTACCCCTTGGCGACGCAAGCATCGAGCCAGGCCTTTTGCGCGGTGTTCTTGAACTGGAAATTGCGGCCGCCCCAACAGATATCATCTTCATCGCGCACCGGTTCGCGCATTTCGGGCGGGCAATTTTCCTCGAGCCAGGCGCGGATTTCGGCCCGGAAGGCATCCAGTTCGGACATGAGTGAACTCCTCTCTTAATCGAGAGGTTAAAGGGAGTCGGGCCAGGCAAGCAAGCTCGGATTTCCTTGGTCTCGGCGCAGGTCGCTTGCCGTAGCGTCAAGCGCAACAGCGTTGACCGCAGGCAAAGCGCCCTTAAGCTGACTGCCAGCAAGCAATAGTGGGAGAGACCATGCGATTCTCTGGAAAGTGCGTGGTCATCACCGGCGCGGCATCGGGCATCGGCCGCGCGGCTACGCTGCTGTTTGCGCGAGAAGGCGCAACCGTGTTTGCCGCCGACATCGATCTGGCCGGAGCTGAAGCGGTGGCACGCGAAGCGGAGAGTATTATCCCGGCGCTCTGCGACGTCTGCGAACCCGCTCAGATCAAGGCGCTGATGGACCACGCCGCCGGAACCTGCGGCGGGATCGACGTGCTGTTCAACAACGCCGGTGCCGGCGGCGACCGCGCCCCGATCGACGAGATCGAGCCCGAGGGCTGGGACCACACCTTTGATCTTCTGATGCGTTCGGTGGCGATGGGGATCCGCTATGCCGCGCCGCACATGAAGCACCGTCCTTCGGCGGGCTCAGGAGGCGCGAGCATCGTCAACGTATCCAGCGTCGCCGCGGTAGGTCCAGGCTATTCACCCACCGCCTATGCTGTCGCCAAGGCCGGGGTTCTGCACCTGACCAAGTGCGCCGCGACCGATCTTGCCCAGTTCGGCATCCGGGTCAACGCGGTGCAGCCCGGCTTCATCAACACCAACATTTTCACCGCGAGCCTCGACCTGCCGCCCGAACTGGCCGAACAGGGCAAGGCCATCATCCTGCAGATGTCGAGCCACGCCCAGCCGGTCGCGCGCCCCGGCATGCCCGAGGATATCGCCAACGCGGTCGCCTTCCTGTGCAGTGAGGCCGCAAGTTTCATCACCGGCACTTCGCTGGTGGTCGATGGTGGGCTGACCGTGGGTCCGCGCCATGCCTGGGATCCCGAAGCGTCGGGCCCCTACACAGCGTTGCAGGCACTGGCCGAAGCGGCTGGCGTCAGTCTGTGAACGGCTCGCTTTCTGCCGGGGTCCCCGCGCCGATCAAACTTCCACTGCACATCAAGCTGGGCAACGGCTTCGGCTCGGTCGCCTATGGGGTCAAGGACAACGGCTTTTCGACGCTGTTGCTACTGTTTTACAGCCAGGTGCTGGGGCTAGAAGCCGGACTTGTCGGGCTGATCCTGCTGGTCGCGCTGCTGCTCGATGCACTGGTTGATCCGCTGGTCGGATATTGGAGCGACAAGACCCACAGCCGCTGGGGCAAGCGCCATCCTTGGATGTATGCCGCAATCCTGCCGATGGCCGCGGCGTGGATCATGCTGTGGCATCCGCCCGAAGTGAGCGAAGGCTGGCTCTACGGTTACCTGCTGCTGTTCGCCTTCCTGATGCGGGCTGCGGTGTCATGCTATGAAATCCCCGGACTATCGGTGGTTCCCGGGCTGACCAGCGATTATGACGAGCGCACCTCGCTGACCCGCTGGCGGTTCGTGTTCGGCTGGGCCGGGGGTCTGCTGATGCTGACCCTGGCCTTCGGGGTGTTCCTGCTGCCATCGCCGCGCTATCCGGTCGGCCAGCTCAATCTCGACGGGTATCAGCTCTATGGCTGGACCGGCGCCGCGCTGCTGGTGGTGGCGACCGGGATCTCCGCCGTGACCACGCATCGCCGGATTGCCCGGCTCGATTCGAGCCCCGCGGTCCACCTCCCGATCGGCCAGACAATCCGCAAGATCGGACAGACCCTGGCCAACCGTGCCTTTTTGGTCCTGCTGGCAAGCACCTTGCTTGCCTATGCCAACACCGGTTTGACGCATTCCTCCGCCACTTACATCATGACCTATTACTGGGAACTGCCACAGGCCGGCTTCATGGCCTATTCGTTCAGCCTGTTCGCGGGAGTGGTCGGGGCCTTCCTGCTGGTCGGGTTCGTGCAAAGCCGGATCGAGAAGAAGACCGGTGCGGTGGTCATGGGGATTGCCTCGCTGATCCTCGGGGTCATTCCCTATGCGCTGCGGCTAGCCGGCGCGTTTCCCGAGAACGGCGATCCAGTGCTGATCCCGCTGCTGTTCACGATAATTACCTTGTCGAACGCGCTGGCCGTTGCCGGAGCGATGCTGGTCCAGTCAATGGCTTCGGACATCGTCGAAGCCTCGCAAGAACAGACCGGCGAACGCTCCGAGGGGCTGTTCTTCTCGGCCTATTTCTTCACCCAGAAGTGCGCCACCGGCCTGGGCATCTTCCTCACCGGCCTGATCATCAGCGCCACGGGCTTTCCGGCCAAGGCCCGCCCAGGCGAGGTGGCCGAACCGGTGCTGACCAGTTTGGCGATCTATTTTCTGGTCGCTGTGGTGGTTATCGCGGTCGCCAACATCGCCACAATTTCTCGCTTCCCGATCACCCGTGCGGATCACGAGCGGCGGGTGGCCAAACTGGCGGGGGCAATCGAGCCTGCGACAGGACCACCTTAACCGCGCGCTTAAATCCCCTTGGCTCAGTCGATGCCGCGTGGCAGGGAATGCGCTGCGAGAATCGACAGAATCACAGAAAGGACGACCCCATGGATTTCGACCCCACCGAACGGCAAGTCTATTGGCGCGACCGCGTCCGCCAGTTTATCGACAACCACGTCATCCCGCGCGACGCTGAGTTCAAGGCCCAGGCCGGCACCGCCGATCGCTGGAAAGTGATCCAGGTGGTTGAGGAGGAGAAGGCCCGGGCCAAGGCCCAGGGGATCTGGAACCTGTTCATGCCGCCGCAGTCGGGCCGGGTTCACCTTGACGATACTTTCGAGTTCGAAGGCCCCGGCCTGACCAACCTCGAATATGCGCTTTGCGCTGAGGAAATGGGCCGCAATGGCTGGTCGAGCGAAGTGTTCAACTGCTCGGCACCCGATACCGGCAACATGGAAGTGTTCCACCGCTATGGCACTGCCGAGCAGAAGGAGCGCTGGCTGAAGCCGCTGATGCACGGTGAAATCCGCTCCGCCTTCTTGATGACCGAGCCCCAGGTCGCCTCCTCGGACGCCACCAATGTCGAATGTTCGATCAAGCGTGAGGGCGACGAATACGTCATCAACGGGCGCAAGTGGTGGTCGTCGGGCGCGGGCGATCCGCGCTGCAAGATTGCGATCGTCATGGGCAAGACCGATTTCGAGGCCAAGCGCCACGCCCAGCAATCGATGGTGCTGATGGAGCTTGATGCGCCGGGGGTGGAGATCCTGCGTCACCTGCCGGTGTTCGGCTATGACGATGCCCCGCACGGGCACATGGAAATCCAGCTCAATGACGTGCGCGTGCCCGCCAGCAACATGCTGCTGGGCGAAGGCCGCGGCTTCGAGATTGCCCAGGGCCGGCTCGGACCGGGGCGAATCCATCACTGCATGCGCACCATCGGCGTCGCCGAGGAAGCGCTGGGCAAGATGGTCCGCCGTCTGACATCGCGCGTCGCATTCGGTAAGCCGATCGCCGAGCAGACGATCTGGCACGAGCGCGTTGCCCGCGCCCGGATCGACATCGAGAGCTCGCGGCTGCTCTGCCTCAAGGCGGCCGACATGATGGACAAGATCGGCAACAAGGCGGCGCAGCAGGAAATCGCGATGATCAAGGTTCAGGCGCCCAACATGGCGCTGCGGATCATTGACGACGCGATCCAGGCGCACGGCGCGGCTGGCGTCTCCGAAGATTTCGGCCTCGCCTCGGCCTATGCGCATCAGCGCACCTTGCGGCTGGCTGATGGTCCGGACGAGGTCCACAACCGCTCGATCGCGCGGATGGAATTCGCTCGCCATTCGCCCAATGCCAAGCCCGATCCGGCGTTCAGCTCGGCCGATGTCGGGGTGTCGCGGTGAAGGCAGCAGTTCTCGTCGCGCCGAACCAGCCGCTTGAGGTTTGGGATCTCGCGATCTCAAACCCCGGGCCGCACGAGGTGTTGATCCGCACCGCGGCCTGCGGGCTGTGCCATTCGGACCTGCACTTCATCGAGGGCAGCTATCCCCACCCGCTCCCGGCGGTGCCGGGGCATGAGGCGGCGGGGATTGTCGAGGCGATCGGCAGCGAGGTCCGCACGGTCAAGGTTGGCGATGCGGTGGTCACCTGCCTCTCCGCTTTCTGCGGCCACTGCGAGTTCTGCGTCACCGGCCGCATGGCGCTGTGCCTGGGCGGTGACACCCGCCGCGCGCCCGGCGCCGAACCCCGGTTGACCAAGGCGAGCGATGGTTCGCCGGTGGGCCAGATGCTCAACCTCTCAGCCTTTGCCGAGATGATGCTTGTGCACGAGCATGCCTGCGTTGCGATCAACCCCGAGATGCCGCTCGACCGGGCCGCGGTGATCGGCTGCGCGGTGACCACCGGCGCGGGGACGATCTTCAATGCCTGCAAGGTCACACCTGGTGAAACCGTCGCGGTGGTCGGCTGCGGCGGGGTTGGCCTGGCGACGATCAATGCCGCCAAGATCGCCGGGGCGGGGCGGATCATCGCCGCCGATCCGGTGCCCGAAAAGCGCGCGCTGGCGATCAAGCTGGGCGCCACAGATGTGGTTGACGCCCTTGCCCCCGATGCCGCCGCGCAGATCCTCGAGCTGACCAAGGGCGGGGTCGACCATGCGATCGAGGCAGTTGGCCGACCGGCCTCGGCCGAGCTCGCGGTCAAGTCGCTGCGCCGCGGCGGTACGGCAACGATTTTGGGGATGATGCCGCTGGCCGAGAAGGTCAGCCTGAGCGCGATCGACCTGCTTTCGGGCAAGAAGCTGCAGGGCGCGATCATGGGGATGAACCATTTCCCGGTCGATCTGCCGCGGCTGGTCGATTTCTATCTGCGCGGGCTGCTCGATCTCGACAGCATCATTGCCGAGCGGATCCCGCTGGCAGAGGTTAACCAGGGCTTCGAGAAGATGAAGGCCGGCCATTCGGCGCGCTCGGTGATCGTGTTCGATCAATGAGCGAGCCTGCCGCCGTCAACGCCGAACTGGACTTCGTCGGCACGGTCGAGCCGGAAGGTGCCGACCGGCTTGACGAGGCCGCGCTGACCGGCTGGATGGAGGCGAACGTTGCCGGTTTCAAAGGGCCGCTGCACCTGACCAAGTTCCGCGGCGGGCAATCGAATCCAACCTACAAGATCGCGGCGGCGAGCGGCAGCTACGTGCTGCGGCGCAAACCCTTCGGCCCCTTGTTGCCTTCGGCCCATGCGGTTGACCGCGAATACAAGGTTCAGGCCGGCCTCGCCATGGCAAGCTTCCCGGTCGCGCAGCAATACGGGTTGTGTACCGACGAAGGCGTGGTCGGTTCGTGGTTTTACGTCATGGGCTTGATCGATGGCCGGACAATCTGGGATGGATCGATGCCCAACGACCCCCCGACGTACCGGCGCGAGACCTACAATGCGATGATCGATACGCTGGCGCAGCTCCACAGCGTCGATGTCGAGGCGGTTGGCCTCTCGGACTTCGGCAAGCCCGGCAATTACTTCGGCCGCCAGATCGATCGCTGGACCAAGCAGTACAAGCTGGCCGAGACCGAAACCATGGCGCCGATGGAGCGGCTGATCGAATGGCTGCCGGCAACGCTTCCCGAGCAGACCCGCACCTCGGTCGTCCACGGCGACTACCGGATCGACAATATGATCTATGCCCACGACCGGCCCGAAGTGCTGGCGGTGCTCGACTGGGAGCTCTCGACACTGGGCGATCCGCTGGCCGATTTCACTTATGTGGCGATGGCCTGGGTGACCGAGAACGGCGGGCGATCAGGGGTGGCCGACCTTGACCGCAAGACGCTGGGCATCCCCGAGCTTGAGGAAGTGGTTGAACGCTATGCCGCGGCGACGGCACGAGACAGCGTGCCCGACATGAACTGGTATTTCGCCTACAATTTCTTCCGCCTGGCCGGGATCATGCAGGGGATCAAGAAGCGCGTGATCGACGGCACCGCCAGCTCGGCGCACGCCAAGAACATGTCGCAGCGGGTCGAACCGCTGGCCGACCGCGCCTGGTACTTCGCGGTGAAGGCCGGAGCATGAACCAGTTCGACCTGACCGGCAAAGTGGCGATCGTCACCGGCTCGTCGCGCGGGATCGGGCGGGCAATCGCTGAAGACTTCGCTGATCACGGCGCCAGAGTGGTGATCACCAGCCGCAATCTGGGTCCTTGCGAAGAGGTTGCCGCCGCAATCAATGCCAAGCATCCTGGCGCAGCGATTGCCGTCTCGTCCGCGCTGTCCTCGAAGGAATCGCTCCAGGCTATGGTCGATGCCGGCCGCAAGGCGTTCGGGGCGATCGACGTGCTGGTCTGCAACGCCGCTTCAAACCCGCACTATGGGCCGATGGCCACCATCACCGATCAGGCGTTCCGCAAGACGCTCGATAACAACATCCTCGCCCAGCATTGGCTGGTGACTATGGTCGCGCCGGAAATGCGTGCACGCAAATCCGGTTCGATCATCATGATCTCCTCGGTCGGCGGCCTGCGCGGCTCCGAGATTCTCGGGGTCTATGCGATCACCAAGGCGGCCGATATCCAGATGGCGCGCAATCTGGCGCGCGAATTCGGCACCGACAATGTCCGGGTCAATGCGATTGCACCGGGGCTGGTCCGCACCGATTTCGCGAGAGCCCTGTGGGAGAACCCTGAAAACCTCAAACACGCGGTCTCGAGCGCCTGCCTTGGCCGGATCGGCGAGCCGCATGAGATTGCCGGAGCGGCGGTGTTCCTGGCCTCCGACGCATCGAGTTTCATGACCGGGCAGACGATGCTGCTCGACGGCGGGGTCATCGTCTAGAGTCAGTTTCAGTAGGACTGAAACAGGCAACACCGGCCCGCTCCCGTGTCGAAGGTCACGAACAATGTCCGGGGGACATTTTCGCTGAGGCGCCCCGACCACCCGCTTATGGTACCCTATGGGTGGTCGGGCCGGGGGAGCGGGCCGGTGTTGCTTCCACGAAAGTGGAACAAACTCTAACCCTGCTCGACCACGCCCGCTGTCTCCAGCGCATCGAGCTCCTCGCCGCCCAGTCCCAACCATTCGCCCAGCAATTCGCGGGTCTGCTCGCCCACCTTGGGCGGCTGGTGACGGTAGTCGGCAGGAGTGGCTGAAAGCTTGCCCGGATAGGCGACGCTTGGGAATTTCGACCCCGTCATCGCGGGTAAAGCGGTGCACGGTGCTGCGCGCTTCGACAAACGGATCGGCAAACACGTCGGCCAGGGTATTGACCGGGCCGACCGGCACCCCGCAGGCCTCCAGCCGGGCGATCAGGCTGTCGCGGTGCTCGTCCTTGACCAGGCCGCGCATGATTTCCTCGATCGCATCGCGGTTGACCACCCGCGCCGGTGCGGTCGCAAAGCGCAGGTCTTGGGCCAGCTCGGGCGCGCCCATTTCGGCAGCAAAAGCGCGGAATTGCGTGTCGTTACCGATCGCAATGATCACCACCCCGTCGGCCAGCGCGAAAGTGGTATAGGGCACCACAGTAGGATGGCGGTTGCCCATCCGCCCCGGCACCTTGCCGCCAACCAGATAGCTTGAGGCCTGGTTGGCCATCATCGCGATCTGGGTATCGAGCAGCGAAATGTCGATCTGCTGGCCCTCGCCGGTGCGCTCGGCATGGCGCAGCGCGGCAAGGATCGAAATCGCGGCGTAGTTGCCGGTTGAAAGGTCGGCCATTGCCACCCCAACCTTGAGCGGCGGGCCTTCGGCCTCGCCGTTGACGCTCATCAACCCGCCCATGCCCTGGGCGATAAAGTCATAGCCGCCGCGATGTGCATAGGGCCCGTCCTGCCCGAACCCGGTGATCGAACAATAGACGATCCGGGGATTGATCGCAGCAATGCTGGCATAGTCGAGCCCGTATTTGGCCAGGCCGCCCGGCTTGAAATTCTCCACCAGCACGTCGGCCTTGGCCGCAAGCTTGCGGATCAGCGCCGCACCTTCTGGGCTGGCAATGTCGATCGCGGCCGAGCGCTTGTTACGGTTGGCGCAAAGGTAATAGGCGCTTTCGCGGGGATCGTCCGCGCCATCGGGCAGCTTGAGGAAAGGCGGTCCCCAGCCGCGGGTATCATCACCCTTGCCCGGCTGTTCGACCTTGAACACCTCGGCGCCAAAGTCGGCGAGGATCTGGGTTGACCACGGCCCGGCCAGGACCCGCGAAAGGTCGAGAACCTTGATTCCTTCGAGTGCGCGTTCTGCCATGACTGCGCCCATGCCGGGGAGCGGCGATCAAGTCTAGCAAGAGTGCGTTAGAACTGCTTGTTCCAGCTCACCGCCATGCCAGTGTCGGCAGGCACGGCAGCGAAATGTCCTGGTTGGCGGCGATAGAACAGGCTGACAAGACCATTGCCGCCGGCCAGCCTGCCGCGCCAGATCAGTTCGGCATCGAGCTCACGCCCGCGCGGCGCAAGCGAAAGCGTTGACAGGCCGTAGGTCGGCTGCAGCGTCGCGTAGGAATAGGCGACCGGGAGACGCAGTGTCAGCCCGCCATTGTCGACCCTGAGCGGCTGGGACAGGCGCAATGCCATCACGTCGCCGCGCTGAACAACACCTTCGCGTTCGAGATCGAGCGACCAAGCCGAAGAGGCGAGCCGCGAGCCCGTGACCACCACTCCCCCCGGATCGGCTGAGGTGAACCCGCTGCGCCACGCCGCACCCAGCCGCCAGGCTGGGGCAAAGTGCCATTCGCCGCTGGCATCGAGCAGCAGGCTATGGGCGCCGCCTTGGCCGATGCCCTGGAGCAGCCGAGCGCCGAGCAGGGTGCGCTCTTCGCTGAGCCAGCTTGCGCCAAGCGAGACTGCACCTGAACCAAATTGCCGATCGAGTGCCAGGCCAAGCCGCCGGGTGCGCTCACCGTGAGCCGGGGCGAGCTGGCTGGATCCGACTTCAACCGGCGCCGCTGACAGCGCCGAACCGCGTTCGCCGCTCAGCGACAGTCCCCAAGCGCCAAACTGGTGCCGCATCGCAAAGCTGATTTCGTCGGTCTGCGCGAAACCGGCGTTGTCGAGCGGCGATCGGGCGATCAGAAAGGTTGGCTGGCTGCGGCTCTGAAGGTGAGCGACCAGGCCATCCGCGCCTTGCGAAATGGCGAAACCAAGCTTGGCGTTGGGGGCGATCTTCGCCACCACCCGGGCGGCAAGTACCCGGGCCAGATCGGCATCGCGCTGCGACAGGCTCAACTTACCCTGCCATGGCAGCCGCGACACCCGGCCGCGACCATCGGCCGAATAGGCCAGGTTGAGCTGTTCGTTGCCAAGCGCGCCATGTCGAGTTTCGGCAGACAGCGCCGGGGCGAGCTTGGGAGTCTGGCTGGCACCGCGCAGGCCGTTCGACAAATCGACCTGATAGGCCCGGGCATATTGGTCGAGCACGATCGTTGTGAGCCCCGCCCCGGATTGGGCGGCATCGCCCATCGCCGACGAGGTCACGGCGATCGTTCCGCCGAGCGGCACCGCAACGCTGCTGCCAGCAAGCATTGTCGTTCCTTGCGGAGCGAACGCTGCTGCGATGTCGAGAATCCCGCGGCCATAGATCGGGTCGGTCCCCGCTGCACCGCCATCGCGCGCGGTGCGCAGCAAAAGATCGACCACTTGGGTGGCGGTGAGGTTGGGAAAGGCCTGGATCAGGAGTGCCGCAGCCCCGGCAATCTGCGGGGCGGAAAAGCTGGTTCCTGAAAACACGAACATCGAGCGCGAGCCATCGGGGTTGGTCTCCACCTTCAGAACGCCGTCCTCGTAAACGCAGCAGACCCGTTCGCCGCGCGCCGCGAGAAACCAGCTGGCTTCGCTTCCCGCCCGGTTGGAAAAGCCGGAGATCGTGTTCGCCGCATTGACCGAGCCGGCGATGATGACATTGCCATTTCCCGCGGCGCGCAGCCCCGCGGCGAACGGATCGGGATTGTTGGGATCAACCCCGGCCTCGGTCGAATCGCCGTCATTACCCGCCGAGATGACCACCACCACGCCCGCGGCGGCGGCTTGGGAAACGGCATCGCGCAGCTCGGCCTCGGGCGGTGATCCTCCCAGCGAAAGATTGATCACACGGGCGCCAGCGCCAACCGCCGAGGTTACCCCTTGCGCGATCACATTATCGAAGAACTCGCAGCCACTGTCCGGATCGGAAGGCGTCTCGGTTGCGCAAGATCCCGGCGCATCGCCTCGAAACATCGCAATGGTTGAGCTGAAAGCGATCCCCATCACGCCTACATTGTCGCGTGCCGCCGCCGCAACCAGGGCAACGTTAGTGCCATGATCGCTGTCGGGATTATCGAGCCCGCGCGCGCCGGCAATATCGCGCGAGGCTGCTGAAATGCGCCCGGCAAACTCAGGGCTGTTGCTGTCGATCCCGGAATCGATGATCCCGATGGTCACACCTGCGCCATTGAATCCGGCCGACCAGGCGGGGATCGCGCTATGCTGCGCTGGCCCGGTGGAACGGTTGTATTCGGCGGTCTGGAATGCCGAAGTCGGAGTCGGACCGGGGGTAGGTGTCGGGGTTGGCGTTGGCGTCGGAGTGGGGCTCGGACCCGGCTGCGGGACCGAACCAACGCTGCTTCCGCCGCCGCCGCACCCAGCAAGCGTGGCAAGGACTAGCAACGCGGTGCCCAGATGCCAGCGCGCCTGCCGTACAATTCGAGTTGCTGCCATGGTTGCGACCCCGCATTGACTGACATGAAGGTCCCGGACGGCGCCGGATCCAATCGGACTTGTATCGCATCAATCCTGAACGAAGAATTTCAAAAACGACTTGGTCGATAGCCTTGCTCGCAGCGCAGGCAAGCGATAGGCGGCAGGTTTCCACTCTTGTCCCGGAGTTTGCCGATGTCCGCCCAGCTTGCCGCCGCGATCGAACAGGCCTTTGAGACGCGGGACAGCGTCACTCCCGGCTCGAGCGAGGTCCGCGAGCTGGTCGAGGCGGCGCTGGAGCTGCTCGATTCCGGCGCGGCACGGGTCGCCGAGCCCGATGGACAGGGCGGCTGGAAGGTCAACCAGTGGCTCAAGAAGGCCGTGCTGCTGAGCTTCCGCCTGAACGACAACGTACTGGTTCCCGGCGCTTCGGGCGGCGCCCCCGCCTATGACAAGGTCCCCAGCAAGTTCGCTGGCTGGGGCGAAAACCGCTTTAGGGAGGCTGGTTTTCGCGTGGTTCCAGGCGCGGTGGCGCGGCGCGGGTCGTTCATCGGCCGCGGCGTGATCCTGATGCCCAGCTTCGTCAACATCGGCGCCCATGTCGGCGAAGGGACCATGGTCGATACCTGGGCCACGGTCGGCTCCTGCGCGCAGATCGGCGCGCACGTGCACCTCTCTGGCGGGGTCGGAATCGGCGGAGTGCTTGAGCCGTTGCAGGCCGGCCCGGTGGTGATCGAGGACAATTGCTTCATCGGCGCGCGCAGCGAAGTGGTGGAAGGGGTGCGGGTCTGCGAAGGCGCAGTGCTGTCGATGGGGGTCTATCTTGGCGCCTCGACCAAGATCGTCGATCGCGCCACCGGCGAAGTCCATATCGGCCGGGTCCCGCCCTTTGCAGTTGTGGTCCCCGGATCGATGCCCGGCAAGCCACTCCCCGACGGCAGCCCCGGCCCCTCGCTGTACTGCGCAGTGATCGTCAAGACGGTCGACGCCCAGACCCGCGCCAAGACCGGGATCAACGAACTGCTGCGCGATTAGCCAGCGTCATGCTCCAGCTCTTCGTCCAGTTTGCGTTTGCTTCGCTGATGGTGCTGGCATGCGTGGTGGTGCACGGCTTTGGGCTGTTCGGTCTCAACCGGGCGTTGCGCACGGAAGCGGCGCTGGAAAGGCTCAAACATCTCAAACCTCTCAGTCCGCGCGGTGCGGTTTTCACGCTCGGCGCAGTCATTGCGATGCTCGCGCTGCACGGCATCGAAATCTGGCTGTTCGCGTTGTGCTACCTTGTCCTCGGGGCGATCCCGGACGTTGAGGCAGCGCTCTATTTCTCAACCATCACCTATTCGACCGTGGGCTACAGCGACAGCCATATCGCGCACGACTGGCGCCTGCTTGGGGCGTTCGAGAGTGTGCTAGGGATCTTCCTGCTCGGTTGGTCGACCGCGTTCTTCTTCCGGATGATCGGGCGGATCGATCCGCACTAGACCCTGATGACGTGGATGCGCGGGCTAGGCAACCGCGACGCTTGGGTTTATTATCTACACCATCGACTCGCGTCGAATGCCGTTCGGCGGCGAAACAATCCCGCTCCGCCGCCGTTTTCGGAAGAGGGTCCATTCGACCCTGGGTCCAACGGAAGGTAAAGCCATGCACCGCGAGGGCGAAGAGGTTCACATTTCCACCGACGAAGCGCGCGGCGGCGCGACCGGCCACGGCGTCCGCTATGTCCTGGGGATTGGCCTGGTAACCGCAATCGTCGCTATGTCGGCGATATGGATCTTTCAGGCCGTTTCCGGCTAGATTCAGAACGTAGTCGGGCTTTCGATCGGGGGATCCATCCGGTGCGCTGCGGCAGTTGCCTCGGCGGCTTTCAGCACCCGCATCATGTTGCGGCTGGCGAGCTTTTCGAGGCTCGCCTGCGACCAGCCGCGCCGCGCCAGTTCGGTGAACAGCGCCGGATAGCCGGACACGTCCTCCATCCCCTCGATCACCGTGTCGATCCCGTCGTAGTCGCCGCCGATCCCGACATGATCGATGCCAGCCAGCTTGACGACGTGATCGACGTGATCGGCAAGATCGGATACCGTCGCGCGCGGCCGTGGCTGGGCCTTGTCCCAGGCCTCCTGCGCAGCCTTGGCGCCGCCGGGGTTGCCGATGTGGATCACTTTCAGTCGCGCTTCCTCGGCGGCGCGGGCAGCGCTCCAGCTCCGGATTCTCTCGGCTACGTAAGCCGGATAGGTGTTGATCATCACGATCCCGCCGTTGCCGGGCAAGCGTCGCAGCACGGCATCGGGGACGTTGCGGGGATGGCTATTCACTCCCACCGCTCCCGAATGGCTGAAGATCACAGGTGCCGCGGCGACATCGAGCGCATCGTGCATCGTCGCTTCGCTGACATGGCTGAGATCGACCAGCATCCCCAGCCGCTGCATCTCGCGCACCACGCTGGCCCCGAACCCGGTCAGGCCATCGTGCGCGGGGTTATCGGTAGCGCTGTCCGCCCAGGCGGTGTTCTTGAAATGGGTCAGCGTCATGTAGCGGGCGCCAAGCGTGTACATCTGCCGCAGCACTGCCAGCGACCCGCCGATCGAATGCCCGCCTTCCATCCCCAGCAGCGAGGCGATTCTGCCCGATTTCAGCGCCTGCGCGGTGCAGGCTGCAGTCTCGCAATAGGCAAGATCGCGGGGATAGCGGGCGATCAGCCGCTTCATCACGTCGATCTGCTCAAGCGTCGCCTGTACCGCCTGCGGTTCGGGCAACGCGGCCGAGACATAGACCGACCAGAACTGTGCCCCGACCCGGCCCTGCCGCAGCCGCTTGAGATCGGTCTGCATCACGATCACGCCCTTGGCCGGATCGGCTGTGCCGGTAGTGTCGGTGAAGTCGAAATCGCCGAGCATGTTCTTGCGCCGTTCGCGCAACTGTTCGGGCACATCGTTGTGCCCGTCCCACACCGGCGCAGCCTTGAGCGCAGCTGCGGCCACGGCTTCGGGAGAGACGCTTGGCCTGGCGGCGGCAGGGCCGGCGAGCAGGGTGACGGCGCTGGCGAGCAATAGGGTGCGGAGCATAGGCCGCTTCTAGGCAAGTTCCCCGGCAGATTCCAGCAGCTTGAGCATCACCGCCGCGCCGCATTGCTGCGAGCGGGCGCGCGGATCGAAGCGCCCATCGGCAACGAACTTGCCGCGGCTGTAATGGCTCGAAAAGCTCCACAGATAGGGCGTGACCCGCCCGACCCGGCGATAGCCGAAGCCATTGTAGGCCTCGATCCGGTGCAGCGTTCGCGGCAGGCTCCAGTCGCTCTGACCGGCAAATCCCATGAGTTTGAGGGCATCGGCGGCGCTCGCTTCCCAATCGCTTGGCGGCAGCCACACCGGCGGACGGTTGGCCGGAACCTGTCGGGTCCGGCGGCTCAGCGGGAAATCGCCGTTGTGATAATGGGCGCGGAAGTTGAAGCTGGCTTCAAGCCCGTGGATCGCAGCGATGAAATACCACGGCACCCCCAGCCGCTTGCCAACGGTCTGATAGCGCGGACGCGACTGGCGCATCAGCGTCAGGTGCCAGTCGGCGCTGGAGCGATGCTCGCCGCGGACCGTCGCAGCGGCGAACCAGGCCGCGTACTCGTCGGCAAGGTCGGCATATCTGAGCGACTTGCTGAGCGTGGGCAGCGGCTGTTCGGCCGGCTCCGGCTCGATTACCGGCAGGTCAGTCCGCGGAATTTCGACGCCGGGCAGCTTCAGGACCGCAGGCTCAACCTCTTCGGCGCCTAGCGGGCTAGCGATCCGCAGCGGACGATAGGCTTGGGGAATGGCCAGCAGCGGCGTGCCTTCACCGCCGAACCAGGCATCGGGTGGATCGTATTGGCTCTGATGGAGCCGGGCGAGCAGCCCGCCGGCCTTGTCGGCAAAAGCTGGACTGATCCGCTCGGCGCGGTCAACCAGCGCAACCAGCCGCGGCATCGCCGCCTGGTAAAGCTGGTCGGGGTCGGTCGGGATAGCCGCGTCCTTCGGCGCAAGCGGCGAATCGGGTAGGCGCAGCAGCTTGGCCTCTTGCTCAAGCTTCAGCACTTCACCCAGGATCTGCGCCGCATCCTGGGCCTCGCGCGGCAGCAGGTTTCTCAGCGGTTCGGGCAGCTTGTCGCCCAGCAGCCCGCGCAGCAGATCCTGCCCGCGGGCCGGCAATGCCGTTGCGAGCGCGACCGTCGCAATTCCGCCGCTCAGCACTCTCCGCCGGTTCCAGGATGCCCGCATCGACTCACTCCTAGCGCGATTAATCTAGCGCTTTGGGGGTCTTGCGCCACCTGAAGAATATTCAGCCCCGCACATTAGCTGGAAGGGCCTAGCCCAAACGGCCGAGCAGGTGCCGCGCCTGACCAGCCAGCGTGGCCGAATCCATCCGCAGTGCCTCATCGGCAACCGCCGCGGCGTTGGTGCAGAACTTGCCGAGTGAGGGCTGATAGGCAAAACGATTGTAAACTTGGGTAAGGTGCCGGTCGAGGCCTTTGCCGTGGCGCCGCTGCTCGCCGGCGTAGGCCGAAGCCAGCAGGATGCGGTGGCGACCAAGCAGCTTGGCGTAGGCGCCCGCAACACCTGTCCGGCCCCGCCCTCGGCACGACAACGCGGCAACGTTCAGCCCAGCCCGCAAATGCCACACCGCCTCACCCGGTTCGGCCACGGCATGATTTGAAGGGCGCTGCTGCGGCGCTTTGACGATTGGTGCTGGCTTGCTGCTGGCGCAGCCGACGAGCAATGCGGCCAACGCTGCGACCAAGGCTCTGCGAACCATCGGCTAACCCTCCGCAAGTGGCCGTGCGCCATTCTGGCGGCGACAACAAGTGCAGTGGGTTATCGCAGCGCTGACTTGCTCCGGGGTTGCGGTGAATGCTGAATCGCGCCTTCAGCCTTCGTACTTCACTCCGCCGGCAGCTGGCGCCTGGGAACACCGCGCAGCAGCGCCAGTGCGCCCAGCGCGATCACGGCTGCGGTCAGGAACGCCACGCCAGGGAAATAAACCGGCGCGCGTGGCCCGGTAAACCAGGACATCGGCGCCACCAGCAGCAGCGGGGCGATGATCGAACCAAGCCCCATCACCATCGCCGCCACCCCCTGCACCTCGCCCTGGGTTTGCGCTGTCGCCCCGCGCGAGAGCATCGCCATCAGGCTTGGCTGGACCAGCGATTGCAGCGCCACCGAGACCAGCAGTGCAAAGGCCAGCCAGGTCTGGGTACAGAAGGCATAGCCGACAAACCCGGCGCCGGCGCCAAGGATGCCCAGCGTCGCCGCGTCGCGCTCGCCCAGGCGCCGCACCGCGGGGCCGGTGATCAGCGTCTGGCTGAGCGCGATCACCACGCCGACCCCGGCCAGACTGAGCCCGATCATCCGGTCCGACCAGCCCAGCTGGGCGATCCCCCAGAAGCTCCAGGTCAGGGGATAGACCAGGCTGGCGATCTGCCAGGCCAGCAGCACCAGCGCGAGGCGCGCCATCCCCGGGATCGTGCGCGCAAAGCGCCAGGCGCCAAACGGATTGGCCCGGGTCAGCGCAAACCGGCGCCGGTTGGCGGGCGCCAGGGTTTCGGGAAACAGCACCAGGCCGTAAACCAGATTGGCGGCCGACAACACCAGCGCGACCACGAACGGGGTGCGTTCGCCAAACTGGCTGAGCAAGCCGCCCAGCGCCGGACCGGCAACGAAGCCGACCCCGAATGCGGCGGAAACCAGGCCGAAGTTGCGCGCCCGATCGTCGGGTCCGGTGACATCGGCAATCGCCGCCTGGGCGGGCGCGTAGGAACCGCCGAACACCCCGGTCAGCACCCGCCCGAGCACGATCAGCGCCAGACTGTCGGCCACCGCAAGCACAGCGTAATGCGCGGCCATCCCGCCCAGTGCGATCAGCAGCACCGGGCGCCGGCCAAAAGCATCGGACAGGTTGCCCAGCACCGGCGCGGCGAAAAACGTTGCCAGCGCCATCGCCAGACTGATCCACGCCCCGAGCGCAATCGCAGAATCGAGCCCGATCTCGCCAACCCGCATCAGCAAGCGCGGCAGCACCGGCATGATCAGGCCAAAACCCATGGCATCGAGGAAAATGGTGATCATCACGAAGGTCACGGTGTGGCGCGAAGCAGTCATCGCTGGCCGTCGTGCCAGCCTTGCTCTTATCCAGCAAGCACCGTAACCGGTCGGACATGGCTTTCCCTTCGTTCCGCTCCCGGCTGCGGGCCTTTCAGGCGATGCGCGGCAACCCGCCCGAACCGGGTTTCGTCGCCGACCTCGAATTCCTCGAAAACCGCGATCTTGATCTCTCGATCCGGCTCGGCGCGATGCTCGGCTTCAACGCGCTGCTGATCACCATCGGCACCCATCCGATCTCGGCCAGCCCCGGCGCTCCGCTCAGCCTCGATGCCCCGAGCCAGCCGGTGCTGACCCTGGCCAGCATCGCCGCCATTGTGCCGCTGGTGGTCTCGTGCTTCTTTGCCCTGCGCGCGCTGCTCCACGGCGAGGAGTTTGACGGCGACGGGATCGAGAGCGACCAGGGCGCGCGGACCCGGCTGTTCGCGGCCTTCGTCCATTCGATCGACGTCCAGGCCCGCCTGCTCGGACTGGCGATCCGCTGGACCTTGGCCGGCGGCGCCTTGACCCTGGCGGTCTGGGGCTGGATCCTTGCGGTGAAAATGCTTTGAGACTGGAGCGCAAATGAGCGACGACGACTATGTTTACGACGAGGACAGCGGCGAGTGGTTGCCAGCCTCAGAACTTGCCGCCAAGACCGCGGCTGCCGCCATGGTCGAGGTCCGCGATGCGGTCGGCAATCTGCTGCAGGACGGCGATCAGGTGACCTTGATCAAGGATCTGGAGGTCAAAGGCGCGGGGCAGACGCTCAAGCAGGGGACTTTGATCAAGTCGATCCGGCTAACCGGCGATGCCCAGGAGATCGATTGCCGGTATCCCGGCATCAAAGGTCTGGTGCTGCGCGCCGAATTCGTCCGCAAGCGCTGAGCGGGCTCATGCCACGCCAGCCTCATCCATGGCTGGGCCTGGCAACGCGCTGACTTGCTCGATATGCGCCACCACCGCGTCGATCGTGGCGCGGACGTGCGGCTGGCGGCGGGCTTGGTCGGTGGTTACCAGCCAGCAATCGGTAGTCAGTTCGGCAATCGGCGGCATCAACCGGACCAGTGAACGGGCGCCATCGCCGATCATGCACGGCAACAGCGCCGCGCCGATCCCGCTTTTGACGCTGGCAAGAACCCCCGAGATCGAATTGACCCGCTGGACCACCCGGCCGTCAGGCACTTCGCGTTCGAACCAAGCGCTGAACCGAACCGCGGTATCGAGCACCAGCGGATAGCGCGCCAGGTCTGCCGCGTTGGCCGGGCGACCGAGCCGAGTGACCAGTTCGCGATTGGCATAGACGGTTTCTTCCAGCGCGGCCAAGCGCCGCACGATCAGCGTCTCGCCTTCTGGCCGAGTTCCAAACCGGATCGCAACATCGGCCTCGCCGTGGGCCAGGTCGAGGTTCTTGTCGGAGGTGATAACCTCCACCTCGATCCCCGGATGGCTATCGCGGAGCCTGGCCAGCGCCGGGATTACCCAGCTGTTCGCCGCCGATTCGACCGTTGTCAGCCTGACCGCGCCAGATAACCGCCGGGTCTCGGCCGCCAGCCCGGCAGCAAACCGCGCGACCTCAGCCTCAACCCCCTCGGCCAGCGGCACCAGCGCTTCGCCGCGCGCGGTCAGGACATAGCCCGAGGCATGGCGGGCGAACAGTTCGATCCCGAGCAACTCCTCGAGCGTGGTAATCCGGCGTGAGACCGTGGCCTGACTGACCTTGAGCGTGCGCGAGGCCGCGAGCGTTGAGCCATCGCGGGCGACGGCGAGGAAGAATTTGAGGTCATTCCAGTCAAACATCGCCGAATTCCAGGCTTTTTCGGGTTATGCATTCCTGCATAGCGCAGTTGCAATAACAGTGTTCACACCCCGGCGCAAAGCAGCGGTAGAAGATGGCCATGACGCGGAGACCCCTCCCCGCCGCGAACCGAACCAGGAGAATGACTATGCAGACCCTCAAATTCAACGCCGCGCTCGCCGCCAGCTTCGCCACCATCTTCACTTTCGCCTTTGTCCAGCTGGTGATGCCGGCTGCTGCGATTGCCCCGCTGGTTGCCTGAAGTCCCCAACCCCTCCTCCCAGGCACACCCCTCCCCAGCGGGCGACCACGGCCCGGCAGCCAACTGCCGGGCCGTTTTGGTTTTTACTTTCCAGCCAGCACCGCGGTGCTCATCATTTCAGCGCGATAGGGCCGGGCGACGCCGTGCAGGATCCGCGCCTTGACTGCTGGGTCGGCGGCCAGCAGCGCGTTGGCTTCGGACTGGCTGCGCGCGCGCAGCAGGATCAGGCCGGTGTCCTCGCCCAGCGGACCGGCGCTGGCGACCCTGCCTTCTTCGTGGAGCTTCTTCCAGTAAGCCCGGTGCTGATCGAGCCCCGGCCCTTTGAACGGCTGGCCCTTCTTCCACTTTGGGCCAGGCCCGAGCACAGCTGCAAACAGCCGACCTTTGGCAATTGGCTCAGACTTCTGGGCTTCAGCGGCGGGTTTCTCGCCTGCAACAAGCGGCGGCGTGGCGAGCAGAATTAGAGTGATGGCGCTCAGTACGCGGACGAACAGCTTGGTCATAGCCGCCCATGCCCCGCCATGCCTGCCAAGGCACCCGCCTAGCGCCGCGCCGTGCCGTGATTGCGACAGCGAGCAAAGTGACGGTCAGCCCGGATTGGTTTCAAATGCGGGTACGCCGCCGGTATCAACCCAGCTCTGCATTGACCGGGTCCAGAAATGCATTGTCGGCTGGAAGAAGCTGGTATCGTGAAGCGTTCCGGACTTGACGAAGGTCATTCCCGGCGCCGCCTCAACGATCGAGAACAGCGGCGATCCGCAAGTTCCGCAGAACTGCCGCTCGACAGCTTTGCCGCTTTCGCCGTGATCAATGTAGCTGCTGGGCGCACCTGCGGTGATCGTGACGGCCGTTTCGGGCACCCCGACAATGGTTGAAAAGGCGCTGCCGGCCTGGCGCTGGCAATGGCTGCAATGGCAGACCGCCTGCATCGCCGGTTGGCCGCTGATTTCATAACGCACGGCGCCGCACAGGCAGCCGCCGGTCATCGGTGTGGACATCGGGTCCTCGCTTTCTGCGGGCAACTCTGCGCAATCACGCCGGGACGGTCAAGTCTGGCCGTTAGTAACGCAAGCCGCTAGGACGGCGCCATGACCGACAAACCTGCCCGCCTGACCGCCGCCGCGATCGCCGCTGTGGCGCTGCTGGCAATGCTGCCGCCGCTGAGCAACGCCGTGGCCGAACATGGCGGGCTGCTGCCTGGGCTGTGGCGGCTGGTGCGGTTCTTCACGATCCTGACCAACCTGCTGGTTGCGCTGGCCTTTGCCCGGATCGCCTGGATGGGGCGCGCAGCGGTTTCGCCGTTGCTGCTGGGCGGCGTCGTGCTGGGCATCGTGCTGGTGGGGGTGGTGTTCAACCTGCTGCTTGGCCCGCTGCCATACCCCGCGGTGTGGGACATGCTGAGCGACAAGGCCCATCACACCGTGGTGCCGATCGCGGTGCCGTTGTGGTGGCTGGCGTTCGCGCGCAAAGGCCTGCTTGGCTGGCGCGCACCGCTGGCCTGGGCGCTCTATCCGCTGGCCTATTCGGCCTATCTCCTGACCCGTGCCCAGTTCGAAGACCCGGCTGAGCCGCTACGCTATCCCTATTTCTTCATGGATCCGGACAAGCTTGGCTGGGCGCAGACGCTAACCAATCTCACTGCCATCGCGGCAGGCTTTGTCGCGGCAGGGCTGGCGGTCGTCTGGCTCGACCGGCGACTGGCAAATGCAGTCCACCGAAGTTGACCGCGCCCCTGATTCTGGTCGATGCCGATGCCTGCCCGGTCAAGGAAGAAATCTACAAGGTCGCTTTCCGCCGCGGGGTGCCGGTCAAGGTGGTCAGCAACATGCGGCTGCGGGTGCCCGATCATCCACTGATTGAGCGGGTGGTGGTTTCCGAAGCGTTCGACGCAGCCGATGACTGGATCGCGGATACGGCAGGCCCGCAATGCGTCGTTATCACCGCCGACATCCTGCTGGCCGACCGCTGCCTGAAGGCCGGGTCGACAGTCCTGGGCCCGACCGGCAAGCCCTTCACCCCATCCTCGATCGGCGCCGCAATCGCCACCCGCGCGATCATGGCCGACTTGCGGGCGGGCGGGGACATTGTCGGGGGGGCCGCGCCTTTCGCCAAGGCTGACCGATCACGGTTCCTGCAGGCGCTGGACGAGGCGCTGGTGCGCCTGGCGCGGTAAGTCGTGTTGAACAGCGCTTCGTCAGGCGCCCAGTACTGCAACCCCGGCCGGATCGAGGCGGCGCGAACCCAGCACGATCTCGCCGCTGAGGCTGGCGGGCAGATCGACCGGAACGGCGGCATAGTTGAAGGCAAAGGTCTGCGATCCGGCGCGGCGCACCCGCAAGCCCTCGGGCAGGTCATGCAACACCAGTCCGGCTTCGCTCGCTGCGCGGCGCAGAACGGCGATGATCAAGCTCGGTTCGGGCCAGGCCGCAAGATAGCGCACCCGGCCATGGCGCCAGCCAGCAACAGTGCCGTCTTGTGCGATCCATTCAGCCTCTGCCGCGCTTTCCAGATGCTCGATCCAGTGCGCGACGGCCCAGCCATCGCCGGGGTGCTCAAGCCCGGGGCGCAGGCTTTCAACGCGGGCCACCTTGCCCGGGAACAGCGCTTGCAATGGCCCCGGGGGCAGCGAGTTTGGGATTGCAAAATCGGCATCGCGGCTACCGCTGCGCGGGCCAATCACGATCTCTCCGGAAAACCGTCCCAGCGCTTCAACCAGTTCTGCTGGAACAATGGGCAGGCACGGCACGACGCACAGCGCGTAGCCATCGAGCGGCGCGGTGGGCGGGACGATATCGACATCAAGCCCCAGCTGGCGCAGCGCGCTGTAGCAATCGAACGCCGCCCATAAAGCTGACAGCCCAGCACCCTGCGGCTGGATGTCGGTCACCCATGCTGCATCATAAGCGAAAATCAGCGCCGCACTGCGCGGCGGAGCGCCGGCTGGACCCAGCTCTGCAATATCGCGCGAAGCCTGCGCCGCTTCGTGCAACGCCGGGGCCGGTTCGCTGTCTGGCCGCAGCAGGCCGGCGTGGTGCTGTTCCTGGGCTTTGGGAAACTGCCGCCAGCGGAAATAGCTGACCAGTTCGGCACCGTGGGCCATCGCTTCCAGCGTCCACAGCCGGACCATGCCGGGCAGCGGAGCGGGATTGTAGCGCGCCCAGTTGACCGGGCCAGGTTGCTGTTCCAGCACCGACCAGCGGCCGGCCGGGGTACAGCCGCGGTAGAGATCGTGATGAAACGCGGCGATATCCGGGTGGCCCTGGCGGGCATAGGCCAGCTTGTCCGCCGCGGAGAACCGGAAGCTATCCAGAAAGCCCAGCGGATAGCTGTCCCACCCGACCACATCGAGATCGGCGGCGACCCGGTGGTGATCGAACTCGGTGAAGAACCCCATGTAGTTGTGAACCACGTCGCGCCCCGGTGAGAGTTGGCGTAGCACTTCGGCCTGGGCGCGATTGAACCGCGCGACCTGGTCTGAGGAGAAGCGCCGGAATGCCAGCCAATGGGCGGGATTGGCCTCGGTTACGGTCAGGTTGGGCAAGTCAATCTCGTCGAAACTGCAGTACTCCATGCTCCAGAACACATTGCCCCAGGCCCCATTGAGCGCGGCAATATCGCCGTAGCGATCAGCCAGCCATGGGCGGAATGCATCGCCGCGCGGCGGCGGAAAAGCTCTGCACCGTATCGTGGCAGCCGTATTCGTTGTCGGTTTGCCAGGCGACCACGGCGGGATGATCGCCATAGCGTTCGGCCATCGCGCGGGTGATCCGCACCGCCTCCGCACGGTAAGCGTCGTGGCTGAAACAGTAATGCCGCCGCGATCCGAACCCGCGCGGACGGCCCTGTTCGTCAAGCGCGACCATCTCTGGCATCCGGTCAACCAACCACTTCGGCGGGGTTGCCGTGGGCGTGCCAAGGATCACGCCGAGCCCGGCCGCGCCCAGCACCTCGATCGCGCGGTCCAGCCAGCCCCAGTCATACCTGCCGGGATCAGGCTCGATCCGGCTCCAGGCGAATTCGCCGATCCGCACCCGGCTGAGCCCCGCTTCGACCATTCGCTGCGCATCCTTGGCCCACAGCGTTTCGGGCCAATGCTCGGGATAGTAGCAAACCCCCAGCCGCATGGGTTCGTCTGCGCCGTAATTGCGGTTTGAATTTGCGTTCATTTGTCCTCTCGACTGATGGCGGCTATCGCGCGACTCAGGTTGCCGCTCTGGCCTACTATTGACGATTGGCCTAGCAAGCGGCAACGCCACGAAGCCGGGTGTGTAGAAGGTTTTGCGGCGTTGGATACCACCCTTTGCCGCCGCTGCGGGCGGGCATAGCCGCTGAATGAAAGCTTGGAAGGTCCCTTGAGTTGAGCCCGGCAGATCTCCCTCACCGCCGCCGCAATCTGCTAACCGGGGAATGGCTGCTGGTTTCGCCGCACCGCGCACTTCGGCCGTGGCAGGGCGAGGCGGCCTCACCGCCTAGCCCGCGCCCGCCCGCGCACGATCCGGCCTGCCACCTCTGCCCGGGCAACACCCGTTCGGGCGGCCCAGTGAACCCCGACTACTCAGGCACTTTCGTGTTCCCCAACGACTTTCCCGCGCTGCTCGAAGCAAGCGCCGACGTCTCCGGTGGACCGGCGCTGTTTGAATCCATGCCCGCAACCGGCGAAGCGCGGGTGATCTGCTTTGCCCCCGATCATGGCGCCACTCTGGCGCGGCTGAGCCACGAAGCGGCTTGCGGCGTGGTCGAGACCTGGTGCGGGCTATCCGCCGAGCTGGGCGCGCGCTGGGCTCATGTCCAGCTGTTCGAGAACAAGGGGGCGATGATGGGGGCTTCCTCGCCGCACCCGCACGGGCAGGTCTGGGCCAGCGATTTCGTTCCCGAGCTGGTGACACGCGAAGACCGCCGCCAGCGCGAATGGATGGAGAGCAAAGGCACGGTGCTGCTGGACGATGTCATCGCCGGTGAACTCGCGGCGGGCGAACGGGTTGTGGAAGCCAACGAGCACTGGCTGGCGGTGGTGCCGCACTGGGCGGCCTGGCCGTTCGAGACGCTGCTGATCGCGCGCGACAACGTAAGTCGGCTTGAAGACCTAACGGCGGCGGCCCGGACCGCGCTGGCGCAGCTCCTGACCCGGTTGCTGCGTCGCTACGATGGCTTGTTCGCGGTCGATTTCCCCTATTCGATGGGCTGGCACGGCGCTCCTCATGCACTCGGCACGGACACCGCGCACTGGCGGCTTCATGCCCACTTCCTGCCGCCGTTGCTACGCTCGGCAACGGTGCGCAAGCACATGGTCGGGTTCGAGCTACTGGCCGAAACCCAGCGCGACATTACCCCCGAAAGCGCAGCACAGCGACTGCGCACGGTGGAGCTGAGCGAATGACCTTGTTCGAACGGACCCGCGCCGGGTTTGTGGCAACATTCGGGCAAGAGCCGGCGGGCGTGGTGTTCGCCCCTGGCCGGGTCAATCTGATCGGCGAGCACGTCGATTACAACGACGGGCTGGTGCTGCCGATGCCGATCGGCCCCGGCACCGCGGTGGCCTGGGCCGCAGCGGACAGCGACCACATCGACGCGGTCGCGCTAGACCAGCAGGGCGCCCGCGACCGCTTTGTGATCGGCACCGCCGAGCCGCACCAACCGCCCGACTGGCGCTCCTATCTGCGCGGGATGGCCGCCTGCCTTGGCGAGCGCGGTTTCGCCGCTGGCAGCGCCAGACTGGCGATCGCCGGCTCGGTTCCGCGCGGTTCGGGGCTGTCATCCTCGGCCTCGTTCTGCGTTGCAGTCGGGCGCGCGCTTGCCGCCACCAAGGGTGAGGGATCGCTCCCGCCGCAAGAGCTGGCGCTGGCTGCGCAGGCGGCGGAGCACCGCTGGGCCGGAGTACACTGCGGGATCATGGACCAGATGGCAGTGGCCGCGGGCGAACCCGGTCATGCGCTGCTGCTCGATTGTCGCAACCTGGCCACCCGACTGATCGCATTGCCGCCAGACTGGGCGGTGATGGTTGTCGATTCGGGGGTGAGCCGCGGGCTGGTCGACGGCTACTACAACCAGCGTCGCCGCGCTTGCGAGGAAGCAACCGCAGCGCTTGGGGTCAGCAGTCTGCGCGATGCAAGGCTGGACCAGGTTGAGCAAGCTGACCTCGATCCAGTGGTTCGTCGCCGCGCTCGCCATGTCGTCAGCGAGATCGCCCGCACCACGGCCGCAGTCGAGGCGATCGAGCGCGTGGACCTGGCTATGCTGGGAACGATTTTGCGCGCCAGCCATGCCTCGTTGCGCGACGATTTCGAAGTCAGCGTCGCGCCGGTCGACGCGCTGGTCGATTGCCTCAACGACGTGATCGGTGCGGCAGGCGGGGCGCGGATGACCGGCGGCGGCTTTGGCGGTGCGGTAGTGGCGGTGATCGAGCGCGCCGAGATCGACCGGGTCAGCGCTGCCATTTGCCGGGACTATTGCACCCCAGCCGGAGAAGCGCCTGCGGTGCTGATTGTCTGATCTAACTCGCGATGGATCCGCGCCCTAACGCCCGCGCAATCTCGGCGTGGCGCGCGCGTGAGATGCCGTAATAGGTCAGGATCACCAGCGAGACGATAGCTATCACCGCGGGCACCGGCCCCCAGATCGTCACCAGCCGGCTTTGCATTTCGGCGGGCAGGCTGGCTGAACCCGATGCTGCGGCCGAGCTCGGAAACTTGATCAGGTCGAGCGCAACCCCGGCAACCATCACCCCCAGCCCCGCCGATGCCTTGCCGGCGAAGCCGAGCCCGGCGAAATACAGCCCTTCGCGGCGGCGGCCGAACAGGTGCTCGTGCTCGTCGGCGGCGTCAGCCATCATCGAGGGGTAAGCGACCGAAACGAACCCGGTACCGATCCCGGCAATCCACGAATTGATCTGCATCGGCAGCAGCGCCGGGTCGCCAAAGGGCAGGTAGAACCCGGCCAGCATCGCGCCTTGCAGAACCACCCAATTGGCGATCAGCAGCAGGAAGCCGATGATCACCACGTTCTTCTTCTCAAAGACCTTCTGGAGCAACGGCGCGGAAACTACGCCAAGCAAGATCCCGACCAGATAGGCGTAACCGATGAACTGGATGTTCTCGCTGGCGATTCCCCAGACAAAGACGAAAGCATGGTTGTTCAAGCTGGCATTGGCGCCGATCGCCACATAGATCACCACGGCAGACAGGAACAGAATCCGGAACGAGCGGTTGGCGAAGATTTCCTTTACCTCACCGGGGAGCCGGCGGATCATCGATCCGGGGCTCTGTGCGGGTTGCGGCAAGGCGGCAGCATAGCGCCACACGCCAAGGCAACAGACCGTCAGGCAGACTACAATCAGCAACGCAACTGACCAGCCAAACCCGGGATAGCCATCGGGACGTTGCAGGCCGCCATCGGCGAAGAACACCGAATAGCCGATCGCGGTCACCGCCACCCCGGTACAGATGCCCGCGAAAGCGCGGTAAACCACCACGCTGGTCCGTCCGGCATAGTCCGATGCCAATTCAGCGCCCAAAGCGATATAGGGGACGTTGAACAGCGAAACGAAGCTGCGCACCGCCACCGACATCACCGCCAGCCAGGCAAACAGCGCGATCTGGTCAAGTCCGGCGGGCGGCGAGAACAACAGGCCGATCGAAACCGCAAGGAACGGCACCGCCAGCACCATCAGCGGCAAACGCCGGCCAAACCTGGATTTGATGTTGTCTGACCATGAGCCGATGAACGGATCGACCCCGGCATCGAACGCCAGGCCAATCGCCAGCGCCACCCCGACCAAGGTGCCAGAGAGCCCCAGGACCGCCGAATAGAAGAAGAAAACGAACGCCACCGCAGCGTCAAATCCGCCGTTCTGGGCGGCCTGGCCAAGGCTGTAGGCAAGCTTGACTGGGATCGAGGGCTTCAACTCATGTCCGCTCGGCACCGTCGGATCAGCCAGATTTTCAACAGTCGCCACGCAGCTTCTCCCAACGAACCGGCTCGTCTGTCCGGCTTTCTTGACTAAATAGCGTCATTCAGAAAGGCGCGAACCGCAGCCAGAAAGTCGTCGAAGTTTTCGCGCCGGATATTGTGCCCCGCGCCCTTGATCTGGACTGCCTGGATCCGGGGATTGAGCCGGGTTGCCTCAGCAGCGAGTTGCGGTGTGACCAGCCCGCCTTGCTCGGCTTCGCCACAAAGCAGCAGGGTTGGCGCTGCGATTGCTGCGATAGCCTCCCGCCACGGCGGGAACCGGAGCGGCATGGCTTCGGGATCGACCTGGCGCTTGCTCTGGGTCCAGGCGGGAAATTCGTCTGCATGCCACAGCGGCGATGTCTTGCGGCCAAACGCGGTGATCTCGGCATCGCTCAGCGTCTGCAGTTCAACAATCTGGCGGCGGAACGCAGCGCGGCGCTGCTCGGCCTCGGCGCTGGCAAGTTCGGGCAGGAACGGCGGGTCTTCGAGGATCACTCTGGCAGCCAGCCCAGGCTGGGCAAAGGCCAGCGCTGCGGTGGCGCTGGCTCCGATCGAGTGCCCCATCACGATCGGCTTGACCAGACCCAGGCCAGCAATCGCCTCGGCCAAATCGCGGCCCGGATCGTGCGGCTGCCCGGCAATCACACGCGAACTGGCGCCGTGGCCGCGTGCATCGAGCATGATGATGTCGTAATCGCCAGCCAGGGCCTCCGCGGTCCGGCTCCAGCACAGCCCGTTGTCAGTCAGCCCGTGCGAGAGCACCATAACCGGGCCGGACCCGCCGGTGCGATGATAGGCCAGATGCCCGCCGGTGATCGCCACACTGCCGGTCGGCCATTCCTTATGCGGGTTGGCACTCACCATGCATAGGCCTCTGGCGCGGGGCCGCAGGGCGGGAAGATCGCGTCGAGCTGCGCCAGTACCTCGACGCTGAGCGCCAGCGCGGGAACGTGGGCAATGGCGGCAAGCTGGGCGGCGCTGCTGGGGCCTATGATAGCCGCGGCGATGCCTGGTTGATGCAACGTCCAGGCCAGCGCAATGGCGCTCTGGCTCTCGCCAAGTTCGGCGCAAAGCTGCTCGAAGCGGGCCAGTTGATCGGACCGTGCGGCGCGGGCTGCCTGGACCGTGCCTGAGCCGCGGCGGCCGCCTGCCTCGGCCGCACCGCCCGCCAGCAGGCCCCCGGCCAGCGGGCTCCAGACAATCACCCCCAGCCCATATTCGATCGCCGCGGGGATCACTTCAAGTTCGGCGCGGCGTTCGATCAGGTTGTACAGACTCTGCTCTGAAACCAGCCCCAACCGGTGGCTGACATGCGCCCGTTCACCGGCCTGGGCAAGCTTCCAGCCAGGCCAGTTGCTCGAGCCGAGATAGGTGATCTTGCCCTGTGCAATCAAGCGATCGGCGGCTTGCCAGATCTCCTCGATCGGGGCGGTCCGGTCAACATGATGGAACTGGTAGAGGTCGATATGGTCAACCTGCAACCGCTTCAGGCTGGCATCGCAGGCCATCTGGATGTGCCGCGCGGATAGGCCACGGTCGTTGATGTCGTCCGACATCGGCTCGTAAACCTTGGTAGTCAGCACGATCCGGTCGCGCCGCGCCCGGTCCTGCGCCAGCCACTTGCCCAGGATGGTCTCGGTTGTGCCGACCCCCAGATGACCACCATACTGATTGGCGGTATCGATGAAGTTGATCCCCAGGCCGACCGCCGCGTCGAGGATCGCATGGCTTTCCGCCTCGGCGGTGCGCGGCCCGAAGTTCATCGTCCCCAGGCAAAGCTCACTGACTTTGAGCGCAGTTCGGCCGAGCCGGCGATAGTTCACAGGCCAGACCTGGCACGGCGGGTTACGGCGCCCACAGGGTTGCTCCTGTAAGCAGGGTTTCGCTCGAATCGGCGACGCAGAACCGGGCGAGGTGCTGGGCGCGCTCGGACAGCTGCTTGAACCCCTGATAGGTGATTCCGGGAACGATCGGCTCCCTGAACCACGGCGCGTAGAATTCCAGGTTGGGGATTGCCCGCAGCGCACCGGAAATGTTCGGCGTACCGCCATGCCAGGCCCGGACATCGCGAACCATGATCGCGCCCGCCGGGGCCGGACAAACCGTGCTCAGCCGCATCCATTCGGGCTCATCCTCCAGGCTCGGGATTGGCGCCCGCGAATGCTGGGTGCCAGGGATCTGCCGGGTTGGGCCGTTGAGCCGGGTGATCTCCTGCGGCAGGAAATTGACACAGACATAGGGGCACGGCAGATCGCGGATCGTCAGCTGACCGCGGGGATCGTGGAACGCGCTGAACGGGGTGATCGCATTGCCGTGCCAGTCGCCAACATCGGAGTGCAGCGGCTGGTAACCGACCGCGCCGGGCAGGCAGAAGTCGCCGCTGGCCGCGCGCAGGGCATAGTCGGGGGATCCGAAGACCGCGCTGACCATCTCGTCCACCAGCGGGATCTGTAGCATCATTTGCCATTCCGGACGGTGCAGCTGGCTGCGGGTCAGGCTGGAGCCGCCGAACGAATAGCGATGCGATCCGCGATTGCCGTTACGGCCTTGATCGAGCGCGAGAATCTCGCCCGCGACCTCGTTGCAGCCCTCGGCCAGGAAAGCGGTCTGCTTGGCGTCGAGGACATCGGCGATCACCACGAAGCCGTCGCGGTGAAACAGTTCGAGCGCCCGCGAGAGGTTGTCTGGGCCGACAATCTCGAGCCCGGCAATGCCGCTGTTGGCCTCCAGATGCGCGCGCAAATCTCCGTGCTTCGCGGGATCAAAGGCTTCGCCCATCATGGCTGCCTGGCCAACCGGTTCTGCTCCCATGAATTGCTCTCCTCTAGATCCGGCCTCGGCCATGCCGACGCCAGCTGCATGACCCCGGCCAAGTTCCTGTAGCAAGATGCGTCCATAATCGCCTGATCACAAATGGTCACGTCCATCTCCTCTTCTCGCTGAGCCAGAGGTTCGACCACTGCCCGCTCTGCTTGCCGTTGGCCTTCGGCCCGCTTCAATGCGCAAGCGGAGCGCCGGCTCGACCAGGGCTGCGAGCGCAAGCGGCCCGTCCGGTTCGCGCGGCGCCAGCAGTTGAAGCGCATTCCCTTCTGGATCACTGGCCAGGATCGAGCGGAACTGTGCGTTCTCAACCACCTCGCCAGCAATCTCGCCGCCCAGCGCGACCAGCCGCGCGGCATCGGCATCAAGATCGTCGGTTTCAAGCGCCACATGGCTGTAACCGGGATCAAGCAACCGGCGCTGCTCTGGCTCGTCCGGGTACCGCGGTGTATGGAACTGCCACAGCTCCAGCTGCAGATTGCCCGCGTCCAGCCAGGCGCCTTCGATCCGGGCGTCGCTCAGTCCACCCATCCGGTCGAACTGCGGCCCCGGTCCGAACCGGCCACGGTTCTGCAGCGCGGTGCCAAACAGTGAAGCGTAAAAACCGATCGCCCGGTCCATGTCGCGGGTGACCAGCGCGACGTGCCCCAGCCAGGTTGGCTCGCCCTGGGGGGCATAGGGCAGCCCCTCGATCTCCATGACGTTGCCTTCGCCATCGCGGGCATAGGCGTATTGATTGCCCGTGCCGAGATCGAGCGGCGGTGCGATCAGGCTGCCGCCATTGTCAGCCACTGCCCGCTCAAGGACCGCGCAATCGTGGTTCTGCGCGCAGAAGTGCCGGATGCCCGGACGGTTGATCGGGTTGGTCGTAACCGCCGGAGCGCCTTCGGGCCAGTGCGGCGCGATCAGCAGCAGATAACCGTTGGGGCCGGCTAAAAGGCTGAGATCGCTGGCTGACGGGGTCGTACCAAGTGCAGGCAGCAGCGCGCAGGCCATTTCGTCGGGCAAAGGCTGCATCCCGGCTGCCGCGCAATAATAGCGCTGCGCCGCGGCGATTTCGCGCACCACCAGGCCGATGTGATGAATGCCTGTGATCATCGCCGGCTCTCAACTCCGCCAGATGCGGGCGGGCCGCAGGCAAGACCAGGCTGAGTGCCAGGTCCTGCCAGCGGCCAATCGCAATCAGGGTTCAGCCCGATCAGAACTTCCCGCGCAGGGTGACCTTCCAGGTCCGCGGATCACCAATGTACTGGGTGGTGGTGACGTTATCCAGCGCGGTGTAGGAGCTGCCCAGAACGTAGTGGGCATAGACCTTGTCGGTGACATTCTCGACCGAGAAGGTGATGCCATAATTGTTGTCGGGTCCGTTGAATCCGGCGCGCAGGTTGAGCAGCCCGTAGGAAGCAACATCGTAGATCGCGCGGTTCGCAAGGTCGGTATTCTTGTCGCCCTGCCAGGTCCATTCCGCCCGCACGAAGCCTTCGTAGCCCGAGCCGCCCAGCTTGGTGCGATAATCACCGATGAGCGAATAGAAGTGCTTGGCGTTGTCGCGGAAACGCAAGCCTTCCAGCGCCGGTGTCGCAGCGAATTTTTCGATCTTGATGTCGTTCAGGGTATAGGCCCCGGAGAGCGTCAGTCCCGGCAAGGCCGCCGGACGCAGCACCATTTCCAGTTCGATCCCCTTTGACTTGATCTCATCGATCCCGACGTTCAACGCCGCTCCGATCGCGCTGGGAGTGATTGTTTGCAGGTTCTCGAGTGTCTGGCTGTAGAAGGTGATGTTGGTAGTCAGCGCCTTGTCGAACAACGCGGTTCTGAGCCCAAATTCCCACAGGGTGGGGATTTCCGGCTTGAGCACCGGCAATCCGCCTGGCTGGAAGACCGCCGCGACGTTGACGCTTTCGGCGACGTCGATCCCCGGCCCCTTGTAGCCGCGCGACCAGGAAACATAGGTCATCACGTCATCGGTCCAGAAATAACGCCCGATCACCCGGCCCGAAAGGTTGTCGTTCTTGTAGGGCTGGATGCCGATCACGTTCGCTCCGAAGAACGGCGTGAACGGTGACAGTGGATTGAGCGCGGTTGAGGTGCGGGTGTAAGTGGCGAGCAGCGAATCGTGGGTATAGCGCCCACCGACGATCAGCGCCGCTTTCTCGCTCAGATTGAACGTCGCTTCGCCATATGCGGCATAGCTGTTGGTGGCGACGGTGCGGTCGGCGATCGTGCGGACATTGAAGTGCGAGCCTGGGAACGGCAGGGCAAGTTCGATGTCAACCCGGCCAAATGCTGCCAGATCCTGATGGAAGAAGAACAGGCCGGCGACGATATCGACCGCCGAGCCGATCTTGGTGTTGAGCCGCAGTTCCTGCGTGAACTGTTCGGTATCAACCTTGGTGCCGTTGCGGCTGTTAACGGCGGAATTGGAGACACCGTCAGCCTCGTTGAATTCGTCGATCTTCCACTTCCGCCACGAGGTGACCGAGCTCAGCGAACTGTCGCCAAAATCATAGTCGACGTTGAGTGCGACGCCGCCCGAAGATTTTTCTTCGAGGATCCGTTCGTCGCGGACCCCGATCTTGCGATTGCCCGGCCCCGGGACGATCCCAAGCGCAGCCAGCGCATCGCGCAGCTGCAGCGCACCGGGGTTGGTGGCGAATGCCAACGCTCCCGAGGGCGGCCCGGCGAACCGGTAAGTCGATTGGCAGCAACGGTTGCTCGAATGGCCAAGATCGCCGGTCAGGACGATCCGCAGATCGTCGCTGGCCTTGAACAGCAATTTGCCGCGCAGGGCATAGCCATCGCGGTCGTTGATGTCCTTCTCACCCGCGATCGCGTTGTCGAGCACGCCATCGCGCTTGTTGTAGGTGCCGGTCAGGCGGAACGCCAATTTGTCATCGACCAGCGGCCCGGTGACAGTGCCGCGCAGCTTGAATTCGTTGAAGCTGCCATAAGTGACATCGCCGCTGCCGCCGAACGAAAATTCGGGATCGTTGGTCTGGATGTTGATTACCCCGGCTGAGGCGTTCTTGCCGAACAGCGTGCCTTGCGGGCCCTTGATGACCTCGACCGACTTGATGTCGAGAAAGTCGGTAAAGCCCTGCGCCTCGCGGCCCAGTACCACGCCGTCAACCACGGTCGAAACGCTCGATTCGAAGCCGTCGCTGAAGCTGAAGGTGGAGAATCCGCGGATCTTGGAGCCGTTGGCGCGGGTGGTGTTGAGCGGGGAAAGCGCGATGCCGGGGATGAACCGGGCAATTTCGCTGACCTGGACAAAACCGGTGCGGTCGAGAAACTCGCCAGTGATAACCGATACCGCGAGCGGGGTATCCTGCAAGGTTTCCGGGGTCTTGCGCGCCGAGACAATGATATCGTTCGGCGCGGCCTCGGTTTCATCTGCAGCAGCGGCCGAATCGGCGGCCTGAGCGAAGGCCGGGGTCAGCGGCGCGAAAGCCGCGGCGACCGATGCCAGAAGAATGCTCTTTGACAGGAATTTCATCGTTTTGTCTCCCTACCCTGGGTTGCCGTGATCCACCTTTGCCAGCTGGCCGGTTGACCTGTTGCAAAGCCGTTATTATATATTTCGTCATTAAGCAAGTGACTTTGTGGATTTGACTGGATGGCAAAAAGACCCATAAAGCGGGGATTGTTGTGCAGTGTAGCCAGCATCAATTGACGACAATTAGAATCAAGTGGCAGATTTTCTGAATTCCCGGAGGGCAGGTATGACAAGCGCAGGTGAGCTGAAAGGCAAGGTGGCGCTGGTTACCGGGGCAGCGCAGGGGATCGGTCTGGCGGCGGCGGCAATGCTGGCCCGCGCGGGCGCCGATATCGTCGCGCTTGACCTTGCGGGCTCTGACTGGAGCGCACTCAGCAAGGCTGTCGCCGATTGCGGCAAGCGTAGCCTGACGATCGTGGGCGACGTTGCCGAAGAGGCAACTTGGTCAAAGCTCAGCGTCGCGGTGCGCGAGCAGTTCGGGCGGATTGACGTGTTGTTCAACAACGCTGGCATCTCCGGCCCCAGCTGCCCAATCTGGGATTACCCGCCAGAAGCTTTCGATGCGGTGATGCGTGTCAATTGCCGCGGGGTGTTCCTTGGCATGAAGTGCGCAGCCGAGCTGATGGCCGGCGGCAACGGTTCGATCATCAACATGTCATCGGTTTCGGGGCTGGGCGGCGGGCGCCTGCTGCTTGCCTACAACGCCAGCAAGCACGCGGTGATCGGCATGACCAAGGTCGGCGCGGTCGAACTGGCCGAGAGGGGAATCCGGGTCAACGCCATTTGCCCGGCGATGACCGACACAGCGATGATGCAGAGCCTGGAAGTGGGCAAGACCGCGGACCAGATTGCCGCGCTGCGCAGCCATTTCAACGCCATGATTCCGTTGGCCCGTTATGCCGATCCGGATGAGGTGGCGGCGGTGGTGGTGTTTCTGGCGAGCGACGCAGCCTCATTCATCACTGGGGCGGCGATTCCCGTCGATGGCGGATTGAAAGCGCAGTAGCCGCGGAGCAGGCCGGTTTAGCCCTTGCCATAACGCTCGCGCAGCGCATCGGTATTGCCCTTGTAGAGGCAAACCAGCAGCTCTTCGATCTTCTTGCGGCTGACCGCGCCGCGGCTGACCAGCTCACCCGCAGAACCGGTCATGCCCAGCGACAGTTCGGTTACCAGATTGGCAATGTCGCGTGGCACATTCAGCGTGCGGGCCATTTCCTTTGATAGAAAATCGACCACGCGCTGACGCCGCTCAAGATCACGTTCCTGAAACACCGCGGCGACTGAGGGTTCACTCATCAACCGCTGGATATGAATTCCGCTTTTTTCAACATGGGTCAGGTAGACACGGGTGGTCAGGCGGATCAGCTCATCAAAATCCTTGGCTTCGCTGACCGCGATGGTCTGCTCTTCCCACAGTCGGCGCTGGTCGCGCAGCAGCAGCTCTTGCAGCAGCACGGTGACGTTCTGGAAATAGGCATAGACCAGCGGCTTGCTCACTCCCGCCTCGCGCCCGACCCGGTCCATGGTCACCGCCGAGATCCCTTCAGCGGCGACCAGCGCTGCGGTCCGGTCAAGGATCATATGTTTGCGAACCTCTGGATCGAGGCGGCGGGGAGCCTTTTTCGCGCTGTCCAGATTTGCCATTTGCGCCCAACTATCCGATCGATGATCCAGGTCTTTGAAAACGGAATACGCTGCTTCCGGACATTTGTCATGCCTCTCCGGCCGACTATTGACTAATACTATAATACGAATATCGCAGGCCCGGTCATTTGATGCTGCGGTTCTGGATTGAGAGCGTGATGGTTATACGGGTAAAGCGGATTCTCATCGGCGTTGCCGCCGTTCTTGTCGCCGGGGGAGCCATGGCCGCATATGTAACCACGCCGACAGTGCACGAAGGCCGGACCGGCGAAGCGCCCGAGCTTGGCCGGGCTGGTCCGCACCAGCTTGGCACCACGACCATGTCAATGGCACTGCCCGGGCGCGGCAAGATCTCTGCGATGAGCGCGCTGACCGGCAAGCTGGAAGCCGCTAATCGCACGCTGACCGTTCGCTACTGGTACCCTGCCGACCCCGCCGCGAAAGGCCAGGGCGTGCGCTACGATCATGTCATGCACTTTCCCGGCCATCCGCCATTTGCAGTCGCCAGCAAAGGCACCGCCCTCGCCGATGCCAAACCGCTGGCCGGCAAGACCTTTCCGCTGGTGCTGATGTCGCACGGCTATGGCGGCTGGAACACCCAGTTCAGCAACCTGGCCGAACACATCGCTGCGCAGGGCTATGTCGTCGCCGCGATCGACCATGATGACATGATCGCCAAGGACGTCACCTCGTTCATGATTTCGTTCGCAAGCGTGTTGATGGATCGCAGCCTGGACCAGCGCCAGGTGTTGACGCAGATCACCGCCGACGTCGCTGCTGGCAAGGCGCCGTTCCTCAAGCTGGTCGATACCGCCAATATCGGCCTGATCGGCTATTCGATGGGCGGTTATGGGGCGATCAGCACCGCGGGCGCGCCCTATCGCTATGACGACGGTCCACTGGCAAACCTGCCCGAAGCAGCGCGCAAATCCTTGCAGGACGCCGCGGCGGGGCCTGTGCCAATCAAGTCGCTGGTGGTGTTCTCGCCGTGGGGCGGCCAGCCCGACAGCCGCGCCTGGAACGAAGCCGGGTTGGCCAAGCTCAAGTTGCCGGTACTGATCGTGTCGGGGAACCAGGACGACGTGGTCAATTTCAAGGATGGAGTGTCCTGGTTATTCCGCAGCATGACCGGCGCCCAGCGGCACATGCTGGTTTACCGCGAGGCGCGGCACAACATCGTCGGCAACGAGTTTACGCTCAGCGAGAGCGATCCGTTCATGGCCGCCGAATTCCTCAAGGAGCCGGTCTGGCGCAGCGACCGGCTTAACGCCATTAACCAGCACTTCGTCACCGCGTTCCTCGATCTGACGCTCAAGGGTGAGGCTGAGAAACGCGCTTACCTTGACCTGCCAACGGTCGATTCGGATGCCGGTGAGTGGCCGACCTCGTTCGCCGAACAGCTCAACGGGACCCTCGCCGGACCTGGCCAGGACAAATACTGGCGGGGGTTCCAGCGCCGGTGGGCGACCGGCCTGGAAATGCACCGGGCAGCGCCGGTAAAATAGAACCGTTGCTAGCCGGGAAAGATCGACTGGCCGCCATCGATCACCAGCGCGGCTCCGGTCATGAACCGGCTTTCGCGCGAGGCGAGATAGACCGCGATGCCCTCCATGTCCTCAAGCCGTCCCACCTCGCCCGCGGCCGAGCGCCGTTTGGCCGCATCCTGGAACGCCTGCGAGGTATCGAGCGACATCTCGGTGGCAATATAGCCGGGCAGGATCGTGTTGACCTGGATGTTGGCGCGGCCCAGTTCAAGCGCCAGCGACCGGGTCAGGCCAAGTAGCGCGGCCTTGGTGGTCGAATAACCGGCGTGATAGGGCATGCCGAGGTGGGCCGCGACCGATGAAGTGGCGATCAGCTTGCCGCCCTGCCCGCGCTCCAGCATGTGTTTGATCGCCGCCTGGTAGGTCAGCACCACGCTGTTGAGGTTGAGGTCAAGGATCCCGGCCCATTGCTCGGCAGGAAGCTGGTGCAGCATCCCGGTCGGACCCGAACCGCCGGCATTGGCGAAGCAGCTATCAACCTGACCGAAGCGGTCCAACGTGGCGGCAAAAGCGGCATCGACTTGCGCCGCATCGGTGACCTCGCAAGCAAACGCCTCGGCGTCGGCGCCGATTGTGCGAAGGCTGGCCAATGCCTCAAGGTTCTTCTGCTCGTTGCGGCCCCAGATCGCCACCTTGGCGCCGGCTTTGACCAGGCCCCTGGCCATCGCCAGGCCAAGCCCGCCGTTGCCGCCAGTTACCAGTGCTACGTGTCCCGACAAATCGAACATGACCCGGCTTGCTCCTGTGACGCGTGTTGGGCGCAGAGCTGGAGTATTGGTCAAAACCCTGGTCTGCGAGGCAGCCTATTTCCATTATTATACTAAAAGTCAATAATAGAATGCCGGATAGAGCAATCGCGCAATCAAGCGCGCGCCAGACCACTGTGTGGGACCGTTAGCAGGAGTGTCTGGATGCCCCCCGAGGATTCGAACCTCGATTGACGGAGTCAGAGTCCGTAGTCTTACCATTAGACGAAGGGGCAACTGGCGGGGCCTCTAGGCGGCTCGTTGGCAGAGGTCAAGGCGCGAGCAGCCGCGCCCTTGCCGGGTGACGCCCAAGGGTATAGCATCACAGCCAGGTACTCGCCACGCTTGGCGGGAAAACGATAATGAGTGTGTTTGTCATGGCGGAAGATCATCCGCCGGAGCTGCGCGAGGAATTGACCGGGAACGGGCAGCAACAGGGCCAGGCCGCCGCGCCCCAGCCCGAGCCGCCGCCGCCCCTGCCTTCGCCGCCCGGTGACCGAACCGGATCCGAATTCCCCCGCCCCGGCGCGGGCAGCGCGGATTGGCGCAGCCCGCCGTTCCATCGTCAGGCCTTCGCCGCGATCGACCTTGGGACCAACAACTGCCGCCTGCTGATCGCCCGTCCCGCAGCCGATGGATTTGTAGTGATCGACGCGTTCAGCCGGGTGGTGCGGCTTGGCGAAGGGCTGGCGCAGACCGGGCGGCTCAGCCAGGAAGCGATGGACCGGGCCTTGGGCGCACTCCAGGTCTGCGCCGACAAGCTCAAGCGCCGGGGCGTTCACCTCGCCCGTTCGGTTGCCACCGAAGCCTGCCGCCGCGCCGAGAACGGCCAGGAATTCATCGAACGGGTCCGCGCCGAAACCGGGATCGCGCTCGACATCATCAGCGCCAAGGAAGAAGCCCGGCTGGCGGTGCTGGGCTGCCATCTGCTGCTCGAAGGCGGCGAAGGGCCGGCAATGGTGTTCGACATCGGCGGCGGTTCGACTGAACTGGTGCTGGTCGAGCATTCGGGCGGCGAGATTCCGGGGATTCTGGACTGGCAGTCGGTCCCCTGGGGGGTGGTGTCGCTGACCGAGACCTGCGGCGCCGAACCCGCTAGCGATGCCGAGCGCGCCGTGCGCTATACCCGGATGCGCGAGCTGGTCCGCGACAGTCTGGCTCCGTTCAGCGTCAGGGTGTGGGAGTGGCTTGAGGCCGAGGCGGAGCGCAAGCCCCAGCTGCGCCTGCTGGGTACCAGCGGCACAGTGACCACTTTGGCCAGCCTGCACCTGGAGCTGCCGCAGTATGATCGCCGCGCGGTTGACGGGCTGATTGTCGAATCCTCGACCATGCGCGAGCTGAGCCAGCGGCTCGCAGCGATGGGGCCGGAACAGCGCCGCGCCCAGCCGTGCATCGGGCGCGAGCGTTCGGATCTGGTCGTGGCGGGCTGCGCGATCCTCGAGACGATCTTCGACCTATGGCCCGCCGAGCGGCTGGGAGTGGCTGACCGCGGCATCCGCGAAGGAATTCTGCGCAGCATGATCTCTGCCGGTGACGCCGGCGAAAAAAGCCGCGCCGCGCTACGCCGGGCCAAGCGGGGCGAGCTATGAGAGGCAATGGCCGCAATCCCAACGAGCGGCTGCGCAGCGCCGGCAAACGCACCGCCAGCTCGGCGCGGTGGCTGACCCGGCAGCTCAACGATCCCTATGTCCGCCAGGCCAAGGCCGCAGGCTGGCGCAGCCGCGCCGCGTTCAAGCTGATCGAGCTCGACACCAAGTTCGGCTTGCTCAAGAACGTGAAGCGGGTGGTCGACCTTGGCATCGCGCCGGGCGGCTGGGCCCAGGTGATGCGCAAGCAGGCGCCCCGCGCGGCGGTGGTCGGAATCGACCTGCTGCCGACCGATCCGATCGAGGGCGTGACCATCTTCGAGATGGATTTCATGGCCGATGCCGCCCCGACCTTGCTGCTCGAGGCGTTGGGCGGCCCGCCCGATCTGGTGCTGTCCGACATGGCCGCCAACACCACCGGGCATAAGGGCACCGACCATTTGCGCACAATGGGTCTGGTCGAAACGGCGGCGCATTTCGCGATCGAGCATCTGGCGCCCGGCGGGGCGTTTGTTGCCAAGGTGCTGGCTGGGGGGACCGATACCGAGTTGCTGGGGCTGCTCAAAAAGCACTTCAGCGCGGTCAAGCATGCCAAGCCCCCGGCAAGCCGCAAGGATTCGTCCGAATGGTACGTGATCGCGCAGGGGTTCAAGGGGTAGGAACCAGATCCTCTCCATTTTCACGAATTGCAAATGGGGAGGTGGCAGACCCGCAGGGGCTGACGGAGGGGTATCAACGCCAGCTCAGAAACCCCTCCGTCACGCCCTGCGGGCGCGCCACCTCCCCATTTGGCTTCGCAAAATGGAGAGGATCTTAGACTGGCGGGCTTATTGCTTCGCCGGTTCCGCGGCAGGCGCTGCGGCCGCTTCGCCCTCAGCCGGAGCCGCAGCCTCGGCGGGCGGCGGCGCAGCCGGCAACGGCAGATTTGATCCCTGCGCGTTCATGTAGGCCATCAGGTTGGCGCGCTCTTCGCCGCCGGAGATGCCCGCGAATGTCATCTTGGTACCCTTGGCGAAAGCTGCCGGATTCTTGAGCCAATCGCTAAGCGTCGCCCAATCCCACTTGCCGCCCTTGCCCTTGAGCGCGTCGGAATAGGCGAAGGACCCGCCGGCCACGCCCTTGCCGACCACGCCGTGGAGGTTGGGGCCAAGCCCCGCCGCGCCGCCGGCGTTGATGGTGTGGCAGCTCATGCACTTCTTGAAGCTGGCCTCGCCTTTGGCGGGATCGGCAACCGCGAGCAGCGCTTCGATCGGCTGCTCGGCAACGCTTTCGCCGCCGCTGGGAACCACGCCTTCGATCGCGAAGCCCATTTCGTGCGGACGGTGGTGCTTGCCCGCTTCGAAATACTTGCCGCTGAGCGAAGCCAGCCCGAGCGCGACTATGCCGGAAAATAGCGTCCAGCCGGCGATGGTATTGAAACGGTCTGCCATGAATCTGCCCCGCCTAGAAAGCGCTTGGATGATTTGCGCGCCGCTCTAGTGGCGGGCGCGGATCAGTGCAAGGGGCATTGCGGTGACGGCAAATGCGCCCTAGCCATTGCCCCCATGTTTTCCTCGCTGCTCATCGCCAACCGCGGCGAAATCGCCTGCCGGATCATCCGCACCGCCCGGGCGATGGGGATCCGCACGGTTGCTGTCCACTCCGACGCCGATGCCGGGGCGCTGCATGTCCGCTTGGCCGATTCGGCGGTGCATATCGGGCCTTCGCCAGCGCGCGAGAGTTATCTGCTGGGGGAGAATATCCTGGCCGCAGCCAAAGCTTCTGGTGCCGAGGCGATCCATCCTGGCTACGGCTTCCTCTCCGAAAACGCCGAATTCGCCGAGACAGTGCAGGCGGCAGGACTGGTCTGGGTTGGCCCCAATCCCGATTCGATCCGGGCGATGGGGCTGAAGGATGCCGCCAAGCAGCTGATGATCGACGCCGGGGTGCCGGTGACCCCTGGCTATCTGGGCGCGGACCAGTCGGAACAGCGCCTCCAGAAGGAAGCCGGCACGATTGGTTATCCAGTGCTGATCAAGGCGGTGGCCGGCGGCGGCGGCAAGGGCATGCGGCTGGTCGAGCAGGAAGCCGATTTCGCCGAAGCGCTGGCCTCGTGCCGGCGCGAGGCGGCGGCCAGCTTTGGCAACGATCATGTCCTGATCGAGAAATACATCCTCTCGCCCCGCCACATCGAGGTTCAGGTGTTCGGCGATAAGCACGGCCAGGTCGTCCACCTGTTCGAGCGCGATTGCTCGCTGCAGCGCCGTCATCAGAAGGTGGTCGAGGAAGCGCCAGCGCCGGGGATGGACGTGAAGACTCGCGAGGCGATCTGCGCGGCGGCGGTGCGCGCGGCCCAGGCAGTAAGCTATGTTGGCGCCGGGACGATCGAATTCATCGCCGACGGTTCCGAGGGCCTGCGCCCCGACCGGGTCTGGTTCATGGAAATGAACACCCGGCTGCAGGTCGAGCATCCCGTCACCGAGGAGATCACCGGGGTCGATCTGGTCGAATGGCAGCTGCGCATCGCCGCGGGCGAACGCTTGCCTGCCACGCAGGACGATCTGGCGATCACCGGCCACGCGATGGAAGTGCGGCTCTATGCCGAGGACCCGGCCAAGGGCTTCCTGCCCGCCACCGGGCCGCTCGATCAGCTGTGGCTGTCGGGCCGGGTCCGGGTCGACAGCGGGGTCGAGCAGGGTGACCTGATCAGCCCGTTCTACGATCCGATGATCGCCAAGCTGATCGCCCACGGCGCCAACCGCGAAGAAGCACGGCAGCGGCTGATGGAAGCACTCGATGACAGCTTTGTCGCACCGCTCAGAACCAACAAGGGCTTCCTCTACGAATGCCTCGACCATCCCGACTTCGCCAAGGGTCAGGTCGATACCGGGCTGATCGCACGCGCCGGGGAGGCGCTGATCCCCCCCGCCGAGCCAGGCCAGGCCGCCGCCGATGCCGCCGCCTATCGGCTGCGCCGCGACTGGCTGGGCTGGCACGCCAAGGGCCAGGAGCGCGCGTTCCGCCATGGGCTGTTCGGATTCCGCCTAAACCGCATGGCCGAGCCGCGCATCGCGTTGTGGGCCGACGGGCAGTTCCGGGCAGGCGATAGCAGCGCCGCCAGCCCACTGCGTTCCGACATGATTGAAACCGGCGAAGTGATGGTCACCGAGCGCGGGCAGAGCCGGGTGTTCAGCTTCCACGCCCCCCGGCCCGGCACCGGCCATTCCGCGCACGATGGCGATATCGTCGCGCCGATGCCGGGCAAGGTGCTGAGCGTCGAGGTCAATGCGGGCCAGGCAGTGACCAAGGGTCAGCGGCTGCTGGTACTCGAGGCGATGAAGATGGAACACGCGCTGGTGGCGCCGTTCGACGGGACCGTGACCGAACTGACGGCAGTTGCTGGCGGGCAGGTCCAGGTCGAAGCCCTGCTGCTCAGAATTGAACCCGCCGAATGAGCTGGGTCAAAGAAGTCGAGGAACTGCGCCGCCGTGAGGCCATGGCTGAGCAAATGGGCGGGACCGAGAAGGTCGCGCGCCAGCATGGCCGGGGCAAGCTCGACGCCCGGGCGCGGATCGCCGGACTGATCGACGCCGGATCGTTCCGCGAGATCGGCAAGATCGCGGGCAAGGGTGCCTATGACGAAGCCGGCGAACTGACCAATCTGGCGGCCTCCAACCTGATCTTCGGCCGCGCCAGTATCGAAAGCCGTGCGGTGGTGGCCAGCGCCGACGATTTCACCGTCCGCGGCGGCGCAGCCGATGCCGCGATCCACCGCAAGATGGTGCTGTGCGAGCAGATGCCGCACACTCTGGGCATCCCGCTGATCCGGATGATCGACGGCACCGGCGGCGGCGGCTCGGTCAAGACGCTCGAAGTGATCGGCGCGACTTATGTCCCCGCCGTGCCGGGCTGGAACGACGTTATCCGCAACCTTGAGACCGTACCGGTGGTCGCGCTGTCACTCGGGCCAACCGCAGGCCTTGGCGCGGCGCGGGTGGTGGCGAGCCATTACTCGGTGATGGTCAAGGGCCTCTCGCAGCTGTTCGCCGCCGGCCCCGCGGTGGTCGAGGCAATCGGCGAGAAGAGCGATAAGGAAAGCCTGGGTGGCAGCGACATCCACACCCGCAATGGCGTGGTCGACGAGGAAGTGGGCAGCGAGGAGGAAGCCTTCGTCCGGGCGCGGCGGTTCCTGTCTTACCTGCCGCCATGCATCGGCAAAGCCGCTCCGCGCACCGCGTGCAGCGATCCGGTCGAGCGCCGCGAGGAAATGCTGCTCTCGGTGGTCCCGCGCGAGGCCAAGCAGGTCTATTCGATGCGCCAGGTGCTTGAGGCGGTGTTCGATGTCGGCTCGGTGTTCGAGATGGGCAAGATGTGGGGCCGTGCGGCGATCACCGCTTTTGCCCGGCTCGATGGCTGGCCGGTCGCGGTGATTGCCAGCGACCCCAGCTTTCTGGGCGGATCGTGGGAAGCGCGCACCAGCGAAAAGGCCGAACGCTTCATAAAGCTGGCCGACCAGTTCCGACTGCCGGTGGTCCACCTGGTCGATAACCCCGGTTTCATGATCGGCCTGGCCGCCGAGACCGCCGGGACGATCCGCTATGGCGTCCAAGCGATGAACGCGATCTACAAGGCCACCGTGCCGCTGTGCAGCGTGGTGGTGCGCCGCGCCTATGGCATTGCCGGATCGGCAATGAGCAACGCCGACGCCTTCCAGTACCGCTTCGCCTGGCCCTCGGGTGATTGGGGCAGCCTGCCGATCGAAGGCGGGATCGAGGTCGCCTACAAGAGCGAGATCGAGGCCGCGGCTGATCCTGACGCGCACCTCGAGGAAATCCGCGATCGGCTCAACAAGGTGAGGAGCCCATTCCGCAGCGCCGAGCGCTTCAACATCGAGGACATCATCGACCCGCGCGATACCAGACCTCTGCTGTGCGAATTTGCCGAGCTGGCGTGGGCGAAATTGGGGACGGCCATCTGAGATCCTCTCCATTTTTGGCGAATGTCACAAATGGGGAGGTGGATCGCCGAAGGCGAGACGGAGGGGCTTCCGGGCAGGCCTTGATACCCCTCCGTCAGCCGCTTCGCGACTGCCACCTCCCCATTTGTACTTCGCAAAAATGGAGAGGATCTAGGACGCCAGATAGTCTGCCAGGGCCTGCTGCTGCGCCTTATCCAGCCGCAGCCCCAGCTTGGTCCGCCGCCACAGGATATCTTCGGCGCTCACCGCCCATTCCTCGGCCTTGAGGTAATCGACTTCCGCTGCGGTCAGTCCGGCCCCAAAGCTGCGGCCCAGCGCTTGCCAGCCCTCAGCCTCGCACAGCCAGCGCGTCGCGCGGGTGCCATATGCGCGGGCGATGCGATCGGCATCGGCTTCGCCCAGGAAGCCATAGCGCTCAGCTAGCGCGGCCTTCAGCGCTTCCAGCCCGTCAACCGCAAAGTCGCCTCCCGGAAGCGGCCTGGTGCGGGTCCAGTCGGGGCCGGTCAGCGCGGGCAACCGCCTGGCCAGCAGGTCGACCGCTTCTGCAGCGAGGTGGCGGTAAGTAGTGATCTTGCCGCCATAAACGCTGAGCAGCGGCGCTCCGGCATCCTTGTCCGACAGCTCAAGCCGGTAGCCGCGGGTCGCCGCCTCCGGCCTGCCCGAGCCGTCATCGACCAAGGGGCGCACCCCCGAATAGGTCCAGACCACATCCGCCGGGGTGATCGGTTTGGTGAAATAACGGCTGGCCCCGTCGCAGAGGTATTGCACTTCCTCGTCGCTCGCCCGGATCGGCTCACCGGGAGCTTGGTCGCGGTCGGTGGTGCCGATCAGGGTGAAATCCCGCTCATAGGGGATCGCAAAGAAAATCCGCCCATCGGGCAGCTGGAAAAAGTAGGCGTAAGCGTGATCAAACAGCTTGGGCACGACGATGTGCGAACCGCGCACCAGCCGCATCCCAAAATCGGGGCGATCGCCAACCAACCCTTCGACTTCGAGCACGGCGGGACCAGCGGCGTTGACCAGCGCGGCGGCGTGGAAGCTTCCCGCAGGGGTCTCGATGGCCCAGCCGTCCGCTTCGCGCCTCGCCCGTGTCAAGGGCGTGCGAGTCAACACTGTGGCGCCATGTTCGGCCGCGTCGCGGGCGTTGAGCACCACCAGCCGCGCGTCATCAACCCAGCCGTCGGAATATTCGAACCCGGTGGCGAACCCGCCTTTCAGCGGTGTGCCGGCCGGATGCTGGCGCAGATCGACGGTGCGGGTCGCGGGCAGCTTTTTGCGCCCGCCGATGTGGTCGTAAAGCAGCAACCCCAGCCGCAGCAGCCAGCGCGGGCGCAGGCCTTCGACGTGGGGCAGCACGAAGCGCAGCGGCTTGATCAGGTGCGGGGCGATCGCCCACAGCGCCTCGCGCTCGCGCAGCGATTCGCGGACCAGGCCAAACTCATAGTACTCGAGATAGCGCAGCCCGCCGTGGATCAGCTTGGTCGAGGCCGAGGAGGTGCCCTGGGCGAGATCACCCGCTTCGAGCAGCAGCACTTTTGCGCCGCGCCCTGCCGCATCGCGCGCGATCCCCGCGCCATTGATGCCGCCGCCGATCACCGCCAGGTCGAAGTGCTCTGCCATCGTTATGCTCAATGCGCTCCGGGTACCGGGCGGACCTGGCCGGGCAGGATCAGGCGGCGAAACAGGCGGCCATCCTCGCTGTAGAGGATCGCACCGAGCGAAACGACCCCGCAGGCCAGCAGCGTCCAGGCCAGCGGCCGTGCCGAACCGTCGTAGGCCTGACCGACCAGCGCGCCGACCACCGCGCCCGACGCCATCCGGGCAAAACCTTGAAACGAAGCCGCTGCTCCGGCGATACTGGAGAACGGCTGGAGCGCGATCGATGAGAAATTGGCGCCGGTGAAGCCCATCAGACAGACGTTCAGCGCCATCAGCGGCACGAACAGCCACAGGCTGGGCGGCGCCAGATAGGCAACATAAACCTGAGCGCACGACGCCGCGATGAACACCAGCAGTGCGGTATGGCTGACCCGGCGCGCGCCAAAGTGTTCGACGATCCGCGAATTGGTCAGGTTGGAAACCGCCAGGGTTGCGGCGATCACCCCGAAGATCACCGGAAACGCATCAACCGCGCCGAAGTGTTCGGTGATCAGCTGCTGCGAGGTGTTGAGATAGGCAAACATCGAACCGCTCATCAAAGCGCCGCCGACGACATAGCCGAAAGCCGCGCGGCTGGCCGCGGCCTCGGCCATGTTGGCGGCGATCGCGCGCGGGCGGATCGATTGGCGAAACTCCGGGTTCAGGGTCTCGGGCAAGCGCAGCCAAGCCCATGCCGCAACCATGGTTCCGAGCACGGCAAAACCACCAAAGATCCAGCGCCAGTGGGCGACCAGCAGCACCGCCTGGCCCAGGCTGGGGGCGAGCATCGGCACCACCATGAAAACCACGATGATGCTGGAGGTTGCCCGCGCCATGCGGTCGCCGGCGAAACGGTCACGCACGATCGCAATCGGCAGCACCGATAGCCCCGCCGAAGCCAGCGCTTGAGCAAAACGCAGCCCCACCATCGTGGCAAAATCGGTGGCCAGCGCGCAAGCGAACGAGAACACGACGTAGGCCGCCAGCGCAGCGAACAGCACCGGGCGGCGACCGAAGCGATCCGCCAGGGCGCCAGGTATCAGGCAGCCGATCCCGGAGCCGAGCAGGTAAACCCCGATCACCAGCTGGCGGTGGTTGGGATCGCGCGATCCCAGATCGCTGGCAATCTGGCCCAGCGCAGGAAGCATCCCATCGATGCAGGCTGCCTGCAGCGCCATGATTGCCGCCATCAGCACCACGAATTCGCGCTCGCCGATCCGGCGTTCGCTGGCTTCGGGCAAAGGCATGGCGGCAGACATGCGCGCCCCTTGGCGCTTTGGGCGCGCGCTGACCAGCCTCTTTTCGTATGCACAGCCAAAGCGCTACAAGCAGGCCATGGCCGATCCGCAATCAGACGACGATGGCAACGAAGCCGCGGGGCTGCGCAAGATCATCCATGTCGACATGGATGCGTTCTATGCCAGCGTCGAGCAGCGCGACGATCCGGCGTTGCGCGGGTTACCGGTGGCGGTGGGCGGCGATGGGCCGCGCGGGGTGCTTACCACCTGTTCGTACGAAGCGCGGAGATTCGGCTGCCGTTCGGCGATGCCCTCGATCACCGCCAAGCGGCTTTGCCCGCAGCTGATCTTTCGCCGCCCGCGGTTTGCGGTCTATACCCAGGTCAGCCGCCAGGTCCGCGTGATCTTTCGCGACTATACCCCGCATGTCGAGCCCCTTAGCCTCGACGAGGCCTATCTCGACGTGACCGCAGACCTCAAAGGGATCGGCTCGGCGATCCGCATTGCCGAACTGATCCGGGCGCGGATCAAGGCTGAGACCGGGCTCACCGCCAGCGCCGGAGTGTCGTACAACAAGTTCCTCGCCAAGCTCGCCAGCGATCACCACAAGCCCGATGGCCTGTGCGTGATCCGCCCGGGCGAAGGCGCGGCCTTTGTTGCGGCGATGCCGGTGCGCCGGTTCCACGGGATTGGCCCGCGCGGCGCGGAAAAAATGGCCGCGCTGGGGATCGAGACCGGGGCGGACCTGGCGATGCGCGACATCGCCTTTCTGCGCGAGCATTTCGGATCTCAGGCCGATTACCTTTACCGCGCCGCCCGCGGCATCGATCTGCGCCAGGTCAAGGCCAACCAAGCGCGCAAATCGCTAGGCGCCGAACGCACGCTCGACCATGATCTGTCCTCGGGCGCGGCGCTTCGCGAGGTGCTGGAGCGGATCATCGCGATCACCTGGGAACGGATCGAACGGGCTGAGGCGCGCGGACGGACGGTCACACTCAAGCTCAAGCACGGCGATTTCAGCCAGCTGACCCGGGCGCGATCGCTGCCTCAACCGGTCGCCAGCCTTGCCGAGTTCGCCGCGATCGGCCACGCGCTGCTCGAAGAGCTGCTGCCGCTGGCGCAGCCGGTACGGCTGGTCGGGCTGACCCTGTCGCAGCTTGAAGGCGAAAGCGAAAGTCCGCGGCCCGCCATTGGCAAGGCGCAGCAGCTTGATTTGCTGTAAGGCATTTCGCCCGCGACACGGTGTTCAGTTGATAGTAGGACTGGTCGGCATAAACACAGGGCATCGCTCGCCGCTGCGGCCGCATTGAGAGGTTCAGGACAATACCCATGCGTTTCACGCTTCCAGCTGCGGTCATGCTTGCCCTTGCCGCGCCGGCTGCTGCGGCCGATGAACCGCCAACATACCAAAACGTGACCCACTGCGCTGCCTTCAACCTGCTGCTGGCCCAGGTGCTTACCGCGGGCAACAAGGCCGACGCAAAGCAGGCCGAGATCGACAATTACTCGAACCAGGCAGCGGCGCTGATGGTGGTTGCGGCGACCATGAGCAATTTGTCGACCGACAAAGTCCACGCCGATGTCACAGTGCAGAACGATGCCATGATCAAATCGCTCAACGGCGGTGGCGCCGGCGAAAAGCTGATCGGCGACAACATGGTCAACTGCGATGCGATGGGCCAAGCTGCCAAGCAGACGCTCGACAGGCTGCTCGCCGACAAGAACTGACCGTCCGTCGCAGCCGGTCAATCCGGATCGGCCAGCCCCAGCGCGATCCACTCTGCGATCCGCAGCACCAGCGCGGGTGACAAGTCCGCTGGCAGGTCCGTCACCGCAAAGCACGCCAGCTCGGCGATCTCGCGCCCATCGGCCCGGGGGGTTCCGGCGATCCGCCCGCTCACCACGAATACCCGGTTGGTTGCCCCTGACAACGGCTCTTCGACCAGGTCGATCAGCCGCGCTGCGGTGAGTGCGCAGCCGGCTTCCTCGGCGAGTTCGCGCTCCGCTGCGGCGATCGGCGCTTCCCCCCGGCCCAGCCCGCCGCCCGGCAGCATCCAGCGCCGCGAGCCATAGGCATGGCGGACCAGCAACACCCGGTCCTGGCTATCGAAGGCCAGCACCCGGCAGCCATCGAGGCGGGGCTTCCTGACCCGCCACCACACCAGCCGCAGCCGGTGAGCAACGCGCAGGGCGCCGCGATGCGCCGGGGCGGGGATCAGGCGAAGCATGTCACCGGCTGGCGCGCTGCCGCCAGCAGCCGCGCCACCGGCAGGTTGTGCTCACCAGCCAGCGCCGCTTCAAACAGCGCGCGCTTGTCCCGCCCACGGATCACGAAGACCACTGCATCGCTGTTGAGCAGCGCCGGGATGGTCAGGCTGAGCCGCGCGAATGGCGCTTCGGGCGGCAGCGGATCGGGCACCAGGCGGCGTACCGGCCGGGGATCGTCGGGCCGGGGATCGCTGCTGGGGAACAGCGAGGCAATGTGGCCATCGCCGCCCATCCCGAGCCAGGTGAGCGCGAAGCGCGGCGGCGCGGCCTCTTCCGTCAGCGCCACTATCCGGGCTCCCAGCGGTTCCAGAGCGGCGCGGATTCGCCCGGCATTGCTGGCGGGATGGTCCTCGGGGACAATCCGGTCGTCACCCGGCCAGACTTCGATCCGGCTCCAGTCGATCGCGCCCCCGGCCAGCCGGGCCAGGATCGGGAACGGGGTCGAACCGCCCGGCAGGGTAATGGCGATCGTACCCGGCGCCTGCTTCAGCGCGGCGCCCAGGAAGCGCCCGATCCAGGCGGCAATGTCCTGATCGCTGGCATCCGCGACAATCTTGACGGCATTCATGACAGCGCCACTTGCCAGACCAGCCAGGCCGCGACCAGCACCAGCACGCCGCCAAGCACGCGGCGTACCGGCCTCAGCCGCAGCCCGAGCAGGTCCGCGCCGCCCAGCCAACCAGCTGCGACCACCATCGCGCTGCCAAGCGCGCCGCCCAGCAGTGCTTGCCGGGGAGCCTCGGCAGCGATCGCGATAGCAAAGATCAGGAACCGCGTGGCATCGCTCAGCTGGGTTGCCAGCAGCACGATGGTCGCTGCGCCGAGCGAGCGGGTCGGCTCCTCAGGCGCGGGCCGCGGCGCCAGGATCGCCAGCTCGAGCGCGGCGAGCGTCAGCGCCAGCGCGGCCAGCAACAGTCCGGCGCGGCTGTTGAGCTGGCCCGCGATCAGTCCCGCCGCCCAGACCGCGGCATAGGTGCTGAGCCAGGCCACGCACAGCGCCACCGGCAGGACCGCCCAGCGCCGCCCGTTGCGCGCGGTCAGCGCGGCCACCAGCATCTGATCGCGCGCGCCGATCCCGGCGAACGCAGCGGCAAGAAAAGCGAAAAGTGCGGCGGCCATGGCGGTCAGTGCACACGGCGGCGGAAGCGCGTCAAGCGACGAAAAAGCTTCAATTCCGGGACAAGCTGTCTAAAGCCCGCAGCACCATGCCCCACGCCCTAGATCCCGCCATGCTGGCCAAAGCCGAAACCCTGGTTGAGGCGCTGCCGTTTCTCCAGCGCTATGCCGGACGCACCTTTGTGGTCAAGTACGGCGGTCACGCGATGGGCGATCCCAAAGCCGCGCGCGATTTTGCCGAGGACGTGGTGCTGCTGAAAGCGGTCGGGATCAACCCGGTGGTGGTCCACGGCGGCGGCCCGCAGATCGGGGCGATGCTCAAGAAACTGGGGGTCGAGAGCACTTTCGTCGACGGCCTGCGCGTTACCGACAAGGCCACCGCCGAGATTGCCGAGATGGTCCTTTCGGGCGCGATCAACAAGGAACTGGTCGGCTGGATCGCTGCTGCCGGGGGCAAGGCGATCGGAATTTCGGGCAAGGACGGCGGGCTGGTCACCGCCAGCAAGGTGCGGCGGACGGTCAAGGATCCCGACAGCCATATCGAGCAGGCGGTCGATCTCGGCTTTGTCGGCGAGCCGGACAAGGTCGATATAACCCTGATCGAGACCGCCAATAAGGCGGGGATGATCCCGGTAATCGCCCCGATCGCGCCCGGCGCCGAGGGCGAAACCTACAACATCAACGCCGACACCATGGCCGGGGCGATCGCAGCAGCGCTGGGGGCGGCACGGCTGTTCCTGCTGACCGATGTGGCAGGCGTGCTGGGCAAGGATGGCGAACTGCTGAGCGACCTGACCACGGCGGATATCGCCAAGCTGCAAGAAGACGGCACGATCAGCGGCGGGATGATCCCCAAGCTGGAAACCTGCGTCCACGCGCTCGAGGCCGGGTGCGAAGCGGCGGTGGTGCTCGATGGACGGGTGCCGCACGCGATGCTGCTCGAATTCTTTACCTCGCGCGGCGCAGGTACCCTGATCAGGAAATGAATCGATCCTTTGCCTTGCTGGCGCTGAGCGCAGCGCTGTGCGCCTGTTCGGGCGAGGAAGCCAAGCCGCCCGCAGTCAAGCCAGCGGTCAAAGCCGCCCCAGCACCGCTGCCGCGCGTAGTTCCGCAGCCCTCCGCTTTGAGCGATCCCACGGTGGTTCTGCAGGCCTGGGCCGAGGCGATGAGCCTGAAAGACTGGGACGCGGCCTACCTCTATTGGGAGGCCAGAGGCGCCGGCACCGGCATGAACCTCGCCCAGTTCAGAGCGCATTGGGGCAGGCTGACCAATCCCGAGTTCGAGATCCGCCAGGGACTGGGCGAAGGCGCGGCGGGCTCGCTCTATTACACCGCACCGGTGGTGCTGATCGACGGGCCCCAGCGGATCGAGGGCGAAGTCGTGCTGCGCCGGGTCAATGACGTTCCGGGTGCGGACGCAGATGCCCTGCGCTGGCATGTGGAAAGCCACACGCTGGAGTTTTGAGTGGCTTCTTGTTGGGTGCGAACGGGCCATCCAACAAGGACTCTCCCGCCCGGTAATACCCTGCATTACATGCCCGACAATCCCGCTGCCCCTGGTTGCCGCGCGCGCCAACCGCCGGTAAGGGGCCATTTCCACCTGCAAGAGGACGGAACCTGTGCTGCTTTACACCCTGGTCGACGTCGTGAGTTACCTGATTTCGATCATCGTCATGCTGGTCATCGCCCAGTTCGTGCTGAGCCTGCTGATCACCTTCAACGTGGTCAACATGCGCAACCAGTTTGTCGAGGCGATCTGGCGCGCGGTCAACGCGTTGCTCGATCCGATGCTTTCACCGATCCGGCGGATCATGCCGCACACCGGCGCGATCGACTTTTCGCCGATGGTGCTGATCATTGGCCTGACCGTGCTGCAAAAAGTGCTGTTCGGCATCGCCATGGGATCACAATGACCGCACAGATTATCGACGGCAAAGCCTTCGCCGTAAGCCTGCGGGCGCGGGTTGCCGAATACGCCGCCAGCTTCGAACAATCCGCGGGCCGCAAGGCCGGCCTTGCGGTGGTGCTGGTCGGCGAGGATCCGGCCAGCCAGGTCTATGTCGCCTCCAAGGCCAAGCAGACGGTCGAATGCGGGATGTCCAGCTTCGAGCACCGGCTGCCCGCCGATGCCACGCAAGACGTGCTGATGGCTCTGGTCGACCGGCTCAACGCCGATCCCGCGGTCGATGGCATCCTGGTCCAGCTGCCGATGCCCAAGCACCTTGACGAGCAGGCGGTGGTCGAGCGGATCAGTCCCGACAAGGACGTCGACGGGCTCACCCCGCTCAGTTCAGGGCGGCTCGCGCTCGGCCTGCCGGGGCTGGTGCCGTGCACCCCGCTGGGTTCGCTGATGCTGCTCAAGGACCGGCTCGGCAGCCTCTCGGGGCTCGACGCAGTGGTGATCGGGCGCTCGATCCTGGTCGGCAAGCCGATGGCGCAGCTGCTGATTGGCGAAAGCTGCACCGTGACGATCGCGCACAGCCGCACCAAGGACCTGCCCGAAGTGGTCCGCCGCGCCGATATCGTCGTCGCAGCGGTTGGCCGCCCGGAAATGGTCAAGGGCAGCTGGCTCAAGCCGGGTGCCACCGTGATCGACGTCGGGATCAATCGTTTGCCCCCCGATGAAGGCAAAGCCAAAGGCCGCCTGGTGGGCGATGTCGCCTATGCCGAAGCGCTCGAAGTGGCCGGTGCGGTCACTCCGGTACCGGGCGGGGTCGGGCCGATGACCATCGCCGTCCTGCTCAGGAATGCGCTGGTCGCGGCGCACCGCAACGCCGGGGTGGCGCTCGCCGACGGGGCGCTGTAAACCCCGCCGCCATGAAACACCTGATTCTCCCGGCGTTTGCGCTCGCGCTCGCTGCCTCGCCTGCGCTCTCGCGTGAGCGCAAGCCGCCCGAAGGCTTTGCCAATCCCAGCGCAGCGATCGCGGCTGAGATCGCTTTTGCGCAAGCCGCGCAAGCCAAGGGCCAGTGGACCGCGTTCCGCAGTACCTCTACCAAGGATGCGGTGATGTTCGTGCCGCAGATGGTGCTGGTGCAGGACCATCTGAGCGGAAAGGCTGACCCGCCGGTCTCGGTCAAATGGCAGCCGCACCAGGTCTGGTCGAGCTGCGACGGCTCGATCGCGGTAACCCGCGGCGCCTGGCAGAGCGACAAGGCCACTGGCTGGTTCTCTACCATCTGGCAGCGTCAGAAGAAGGGCGATTACAAGTGGTTGCTCGATCAGGGCGATGAGACCCCGATGGCGCTTGATGCGCCCGAGATGATCGTCGCCAAGGTCGCCGAATGCCCGCCCAATTATCGCGGCGGCAAGCAGAAGCGCAAGGACGCCAAGGGCAAGAGTCGCGCTGGGCGATCCCGCCTACCGCGCAGGTAAGTCCGACGACGGCACCCTGACCTGGGAAACCCGCATCGCTGCCGATGGCGCGCGCAGCTTCACCATGTCGCTCAAGCTCGACGGGCAGATGACCCCGGTCCAGGTGATCGAGGTCGCCGCGCCTGCGGCGAAGTAGCTTCAGCGCGACTTGCTCGACCTGTTCCTCTCGGCCTTCGTCACCCTGTTCGTGGTGATCGACCCGCCCGGCTGCGCGCCGATCTATGCCGGGCTGGTCCGCGATGCCAACAGCCGCCAGGCCGTGACCATGGCGCTGCGGGCCTGCGTGATCGCCATGATCATCCTGGTGGTGTTCGCGCTGTTCGGCGAAAACCTGCTCGGCGCACTGCATATCGAGCTCAACTCGTTCCGGCTGGCCGGCGGGATCATGCTGTTCCTGATCGCGCTCGACATGGTGTTCGAGAAGCGCACCCAGCGCCGTGAGGAGCGCGCCGAAAAGGTCCGCGCCGATCATGCCGCAACCCCAGAGGTCGAGGACGTCTCGGTGTTCCCGATGGCGATGCCGATGATCGCCGGCCCCGGCTCGATTGCCACGGTCATGCTGCTCACCGCGCGGGCCGAAGGCACCGAGCAAACCCTGGCGGTGCTCGCCGCGCTGGGTGCGGTGATGGTCCTGACTTTCGCCGCTCTCGCCGGGGCAGCCCCGCTGATGCGGCTCTTGGGCCATCGGGTCGAGGCGGTGATCACCCGCCTGCTGGGCGTGCTGCTGGCGGCGCTGGCGGCGCAGTATGTGATCGACGCGCTGAAGGTGGTGCTGGGGTAGTCGCGCAGGCTGCCAACCCAACCACCGTCGCCCCTGCGCAGGCAGGGGCCTATCCCGAGCCCTCGCTTTGCACCAAACCCATGATATGAAGCGCCAATGGGCGGCTGGGTGTATATCATGACCAACGGACCACACGGCACGCTGTACATTGGAGTGACCGCAGATTTGCCCGCGCGCATCTGCCAGCACCGCGAAGGAACTGGTTCGCAGTTCTGCCGCAAGCATGGACTGACGCGGCTGGTCTACGGCGAGCACTTTGACCGCATCGTCGATGCCATCGCGCGCGAGAAAGCGATGAAGCGCTGGAAACGGGCGTGGAAGCTGAAACTGATATGTCGCGACAATCCGCATTGGAACGATCTGTTCGAGCACATCATGGGCGTTGCGGTGAGCCGCTAGGCTTGGATAGGCCCCTGCCTTCGCAGGGGCGACGAGGATTGGTTGGGCGGCTCGCTTTTCATTGCAACGTCACCTGCCCATCATCGCTATCGCGCCGCCCGAAGAACTGCATCAGCTGGACCAGCAGCTCGCAGCGCTCGGCCAAGGTCGCCGCTTCCAAAAGCGCCTGCTTGGATGCGATGTCGAACGGGACGATCTGGCTGGTGCCGTCGATCAGCGCCTCGTCATCAAGCCGCATCACCGCTTCCCAGTCGACCGAATAGCTCTGCCGGTCGGCAAAGCGCCGCGCCTCGCGCTCGAACCCGGCGCGTTCGACCGGCGACAGCGCCGGGTACTCTTCCTGGGTCAGCAGCTCGCCTTCGACCTGGCGGAACGGGGTGGCGGTATCGAGTTCGCGGGTAATCCGGAACCGCGCCTCGCCTTCGAGCACGAGGTTGAAGCGCCCGTCGTCAAGCGCCTCGACCTCGCCGATCTTGCCCAGGCAGCCGATCGAATAGAGCGGCGCACCCTCAATCGCCTGCTTGGGCTGGACCAGCCCGATCCGGTTGTCGCGGGCCAGTGCGTCCTTGACCAGCGCCCGGTACCGCGGCTCGAAGATGTGCAGCGGCAGTTGCATCCCCGGAAACAGGATCGCGCCGGGCAGCGGAAAGATCGAGATGCGCATGCCGCGCTCAGCCGAACAGGATCAGCGACAGCCGCCGCCGGGTGGCCGCAACCCACGGGTCTTCCAGCCCAACCGCCTCGAAGATCTGCAGCAGCTTGGCCCGCGCCGCGCCCTCGTTCCATTCGCGGTCGGCGGCGATCATGGCCAGCAAGGTATCGGCCGCGGCATCGCGCTGCCCCGCCGCGAAGGCTGCATTGGCATAGGCCAGCTGAGCCCCAGGATCGGCCGGATCGGCTGCGGCCTGCAGCGCGGCCAGCTCAGAGGCCTCCGGCTTGTCGCGCGCCAGTTCCAGCGCAATGCGGGCGCGGGCGATATCGGCATCGGCGGCCAGCTCGGCAGGCAGCGCGGCCAGCACCGCATCCGCCTCGTCAAGTTCGCCGGCAACGGACAGCGCGCGGATCAGCCCGCCATGCGCCGCTGCCATTGTCGGGCGCGATCTCGGCGATCTGGGCAAAGATCGACGCGGCGCGTTCCCCGTCGCCTTCGCCCAGCACCTCTTCGGCCATCGCCAGCAGCGGGGCGACATCCTGCGCCGGCGCTGCCCCGCCGGTGATCGGCAGCTTGGCGAGCAATTGATCGAGCATGCCGGTCAGCTGCAATTCGGTGCGGGCCTGGGTCAGGTCGGCCACCGGCTGGCCCTGGAACAGCGCATAGACCGTTGGGATCGAGCGCACCTGAAACTGCGCGGCGATGAACTGCTCCTCATCGACATTGACCTTGGCCAGGACCACACCCTTGTCCGCATAATCGGCCGCGACCTTCTCCAGCAGCGGGGTCAGCGCCTTGCACGGCCCGCACCATTCGGCCCAGAAGTCGAGGATCACGAGGCTGGTCATCGAGGGTTCGACCACATCCTTGCGGAAGCGATCGACCGCTTTTTGTTCGTCGAGATTGAGGCCAAGGCTTGCCAAGTGTGTGCTCCGTGTGAGTGCCGCTTTGCGCCCAATGTGGGCCTTTGTGCGCATTTGTGAAGGGAGAAACCGCGCTGCCCCTTGCCCCACACTTTTCTCCTTGGCAACGGGCGGGGTGGGTGCTAACCGCGCGCCTCTCCCCGGCCCGCCGCCATCTTCGGCACAGGGCTCAGGTCGTTCCGAGCGGGCGTAGCTCAGGGGTAGAGCACAACCTTGCCAAGGTTGGGGTCGAGGGTTCGAATCCCTTCGCCCGCTCCAGATTCCCGTCTTCCAGCGTTTGTTGGCGGTTGAATTATCTCTTAAAATCAGCTAGTTTTGGCCATTCACCGGCTACTGGTGGTCGCCCCTGATTGCGGATAGCCGCGCAATTTGGGGGCACAACTGGGGGCCTTCCATCGATGCCGATTTTTCGAGGCCCCCACATGGCACTCACCGACACAGCTATCCGCAACGCCAAAGCCAAAGACAAGCCCTACAAGGTTGCGGATTCGGGCGGACTCTATCTGCTGGTCAATCCAAGCGGTAGCAAACTGTGGCGGGTCAAATACCGGTTGCACGGGGTCGAGCGGAAGCTGGCGCTCGGATCATATCCTGAGGTTACGCTTGCTCAAGCGCGCGAAGCGAGGGACATGGCACGCGGCCAATTGGCGGACTCGGTCGATCCCAGCGCGGCCAAACGGCAAGCCCGGATCGAAGCGAGCACGCGGGCAGCGAACAGCTTTGCAGCCATAGCTGAGGAATTGACCGCCAAACGCGAAAGGGAAGGCGTTTCGCCGCGAACCCTGGAGAAGCACAGGTGGCTCTTGCGGCTGCTTGGCCCCGAGTTCGGGCGAAGGCCGGTAACCGACATCACCCCTGCCGAACTGCTGCACGAGTTGAAGCGCCAGGAACGGCGCGGCAGGCTAGAGACGGCAAAGCAGCTCCGTGCGTTCGCGAGCCGGGTATTCCGCTACGCCGCAGCCACGGCGCGTGCCGAACGCGATCCGGCTCAGATGTTGCTAGGCGCGCTGGTACAGCCCAAGGTCAAGCATTTCGCATCGATCACCGATGCCCGGAAATTCGGTGCGCTGCTTCGTGCAATCGAGGACTACGAGGGCGATCCTTCGGTGATGCACGCGCTTCGTTTAACCCCGCATCTGTTTCAGCGCCCAGGTGAGCTCAGACAAATGGAATGGGCCGAGATCGACTTTGGCAAGGCTGTCTGGACACTTCCGGCTGATAAGATGAAGATGCGCCAGCCTCACGCCGTGCCGTTATCGCGACAGGCGCAGGAAATGCTTGTCAGCATGCGCGAGCTTAGTGGCAATGGCCGGTATGTTTTTCCGTCGGTGAGGACGCGGGCGCGGTCGATCAGCGAGAACACGGTGAACGCCGCGTTACGGAGAATGGGCTATCTCAAGGACGAGATGACCGCGCACGGTTTTCGCACGACCGCTTCCTCGCTCTTGAACGAGTCCGGAAAATGGAACCCCGACGCGATCGAGCGGGCGCTCGCGCATATGGTGGCGGGAAGCGTTCGGCGGATATACAACCAGTCCGCCTACTGGCAGGAGCGGGTGCAAATGGCGCAATGGTGGAGCGACTATCTCGACGAACTGCGCAAGGGAGAGGGTCAATGCGAGACGAGCAGCCGCCTCGCCGCATAGGCGAAATCCGGAGAGAGAGCGACACCCACCGCTCGCTCCAGCGCATTGCTGCACGCCTGCTCGCTTCCAAGGAATTGGAAGAGGAGGCACTCGCCGAGATCGACAAGATCGCCGCCGCAATCGACAGGGTGGTTCGCTGGAAATTCCTCGTTGTCGCTTGGCTGTTTGGCGTCTCGTCGCTGCTTTCGTTGGCGGGCTTCTTGGCGTGGCTCGCCGTTGCAGTTGGCGGCAGCGATCCGGGTCTCCGTCCGCTTGCGGTCATCGCGCCACTATTGGCTATCGTGATCGGTTGCCTGGCTTGGTGGCGGCACTGTCAGTATGGCTTTGGGGCCTTGCGAACGTCGCGACCAGCGATCTATTTCGAGGGCAGCAAGGCCACCATCGATACGCTCGAGAAGCTCTTCGCCTACCTCGCGCGCCGGACCTCTCCGAATGCCTATTACCGCACCCGCAACGGTGTGAAGCATTATCTCAACCGACACCATTTTGCCGGAGCGTTGCGCGCGCTTTTGCTGTCGGAAGATGCTGCCGCCCGGGCAATGGTCATGCCGCCAAATGGCCTGTGGCTCTTTCGTGAAATCCGGATCGAGGCCGAACCCGAGGAGATCATTGCCGCACTCAAGGTCAAGCCACGCAGCGGGGGCCGGCCGCAGCAATATGACTATGCCGGCATCGTTCTTGCCTTGCTCGAACACCCGGACATCAGCGGCATCGATCCCGCCAAACATGGGGCCGAGTCGCGCGTCATGGGACTGATCCGCGCGCTGTGCGATCCCGCGGATGAACACGACAACGCCATCCCGGTCCCCGAGGAGACCGAATTGCGCCGGTTCGCCAAGCGAATCCTTGCCGCGATCGAAAAAAATCGCGTCCAAACGAAGAGTTGAACGGCATCGGATTTTCGCACTTTGGCGGATTTCCAGGATTTCGGGACAAATTGGATTAGCGAACTTTGCCGCCAATGGCGGCCATCTGCACCCTTCGGGTTACCGAGCGACACGAATCCGGACCTGTGCAACCAGAAGCGTCTCACGCCGCTATTCGGCGAACAAGGAGACGCACATGGACCCTCTTGCAATCTCGGTGAACGGCGCCGCCAGGGCTTTGGGGGTCGGCCGATCCTCCATTTACGGACTGCTCAAGTCTGGAAAACTCGAGGCGATCAAGATCGGGAGGCGGACGCTGCTGACGACAGCCTCGATCAATCGACTGGTCGATGGCGACGCCCGGCAAAGCGATCTCTGACGGCATCGTCCGGCGCCGAGTCCGCCAACGCTGCCTGCTTCCATTTCTCTGAACAAGGACACCCTCGACATGACCAATTGGTCATTGCCTGTTCGAAGCAAGACCAGCCGTTCTGCGCCTGCGTCGCGTCGGCAGAACGCCCTATCCGCACCCATATTCCAGGAACCAACCGGATGGTTTGGCTCAAAACCCCGGATAGATAAACGAGGGCGTTTTCTGGGCCGACGAAGGGGAGAGAGTAAACACACCGAACCCATTCAAGGGAATGGCGCTTTTCTCTATACCTTTCAGCCGCTTCCAGCGCGCCACCAGTGTGGCCGAAGCCACCTGCCATGGATGTCGGACATCGCGACACAGTGTGAAGTCGCTCGCAAGTCCGCGCCTGCCGCCGCGTCGCACAGCCCGCACTGGGCGGCCCAGTGTCTCCCCTCGATTTGCCGCCCAGGAGGATCCCGATGACCCTCGTTCCTTTGACCGTTTACCTGCCCCGCGCCCAGCTTGTGCAGCTTGAACGGCGTGCAGCCATGGCTGGCTTCAGCCGCAGCAGCTTCGCCGCTCGGGCCATTGCCGCTGTGCTGTCCGCACCCTCGCTCACCCCCGAAACGATTGCCCGGGAGCTGTCCTGCCTGCGCGCGGAAACCGAGCGGCTCGCGCGCTGCCTCGTTGGCGGCAGCGACGACCGTGCCGCCTGCGATGGAGATCTGACATGAGCGACCAAGCCTTCATTCGCGTCGCGGTCCCCGCCGATCTGCGCGAACGCTACAAGACCGTGTGCCTCGAACGTGGCATGTGCATGGGCGACCAGGCGGCGCTGCTGTTCCGCGCCTTTGTCGATGGCCAATCAGGTTCCGCGGCCGGCTTGGCGGGCGGGATCGCTTCGACCGCCAACGGCTTCGACGGATCCGGGTCCGAAGCCCTGCCGCTGATCGATGAGATCCGATCCGCATTGGAAGCACAATCCAGGAAGTTGCTGGGCGCGATCCAGCCCTCGGCTTTGCGCTTCACCGAGCTTGAACGGCTGGTCAGGCACGGCGCTGAAGCCAATGAGAAGCGGATATCCCAAGCCAGCGAGAACTGGCGCCAGGATGTCGCTGGCAACAACGCCCACTGGCGCGCCCAGCTCGCCAAGGAGCGCGGCGACAGGCGCTGGCTGGGCGGCGCATTCGGCGCGGGAGTAGTCGCCCTGAGCCTGCTGCTCTGGGCTGCATCCGGAACCGGAATCGGACGCAGCCTTGCGACCGGATTGGCGGGCGGAAAGACACGCTGGCAGTCCGCGCTGCTGCTCGCTGGCGATGGCAGCGAACTGCACACCGCGCTGATGAACGAAACCGCCGCGCTGCTCAAATTCGAACCATTCCGCGACGGCTTCGAGACCTGCGTCGCTCGTGCCAAGCGTGCCCGGGCCCAGCCCATAACCTGCAAGCTCATTGTCTCGCCACTTGTGGCCAAACAGTGAGCGCATCATGGTCGTCAGCATCGCCAGCGTCGGGTCGGCTTCGGGTGCCGCAGCCTATTACGCCGCCGACAACTATTACACTGCGGACAAAGCCGCAGAGCTCTCCGAATGGGGCGGCAAAGGGGCGGCGCGGCTGGGACTGGAAGGGCCGGTCGATGCCGCACAGTTCGAAGCCGTGCTCGACGGCAAGCTGCCCAATGGCGCGACCATCTCGGGCGGCGGCGGCGAGCACCGCGCGGGTCTCGACCTGACCTTCAGCGCGCCCAAATCGGTGTCGTTGGTCGGACTGCTCGGCGGCGATCAGCGCGTGGTGGCTGCCCATGTCGCGGCGGCGCGCAATACCATGCAGTGGGCCGAGAGTCGCCTTGCGCTTGCCCGACAAGGGGCGAACGGACACACGACGCTGGAAACCGGCAATCTGATCTACGCCCTGTTCCCGCACGACCTCAGCCGCGCGCACGATCCCCAGCTCCACGTCCACGCTGTGATCGCCAATGCGACCCAGCGGCCCGACGGGCAATGGCGGGCGCTGCGCAACGACGCGCTCTACCAGGAGAACACGCTGATCGGCGCGGTCTATCATGCCGAACTGCGCGCCGCGCTCGAGAAGCTCGGCTACGGCATCGTCATGACCGGCAAGCACGGCAGCTTCGAGATCGCCGGGATCGACCGGGCGACCATCGAGCAATGGAGCACCCGCAGAGGCGACATTCTCGCCATGGCCGACAAGCTTGAGATCGGTTCGCCGCAGGGTATGCGCGCCGTCGCCGAGCGCACCCGCGAGGGCAAGACCGAGATCGAGCCGGACCGGCTTGCCGAGGTCTGGCAGGCCCTCGCCCAGGAACGCGGGCTGAACCTCGACGGCGTTGTCGAGAAAGCCATGCAAGCCAGCGCCCCGCGCGGGATTGTCGCAAGGGTTCACGAATGGGGCCGCGAGCTGGTTGAGCGCATCACCCACGCCTTCGGCCCCAGGCCCGAGCCGCTGATGGGCCATCCGCCCGAACCGCCGCGCGGCGCAACGCTTGCCGCCGCCTATGTTGTCGCCGCCGGGGTGCGTCATCTGACCGAGCGGCAGGCGACCTTCGCGCCGCGCGAGCTGCTGCGCGAGGCGCTCAACTTCTCCGCCCACGGCGCCCGGGTTGGCGAGATCGAGCAGCGCATCGGCAAGCTGGTCGATCAGCGGGTCATTATCCAGAAGGATCATGATGGCCTGCCGCGCATGACGACGCGCGATGTGCTGCGAACCGAAGGCGAGATCGTCGCGCGCATGGAGATGGCCAGAAACGATGCGCAAGTTCTGGTTGCAGCAAAGGAGGCCAGCAGGTCGCTTGAGGCGACTGCGGACGCGCGCGGCATAAAATTGTCAGCTGAGCAGCGCGAAGCGGCGCTCGCCATTTTCTCCGGGCTCGATCGCTACCAACTGGTCCAAGGCGATGCCGGCAGCGGCAAGACCACGCTGTTCGCGCTGGTCAAAGACGTGCTGGCCGGGCGCGGCCATGACATTCTCGCGCTTGCACCCCAGCACAAACTCGCCAACGAATTGCGCGACGGCGCAGGGCTGGAGGCCGGGACGGTTGCCGGGTTCCTGGTCCGCCATGCCCAGCTGACCGGCAAGCCCAATGTCTATGCCGCGCAGATCGCGCGCCAGCAGCTCGGCGGCAAGGTGCTGCTGGTCGACGAGGCGTCGATGCTGTCGCACCGCCAAGTGCTGGGCTTGATGCAGATCGCCGACCATGCCGGGATCGCCAAGCTGGTGCTGGTCGGCGACGTCAAGCAGATCGCCTCCCCCGAAGCCGGTCGCCCCTTCGCCATGCTCCAGATCGAAGGCGCGCCCATTGCCCGCCTATCGGAAAACCGCCGCCAGCTCGATCCGCAAATGCGCGAGGCGGTGGCCGCCGCCCGGCTCGGCAAAACCGGCCGCGCGCTCGAAGCGCTGGGCGGCAGGGTAGCGGAGTCGGGCGATCCGGCACTGTCCGGAGCCAAGGCCTGGCTGGCGCTGCCGCCCGAGGAGCGTAGTCGCACCGCGATCCTGACATCGGGCCATGCCTTGCGCACCCAGGTGCTCGATCATGTCCGCAAGGGGCTGATCGCCGAAGGCGCACTCGGTAAGGAAGGCCTGACGCTGCGAACTTACGAGAATCTCAACCTCAGCCGCGAACAAATCCGCCAGATCGGGAACTATGCGCCTGGCCAGCGGCTCACCTTGTATCAGCAGCAATCGAAGCTCGGCCTGGAGCGCGGCGCCTACCGGGTGGAATCGGTCGATGCCAAAAAGGGCGAAGTGCTGCTCAGCCGGGATGGCGCCATCCGCCGCTTCGATCCCGCCAAACTCAATCCTGGCGCGACCAGGGCCAGCCTGTCGGTGCCATCGCAGATCGAAGTCCGCACAGGTGACCGGCTGATCTGGACAACCAACGACCGCCAGCTCGGCATCGCCAACGGCAGTCCGGTCGAGGTCACTCGGATCCAGGGCGGCGCAATAACGCTGACGGACACGACTGCCACCCGCACCCTCGCCCCCGGCAATCCGCTGCGCCAGTCGCTCGCCCACGGCCTCGCGCTCAACATGCACCGCGCGCAAGGCATGACCGTCGATCGCGCGATCACCGTCATGTCGAGCCACGACCGCCAGCTCAATAGCGCCAGCCTGTTCTACGTCCTCACCTCGCGCGCCCGCGAACACATCGGGCTGCATGTGGATAGCAAGGACGACCTCGCCCTCTCGATCGGCCACCATCGCGGCGAGGTCGCCAATGCGCGGGAAGTGTTCAATGAGCTGAAACCCGGCAAGGAGCAGCAGGTGCAGGCCGAGCGCAAGGCGGACGCGAGCAAGGTCCTGAAACTGCCGGAGCTGGAGAAAAAATTCGATCTGTCACTTTGAAATTAGAGATGTTATCGAATAACCTCAGTTACTTGATTGCGAAACCCTAACATGTAGGAACCCGCGGGCCTCACGCGATGATCGGAGCGCTCAGCGCCATCTGCCGCATGTTCCACCCGCGCGAATGTTAGAATGACTTCAAGGCCGCCGGATATGGATCAGATTAACGGTGGGTTGATCGATGGTGTCCCACGACGTGGTGTAGTTTGCGGGTAGCCCCATGTTTTCCGGCGCCAGCTCGGGCTGGTCATGCTCCCGGAACTGCTGAGTGCCCGATGAGGAGATTGTCGCTGAGCGGCGCCATGGTTTCAAGGGTCATGTTGCGGGCGCGCTGGACGACCCATTCATCGCTATGGGATCGGTCATCGTGATTCCTTCCTTCAGGTTCAAGTCTCGCAACCCAAACCTATCCGGAAATCACGGTGACCACTTCAACCCCAAGCTACACCACGTCCGGGGACACCATCACAATATCCCCGAACGACAAAGCACTGATTCTTGTGGCAGTTGGATCGCTCAACGGGGATTTTCATAACTTTCCGGCAGCAAGCAAGCCGGACAGTCCACCGAGATAGGCAGGGATCGTACCTTGTGCGCAGACCAAGTGGTCAAGCTGTAGCAACCGGTCTTCGGGGAAATTCGCGACGCGCGGAGCAAGTTGTGCTGCCATCGCTCCGATCGCCGCGCGCAGCGCGGGTTGGGATCTGAACCAGTAGTGCTCGCCAGCACCCGATTGAACCGGCGCGGTAACGCCCATTCCGCCCAAGAACCCTGCCATTTGCAGCGCAGGCTCCTCCGCTACAGCTGCCTCAATGGCGGCAACTGCGTGGGCCAGCTCGACTTCCACTTCGGCATCGATTCCGCCCTTGCGGCGTGCCTTGTCGGTAGCCTGTTTGCCGAGGAACATGGTGCGGATCATATTGCGGGGTTCGGGTCGCTGGATGAGCCGGGCGAAGACCGCCATTTCCGAGCGGATCGCACCGTCAATCGGCTGCATTAGGCCCAGTTCGACGCAGTCGAGAATTGCGAGGGGCGCAGGCTCGTGCCCGAGCATGCGCGCGATTTCGCGCGCGCGGTTTGCCGCGATGATCGCCGCGTAGATTGAGTGGCCGGGAGGAGACTCACCGGGGCGATCCCAAGGCTGAACGGCACTTGCCGCAGGCGACAGCAGCCAAGCCTCGGCAGCGGCAACCTCCCGCCCTTCCTCCACCACGGCATCGATCAGCCCCGCACCGACCGCAGCCTGCCCACCAAGGTTACGGCCAAGCAACAGCACTTCAAGTCCGAGCTCGACCCCGACCAGCCTTGGCATCCGTTGGGTGCCGCCGGCACCAGGCAAAAGTCCGACCGCGCATTCTGGCAATCCGAGCAAGGCGCGCGGCGAATTGGTGACGACCCGGTAGTGGCAACCGAGCGTCAATTCACACCCGCCCCCCAGTGCAACGCCAGCGATCGCAGCGGCGACCGGCTTGCCCGCCGTCTCGAGCCGCCGGATTGCATGGCTGAGCGGGAAGAAATGGTCGAAAGCAATATCGAACCGGTCGGCCTTGGGCGCGGCGACGATCATGTCATAGGCCACGCCCAGTTCAGTCAGGTCGGCACCGGCGCAAAAGCCCGATGCCTTGCCCGACCGGACGACCACGCCGCGCACATCGCTGCGGTGCAGCCATTCGGCGAAGGCCCCCAATTCGTGGATCGCCTTGTTCGAAAACACGTTCATCGATCGATCGGGGCAGTCGAACACGAAGTGGATCAGCCCATTTTCCTGCGGTTCCACACGGAACTGGGTCAGTTCGGGCAACGGATTGGTCATGCTGTCTCCTTGAACCGCGGCTTGCGGAACTTGCCCGCGTCATCGCGCACAGGCTGGGTAGTATGGGTGAGCGAACGTGGATGCTTGGAGCGGGCGAGATGCTGGCTAAGAAAGGCTCCCAGCCGTTCGAGCGTCAGCTCGGCAGGTGCTTCAAGCACGGCATGGACCTGCATACCTAGATCGGGGTCAGGCAGGCCATAGACCGCGCAACTGGCAACGTCGGGATGCGCCAGCAGCGCGGCTTCGACTTCGGCAGGCCAGATGTTGACTCCACCCGAGATGATTAGGTCGTCCTTGCGATCGGCAAGGTAGAGGTAGCCCTCGGCATCAACCCAACCAATATCGCCGACGCTTTCCCAGCCATCCGCAATGCTGCGGCGTTTGGCACCGATGTAACGATAGCTGGCGCCCGGGCCTGGCGCTGGCATGGCATAGACTTCACCCTGCTCGCCCGCTGAAAGTTCTGCGCCATCCGGTCCAGTGATCCGCAGCCGCGCGCCGCCGAGCGGCCGCCCGACCGAGCCCGGCCGTTCGAGCCATTCGCGCCCGCCGATCCAGCACCGCACCAGCCCTTCGGTGGCCCCGTAAACTTCCCAGATGTGGTCCGGCCCGAGCCAGTCGATCCAGGTCTGCTTTAGCCACGGTGCCATCGGTGCGGCGGTGTGAACCACGCTCTTCCAGCAGGAGAAATCAAGGCAATCGCGCACTTCTGCGGGCAAAGCCATGATCCGGTGCATCATGGTCGGCACCATCAAGGCCCATTCGATCCGCTCGGTCGCAATCAGTGAGAGCGCCTCCAGTGCATCGAAGCGCGGCATCGTGACGACGGTGTTGCCCTTCCACAGCGCAAACACCGCCGCGCTGAACGGCGCGTTGTGATAAAGCGGCCCCGGCACCAGCACACAGCTATTGCGCGGGATGGCGATGAAATCCGTATCCCGTGCGAAGCCAGCCGCGCGGCCATCGACAATCACCTTGGGCCGACCGGTACTTCCGCCGCTGGTGCAGGCTTTCCACGAAGCCGCGATATGCAGCGCTGCGAGCGGCTGAGTTTCGATTGAGTCCGGCGCGGTCAGATCGTCCGCAGTGACAAAGCAACGCGGCTGCATCGTCGCAAGAATGGCCGCCCGTTCAGTATCCGGCAACTTGGGAGATAGCGGCGCGGGAGTCGCCCCACAGCGATAGATCGCAAAGGTCAACGCCAGGAATTGCGGCCCGTTGGGCAGAGCAAACGCGACCAGATCGTCCGGCCCTGCCCCGCGCTGATCCAGCCACGTCGCCAGCTCAGCGCTGCGGCGATCAAGGTCGCCAAAGCTCCAACGCTCATCGCCATGGATGATCGCCTCGCGCTGCGGGTCGATGCGCGCGAAAATGTCGGCCAGGGGCAGCAAGGCGTCAGAAGCCGACGGCATCGCCGCCCTTGAGCTCGAGGATCGCGCGGGCCTCCAGCGGGCTCGCCACTTCAAGGCCCAGACCTTCGATGATCTGGCGCACCCGCGTGACCTGCGCAGCATTGCAGGGTGCAAGTTCCCCCCGGCCCAGCCAGAGCGAATCCTCAAGTCCGACGCGGACATGCCCGCCCATGCTCGCCGCCATCGCCGCGACCTTCATCTGGGCTTGGCCGGCAGCCAGTACAGACCAGCGATAGTTGTCGCCAAACAGCCGATCGGCGGTGCGCTTCATGTGCATCACATCGTCAGGGTGCGCGCCGATCCCGCCGAGCAGCCCGAAGCAGGTCTGGATGAACAGCGGTGCCTTCACCAGCCCTTCGCTCCAGAAGTAATGCAGGTTGTAGAGGTGGCTGGTGTCGTAACATTCGAACTCATAGCGCGCGCCGGTCGCGTTCAAGGTTTCCAGAGCATAGCGGATGTCCTTGAAGCTGTTGCGGAACACCAGATCGTGCGAGGCTTCAAGCATCGGCTGCTCCCAGTCGTACTTGAAGTCCTTGTAGCGCTTGAGCATCGGGAACAGGCCGAAGTTCATCGAACCCATGTTGAGGCTGGCGACCTCGGGCTTCCAGTGCGCGGCGGGCAGCACCCGCTCCTCAACTGGCATATAGGGCGAGCCGCCAGTGGTGAGGTTGATCACCACGTCGCTGCTTTGCTTGATGACACGCAGGAACGGCTCAAACGCTTCGGGCGTTTGGTCAGGCCGGCCATCGACCGGATTGCGCGCATGAAGGTGGACGATCGCCGCCCCGGCCTCCGCCGCACCCAATGCGCTGGTCGCAATCTCTTCCGCTGTGACCGGCAGATGCGGAGACATCGAAGGGGTGTGGATCGACCCGGTGATCGCACAGCTAATGATGACCTTGTTCGAAGCCATGGGCTTTCTCCTGTCAGATTTGGGCTGCGACTGCGCTCCAGCCGCGTTCGAGCGCCTCGCGGTGATCGGGCGCTGCAATCGCGATCAGCGCGGCGGCGCGCTCGGCATAGGTCTTGCCCCGCAAGTCGGCAGCGCCGTGTTCGGTGACGATTACGTCGACATCGAACCTTGAAAGCGAGACTGGTCCATGGCCTTGCCCCGGCGCGACGATACGAGAGGCTGAACCGGCAGCTGACGGCAGCGCAACTATCCTCAGTCCACCCGCGCTGGCGCGAGCACCGCGGGCATAATCGCTCGCCCCGCCCGGGCCTGACTGGAAACCACGCGATGAGGCTTCAGAATAAATCTGCCCGAACAGATCGATCTCCATCGCCGAGTTGATGGTGACGAGTCGCTCGGCTGTCGCCAGCGTCGCTGGATCGTGGGTGACAGTGACTGGGCGAAACTGAAAGTGCTGATTGTCCAGCCCGGCATAAAGCTCCGGACTGCCAATCGCGACCCCGACCAGCGCCGAAGTACCCGGCGCCATCGCACCCGAACGGACCAGTGTCAGCGCGCCATCGCCGGCAAGGCCGGTGTGAAGCCTGAGATTGCGGTGATTTGCCAATGCCCCTAGGACTGCATCGGGAACTTTGCCCAAGCCGGTCTGGAGCGTTGCTCCATCGGGGATGAGCGCCGCGACATGGGCAGCAATATTGGCGCTGACTGGATCGGGAGATGCCTTCGCCTTCCCGCGCAGGGTCTGGTCTCTCTCGAACCAGGCCGTCAGCTCCGCGAATGGAACGCCCGGATCGCCAGGCGTGCGTGGCATCGCCGGGTTGATGTGCGCGATCCGCACCGGGATTTCGCGCCACAGAGCGGCGATCAGGGCGACCTCGGTGCCAAAGCTGCAGTTCCCCGCATCATCGGGCGGTGAACACATGAACAGCGCCGCGCGCGGGCGTTCGTTCCGGATAAAGCTTAGCATGTCTTCGTAACACAGCGGCAAGAACCGTGCCGCCGCACCGCGCGCGCGCAGCTCCAGGGTCTGGAAGAATGTCGTGACCCGTGAGGCCGGTCCTGCTTGCCAATCTTGGCGGTTAAGCCCCGGCACGAATATTCCGGCAAAGTCCATCGCGCCCAGCGCCGTCCCGGCTGCGGCGACTTCGTCCGCAAGCAAGTCGGACTCGGCTGAGCACGATGAGACCAGCGTCATGCCATCCGGCGGCAGGACCGACGCCAGCTCGCCGAATCGCAGCAAGCGCGGGGACGCAGTCATGACTCCACCCCGCCGCCGCTTACTTCACGAACGCATGGAAATCAGGGGTCCGGCGTTCGTGGAAGGCGCGCATGCCTTCCTTCGACTCTTCGGAATCGTAGTATAGCTTGACCGCATTCAATGAGAGCATCGAAATGCCGCGAATGTTATCGCTGTCGGCGTTGAACGAACGCTTGGCGAGCGCCAGCGCGGTCGGTGAACGCTCGCCCAGTGTTTGGGTCCAGGCGTTGACGGCTTCGTCGAGTTCTGCGCCAGGGACGACCTTGTTGACGAGGCCCATCTCGAGCGCCTGTTGCGCGGTGTACTGCTCGTTGAGGAACCACATTTCGCGCGCCTTCTTGTCGCCGATGTGGCGAGCAAGCAGCGCCGTGCCCCAGCCGCCGTCGACCGAGCCGACCTTGGGTCCAACCTGGCCGAACTTGGCGGTGTCTGCGGCAATGGTAAGATCACACAGCGTCGCGAAGACGTTGCCGCCGCCGATTGCGAAGCCGTTGACCCGCGCGATTACCGGCTTGGGTATGTCGCGGATGATCGACTGGAATTCGTCGATTGGCAGGCCAACGATCCCGCGGCCGTCGTATTGCCCGTCCTTCGCGCTCTGGTCACCGCCAGTGCAGAAGGCCTTGTCGCCCGCGCCGGTCAGCACCACGCTGGAGACGCCGCGATCATCGGCGGCAAGCTTGAACGCGGCGATCAGTTCCTCAATCGTCTGCGCGCGAAACGCGTTGTAAAGCTGCGGGCGGTTGATGATCACCCAGGCCGCGCGGCCGCGCACTTCGTAGAGGATGTCCTCAAATTGCTGAGACATGATGTGTTTCCTTGAATTGAGTTTTTGGGGAGCCGGACTGGCTCAAATCATGTTCATGCCGCCGGAGACCGAAATCGCCTGGCCGGTGATGTAGGCGCCGTCGTCCGAGGCGAGCAGCGCGACGATCCCGGCGTAATCCTCGGGTTCGCCCATCCGCTTCAGCGGAATGCCGCGAACCATCGCGTCCTTCCACTTCTCGGCGTCGGGCCCTTCGCCCACGACCGAGGCCATCATCGGGGTATTGGTCGGCCCCGGGCAGACGCAGTTGGCAAGCACGTTCTTGCGCGCCAGTTCGCGAGCGATCGACTTGGTGAAGCTGATCAGGCCGCCCTTGCAGGCCGAGTAGACCGCTTCGTTGCTGGTGCCAACTTTGGCCGCGTCCGAAGCGATGTTGATGATCCGCCCGCCGCCGCGCTGGGCCATCCGGCCGGCAACCGCGAAATGGGTATTGAGATTGCCGGTCAGGTTGATCGAGATCACCTTGTCCCAGAAGGCCGGGTCGGTTGCCAAGAACGGCTGCGGCTTGTCCCACCCAGCATTGTTGACTAGCACCCAGACCGGTCCAAGCTCGGCCTCGACCGCAGCGACCGCGGCCTCGACACCAGCGAAGTCGCTGACATCGACCTGCCAGGTCTTGATTGTAGCATCGCCCGCCAGCGCCGCAGTTTCATCACCCGCTGCGGTGCTAAGGTCGAAGATTGCGACCTTGCAGCCCTCTTCGGCCAGACGCAGAACCAATGCCCTGCCGATGCCCTGCCCACCACCGGTCACGATTGCGACCTTTCCTGCCAATCCCTTCACATAGTCCTCCATTGGTGTTTGGAGCGATCAGGACTCATTGTCCTGACCGCCTTCGGCGTCACCGCCGACAATTTCGAGCAGTCGTCCCTTGATCTTGACCAGCGCGCGCGCTGCATCATCGAGTTCGTCTTCGGTCACGACGGTGAGAATGTCGGTTTCCACAGCGTCGACATTCTCGCGGATGGTCGCGACCAGTTTTTGTCCAGCGCGGGTCAGGAACACCCGGCGGGCACGGGCATCGCGCTCGTCAGAGCGGCGCTCGACGAAGCCGCCGGTCTCCATCCGGTCGATCAGCCCGCCAATCGCAACCTTGGTCAGGTCGAGGTCGGCGGCCAGTGCAGTCTGCGTCATGCCGTCGCGGCGTGACAGAAACGCCAGCACCCACCACTGTGAGCGGGTTATGCCGAGCGGCTTGAGCGCTCGGTCGACGACGATGCGGCGCAGGCGCGAGACATCGTGGATCAGGAAGCCGAAGCGAAGATTGGCATCGAGGTTTTTCTGCACAGACGGAACTCCGGAAAGTGGTTCCTTCCGACTATCGCCGCTGGCAGTGACTGCAAGCAATTTGGTGAACTCGTTCACTTGCCGCGTCCGAGCCGCCCTTTGAACATCTCGCGCGAGATGATCGTTTTCATCACTTCGATCGAACCGCCTGCGATCTTGACGATCCGCGCATCGGCGTAGGCCCTGGCAATGGGATACTCCCACATATAGCCCCATCCACCGAACAATTGCAGGCACTTGTCGGCGGTTTCGCAGTGCAATTCTGATGTCACCAGCTTTGCCATCGCGGCATCAACTGGATCGAGTTCGCCCGCCATGAACAGCTCGATGCACTTGTCGGTAAACACCCGTGCCATCACACTGCGCGCCTTAAGGTCGGCGAGAACAAACTGAGTGTTCTGGAAGTCGGCGATGCTCTGATCGAAGGCGCGGCGCTCAGCGGTATACTCGACCGTCATATCAATGATCGTTTCGGTCACAGTTGCCGAACGCACCGCTTGCGCCAGCCGCTCCTGCGGGAGCTTGGTCATCATCAACTTGAAGCCTTCGCCCTCGGCAGCGAGCATGGCTGTGGCAGGAATGCGCAAATTATCAAAAAACAGCTCGGACGTATCCTGCGCCTTCATCCCCAGCTTATCGAGGTTCTTGCCACGCTTGAACCCAGGCAGGCTAGTATCAACCAGAAACAGCGTAACACCCTTGGCTCCTGCGCTGCTGTCAGTCTTGGTTGCCAGCACCAGAATATCGCACATCTGACCGTTGGAGATGAAAACCTTCTGTCCGTTGATCACAAAATGCTCGTTGCCATCGCGCTCGGCCTTGGTTCGGATCGCCTTGAGGTCGCTACCGGCGTGGGGTTCGGTCATCCCCAGCGAGCCGATCGCCTCGCCCTTGACCATTCGTGGCAGCCATTCGCGCTTCTGCTCCTCGGTCCCGGCAGTGAGAATGTAGGTTGCGACGAGATCGGTGTGGATCAGGAAGCCCGGTCCGCTGGCGCCAACCTTCCACAGTTCCTCATAGACGATCACGTCGAACAGATAATCGAGCCCCAGCCCGCCGTATTCTTCGGGCACAGTGCAGCACAGCATCCCGGCCTCGCCCGCCTTAAGCCATAGTTCACGCGGGACGATCCCATCTTTCTCCCACTGGGCATGGAACGGCACGATTTCCTGCTCGATGAACCGGCGGACGCTCTCGCGCCACATGTCATGTTCGGCGTTGAACAGCTTGCGTTCGATCATGGCCCTATGCCTCCCCGCCGCTGGTCGTTCGTTCGGACTTTTCCTTGGCGACCGACCCGGCGATCGCTTCACGGGCCGCTTGCCATTGCTCGGCCGTCAGGTTGGACAGGTCGGCAAAAGTGCCCGGCCCGGCGAGATGCTGACCGCCATCGATCGCGATGGTCTGGCCGGTGAGATAGTCACAGGCGTCGGACAGCAGGAAAGTGACGAAGTTGGTCAGTTCCGGCATCCGCCCAAACCGGCGCATTGGCACGGTTTCAGTGCTTGTCGCGGAAGAAGTCGTGTCAGGGATCGGATTGAGTTTGTCCCAGGCGCCCTCGGTCGGGAATGGCCCGGGCGCGGTCGCATTGAGGCGGATGTTGTAGGGGCCCCATTCGGCAGCAAGGCTCATCGTCATCGCGTGGATCGCGGTCTTGGCCATCGCCGATGGCACTACGAACGCCGAGCCCGTCCAGACCCATGTCACCAAGTTAGATACCACCGAGCCGGGCAGCGAATCGCGAATCCAGCGCTTGCCGCAAGACAGCGTGACATGAAAGGTGCCGTCCATCACGGTCGATGTCACCGCGCGGAAGCCGCGCGCCGACAAGTCCTTGGTCGGGGTGATGAAATTGGCGGCGGCGTTGTTGACCAAGCCGGTCAGCGGCGCGTCCTGCCAGATTTCCTCCACCATCGCGTCGACTGCGTCGGCGTCACGAATGTCGCAAGCGTGAGCGACGACGCGCGAGCCGGTTGCGGCAGCAATTTCCGCTGCGGTCGCCTCAAGCAGCGCCAATCGGCGGCCGCAGATGTGCACCGTCGCCTTGCGTGCGGCGAGCGCGTGGGCAATTTCCTTGCCAAGTCCCCCGCCGCCGCCGGTGACCAGAATCACCTTGCCGGCTAGCGCATCATCGCGAAATACTTGGCCTGAGCCGCTCATACATCCTCCAGAATCAGCCCAGTCGGGAAAACCCGCTTGCCAATCAATAGTGAACGTGTTTACGAAAGCCTGCGCCCCTGTCAAGGCGGACAATGCGAATCATTGCCGCAATGTCGGTAATCACGTGAATGGTATTGGAGAGCGAGATGCAGATTGGCATTGCCGCAGTGGGAGGATACCTCCCGCTACTCCGGCTCGACCGCAAGCTGGCTGCGAAGGAACTCGCCTGGTCCGGGCTCGCCATGCCGCGCGGCGGCTTTCGCGCAGTGGCCGGGTGGGATGAAGATCCGGTGACGATGGCGGTCGAAGCGGCGCGCGGCCTGATCGCAACGCCGCCACAGGCGCTCAGCTTTGCTTCTACCTCGGCCTATTTCACCGACCGCGCACAGAGCGCCTTGCTGCTCGAAGCGCTGGCCCTTCCCGCGAGCGTGCGCACCGCTGATTTCGCCAATACCCGCCGCGCGGGAACCTCTGCGCTGCTTGGCGCTTTGCTCTGCGGCCAGGAGGGAATTGTCTCCGCCGCAGAGAGGCGTGACACCCAACCGGGCAGCGCTGCGCAATTTGCCTATGGTGATGGTGCTGCGGCGGTTCGGACCGGTCCCAATCCGGCAGCCCGGCTGATTGGCCATGTCAGCCTGACCAGCGATTTCGTCGATCGCTACACCTCACGCGAACACCCCACGCCCTATGCTTACGAAGAGCGTTTCGTGAGGGATACGGCTGTGGAGAAACTGCTGGTTCCGGCGATCAAGGCAGCTTGCGAGGCTGCCGGGATCGAGCCTGAGGCAATCGCCCATGCAGCCTGCGCCGAGCCAGTAGGCAATTGCTGGAAGACTGCAGCCAAACGCCTGCGCTGCGCAGCGCCGAATCATTGCGAAATCCTCGCCGAAACAACCGGAGATTTAGGCGCTGCGCATCCCATGTTCGCTCTGGGACTCGCGCTAGCCACAGCCCAACCTGGTGACAAAGTGCTGCTGGTCGGGTTCGGAAGCGGGGTCGATGCGTTAGTGTTCGAAGTCATGTCGCCAGTGCCGGGCGCGAACGAAATGGCAGCGCTGCTGGCGCAAGGCGAAGTCATCCGCGACTTCACGCGCTTTCTCAATCTCACCGGCGCGGTCAACCTCGACTGGGGCATGCGCGCCGAATTCGAGCAGAAGGCCCAGGCGACCGTGCTCGAACGGGTCGGACGCGATACCATCGGCTTCATCGGTGGACGCGACAGCACCGGCAACGTCCAGTTTCCCAAGAGTGCGATCCCGGTCAATCCGGCGATAGACGGTCCGGAAGAGCTTGAAGATGTCCGCCTTGCCGAACTTGAGGCGAAAATAGTTTCAATCACTGCCGATCGGCTAAATTATTCGCCTGATCCGCCATTCGATTTTGGCCTCGTGCAGTTTGAAAATGGCGCACGGGTTTTAATGGAAATGGTCGACCGGCCAAGCGGCGGCTTTAAAGTGGGCGACCGGGTGCGGATGCGGCTGCGGATCAAATCGCAGAATGCCCGGCTCGGCTTCCGCACCTATTTCTGGAAGGCTGCGCCGCTGGTCCGCCTCCAGCTGGGAGACGCCTGATGGCCACTGGAATCAAAGACAAGGTCGCGATCATCGGGATGGGCTGCACCCGGTTCGGCGAACGCTGGGACGTTGGCGCAGACGGGCTGATGGTCGAAGCCTTCGCCGAGGCGCTGGCTGACGCCGGGATCGAACGCAAGGCGATTGAGGCGGCCTGGGTCGGCAATGCGCTCGACGATATCAACGTTGGCAACTCGGCGCTGCCCGCCGCGCATGCCCTGCGGCTCGACAAGGTTCCGGTGACGCGGGTCGAGAACATGTGCGCGACCGGAACCGAGGCGCTGCGCGGCGCGGCCTATGCGGTGGCTTCGGGCGCGGTTGATATTGCGCTGGCGATCGGGGTCGAAAAGCTCAAGGATACCGGCTACGGCGGCCTGCCACTGCGCACCAAGGGCGTCCAGAACGATTTGTGGATGCCATATGGTTCGGCGCCGGGGACCTTCGCGCAGCTCGCCGGGGCCTATGCTGCCCGCCACGGCATCGCTGCCCCAGACCTCAAGCGGGCAATGGCCCACGTCTCGTGGAAGAGCCACCAGAACGGCGCGCACTCGCCCAAGGCGCATTTGCGCGGCGCGATCGAGATGGACAAGATTCTCGGCGCACCGATGATCGCCGATCCGCTCGGCATCTTCGATTGCTGCGGCGTTTCCGATGGCGCGGCCTGCGCAATCGTCACTACCCCGGAAATCGCCCGCAGCCTCGGTCGGAGCAACCCGGTGACGATCAAAGCGGTGCAGCTTTCTGCCAGCAACGGCTGGGAAATGCAGTTCGGCGAGTGGGACGGCGCTTCGGTGCCCAACACCCGCGCCGCAGCAGCGCGCGCCTATGCCGAAGCTGGAATCCGCGATCCGCGCGCCGAACTCGACATGACCGAGGTCCATGACTGCTTCTCGATCACCGAACTTGTGATCATGGAAGACCTTGGCCTGTCGGACGAGGGCCGAGCGCCGAGCGACATTCTCGATGGCCGATATGACAAGGACGGCGCGATCCCGTGCCAGCTCGATGGCGGGCTCAAGTGTTTCGGCCACCCGGTCGGCGCATCGGGGCTGCGGATGGCCTATGAGGTCTATAACCAGTTGCAGGGCCGTGCCGGTGAACGGCAACGCGGCAAAGTCGATTTCGGCTTGACCCACAACCTGGGCGGATCGCCGTTCAACAGCGTCGCGGCAGTCGCGATCCTGGGTCGACTGGACTGAGGGAGAAGGGCAAATGGCAGGCTTGTGGTTCGAGGAATTTTCGGTCGGGCAGACCTTCGCGCACGAGGTGCGTCGCACGGTGACCGACATGGACAACATGCTGTTCTCCTCGCTCACCTATAATCCGGCGGCGCTGCACATCGATCACGCCTATGCGGCGACGACCGAATTCGGCAAGCCGTTGATGAATTCGATCTTCACGCTGGGCCTGGTGATCGGGTTGAGCGTGCAGGACACCACCTTCGGAACGACTATCGCCAACCTCGGGATGAGCGAAACGACCTTTCCGGGTCCGGTATTTTCGGGCGACACGATCCGCTCCGAAACCCGGGTTGTCGAACTGCGTGAGAGCAAGTCGCGCCCGACCCAGGGCATCGTCACGTTCGAGCATCTCGGACTCAACCAGCGCGACGAAGTGATCTGCCGCACGCTGCGCGGGGCCCTGATGATGAAGCGGCCGGCATGAGAATGCGCTCGCTGCTGTTCGTCCCCGGAGACAGTGACCGAAAATTCACGCGTGGTCGGGAGAGCGGCGCGGATGTGCTGATCCTCGATCTCGAGGATGCGGTGGCCCCATCGCAAAAGGACGCTGCGCGCGCCTTGGTCAGCACTTGGCTCGATCAAGCGGCCGCGATTTCGGCGCAGCTGTTCGTGCGGGTCAATCCGCTCGACACCGGGCTGACTGACACCGACCTGGCCGCAGTGGTGCGACCGGGACTGGCCGGAATTCTGGTGCCTAAAGCCAACGGCGCGCACGATGTGGCGACGATCGCGGCAAAGATCGATCAACTCGAGCTGGCGGCGGGCATGGCGCCGGGGAGCGTCAAAATCATGGTCGTGGCGACGGAAACCCCGGCGGCGATGTTCGCACTGGGCAGCTATGCGCCGCCTCACCCCCGGTTGGTCGGGCTGACTTGGGGTGCGGAGGACCTGGCCGCCGCGATCGGCGCAACGGCCAACAAGGAAGCCGATGGCAGCTGGACCTTTCCCTATCAGGTCGCCCGCTCGCTCTGCCTGTTCGCCGCAGCCGCAGCCGAAGTTCTCCCGATCGACACACTCTACGCCGAATTCCGCGATATCCCCGGGCTTGAAGCGGACTGCCGCCGCGCCCGCCGCGACGGGTTCCTGGGCCGGATCGCGATCCACCCCGATCAGGTCGAAACGATCAACCGCTGCTTCTCTCCGTCCGAGCAAGACGTCGCCGAAGCCCTCAAGATAGTCGCCGCCTTCGCCGCGCAACCAGAGCTTGGTACGATTGGGATCGACGGCAAAATGTACGACATTCCCCACCTCAAGGCCGCGCACAAGACGCTGGCAGCCGCAGGAGACCAGGCATGACAGCGACCCGTCCGCTTCCCACCGAAGACGACCTGCTGGCCATTCGCGAGGGCGTGCGCGCTGTCTGCGCGCCATTTGGCGACGAGTATTGGCTGGCGCGCGATGACGACGGCAAGTTCCCGCGCGAATTCCACCGCGCGATGGCCGATGGCGGCTGGCTGGGCATCACCATGCCAGAGGAATTCGGCGGCTCGGGTCTCGGCGTGACTGAAGCGATGACGATGATGAACGAGGTGGCGGCCTGCGGCGGCGGCTTCGCGGCGGCATCGACTATCCACATCAACCTGTTTGGTCCGCACCCGATCGTGGTCAAAGGAACCAACGAGCAGAAGGCGCGCTGGGTTCCGCGCCTGGTGTCGGGCGAAGACCAATGCTGTTTCGGTTTCACTGAACCCGACGCCGGTCTCAACACCACCCGGATCAAGACCTTCGCTGAAAAAGTCCCCGGCGGCTATGTGGTCAATGGGCAGAAGGTCTGGACCTCAACCGCACAGGTCGCGAACAAGATCATGCTGCTGACCCGGACAACCAAGTACGAGGACTGCGCCCGGCCGACTGACGGGATCACGATTTTCTACACTGACCTCGATCGCAGCAAGATCGACGTTCACCTGATCCCCAAGATGGGCCGCAAGGCGGTTGATTCGAACGCGATATTTATCGATGGGCTGTTCATTCCTGACGAGGACAGGATCGGAGAAGAGGGCAAAGGTTTCGGCTACATCCTGCATAGCCTCAACCCAGAACGCGTCTTAATCGGCGCCGAAGCGATCGGGATCGGGCGCGATGCGCTGCGCCGCGCGACCCAGTACGCCAAGGACCGGGTGGTATTCGACCGGCCGATCGGAATGAACCAAGGCATCCAGCACCCGCTCGCCGAAAAGTGGATGTTCCTCGAAAGTGCCTGGTTGATGGTCGAAAAGGCTGCCCGGCTTTATGACAGCGGCGTGCCTTGCGGAGCTGAGGCCAATGCCGCCAAGTTTCTTGCTGCTCGCGCTTGCCACGATGCAGCCTGGCAGGCGGTCGCGACGCATGGCGGGTTTGGTTACGCCAAGGAATACCACGTCGAACGGCTTTACCGTGAAAGCGCGTTGACCCGGCTCGCACCAATCACCGAACAACTGATCATGAGCTTCATCGCCGAAAAGGTGTTGGGCCTTCCAAAGAGCTATTAAGGACTTTTCATGGGAATGATGAACGGTAAGGCTGTGCTGGTGACCGGTGCCGGGCGCGGCGTGGGGCGTGGAATTGCGTTGGAAATGGCCCGTGCAGGCGCAAGCGTGGTGGTCAACGACTTAGGGGTTTCCATTACCGGCGAAGGACAGGATGGCCCTTCCCCTGCTGAGCAAGTGGTCGAGGAAATTCGCGAAATGGGTGGTCAGGCGGTGGCCAACCATGACAGCGTGGCTGACTGGAACGGGGCCTGCGCCATGGTCAAGGCTGCGGTCGATGGTTTCGGGCGGATTGATGCGGTGGTGAACAATGCCGGTAACTTGCGTGACGTCTATTTCCACAAGATGGGGCCCGACGATTTCCGCGCAGTCATCGATGTCCATCTGCAAGGTAGCTTCAACACCAGCCGCGCCGCCGCGCCGTTCTTCAAGGAGCAGGAAAGCGGCGCCTATGTCCACATGACCTCGACCAGCGGGCTGATCGGCAATTTTGGCCAGGCCAACTATGCTGCGGCGAAACTGGGCATCACTGCCCTGTCGAAGTCGATTGCACTCGACATGCAGCGCTTCAATGTGCGCAGCAATGCGGTCGCTCCGTTTGCCTGGACGCGAATGATCGATTCAATCCCCACCGACACGCCCGAACAGCAGAAGCGCGTCGAAGGCCTCAAGAAGCTCGACGCGGACAAGATCGCGCCGTTCGTGGTTGCACTATGCAGCGATGCCGGGGCCAGCGTGACCGGGCAGATATTCGCGGTGCGCAACAACGAGATTTCGCTGTTTTCACAGCCCCGTCCGATCCGCACAGCGCACACCGCCGAGGGCTGGACCCCCGAGACGATCGCCGAGCGCGTGTTCGATCAGTTCGCCAACGACTTTTTCCCGCTACACCGCTCCGCAGACGTGTTCACCTGGGACCCGGTATGAGCCTGGCCGCCAGCTTGCGCGCCAAGCTGCGCCTGCCGGTGATGGCGGGGCCGATGTTCATCGCCTCAACCGCCGATCTGGTGATTGCCCAGTGTCGCGCCGGGATCATCGGCTCGATGCCCGCGCTCAACCCGCGCTCGACCGCCGCGCTGGACGAGGATGTGGCGCGGATCGCCGCGAGCGTTGGCGATATGCCCTTTGCGATCAACCTGGTCGCGCACGCAAGCAACTCGCGGCTCCAGGCCGATCTCGACGTGGTGCTGAGGCACAAGGTGCCGATCGTGGTCCTCGCGCTCGCCGCCAACGGCGATCTGGTCAAGGAACTGCAGGCGGGCGGCGCGCTGGTGTTTCAGGATGTGATTAAGAACCGCCACGCGCAGAAATGTGCCGAACTGGGAATCGACGGAATCATCGCGGTCGGCGCGGGCGCAGGCGGTCATACCGGGGACCTTTCGCCGTTCGCGCTGATGCAGGAAATTCGCGAGTGGTGGGACGGTTTGTTGCTACTCTCGGGCTGCATCGCCACCGGGCGCTCGGTGCTCGCCGCCGAGGTGCTGGGGGCGGATTTGGCCTATGTCGGCTCACCATTCCTCGCCTCAACCGAGGCGAATACCCAGCCCGGCTTCAAGCAGATGATTGTCGACGGCGCGGCTGCCGACATCGTCACTACCAATTGTTTCACCGGGGTCGATGCCAATTTCCTGCGCCCCTCATTGCGTGAACACGGTCTCGATCCCGCCCATCTCCAGCGCGCTGACGGCAAAGGCATCAACATCGACGGCGGCGGTGACAATGCCAAGGCGTGGAAGGAAATCTGGAGCGCGGGTCAAGGGATCGGCGCTATAAAGCGCGCCGAACCAGCCAGCTCTTACCTCGACTGGCTCGCCGCCGACTATGCCGCTGCCCGCGCCGCGATGGGCATGCCCGCATGAACCGGCAGGTGATCCTCGTGTCTCGACCGACCGGGATCGCGCAGGCTGAGAACTTTGCAATTGAGACGCGCCCGCTCGAACCGCTCGCGGACGGTTGGCTGCGCGTGCGAAACCGCTTCCTTTCGGTCGAGCCAGCCATGCGCGGGTGGATTGCCGACACGGGCAATTATGCGGTCCCGGTACCGATCGGCGACGTGATGCGCGCACTGGCGGTGGGCGAAGTAGTCGAAAGCCGCTGTGCCGACTACCGCGCAGGCGAGACCTTGTGCGGCTGGTTCGGTTGGCAGGAACTTGCCGCTGTCGGGCCCGCAACCGTGGTGCGACGGGTGAATGAGGACGATCTGCCCGCTTCACTCGCGCTTGGCGTACTGGGGATCAACGGCGTAACCGCACATCTGGCGCTGACCCTTATCGGCGAGCCCAAAGCGGGGGAAACCGTGGTGATATCGACTGCCGCAGGCGCGGTCGGCTCGGCGGTGGGGCAGATCGCCAAGCTTTTCGGATGCCGGACGGTCGGCATCGCCGGCGGCGCAAACAAGACCGCACAGTGCCTCGAAATGTTCCGCTACGATGCTGCAATCGACTACAAGGACGACGGGCTTGAAGCTGCCCTCGCCGCCGCTTGTCCAGACGGTGTTGATGTATATTTCGACAACACTGCCGGGCAGATCAGCGACGCGGTCTATCCTCAGCTCCGGCTCAATTCACGGGTGGTAGTCTGCGGCACCGCCGCGATCCCGGCCTGGGACCCCTGGCCAAGCGGGCCGCGCGTTGAGCGCCATCTGCTGGTCAAGCGCGCGCGGATGCAGGGCTTCGTCATCTTCGACCACATGGACAAATACGAGAGCTCAGTCGCTCAATTGGCCGACTGGGTTCGCTCAGGGCAGTTGCACTATCTGGAGGATGAGCTCGAAGGGTTGGAGGCCTGCCCCGACGCGCTAGCCGGACTCTATCGCGGTGAGAACAACGGCAAACGGATCATCAAACTAACCTAGGGGGAGCAAAACCATGTCGATCAGCCTCAAGCATCTCGTGTTCGTCATTATGGCGGTGGTATCGCTGGTTGCGGCCTGGTCACATGGGCTGGCGTGGATGGCGGGCGGCGGCAACCTGCTCAACTTGCCGAGCTTCTTCATCGATTCTTACAAGTCCGGTCCGGCCGCAGCCTTCCTGACCATCGACATCGCGGTAGTCTGGGCGGCATTCATGATCTGGGTGGTCGGCGATGCCCGCAAGATCGGGCTCGGCGTGCACTGGGGCTGGATTTTTGTCGCGCTGTCGTTTCTGGGAACCTGCTTCGCCTTCCCGCTCTACCTGGTGATGCGCGACTGCTTCCTCGCCCGCACGGAAAAGGTTGGATGAGCGAACCAGCCATGGATCTCGACGTCAGCCGCGCCGAGCTTTACTCCGAAGACCGCTGGCGGGAGCCGTTCGCCTGGCTGCGCGCCAATGCTCCGGTTCATTTTGTCGAGGACAGCAAACACGGGCCCTATTGGTCGATCTCCAGCTATCAACCAATCGTCGAGGTTGAAGCGCAGCCTGAGATATTCTCGTCGAGCCACCGCCACGGCGTGACCAGCATCACCATTGCCGAACGACCATCCGGCAAAGGCTTCCCCAACTTCATCCGGATGGACGCGCCCGAACACGGCGACCAGCGCAAGGTGGTGACGCCCGCCTTCACCCCCAGCGAAATGCAGCGGCTGGCAGTCGACATCCGGGCGCGCGCAGGCCAATTGCTTGACCGCCTGCCGCTGGGTGAGCGCTTCGACTGGGTCGATCAGGTCTCGATCGAGCTGACCACCCAGATGCTGGCGGTGCTGTTCGACTTCCCGTGGGAGGACCGCCGCCTGCTGCCGTTCTGGTCAGATGTCGCGGGCAATATCGAGCAGTTCAACGATCCCAACGCACAAGCTGAACGGCTCGGCTACCTCGCCGACATGGGGACCTATTTCAAGCGGCTGTGGGACGAGCGGCTGGAGGGCGATGCCGCCCCTGATCTGCTCAGCCGGATGATCCGCTCACCCGTTACCGGCAGCATGAGCATGAACGAATTCATCGGCGCGCTGACGCTGCTGGTGATCGGCGGCAACGACACCACCCGCAATTCGATGAGCGGGCTGGTCTATGCCCTGGACAAGTTCCCAGATCAGCGCGCGGCGCTTGAAAGCGATCCCGGACTTATCGACAATGCGGTGTCAGAATTGATCCGCTGGCAGACCCCGCTCGCGCATATGCGGCGCAATGCCATTTGCGATACCGAACTGATGGGCCAGCAGATCAAGGCCGGCGACAAGGTCGTGCTGTGGTACATCTCGGGCAACCGCGATGAGAGCGTATTCCCCGATGCCGACAGCTACGACCTTACCCGCGAGAACGCCCGGCGGCATCTCGCGTTCGGCTACGGCGTGCACCGCTGCGTCGGTGCGCGGCTGGCCGAACTGCAGCTACGGATCCTCCTCGAAGAGCTACAGGCGCGGCGCCTGCGCGTCCACGTCGAGGGCGAGCCGGTGCGCGTCGCGCAGAGCTTCGTCCATGGCTATGAGGCGATGCAGGTCACGCTGGAGCGGTATTGAGTGCGGCCCGCTCGCGCCCGATTGCGGCGATGATGCAGTACGAGAAGATCGAGAACCAGCTGAGCCAGGCAAAGTACGGGAAGTAATAGCTCAGCACCCCGTTCCACGCGAACACCCCCTCCTTCAGGAAGGCAGTGAGGCTGGCGGGCAGGAAAGTGAAGCCGGCCCAGATCGCGTACCAGCAGGTCCAGCGTGGCAGCATCGGCTTGGGTGATTTGTCGTAGAGCCCGACGATCGCGGCGGCGATCATCTGCAGGGTCGTGCAGAAATAGAGCTGGTCGATCGTCAGCCAGCCCATGTCGTGGAGCATCTGGGTGATCTCCGGATCGCGCTCGGGCCGGAAGGCGGCGGCGATCCAGAAGGTCGCGCTCATCGAAACCACCATAACCGTCAGCGCCCCACCAATCAGTTGAAGGTAGGCGAGCATCGGACCCGAGCCTTCGATCTTGGCCATTCGCGCTGAAAGAACCGCCGTCCAAGGCATGTAGAGACAGACCAGCACCACCGCAGCAACGAACCCGATCCGGATCCGCACCGAGTTTTCGGCGTAGTGACGAGCGATATCCACCGCCGAAAGGCCCGGTCCGGCGGGCGGCAGGTTCATCCCGATCCAGCCCCAGCAGGTGACGAAGGTCACGACGAACAGCGGCCCGCACCACGCAGCGTAGCGTTGCCAGGCCAATTTGCTGGCCTCGTTCATTACGCGACCCCTCTCCCTTCGGTCCCCCAATAGGGTTCGCGCAGTTCCTTCTTCGATACCTTGCCGCTTGGCACGAGCGGGAAAGCTTCGAGGAAATCGACGCTCTTGGGAACCTTGTAACCCGCCAACCGCTCGCGGCAGTAGGCGATTAGCGTCTCGGCATCAGCCTCACCGCGCGGAATGACGATCGCCTTGACTGCTTCACCCCAGCGCTGATCGGGCACGCCGATCACCGCGACTCCGGCCACCTGCGGGTGGGTCGAGAGGACATTTTCGATCTCGGCAGAATAGATGTTTTCCCCGCCCGAGACGATCATGTCCTTGGCGCGATCGACGATGTAGTAGAGGCCCTCAGCATCGCGCTTGGCAATGTCACCGCTGCGGTACCAGCCATGTTCGATGGCACCAGCAGTCGTCTCCGGCTGACGCCAATAGCCCTTGGTAATCGCGGGTTGGCGGATGAACAGTTCACCGGGCTCGCCATCGGCAACCTCATTCCCATCGCCATCGACGATCCGGAATTCGATCAGTGGCAGTGGCCGGCCGCAACTTTGCAGTTTCGCTTCGTCCTCAAGATCATGCTCGTTCGGACGCAGGATCGAGGATGCTCCGCCCGCCTCGGTCGATCCGTAGAACTGCATGAACTGCCCCGGCATTGCCGCGATCGCGCGTTTGATCAGGCCGAGCGAAATGGCTGACCCGGCATAGAGCGTGAGGCGAAGCGAGGAGAAGTCTGTGCGCGCCGCATCGGGGTGATCGAGCAACATTTGCAGCATCGTCGGGGTCAGGGTCAGCAAGGTCGGCTTTTGCGCGCTGATCGTGCCGAGCACCAGCGCCGGGTCGAACTGCTTGACCACCGTGATCGATACGCCGTTGTAAAGGCACTGGAGCGTGATGCCGAGGTGCAGCAAGTGAAAATTGGGCAACGCGTTGATGAAGCTGTCATCGCTTCCCCAATGATAGGCTGGCTCGAAATGCTCCGACAGCCGCATCATGTTTGTCCCCCGGTGGGACAACATCACACCTTTGGGCTTGCCGGTCGTGCCGCTGGTATAGAGCTGGAACGCCGTGTCATCTTCGCTGACCGCAAGATCCAGCGGGCCATCAGGCTGATCGGCGACGACGCCTTCGTAGCTCGTCTGCTCGTCGATCCAGAGCGCTTCGGGCGGGGATGCCATCAGCTTAGTCGCAGCGCTCCACAGCGGCTCCATCTCGCGCTCGACGATAACGAAGCGCGCCGCGCTGTCCTCGATCTGCGCGGCAAGTTCAGGGGCAGCAAGGCGCCAGTTGAGCACCACCATACCGGCCCGAGTCCGCACACAACCGAACAGCGCGAAATAGAAATCGAGACTGTTCTTCCCGCAAAACCCGATCAGCTGGTCTGCCTCTGCCCCATGTTCGAGCAGGAACCGCGCTGACTGGTTGGCGCGGGCGTCAAATTCGGCAAAGCTGACGGTGCGGTCTGCGGTCTTGAGCGCCGGACGCTCTGCGTCATGACGCGCCCAGTATGTCGGATAACCACCGAGTGTGCGGATTTCGGGATAGACCCACATGGCCTGTCAGGCTCCCTTGAACTGCGGTTTCCGCTTTTCCCAAAAGGCCGTCAGTCCTTCGCGGGCGTCGGCTGTTGCGGCCATGCGAGCCAAGGCCTGCGCTTCCAGCTCTAATTGCGTCTCCAATGGCTGATCCTCCACCGAGGTCAGCAAGCGGCGCATTTCGCCCAACGCTTTGGTCGGGCCGTTCGCGAGTTGCTGTGCCACCAATTCGGCGCGCGTCATCAGATCGGCGGCTGGAACCACTTCATCGACCAGGCCAACCGCCTGCGCAGCGTTTGCATCCAGCGTCTCATTCATAAGCAGGAACTTGCGGGTCCGCGCGATTCCCATACGCCGCGTGTACATGATGGAACTGCCACTATCATTGCTGAATCCGATCCCGGCAAATGCGGCAACGAACTTCGCATCGTCCGCCGCGATTAGCATATCGCTGCCCGCGACGAATGCAGCCATCCCGCCCGCACACACCGAATGTACGGCAGCCACGACGGGCGCATCCATCCGTTGGAACCGCGAAATCGCGCTGTGGATGCCCGATGTCCAGCGCTTGATATTGGCAGGCAGGTTATCGAGATCATTGATGAAGGAGCCAATGTCGCCGCCAAAGCTGAACACTTTGCCCTCCGCCGAAATCAGCACGCAGCGGACGGCGGGGTTCTCCGAAATTCGGACGGCTGCTTCGCTGAGCTCAGCGCAGGAGGTCGCGTCGATCGGGTTGCCGCGCGCCGAATCGATGAAAGTCAGGCGGGCAATCCCGGCTTCGACTTCAAGACGAAGTGATTTGAATGTCATCCTGCTTGTTCCTCAATCGACCAGAAGAACGGCCTTGATGCACTTGCCGTGGTGTGCATCGTCAATCGCCTGGTTGATCTCCTCAAGGCGATAGGTCTTCGTGAATTTCTCCAACGGCAGGCGTCCCGCCGCGTGATGCGCGATCAGTTCGGGCAGGAACACTTTGGGGTCGCTGTCTCCCTCGACAATCCCGCGCACAGTACCGCCGATTGTCAGCCATTGCATAATCGGGACTGGCAGCACTGCATCAAGTGCACCAGGGACGCCGATCAGGCCGATCCGGCCGAGATTGCCAACCATGTTTACCGAGGCTTCGACGATTGGCTGGTAACCGCTCGTGTCGACCACCATGTCCACCCCGTCCGGCACGATCGCTCTGACCGCTTCCACAGCATCGCCTGCGCCGGGATCAATCACGTGGCTCGCGCCCAGCTCTAGCGCCAAAGCTCGGCGACTTTCTTGCGGCTCAACAACGATGATCGGGCCGCACCCGGCAATCACGCCGCCCATCACCGCGCTCAAGCCAACTGCCCCGCCACCAAGCACAACGAGCGATTCGCCCTCCTTGCCGTTCAGCGAGCGCAATACTGCGCCAGCACCGGTCTGGATACCGCAGCCAAGCGGGGCGAGCGCGGCGAGGTCAGCATCGTCCGCAACCTTGAGGACATTGCGCTCGTTGGCAATGGCGAGCCCGGCGAAGGAGGACTGGCCGAAGAAGTTGTCGGCCACTGCAGTCTCTTCGCGGTGCAGCCGGGTCGAGCCATCGCCGCGCGCGCAGGCCATGTTGAGCGGCACGAAGGTTTGGCAATAGGCCGGGTGATCGTTGCCGCAATGGCGGCACTGGCCGCAGCTGTTGAAGGTCAACAACACCTTGTCTCCGGGCTTGACCGAAGTGACAGCCGGTCCGACTGCATCGACAATCCCGGCGCCTTCATGGCCCAGCACCGCCGGGAATTGCAATCCAAGCGCACCCGACGCGATCACCAGGTCGGTATGGCAGATCCCCACCGCCTTGATCGCGACGCGAACTTCGTTGCCCTGGGGTTCGCCGACGTCAATCGTCTCGATGTCGAATGGGCCATTGGCTTGATTGAGGACGGCGGCTTGGGTTTGCATGGGTGAGCTCCGGTAGGTGGATCAATAGCGAGTGCGGATCGCGTCGCGGTGGCGGGTCAGGTAGGTCCGGCTGAGGCCGAGCTGCTGAACCCCGCGGCCAAGCAGTTCACCGCAAGTGACCCGCAGCGAACTTTGCAGATAGGTGTTCGATGGACACGGTGCCCAGTAGCAGCCGTTGACCGTGGAATAGGTCACCGCGAAGGTCTTGCCGCGCACATCGGTCACCGACAAACGCCCGCCCATCGGCATGGCATGGCGGTATTCCTGCTCGCCTTCGCTGGCGACGATGCCGAACACTTCGCCGTGTTCCAGCACGTAGCCGCTGACATGCGGGCCCAGCGCGGTGCGGGTGGCAATGTCATGTCCGGTAAACAGGTGGATGGTCAGCACCTCGCCAAAACTGGCATGCCACCAAATCACCGCACTGTTGTCGCGCTCGGGTCGCGGACCCCAGCTGCGATCGCCGGTTTCGACGCAATCGACCTGATGCATGACACCCCGCGCGGTGAGCGTGCCGGTGATGTGGTAGGTTTGCTCGTAATGCCCGGACCAGCTGGCATCCCAGGCCGGACCTTGACGGGCAGCGGCGGTCGGGTCCATCGCGGGATCGTTGATGTCGTAAGGCTCGTGCAGCGCACGGTATTCAAGGTCGAAGCGGGTATCGTCGATCCCTTCGTAGCGCATCCGATAGAGCTTGAGCGGTTCGATCACTTCGAACGACAGGCCGTTGGGCAACGCAAATTTGGTCAACGTTTTAGGGCAAGGCAGGTGCTGTTGATTGTCGACGTAAAGCTGGTCTTCCCACAGTTCGGAAATGCGGTCGATCAGCGTGATGTCGGCCATGCACACGCCCAGTTTCGGGCGCGTCACCAGATAGACGATCGCGTTGATGTTCGCGGCCTCGACCACGAACGGCAGCGCCAGCGTCTCGGCCCACTGCCACGGAGACTCGTCCGTGAAATGGAAGTCGAAGTCATCCGGGCGGATCATAGGGTATCGAATCCGAACGGCGCGAACCACTCACGGTCCTTCTGCGCACGGACCGCTTCGTGTTCGAGAATGATCTTGCTTAGTGCCGATTTGCCTGCGCCATCGCCGTCGCTTGCAACCGCGCGGACCAGAGCTTCGATAGCCTGGCTTAAGGCCTTGTACTGTCCGCGCACTTCAGAGCCGTCGGTGACGTTTGTTGCTGCTGCCAGAACGGCCAAGGCCGCCTTGGTTGCGGTGCCACCGGTCAGACCAACAAGCGCAGACGCCAGCGCCGCAATATCAGCCAGCTCGCCACGCTCGAAAGCGGGTGCCACATCGAACTGAGCGCGCAAAATCTGAAGGTGGCCGATTGAGAGATGGACCTGCTCCTGCGCCAGACTTGCCTCGGGCGGCAGGTGCGGCAGCACCACTTCGGTCAGTGCCCGGATGATGCTTGCCAGCCGGTCGTCGATTGTCGGGATCATGCCGGTTCCCCCTGGCTGAGCAGGCGGACCAGATCGTGCGCAAACATCGCGCTGGTCGCCGCAAGGAAGGTCAGCAGCACGTCCTGATGGTTATGCTGCGAACGCGCTGCCGCAATCCCGTTGGCGGCGACGATGATGTAGCATTTCCAGCTGCTCATCACGTCGTAGTAATGCAGCGTCTTGCGGTTGACGCTCCGGCCGGAGCGCTCCTCATAAGTGCGGATGAATTCCTCACGCTCGAACAGGTCGCTGGCGCGGAAAGTTCCGTTATCGATGGTGCCGAACACCTGCATTAGTACCCAGGCGAGGTCTTCGTGGTAATCGCCGATCCGGGCCATTTCCCAATCGAGCAGCGCGGTGATCTCACCGCTTGCCTCATCGAACAGGTAGTTGCCGGTGCGGTAGTCGCAGTGCGCCAGCACCAGTTCGGCGGTTTCAGGCATGTTATCAGCCAGCCATTGCTCAGCCAGTGCGAAAATCGGCCGCGTCTCCCCCTCGTCGACATTCCAAAGCTCGCGCCAGTAGTTGTAAGACCAGCGCGCGGCCTGTTTCGAATCGGCGTCAGGAATTTCAAAGCCCTTGAGCTCTGTAGCGCGCCAATCGAACCTGTGGATCGTGACGAGGTGATCCATGAACTGGTCGCGCAGCTTGGCGCGCAGGTCTTCACCCAGCCAGGTGCCGAGGCCGGAGACCTTGACTCCGGCGTCGCTTGGCTTGGTTACGCCATTCACCACCCGCATAATTGCGGCGGGCTGCGGAAAGACTTCGGCGAGCGGATCGACCCACACCGCTTCGGGCACGGGAACCACGCCCTGCATCGCTTGCAACAAGACAAACTCGCGCTCGCGGCAAGTCTCGGTAATCGCCAGCCGCGGGTCCATCCGCAAAAGAAAAGGTTCGCCGCTGCCATCTTCTGTCAGAGTAAAGAAGAACTGCTCCTTCGATGCCCCGCCGCCAACCCGGCGCACGCCGGAAATCCCCGCGCCCGGGCGCTCTTTGGCAAAGAACCGTTCAAGCATTTCGGTAATCTCGGAAGAAAGCGCCGCGCGATAGGCCGGCAAATTGCGGTTTGCGCGACGACGCGCGAGGATCCGCTGGTTGACCGCTTCCATATCGTTGCTCACGCGGCCACTCCTTCAGTATGGGCCATTGGCCCGGACATGCGCGAGGTAACTCGTCGGCCAGGCGCATTCCATCCAGCCGACACCGGGCTTGCCATCAAAGATCGCATTCGCGGCGCTTTCATTCAGGCTGATTTCGGGATGCGGCACCAGGCAGTAAGTGCCGAATACCTCGGCCTCGATCCGTGTCTTGCGCCCGGCTTTGTCAACGATGTCTGCGGAATAGGCGGTCTGCCAATATTGATCGTCATAGTTGACATCGACCGCGACGGTATCGATCAACGACATCAGCCCGTCCTTAAAGACATAGCCGCGCGTGTGCTCCTTGCCGAGCGCATGGAAGTGCCAAAAATGCACTGATATTTCGTCACCCACTTGCCCGACAAACCATTCATATTGCTGGAACGGTATCCAGTCGCGCGTACCCCAGCTGTGGTCGCGGTGGCCGGTGGCGTCGAACTTTATCTCGCGGTCTCCGATGCGGAGCGTGCCCTTTACCCGCCCGGCCTGTTCGATCCGGTCTTCGGCGCAATAGGTTGGGCAGCCGCGCGGATCCGAACCATAAGCATAGGCCGGATGATAGGCTTCATAGTCAAAATCGACCATCGCTTCGGGCGTTTCCCAGCGGAGATGGGCCTTGTCCATGTTAAGGTCTTGCTGCATCGAAAAGCCATCGATGGTCCAATTGTCGAAATTCATCTCGGCTGGCACCAGCCTGTCGGAAAGGCGCTGCTGGATTGGCACGTCACCGACACCGGGACCGAACACTGCAAATGCTGCACCCGCCTCACCGCTGGCCGAGACCCAGGTGTAGGTGAAAAAGGCAATCTTCTCCTCTGGCAGCACGACGATATAGGGGATCGATTCGCGGCCATGCGCGCTGTCAGGTAATTTGTGTCGCCCATCATGCCTGGGTTCAATTGCCATTTCGGGTTCGGCGAGCACGGCATTGTCAAACATAGTCTGTTCTTCCTACGATCCGGCGTTGAAGGTGGATGGGTTTAAGGCGAACCAGTATCCCACGAGCAGTATCATAGTCACAACGGCCAGCCAGGCAGCCAGCATCAACCGCAACGGCTGGTGGTGCCAGCGCAGTTCCATAAAATGGTCGAACACCAGGTGGATCTTCAGTGCAGCCAGCACGATCGCCGCCGATGCCGCGACCCGCGCATTGGCGTTACTCTCGCCTAGCCAGAACCCAGCCAGGCTCGCGCCGATCAGGACGGCCCAGACGGCCGGGATCGGCCACTCGCGCATGCCGGTCATGCCGCCCTCATCAGGTAGAGCATCGCGAACAGCACGATCCAGAGCAGATCGACCATATGCCAGTAGGCGCCGCCAGCCTCGATCCAACGCAATTGCCCGGCGCTGTCTGCCCCGCCCCTGCTCCGCGCGATCAGCACCAGCAAAACGCCGACCCCGACGGCAAAGTGCAGGAAGTGAATGCCGGTGAAGACAAAGTAGTAAGTGAAAAACTCGTTCGTCGTCAGCGTAATTCCGTGGGACGCCTTGGCGCTCCATTCAATCGCCTTGGTAGCAGCAAACAGCGTACCCACGGCCAGTGTCACGACTAGGCTGCGACGCGCCGCAAGCCAGCTTCCCGCGCGGGCTTGGCGCGCCGCCAGGGCCATGAACGCCCCGCTGGTCAGCAGGATCATGGTATTGGCGAGCCCGAGCCCCAGGTCGAGTTGCTGCCGGGAGGCCTCATAAAGCTCGGGCTGGGCGATCCGTCCCACTGCAAATAGCGCGAAGAACACAGCGAAAGCGCACATGTCAGCAAAGATGAACACCCAGACGCCTGAATCGCCGGGGATCACGATTGCGCGATCGCTGGCAGCTTCAGACGTCTGGTACAGCTTGGTCATTTTCGGACTATTCCTGCTCGACCCGCTTGACCGCCTTGAAGGCGTACCAAGTCAGCACCGGAACCCAGGCCATCCAGATCAGGAACTCAATCCAGAAGTTGAGGATTCCGCTACGCGCGAAAGCCCCGTTCATGAAATAGGGCATCAGGCATTCGGCAATGAACATGAAGCCGACCCAGATGCCATACCACGCAAGCCACTTCGGGATAAGCGGAATGGCCCGCTTGTCCGAAAGGAAACCGACACCCAGCGCGAACAGCTGGACCGACGTGACCGCATAAGCGAGGTCGATCAGAAGCCACGCCATGTCGTAAAGCATCTGGATCATCCAGTCGGGCAGCGCATCGGGACGATAGGCGGCCGTCAGCCAGAAGCTTGTCGGGATCAGCACGGTAATCGTCGTCCAGGCGGCGCCCAGTCGCGCAAGCTGGACCATGAGGTTGTCGGCGGGGTTGTCTCCGCCCACTGACCGCTCGAGCACTTTGGCCAGGGCATAGCCCCAGACTCCGTAACACGGTGCCGCGGTCATCGCGATGACCATGCCGAGCCGCACGCCGTTGCGATTGTCGCGGAACCAACCTGCGACCTCGGCAGCGGGCGCATCGGGTGAGAACGGCGGGAAATTGTGCCCCAGCACACCCCAGCAGTAGTAGAATACGGCTACAAACACCGGCCCCATAAAAAGGCAAAATCGCCAATAATGCGTGTCAACTTTGCTTTCCATTTTTTCCTGCTCCTCGGAAAGAAAACCCCGGCAACGCGGAAGCGCGACCGGGGCCTTCAGTCATTGTTGTGTAATCACAACGTTCAGAACTTGACGGTCGCTTCAACACCGTAGGTGACGGGGGCTGAGCGGACCCGATAGCCATTACCGAACAGGTTTTCGATCGAAATGCCGAACGGATAGGAAACCTTGTTTGTCAGGTTCTTGCCCCAAACTGCTAGCGTGTAGCGATCCGTCACATAGGAAAGCCGCGCATTGACGTTCCAGAAATCGCCTCCGCCTTGCGTGAACTTGCCCTGGGCAACCGTGGTCAGGCCAGGCTTGCTATAGTCACCAAAGCTATCATACTGGAAATCACCGGTATAATTGGCATCGCCATGCATCTTGATCTTGCCGTCGCCAAGATTGAGCACGTCCCAGTCAGCCGCAAGGTTGAGTGAAACTTCGGCGGCATATGGGAACGGATTACCGCCAACATCAACGGCAGCACCAGAGCTAGCCCGCACGCAATTGCCAGCCTGAACTTGGCCCGCCAGCAGCTGGGTGCAATCACCATGCTTATATTTGCTATCGAGCACACCCAGCGACGCCGAAAGGCGAAGGGACTCGGTTGCAGCGAACTGAATGTCCAGCTCTGCACCCTTCATGGTCCCATCAAGCGCGATCAGGTTGGCCGTGGCAGTATTGTCAACAACCTGCCCTTGCTGTCCCTTGTAGTCATAATAGAACAGCGAACCGTTGATCTGCAGGCGGTTGTCCATGAAGCGGGTTTTAAAGCCAAATTCATAGGCGTTCACTGATTCTGGCGGCACAAAGTAAACCTGCGCCGAACTACCATAAGCAAGCCCGTTGAACGTGCCGGCGCGATAGCCCCGGCTGTAGCTGCCATAGAGCAGCACACCATCGGCCGGCTTCCAGTCGAGAATGAAACGCCCAGAAACGCGCTTGGAGTTGCCATCGCGCGACAGCCCCCCTGGCGTTGGGAGGCCAAAACCACCAGCACCGAAGGCGGGCAGCACCTCAACGCCCGCTTCATCGAGCAAAGGCTGGAGGAAATAAGCGTTGCCCAGCGCCCCACCATTGAAATCCGACACCGTCAACAGCCGCGCAACGCCGCTATCGTCATAAAAGGTCGTGATGCCATCCCGGAATTTGGTTTTGTCACTGGTATAACGCAGGCCTGCCGTAACCTTGACCGTATCGGTCAGTTCATAGCTTCCTTCGGCATAACCCGCCAAGGATGTCCGGATCTGCTTGAAATGCTGCGTCGCAGTGATGCCGGTCGGCAGCGAAGTTGCGGGCAAAGGCCCGCCCGGACCGCTGAAGAACCCGGCTGGATTGAAATAGGTCTGCGGTAATCCCGCAAGAGCATTGAACTGGCTCAGAGCATTGAAAAAGTCCGGCTTGTTGTCGGCAGTAATTTTGTCTTTGCCATAAAAAGCTCCGACAATCAGCTTGAGCCGATCTGCGTCAAGATCGAACCTGACATCCTGGTTGAACGCATTGAAGACCGACCGGTACCCGATCGAGCAAAGCCGCAGCGGACTTGCGTCACAGTCGGTATTGTCTTCCTGCGAATAAAGGCCGGAATCATAACCTGTGATCGAGACAAGTTTCAGGTTGTCACTCAGTTCTGCCTTGAGGTTGAAAACCACACCTTCAGAACGCGAAACTGCCGTTCCGACAGAATCGTTCTCGATCTGGCGAGAGCCGACACTCGGAGGCGTGTAGCTAAGAACACCCGGAGAATTTTGCAGCAAGGTCAACAAGTTCGTCCCGGCAGGCGCGCCTGGCACTCCGACCACCGTATTGTGCGCGGCAAAGGCAGGAAGGAAGTTCACCAGCAGCGTTTGCGTGCGATCAATGACGTCATTGTTATCAAAGCGACCAGTGGCGATAGGAACTTCCTGGCCGCCCTTCGACTTGGCAGCATAGCCCTTTAGCGAAAGTTCCAGGCCGTCGCTCGGTTGGAACAGAATGGTGCCGCGAAAGCCGTAACTTTTCGTGCCGCCAGGATTGATTCCCGTCGAAGGATAAGTGACATTCGGGTTTGAGCCGACGGAGCCGACCTGCCCGGCCGCAAAGATGTTCTTCAGATAAGGCTTTGAGTCAACGAAGGTGCCCGCGATGCGGATGCCCAATTTGTCCTCAATCGGCGTGAATTCGAGCGCCCCTTCAATATTGACACGGCTGAACCGGCCATAACCCACCGTAGCGTAACCGTTGCTGCCCTTCAGTTCAGGCTTGCGGGTAATAAAGTTGATCGCACCGCCGGTCGTGTTGCGGCCGAACAAAGTGCCTTGTGGCCCGCGCACAACTTCGACCTGTTCCAGATCATACAGTTGCTGCCCATGACTGGACCGGAAAGCCTGATAGACTTCGTCGACATAAACCCCGACGGGTGACGCCGCGTTGGCATTAAATTCAGTTCCCACGCCCACGCCGCGCAGCGAGAAATTCGGCTGCTGCTCTCCATAAGGTGAAGACACTTGCAAGTTCGGCATCGAGTGATTGAGATCGGTGGTATTGAACACACCCTGATTTTGCAGCTGCGCCGATGAAATCGCCGAAACGGCGACCGGCACGACCTGGAGGTTCTCAGAGCGCTTGGTTGCTGTGACCACGATTTCCTCAAGCCCAACGGACGCAGCACTCTGATCCTCGGATGACGCCTCCTGGCCCCAGGCTTGACTTGAAATGCACATCGCGATGGCAATGGTGCTTACGGCGCGACTAACCTTCATGGCGTTCCTCCCTATCCCAATCCTTGAGTCACTCAAGATTTTGCGTGACCTTGATACGCAAACTAGGCTAGAGATCATAAATGTCAACAGATTTACGAGTTCGGCAAACAGTGCCCTTGCGCAACCAAAGCCGGCTATATGCCGCACCAGTTTTGACACAGCGAGAGAGGTTCGTCCCGTGTTAAAAAAGCTCTTCGGAAAGAAGCCACTGCGGCGCGTAAAGCTGGCTGGCTCGGAGCATGATTTTGAGGTGGCCCGCAACCAGACCGTACTGGAAAGCGCACTTAACGCAGGGATCGCTTATCCGCATGATTGTACGGTTGGGACCTGCGGCAGCTGCCGCAGTCGACTCATTTCGGGCAAGGTCGACGCGATAACGCCGTTTGGCTATACGCTCAGTCGCGCGGAGCTTGAAGCCGGGTATATTCTTGCTTGCCAGGCTGTCCCTGAGAGTGACCTTGTGATTGAGGTCGATTTGGCAGCGGCTATGGCAAATCGAACGACTGCCCGCCTAGTCGAAGTCAAGGACCTGACACACGATATCAGGCAGGTCATCTGGCAATGCGATGCACCTGTGCACTATCGCGCCGGGCAGTATATGAACATCACTTGGCCCGGCGCACCTGGACCACGGTCGTACTCTTTCAGCGCTGCACCGCAGGGCGACGGCCAGGTTCAGGTTTCGACATTTGTCCGCAAGGTTCCGGGCGGCGCATTCACCGAGCGGCTGTTCGGCGAAGATCTGACCAGCATCGCGTTCGAGATCGAAGCGCCCCACGGAGGCTTTTGGCTGCGCGACGGCGACGGGCCGATTTTGCTGATTGGCGGAGGCAGCGGGCTGTCTCCCTTGATCAGTGTGCTCGAGGATGCCGCCGCACGCGGTGTCCGGCGCGACGCGGTGCTTCTGTTCGGAGGCCGGGCCGAGCGTGACCTCTATTGCCTCGACCAGATCGCCGCGCTTGCGGAGCGGTGGCAGGGTCGATTCGACTTTCGCCCGATCCTATCCGAACAGCAATCCCCGGCACACCGTTTCGGGATGGTCACCGATGAGGTGCCCGGCGCGATCGAATGGCTGGGCGGCAGCGACGGATTACAAGGCTATCTCTGCGGACCGCCCGGGATGATCGATGCGGGCGTGGCCGCTCTGGTCGCGGCTGGCGTCGATCTCGGCGAAATTCACTACGACAAGTTCACGGATGCGAGCAGCCGACCCAGCTAGGCACGGGCGGTATTAGGAAAGGAAACCACGACATGACTGCCAGCAGGGACAGTTTCTTTATCGGCAACCAGTGGGTCAAACCTGCCAGTGACCGCCGCTTCACCCTGATCAATGCCTCGACCGAGGAGGTCATCGGAACCGCGCCGGAGGCCTGCGAAGCCGATGTTGACGCCGCCGTTGCTGCGGCCCGGCGCGCACTCACCGAATCCGGCTGGTCGAACATCAGTCCGCAGGAACGTGCCGCCGTGATGGAGCGCTTCATGGGCGCTATCGCGGCGCGCGGTGAATCGCTGGCGAAGATGGTCAGCGCCCAGAACGGCATGCCAATCGGAATCAGCGTTCCGCTCGAAGGTCAGTTCTCGGTCGGTGTGGTCCAGTATTACACCGAGCTTGCCAAGACCATGGGCCAGCCCGATGTGCGCCCCTCGCAAATGGGCAAGGAAACGCTGGTCGAAGGCTCACCGGTCGGCGTTGTCGCGGCAATCGTACCGTGGAACTTCCCGGTGACGCTGGCACTCAACAAGATCGCCCCGGCCATGGCCGCGGGCTGCACGCTGGTGATCAAGCCCTCGCCCAGCACAGTGCTCGACAGTTATATCCTTGCCGAGGCAGCGCTTGAAGCTGGCGTGCCCGCCGGGGTTCTTAACTGGATCGCGGCAGACCGCGACGTTGGTGCTTACTTGGTTTCCCATCCTGGCGTGGACAAGGTGGCGTTCACCGGCTCGACCAGTGCGGGCCGGGCTATCGGCCGGACTTGCGGCGAACTGCTGCGGCCGGTGACGCTCGAACTCGGCGGCAAGTCAGCCGCTATCCTGTTGGAGGACGCCGACATTGGAAGCTTCCTTCAGGGTGTCCCGATGGCATCAATGCTCAACAACGGCCAGGCCTGCTACAACGGCACCCGGATCCTCGCACCGAAGGGCCGCTATGGTGAAGTAGTCGATGCACTCGCCGCATTCGCCAATTCACTGGTGGTGGGTGATGCGCTCGATCCGGCCACGCACGTTGGTCCGATGGCATCATCCGCGCACCGCGACCGGGTTGAAAGCTATATCGCGATTGGCAAGGACGAGGCGCGACTGGTGGCGGGGGGCGGACGCCCCAAGGACACTAACCACGGCTGGTTCGTCGAACCGACAATCTTTGCCGATGTCGATAACGCAGCCAGGATCGCACAGGAGGAAATCTTTGGCCCGGTGCTGTCGGTGATCTCCTACGACGGAGAAGACGACGCGGTTCGGATTGCCAATGACAGCCAGTTCGGCCTCGGCGGATCGGTGTGGAGCGCCGACAGCGCGCACGCCACCGACATTGCCCGCAAGGTTCAGTCTGGCACGGTTGGCGTGAACGGTTACATGCCGTCGCTCGGTTCGCCGTTTGGCGGCGTCAAGGCGAGCGGGCTTGGCCGGGAATTCGGTCCGGAAGCGATCGGTGCTTACCAGAACACCAAGTCGATCTACGTGATGGGCTGAGCGCACCGCGCCAGCAAAACGAAAGAAAGGGCGCGATCCGATCTGGATCGCGCCCTTTCTGTTTGTCCTGCGCAGGTGCGGTCTACGCAGCAACGAGCGTCACTGCTGGCACTTCGCCTTCAAACCAGTCTGGCCACCCGGCCCGGCGATTCTGCTCGCGGGCAATCGCGCGTTCTTCCGGGCTGGCCATTTCATTGTCCCAGCGCTTGAGCGCAGGCTTGACAATCCGGTTGTGCCACAGCGGCGGGATCAGCGCAGAAAAGAAGCACACGAACACGCTCGGCATCGGGATCCATTGGGTGTCAGGCTTGAGCTCGTGATAGGCGGCGAAGCTGTTGGTGTGATGATCGGCGTGATTGGTGATCTCGAACCCGAGCACACGCGACAGCGGCTTGAGATGGTTCCAGACGTGACGGCGGGCGATCTGGCCGCCTTCGAGGCGAATCAGCCCGTAGTGCTGAAAGTAGTTGAAGCTCTCAACCCAGAAGCGCGCGCCGATCATGCCGGCGAGCACCACGGCAACCGCCATCCAGCCGCCGATCGCAAACACGACCGACTGGAACAAGACCTGCGCCAGGATCGCCTTCCACAAGCGGTGGCCCAGGCCCCAGCGGTGCTGGCCGAGCTTTTCCAGGTTGTCGCTTTCCGAACGCCAGGCCTCGCGCGTGCTGACAACCACCGCGCGTGGGGTGAACGCATAGAGCGAAGTTCCGCGGGCAGCCGTGTCACCGTCGAGCGTGGTCGCGACGTGGATGTGGTGACCTACCACATGGGCAATTTCGCGCGTCGAATCGAGATAGCAGATCTGCGCATAACGACCCACGAAGCGGCGCAGCTTGCCACGCTGATGGTAAAGTTCGTGTGTGGCAGGAACCAGCGGAATGACGCTTAGCCAGGCGCATGAAGCGATGACCCCGGCGTATTCCCACCAGCTCGCACCGGGGTTGCGGACCACCCACAGCGCCGCAAACAGATAGATCACTGGACCCAGCAGCGAACACAGCCACACCGGAATATCGGCCAGCGCCTTGTTACCGATGCGGCGTATCGCAAAATCGTTGGGGAGGAGCGAATTGATCAGACCGAACAGTGGCAGACTGGCGATGCCAACAAAGACCCACGGACCGCCGACCACGAAACTTGCGATCACAGCGAGCTGCAGGAACACCCCGAGGTAGTAGCGACCATAATCCATTGGCTCTCTCCATTCGCGCTCCCTGGCGCATTTCACGTTATTGATATACGCAAAATTGGAGAATGGCAATGTCCGAAATTTGTCAGCACTGGCGAGACAAATCAATCGCGACTCCCTAAGGGCACCCGACATGAAGATGCGCGAACTCGAGGCTAAGACCGGCGTCAATCGCGAGACGATCAGGGTATACTTTCGTGAAGGCTTGCTGCCGGAACCGAACCGGCCAGCTCGCAATGTCGCCGACTACGGTGAGGAACACGCCCGCGCGATAACGGCGGTGCGCAAGCTGCAGCGCGATTCCGGCATGACTGTGCCACAAATCAAGGCGATGCTGAACGGCGAGCGGCCCGACCGCGGCCTGAGCGCGTCGGCTTTCCCGCATCTGGAGGAACTGGTTTCGTCGCGCGTTGGGGTCAAGCAAGGGCTCGTCGCCCTGACCGCTTTGGCCGAGAAAACTCCCAAGGCGGCCATCGACGCCCGGGCGCTAAACCAGATCGGGATCATCGAGCTGGTGGAAACCCGTGCGGGTACGATGCTCAGCATCACCGATGCAGAGCTGGTCAATATCTGGGGACGGATGCGGCTGCATGGCTTCGATGAGGAACACGGCTTCCCGCCCGAAATCCTCGATTACTATGTCGAGGCAGCGGAATATGTCGCCGGCAAGGAGGCCGAGCTGTTTCTCGAACGCGTCGAAGGCCAGATCGACGAGGATGAGGCTGCGGCGATGCTAGAATTCGCGCTGCCAGCGATGCTCGATTTCTTCGGCATGATCCGGCAGAAATCGTTCCTGCGCAACATCGGCGATCGGACCAGGCCCGGCAGCGACTTCAAACCGGTCAAGCCCGGCACGAGAAGCGCGGCAAAGGAGCCGAAAAGCTAGATAATTCGGCGGGAAAGCCGCTCCGCAATCCATTCTTCCTCAATCTCGGCGGTGAGCGCATCAGTATCGGCCCAGAAGCGCCGGATCGCCGAGCCCGATACCATCGCCGCACCCGAGCGGACATCGCGCGCTGCGTCTGCGGCGCACCAGCCTTGTGCAATTAATCGATCGGTCCAGGCCGCGTAGATCGGCTTTCTGAGCGAACCGACGCTGCTTCGAACGAGGGCAAACAGATCGTCGTCCTTCGAAGCTTCGATGGTTATCCCCATCGCAACCCAGAAGCGGTCGCTGAAAAAGAACGCCCGGAATTCGGCAAGCATGGCCCGCAACACGCTTTCCGGCCCATTGACGGCCTTGTCGAGCCAAGCGACACTGTCATCCCGGGCGAGTGTCAGTGCTTGCTCTATCGCGACAAGGATCAGTGCATTCTTGTCCGGAAAATGGTGCAGTAGTGCGCCTTGCGACACCCCTGCCCCCTCGGCAACGGCGCGGACCCGCAGTGCCTTGAGCCCGCCTTCAGCGACCGCCTCATAGGCTGCCACAGCCAGCCGCGCCCGCATCGCATCGCTGCGTTCGGCTTGGGTCCTGCGTGGGGGCTTAGGCGGTGCAGCGGCGTTCATGTCAGACTCGCAAGAGGTCCTTGTAGGCTTCACGAATGACCTTTTTGTCGATCTTGCCAGTAGCAGTCATTGGCACCGGACCGAACAGCACGCGGTCAGGCATCCACCATTTGGCGATCCGGTCCGACAGAAAGGCTATGACCGCCGCCTCGTCGAGATTCGCTCCGTCATGTGGTTCGACCAGCATGATCGGGCGCTCTTCCCACTTCGGATGATAGACCCCACAGACCGCCGCGATCTTCACGCCGGGGCAGCCTGCCGCGATGTTTTCCAGATCGATCGAGCTGATCCACTCACCGCCAGACTTGATCACGTCTTTCTTGCGGTCGGTAATCCGCATGAAGCCGAAGCGATCGATCGTGGCGATGTCGCCGGTATTGAACCAGCCCTGCCCGTCGCAAGCGCTGTTCTCGGCGCGGTAATAGCGCTCGAGGACCCACGGACCGCGCACCATTAGCGCACCCGACGCTTCGCCGTCATGCGGCAGCGGCGTTCCGCTATCGTTGACTATCTCGATCTCGATGCCGAACTGCATCCGGCCCTGCCGGGTCCAGATCTGCTCTTTCAAAACGTCCTCGCCAAGCTCGGCGAGCGCAGGCGTGGGCGTGGCGACCACCCCGATTGGGCTGGTTTCGGTCATCCCCCAGATTTGCTGCACGGCGACGCCCAATTGATCGAAAGTCATTGCCATCTCGCGCGGCACTGCGCTGCCGCCAATCACGACGCGCTTTAGCGTGCCGGGTGTTTCGCCAGTGCGAGCCAGGTGGTCGAGATACATGGTCCAGATTGTCGGCACACCGCCGGAAAAAGTCACGCCCTCCTCGCGGATCAATTCCTGTAGCGAGGCGCTATCCATCTTGTCGCAGGGCATGACGAATTTCGCACCGTTGATCGTTCCCGCAAACGGCAGGCCCCAAGCAGTTGCATGATATAACGAACTACACGGCATGATGACGTCAAATGCGGAGAATCCGAACCCTCCGGAAAGCCCGCCGGCCATCGCGTGAAGCACCACCGAACGGTGCGAATAGAGCACCCCCTTGGGGTCACCAGTGGTGCCCGAAGTGTAACACAGGAAAGCACCGGCATGTTCGTCAAAGCGCGGCCAGTCCAATTGTTCGGGCAGGCCTGCGATTGCAGTTTCGTAACAGCCGAAGCTCGGCAGCGCGCGGTCCGCATCGGACAGGACGATGAATTGATCGACCGTTTCGAGGCGCGGGCGGATCCGTTCGACGATCTCCGCCATGTTGCGATCGAACAGCAGCGCGCGGCTGCCCGCGTGGTTGATCGTGTAGATCAGGTGCTCGTCAGGCAGGCGCGGATTGGCGGTGTGGAGCACCGCGCCGATTCCGGGCACGGCGAAGAACAGTTCGAAATGGCGATGGGTGTTCCAGGCGAGCGAGCTGACCCGATCGCCGCAGGCGATGCCCATGGCACAGAGCATATGCGCCGCCTGCGCCACGCGAGTGAAGCAGCGGGCATAGTCAAAACGCCACACCGGCTCATCGACATTACGCGAGATGATTTCGCGGCTGGGATGGGCAACGGCGGCAAAGCGGATGATGTCGATGATCGCCAGGTCGCGATGCTGCATCAATCCCGGAAGTGTCATGCGGGCTCCGTAAGGAACGGTGTAACCAAAGCGATAAAGCGCTCGCGCTTCTCGATCTGCGTCCAATGCCCGCAATGCCCGAAAACATGCAACTCGCTATTGGGGATCAGGGCATGAAAGCGCTGCGCAATCTGCCAGGGCACGATCACATCTTCGCGGCCGTGCACGATCAAGGTTTGGTGCGGCATGGTGCCAAGCTGCTCCTCACCGGTTGCCAACGCATCGAGCCAGCGCTGGCGCGGCTCGGGAAAAAGGCTCGAAAACGCCTCCTGCGCTCCGGGCCGGATGCTGGCCTGATAGCGCGAGGCGACGATCTCTTCCTTCACCAGCGCCGGATCGAAGGCGAAAGTGGTCATCAGGTCGCGCATCGACTCGAGCGACGGCTGGTAGCCCCAAACCTGTTCGAGCCCCTCGGTGATTGGGAACGACAGGCCGGCCGCACCCATCAGCACGATCCGCCCGACCCGCTTTGGATGATGCGTAGCAAGTGCCAGGGTAAGCGCGCCGCCATAGCTGTTGCCGATGAAATGCGCCCGTTCGATCCCCAGCGCATCCATGAAGCCGATCAGGTGCCCAAGCCAGCGGCTCATGTCGAAGCCTCTGATATCGTCCGGAAAATCAGTATAGCCGAACCCCAACGTGTCGGGGGCATAACAGCGAAACTGCGCTGCAAGATCGGGAATGACCCCGCGCCAGTTGGCAAAGGCAGTCACCCCCGGACCCGAGCCGTGGAGCAGGATCAGAGGCTCGCCCGACCCGGCGACAATGCAGTTGGTGCGGATGCCGCCGACGTCGATGCTCTCGCCGATTTCAGGGTTCTCGTTCAAGTCCTGACTCCGAAATTTGATTTCCTCATAGCATTGTTGTCCCGCCGTTTACGCTGATGACCTGGCCGGTCACAAAGGTCGCCTCCGGGCTGGCGAGGTAAGCGACCATCGAGGCAACCTCGTCCTCGCTGCCCGGACGGCCCATTGGGATGATCGCCACCACCGCTTCGATCAGGGCAGGGTTGGAGATCGCAATCTCGTCAAATTGCGGCGTGCGGACCGCACAGGGTGCCACCGTGTTGACGGTGATCCCGGCTTTCGCAAATTCGCGCGCCAGGCCGGTGGTCATGCCGTGCACCCCGCCCTTTGCAGCGTTGTAGGCCGCGTGGTCGACCAGTCCGTTGCGCACCGAGTCCGCACCAATGTTGACGACCCGCCCATAGCCCGCCGCCTGCATGAGCGGCAGGATTAGCCAGGAGCACCAGATCGCGGTCCACAAGTTACGGTCGATCGTTTCGGTCAGCGTTGCCGGGGTGTGATCGAGAAACGGACGCAGGATCCCTCCCCCGGCGTTGTTGACCAGTATATCGATTCGCCCGAACCGTTCGAGCGCCTGCTCGACCATGGCCCTTGCCTCGGCCTCATGCGCCAGATTTCCACCGAATGAAGCTGTCCGCGTGGGCTTGGCAAGGTCAGCGGCAGCCCGAGCCGCGAGAGCGGGATCGAGGTCGCACAGCAGCACCGCCGCGCCGTCCGCCAGCAACCGCGCCGCAATCGCCTTGCCGATGCCGCGCCCGGCCCCAGTTACGATGGCAACCTGCCCGGTCAGACCTTGGCCCGTCACGACGGCACGACAATCGCGCCGGTCTTGCCGAACCGGGGATCGGCGATGCTGCCCCAGGTATCGAGCACCTCTGGCCTTGGTTCGAGTTCCCGGGGAGCGCGCGCGTCGTCCTCAGGGAATTCTTCCATGCCGAAACTGTATTCGGTCGACATGCCGTCGGGATCGAGCATGTAGAGGAAGATGCTCCCCGAAGGCAGATGCCGCCCCGGTCCAAAGACAATCGGAACATCCGCCTGCTTCATCCGATTCATCGCGCGGCCAATGTCGTCGATATCGGTGACCATGAAGTTGAAATGATTGAGGCCATCCTGCTCGCCAGTCAGCAGTGCAAAGCTGTGATGCAGCGGGTTGGGCCAGCAACGCAGAAAGGCGATCTTGCCCGGTACGTGGTCCGAAATCTCGAAGCCCAGTTGGTCCACCCAAAAGCGGTGCGCGTCCGCATAGTTGGCGACATTGAGCACGACATGACCGAGACGCACGATCTGGGTCACGCTCGGCTCGTATGGAGTCTGCGCAGGCGGCGGGTCAGCGTAGAAGTCGAGCTCCAGCCCGGTGACCGGATTGCGAAAGCGGAACGCGGTTTCACTTCTCCAGGTTGGGGCCAGCCCAACGGCCGCAACATGATCGAACGCCTTGGCCAGCGCCGCTCGGCATTCCAGCTCAAACCCGACGCGCGACAAACCAGGAATCTCGCCCACCTCAAGGATCAGGTCGTGACGTTTGTCACTGCACCGGAGCCACACGGTTGCAGCGTCCTCGCGCTCGATCTGCAGGCCCATCAGCTCGGAATAGAAGCGCACGCTGGCGGCAAGGTTGGTCACCTGCAACGCAGCATAACCGAGGCGGGAATAGCGGATTGGGTGGGTCATAGGATGATACTGATCCGGGCGTGGGGACGAAGGGCTTCCATGTCGAGTACGCAGGTCTTCTTGGCGATACGCAGCGCTCCGTCCAGCTCGACGATCTCGTGCAGATAGTGACCGACGAACACGTCGGTGGTCACGTCCTTGCTGCGCCAGACCGCAAATGACGAGCGCGCCCGGATCAAGTCGCCAGCGCGTTCGATCCGGGTGTTGGAGACGAGGTGACGGACCTTCGAACGCGGCCATTCGCTATGCGCGCCAACCTTGCCGAGCCGGACCACGCGTTCGCGCATCCGGATGCGATCGTCCATCACATAGAACAGCGCCGTATCCGGATTGGCAGTGTCGCCATCGACATCGCTGGGCGGGACAAAATAGCTGGCGTCGTCGGTGTAGAGCGCCAGCCAATCGTCAAGCAGCCAGCGGTCGAGTAGATCCGCTTCGCGATAAAGCAGGTCTTCCACGCGCAGGCGCAGCAGCAGCATTTCATCCATGTTCACGCCTCCGCCGCCGCCAGTAGGCGGTCCCATTCGCGCCAGAATGCGCGCATCTGTTCCTCGTCGTCGAACGAGGGGCCTTCGGCCCGCAGCATCCCCCGCGATATGTCATTGAAGGCGGCTTCACCGCCAGCCGCGTAGCCGCGCTGGCACTTTTCGATCGCCTCGACATCATCGGGCGTTGCAAAGCCGCCAGGACCCAGGAACTCGGTGAAATTGTAAAGTCGGAACTTGCGCAGCCAGTCGCTCTCTTCGCGCGGGGCTAGGGCCCAGGCGTTAATTTCGACGTTGTCCGGCGCGGTTGGAAAGAACGTCCGGATGGTGATCGCCATGATGTCATTGACCACCAGGTTCGGGAAGATGACCATGTTGCGGTTCTTGTGCGCGATACGGTCGGCGCGGTCGGCCCCGACCCGGGCTTGCAACGCAGCATAGATAGCCGCGATTTCGGCCTTGCCATCCTCACCCCAGAGCGGCACCCAGTTGGCGATCGGTCGTCCCCACGGTGCTGCATATTCGATGATCGCATGGCCCCGGCTCAGATCGATCCCGATCCCCGAAAGCGGCGTCGCGCCCAGCGCACCGTTCGCGTTTTTGAGGTATTCGAGATAGGTCGAGTGCGTACAGGCCGCATGGTAGCCATCGAAGCTGTTTTCGGCGAGCAGCTTCCAGTTTCCGCGAATGCTGTACTCTTGTGTACCACCTACAATCTGCATTCCGCTGGCGGAATGCTCGGCGACCAAATTGAGGAAGTCGCCCGCCTCGTCAAGGTAGGTCGCGAGGTCCTCGCCGTCCCTTGCGAAGTTGACGAAGAAGAAGTCACCGCAGCGTTCGAGCCGGGGTACGTGGACCATCTGCTTCTGCGGATCGGTCTTGAACCCTTCGGGATAGCCCGAAGCCCCGGGCAATGACATCAGGTGGCCGTCCGCGGCAAAGGTCCAGCCGTGGTACATGCACATGAAAGCGCGGGAATTCCCGTTGCGCTCGCGGCAGACCATTGCTCCGCGGTGAGGGCAAGCGTTGAGTAGGGCGTTGAATTCACCAGCCTTGTCGCGCGTGAACAAGATCGGTCGACGCGCGACCGTCCGGGTCAGGAAACTGCCGGGATCGGGCAGTTCCGAGGCATGGCCGAGATAGAGCCAGCAGCTGCTGAATATCGCGGCATACTCGCGCTCGAACACTGCCTGATCGGTGAACGCGCTGCGCGCGACGAGAAACCGTCCGCCGATGCGATCGTCGACAATTCTTGTCACAGACCCAACTCCCATCTGCTCCTTGACCAATTTGTAAAACTGGTTTACGAGTCATTTATCAAACCGTGCAAACGGTATGTAAGTTACGAATGGGCATCGAGTCAATGATGTTCGTTAAACTGGGAGAGCCAAACATGATCGCCGGAAAAATCGCACTTTTTGCAAGTGCCAGCATCGCTGCCCTCGCGCTTACCCCTTCAATCGCTGCCGCGCAGGAGAGTGACACTGTTAGCGAAGAGGCCGTGACCGACTCGGCGGATATCGTCGTCACGGCGCAGCGCCGGCAAGAACGGGCGCAGGACATTCCCGTCGCAATCTCGGCGTTCGGCAGCGAGCAACTTGAGCGCACCGGGGTTGCTTCGCTTGAAGGCATCGCGCCGCGGGTGCCCAGCTTCTATTTCGGCAGCTTCGGTGCCGCCCGCCCGCAGCTTTACATTCGCGGCATCGGCACCCGGTCGTTCGATCCGGGCTCGGAAAGCTCGGTCGGCGTATTTGCCGATGATGTGTACCTTGGCCGCTCAAGCGGGTCGTTCGGTGCAATGAAGGATATCGAGCGCGTCGAAGTGCTGCGCGGACCGCAGGGCACGCTCTATGGCCGCAACACAATCGGCGGCGCGATCAACGTCATCAGCAAGGCGCCGTCCAACGAATTCACCGGCAACCTCGAAGCTGGAGCGAGCAATTTCGGCGGGTACAACCTGTTCGGCGCGATGGGCGGTCCGATCGCGGAAGACAAGCTGATGTTCCGCGTTGCCGTGTGGCGAGAGGAACGCGATGGTTATGTGACCAATACCGCCACAGGCAACCGGTTCCAGGGCATCGACAATACAGGCGCGCGCATCCGCGCAACCATCGCGCCGGTCGATGCGCTGAAGATCGACCTCGCCGCCGAATTCATGCAGGATGGCAACAAGGCCGCGTTCGGTGGGGTGAACCAAGGCACATTCGGCAATCCGAACTCGGTCTTCTTTCGTTTTCCGGGTTCGGGCGTGCTGCTTTCGCCAGTCTCGTTGCGAGAAGCCGCACTGTCATCCGATCCTTTCCTCGACCGCGAGGTCAAATCGTACATCGGTCGGGTCGAATACGATGCCGGTGCAGCGACCATCACCTCGATCTCGGCCTTGCGTTTTCTCGACATCAAGGATGGCCGCGATCTCGAAGGCTCGTCGCTCGACATTCTCGACCAATCGAGCGAAGAACATTCCAAGCAGTTCACACAGGAACTGCGGATCGCCTCGACCCCCGGAGGCAGCCTCTCGCTGAACGGCATAGTCGACTGGATCATCGGCGGCTTCTATTACCACGATACCAGCAACCGCACCGACAGCTTCCGTGTCGGCCTCAACAGTGCGGTCCGCGCAACATCCGGCCCGCCGGCGACCCCGGCGACCGACGTGGCGCTGTCGGACTACAAGATCGAAAGCTATGCCTTTTTCGGACAGGCGACCTTGCACCTAACCGACGCGCTCGACGTCACCCTCGGCGGTCGCTACAGCCATGACTCCAAGCGCGCGACCCAAGCTGGCACCACCACCGACAGTTCGGCGATCGTCGCCGCCGCCTTCACCACCACGAACAGCGCCAAATACAAGAGTTTCGACCCGCGCATCGTGGTCGCGTACAAGGTCTCGCCGGATGCGAACTTCTACGCCAGCTTCTCGACCGGCTTCAAGAGCGGGGGCTTCCAGTATGTGCCGTTCGCCAAGGGTGAGGCAGACCAGTTGTTTGCGCCCGAGGACATCAAGGCCTACGAAGTGGGCTTCAAGACCGAATGGCTCGACCGGATGCTGCGGGTCAACGGCGCCGCCTATTATTACGACTACAAGAATCTGCAGGTTTCACGGATTATCGAAGTGCCGAATCCCGTCTCGCTGATCAGCAACGCGGCCTCAAGCACGATCAAGGGCCTGGATCTGGAAATCACCGCGCGCCCGAGCCGTGCGTTCGAAGTCAATATCGCCTACGGCTATCTTGACGCAAAATATGATATCTATGCCTTCATGACCACCGACTTTTCGCACACGCGGATGGTGCGTGCGCCCGAGCATTCGGTCAATGTCGGCGCGGAATGGCGCATTCCGGTGCTGGGCGATGGAGAATTGAGCCTGCGCGCAGACTATGCGCTGACGGGCGACTTCTTCCATGAACCGGGGCAAGGAAATATCCTCTACGGAACCGGCATTCCGCTGACCGCGGAAGACGGTTATGGCTTGCTCGACCTGCGTGCAACTTTGACTAAAGACAACTGGAAAATCACCGCCTACGCCACCAACGTGGGTGATACCAAATACCGACGTACCATCAATGCCCTCTCGACCAGAGTCGTCGGCTTTGCCGGCACGCCGCGCATTTACGGTGTGAAGCTCGGTTACAACTTCTGATTGTGGGACGGGGTCAAATGACTGACTATGAAGCTTTGGCCCGCCGTCTCCGTCTCGCCTATTCCGGGCCGACAGTGGCGCCCTTGCGCGATGGACTCGATCCTGTCGATGCCGAGGGCGCCTATGCTGTCCAGGATATCAACACGCGCTTCTGGAAGGATCAGGGGCGGCGTGTAGTCGGGCGCAAGGCGGGGCTGACGGCCAAAGCCGTGCAGGCGCAGCTTGGCGTCGATCAGCCCGACTTTGGAGTGTTGTTCGAAGACATGGCGGTGGTTGACGGCGGTCAGCTGGATCCCGCCCGTTGCCTCCAGCCCAAGGCCGAAGCCGAGATCGCGTTCGTCCTGGCCCACGATCTGCGCGATCCGGCGACCACGCCCGAGATGGTCGCCGCTGCCGTCGCCACCGTTCACGCTGCGATCGAGATCGTCGATAGCCGGATCGCGGATTGGAAAATCACTTTCGCCGATACCGTTGCCGATAATGGTTCGTCGGCGTTCTTCGTGCTGGCTGGGGATGGCATTCCACTCGCCGGACTGGACCTCGAAGGTACTGCAATGGCGATGGAATTCGGCGGCAAGGTCGTTTCAACCGGCGTGGGCGCAGCGGCACTGGGCAACCCGCTAAACGCCGCCGCGTGGCTGGCGCAGACGCTTGCCGCCAAGGGCGATCCGCTCAAGGCGGGTGACGTCTTGCTGACCGGAGCACTGGGACCAATGGTCGCGCTGACTCCCGGCGACCATGTCCGCACCGTGATCGACGGGATCGGCGAAGCCAGTTTCACTTATGCAAAGGGCTGAGCGGCGATGAGCAAGACCAAAGTCGCGATCATCGGCTCGGGCAATATTGGCACCGACCTGATGATCAAGGTGATGCGCCTCTCGCAGGTGCTGGAGATGAGGGTGATGGTCGGGATTGATCCGGCCTCCGACGGCTTGGCGCGTGCCGAGCGGATGGGGGTGGCGACCACCGCCGACGGCATCGACGGGCTGCTGGCGATGCCCGAGTTCACGGACGTGGAGATCGTCTTCGACGCCACCAGTGCCGGCGCCCACCAGCGCAACAGCGAATTGGTGCTGGCGGCAGGCAAGCGGATGATCGATCTGACCCCTGCGGCGATCGGCCCCTACACAATTCCTTCGGTCAACGGCGATGGCCACCTCGATGCACCCAACGTCAACATGGTCACTTGCGGCGGCCAGGCGACGATCCCGATCGTTCACGCGGTGAACCGGGTGGCCAAGGTCCATTACGGCGAGATTGTCGCGTCGATCAGTTCCAAAAGCGCCGGTCCAGGCACGCGGGCGAACATCGACGAATTCACCGAGACCACCAGCCAGGCCATCGTCGCCGTCGGCGGCGCCACCCGCGGCAAGGCGATCATCATTCTCAACCCGGCCGAACCGCCGCTGATCATGCGCGATACCGTCTATTGCCTGTGCGAGGACGGTGACCAAGCCGCCATCTGGCAATCCGTCGAGGACATGGTCGCCGAGGTCCAGACTTACGTCCCCGGCTACCGACTCAAGCAGGCGGTGCAGTTCGAGCACATCGGCTCGAACAAGCCGTTGCACATTCCCGAGATGGGCGGTGATTTCACCGGGCTCAAGGTCTCGGTATTCCTCGAGGTCGAAGGTGCCGCGCACTATCTGCCCGCCTATGCCGGCAACCTCGACATCATGACCTCGGCCGCGCTGAAGACCGCCGAGAAAATCGCCGTACGGATGCACGAGGGAGCACCGGCATGACCCTGGACCCAACTACGACCAAGCTCTACATCCAGGACGTCACCCTGCGCGACGGGATGCACGCGATCCGCCACCAGTACGGACTCGATCACGTTCGCGCGATCGCCAAGGCGCTCGATGCCGCCGGGGTCGATGCGATCGAGGTTGCCCACGGCGACGGCCTCCAGGGTTCGAGCTTCAACTACGGCTTCGGCGCGCATACCGACTGGGACTGGATCGGCGCGGTCGCTGAAGTGCTCGAGCGCTCGGTGCTGACCACCTTGCTGCTGCCTGGCATCGGCACGGTCCACGATCTCAAGCGGGCCTATGATCTGGGCGTGCGTTCGGTGCGGATCGCCACGCATTGCACCGAGGCGGATGTCAGCAAGCAGCATATCGAAGCCGCCCGCAAGCTCGGCATGGACGTCTCGGGCTTCCTGATGATGAGCCACATGAGCGAGCCCGAACCGCTTGCCGCACAGGCCTTGCTGATGGAAGACTACGGCGCTCACTGTGTCTACGTCACCGACAGCGGCGGGGCGATGAACATGGACGAATATGCCGCGCGGCTGCAAGCCTATGACCGGGTCCTAAAGCCCGAGACCCAGCGCGGCGTTCATGCCCATCACAACCTTAGCCTTGGCGTGGCGAACAGCATCGTCTCGGTGCAGAACGGCGCGGTCCGGGTCGATGCCAGCCTCGCGGGGATGGGCGCGGGCGCGGGCAATGCCCCGCTTGAGGTGTTTGTCGCCGCCGCCGACCGGATGGGCTGGAACCACGGCTGCGACCTCTACGCGCTGATGGACGCCGCCGAAGATCTGGTCCGGCCATTGCAGGACCGCCCGGTCCGGGTCGACCGCGAGACGCTCACGCTGGGCTACGCCGGGGTCTATTCCAGCTTCCTGCGCCATGCCGAAAAGGCCGCTGCCGACCATGGCGTCGATACCCGCGCGATCCTGACCGAAGTCGGCAAGCGCAAGATGGTCGGCGGCCAGGAGGACATGATCGTCGACATCGCGCTCGATCTGGCCGAGCTTGCAAAGCGATGATCGAACCCTCACCTGAACAGCAGTTGCTGGTCCAGCAAGCGGCGCGCGCGCTAGGCAAGGCCAGGCTGGTTCACGCATTCGGGCACTGCAGCCTGCGACTGGATGACGAGAATTTCGTGGTTTGTGCAGCGCGGCCGCTGGAACTGGTGAGTGACGCACCGGGAACCGTCTGCCCCGTGTCAGGCGCCTTGCCCGACGGAGTGCTGGGCGAAGTCCGCGCACATCAACAGATCTATGCGAGGCGACCTGACGTGGCAGCAGTCTGCCGGATTATGCCTCCGGCGCTGATGGCGCTTTCGACCCAGGGCGTGGTCCCCCTCCCCCGCCACGGCATCGGCGCGTATTTTGCAAACTTGCCGCTCTGGCCCGACCCTCGCCTGCTCCGCGACGATGCAGCGGCGGCGAAACTGGCGGAAATGCTCGGCGATGCGCCTGCCATCGTGATGCGCGGCAACGGCGCGGTGGTGGTCGGTGATGCCATGCAAAAGGCCGTCACGCTCTCCTGGTTCCTCGAGGACGCGGCACGAATCGAGCGCGAAGTCCGGGCAATGGGTTTCGACCCAGCCGATGGCATTCTCGATCCCGCCGAAGTGCTTGATCGCCAGGTATGGAGCGGCCAGGTGGCCGAGCGGATGTGGGACTGGCTCACGCGCGACACCGATTGATCAGCACCCGTGACCATCTCCCTTGCCCAAAGCCCCAATTTTCGCGCGGTCGGCAGCTTACCAGTTTCCGGTGGAGGCCGCTTGCGCGCTGCCACGCTGTTCCGATCTGAGGCGGTGCTCGATCCTTCGCCGGACGAAGCGGCGCTGATCAGACGATGCGGGATTCGGCTGGTGTTCGATCTGCGTAGCTCTGCCGAAATACAACGTGCACCCAACCACTTCTGGGCGAGCGAAGGGATCGAACACCACAATCTGGATCTGCTTGCCGGCTTCGCGCGCGATCACAACCCTTGGGCCGTCTTGCGCGACAATCCGACCCGGGCAGGCAGCAAAGCCCTGATGCACGCGCTCTACGCCGGGATGCCGCGCGCAGCACTTGGTCATCTGCCCCGACTTTTCGATGGGATTGCGCAGGGCGGCTTGCCCGTGCTGATTCACTGCACTGTGGGCAAGGACCGCACCGGCTTCATGGTCGCGATGGCGCTTGCCGCATTGGACATCGAACCTGCGGCAATCGAGGCCGACTATATGGCTAGCGCGGGCCGCAAGACCGCGGCCGCGCGCGAAGCGACCCGCCAGATGGCACGCAGCTACGTTGGCGGCGAAATCGCTGACGACGCGATCGACGGCCTGATGGGGGTCAGCCCGAGTTACCTCGCCGCTAGCTTTGCGGCTATTGACGCGGAGTTCGGCGGGGTCGACGCTTACCTAACAGCGCTGGGGCTTGACCCGCAAAAACGCTCCGCATTGAAGGCGCAATTGATCGAGTAGCCGCTACAAGCTGCGCCCGACCAGTTCGCGCATGATCTCGCTGGTCCCGCCATAAATCCGCCGCACCCGCGCATCGCGCCAGATCCGGGCGATGGGATATTCGTTCATGTAGCCCGCCCCTCCGTGCAATTGCAGCGCCGCGTCGCAGGCCATCCATTGCATTTCGGTGTGCCAATACTTGGACGCCGCTGCTTCATCAGCAGTGAGTTCGCCCTTCACATGCCGCGCGATTGCCCAGTCGAGATGCGCCCAGCCGACCTGCAGCTTGGCTTTGATGTCGGCGAGCGTGAAGCGGGTGTTCTGGAAATCGATTACCTTTTTGCCAAATGCGGTGCGATCCTTGGTGAACATCACCGCCTCGTCAAACGCGCGCTGCGCAGCGGCCTGCGCGGTGATCGAAATCGAAAGCCGCTCCTGCGGCAGGTCGCTGACCAGGTAGATGAAGCCCCGGTTTACTTCGCCGATCACGTTGCAGCCGGGCACGCGCACGTCGTTGAAGAACAGTTCCGAGGTGTCCGCCGACCTTTGCCCGACCTTGTCGAGATTGCGCCCACGCGCGAACCCTGGGCGGTCGGCCTCAACCAGGATCAGTGAGGTGCCTTTTGCGCCAAGTTCAGGCTGGGTCTTGCAGACCGTGAATACTATATCGGCGTTCTGGCCGTTGGTAATGTAAGTCTTCGCACCGTTGATTACGAATGTATCGCCGTCCTGCCGGGCCGAAGTCCTGATCCCCTGCAGGTCAGATCCGGCACCCGGCTCGGTCATTGCAATCGCCGCAATCGCTTCGCCTGCGAGCATCGCTGGCAGCCACTGCGCTTTCAGCTCTTTACTGCCATAACGCAGCAGGTAGGGCATAGTGATGTCGCTCTGCAGCGTCACGCTGTCTGACATCATCGCGTAAGTGAATTCTTCGTTGAGGATTGCGTTGAAGGTGAAATCCAGCCCGGGTCCGCCATAGGCCTCGGGCAGCGTCGGACAGAGCAACCCCGCTTCTCCAGCCTTGCGCCAGAAATCGCGTGAGACCACGCCGGCGTCCTCAAACTCGACCAGGCGAGGCGAGAATTCACGCGTGATGAAGCGGCGGACCGAGTTGCGAAAGGCGCGATGGTCTTCGCCGAACAGGTGACTGTCGTCGCGCTCAAGCATCTCTCTTTCCTTCACCTCGTAGGTCGTCTTAGCCCGGTTTCCGGGCGTTCCGGCGGATATGACACGCTCGCTCCGATCGTGCAATATTTTACGTATGGACAATACGCAATTAGTTGATAGCCTCGCCGGAAAATACAACCCCGGAGGATGTCATGGCCACGCTTGACCAACCGACTGCAATCGAGCTGGAACAGCTCGACGTCTCGCGCGCCGAACTGTGGGCGACCAACGCCTGGCGCCCGCACTTCACGCGGTTGCGCGCAGAGGTGCCGGTCAGTTTCTGCCCGGAGAGCTTCTTCGGGCCTTATTGGTCGATCACCCGCTATAACGATATCGTTGCCGTCGAATCTGATCCAGCAACCTTCTCCTCATCATGGGAACACGGCGGGATCGTGATCTTCGACATGCACGATACCGGGGTGCAGCTGCGCATGTTCATCGCGATGGATGATCCCGAACATGGCGAGAAGCGCAAGACCGTCGCGCCTGCCGTCACTCCCAGCGAGATTGCCAAGCTGACCGGGCCATTGCGTCAGCGCACCGCAGATATTCTCGATGCGCTGCCGGTTGGCGAGGAGTTTGACTGGGTTCACTCGGTCTCAATTCCACTGACCACCGCGATGATCGCCACCCTGTTCGATTTCCCCTGGGAAGAGCGTGACAAGCTGCCCGAATGGTCTGACTGGGCTGCCAAGATCGACATCGGTCCCGATCCGGTGCTCAACGCCGAACGCGAGGCGCACGTCTTCGCCATGGCCGCACGCTTCAAGGAGCTGTTCGACGAGCGCAAGACCGCCCCGCCAAAGGGAGACTTACTCTCGATCATGGCGCACTCGACCGCGATGGGCGACATGGATGAACAGCGCTTCATCGGTGCGATCGCGCTGTTGCTGGTCGGCGGAAATGACACGACCCGCAATTCGATGTCGGGACTGATCGAACAGATCAACCTGTTCCCCGAAGACTGGGCCAAGGTCAAAGCCAGCCCGGCAGAACTTGCCACGACCGCCGCGACCGAAACGATCCGGCTGCAAACCCCGATTGCCCACATGCGCCGTACCGCTACCCGCGATGTTGAATTTGGCGGTCATACCATTCGCAAGGGCGATAAGGTGGTACTTTGGTACAATTCGGGCAACCGCGACGAAGGCGTGTTTGCCGATGGCGATCACTGGGACCCGACCCGCGAGAATTCGCGCCGCCACCTCTCGTTCGGCTACGGCATCCATCGCTGCCTCGGCGCGCGGCTGGCTGAATTGCAGCTCGCCACGCTAATCGATGAGATGGCTAAGCGCGACATGGACGTAAAGATCACCGGCAGCCTCGAACGGCTTCCCTCGTGCTTCACCAATGGCTACCACAAGATCATGGTCACGATGAGCCGCGCCGATGGCTGAGCCCTTACTTCGCTACAAGTGCCTCAACTGCGGCTACATCTACGATGAAGCTGTCGGCTGGCCTGAAGACGGCATTCCCGCAGGAACCCGCTGGAGCGACGTTCCCGATGACTGGATCTGCCCCGAATGCGGCTCGGAAAAGCGCGACTTCAATATGATCGACTGGGAATAGCCCGGTAACAGGCGCAGGTCAGATCAGCGTATAACCGCCATCGATCTTGAGCACCGCCCCGGTCAGCGCAGGGTTGGTCATGCAGGCCAGCACCAGCGCCGCGACATCTTCGTCCGAGCAGATGCGCCTTGCGGGCAGCTTTTCCGCTACACTGGCGAAATAGGCCGCGCGCCGTTCCTTGGACATGGCGTGCCACATCGGTGTATCGACGAGTCCGGGCGACACCGAGTTGACCCGGATCGGTCCCAGTTCCACTGCCATAGCCCGCGCTAGTGCTTCAAGCGCCGCGTTGGCACAGCTTGCCGCAACCTGACCTGCCGCGGGCCGCTCAGCGAACACCCCTGAGATGAAGGTGATCGAGGCATCCGGAGCCAACGGAGCCAGTGCTGAGACCCGCCAAGCACCCCAGAATTTTGCGCCAAACGCCTCCATTGCGGCGTCCGTGCCCTGTCCGCGAAACCGCGCAGGCTTTGCCCCGCCAGCGGTCACCACAAGATGGTCGAACAGTGCCTCGCCCGTCAGGCCGTCGATAACCTGGGCTTCGTCGGCGATGTCGAGCGCCAGGTGACGGGTCGCCAGACTGCCAGCAGGAACCTCGCTCCGGCGCGAGGCACTCGTCACCTCTGCACCTGCGAGCGCCGCCAGTCGCACCACCGCGGCCCCAATGCCCGAAGTGCCGCCAACCACCAGCACTCGTTTGTCGGCAAGTGTCATTATCAACCCTCAAACCATTGCCATCCGGTTATGCCGAGCCCACGCCCAGTCAACAAGCGCGGTCAGGCTCCTGCTTTCGACACTTGGTCAGCTCAGGCGGCAAGGTCATAGCAGAGCGCTTCAGCACAGATCCAATCGAGCTTCGTTTAAGCGACCTTCAAGCGCCAAATTCACCGACCCTGAAACACCGCTGCGCGCCGCTCAACGAATGACTGGATGCCTTCGGCTGCATCGGCGCTGTTCATCACCTTGTCCTTGATGCCAGGGATCGCGTCGATCGCCGCCTGTTCGCCAGCCTCGATGAATTTGCGGCCTGCAATCTTGGTCACGCGAATGCCGAGTGGCGCGTTTGAGGCGATGATGCGGGCGAGTTCCATCGCGCGGTCAATCTGTTGGCCGGGTTCGACAACTTCCTGCACCAGCCCGATGCGATAGGCTTCGGCGGCGCTGAATTCATCGCAGAGGAACAGATGGTACATGGCATTGCCCCAGCCTGCTCGCGCCGTATAGCGGAAGTGTCCGCCGCCCAGCGGCGCAATCCCACGCTTGGATTCCATCTGGCAAAAGCGCGCGTCGCTGGCGGCGACAACGATGTCGCCAGAGAGCATCAGCTCAATGCCGATAGTGTAGCAAATCCCCTGCACCGCCGTGACAATCGGTTTGGTGCACTGATTGGCAAGGCCGAATGGATCAATGTTGCCTTCGGGATCGGGCTTTACCGTGGCGGTGGGGCCGAAGAATTTCGGCATATCAAGGCCGGCGGTAAAGGCACTGCCCTCAGCGCAAAGAACGCCAACCCAGATGTCGTCGTCATTCTCAAGCAGCGTCAGCGCGTTTGAAAGCTCGGCCATCATCTCTGGACTGAAGGCGTTCTTCTTGGCGACATTGTCGATGACAATCTTCAGAATACGATCGTGACGTTCGGTGTAAACGCGGCCTTCGGACATGTCAGACATGGTGTTTCTCCCGGATTCAGTGAATGGACATTGTGTTCAAACGCGCGTCATGATGCCAGTGCAGACGGCCTCATCGCCGCGTTTAGGCGCGCTGAGACAATCGCCTCCGCCTCAGCGATAATGCGATCAATCAATTCCTTGACGGTCGGCACATCATGGATGAGGCCCGCGACCATGCCGCAACTCCACGCGCCAGCATCCATATCGCCGTCGATCATCACCTTGGGATAGACGCCCGCAACTTCATCGATGATGTCGGTGATTTTCAGATCAGCGCCGAGCGCCTTTTCCTTCTCAAGCAGGCGTTCGACGCCCGCATTCTTCAGCACACGTTCGGTGTTGCGCAGTGAGCGCATCACCAGCCGGGTATCCAGTTCGGTCGCCGCAACAATGGCCTGCTTCACGCGCTCATGCACCGGCGCTTCCTGCGTGGCAATAAAACGGGTGCCCATGTTGATGCCTTCCGCGCCCAAGGCGAGTGCTGCGACAAGGCTGCGCCCATCCGCAATGCCGCCAGACGCAACAAACGGGATTTTGAGCTTGTCGGCAGCGCACGGCAGCAGGATCATGTTGGGGATGTCATCTTCCCCCGGATGACCGCCGCATTCAAATCCGTCCACACTCACAGCATCGCAGCCGATGGCTTCAGCCTTGAGCGAATGTCGTACCGAGGTGCATTTATGAATGACCTTGATGCCTGCGGCTTTGAGCGCGGGCATGATCGATTCCGGGCTCCGCCCCGCTGTTTCGACGCTCTTGACCCCGCCCTCAATGATGGCGGCGACATATTCGGCGTAGGGTGGCTCTTCAAACGACGGCAGGAAGGTAAGATTCACGCCGAACGGCTTGTCCGTCATGTCTTTGCAACGCGCGATTTCTGTCGCCAGCTTTTCCGGAGTGCGCTGCGTCAACCCGGTGATGATGCCCAGCCCTCCCGCACTCGAAACCGCCGCCGCCAGTTCGGCAAAGCCGACATAATGCATTCCGCCCTGAATGATCGGGTGCTGGATATTGAACAATTCTGTAATGCGGGTCTGCATTCTGCTTCCTTTCCGGCGAGACAGGCTTTCAGGCGAGGTAGGTAATGCCCAGCCAATCGGCGACGAGAGCGGGCTTGTCTGAACCCTCAATCTCAATGGTCGCTTCGGTTTTAGTCATGAATTCTTTTGGGCCGCGATCAGTGATGGCCTTCAGCACAAAGCGCCCCCGGATACGGCTGCCCGAACGCACCGGACTGAGCATCCGCACCCGGTCAAAACCATAGTTCACCGCCATCGCCTGCCCTTTGATGACGGGCTGCGCGTCAAAGGACATCGCAGCCAGCATCGACATGCTCAGGAAGCCGTGGGCCACAGTACCGCCGAATGGTGACTGCGCCGCGCGTTCAGGGTCCACATGAATAAATTGATGATCTTCGGTGTTATCGGCAAACACGTCGATTCGGGCCTGGTCAATCTCAAACCAGCGTGACACACCCAGTTCCTTGCCGACCAATGCGCGAAAATCTTCAACGGAAACTTCTCTCACAGTCTCTCCCCTTCTACCCCAGCGCAGATCAGCGAACCTTGCCGGGTCGCCTTGGTATTTCTTCTGTATGATGAATGCAATTCAGAAACTAAGCACCTGACGAGAGTTTGTTCAACAGCTCCTCGATCTGGCCGATACGCTCCTTGCCGAAGAACATTTCGTCGCCTACGAAGAACGTCGGAATTCCGAAGACGCCGCGCGCGACTGCTGCGTCGGTGTTGGAAACCAGTTCTGTTTTGACCTCGGGGCTGTGCGCCAGCTCGATTAGGCGTTGACCATCGAGACCGCCCCGGTTCAAACTGCCCAGAAAGATCTCCGGATCATCCATCTTTTCGCCATCTTCCCACATCCCAGCGAGCACTATATCCAGATACTCGGCTGCAACCCCAAGATGCTGCGCCGCAACCATGCCCCGCATCAGCGCCAATGTGTTGATCGGGAAGTGCGGATTCATCTTGAAAGCGCCCAATTCATGCCGAGCAGCAAATCGCTGCATCTCTAGACGATCGTAACCCAGCTTCCCCTTGATGCCCGCGAACGCGAACAACGGAGCCTGATTGCCCGTCGCCTTGAAAATGCCGCCGAGCAGGCACGGTATCAATTTGATCTCAACGCCGTGCCATTTGGCAATCAGGGGCAAGACTTTCAGCACGAGGTAAGCGTTCGGGCTGCCAAAATCGAAGATGAACTCGATCACTGGTTTTTTCACGACCATTCCCCTTACCATTGCTCGCGCCAGGGGCGCAGATCGAGTTCATGCGTCCAGGCCGAGCGACCTTGACGGTGCAAAGCGACATAGTTGCGAGCAATTTCATCCGGCTTGAGGATGAGGTCATCCTCCAGAAGCGGCGTCACGTCGTCGACCCGCGAGCGCGTGAAGACCCCGTCGATCGCCCCGTCACAGATCACGTGGGCGACATGGATACCCTGTGGTCCCAATTCGCGAGCCATCGACTGGGCAATTGCGCGCAGGCCGTTCTTGGCTGCGGCAAAGGCGGCCAGCTTTTCGCGCCCGCGAATGCTGGCGGTTGCCCCGGTAAAAATGATGGTACCCTTCTGGCGCGGGACCATGACGTTCGCCGCTTCCCGTCCTGCGAGAAATCCAGCCAGACAGGCCATTTCCCAAACCTTGGTGAAGACCCGGGTCGTTGTCTCGCGAATGCCAAACTGGACATTGGCGCCGATGTTGAAGACGACCACGGAGATCGGTCCGATGTCTCGCTCAATTGCGGCAAACAAGTCGATTGTTTCCTGCTCGGATCGCGCATCCACACCGTAAGCATGTGCTTCGCCACCATTGCTCCGGATCGTCTCGGCGAGCGCCTCTAGCAGGTCCAGACTTCGCGCTCGCCGAGTCACGCAAACGGCCATGCCTTCAGCAGCAAAGGCCTTGGCGATTGCCCCGCCCACACCGTCACCGGCGCCGATCACCAAGCACACTTCCTTCGCCGGCGCCTGTTTCAACTGCCTCTCCTTCAAGAACGCGGGCCAAAGGCGGGCATTCCTTGGACTGCTCACTTGCATGATTTGCCCTTGACCATCTGTATGATGATTGTCATTCAGATGGTCAAGAGTGTTGGTTCGACGCCAGCATCTTGCAGCCGCCAAGTTAGAGATTGTTGGCAGTTTTGAACGGCAACGACAGGCGGAGCCACGATGCGGGAGAGCCTCATGACAGAGCCATCAGCGGAACGAGCCAACGACAAGGTCGCTGCGCGACCCTTCCCGATTGAGTGGTAGGCAAGAGATGCCTGTCGATTCCTATGCACCACAGCAGGAGTACAAATTCCTGCTCCACGACCTCCTTCGGGTCGAAGAGCGGATCGATTTGCTGGGATTTTCAGATCTGACGCCAGATCTGACTGGCCCGGTCCTCGAAGGCATATCGGCTTTTGCCGCAGAAGTTCTCCAGCCGCTCAACGCCGTGGGCGATGAAATGGGGTGTCGTTTTGAAAGCGGGACCGTGCAAACTCCGCCTGGGTTCATCGAGGCCTATAAGGCCTATTGCTCGGCGGGCTGGGGCCGGTTGGGCGCGGCGGAAACATATGACGGAACCGACACGCCCGGAGTGCTGAACCTTGCTGCGACCGAGATCATCAATTCGGCAAACCCTTCATTCTCGTTGTATCCGGGGCTGACACGTGCCGCCATGTCCACCATCGAACGGGCTGGCAGCGACTGGATGCGCGCGCATATCGTCCCAAAGATGGTGTCTGGCGAATGGACCGGCACGATGTGCCTGACCGAGGCGCACTGTGGCACCGATCTCAAGCTCATGAACACCCGCGCTGTCCGGCTTCCCGACGGGACCTTCAGAATTGACGGCACCAAGATCTTCATCTCGAGCGGCGATCACGACCTCACCGAAAATATCATCCACCTCGTGCTCGCCAAATTGCCCGATGTCGATGGAATCTATGTCGATGATCTTGCGACCGTCGCACTATTCCTGGTGTCCAAGGTCAAGGTCTCCGCAGACGGAGCGCTGACCGGGTCAGACAATGGCGTTTCGACCGGCGGCGTTGAAAAGAAGATGGGGCTGAAAGGCAGCGCAACCTGCGTCCTGAATTTCGAGGGCTCCATCGGCATGAAACTTGGCAGCACCAGAAAGGATGCCTCCGCCAATTCCAAGTCTTCGGGCATGAGTGCAATGTTCGACATGATGAATCATGCACGGCTTGAAACCGGGGTGCAGGCCATGGCGACTGCCACGGCGGCCTATGCAAAAAGTGCGGACTATGCGCGGGAGCGTTTGGCTGGCCGTGCCGAGGATCCTGCCAATCGGACTGGTGGGCGGGCCGATCCGATCATCGTCCATCCGGACGTGCGCCGGATGCTGCTGAAGCAGGCCTCATTTCTCGAAGGTGCGCGCGCGATGGCGCTGTGGGTCGCCCTGTTGCTCGATACGGCGCATCGCGCTGCTGACCCCGCGCAGGCCAAGCTGGCCGGTGCGCTGGCTTCCTTGCTGACGCCCGTTGTCAAAGCCTTCTTCACCGACCGGAGCTTTGAAAGCGCCAATCTGGCGGTCCAGATTTATGGCGGTCATGGCTATATTCGCGACAATGGGGTCGAGCAGCATGTCCGCGATGCCCGCATCTTCCAACTCTATGAAGGGGCGAACGGGATTCAGGCGCTCGACCTCGTCATGCGCAAACTTCCAGCAGACGGTGGCCTGGCACTTTCGAGCTTGATCGAGCGGATCGAGGGCTTCCTGTCCGAACACCAGAATGTAGCGGTCATTGCGGCCCAGGTTTCCGCGCTGCGTACCGGCATCGCTGCACTCAAGGAGGCAGTCGCACATCTCGGCATGCATCGTGAAGATACCAATGAAGTCGCGTCGGCGGCTTACGACACGCTCAACATTCTCGGCATAGTCGCGCTTGGCTACATGTGGGCGTGGATCGGTTCCGTGAGCGCTGCCAAACTGGCAGCGGGCGAGGGCAATCCCGAATATTATCAGCGCAAGCTAACCCTCGGCAATTATTGGGCCGAGCGGGAAATGCCACTGGCGCAAGCTCTGGTGAACTGTGCCCGCGGTGGAGCAGCCACGCTGATGGCGCTGCCCGCAGACGCATTTTGAACCCCGAACACATTGTAGAGAAATTGCATCGTGTCTGACGGCCAGCGGCGGCAGAGTGGGGCCGAAGCAGCAAAGGTAGCCTCAATTCCGCAACCCGATTGCTTTGCCTTAGCCGGCCGACTGGTCACTGAGCCGCCCGTCCCAACCTTCCCATTGCCTGAGTGCCGCAATCACCGGCAATAGTTGACGGCCTCGCTCGGTGATCCGGTAATTGAAGCAGCGCCGGTCGCCTGCGCACTCATCACGGTCAATAAGTTCGAGTCTGCGCAGGTCAGCGAGCCGGTTAGCGAGGATGTTTCGTGCGATCGGCAACGCTGCAACAAGGCTCTCATATCGGACAAGACCCGAGTGGATTTCGTCAAGAATGTGGAACGACCAATAGTCGCACGCTACCGAAGCCATCTCCGATTTTGTGATCGGCCGCCTAAGCTGACGCATTGATTTCTCCCCTTGGCGGGCTGCATCGTCACCCTTCACGCACGCCACACTCACATGCCATCGCACTATCGAGTATGATATATATCATGTCAATTTTCCGATCATGCCGGGCAGAATACCGCGTAATCCGCATACAGAATTTTCAAACAGGTCAGATTCGCCGTCATGCAGATTCGCAGGATCTTGCAATGCGCGCGATTTGATATTATGTTCATCATATAAAGGAGTCGCTGGATGCGCTACTCAAGTCAGCACAAGCAGGAAACCCGTGCCCGTGTCCTCAAGGAAGCCGCGAGCGCGATTCGCGCCAAAGGCCCGGACGGTGTCGCTGTGACGGACATCATGGCCCGCGCCGGGTTAACCCATGGCGGCTTTTATGCTCATTTTGCCTCGAAAAATGAACTGGTAGGCGAGGCTGTCGCGACCATGTTTGACGAGGTGCGCGACCGGATTGCGGCAGTTGGCGATGCCAAAGACGCCACGACTTCCCTTCGCAAAGTCCTTGCCTACTATTTGTCACCCGAGCATCGCGACGATCACGCAGGCGGCTGCCCCATGCCAGCCCTTTCGGGTGACCTGACCCGAGCGACCGGTCCGGCCCGGACGTGTTTCACCCAGGGCGTGTCCGACATGGCAGCCAGGATCACCGCGGGGCTGAAGTCCATTGGCACCGAGAATGCGGAACGCGAAGCCTATGCGCTTCAAGCGCAGCTGGTGGGGGCCGTTTCGCTCGCACGCGCTGTTGATTCTGTAACGCTGTCTGACGCAATTCTGAGGGATACGTTTGCACAGATTGTCGATCGTTTCGGTCTCGCCCCCAAATGACAAACCCTTCGGAAAATGCTGTGATCCCCGACGGGATGACCAGAGCTAAGAGCTTGCTCGAGCGGCGCAGGCCTGCGCCGATGGAAGACACCTTGGGCTTTGCGCTGGTGGAGATCGCGGAAGGTCGCGCGGTTTTTTCAGGAACACCCAGCCCGCACATCCTTAACCCGATGGGGAACGCCCATGGCGGCTATGCTGCCTCGTTGCTCGATTCAGCCTGCGGGATCGCCGTCCTCACCACACTGGCGGCGGGCCAGAAATTCTCGACGCTCGAATTGAAGGTTGCCTATCACAAGGCAATTGATGTCCGGACTGGCCCGGTCCGGGCGGAAGGCAGCGTTTTGACAAGGGGGCGGCGAGTTGCCTTTGCCGAGGCGCGGCTGTTCGATGCAGGCGGAAGCTTGCTCGCATCGGCAACGTCGACCCTGATGGTCTTATCGTAGTGCACCGGCTCCCAGAAATTCGGCGAACCAACGCCACCTCGAAAATTTGAAAGGAAGCCCAATCATGCCAATCGCTATCGTAACCGGTGCCTCGACAGGCATCGGCAAGACAACGGCAGAAGCGTTGGCGCGGGAAGGCTATCGCGTGTTCGGCACCAGCCGAAAGGTCCGTGATGGCAGCCCGGTGGGCGTCGAGATGGTCGCCTGCGATGTAACCGATCAGGCATCGGTTGACCGGCTGATCGCGCATGTCCTGGCGGCAGCCGGGCAGATTGACCTGATCGTCAACAATGCCGGGCTGGGTCTCGTCGGCGGTGCGGAAGAATCGTCAATCGGGCAAGTCCAGGCGCTGTTCGATGTCAATGTGTTCGGCGTGATGCGGGTCGTCAACGCGGCACTGCCCGCGATGCGACAGCGCGGCTCGGGTCGGATCATCAACATCGGTTCCGCACTTGGTCTGATCCCGGCTCCCTATTTGGCCCATTACGCCGCGACTAAACATGCGGTTGAAGGTTATTCCCAGTCGCTCGATCATGAACTGCGCGAGTTCGGAATTCGGGTGCTTCTCGTAGAGCCTGCCTACACGCGGACCGATATGGAAAGTAACAGCCTGGAGGCCGATCTGCCGCAGCCCATCTATGCGGAGAATCGCGCCAAGATGACCGCGCTGAACGCCGAGATGCTGGCGACTGGCGACGACCCGTCTGTGGTAGCGCGAACGATCCTTCGCGTCGCCAAAGAAGCCGCGCCGCACCTGCGCAACCCCGCCGGCAAGGCCGCCAAGCAGATCAGCATTTTGCGGCGCCTCGTTCCTTCCAAAATCTTCGACAAAAGCCTGCGCAAGCAGATGGGCTTTCCCGCCTGAATCGGATTTGCTCCAGCCCTATCAATCAAGGAAATGTCGATGAAAGCCTTTATTCTAGATCGCTATGGCAAGGGAAAGCCCCTCCGCCTTGGTGACATGCCACGGCCTGTCCTGAAAGACACCGATGTGCTGGTGGAAATCCATGCGGCAAGCATCAACCCGATCGACAACAAGATCCGATCCGGAGAGTTCAAGCTCATCCTTCCCTTCAAACTCCCCGTGGCGCTCGGTAGCGATTTGGCCGGGGTGGTCGTCGAGGTCGGGAGCAAGGTGACGGCGTTCAAGCCAGGCGATGAGGTGTTCGGGCATCCAGACTCGAGCGTGGTTGGCACTTTTGCTGAATATATCGCCGTTGCAGAAGCTGATCTGGCGCTGAAACCCAAATCACTCTCGATGGAGGAAGCAGCTTCGGTTCCGCTGGTGGCGCTCACCGCATGGCAGGCGCTGTTTGAGCGGGCCCAGATCAAAAAGGGCAAGAAGGTCTTTATCCAGGCGGGATCGGGCGGTGTCGGCGTCTTTGCAATCCAACTGGCAAAGCATGCCGGAGCAACCGTGGCGACGACTGCGGGAGCCGCGAATGCCGAACTGGTCAAGGGTCTGGGGGCCGACATTGTCATCGACTACCGGCAAGACGATTTCGCCAAAACTCTGAACGGATTTGATGTCGTTCTAAACAGCCAGGATGCGGGCACGCTGCGGAAGTCCATCGGCATATTGCGACCCGGCGGTCGCGTCATTTCCATATCTGGCCCGCCCGACCCGGCCTTTGCCAAGGCCATCGGTGGCAACTGGTTCATTCAGCAAGTAATGCGCTTGCTCAGCCTGAAGGCCAGACGGGTGGCCAAGCGGTATGGGGTCGATTATTCCTTCCTGTTCATGCAGGCCAGTGGCGCGCAGCTGACGCAGATCGCCGACCTGATCGACGCGGGGACCATTCGGACGGTGGTGGATCGCGTCTTCCCATTTGCAGAGACCAACGAAGGATTGGCCTATGTCGAGACAGGGCGGGCCAAGGGCAAGGTCGTCATCAAGATCAAATGACCGGGCCCGGTCAGGGTCAATCGGAAGGCAGACACTATGACATTCAGGGCACTTCTCGCGACAAAGCCGGAGAAGGAAATCTCGGTCAATCTCGTCGAACTCGCCGACGATGATCTGATGCCGGGAGACGTGACCATCGACGTCGAATATTCCACCGTGAACTATAAGGACGCGCTGGCGTTGTCTGGTAAGGCAGGCGTAATTCAGAACTATCCATTGATCCCCGGCATCGATCTTGCCGGAACAGTCCGGCAATCCTCGAACGCCGAATTTGCCGTCGGAGAGCCCGTTCTCGTCAACGGATGGGGGCTGAGCCAGACCCATCACGGCGGCTTCGCACAGCGCGCACGGGTTGGCAGTGAATGGCTGGTCAAAATTCCCAGTCAGTTTTCCACGCGCGATGCAATGGCGATCGGAACGGCGGGCTATACCGCGATGCTCAGCGTCATGGCATTGGAACATGGCGGCATTGATCCCTCGCGCGGCGACATTCTGGTCACTGGTGCCAACGGCGGCGTGGGTTCAATCGCCATCGCGATCCTGTCGGGGCTAGGCTACCGCGTGATCGCATCGACCGGACGTCCCGACGAAGCCGATTATCTGCGCGCACTGGGTGCTGCAGAAATCATCGACCGGAACACGCTGTCCGAACCGGGCGCTCCCATTGCGCGCGAGCGCTGGGCCGGAGCGGTCGATTCGGTTGGAAGCCACACGCTGGCAAATGTCATCGCCCAAACCGGGTATCGAGGAGTGGTAACAGCTTGCGGGCTCGCTCAGGGAACGGACCTTGCGATGACGGTCCTGCCCTTCATTCTGCGCAATGTAACGCTGGCAGGGATCGATTCCGTCAACGCACCCCAAGCGGTCCGCGAACTTGCCTGGTCCCGGCTGGGCCGCGAACTCGATCCAGCCAAGCTCGCCCGGACGATCACAACCATCGGTCTTGCGGACGTTCCTCGCGTCGCTATCGGCATGTTTGCAGGCAAGGTTCAGGGCCGCACGGTGGTCGATGTCAACGCCTGAATTTGAAGAGGCTATCCCATGACATATTCCGGTGCGAACCCAAGGTCCGGTGACGTGGCAATGATAGTTGGCGGTGGGCCGGGCATCAGCGCAAGCTGCGCGCGCCTGTTCGCCGCCGAAGGCATGAAAGTGGCCATTGCCGCGCGGAATCCCGACAAGCCGGTGCTGCTGGCGCTCAAGGAGTCGCTCGGTATTTCCTTGTATGGCTGCGATGCTAGCGACCCCGCCGATGTCGAGAACCTGTTTTGCCATTTAGAGCAGGATCTGGGTCCGCCGACGCTGGTGGTGCATAATATCGACGGGCGCGTGGCGGGAGTATTCCGCAAGACCATCACCGAGCTTGAACCGGCAATGGTTCTGGAAACCATCACCAATGCCGCGTTCAGTGCCTTCCTCGTCAGTCAGCAGGCTGCGCGGGTGATGATCGAAAATTTGACCGATGCCAACGGTGTCAAAGGCACAATCATCATCACGAACGCCAGCGCTGCGCTGAAGGGCTTCCCGACGAGCAGCGCCTTCGCGATGGCTTGTCAGGCAAAGACCGGTTTGGCCCAAAGCTTGGCGCGCGAATTGATGCCACAAGGCGTGCACGTCGTGAACGTTCCGATCGATGCAGCAGTTGGTTGGACTCAGGACGATGGCAGCCGCGCGCACCGGCTCGCCGGAACAACTGTCGAAGATAACATGGCCGATCCAGACCGCATCGCCGAGGTCTATTTGCAGCTGCACCGGCAGCATCGTTCGACATGGGCATTCGAGGTCGCGCTGCGCCCGTGGCTGGAGAAATGGTAGCCTTCAGGATAGGTGGGGCTGAGGCACACTCCCGCACAGCGGGCTGCTCGCAAGTCATTTTGTCCAACGACTGAGAGAGCGTGACGGAATTGAACTTGTCGCACTATCCTCTGGCTTTTTCTGCAAACCCAATATAGCGGGCGAAATGCATTCAGCATGATTGTGGTCATGTTGACCAGTGGAGCTGATGCCGATGGAGACCGCAAGTGGGACATTCGAGAGCTGAGAAGGCACTAAGCCGAAAGCGCATTCTGGCAGCTGCGGCCACCCGAATTCGCGAAGGCGGGCTCGACGGGATCAGCGTGGGCGAGCTCATGAAGTCGGTCAATCTGACCCATGGCGGATTTTACGGGCACTTTGAATCGCGTGCGCATCTGATCGCTGCGGCGCTTGAGCAGGCGCTGGCCGATGGTGAGAAGGCCTCCGCGGCCCATACTGGCGAGCGCGGCAGCATGACGGTCAAATCCATCGTCAACAGCTACCTTAGCCCCGCCCATCGCGATCACCCCAGCAGCGGATGCGCAATTCCGACGCTTGCCGGCGAAGTCGGCCGCGCCGATCCGGAGGTTCGGGCAATCATGGCGCAGCAGCTTGCCAAATCCTTCGAAACAATGGGCGAAGCACTTGGCGAAGCAGGTCAGGATTCGGAGCAGTTTGCGGTTTCCGCATGGTCAATGATGGTCGGCGCCATGATGATTTCGCGCATTATGGCGGATGATCCGCTGGCCGATCGGGTGCTGGCCCTTGCGCGCAAATCAATTCTGGAGCTTGCGGAATTGCATGGCGGGCGCAAAAACTAGGGCCGGTGTGCCAAATTGTCGGGTTTGGTCGGCAGCGGTCTAGCGCGACCTTCAAATTTTCTCCGCGTGGGGCGGCACTTTTGCTGCGGCGACTTCCAAGGCGGCAACGCGTCGCTCCAGGCGCTCTGCCTCGGACAACTCAATAGCTTCACCGAGCAGCACGTATTTCTGCCAAAGGCGGCCGAGCCACGATGTCGCGCCTGGATTTACAAGGGATTCCAAAGACATTTTGACCTCCAGCGTTTATATGATGATTGTCATACAGATGGCAGCGAATTCTGTCAATTCGTCCTGATTCTTGCATTTCATTCCAAATCCATCTTGCATTTGTATGATGATCATCATACTAAATGGCTTAACTGGTAATGAGGAGGCGAGTCGTGGCTGCAGTGGCGTTCCATTTCGACTACCGTAGTCCTTATTCGTACCTAGCGATGACCCAGATTGACGACCTCGATCTCACGCTGCACCCGTTCGATGTGATCGACGTGATGAAGAGGGTCGGCAACACGCCGACAACAATCATCTGCAAGGTCAAGGGCGAATATGCCGGGAAAGACCTTGCCCGCTGGGCGCGCAAATATGGTGTTTCGCTGAGCCGCAATCCAAAAATGCGCGAGATTGACGGGCGGCGGTTGGCGCGGGCAACGCTTGCCATACCCGAAGGCTCCGAGCGCCGGAAAGCCGTGGAGGCGCTGTTCAAGGCGATGTGGGTCGATCATCCGCCGCTTGATACGGCAGCCGATATTGCCGCGCTGTTGGCATCAGCCGGCGTGGCGGAAAGCGCCATGCTGGCCGAGCGGATGGAAAGTGACGAGTTGGAAGCGAAGCTCGATGCTGCGAACGCCGCTGCCGCCGAACGCGGCGTGTTCGGATCACCCAGCTTCTTCGTGGGGAATGAGATGTTCTTTGGGAATGACCGGCTTGAGTTTCTGCGCGACGCGCTTGCGGTGGCAGCATGAAGCCGCTCGCCATCATAACTGGGGTTGGCCCCGGCACGGGCACTTCGCTGGTGCGGCGCTTCATTGATGGTGGCTATCAGGTCGCGATGATCGCGCGCAATGTTGAACGCCTCGATACGCTTGCCTCAGAACTGCCTGATGCCTTCTCCGTCCCCTGTGACGTGACCGACACGGCGGCGCTGCACACAGCGCTGGAGGCGATCAACGCGCGCGCGGGCGCTCCCGAGGTCGTTGTCCATAATGCGGTGGGCGGCGCCTTTGCTGACTTCATGGAAGTTTCCCCAGAAACGCTGCAAACCAATTTCGACGTCAATGTGATGGCGCTGTTCCACCTGGCGCGATGGGCCGCGCCGCTGATGATCGAGCAGGGCAAAGGTGCGATTATTGTCACCGGCAATACGTCGGCCCAACGCGGTCGTGCAAAGTTTGCGGGCTTTGCGCCGACCAAGGCCGCCCAGCGCATCCTGTCGGAATCGATTGCCCGCGACCTTGGTCCCAAAGGCGTCCACGTCGCCTATCTGGTGATCGATGCGGTCATCGATGTTCCCTGGGCCCGGAAGCTCTACACGCAGGCTGAAGACGACTTTTTCATCAAATCATCTGCGATTGCGGATGAGGTTTTCCACCTGGCGCATCAGGACCGCTCAGCTTGGTCCTTCCTCGCCGAGGTCAGGCCGTACAGAGAGAATTGGTAGGAGCGGGCCATGCCTGAAACCGTGACGCGCAAGTCCGCCTGCATCCTGTGCTATGTGAACTGCGGTATCGAGGTCGAGATCGAAGACGGCCGGATGAAGCGCGTGCGCGGCGACAAGGACAATCCCAAGTCGTTTGGCTACATTTGCCAGAAGGCCGGGCGGTTGCCGTTCTATGCCAATGACCGGGCGCTGCGACTGACAAGCCCGCTGCGCCGCAAGGATAATGGCGAGTTCGAAGAAATCACTTGGAACGTCGCGATCACGGAAATCGCGGCCAAATTGAACGCTGTGCGGGAAATCGGCGGCGCGCAATCCTTCGGCTATTACGGCGGCGGCGGTCAGGGCAGTGTGATGGGCGGCGTGTTCGGCCAGGCCTTGCGCGGCGTGATGGGCAGTGGCCCCTATTTCAGCGCTGTGTCGCAGGAAAAGACCGGCGATTTCTGGGTCAACGGGCACATGTTCGGGGCGCACAACATCCACACTGCGGAGGATGTACACGGCGCGGAGCTTACCATCGTGCTCGGCTGCAATCCGTGGATGGCCAATGGGTTTGTGCGCGCGCGCGATGCGATGTCGGCCATAGGCAAGGATGCCAATCGCCGGATGATCGTGATCGATCCGCGCCGCACGGAAGTCGCCGATCTGGCCGATCTGCATCTTGCCTTGCGCCCCGGGACCGATGCCTTTCTGCTAGGTGCTCTGCTGGCCATGATCGTGGCGCGCGGCGGACAAGACGATGCCTTCCTGGCCGCTCGCACCACTGGCTGGAACGAGGTCCGGGCCGAGCTTGAGAAAATACCGGTGGATGCGTGGCTGGCGGCGGCCGACATCAGCCGCGAACAGGCTGAAACGGCAGTCAACATGATCATCGAGGCCGCTTCCATGACCGTGCGCGCCGATGTCGGCGTCCAGCAGTCGCGCAACTCAACGCTCAACGCCTACTTTGAAAAGCTGCTGTTCCTGGTCACCGGCAATTTCCTGCGGCCTGGTTGCAATGGCCTTCATACCTGGCTCGCGCCGATGTGGGGTCATTCGCGGCCCGGCTCTATCGATCTGGCGACCGGGCAAATCCGGATCGCCGGTCTGTCCCCACCTAATGATCTGCCTAAGACGATCCTGACCGATCATCCCGAACGCGTCCGCGCCATGTTCGTCGATGGGGGTAATCCGGCGAACACAGTGACCGATACGACTGCCGTAGAAAAAGCGCTATCCAGCCTTGATCTCCTGGTTGTGGTGGAGGTTGCCATGACCGAGACCGCGCGGCTGGCCGACTACGTTCTGCCGGCTTGCAACCAGTTCGAACGCTGGGAAAACACCCTGTTCACCTTCGAATACCCCCATAACGTCTTTCAGCTCCGCGAACCGCTGTTCGATCCGCTGCCCGGTACGCTGCCAGAACCTGAAATCTACGTGAGGCTTATCCGGGCGATGGGCTTCATGCCAGCGGACGAGAAGTTGGAGCACCTGCGTGCGCTGGCCATGTCGGATCGCTTGGCCTTTTCCGCCGCCTTTTCCGACCTGCTGAAGGAAGCGCAGCACCACCGCTATATCGCCCCGGCCATCCTTTACGAAACGCTGGGCAAGGCAATGGCCTCTGGTGCCGCCGCCACTGCGGTGTGGTGGCCTGCTGCGCATCACTGCGCCAGGGTAAACCGTGAAGCGGTGATCGGCGCCGGGTTCGAAGGCGAAGGACCGGACCTTGGCGAAGCGCTGTTCGAGGCAATGGTGACCCGGCGTTCGGGTGTGGTCTTCACTGACGAAAAGCACGAAGACCTGTGGCGGCTGGTCAGCAATCCGGGCGGCAAGGTCCATCTTGCCATTCCCGAGATGTTCGACTGGATGGCGCGGCTGGACGTCGCCGATGTCATACCCGATCCGGACTATCCGATCATGCTGATCGGCGGGCAGCGCCGTCATTATAACGCCAACCAGGCTATTCGTGACCCGCGCTGGCGCAAAAACGATCCGGCAGGTGCGTTGCACCTTCATCCTGAAGATCTAGCGGCGGCTGGCGGCGTTGAAGGCGGCTGGATTGCCGTCGTTACACCGGCTGGACGGCTCGTGGTCAGGGTCGAGGCCGATCCGCGCCTGCGCCTCGGCCAGGCTTCATTGCCGCATGGCTACGGCCAGATCTACGATACGCCACAAGGCAAGGTGACGATCGGCCCTCGGCTAAACATCCTCACCATGACCGAAGACTGCGACCCGATCGCGCGCACCCCGCATCACAAGAATGTGGCAATTCGCGTCGAGCTGCCCAACCCAGAGGAAATCCGCTTCCATGAAGAGCAGGAAGTCTGGGCGAAGCAGGTCACCGGTTAAGCCGAACGACAAGACCAGGAGATGCAGATGGCGACAACGGCCCCCACTTCGATCGATGCCGACCTTCGGGCAACGCGGGTCGATCCGCTTGACCTGACCCGAGCCGATCTTTGGGCCGAGGATCGCTGGCAGGAGCCGATGCGCGAACTGCGCGCCAAAGGCCCGATCCATTGGAACGATGCATCGAAATTCGGACCGCACTGGTCGGTCGTGCAATATAAGCCAATCCAGCACATTGAAGCCCTGCCCAAGATCTTCTCGTCGAGCTGGGAATATGGCGGCATCACCGTCGAGCGCGACGATACCAAGGGTATGCGCGATTTCAACGTGCCGCTGCCGATGTTCATTGCGATGGACCCGCCCCAGCACACCGCGCAACGCCGCACCGTTGCCCCGGCGTTCGGTCCCGCCGAAATCGAGCGCATGCGTGCCGATGCCGTCGCGCGGACGATTGCCCTGATCGACACACTGCCTGTCGGCCAGCAGTTCGACTGGGTCCAATCGGTGTCGATCGAACTAACCACCAAAATGCTGGCGATCCTGTTCGATTTCCCATGGGAGGAGCGCGACAAGCTGACCCATTGGTCCGATGTTTTCGGAGACATCGAGATCGGCGCCACCTCGGATGGACGGCGCTATCGCCAGGAAGTCGGAGCCGCACTTGCCGGTGCCTTCATGGAGCTATGGCAACGCAAGGCGCAAAACCCCGGCAGCAACGATCTGATCTCGATCATGCTGCAATCCGATGCCATGTCGCACATGGAGCCAAACGAATTCCTGGCCAACCTGATCCTGCTCATTGTCGGCGGCAACGACACCACCCGCAATTCGATGAGCGCCTATGCCTGGGGGCTGCATCAGTATCCCGACCAACGCGCGATCCTCGAGCAGAACCATTCTCCGGAACTGGCAGTCAATGCGATGCATGAGATCATCCGTTGGCAAACGCCGCTGTCGCACATGCGCCGGACAGCGACTGAGGATACCGAACTGTTCGGGCAACAGATCAAAAAGCATGACCGAATTGCGCTGTGGTACACTTCGGCCAACCGCGACGAGAGCATCTTCACAGACGGCGAGCACATCCAGGTCGAACGCGAGAATGCCCGCCGCCATCTGTCGTTCGGCTATGGCATCCACCGCTGCGTCGGTGCTCGCGTGGCTGAGCTGCAACTCACGACGTTGATCGCCGAGCTGCAAAGACGACGGCTCCGGGTCAATGTCTTGGAAGCACCTGAAATCGTCCCGGCCTGCTTTGTCCACGGCTACAAGAAGTTGATGGTCGAGCTTGAGCGTTATTGAGCCGCCGTGACCGTGTGCGGATGTAGAAACCCTCATCTTCTTTCAATTCAATGGACTCCACCGTGCCACACAATCGCTTCAACTCTGAAAATCTGCTCGCAACGCCGATAACGCTGCCTAACGGTGACATCCTGCACAACCGACTGGCCAAAGCCGCGATGAGCGAGACTTTGGCGACCTATGACAACCACGCGACCACGGAGTTGGTTACACTCTATCGGCGCTGGGCAGCATCTGGCCCGGGGTTGATCATTACCGGTAATGTCATGGTTGATCGCCGTGCGATCGGAGAGCCGCGAAATGTCGTGATTGAGGACGAGTCCGACCTGCCGATCCTGCGGCAATGGGCCGGTGCAGCGACATCGCAGGGGGTCGCGATCTGGGCTCAGCTCAATCACCCGGGCAAGCAGGCGACGAAGGGGTTGAACGCCGAAACCATCGCGCCGTCAGCGGTGCCGTTTCGCAAAGACATGGAAGGGTTGTTCGCAACCCCGCGCGAGGCGACTGGGGCTGAGATTGAGGAGATCATTCGTCGCTTCGGCCGCACCGCGGCGATCTGCAAGCAGGCCGGTTTCAGCGGCGTCCAGATTCATGGCGCGCATGGCTATCTCGTCAGCCAGTTCCTCTCGCCACACCATAATCACCGCACCGATGCATGGGGCGGAACCGCAGACAAGCGCCGCCGCTTCATGCTGGAGGTCTATGCTGAGATCCGGCGACAGGTCGGATCCGATTTTCCCGTCGGTATCAAATTGAATTCGGCGGACTTCCAGCGCGGCGGCTTCACTGAGGAGGAGTCGATCGCGGCGATGCGCGCGCTCGCGGAGGCGAGGATCGATCTGATCGAGATATCGGGCGGAACCTACGAGGCACCGGCCATGAGTGGCGGCCTGGAAGAAATGAAAAAGGGCTCAACGATTGCGCGAGAGGCCTATTTTCTGGAATTCGCGGAAAAGGCACGCACGGCGGTCGATGTGCCCCTGATGGTCACAGGCGGCTTCCGCACGGTCGAAGGCATGAACGCCGCGCTAGCCTCGGACGCGCTCGACGTCGTGGGAGTGGCCCGATTGATGGCGGTCGATCCCGATGCACCAATGATGCTTTTGGATGGCAAGGATTCTCCGCACATCGTGCGGCCGATTACCACCGGGATTGGCAAAATTGACGGGCTCGGGATCATGGAGATTATGTGGTATGAGGCCCAGCTTGCCCGTATGGCGAAAGGCTGTGAGCCTCGTTCCGACGAGAGCGGCCTGTGGGCTTTCCTGAAGGCGATACCGAGAAGCGGCTGGGGCACATACCGCACGCGCCGCGCGCGCGCCTCATCCTCCGACCGGAATGTAGGACCGTCTTTCTGAGCTCAATGTATCAAATTCGTTCGCATTGTGAGATCATCCATTTGCTTTTTCACCCTTTACCCGCATTCAACGCCCGAAACGCCCGTGGGGGTATCGGCAAATTTCAATTGTTCCCGGATACCCCCAAAATACCCGCAGGCCCCACTGGCTGCATGCGGAAACATATGGAAATGAGACTTGGTAGCGGAGGAGGGGCTCGAAAGCCCACCGCCTACTGGCCATGCTGCAGAATGGCACGAGCGCCAGCCTTGATGACAAGACGGCTGCAACCGGAGGGCTGCCGCACACCGTCCGGGCAGCGCTGTCAGGACTTAAGAAGCGCGGCTACCAGATCGATCGCAATGTTGAGGCAAACACCACAGTGCGGTAGGTAACGAGCGGCGGGGTGTGAGAAAGCCGCGCACCCACATTGCACACGACATTGCCGCGTTCGCGGAAAAGCCCTTGGCGGCTTTGCGGGCGGAATGGAGCTATCGCTGCAGCCGAGCTCCACGGCATCGATCGATCGACTTGCTCCACCGTGTCCTTGCCTGGCGCATCCAGGCTGCCGTCCACAATGGACAGGGCGCACCGATCCGGCGCCTGCTGGAAATAGATACTGGCGATCAGTTGCCAGCGCTCGTGCCCGGCATGTGCCTTGCGTGCGAATGGAAGGGCAGGCGCAAGCAGATTCAGAGTTCCTTTGGGGAGGAAGTTTCCTCCCTGGTCGAAGCCAGCGCGCTGTCTCCTCCGCACCCACCTCTGCGGGGACACCCCGCAACGCCCCGGTCAATGAGCGAGGCTGTTGACGCACTCTGCCGATCGAAGACCGGACAGGGTGCGATGGCCTGATCGCGGCCCCGCAGGCGCTCTGAATCGGCGGCGGCAGGGCGAGCGCGGGATGGACCGGGACGCCAGACCCCGCCCCGGCCCATCCAACACTCCGCCTTCCTGCCGCCGCCGCCTTCAGGGTGCGAGTCCTTTGCCCATGCGATCATCCGCTGGTCGCGGATGTCTCGATGGTGGAATTGCCGTGTTGTGCGGACGGCGCGGATGCGCCGGCGTCTTCGTGGCCGTCCCCGAAGAGGGGGATGGGCGGCGCTTCCGGCTAGGCCCGCCGCGCTCAGGCGCAACCCGGCAGGCCGGGTCTTTCACGTCGTTACAGCCTTACAGGTGCGCCTGATCGCGGCGGGCCTCTTGGTCGCTCTTTGCCGCCCACCCCCCTCTCCGGGGGCGGTGTGGTTTTTGGGGCGAGGAGGCTGTGATGGCGGTTGGCAATCGGAAACGTGGTTTTGGCGGCAAGGGTAAGGCGGCGCTGCACGCCGCGCGCGGGGGCGATGCGCCGCGCGCTTCGCTCTATGATGAGGTAACGGCCAAGATCATCGCGCAGCTTGAGGCGGGCTTGTTCCCTTGGGCGCAGCCTTGGAGTGCGGCGGCTGCCGTGCCGGGATTGCCGCGCAACGCGGTTTCGGGACGCCCCTATTCGGGCGTCAATGTTCTCATTCTGTGGGGAGCGGTCATTGAAGGCTGTTATCCGTCGCAGGACTGGTTGACCTTCCGGCAGGCGCTGGCCGCTGGCGGATGCGTCCGCAAGGGTGAGCGCGGCCATACGATCTTTTACGCCGACCGCTTCACCCCCGAAGATGGGCGCGAGCGGAGCGAGGGCGCGGAGGGCGAACCCCGTTCCATTCCGTTCCTCAAACGCTTTGTCGTATTCAATGCCGCGCAGTGCGACGGATTGCCAGAACGGCTGACAGCCGACCCCACGCCATTACCGCCCCGCGAACAACATGACAGCGCGGAGGCGCTGATTGCGGCGACGGGTGCGGATTTCCGCGTCGGCGGGGCGCGGGCATTCTATGATGTGGGCGGCGACTATGTGCAGGTTCCACCGCAATCGGCCTTTACCCACCAGATCGACTTCTACCGGACAGCCCTGCACGAACTTGGCCATTGGGCGGGCAGCAAGGCGCGGTTGGCGCGTGACCAGTCGGGCCGGTTCGGTTCGGCGCTTTATGCCCGCGAGGAGCTTTGCGCCGAGCTGACATCGGCTTTTCTGTGCGCCGCGCTCGGCATCGTCCCCACCGTGCGCCATGCCGATTATCTCGGCGCGTGGCTGGCCGTGTTGCGCGCCGACAATCGCGCGATTTTCAAGGCGGCAAGTCAGGCCAGCAAAGCGGCTGATTTCTTGTTGGCCTTCGTTCGTGAGAGCGAATCCACCTTGGCGCGCGCGGCATGAGCGCCGCGCCCGTCCTTGAAGTGGAGGTCACCGCCATCGGCAACCAGACGCTGGTTCCCGGCGTCGCGCCGATCACTCCCGCGCAGCGGCTCAGCCTTCGCGCCAACGCGCCGATGGAGCCGCGCAAAGCGCAGCGTCCCGCTGATCACGGCCTGTTCGACACCAACGCCCGCAACCAGATCGAGATGTTTTGAAGGAGGAATCCCCATGCTTTTGCTCACCCAAGACCTGCGCGCGCGGCTGATCGCCAACGGCCAGAACCGCGGCGATCATGCCCCGGTCGTCAAATTCTTCAATCCCGCAGGGTCTGGCACTTGGCTGTTTTCGGAACTGGATGAAGACGGCGACACCCTGTTCGGGCTTTGCGATCTTGGCTTTGGTTGCCCCGAAATGGGTTCGGCCAGCCTTGCCGAGATCGCGGCGGTAACATTGCCGTTCGGCCTCACCATCGAGCGCGACCTTTGTTTCGAGGGCCGCTTCCCGCTGACCGTTTACGCCGATGCCGCCCGCCTGTGCGGCGGGATCACCGAGGACGAGGTGCGGCTTGAGGCCGCATCTGCCGCCCGCGCCCAAGAAGATTCAGCCCTTCCGCCGCCTTGACCCCCAAGGTTGCGGCAGACCCCGCGCGGGATAGTCCCGCGTGGGAAACCGGCCCCATCCTCACCGCCCCCCAAGATGCCCCGAGGATGGGGCCACCACCGAAACGAAGGAGTACATGCAATGCACATCGACCAAATCCCGCTCGACCACCTTTCGGTTTCCAAAGCCAATATGCGCAGCGGCAAGAAGCCGCCCGACATTTCGGACATCCTGCCGTCGATCATCAAGCGCGGCGTGATTTCGCCGCTGTTCGTGCGGCCCAATTGCAACCCCGGCCATTTCGAGATCGTCGCGGGCAAGCGCCGCTACTATGCCAGCCTTGAGGCCGCGCGGCAGGGCAAGGACGATGTGACCCTGCCTTGCATCACCCTGGGCGAAGGCGACGACGCCGAGGCGCTCGAAATCTCGATGATCGAGAACATGCTGCGCCAGAACCCCGATCAGGTGACGCAATGGGAAAGCTACACCCGGCTGGTCAAGGAAGGTCGCAGCGTCGAGGACATTGCCGCGACCTTCGCGCTGACCGAATTGCAGGTGAAGCGCATCCTCGCGCTCGGCAATCTGCTGCCACGCATCCGCGATGCCTTCCGCGCCGAGGAAATCGACGCGCCGACCGTCAAGCACCTCACCCTTGCGACCAAGGCGCAGCAAAAGGCGTGGCTGGCACTGCTCGAGGATGCCGATGGCTATGCCCCGCGCGGGCAGCAGTTAAAGGCGTGGCTGTTCGGCGGCACGTCGATTGCGACCGGCGCGGCGCTGTTCGATCTTGCCGCCTTCGACGGCCAGATCGTCAAAGACCTGTTCGGCGAAGAAGGCTATTTCGCCGATGCCGACCAGTTCTGGGCCGCGCAGTCTGCCGAGATCGAGCGGCGCAAGGCCGCTTTTCTGGAGGACGGATGGAGCGCGGTCGAGATCGTCCCTGCCGGTGTCTATTTTCAGACGTGGGAGCATGAGAAGACTCCCAAGCGCAAAGGCGGGCGGGTCTATATCGACGTCAACGCCAAGGGCGAGGTCGCCTTTCACGAGGGCTATCTGACCCGCAAGGAGGCGCGGCGCCAAGGCGAGGGCGGCAGTGATGGCGGCAGCGAGGCTGCAAAGCAGCCCGCTCCGGCGCGGCCTGAAATCACCGCAGCCATGACCAGCTACATCGACCTGCACCGCCATGCGGCAGTGCGGTCGGCGCTTGCCGCCAACAGCGGCGTGGCGCTGCGCGTCATGGTCGCCCACGCGATTTGCGGTTCGCCGCTCTGGGGCGTGAGGGTGCAGGATCAGCGCAGCCGCAATGAAGCGATCACCGAGAGCGTTGAGGCCAGCGTCGCCGAAGCCCGCTTCGACGAGCGGCGGCGCGCGGTGCTTGCCGTGCTGAACTTCGACCCCAACGAGGCGAGCCTCACCTTGGGCCATGAACCGAGGAACGGGTCAAGCGGGCTGTTTCTGCGCTTGCTGGAACTGCCCGACGCGGTGGTCATGGAGGTGCTGGGCATCGTGATGGCCGAGACGCTGGCGAGCGGAACCGGCCTCATCGAAACCATCGGCCTTCATCTTGGCGTCAAGATGGCCGATTACTGGGTGGCGGACGATGCCTTTTACAGTCTGATCCGCGACCGCGAGGTCTTGACCGCGATTCTGTCCGAAGTGGGCAGGGCGACTGTGGCGCAGGCCCATGCCGCCGAGAAGGGCAAGACGATCAAGGGCGTGATCTGTGATTACCTCACCGGCAGCAATGGCCGCGCCAAGGTCGAACGCTGGGTGCCGCGCTGGATGGCGTTCCCGCCATCGGCTTACACCCAGCGCGGCGGGGTGGCGACGGTAGCCGCTGCCAACCGTGCGGCGTGGCTGGCCGAACCCGAGGTGCCGCGCGAGCCCGACCCCGCCGCCGTAGGTGCGGCGGAGGTGGCGGAGGGCGGAGATACCGAAACCGCCGTTGCGCCGGAGGTAAGCGAAGAGCAGCGCCTTGCGGCGTAATGGAGGGGCGGGCGGTTTCCAGCCGCCCGCCCTTGTCAGCACTATGAGTGCCACAAAGCCCCGCCCGGCAGCGCCGGACGGGGCTTGAGTGCTTAGGTCTTTGGGTTGTGGATGGGCACGAACCTGACCGGATGATGTCGATACCAGTCTCCGCCCGCGAACAGGCGGGCGGATCGGGGCGGGGCGAGATGCTGACCTGACGGAGCCTGTCGCCGCCTTCCTGCGGTTTGCGCCAGCCACCCAGTCGCCATCAGCCACGGAAATCCGGCGCGAGGGGGGTGCCTCCATTCACCGCGCTGTCGGCAGAATGCCGCGTTTTGGTTCGGCAATCCCACCCGGTGACTTCGCGCAGCAGGATGCGTCAGCCGGATATTGAACGCGCCAACCGATCCTTGCCAAATCTCCTTGCGCGCGACGGCCAGAACCGCGCTCACCCACGGCCTCGTCAATGGCTTTGGTTGGCAGGGGGCGGCTGCGCCTCTTGCCCCTTGCTGCAACGGTGCAGCCCGAAGTTTCTTCCCCTGGCCTTGCCACCCCCTCGCTGACGCGACGGGGACCCCGACGGCGCCCATTCCTCGCGGGACAAGAAACCCCGGTCTGCACCGTCCTCCACTGCGTTGCGGCCCTGCGGGTGCAGCGGTGCAAGCCCCTGCCTAAAACCAGCCATCGAGGCCGCGAATGAGCGCGGGGTTCGACCAACCCAAGGAGAAGTATCATGGCAAATATCGGCACCTTCAAGAAGTCCGGCGAAAATGGTTACACCGGCGAAATCGTCACGATGAGCTTGCAGAATAAGAACGTGCGCTTGGTCGCCGAGGACGCGAGCGAGAACGAAAACGCCCCGTCGCACCGGGTGTTCGTGGCGAAGGCCGAGATCGGCGCTTGCTGGAAGAAGACCTCCAAGGAAGGCCGCGACTACCTCTCGATCAAGCTCGACGATCCCAGCTTCACCGCCCCGATCTTCGCCAGCCTGTTCGCCGATGAAGATGGCAAGACCTTCAACCTGATCTGGTCACGCGCCCGCACCTCGAACGGCCACTGACCGACGCACCACGCCCCGCCCGGCACTGCCGGGCGGGGCGTTGGCTCAATCGAAATTGTCCGCAATCATTGGGGCATGAACCATTCCCGTTGGTTGGAGAAATACCAGCTTCACGGCCATTTTTCTTTGAGCTGCAACCTCGATAATTGGCAGAAAATATCAAAAGGAGTTTCAGTGGCCTGCGCTAGCGGATCGCTGTCGGCTAAAGCAATTCGGCTTGGGGGCCTTATTGGGGGCCTCTAAAAGCTCTGATCCAGCAACATGTTATATAAAACAGATAATTAAGGATCCTGATTCGAATCCCTTCGCCGCTCCAGTTTTTCCAAACAGCGATCCCATACTGTCATCCGCCAAGCCGAAGACCCGCTAAGCTTGCATCGCTTCCAGCTGCGCCTTGTCGCGGTGGAACCAGTGCCCAGCGAGGTAGAAGGCGGGCAGCGCCAGCATCGAAACCAGCGACATCGCCAGCGCCGCGCTTGTATAGGGCTGCGAATTGCCCGCGGTGCGAAACGCATCGATCAGCATGCCGGTTCCGGTAATCCCGATCCCCAGCCCGATCGCGTTGACGCACAGGATGTTGAACGCCACCACCGTTGCCCGAGCCGAGGGCGGCGCCAGATCCTGGACCGTTGCCACCGAGGGGCCGTAAAACGCGCAGAGCAGGAAAACTCCGATGCCGATGCCGGGCACAAACAGCGGCGAATCGACCGGCACGATCCGGAACAGCAGCGTGAACGGCGCGAGCACCAGGAACATCCAGAACAGCAGCATCGCCCGGCCCGATTTGCGGCTGCGGTACCACCAGTCGCCAGCAAAGCCGCCAAACAGGCTGCCGGCGATGCCGGCCACCACGGTGATATAGCCGGTCAGCTTGGCAATTTCGGCGCGCTCGAAGCCGCGCTCTTCGACGAACCACAGCTGATCGAACGCCGCCGCGCCAACCGCAATGTGCAGGGCAACGCCGCCGGCAATGATCATGCACAGCGCCGGCGATTGCCGCAGCGCGGTGATCAGCAGCATGAAATGTCCGCTGCCAGCTGGGTCCATTGGCGTGGATCTGAACACTTGGCTTGCGCGCGTCACGCACCAGCAGCATCACCGCGGCCAGCACCATGCCCGCCGCGCCCAGCAGGTAGAAGCAGTTGCGCCAGCCGATGCTCGGGCCAAGATAGCCCGCGACCAGCAGGCTTGCCCCCGCACCCACCGGCACCCCCAGGTAATAGAGCCCCGCCGCCAGTCCGATCTGGGCCGGACGGAACCGGTCTGCCAGCAGCGACACTGCCGCCGGGGTCAGCGCCGATTCGCCGACCCCGATCAGCGCCCGGGGCAAGGCCATCGAGACAAACCCCCGCGCCGCGCCGCTCGCCGCGGTCAACACGCTCCACAACGCGATCGCCACCGCAACCAGCCGTCCGCGGTGCATGCGGTCGGCCAGCACCCCCATGAACAGCCCGGCGACCGCGTAGAAGATGATGAAGAACAGCCCGGTCAGCAGGCCGTATTGGGTGTCGCTCAACCCCAGTTCGGGCTTGATGAAATTGGCGAAGCTGGCGAGCAACTGGCGGTCGACGAAGTTGAGCACGTTGATGAGGGTGAGCAACGCCAGCAGCCCCCAGCGCGCCGCGCCATCGTGGTCCGCCGTATCGGGATGTGTGGCGGACATCGGGCGCTCTCCTGCTGTGTTTCCGGCATCTTGGGTGAGGCGGCGGGCGATGCCAAGCGGGAAGTTGCAGGGCCGGTGGACCCATCGCCTCGACAGGCCGCTGGCTTCGCGCCATACTGCCCGGCACGGGAGGATGAGCTATGGCAACGCAGGTGGCATTGGCGGCGGACCAGCTGATCGAGACGCGGCCGCTGGCGCCCGCAATCGGCGCCGAGATTGTTGGCGTCGATCTGCGCGAGGAGCAATCCGATGCGGTGATCGCGGCGATCCGGCAGGCGCTGCTAGATCACCGCGTCATCTTCTTCCGCGATCAGCCGCTCACCGCGCCGCAGCACATCGCCTTTGCCCGCCGCTTCGGGGCGCTGGAAGTGCACCCCGCGACGCCCAAGGATCAGCCCGACCAGGAGATCCTGCGGATCGCCCACGGCCCGAAATCGCGCGGCGTTGAGAATTTCTGGCACTCCGACGTGACCTGGCGGGCCGAGCCGTCGCTGGGCTCGATCCTGCGCGCGATCGAAGTGCCGGCGGTGGGCGGCGATACGCTGTTCGCGAGCATGGACGCCGCCTACGACGCGCTCTCACCGGCGATGCAGCAATGGGTCTGCACGCTGACCGCGGTCCACGATATTAGCCGGGTCTTTGCCACCAGGCTGGGGACCGACCGCGACGAGCTGCTCGCCAGATTTCCGCTGCAGGAACACCCGGTGGTCCGCACCCACCCCGAAACCGGCCGCCGCACGCTCTATGTCAACACCGCTTTCACCAGCCATATCAAGGGACTGTCGCGCAAGGAGAGCGACTGGCTGCTCAACCACCTCTATGCCCAGGCGACGCTGCCCGAACACCAGTGCCGGTTCCGCTGGGCTCCGCACTCGATCGCCTTCTGGGACAACCGTGCCAGCCAACACTACGCCGCCTCAGACTATTTCCCCGCCGTGCGGGTGATGGAACGGGTGACGATCGCGGGGGACCGGCCGTATTTCGATGCGGGGTGATGGAGGGGGACAGGGGGTGTTTGGCCAAACTTTGATTGTTCGACATTTCTCCATTTAATCATAGGCTACCCTTGACTAAATGCGAATTTCCCCGTTAGGTTAGGCCAGACCTAGGTTAGAGGGGAAAATGGCAACTCAATTCAGGGCTGGCCGCTATATCAGTCAGCCTAATCACTATTCGGCCTTTATGCCCGAACCGCTGCCGCCGACGCCACCGCTGGCAATCGACGGGGCCTTGCGGACGATGCTCTCTAAGGCTGACCGGGCGCTCGGCCGCCTCGATGGATCGATCCAGACCCTGCCCGATCCTGACATGTTCGTTTACATGTATGTCCGCAAGGAAGCCGTTCTTTCCAGCCAGATCGAGGGGACCCAGAGCTCGCTCAACGATCTGCTCGAAGCCGAAGCCGCGATCCACAATGCCGAGCGGCCCAGCGATGTCAGCGAAGTCATCAACTATGTGAACGCGATGAACCACGGGCTGAAGCGCCTCGGTGAAATCCCCATCTCTGTGCGGTTGATCCGCGAGCTTCACGAAAAGCTGATGCACGGCGTGCGCGGCAAACATGCCAATCCGGGTGAGCTGCGCCGCAGTCAGAACTGGATCGGACCTGGCGGATCGACACTGCGCGACGCCCTGTTTGTGCCGCCACCCCCGCACGAAGTCGAAAGCCTGCTGTCAGACCTTGAGAAGTTCATCCATGCCGAAAGCGACATCCCGGCGCTGCTCAAGATCGGCCTGATCCACGCTCAGTTCGAAACGATCCACCCGTTCCTCGACGGCAATGGCCGGATCGGGCGGCTGCTGATTGCGTTCTTCCTGTGCCACAACGAAATCCTGCTCAAGCCCGTCCTTTATCTCTCCTACTGGTTCAAGCTCCACCGCGCGCGCTATTATGAACTGCTCCAGAATGTTCGGGACAAGGGTGAGTGGGAGGAGTGGCTGCTGTTCTTTCTTGAAGGCGTTGCCACCGTGAGCCTGGAAGCAACCGAAATCGCCCGCACCATCGTTGCTCTGCGCGAGGCGCACCGACGCACGGTCACCGACCGCTTCGGGCGCGCGGCGGGGAACGGCCTGCGGATCCTCGAAGGGCTCTACACCCACCCCTTCATCGACAACCGCACCGTTATCGCAAAGCTCGGCCTCTCGTTCCCCGCTGCTGCGGAGCTGATCGACCGGTTTGTCGAAGCCGACCTGCTGGCCGAAATCACCGGGCGCGAGCGGTACCGGGTGTATCAGTATTTCCCGTATGTGCGGCTGTTTTCGCAGGTGGGGTGAGGAACGGGATAAGTGCACTGTCACCGTAATTCCAGGTTCCGCTGGGAAGCGAACTCCATCGCCTTCTGGGACAACCGCGCCAGCCAACACTACGCCGCCTCAGACTATTTCCCCGCCGTGCGGGTGATGGAACGGGTGACGATCGCGGGGGACCGGCCGTTTTTTGATGCGGGGTGATGGAGGGGGACAGGGGGAGTTACGAAGGGCGCGTGTCAGGCGGCCTCGTCAAACGCCGCCTCGCAGCGAAGCCGGATGCCCAGCGCGGTCATGACCTTGAGCAGCGTTTCGAGCGTCGGATTGCCGTTCTCGCTGAGCGCGGTGTAGAGCGCCTGGCGGTTGACCCCGGTCTTGGCGGCGAGCGCGGTCATGCCTTCGCTGCGCGCGATCACCCCCAGCGCCTTGGCGATATAGCCGGTATGGCCGCTCTCCAGCGCGTCGTTGAGCAGCTCGATCACGGCCTCGGGGGTGCGGATATATTTGGCTGCATCGAACGGGGTGGTTACGAGTTTGGTCATAGCGTCTCTCTATGCCCTGATCTTCCTCGAGCTCGGGCGGCTCTCGTCATGCCTTACACTAACTTGGCCAGCTCCTTCGCCAACCGCAACGTCCGCTTCTGGTCGGTCTTGGCGCTGCCACACAGCAGGATGACGATCACCTGTCGGCGGATCGTGTAATAGAGCCGGTACCCTGGCCCATAGTCGATCCGTATCTCGCTCACTCCGTCGCCGACCGTCTTCCAATCCCCAAGCAGCCCGGCCTCGATCCGCAGGATCCGCCCCGCGATCTTTTCCTGCGCCCGCGCATCGCGCAGTCCGTCGAGCCAGTTCTCGAACTCGACGGTACGCTCGATCTGGAACATTGTCGGTTATATACGACGGATTGGGGTGGATGTCAAGGCGAGTTCAGGGATTGTTGCACCTGTCACGGGAATCCGGGCGGGAATCCGGGAATCCGGAGGGTGGCTACATCAATTGCGCAACGTCGCCGTAATCGCAATCATGCATCAACACTCATTCGGAAGTATTAATTTTGAAACTAATTGGCAGAGCTCTGTTGTTCTTGCTAAAAAGATCGAAATTAATATGCCTGCCAGATTTATAAACTTCGCCAGTTAGTTTCCTGCAATTGCCATTTGTCACTTCTAAATCTAAGGAAACAGTCGACCCTTTCAGTCCATTTGCATGAAGCAAATACGAACATGAATGGCCATCGCTTAGTGATTCGAGTGATAAATTCTCACCAGTCGCTGCTAGGGTGAGCGTGACATTGCCAGGACCATCTGGAAAATTTAACGTATTTGAAAACGTGCGCCCCCTGAATTCACCAATAACATTTTTAAATACTCCATCACCAGAGGTATCTCTTCCAAAAACATTCGAAAATATCACATATACGAGCGCGACTAACCCAATAATTATTGCAAAAGATACAAGTGACAATGAAAAACTAGACCCAGATGCGCCATCATGGCTCCGCGTTGAAGCGCTTGCTGATGTTGAGTTCGATACCCTGCTCGCTTGGCTTTGATGTCGCCGAAATCGGTCTCCCCACATATCCGTCTCATTGGTCGTGTAACCTGTCCTGTTGCCATCCTCGTCCCGATGCTGCTCGTAATGATCGCCCCACAGGTCCGTCTCATCCGTGGAATAACCGGACTTGTTGCCATCCTGGTCTCGGTGCTGCTCGTATTGGTCACCCCACAGGTCAGTCTCGTGTGTGGAATAACTCGACTTGTTGCCATCCCGATCCCTGTGCTGCTCGTAGGTGTCGCCCCAGATATCGGACTCTACGCGGCTAGTACCTGTTTGGTTGCCCTGATCATCATAATGCTGGATGTACTCGTCACCCCAGATATCCGTCTTCTTCTCAGACTTCGACATGAGCAAATCCTTCGATTACACTTCCTGGTAACCGATTATTTGTGCTGGGATCAATCCGGCTCCCGGTCCCCAGCCCCCATGTACAACTCCCGCCCGGTCTCGTCGTAGACCTTGCTCATTTCCGCCATCCCGGCCTCGGCCGCTTCGGCGGCCACAAAAGCATCGGCGTTCTGGTTCTGTAGCCGTGCAAATTCCCGCACTTCCTGGCTGATCTTCATCGAACAGAACTTGGGCCCGCACATCGAGCAGAAGTGCGCGGTCTTGGCGCCTTCGGCCGGGAGGGTCTGGTCGTGGTATTGCTCGGCGGTGTCCGGGTCCAGCGAGAGGTTGAACTGGTCGCGCCAGCGGAATTCGAAGCGGGCTTTGCTGAGCGCGTCGTCGCGGACCTTGGCCGCCGGGTGGCCTTTGGCGAGGTCGGCGGCGTGGGAGGCGAGGCGGTAGGTGACCACGCCGACTTTCACGTCGTCGCGGTCTGGCAGGCCCAAGTGCTCCTTCGGCGTGACGTAGCAGAGCATCGCGGTGCCGAACCAGCCGATCATCGCCGCGCCGATCCCGCTGGTGATGTGGTCATAGCCCGGCGCAATGTCGGTAACGAGCGGCCCGAGCGTGTAGAACGGCGCCTCGCCGCAGACCTCAAGTTGCTTGTCCATGTTCTCCTTGATCTTGTGCATCGGCACGTGGCCGGGGCCTTCGATCATCACCTGTACATCTTCCTTCCAGGCGCGGTGAGTGAGTTCGCCCAGGGTATAGAGCTCAGCAAATTGCGCCTCGTCGTTGGCGTCGGCGATGCTGCCGGGGCGGAGGCCATCGCCGAGGCTGTAGGCGATGTCATAGGCCTTCATGATCTCGGTGATCTCGTCGAAGCGCTCGTAGAGGAAGCTCTCCTTGTGGTGGGCGAGGCACCACTTGGCCATGATGCTGCCGCCGCGGCTGACGATGCCCGTCACCCGCTTGGCGGCGAGCGGCACGTAGGGCAGGCGGACCCCGGCGTGGATCGTGAAATAGTCCACCCCCTGCTCGGCCTGTTCGATCAGGGTGTCGCGGAACACTTCCCAAGTCAGGTCTTCGGCAACCCCGCCGACCTTCTCGAGCGCCTGGTAGATCGGCACGGTGCCGATCGGCACCGGGCTGTTGCGGATGATCCATTCGCGGGTGTCGTGGATGTTGCGCCCGGTCGAGAGGTCCATCACCGTGTCGGCGCCCCAGCGGATCGACCAGACCATCTTGTCGACTTCGGAGGCGACGTCGGAGGCGACCGCCGAGTTGCCGATGTTGGCGTTGATCTTGACCAGGAAGTTGCGCCCGATCGCCATCGGCTCGCTTTCGGGATGGTTGATGTTGTTGGGGATGATCGCGCGGCCGCGCGCAACTTCATCGCGGACCCATTCGGGGGTGACGTAATCGGGGATTTGCGCGCCCCAGTCCTGCCCGTCGCGGATGTGATTGGCGATCATTTCGCGGCCGAGGTTTTCCCGAATTGCGACATATTCCATCTCGGGGGTGACGATCCCGCGGCGGGCATAGTGCATTTGCGACACATTGTGTCCCATTTTGGCACGAAGCACCTGGCGGCGGACGTTGGGAAAGGCGGGGACGCCGCCCGAACGGTCAGGGCCGAGCTGGCCGTTGTCCTCGGGCTTGACCGCGCGCTGGGCCACCTCCTCGACATCGCCGCGCTCGCGGATCCATGCGCTGCGCAGTTCGGTCAGACCGGCGGCGATATCGATGGTGACGGCGGGATCGGTGTAGGGGCCCGAGGTGTCGTAAACCCGCACCGGCGCCTCGCCGCTCGAGGGCTCGAGGTGAATCTCACGCATCGCGACGCCGAGCGGGCCGACATGGACCTTTTTCGAACCGCGGATCGGCCCGGTGGTGACGCCAATTTCGAGCTTGCTGTTGATGTCGGCCATATGCGCTCCAATGCGGGCCAAAAGGGGGAGCGCTGGTCAGCAACCCTCCCTCCGCCCGTGCTAACGGGTTCAGGTTCGACGGGTCGGAGGATGCAAACCCTCCCTCTCAGCCAAGCGGCTCCCCGGGGATGGCTGGACAATAGGCCAGCCTCCCGCGAAGGTCCAGCCATGACCGTGCTCTACCGCCTTGACGCCGATGCCGCCGCCATAGCCGCGCGGTTTGGCGCGCTGGCGGGGACGGATCCTTGGGCGGGCGGGCATATTGCGCCTGGACAGTTCGCGCCGGTGATTACTGCGGGGCGTGAGGCAATTGCTGGGCCGCGCGTTGTCGGCCAACCGCGCCGTTTGATCCCGCGGCTGTGGGGCGTACCGCCGCCTCTTTCGGCCGGCGAGACCGGGCGCGCGGTGTTTACTGTCCGCAATCCGGCTAGTCCGTTCTGGATCGGCAACCTTCGCAACAGCGAGTTCCGCTGCTTGGTTCCCGCCACGGCATTCATGGAATGGGGCAAGGGCGTCGATGCCGAGGGCAAGCGCATCCGTCATTGGTATGCCTGCGCCGATCAACCGCTATTCGCCTTTGCCGGGGTGTGGAAGGACAGCGAAGTGCCGAGCTTCGCGCTGCTCACCTGTGAGCCCAACGCGGTCCTGCGCCATGCCGGGCGCGAGGCGATGCCCGCGATCCTGCCGCCTGATCCCAAGGCCTGGCAGACCTGGCTCCACGCCGACTGGGCGCGGGCGAGTGCGCTGCTGGCGCCTTATTCGTCGAGCCTGATGGTGGAGCGGTAAGGCCCGCGCGCCGCCCGAATCAGACGGCGAAGCGCGCGGGGATTTCCGGATCGGCGGTGTCGAGCAGCGGAATGCGGCCTTCAGGCAGGCCGGCATAGGCGCTGGTCCAGCGGGCGACCCAATCGGGATCGGTGACCTTGGCCGGGTGGTATCCGGGCAACAGCGAGCGCAGCATCGCTGGCGAAGTATGCACCAGGAAGCGCGCCACCATAGCATAGAGCGCGAGGCGACTGCGCCAGTCATACCAGCGCCCATCGCGCTTCAGCATCCGGACATAACCCTTGCGGCTGGCCCAGGAGACATGGATCGCGGCTGCTAGAAGCCCCCGGGCCTTGGCCGGATATTGGCCATAGAGATGCTGGTAGAGATCGTAGGCGACGTTCTTGTGCTCGGTCTCCTCGACCATGTGCCACAGCACCAGCGATGACACCGAAGGATCGGCTCCGGCGAACAGCAAGCTACGCTGCCGGATCAGCCATTCGGTGATCCCCATCGTCATCGTCTCGAACCCGGCGGTATAGGCCAGCCGCCACTTCAGGCTGCGGTGCTGAAACCGGCGATAGTCGGCGGCCATTTCATCTTCAGCCTCGGCCAGTTCAGGATAGGCACGTTTGAGGATATCGTTGTAGCGGCGGTGGTTGCGAAAATGCACGCCCTCTTGCCCGATGAACGCCTGGACATCGGCCTTGAGCTGCGGATCGCGCACCGCCTTCAAGGCCTCGGTCACGGTCTTGATCAGGAATGGCTCAAGATAGGGCATGGCCAGCGAGGCGCCGTTGACCATGTGGCTCCATTCGGGCCGGGCCGGGTGCCAGACCGGATCGATCGCCTCGTCGAAGGCAAACGGGATTTGCCTGACCAGGATCGCCGGGGCGCTCACAGCCCGCTCCTGATATGGCGGTAATGCTGGTACGCTCCCCAAAGCAGCAACGCGATCGCGATGTGGACCCCGACCATGGCCGGCCAGCCGAACAGGAAGATGATGTTGTTGGCGGTAACATCGCCCGGGAACGGACCGCCGCCGAACTCGAGCCCGCGCGTGCCAAACAGCGCATTGGCGATCGCCGGCAGGGTGAACAGCCAGCCGAACGCCAGCGCCGCCCAGAACAGCACCTGCTGCGCGCGCTCACCCAGCCGGATATAGCCGCCCGCAGCGCCAATCGCGATCAGCATGGTGCCATTGGTGATCCCTTCGAGATGCGCCATGTTCCAGGCCCGGCGATCGCCCGGGATCGCGGCCGGCAGATCGGTCACGAACGGCCACAGGTCGATCGCGCCGACCAGAAAGAAGAAATAGAGCCAGCCGGCGAACAGGGCCGAAGCCAACAGCCCGATCCCGTTCAAGACCAGCAGCGCGCGCCGGGTTTCGCTCAGCATGTTTCCGCCTTCCCCTCAGATCGCCTCGCCTAGCACGGCCCGTTCCGGACAGCGAGGCTCCATCGGGATGGCGCCAGAATAGGTTCCGACACTGGAGTCCATGCCTTCGGGCCTGATCGCGCGGAGTTGCAGGCCTGACATTGCCTTCTGAAGGCATTTCCCTTTAGGTCGGCGATGAGATGTTGATTTTGGAACGCGCGCAAAAACTTATGGCGGCTTTGGCGGCCATGGCTGTCTTCGCTTCGGTTTTGCTCGCGCTGACCGTGCCGGTTTACACCGACGAGATCGCCTGGCGGATATATAACCGCGCGGCGATCGACGGGGTCGACAAGATGCTGATCGAAGCTTGCGGACCAAGCACCTTGGTGACCCCGCCGCTGTTCATGTGGCCAGTACGGGCATATTCGGCGATCTTCAACCTGGCATTTTCCGATCCGTTTTTCGTTCGGCTTTCTGGGGTTGCTTACGCGCTCCTGTTTCTGGTGCTGGTCTGGCGCCTTTTGTGGGCCGAATCCGGAGCTCATCGCTGGGCGGTTACCGGGATCGCTTTTTCGCTGCTTGGCGCAGGGCTGCTGCCACTGCTGCTAGTATTGAGCCGACCTGAGCAGCCTATCCTGCTGGCAACAGTGGGAGCTCTGCTGGTCGCCAGGAAGGGATGGACTGGTGGAGAGGTTACCCGGCGTCAGGTTCTGTTGCGCAGCATTGCCATCGGGCTTTTGGCGCTCATCGCTCAGAGCTACCATCCAAAGGCGCTGGTGCTTGTTCCGGTGTTTGCGGTCTGCATCTGGACCTGCGGGAACAGTGCGCCCCGCGTGCGGGCAGGCGTGCTTGCTGCGCTTGCCCTGTGTAGTGCCATTTCCGCTCAGTACTGGGTCAACCGGCTATCCTGTCCGAACAATGACAAGATCGCGGCATTTCACGGCAAGGAGAATGTAGGCGCTGCCCTTTCGGCTGGCGGCGAGCTTCGCGCCCTGGCAGCGCAAATGGCAAGCAACGCGGCGATCACCGGTTATTCCCGTCACCTCGCTCCGGCGCCCGAAGTGATGTCATCGTGGTTGCCTGACAAGGCGGTGACCGGGCGCGTCAGTGCCGCATGGACGCAGGTCCTTGGGTTGGTCTGGACGCTGACCATGGTCTGCGCCTTTGGCCTTCTCGCGCGCGGCGGAGTTCTGGCAATCAGGGGCCGTACTGTCGAACCACGTTTGCTGGTCACAGCCGTTCTGGTTGTCGCGGTTGTCGCTTGGGCGACTTCGCAGACTAACAAGAACGCCTACGAAGCAGCCTTTGTCATGCCATTGTTGGTCCTTGCGATCGGCTTCGGCCTTACTTCGGCAAACTTGCCTTCTCGCTCGCGTATCTGGCTGACACCACTACTGGCCTTACTCGCACTCGGGTCACTGACCAGCCAGTTGCTGGTATGGCAAGAATACGGGCCATTGCTTGCCGCAAGCTTCGGGAAATCCGGGTATCTTGATAATCAGTCCCACTCGGTTTCCTTGACGGGATATGCTGCTGAGAAGCAAACTATCATGGCGACTGCGCAGTATTGCGGCATTGGTCCGGGCTCTTCACGGATCATGATTGATGACACCACGTACTTCACAATGGTGCGCAATCGGCTGCCTCAACATCATTTCCCGATATTGGCGCTTGATGACCCGATCGGCTATTTGCGCTCGATAGGTTCCGGCGGCGTGATTGTGGGGTGCCGCTTGCTGACTCCTGAACTTCGCGCGATGGCAAAACAGAACGGAAGTTATTGTTGCATCGGGCCGTTCTAGAGTCTTTCAGGGCAAGATTGGAATAACGCTAGAGCCTTCAAGCCCAGGCGGCGCGGCGCGCGAACCAGCGAGAGCAGCCAGCCGCAATGTCTGGCGCTAAGATCGTGTTTCTGCGCTAGCGCTGGACATTAACCGCGCGATTAAACATACTCCCGGCGATCGAACGGGAGAGTGACAGCGATGGCATTGCCGAAAGTCTGCATCATTGGCGCCGGCTGCTCGGGGTTCACCATGGCCAAGCGGCTCAAGGACCATGGCATTCCCTTCGATGTCTATGAGGCATCGGATGACATTGGCGGCAACTGGTACTTCAACAACCCCAACGCCATGTCGGCCTGCTACCAAAGCCTGCACATCGATACCTCGAAAACCCGGCTGGCGTTTGAGGACTTCCCCGTCCCGGCGGAATGGCCCGACTATCCGCACCATTCGCAGCTGCTGCAATACTTCCACGATTACGTCGATCACTTCGGCCTGAGGCCTTCGATCCGCTTCAACACCCGGGTCGAACAGGCCGAACGCGGCACAAATGGCGCCGGCTGGAATGTCACCCTCGCAAGCGGCGAGGTCAAGCATTACGACGCGCTGGCGGTGGCCAACGGCCATCACTGGGCGGCGCGGATCCCGGACTATCCGGGCCAGTTCAGCGGTGCGCAGCTCCATTCGCATCAGTATCGCACTCCGTTCGCGCCGGTCGATTGCATCGGCAAGCGGGTGCTGGTGGTTGGCCTGGGCAACAGCGCGATGGATATCGCCAGCGAGCTTTCGCAGCGGCCGATCGCCGGCAAGCTGTTCGTTTCGGCGCGCCGCGGGGTCTGGATCTTGCCCAAGTATCTGGGCGGGCGGCCAATCGACAAGAACCCAGCCCCGGCCTGGATGCCCAAGACGCTGCGCCAATGGCTGGGCGCCCGGATCATCAAGAAGGCGGTCGGCAAGATGAGCGACTATGGCTTGCCCGAGCCCGAGATCGGACCGTTCGAAAGCCACGGCACTGTCTCGGGCGAATTCCTGCTCCGCGCCGGATCGGGCGATATCACGATGAAGCCCGGGATCGAGCGGCTCGACGGCGACGGCGTGGTCTTCACTGACGGATCGCGCGAGGCGATCGACGTGATCGTCTGGGCCACCGGCTATGACATCGCCTTCCCGTTCTTCAAGGATCCGGCCTTGACCGCCGATGCCGACAACCGCCCGCCGCCGCTGTACAAGCGGATCCTGAAACCCGGAGTGCCGGACCTGTTCTACTTAGGGCTGGCCCAGGCGCTGCCAACGCTGGTCAATTTCGCCGAGCAGCAATCGAAACTGGTCGGCGCCTATCTGGCGGGCGAGTACCTGCCGCCTGCGCCGGCCGAGATGGAACGGACCATCCGTGCTGACGAGGAATACTACACCGGCGGCTACTATGCGGCCCGGCGCCACACCATCCAGCTCGATTTTGATCACTATGTCCGGGCGTTGAAGAAAGAGCTCGCCCGGGGCGCGAAACGCGCTGCGGCCAATGGCAATGCGCTGCCGCTGCAAGCACGCGAACTGGAGGAAGCATGACCATGGCGACTTTGGCAACCCGCCCGATCACTCCCGTCGATGTCAGTCAGGACGCGCTCTACGTCGAAAACACCTGGCGCGAGCCTTTCGCCCAGCTACGCGCCGAAATGCCGTTGTCGTGGCGGGCGGAAAGCCCGTTCGGTGCCTATTGGTCGGCGGTCAGCCATGAACTGGTGCAAGAGATTGAGCTGCGCCACGATGTCTTCTCCAGCCGCTGGGATCTGGGTAACATCACCATCTCCGAAGACGTTGGCGGCGAGGGCTTTCCCAACTTCCTGGCCCAGGATCCGCCGATCCACACTGCCCAGCGCAAGGTGATCGCCCCAGCCTTTTCGCCCAGCCAGATGCTCAAGCTCGACGCCAAGGTGCGCGAGCGGACGGCGCAGCTGATTGACGGCCTGCCCATGGGCGAGACTTTCGACTGGGTAGAGCGGGTTTCGATCCCGCAAACGCTGGGGATGCTGTGCATCCTGTTCGACATGCCGTTCGAGGAATGGCGCGATATCAAGCGCTGGTCGGACTGGGCCAGCGGGGTTTCAGCCGAACACCTGACCGAGGAGTACCGCGCGCAATTCATGGTCGAGATGGGCGAAATGCTGGCGCGGTTCGATCGCGAGTTCGAAGACCGCCGCGGCAAGCCGGCCAGCGACGATCTACTGAGCAGAATGGTCCATTCCGAGGCAATGGGCCACCTCGATCCGATCGAGCGGATCGCCAACATTGCGCTGCTGATCGTCGGCGGCAACGACACCACCCGCAATTCGATGAGCGGGCTGGTCGAGGCCTTGGATCGCTATCCCGATCAGCTCGAGCGGCTCCGCGCCGAACCCTCGCTGATCGCCAATGCCGCGCAGGAAATCATCCGCTGGCAAAGCCCGGTCACCCACATGCGCCGCACCGCGATTGCCGATGCCGAGCTGGGCGGGCAGACCATCCGCAAGGGCGAAAAGATCGTGATGTGGTACATCTCAGCCAATCGCGACGAGAAAGTCTTCGCCGATGCCGAGCGGTATGACGTCGGGCGTGCGAATGCCCGCCGCCATCTCGGCTTCGGCCACGGCATCCACCGCTGCGTCGGCGCCAAGCTGGCCGAGGCACAGATCGCCGCGCTGATCGGCGAGGTCGTTGCCCGCAAGCTGCGGATCGTCCCCCAGGGCAAGCCCAGCCGACTCGCCAACCCGTTCCTCCACGGCTTCACCGCGATGCCGGTGCGGCTCGAGCAGGACTAAGCGGTTGAGCGGCTGGAACACGCTGCTGGTCGAAGCGGAAGGCCCGATCCTGTGGGTCCGCCTCAACCGGCCCGAGGTGCTCAACGCCTATACCAGCGAAATGGGCGCCGAACTGGTCCGCGCCTTTCGTCAAGCTGACGCGGACGATGCGGTGCGGGTGGTGGTGCTGGGCGCCACCGGCCGGGTGTTCTGCGCCGGGGCCGATGTCTCGGCCGGAGCCGGGGCCTTCGATGTTGAAAGCGGCGAGGGCGCGGTCAACTTCGGCGCGGCCGGCGGCAGGGCGGTGGACAGCAATTTCACCGCGGCGATGATGAATTGCCGCAAGCCTTCAATTGTGGCCTTCAATGGCTCTGCAGCGGGCGTCGGCCTGACCCTGACCCTGCCTTGTGACATCCGGATCGCCGCGCAGAACGCCCGGTTCGGCTGCGTTTTCACGCGCCGCGGACTGGTACCCGAAGCCGGTTCGGCCTGGTTCCTGCCGCGCCTGGTCGGTCTCTCGACCGCGCTCAAGTGGTGCCTGACCGGGGCGCTGGTACCGGCTGGCGAGGCGCTGGCAGCGGGGCTGGTCAGCGAAATGGTGCGCGAAGGCGAGGCGGAGAACCGCGCGCGCGAGCTGGCGCTGGAAATCGCCGCCAACTGTTCACCGGTCGCGCTGGCGCTGACCCGGCGGATGCTGTGGAAATTTTCAGCGCAGGATAGCCCCGCGGGCGCGCTGGCGGTCGATGCGGCGCTCAACATCGCGCTTGGCGCCACCGACGACGTTCACGAGGGCGTTGCCGCTTTCCTTGAGAAACGTGCGCCCGTGTTTCCGATGCAGGTCAGTGCCGACATGCCTGAAACCCCGTGGTGGCCGGCCAATCCGACCGGGCGTTGATCGCCCGGCTGGGGAAAATCGCCTTCGGTTCAGCGATCTGTAAGCCGCCGTGCTTGATGCAGCGCAGCGAAAAGGGCAATATCCTGCCGCTTCCGGTCGCCTGCTGCGGCCGGGCAGTGCGCCCAAGGGGCTGGAGAATTCGATGGGCAAGCTTGGTTTGAACACTTTGGGCCGGGGTCTGACGCTCGGCCTGGGGCTGACTTCGGCGATGGCGCTTGCTGCAAGTCAGCCGCAATCGATCCTGCCTGAGCCAAGTCCGAGTGCCAAGCCTTCGCCGGGACCCAGCGCCTCGCCAAGCCCCGGTGCCACGCCGTCTTCGGGACCGACGATCGAACCCGAAGTGCCGCTCGACGAGCCGGTGATGAGCTGGAACCTGGCCGATGCCGGGGCGTTGCTGGGCGTGATTGAGGGGATTGCGGCGGATGGGCTGATCAGCGCTGATTACCAGCCCGAAGCCTTGCGCAAGGCGATCGCGGGCGGCCAGGGCGCCGCGCTTGATGCCCAGGCCAGCCGTTCGTTCGCCTGGCTGGTCGAAGATGTCCGCGATGGCCGCACCCGGATCGATTCGCGGCTGCAGTGGTTCGCGCTCGATACCGATATCGAAGCCAGCGCAACTTCGGTGCTGATGGCCCAGGCGCTGGCGCTGCACGATGTGCCGGGGGTGATCGCCGGGCTCTTGCCGACTGCGCCTGACTACGGCCGGCTAAAAGCCTTGCTGGCGACAACGCCCAGAACCAGCAAAGCCAAGCTCGATCTGGTCCGGGTCAACATGGACCGCTGGCGCTGGTTGCCGCGCGAGCTTGGCAAGTTCTACCTGCTGACCAACGTTCCCGAGTTCCAACTGCGCCTGACGGTCGATAACGAGATCATCCGTTCCTACCGCACGATCGTCGGCAAGCCGGGCAAGACCGCTACGCCCCAGCTCGCCGAAGTGGTCGAAGGGGTGATCTTCAACCCGACCTGGACGGTGCCGCAGTCGATCGTGATGGGCGAAGGGCTGGGGCCGCAGCTGCTGGCCAATCCGCGCCGCGCGGTGCGCGAAAACTACAAGGTGACCAAGGGCAAGGACGGCTACATCACCGTGGTCCAGCAGCCGGGCCCAGGCAATGCGCTGGGGCTGATGAAGCTCGATATGCCCAATCCGCACGCGATCTTCCTGCACGACACCCCGTCGCGCGGGTTGTTCGCCCAGCCCGCCCGCGCGCTCAGCCACGGTTGCATCCGCACCGAAAACGCGCTCCAGCTGGCCATGACCATGGCGATCCTCGGCGCGGGCAAGTCGACCGATGAGCTGGTCGAGATCGCGACTTCTGCCGAATACACCCGGGTGCCGATGACCAAGACCTTCCCGGTCTATATCATGTACTTCACCATGGCTTCCGACATCACCGGCAAGATGGGAACCTTCAACGATCTCTACCAGCGCGACGCCCCGGTGCTCACCGCCTTCGCCGCCCCGCGCGAGCCCTGGTACGCCAAGCGCAAGGCCGAGCAGAAGGTGATCAAGCTGGATAATCCGCTTTAGTTTTGGTGCGGACAGGCCCTCCGGCCTGTCCTTGCAACACCGGCCCGAGTCTTTGTTGGGTACGCTATTCGCATCCGCGAATAGCTTGCAACACCAGCCCGCTCCCCCTCCCGGCCACCCATAGGGTATCCTATTGTTGGGTGGCCGGGAGGGGGAGCGGGCTGGTGTTGCAAGGGAGGCCCGAAGGGGCCGACCGCACCAAGCAAGGACTCAAACCTCGATCCGGTCCGCGTAGAGCAAGCGCCCGCCCGAGAGATGCCACAGCGCCTCATTGAACTGTCCTGGCGCCATCGCAAAGCAGCCTTCGCTGCGGCCGAGCTTGCCCCAGCGGGCGATGTGGCTGGGATCCGCGTAGCTGGCCGGGTGCATCACGATTGCCCTGTCGAGCGCCAGGGAATTGTCCGGGTCGAGGCCCTGCAGGCGGATCGAGGTACCGTACTTGCCGTTGTACCACTCGCAAGTGAGGTAGGCCCCGCGCGAGGTTGCCTCCGAGCCTGGCATGTTCGAGAAATGCTTGAGCCAGCCGTCATGCTCAAAGTCCGAACCGCGGCCATGGCTGACGTAAAACGAGCGGATTGTGCCGCTCTCCAGATTGGCGAAGTGGAGCCGCGGGAGCGTGCTGGGGCGGGCAAAATCGGCCACGCCGACCACATCGCTGCGCCATAGCTGCGCGCCGGCGCGGTCACGCTCGCGCGCGGCAATCTCCAGCACGCGGCGATCATAGACCGGGTTGGGCACGATCTCGGTGGGAAGCTGCGGCACGGCGTGGACGGCTTCGGGAACCGGGACAAGCCCGAACGTCTGGTCGAACTGCGTTTCGAGCGACTGTGCCAGCGCGCGCGCCGGCAGCGCAAGGCCCATGCCCGCAGCCAGCGTTCCGCGAATCAGATCCCGGCAATTCATGACCCCTGTCATAACCGAGTGAGGATAACCCCACGCTTAACGCGATTCCAGAGCGAATCGGCGGACCAGCGCTTACCTGCGCCGAACTGTGGCTTACGCACCGTGAAGCGGTTGATCGGAAAGGCGATTGCGCGGTTCCACCGCCGCATGGACTCGGCGAATTGCGCGCCAAGGCCGTCGCAGGCTTGATTGCCAGCATTTGCCGATCGGGCGGAGCGATCGTCAATAAAGTCCGTTCCGCCGCTTGCGCCGCAATCAACACCACGCCAAACAAACGGCACCAAGGGGAGCGCCATGGGAACTTTCTTGCCTGCGGGTAACTCCCTGCAAATCGCGATTTTTGTCGGCATCACCTTGGCTATCGGCCTGGCGACCTGGCTCAAGGTCCGCTCCGCGCCGTCCGCGCACGACGGCTCTGGCAAGGACGTGTTTCTGGCCGGCGGCGGCTTGTCATGGCTCTATGTGGCTGGTTCGATAACGCTCACCAATCTTTCGACCGAACAGCTGGTGGGGATGAACGGCAACCAGATGCTGCTGCTAGCCTGGTGGGAGCTTTCGGGGTTTGCCGGGCTGCTGATCCTGGGTTTTGTGTTTGTCCCGGTTTATTATCGCAACAACTGCACGACGGTCACCGAACTGCTCGAACGCCGCTATGGCGGCGGCAGCATCAGGACGCTGATCGCAGCGATCTTTCTGGCCGGCAATATCCTGATCTACCTGCCCGCAGCGCTGTACAGCGGGGCGCTGTTCCTCAAATCGATGTTCGGGGTGGACTGGCCGTTGTTGTGGTTTGCCGCACCGATGGCGATCATTGCCGCGTTCTATACGATTACCGGCGGACTGCGTGCGGTTGCGGTGATGGACACCTTTTCCGGCATCGGGGTGCTGGCGATTGCCATGCTGGTGGTGATCCTGGCGCTGGCCGCGGTCGATTTCGATCTCGGCCGCGGGGTTCCCGCCGAACGCCTGTCGATGGCCGGCGGGCCCGACAGCCCGATCCCCTGGTCAACGCTGTTCACCGGGATGCTGTTCATCCAGATCTTCTACTGGTCGACCAACCAGAACATCACCCAGAAAGCGATGACCGCGCCGACCGTGCGCGAGGCACAGCGCGGCGTGCTGGCGGCGGCGGTGGTGCGGATCCTGATCATTCCCGCAATCGTCGTGATCCCCGGCGTGGTTGGCTACCAGCTGTTCGGACCGATGGGCGATGCCAGCTATGGGCGGGTGGTCGCGCATGTCCTGCCGGACTGGATGTCGGGTGCCTTTGCCGCGTTGATGGCGGCCGCGGTGATTGCCCATACTGCGGCGATCCTCAACAGCAGCGTGGCGCTGTATTCGATCGACTTTCACGACAAATTCGTCCGTGCCGTGCGCGATCACTGGCGGTTGGCGGCGGTGGTTTCGGTGGTACTGACGGTCAGTTCGATCCTGCTGGTGCCGGTTTACGAGAACCCCGAAGCCTTCATCAGCATCGAGGGCGAAGGCAGCATCATCAACCTGCTGCAAAAGCTCAACGGGCTCTCGTCGATGCCGATTCTTTCAGCCTTCATTGTTGGGCTGATGTTTCGCAACGTCACGGCCTCATCAGCCGTGGTGGGGGTCTTGTGGGGGATTGGCTTCTACGCCGCCTTCACCTTCTGGTGGGAGCCTCAGAAGCTCGTCACGCTCCACTATATTCACTTCATGGCGATCGTGCTGGCCAGTTCGGTAGCAGCCGCGCTGCTGTTCAACCGCTTGTCCGGCAACAAGGCACGGTGGATTGGCTTTGCTGAATTTACCGGCAAGGACGCCTGATCAGCCAGACCCCGGGTCAGCGCGAACCGGTGGCGCTAAGCGGATCGAGTGGCTGACCGTTGAGCCGCATTTCATAGTGAAGATGGGGCCCGGTCGAATTGCCGGTTGAGCCGACGTAGCCGATCACCTGACCCATCGAGACCTGCTGGCCAGGATAGACCGCAACTTGCGAAAGGTGGCCATAGCGGGTCTGCATGCCCTTGCCGTGATCGACCGCGATGAACAGGCCGTAGCCGCCCCACCACTGCGCCGCGACCACCACTCCTGGCGAAGGGGCCACCACCGCGGTGCCGATCGGCGCGGCAAGATCGACCCCGCTGTGCTGGCGCCAGCCGCCCAGAATGGGATGATAGCGCGCGCCGAACCGGCTGCTCAGCGATGCCGAGCCAAGCGGCAGCCGCGAGGGCCAGACAAATGCGCCCGCCGGGGCAAACGACCTGCCCGCCACGCTTGCCTTGCCAGCCTTGCCCGCGGCCAGCGCCGCTCCGGGCTTGGCGGGCGGGCGATAGCGCGAGAAATCGATCGGCACGCCCTCGATATCGGCGGCGCGCCCGAAAGTGATCTGCGCCGGCTCGGCAAATTCGGGGTCGGCAATGCCCGATACCGCGGCCAGCGGCGCGGCGCGCAGCCGTTCTGACATGACCGCGATCTCAGCCTCTTCAGCGCGCACCGAAGCCCCGCCCAGCACCGCGCCAAAGGCCGCGCCGACCGCCACGCCAGTTTGCCATCAGACGGGACTTGCCCATCGCCACATGCCCCCTCGGGACTCGCGCCGCCATGTCGGCGCTCAAGCAGGCGAGTCTATGCCTGACCAACAAATCGATCAAGGCCATAGGTTTTCCTGCTTTTTCAGTAGTGCGATCCTATCGCGGGACAAGTCCGCAATCATGGCTCAGTTACGCAAGAAGCTTAACGCGCTTCACTTTGCCGGCGATTGGATCAACAATGGCGGCGATACCCGGCGATACGGCAACGGAGCGATGAACAGTGGCACATGATCCAACCCTGGTTCTGGGACATGTCATCGACACCGACGGGGTGCGCGCGGTCTGCAGCTTCCGGCGCGAGGCGCTGGTTTCGACCCGCCAGGGGGTCGCCCACGAAAAGCTTGCGGCCACCTCGATCGGCGGGCTGGTCAAGATCGCGGTGGGCGATTCGCTGCTGATCGGGACGCTGGGCGAACTCAGGGTTGATCGCGCCAATTCCGAACTGATCCAGGCCGAGGTTGAATTCATGGGCGAAGGGCCGATCGGGCCAAGCGGCACCCTGGCCGATTTCCGCCGCGGGGTCAGCGTCTATCCCCACCCCGGCGATCCGGTGCGGCTGGCCGAAGAGGCCGACTTTGCCGAGATCTTTGCCCCCCCGGCGCTGCCGCACATCATGTTCGGCACGGTTTACCCGACCGAGACGGTTCGCGCCCCGATCCTCTATGACCGCCTGCTTGGCCGCCACTTCGCGATCCTGGGCTCCAGCGGCACCGGCAAGTCGACCACGGTCACGCTGCTGCTCCACCAGATCATGCAGGCCGCGCCCCACTCGCACATCCTGATCCTCGATCCGCACGGCGAATACAGCCACGCGTTCGGCGCCAAGGCCAAGGTCTGGGATGTCGACAACCTGCAGCTGCCCTACTGGGCGATGAACCTGGAAGAGCACTGCGAGGCCTTCGTCACCTCCAGCGCCGACGAGGCCGCGGTCGATCGCAATATCCTCGCCAAGTGCCTGCAAACCGCCCGCGCCCGCAACGTCCGGATCAGCGAGGCGGCCAAGGTTACCGCCGACACCCCGGTCGCCTACCAGCTCGCCGATCTGCTGCAGGCGCTGGAGGAAGAGGCCGGCAAGCTGGAGAAAATCGCCGATGCCTCGCGCTATACCCTGCTGCGGCTGACCATCGAACAGTACTTTTCCGACCAGCGCTTCGGCTTCATCTTCAACGCCGACTATGCCGGCAACAGCCTGGAACAGCTGCTCGGTGATCTGCTGCGGATCCCCGATCAGGGCCAGCCGATCTCGATCATCGACATCGCCGGGGTGCCGACCGAACTGGTCAACGCCGTGGTCTCCACAATCGCCCGGCTGGTGCTCGATTTCGCAATCCGCAGCCCGCGCGACAACAAGATCCCGACCCTGCTGCTGTGCGAGGAAGCCCACCGCTATCTGCCGCGCCATGCCACCACCCACACCGCCGGGGTCCGCCGCCAGCTGGAGAGGATCGCGCGCGAAGGCCGCAAGTACGGGGTCTGCCTCGGCGTGGTCTCGCAGCGCCCCTCGGAACTCAGCGAGACGGTGCTCTCACAGTGCGGAACGATGATCTCGATGCGGCTCAACAACGTCGACGATCAGCAGCAGCTGAAGGCGACCATGGCCGAAGGCGCGAAGAGCCTGGTCGGGGTGATCTCGGCCCTGGCCAACCAGGAATGCATCATCACCGGTGACGGGGTGCCGGTGCCGATGCGGGTCCACGTCGATACCGTCACGGCCGATGCCAAGCCCGCGAGCGAGGACCAGATGTTCTCGGTCAAATGGCAAGAACAGGGCGACGGCGCCGCGCAGCTGGTGGCCACGGTCAAGAACTGGCGCGAGAGCCGTTAGGCAGGAGCGGGAGCGCCAGACGGCTCCACAGCGGCCGCCGCCTGCGCCGCCTCGCGCGCCTCGAGCCAGACCGTGAAGCGGCCGGTACCCCACCAGATCAGCCCGGTGGCGATGATGCTGAAGATGCCATCGACCGCATAGTGCCAGCCAAGGTGGACCGAGCCGACCGCGATCACCGCAAAGAACAGGAAACCAAGCAACTTGGCCCACCAGTGCCGCCCATACTCCCAAGCGACCAGAAAGCACAGGAAGGCTACGGCAACGTGGAGCGAAGGCATCGCGGAGATTCCGGCGCCAAAGCGATCCTTGCCAACCGCGTTGACCAGATAGGTCATCGCCCTGGTCGCAAACAGACCGTATTCGCCTTGTCTGGCTTCCAGGCTTGCCATCATCGGCGCGAACTGTGCGTCACCATAGAAATGTTCGTAGAAGCAAGGGCCGACCGAAGACATCGATAAGGCCGCGAAATTGCCCAGCAGGCCCCAGCACAACAGGTGTGACAACAGTCCACGCAGCTGCAGCGCCTGATTGCGGCTGAAACAGAACCAGCCGAGATAAAGCATCATGATCACGAACCATAAAGCATAGACGCGATCGATGATTTGCGTTCCGATCGGTCCGATTACCGCGTGGGTGAGGCGCCAAGCATCCACGCCAAAGATGATCCGGTCGAGTTCGGCCAGCCAGGGATCGGCATAGAACGGCACATAGCTGGGTATGGCTGACTTGAAACTGGTAAACCCTGAGCCGAGCAATTTGAGCATGCCCAGAAACACGATGCCGCGCAACAGCCAGTGGCGGTGATGATGGAGCATTCTGCGCACTGCGACAAAAGGCCGGTCAACGCGCCTACGAGCCATCTCAATCGAAAGGTAGCCGGCCCACAGCAGCGGCAGGATCACCCAAGCAGGTAGCATTCTGATGAAGAAACTCGGACCGGGCAAGACACCCGCAAGCGGCGCAACGCCGAAACCGAGAGAAAGCGCGAGTTCAAAAGCGGCAAGCGCAAACAGGGTGAGGTAACCAAGCCGGTAGCGTACAAACATGATGGGAGTTCCGGTTGGATCAGACCGATGCAGGCGCGCGCATACGCTGACGGTAAGTGATGTTCACCCGATCGGAAAGAATTAGATAGGGGAGCCACACCATGGCGCTGATCAATACCTTCTGAATGTTGCCAAAAAGCAAATCCTGCAATGGCTCCGCGACCATCGGCGGCAATCCCGCGATCGCGCTCAGCTGCGCGGCGATCAAAAGCTGGATGAACAGATCGAGCCCCCAGACGAACAGCATCACCTTGGGAAAGTGGGGAACCGAGCGTAGCGCCATCACGAAACAGACCATGCAAAAGAAGTTCATCACGATCAGGTCTGCCGCCATCAGCCCGAACAGCGCGCGCGCCCAGGGCGGCGCGCTGTGATCGAGCGCCGGAACCGCGGCGAGAAATTCGACGCTGCGCACCGCGATATTGAGCAGCAGCCCGATCAGCAGCGAAGCCATGAACCCGGCGGGGCCAAACAAGGGGCTGGCGCGGGCTTCGATCACGCTCAGCTTCTGCCAGCGGCCGCGGGCGGAGAGGCGGATTTCGGGCGCAGCGATCAGCACTCCATCCGGAAAGCTGCGGATCGCCAGCCGCAGCCCGGCAAGCGGGGCGATCGCCGCCAGCACATAGGGCGAGTAGAGCGCGAACGCCTGCACCAGGCCTTGCGGCGGGGTGGGCGACATGGCCACCACCGGCAGTGCGATCAGCAGGAACAGCGCCATCCAGGCCAGCGCGATGGTTTCGATATGGCGGCCCAGCACCCGCGGCACCGCACGGCTGCGCACCTCGAGCTTGCGGGAGTAAGCGGCAAACCTGGCGGTCAGGGGGGCAAGGGCAACGCTCAAAACATCGAACCCGTAATACCGGCCTGCTCAATCCTCCCCCGCTGGGGGAGGTGGCCCGCTCCTTCGGCTTGCGGCTTAGCAGCCGCGCTCAGGATAAACCACGCCAAAGGCGTGGGCGGGTCGGAGGGGGATAGGGTCACTCCGTTGCGTTGTGGCCCGATCCCCCTCCGCCTCGCTTCGCTCGGCACCTCCCCCGACGGTGGAGGATTGGAGAGCGAGGCAGACAGGTCTCGCGTCGATGCTGGCGTGGAGCGCCCACCCCAACCCCTGCCCGCCGGGGAGGGGCTTTTAGCAGCGGAAGCCTCGCCCACCGCCTCGCCGCGCAGCTTCCCGGCTTCGCTATTGCTACGATACTGCCGCATGGCCGGTCCTGTTCTTGCGCACCGGGGCTTTCTGCGCCCGATTCGGTGCCGGTTCAACCGCCGCCGAATCGCTTGTCAGCGTTGCACAGCTGCCGCACCACCCCCCGATTAACTTTGTCCATTCACCGCGATAAATTGCCAAGTCCATGAAAAAATAAGTTAAAAATCTGTTTACGGTTTTGCGTTGACCCGCCGGACCCGCTAAGGGATAAAGATGGCAGTTCCCAAGGAACGGCGACGAAGGCTCCGGTGCAAGCACTGGAATCCAAAAGATAACAGGTCGCGCCGGTTCCTTTTTACCCCCCTTGGGACGGGCCAACCGGAAATAGAAGCCGGAGCTCATGTTTGTAACCCAATGCCGGACATTCTTCCGGCGCAAGGTAACTTTAAGGGGTAATATCATGTCCAAGTTCTTCACCAGCTTTCTTCGTGACGAATCGGGTGCTTCGGCGGCCGAATATGCTCTGATCATCGCCATCGTCGGCGTCGGCGTCGGTGCCGCCGCTCTGGCCCTGGGCGCCAACGTCCAGACTGCGATCGGTAATGCTTCGAACGAAGTGTACGATTGCAACAATGCCTCGGTGGCGAGCGCTCCTGCGGTCTTCACTACCGTCACCTGCTAATTGGCAGACCGGACTGGCCCCGTTGCCCCAAATGGGCAACGGGGCCTTGTCCGCTTCGGCCAAAGGGTCCATTAAGGGCTCTTGTTCGGAAGTGAACTCCAAGCAGCGGGGGCGATATGCAGGGACGGAACTGGCTAGTAGCAGCAATAGCAATCGCGGTTGGTTTGATCGCGGTGGTGTTCGCCAACGCCTATTTTACCGGCGTTGAACAACGCGCAGAGAACGAGGCTCAGGCCCAGAAGCTGGTCCAGATCGTGGTGGCAACCCAGCCGCTGGCGTTTGGCACCAAGCTGATCCCCCAGAACATCAAGCTGCAATCCTGGCCGGCCGCTTCGGTTCCCGAAGGGGCCTTCACCACTATTCCCGACGCCTTGAGAGACAATCGCGTGGCATTGCGCCCGATTGTCGTTGGCGAACCCATTCTGGCCAGCAAGGTTTCCGGCAAGGACGGCCGCGCCACCCTGGCCGCGCTGCTGCCCGATGGCATGCGCGCGGTGGCCATTCCGATCAACGCGGTCAACGGCGTGGCCGGCTTTGTCATCCCCGGCACCATGGTTGACGTGCTGCTGACCCGCAGGATCGAAGGCCCCGGCGCCGAGCGTGAGGATATCCGCTCTGACGTGTTCCTCCAGAATGTCGAAGTGCTGGCGGTCGATCAGCTGCTCCAGACCAAAGAGGGCAAGCCCAAAGTCTCGCGCACCGCAACCGTTGCGGTTACCCTTTATGATGCCCAGCGGCTGGCCATCGGCAAGTCGGTCGGGACGCTCAGCCTGGTGCTGCGCAAGGTTGAAGCCGCGCCCGGCAGCGTGCCCGGCGCCCCTCCGCCGCAGACCGCAGCCGTGTTTGCTTCGGTGGTGACCAAGCGCAATCTCGGCGGACCGCGGCTGTACATGCCGAAGAAGTCCGATGCCGCACCGCGGCCCGCCAATCCGGCCCCGGCGCTGGCCTATGCGCCGCGTCCGCCGCGGGTCGGTGGTTCGGTCACCGCACCGGGCGGGTTTGGCGCGGGCGGTTCGATGACAGTGTTCCGCGGATCGGAACCGACGACCTATCCGGTTGGGCGCTAGGGGGGGCCTGAGATGCGATATCTGATCACCACATTCGCCGCGCTGGCTGCATCCACCGTGATGCCCGCCGCGGTCATGCCGGCCGCGGCCCAGACAATGGGGCCGATGCACGCCGGAACGCTGGAAGTGCCCGAGAACAAGAGCGAGGTCGTCACTTCCGACCGGCCGATTTCCAAGGCGCTGATCGGCAGCGCCGAGATTGCCGACGTACTGCCGATCTCGAACCGCTCGGTCTATGTCCTCGGCAAGAAGACCGGGACCACCAGCCTGACGCTGTACGATGTCAGCAACCGGGTGATCGCGGTGATGGACGTCTCGGTCGGCCCCGATGTCGAAGGGCTGCGCAGCCAGCTCGCCGATCTGGTGCCGGGGCAGAAGATCGATGTGCGGCTGTCCAACGGCTATGTGGTGATGACCGGCCTCGTCAACGATGCCGGCGCGGCTGACCGCGCCGCCCAGCTCGCCCGCACCTATGCCGGGGACAAGGTCGTCAACCTGATCGGCATGGGCTCCAGCCAGCAGGTCATGCTCGAGGTCAAGTTCGTCGAGGTTGACCGCAACCTGGGTGAGAAGCTTGGGGTCAGCGGGTTCGGCAACAAGGGCAGCTTCAGCGGCGCGATCGGCTCGGGCGCGGGGCTGAGCGGGACTGGCCCGATCACCCTCGGCTCAATCGCCGACAGCTACGGGATCTTCAGCAAGGCCTTCTCGATCGGCAGCCTCGATATCGACGCCGTGCTCGACATGGCCGAGAGCCGCGGCCTGTCCAAGACCCTGGCCGAACCGACCCTGATCGCGCTTTCGGGCGAAAAGGCCTCGTTCCTGGCCGGCGGCGAGTTTCCGATCCCGGTTTCGCAGGGCACCGGAGGCGCTGGCGGCAACAATGCGATCACGGTGGAATTCAAGCCGTTCGGCGTCAGCCTTGGCTTCACTCCGACAGTGCTGGGCGACAAGGTCATCTCGATGATTATCGAGCCCGAAGTCAGCTCGATCGACCCGACTGCCTCGGTAAGGATCAACAATCTGGTCGTGCCGGGGCTGCAAACCCGCCGCGCCAGCACCACGGTGGAACTGCGCGACGGTGAAAGCTTCGCCATCGCCGGGCTGATCCGCAAGGACTTCTCAACCACGGTCAACCAGCTGCCGCTCCTCGGCTCGATCCCGATCATCGGCTCGCTGTTCCGCTCGTCGAGCTTCACGAAGGGCGAAACCGAACTGCTGATCGTGGTCACCCCGCGACTGGTCCAGCCGCTGCGGCCCGATCAGGTGCGGCTGCCGACCGACCGGCTCGAGGATCCCAAGCCGATCGACGTGCTGATCGACGGCGAAGGCTATCGGCCCAAGGCCCTGGCGCCCGCCACTCCCGGCGGCCCGAGCGCTGCCGCACCGGCTGCACTTCCTGCCCCGGACGCGGAATTGCCCGTCACTGCGGCAACTCCGTCCGAACTGCCCGCCAAGCAAGGAACCGGCTATGACTATTGATCCCCGGCTCCTCGCTACGGCGGCCAGTGCGCTGCTGCTCAGCGGCTGCGAAACCGGCTTCCGCGACATGAAGGGCGAGATTTCAACCTTCGGGGAGGCCAACCGCCAGACCATGATGGCGCAAGTGGTCGATCCCGATCCGCAATACGACAAACCGCTGGAAACCAGCGCCGAACACACCGGGCAGGCCGCCGACCGCTACCACAAGGACAAGGTCAAAAAGCCTGAGCGGGTGAAATCGACGTCGGCAACCGGCGGCGGCGGCGGCGGCAGCTGATAGAGCAAAGGTGGTGATGTGCCATGACCCAAAGGACCCTGCGAACGTTCTGGCGTGAAGACCGGGCGGCAATTTCACCGCTTTATGCGGTCGGGATTCTGGCGCTGGTGGCAGTTTCCGGGGTGGGGTTTGACTATGGCCGGCTGATGGCGCTCGACAGCGAACTGCAGAACGCTGCCGATCAGGCCGCGCTTGCTGCGGTAACCCAGCTTGATGGTTATGACGACGCGATGATCCGCGCCCGCGATGCCGCCAACAACACTTTCGCCACCGCCGCCAGCGCCTATGTCAACGAAACCCGTTTTGCCAACGACAAGCGGAGCCTTCCGTCGACAACGGCCAGCACCCGCCCGATCACCAGCCTCAGCTTCAAGTTCTACGATGGCTACGAAGATGACACGGTCGGCGACGAAGTTGTCGATGACGTTGACGGCGCCGACGCCCAGGTGGTCGAAGTCACGGTCAACAACCGGCAGGTGTTCTATGCGCTGACCCCGGTGGTCGGCGCGATCCAATCTGGTCCGGTGATCGGCCGCGCCCTGGCTGGGCTGGAAAGCGCGACTTGCGAAGTGGCGCCGATGTTCTTCTGTTTGCCGAAAGATGGCGCCGGCGGCAACATCCTAGATTTTCCTCGCGCCGCAGATGTTGGCAAGGAATTGCGACTGCACCTACGCAACAACGCCAGCGAGACCTTCACGCCCGGCAATTTCGGTTTTCTTGAGGTGCCTTACGGCGACGAGGGCATGCTGAAGAACCGGAAATTGGGGCTGAATGAAGGGCTGGCCGGTTGTTTTCAAAGCGAGCCCGATCAGCAGACGCAAACAGGCGATCGAGAGCCGATGGGCAGATCGCTCAATTCGCGCCTTGATGTCTTCGTAAGCCCAATCCAGCCCAACCAGTGTGATGAGGCAGGTAACTTTTGTCCATCGGAGAATGCCAAGAAGGACTGGGTCAACGAACAAACAGCCAACAAGAACGCGGCGGCATCCTGCAGTGCTTCACCAAGCAACAAATGGTTTCGCTATTCCGATGTAACAGGCCTTGCGGTTCCGAACCCTGGCTATCCAGATGACGCCAGCTTCACGGGCATCGTCGGCAACGGTGCTTGGGCGCCGGCCACCTGGATGTCGACCCAGAATACGATTTACGGCACAAGTTATTCGGTTAGCGACATTCCCGATGTCGACAGCAATGGCAGCATCAGCCGCTATGAAGCATTCATGTGGGAACGGGACACCGCGACTGACCTTATCGAACCTGCAGTCGTTGCCGAAGGCCCGGAGGGCAGCGCTGGCGGAACCAAGCGCAAGATCTATTGCGCCTATCCCAACCCGGTCGAAGCCGACCCCTGGCCGGCCAGCAGCGATCAGAAAGATCGCCGTATTATTACCGTCGGTGCGGTTGCCTGCGAGGATGGCTATCCCAATGGCAGCAAGCCGGTCAGAATCCTGCGCTGGGTCGATCTGTTCGTGGTACGCCCGGTTAACGGCGCGTCGGAAACCGAATTCTTCACCGAGATTATCGGTCCGGCCAGGAAGGCCAACGGCGATTCGGGCTTCCAGTACTTTGGCCGCAAGAAAGCGGTGCTGATCCGATGATCCGCCGCCCCGCCTTGCTGCAACGTTTTGCCCGCCAGACCAAGGCCTCGGCCTCGGTCGAGTTCGCGCTGATGGTGCCGATGCTGGTGATCTTGCTGTTCGGCGGGGCCGAGGCCGGGCATTTTGTCTGGACCCAGCACAAGCTGACCGAGGCGGTGCGCGACGGTGCGCGCTATGCCTCGCGGCTGCCGGTGGTTGGCTTCGAAGGGGTTTGCGCAGGCGCGACCGAGACGATCAGCACCGACCAGATCGACCGGATCACGCTGATCACCCGCACCGGACAGCTCGCCGCGACTGGCGCCCGGCCAGTGGTCCCGGGCTGGACCGACGCGCAGGTCACGGTCACAGTCACTTGCCAGGCCTTCGTCGACACTGGCATCTACGGCGATCTTGGTGAGGCCGGTCCGGTGGTGACGGTCGCCGCCAGTGGGGTCTCTTATCCCTCGCTGTTCAATGGTCTGGCCGGACTGACCAGCGGTATCAACCTGTCGGCCAGGTCAAACGCCGCGGTGATCGGGATATGAGGCGGCTGCGCGCCTTTCTGGCCGATCCATCGGGCGCATCGGCAGCGGAATTCGCGCTGGTGCTGCCGGTGGCGCTGCTGTTCCTGCTGGGGATCATCGATGTCGGGCGCTATTTCTGGTCGATCAACCGGCTGGAAAAGGCTGTCCAGGTCGGCACCCGCTATGCGGTGTCGACCCGGGTCGTCTCGAACGATCTCAACACCATGGATTTTTCGGGCCTGGCCTGCCCGGCGGGCAATGTTGGCCAGGGCGATACCATCTGCAAAGACGCGTTGGGCACGATCACTTGCACCACGGCAGGCTGTGCGTGCGCCGAAAGCACGCTGGGATCCGGCACTTGCCCGGACGATCTTGGCGATGTTGATGACGCCGCCTTCACCAACATCGTCACCCGGATGCGAGTGATCGCGCCGCAAATTGGCAGCAACGACGTGCGGATCAGCTATTCGGGCTCGGGCATCGGCTATGCCGGCGATCCGCGCACAGACGATGACGACAATCCGCTAAGCCAGGTTTCCCCGATCGTAACGGTTCAGGTGCTAAACCAGCGCATGCGCGCTATTTCGCTGCTGGGAATCGGCATGAGGCTGCCGAGTTTCCAGTATTCGCAGACTTTGGAGGATGGCGAGGGGGCGATCGCTTACTAGGTTGGGAATGATGGGAAATATCGAATCACTTTTTGGGCCCAAGCACGGCATGATCTTTGAATTGCCCGGAAGCCTGTGCATTGTCGCCAACGCCAAGGACCTCAAGGATCTGCAGTCTTCGCCGGCGCTGCAAGGGCTTGGCGGAGCCAGCTTGCTGGCGCTGGCCTGCGATGCCGATGTGCCCGGCGACATGCTCGCCAGCGCCAAGGTGCTGGTGGTCGAGGTCGATCCCGCGGTGCCCGCATCGGTGCGCCGGATCGGCAAGATCCGCTCCGAACGCAGCGAACTCAAGATCATCGCCGCGATGGGCAAGGCCGATGTTGCATTGGTCCGCACCCTGATCCGACAGGGCATCACCGATGTTGCCGCCTTGCCGTTTGAGCCCGAGGAGCTGGCCTCCGCAATTCTGGAAGCGCTGGCGCCGCTGCGGTCGGAGAACAAGGACGCCGGGCTGGGAGTGGTCACCACCGTGATCCGCAGCACCGGCGGCTGCGGCTCGACCACCGTGCTGACCCATCTTGCCGCCGCGCTGGCCGAGGCCGGCCGCGGCGAACGCGCTGTCTGCCTGCTCGACCTTGACCTGCAAAGCGGTGCTGCTGCTGCTTATGTCGGCACCGGAACCAAGGCCACGGTCTCAGCCTTGCTCGAGGCGAGCGATCGGCTTGATGAAGACCTGGTGCTGAGCGTGGCGACCGAAACCGCCAGCGGCTTCACAATGATCGCCGCGCCCGACATGATTACTCCGCTCGATGTCGCCAAGCCCGAGCAGTTCAGCAGCATCGTTGCGTTACTACGCAAGCGCTTCGATCACGTGCTGGTCGATCTGCCCGCCAACTGGACCAACTGGTCGCTGGCGATCGCTGCCGAAGCCGGTCAGATCCTGCTGGTCACCGACATCTCGATCGCCGGACTGCGTCAGGCCAAGCGCCGGATTGACCTCTTGGCCTCGGTCGGGGTCGATCCCGACTCGATCAAGATCGTTGCCAACCGGATGGAACGGCGCTTTTTCAAGACGATCGGTGTCGATGACATCACCCAGGCGCTGCGCTGCGAAGTGGTGGCGACGCTGAGCGACGAGGGCAGCGCGATGCGTTCGGCCCAGGATCAGGGGGTTCTGCTCAGCGACGTGGCCGGCAAGAACGGGTTTTCCAAAGGCATCATGGGTCTGGCCCGGCTGCTGCGCGGTGAGGGCAAGTAAATGGCGATGAGCGCGCTTTGGAACGTCAAGAAAGGCGGCGCCGCGGCTGAAGAGCCGGCTGCGCCGGCTCCGGTTGCGGTCCCGGCGGCGGTCAAGCCAGCGGGCCCGGACCAGAACGAGCACCGCCTTGGCCTGAAGGTTTCAATCCACCGCAAGCTGCTCGACAAGATCAACCTGTCGGCGCTCGAGCAGCTTTCGCGCCAGCAGATCGAGCTGGAAATCAAGGACATCGTCCTCGAAATTCTCGACGATCAGGGCGAAGTGCTCAACTCGCGCGAGCGGCAGGCGTTGATTATCGAAGTGCTCGACGAATTGCTCGGGCTTGGCCCGCTTGAGCCGTTGCTCAAGGATGAGAGCATCACCGACATCCTGGTCAATGGCCCCTCGACGGTGTTCGTCGAACGCAAGGGCCTGCTGGAACGGGTTGAGACCCGCTTCCAGGACGACAAGCACTTGCTGCGGATCATCCAGAAGATCGTCAGTGGAGTGGGCCGCCGGATCGACGAGAGCTCGCCTTATGTCGATGCCCGCCTGCCCGACGGCAGCCGCGTCAACGCGATCATTTCGCCGCTGGCGATCGACGGTTCGACGGTTTCGATCCGCAAATTCGCCAAGCAGCGGATCGGCATGGCCAAACTGATCGAGCTCGGCTCGGTCTCGCCGGCGATGGCAACGGTGATGGAGGCGATCTCGTTGTCGCGGCGCAATGTGCTGATTTCGGGCGGTACCGGCTCGGGCAAGACCACCATGCTCAACGCCATGTCCTCGTTCATCGACGAGCGCGAACGGATCGTGACGATCGAGGATTCGGCCGAACTACAGCTTCAGCAGGAACACGTGGTCCGGCTTGAAACCCGCCCCCCCAACCTCGAAGGCAAGGGTGAGGTTTCGCAGCGCGATCTGGTCAAGAACGCACTGCGCATGCGCCCCGACCGGATCATCGTCGGCGAAGTGCGGTCGGGCGAGGCCTTCGACATGCTCCAGGCGATGAATACCGGCCACGATGGCTCGATGACCACGGTTCACGCCAATACCCCGCGCGATTCGCTCGCCCGGCTCGAACAGATGATCGGGATGAGCGGGATCGAGATCAGTCCGCGCGCCGCCCGCGCCCAGATCGCCTCGGCGATCAACGTGGTGCTGCAGGTCTCGCGGATGGTCGACGGAACCCGCCGCCTGGTCAGCCTTTCGGAAGTAACCGGCATGGAAGGTGAGACCATCACCATGCAGGAAATCTTCCGCTACAAGGTCACCGGCCGTGACGCCGATGGCACTGTGATCGGCCAGTTCGAAGCCACCGGGATCCGGCCCAAGCTGCTCAGCCAGACCGACGAATACGGCATCGCGCTGTCGGCCGAACTGTTCCGCCCGAACGCGCCGCAGCTCTGACATGTTCGATCTGATCGTCCGCCTGCTGGTACTTCTGGGGATCTTCGCCTCGGTATTCCTGCTATCGCAGCTGGCGCTGGGCCGGACCTGGAGCAACCGTGAGCGGTTTGCCGCAGTCAACCGGCGGCTCAGGATGATCCGCCAGGGTTCGACCAGCGAAGAGATCACCGCCAAGCTGCGCAAGAACGCGCCGGGTGAGTTCAAGAACCTGCCACCAACGCTGGCGCGGATGGCGCAGGGCTTTCAGCGCATGCTGTTCTCGGCTGCGGTGCCCTATACCAGCGGGCAGGTTGTGGCAGGGCTGGTCATGCTGTTCGCCGCGGTGCTGGTCGTGTCTTTGCTGATGGTGGGCTATTTCGGGATTGCGATCAGTCCCGGGGTGGTGCTGCTGCTCGGGCTGCTGTCCCTCGCTGTGGCGATCGCGCTGCCGCTGATGACGCTTAATTTTCTGGCGGTGCGCAAGCGCAAGAAGATCGAGGCCCAGTTCCCGGTGGCGCTGGACGTGTTCGTGCGGGCGCTACGCTCGGGTCACCCGGTGGCGGGCGCGATCGACCTTTTGACCCGCGAGATGGAAGATCCGATCGGCAGCGAATTCGGTCTGGTCGCCGATGAGGTGGCCTACGGCGCCGAGCTGACCGACGCGATCGAAGACATGGCCGACCGCTGGGACCTTGAGGACATCCGGATGTTCGTGGTTTCGCTGTCGGTGCAGATGGAAACCGGCGGCAACCTCGCCGAAATTCTCGAGAACCTGGCCGACGTGATCCGCGCCCGCGCCAGCCTTTACCTCAAGGTTCGCTCGCTCAGCTCCGAAGGGCGGATGACCGGGTGGATGCTGACGGTGTTGCCGATCGTGACCTTTGTCGGCATGTTCACGGTCAATCCGGGCTTCTACCTTAACGTCGCCAAGGATCCGATCTTTCTGTTCGGTCTGCCCAGTCTGCTGCTGCTCTACATAACCGGGGTGCTGTGGATCCGTCATCTGGTGAATATTAAAGTATGATCACTCTGCTTGCCGAGAACCCGCTGTTTCGCTGGCTGCTGCTGGCACTGCTGTTTGGCCTGGTTGCGGTGGCTTCGGCCGCGATCGCCTCGGCGGTGCTGCGGCGGATGGCGACACGCGGTCAGCTGCAGGAGTTCGCTGGTACTGGCGGTGTCGATTCGGGCGCGGGGCATCACTTGCGGACTCGCGAAATCGAGGGTGCCTGGGCACGGATCGCCAAGGCGATCGAGGATGCCGGGCTCAACCTGGCCGATACCAATTCCGAACGGCTGACGCAGAAAATGCGCTCGGCCGGGTTCACTTCGCCCAGCGCGCCGCGGATCTATACGCTGATCCGGCTGGTCATGATTTTCCTGGTCCCGCTCGGCTATGTCGCGCTGGCCTATTCGAGCGGTGAACCGCCCTCGTTCGTCAAGCTCTATGTGGTTGGGTCGGGGCTTGCGGCGCTGGGGTTGTTTCTGCCGACGATCTACGTCCAGGCCCGGGCTGACCGGCGCAAGGAAGCGATCGTCAACGGCTTCCCCGATTGCCTCGATCTGCTCCTGGTCTGTGTCGAATCCGGCCTCGGACTGGAAGCGGCGATGGACCGGGTCGGACGGGAAATGGCGGTCTCGCACCCCTTGGTTGCCGGCTTGCTCTCGCTTACTACGCTGCAGCTGCGCGCCGGGGCCAGCCGCGAAGAGGCTTTCCGCAAGCTTGCCGATGCCTCCTCGGTAGATGAGATCCGCTCGTTCACCACCCTGCTGATCCAGTCCGACAAGTTGGGCACCAGCATTTCGACCACGCTGCGGATCTACGCCGCGGAAATGCGCGAAAAACGCCGCATGCGCGCCGAAGAAAAGGCCCACCGCCTGCCGGTGCTGATCTCGATTCCGCTGGTCGCCTGCATGTTGCCGACGATGATCGGCACCCTTATGCTTCCGGCGATCGTGATGGTCGTCCGTGAAGTCTTTCCGGTTATGCTTGGGAGGTAATGATGCGCAAACACACGCTTTCGCTGCTGCTGGCAGTTGCCACGGTTCCACTGGGCGGCTGTTCGATGCTGTTCGGCAAGTCGGACCAGTTCGCTGCCCGCAAAAGCCCGGCAAAACAGCTCAAGGCCGAAGACTTCGCCGAAGCACGGCTTGGCGCGGGGCGCGCCGCGCTCGACAAGGGCCATTGGGCCGAAGCGATCATGGCGTTCCGCGATGCCCAGCGCCAGCCGGTGCTGGCTGCCTCGGCGCACAACGGAATGGGCGTGGCCTACGCCGAGCTGGGCCGGCCGGACCTGGCCGAGCGCTATTTCCTGCTGGCGATTGCCGCCGGGCCTGAGGACCGGCGGTTTGCCGCCAACCTCGCGCGGCTCTATGCCCGCAACGCCAAGCCTGAGCCGGTGCTGGCTGCTGCGGCAGAGCCGATTCCGGCGCTGGCGCAGCCGCGCTCGGCGCTGACCGGCGCCAACACGGCGGTCCGGGTCGAACGGCAAGTCGGCCGGCTGGTCCGCACCGCGCGCGGCGAACTGCGGCTGCAAGGCGCGCCCGAAGGCACGGCTGAGAGCCAGATGGCCAGCGCTGCAGCCAGTTCCGTCGCGCCGCGCTCAGGCATAACCTTCACCCGGCGCAACGCCCGCCCGCAATAGTCCTCAATGTTGATCGCCGATCCGGTCGCCCTGGCGGTGCTCGCCGCCTTGGGGCTTGTTGCCTGCTGGTTCGACGTCAGGGAACGGCGCTTGCCCAACTCGCTGGTGCTGGCGACCCTGGTCGCCGGATTGGGCTTTGCCTTGTGGCGCAGCGGCGCTGGGGCGCTGCCCTGGCACCTGGCCCACCTCGCTATCGCGCTGGTGGTTGGCATCGGGCTCTACGCCCTGCGCGCGCTAGGCGCGGGCGATGCCAAGTACTACGCCGCGCTGGCCGCCTGGTTCACGCTGGGCAATGCGCTCAAACTGCTGATGGCAGTGTCATTCGCCGGGCTGTTCCTGGCACTCGGCTGGCTCGCCTGGCGCAAGTTGAAAGGCAATCCGGCGCCGCGCAAGCCGCTTGACGATATGGACAAGGTGCCGTTCGGGGTGGCGATGGCGGCAGGCGCGGTGCTGGCGCAACTTTACTGAGTGTCATTTACGCTTCGGTAAGGTCACAGGGCGCACAACGTTGCAATGGCCCGCGCCCTAGCCCTAGCTGTCGAGTCGCCCGCTTTCGCTCAGGATGCGTTGCGCCGCCTAATCGTCTGCGGCTGCGCTCTGGCGCTGATCCTGGCCGATCAAGCCTTACCCCTGTAGCAGCCGCCACAGGGCCGCGAAGGCCGCAAGCCCCAGTACACTTCCGGTGAAGATGCGCCATACCGCGTCGCTGATCCGTCCGAACGCCAGGCTGCCCAGCCAGTTGCCAAGCAGCACCGCGGGGAACAGGATCGCCGCCAGTGCTGCCTCGCGCCAGGTTGCCACGCGCAGCACCAGTGCTGAAACGACCCCGGCCAGCGAGGTTGCCAGAAAGATCGTCATCATCGAGGCCCGCGCCAGCTCGACCGGAATCTGGCGTCGTAAGTAATACGGCACCACCGGTGGCCCCGGCATTCCGGCAAACCCGGTGAGCACGCCCGCGACGAGCCCGGTCGCACCAGTTTCGGCCTTGCCGGGCAAATGATCGGGCGGGCGCTTGGGCAGCAGCATCAGCACGAACGCGCCAAGCGCGACCAGCGCGATCAGAAGTCGGGCAACCGCCGGGGCCGTGATGGCCAGCAACCAAACCCCCAGCGGCGTTGCCGCCATCGCCCAGGCGGAAATCACAAAAGCGCTGCGCTCGCTGGCTCCGAGGATCTTTTTCAACCCGACCAGCCCGATCATCAGCACGAGCCAGTTCGCCACGACCACCGCCTCGGCGGGCGGGATCGCCAGTGCAACCACCGGCACCAGCAGGATCGCCATCCCGAACCCGGCAAGGCCCCGCACAAAGGCGGCAGCCAGCGCCGCGACCAAGGCGACGCAAAGCTGGGTTGGGGTGAGGCCTAGCAACAAGTCAGTGCCGATCCAGCGCCGCGGCTTGCCTGCCGGCACGCCAGGCCCGAACTACCGCGACCGGCCCGAACGCCAGCCCGACCACCAGCAGCGCCAGACACAGCCTGCGGGCATAGCGCGAAGCGTAACAGCCGCGACCTAGTTCCCATGCCGCAAGCCGGCACTCACCCGCGGCGCTGAAATCGTATCCGGTCGTCAGGTGGTTGGCATCGTGAAGATCAAGCGCTTCGCGCCGCCAGCGGAAGTTGGGCAACGGCAGGGCAATATCGCCCAATCGCGCCATCCAGATCCGCTCCGAACCCCGGTCGAGCGCGGCGGGATGAAATGCGCGCATCCTTTCGATATTCGCCGCGAGCTCACTCTCCATCAGCAGTCCCCTTCCATCCTGAAAGCTCAGCCTGCCCCGGCGCAGCGATGCTCAACGCCCGCGCGGTCAACGGCGAAATCCCCGGTCGCGGCGGCAGATTGGCGGGCAATTTGATGTCCCAGGCCAGCCCCAGCCGCTCAAGCAGGCGGATGAACTGGAAACCCAGGTCGATCTGGCCGGGATAGAGGCCATGCGCCGCAGAACGCGGGAAAGCATGGTGGTTGCAATGCCAGCTTTCGCCCATGGTCGGGATCGCCATGATCGGTACATTGTGGGCCTGCAAGGCCGCACCATCGAGGTGCCAGTCCTGCGGCCCGCGGCTATGCGCGAAATAGGAGATGAACCAGTGCATGGTGGTGCAGGCGGCAACCCGCACGACTACGCCCCAGACCACCCACGGCACACTGCCAGCCCACCACAGCAGCGCCGCCAACGGCAATTGTTGCGCCATCCAGGTGCGCTGGAGAAACCTGTAGAACCGGTCGCCTGCGATCTCCGGCCCGGGATCGAACCCGGGTGGATGGGTAAGGATCAATTTGAAGTTGAGATAGGTGAAGCCTTCGATCCAGATTGGCTTGCCGTGTCGCAGGAACCAATGGCAGCTTTCCTGGCGCTGCGCCCAGTCGCGGCTGTCATGCAGGCCGATCGTCCAGATCGGCCCGCCCATGCCCACCAGGGTACCCAGATAGACCAGCGTCCGCTCAAGCCATTTGGGACATTCGAAGCTGCGATGGATCAGGCGGCGATGAAACCCGACCGAATGGCCGGCGCACAGCGTCACCGCGCTAAGCAGCAGAAACACGGCGAAAGCCGGCCAGGTAAAGCACCATGGCCCCAGCACCAGCGCCCCGCCCAGCATCGCCATGTTCCAGATCGAACGCGCCGGATCCCACACCACCCGGCCAAGATCGGGGCGGGCCTGGTCAAGCCCGGTCAGCGAGTTGACCTTGAAAGCCTCGCTGCCGCTCTGAAGCGCGCGGCCCATTCAGCGAACCTCGTGCACCGGATGGCGGGCGACAATGGTTTCGATGAAAAAGCGCGCGCTCTGCCGGGTTGCCCGTTCCTGCAGCGGGCCGAAATACCAGGCCGGATCAAGCAGCCGGCGATAACGGACCTCCAGCCTGATCCGCGTCCCGCCGCCGGCCAGCGGCACCAGCCGGATCCGGGTGCCATGAACCTTGAGATAGTGCGAGAGGTAGGAATCGTCGCGAATGATCTCAGTCTCGATTTCGCGCGGGCCGACCTTGGCGATCCGCAGGTGCATTTCGCCCTTGTGGACGTTGGTCACCAGCCAGCGGCGATAGGTGAAGTGCAGGCGGTGGATATCACCTTCGCTCAGGCTCCCCGCCTCGACCCGGTCGGGCAGCGGGAACAGCTCGAGGAACCAATCGCGGTTCGCGGCGAAAGTGATCGGCTGGGCCAGATTGGCTTTCAGCTGCGCGATGCTTTGCGGAGTGTCAGCCGTGAAACTCGATACCCGTTCACGCTCGAAAGTGGTGGCCGGGATCAGTCCTTCGCTGACCAGCACAAGAAACAACGCAGGCAGCACGATGGCCATAAAGCGGTTGTTGTCGCGGTCCTCGGTAGCCTTGGCGACGGCAAAGGCCAGGCCGACCCCCAGATAGTAGATCGGCATGAACATCAGGACGCAGATGAAGCCTTCGAACAGCAGCGCCGAGGTTGCCAGGAACAGGATCGTGGCGAGCCGCAAGTGGTTGAGAAACCTGGCGCCGAGCGTGTCGCGCCCGCTTCTCGGCACCAGGAAATAGATCGCCATCGACAAAACGAAAGGCACCGCCAGATAGACCAGCGTGCCGTTGCCGAACTGCGAATCGAGCAGCGTCCGCAGCACCAGCGCTGCGCCGCCGCACAAGAACAGAACTATCCCCCAGCGCCGATCCATCACCGTGGCTCTAGCACGATGATCGCAGCGGTCATGGCCTTTTCGTGTCGCGCAAATCCGGCGGCGTCGCTTCGGCCCTCATCATTGCGATCGCTTCGGCCAATGGCATCACCTTTTGATGCTCGGTGCCCAGGGTGCGGACGGCGACGGTGCCTTCTTCGGCCTCGCGCTTGCCAACCACCAGCAGGTGCGGGACCTTTTGCAGCGAGTGTTCGCGGACCTTGTAGTTGATCTTCTCATTGCGCAGGTCTGCTTCGACCCGGATTCCCGCCAACCTCAAGTCCGCTTCAACTTTGCTGGCGTACTCGTCTGCGTCGGAAACGATCGTCGCCACCACCGCCTGGACCGGCGCCAGCCAGACCGGGAAACGTCCGGCATGGTGCTCGATCAGAATGCCGATGAACCGTTCGAAGGTGCCAAGAATTGCGCGGTGGAGCATGACCGGGCGGTGCTTTTCACCGTCTTCCCCGACATAGCTCGCGTCGAGCCGTTCAGGCAGAACATAGTCGAGCTGGATCGTCCCGCATTGCCACGTCCGTCCGATCGCGTCGGTCAGGTGAAATTCCAGCTTGGGCGAATAGAAGGCGCCTTCGCCGGGGAGTTCTTCCCACTGATACTCCGGACCAGAGCGCCCCGCCAACCGCACGGCTTCGCGCAGGTCATTCTCAGCACGGTCCCACATTTCGTCCGTCCCGAAGCGTTTTTCGGGGCGCAGGGCGAGCTTGATCGAATAGCTCTCAAACCCCAGGTCCTTGTAAACCTGATCGAGCAAATCGCAGAATGTCCGTACTTCATCGACAATCTGGTCCTCGCGGCAGAAGATGTGGCCATCGTCCTGCGTCATCTGCCGCACCCGCATCAGGCCATGCAGCGCGCCATGAAGTTCGTTGCGATGGCAACAGCCCATCTCGGCCATGCGCAGCGGGAGATCGCGGTAGCTCTTGAGTCCCTGCCGGAAAATCAGCACATGCGCCGGGCAGTTCATCGGCTTCAGCGCCATCAGATCACTCTTGCCGCTCAGAATCTGAGAGTTCGTCATCGGCATTGGGCACTTCGTCGGGAACAACGAACATGTTCTCGCGGTATTTGCCCCAGTGGCCGGACTGCTCCCACTGCCGTGCGTCCATCAACTGGGGCGTTTTGACTTCCCGATAGCCGCCGCTGTCGATCGCGCGGCGCATATAGGCCTCGAGCTCGCGCCAGATCAGATAGCCCTTGGGGTGCCAGAACACCGAACCGTGGGCTTCGGCTTGCAAATGGAACAGATCCATTTCCTGGCCGAGCTTGCGGTGATCGCGCTTGGCGGCCTCTTCCAGCCGGAGGAGGTGCGCGTCGAGCTGCTTCTTGTTGAGCCAGCCGGTGCCGTAGATCCGGCTGAGCATCGCGTTGGCCTGATCGCCGCGCCAGTAGGCGCCCGAAACCCGCGTCAACTTGAAAGCGGCCGCATCGAGCTTGCCGGTCGAAGGCAGATGCGGGCCACGGCACATGTCGAGCCAGTCGTCGCCGGACCAGTAAACCGTCAGCGGCTCGTCGCCGGGCAGTTCGGCGGCCCATTCGGCCTTGAAGCTCTCACCTTGCTGCTTCCAGCGGCTGATCAGCTGTTCCCGGCTCCACACTTCGCGGCGCAAGGGCTTATTGGCGTTGATGATCCGCCGCATTTCGACTTCGATCGCGGGCAGGTCCTCTTCGGTGAAGGGGCGGTCTTTTGGCGCGAAGTCGTAGTAGAAGCCGTCGTCGGTCGAGGGGCCAAACGTGATCTGCGTCCCCGGAAACAGCACCTGAACCGCTTCGGCGAGGACATGGGCATAGTCATGGCGGGCCAGCTCGAGCGCATCGCCCTCGTCGCGCGAAGTGACCAGCGCCAGCTCGGCGTCGCCCGCGAACGGCAAGGTCAGGTCCACTAGCTCGCCATTGACCCGCGCCGCCAGCGCCGCCTTGGCGAGGCCAGGTCCGATTGCTGCGGCGACATCGGCCGGGGTCGAGCCATGGGGCATCTCGCGGGACGAACCATCGGGCAGGCTGATCTTGATAAGCTGTGACATGGCCCGCCCTTAGCGGGGTGCAAGCAAAGCCTCAACCACTCTCGAATTTGCGCTGCCCCGCCAGCATCGTCATCCGCTTCGTACCCGCCAGCGCCGTGCCCTTCTGGCGGATCGAGGCCATGAAGCGCCACTCGCTGGTCGCCGCCTTGGGCGTCAGCTCGACCGCCATATAGCCGCGCTGCGCGGTGTCGCACCAATCCTGCTCGGGCGAGGCCGCGGCATCCCCGCTGGCTGCAACGCGCGCATCGGCTTTTCCCTTGGGCTTTGCGGGAAACTAGCGCGGTTTTATGGCAACGCAACGTCATCAGCTTGACAAGGAATTGCATCTTTTTGTCAATGATGGTTGACATAGCCGAATCTCTATGACAAGCTACCTTTACATTAAGGCAAAGGAGCTTGATCAATGAACTCTCGCTTGAACAGTCTGTGCTGGGCCGCTGTGCTGATCCTGCTGGCGCTGGCCAACTACGCCGGACTGATCGCCGACAAGGACGCCAACATCATGTTCGTCCTGGTCCCCGCGCTGTGGGTCGCGTCAAACCGAAAAAGCCGCTGCAGCACCACCCGGGCAGCGGGTTAGGATTCGGCGATGTCTATTTACTCGGACCCTGCGCACCGGCGCTACCGCAGCCGATTCATGCCGATCACTTTCGCCTATGTCGCCGGCATTGGCCTGGCGACCTGGCTGATTCCGGACAATGCCCCGGCCAGTGCCTTGACGATTGCCATCGCCGCACTGCCGGGTCTGGCGGTGATTGGCTGGATCTGGGCGATGGCACGGCTACTGGTCGAGCTTGATGATGAGTATCTACGCTTGCTCGAAGTTCGCAAAGCCATGGTCGCAACCGGGGTGACCATGGGGATCACCAGCTTCTGGGGCATCCTGGAACTGTTTTCACCCGAAGTGCCGAAGCTGCCGGTGTTCCTTGTCTTTCCGATCTGGTGCCTGGGGCTTGGCCTTGGTCAGCTGGTCAACTGGCGGGCCTTTGGCAAAGGCGCAGGCGACTGCCCGTGAAGAACCGCCTCAAGGTGCTGCGCGCAGAGCGCGACTGGAGCCAACAGGACCTGGCCGAGCGGGTTGGTGTCAGCCGCCAGAGTATCAATGCAATCGAGACCGGGAAGTACGATCCGTCGCTGCCCTTGGCGTTCCGTGTCGCCGACGTCTTCGAACAACCGATCGAGGCGATCTTTTTGCGCGGTTAGCGCGGAGTGCATAAACTCTGCATCGTCATCCCGGCACAGGCCGGAATGACGGAGGTGTTGCTGATCAAGCGCAACTCGCTCTCGCCGCTTGCCCGATCGGCCCGCTGTGTCCAATCTGGCTCCATGACCGCTACCCGATTCCATTCCATGCCCGATGGCCGACGGATCGCCTTCCGCTTCAACCCCGGCACCGGTCCGGCACTGGTATTCCTGCCCGGCTACATGTCGGACATGACTGGCAGCAAGGCCTGCGCGGTGTTCGATTGGGCGGTGGTGCAAGGTCGGGCATGCCTGCTGCTCGACTATTCAGGCTGCGGGGAAAGCGCGGGGGAGTTCGCCGATGGCACGCTTAGCCGCTGGCGCGAAGAGGTGCTGGCGCTGATTGAAGTGCATTGCGCAGGACAGGTGGTGCTGATCGGCAGTTCGATGGGGGGGTGGCTGATGCTGCTGGTGGCGCTGGCCATCCCGACGCGAATCCGCACACTTGTCGGGATTGCCGCCGCGCCCGATTTCACCGCCTGGGGGTTCAGCGACGAGCAACAGACCGAACTGCTTGCCGGTGAGGCCGCGCTCGAAGAAAACGCCTATGGCCCGCAGCCGACCCCGACCTTTCCCGGATTCTGGAGCGACGGGCAGGCCAATCTGCTGCTGGGCCGCGAGATTGCGCTCGATTGCCCGGTCCGGCTGCTCCAAGGCCAGCAGGACGACGACGTGCCGTGGGAAATCGCGCTGCGTCTTGCCAATGCCTTGCGTTCAGCCGATGTGCAGGTCGCGCTGGTCAAGGACGGCGATCATCGCCTGAGCCGCGACGAAGACATCGCGCTGCTGCTGCGGACCCTTGCCGCGCTGCCATGACAACGGACCCCGACCCGATGGACCTTTCAATCCTGCTGCCGCTGTTCGCCCAGATCGGCCCCGGCGGCGCATTGCCGCAAGCACCGCTCGAGATTCCCCGGCCCAACCAGGCCAAGACCGAGGCGCCGCAGGGCCGCTTGGCGCAGTGCCTTGCGCTGATCCGCACCACCCCGCTTGAGGGCCTCAAGCTGGCCGACGCCTGGCTGATCGAAGCCAAGGGTTCGGCCCGCTCCGAACCTGGCGAGTGCAAGGGGCTGGCGCTGACCGCGTTGGGGCGCTGGAAAGAGGCGGCCGAGGTCTTTGCAATAGCCCACGATGACACCCCGCTGAGCGAGCTGACGCTGCGCGCGCGGCGCGGGGCGATGGCGGGCAACGCGGCGTTGGCGGCGGGCGATACTGCAGCAGCGCTGGCCGCATTCGATGCCGCGCACGCCGAAGCGCGCCGCGCCAAGGACACCGCGATCGCGGGCGGGATCGCGCTTGACCAGGCGCGGGCGCTGGTGGCGCTGAACCGTATAGAGGAAGCCACCGCGGCGCTGGCCGAAGCGCGCGCGGTGGTTCCCGATTCGGCGCTGGGCTGGCTGCTTTCCGCCACCCTGTCGCGCCGCCTGGGCAAGCTTGCCGAAGCCCAGACCCAGATCGAACGCGCCGCAAGTCTGGCGCCGACCGACCCCGAGATCGGGCTTGAGGCTGGGGTCATAGCCGTGCTGGGCAACCGTGACGACGCGGCTCGGCGGAGCTGGCGTTCGGTGATTGCAATGGCGCCTGGCAGCCAAGCGGCAAAGACTGCGCGTGACTACCTTGACCAGCTGGGTCCGGAGCCCCAGACAGAAGGACGGTGATCGAGCTTTCCGTCCTTGACCTGGTTCCAGTCCGTGAAGGCGGTACTGTCGCTGCAGCCTTGAGTGAGGCCGCATTGCTCGCCAAATGCGCCGAGGATGCCGGCTACAAGCGCTTCTGGGTGGCCGAGCACCACGCCATGGAGGGCATTGCCGGGGGCGCGACGTCGGTGGTGCTGGCCCACATCGGCCACGCCACCAGCACCATCCGGATCGGCGCGGGCGGGATCATGCTGCCCAACCACAACCCGTTCGTGATCGCCGAGCAGTTCGGCACGCTCGATGCCCTGTTCCCGGGCAGGATCGACCTTGGCCTGGGCCGCGCCCCGGGCGCCGACTTGCGGATCGGCCAGGCGCTGCGCAAGGATCTGGCGCGGGTTTCCGAATACTTCCCGCAGGATGTGGTCGAGCTGCGTGCGCTGTTCACTGGCGAGCCCGATCTGGGGATCCGCGCCACGCCGGGGCTGGGCGCGCAGGTCGACATGTGGATCCTGGGCTCGAGCCTGTTCGGAGCGCAGCTCGCGGCGGCGCTCAGCCTGCCCTATGCCTTCGCCTCGCACTTCGCCCCCGATCTGCTCGATCAGGCGCTGGAGGTCTATCGCCGCCAGTTCCGCCCCTCGGAAGCGCTCGAGAAACCCCATGTGATGGCGGCGATGAACGTACTCTGCGCCGACAGCGACGAAGAAGCGGCGCTGCTGATAAGCTCGATGGATCAGAGCTTCGTTGCGCTGCGCAGCGGCACTCCAGGCAAGCTCAAGCCGCCGGTAGCTGGTTACCGCGATACCTTGCCGCCTCATGCGCTGGCAATGCTCGAACACATGCGCTCGGTCAGCGCGATTGGTGCAGCGCCAACCGTAGCCGATGCCATCGCCCGGTTCGCTGAACGAACCGGGGTGGATGAGATCATCGTCTCGGGCGCAACCTTCGATCCAGCGGCGCGCCGCCGCTCGCTCGAACTGACGATGAAAGCCTTGCAATAAGGCCATTTGCCAAGCCGCAAACAGGTTGCAGTTGGGACCAGTTGCCTTTAATATGCGCACAAATGCTACGTAACGTAGTAATAAAATAACAAGCAGGAATGGGCGGCTTGCGCGCCCGAGGAGCGCCGGAATGACCGCCAAGCCCGCCCTTGCAACGATCCTGGCCAAGCGCCTGACCGCCTCGTTGCTGCCCGGCGACGCGCCGTTCGCGCGCGGCGCGCTCGATCAGGCGGCTGTCTTCGTGCTCGCAGCCGCCGCCAGCCGCAGCGGCGGCGAGCCGGGAATCGCAATCGAGACCGTTTCGGGCGCGGCGGGCGAGCGCTTCATGCGGATCGCGCTGATCAACGACGACATGCCGTTCCTGGTCGATTCGATCGCCGCCTGCGTGGCCGCGCACGGTCTGGCGATCGATCGGCTGCTCCACCCCGTGCTGGCGGTACGCCGCGATGCTGCGGGCATTCTGACCGAAATCGTCGAGGGCGATGCCTCCGGCGAAAAGCGCGAATCGATGATCTATCTTGAGACCGAGCGCGGCGAAGCGCGGCTGCGCCGCCAGCTCGAGGTCGATCTGGGTTCGGCGCTGAACGATGTCCGCGCGGCAGTGGCCGATTGGCCGCGGATGCAACTGGCGATGGGCGCCGATGCCGATGCCTTGCCCGATGGCGAAGGCTCGGCCTTGCTGCGCTGGTTCAAGGACGGCATGCTGACCCAGCTTGGCCATGTCACCCGCCGCCGCGACGGCAGCCAGGTCGACGCGCTGGGAATCTGCCGCAAGAGCGCCAAGGCGCTGCTCCAGTCCGCCTCCTACGACCGCGCGTTCGCCTGGTTCGAAGGCGCGGCCAAGAGCGGCGGGCGGGTGCCGCTGATCATCAAATCGAACCGCATTGCCCAAGTCCACCGCCGGGTCCCGCTCGACCTGTTCATCGTCCCGATCTACGAGGCCGGCCAGCTGACCGCACTGTCGGTCCACGCCGGGGTCTGGACCAGTGCCGCGCTGGCTGCCTCGCCCGAGCGGATCCCCCGGATGCGCGCGCAGCTGGCCGAACTGATGGGCCGGTTCGGCTTCAACCCCCAGGGCCACGCCGGCAAGGCGCTGGTCCATGCCCTGACCGCCTTGCCGCACGATATCCTGATCGGTTTCAGCGATGCCGACCTGACCCGGATTGCCACCGCGATGATGAGCCTGGTCGATCGCCCTCGGCCGCGACTGGCGCTGGTCCGCGCGCCGCTGGAACGCCACTTGTTCGCGTTCGCCTGGCTGCCGCGCGATTCCATGTCGACCACGGTGCGGTTGCAGATCGCCGATCTGCTCTCGCGCTCGGGCCACGCACCGGTGCTGGACTGGAGCTTGCAGATCGAAGGCGGCAATCTGGCGCTGATCCGGTTTGTGCTCGACATCCGCGACGGTGCCGACATGCCGGACGAGGCCGCGTTGGAAGCCAAATTGCTAGCCATGGTGCGCGGCTGGGCCGATGCGGTCGAAGCCGAGATCGCGGCCAGCGAGGAGCCCGGCCGCGCTGCGGCGATTGCCGCGCGGTTCGCCGAGAGCTTTCCTGCAGCCTACCGCACTGCCTATGGCCCGGCCGAAGCCGCGACCGACATCGCCCGGCTGCGGCGGCTGGCCGGCGAGGGTGAAGACGGCCCCCGCCGCGGCGCTCGGCTGCGCGGTGCTGACGGCGAATCGTCCGGCGAACTGCGGCTGAAACTCTATCAGCGCTGTGGCGCGATCGCTCTGTCCGATGCCGTGCCGGCGCTGGAAAACTTCGGGTTCAAGGTGATCGAGGACGTTCCTACCGAGCTTGACCAGGGCCGCGCCGGGACGATCCACGATTTCGCGCTGGCGCTGCCGATGGGGCTGGACATCAGGTCGCTGCTGGAACGCGCCGAACTGCTTGAGAACGCGGTCGCCGAAGTGCTCAATGGCGTGGCCGAGGATGATCCCTTCAACCGCCTGATCGCCGCCGCGGCGCTGACTGCGCAGGAGGCCAACTGGTTGCGCGCATGGTATCGCTATCTGCGCCAGGCCGGGCTGCACTATGGCATTCCGACCGTTGTCGATGCGCTGCAGCACGCCCCTGGCGTCACCCGCGGGCTGATCGCGCTGTTTGCCGCGCGCCACGATCCGGCCTTCAAGGGCGACCGTACCAAGGCCGAAACCGCCGCCCAGACCGCGATCCGTGACGGCTTGGCCAAGGTCACCGCGATCAACGACGATCGCCTTCTGCGCCAATACCGCGCGCTGGTAGAAGCCATGCTGCGAACCAACGCCTTCGCCGCTGCCGGAGCCGAGGCGCTGGCCTTCAAGCTCGATTCGGCGATGGTTCCGGGACTGCCCAAGCCGGTCCCTTACCGCGAGATCTTCGTTTACGCGCGCCGGGTTGAGGGGATCCACTTGCGCGCCGGACCGATTGCCCGCGGCGGCCTCAGATGGTCTGACCGGCGCGACGATTTCCGCACCGAGGTGCTCGGGCTGATGAAAGCCCAGCGCACCAAGAACGCGGTGATCGTGCCGACCGGCGCCAAGGGCGGGTTCTATCCCAAGCAGCTGCCTGACCCTGCGCGGGACCGTGAGGGCTGGCTGACTGAGGGCAAGGACAGCTACAAGCTGTTCATCCGCACGCTGCTGTCGGTCACCGACAACATCGTTGGCGGCAAGGTGGTCCATCCCAAGGATGTGACCATCCGCGACGACGAAGATCCCTATTTCGTGGTCGCCGCCGACAAGGGCACTGCGACCTTTTCCGACACCGCCAACGCGATCGCCGACGAACACGATTTCTGGCTTGATGACGCTTTCGCCAGCGGCGGCTCGAAGGGTTATGACCACAAGGCGATGGGGATCACCGCCAAGGGCGCCTGGCTTTCGGTGCAACGCCACTTCTTGGAAATGGGGATCGACGTCCAGCAGCAGCCGGTGCGCGTGGCCGGCTGCGGCGACATGTCCGGCGACGTGTTCGGCAACGGCATGCTGCTGTCGAAAGCAATCCTGCTGGTCGCCGCGTTCGACCACCGCCACATTTTCCTCGATCCCGCGCCCGATCCGGCCAAATCGTGGGCGGAACGCAATCGCATGTTCAACCTGCCGCGCTCGAGCTGGGAAGACTATGGCAAGCAGCTGATTTCCAAGGGCGGCGGAGTCTTTGCCCGCAGCCTCAAGGAGATCCCGCTGTCGAAGGAAGTGCGCGCGATGCTGGGCGTCGAGGCGTCGAGCCTTGATCCCGACAGTCTGATCACAGCGATCCTCAAGGCTGAAATCGATCTGATGTGGTTCGGCGGGATCGGCACCTATGTGAAGGCTGCTGCCGAAAACAATGTCCAGGTTGGCGATCCGGCCAACGATGCGCTGCGGATCGATGCAGCCGAGCTGGGCGCCAAGGTGATCGGCGAAGGCGCGAACCTGGGTTGCACCCAGGCTGGCCGGATCGAGTTCGCGCTGAACGGCGGGCGGGTCAACACCGACTTCATCGACAATTCCGCCGGGGTCGATTGCTCGGACAACGAGGTCAACATCAAGATCGCCCTGGCCGGGGCCAAACGCGCCGCACGGCTGACTGAACCGGCGCGGGTCAAGCTGCTCAGTGCGATGACCGACGAGGTTGGCGATATCGTGCTGGAGGACAACCGCTTGCAAGCGCTGGCGCTGTCGATCGCGCAGGCTGGCGGCGCCAAGGCAACCGGATCGTGGATGCGGTTGATCGAAACGCTGGAGGATGGCGGCAATCTCGATCGCAAGACCGAGGGTCTGGCCGACGGCGAAAGCCTGGCCCGGCGCAACGCCGATGGCCAGGGCCTGACCCGGCCCGAACTGGCAGTGATCCTCTCCAGCACCAAGCTGGTGCTGCAATCGGCGCTCGAGGCGAGCGCCGTTCCCGACGATCCGCTGATGGAAGAGCAGTTGCTCGCCGCGTTCCCGGTGCCGATGCGCGCCAAGTTCAAGCGCGATATTCTGGACCATCGCCTGCGCCGCGAAATCATCGCGACCAAACTGGCCAACCGGATTATCAACCGGCTCGGCTCGATCCACCCGTTCGAACTTGCCGAAGAAGCCGGCGCAACGCTGGCGCAGGTCAGCTCGGCATTTGTCGCGGCTGAGCGGCTGCTCGGCATGGATGCGGTGTGGCGGCATATCGAAGCCACCGCCATGCCCGAAACTGCCCGGATCGCGCTGTTCGATCGCGCGGCTGCGGCGATGACCAACCACATGGCCGACCTGCTGCGGGTCGGCGGCGGCTCGACCAAGCCGTCGCAGTTGCTCGCCGAGCTCAAGGCCGGGGTCGGAGAATTGGTGTCTGACAGTCACCAGCTGCTCTCCAGCGAGGGTTCGGCACAATCGGCGCGGCTGCGCGCCGATTTTGCGGCGGCGGGTGCGCCCGCCACGGCCGCGGGTGAGGTCGCCCACCTGTTCGATGTCGACGGCGCGATCGGGCTGGCCTGGCTGGCCAAGCAGACCGGGATTGCGGCGCGCATCCTGACCCGCGGTTTCACCGATGTCGGGGCCCGGCTCGGGCTCGACTGGGCGCAGCAAGCCGCCGAGCGGATGAGCCCGCCTGATCCTTGGGAGCGCCTGCTGGCCAACGGTCTGGCACGCGATTTTCAGCACATGCGGTTCGATTTCCTGCGCCAGCATTGCGCCAAAAAGGGCGAACCGGGGGCCGCGATCGAGCGCTGGGCCGACGCCCAGGCCCCGGCGATCCGGCAGTTTCGCTTGATGATCGGCCGCGCCCAGAATGCGATGACGGTGACCCCGGCGATGCTCGCCCAGATCGCCAGCCAGGCGCGCAACCTGCTAGCGCGCTAGCTCGTCCCGCGCCCAGCGTGCGGCATCGGCGACAACTTCGTTGGAGTCGCCCAGCAGCGCCTCAATCAGCGGCACCAACGCCGTATTGCCACTATTACCCGCAGCGTAGAGGCAGTTGCGGACCATCCGGTCGCGCCCGATCCGCTTGATTGGCGAACCCGCGAACAGGCGGCGGAAGCCGGCATCGTCAAGCGCGAGCAGTTCGGCCAGTCTCGGCGCGGCAAGTTCGGCGCGCGGCAGGAACTGGCGCATAGTCCGGGCAGTGTCGGCAAACTTGTTCCACGGACACGCCGCCAGGCAATCGTCGCAGCCGTAGATGCGGTTTCCGAGCGCCTTGCGGAATTCGTGCGGCACCGGGCCTTTGAGCTCGATCGTCAGGTACGAAATGCAACGCCGCGCGTCGAGCCGATAGGGCACGGGAAAGGCATCGGTCGGGCAGGCTGTCTGGCAATCGCGGCACGAGCCGCAATGGTCCTCACCCGGATCATCGGGCGGCAGCGCCAGCGTGGTATAGATCATGCCAAGAAACAGCCATGAGCCCTCCTCCCGGCTGACCAGGTTGGTGTGCTTGCCTTGCCAGCCAAGCCCCGCCGCCTGGGCCAGCGGTTTCTCTGGCACCGGGGCGGTATCGACGAAGACCTTGACCCCGGCCTCGCCCAACCCGCGCTTCGCCGCCTCACTGACCAGCCACCGCGCCAGCGCCTTGAGCGCTTTCTTGACGGTGTCGTGGTAGTCCGCGCCTTGGGCATAGACCGAGATCCGGCCGTGATCCGGCGCCTGCTCCAGCGTCAGCGGATCGACCGCCGGGGCATAGCTCATCCCCAGCGCGATCACGCTTTGCGCCTCGCTCCACAGCGCCTGCGGTCCGGCGCGGTGGTGGGCGCGCGTCGCCATCCACTCCATCTCGCCGTGCATCCCCGCTTCCAGCCATTGGCCCAGCCGCGCGGCGTGTGCAGGATCATCCCGCGTCCGAGCAATCCCGCAGCTGACGAAGCCCTGTGCCTGCGCAGCAAGCGCCAGATCGTGCTTAAGCTGCGCGATTTCGGCGGAATTAACCAAGTTCCTGTTGCTCCTGTTCACGGGCCGCGCGATACCGCCGCCGGCATGAAGCTAGGGGATGGACCGATGGCGAGCAATGCGGGCGCGGAAACGCCCCGCCCCCTGGCGATCGAAGCGCGCGGGATCGTCAAGCGCTTCGACGGGTTCACCGCGGTTGACGGGGTCGATCTGACCGTTGCCGAGGGCGCGATTTACGGCATTCTGGGCCCCAACGGCGCGGGCAAGACCACCACCTTGCGGATGCTGCTGGGGATCATCGATCCCGACGAAGGCGTGCGCCGGGTGCTCGGCCACGAGCGTCCGCACGAGGTTGCCCACACCATCGGCTATTTGCCCGAAGAACGCGGGCTCTATCCGGCGATGAAGGCCTACGAGGCGATCGGCTTCATGGGCGCCTTGCGGGGCCTGCCGCTGGCCGAGGGCGAACGGCGCGGGCGCCTGCTGCTTGAGGAGCACGGCCTGGGCTATGCCATCGAGCGACCGATCCGCCAGCTTTCCAAGGGCATGGCCCAGCAGGTCCAGCTGCTTGGCACCCTGGTTCACGATCCGCGGCTGGTGGTGTTCGACGAACCGTTCTCAGGGCTGGACGCGCTCAACCAGGGCAAGCTCGAAAAGATGATCCGCGCGCTCGCCGCCAAAGGCACCACGGTGATCTTCTCGACCCACGTCATCGCCCATGCCGAACGTCTGTGCGATGAAGTGGCGATCATCGCCGGGGGCAAGGTCCCCTTCGCCGGCCCGGTCGATGTCGCGCGCGACCGGATCCGGCCGCAGGTCCGCCTCGAAACCCGCGCCGAGGACGGCTTGTGGCGCAAGGCCCTGCCCACCGATGCCCGGCACGAGGGCAAGCACTGGTACTTCTCGCTCCCCGAGAGCGGGATCGAGCCGTTGCTGCGCGCGCTGATCGAGGGTGAGGCGGGGATTCTCTCGCTGTCGATCGAGCGCGCCGGGCTCCACGATGCCTTCGTCGCTATCGCTGGCGAAGCCGCAGCGCGCGCGCTTGAGGAAGAAACCGAACTGGAGCAGCGGCGATGAGCCCCGACACCCGCAGCGGCCGCCTTTCGGTCTTCGCCGCCGCATTGGTGGTGGCGCGGCGCGATTTCGTTGCGGTGCTGTTCAGCCGTAGCTTCTTCTTTTTCCTGCTCGGGCCGCTGTTTCCGGTGATTGTCGGCGGCATGGCCGGCGGGATCGGCGCTTCGGTGCGCGAACAGGGCGACCGCGCGGTGATCGGCGTTGCCATGGCCGAGGCTGACGCAGCGCTGATGATCGCCGCGCAGCACCAGCTTTCCAAGCGACTCTCGGGCCTGCCCGAACTGGCGGTAGTGGCGACACCCCGGCCTGGCGAAACATTCAATCCCCACAACGCGCTGATCGACAACCGCGCCAATGCTGGGGCGATCCTTTCCGGCACGCCGCAGGCCCCGGTGCTGACCGGACCGAAAGCGCGGATCGCCGGGTGGCGCGGGCCGGTCTCGCTGATCGCCGCCGAAGCGCTGGGCAACGGCGCCAAGGCCTATCCCAAGGTCGGCACCGCAGCAGTCGCCACCAGCCGGGCCGACCAGAGCCACGGCCGGGTCCTGACCGCGCAGGCCGGGCAAACCCTGCTGTTCCTGCTGACCATGCTGCTGGCCGGGATGGTGATGTCCAACCTGGTCGAGGAGAAGGCCAACAAGATCATCGAAATCCTCGCCGCGGCGATCCCGATGGAGGCGCTGTTCCTGGGCAAGCTGTTCGCCATGCTGGGGGTCTCGCTGGTCGGGATTGCCACTTGGGGTGCGATTGGCGGCGGCTGGGTGCTGCTCAGCGGCAAGGCAATCCCGCTCCTCGCCGCTCCGGCGGTCGGCTGGCCACTGTTCCTGAGCCTGGGCGTGATTTACTTTTCGATGGCCTACCTGATCCTGGGTTCGATGTTTCTGACCATCGGCGGCATGGCAACCACCGTGCGCGATGTGCAGACGCTGTCGATGCCAGTGACGATGCTGCAGTTGCTGGTGTTCTTCTTCGCCAGCTTTGCGATGGCCCAGCAAGGTCAGCCGATCGAGCTGGCGGCAATCGCGATCCCGTTCAGCTCGCCGTTTGCGATGCTGGCCCGCGCCGCGCAAGACGAGCGGCTGTGGATCCATGGGGTGGCGCTGGCCTGGCAGGCGCTGTGCGTGGTGCTGTTCGTGCGCGCCGGGGCCGGCCTGTTCCGCAGCCGGGTGATGCAAAGCGGACCGGCGCGCGGCAAGTCGCGCAGCTGGTTTACCCGCAAAGCCGCTATTGACAACAAGGTAAGTTCGGCGGGATAAGTCGCATAGTGAAACGCATTGCCGCTGATGCAACGCGAAAGAGAGAGCAGCCATGGCCACGCAAACGCTCAACCCCGACCAGGGCTTCACCTATCGCCGCTCGCCCAGCGCCACCGAGGCCTTCGAAGGCTGGCTGAAAGAGCACGGACAGGAACTGCCCAAGCACACCGAGCGTTGGGACGTCAGCCGCAGCGACATCTATGTCGAAGACCGCTGGCAACCGATTTTTGCCGAAATGCGCGCCAAGGCGCCGGTCAACAAAGTCAACGAGAGCCCTTATGGCGCCTATTGGAACGTCTCCACGGTCAAGGCGATCCAGCATGTCGAGGCCTTGCCTGAGCTCTATTCATCTGCATCGGAGCGCGGCGGGATCACGATTGGTGATCCCCCAGAAGACATCGACCCCGCCGAGCTGGCAGAGCGCCGCTTGCAGATGTTCATCGCCATGGACCGGCCCAAGCACACCGGCCAGCGTCGCACCGTCGCCCCCGCCTTCACGCCGGCTGAGATCGACTTTCTGGCGAAGGAAGTGCGGATGCGTACCGCCGCCACGCTCGATACCCTACCGTTCGGCGAGCAATTCGACTGGGTCGACAAGGTCTCGATCGAGCTGACCACCGGCATGCTGGCAATCCTTTTCGGGTTTCCCTGGGAAGACCGCCGCCTGCTGACCTTCTGGTCGGACTGGGCCGGCGATGTCGAACTGGGGCTGGCGCGCGGTCTGGAAGACACTCGCCATGCGATCCTCCAGGAAATGCTGCATTACTTCTCGCGGCTGTGGATGGAGCGCAGCGGCGCCGAGCCGAGCCGCGACCTGATTTCGATGATGATCCATTCCGATGCGATGAACCATATGAGCCCGCAAGAGTTCATGGGCAATCTGGTGCTGCTGATCGTCGGCGGCAACGACACCACCCGCAACACCATGTCGGGCATCGTCCACGCGCTCGACAAGTTCCCCGATCAGCGCGCGCTGTTCGAGACCGATCCCTCGGTGATCCCCAACGGGGTTCAGGAATGCATCCGTTATGTCACGCCGCTGGCGCACATGCGCCGCACCGCGACCGAGGATGCCGACCTGTTCGGCAACCAGATCAAGGCCGGCGACAAGCTGATCCTGTGGTACCTTTCGGCCAATCGAGACGAAACGGTGTTCGAAAACCCCGACAAGCTGATCCTCAATCGCGAGAACGCGCGGCGTAACCTTTCGTTCGGGTACGGCATCCACCGCTGCGTCGGCGCGCGCCTGGCCGAGCTCCAGCTCAAGATCCTGCTCGAGGAAATGCACAAGCGGCGGATGCGGGTGCATGTCACCGGCGAGCAGCAGCGGGTCCGAGCCAACTTCGTCCACGGCTTCCGCAAGCTTGAGACCACGATCGAGAAATTCTGAGGGCCGAAGTGTAACCTCGGGCCGCTCCAGCCCGAACTCGCCAGTGTCCGGCGAACCGTCGGCGCGAAAGGTTGCCTGCCATGGAACGACACTCAAAGCTTACCCGCCGCATCATGCTGCGCTGGCTGGGTGTCGGCGCCGCACTGCCGGTGCTGGCCGCTTGCGGCACAGCGGCCGAGGCCAAGGCCTATCCGCTGCAGCTCAGCGATGCCGAGTGGCGCAAGCGGCTGACCGCCGAGCAGTACTACGTCCTGCGCCGGAAGGGCACCGAAACACCGTTCACTTCGCCGCTCAACAAGGAACATCGCAAGGGCACGTTCATCTGCGCCGCCGATGGCCTGCCGCTGTTCGCCTCGGCAACCAAGTATGACAGCGGGACTGGCTGGCCGAGCTTCTGGAAGCCGCTGCCCGGAGCGGTGGCGACCGCGACCGACTTTGAAGTGGGCTATCCGCGCACCGAGGTCCACTGCTCTCGCTGCGGCGGGCACCTTGGGCACGTGTTCGACGATGGGCCGCGGCCAACCGGCAAGCGTTACTGCATGAACGGCGACGCGATGCTGTTCCGGCCGGGCTGAGCGGTCACCGGCCTTACTTTCCAGACTTTTAGCTCGCCGGCGGCGGCAGGCAGCGCGACTGGCTCAAGCCAACCAGGCGTCTGTCCAGCGAGCAGGCCGGCCATCAGCCCCTTGGGCGCAAACACCCGGTAATTGCGCGCTTCGATCAGGTCCTCGCAGGCAACCACATAGCTTGCCCCGTGCGCCCGGACGATGCGTTCAGCCTTGGCCGGATCGGCCAGATAGGCGCCGATCACATCGCGCATCGCCGCCGAAGCACGGTGATGCCCGGTGGCGATCACCTTGTGGCGGGTGTGGACCAGCAGGCTGGGGCCGATATCGAACGGCGCGAACACCGTCGCGGGCGACAGCGCTTGCAAGGTGGGCAGCGAAGCGGGCAGGCTGCAGCCGCGCCCCAGCGGACGGGCTTCGTCGCCGGTGCTTGCTGATGCCGCTGCCGGGGCCAGTGCCTTTTGGATCAGTCCAACCGGAATTCCGGGAAACAGAGCCAGAACGGTTAGCGGCAGGATCGCCAAGCGGGCCGTAAGCTTCATCGTATTGGCGCGGCGCAGCCATTCGGCGATCGCATAGCCCAGCGGCACAGTGGCCAGCGCCGCCGCTACGCCGCTGAAGCGCGCCACCAGCACCGCGATGACCAGCGCGCCGCCAAGCAGCAACGCAAAGTCACCCACCAGCTGGCGCGGCAAATCATGGGCGTGGCGCCAGGCCAGCACCACCACCAGCAAACCGGCCAGTGGCGGCATAACCATTTGCACCAGAGTCGGCAGGTTCTGCTTCCACACCGGCATGCCTTCGAACACGTTGACGTACCAGACGTCGCGGACCAAGGGGTCTAGCTCGGCAAACGGTCCGGCCAGACACTGCGGCGCCAGCGCCAGATAGGCCGCGCCGGTCAATGCCGCCGCGCCGCCGAGCAGCACCACCAGCGCGAGCGACGACAGCTTGGGTCGCGCGGCGATGGCGCTGACCAGCAGCGCCGCCAGCGCAAAACCGGCCAGATAGGCGGGTGAAATGGTATCGCAGTGGACTTCGATTGCAGTCGGCCCGCGGGTCGCGATGTAGAACCCGCCCGAGCCAACCGCGAGCGCCTGCATCATCGCCTTGAGCCAGGAACTGCTTCCCGGGTCGCGCAGCCAGCGCAGCCCCAAAACCGCGGCAAACAGCGCGGTGAACGGCAGCAGTTCGAGGCTGATCGACATTCCCGCCGCCAGCGACAGCCCGACGATCCACCCGCCCTTTACCGGATCGCGGGTCAACAGCCCGTTGATCGCCGCCAGCACCGCGACAATCTGCCAGCCGTGGTGATCGATCCGCATCGGCTGGAGCTGAATCAGAGCCATCAGCGCCATGACCCAGACCATGCAGCTGGCATAGGCAGCGCGCGTCCCGAACACCCTGGCGGCGATCCGTGCGGTCAGCAGAACCGCGCAGAGCAGCGTCAGCAACGGCACCGCCACCGCCGCAGTCAGCTCTGCTCCATGCTGACCGAGCAGCGGCGTCAGCAGCAGGATTGTCGCCGCGAGCGGAATATCGACCAGCCGCGACCAGTGCGTGGCCACCCCGCCGGGCGGATTGATGCGGTACTGAAACAGCTCGAACCAGCCCTGCCCGCCCAGCAGATCCCGGACCTGGACCAAGCGCAGGTGGTCGTCGGGATCGGCCAGCTCAAACCCGCGGATCGCCGCCATCTGGCGCAGAACGAGGACCACCGCAATGCCCAGCCAGGCCAGTACAATCCGTCCCCAAAACCCGGGTGGCAGGTCGTTCAGGCCGTCGGCGGCTTGGTTCACGCAGCAGCCCCGGTGCGGAACACGACTTTCTCGCGCATCAGCCAGGTCAGCGTGAAACTCGCGGCAATCGCGATCAGCTTGGCGAGCCGCGGATCGAGCCCGGCCGGAGCGCCCAGCCCCACAATCGCGGTAGTAAGCCCGAGTCCGAGCAGCGCCGAGATCACGAACAGGCCCTTCTGGCGGGTCCGTTCAGGCCCGCGTTCGGCTACTCCGGCAGTGAACACCGCGCGGCTCGAAATCAGCCAGTGCGCGACGATCCCCAGCGAATAGCCCACAGCCGCAGCGACCGCGGCGGAAATCCCAAACACCAGCATCGCCAGGAAAGAACCGACATCGACCCCCAGCGCGAGCGCGCTGGCAGCGATGTAGCGCAGAAAGACGATATCGGCGAAGCGGCGATACATGGCCTTATGCAGCGTCCCGTTTCGGATCGGCGCCGATCCGTTCGGGCACTTCGCGCAGCGATCCCAGCGCGGCGGCCTGGTCCTCGCTTGGCGCGCGGCGCACTTGCAGATCCTGCTCGGCGCTGTCGTTGCCGGCTTCGTGATACTCGGCGTCCTCGTTGACGCACCAGACGTCGTAAACCCGCGACCCAGCCAGGATGTTCTCGGCGGTCAGCATCGCGGTCATCATCGCGTGATCCTGGTTGTTGTAACGGTGCATGCCGTTGCGGCCAACCAGGTGCAGCGTTGGGTGGGCCGTCTCCAGTTCCTCGCGCAGCGCAGCGACGTGCTGGGCATAGACGCCGTCATAGACCGGATAGGCTTTTTCCTGGCGCACCACCGCGCCGCCGATCACCTGTTCGGCCGATACCAGGCCAAGCTGGCTCAGCTCGCGGGTGGCCAGGTCGATCAGGTCGGCATCGGCCATCGACCACAGCCCATCGCCTTCAAAGCAGAAATACTCCAGCCCGACACAGGCGACGCTAGCTTCGGGGACCATTTCGGGTGACCACGAGCGAAAGTTCTGGATCCGCCCGACCTTGACCTTGCTGTCATGGATATAGATCCAGTTGTCGGGGAACAGGTCTTCGGCCCGGATCTTCAGCGCGACAGTCAGGAAATCGCGATAGCGCAGCGCCTGGGCGTTGATGCTGGTAGCGGGGAGCGGGTGGAGCGCGGCCGCCAGCTGGCGCAGCGGCGCCGAGCTGATCGCATGGCGGGCGCGGATCACGGCTTCGCCGCCATCGTGCAGCGCGGTCATCCGCCAGCCGCCCTGGCCGTCGCTGGCGAGTTGCTTCAGGGCGTGGCCCATCAGCACTTCGCCCTTGCCGGTAGCGCGAATCTTGTCACGCGCGGCGTCCCACATCATCCCTGGGCCAAGCCGCGGATAGCGGAAGCTTTCGAGCAGGGTCTTGGTTGCCATGCCATTGTTGGGAACTTTGTTGAGCCCCAGGCTGCGCTTGAGCCCGTCGGTAACCGCGCCCCACAGTGACAGGCCCTTGATCCGCTGCGCCGCCCAGTCGGCGCTCATCTCGTCGCAGGGCATGCCCCAGACCTTCTCGGTATAGGTCTTGAAGAAGATCGAATAGAGCTTCCAGCCGAAGGCGTTGACAGTCCAGTCTTCAAAGCTTTTGACCGCCTTGTTGGGCAGCAGCTTGGCCTTGAAGAAGCTCGCCATGCACAGGCTCGAGCGGACGATGCCGAGGTTCCACAGCGCCTCGAACGCGCGCAGCGGATAGGAGTAGAACTTGCCCTCATAGTAGATCCGGCTCATCCGCGGGCGCTCGATGAAGTCATCGGGCAGGATCTCGTTCCACAGCTCGACAACCTGCTTTGACTTCGAGAAAAAGCGGTGTCCGCCGATATCGAAGCGATAGCCTTCATGCTCGACCGTGCGGCTGATTCCGCCAACATAGTGCGGGTCTTTTTCGATCACAGCGACCGAAAGACCGGCCTTGGTCAAAAGGTAACCGGCGGTCAATCCGGCCGGCCCGGCCCCGATGATCGCCACGTCGACGCTGATCTCACGCGATTGCGCCGCTTGCGCCGCGCTGGAGAAACCGCTGACTGCCATGATGCCCCCATAGTCCTTGCTTGCCGCAGGAGTGAAGGAAATTGCCTAACCAGTGGTTAAAATCCGCGCTGAATCAGGCTGGATTCGCAGCATTTCCAAGCGCGACGGACGGGTCCCGCTGAATTTGTCCGATCAATGCCGCCAGTTCATCAAGCCGGAAGCCGCGTTGAAAGATCACACCATGCGCCGCGCCGCGCCGCCAGCGGACCCGGGCGACCAGCGCCGGCAGACCCTCGACAGCCAGCGAGATCTGCTGGCCGATCGCCAGCGCCGGTGCGATTTCGATCTGCGCGCCGTTCTGGGAAAGATCGCAGAGCTGCCCGATGTGCCGCTCCTCGCCGATCGCAATTGCAACCGGTGCGCTGACCCGCAGCCGGATATCGCGCTTGGGAAAGTTTGAGGATTCGTCGATCAGTCCATGGACCGCGATCGGCCCGCCGATGAAGCGGAAGCCGGCGTGGCCGTCGCGCTGCCAGACCAGTTCGATCGGGAAGCTCTGGCCATTGGCCAGTTCGATCGTAAAGCGCTGCGCCGGAGGCAGCTCGTGGAACAAGCGCGCCTTGAGCCCGCCGGTCGAAGCGTCGCGCAGGATGCACAGGAACTCGCCGTGCTCGGAAATCAGCTTGCCAGCCCTGAGCAGCAGCGCGACGCGGCTCGTCGCACGCTGGTTGCGCGGGAGATCGGGCAATGCCGGCTCGGGCGATGGCTGTTGCGGCATTGCTGTGGTCTCCGATCGCTTTTTCCTGGCGACCCCTCGTGGAAACACGATGCGCAAAGGCGATGAATGGGCCGACAATGCGGCCTAGGGACAAACCCCTGAGCTGGGCTTGGTGCGGACGGTGGGACTCGAACCCACACGAGCAAGGCTCAGGGGATTTTAAGTCCCCGGCGTCTACCATTCCGCCACGTCCGCGTTGGTTGCTGCCTTAGGGCAGCGCGGCGGGGGTAGGAAGAGTCCTTGTTGGGTGCGCTATTCGCATCCGCGAATAGCTTACAACACCGGCCCACTCCCCCTGCCCGACCACCCGCCAGGATACCATGAACGGGTGGTCGGGCAGGGGGAGTGGGCCGGTGTTGCAAGGACAGGCCGGATGGCCTGTCCGCACCGCCATTAGGCGGACAAGGGCTTCACCTAATCGCTGTTCAACCGCGCGCGCATTTCCTTGCCGGGTTTGAAATAGGGAACGCTCTTGCCCGGGACGCTCACTTTCGAGCCGGTACGCGGGTTGCGGCCGGTGCGGGGATCGCGGGCACGGGTTGAAAATGCGCCAAACCCGCGCAATTCCACCCTGCCGCCCGAAGCCAGTCGCCCGGCGATTTCATCGAAGAAAGTGCTGACCACTTTTTCGATCTCCTCAGCGCGAAGGCCGGGGTTTTCCTTGGCGAGAAGCTGGAGCAATTCGGACCGGATCATCGTACGCCTTTCTGGGGGCAATGCCTTGCCCGTTGCCTCGTTGTAGCAAAAAAGCGCGGTGCGGCTTTCGACCCGGTACAAGCAGCACTGCGAGCGGCACTCTGCCAAAGTGGCGCGCGCCGCGCAATCGCTTAATGCACTCTATCCCTAGGGAATTGCGGCGAGCAGTTCCGCTGGCGCGATCCCCAGCCGCTCGATCCGAACCTTGATCGCTGGCCATTCGACCGCCAGGAATGCCTCGCGCTCGCTGCGCCGCAGCTTTTCGGCCGCACCGCGCGCCACGAACATGCCGACCCCGCGCTGAACCTCGACCAGTCCGTCGAGCTGGAACTGCTGATAGGCCTTGGCCACGGTCAGTGGATTGGCCCCCTGTTCGGCCGCGAAAGCGCGCACCGAGGGCAGCATCGCGCCTTCGCCATAAGTGCCATCAATGATCGCCGCGGCGATCTTGTCGCGGAGCCGCAAATAGACCGGCTTGCTGTTGTCCTGCATGGTGCATCAGTGCCATAATACAGCGCGGCAGGCAAGCGGAATGCGGCCAGCTCACCAACAAGCAAGATAGCAACAAGCACAGCGAATTTCGCTTCACTCCGGAGAAATCCCGGCTAGTCTCCGGCGCCATGCAGCGACCCCGTGATGGGCCGTAAAAATGGATCGGGGAGCAATCATGAAGGACATGTCGAGCTGGAACGCGGGCGATTGGACTGCGGCGATCGCGGCGGTGGCGCTGTTCGCCTTCATCGTGATCGGCGGGTTCATCGCCAGCCGCAAGAGCGAGGAGGTGGTCGGTCATCCGCGCGGGCTGTTCGTGCTGTTCTATGCCGAGATGTGGGAGCGTTTCTCCTATTACGGAATGCGGGCGCTGCTGATCCTTTACCTGACCAAGTTCTGGCTGTTCGGCGACGGCAAGTCGAACCTGATCTACGGCGCCTATACCAGCCTGGTCTACATCACCCCGGTGCTCGGCGGCTATCTCGCCGACCGCTGGCTGGGCCAGCGCAAAGCGGTGTTCTTCGGCGGGATCCTGCTCGCCTTTGGCCACCTGTTCATGGCTTACGAAGGCATGCAGGGGGTCGGTGATGCGGCGGTCAAGCAGGGCGATCCGGCGATCAACGTGTTCTGGCTTGCGCTCGCGCTGATCATCGTCGGTTCGGGCTTCTTGAAAGCCAACATCTCGGTGATCGTCGGCCAGCTTTACCGGATGACCGACACCCGCCGCGATGCCGCCTACACCATCTTCTACATGGGGGTGAACGTCGGCGCGGCGCTCGGAACGATTCTGGTGGGTTACCTCGGCGAGACTATCGGCTGGTCTTACGGTTTCGGGCTGGCGGGGATCGGCATGGTTCTGGGCCTGATTATCTTTGTCGTCGGGCGCCCAGCGCTCAAAGGAAATGGCGAGCCGCCCAAGCCGCTCGATCGCCCGCACGAGTTCAAGCTTTATGCCGTCGGTCTCGCCGCGGTCGCGGTGATCTGGTTCCTCGTCCAGTACCAGGCGGTAATCCAGAACCTGCTGATCGTCAGCGGACTGGCGATGCTTGGTTACACCCTCTACGAAGCTTTCAAATTGCCCAAGGAGCCGCGCGAGCGGATCTTTGCGATCCTGTTCCTGATCGCGCTCAACCCGGTGTTCTGGGGGCTGTTCGAGCAGGCGGGTGGTAGCCTCAGCCTCTACACAGACCGCTTCGTCGATCGCGCCGGGGTACCGACCAGCCTGTTCCAGTCGATCAACCCGATCTACATCGTACTGCTCGCGCCGCTGTTCGCGGGGCTGTGGACCTGGCTTGGCAAGCGCGGGCTGGAGCCCTCGGCCCCGGCCAAATTCGGCCTGGCGCTGATCCAGGTCGGGCTTGGCTTCCTGGCCTTCGTGTGGGGCGCCGAGACGGTCGGGGTCGCGGCGATGACCCCGGTGCTGCTGGTGTTCCTGATCTACCTGCTCCACACCACTGGCGAGCTGTGTCTTTCGCCCGTGGGCCTGTCGGCGATGACCCGGCTCGCCCCGCTGCATCTCGGCAGCTTCATCATGGGCGCGTGGTTCTATATGACCGCGGTGGGCAACTTCGTCGCCGGCAAGATCGGCGAGGCGACCGGCGGTGAAAGCGGAACAATGTCGAAAGAACTGACGCTGTCGATCTACAACCAGATCGGCTGGATCACGATCGGTGTGGCCGCAGTGGTGCTGCTGCTCTCGCCGATCGTGAAGCGTTGGATGCATCTCGATACGCTGGAGGACCGGGCCTGATGCGGTTCGTGCATCTGGCCACCGGATTGGCGGCTTTGTCACTGCTGGCCACCCCCAGCCTTGCAGCCAAAGACAAGAAGGCGGACGCAGGTGCTGCGGCCAAGGCGGCGAAGGAGTTCGACAAGAACCCCTATCCTTCGACCTACAAACCCTATCCGGGGGCGCCGGTGCTGATCCGCGGCGCAACAGTGTTCGACGGGACTGGGCGCCGGTTTGACAATGCCTCTGTCGAGCTGCGCGATGGCAAGGTGGTGGCGGTTCACACCGGCAAGGTCGAAATTGGCCCCGGGACAACCGTGATCGAGGCCGCCGGCAAATTCGTCACTCCGGGGATCATCGACGTCCACAGCCATCTGGGTGACTATCCCAGTCCCGGGGTCGATGCCCACAGCGACGGCAACGAGATGACCGATCCGATCACCCCTAACGTCTGGGCCGAGCATTCGGTCTGGCCGCAGGATCCGGGGTTCAGCCGGGCCTTGGCCAACGGCGGGGTAACCGCGCTTCAGATCCTGCCGGGTTCGGGCAACCTGATGGGCGGGCGCGGCGTGGCGCTCAAGAACGTGCCGTCGCGCACCGTTCAGGGGATGAAGTTTCCCGGCGCGCCATACAGCCTGAAAATGGCCTGCGGGGAGAATCCCAAGCGGGTTTACGGCGCCAAGGGCCGCCTGCCTTCTACTCGGATGGGCAATTTCGCGCTCAACCGGGCGACCTGGATCAAGGCGCAGGAGTATCGCGCCAAGCGCGCCGCCGACAAGCTTGAGACCCGCGATCTGGCGATGGAGACGCTGGCCGGGGTGCTCGATGGCGAGATCCTGATCCAGAACCACTGCTACCGCGCCGACGAGATGGCCCAGGTGCTCGATATGGCCAAGGAGTTCGGCTACAAGGTCACCACTTTTCACCACGCGGTCGAAAGCTACAAGATCGGCGATCTGCTGAGGAACGCGGATGTCTGCAGCGCGATCTGGGCTGACTGGTGGGGCTTCAAGATGGAAAGCTACGACGGCATTCCCGAGAATGCCGGACTGCTCCACCAGGCCGGAGCCTGCGTGGTGATCCATTCCGACGATGCCAACGGGATCCAGCGGCTTAACCAGGAAGCCGCCAAGGCCCAGGGCGATGCCCGCCGCGCCGGGATCCGCATTGCCGACGAAGACGTGATCCGCTGGCTGACGCTCAACCCGGCCAAGGCAATGGGGATCGACCAGCACACCGGCAGCCTCGAGGCTGGTAAAATGGCCGACGTGGTGCTGTGGAACGGCAACCCGCTTTCGACCTATACCCGGCCCGAGAAGGTCTGGATCGACGGTGCGTTGCTGTTCGATGCAAACGATCCCAAGCGGCGGCCAGTGAGCGACTTCGAGCTCGGCCAGCCCGGCGAAGGAGACGTGAAGTGAGCGCGCGTGTCTTCAAGGCGTCGCTGGCCGCGCTGCTCGCCGGGATCTCTGCGCCAGCGCTGGCGCAGAACGTGGCAATCACCAATGCGACGCTGGTCGTCGGCGACGGCGGCGAGCCGATCCGCGGCGGAACGGTGTTGGTCCAGGACGGAAAAGTGGTTGCCGCAGGCAGCGCTGTTCCGGTTCCGGCCGGGGTACGCACGATCGATGCCCAGGGCAAATGGGTCACACCTGGCCTGGTCGCCGCAGTCACCGACCTGGGTCTGGTCGATGTCGGCGCGGTCGATGCCAGCAACGACAGCGATGCCGCCAAATCGCAATTCAGCGCTGCGCTCGACATATCTGCGGCGATCAATCCAGCCGCCCAGCCCATCGCGGTGAGCCGTGCCGGGGGCGTAACCCGCGCGGCAGTTGCGCCGCTTGCCACGGACACGATTTTCGGCGGACAAGGCGCGGTGATCGACCTCGGCGCCGATCCGCAGGCGGTGATGCTGCCGCGCGCGTTCCAGTACCTCGAGCTCGGCGAAACCGGCGCGGCGCGGTCCGGGGGCAGCCGCGCGGCAACCTGGGCAGTGCTGCGCAATGCCTTTGCCGAAGCGCGCGAACTCGTCGCCGCGACCACCGGAGCGCGCCGCGACGACGTGCTGCTGACCCGCAGCGATGCCGCCGCGCTGGTCCCGGCTGTGACCGGCAAGCAGCTGCTGTATATCCGGGTTGAGCGGGCCGCCGATATCCGCATGGTGCTGGCGTTGCGGCAAGATTTCCCGGCGTTGCGGGTGGTGATCGTCGGGGCCAGCGAAGGCTGGCTGGTGGCAAGCGAACTGGCTGCGGCCGGGGTGCCGGTGCTGGCGACCCCGCTGCGCGACCTTCCCAGCAGTTTCGAACAACTTGGCGCAACCCAGTCGAACATCGGACGGATGGCGGCTGCCGGGATCAAGGTCTCGCTCGGCGCGTTCGCGCTCGGGGTTGGCAACGAAGGGCCGCGCTATGCCCCGCAATATGCCGGCAACCTGGTCGCGCTGACCCGGGTGCCGGGGGCCAGCGGCCTCGCCTGGGGCAAGGCTTTCGCGGCGATCAGTTCTGGCCCGGCCGAGGCGCTGGGACTGGGTGACCGGATCGGCTCGCTCCGCCCCGGCCGCGCCGGCGACGTGGTGATCTGGGACGGCGATCCGCTCGAAGCCAGCTCGGGCGTGCTGCGGGTGTTCATCGACGGGATCGAGCAGCCCTTGAGTAATCATCAGACGCGGCTCAGAGACCGCTACAAGACGCCCACCGAAGGGGATTTACCCGAGGCCTACGACTGGTAAGATGGCGCGGGCAGTCAATCAGGGGGACACCAGGATGGACGAAGCACTTGCTGAACTGATCGCCGCCGCCGTTACGTTCGTCGGCACTCATTTTGCCCTGTCGCACCCGCTGCGCCAGTCGGTGACCCGGATCGTCGGCGACCGCGGTTTCCAGGCAGTCTATTCGCTGGTGGCGCTGGCCAGCTTCGCGTGGATGGCGATGGCCTTTCGCCGGGTGCCGGCCGGCGCACTGCCGCTGTGGGACGGCATGAAGCCGGTTGCCTGGGTTCTCGCCACAGTGATCATGCTGGTCGCATCGGTCTTGCTCGCGGGGTCGTTTAGCGGCAACCCGGCGATTCCGGCCCCTGGTGCGCGCGACCTTGCCCGCCAGAAGCCGCGCGGGGTGTTCCTGGTCAGCCGCCACCCGATGATGTGGTCGTTCGCGCTTTGGAGCGCGGCCCACGTGCTGGTCAGCCCGGTTCCTCGCGTAATCATACTCTCGCTCGCGATCGCCTTCCTCGCGCTCGCCGGGGCCGCGTTGCAGGACGGCAAGAAGAAAGATCAGCTGGGCGATGCCTGGAGCCGCTGGGAAGATCACACCTCGTTCTGGCCGCAGTTGGGCAAGCTCCACCGCGCCGGGGCAATGGCGTGGATTGCCGGACTGGCGCTGTGGCTGGCCGCCTGCTGGGCGCACCTCTGGCTGGCGGGCATTCCGGCAGGGGTTTGGATGTGGCTGGGCTAGCGAGCGAAAATTCCGTCCAGCCACTCCATCTCGATCCGCTGCGCCGCATCGCCATAGGCCAGCTCGTGTCCGAAGCCCGGCACCAGTTCCAACCGCGCGCCCGGTGCCGCAGCAGCGAGGCGGTGAGCATGAGCATCTGGGATCATGGTGTCATTGGTACCGTGAAGCAGCAGCACCGGTGACGGGACTGCGCCAAGTTTGGCGGCATTGTCGAACTTGTCCCTGACCAGCCAGCGGGCTGGCACCCAGGGAAACTTCTCCGCCACGGCATCGGGCAGGTTGGCGAAGGGTGAAACCAGTATCAACGCACCGACTGGTACCTCGCGGGCAAGCTGGGTTGCCGGTCCCGAGCCAATCGAATTGCCGATCACCGCAATCCGCTGGGTGGCAATGCCCTGCGCCCCAAGCCAGCCCAGCGCACCGCGGGCATCGGCATAAAGCCCCGCCTCGCTTGGCTCCCCAGGATTGTCGCCATAACCTCGGTATTCGGCGAGCAGCACGCCATAACCTGCCCTTGCAAGCAGGCGGGTCGCGGAGGCCCCGCCGGACCAGCTATCGCCGTTGCCATGCAGAAACAGCGCAACAGGCTTGCCCAAAGCCGGCGGTCGCCAGGCCGCTCTCAGCTTGAGGCCGTCGGCGGCGCTGAAGTTCACCTGCCGGTAGCCATTGGGGATCGCGGGGAAGTACTGCGGCGCGGGAAAGATCAAGCTGCGCTGGGTAGCGTACAAGCCGCACAACACCGCAGCGTAGGCCAGTCCAAGCCCGATAAGACTCCCGACCAGCATTCGCCTGACCCGGGACCAGATCAAACTCAAGCCCGCGCCTCTTCCACCCCGGCGCTGTTGTGCCGCAGCGCTTTCAGCACGCAATCGACGATTCCCGACGCGTTGAGCCCGGCCTCGTCGTACTGCTTGTCGGGCGCATCGTGATCCTGGAACAGATCGGGCAGGCGCAGGGTGCGGATCTTGAGGCCGGCATCAGTCAGCCCTTCGTCGCTGGCCATGGTTAGGACATGCGCGCCAAGCCCGCCGATCGAACCTTCCTCAACCGTGACGATCACTTCGTGCGTGGTCATCAGCTGGCGGATCAGGTCCTCATCGAGCGGCTTGGCAAAACGCAGATCGGCAACCGTGGTCGAGAGCCCGCGGGCATCAAGCTGGTCGGCGGCTTTCAGCGCTTCGGCGAGGCGCGTGCCGAGCGAGAGGATCGCGACCTTGCTGCCGTGCCGCACGATCCGGCCCTTGCCGATCTCAAGACGCTGCGGAATTTCCGGAAGCGCCACCCCGGTGCCGTTGCCGCGCGGATAGCGGAACGCGATCGGGCCGCTGTCGTGATGCACGGCGGTGTGGGTCATATGGACCAGCTCGGCCTCATCCGCAGCGGCCATGACCACCATGTTTGGCAGCGTGGCAAGATAGGTGACGTCGAACGAGCCCGCATGAGTCGCGCCGTCAGCCCCGACCAGCCCGGCGCGGTCGATTGCGAAGCGCACCGGCAGGTTCTGGATCGCCACATCGTGGACGACCTGGTCGAAGGCGCGCTGCAGGAAGGTTGAGTAGATCGCCGCGAACGGCCGCATGCCCTGTGCTGCCAGGCCTGCCGCGAAGGTCACCCCGTGCTGTTCGGCGATCCCGACATCGAAGAACCGCTCGGGATGGGCGGCGGCGAACTTGTCGAGCCCGGTGCCCGAAGGCATGGCGGCGGTGATCGCGCAGATCCGGGGATCGCCGTCCGCCGCTTTGGTCAAGGCTTCACCGAACACGTTCTGGTAGGCCGGCGGGCCGCTGGCGCCTTTGACCTGCTGCCCGGTGATCACATCGAACTTCTGGACCCCGTGGTACTTGTCGGCGCTGGCTTCGGCGGGAGCATAGCCTTTGCCCTTCTGGGTCACAACGTGGATCAGGCAGGGGCCTTCCGCGGCGTCGCGGACATTCTCCAGGATCGGCACCAGCTGGTCGATGTTGTGCCCGTCGAGCGGGCCGACGTAGTAAAGCCCCAGCTCTTCAAACAGGGTCCCGCCCATCCACCAGCCGCGGGCGAACTCGTCGGTTTTCTTGGCGGCGCGGTGCAAAGGTTCGGGCAATTTGCGCGACAGCCGCCGGGCAATGTCACGCAGGCCCAGGAACGGACGCGAGGAAACCAGCCGCGCCAGATAGGCCGACAGGCCGCCAACCGGCGGCGCGATCGACATGTCGTTATCATTGAGGATCACCACCAGCCGGTTGCCGGCCTGCTTGGCGTTGTTCATCGCCTCGTAGGCCATGCCCGCGCTCATCGCCCCGTCGCCGATTACCGCGATGCCTTTGCCGGGCTTGCCGGCGAGCTTGTTGGCCACGGCAAAACCCAGCGCCGCTGAGATCGAGGTGGAGGAATGCGCCGCGCCGAACGGATCGTATTCGCTTTCGCTGCGCTTGGTGAACCCGGACAGCCCCCCGCCGCTGCGCAGAGTGCGGATCCGGTCCCGCCGGCCGGTCAGGATCTTGTGCGGATAGGCCTGGTGGCCAACGTCCCAGACCAACCGGTCATCGGGGGTGTTGAAGACATAGTGGATCGCCACAGTCAGTTCGACCACGCCGAGCCCTGAGCCAAGGTGTCCGCCAGTCTGGCCGACCGCCGCGATCATCTCGGCGCGCAGTTCGTCAGCGAGCTGCCGCAGCTGTTCGGGCGCTAGCTTGCGCAGATCGGCAGGCAGGTGAACCTGATCGAGCAGGGGAGTCGCCGGAGTGGGGCTCATGGCCTGCGCCTTACACGCTGATTGCCAAGGTGTCGATTGAGACTAACGTGCAGGTTGTTGTAATTTACGCCGGAGACCTGCCATGCCCCTGCCCGCTGCTGCCCAGCCGGTCTGCTTCGTCCTGACTGCCGATCGCGCCAGGTCGCGGCCGTTCTATGCCGACGTGCTCGGCCTGAGACTGCTGGGCGAAGATGGCCACGCGGTGACCTTTGACCTTGGCAACCGCACGCCGCTGCGGCTCACCGACCTGCCCGGACATCAAGGAGCCGCTCACACCGTGATCGGCTGGAACGTCGCCGATATCCGCGGCGCGGTGCGTGATCTGGCGGGGCGCGGGGTCAAGTTCAGCATCTACGAAGGCTTCGGCCAGGATGCCGACGGGATCTGGAACTCGCCCGACGGCGGCGCCAAGGTTGCCTGGTTCGCCGATCCTGACGGCAACGTGCTGAGCCTGACCCAGATTGGCTAGACACCTCGCGGAGCCGCCAACCATGCCCGAATTCGCAATTCGCCTTGCCACGATCGCCGATGCGGCGGCAATCGCAACCTTGATGGAGCGCGCCATCGAGCAACTGCAGCGCGGTTTCCTGTCCTCAGAACAGATCGCAGCCAGCCGGTTGAGCATGGGCCTCGACACCACGCTGATCGATGACGGCACCTATTTTGCGGTCGAAGATGGCGGAAAGCTCGCCGGGTGCGGCGGCTGGAGCCGCCGCGCGACGCTGTACGGGGGCAATCATGCCGCAGTGCTGCGCGACGATCGCCTGCTTGATCCGGCGACCGAGCCGGCCCGGGTCCGCGCCATGTACACCGATCCTGACTACACCCGCCGCGGGATCGGCAGGATCATCCTCGCGCAGTGTGAAGCCGCCGCCCGCGATGCCGGGTTTCGCCGGGTCGAACTGATGGCGACCATGTCCGGCGAGCCGCTCTATTCGGCGTGCGGCTATCAGGTGATCGAGCGGGTTGAACGGATGTCGGAGCAAGGCATCGCCGTACCCGGAGCGGTCATGGGTAAGGTGTTGGACTAGGTTCTAGCTACACCCACTGCAGACCCCGCGCAGTTCGACCACCGGGCGGATATCGGCAAAGCCGGCGTGATGCGCGGCTTCGACCAGCGCCCCGGTAAGTTTGTCGTCGTCGATATGGGTGGCCTTGCCGCAGACATCGCAAATCAGGAAGATGCAGTCATGCCGGCAACCCGGGTGCGGGTTGGCAATGTAGGCGTTGGCGCTTTCGACCCGCCGCGCGAGGTTGGTGGCTACGAACAGATCAAGGATGCGGTAAACCGAATTGGCGGCAACCCGCTTGCCCCGCGCCTTGGAAACCGCCTCGGCAACATCATAGGCCGAGGCCGGCCGGCCTTCGGCAGCCAACGCATCGAACACTTCACCGCGCATTCCAGTCCACTGCTCACCGGCATCGACCAGCGCCGCACGCGCCGCTTCGACCAGGCTGTCGCCAGTCGGTTCGTCATGATGGTGCTGGTGGTGTGCTCCGGCCATACCGGACATATAGGCTCACCGGGAGCCCGGGGCAATTCTTAGCGCGAAACTTCGATCCCAGAGTCAATCAGGGTCAGGTCGGGATGGGCCGCGGCCGCTTCGGCGGCGGGGATTACGTGGCCGGCCAGACCTTTCTCTGACTGCGCGCCCATCGAAGCCAGCAGCGCGGCGGTGCCCAGCACGAAGCCCAGGACAAAGGAGCGGTAGAGATCGGCTTTGAACAGGCCCATGGGATGATTCGCTTCGCAACTGATTCGGTGTCGACCGGCCTCGTGCCCAATTCTGTCTTACCGTCCAGTGAACGGCCTGCAATTGTGCGGTTTGCCAAGGCAAGGCGATGCGAAACTACGGTGAGTTGAGAAATTGGGTTAATGGCGGAAGTGGCGCATGCCGGTGAAGACCATCGCCAGGCCGTTTTCATCGGCCGCCGCGATCACTTCATCGTCGCGAATCGAGCCGCCGGGCTGAATAACCGCAGTCGCGCCGGCAGCGGCCGCGGCAAGCAGACCATCGGCGAACGGAAAGAACGCATCGGAAGCAACCGCGCTGCCCCGGGTGCGTGGATCCGCCCAGCCGAATTTCTCCGCCGCCTCAGCAGCCTTCATCGCCGCGATCCGGCTCGAATCGCGGCGGTTCATTTGCCCCGCGCCGATCCCGGCGGTGATTCCGTCGCGGGCATAAACGATCGCGTTCGATTTGACGTGGCGAGCGATGGTCCAGGCGAACAGGCAGTCCTTCAGTTCCTGCTCGCTGGGCTGGCGTTTGGTCACCACCTTGAGGTCAGCGGGCAGGACCGCACCGTTGTCTCGGGCTTGGACCAGCAGCCCGCCGGTGATCTGCCGCACGCTCAGCCCGCCGCGACGCGGATCGGGCAGCTCGCCGGTGAGCAGCAGGCGCAGGTTCTTCTTCTTTGCGAACGCGGCCAGCGCGGCCTCGTCGGCATCAGGGGCGACTACCACTTCGGTGAAGATTGCGCAGATCGCTTCGGCGGTCGGGCCGTCGAGGATCGTGTTGACTGCAACGATCCCGCCAAAGGCCGAAACGTCGTCGCATTGCAGCGCGCCTTGCCAGGCCTCAAGCAGACTTGAGCTTTGCGCGACGCCGCAGGGATTGGCGTGCTTGACAATCACCACCGCCGGGGCTTGGCCGCGGAACTCTGCGACCAGTTCCAGCGCCGCGTCGGCATCGCTCAAATTGTTGTAGGAAAGCTCCTTGCCCTGGATCTGGCGGGCCTGGGCAATGCCTTTGCCGTGTGGCCCCTTGGGCAAGTAGAGCGCGGCGCGCTGGTGCGGGTTCTCGCCATAGCGCAGCTCTTCGGCGCGCGATGCCCATCACTGCGAGGGTTTCGGGGAAGAGTTGCTGCTGATCGGCAAAGGCGAACCACTGGCTGATCATCGCATCGTAGCTGGCGGTCGCGGCAAAGGCGCGCGCCGCCATCAGCTTGCGGAACTCGAGCCGGGTGGCGCCATCGCTGGCCTCCAGTTCGGCGAGCAGACCGGCATAATCGGCAGGATCGGTCACGATGGTGACAAAGGCGTGGTTCTTGGCCGCCGAGCGGACCATGCTGGGCCCGCCGATGTCAATGTTCTCGATGATCTCGTCGCGCCCCGCACCCTTGGCCACTGTTGCTTCAAACGGGTAGAGATTGACCACCACCAGATCGATCGCGCCAATCGCGTGTTCAGCCATGGCGGCGACGTGTTCGGGATTGTCGCGCACCGCCAGCAGGCCGCCATGAACCGCGGGGTGAAGCGTCTTGACCCGCCCGTCCATCATTTCTGGGAATCCGGTGAGCTCGGAAACGTCCTTCACCGCGAGTCCGGCGTCGCGCAAGCGTCTTGGCCGTTCCCCCGGTCGAAACCAGCTCAACCCCGCGCGCGGCCAGAGCCTGGCCCAGTTCGACCAGCCCAGCCTTGTCGGACACCGAAAGCAGCGCCCGGCGGATCGTCACTTCGCTCACCTGAATTCACCCCATCTTCTTGAGCAGCCAGGCAAAGTTCCCGCCGCTGCGCGCGACCAGCCCCTGGATCACCAGCTGCTGGATCGGCTGCGGGCGGCCCTGCCCATCGGCCCAGATGCAATTCTTCGATGCTGATCTGGCCGCCGCCCGACCGGAACTGCCAATAGGACCCATCGGCCAGCGCCAGACCCGCGCCCTGGCCATCCTCGCTCAGCCCTACTTCGATCCCGGGGCCTAGGTGGAAGCGGATCGCAAAGCTGACCTTGCCGCGCTTGCCCTTGCCGCCTGAGGGGACCAGCAAGTCTTCGCCGCGCAGCTCGGTGCCATCGTCGCGCAGGATCATGATCCGGCGGTGGGTCAGGCCATAGCGGCCGGCATAGCCGTTGTGGCTGCCTTCAAGCCGGGTCGCACCGGCGCCGCTCTTGCCCAGCTTGTCGCTCATCAGCGTGCGGCGATCGACTTCGACCTCGGACACTCCCGAGCCGAGCTTGCCGCCCATCAGCACTGCGGTGGAATTGGCATCGTCGAGCACCAGGGTGGAATGCGCCGCGGTTGCCCGCAGCCCCTGTTCGAGCCGCACTGGCACCAGCCCGCCGGCGCAGGCCGCACCGCCGCAATTGACGATGATGCGGTGTCCGGCATGGCTGAATTCGAAAGCCAGCGTCGAAGCGCTGCCCGATCGGGCATGGCGGGCCAGCGGCGGCGGAGCGACATCGAACTGCAGGATGCCCTTTTGCGCGACCGCCCGCTGATAGCCCCACTGGCGGACATCGCGCAGCGGCCGGGTACGCACCCCCGAAGCGGCGACCAACGCGGCGACTTCGGAGCCATCGATTGCCCAGGCGCCCTGCCACGAACCGAGCGAGCCATCGCCGTGTCCCAGCGCCAGCAGCGGCGGCACCAGCAACCCCAGGATCGCCTCGAGCGCTTGCGGCGGATCGCGCCGGACCGCCTGATAGCAGGCGCGCAGTTTCACCAGCAGTGCGATCGCTTCCATCTGCCCGAGCGGACTGCGCGACAGCACCCCGCCATCGTCACCGACCAGCTCACCCAGCGCCCGGATCAGTCCAGCCTCGCCGAACAAGCGCCGCGGCTTGCCATCGGGCAGCAGCAAGCCGGCCGCGACGATCCCGCACCAGCCGGCCACTTCGGCCAGCAAGTCCTCGGCCCGGCCGACATTCTTGTCGAGCCAGCGCGCGGTCTCGGTCAGCGCGGTCAGCACTTTGACGCGCAAGGCACTGTCGCTACCCGAGAGGATCAGCGGGGCGTGGACCAGCCAATTGAGCTCACGCGTGCCGGCGTTGGCAACGCTCCACGCCGGACCTTTGCCGGGACGCGCTGGCGCTTTGGGATTGGCCGCAAGCCAGGCCCCAGAATCCGTTCCGCCACCGGCGCGACGGTCTCACGCGGAGCGCTGGCTTCGAGATCGGCGAGCCAGGCGAACGCATGAACCACCCGTTCAAGCGGCGGGGCCATCCGCGCCGCGCCGGCGAAGTCAATCTGGGTGATCGGCGACTTGACCCCATGGACCAGAAAATGCCCGGCGCGCAGCGCGGTGCCGGCGATCCGGTGACCGGGCAGTGGGTTGGCAACGGTGGCCAGCAACCGCGGCCGGGCGGTTTTGCCGAACGGTGCGGACAGCGCCGAAGCCGGGATCCCCAGGCGATAGGCCAGCCGCACCAACCGCTCGCCCGCGCCGAGCGAAGGCGGCGCAAAATCAGCCAGCGCCAGCGCCCGGCCCGGTTCGATCACTTCGCTTTCCGAGTGCGGTGGCAAGGACGGTTCAGGCTGGTCCAGCGCGCCCTCCTCGATTCCGCCGCCGAGCGGGATCGCTGGTCCGTCCACTGCTTCCATCGCCGCGCCGCGATTTGAGGAAAGCGCCTCCACCATCGCTCATCCCAGCCCCTTGAGGGCGGCGATGTTGGCGGCATAGTGCTCTGGCCCGCCCTTGAAGGTCGCGGTTCCGGCAACCAGCACGTCGGCCCCGGCGGCAACGCAGAGCTGCGCCGTGGCGACATCGACCCCGCCGTCGACTTGCAGCCGAATTACACGCCCGGTCTTGTCGATGGCTTTGCGGATCGCCTCGATCTTGCGCAGCTGGCTGGCGATGAACGATTGCCCGCCGAAGCCGGGATTGACGCTCATCACCAGCACCAGATCGATTTCCTCGTAGAGGTAATCGAGCATCTTGGCCGGGGTGGCGGGGTTAAGCGAGACCCCGGCCTGCTTGCCCAGCGCCTTGATCGCCTGAACCGTGCGGTGCGCATGCGGGCCGGCTTCGGGGTGGAAGGTGATGATATCCGCCCCGGCCTCGGCAAAAGCGCTGAGGAACGGATCAACCGGCGCGATCATCAAGTGGACGTCGAGCGGCTTGGCAGTGTGCGGACGCAGCGCCTTCACCACCATCGGGCCGATCGTCAGGTTGGGGACGAAATGCCCGTCCATCACGTCGACGTGGATCCAGTCGGCCCCGGCCGCGTCGATCGCGCGCACTTCTTCCCCCAGCCGGGCAAAGTCGGCAGACAGGATCGAGGGCGAGATAAGCGGCGCGGGCATACGGAGGAACTGCGGCTCCCTTGACCGGCGCTTACCTACCACATCTGGGGGGGACAAGCGCGGCTTCAGGGCTTTTCCACACTGTATCTCGGGCTTCATCGCTTAACTGACTCATCCTGGCGCAATTGACCTGGGCAGCCCCCGCAGGCATGGCTCCGGGCGATGGAGCGCTGCGCCGATCCCCACCCCGCCATCGCCCTGCTCAGGCGCGAGAGCCGCACCCGCGCCGGATCCATACCCCGCGAGCTTGGCGGCCAGACCGTAGCGCCGGGGCAGGCCAGGCTGGCTGGCGATGCTTACTTGCTGCGGACCCTTTCGGGCTATGGCTACCACTACGTGATGGGCGAAGCGGTGACGGTCGAGCGCGAGCCCTGGGCCGATCCGCTGGAAGAAGCGCTGTGGCTGGCGGGCAGCGTCTATTCGGCAATCGCCGCGATCCACGGGCTGCTTCCGGTCCACGCTTCGGCGGTGGCCTGGCAGGGCCGGGTCCATGCCTTCACCGGGGCAAGCGGTGCGGGCAAGTCGACACTGACCGCCGCGCTGGGCGCCCATGGCCTACCGCTGTTCTGCGACGACACCCTGGTGCTCGACATTTCCGACCCGGCGAAGATCATCTGCCTACCCGGGCACAAGCGCCTCAAGCTCACCGGCGAGGCGGTGCGCTTGACCGGGGCCGCGGTCGAAGGGCATGTCGGCTCGATGACCGGCAAATTCTATTGCACCCCGCCCGGCGGCACCGTGGCTGAGGCACTGCCGCTGGCTGAGCTCGCCTTTATCGAGGATGGCGCGCCATTGTCCTTCACCGCTATTGCCGGGGCCGAGCGGCTGACCCGGCTTAATGACGATCATTTCACTGCCACCCAATTCGCCCAGGCCCGCGGGCTCGACCCTGCCGGGCGCTTCGCCCTGTTCGCCCGGCTCGCCCCGGCGATTGCCATGACCCGGCTGGTCCGCCCGCGCGACGGCAAGCGGTTTGCCGCAACCGCCGCTGCGGTCGCCAGGCACATCAAGGAGACCGCAGCATGAGCGGCATTGCCAAGGCTGAGGGCAACTTCAGCGAAACCGAAATCGACGATGAAGTGGTGGTGATGAACCTTGAGAGCGGCGAGTTCTTCTCGCTCACCGACACTGCCCGGGCGATCTGGCGATTGATCGACGGAAGCCGTGATCGCGGCGCCCTGCTGGCCGAGCTGGTCAGCGAGTTCGGCGCCGAACCGGGAGACATCGCCGCCGACCTCGATCCATTCCTTGATCAACTCGACGCTGCGGGGCTGATTGTCCGCGACTGAACCATGGCGCAGGCGCAGCCGGACTGTCGAGGCCATGGTCCTGCTGCTGGTGGCGCGCGCCCTGGTTGGCTGGGTGCCTTTTGTCCGCTGGCAGGCACGGCTGGGACTGACTGGCGAGGCCGGGGCGGGACAGCTCGATCTGGCCCGGCTGCTCGCGGCCCATGTCGAAAGTGGCGCAGCGCGGACCGGACTGCCGCTCAAGTGTCTGCCGCGGGCGATGGCGCTGAGCTGGCTGCTGCGCCGCCGCGCAATTGGCCATCGCGTGGTCATTGCCGCAAGGCCCCGGGCTGATCGCAGAAACGCTCACGACGCTCTGCACGCCTGGGTGGAGTGTCACGGCGAGACGGTGCTGGGGAAGCTCGAAGGACCCTGGATGGAGGTGTTGAATTTGCCTTAAAACAATGAAATCTAACCTTTTTGTTGTAAAGGCTTGCCGAAAGACCGAAGTTTGCTAAATGGTTAAGCGGCGCGAGAAAATCTTTGCGCAAGAGCATGAGGGTTGCCATGAACAAGATGCTGAACGCCGGGTCAGAAGCCAAGTGCCGCTGGACCAAGCCCGCTCTCAACCGGCTGGGCACGATCAAGGACGTCGCCGGTCCGACTGGATTCGGGACGCAGTCCCCGACCCAGGCCCGCAGCTGATCGGTCCACGATCTGATTTTGGCGGCCGTGGTCTGCTGATGGACCTGTGATCTGTGCTTCGCTCGAAGTGTCCGGGCTGACCGAGTCAGAAGCCCGGAGCTTCACCGAATTGCTTGGCGCAATCCCAGCCAAGAAACTCTTCCAGTTCGCAAAGGGCGGGACTGTCCTTGGCCAGTTGGCCAATGGTGTCACCTGGCGACCAGGTCGCTCCGCTTCCGGCCGCCTCGTCCTGGTCAACGGCCAGATCCACAACCGCCGCGAGCTTGCCGCCCAACTTGGCGGAGACCGTGACGATCCGGCGGGGCTCTATGCCGACGCGCTCGACCGCTGGGGTGCCGCCGCCGACGAACATGTCATCGGCCACTACTGCGCCATCGCCTTGGAGCCGGACGGCGCCGCGCTGCGCTGCGCGCGCAGTCCGTTCGAGGCGCCACCGCTGGTTTTCCGCCACCACCGCGGCGGGGCGATTGCCGCCTCGCTGGCACGGCCGCTGTTCTGGCGCGACCCGGAGCCGCGCCAGGTCAACCTTGACCGCCTCGGGCGGAGCCTGCTGGTCGATTTCAGCGATTGCTATGCAGGCCACTTTTTGGGTTGCCATCGCATCCCCCAGGGTGCGGCGATCATGCTCGACAAATCGGGCTGGCGCGAGATCTGGCGCTACGATCTGTTCAGCCGGCCCGAGATCCGCTTTGCGCGCGCGACGGACTATGTCGAAGCAGGGCTGGCCCTGCTCGACGAAGCGGTTGACCGCTCGATCGATGGCGCCCGCCGTCCGGGGATCCTGCTCTCGGGCGGGCTCGACTCCGCTTCGGTCGCCGCCAGCGCCTTGCGCCAGGTCGCGCCGGACACGCGGGTTCACGGCTTTGTCCATGGGCCGGCCGAAGACTGGCAGCCAATCAAGCCGAACCCGGGCAACTACAACTCAGAATTCACTCCGGTTGCGGCCTTCGCGGCCATGCACCCGGAGCTTGCCGTCGAGCGGTTCCACAACGAGGGGCTCGACTTTCGCCATCGCCAGCGCGAGCTGCTCCAGGCGATGGACTGCGGCACGCCGTCGGTGGGTCTGTGCTGGGCGCATCATGCCATCCATGAACGCGCGCAAGCGCTGGGCTGCGATGTTCTGCTGAGCCCCAACTGGGGCAACGAAACCTTCAGCAACGCCGCGCCCTGGGCTTTTCCCGAATGGCTTGCGCGCGGCCGCTGGGGGATGCTGACCAGGGCGCTCAACACCCGGCAAGGCGATCCGCGGCCGCTGTGGCGCAAGTTTCTGGCGCTGGCGGTGCTGCCCTGGCTCCCCGATCCGGCCTGGCGCCGGATTCAGCGCCGGGTTCACGGCAGCCCACCCGATTCGCTGGCCGGATCGGGGCTTTCCCCGGCCTGGGTGCGCGACCACGCGATGCTCGACCGGAAACGGGCCACCGGCTTCGAGCCGGGACGAGTTCAGTTCCGCTCAAAACGGCAGTTCTGGGACTGGATCATGGCCGAGGACGGTCAGGACCGCGAGGCCTACAACCAGGGCATGGAAGTGCTCTACGGCGTATCGCTGCGCGATCCCGCCGCCTATCGGCCGCTGGTGGAATTCTGCTTCGGCCTTCCAACCGAAGTGTTCCGTCGCGACCGGGAGGACCGCTGGCTGGCGCGCGAGATGGCGCGAGGGCGGTTGCCCGAAGCACAACGATTGTGCCGCGATACCGGGGCCCATAACCCGGACTGGCACGCCCGCCAGCTGCCAGGCGCAGCGGCCGTGGCCGACGAACTCGAACGCATGGCCAGCGATCCGGATATTGCCGCGCTGATCGATCTGCCGCGGATGCAGGCGCTGGCACGCGCGCTGCCCGGGCTCGACCCGGCGGACCACGCCGCCAGATTGCCCTATGTCACCGCCTTGCCGATCGCGATCGCGGCGGGACGGTTCATCGCCTGGAGCAAAGGCCGCAACGACATCTGAACGCAGCGATGCTCGCTGGAATTCGCTTTTTTGCGATTTCTCCGGGCAGGCACTAAGCACTGGTGACCATGCCAGAAACCCCGCCCAGCCTTGCCCGGATGATCGACCGGCCCCGTGCTGCCTGGCTGGCGTTGCTGATGCTTGCCGGGGCGCTGACCGAGGGGATCGGGCTGGTGCTGCTGGTGCCGCTGCTTGCTGCGCTGGGCGGCGAAGGCGGCGGGCGGCTGGCTGAATGGCTCGGAGCCAGCGGCCTGCCGCTCAACCTCGAGGTTCTGCTGGCGCTATTCGTCGCGCTGGTCGGGCTGCGCGCGGTGATCACCCAGGCGCGGCTGATGGCAACGCAGCGGTTCGAGCTGGCGCTGGTCGATGGGCTCAGGCGCCGGGCCTGGCACGCGCTGCTCCACTGCGACTGGCGGGTGCTGCTGGGAATGCGCCGGGCGGACAGCGCCAGCCTGCTGCTAACCGAAGTCGAGCGGATCGGAATCGGTGTGCAGCAGGCTATCTCGGCCATCGCGATTGTAGTGACGCTGGGCGGGATCGGGCTGGCGGCGCTGGCGATCTCGCCAGCGGTTACCGCAGGGGCGGCGCTGGCCGGGGTGGTGGTGTTGGCCGGCTATGCCGGGCTGCGCCGCCGCGCTCAGGCGCTGGGTGAGACGCTCGGCACAGCCTATGCCGCAACCCATGCCAGCCTCGACGAAGGGCTCGGCGCGCTCAGGGTGATCAAGAGCCTGGAGGGCGAGGACCGCGCAGAGGCCCAGGCCATGGCCGGATTCGCCGCGATGCGCCGCGCCCAGATCGCCTTTGCCCGCGACCGCGGGCTGGGCCAGGCAGCGTTGCAATTCGGCGGAGCGCTGGCGCTGGCGGCGCTGGTCTGGCTGGCGGCGCGGCGCTTTGCGCTCGATGCGGTGACGATCCTGCCGATGGTCGCGCTGTTTGCCCGGGCCTTGCCGCTGCTCGGCGCGCTGCAGGAGGCCTGGCTCAACTGGCGCCACGCCCGCCCGGCGCTCAATGCGACGCTGGCGCTGATCGCCGCCGCCGAAGCAGCGCGTGAGCCCGAAGCTGGGGGAGTTGCCGGACCCGTGCTGGACCGCGCGATCGAACTGGACGAGGTGACCGTGCGCTTCGGCGAAGGACCCGCGGTGCTGGATCGGGTCTCGCTGACCTTGCCGGCGGGTTCGATCACAGTGCTGACCGGGCCGTCGGGTTCGGGCAAATCGACGCTGGCCGATCTGGTCGGCGGGCTGCTCTCGCCCGATGCAGGGCGGCTCGCGATCGATGGCACCACGCTCGATCCGCCGCAGCGCCGGGCCTGGCGACGACGCGTCGCCTATGTCCAGCAGGAGCCGGTTCTGCTCGCCGCCTCAATCCGCGAAAATCTGGCCTGGGGCGCCTCCGAAGCGAGCGAGCCGGAGATGCGCGCGGCGCTTGCGGCGGCGGCGGCGCAGTTCGTCGAAACCCTGCCCGCAGGTCTCGATACCCGCGTCGGCGATGGTGGCCGGGTGTTGTCGGGCGGCGAACGCCAGCGGCTGATGCTGGCCCGCGCCTTGCTGCGCAATCCAGCGCTGCTGATCCTCGACGAGGCCGCAAGCGCGCTCGATCGCGAAAACGAAGCGGCGATCGCCGCGGCGATTGCCGCTTTGCGCGGCCGGATCACGGTTCTGATCATCGGCCACCGCGGCGCCCTCGCTGAAATCGCCGATCGCACGGTGCGACTTGAGGGGGGCCGGGTGGTGCCGCTGAACCGCACCGGATGAGCCAATTCAGTTTTCGTTCACCGCTTGATTCATATTTGGTAGCCAACTGATGAACAAATGCGCCGGTCTGGCCCACCAAAGGCTTGATCTGCGATGCGAATTGCGGAAGTTGAATGCCAATGTTGACCTATCGCCTTGCCCTTGCCGGCATCCTCGCGCTGGCCGCGGCTGCCCCCGGCGCCGCGCAATACCGCCAGGTTATCGCCAACGATGCGAGCGAATGCCAGAACGGATCCGGCCCTGCGGTGCGGGTTGCGGTGAACGGGATCAAGTCTTCCAGCGGCATGCTGCGGATCCAGGTCTATCGCGGCACCGAAGCCGAGTGGCTCAAGAAAGGCGCCTGGCTCAAGCGGATCGAAGCGCGCGCGCGTGCCGGAGCGATGAGCTTTTGCCTACCGGTTCCCGCTGCCGGAACCTATGCCGTTGCGGTGCGTCACGACGTCAACGGCAATGGCGATACCGACCTCAGCCAGGACGGCGGGGGGATGTCGAACAATCCTTCGATCAACATCTTCAATCTCGGCCGGCCGAGCTACAAGAAGACTGCTTTCGCGGTCGGCAGCGGCGTCACCGCGATCCGGATTGACATGAAATACATGTAAGTGGGGGTTATTTCCGGGTCCGCCAGACTTGCCACAGCACGGCGGGCGCGGCGAGTACCGGATGGCGTTCGCGCCACGGGGTGATTGGCACAGCCACACCGGTGTGTCGCTCCAGCTTCCACGCCGCATAGCGCGCCGCGCCGTCAAAAGTCGTCGCGGCCTTGAACAGCCGCAGCACGTTGAGCACTTTGCCAAAGCGGCGGCGGCGACCCCACCAGCGCAGCACTGCGCGGCGCTGCTCAGCAGAAATGCGCGGCGCTATCGCTTCGTCCTGCTGGTCGAACGCAGTATCGCCAGCGTGTAAGGCAAGCGGCAGCAAACCGGCGAAATGCGCGGCGTTGACCGCCAGGATATCACGTTCACGCCCGGGCGCCTCGACCCGGAATTCGGCCTGGTAGGTGGCGCGGAACAGCGCGGTCCAGAGCGCCTCGGCCGAACCGCTGGCAGGCCCCAGCACCGCCGCCAGCCGCGCGGCAGTGGTGCAGGCCGAGGCCACTGCCGCACATACTGCGCCTGCCGCGTCCGCGCTGCGTGACCAGGCCAGCGCCGTTGGTTGGGTAAAGCGCGCCCAGATCGTGGTGTCGAGCAGTTCGCCGCGTGCCGCCTGTTGGAACTTGGCCAAGGTCATGGTCGCAACCTTGGCGCGCAGGGTCACGCCGTCGCGCAGCCATTCGTGATAGCTGACCCGCGGCCAGATCCCGCGCTCTGGCGCGCCCGGTAACAACACATAGAAATCGAGCACTCCCTCAAGCGAGCCGGTGCGCAGGTTCGAGCCATAGAACAGCACCGCTTCGGCTTTGGAATCGGCGGCCAGACGCGCGGCAAATTCGGCCACTGGCGCGCTAACCGGCGCGGCAAGCATGCCGGCAACGCGCTCCGCCAGCGCCGCACTCACGGCACCAGGAACTCCAGCTCGGGGCCAAGCCCGACGTGGTACGCGCCTGGTGGAAACAATTCGCCATCGAGTATGAAGCGCCCACCCAGCTCGATATCGTAGGCCGGAGCAGCGCCGCGATGCACCCCGAGCGCGGCATAGCGCGCGCCGCCCGCTCCGGCGAGGATGGCAGGGGCCGTGGCGATCACCCGGCGCAGCGGTGCATCGACCGCAAGACAAGCAATCGGTGCGGATGGGGCCTGGCCGGTCCCGGCGAACGGCTTCATTCCCAGCGGGAAGGCAGACAGCGTTGAAAAGCCCACGGCCCAGCGCTCGCCCGCACGACCATGACGGCTGCGCGGTAGCTCGTCGCCCGCCGAATCCGCAATCCGGGTCGGTGACAGCGCCCGCCACGGCCCCCGGCCAATCCCGAGCAATGCCATGGTCATCCCGGCGGCGACCGTCAGGCCCACGGCTAGGCCCTGGAACGCCCCGAAACGGTGGGTGACCTGCGCCGCCTCGATCGCCACGTTGAACACCCCGGTACCCATGATAAAGCCGTAAAAGGCCGGCCTCGAGCCGTCGAGAGGTTCGATCCTGAGCGCGCGGCGGCGCTCGATCCGCGCGCCGGGGATCGCGTCAAGCGCCTGTTCGAGCGTCATCTTCCCTGGCATCCCGAGATCGAGCGCAAGCGCGTTGGTCTTGCCCTTGGGCAGGACCATCAGCCGCGGCCAGGCCGTGCCGAACACCGCATCGCCGCGGGTCAATACGTCGCGCACGGTGCCATCGCCGCCATCAACCACGATCAGTTCGACCTGCTGCTGGGCAAAGCGGGCCAGCGTCCCGGCCAGCTCGGTGCGCGAAGCAGGCACGGCAACAAGCATCCGCTCGGTCTCCACAAGCGTTCGTGGATTAGCCTTGTTGCGATGGCTGCGCGGATTGCGGACAATGCCGATGCGGCCGGGCAGAATTGGCGCAGTCGGTTGGTCCAGCATCGGCTTCATCGCACCGGCCATAGCCGCGCGCGGCGTGCTTGGACAGGCTCAAGCACCAAAAGTCGTCAGGCTTCGCTCGCGAGGGCCTTTGCTTCGCCGCGGCGGATCAGCCGCGCCAGCACCAGTCCTAGCAGCACTGCCTGGGTAGCTGAATTCAGCAGCACCGCGGCGGCAACGCCTTCCGGCCCCATCGCCGGCACCAGCCAGAACGAACCGCCGATCATCACCGCGGTCGCAGCAAGCCGCGAATAGAAGGCAAAGTAGGCGCGCCGCGCGGCCACGATGCTTGGCTCGAAGGTTACCACCACCAGCTCGATGCAGGCTGCCCCGGCCAGCCACAGCAGGCTGCGATAACCCTGCGCGAAGTCGGCGCCGCCGACCAGCGCCAGCGCCTGTTGGCCAATCAGGAGGACAATCACAAAGACCACTGCGCTGATCACCAAGGCCACCCGGATCGCCCGCGCAACCATGCCCGCAAGGCCGGCAACGCCGCCGCTGCGCACCGCCCGGACGATCTCGGGAAAGGCCGCGCGGGCGATCATCTGCGAGAAAATCGTGAGCGAACGCGCCAGCTGGTGGGCCAGCCGGAATGCCCCCGCCGAGGCCGCCCCGGTCAGGCCCCCGACCAGGAACAGCGGCAACTGCTTGGCGCTGACGCTCAGCGTCTGGCTGAAATTGGTGTCGAGCGCATAGCGCAGGATCCCCGGATTGTCGGTCAGCACCTTGCTCACGCCGCGCCCCTGACGAAACATTGCTCCTAGATCACCGGTGCGGCGCGCGGCGTACCAGAAGGCCGCCGCGGTCAGCAGCTCGGCCGCCGCCCAGGCGACCAGGAACCCTTGCAACCTGGGATGGACGTACCAGGCGATGATCGCGCCAATCAGCCGCAGCGTGGGCATCGCGCTTTCGGCCGCGGCGGCGAGTGAAAAGCGGTTGTGCAGGCGCATGATCCCCAGCGGGGTCGAGCGCAGCGAAAACAGCATGACGATGTTGAAGATCAGCGTTGCCCGGGCCAGGTTCGGGGTCATCCCCAGCGCGTCGGCGAAGAAATAGAGGATGGTCGCGGCCGCCGCGATGCCGGTGACGGCGCTGATCACATCGAGCACCACCGCCGCGCGGTAAAGCCTGGCCAGCGGCGCCTGGTCATCGTTCTCCAGGTGGTTAACCCCGTACTGGACGATAATCTGCCAGGTCTGGAAGGCCAGCAGGTTGGCGAGCAGCTGCGCGGACCCGGTAATCAGTGCGAACCGGCCAAACCCCGAAATTCCCAGCGAGCGGGTGATAATCGCCAGATAGACCAGCGAAAAGACCGCGGCCAAGGCCTTGCTTGCCGCCATCCAGCCCAGATTCTGCAGGAAGGACACAAGAGCCGGCGGCGCGTTTCGGATGGTCGATAGCAACGCGGCAATACCTGGCTGACGAGCGCGCCCCGGCGCTCCACGGCGAAGTCTATGGACGAGTGCCGGGGGAATGACAAGGCGATGGCCCGCGAGTCCACCAGCCCGCCACTGGCTTCAGCGCAGGCTTTGATTGCCGCTGCAATTTCTGCAATAGGCTGCCGCGATGATCGAGAAAGCCATTATTCTGAGCGCGGGACAGGGCTCGCGCCTGTTGCCGCTCACCGCCGAGCGCCCCAAGTGCCTGATCGACTTTTCTGGCAAGAGTCTGCTGGCCTGGCAGGTAGAAATGCTGGCGGGCGGCGGGGTGCGCGAGATCGAGGTGGTCACCGGGTTCATGTCGGAGCTGGTCGAGCAGGAGCTCGCCTCGTTGGCCCGGCCAGGCCTGAAGCTGAACGCCCGGTTTAATCCGTTCTACAAGGTTGCCGACAACCTGGCGTCGTGCTGGATGGCACGCGAGGCGATGGCGGGCGATTTCCTGCTGCTCAACGGCGACACCCTGATATCAGCCGAGATCGTCGCGGCGGTGCAGCAGGGCAACGATTGGCCGATCGCGGTCACGGTCGACATCAAGCCCGCCTACGACAGCGACGACATGAAAGTGACCCGCCAGGATGGCCGGCTGCTGGCGATTGGCAAGACCCTGACCGCAGCACAAAGCAACGCCGAATCAATCGGTTTCCTGGCCTTTCGCGGCGCCGGCTCAACGCTGTTCCGCGATCGGATCGAGGCCTTCATGCGAACCCCGGCAGGGATCGAGAACTGGTATCTGAAGATCATCGATTCGCTGGCGCCCGAAGGCCAGATTGGCACCGTGGCAATCGCCGGGCTGGACTGGGCCGAGGTTGATTTCCTCAACGACGTCGAGGCTGCCAGCAAGCTGACCGCAGCCTGGGCTCAGGCCGGCCAGTAGCCTTTTAGCCAGGCAACCATTTCCCCGATCGCGGCCGGATCGAGCGCGGCTGCGGACTTGAGATCGGGCGGCCCAGGCCACCCCGCATCGCCCAGCATCATGCCTGCCAATGTGCGTTCGTCCGCATAGCGCGGGATGACGTGAAAATGAACGTGCGGATCGACCATCATCAGCATCAGGTAATTGATCCGCTCATAGGCCACCGCCGCTGTCAGAGCCTGCTCGATCGCTGCGGTGACCTGGCCGAGTTCGGCATAGGCATCTGCGGGTAGCGCGCCGAACGCCAGCGCTTCGCTCTTCGCGGCCAGAACCAGCGATCCCAGCGTCGGCTGGGCCGGGCGCAGCAGCACCAGCCAGTGGCGGTATTCTGCTACCAGCGTGGCCGGATAGCCGAATTTCTCGATCGTGGCGTTCATGGTGCGTCCGCCATCCACGAACGGAGCGGGCCGCTGGCGCCGCGGATGAATTCAGACTGCACCAACCGGACGAAATGGAACAGGCACGAAAGCACTGTCCACCAGGCCACCGCAACCAGGCCCAGATCGGGCCGCCCAGCCAGCGTGGCGACGAACAGGATCACCATATTCGGGTTGCGCCGCGCGGTGATCAGCCGAAATTGCGAATCGATCTGCTGCCAGACGTGGATATGCATTGTTGCATTGCGGCGCATGAACACCCCCTCGATCAGCCGCTGCACTACATAGCCGCCGACGATCACCGCCATCAGCAGGATGAATTGCTCCTGCGCCAATTCCTGCCCCCAATAGCGCAGCCCTTCGGCCCAGGCCCACCACCAGAAGGGCGGGTGGACCAGATCGATCCCGTGATCGAAAATGTTGCCCCACTTGCTTGAGGTGATCGTGCAGCGCGCCAGCTTGCCGTCGACCGTATCGAGCACCATGAAGACCAGGCCAGAGGCCATTCCCGCCCAATAATGGCCGTACCAGAACTGGTAGGTGGCCAGCAGGCAAAGCAGCAGCCCCAGCGTGGTCACCTGGTTGGGCGAGATTGAAAGCCGCGCGGCGATCCGGGTCAGAACCAGCGCCCATTCGGGCCAGAGGTATTTGGTCAAGAGGTCGGTCACCCCTTTGTAGGCGCCGAAATAGCTGGCCCGCTCCAATGCGCGGGCATTGCCCACAGTCAGCGCATCGACAAATGGCGTCACCCGCTTGCGCAGTTGCTTGTTCTCAACCAGCGGGCCGTGCTCGATCGCCAGTTCGGCCAGTCCGTGATCCGGGCCTGGCGCAGCCCCGCTGCGCATCGCATCCGCCACCTTGGTCGTTTCACCCGGGCTGCGAACATGCGCGACAACCGGCACTTCTCCCTGGGTCAGCATGGTGCCGGGATTGTCCGCAAGGTGGCGGTACCACGCCGGATCGAACGCAAAGGCGGCGTTGACCAGCATCCCGGCCCCGCCGACTTCGCTGCCATGCCAGTTATGCCCCTGGGCCAACGCGATCCGCCGGGTGCGCTGCTGGGCGCTCAACCCCCACAGCCGCACCGTGTTGTCGCCAATCAGGGCGGCTGAAATTGTCATGCAAACCTCACGATTTCCCAATGGCGGGCCTCAGCCAAGGCTTGCAGCCTGGCATTGGGGTTGGCGGCAATCGCCTGATCGACCCATTCCAGCACTGGCGCGTCGGAATGGTGATCCGAATAGAATCGGATCTCGCGCGGGGACTCCGGCGAGCCCAGCCAATGCTTGATCCGCTCCAGCTTTTCCGGCCCGTAACAGTTCTCGCCGGCGATGCGGTTGCTGTAGGCGCCATCGGCATGACGTGCCTGCCGGGTTGCGATGACATCATCAAAGCCAAGCAGTGCCGCGATCTCGGCCACGTAGAAATCCGGCGAGGCCGTCGCCATGACCAGCCGGCAGCCCTCGGCCCGATCGGCGGCGATGCGCTGTCTGGCTCCGGCAAAGCAATTGCGCCGCTCAACGTGACGGGCATAGTCGCGCGCCAGCGGTTCCAGCCGCGCCGCCGCGACCCGCCGGCCCAGGATCAGCCCGAACCCGATTTCCTTGAGCCGTTTGCGATCGAGCAGCTTCAGCGGATAGCCGACCAGCGACAGCAGATAGAGCGGCAGCAGCAGCATTTTGAGCGGATGCCGCTTCGCCACGAACACCAGAAACGGCGTGAAAGTGCCGATTCGGGTCACCGTGCGATCCATGTCGTAGATTGCGATCTTGTCCATTGCCGGGGCCAGCGTCTAGGGTCGATCCATGGAATTGGCAACGCCGCAGTGGACCGCAATCGTGCTTGCCGGGCAGCGCCCCGGCAGCGATCCCCTCGCCAGCCATTTCGGCGAAACCTTCAAGGCCCGGGTCCAACTCGGAGGCGAAACCATGCTGGCGCGGGTGCTGGGGGTCCTTTCGCAAACCCCCGAAATCGCAAGAATTGTCGTGCTGGCGCAGGACGAAGCGGTGCTTTCCGGGATTATTCTGGATGAGAGCGTCCGCTTCGTTGCCAGCCAGTCTGGAATTTCCGTCAGCATCGCCGCAGTTGCCGGCACCGCCGATGCCCCCTGGCCGGTGCTGGTCACTACCGCCGATCATCCCTTGCTGACACCCGCGATCGTGTCGCACTTTCTTGGAGCCAGCACCAGCTGCGATCTGGCGGTGGGGCTGGTCGAACGCCGCACGCTGGAAGCCGCCTATCCCGGCAATCGCCGGACTTGGCTGGGTTTCCAGGATGGCGATTGGTCGGGCGCCAACCTCTTCGCGCTCAACACCGCGGCATCGCGCAGCGCGCTCGAGCTTTGGTCGAAGGCCGAGCAGGACCGCAAGCGCGCCTGGCGGCTGTTCCTTCATTTCGGCCCGTGGCTGTGTCTGCGCGCGCTGACCCGGACGATCGGGCTGGCCCAGGGACTGACCAAAGCCGGCGCGCGGCTGGGCGTGGACGCAAGGCTGGTCGCGCTGCCGTTCGCCGAAGCGGCGATCGACGTCGACAAGCCTTCCGATCACGCGCTTGCCGAGCAGATTCTGGCGCGGCGCGCGGGCGCGGCCTGAACGGCGGCTCGACACCGCGCACAAGGCGGCTATCATGGCCACCATGCTGCACCCCAACCTGATCGCCGATGCGCAAGCCCTCGAGGGTGAGATCGTCGCATTGCGCCGCGCAATCCATGCCGAGCCCGAACTGGGCCTGCATACCCCCAAGACCCGCGACAAGGTTCGCGCCGCGCTGGCCAATCTACCGCTCGAATGGGTCGAAGGACCCTCGACCACCGGCACGGTCGCAACGCTCAAGGGCGGCGCCGGGGCGGGGCGAACGGTGTTGCTGCGCGGCGATATGGACGCGCTGCCGATGCCCGAGGAAACCGGGCTCGACTTCGCCTCTACGATCCCTGGGGCGATGCATGCCTGCGGCCATGATGCCCACACCGCGATGCTGGCAGGCGCCGTGCGATTGCTGTGCGCGCGGCGCGAAGAGCTGACCGGCGAGATCCGCTTCATGTTCCAGCCGGGCGAGGAAGGCTATCATGGCGCGCGCTTCATGCTTGAGGACGGGCTGCTCGGCGGCGAAGGCACCGGGCGCGCTCTGCCCGAGGCCGCCTTTGCCCTGCACATCATGCCCAATGCTCCGTTCGGCTTGGTTTCAGGCCGCGCCGGACCGCTGCTGGCCGCCGCCGATCAGCTTGAGATCGTGGTCGAAGGGCGCGGCGGCCATGCCTCGATGCCGCACCAGACGCTCGATCCGATGCCGGTCGCCTGCGAGATCGTCACCGCCTTGCAAGCCATGGTCACCCGCCAGTTCGACGCGCATGATCCGGTGGTCGTCACTGTTGCCAAGATCGACGCCGGAACCACCTACAACGTCATTCCCGACACGGCGGCGATGAAGGGGACGCTGCGAACCTTGTCGCCGCGTCACCGCGCCTCGCTGCACGATGCCGTCCGCCGGCTGGCCAGCGGGATTGCCGCCGCTCATGGCCTCTCCGCCACGGTCAAGATTATCGAGGGCTTTCCGGTGACCGTCTGCGATCCCCGCGCGGTCGATCTGGCCGAAAAGGTTGCCGCCGAACTGTTCGGCGAGGCGCAATTTCGCCGGTTGGAGCGCCCGATCATGGGCGCGGAAGATTTCTCCTATGTGATCGAGAAAGTGCCGGGCGCGATGCTGTTCCTGGGGGTCGCGCACGAAGGGGCGGACTGGCACTGCTGCAAATCGATCCACTCCAGCCGCATGGTTCTCGACGAAACCGCGATGCCGCGCGGTGCCGCGCTGCTGGCCGGCATGGCCGAACGGTTTCTGGAGAGCGGCTGGGGTTAGGGCTAGGGGGCTGGAACCGGGGGACTTGGGTTGTCTGTGCAGTTTTCCGTGCACTTGGTGGCGGCGGACTTGCGCAAAGACCCGCCGCTGACCCGGATCGATGCGCCGTTGCCAAGGGTATAGCTGGGCGCATCGGTACCCTCGAGCACATCGCCGCTAGCATCGACCGCATAGTTTCCCGCGCGCGCGGTGCTGTTCCGCCCGCCGCCGCCGCCGCGCCCGCCGTTCTGGGTCGCCTGGATCTGGCTCGCCGCGCGGTTGATGCTGCCTGCGACCGCCGAACCCATGCCCCGCGAGGCGCTGCCGGTTCCCTGGCCGGTGCCGGAAAGGATTGTCGCGGTCTCAGCCGCAGCCTGCGCCGCCGCCGGAGTCGAGAGCCCGAGCGGCAGCAGCGCGGCAAGAATTGGCAAGACTGTTCGGGCATCCATTGGACAGCACTCCGGAATTTCAACGACAAGCTGCATCAGGCGGCGGCGCTTGGCAAGGCAAGTCCGCGGGGGTGCCTCAAAGGGGCACAGCAATGGTAGCTGGCGCACCCAAGAGGATTCGAACCTCTGACCTCTGCCTTCGGAGTGCAGGGTTTTGCGCCAACCGGGGACACAGCCGGACAACCGAAAGCCCGGAAAACATAGCTTTATCGTCTTGCATTGTCCGGTTCTATCCCCCAAAGGATTCCATACGCATTCCATACGGAACGAAGAGAGGCGGCTGGCAATGGCATTGGACCCTGGCAAAGTTGGCGGGCAGGAAGGCACCAGCCGCAAATCAAACCGCAAGCGCCGCCCATTGGACCTGAGTGCAGTTGGCGAGCGCGACGATCTCAAGGTGCAGCGCGAGCCGCACTGGCAAAGGCTTCGCACCGGGTGCTTCCTTGGCTTCCGTCGCTCCAAGCGCGGCGGCAAGGGAACGTGGATCGCCCGCGCCTATGATGAGGATGCCGGGAAATACCGCGTCAAGTCGCTTGGCGACTTCGGGACGCTGCCGGGCAAGGAAATGTTCGCAGCCGCCAAGAAGGAAGCCGAGAAGCTGGCCGAACTGGTGGAAGCGGGCGGCGAAGTCCGCGCCAAGATTGAAACCGTTGCCGATGCCTGCGAGGAATATGCCAAGACCCGCCCGGAAGCCGGGGAGCGTTTCCGGCGCTATGTCTATGCCGATCCCATCGCCTGGGTGAAACTCGACAAGCTGCGCCGTCGCCACGTCAAGGAATGGCGCGAGCGGCTGGAGGCGCAACCGGCGCTCGTGAGCCGCCGGAAGGAAGGCGCGCCGATCCACCGCAAGCGCGCGCCTTCGACTGTCAACCGCGATATGGCAGTTTTTCGGGCGGCGCTGGCCAAGGTGCTTTCGCCCGGCGCTCCGAACAGCGAGGCAGCATGGCAGGAAGCCTTGAAGGCCGTTGCCAATGCCAACGGACGGCGCACCCTCTACCTTGATCGCAGCCAGCGCCGGAAACTGCTGGCAAAGGCCGATGCGGAAGCCGCGCCATTCATGCGCGCGCTCTGCCTGTTGCCCTTGCGCCCCGGCGCGCTGGCTGGCCTTACCGCTGGCGACTTCGACAAGCGCACGGCGGAGTTGACTATCGGCAAAGACAAGACCGGCAAGCCCCGGCGCATCCAGTTGCCGCAAGAGGCGGCGAAGCTGCTGACAGCGCAGGCCAAGAACAAGCTGCCGGGCGCGCCCTGCTGATGCGCGGCAACGGCAAGGCTTGGGACAAGAACAGCTGGAAACTGCCCATTGCCGCTGCCGTCGCCGCTGCCGGGCTGCCGGGCGATGCCACTGCCTATACCTTGCGCCACAGCACGATAACCGACCTTGTGAGCGCCGGGCTTCCCTTGCTCACCATCGCGCAAATTTCAGGCACCAGCGCCGAAATGATTGAGCGCCACTATGGGCACCTCGCCAGCGATGCAGCGGTGAAGGCGCTTGGCGAACTGGCGCTGTGAGCAAGGCTGGAGCCAAAGTTGTGCCAATTCTGGGAGCGGTGGCATGAACGCAAGCCCACTGTCGGATGAGGAACTAATTGAGCATCTTGCCGCAAGTCCTTTCGCATCGTTGCTGCAAGTCGATCTCAAGGACTGGGCCTTGCGGCAGAACCGAGGCAATGCGCTCAAACTGCTTGAAGAGCGATACAGCGCCTATGCCGCTGCGCCGTCGCCAAAATCCATCCGCCGGGCGTTTCGGGCGCTTTTGGAATGTTGCCGCTTGTTTGATTTGACCGGGCGCCATGCTCGGCTTTTCGCGGAACTGGGCCGCGTGGATGACGAAGCACCGGCGTCAGTGCAGCTTTCCATTAAGCGCCGTGGCGATACCCAGCCTATTCGGGAGAAGCGCAATCGTGATGCCAAGAGACGGCGGCGGAGCCTCACGGAAGCACAAGAATTTATGTTTTTTTTGCGGGTGGGCTCTTATCGGGAAGCCACCGCTTGCGGCCTGCCTGCCGCATTCAAAGCTGTAGCGAACTGCGAAGATGCCGCTTCCTACACTGATGGCGACCTGGCCCGCCGCTCCGTCGCCACCGTAAGGGCCTCATGGGAGAAATGGGTAAAACGATACCGAGACAAGGGAATTACCACGGTGAAATATGGCCCAGAAACCGACATCCGCAGCTTCACACTAAGAAAACCAGGTCGCCCAAAGAAATAGGTTAGTTTTTGCGCGGCCAGCCGCACGAAATTTCTAACATATATCTATTCTCAACTTAGTCATATCTGGCCTTCCCATAGTCCGAGCAACCCCGCTCGGGCCGTATGGGATACGTCCACATGCAGACTCCAATCTTTGTTACCATCCCCGAGGCTGTGAAGCTGTCGGGCATGTGCTCGGACTCGACTTTATGATGCCCTCAAGTGCGGCGATCTCTCCGCCCGGAAGGCAGGGCGAAGAACGCTGATCTCGTTTGCCGATCTCGAAGCCTATTTGGCAAATCTCCCGGCTTATCAGGCGGGAGCATGAGCGATGGCGGCACAAATGCAAAACCCGGGGCTGGCACCCCGGGCTTCGCGCGATCTGCTTTGTCTCGGCTGGTCGCATCCCTCTCTTACCGCATCGGACTGGCGGGCGCAAATGCTCGCGGCCCGTTTCTGCCTGTCGCCCTGGATGGCGCGGGATATGGCGCGGCTCTGCTTTGGGGAGGGCCGTTGCAATGACTGAGCGGCCGTTTCCCGATCACCGGCAGGCGGCGCTTGCCCTGCTTTCCGGCAATCACCGGCTCAGCCGCAAGGCCGGGCAATTCCTTGGCCAGCTTGCGGTTGATCCTTCGCCCATGAGCGAAGCGCAGGCCGATTGGCTGGCGAAGTTGCTGGACCGCAACGGGCTTGCCACCTCTGGCAAAGGGAGGCGCGCCATGAGCACCTATCCCGATGCACCGGGGCACCGGAACGTGGAAACCTCCATTGCTGCTGCCGATGCACTTGTGCCCAGGCTGGGGCGGCTCCAGCGCTTGTCAGACGACGCGATCCGCGATGCTGGCTGCGCATTGGTCTTACCGCCGATGAACTGGCGGCCCAGCTCGGTCTGGACCGCTGGTCGATCCAGCCGCGCACCAGCGAATTGAAGCGCAAGGGGCTTATCCGTGACAGCGGACGGCGCAGGCCGAATGCAACTGGCAAGCTGGCCATCGTCTGGATCGCCGCGTGATCGCTGCCGCCATGCTCATGTCGCCGCAGAGCGCCCGGCATGGCGGCGCTTTGAAACTTCACCGGTTTTTGAAATTCGGTGAAGTTTCGATTGCACCGCTTCAGCCGCAGCCGCCCGCAAATTCGCCGATTCCCGAAAATTGGCACGGCGCTTGCGATCAATAACCTTACCTCTGGTGTGGCAGCCCTTTCCGCTATCACCAATGGCAGGGGCGGTGCGCGCAACCGTGCCGACCGGGAAAGCCATGCCCTGACAGCCGTTCAGATTGGCAATCTCAAGGCCGCTGAGCGCCATGCCGAAAAAGTCGGGCTGCCACTCAATCGAGCGATCACAATTCACTGGCAGGCCGCTGGAGTGCCTTTGGCGGGCATGGCGAAGGCAACCGGGCGCTATACCGATCTCATGGCGAAGGCGCTGGCCCGGCATGGCAGCGGCACTACATGGCTCTGGACGCATGAAAATGTGCCCGGCAACGGCCATGACAAGGGCGGGCACTGCCACTTGCTCGCCCATGTGCCTGCCGATCTCGTGCCCGTTGTTACGGCGCTGCAACGGGGCTGGCTTCGCCGGATCACCGGGCAGCCCTACCGCGCGCGCGTGATCCACAGCAAACCGATTGGCGGGCGGCTGGGGCTGGAGGCAGGCAATCCCGATCTCCACGCAATCAATCTGGAAGCGGCGCTTGCCTATGTCCTGAAAGGCGCGAACCTTGAGGCCGCGTCACTATTCGCCCTGGCTCGGATGGAGCCGGGCGGGCGCGTGATTGGCAAGCGTTGCGGCACCTCTCAAAACATCGGCGCAAAGGCGCGACGGGAGGGGGTAGAGCTATAGCCGCACACTTCCGGGGGAAGGCGCCGGGGAAAATCGGAAAAAGCGTTAATACAGTTTCTCGCCCGCGCGCGTGACTGACGAGAAGCCGCGACGGAAGGGGGGAGGTCAACGCTCTCCACCCTCAGGGCGGGAAGGCGACGGGGTAGTCAATCTCTACATCAAAACCCATTTTCTGCGAGTAACGACCATGAGGAAACGCAACCCAATCACTAGCCCTACTGAGGCTATTTGGATCATGCAGAGTGCTATGCGGGAAATGCAGCCACCGGGCCACGTCCCTCTTGCCGAACAAGACTTGCCCTTTTGGCATTCCGTGATTGCCGAATTCGCCCGCGCCGACTGGACAGAACACCAGCTTGAACTGGCGGCGATGCTAGCTCGCACCATGGCACATGCAGTCGCCGAACACTGTCTATTGCGGGCGGAGGGATTTGTCCTGCTCCGCAAGTCCGGTGCAACCGTAGCCAATCCACGTGTTCGCGCGCTTCAGTCGCTTATGGGAACCATCCTGGCCTTGCGCCGGTCGCTGTTGCTGCACGCCCGCGCGCGCAGCGGAGATAGCCGCAACGACGCCAAGCGGCGCGATCTGGCGCGCGAACTTGAGTCGGGTATTGACCATGACGATGACCTGATCGCGCGCGCGCCCGGAAGCGGGAAGGCGCGCAAGACCTGGAGCTTGAATGGCTAGACCGCCCCGCGATCCCGATGACTTCGCCTCGCTCAAGTCAGACGGGCGGCTCGATCCGGCCAAGGTCGATGCCGCGCAGCGACCGAAGCGCAGGCGCAAGCTGCGCAACCGGCCCGATCCACCAGCCGAGCTGCGCGAATGGGAGAAGGGGGCCGACAAGCGCATGCTCGCCCGGCCCTATCCGCCGAACGTGATGCTGGAGCCTGCGGGGTTTGACGAAGAGAATTGGACCTCGCCACATAGCGATTCCGAGCTTTGGAGCCTGCAACTTGCAGATGCCTTCGGAACGCGCTCAAGGGCCGTCCTGACGACGTTCATGGGGCAGTTGGAGGCGCTGTGCAGCCCTAGTCATTGGGACGAAGCCGCTCATCAGTGGCGGCTCGATGAAAACCAATTCAGCGCGGCGCTGGCAATCGTCAACAGCGTCAAGCCCCGCAACGAAATGGAGGCCTGCCTTGCCGCGCAGATGGTGGCAATCCACTTGCTCACCATGAAGGTGACGGCGCGGGCGCTGAAATATGATTATGACACGCGCACTGCTGCGGCGGCTGGTAAGCTGGCGCGGACCTTCACGCTGCAACTGGAGGCCCTGCAATCATTGCGCGGCAGGAAGCGGACGGCGCACCAGTCGATCAAGGTTCGAAAGGAACTCCACCAGCATGTGCACTATCACCGGGAGGAGGGCGAAAGCGCAGGGCAACCCCATGGACGGCGCGCCAAGCCTGTTGACCAATGCGCCGCTCTGCCAAGCCCGGAACCGGGCGGGAAAGCCATGCCGCTGCCCGGCGATGAAGGGCAAGGCACGATGCCGAAGACACGGCGGCGCTAGCGGCTCAGGCGCTCCCCAGAGCGAGCGCAACGGCATGTGGCGGCATGGCGGCTTTACGGGGGAGGCAGTCGCGCTCAGACGGGCGGCAAATCGGCTCTTGCAGGCAGTGCAGGAAACGCGAAAGCTTGATGCCTGACAGGGATTGCGCGGCTGGTGCGGGATGCTGATCGCTAAATCTGCTGCGCCCCATTGCAGAGATTGGTCGTCATGATGGATTGAGCGGCGGTTAGGAGCCTAGTCTCGCGCCATTCCCACGGATGTCAGCATCTGCAACCGTTTGCCAGTTCGCCAGCCATAGGCAACCACGTAGTCGCCGACAGTTGGCGGCATGGAACTGCGCCATAACTCGCACGAAACCGCTTGCATTGTTGTGTCCTTGGCGCTTGCGGGTAATTCTGCCCAAAGTCGCTCGTCCACATTGATTCGGTTTGGTGATGGCCGGCTGCGGATCAACCCGTTGCGCGTAGCGAGAGACAGGTAACTTCCGCATTGCTTCACCGCTTCGTCATCAAGGATGGGCGAGGTTGCCGTTGCTGCTTCAGCAGCTGCCGTTGCTGCGGCTTCAGCAGCTGACGTTGCTGCGTCAGAAATGTCCTGCGAACCGCTCTCGGGTTTGGTGAGTTGGAGGATGGCGAGATAAAGCGCCAGAATCCCCGCCGCGCCGAGGAGATGGCGCCCGCGCTTTTGGAGCCAAGAACTTATGTCGCGCATCAAATCTAGCGCCTCGCCAAGCGAGCCGACTTCCGGCTGAGGTTTCGCCGTTGCGTTAGACATGAGCGCAAATTCACGGGTTGTCGCGGCTCCCGTTGTTTTACCTTCGGCGTCCTTCGCCGTCAGCACCTCCAGCACCACGCCCAGCGAGGGCTTGTCCGCCTCTCCGCCGATAATCTCCATCACACTCGCCAATACCACCGTGCCGTCATCGAGCATTGCCCGCGTCAGCCAGCTTTCACGTTCAATATAACCAAGAGTCGCGCCAGTCACATCGGAAGCGCGGATCGCGCGCGGATCATAGGGGTTTTGAGGTTCGGGAACCAATCGCACCGAATCGCCCGGCGATGCTCGCCTAATCACGTCTTGGTAATTTAATTCCCCGACAAGGTGGACCGGGTATTTGCCCATCGCCGCCTCCATGCTAGCCGGGAATAATTCATCATCGCTTCCGCACTGGCAAGCCGGATGTGCTTCATGGCCAATCTTGGCTCACCTAGAGGCAACCGAAACGCTCGGAATCGTGGTGTCGATCAGCCGAGGCAGTGGCGGTGGCAAGATAGCTGAGGGAGATCGCGCGGCTGGTGCGGAGCTTGGATAGTAAGGGGATAATTCTTGCCACATTTCTGGCGTAAGGTAGGACTTATGACGAGAAGGTGATTCCGGATGAAGATCTTATCGGCCTGCGCTGCAATCATTGCTCTGATTGGTTTCTCGCCGATCAATGCTCAGACCCGCACCAACTGCCGTTGGGTCGGAAGCGTGTGGACCTGCGATCAATCCGAACCTCCGCGTATAGACTGGGGGACCTCAAACAACTCTGGGAACAGCGCGGGCGACAGTTTCCGCAGGGGTGTGGAGCTAGGCGAACAAGCGCGACGCGCTAAGCTTGAGCGCGAACGCCTTAAACTGGAGCAGGATCGACTTACGTTGGATCGCGCGCAGTTGGAACAGAGAAAGGCTGAGACCCAAACACAGCGCCAGTCTCTCCCAGCCGAGCCGCCCAATTATGGTCAACGATGGCTAGAGAAAGCCCGCCCGCGAATGGGACTTTTTCCGAACTTTGCGAAGGTAGTTTTCGAAAGCGATGTAACAATTACGCCAGATATGGTGATGCTAATGTCGAGCAGTGACTATGCTGCCGACATAGCTTATTTCTTGGGAACTCACAAAGCTGAGTTGTTGGCGATTGCGCAACTGCCACTTCTCGATGCAGCCCGCGCGCTCTCTGACATCGAAGAGCGGATAAAAGCCGACCTCCAAAGCAAGGCCAGCCCGGACGTTGGAGCGGATAAACCGCAAGGGAAGTGATTTGAGCCGGGATTAATGGCTCATCTGAGCCGCTCGCCATACCGATAGAGGGAGCGTTTCACCCCCCACTTTTCCATACTGATTACATACGGAGCGCGAAGGGTGGCTTTAAGTCATTGATTTAATGGCGCACCCAAGAGGATTCGAACCTCTGACCTCTGCCTTCGGAGGGCAGCGCTCTATCCAGCTGAGCTATGGGTGCGTGGGCGGTGCGGTTAGCAGCGCATTGCGCGCGGCGCCAGTGTCTTTTGAACGGCTGGCGATTTGGGGTTAGCGATTTGGCAAGGCCGGCCGCTTATGCAGGCGCAATGAACATGATGTCGGAAACCTTTGCCGCCAGACCTGGGCGCGGTGCTCCGCTCCCCGCGGCAGGACGCGCCGAATTCGGCCAGGCCTCGGCCAGCGCGATGAGCATGAAGTGGTCAGCGCTGCACGATGCCGCGGGCGTGGTTGCCATGCTCGCCGGAATTGCAGCCGAGCCAATGCGCCCCGAGGTGCGCAATTTTCCTGCGGTGATGCGCGATGCCGGCGGCTGGCGGCGTGAGCGCGCCGAGCAGGGCATCGACGATCTTTCCGCGATCATGGAGCCGGGCCTCGCAGCGCTGCTCGCAGTCCATGCCCGCGGGGTCAATCCAGCCGCTGCGGCGCTGGCGCTATGGCAGGAATTTCATGCTGCGCGCGCGGCGCTGCTGGCGATAACCCCGCCGCCTGCCGCGCCGACAATGCGTCGGTTTACCTAGCTTTCCGCCTCACGACGGTGCGGACAGGCCATCCGGCCTGTCCTTGCAACAACTCAACTTGCGCAGTTCCCGCTCTGTTCCTATGAGCAGGTATGGCCTCCACCCCGATTCCCGCTGACGAGCTCAAAGCCGCGCAAGCCGTCGCTCGCGGGATCTGCCGGCTGTTCGCGCGCAACGAGATCTGGTGCATCCCCGAAATGCCCTTGCGCTCCAACCGCCGGGCGGACTTGATGGGGATCGACGCCAAGGGCCATCTGGTGATCGTCGAGATCAAGGTCAGCAAGGCCGATCTGCTGGGCGATGCCAAATGGGGCGACTACCTTGACCATTGCGACAGGTTCTACTGGGGCCTCGCCGCGCACCTAGACCGCGCCTGCATGGAAACCGAAGCCTTTCTGCCTCAGCGCTGCGGACTGATCGTCGCCGATGGCTACGATGCGGAAATCCTCCGCCCCGCCGCCACCGTCCCGCTCAACGCCGCGCGCCGCAAGGCCGAGATCGAGCGGCTGGCCCGCGCTTCGCTGCGCCGCCACATGGCCAGCCTCGATCCGGCACTGTCGGGCTGGGGCTAGGCGCGCGCCGGGAGCTTGGCGAGCACCGCGCGCTTTTCCGCAGGCTTCAGCATCGGCCAGTCGGCAATCTCGTTCAGCGTGCGCTTGCAGCCCTCGCAGAAGCCCGAAGGCCAGTCGATCCGGCAGACGCCGGTACAAGGGCTGGGGGGATCGTTGGTCACGACCGGAATCAAGCAGGTTCTTCCTGACCGGGCAATGAATTCGCGCCAGCGCGCAATTTTCTGACGACGACGCGGAGCGGTCTGACGCCATGCCCAAGTGCATCACTGGCATGCCGCTCACCCACGAAGCGGCTTGAGGAGCCAATAACAAGGCGAAAGGCGCAAGGCGCAAGCGGTAAATTGCATAGCGAGCGATTCAAGAAGGCCGTGCGCGATCAAGATGCCGCGGGCAAACTAGACCCATCAGAAGCATTGGCTGCTCTCGATAAGATTGTCAGAAAGACAGGAAGAGGCAGCTATTCCAGCTTGGCTGCACCTAGTTTTGTTACCCAAGCCCGCCTGTTTTCTGCAACGGGATCAGAGTCAAGAAGTTCAAGCAACCTATGGGCTGGCGTCACTATACCGATGCCCACTGGCGCGCGCGCATTGGCAGGTGAAATTGGCTTGTCCCAAGAGCCTGCCCAGACCCCAAGCAATCTTAGTTCCGGCTTATGCGCCACGATTGCCGTTTGATTGTTGTCGCCAAGCGGAACGTTAAGCTCGACACCGCCCCGGACAAAGACTAGAGCGCCACTAAGTCCGCTAAGATTGGAAATCTCGACCAAATAGCCTTCAAGTTTAGTAATGCGGCCTTGATCCATCGTCGGAATTAGTTCTTTGCTGTCGACCATTGCGGCAATGTGTCCGGTATGAACAACCGCGATATTGCGCGCTTCTCCTGCCCGTGCAGCAAAGAGGCCGATCACGTGACACATGTCGCCGCACCCGGCCTCCGTCATCGGCCGCTCAAGCTTTACAGAAGCAGTGGATTTCAGCGCGACTGCCTCCACGCCTTGTGCTGCGACATCGACCGGGAACGGCAAAACGGCCAAGTCAACTGACGGTATTGGATGAGCAAACCACTTGAAAAGGTCGTCGCCTGCCATGCCAAGGTCGATTGGCAATAGCCCACCGCCGCCGCCAATCCGGTTGAAGCGGATGTAATAGGGATCGTTGCCTAGACCCTCTTCCACATGCTTTGCAGTAACCAGGTCGAAATGTCGCCGTTGGCGAACAAAAACGCCGAGCGAGGTGGTCAGATCGGACACTTCTCCTGTGCGAAAAGACAACACTGGACAGCAAATCATGGGCCACCCTCATAGGTTGGCCATGGAAGCGGTGAAGGCGACATTGAGCGTTGCCATGAGCTTATCCCTGTTTGATCGGAATGCTTCCCACTTAGCACCCTCGCCCCTGCTGGGTCTGCCAATAATAGCTTTGCGCAATTTTCTGGCGATTATATACCTTGCAAACACGGTGAAGCTATGGCATAGAATCAGGCAAGGAGTTCAACGCCATGTCTGCCCTTTCCCGTCCCGAGTTCCACAGTGAAGATGCTGCGTTTGCACACCTCGAAATGATCGTGTGGGCAGGCGAGCCGGTGTGCCCGCACTGTGGCTCGCTTGAACGGCTGACCAAGGTCAAGGCGAACGCCGAAAAGCGCATCCGTGTCGGCCTGTGGCGCTGCGGTGCTTGCAAGAAGCAGTTCCGCGTCACCGTGGGCACGGTGTTTGAGCATATCCGCCTGCCGCTGCACAAGGCGATGCAGGCGGTCTATCTCATGACCAGCAGCAAGAAGGTATCAGCTCGCACAAGCTGCACCGCGTGCTTGAAGTCACCTACAAGTCTGATGGTTCCTGGCCCATCGCATTCGAGTTGCCATGCTTCTGGCACCTTGGCTCGATGGGCGGCGACAACGGTATTGTCGAGGTCGATGAAACCTACATCGGCGTCAAGAAGGGCGCCGTGAAACGCTCTGCCTACCATCACAAAATGGCTGTCCTGTCGCTGGTGGACCGCGCGACCGGAGAGGTCCGCTCGGCTGTCATCACTGCCCCCACCCGCGCGCAGGTCGAGCCGATCCTGAATGCCAACCTTGCTCGCGAAACCCGCCTCATGACAGACGAAGCCTATCTCTATCGCGGCATGGGCAAGGTGTTCGTAAGCCATGAGTCCGTTCGCCACGGCTTTGGCGAGTATGTGCGCGGCGATGCCCACACGAACACGATCGAGGGCTTCTTCTCGATCTTCAAGCGGGGTATGCGCGGCATCTACCAGCACTGCGGCGAACAGCATCTGCACCGCTATCTTGCCGAGTTCGATTTCCGCTACACGAACCGCGAAGGATTGGGCTGCAACGATACCGACCGCTCGATTGCCGCGATCAAGGGTATCGTTGGCAAGCGGCTTACCTACGCAGCACCTGACGGCAACCAAGGTGGTCCAGCCTAAGTCCCCCAAGCGCAACCGGGGCTGCTGGCAAACCAAGCCCCACAGACGACGGAAATCTGCCAGAAATTAGCGGATTCACAAGGCTTTCCGGCCATGCTACCCTTCACACGGAGCCTCGCATGACCACCGAACGAGTCACGATCCAGGTCGAATCCAACATCGGAGAGGATGGCCCTCTCACGGTGATGGACACGCTCGACCAGTTCAAGGATGCGTTCGAGTTGCTCACTGCGGCGATTTCTCAAGAGCCTGGGGGGGAGAAGATTCGCTGGCGGCTTGAGCGCCTATCGAAGAACTCGCCCGCCTCGGTCACCGCCGTTGCATATTCTGACGATCCTGACGTTGTAGCAGGACCACTAGTTCATCGCGGCAAGCAGCGATTCTCCCGCGACATGACTGCCTTGAGAGAGAGCGGTGACGTGTCGCCGTGGATGCGCCAGAAATCCTCTGTCGCTAAGTACTTTCTGCGGCGAAATCTCAATGGGGACGGTAAGACGACGATTGTCCTTGAGGACGACGCGCCGCAAACCATTTTTGTGGAGCGGTCGGCTAGGGCCAGCCTGAAGTCCATTGAGCGAGCCGAAGCTGCTGTTGAAACCGAAGATAAGAGCCATTCCGAGTTTGGGGTAGTGGACGCCCACGTCGGTCGAACTGATACCTATCACGGCAAGCCGGCACTCTACATCAAGGACCGCTTGAGCGGATCGCTGGTGCCTTGTGTATTGAGTGATGAACTCGCGGCCAAAGAAGGGCCAGCACACAGCTGGACCGACGCCTGGACCGGCAAGCGGATACGCGTGAAGGGCAGGATTTACTATGACAAGGACGGTAAGATTGCGCGCATCAGCGCCGTGAATATGGAAGATGTTTCGCCGCGAGACGTAAGTCTGGAAGAACTACGCGAGATTGACCTATTGGACGGGAAATCTCCCGTGGAATACCTCGATGATTTGTGGGGGTATTCCGATGACTGATCGCAAGAAGGTGTATTGGGATGCCTGTGCTTGGCTTGGTCTGCTCAATGGCGAAATCGAAAAGGCGCAAGAACTCGAAGTTGTTTGGGAGAAGGCGAAGCATGGCGAGGTCGAAATTTGGACGAGCGCCTTCTGCATAGCTGAAGTCTACAAGGTCAAATGCGAGGGTGGTAAGACCGGCCTTTCGCCTGAGAATGACGACAAGATCGACGACCTGTTCAATCAAGATTGGGTCTATATCGCTCAAGTCGATTTGGCGATTGCCCGCCTAGCGAAGTCGCTCCTTCGGTCGCAGGCTAAGTTGAGCAAGCCGAGTGACGGCATCCATCTGGCGACTGCGATCCACTGGAATGTCGATCAACTCCACACTTGGGACGCAAGCGACCTGCTTGGAATTGTCTGCAACAGGTCTGACGGTGAACCTCTCGAAATCTGCAAGCCCTCCATGATCGATAAGAACCTCTTCAACCGGAAGGAAGAGGAATAATGGCTGCCAAGAATCCACAACTCGACAAGTTCAAGCAAGCTGCCCGCGAACACGGCGCGGACGAGGATGTGGCACACTGGGACGAGCGGTTGAAGAAGATCGCCAAGGCCAAGCCCGTGCCGGAGAAGCCGGAGTGAATGCGGCCCAAACAATGTGGCGGCGATCTCACTGGATCATTAAATGGATGGTAATATCACTGGGGTTTTTGGCAGCGATGGTGGTTGCGGAAAAGGCGGGTATTTGGAAACCCGACCTTCGGCCTATTCAACCTCCATTTGATGGGAAGGCATGCAGATTTGCGCTCGCGAAAAGGGATTACCCTTCTGTATCTTTTGACGAACTGGCGGATGAAATCCAATTCGGATATCGGCATGAATGCTCCCTTATGGCGATCGAATATCAAGGATATGTGAGCTAAAGTTTGCAAGGTATATAATCGCCATTCTGATGGACCGCAAACTTGGGAATTTTGGGGGCCTTAAGCGTAGCCAGATCGACGCTTGTTTTTGTCTGCGGTTGTCGCCCACCAAGCATGAGCGCGACAATCCCAACGGTCCCCACCATTACGAAGGCACCACTCCGGGCGAACGCTGCGACGAGGTTCATCACAACTTGGAAAAATGGACTTTGAGACGGTGGGAAAAGCCAACCAAGTGTTGCGAGCGTAAAAGCTACACATATCACCCACAGCAACTTTATGCGCCACCCCGGCGGTGCGGTTATAGCAGCTATCATGCAACCCAGCGCGGAGCTAGCAAGCACCGTGAGAACGGTAAGAGAATCCCCTGTCGGCACAAGGGACTCATATCAGCGGCTTTCGCGTTTGCAAGGTATATAATCGTCAATTTTCTTGCTTTTTCCCGCAACGCACCCTAAAGGCCCCCGCAGCAATCGGCGCGCGGGCCTTGTTTCCCGCCGCAGTCCCGGCAGCGTGAGGTCACCGTTTCCACGGAAGACCTGCCCGGACTTACGGTCGCCGCTATTCGCTGAAGCTTCCTTCTTCACGCAGGGTCGCATCGAACGACACCTTGCTTCGCGTTCCGCAAGCTTCCGCTCATCCCGAGCGAAGTCGAGGGAGCGCGCCGCTTCATTATTGTGAGTATTACATGTCTTATTTTTCTGACCTTGGCCTGGCCGAGCCGCTGTTGCGTGCGCTTGAGACCAAGGGCTATGCCGATCCCACCCCGATCCAGAAGCAGGCGATCCCCGCGCTGCTGCAGGGCCGCGACTTGCTGGGTATTGCCCAGACCGGGACCGGCAAGACCGCGGCCTTCGCGCTGCCTTCGCTCCACCGCCTCGCCGCCGATCCCAAACCGCGCCAGAACGCCGGTTGCCGGATGCTGGTGCTCTCGCCCACGCGTGAGCTTGCCGCGCAGATCGCCGAGAACATGCGCGGCTATGCCAAGTACCTCGATCTCAACGTCCAATGCGTGTTCGGCGGGCTTCCCGTCGGCAAGCAGGCCCGCGCGCTGGTTGGCGGCACCGATGTGCTGGTCGCCACCCCCGGCCGCCTGCTTGACCTGATCGAGCAGCGCGCGTTGACGCTGCGCCATGTCGAGATCTTCGTGCTCGACGAAGCCGACCAGATGATGGATCTGGGCTTTATCGTACCGCTCAAGCGGGTCGCCAACATGCTCCCCAAGGAGCGTCAGAGCCTGTTCTTCTCGGCGACCATGCCCAAGGCGATTGCCGAGCTTGGCAAGCAGTTCATCACCAACCCGGTGCGCGCCGAAGTGACTCCGCAGGCATCGACTGCCGAGCGGGTCGACCAGTTCGTCACCCATATCAACCAGTCCGAAAAACAGGCGCTGCTCAGCCTCAGCCTGCGCGGCGGTCTGGCCGACGGCAAGGTCGAACGCGCGCTGGTGTTCACCCGGACCAAGCACGGCGCCGACCGCGTGGTCCGCCACCTCAACTCCGCCGGGGTCAATGCCGCGGCAATCCACGGCAACAAGAGCCAGGCCCAGCGCACCGCCGCATTGCTCGCGTTCCGCAAGGGTTCGACCCCGGTGCTGGTCGCCACCGATATCGCGGCAAGAGGCATCGACGTGACCGGCGTCAGCCACGTGTTCAACTTCGAGATGCCCAATGTCGCCGAGCAGTACGTCCACCGCATCGGGCGGACGGCGCGGGCCGGGGCGGACGGGATCGCGATCAGCTTCGTCGCCCCCGATGAAAAGCCCTATCTGCGCGACATCGAGAAGCTGACCGGGATCAAGCTGATGCCGCAGAGCCTGCCCGAGGACTTCCAGAAGGAAGCCTCGCGGCTGCCGCTGCCCAGCCGCAAGCCCGCCGAAATGGCCCAGGACGCGCGCCGCGACGAGCGCGATGCCCGCGGGCGCGGCGGTCCGGGTGGTCAGGGCCGGGGCGGCCCCCGTCGCAACGGCAATCAAAGCCCCGGTGGTCAGGGCCGCGACGGCCGCTCGCGCGACGCACATCACCGGATCGACCGCGCTGCCGCGCCGCGTGGCCCGGTGTTCAACCCGCTGCACGCCGATACCGGCGAGCGTCCGGCCCGACCGCAGCCGGCCCGCGATGCCGCCGCCGCGCCGCGCCGCGAATGGCGCGAGGGCGAGCGTGCTGCGCAGCCGCGCCGTGACGGTGAGCGTTCGGCCCAGCCCCGCCGCGATGGCGAGCGCTCGGCCCAATCGCGTCACGGTGGTGGCGGCGGTCGCCCGTTCAACAAGGGCCAGCGCCGCCCGGGCTAGGGGCTTGCCCCGCCCAAATCGCGGGCCTAACGCCGGGGTGTGAGCACCACTCCCGCCCCGGCCGACCCGCAAGCAGCGTCGGGCTCGGTGTTCGCGCCGTTCGCCTATCCGGCGTTCCGCGCGATCTGGACCGCCAACCTCGCCTCTAACCTTGGGGCGATGATCCAGTCGGTCGCCGCGGCCTGGCTGATGACTGAGCTGACCCCATCGCACCAGCTGGTTGCACTGGTTCAGGTCTCAGCCTCGTTGCCGATCATGCTGCTTGGCCTGTTCGCCGGAGTGATCGCTGACAACTACGACCGCCGCAAAGTCATGCTGGCCGCGCAGTTCGTCATGCTTGGCGCTTCGGCCCTGCTCGCCGTCATGACCTGGGCCGGACAGATCGGCCCGCTCTCGCTGCTCGCGCTAACCCTGGCGGTGGGCTGCGGCACAGCGCTCAACAGTCCGGCCTGGCAGGCCTCGGTGCGGCTTCAGGTCGGACCTCAAGCGCTGACCCAAGCGATTTCGATCAATGCCATTGCCTTCAATCTGGCGCGCAGCGTTGGGCCGGCGCTGGGCGGTCTGCTGATCTCGCTCACCGGCCCGGCGGCGGCCTTTGCCCTCAACACCTGCAGCTATCTCGCCCTGATCGTGGTGTTGCTGCGCTGGCAAACCGAAGTGCCCGCTCGGGTGCGTCTGCCGATTCTCCCCGCGATCCGCGAAGGGATCGCCTTTTGCGCGCGTTCGAGCCCGGTGCGAAGGGCGCTGGTGCGCGGCGCGGTGTTCGGGTTTGGCGCGGCTGCTGCCTATGCGCTGCTGCCGCTGGTGGTGCGCGAGCAGATCGGCGGCGATGCAACCGACTATGGCCTGGTGTTCGGCGCGTTCGGGCTCGGCTCGATCCTGACCGCGCTGTGGGTAGCCCCGGCCCGGCGGCGCTGGGGCAGCGAAGCGGTGGTTTCTGCCGCAACTGCAGTATTTGCGCTGGCGATGCTGCCACTGGCGGCAGCCACCACGCTGGGTCCCGCAATTGTCGCTGCGGCGCTTTGCGGCGGGGGCTGGGTGGCAACGTGGACCAGCATCAACGTCGCCGTGCAGCTGCGCTCGCCCGAGGCGATGCTGGGGCGGTGCATGTCAATCTATCAGGCGGTGACCTTTGGCGGGCTGGCGCTGGGGGCCTGGTGCTGGGGTCTGGTTTCTGACCTGGCTGGCCTGCCGCTGGCGATCCGCGCAGCCGCACTGCTGCTGCTGGCTACCTTGCCGTTGCTGCGCTGGCTGACGCCAATGCCGACCCGCGACGAGGGCCGCATCGTGGTCTGACCTTTCCCGCGCAACTTAACGGTAAGTTTACCATGTTGCGCCAAAACCCGCTGTGAATGGGACTTGCGGGGAACCCAAATGGATACGTATCGCGGTAATTTCATTGATCGGCTCGACGGCGGCGAGGACCATGCCGCCTTCGATTCCGCCGAGGATGAAGCCGTCAACGAGCCGCCGCCGAGCCCGGTTGGCCAGGATGAGCGGCGCATGCAGGTGCGCGCTTACAACCATTGGGCAAGCCTGCTCGACAATCGCAATTTCCCCTCGATCGAAGACCTCGATCCCACAGCACTGCCCGATTTCGGTCCCTATTCGGTGTTGCTCGACTTCACCGGCGGGATCGAGAACCCCTCGATCCAGTTCCTTGGCGATCAGCTTGCGGTGGAATGCGGCACGCATGACCAGATCGCAGCGCTGGCCGACGTACCCAGCCGTTCGCTGCTGTCGCGGATCACCGATCACTACATGCAGATCCTCGCCAACCAGGCACCAATCGGGTTCGAGGCCGAATTTCTCAACCAGCGCGACAAGAGCATCCTCTATCGCGGGATCCTGCTGCCGTTCTCGAGTGACGATGATACCATCGACTTCATCTACGGGGTGATCAACTGGAAAGAACTGGCCGACCAGCAGACCACCGATGAATTGCTGCAAGAAATTGACACCGCGCTCGATGTCCAGACCGAGCCGCGCCGCGACGACGCGTTGACCGATTGGGCCGACGGCCCGAACACTGGGCTGGCATTCCAGAGCGATCTGGCCGCCAAGCTTGACGAGTCCGACGAAGACGATGTGCTCGACCTCGAAGTCGAAGCCGCGGCAGTCGAAGCCGAAGAGGACGTACTCGAACTCGATAGCGAATTCGCCGAGGCGGACGACGTGCTCGACCTGGCAGACCTCGCCGATCCCGTCGATCTCGAGGCGGCGCTGCCCGAACCGGGGTTCGACGTTTCAGAACCTTCCGGGCGGGCGCCGCTCGACCTTGCTTCGCTGAGCTTTTCTGCTGAACCCGACTCCGCGGATGAATTCGCCGCTTTGGCCGACGACCCCGCCGAAATGGGTCTGGCCGACTGGCTCGCCTCGGCGCGCGAACTGGCCGAGGCTGCCCGCGGATCGGAAGACCGAACCCGTCAGGCGCTCTATGCTGCGGTTGGCCGGGCTTACGATTTCTCGCTCGCCGCCGCGCAGCAGCCTGAGGAATTCGCCGAGCTGCTCGCCGATTCCGGACTGACCGCACAAGATCGCGCCCCGCTAACCCCACTGGTCAAACTGGTGTTTGGCGCTGACTACGACAAAACCCGGCTGGCCGAGTTCGCCTCGGCCCTGAGCCATGCACAGCGGCTTGGACTCGAACCCGGAACATTGGCCGAGCACCTCACCAAGGCCCCCGGCGGGCTCAAGGGTGTGGTCAGCGAAGAGCGCCGGTTGAAACGCGAGGAAAGCGGCAAACCCGCAGTCGTGCGCGATACCCCGCGCGAGGCGCTGGCCCGCAAACTGCGCAAGCTTGACCATATGTCGCTGGAGGCTGTTTCGGCCGAAGGCAGCGAATTCACCCTGCTGGTGGCGCGCCGCTTGCCCTCGGGCGAAGTCGTCGTGCTCGGCGAAGTCAGTGATGACGCAGCGCTGCTCGAACGCGCGGCGCGCAAGATTCTTTCCTAATTCCAGGCTGAATGGCAGAGAATGGGCGGCAATCCTTCGCAGGATTGGCGCCCCTCACCTTTGTTCGCTAGGAAGCGGGCCATGACCAAACGGATTGGCTGGATGGGTTGGTTTCTGATCATTGCCGCGCTGCTCGCGGCGGCGCTTTATGGCGCTTGGCGCTATGCCCTGGCGAACAACGCGGTAGCGCTGCTCGATTGGGTCGATCGCCGGGTTGGCGGCGGCGAAGGCTATCGGGTCGCGCTGACCGGTGGCCGCTATGGGACCGATCCAGCGCAGCGGATCGCTGTGATCGTGCCCGATCAGCCCGCCGCCGAACCGCGCCCGGTGCTGGTATTTTTCCACGGCGGCAGCTGGCGGTTCGGAGAGCCTGACGACTACCACTTCGTTGGAAGAACATTTGCCCGCGCCGGTTATGTCGTGATCCTGCCCGGCTACCGGCTGGTCCCCGAGGGGCGCTATCCGGCGATGCTGGAAGATGGTGCCGCGGCACTGGCCTGGACTCGCGATCACGCTGCCGAGCAGGGCGGCGATCCGGCCCGGGTTGTCATCATGGGCCATTCGGCCGGCGCCTATATCGCCGCGATGCTCGGGCTTGAGCGGCAATGGCTGGGCCGCGCCGGAGTGGAAGACGGCTTTATCAAGGGCGTGGTCGGCTTGTCCGGCCCCTACGACTTCTATCCCTGGACTTCGGATTCGGCGCGCAACGCCTTTGGCCACTTCCCCGATGCTCATCTGACCCAGCCGATTGCCTTCGTCCGCGGCGACGCGCCGCCAATGCTGCTGCTGACCGGCGATAGCGACATCACCGTCAAGCCCCGTAACAGCCGCGCGCTGGCCAAGGCCTTGAGCGAGGCCGGCGCCCAGACCCAGCCGGTTGTGCTGGCCGAAGTCGATCATTCCGGCACCGCGATGAAACTTGCCGCGCCGTTCAGCCGTGATCGCCGGGTGCTGGATCCGGTGCTGGCTTTCCTGGCCGCGCGAACCCTTGTGCAACCCTCGCCTTCAGCGCCCGTTCATGCGCCGGACAGCTAGGATACAGCCAATGCGCGCTTTTTCCCGCCTCACCGCCCGCTGTCTGACCATGCTGGCTGCGCTTGGCCTGGTGATCCAGCCGGCCATGGCGCAGTCGATCCTGCGCGATGCTGAAACCGAGATGTTGCTGCGCGAAATGTCCGGGCCGCTGGTCCGCGCTGCCGGGCTCGATCCGCGCAATGTCGATGTGGTGCTGATCGGCGACAGTTCGCTCAACGCGTTCGTTGCCGGGGGTCAGGCGGTGTACATTCACTCCGGGCTGATCGAGGCGGCCTCCAGCGCCGAGGAAGTACAGGGCGTGATCGCCCACGAGCTGGGCCACATTACCGGCGGCCACGTGATCAGCAACGGCGGCTCGAAGGCCGCCACCGGGATCTCGATCCTTTCGTTGCTGCTTGGCGGCCTGGCCGCAGCGGCCGGCGCTGGCGATGCCGCGCTGGGCGTAGTGATGGCGGGCCAACAGGCTGCGCTGGGCAAGTTCCTGGCCTTTACCCGCGGGCAGGAAGCCAGCGCCGATGCTGCCGGGGCAAGTTTTCTGTCCAAGGCCGGGATTTCCGGGCGCGGTTCGATCGCGTTCTTCAAGAAGCTGCAGAACCTTGAGTTCCGCTATGGCTATACCCGCACGCTCGACAGCGAATTCTACCGCACCCACCCGTTCACCGGTGATCGCATCGCCACGCTGCAGGATACCTACCAGGCCGACCCGGCCTGGGATCGGCCCGCCGATCCAGCGCTGGAGGCGCGCTTCCAACGGGTCAAGGCCAAGCTGCTTGGCTATATGCAGGAACCCAAACGCACCTTCCAGGTCTTTCCCGAAACCATGACGGCGGTGCCCGCGCGCTATGCCCGGGCCTATGCCTGGCACAAGGACGCCTACCTCGACAAGGCGATGGTCGAGGCTGACACGCTGCTTAGTCAATCGCCCGACGATCCGTTCTTTCTGGAGCTGAAGGGCCAGATCCTGCTGGAAGCGGGGCGCCCCAGGGAAGCCCTGGCGCCGCTGCGCCGCGCCACCGATCTGACCGCAAACCAGCCGCTGATCGCCACCACTTTCAGCCATGCCCTGATCGCCAGCGAAGACCCGGCACTGCTGCCCGAGGCCGAGCGGGTGCTCAAGGCCGCAGTGGCGCGCGATCGCGACAATCCCTTTGCCTGGTACCAGCTGGGCGTGGTTTACGGCCACAAGGGCGATACCGCGCGGGCGCGGCTGGCCAGCGCCGAACAGCAGGTGTTGGTGCTCGATTTTCCACAGGCCCTGCGTAGCGCCGAATTCGCCGAAGCCGGTCTGCCCAAAGGCACGCCCGACTGGCTGCGCGCCCAGGACATCGCCATGCAATCGCGCGCGGCGATTGAACGGCAAGAGAAACGTCGCTAGCGCAAACCACTATGACCGATCGCACCTTCCGTTCGACCCTGGCCCTGACTTTGGGCGGAATTGTCCTGCTGGCAGCTGGGGCCGGCGGCGGCTGGCTGTTCGAGAAGAGCCGCGGCAGCTCGCTCAACCGCACCGAGGTGGAGCAGGTGGTGCGCGAGTACATCCTCGCCAACCCGGAAATCCTGCCCGAAGCGATCGAGAAGCTGCGCGCCAAGGAAAACGCCAAGCAGGTAGCCGGCTCCAGCGACGCAATCTTCGAACCGTTTCCCGGCGCAGTGCTGGGCAACCCTGAAGGCAAGGTCACATTGGTCGAATTCACCGACTTCGCCTGCACCTTCTGTCGTTCGAGCATTGCCGATGTCGAAGCGTTGATCAAGGAAAACCCCGATCTCAAGGTGGTGATCCGCGAGCTGCCGATCATCGCCCCGACCAGCCCCGATGCCGCGCGCTGGGGCCTCGCCGCCGCCGAGCAGGGCCGCTATGCGGCTTTCCATGACGCGATGTTCGCCGCTGGACGCACCGATCCTGCCAGCATCGAGAGCGCCGCCCGCGCCGCCGGACTTGATCTTGAGCGCGCACGGCGGTTCGCGGCAGGTCCCCAGGCCAAGGCCGAGATCGAGTCCAACCTTGCCCATGCCCGCGACCTGCGGCTGGAAGGCACCCCGGCCTGGGTGGTCGGCGAGCAGCTGCTGACCGGCGCGGTCGGCAAGGATGCGCTGGCCAAGGCGATCGCCGAGGAACAAGGCGCGTAAAGAACTCGCGCGCCCGCGCTGGTTTCTGCTAGGATAGCGGCACCATGGCCGTGCTGCCCTTTCGCCCTACCCCGTTCTTCGCCAATAAGAACCGCGCCTTCTGGCACCTTCAGGCGGCCGGTTGGGGCGGGGCGATGCTGCTGCGCACCATGTCGGGGATCGCCAACGGCCTGCCGCTGTCGTTCCTGGTGCTGGTGCTGATCTCGACCGTTACCGGCATGTCGATCACGCTGATCCTCTCGGTGATCTACCGCCAGCTGATCAACCGCCGCCCGATCGTCACCTGGGGGGTCACTTCGGTGATCTTTCCGTTTGCGGTGGCGCTCTATGCCTTCATCGATGCCTGGGTGAACGGGCTTTACGCGGGCGATGCCGCCACCGGCTTTGCCCAGCGCATCCTCGGACTGTTCTACTTGGACGGGACGCTGCTGGGCGCCTGGACCGCGCTCTATTACATGGTCAACTTCTTCCTCCAGATCGAAGAGCAGAACGATCAGATGCTGCGTCTGGAAACCCAGGCGACCCAGGCCCAGCTGGCAATGCTGCGCTATCAGCTCAACCCGCATTTCCTGTTCAACACTTTGAATTCGATCTCGACGCTGGTGCTGCTCAAGCAGACCGAGCCGGCCAATGCCATGCTCAGTCGGCTGTCCTCGTTCCTGCGCTATACCCTGGTCAACGAGCCCACCGGCCGCGTCACCGTCGCACAGGAGGTTGAGACGCTGAAGCTCTACCTTGAGATCGAGCGGATGCGCTTTGAAGAACGGCTGCGCACCAGCTTCCGGATCGATCCGGTCACCGAAACCGCGCTGCTGCCCTCGCTGCTACTCCAGCCGCTGGTCGAGAACGCGATCAAATATGCGGTCGGCCCGCAGGAAGCCGGCGCCGAAATCACCATCGCCGCGCAACTCGTCGGCCCAAACCTTCGCATCACCGTCTCCGACACCGGGCCGGGGTTGCAATCGGGCAGCGCTTCCAACAGGTTCGCCGGCGTGACATTCGATGGCGGCGAACCCGTATCCACCGGAGTGGGGCTGGCGAACATCCGCGATCGCCTGGCCCAGGCTTACGGCGAGGATCACCGGTTTGAAACGATGGAGCCGGCCGAAGGCGGCTTTGCGGTCCTGATCGAATTGCCGTTCGAACGGCGCGAAGTGTCTGCGCCGGCTTCCCTTTCCGACAAACGTCCGGCGCTGGCCGGCTGAGTTTCAAACCCCATGACCATCCGCACCATTATCGTCGATGACGAAAAGCTCGCGATCCAGGGTCTCCAGCTGCGGCTCGACAAGTACCCCGACGTTGAGATTATCGACACCTGCGCCAACGGCCGCGAGGCGATCCGCAAGATCAAGACCGAAAAACCCGATCTGGTCTTCCTCGATATCCAGATGCCCGGATTCGACGGGTTCTCGGTGGTCAAGGGGGTAATGGAGATCGAACCACCGCTGATCGTCTTCGTCACCGCCTATCAGGAACACGCGGTCCGCGCGTTTGAGGCTAATGCGGTCAATTACCTGATGAAGCCGGTCGACGAAGACAAGCTCGCCGACACGATGGAACGGGTCCGCACCCGCCTGTCCGAAAAGAATGCTGCCGAAGAGGCCGAGAAGCTCAAGTCGGTGCTTGCCGAGGTTGCCCCCGATGCGATCGAGGCGATGCCCGACGAGCCCGAGCACGCCGCGCGCTATGAAAAGCTGATCAACATCAAGGATCGCGGCCAGATCTTCCGGGTCGATGTCGATTCGATCGAGCGGATCGAGGCGGCAGGCGACTACATGTGCATCTACACCGCCGACAACAGCCTGATCCTGCGTGAAACCATGAAGGACCTCGAACGCCGGCTTGACCCGCGCGTGTTCCAGCGGGTCCACCGCAGCTGGATCGTCAACCTCAACCAGGTCCGCCAGGTCAAGCCGCACACCAACGGCGAATGCTTCCTGGTGCTGGAAAGCGGTGCGGATGTGAAGGTTTCGCGCAGCTACCGCGATGTGGTCGCGCGATTCGTGCACTGAGGCTGGGCATGGGGGGCTGGCAGATCGAGGGATTTGACCTCGCCCAATTCGTTCGCGCTACGCTCGACGAGGATCTTGGGTTGGGCCTGCCCGGCGGCGGGCATGACGTTACCAGCGAGAGCGTGATCCCAGCCGACATGCGGTTCTCGGGCGTGATGGACAGCCGCGATGGCATCGTGGTTGCGGGGCTGCCGATTGCTGCGGCGTTCTTCCGTGCGCTCGATCCCAGGATGGAGATCGAGGTGTTGGTCGAAGAGGGCGCAAGTGTGCCGGCCGGGAGCGACCTGATGCGCCTCAGTGGCAATGCCCGCGCCATGCTCACCGCCGAGCGTTCGGCGCTCAACACAGTGCAGCACTTGTCGGGCATCGCCACGATGACGCGGGCCTATGTCGATGCGATGCAGGGCCACGCGACCTTGCTCGATACCCGCAAGACCATCCCCGGCCTGCGCCACCTTGAGAAGTACGCGACCCGGATGGGCGGGGCGAAGAACCACCGGCATGGGGCTGTGGGACGCGGCGATGATCAAGGACAACCATGTGCTCGTCGCCGGCGGGGTCGGCGAGGCGGTGCGCCGCGCCCGCGACGCCGGGGTCAAGGACATCATCTGCGAGGTCGACCGGATCGAACAGATCGAACCGGCTCTCGGCAGCCGGGGCAAGCCACATGCTGCTCGACAACATGAATGTAGCGGAGCTGCGCGAGGCGGTGGCGCTGATCGCCGAGCGGGTGCCGTGCGAAGCCTCAGGCGGGGTCCGCCTCGACACCATCGCCGCGATCGCTGCAACCGGGGTCACTTACGTCTCGGTCGGCCGCCTCACCCAAAGTGCCCCGGCGGCGGACATCGGGCTGGATTTCACACCGCTATAGAAGCGTTTGCAGCACCCATGGCTTTCAGCCGTGCTAGTCGGTACGTAGCGTTGGGAGAAGTTTTGTGCGACTCGTTTCAATCAAAATGTTCGAGCGGTTCTTATTCGGCTCTATAGCGCTTTCCCTGCTCAATGATGGCTGATGACTTTTGAGGACAGCTTCGCTTTGATCGAGCAAGATGCGGCTGATCTTGGGCTATCGGAGGTCCGGCTTTGCCTTCGCGGTGGCTTTGTTCGAGCATGGTTAATTGCCGCTGTTGCTTTGGTTCCTCATCTCGCGCCGGGCAAGCAACATCGCCAAGTGGATCCTGTCTCGTGCTGATCAGTGATCAGCTTGCTTTCGCTGATCCTTGGACCTTCCCCGAAGCGTCGCGTAAGGATCATGTCGCTGATCTTTGTCATGGCAATAAGCGTCGCCTGCATGATTGTCGATCGCATCAACCTTCCTGTTTCGTTCCATGCAAAGTCCTGGCTTTCCAGAAAGGGCGGGGCGCGGTGTCTCCAGTCGATCCGAGCATATTTTCAGCTAAATGCGTCTGGTTGCCCCGCTTTCCTGGCCGTCACCCTCCCCACCCCGGCGCTGGCCCAGGCCTACCAGTGCCGCGTCCCGCCCAAAGTCGCCTTGCCGGAACGGGCGCGACCCGACGGGCCGAGCCGGCACAGCGCGATCGGCGGCTATGTGCTGGCGGTATCGTGGTCGCCCGAGTTCTGCCGGGGCAACCGCGCCAAGGATCCGGACAATTACCAGTGCAATGGCAAGATCGGCCGCTTCGGTTTTGTTCTCCACGGACTCTGGCCCGAAGCCAGGAGCGGCCCGCCGCCGCAGTGGTGCGCGCTCCAGCCGCGGCCGAGCGCGGCAGATATCAAGGCCAATCTGTGCATGACCCCGGTGCCGTGGCTGATCGAGCACGAATGGGCCAAGCACGGCTCATGCATGTCGCCCACCCCGGCGGCCTATTACAAGGCCAGCGGCATTCTGTGGGGCGCGCTACGCCTACCCGATGCTGACCGGCTCTCGCGCCAGGAACTGCTCACCGCTGGCGACCTGCGCCGTGCTTTTACCGCGCGCAATCCGGCGTTTCCGCTGAAATCGGTGGGCATCCGCGCCAGCAATGGCGGCTGGCTGCGCGAAGTGCATCTTTGCTACAACAAGGACTTCATGCCTGCGCCTTGCGACAAGCGCACTTTCGGGCCACGCGATACAACGCCGATCAAGATCTGGCGCGGACTGTAGCTATGAAGACCCCCGCCGATCGGGTCGCAACACCGGCGGGGGCTATACAGCATTGCTGCCGCACCCGCCAAAACTAGAGCGTTGCTCTAACGAGTCAATCGGGTTTTAGCGCCGCTCGCGAAAGAAGTCCCGCAACAGCACACTCGCCTCCGCCTCGCCCATCCCCGAATAGACCTCGGGCCGGTGCAGGCACTGCGGCTGTTCGAACACCCGCGCGCCGTGTTCGACCGCGCCGCCTTTGGGGTCGCTCGCAGCGTAATAGAGCCGGGCGATGCGGGCATGGGTGACCGCTCCGGCACACATCGCGCAAGGTTCGAGTGTGACCCACAGCTCGCAGCCCTCGAGCCGTTCGTTGCCGAGCACACGCGCCGCCTCGCGAATCGCCAGCACCTCGGCATGGGCGGTGGGATCGAGGAGCCCGCGCGGGGCGTTGTGCGCGCTGGCAATCACCGCGCCATCCTTGACCACCACCGCGCCAATCGGCACTTCTCCTTCCGACGCGCCGACGCGGGCGTGCTCCAGCGCCAATTGCATCGGTTCGGGAAGGGGCCAACGGCTCATTTCTGCGGGACTGGCCGCAATACCTTGACCCCGCAAGTGTGAATCGCTATGCGCGCGCCTTCCCCGGCGTTGGCCGTGCAATTTCAGGTGAGAAGCACCATGTCCCGTATCTGCGAACTGACCGGCAAGAGCCGCCAGGTTGGCCACAACGTCAGCCACGCCAACAACAAGACCAAGCGGGTGTTTCTGCCCAACCTGCAGAACGTCACGCTGATGTCCGAAGGGCTGGACCGCAGCTTCAAGTTCCGGGTTTCGACCCATGGGCTGCGTTCGGTCGAGCACGTCGGCGGGCTCGACAACTGGCTGCTCAAGACCTCGGACGAAAAGCTCTCGGGCAATGCCCTCAAGGTCAAGCGCGAGCTGAGGAAGCAGCAGCAGGCCGCTTGATCCAGCGCCAGCCTTAACGAGGGGCGTCCGGGGTTCCGGGCGCCTTTTGTTTTGGAGGCAGATCGGCGAGGGACAAGTTCAGCTTCAACAGCAGTGTGCGCTGGGTCAGCGCCTGATTGTCGTCGCTCAGCAACCACACCACGAGCTGTCCTTCCTCACCTGGCGAGACCGTCAGCGCCTCGAAGTTGTCGACCGGCAGCGGCGCGGTCAGCTGCGCCAGTTCGATCCCGCGCCAGATCCCACCCGGGGTGATTTCGGCCGGGTCGGCGAGCAACAGCTTGGCGGTGAAGCGCGGCGGCATCGGCCAGGTCAGGCGGCGCATCAGCACCAGCACCCGGCCATCGGGCAACTCAGCCATATCGGTCGGGCGAAAGCCGTCGGCTCCGGCAAAATTGAACGCTGCATCCGCGCCCGCCCCGGCCCGGCCAGTGCCGAGCAGCAGCGCCGGGTGATTGCTGCCAGACTGCCAGCCGCCGGTGCATTCACACAGAATCACAAATCGCCCGTCGGCCAGCCGGACCATCGCCTCGGGCCCGGTGTTGTCGCGCCAATGCTGCATCCCCGGCACCCTGTGCACTGCTTGCTGGGCCAGATCGGGGCCGTGCCGCACGATCGTATTGTACCCTTCGAGTGCCAGGTAAATCTGGCCGGTAACCGGATCGCGCGTCGCTGCCTCGACATCGCGGTAGCGGCTGGGATTGCGCGGAGTGCTGGGAATTCGGGCAATCCGGACCGGCAGGAAATCGCCTCCAGGCTCGCCAAATTCGACGAAATCGCCGCGATCGCTGAACGCCAGCAGCCGCCCCGGCGCAGGCGCAACTAGCGCCGAATAGCTGCCGAAGCGGCTGTTGCGGCTGGTCAGCAGCCAGGCGCCCGCCACTTGGAACGGCCCGAGGCGCCGCGTACCAGTGGCAAGCGGGGCAATGGTCATCGCCTGATCAAGATTGGGCGGCGGTGCGGGCGATCGCAGCCAGGTGCTGGGCGCGAATGTCAGCACCAGCAGAAGAGCAAGCAGACGGCGCCTGGTTGTTGGGATCGTTCGGTCAGCCATGTGTCGGTGGTACGGCGCCCTCTCTGCGGCAGTCACCCGTTCGCCCGGTGATCCAGCGTTGCTGTGCTTTGGAAGGGTTCAGTTGTCAAAAAAATGGGGCGGCTCCAGCGGAGCCGCCCCAGATTTGCTTACACTTGGCGCCAGGTCAGAAGTTGACCTTGGCTCCGGCCTTGAAGTAGCGGCCGAGAATGCCGTTACCACCCTGAACCGGGTTGTAGAGGTGCGAGCCGTAAGTGACGTGATCGATCGGCGGCAGGTTATCAAAGGCATTGAGCATGTTCGCGTACAGCGTGAACTTGTCATTGATCTTGACCGTGGCGTTGAGATCGAAGGTCACATAGTTCGGAACGCGGCACGGGGTGTAGCCCGAGCTCAGGCCGCAGTCCTTGTAGCCGGTACCCTGGTCCTGCGCCGACAGGTCATACCCGCCGTAGAAGTTGGCGGTACCGGTCAGCGCGAACTGGCCCACTTCAACGGTGTTGCGCCAGGTACCCTTCCACTTGGGAGTGCCCGAACCAGCGGTCAGGTTGAAGTTGCCAAGCGTCCCGTCGTAACGTTCGACCGTCCCGTCGGGGAACACCGTCTCAAGCTTCAGGATGTAGCTGGCGTCGAGAGATGAGCTGAAGGCGATGTTATCGGTCAGGTCAAATTTCACGTTGGCGCCAAAATCCAAGCCCTTGACCCTAACCGTGTTGGCATTGATCAACTGCGCCTGGACAAAGGCAACGCGCGGGGTGGCCAGCGGGAAGTTGGGATCGGGCGCATCCGCGATGACTGTGTAGCCAGCGGGAATGGGCTGCCCCGTGTAGTAAGCATCCAGCGCAGGCGAATTGCTCGGCTGGGTGATCGCGTCGGTCTTCTTGATGTCATAGTAGTCGATCGAGAACGAAACGTTGCGCATCGGCTCGACAAAGATCCCGGCGGTAAAGCTCCGCGACTTTTCGGGGTCGAGGTTGGGGCTGGCAAGCGTGGTCTGGCCGTAGCTGCCCGAACGGATATAGACCGGGCAAGTGGCGAAGGTTGCGACGGTGCAACCATACTGGGCCAGGAAGGCATCGTTGAACAACCCGGAGGTGTTGCTGACGAAACCGGTGGTCGGCAGAGCGTTGGCTTCGGCGAAGCTAGGGATACGGAAGCCCTTCGACCAGGTGCCGCGCAGCACCACTTCGCGGATCGGAGTGAACTTCACGCCGAGCTTGGGCGAAAAGTTGCTCTGCCCGCTGGAGTAGTGATCGTAACGGCCTGAGGCGTTGAGCGTCACCTGTTCGATGATCGGCGCTTCAAGTTCGAAGAACGCCGCGCTGACCGTACGGCTGCCCGAGGTACCGAACGCGTTGAGCGTGAAGTACCGCTGGGTCGGGCCGTTGTAGTCATCGTTGGCGCTGGGCGCATCGACCGCTTCGTAGAACACCGTGCCGCCGACACCCAACTGCAGCGGCCCACCGGGCAGATCGGCCAGCTTGGCGCCGAAGACCGCCTGGAACTGCACGAGATCAGAGCTGGCGCCGGTCTTGTTGACCGGGGTCAGGTAGTCGCGCACCGCTTGGGTATTGGCAGCCGGATTGACGAAGTTGTAGGTGCCGTCGTTGATCACATTGAGCAGGTTCTGGATATAGACATAACCATCGGTCGTGCGGTTCAGATCAGTGTGCATCACCGTTCCGCCGATATCGTACGTGACGTTATCGAACAGGTTGCCGCTAACGCCAAACGCAGCGCGATAAGCGCGGTTGCGGGTTTCGTTGTAGGTAACCTCACCAGTGACCTGATCGCGGCCGATGATCCGTGCTTCCTGACCAGCACCCGCGAACGGGTTGTTGGGGTTGAGCACACGATTGGGCGAGGCCACGCAGTTCACGCGTTCGGGGCAAACCCACACTGGCAGAAAGCCGACGAAAGAACCCACCGCATTCGCGCCGTTGAACGCCGTCGATGTGCTGAACCGTGGAAACTGGATGCCGGTGTTGGCATTGGCAAACATCGATGCCGGGAAGCCGGTGTAATTCACCTTGCTCTGGATGAAGTTCACCTGAAGGTAGCCCTCAGTGGTTTCGCCAAGCTTTACCGTGAACTTGGCCGAACCGCCCCAGCGTTCGATATCAGGCGAAATGACGTTGTAGAGTTTGGTGTAGTCGTACTGGCACACGGTTGCCGGAGCAGTTGAGCCAGCGGCTTCGGCAGCAGTCAAGGTGTACGGCGTACCGACCCCGCAACCACTGAGATTCTGCCAGATCGAACCCGCCGCGGCGGTAAAGGTACCGTTGGCATTGGCTACACCAGGCCGGACCAGAAAGTTGGCAGCGGTGCTCACCAGGAACGGGCCGGCGCCAGTCGAGGCATGGACGATATTGTTAGGGCCGCAAGTTCCTTCGAAGCAGATCGTGGTCTGATCGTCTGTGTTGAACGGGAAGCCGCGATCGCTATTCTTGAGGCCGTTGCTCTTGTAGTAATAGCCGCTGATATAGGCGTTGAAGCCGTCAGCTTCGATATCGCCCTTGCCGATGGTCGCGCTGAACCGCTGGGTGCCAGCGTCACCGCGCGAAGAAATCCCGGCTTCGGCGCGGGCCGTAAAGCCTTCAAACTGCCGCTTGGTCTGGATATTGACCACACCGGCAATCGCGTCGGCGCCGTACGCCGACGAGGCGCCATCGCGCAACACTTCGAAACCGCCGACAACATCATCAGGGATGGTGTTGAGATCGACGAAGTTGCGCGAACCGTCATCGGCCAGCGGATAATAGGCGGCGCGCAAGCCGTCGAAGAGAACCAGCGACGAGTTGGTGGAAAGGCCGCGCAGCGACAGCGCCGAGGCGCCCGCCGCGAACGCGCCGTTGGCGGAGAAGCTGTTGGTCAGCGCCGGGCCGTTGTTGGCGGCAAGGATCTGCAGACCATCCTGGATGGTGCTGACGCCGCGCTGGTCAAGCTCTGCAACCGTAACGGTGGTGACAGGCGAAGGGGTTTCTTTGTCAGCACGGCGCAGAATCGAGCCGGTGACGATGATCGTTGCGCTGGATGCGGCATCTTCTTCGGCCTGCGCGTCTTGCGCGGCGGCCGGGGTTGCGATCATGGCAAGCCCGAGCACCGCCGGCGCCGAACCCAACTTCATCATGGTTAGGATGCTATTTTTCACAGTTCAGTCCCTCTGTTCCAAGGCCAACCGCCAGTCATGACTGGTCGGCCCATTTGAGCAATTCCGGCAAGCCTTGGCGGCCCGATCCCGCAAAGGCAGACGTTGGCGAACGGGCCAACTCACCGAAATAGATAGCGCTCCATGGCCGAGGCGGTCCGCGCAAGCAAAAGATTAGCCGCGCTTCCGCAGCATTTTCGCGCCGGGTGTGTTGTTTCTACAACAGCAGCTGCGGATCAGCCCCGGCTCACATTTCAACGGCTTACGGTCGTCATTGAAATTTCATAACCCGGCCCTTGCCAGGATTGTGGGAATCTTGCTTCGGCACCGGCGTTTCAGTTCGCTGCAAGCTATTGGTGAAATCCTGACGAAAGCGGTGTTCGCTGCATGTGCGCTACGAAGGATGCCGGTACGGGGCGCTGCTGGGTGCGGGTTGAGGCAAAGCAAATCGCGCGTACCCGGCCTGACGCTGCCAACGCGGCTGACACGGCTAGCGCGCGCCCATACCCCCGGCAAACAACAGCGGATCGAGCCGCGCATCGCGCCATTTGAGTGACCAGTGGAGATGCGGACCCGTAGCCCGCCCGGTCATGCCGATGTTGCCGATGTACTGGCCCTGGCGGACCACATCGCCCGCCTTGACCGCCAGTTTGGAGGCGTGGAGGAAGGCGCTGTTGAGGCCCATGCCGTGGTCGATCATCAACAGCCGTCCTTCGAGCGAGAACGAGCTGCCCGCGGCCAGCGTCACCACCCCGTCGGCGGGGGCAACAAACGGCGTGCCGCTGGCGCCGGTGGCCACGTCGACCCCGGAATGGTAGCTGCCCGGGGTGCCGTTGTAGATCCGCTGCGAACCAAACCGCCCGGAAATGCGCCCATAGACCGGCCAGATGAACTTCTGCCGCCAGCCGCCAATGTCATGATCACGGCGGCGCGCGGCATTGATCTGGTCGAGCTCGCCAGCGCGGCGGCGGGCGATACTCTTCGTTGGGCGGTGCGCCAGGGCGCGGCCCGATCGGAATGCGCTCGATGTTCCAGGCGCGCGGGGCAATCGCGATGGTACCCCGTGGCGTTCTCGCCGCTCTCAAGCTCGGCCAGAAGTTCGCCGCGCGCACCCGAATCGCGGTCGAAGGCGATGAAGAACCCGCCGTCTGCGGCCAGCGGCACCCGGCGGCCGTTGAAGCTGAGCGCAGTGGCATCACCGGGCGCCACCCCGCGCGCCCAGCCACCCTGGGTCAGCTGACCTTTGAGCGCGAAAGCGGCGGCCTCTTCGGAGGCGTGGGCCACCAATCCCGGGCGCAGCACCGCGATCCCGGCGACCAGCGCCAGACCGCAAAGCGCTAGCGCGCAGGATCGTCTCGCGCTTCACCCCTGCCCCAGCAGGCGCCGGGTTGCGATTTCGGCGCCGGCATAGGCCTCCTGGCGCTCAACGCTCCAATAGCGCAGCGCCTCAAGCGCGATCGGCTCGCCGCTGACCGCGCAGACGACGTGATTGCCGGGGCTGAGTACGCGGAAGCCGTTGGGCTGATAAAACAGCGCGGCGGGGCGGTCTGAGGTGTTCATCAGCATGGCGGCAGCTTAGCGCAGCATTGGCTTCAGAGCAATTTGCCCTGTTCGGGCGGCGGCACTTTGGGCTTGGGCGCGGCGCGGGACGGGGCCGAACCGGCCGGAACCGCATCCAGCACCCCGTCGCGGAAATGCAGCGCCAGCGCCGCCTCGCCCGCCGCAGCGGCGCGGCTCACCAGAGTGCGCCCGTCAGCCGCGGTCACCCGGACATAGCCGCGCTCCAGCACCCGCGCCGGATCGAGCGAGGCGAACAGCCGGGTTGCGGCGGTCAGCCGATCACTCGCGCGCTCCAGCCGCGCCTTGAGCAAGGGCAGCGAGAGCCGCCCGCCAACCCGCTGCAGCTCGCCGCGCGCCAGCTGGGTGCTGGTCACCAGCGCGCGGCGCAGGCGCTCGGCCTGTTCGTCGAGCTTCTGGACCTGCGGGCTGAGCAGCGCCTCGGGGCGCGGCAAACGCTCGGCGCGGGCCGCCAGCCGCTCGCGCCCGAGCTGCACCGGGCGGACCACCGCGCGGCGCTGGCGCAGGGCCAGTTCGGCGATCTGGGCGATCAGCTCCTCACGCACCGGCACTGCCAGCTCGGCAGCGGCAGTGGGGGTCGGCGCGCGCAGATCGGCGGCGAAATCGGCCAGCGTGGTATCGGTTTCATGCCCGACCGCCGAAATCACCGGGATCGAGCACTCGGCGATCGCGCGGACCACGATTTCCTCGTTAAACGCCCACAGGTCCTCGATCGAGCCGCCGCCGCGCGCAACGATCACCAGATCGGGACGCGGCACCGATCCCCCCGCAACGATCCCGTCAAACCCCCGCAATGCGCCCGCGATCTGGGCCGCTGCACCCTGGCCCTGGACCAGCACCGGCCAGACCAGGACATGGCTGGGAAAGCGGTCAGCGAGGCGGTGGAGAATATCGCGGATCACCGCCCCGGTCGGCGAGGTCACTACCCCGATCACTTGCGGCAGGAACGGCAGCGCCCGCTTGCGCTCGGACGCGAACAACCCCTCAGCCTCAAGCCGCGCCTTGGTCTTGGCCAGCAGCGCCAGCAACGCGCCTTCGCCCGCCACTTCCATCCGCTCGATCACCAGCTGGTAGTTCGAGCGGCCGGGATAGGTAGTGAGCTTGCCGGTGGCGATCACTTCGAGCCCGTCCTCGGGCTGGAAATTGAGCCGCTGGACAGTGCCGCGCCACATCACCGCGTCGAGCCGCGCATTCTCATCCTTGAGCGCCAGGTAAAGATGCCCCGAAGCGGCGCGCTTGACCCCCGACAATTCGCCGCGCACCCGCACGAAGCCGAAGCGATCTTCGACCACCCGCTTGAGTGCCGCAGAAATCTCGCTGACCGAAAGCGCAGCAGCGTTGTCCCCGGCAGTGTCCTTCGCTACCAGCCCGGAGGATTCGGGTTCATCTGCGAAGGGCGACTGGCTGACCATGAATATCCTGCTGCTGGGATCGGGCGGCCGCGAACATGCGCTGGCGTGGAAGCTGGCGCAATCCCGGCTGTGCACCAAACTGTTCGCGTCCCCCGGCAATCCGGGAGTAGCGCATCACGCCGAGCTGGTCACATTGGACGCGGCAGACCACGCTGCGGTGCTGGCTTTCTGCGAGGCGCAGCGGATCGGCCTGGTGGTGATCGGCCCCGAGGCGCCGCTGGTCGATGGTCTGGCTGATAGCCTACGCGGGGCCGGAGTGCCGGTGTTCGGGCCGGGCAAGGTTGCCGCCCAGCTCGAAGGGTCCAAGGCCTTCACCAAGGAGCTGTGCGCGCGCCACGCCATCCCCACCGCCGATTTCGTCCGCGTCGCCAGCGAGGCCGAGGGGCTGGCTGCACTTGATCGGTTCACCATTCCAGTGGTGATCAAGGCCGATGGCCTCGCCGCGGGCAAGGGCGTGACCGTCGCCATGTCCCGCGCCGAGGCGGAAGCCGCCGTGCGCGAGATCTTCTCGGGCCGGTTCGGCGCAGCCGGGGCCGAAGCGGTGATCGAGGAGTTCCTCGAAGGCGAGGAAGCGAGCTTCTTTGCGCTGACCGACGGCCACACCGTGGTTCCGTTTGGCTCGGCGCAGGATCACAAACGGGTCGGCGAAGGCGATACCGGCCCCAACACCGGCGGGATGGGGGCCTACAGCCCCGCGCCGGTGCTGACCCCCTTGCTGGAAGGCGAAGCGCTCGAGCGGATCGTCGTCCCGACCGTGCGGGCCATGGCTGAAGAAGGCATGCCCTATTCGGGCGTGCTTTACGCCGGGCTGATGCTCACCCCCCAGGGGGTCAAGCTGATCGAATACAACGCCCGGTTCGGCGATCCCGAATGCCAGGTGCTGATGCTGCGGCTTGAGGCCGATCTGGCCGAGCTGCTGCTGGCCACGGCCGAGAACCGGCTGGGCACCCTGCCAAGCCCGCGCTTTTCGGACGACACCGCGCTGACCGTGGTGATGGCGGCCAAGGGTTATCCTGAAACCCCGCGCAAGGGCGGGTCAATCGCCGGGATCGAGGCCGCCGAAGCAACCGGAGCGCGGGTGTTCCACGCTGGCACCGCAATCGCAGATGGCCAGCTGGTGGCCAGCGGCGGCCGCGTGATCAACGTCACGGCGCGGGGGCGCAATGTCCGGCAAGCGCAGCAGCGCGCCTATGCCGCCGTTGCCGCAATCGCCTTTCCCGAGGGCTTTTGCCGCAGCGACATCGGCTGGCGCGAAGCGGCGCGCGAGGCCGGGGACTAGAATTCGATCCCGGGTGTCGGGCATGGGGGCGCAGAGTGCAGATTACGCTTTTCGACAGCAATTGCCCCGAACTGGAGCCGTGGCTGATCGGATATCTTGGCGGCGAGATCGCCGGTCCCGAAGGGGTAGAGCGGCGGATGCTGCCCGCCCGCCCCAACTGTTTTGTCCAGATCGTGCTGGAAGGACGGCTTGAGCTTTGTGATCACGTCAGCCGCAACCGCGTGCAGGCGCCGGTTGTTGGTCTCTACGGCCTGCTTTCCCAGTACAGCTATGACATGGCGGTCCCCGCTGCCATGCGCTCGGTCTCGGCGCGGCTGCAACCTGCTGCTGCGGGAGCGCTGTTCGGCGTCGATCCAGTCGCGCTGGTCGATAGCTTCGTCGCGCTTGACCTGCCCGAAGGCCTGCTTGCGCACCTGCAGGCGGCACCCGATTGGCAGGCGATGGTGGCCCCGCTGAATGGCTGGCTGCTCGGGCTGGCAAAGGGCCGCCGCAGCGACGATCCGGTTGCGCGGGAAGCGATCCGGTTGCGGCAGCTGAACGGTAACATCCCGATCCAGGACCTGGCCGATGCCGCGGGATTCTCGCTGCGCCATTTCCAGCGCCGGTTCCGCGCACTGACCGGGGTCAATCCCAAGCACTATGCCCGGATCTGCCGGATCGGCCACGCGGTGTACCGCAAGCAGTTGCAGCCCGATGCCTCGTGGACCACACTCGCGCACGAAGCTGGTTATTCCGATCAGCCGCACTTCATTCGCGATTTCAAGGCGTTGACTGGTACCCTGCCAAGCGATTTCCTGCGCGGGCAAAGCCCGATCCTGCGCTATCCCAAATGGGATGAATAGGCCGGATCGCGCGCCGGCAGCGCCATCGCCCCGGCCAGCAACCCGTCAGCCTCGGAATCGAGCTCAAGCTCGTCGAGCAGGTGCATGACCTCGCTCGCCACTGCCACTTTGGCACGGGCGAATTCGGGAATCCGGCGCAAGTCGATGTGGGTCAGGCCGAGCGGGAACAGTTCGCGGTAGGCGACCCGCTCAGCCAGTCCCGACCCCAGCCGGAAGTCAAGCTGCGCGGCGAGCCGGCCCAGCGCGCGATCGACCTTGCCGCGGTTGCGGCTGTTGTCGCTGCGTTTGCGGTTCTGCAGCACCAGCCAATCGAGCGCGGGAAGCCCCGCTTCAAGCCGCGCAGTGCGCAGTTCGCAAACCATCGCCGCAAAGCAGCCGGGGCCTAGCAGGCGGTTGGTCGCAGGGTGGAACCGGCCGAGCAGGTCAAGATCGACGAACGAGGAATTCACCGGGGTGACCAGCATATCGGCCAGCGCGATGGCGCGCCGCGCGATCGGTGCATCGTGTCCCGCTGCGTCGATCACCACATAGTCGCAGTCCCACCCGGCGCGGGTAATTTCCTGGCACAGCATCGCGCCCGATTGCTGCATCAGCAGCGCCTGACGCGGCAGCGGCATGCGCAGGCCCAGCCGTTTGGCGGTTCCGGCGCGGGCGGTCAGCGCGCGGGTCAAGGTCTGCTGGCGGCGATCGAGATCGATCCCCAGCACCTTGTGCCCGGTATCGGCAAGGGCGACCGCGAGATGGAAAGCGACGGTCGATTTGCCGACCCCGCCCTTTTCGTTGGCAACGGTGATGATCCGGGCCTGGCTGCGTGGCCGCGCCGCAACATCGGCAACCACCACGCGCGCCAGTTCACCGTCCATGACAGCGTCACGGCGCGGCGCGAATCCTCCGATCGGAGTGACTACGTTCATGCCCCGGCGTCCCCTTTTTTTCAGTCACTTGGCGGGCAACCAGCGACTCGGCTTATGCGGGGAGTTTAGTGGATAAGTCTGTGGAAGGCGAATCGGATATCCGGGGCTTCACCGCGAAGCCAGCACGTTCCGCCCCGCTTAGGCGAGCCGATTTGCGACCAAAGCTTTCAAATCGGCCTCGGGCCGTGCGCCGTAGTGCGAAATGATCTCGGCCGCGCAAATCGCGCCGATTCGCAGGCATTCGGCAACCGGGCCGCCGCGGACATGGCCAAACAGGAACCCGGCCGCGAACAGGTCGCCGGCGCCGGTGGTGTCGACCACCCGCGCGACCGGTTCGGCGGGAACCTCGGCGAGCTCGCCGTTCCATGCGGCGACCGCGCCTTGTTCGCTGCGGGTGACCACCAGCAACGGGACCTTGGCTTGCAGCGCGGCGATGCCGTCGTGAAAATCGTCATGCCCGGTCAGCGCCGCCAGTTCGATGTGGTTGGCGAACAGGATATCGATCTCGCGCGCATCGATCAGACTGCGAAAATCGGCGCCGTGGCGCGCGATCACGAAAGCGTCCGAGAGCGTGAAGGCAACCTTGCGGCCCGCGCGCCTCGCCGTCGCGATCGCCCGGCGCATCGCCGCGCGCGGTTCTTCGGGGTCCCACAGGTAGCCTTCGAGATAGAGAATGCTGGCATTGGCAATCGCCGCTTCGTCGAGCGCCTGGGCCGGCAGGAACTGCGAAGCGCCAAGGTAGGTGTTCATGGTCCGCTGGCCATCGGGGGTAACAAAGATCAGGCAGCGCGCAGTTGAAGGATCTTGGCCGCGCGGCGGGGTCGCAAATCCAATCCCCCCGGCGCGGATATCGTGGGCAAACACCTCGCCCAGCTGGTCGTCAGCCACCTGGCCGATGAATTCGCAAGTCGCCCCCAGCGCCGCGAGCCCGGCCAGAGTGTTCGCCGCCGACCCACCTGAAATCTCGCGCGCCGGGCCCATCGCCTCGTAGAGCGCGTGGGCCTGAGCGGTATCGACCAGGGTCATGCCCCCGCGAACCAGCCCGAGCCGCTCGATCAGCGCATCCTCGCACGGCGCCATGACATCGACGATGGCATTGCCGATGGCGATCACATCGGTGGTGGGCTCGGGCATGCGAATTCCTTGGTTTTGGAGCGGGTTTCGTCGGCGCGCCTAGCGGCAGCGAGCGCGGGGGGCAAGCGCGACGGCGTTGACAGCGCAGCGCAGGCAGTCGATCTGACTGCAGATGATCGCAGCCTTGTTTCTTGCCCTGGGGCAATTCACCGATCCGCAGATCTGGCGCATTCTGGTCAGGAGTTTGGGGTTGACGCTGTTGGTCTTTATCGCCTTCGGAGCGGCGGTGTTTCTGGGTTTTGGCTGGCTGTTGGACTATTCCGGCGTGGACTTCGGCTTTCCCTTTGCGGAAATCATCATCGTGCTGGCGCTCAGCTGGCTGTTGTGGCGAATTGTTGCGCTGGCGGTGCTGCAATTCTTCGCCGACGAAGTGGTCGCCGCGGTTGAAGCGCGGCACTATCCGCAGCATGCAGCGGCCGCGCGCAAACTGGGCTGGCGTGAGGAGCTGGCCAAGGGTCTGGGCGGGGCGGGCCGCGCGCTCGCCTGGAACCTTGCCGCGGTGCCGGTGGCGCTGGTCTTGCTGGTGACCGGGATCGGCGCGCCGCTGGTGTTCTTCCTGGTCAACGCGGTGCTGCTGGGGCGCGAGCTGCAGGACATGGTCTGGCTGCGGCACCGCCCGACCGCCGATGCGCCTGCGCCCTTGACCAAAGGCAAGCGCCTGCTGCTGGGCGGGATCGTGACCGCGTTGCTGACGGTGCCGTTCGTCAACTTTCTCGCACCCTTCCTCGGGGCGGCTGCAGCCACCCATCTGATCCATCGCAAGGAACCATCCAATGCTGCGTAATCCTGCGCTGACCCTGCCGATTGTCCTGTTGCTCGGAGCCTGCGCCAGCACTCCTGCGGCTCCCATAAGCGCGCCCGCCAAGCCCGCTGCCGCAGCGCCGGCGCCGATCCGCGCTCCGATCCGCCGCGCACCGCCCAAGGCGCAGGCCCTGGTCGCACCAGGGCTCGAAGGCGTGATCGGCGCCACCCGCGGGGACCTGATCAGCCAGTTCGGTCCGGCCCGGCTCGATGTCTGGGAAGGCGATGCGCGCAAGTTGCAGTTCATCGGCACGGCCTGCGTGCTCGATGTCTATCTCTATCCGCTCGCTGCGGGCAGTGAACCCGAAGCGACTTACGTCGATGCCCGCCGTTCCAGCGACGCCATGGAGGTTGACCGGGCGGCGTGTATTGCGGCGCTGCGGGGGAAATAGGCCCGGGGTGCCGGACTCGCGCTGAACAAGCACGGGTAACCCGGATTTAAGGATATTGCGCCAAGACTGGCCCGCGAAGAAGGACCAGATGGGGGCCGTTTGCGCCATGACTATGCATTTTCGTGACCTTGCCGCCCAGGCGGCGACTGCTGGACGGATCGGCGCCGAGGAAATCCTCGAGCTGCGCCGCGCCGGCTGGGCTGACGGCAAGATGGATCCCGACGAGGCTGAAACGCTGTTCCACACCAACGATAACTTGGCCGATGCGTCGCCGGAATGGTCCGATTTCTTTGTCGAGGCACTCAGCGAATTCGTCGTCAACACGGTCGAACCCAAAGGCTATGTCGATGGCGACATGGCCGAGGAGCTGGTAGCGCGGGTTGACCGCGACGGCAAAGTCGGGACCATGACCGAGCTTGAGCTGCTGGTCCGGGTTTCCGAGAAGGCGCTCAGCGTTCCCCCGGTACTTAAGGACTACGCGCTCAAGCAGATCGAGGACGCGGTGCTGAACGGCGACGGTCCGACCCGCCGCGGCAGCCTTGATCCCGCCGGAATCAATGCGGCGGAATGCGCCCTGCTGCGCCGCCTGGTCTTCGCTGCTGGCAGCGACCGCCCCGCCGCGGTGAGCAAGGCCGAGGCCGAGATGCTGTTCCGGATCAAGGACGCCGCGCTCTATGAGAACAACGCCCCCGATTGGGAAACGCTGTTCGTCCAGGGCGTTGCCAATTTCCTGCTCGGATTTGGCGGCAAGGAGCCGCTGCCGATCGAGCGCGCCGCCGAGCTTGAGGCGTTCATGAACGCCGAAGGCCACGGCGTCGGCAATTTCCTGGCACGGATGATGAAGTCCGATGTCACCGACAATGTCGGTCAGGCATTCGGCAGCCTGCTCGATATCGCGCCGCAAACACCGGGGATCGACGAGCAGGTCGAGGAAGCGTTGCAGCTGACCGAGGCCGAGGAACTCTGGCTGCTCGACCACATCGATCTCGACGAAGAGCTCGACCCGATGGAGAAAGCGCTGCTGGCGTTTATCGCCGAGGAAACCGGCGAAGCTGCGCTGCGTTAATTTTGGTGCGGACAGGCCCTCTGGCCTGTCCTTGACGCACCCAACAACTCAAACCGTAAAGCTCTCCCCGCAGCCGCAGGCGCCTTTGGCGTTGGGGTTCTCGAACACGAATCCGGCGGCGAAATCGTCTTCCTGCCAGTCCATCGTGCTGCCGATCAGATAGAGCACCGAGGCGCCATCAATGAAGAATGTCCCGCCGGGGGTCTCGATCCGCTCGTCGAACGGCGCGGCCTCCGTCACGTAGTCGACCGAATAGGCGAGGCCGGAGCAGCCCCGACGCGGGGTGCTGAGCTTGACCCCGATCGCATCTGCGGGCGCCTGCGCCATCAGCGCGGCAACCCGCGCTTCGGCGGCAGGGGTGAGGATTACGGCGGCGGGCCGCGCGCGAGTTGTCGTGGTCATAGCATTCCAAGCTCCAGCCGGGCCTCGTCGCTCATCTTGGCGGGGTCCCACGGCGGGTCCCAGACCAGATTGACTTCGGCATCGCGCACACCCGGCACCGAACTGACGCGCAGCTCGACCTCGCCAGGCATCGATTCGGCGACCGGGCAATGCGGGGTGGTCAGCGTCATCGTCACCACCACGCCGCCATCGTCGGCCACATCGACCCCGTAGATCAGGCCAAGGTCGTAGATGTTGACCGGGATCTCGGGATCGAAAATATCCTTGAGCGCATCGACCACGGCTTCATACAGATCGCCGCCAGGCTCGCCCGCAGCGACGCCTTGCGGCTTCTCCTTGAGGAAGCCTTCGAGATAGTCGCGCTTGCGCTCCAGCTTGTCGGCTGCGGTCTCTTCAACCACGGCCCGCGGCGGCGCAGCGACCGCGTCAACTTCCTCAACCGTGAACTTGGGTTCCTGATTCACCCGAAAATCCTCCGTGTCCGTTCGATCCCGCGCAGCAGCGCGGCGATATCGCTTTCGTCTGAATAGAGCCCGAAGCTGGCCCGCGCCGTCGCCGCCACGCCAAGGTGGTCCATCAGCGGCTGGGCGCAGTGGTGCCCGGCACGGATCGCCACCCCCTCCTCGTCCAAGATAGTGGCGAGGTCGTGCGGATGCACTCCGTCGAGCGCGAACGAGACGATCCCGGCGCTGTCTTCGGGCCCATAGAGCGTGACGTCGTTACGCCGCCCCAGCTCGGCGCGCAGCTGCGTCACCAGCGCCGCCTCATGCGCATGGATCGCCTCGAGCCCGATCGGCGGAAACATAGTCCACCGCCGCGCCGAACCCGATCGCTTCGACGATCGCCGGGGTCCCAGCCTCGAACCGCTGCGGCGGCGGGGCATATGTCGTGCGCTCAAAGGTCACCCGATCGATCATCGCGCCGCCGCCCTGCCACGGCGGCATGTCCGCGAGCAGTTCACTGCGCGCCCACAGCGCGCCGATCCCGGTCGGGCCGTAAAGCTTGTGCGCCGAGAAGGCATAGAAATCGCAGCCCAGCGCCGCCACATCGACCGCCATGCGCGGCACCGCCTGGCAGCCATCGAGCAGCAGCTTCGCCCCGACCGCATGCGCGAGGCGGGCGGCCTGCGCGCAATCGAGCACCGAGCCGAGCACATTGGAAACATGCGCGAAGGCGACCATCGTGTGCTCGCGGGTGAGCATCTGCTCCGCTGCGTCGAGGTCGATCCGGCCGTCGCTGGTCAACGGGCAGACATCGACCTGCCAACCGGCCAGCTGCCAGGGGACGATGTTCGAATGATGCTCCAGCACCGAAAGCAGCACCCGGCCCTTGTCGGGATAAGTGTAGGCGACCAGGTTGATCGCCTCGGTCGCGCCGCGGGTGAAGACCAGCTCGTCCTCGGCCCCGCCGATGAACCCCGCAACCCGCCGCCGCGCCGCCTCGAAGGCCAGCGTCATTTCGGCCGAGCGGGCATAGACCCCGCGGTGGACTGTGGCATAGTCCTCGCCCATCGCGCGGGCGCAGGCATCGATAACGGCGCGCGGCTTTTGCGCGGAAGCAGCGGAATCGAGGTAATGCCAGCCGTCGAGACCGGGGAAATCGGCGCGCAGATCGGGCCTGAGGAGCGTTGCGGTGCTCACAGCATCGCCTCCAGCGCCGCGATCGCCTGGGCTAACAGCGCCTCCTCATCATTCGCGCCAACAAAGGCCTCGGCCACAAACGCCTGCAGCATCAGCCGCTTGGCTGTCTCGGGCGGCAGCCCGCGCTGGGCCATGTAGAACAGCGCCGCGCTATCGAGTTCGCCGACCGCGCAGCCGTGCGCGCATTTGACGTCGTCGGCGAAGATCTCCAGCTCGGGCTTGGCATTGGCGGTGGCGGTGCGGTCAAGCAGCATCGCCCGGACCGACTGTGATCCATCGCTGCCGTCCGCCCCGCGCGCGACCATGACCTTGCCGAGGTAATTGACCGTGGCCGTGCCGCCCGCGACCGAGCGCACAGTCTGGCGGCTGATGGCGTTCGGCGCGGCGTGGTGGACTTCGGTGACCACTTCGAGCGTCTGCGCGCCGCTCGCCAGTTGCGCCGCACCAAGCGTGAAATCCGCTCCCTTCGCCCAGCTCAACACGCACCGCGATGCGGGTGTAGGCGGGAGCGGCGCTGAGAATCCTGAGGTCGAATTTGGCCCCCGCGCCCAGCACGATCGCCAGTTCCCGAGCCACCGGCGTGCTCCCGGTCTCGACCAGCGTCAGGTTCCGCTCCTCACCCGGCGCCAGCACAATCCGCTCAACCGCGACCGGCCACAGCGGCGATAGCGCATCGAGGTCCGCGTAGCGGAAGTCCTCGTCGCGGCGGGTGGGAAGGGCGAGCGCCGAGGTCACGCCGCAACCGCCTCATAGCCCTGCTCTTCAAGCAGGTGCGCCAGCTCCGGCCCACCGCTGCGGACGATCCGGCCACCGGCCAGCACATGAACGAAGTCCGGCTTCACGTAGTCGAGCAGCCGCTGGTAATGGGTGATCAGCAGCACCGCCTTGTCGGGCGCGCGCATGGTGGAATTGATCCCCTCACCGACCACCTTCAGCGCATCGATATCGAGGCCGCTGTCGGTCTCGTCGAGCACCGCCAGCCGGGGCGCCAAGATCCCCATCTGGACCATCTCGGCGCGCTTCTTCTCGCCGCCCGAAAAGCCGACATTCACCGGGCGCTTGAGCATGTCCATGTCGAGCTTGAGCAGCGCTGCCTTCTCGCGCGCCAACTTGAGGAATTCGCCGCCCGACAGCGGCTCTTGCCCACGCGACTTGCGCTGGGCGTTGAGACTTTCGCGCAAGAACTGGACGAACGACACGCCCGGTATCTCGACCGGGTACTGGAAGCCGAGGAACAGCCCGAGCGCGGCGCGTTCGTGGGGTTCGAGGGCGAGCAGGTCCCGCCCGCCGAACTCCACCGTTCCCGCCGTCACCTCATACCCCGGCCGCCCGCCGAGGACATAGCCCAGCGTCGATTTGCCCGCGCCGTTGGGGCCCATGATTGCATGGACCTCACCGGCGTTGATGCGTCAGCGACAGGCCCTTGAGGATCGGCTTGTCGGCGACCGTGGCGTGGAGATTGTCGATAGCAAGCAGGTCAGGGCATATCCTGTGTCGGGCGGGGGCCAGGCCGTCGCCCGGTTTCGCGCGCCGCGTTCGTCCTAGCGCGCCTTCATCGCGGCGACGATCGCGGCTGACCACGGCGTCGGGCTCGTCCATCACCTCGCGCGGCGGTGAAACCGCAGCAGGTGGACGCCGACCGCCTCAAGGCTCTTGTCGCGCCGGGCGATCAGCGCCGGATCGCCGCCCTCGTCGATCGAGACCGCAACCTTGAGCGGGTTGCAGGCGAAATCGACAATCGCCGAGCCGATCACAACCTGGCGGTTGAGCTTGTACTTGCCGAGATTGGCCTCGCCCAGCTTCTCCCCCAGCAGCTTCTGCGCCGCGGTCGGGCTGGCCTTGTTGGCGCGGGCCATGTCATGGATCGCGATCAAGCCGCGATTCGGCAATAGTCCACCCCCGCCCGCGCTTCTGCAGCACGGGAGCCTCGGTGCGTTCCGAGAGCGGACGGATGGAGAGGGGTTTTCTCATTCAGTGCGGCCCTTGGGGGGTGGGACGGGATTTATGGCGACCTCATCGGACAGATGTGCGAGCCAGTAATCCTGACTAGCCGCGCGATGTTTGGCATACGCTGAAGCCATTTCAGGGTCGGCGTCATTGAAAGGCCGTCCAAACGAGCCCCCAATTGAATAGCGTGACCATGCGTCGAGCTTTGTCCCGCAAGAGTTGATGACCTGACGCGCCATTTCCGCCGAGACTTTTTGCCCGTCGGAAACTTGGTCCTGAATACAAGCCTTTGCAGTTTCGATAGGATTCAGCGCCGTCGGCTCAGCGCATCCGAGTGCACAGAGAGGAAGCAAGGCGGATATCCCGCGCATCACCCCACACTCCCCTCAAGCGAAATCCCCAGCAGCTTCTGCGCTTCGACCGCAAATTCCATCGGCAGTTGCTGGAGCACCTCCTTGGCAAAACCGTTGACGATCAGCGCCACCGCTTCCTCCTGCCCGAGCCCGCGCTGCATCGCGTAGAACAGCTGGTCGTCGGAAATTTTCGAGGTGGTCGCCTCGTGCTCGATCTGCGCGGAGGGGTTGCGGACCTCGATGTAGGGGACGGTGTGCGCGCCGCAGTCCTTGCCGAGCAGCAGCGAATCGCACTGGGTGAAATTGCGCACCCCTTCGGCGTTCGGCGCGACCCGGACGAGGCCGCGGTAAGTGTTGTTGCTGTGGCCCGCGCTGATCCCCTTGGAGATGATGGTCGAGCGCGTGTTGGCGCCGTTGTGGATCATCTTGGTGCCGGTGTCGGCCTGTTGAAAATTGTTGGTCACCGCGACCGAATAGAACTCGCCGACCGAGCCCTCGCCGTTGAGCACGCAGCTCGGATATTTCCAGGTGACCGCAGAGCCGGTCTCGACCTGGGTCCAGCTGACCTTGCTCCGTTTGCCCTGGCAAAGCGCTCGTTTCGTGACGAAATTGTAGATCCCGCCCTTGCCCTGGGCATCGCCGGGGTACCAGTTCTGCACGGTCGAATACTTGATCTCGGCATCGTCGAGCGCGACCAGTTCGACCACCGCGGCGTGGAGCTGGTTCTCGTCGCGCATCGGTGCGGTGCAGCCCTCCAGATAGCTGACATAGCTGCCTTTTTCGGCAATGATCAGGGTCCGTTCGAACTGCCCGGTGTTCTCGGCATTGATCCGGAAATAGGTGCTCAGCTCCATCGGGCAGCGCACCCCTTCGGGGATGTAAACAAATGTTCCGTCGGAGAAGACCGCGCAGTTGAGCGCGGCGAAGAAGTTGTCGCGGACCGGCACCACCTTGCCCAGCCACTGCTTCACCAGCTCGGGATATTCGCGGATCGCCTCCGAAATCGAGAGGAAGATCACCCCGGCCTTCTTGAGCTCCTCGCGAAACGTGGTGGCGACGCTGACGCTGTCAAACACCGCATCGACCGCAACCTTGCGCGCACCCTCGACCCCGGCCAGAACCTTCTGTTCTTCCAGCGGAATCCCCAGCTTCTTGTAAACCTCAAGGATCTCCGGATCGACCTCGTCAAGGCTCGCCAGCTTGGGCTTGGCGCGCGGCGCGGCGTAGTAATAGGCGTCCTGGTAATCGATCGGCGGGACATTCAATTTGGCCCAGTCGGGCATTTCCATCGTCTGCCACTGGCGGAACGCCTTGAGCCGCCATTCGAGCATCCATGCGGGCTCGTTCTTCTTCGCCGAGATGAACCGGACGGTGCTCTCGTCAAGCCCCTTGGGCGCAAAGTCGGTGGCGATGTCCGCCGACCAGCCGTGCTCGTAATCGGCAGCCTTTTCAGCGGCTTCGCGCGCCGCCCGGTCTCTTACAACTTCGCTCATCAGCCGACCTCCGCCAGCCTGGTCAGCGGCACTTCGGCGAGCGCGCCGCGCAGCGCGGTGTTGACGATCCCCCAGTGCGGACGGACCGTGCAGCAGGCCTCCAGCCCGCAATCGTGCTTGCCCTCTGGCGCGCAGGAAGTCAGCGCGATCGGGCCTTCGACCGCCTCGATGATGTCGGCGAGATTGATCGCCGCCGCCGGCCGCGCCAGCTTGAGCCCGCCGCCGGCCCCGCGCGAGCTTCTGAGCAGGCCAGCAGCAGTCAGCCGGCTGACCAGCTTCTGCACTGTCGGCGCCGGCAAGCCGGTCTCTTCGGCCAGCTGCGCCGCGGAAACGCGCGCGCCGCCGCAATGGCGCGCGGCGGCGCTCATTGTCACAACAGCATAGTCGGCCATGCTCGAGAGGCGCATCGTTGGCTTCCGTTCAAATCAGACTGATTCGTTCGGATTTGGTTCTACGCGCAAGTCGTGGGGATTTCAATCGCCTGGAATCCGTGCCACATTGGGCCTGAACTCGCGGTAATTGCGCAGCGCAATTGCCTCGCTCAGCAGCGGGGACTCGCCCTTGCCAAGGCGCTGCGGGGTGCGGCCCAGGAAGTGGCGCATTTCGCGGATCAGGTGTGACTGGTCGTAGAACAGGTTAACCAGCTCGGCGGCGCGTTCCTCGCTGGTCTCGTCCGATTGCAACAGTGCGGCGACCCGCAAGGCGCGGTACTTGCGCGCCAGCTGCTTGGGCCCGGTGCCGAAATAGCGTTCGGTCAACCGCTGCAACTGCCGGGTGGAATAGCCGACGGCACGCTGCAAGTCGCCCAGATCGGGATCGAAACTGGCGGAAATCCAAGCGGCCACAGCGGCGATCAAGGCGGTATGGCGCGGGTTGAGCGGGCGCAGGCGCGGTTGAATGAACCCGGCGAGCTCCGCCGCCAGGGCCGCGCCATCATCTGGCGCCGCGCGGTGCAGCGCACGCAGCCGTAAGCCCAGCGTAGCGGTATCGCCGCCCAGCACTTCGGCCGCATTGTAGGCCCGGTCGGCGTGCTGGCCGGCGTTGAGCCCGGTCAGCGCCGCCCAACCCAGCGGCGAAAGCGCGGCGGCAGCCATCAGCCAAGGTCCATCAAGCTCCAGGGCGACAGCCGCGCTGGTCGGAGTAAGCAGCGTTTCGGGATGCACCTGATCGCTGTGTCCGGAAACGAAACGGACCAACCCGCTTCCGCTTTGCACAATCGCAAGATAGCCGACCGCAGCAGGCAACGCGTCAACAATCCGCGGCTCGTCGCAACGCAGCGTAAACAGGGTGGTGACGAACGGCTGGAGATTTGCCGCAACCGGGAAGTGATCGATCCTGACCAGACCAGGCGCGGCAAGGTCGCCGGGCGCGCTTTCACCCAGCTCGGCCGACCAGCCGCCTTGCCCGTTTCCTGCCATGTTGCGAATCGACCCAGCCATATTATTCATGGCACTGTAAAAAAAGAGCGGCTCTCACGCTAGGCAGGAGAGCCGCTCTTGAAGTTAAGAACTCGTTGCACAGAGGCTACGAGCCCTTCGGGTCGCGAATGTGCGATAGACCGTTTCTCACGTGCGATGATTGTACGGAATCGACAGGTTGGCTCAAAAACAGCACGTGAATCGGTCCAGAGCTCATTTTGATGGTTAACCGCGCCTTTCACATCGACTCGGATTGCGGTCGCTGCCATAGCCAAAGTTAACCATGATCTACTCATTGCTGCGTCCCGCGCTATTTCTGCTCGACCCTGAAACTGCCCATGGCCTCTCGCTCGCCGCGCTCAAGGCAGCGCCGCTGGGCGGCACTTTGCGCGCTATAGGGCCGCTCGCCACGACTGTCGCCGGACTTGCCTTTCCCAACCCGCTGGGCATGGCCGCAGGCTATGACAAGGACGCTGAAGTCCCCGACGCAGTGCTCGGGCTGGGCTTCGGTTTTGCCGAAGTCGGCTCGATCACTCCGCTGCCGCAGCCGGGCAACCCGCGCCCGCGGCTGTTCCGGCTGGTCGAAGACCGCGGCGTGATCAACCGCATGGGCTTCAACAACGGCGGGGCTGAGGCAGCGGTCGAGCGGCTGGCCCGGCGCAAGCGGCGCCCGGGGATCGTCGGCATCAACATCGGCGCCAACAAGGATTCGCTTGACCGGATCGCCGACTACGCAAGTCTGGCGCGGCTGATGGCGCCGCTGGCCAGCTACCTTGCGGTCAATGTCTCCAGCCCGAACACCCCCGGCCTGCGCGCACTGCAGGATGAAGCCGCGCTGTCCGCGCTGCTCGATGCAGTGCTGGAAGCGCGCGGCGCGAAAGGCCCGCCGGTGTTTCTCAAGGTTGCCCCCGATCTTGAGCCAGCCGACATCGATGCAATCGCGCGAATCGCGCTCGACAAAGGGCTCGGCGCTTTGATCGTCTCGAACACCACTGTCTCTCGTCCGGCGTTGAGATCGCGTCACGCCGGGGAGGCCGGGGGGCTCTCGGGGGAGCCGCTGAAAGATTTGGCGCAGCAACGGCTGCGCGATTTCCGCAAGGCCAGCGGCGGCGCGTTGCCGCTGATCGGGGTGGGCGGGATCGCCAGTGCCGAACACGCCTGGGCGCGGATCCGCGCTGGTGCCAGCCTGGTTCAGCTCTACTCGGCGATGGTCTATGAGGGGCCAGGGATCGCCCACGCCATCACCAGCGGACTCAAGCGGCTGATGCGCCGCGATGGCTTCACCACCATTGCCGAAGCGGTCGGAAGCGAATAGCAGGCGTTCGCATGAACCTTCGTCTGCTCGCCGCTTTCGCCGCCTCGTTGCTCACCGCAGGCTGCGCGACCCTTCCAGCAACCACTCCGCCGGTGGCCCAGGCCTATCCCGCCGGGATGGTCTCCGCCGCCGACCCGCGCGCCGCCGAGGCGGGGGCAGCGATGCTGCGCCAGGGCGGCAGCGCCACCGACGCGGCGCTCGCCACCATGCTGGCGCTGACCGTGGTCGAGCCGCAAAGCTCCGGCATCGGCGGCGGCGGCTTCTACGTTGCGAGCAATGCCGAGGGCAAGGTCGAGACTATCGACGGGCGCGAGACCGCTCCGGCCGCTGCCCACCCCAAGTGGTTCAGTAAGGACGGCGTTCAGCTGCGCTGGAACGACGTGGTTCCCGGCGGGACCAGCGCGGGGGTTCCGGGCAATATCGCGCTCGCCGCCAAGGCCCATGCCGCGCACGGCCGCCTGCCCTGGGCCAAGCTGTTCGAGCCGGCGATCAAACATGCCCGCGACGGGTTCGTGGTTACTCCGCGGCTATCACGAGATGATGCTCGAAGACGTTGCGGTGATCGGCTTCACCGCCGAAGGGCGCCAGCTTTACTTCGGCACCGATGGCAAACCGCATCCTGCCGGCACCGTGATCCGCAACCCTGCGCTTGCGGCAACGCTCGAGGCGGTCGCCGCGCGCGGGGCCGAGGCGTTCTACCAGGGCGCCAATGCTCGCGAAATCGTCGCCAAGGTCACCACTGCGCCGCGCAATCCCGCGCCGATGGTGGAAAGCGACGTCACTTCCTATCAAGCCAAGGCGCGTGATCCGGTCTGCGCGACCTATCGCCAGCACCGGATCTGCTCGATGGGCCCGCCCAGTTCGGGTGCGACCACGGTGCTGGCCACTCTGCTGCAGCTTGAACGCTTCGACCTGAAGACGCTGGGCAAGGATTCGCCGGTGGCCTGGCACCTGATCGCAGAAAGCGAGCGGCTCGCCTATGCCGATCGTGCGCGCTACCTGGCCGATGCAGATTTCGTTGCGGTTCCCGTCGCTGGGTTGATCGAGCCCCGCCTATATCGCGCAGCGTTCAGCGCTGATTTCCGAGAATGCAGCCATGGCCAAGGCCGGCCCCGGTACGCCGCCGGGCGCCGAGAAACTGGCCTGGGGCGATGCGGAGCTGGCAGTCGAGCACGGAACCTCGCATTTCGTGGCGATCGATCGGGCGGGCAATGCCGTCAGCTATACCTCGACCATCGAAAGTTCGTTCGGCTCGGGAATTCTTGTCGGCGGCTACTGGCTCAACAACGAACTGACCGACTTCGACCTCAAGCCCGAAACAGACGGGCGTCTGGTGGCCAATCGCCCCGACGGCGGCAAGCGGCCGCGCAGTTCGATGAGCCCGGCGCTGGTTTTCGGTCCCGATGGCAAGTTGCGCCTGGCGGTAGGCGCGGCTGGCGGCGCGACGATCCCCGCCCAGGTTTTGCGCGCGATCATCGGCGTGATCGATTGGGACCTATCGGCACAGGATTCGCTCGCGCTTCCGGTGATCCTGGCCTTTGGCGACACGATTTACGTCGAGCAGGGTACGCCGCTCGAAGCGATGGTCCCGGCGCTCAAGGCGCTCGGCCACGCCGAGGTCAAGGTCGGCCCGCCAATGTTCAAGGCCAATGCGGTCGAGGTCAAGGACGGCCGGCTGGTCGGCGCTGCGGACCCGCGCAGCGAAGGCAAGGCGGTTTCGGAGTAGCTTGAAGCCCGGACCGCTCGGGCCTAGTCTCAAACCAGGGTTTTGGCATGCATTGCAAAAGGGGCGGTGCGGGTGGTTGATATCTCGGATCTGGGCAGCACCAGAAATCTGGTCGAGCTGTTGCTCAAGCGCGCCGACGCCCGGGGCGAGGCACCGTTCCTGTGGGCCAAGCGCGATGGCAAGTGGCAGCCGATCTCGTGGGCTGAAGCGGCCCGCCAGGTCTGCCTGATCGCCGAATCGCTGCGCGCCATGGGTCTCAAAGATGGCGAGCGGGTGATGCTGGTTTCCGAAAACCGCCCCGAATGGTGCCTGGCCGACTTCGCCATCATGGCCGCGGGCTGCATCACGGTGCCGGCCTATGTCACCAACACCGAGCGCGACCATCTGCATATCCTCGAAGACTCCGGCGCCAGCGCGGTGATCGTAGCCAACGACAAGCTGGCCAAGCCACTGCTTGGCGCGGTGCTGCGTTCGGGCCGGGCCAAACACGTGATCGGGATCGAGCCGATCCGCGCCGGCCAGCAAAGCCTGTTCGAATACCACGAGTGGCAGGCGCTCAAGGCCGGCGATGCCGCCACGGCGCGCAAGGCCGTCGATGCCCGTATCGCCAAGGTCAGTCGCGAGGATATTGGCTGCCTGATCTACACCAGCGGTACCGGCGGGGCGCCGCGCGGGGTAATGCTGCACCACGGCTCGATGCTGATCAACGCCGAAGGCGCGGCGCGAATCCTGAATGAGGACTTCGGGCTAGGCGAGGATGAGGCGTTTCTCTCGTTCCTGCCGCTCAGCCACGCCTATGAGCATACCGGCGGGCAGATGCTGCCGATCGCTGTGGGCTCGCAGATCTATTATTCCGAAGGGCTGGAAAAGCTTGCCAGCAATATCGAGGAAGTCCGCCCGACGGTGATGGTGGTGGTGCCGCGCTTGTTCGAAGTGCTGCGCGCGCGAATCATGAAGCAGGTCGAAAAGCAGGGCAAGTTCGCCAATTACCTGATGGACCGGGCGATGGGGATCGGCACTCTGAAGGCCGCAGGGCGCCGCAGCGGCAAAGGGCGGCTGCGCGACAGGCCGATGGACCTGCTGCTCGAACGCACGCTGCGCCCCAAGATCCGCGCCCGCTTTGGTGGCCGGCTGAAAGCGATGGTCTCTGGCGGGGCGCCGCTCAGCCCGGAAGTGGGGGTGTTCTTCGAATCGATGGGGCTGACCATGCTTCAGGGCTACGGTCAGACCGAATCGGGGCCGGTGATCAGTTGCAACCGCCCCAAGGCCGGGCTCAAGATGGACACTGTCGGCCCGCCGCTTCACGGAGTCGAAGTGCGGATCGGCGAGGACGGCGAGATCCTGGTCCGCGGCGAGCTGGTGATGAAAGGTTATTGGCGCAACCAGGCCGAAACCGATCGCACGATCATCCAGGACCCGGCGGAGCCGGACAAGGGACCCTGGCTGCACACCGGCGACATCGGCCACATCGACACCGCTGGCCGGATCGTCATCACCGACCGCAAGAAGGACATGATCGTCAACGACAAGGGCGACAACGTCTCACCCGCCAAGGTCGAAGGGCTGCTCACCCTCCAGCCCGAGATCGGCCAGGCCATGGTGGTGGGCGATCGCCGCCCCTATGTCGCGGGGCTGATCGTGCCGGACGCCGAATGGGCCCACGAATGGGCCCGCGCCAATGGCGAGAAGTACGACCTGCGCGAGCTTGAAAAGCTCCCCGCGTTCCGCTCGGCAGTCCGCGCGGCGATCGATCGGGTCAACCAGGACCTCAGCGTGATCGAAAAAGTCCGCCAGTTCGCCTTCGCCGACGAGCCGTTCACCATCGACAATGAGGAACTGACCCCCAAGCAATCGATCCGGAGGCACAAACTGAAAGCGCGCTACGGGGAGCGACTGGACAGGTTGTACAAGGGTTAGGGCAACCTACCGGCGCCCGTTCCACCAATCCCCCAATCGCGTCCACAGGCTCTTGGCTGCGGGCTCTTCCGCAGGCGCAAGTTGCGGCACGGCGGGCTCGATATTGGAAGCCTTGGGCAGAATTCGCGCTTCGAACTCGCTCAGCCACGCTGAATCGGGCGGCCAGGCCGGCGGTGCCGGTTCTGCGGCGACGGGCGCATCCAGCTCCGGCTCATCCAGCGCTGCTTCAGCCGCAGACGCGTATGGCGCGAACGCGTCAACCGGTCCAGTAGTCTCGGCGGCAGGTGCCTCGGGTTGCTCCAGGGCCGCTTCCACCTGTGTTTGGTCCGGTTCGAGCTCTTCTTCCTCAACCGCGTGAAAGTCAGGCAGCGGGAAGAGCGGTTGCTGGCGGTCTTCTCGCAAAGCATCGAGCAGCGAGAAACCCGGCCCGACTGGTGCAACGTTGCCAACTCCATACAATGTTGGCAGCGGTTCTTCGACCGGTTCTGGCGATACAGCAGCGCCCCAGTCCTGCTCCGGCTCGTACGGCGCTGGCTCGAGCAGCTCGTTGGCATCAGACTCCGGTTCCAGTTCGAACGACTCTGGCTCGCCAAGCTGTGGCTCTGGTTCGCCGCGCTCCGGTTCGCCCCAATCCTGTTCGGGCGCGAGCGGCGCAGCCTCATCCCAGTCCAGATCCGATTCGGACGATTCGGTTCCGTCCGGGTCCGCTTCGGGCTCGAACGAACTCAGCATCTCGCGGAAATCCCAGGACTGTCCGGACGGCTTCTTGGCGAGCAGCGGCGAATCCGGTGCTGCGGCGATCGACCCATCCGAGCGAAGCGGCGCGGGAGGTTCGGGTATTTCTTCAGCAGAGGCAGGGGCGGCATGGGCAAGCCCGCGCAGCCGGGCGATGCGCATCGCTTCTTCGTCGGCGGTCTCGGCCAGCACCAGCACCGCGCGCTTTTTCGCGCGCGGGATACCGGTAACCAGCAGGCTGGAATAGCGCGGGCCGGGAACCCCGGCATCAACCGCGCTGACCTCGTCGGCCAGTTCGGCGGCCTTGCGCGCCTCTTCGGGGTAGCCGGCGACCGGCGCATCGAAATAGGGATAAACGCCGCTGCTGCCCGCCATCACGCAAAGCGGGCGCGGCAATCCGCCCTGGGCTATCCGCGTGTCCACCGCCTGGAACAGCAGCGCCGAAAGCAGGCAGGCGCCCAGCGAGCCGGCACGAATCCCGGCTTCATCGGGTTCTTCGCTGGCCAGCAGCCGCGTTTCAAGTTCGGCCAGCGCGCCATGAAGATCGTCGATCCCGGTCAGCCACAGCGCCGTGTCGGTCGCTTCGCAATCGCCGGTCCAGGTGCAGCCGTGATAGGAATAGCCCTCGAGCAAGTCCTCGCGGCTGCTTTGCGAGAAGGGAAAGGCGTCATCGGTGTAAAAGCCGGTTTCGATCAACGGGCTGAGCCGCCCTTCGGCATCGGGCTGGGGTACATCCTCGCCCGGCCAGCCAAAGGCGATCGACAGCGCGGTAATCGGGCGCCCCGGGCGATCGTGGCGGCGCATCGCGTCGCTCAGCGCATCCCAGCCGCCCAGCGTCAGGTCATCGGCAGAGACGGTCAGGAAGCGTTCCGGCAGGATTCCGTCGGGGCCAGCAAAGGGCGCGAGCTGCGTGCGCAGTTTCTCAACCGCTTTGGCGGCCAGACCCTGGCGCAGCCTGCTTTCGATCGAGCGGCGGAAATCCTCTTCGCTCAATCCGTCGATGTCGATCGTCGTCACTCGCGTTTCCCCGGCGCTGCCAGCTTGCAAGCTTGGCGCGCAATGGTTGAAATGGAGTTACGAGAGGTGCGCAAACCGGCAAACCGTGCAGGTGCTGCGTTCTCAGGCCGCCTCTTTTTCGACCCATTCGGGATAGAAGCTAGGTTCGCGACTCGACCAGCCCGGCGCGGTGGCTGCGGCTTCGCTGATCGACTGGAGCAAATGCTTGCGCCGTTCCGGGCGAATTTGCGGCAGCGCCGCCCCGGCGCAGAAGGCGCTGGGCAGGAACGGACGGACCTCCGCCCCGAGCAAGCGCTCGTAGAGAAAACGGAACGCGGAAAAGCACTCGATGCGCTCCTGCGCCAGATCGAACGCGGCGATCCGGATCAGCTTGCCCATGAAATCCTCAAGCGATTCGAAGCTCGAATCGGCGGGGACCGCACCGCGCAGCGCCTTGAGCTCGTGGTAGACCACATACTGGCTGCGGATCGACGCGCTTTCTGCAGCATCGCGCGCCCACAATTTGAACGCATCCTGCCGGCCCAGACCGACATCGAGGCTGCGCTTGATGTAGCGCTGCTCGCAACTGGTAAAGCCGGCGAACTCGCGCAGCTCGGCGATTGTCAGCGATGCAGTTCCGGTATTCGCCATGGTCAGGCCCCCTGTTCCATGGACACACTTGACCAGAACTAGGTAACCAAGCCGTTAACCTCTTGGGCTAAATCAGTCCTGCCAGCGGACTGGAGGGATCTGCGTATTTGCGGGTAGCCATGCGCCCAGAGAGATAGGCGTGGCGGCCGGCCTCGACCGCTAGCTTCATCGCCAGCGCCATCCGGATCGGATCCTTGGCTTCGGCGATCGCGGTATTCATCAGGACGCCGTCGCAGCCGAGCTCCATCGCCACCGCCGCATCGCTGGCGGTGCCGACCCCGGCATCGACCAGTACCGGAACACTGGCGCCCTCGACAATCAGGCGGATCGTCACCCGGTTCTGGATACCAAGGCCCGAGCCGATTGGCGCGCCCAGCGGCATCACCGCCACCGCGCCGGCGCTTTCCAGCTGCTTGGCCGCAATCGGATCATCGACGCAGTAGACCATCGGCAGGAAGCCCTCGTTGGCGAGGACTTCGGTTGCTTTCAGCGTCTCGCGCATGTCGGGATAGAGCGTGCGCGCTTCGCCCAGCACTTCCAGCTTGACCAGGTCCCAGCCGCCGGCCTCGCGCGCCAGCCGCAGCGTGCGGATCGCGTCTTCGGCGTTAAAGCAACCGGCGGTGTTGGGCAGGTAGGTGACTTTCTTCGGGTCGATGAAATCGGTCAACATCGGCGACTTGGGGTCGGAAACGTTGACCCGGCGCACCGCGACCGTGACGATTTCGGCCCCGCTGGCGGCAAGCGCCGCGGCGTTCTGGGCGAAGTCCTTGTACTTGCCGGTGCCGACGATCAGCCGCGATGTAAAAGTCCGGCCAGCGACGCTCCAGCTGTCCTTGTCGCCTTGCCCGCCGCCGACGAAATGGACGATCTCGAGCACATCGCCGTCACCAAGCGAAACCTCGGCCAGGGTAGAGCGCGGGACAATCTCGCCATTGCGTTCAACCGCGACCTTGGCCGGGTCAAGCTCAAGCGTCCGGACGAGCTGGGCGATCGATCCGGCGGGAGCGCGGCGCGGCTCGCCGTTGACGGTGAGGTGAAGCAGGGCAGTCATGCCCCGCAGATAGCGATCAGGCCGATTGGCGCAAGTTGCGGATGTGCGCCCAGGCCAGCAAAGCCACACCGCCGATGGTCAGCACCGCCTCGGCCGTGCCATGCCCGACCAACAACGCAACGATCATCAGCGCGATTCCCGCCGCGCCGACCTGCAGCGGGCGCGGATCGCGGTGGCGCGAAACCCCGATCACCAAGGTGGCTGCACCAACCGCGATCGCCAGCGCCAGCCCGACCCGGTGGATCACCGGCGCAAGCAGATACTCACCGCCCAGGCCAAGCCCGGCCACTAGCAATATCGAGGCGACGCAATGCAGCGCGCACAGCCCAGAGAGCATCACGCCGACCCGGTCGAGCCGGTCGCGAATCGAAAGGATCGCACTACGCATTGCGCTGCCCATGTATGTGATGGTGTAACATCAATCAAGTGTCTGTGCGCACTTCCCCTATAGGAGCTTGCGCTTCGACACGCCGCGCAGCAGGGAACACGCCATGACCGAGACCAATCCAACTGCATCGCCCGCCCGCCCGCTGGCGATTGCGCGCTGGCTGCTGATGGTCGCGGCAATGGTTGTCGCGATGGTAGTCGTCGGTGGGATCACCCGGCTGACCGAATCGGGGCTTTCGATTGTCGAGTGGAAGCCCGTAACCGGAGCGATCCCGCCACTCAGCCAGGCCCAGTGGCAGGCCGAATTCGCCGCTTATCAGCAGATCCCGCAGTTCACCGAAGTGAACGGCCCGGCAGGGATGACGCTGGCTGATTACAAGTTCATTTACTTCTGGGAATGGTTCCACCGCCTGCTTGGCCGCCTGATCGGGCTGGCCTTTGCGCTGCCGTTGGCCTGGTTCTGGCTGCAGCGCGCAATTCCGCAGGGCTACCATGCCCGTCTGCTGACGCTGCTCGCGCTCGGCGGATTGCAGGGCTTTGTCGGTTGGTGGATGGTTTCTTCGGGGCTGTCGCAAGACGTCAAGGTCAGCCATTTGCGGCTGGCTACGCATTTGCTGCTGGCGCTGACGACACTGGCAGCGCTGGTCTGGACCGCGCTCGATCTGAAGGCCCACGTCCACGGTAACGGCAAGGCGCGGCTCACTGGTTTTTCGGCACTGGTGCTGGCAGCCCTGGCGCTGCAATTGCTTTACGGTGCGCTGATTGCCGGCCTGCGCGCAGGCTATGTTGCCGGCGCGGGTTGGTTCAACTGGCAGGCCTGGCCGCAAATGCAAGGCCGCTTGTTTCCCGCTGGGATCGACTGGGGCCAAGGCGCCAGTCACGCTTTCCTCGCCGACCCCTATCTGGTGCACTTCATCCACCGCTGGTGGGCCTGGGTCCTGGTGGTCTTGCTGGTGATCATGGCGCGCCGGCTGCGCAGTGACCATCGGCCCCTTTCGATAGCAATCCATACGGCCTTCGGAACCCAGGTGCTGCTGGGAATTGCCACCGTGTGGAGCGCGATGATGCTGTGGCTGGCCGCATTACACCAGTTGACCGGGGCGCTTCTGGTGGTCGCAGTGGTTGCGGGCGCGCATCGGCTTGGTCAAGAGAAAGCGTAAGTTTTCAAAGTGATGACAATTCACGATCGCTCTTGTGCGGGTTCCCGGATCGGGACTTGACGGCTGCCACGCCAGCACAAGGGCTTGACGAAGCGCTGGATGCCTGCGCCAATATCTGCGACCAGATGCGCCCACAAACCACCGGGCGGGACGAGCAAGGTCAAGCGGAGGGGGCCAGAGTGTTGTTCAAAACCAACGCTGCAGTGCTGAATTGTGCCAGAGCGCTGCTTGCGCCACGGCGTCCGTGCGACTGGATTGCGAACCCGATATGTTGAACGCCAGAAACCTGCTGCTGGTTGGCGCCGCCGCACTGCTCCCGGCGATTGCCGGCACGGTTTCGGCGCAACCACCTGCTATGGCTGCACTGCCTTTCTCGCCGTCCGAGTCGCCCCAAGTGCTGACCCGCACGGTCTGGCGAACTCTGGCAGACGGCAAGCAGATCATAGTTCGACGCCGCTATGCAGTGCAGTTTACGCGCCAGGATAACGGGTACCTGCTTGACGGACGGCTGCTCGATGCTGCGGTCGACGCCCCTGCTATGCTCGCTCCCTTGGCCGAGCTTGAGCGCAGGCGCGGCGACGAGGGCCTGTTTCCCATGCAGCTGGATGCCGCGGGTCAGATTCTTGCGAATGCGAATGCCACCGCGGAAGCGCCGGCGCTGCGCAACATCGCGCGTCAGCGGTCGCAAGGCATGCTCGCCGCCAAGCCGCTTGCTCCGGCGCAGCAGCAGGAGAGCGCGCTGTTCCTGAAGCAAGTGGCCGCACATGGCACGCTGGCGGCCTGGCCAGTGGACCTGTTCAACCCCGCCAGCGCCGAACGCAGCGAGCGCCGCCGCATTGCTCTGCCCGATGGGCAGGAAGGCGAAGTCAGTGTTTCGATCAAGGTGCTGGGCGCTCACCAAGCGGGATTGCCGCGCGCTGTCGAACGGACAGTCGTTACGGTCTTGGCCGGCACTTCGCGGACCTCGCGCGAGCAATGGGCGCTGACCCCGGTGGAGCTCGCGAAACCTTAGCGGTATTATTTTACCTCTCAGGAAAGCCCCACGAAAGCTTGACTTTGCCGCGATACTGAACGAATGGCCCGCCTTCTCGCGTGACCGGACTGGAATTGGCGCGCCTGCAATCAAAGGACCAGAATTGCCATGAAGGCGCTCAGCAAGGTCACCCGGTCGATCAAACCGGCCGAGGTGGAAAAGAAATGGCATCTGATCGATGCCGATGGACTGGTGGTCGGGCGGCTCGCCGTGATCGTCGCCAATCTCCTGCGCGGCAAGCACAAGCCAAGCTTTACCCCGCACGTCGATTGCGGCGACCATGTCGTCGTGGTCAATGCCGGCAAGGTTCGGCTAACCGGCAACAAGCTCAAGCAGAAGACCTATTATAAGCACACCGGCTATGCCGGCGGGATCAAGGAAGTGACCGCCGACAAGGTGCTCGACGGCCGTTTCCCCGAGCGTGTGCTTGAAAAGGCGGTTGAGCGGATGATCCCGCGCGGGCCGCTGGGCCGGGCGCAGATGCGCGCCCTGCACCTCTACGCCGGAACCGAACATCCCCATGGCGGCACCCAGCCCGCAGCGCTCGACGTTGCCGGAATGAACCGCAAGAACAAGGTGGGCGCATAATGTCCGATACCACTCTGACCGATCTGGCCGAACTTGGCGCCGCAGCCGAGCTTCCCGCCACCCCCGCCGCTCCTCCCGCACCGCTGCGCGACAAGGAAATCGACGCCCAGGGCCGCTCATATGCCACCGGTCGCCGCAAGGATGCGGTTGCCCGCGTCTGGATCAAGCCGGGTTCGGGTAAGGTCGTGGTCAATGGCCGCGACCAGGAAGTCTATTTCGCCCGTCCGACGCTGCGTCTGGTGATCAACCAGCCGTTCCAGGTGTCCGAGCGCGAAGGCCAGTACGACGTTATCGCTACCGTCAAGGGCGGCGGTCTCTCGGGCCAGGCCGGCGCGGTCAAGCACGGCATCAGCCAGGCACTGACCAAGTTCGAACCGACGCTGCGCGGTGTGGTCAAGGCCGCCGGCTTCCTCACCCGCGACAGCCGCGCGGTTGAGCGCAAGAAGTACGGCAAGGCCAAGGCCCGCAAGAGCTTCCAGTTCTCGAAGCGCTGATCAGGCGCACTTGCGAACCGGAACACGAAAGGGCGGTCCTGCGGGGCCGCCCTTTTCGCATTGGCCGATAAAGCGCCCCGCACGCAGCCCGCAATCAGACCCTGCCCGAGAGGATGAGCCAGGCAGAGGCCATGTTAACCAGGCTATAGCCGGCATAAAACAAGGCCCAGACCGGCGCGCCCTGGTGAACCATCAGCAGTGCGCCAAGCAGCATCACAAACTCAACGGCAAGGCTGAAACGCCCGCCCAGCAAGCCAAAAAACCAGGGTACCCGGCCCAGCAACGGGTGATCACTCTCCAGCACGGCCTTGTGCACTGCAAAGTTGCCGATTCCGAGCAGGAAGGTGAGGAAGAGGCCCATTGCGCTCGCTCATAGCGCATTGCCTGGGCTTCGAGGAGCCCTGCTTACTGTATTGTCAGGATAGTACACTCAGCCGGCGCAGTACGCCGTTTGTCGATCATCATCCCCGCTGGTCCGCTGAGCGGACGCCCTGGTCGAGCCTGTAATGCGCATGACGCGCGACTGGCTTAGCCAGTGATTCGGACGCGGCTCCTTCCCTTCCCTTCCCCCACCGCTTCCGGATCTGCCATTTTAGGAGGCTCGAAATGAAACTGACTCTCGCCATTGCCCTGGCTCTGACTTCAGCCTCGGCCGCTTTCGCCCAAGAGGCCGCGCTGCGCTATGGCGACCTCGATCTATCGAGCGCAGCCGGTCAGGCCGAACTGGAACGCCGCATTGAAGGTGCGATCCGCAAAGTTTGTCGCGCCGAACGGAACAGCAGCACCATCCTTGTCGATCTAGAGGCGGTTGAGCGCTGCAAGAGCGATGTGCGCACCCAGATCGCTAACGAATTGCCGCGCTGAGCACTTACAGCGCTGCAAGGCCCGGGCTGGACCAGTCCCCCGGCCCGGGCCAATTGCGCGCGGCTCAAGAGCCCCTCCGAAACGGCCGGCTAACGCCCCGCCATCGCCTTGGCGCGGGCCAGATAGGTTCGCCCGATCCGCACTGCCGTGCCGTCGGACAGCTCTGCCGACCACACCCCGAGGCCATCGTGGCGCAGCCCGGTGATGCGATCGCGCCGCAGAATCGCCGAGCGGTGGAGGCGGATGAAGCGTTCGGGATCGAGCCGGGCTTCGAGCCCGGTGACAGTCTGGAGCAAGAGGTAGCTGCGGCCATCGACATGCAGGCGCACATAATCACGCTCGGCATCGATCCGGTCGACGTCGCTGGCAGCGATTCGCAGCAGTTCAGAGCGATAGGGAACCCAGAATTCGGTCAGCCAGTCACCCTTGCTTTCCGCTCTGGCGCCGCGCCGCGCCGCCGCGCGGGCCACGGCGCGCTCCAACCGCTCGGGCGTCACCGGCTTCAGGACATAATCAACCGCTTCCAGATCGAAAGCCTCGACCGCAAAATTGTCATGCGCGGTGACGAAGATCACCGCTGGCGGATTGTCGGCGCGGACCAGCGAGCGCGCTACTGCCAGCCCGTCGAGTTCGGGCATGGTCATGTCGAGCAGCACCAGATCGGGCGCAAGCGCTCCGATCAGCCGCAGCGCCTCTGCCCCGTCGAGTGCGGTGCCGGCAATCTCGATTGCGGGCAGGTCGCGGCAGATCAGCAGCATTCGCTCGATCGCGAGCGGTTCGTCATCAACGATCAGGGTGCGCAGGGTTTCAGCCATGGTGTTCGAGCGGCAACCGGATCACTGTGCGCCAGCCCCCACCTTCCGCCGGCCCTGAAACCAGGCTTGCCGCCTCGCCATAGCGCGCTGCCAGCCGGTCGCCGACGTTGGTGAGGCCGATGCCCAGGCCGCCGTTCCGGCCGGCCTTGTTCGCGGCACCTTTGCCATTGTCGGCAACTTCGAGCACCAGTCGCCCATACTCTTCGCGCGCGGCGATCCGCACGGTAACCGCCCGATTGACTGGCGCGACCCCGTATTTGACCGAATTTTCGACTAGCGGCTGCAGGATCATGCCCGGCACTTCGGCCTTGAGAAGCTCGTCCGGCATGTCGATATCCGCTACCAGCCGCTCTGGAAAGCGCACCGCCTCGATCTCAAGGTAGGCCCGCTGCAGTCCAACCTCGGCGTCAAGCGAGACCATCCCGGTAGGATCCTCGGCCAGACTGCGGCGATAGAAGGTGGACAGCGTCTGGATCATCCGCTCGGCCGCCTGGGCCTTGCCGGTCAGGACCAGCGCCGAGAGCGAATTGAGCGTGTTGAACAAGAAGTGCGGATTGACCTGGTAGCGCAGACTGCGCAGCTCGGCGGCCTTGGCGGCGCGGCGATATTCGCCTTCGCGGCGTTCGGCGGCGCGCGCCTGCTCGGCGTTGACCAGCGCAAAATAAAGCGCCGCCCAGGCCAGCAGCAGAAAATAGCGGCCGAGCGCCACGTCGGTCAGCTGGCGCCAGCGATTGTCTTCGCGGACGTCGCGGTCGATGACCACGCCGGCGCTGGCCTGGTCCCGACGTGCCGCGCCAGCTGCATGCGAAGCTGCCGGCTGCGCCGGCGCGTCGCTCTCGCGCTCGACCGGGTCAACCAGCAAGTTGCCGCTTTCATCGCTGCGGATCGACAGTCCTTCGCGCTCGCCGATCTTGGCGACCACAGCATTCTCGATCCCGGCAAAAACCCACTGGTTGATGGTCGCAAGCAGCAGCGATGCAGGCAGCGCCAGCAACAGCACCGCCATACCCTTGACCCAGAAACTGCGAAAATCGAGCAGCCGCAGCAACGGCCACAGCCCCAGCGTCACCACCATCGAGGCGAGCGCGACAAGCACCCGCCGCCAGGCCAGGGCATCGCCCATCTCCAGCCCGACCAGCCAACCGCGCAGCGTGGCGATGACAAAATAGGTCAGCCACACCCCGACAATCGAAGCGAGAACAAGGCGGGTCGGAACGCGCGCCGGCAGGGCATCGGACGAACTCATCAAGGCAAAGCGAATAGCCCGAACCGAACACCAAGAGCCAGCAGCTTCGTCGAAGGCCAAAGCGTCTTGGTCGAAGCGTGGCGCCTAGCTGGAAAGCAGCCCTTCTTTCGCGATCCGCTCCTTCCAAACCAGGGGGGCAAGCCGGTGGACGTTGTTGCCAGCCGAATCGACCGCGACGGTCACCGGCATGTCTTCGACCGTGAACTCGTAGATCGCCTCCATGCCCAGATCTTCGAAGGCGACCACTTTGGCCTCGCGGATCGCGCGCGAGACCAGATAGGCCGCGCCCCCGACCGCCATCAGATAGGCAACCTTGTGCTTGGCGATGCAATCGACCGCGCCCTGGCCGCGTTCGGCCTTGCCGATCATCGCCAGCAGGCCAAGCTCGAGCATCATCTCGGTGAACTTGTCCATCCGCGTCGCGGTGGTCGGCCCGGCCGGACCGACCGCTTCGCCCATCACCGGATCGACCGGGCCGACGTAATAGATCGCGCGGCCCTTGAATTCGACCGGCAGCGCCTCGCCCTTGGCCAGCATGTCCTGGATCCGCTTGTGCGCCGCATCGCGCCCGGTCAGCATCTTGCCGCTGAGCAGAAGGCGGTCGCCAGCTTCCCAGCCTTGCACGATCTCGGGTGTCAGGTGATCGAGATCGACTTTCTTTGCCGCTTTGTCGGGCGTCCACTGGACATCGGGCCACTCATCCAGCTTGGGCGTCTCGAGATAGCTCGGCCCAGAGCCGTCGAGGGTGAAGTGGGCATGGCGGGTGGCGGCGCAATTGGGGATCATGCCCACCGGCTTGCCCGCGGCGTGGCACGGCGCGTCGAGGATCTTGACGTCGAGGATGGTCGAAAGCCCGCCCAGTCCCTGTGCGCCGATCCCGAGCGCGTTGACCTTGTCAAAGATCTCGATCCGCAGCGCTTCGATGTCGCTCTGGGCCCCGCGCTCCTTGAGCTGGGCCATGTCGATCGGCTCCATCAAGGCCTGCTTGGCCAGCACCATGCAGTGCTCCGCCGTCCCGCCGATGCCGATCCCGAGCATCCCCGGCGGACACCAGCCAGCGCCCATCTGCGGGAGCATCTCGAGCACCCAGTCGACCAGGTTGTCGCTGGGGTTCATCATCTTGAACTTGGACTTGTTCTCGCTGCCGCCGCCCTTCGCCGCGACATCGATCGAAACCTTAGCTCCCGGAACCATGGTGACGTGAAGCACACAAGGAGTATTGTCGCGGGTGTTGCGGCGGGTGAAGGCAGGATCGGCGAGCACCGAGGCGCGCAGCTTGTTTTCCGGGTTGAGATAGGCGCGGCGCACCCCTTCATCGACCACATCCTGCAGGCTGCGGCTCGATTCGAGCCGGCAGTCCTGCCCCCATTCGACGAACACGTTGACGATCCCGGTGTCCTGGCAGATCGGCCGGTGGCCCTCGGCGCACATCCGGCTATTGGTCAGGATCTGCGCGATCGCATCCTTCGCCGCCGGACCCTGTTCGGCCTCATAGGCAACGCCCAGCGCGCGAATATAATCCATCGGGTGGTAGTAGGAGATGAACTGCAGCGCATCGGCAACGCTGGCGATCAGGTCTTCTTCGCGGATCGACACCATGGCGGACATTTTCGCGGCTCCTGAAACGGGCGGGATCGCGGCCCCCATAAAGCCGCAGCAAGCCCCCGTCAAAGCGCTTGGCGCGGACGCTTCAAAGCGCTTGGCGCGGACCGGGCCTTCGCCTAGAAGGCAGGCAATTGCGTTGCTGTATTGCCTATGCAATACAGTCTCTCCAAAGGCCTGAGGGATGACCCTGACCATCGACCAAACCGCCGCGCGCCGCGCCATGATCGACAGCCAGCTGCGGGTCAGCGGGGTCAATGACGAACGCGTGCTGGCGGCGATGAACGGAGTGCCGCGCGAAGATTTCGTCCCCGCCGGCGCGCGCGGCCATGCCTATATCGACCGGGCGATCGCGCTGGGTCAAGGACGCGCCTTGCCCGCGCCGCTGGTCCAGGGAATGATGCTCAGCGAAGCCAGTCTGCGCTCTGCCGACAAGGTCTTGGTGGTTAGCGCGGGCAGCGGCTACCTCGCCGCGCTAGCCGGACGGCTGGCCGGTTCGGTCGAAACCGTCGATGCCGCCCGCGCGGCAACGATGAAGCGCGGCATCGGCAGCTTTACCGTGCTGCTGATCGACGGCGCCATCGCGGTATTGCCAGACGGTCTGGCGGCTGAGCTGGGCGAAGGCGGGCGGATCGTCACCGGCCTGGTCGAACGCGGCGTGACCCGGCTTGCAGCCGGGCGCAAACTGGGCGGTGTGGTCAGCCTGTTGCCGCTGGCTGAAATTGGCATTCCGGTGCTGGCCGAATTCGCCGCACCCAAGGGTTGGAGTTTTTGAGCGAATGATCCGCATGCGAAGGCTGGCCTTGCTCGGAGGTCTCTCCGGGCTGCTGGCCGCACCGGTTCTGGCTGACGATCTGCGCGAGGCGCTGGTTCTGGCCTATGGCACCAACCCGACCCTGCAATCGGCCCGCGCCCAGCAGCGCGCAACCGACGAAGGCGTGCCGATCGCGCGCTCGGCCGGATTGCCATCGGCCAGCAGCGGGGCGAGCTACACCGAATTCGTCGACAAGACCGCGAACAGTCCGCTGCTGCCCAGCCGCAATTTCTCGGCCGGGGTCGATCTGGGCATGCCGGTCTATGCCGGGGGCGGGATCAAGAACTCGGTGCGCGCCGCCGAAACCCGGGTCGAAGCCGGTCAGGCCGACTTGCGCGGGGTTGAATCGGATGTCTTTGCGGCGGTGGTCGCGTCGTACATGGACGTAATCCTGGCCGAGGCCGTGGTCGGCTTCAACCGCACCAACGTCCAGCGGCTCGAAGTCAACCTGCAGGCCACCAGCGACCGGTTTGAGATTGGCGATCTGACCCGCACCGACGTTGCCCAGTCGCAATCGCGCCTCGCCCTGGCGCGCAGCTCGGCGCGCACAGCCGAAGCCAGACTGATCGCCGCGCGCGAAGGCTATATCCAGGTGGTGGGCAAGGCGCCGCTCGATTTGCAGGCGCCCCCGGTGCTGCCCGGCCTTCCCGCCAGCCCGGAAGAAGCAGTAACCTTTGCGCTTGACCACAACCCCGATCTGCTCGCCGCCAACCAGCGCTCCAGAGCTGCCGGATTCGACGTCAAGACCGCTGGCGCAGGCCGCTTGCCGCGGGTCTCGGTGTTCGCCGGGGCGGACTATTCGGACACCCTGGGCAGCATCAACCTGGCCGGCGCCACCCAAAGCTCGACCAGCGCTACCGCCGGGGTGCGGATGACCTTGCCGTTGTTCCAGGGCGGGCTGCCAGCTGCCCAGCGCCGCCAGGCCCAGGCCCGCGAAGGCGCAACGATCGAGCAGGCCATCGCGATCGAACGTGCGGTGATCGCCAATGTTCGCGCGGCCTATGCCCAGTGGCAAGCAGCAGGCGATGTGATTCTGTCTTCCCAGACCGCGGTGAGCGCGGCCGAGCTCAGCCTGGAAGGTGTGCGCGCCGAGAATACCGTCGGCAACCGCACCATTCTCGACATTCTCGATGCCGAGAACGAGCTGCTCAACGCCCAGGTCCAGCTCGCCACCGCCAGGCGCAATGCCTATGTCGCCGGCTTCAACCTGCTCGCCGCGATGGGCAAGGCCGAGGCGCGCGATCTCGGGCTTGAAGGCGGCACGCTCTATGACCCCGAAGTCAACTATGAGCGGGTCCGCGGCGCGATCTGGGACTGGAGCAGCGATCCTGCACCCAAGCCGCAATCGACCCGCACCGTTGACACACCCGCCCAGGACGGTTCAATTAGGGGGCAATAGGCCGTTTCTGTCGAATCGGCTGCTTGGAGTTGGGGCGATGCGCCAGGCTGGTGAACCTTCGGTTGAGGAAATCCTCGAATCGATCAAGAAAGTGATCGCGCGCGACAATCGCGGCGATGCCGCCGACGTGCGCGCCGAGGCTGAAGACATCGGCGGTTTGACCGCTGACGAAGCGGATGAAGACGAAGTGCTCGATCTGGCCGCGCTCGAAGGCGTGGAAGAATCGGCTGAGACTGGCCCGCTGCTGGCTGCGGATGCAGCCAATTCGATCAGCGATTCGCTTGCCGCGCTCGCCATGCTGGCGCAGCCGCCGGCCGCGCCGCAGATCGTCCGCTCGGGTGAGACCTCGCTCGAAGGACTGACGCGTGAGCTGCTCCGTCCGGCGCTGGCCGAATGGCTCGACCGGAACCTGCCGGCCCTGGTTGAGCGGCTGGTTGCCACGGAAATCGCCCGGATCGTCTCGAAGAAGGGATGAATCCACTTCCCGAGGAGGTCGAACGCGCCCGGGCCATGCTGGCGCTGGAGGGCGGAACTTCGATCCGCCGCCACATATTTCTCTGCGCCGAATCTGAAAAGGGTGAATGCTGTCCCTGCAGCGTCGGCACCCCGGCGTGGAAGTTCCTCAAAAAACGCCTCAAAGAGCTGAAGCTTGACCGCTCTGGCGGGATCGCCCGGACCAAGGCCGATTGCCTCAAGATCTGCAGCGCCGGCCCGATCGCGGTGGTCTGGCCTGAAGGGGTCTGGTACCATTCGTGCACCGAGCCGGTGCTCGAGCGGATCATCCAGGAGCATCTGGTTGGCGGCACCCCGGTTGAGGAATTCCGGCTCTATCCGGCCGAATCCTGATCGCTTGGAGCGAAATCGCGGACCGCGTCATCATGGCCGGTACCGCTTGAGAGGAACGCCAGCCCCATCAGCGCTCCCGCCAGTTCCATGGTTACGCCGACGCCGATCGCGGTTGCAATGTAGAGATGGACCGATTCGAACCCGCGGCTGGCAACCAGCCAGCCCAGCACTGCGATCACCACCGCCAGGGTAAACAGCGACCAGGCCTTGAAAACGCGGCGAAATCGCGCCCAAGCGTGCGCCGCGGTGGCGGGATTATCGAGCGGCGAGCGGTCCATCGCCTTGCCCATGCGCCCGGATGCAGAAACCGGCAAGGCCCAGACTCGCCAATCCGGAGGCGGCGTGGCATCCTGTCCCCCGACAGCGGAGTCGCGGGAGACCGTCCATGACCATTGCCCGAATGATCGCAGGCCACAGCGGTGAAATAATCAGCTGCCCTTCCACTGCCAGCGTCGGCGATGCCGTAAAGCTGCTGGCGGAGAAGCGGATCGGGGCGCTGCCGGTTATGGAGGGAGGCCAAGTTGCCGGGATCTTCTCCGAACGCGACGTGGTCTATCAGCTCGCCGCGCACGGCGCCGCGATGCTGGCCAAACCGGTCAGCGAAGTGATGACCGCGCCCGCCATCACCGTCGAACCCTCCAGCGGCGTGCTCGACGCACTGGGGCTGATGACCCGGCGCCGGATCCGCCATCTGCCGGTGGTTGAAGGCGGCGTGATCAAAGGCTTCGTCTCGATCGGCGATCTGGTCAAATACCGGATCGAGGGGATCGTCGCCGAAGCCGAGGCGATGCGCAGCTACATCCAATCGGCCTGAACTTGCCGGAAACGGCTGCAGTCCCTACATCACTGATCATGGATGCGCTGACCATGACCTTGAGCCCCTCTGCCGCCACGCGTGTTGCGCTGATCGCGGCCAAGCAAGGCAAGCCGGCAATCCTGCGGCTGGCGGTCGAGGGCGGGGGCTGTTCGGGCTTCCAGTACAAGTTCGAACTGGCCGAAGCCGTGGATGCCGACGATCTGGTGATCGAACGCGATGGCGTGACCCTGGTGGTTGACCCGGTCAGCCTCGATCTGGTTGCCGGCAGCGTGGTCGATTACGTCGAATCGCTCGGCGGTGCGGCGTTCAAGGTCGAGAACCCGCAGGCGGCCTCCGGTTGCGGGTGTGGTTCTTCCTTCTCCGTGTGATGAAGGTTGCCAGCTTCAATATCAACGGGATCAAGGCGCGGTTGCCGCGGCTGTTGGAATGGCTTGAGGAAACCCGCCCGTCGGTCGCCTGCCTGCAGGAAATCAAGACCCAGGACGAAGGCTTTCCCGCCGACGAATTCGAGAAGATCGGCTATCATGCGATCTGGCACGGCCAGAAGAGCTTCAACGGGGTTGCGATCCTAGGCGACGGGACCAAGCCGATCGAGGTCCAGCGCGGTCTGCCTGGCGATCCCGCGGACGAGCAGGCGCGCTATCTCGAGGCTGAGGTGTTCGGCACCCGGGTTGCCTGCATCTATCTGCCCAACGGCAATCCCCTGCCTGGCCCCAAGTTCGACTACAAGCTGGCCTGGATGGAGCGGCTGCGTACGCGGTTGCGGGCGATCGCTGCCGAAGAAGTGCCGGCGGTGGTTCTGGGTGATTTTAACGTCATCCCGCATGACCACGATGTCTGGTCGCCCCCGGCGATGGCCGATGATGCGCTGATGCAGCCCGAATCGCGCGATGCCTATGCCCGCTTGCTCGCCGATGGCTGGACCGATGCCCTGGCCACGCACAATCCGGCGGGCGGGGTCTGGACCTATTGGGACTATCAGGCCGGCGCCTGGCAGCGCGACCACGGTTTTCGCATCGACCACGCGCTGCTCTCGCCCGAACTGGCCGACCGCTTGGCGGCCTGCGGCGTCGACAAGGAACACCGCGGCCGCGAAAAGGCCAGCGATCACGCGCCAGTGTGGGTCAGGTTCAGGGTTTGAAAGTGAAAAGGGCGGTCAGACCGAGCGGCCCGACCTACCCATCACCGATAGAACACGTGGTTATCGACACGGCCGACGCGCTTGAGGCGCCAACCGGGCGAAACATAGGCGGCGTGGAAGTACAGCGCGCCTTCAACCGGGCTGGCCCAGGAGTTTGAGTGCGCGATCTGCGCCACCGCCACCGCGTTCTTCCACTGCTTCGATCCCTTGGCGATGCCGGGCATCGACTGGCCGCGCACGAACGAGAACTGCGAAGGCTGGAACACCACGCCGCAATAGGAGTTGGGGAAGCGGCCCGACTTGGCGCGGGCGACGACTACCCGGCCAACCGCGAGTTGGCCGGTGAGCGATTCGCTCTTGGCTTCAAAATAGATTGCCCCGGCCAGGCAGTGCAGCTCGCGGCTGAGTTCGCTGGGCTGGGGCTGTTTGGCGACCATCGCATTCAGCGAGGCGCTGCGAACCGGTTTGGGCTCAACCAGCGGAGTTTGGCTTGGCGCGGGAGCCTCAACTTCGGCCGGAAGCGGCTGGACCACAGGCTGCGAAACGGTTTGGATGACTGGTTCTGCAATATCTGCCAAGCCGGCAGGGCTTTGCGCGGCAGCGCGCGAACCATCGGCGCTGATGGCGATTGTCAAAAGCATGGCGGCCACTGCCAAGGCAGAGGCCCGGTTAAGATTGCGGCTCATTCGTCCGTCTTCTTGGGCGGTGGACGCGCCTGCGCAGGATGGGTGGGAGCTAACAAAACCTGCGGTTTCAATGCCCCCGGCCGGTAATCCTGCCGGCTGCCCTCCGTCTGCGTGCTTGCGAACCCGGCCTTAACGCCCGCTCCGCCGCCCACGCACAAACTTTAGGAGTGGCGCCTTTGATTGTGCAATGCAGCAAAGTCAACCCGATTAACTACAGCGAAGCGATGAGCCGTTCACCATTCACGACGTCCAGTTCGATCATCCACAGGTCCGGGTCCTGACGCGCGCGGCGGTCCAGGTATTCCTGGAATTCCATCGCATTTTCAGCGTTTTGAGTCCTGGAACAGATCCATTCCCGAGTTCCGTCCAGCGCCGGAAAGCGTTCAAAAACCCGCGCATTCGCTCCCTTTTCGGTCAGCACGACCAGGATTGTCCCGCCTACGCGTTCACCCTTTTTGAGCACCGTTGCGAACCCGCCGGCCGATTCGGCGGCGCGCAGCAACCCTGCAACTTCGAGGTGAGCTGGAAGGCGTGCATCCATGGGTTCAGCTCCTGATGCGCGTTCTTGTTTGGTGCGGTCGGCCCCTCCGGGCCTCCCTTGCAACACCAGCCCGCTCCCCCGGCCCGGCCACCCTATAGGGTACCATAAACGGGTGGTCGGGCCGGGGGAGCGGGCCGGTGTTGCAAGCTAATCGCGAATGCGATTAGCGCACGCAAACAGGCTAAGCAGCGTCGCGGTCAATTCCGTTGGCAAGCAAGGCGTAAAGCGCTTCAGCCCCCGGAGCTTCGCCAAGCGCGGTGTGCATCGCCTCGTCGCGCATCATCCGGCTGATCGCAGCCAGGGCGTGCAGGTGCGCGGCGCCGGCCGCTTCGGGCGAAAGCAGTCCGAACACCAGATCGACCGGCATCCCATCGGCCGCATCAAAGGCGACCGGCGATTCGAGCCGGAAGAAGGCCGCAACCGGGCGGGTGAGTTCGGGGATCCGCGCGTGCGGAATCGCCACGCCGCGGCCGAAGCCGGTGCTGCCCAGTTTCTCGCGCTCTTCGATTCGTTCGAGCACCATCACCGGATCGAGCCCGTAAACTCCGGCGAATCGGTCAGCGAGCTGTTCGAGGATCGCCTGCTTGCTATCGGCAGCAATCGTGCCGACTGCTTCAGGCATAAGCGTGAAAAGGGCTGTCATCGGAAGGCACAGAGTCCAAAAATTGCGGAAACCGGTCTGGACAAGAGCCTGTGTCCCGGAAAATTACCGCGGCACTTGCCCCCACCTCACCTGGAAATTGAGCGCGCCTTTACGCGCAAGCTTAAGAAGGTTCAACCCAGCCAATCGAACCGTCCCCACGGCGGTACACCATGTTATAAATTCCAGTGCCGGCGTTCTTGAACAGCAGCGCGTTGGTATTGCGCAGATCGAGCATCATCACCGCGTCCGAAACGGTCGCTTCGGGGACATCGACGCGGGTTTCGGCGATTACCACTGGCGCCTCTGCCCGAACCTCTTCGGCCTCCTCGTCGGGCTCGACAAACACGGTATAGGCGGCGTCTTCGGCGCGTACCGCGTGGGTAGCGGCGGCGTGACGATCTTTCAGGCGGCGCTTGTAGCGTCTCAGCTGCTTTTCGATCTTGCCGGCGGCGAGATCGAGCGCAGCATGGGCATCTTGGGCATTGCCGGCGCCTTTCAGCAACATGCCATGCATCACATGCGTGACGATATCACAGCGAAACGCCCCGGCCGGTGCGCGGTTGAAGGTTACAGTGGAAGACAGCGCCTGGTCGAAGTACTTTTCGACCACCGCGCCCAACCGATCCTGTGCGTGAACCTGCAAAGCCTCGCCGGTATCGACTTGATGGCCCGAAACGCGAATATCCATGGATGGGCTCCTTCTTGGCTAGACTATGACTGCGGTCAGGAGTTCCAAAGCGGCTCCTTGACTGTCTCGAGAAATGCGGCGTGCGCGGCGCGCTCTGCTTCGCTGGCGGCGTGCGGGCGGGCGGGGCGGAAAGTGCGCTGGCGCTGCGCAGATTCGACCGTCACAACCAGATCTTCGCGCGCCTCGGCAACCAGGCTGAGCCCGATCTGACGCCCGCCGGTGAGTTCGACATAGACCTGCGCGAGCAATTCGGCATCGAGCAGCGCGCCGTGCAGAGTGCGGTGGCTGCGGTCGATCCCGTAACGGCTGCACAACGCATCGAGGCTGAGCTTGGCGCCGGGATGGCGGACCCGGGCGAGCGCGACGGTATCGATCATCCGCTCGCGCGAGAGCGGCGCCATTCCGCAGATTTCAAGCTCGGAATTGACGAAGCCAAAGTCGAACCCGGCATTGTGCGCGACCAGCTTGGTTTCCTCGCCAAGGAATTCGATCAGCTCGGCAGCGCGTTCGTGGAACCGCGGCTTGTCGGAAAGGAAGGTGATCGACAGGCCGTGAACCGCCTCGGCAGCGGCGGGCATATCGCGATCGGGGTTGAAATAGGCGTGGAAGGTGTTGCCGGTGGCGACCCGGTTGACCATCTCGATGCAGCCGATTTCGACCAGCCGGTCACCGGACTTGGGATCAAGGCCGGTGGTTTCGGTGTCGAAGATAATCTCACGCATTACCTGAAGGATATCGACCCGATCTGGCCATGTGACAAGGGGGCGACTCGCTATTTCTTCGCCGCTGTCAGCATATGAACCAGTTCCTGCACGGCATGGCGGGTTTTGGCGAGCGAGGTGCCGGTGTCGATCACGTAATCAGCCAGTTTGCGTTTCTCCGCATCGGGGACCTGGAGTTTGAGGATCTGCGCGAACTTCTCCGCTGTCATCCCTGGCCGGCGAAGCACCCGGGCGCGCTGCGCCTTGGGCGGGGCCGAGACCACCAGCACCGCATCGAGCCCGTGCTGGCCGGTCTTCTCAAAGAGCAGCGGAATATCGAACACGATCAGCAGCGCCTCGGCATTGTCGGCGAGGAAGGCGCGGCGCATCTCGGCTACCTCGGGGTGGACGATCATCTCCAGCCGTTTCAGCGCCTCGGGATTGCCGAACACTGCCGCGCCGAGTTTAAGCCGATCGACCCCGCCGGGCCCAGTGGTGCCGGGAAACTCGCGTTCGATCGCCGGAAGAAGCGCCCCGCCCGGTCCTTGCAGCTCGTGCACTGCCTTGTCGGCATCGAACACCGGCACCCCTAGCCCCTGAAACATCGCCGCGACCGCCGACTTGCCCATCCCGATCGAGCCGGTGAGGCCGAAAACAAAGGCATGTGAAGGGCTTGGTCATTTGGTTAGCAGTTCGCGCAGTTCGGCGTCGGCTGACGCGGGGCGGGTTGGCCAAAGAACTTCTCGAACGCCGCTGCGCGCCTGGCCGATCAGCATGGCGAGGCCATCGATGGTCTGCATGTCCGCGTGCGCTGGCGCGCTGCAGCAGCTCGGTGTCGAGCGGGTGGGTGACGATGTCGTAGACGATGCCGCCATCGCAACACGCAGCCGTGTCACATCGGCGGCATCTGCGGCTGCCCCGCCATGCCGAGCGGGGTACGCATTGACCAGCAATCTGCAGCGGTTGGAACCATCGGCTCCGGTGCTCTGAGACCATCGGCAGCCAGTTGAGACCAAATTCGGCAAGCAGTGTCCATGCAGGCCTTGTCCAGCGCTTCCAGGATCCTGGCAGTACGAGATATCACGACACTCGCGCGTCGGCCAATGCAGCCAGCAACTGCCCGCGCCGCGCCGCCGGCGCCGACTACGCTGACTTGTATTCTTGGCATCGAGCACTCGCTGAAGCGGCTCGAGGAAGCCCGTAACATCAGTGTTGTCAGCCGTGATCAGGTTCCGTCGCCGGAACGGACCACAGTGTTGACCGCGCCCAACCTGAGCCGCCGCGGGATGCTGATCCGATCAAGCAGCGGGATCACGGCTGCTTGTGCGGCATGGTGACGTTGCAGCCCCGCCAGAAATCCGGATCGGCGCGGCGCTCGCGCAAATAGTCCGCCAAGCTCCTTCGGACGCACATGGCAGGCCCGATAGTCCGCCGTCAATCCCCAGCTTGGCGAGCCAGAAGTTGTGGATCATCGGGCTTTTCGACTGCGCGATCGGATCACCGATCACTTCGGCATAGAGCCGCGTCATGACGCCAGCTCGGTTTGCTCGCGCAGCGCGCCCAGCACCGGCAGTAGCGGCATGCCGAGCACGGTGAAGTGGCTGCCTTCGATCGCTTTCGAACAGTTGCACGCCCATCGCCTCGATCCGGAACACCCCGACGCAGCCGCCACGGCGGGCCATTCGGCGGCGAGATAGCTCTCGATGAAGCTCTTCGGAAAGCGACGCGCACTTGCAGCGTCGCATGCGTCGCCGTGGCTCCACACGAACCATACCATCGCGGGCCAGCGCGGCGGCGCTGTGGAGCGCCATCGCTTTGCCCGAGAAGAACCGCAGAGTGTGTCGGCGGCATCCTCGCGGCTGGAAGGCTTGTCGAACCGCCGCCCGTCGACCTCGACCAGCGAATCGCTGCCCAGCACCAGCGCGCCCGGGCGCAGCCGTGAAACCGCCAGTGCCTTGGCTTCGGCCAGCGCAAGTGCAACCGCTTCGGCCGAACGATCCCCCAGCCCGGCTTCGATCGCCCGTTCATCGACCGCGGCGGGCTGCACTTCAAACGCCACTCCCGCCGCGCTCAGCATCTCGCGCCGCGACAGGCTGCCCGAGGCCAGCACCAGGCTCATTGCGCTTCCTCGTCCTCGCTCGCGCGGCTCTCGTTGTAGAGGTTGATGATCGCCGCAGCGGCTTCCTCGATCGAGCGGCGGGTGACGTCGATCACCGGCCAGCCGTTGTCAGCGAACATCCGCCGCGCATATTGCACCTCGCGCGCCACCCGGTCCTGATCGACGTAGGCGGTTTCGGGAGCCTGGTTGAGCGACAGCAGCCGGTTGCGCCGAACCTGGATCAGCCGGTCGGGCGCGGTGGTCAGGCCAACCACCAAGGGGTGCTTCAGCCCGTAAAGCGCAGGCGGCGGCGGGCTTTCGACCACGATCGGGATATTGGCGACCTTGTAGCCGCGGTTGGCGAGGTAGATCGAGGTTGGGGTCTTCGAGGTCCGCGAGACCCCGGCAAGGACGATATCGGCGGCCTCCCAATCCTCCCAGCCGACCCCATCATCGTGGGCAATGGTGTAGTGAATTGCATCGACCCGAGCGAAATAGGCTTCATCCATCGCGTGCTGGCTGCCGGGCCGCGCTTTAGGATGCTGGCCGAGCGCCGCCTCGAGCGCTTCGACCGCGGCATCGAGCACCGGCACCACCGGCAGACCGAGGGTGCGGCAATGTTCTTCGAGCCGGATCCGGGTATCGGCGTTGACCAGCGTGTAGAATACGAGTCCTGGGTGCGCGGCAATCTCCGCCATGATCCGGTCGAGGTGCTGGCGCGAACGGACCATCGGCCAGAAATGGCGGATGATTTCGGCGCCTTCGAACTGGGCGAGCGCAGCCTTGGCCAGCATTTCGAGCGTTTCGCCGGTAGAATCCGAGAGGAGGTGGAGGTGAAGCCGGGCCATGGGATCCCTGTGGATGAAGTCCCGCATAAACCACGGGAGCAAGGGCGGGACAAGTTCGGGAAAAACCGAGACCTCGATTCGCTCCCCACTGGGCGGATTCCACTGTGACGCTTGTGGACATGTGGAGAGCGATCCCCACAGCCTGGGGATAGCAGGGACAAGTGTCGCTTGACGCGTCGAGGCGACGATTCGCGCTTCGCTTTACCCTGTTCAGCGCGGGAGAATTGCGGCAAGGGCGCGCCATCCCCGCTTTCCACAGACCAACTACAACCAAATCCTTTTATGATTCTAATTTGTATTTGATTGGATTCTTACCCGATGTCCGGTTTGCTCCTTCGTACCTTGCGTGGTGAAAATGCAGCTCAGCGGCCAGTCTGGCTGATGCGCCAGGCCGGGCGTTACTTGCCCGAATACCGCGCTTTGCGAGCGCAAAAGGGCGGGTTTCTGGCGCTGGTCTACGATCCTCAGGCAGCGGCCGAGATTACCTTGCAGCCGATCCGCCGCTATGGATTTGATGGCGCAATCCTGTTCTCCGACATCCTGATCGTACCCTATGCAATGGGCCAGGATTTGGAGTTTCTGGTCGGTGAAGGCCCGCGCCTGTCGCCGCGGCTGGTGGATACGGCGCTGGCAGCGTTGAGCGCGGTGCCGGCGCGGCTGAGCCCGATCTACGACACGGTCAAGCTGGTCAAGTTGCAGCTTCCGGCGGACAAGACCCTGCTCGGTTTTGCCGGCAGCCCTTGGACTGTGGCGACTTACATGGTCGCGGGTGAGGGCAGCCGCGACCAGCATGTCACCCGCGAACTGGCTTACCGCGACCGGTTGGCGTTTGAGGCGATCATCGCCGAAATCACGCGGGTGACAATCGATTACCTCGTAGGCCAGATCCTGGCCGGCGCCGAGGCGGTGCAGCTGTTTGATTCGTGGGCAGGCAGCCTTGCTCCGGCCGAGTTCGAACGCTGGGTGATCGCGCCCAACGCGGCGATCTTCGCGGCGCTCAAGACGCGTTTCCCGGCGGTGCCGGTGATTGGCTTTCCCAAAGGCGCCGGCGAGAAGCTGCCCGCTTATGCGCGCGAGACCGGGGTTGACGCGCTTGGCCTTGATGAGACGATCGATCCACTGTGGGCGGCGCAGGCACTGCCAGCAGGCCTACCAGTGCAGGGCAATCTTGATCCCTTGCTGCTGATCTCGGGCGGGGCTGAATTGGACAAGCAAGCGCTGCGCGTCCTTGAAGCGTTCTCAGACCGCCCGCACATTTTCAACCTTGGCCACGGGATCGGGCAGACCACTCCGCTTGAACATGTCGGCCAACTGTTGGCTACGGTCCGGGGGTGGCGGGGATGACCTACCTTTGGCTCAAAGCGGCGCACGTAGTCTTAGTGATCTTCTGGATGGCGGGGCTGTTCATGCTGCCGCGGTTGTTCGTGTACCACCAGGAAACCCCTCCAGAATCGCCTGACAACGCGCTGTGGGTGCTTCGTGAGGCGCGGTTGCTCCGCATCATCCTGTGGCCCTCGATGATCCTCACGTGGGCGCTGGGGCTCACTCTGGCGATTCAGACTGGCGCTTTCACACAAGTATGGTTCCATCTAAAACTTGCGGCGGTTCTTGGATTGAGTGCCTACCAGCTGTGGCTGGCGGGCTATCACCAGGTTTTGGCGCGTGGAGAACGACGACTGACCGGACGAAACTTACGCTTGCTCAACGAGGTTCCAGGGCTGGCAGTGATCGTGATTGTGGTGCTGGTGATCGTCAAACCGTTCTGAATGCATTGACGGTGCGTCCGGCAGCGCCTATTCGCCCGTCACCGGCAAGGCCAGCGCGTTACCCGCGCGGCGCGATCCGCTTTCTCCAAGCCCATCGATCGTCCGGCCATTCCCAGATTTGTCTCCCAACGGATTGATACGCATATGCATCTGAAAGAACTCAAGAAAAAGACCGCTGCCGAGCTGGTCGAAATGGCCGAGGAATACGAGATCGAGGGCGCCTCGACGATGCGCCGCCAGGACATCATGTTCGCGATTCTCAAGGAAGTGGCTGAGGACGGCGAAGAGATCGTCGGCCAGGGCACGATCGAAGTGCTGACCGACGGCTTCGGTTTCCTGCGCAGCCCCGAGGCGAACTATCTGGCCGGGCCCGATGACATCTACGTCTCGCCCAACCAGGTCCGCAAATGGGGCCTGCGCACCGGCGACACGGTTGAAGGCGAGATTCGCGCGCCCAAGGACGGCGAGCGCTATTTCGCGATGAACAAGCTGGTCACAGTCAACTACGATGACCCTGAAGTGGTGCGCCACCGCGTCAACTTCGACAACCTGACCCCGCTCTATCCCGACGAGAAGCTCAGCCTCGACACCCTCGACCCGACGGTCAAGGACAAGTCGGCGCGGGTGATCGATATCATCAGTCCGCAGGGCAAGGGCCAGCGCGCGCTGATCGTCGCACCGCCGCGCACCGGCAAAACCGTACTGCTGCAGAACATCGCCAAGGCGATCACCGACAACCATCCTGACGTGTTCCTGCTGGTGCTGCTGGTCGACGAGCGGCCCGAGGAAGTCACCGACATGCAGCGCTCGGTCAAGGGCGAGGTGATCTCCTCGACCTTCGACGAACCCGCCACAAGGCACGTCCAGGTCGCCGAAATGGTGATCGAGAAGGCCAAGCGGCTGGTCGAGCACAAGCGCGACGTGGTGATCTTGCTCGATTCGATCACGCGTTTGGGGCGCGCCTACAACACCGTGGTGCCAAGTTCGGGCAAGGTCCTGACCGGCGGTGTCGATGCCAATGCCCTGCAGCGCCCCAAGCGCTTCTTCGGCGCGGCGCGCAATATCGAGGAGGGCGGATCGCTGTCGATCATCGCCACCGCGCTGATCGACACCGGCAGCCGCATGGACGAAGTCATTTTCGAAGAGTTCAAGGGTACCGGCAATTCCGAAATCGTGCTCGACCGCAAGGTTGCCGACAAGCGGATCTTCCCCGCGCTCGATGTCGGCAAGTCGGGCACCCGCAAGGAAGAGTTGCTGGTCGAGAAGGACAAGCTCTCCAAGATGTGGGTGTTGCGCCGGATCCTGATGCAGATGGGGACGATCGACGCGATGGAATTCCTGCTCGACAAGATGAAGGATTCCAAAACCAACGAAGACTTCTTTGCGACAATGAATCAGTAACATGGCGCTAATCCAACCCCGGCACGCGGTTCTTACCGGCGCGCCGGGGGCGGGCAAGACCACGTTGCTCGATGCCGCGGCGGTATCAGGATACCGCACATCACCCGAAGTCGCGCGGCGCATCTTGCAGCAGCCTGGCGGGATGGAATTGCGCGAGAGCGACCCGCTGGGCTTCGCCGAGGCCATGCTCGAGGCCCACCGCCGCGAGTTCGAGCGCCACGCCGGGGATCAAGGCCCTGTGCTGTTCGACCGCGGCTTTCCCGATGTGGTCGGCTTCCTCGAAGTCTCCGGCCTGCCGGTTTCCGCAGCGATTGACCGCGTCTGCCGCGAGCTACGCTACCACGGCCCGATCCTCCGCGCCCCGGCCTGGGCCGCGATCTACGCCCAGGACGCCGAGCGGATCCAGGACTGGGAACAGGCTGTGGCGAGCGATGAAGCGGTGACCGCTGCGTGGAAGCGCTATGGCTATGATCCGGTCGATTTGCCGTTCGTGCCGGTGGAAGAGCGGCTAAGGTTCCTATCGGAGCGACTCTAACCCGCCGCCTGCAACTGCGCCGCCATCAGCTCCCAGAGCTTGTTGATCGCCTTCAGCGGCCGGACCATTACCTTGAAGTCCTTGATCTTGCCCGCCGAATCGAACTGAATCAGGTCGATGCCGTTGATCTTGATGCCGTCGATCTCGCTGACGAATTCGAGCAGCACATTGTCGCCATCAGCGAACTCACGGACGTAGCGGAACGAGCCGGTGCCGAACACCGAACCAGCCGCGCCGAGGTAGGCCATGACCTTGGCTTTGCCCTGCTGCGGGGTGTGGACCACCGGCGAGTGGAACACCGCGTCGTCGGCAAGCAGGTCGGCGAGCTTGGCTGGATCAGGGTTGGCGAAATAGGTGTGCCAGGCTGCGAGATTGTCAGATCCTCTCATGTCAGGTGCTCCTTCAGGAAGGCTTCGGTCCGGCCATCAGCCAGGCTTGCGCCGGCCGCGTCGCGGCGCTGGCCCATTTCGGCGGCAAACCCGTGGTCGAGGCCTGGGTAATCGTGCAGCGTCACCTTGGGGTGGCCATCTAGCCCAGCATGGATCGCGGCCTGCTCTGCGGGTCCTACGAAGTGATCGGCGGTCGGGATGTGCAGCATCAAGGGGTTGGCGATGGCGTGGCTCTCGTTCAACATCTGGTCGATCATCACCCCGTAATAGCCAACCGAGGCATCGATATCGGTGCGCGCCGCGGCCATATAGGCGAGCCGCCCACCCAGACAGTAGCCGGCGCAGCCGACCCTAGCGACGCCCTCGGAACGGCGGATCCAATGGATCGCGGCCTCGATATCATAGATTCCGTCGGTCGGGTCGTACTGCTGGAAATAACCGAACGCCTGCTGCAGCTGCTCGGGCAGATCGGGATCGAGCTCGACCCCCGGAGCGAAACGCCAGAAGATATCAGGCGCGACCGCCAGATAGCCCTTTGCTGCCCAACCATCACACTTCTGGCGAATTCCCGGATTGACCCCGAAAATCTCGGGAATCACGATAATCGCCGCTTTTGGGATGCCGGCAGGGCGGGCGACATAGGCCGGGATCGATTGCGATCCATCGAGCGTGGCAATCTGGACCGTTTCGGCCATGGCTGATTCTCCGACTTGAGTGGCTTTTCCGGCACCCTAGGCACCGCGTGGACTTTGCCAAGGGCTTGTGTCAGTCTCTGCTCGGGAAGAGACTGGCTGAGCCGAGGAGCAAGCGCATGAAAGTCCACGTTGAGGTCGATTGCACGCCCGAAGAGGCCCGCACTTTTCTGGGCCTGCCCGATGTTGGCAAGGCCAACGCGTTCTATGTCGAAGCCATGGGCAAGGCGATGAAGGGCGCGGCCAATGTCGAACAGCTTCAGGAATTCGCCAAGAACCTCGCGCCGATGGGCCAGGTCGGCATGAAGTTGTTTCAGCAATTCGTCGAAGGCGGCGCTGCCTTTGCTGCCGGAGCGAGCAAGAAGAAGGCTAGCGACGACTAGCCGTTCGCAGATGCCGTGACCGATACCATCTTCGCCCTTTCCAGCGGCGCACAGCCGGCCGCGATTGCGGTGATCCGGGTCAGCGGGGCTTCTGCTGAAATGGCGCTGCTCGCGCTTACCGGGCGGCGCCTGCCGCCACGCAAAGCTGCGGTGGTCAGCCTGCGCGGGTCCGACGGCGCCTTGCTCGACCGCGCGCTGGCACTGTGGATGCCAGGGCCGAACACCGCGACCGGTGAAGCCGTGGCCGAGTTTCATTGCCACGGCGGTCGCGCGGTTGTGGCCGCGGTTGAAGCGGCGCTTGCCGCCTTGCCTGGGCTGCGCCGGGCCGAACCGGGCGAGTTCACCCGCCGCGCCTTCACCAACGGCAGGATCGATCTGGCCGAGGCCGAGGGACTGGCCGATCTGCTCAGCGCCGAAACCGAGCTGCAACGCCAGACTGCGATCGCCATGGCTGGCGGCATATTCAGCCGTGAGATCGAGGGCTGGCGCGAGCGGCTGCTGGAGCTGTCCGCCGCAGTGGAAGCAGTGCTCGATTTCGCCGATGAAGACGATGTTGCCGCACTGCCTGCCGCTTTCGTCGCGCGGGTCGTGGCGCTGCAAAGCGAACTCGCGACCTGGCTGGCCCGCCCCCGCGCCGAAGCCCTGCGTGAGGGGTACAAGGTGGTCATTGCGGGCCCGCCGAACGCCGGAAAGAGCACTCTGTTCAACGCGTTGGTGGAGAGTGATGCGGCGATTACCGCGCCCCTGGCCGGGACCACCCGCGACGTCCTGACCCACCCGGTTGCGCTTGCCGGGGTGCCGTTCCGGTTCGTCGATACCGCGGGGCTGCGCGAAGGCGCGGGCGATACGATCGAGGCGATCGGGATCGAACGCGCCTACCTCGCGCTGGAGGGTGCGGACCTGGTGTTGTGGCTCGGCAGTGAAGACGATGGGCCGCCGGGAGCCTGGGAGATCGAGCCGCAGGCTGATGTTGCCGGCCATCCCGACAAGTCTGCTCCGCGCCACCGGCTTTCCGCCAAGACCGGCGAAGGGATGGACGGCCTGCGCGGTGATCTGATTACTCACGCTCGGCAGACCTTGCCGCGTCCGGGTGAGGCTGCACTCAACCAGCGTCAGCACCGCTTGCTGGGCGAGGCCAACGAAGCACTTGGCTCGGCAGCCAGCCTGACCGACCCATTGCTGATCGCCGAATCGCTCCGGCTGGCACGCGTGGGCTTCGATGCCCTGCTCGGCCGGACCACCACCGAGGACATGCTCAATGCGCTGTTCGGACGGTTCTGCATTGGCAAGTGAGCGGCTGGGTTCGAACCAACATTCCTCTGTTCCACGTGAAACACTCCTGCGCTAAGGCGCGGGCAACATGCAGCGCTTTGACATCATTGTGATTGGCGGCGGCCATGCCGGGGTCGAGGCGGCGGCGGTGGCGGCGCGGATGGGTGCGCGCACTGCGCTGGTCAGTTTCGATCTCGACGCGATCGGGGCGATGAGTTGCAATCCGGCGATCGGCGGGCTGGGCAAGGGCCATCTGGTGCGCGAGGTCGATGCCTGCGACGGAATTATCGCGCGGGCTGCCGATATGGGAGCGATCCATTACCGGATGCTCAACCGCTCGAAGGGTTCGGCGGTTCAGGGCCCGCGGGTGCAGGCCGACCGCAGGCGGTTCAAGGCAGCGGTCCAGGTGTTGCTCGGGCAGCAGGGTGATCTGACGCTGATCCAGGGCGAAGCGGCGGCGCTTCGGCTGGCAGAAGGCTGCGTTCGGGGGATCGAGCTCGCCGACGGCACTGCGCTTGAGGCCCCGGCAGTGGTGCTGTGCACCGGCACGTTCCTGGGCGGCACCTTGTTTCGCGGCGAGGAACGGCTGACCGGTGGGCGGATCGGTGAGGCTTCGGCGCAGCGGCTTGCCGCGCAGCTGCGCGAGGCGGGATTGCCGATGGCGCGGCTCAAGACCGGCACTCCGCCGCGTCTCGATGGGCGAACGGTCGACTGGGCGCGGCTTGAAGAGCAGCCCTCCGATACCGAACCGTGGACGATGTCGGCGCTGGGCCGAAGCCGCGTGCTGCCGCAGGTGTTCTGCGCGATCACCCGCACCAATCCACGAAGCCACGACGTTATCCGCGCCAATTTGCACCGTTCTCCGCTGTTTTCCGGGGCAATCGGGGCTTCCGGGCCGCGCTATTGCCCCTCGATCGAAGACAAGATCCACCGCTTTGCTGACCGCGACGGGCATCAGGTTTTCCTCGAGCCAGAGGGGCTCGATACGCCGCTGGTCTATCCCAACGGGATCAGCACCTCGCTGCCCTCCGATGTCCAGCTGGCGATGCTGCGGACGATGGCAGGGCTTGAGCAGGTGGAGATGGCGGTACCCGGATATGCGGTCGAGTACGATCACATCGATCCCCGCGCGCTGCGCCGCAGCCTGGAGCTGCGAGCAATTCCGGGGCTTTATTGTGCGGGCCAGATCAACGGCACCACCGGGTATGAGGAGGCGGCGGCGCAGGGGCTGGTGGCCGGTATGCACGCCGCGGCTGCGGTGCTGGGGCGCGATCCGGCCAAGCTCGACCGCGCCAATTCCTACATCGCGGTGATGATCGACGATCTGACGCTCCACGGCGTCAGCGAGCCTTACCGCATGCTTACAGCGCGCGCTGAATACCGGCTGCGGCTGCGGGCCAACAATGCCTCAACCCGGCTGACCCCGCTGGCTATGGCGGCGGGATGTGTTGGCAGCGAGCGGGCAGAGTGGTTCGCGCGGCGCGAGCAGGCGCGGGCTGAGTCTCGATGCGGCGCTCGACCGAGAAGTGACCTCTGCCGAGCTTGCGAGGGCGAACCTGCCAGTGCGCGCTGATACCGGGCGGCTGGCGTTGCGTGAATGGCTGCGGTTTGGCGGAGTTGATTTCGCCGCGCTGTCGCCATGGCTTGCAGACGACCTCCCGGCCGATCCAGAACTGACGGCGGAATTGGCCGAGGATGCTGCCTATGCGCCCTATTTGGCGCGGCAGGAGGGCGAATTGCGCGATCTGCGTGCCGCCGACGTGCTGCCGCTGGGCGAGGACTTTCCCTTTGCCGCTATCCCTGGGCTTTCAAACGAGATGGTTGAGCGGTTGAGCGCAGCGCGGCCCGAGACGCTGGCCGCAGCGGGCCGTGTTCCCGGGATTACTCCGGCGGCGCTCGCGGTGCTACTGGTCCATGTCCGGCGGCGCGCGGCGTGATCGCAGATGAAGGAGGCGCGCTGGCCTGGCTAGCGGCCTTGCCTGAGTGGGATGAGACGGCGCGCGCACGGCTGGAAAGGCTGGTTGCCCTGCTGACCGAAGAGAATGCTCGACAGAACCTCGTCGCCGCAGCCAGCCTTGGGCAAGTCTGGCAGCGGCACATTGTCGATTCGGCACAGCTGCTGGCGCATGTTCCACGTGAAACATCGACGCCCTGGCTTGATCTCGGCACCGGGGCAGGCTTCCCCGGCCTGGTCGTGGCGGCGCTGCGCCCCGAATGCGAAGTGCTGATGGTCGAGTCGCGAGCCAAACGGGCGGAATGGCTCGAACGCGCGCGAATCGCGCTGGGGCTAGAGCGCGCGCGGGTGATCGGCATGAAGCTTGAGGCGGTGCCAGAGCGCATGGTTCGGGTCATTTCGGCGCGGGCTTTTGCGCCGCTCCCCAGACTTCTATCGCTTTCCGCAAGGTTCTCCACAAGCGAGACGCTGTGGCTGTTGCCCAAAGGGCGCTCGGCGCAGCAGGAGTTGGACGACGAGAGTGAATTTCGGCATATGTTCCACGTGGAACAGTCGCTTACCGACCCGGAAGCCGGCATCATTGTCGGCCATGTGCTTGGCAGGAAAGGAAAACGTCCGTGATTTGCGTGGCGATCGCGAACCAGAAAGGCGGTGTGGGCAAGACCACCACCGCGATCAACATCGCCACGGCCATGGCCGCAACCGGCTGGCGGGTGCTGCTGATCGACCTTGATCCGCAAGGCAATGCCTCGACCGGGATCGGGATCGGCACCAACGATCGCGATCACTCTTCATATGATCTGGTGGTCGATCGCATGCCGCTCAGCGCCTGTGTTTCGTCGACCAGGATCCCTGGGCTCGACATAGTTCCAGCCACGGTCGACCTCTCGGGAGCCGAGATTGAGCTGGTCGGGGTCGAGAACCGCACCGATCGCCTGCGCGATGCGCTAGCGGGCCAGACGGGATATGATATCGCGTTCATCGATTGTCCGCCCTCGCTCGGACTGTTGACGCTCAACGCGCTGACCGCTGCCGATACCCTGCTGGTGCCGTTGCAATGCGAATTCTTCGCGCTCGAGGGCTTGTCGCAGCTGCTCCAGACGGTCGAACGGGTCCAGCAGCGGCTTAACCCGGCGCTGGGCATCATCGGTGTTGCCTTGACGATGTTCGACCGTCGCAATCGCCTGACCGATCAGGTATCTGACGATGTCCGCTCGTGCCTGGGTAACCTGGTGTTCGAAGCGGTGATCCCGCGCAATGTGAAGCTTTCCGAAGCCCCCAGCCACGGGCTTCCCGCGCTGGTCTATGATCACACGTGCGCCGGCAGCCGCGCCTATATGGCCTTGGCGCGCGAACTGATATCGCGCCTTCCCGAGCAAAGAAAAGCCGCATGAGCGACGATCCTGTCATCCGCATAGCCGTGCCCAAGCCCGAAGGCCGGGGCGAAACGTCCAGCGCTGGGCCGGGGCCTGGGCGCCTTGCTGGGCGAGACCCGGCGCGAAGAGCCGCTGGCCCCGTCAGCCGCGCAGCAAGCGGCCGCCGCAGCTTCGCCGCCGGCTTCCGGACTGGCGATGCTGGCGGTCGCGGATATCGAGCCGCATCCGGCGCAGCCGCGCACCCATTTCGACGAAGCGGCGCTGGGCGAGCTTGCCGCCTCGATCGCCGCGCGCGGCGTGATCCAGCCGATCATCGTGACGATGAAGGGGCCCGGGCGCTATCAGCTGGTTGCCGGCGAGCGCCGCTGGCGCGCCGCTCAACTTGCACAACTCCATGAAATTCCAGCAATAATCCGCGAACTTTCGGACCGTGAGGTGACCGCGCTGGCGCTCATCGAAAACCTCCAGCGCGAAGACCTCAACCCGATCGAAGAAGCCCGCGCCTATCACCGTCTGTCCGAGGGCGAGGGGCTGACCCAGGCCGAGATCGCCAAGCTGGTGGACAAGAGCCGCAGCCATGTCGCCAACTTGCAACGGCTGCTCGCGCTGCCGCCACTGGTGATCGAGCTGGTTGAGGAGGGCCGGTTGTCGATGGGCCACGCCCGCGCGCTGGTTGGCATTGAGAATGCGCTGCAGCTGGCCCAGCAGGCCGTGGCGAAGAACCTTTCGGTGCGCGAGGTTGAACGCCTGGCCCGGCGCAAGGCAACCGGCTCGTCCACGCCCCGCCGCGCCCGCAAGGATAGCGGTACGGGCGATGCTGCCGATATCGCAGCGGTGCAGAACCACCTCGAGGAGTTCCTTGGACTGCCGGTGCGGATCAACACCGATGCCGATCCGCGCTCGGGCTCGGTAACGATCCGCTACCGCACGCTCGACCAGCTCGACCTGATTTGCCAGCGGCTGACCGGGGGCGGGATCTAACCCGCCAGCAGGCGCTTGGCGGCGAGTTCGAGCATTCGTGCATCGCCGCCGGCATCGCCGATTAGCTCGAGCATGCCGTTGGGGCCGCGACGTGCAACGATCAGCCCGAACTCGCGGTTATCGGAGATCGAATTGTCGAGCCCAAGCGGCGCAATTTTACGCAGGCTTCGGGCCAGCGGTTTGGGCAATGCTCGTTGCGCGATTCCGCTGCGCGGCTGCCGCTCTTCGGCTAGCAGCGCCTTGATCCCGCCCGCTGCGGAAAGCCGCAAGTACAGGCCGCCGCGCGGCAAAGCGTTGCGCTGTGCGCCAGCCACGAGGCTGACGATCTCAGCGCGCCGGGTCTTGTCGTGGTGCGATCCGAACGCCAGCAGCACTGCAGCACGAACCGGATCGCGCTGTGCAGTCTTTGCGGCCATGATCGCAAATCCTGCGGGGTTATCGGCGGCGGCCAGAAGCAAGTCATAAGTTGCTGAAATTGCGTGATAGAGTGCATCGCGCGAGCGTGCATCGCGGGCCAGGGCATGGCCGGCCGCTTGGCGGGCCTCGGTGAGCAGCTCGCCAAGGCTGGGTGTCGCCGCGATCGGCGCCGGGCTGGCGACCTGCTCGACTGGCGACGGCTCCTGCTGACGGGCCGGTTCGGCGCGATCCTTCCAGCTAATCACGCCGAACACAAAGTCGACTGAGGAACCGTCGCTCGAAAAGGGCAGCAGAATGCTGCGATAGCAGATCGTCTTGCCCGCGCGGCCTTCGAATTCGGCGTCGTATCCCACCGGCGAGCGGGTCGCCACCACTTCGAGGCAATGTTCGGTCAGGCGGCTGAGCTGCGAGCGCTCAGGCACGTCGCCAAGCGCGAAGATTTCCCGGTCGTTGCCACACTCTTCGGCCAGCCGCTCGCCCAGATAGACGATCGCAGGCCGGCTTGCGCCCAGCGTCAGATCGACCAGAACGCCGTTGGGGCCGAAATCGGCGATGCTCTCGGGACAAAGCTCTTCCACTGCCGGCAGTTCGCCGTTCGCGGCCATGGCCAGCCAGTGATTGTAGGCGCGCACCTGCATGCGCCGTTCTTCCTGACCGATCCCCGGCGGAGTAAACAGCGATTCCATCGAGAGATAGGACAGGTCTTCGTCCGCGCTGCCGTCGGGCTCATAGCCGCGATTGATCTGGATGTCGGCGAGCGAAACCATGCTTAAGGTGCCCCGTGAACCTGGCTAAGGGCTTCTACGGCGGGGAAGTAAACATGGGTTTAATCATGTTTTCCCGGCAACGGACCGATGCGGCGGTGGAATGCTGCCGTCATGACATTGCTTCGACTACGCAGCTCTCCCTATGGTCCCGCCGACTGCAGCAGCCGTGCAGGAATCTCGGGGCGAACTGAGTTGGTGGAATCCGATCCCGCAATGAACCGCGGGCCGCTTGCCGCGGCATGGCAAGCCTTGCATCTCGACAGCTGGCGGCGCGTGGCGATCGGCGTGCTTCCTGTGGCCATAGCATTGCTGCTGGCTTTCGCGCAGGACCGCGACCTGCTGGGGTTTGCAGACGCCCACTTCTTCGATGTTGTGACCCTAAGCGAGCCCGGTCAGCTGCCGAAGGTGGTGTTGGTCGCCGCGGAGCCAGCTTACGACGGCAGCACTGCGAACCTTGCGGGAGATCTGGTCAGCGCCGCGCGTCAGCTTGGCGCCAGGCGGGTGGCCTTCAGCGCGCTGCCGCCGGGTGACTTCGCAGCGGCTGGCATTCCGGCGGGCTTTGTCGTGGTCGCGCGTCCGGCCGAACGGATTCCGGGTTCGTCGAATTGGCGACTTGCCGGCTCCGCGCCGCCGCCGGGCGCCGCCGTCGGTGCGCGCATACTCGCGGCTGCCCAGTACGGTGTCCATCGCCGCCAACTTGCCGAACTATCCGGCGCTGTCGGCCCAATTCCATCGTTTGAGGCGCTCGCAGCCGGCGCATCGCCGCGCCCCGGCGCCACCTGGTTACGCCTGACCCCCAATCAGAACTTGCCGCGGCTGCAAGCCGGACAATTGCTGGCCGGTGAGGTGGGCAGGCAAGCGCTGGCGGGGGCGATTGTCCTGATCGAGCCGCCTGCCGCCTTGCGTCAGCACCGGGTTTCGACCGCGCGAACCCAGGATTCGGGCGCGATGTCGCCCAGTGCGTTCAGCGCCGCAGCGATCCAGACTTTTGCTGATGTCAGAGCGGTCCGGCCAACCTCTTCGCTTGAAAGCCTGTTGCTGCTGGTGGCGCTCGCTGCTGTCTCGGGACTGATCTACCTGCGCTCTGACCCCAAGCGCGATTGTTCCCTTGTTCCTGCTGACTGCGATGGTCGCAGTCGCTGCCGCTGCGTGGCTGGCGCTGCAGTATCGCCAACCTGCTGCTGCCGGTAACCGCGCTGCTGCTGTCGTTGCCGATTTCGGCGCTTCTGGTGCTGCTGCGCGCGGAGCTGAGCGAGGATCGCAATCTGCGCCGCTTTGTTACCCAGGCGATCAACCTCTCTTCGCACCGGGTCCTGCTCAAGGACCTTGGGCGGATGCCCGAATTCCTCGGTTCGACCGCTGCAATCCTGGGTATCGAGCGCCACCTGGTGTTCGAGCAGCGCGGTCGCCGGCTCGAACCGGTGGTCGCGCACAATGCCTCACTGGACGATATTGCCGCGGCTCGGCCGGCGGTGCTTGCCGCCTTGCGCTGGGCCGCACGGGCGCGGCAGCCGGTCGATGCTTCGGCGTTGGTTCCTGGCTGGCCAGTGGCCGCCAAGCTGGTTTCGTTGGGCCCTGGCGAAGGGCGGCGGTTCTGGCTTTATGGCTACCCCGAGACCGCACACAGCGCTGCGCTGCATACCGCCGGGGCGATCGCCGCCGATTTCCGGGCGATTCAGCAGTTGCGGGTCGATCTTGGCGCCGGGTCTGACCGAAGTGTTGGCTATCGTCCGGCCGACGAATGGGCCGGCGGCGCGGTGCGGCTGGTGGCCGATCACGCTTCATTGGTGTCCTCGGGGATCGACGGGCTTGAAACCGCGGTGATCGTGTTCCATCCGATCGGCTACCCGCTCCACGCCAACCTGACCATGGCCGCACTTTATGAAACGCTTGGACTGGTGCTGGCCGATACCACGCTGCCGCGGCTGATCGAGGCGCTGACCGAGCTCGACGCGGCGCAGATTGGGACCTCGCTCAACGATCTCTTGCTTCATGGCGGCGAAATGCGGGTCAATTGCCGCGAGATCGACACCCGCAAGCGCCAGCTGCGCGTCGCCGCGCGCCGCGAAGCCAGCAGCGATATGCCGCGCACACTGTCGCTTGAGGTGGTTGATGTCAGCGAACCACGCAGGCTCGCCCAGCTCCGGCTCAGTGTCTCAAGCATGCTCGATGTCAACATCCGCAATGACCTGGAAGCGATCGCTTTTGCGCTGGCTGTGGCGCGCAGCGGCAAGCTCGATCCCGCACGACAAGACAAGGTGCTGGGCCAGATCGAAACCGCAGCGGGCCGCGCTGCGGATCGGCTTGATGCGATCAGCCCGCACCTTCGTGCCGACTTCGGCGAAGATCAGGGCGAATCGTTCCCGATCGACGCGACTGCGGCGGTCCGGGAAGCCTGCGAGCGAACAAGGCCGCTGGCCGAATTCCACGGCATCGACTTTCAAACCGAACTTCCCGAGATTTCCGGCTTTGCCATTGCCGATCCCAAACAGCTGTCCGAAATGGTCGAGGCGATGTTGCAGATCGTTATCGCCGACTGCGCTCCGGGCGAAGCCGCGAACGTTGTTTTGAGCGAAGCGACCGAGCGCACCCGAATTGCGGTGTCTGGCGGTATCGGCATGGCCTTCGAGCGGCTCTATGCCGCGTTCGATTTGGACGATTCCGCAAACCGCGGACCGTTTGGCAGCATCGCCCGCGGCATGGCCGCGGCGCTGGGGTGGGGTGCGGTGGTCACCTATTCCAGCCAGGTCGGCAAGGGCTATCGCTTCGCAATCGAACTGAGACGGATCGGGTAATGGGCAAACGCATACTGCTGATCGACGATGACACGCTGTTGTGCGAGGTGCTGGTCGATTTCCTCGAAATTTCGGGTTTCGACATGACCACCGCGGGCAATGGCCGTGAAGGTTTGGAGCGGCTGGCCGATAGCGGCCCGTTCGATCTTATCCTGCTCGATCTGGTCATGGCCGAAATGGACGGCATCCGGTTCCTCAAGGCTTATGAGGAATTGCCGGGCCGGCGCGCGCCGGTGATGGTCCTCTCGGCTTCGGCAACCGCCGACGTTGTCGATGCCCTGCACTTTCCCGACGTGGTCGGGGTGGTGAGGAAGCCGATCCGTCCCGAAGCCCTGCTCGAACGGATCGCCGCCGTTCCCGGGACCGGCTGAGCGGCGAGCCGGCAGGTGTTGCCGATCTTTCCCGAAGGCGGGCTGACCAGTTCGGTCATCACCACGGTTTGGGTCGGTGTGTTTATCCTGGCCTTCTTCAACCTGCGGTTTGGCTGGGTGATGTCGGGCCTGGTGGTACCTGGATACCTTGTGCCGCTACTGATCCTGCGACCGATGGCGGCCGGGGTGGTGGTGGTCGAGGCGATCCTGACCTATCTGATCGTCTGGTTCTTCTCCGAACGTCTGGCGCGCGGACGCTTCAACGCGCTGTTCGGGCGCGATCGGTTCATGGGGCTGGTGCTCGCCAGCATCGCCGTGCGCCTGGTTATGGATGGCTGGGCCTTGCCGATCGCCGCCGAGTGGCTGAGCGACCATTGGGATCGCCAGTTTGATTGGCAAAGCAATCTGCAGAGCTTCGGTCTGGTGGTGATCTCGCTGATGGCCAATCAGTTCTGGAAGCCGGGGCTGGTGCGCGGGCTGTTTTCGGCTGCGGTCATAACCGGGCTGACTTGGCTGGTGGTGCGCTATGGTCTGATGGAGTTCACCAACTTCCGCCTGAGCGGGGTGTCCTACGTTTATGAAGGGTTGGCCAGTTCAATCCTGGCGAGCCCCAAGGCCTATATCATCCTGGTCATGACCGCCTTCATCGCTTCGCAGATGAACGTGCGCTACGGCTGGGACTTCTCGGGCATCCTGATCCCCGCGCTGATTGCACTGCAATGGTATCAGCCGCTCAAGATCCTCAGCTCCTTCCTCGAGGCTGGAATTATCTACGCGCTGGCGCATCTGGTGCTGAAACTACCGGTCTTCGCCAGCATGACGATCGAAGGTGCGCGCAAACTGGTGATCTTCTTCAACGTCAGCTTCGTGTACAAACTGCTGCTGGGGCACGCGATTGTCTGGCTGGCGCTGGATGTGAAGACCACCGATTTCTACGCTTTCGGCTATCTGCTTTCAACCCTCCTGGCGATCAAGGCCTACGACAAGCAGATCTTCCCGCGATTGATGCGCAGCACCCTTGAAGTGTCGATCGCGGGCGCCGCGGCGGGCAATCTGATCGGTTTTGTGCTGGCGCTGGTGCTGCCTGCCCAGCAGGCCGCAATTGCCGGTACAGCGGCAGGCGCCGAGGGCGCGGATAGCGAGGCTCTGGTGGTTGCAGCCGCGGGTGATGCCCAGCTTCGCGCTGCGGGCGCCGCGCCGTTCGAACTCGATTCTGACGACCGCCGCAGTCTGGCCGATACGATCGAGCTGCTTGAAAGCGGGGTAAAGCCCGAACTGATTGCCCCCGGGCTGGCGCGCGGCAGCTTGAGGCTGAGCCGCAGCGCCAGCGGTGAAATTGCGATTGCCCGCCGCAATGGTCCAGGCAGGGATCTGCTGCTGTTCAACCCAGCCGGCACCCGGCGCCTTGCGGTGATCGTTCCCGATGCGGCGGCCAGACCGGGGCTTGCGGCGACAGGCCTGACCCTGCTGCGCGAGCAATCGGCCCGCTGGCTGGTGGTTGCGGCCCGCCCGGAACTGGGCGCCAAGCCGGAACAGGGTTTCGACGGAATTCTGCGGGCAACGGCTTCAATCCCTGAGCTTGTGGTTGGGGTTCTGCCGAAGGATGGATCAAGTCAGCTGACTTTTTCGGGCGCGAGCGCTGCAGGCATCAATCTTGGCTTGCTGCGCGAGCGGCTGGGCCGGCTCAACGTTGCCCTCGCCAACGACGGCCCGACCGATCGAGCGATGCTCGCGCTTGACACGGCAGCGCTCGAGCGTCTGCTTGCCGCCGCGCCCTTGCCCGACCCCCAACCCGATTGCCGTGACGCGCTGTCCAAACCGGTCGCTGCAGCCGAACCGGATCTGGCCGCGCTTGCTTTCCTGCGCTTCGAAGTTGCCGAGCCTTTGGTGGCCAGGCTCGCCAGCAATCGCGAGCCATCAGAAGTTGCGCGGCGCAACGCGGCATGGGCCGGTCACACCATCGATCGCTGCTTGCTTGACGGGATCGGGCAATGGCGGCTGAGCGCAAGCGGGGGGCGTGAAGGCACCTTCCTTTTCACCTCGTCGGGCGATCGCTCTCGGCAAGTGCAAACGACGCTTGAACAGCGCGATCTGTTTGATGCCGCCGCCGCGATCCGCAGCAACTGGAACGCCGGAGCCCTGCTCGCCGCCCCGCGCGAGGACCGTCTGATCGGATCGCAGCGCAGTCCGTTTGGCGTGGTCAGTCAAGTGCTGTTGCGCGCGCTGGGGCCGGCTGAAGGCGCGGTCATCCAGCTGCGGCTTCCGCCCGGCGATGCCCCGGCGCTGCCAGCTCCGACTGACCTTGCGATCGTCCCCGACTTGCTTGAGAACGGCGGCGCCTGGTCGGCGCAACTGATGCAGCTGTCACATCGAAGCGGATTTCAGCCTGCGCTGGTCAATCGGAGCAAGGCAACCGCGGGCTTTGAGCTCGCTCCCAACTATTCGACCCGCTACCTCAACCAGTCGCAGAATAAGCGCTATGCCACCTTCTGGCTGTTGTCTGCGCACAATGCCATGGATCGGCCGCAATGATTTCGCTCAGCCTTGTTGGACGCACGCTGGGCGTGGTGGCGCTGGTTGCAAGCATTGCCACGGCAGGAAGCCAGCTGGGCTGGAGCATTGAGCGCCTTGGGCAGGACCCGAACGCCGGGGGAGTCGATGTTACCAGCAGCGAACGGCGGATGCTCGCATTCCGGCTCGATGCGGCCGAGCCGACCACCTTCAGGTTCAGCAAGCCGGTCACTCAGGCGCGGTTGATCAGCCATCCGATTGTTGCTCCGGGCAAGGCTCTGAGGGCCGAAGCCAAGACCTATTCGGTGCTCGCCGAACTGCTCGACGCCAACGGTAAGGTGGTTGCCCAGCATGAGATTTTTGCGCGCACCACGCTGCTTGAGCGCGATGGCAGCCGCCGCCGGCCGCTGCGCCGATACCGCGGCAGCGACGAAATCGTCGCGCCTTCGGACGAAGCCAGGGTAACGAGCGCGCGGCCCTTTGCTGCGATCCGGCTGGTTTCGGGCAACACCGATCCCGACATCGTCGCAATCGATGTGCGGGTTTCCGAGCGCAGACCGCTGATCGCCTCAACCGCTGCTAGCGCATTCCTTCGCTACAATTCAGCGGACCAGGCGCGGCTTGCCGCGCCCAACGCCTTTCCGCCCGAACTGCTGACCGCGGCCGAGAGATCGAACATTGCGATCAACCAGTGGCGCCCGGTTGGACCCATTGGCATCGACGGGCGCGAATACCGCTTGCGCGTGCTCTACGAAGAACAGGCCGAACGCGCGGCCGGCGACGAACGTCAGGCCGACCCGGAGGATGGTGAGTGACGGCGCCCCGGCGCCGCCTCGCCCTTGTCGCCATGGTGCTGCTCGCAACCACTCTTGCAGTCTTGCTCCGCCCGGTTCGCCGCGAAGGGGAGTTCCACATACCCAGCGCCAGCGAAGCCCGCCGCGCCGAGACCATGTTCGCCGATCTGTTGGGTCGGGCGGCTCAGCCCGGAGCAGACAGCGGGCCGGAGCAATTTGGTCTGGCGCTGCGCAGGACCGAGCAGCCCGCTGCCCTGGCTCTGGCTGAGCCCGAGGGGACCTGCGGCGGGCGCGGGGTCTATCTGCTGCGCCAAGGTGAGGGATTGCTGCCGGTGGCACTGGTTGCGCCGCATCGCGGCGCCGATCTGAGGACCGGCGAAATCGCCGCCGCGCTGTTCAACGAGTACCGCTTTGCCGCAGCCGCGTGGAACAGCGCCCCGCGCCGCAATCGCCAGGGCTGCACCGAAGGCGGCGATGTCACGCGTGAGCCGACCCATTACCTGACCGCGTTTTCACAGGCCTTTGCCGGGCGCCATCCGCACGGCCGGATTATCCAGCTCCACGGGTTCGATAGCGAGCGGCGCGAGGGTCTGGCGGGGCAATCCGCCGATGCGATTGTCAGCGACGGCAGCCGCGCTCCTGCAGAGCGCCTGCTTGACCTGGCCGACTGTCTTTCGGCAGCGTTTCCGGCCAGGACCATCCAGGTTTTCCCGATCGATACCCCGGAACTCGGCGCGACCAGCAACGCTCAGGGGCAAGCCCTGCGCGTCGCTGGCTTCACCGGCTTCGCCCATCTTGAGTTGTCAGCCGCGTTCCGCAAGGACTTGCAAGCCGACCCTGCCGAGCGCGCGCGCCTTGCTGCCTGCCTAGGGGTAGGGCGATGAACCGCTGCAGCTTGAACAGCAGCTTTGCCGCCGCGCTCGAAGCGCAGGTACCCGTGCGCCAGCGCCGCTTGCTCGCGGACCTGCGCGACGAAGTGCTGGCCGCGGCGAGCGAGCAGCTGCCCGAAACTCTGGCAACCCAGGTCGAACAAGTGCTCGACTGGAGCCGGCATCAGTTCGCCGCGATCGACGAGCTTCACGCCAAGGCCGAAGCCTTCAACGTCCGCCTGCTCAACGCGCAAGACGAAGCCGAAACCGAGGCGGCAATCCTTGATCTGGCCGAGCGGCTTGGCGCCGACGCTGCTCGGCTTGAGCGCGATGCCAAGGCGCTGACGCGCTATTTCGATGCCGACGCCGTGCTCGAGCGCTACCGCCGCCAGGTTGGCGAACGCGAGCGCGCGCTGGCCTATGGGCTCGAGCGCGCCGGCGAACTGATCGCAACGGGCCTGGCGGATGGCGGGATTTTAAGCGAATCAATCGTCCTGAGCGAGGACTTTGCCGAAGTGCTGGCGCTGGGCCGGGGCTGGCGGGGTGACAGCCGCGTGCGGCAGGCGGCGCACCGCGCGCTGCGAACAGCGGCAGAGGCCGCGCCGCGGCCGCTCGAAGGTTTTTGGGTCGATCTGGCGGTGCGCGATACCCGCCGGATCGCGCTCAATCCCGAAGAAAGCGTCTGGGCGCAGTGCGACGCCATGGCCTCGCTGCTGCGCCTGTCGCCGGTCTCGTTGCAGGCTGTGCTCGTCCGTCGGCTTGGCCCCAGAGCCGACCAGGACAGCCCGTTGGCGCGCGACAATCGACTGTTCCTGCGCCGCCAGCTTGCCTTCCTGCTCGCCGCTGCGGCGCGCGAACAGCCGCGCTACGTCGAATGGCTCCAGCGCCTTGCTAACGATGCCGATGGGGCGGTGCGGCAGGCTTTGGCGCTGGCCATCCCGCGCATGCCGGCGGAGCTGGCGAGCGGAATTTTCGCCAAGTTGAGAGTTGATCGCGATCCGCAAGTGCGCGCGGCGCTGCTCGCCGATGTCCCGGCCCACGCAGGCGCCTTGGGCGAAGCCGACTATCGTCAATTTCTAGGGCGGCTGCTGGCCCGCGAGAGTGACGAATACGTGTTGCGGATGGGGATCGCAGCCGCTCGCGATCTGGTCGGCTGGCAGCTCGAGCACAATCCTGAACTGGCGGAAAGCTCGGCCCAGCAGTTGCGCAAAGCGCTCAGCGGTCTTCGCGCGCGCAGCGACAACATCAAGGTGCGGCGCTGGGCAGGCGAAGCGCGTGAAGCATTGTGGATGCTTGGCAATCCACGAGCTCGCGAAATCGCGCAAGCGGTCAAGCATGCGATTGCCGGGCAACGTGAGGGCCGGTCGCAATCGGCCGGATTCCTTGCGGCCGAACTCAAGGCTGACCCCGATATGGTCGGGCGCGTGCTTGCGGTGCTGGCGATCGCCGACTTCGGGTTCGACCTGAAACCGGGCTGGCGGCCGCGGCTGCGTCGCGGCGACCGGTTCAAGCGGCGGCTGTGGCGGATGCTCCACGAGTTGCGGACCAGTTCGACCGACAAGCGGCAGGCCTGGCTCCACACCATTGGCCGCGCTTTCATCGGCCCGATCATCGCCCCCAGCGCGCGGCTGGCCGAACTGGCGCCAACCAAAGTACCCGGAGAGCCGCTCCACCTCGGCCCTGAGGCCGGCTGGCGCAACTTCATGCCGCTGCTTGACCATGTCTTGTCTGCGCTTGATCGCGGCACGACCTTGCGGATTTTCACCAGCGAAGGGCTGACCCTGATCGAGCCCCCGCGCGGCTTTGTGGCGCGGCTCAGGGGCTTCTTTGCGATCAGCCGCAACTTCGCCATACTGGCTGAGCTGCGCAATCTGCAGGGAAATGACTATGCAGCTGCGCTGCGCCAACATGGTGTCCAGCTTAGCTTTGCCCCTCATGCCGATTCCGGCGAGCCGCCCGATCCGCAAGTCACCAAGCTGTTCGGGTTTGGCGCCGCGATCCCGGCGATCGCCGTCTTTGCCCGCGATGCCGCCGCCTATTTCGGCACGGTCTATGAAAACACTCTGGTCCAGCTCGGGGTGTTCATTGCTGCGGCACTGGTCTGGTTCGTCGGCCGCCATGTCTGGCTGGGGCGGCGCCTGCGCGCGCGGCGCGAAGGGATTGCCTTGGTGCTGGGCGGCTGGGGAACCCGCGGCAAGTCGGGGACCGAACGGCTCAAGGCTGGCCTGATCAATGCGCTGGGTCACCCGCTGGTTTCCAAGACCACCGGCTGCGAGGCGATGTTCCTGCTCGGCCGCTCGTTTGGCGATTTGACCGAGATGTTTTTGTTCCGGCCCTATGACAAGGCGACGATCTGGGAGCAGTCCGATCTGGTCGGCACCGCCCGGGGTCTGGGTGCGCGAGTGTTTCTGTGGGAATGCATGGGGCTGACCCCCAGCTATGTCCGGGTGCTGCAGCGCGACTGGATGCGCGATGACCTCTCGACCATCACCAACACCTACCCCGATCACGAAGACGTCCAGGGCCCGGCCGGGCGCAACATTCCCGAAGTGATGACCCAGTTCATCCCCGAGCGCGGCACCCTGTTCACCACCGAAGAGGAGATGTACCCGATCCTGCGCGAAGGCGCGGAGCGGGTCGGCACCGATATCCGTCCCATCGGCTGGAAGCAGGCCGGACTGATCCACCAGAGCCTGCTCGATCGATTCCCATATGCCGAGCACCCCTTCAACATCGCGTTGGTCACCGCGATGGCTGCCGAGCTTGGTCTGGCGGCGGACTTTGCGGTCAAGGAAATGGCCGATCGGGTGGTGGCCGACCTTGGCGTGCTCAAGATCTACCCGCGCTCGGTGATCGACGGGCGGACCCTCGAATTCGTCATGGGGATGTCGGCCAACGAGCGGTTCGGGGCGATGGGCAACTGGAGCCGGATGGGCTTTTTTGATCACGATCTGGCCAAGGACCCCGAAGTGTTCGTCTCGACCGTGGTCAACAACCGCGCCGACCGGGTGCCGCGCAGCCGGGTGTTTGCGCGCATCCTGGTCGAAGACATTGCCGCCGATCGCCACGTGCTGATCGGCTCGAACGTCGATGGCCTGCTCGGCTTCATCGAGGAAAGCTGGACCGAGTATGCCGGCAAAATCACGCTGTTCGGCCATGAGCAAGGGCCGGCCGAGACGCTGGCGGCGCTTGGCCGCGCGGCAGCGGGTGCCGCTTTCATCGGAAGCGCTGGCAGGGCGCCTGGCGGCGATGCTTGCGCCACAGTACGAGCGCATGTCCGCCGAGGCAGCGCAGGCAGCGGCGCGCGCAGGCAATCTCGTGCAGGCTCTGGCTGCGGCCGGGGTGGAGCATGGCGAGGCGATCGCCGCGCATTATGAAGAGCAGGCTGCCCAACTTGCTGAGTACCAGGCGCTGGCCACTCGCCTTGGCGCCGCCGGCGATCAGGCCGCGATCGACAGCGATACGCGTGAGTTCCTGCGCAAATGCTTTTTCGCCAAGCTGGTCCCGGTGCGCGAGCTCTACACCCCGGGCGAACAGATCATCCGGCTGATCGCCGCGCAGACCCCGCCGGGCCTGATCAACCGGATCATGGGGATGCAGAACATCAAGGGCACCGGGCTGGATTATGTCTATCGCTGGCAAGCCTGGGAGAGCTGCCACAAGGCTTGCGGCCAGGCGCTCGATAGCGATCCTGGGATCGCCCGCCGCGGGCTCGATCTGCTCGGCGCGTTCCAGGAATTCGGGGCGCTCAGCGAGCGACACGTTCGCTCGACAATGACGGCGCTCAAAGCAGCTGGGGGCGGCGCCGAGGCGGCGGGCGAGGTGCAGCTCGACGCGATCCTTGCCCGTCTCGATGCGCAGATCGCGCTGCTCGATGCCGATGCGGCGGTTTCGACCGACGGTTCGGGGGGATCGAGCGGCTCCAAGCTGGGCGAACTGGTCGAAGCCTTGCTCGATTCGACCGACGCAGTGCGCCGCCGCCGCGGCGCCGACCGGATCTACCGCGAAATGATCGCCGAGCAGATTTCGAGCCAGCGCGCCGCGTTTGAACTCAAGAAACTGACCGCGCGCCAGAAGGGCGGCTGGCTTGGCCCGTCGGTCGCCTCGAAAAGTGATGCGTTGCGGGCGCTGATCCCGCGGAGTCGCGCCAAGGGCGCAAAACCAACAGATTAGATCCGACTAGAAGCGGAAACCGGCGATCGCACGCAGCCGCGGGCCGTTGCCGGAGAAGCGCGGGTCGTTCGAGTGGTAGAAATCCCAGCCGGCATCGGCCCGGGCAAACAGGCCCTTGGTCTTGCCCCACGACAGACCCAGTTCGGGCCGGATCAGCCGATCTTTCTGCCTGGGATTGGTGACGATGTTGGCAACATAGCGGCCCTGATAAGTCCATTTGCGGTAATCGAGCCCCGGTCGCAGCCGCAGCCGCTTGGTCAACGGCTGGCTATAGTCGAGGCTTGCCGAAATGCGGCGATAGCCGTGGCGACCGCCATTGTCGTCGATCCGCTCGTGTGAGAGGCGGGCTTCGGCCCAATGGTAGGAACCCAGCCGCTCGCGCAAACGGGTGCCGAACTGCCAGCCTTTGGCGGTGCCGCCGGCCAGATCGTCGTAGCTGCGCCAGCGGTGGCGGGCGAAGCCTTCGATCTCGGTGCTGCCGGCCTTGACCTCGACCCCGGCACGCACCGCGGCCTGATCGGTTTCAAACGATTCGAGTGTCACTCGGTCCTTGTAACCACTGGCAGCGAGCGAAACGGTTACCGCCTCTCTTAGCTGCTGAGCCAGTTCGACCGTGCCGCCATAGGAAGCGGTGTACTTGTCAGCCTCGGCTTCGGCTTCGACGCGCAGAACTGTGTTGTTTCCTGCCGGGAGACGGTATCCTATTACCGCTTGAACGCCGAGACCTGAGCGATCGTAGTCGCTGATCAGGTCACGGTCGCGCTTGGCATAGGTTGCCGAAACCGCGACTTCACCTTCCCAGCCGGCCTTGGCCGTATCGTCCACCGGGCCATAGGTCGCCTGGGCCTGGGCCGGGGAAACCATGGCCAGCAGTGCCAGCGGCACGAAAATGCCGCGAACTGCGGTGCGGAGCATGGCGCCAAGGCTGGCGATACGCGTCATCATGCCGCCTGCGACAGGCGAATGAGGTGGCGCTGGAGAATTTCCCGGGCAGTGCCGGGGGTCAGCGCGGCCAGCTCGAGCTCGCAATCGGCGGCGATTGCCGACAGCGCATCGTCGCCGAACATACCGGCGGTTCCCGCCAGTTTGTGGATCAGGTCGCGGACTTCGCGCAATGTTGCCGGATCGAACCGGCCGTCGCGGATTGCCGCGGCGATCCGCTCGATCGTCGCTTGCTTGCGTTCGGCATAGCGGCCTTGAATCGCAGGATCTTCGATCGCGCGTGCCAGCGGCGAGGCGACAGTCCGGTCAGGCACCCAGGCATCGAGCACCGCCGAAAGCTTCGGGATGTCGATCGGCTTGGCGAGATAGGCCTGGCCGCCCGCTTCGGTGAACCGCGCCAGCTCGCGCGGCTCGACAATCGCGGTGAGGGCGATGACCGGCAGGACCTCGGCGGGGATGCCTGCCTGTCTGATCCGGCGCGTGGCCTCGATCCCGTCCACGATCGGCATCATGAAGTCCATCAGGACCAGAGCATAGGGCTGATCGCTGACGGCGGCCGCCTTGACCAGCTGCACCGCCTGATGTCCGTCGGCGGCGCCGTCGACTGCAATCCCCAGCCGCTGCGCCATCATGCAGGTCAGCTCCAGCCCGACCTCGCTGTCTTCGACGACCAGCACGCGCAGCGCCGGCGCAGCGGCGTGGCGAGCGGCGTCGAGCATTGGCTTGGGATCCGGCTGGACCGTCATAACAGCGCAGTTCAGACCACATTTACGGTAAAAATCGGGTTAACAAGGCGTTGCCGCGCGGCACTGCAAATATGCCGAACCCCCGGTAAGCCCGCGTAAGGCTCTGCACGGGCAGCGCTTAATCGTTCGATTAAATTGCGGGTTGACCGCTCTGGCGCAAGCAGCATAGGCCTGAATGCGCCGCCGATTGCCGCAAAGGAACGCCGATGTCGCTCGATTCGCTAGACCGCACCGCCTATACCGAAGACCATGAGGCTTTCCGCCAGACCGTACGGCGGTTCATGCAGCAGGAAATTGCCCCGCGCGCCGCCGAATGGGCCGAAGCGGGAGTTGTCGATCGCACGATCTGGCCCAAGGCCGGCGAGCTCGGCTTGCTCTGCCCGACCGTGCCCGAGGAATACGGCGGGCTCGGGCTCGATTTCGGCTACAATGCGATCGTCGATGAGGAAGGCGCCTATCACGGCGGCGTCACCACCGGCTTCTCGCTGCAATCGGACATCGTCGCCAACTACCTGATCTCCTACGGCTCGGATGAGCAGAAAGCGCAGTGGCTGCCCAAGCTGGTTTCGGGCGAAGTGATCACCGCGATCGCGATGACCGAACCGGGTACCGGCTCGGACCTGCAAGGGATGCGCACTTCGGCCAAGAAGGACGGCAACCACTACGTCATCAACGGGTCCAAGACCTACATCACCAACGGCCAGAACGCCGACCTGATCCTGGTCTGCGCCAAGACCGACAGCGAGATCGAGCCGGCCTACAAGGGGGTTTCGATCATCCTGGTCGAAGCCGATCGCGAGGGCTTCAAGCGCGGCCGCAACCTCGACAAGATCGGCCAGGACGAGGCCGATACCTCCGAGCTGTTCTTCGAGGACGTCCGGGTGCCGATCACCAATTGCCTCGGCGAAGAGGGCATGGGCTTCATCTATCTGATGAGCGAACTGCCGCAGGAGCGGCTCTCGATCGCGGTCTCGGCCCAGGCCAGCTCGCAGCGCGCTTTCGACATGACGGTTGAATACACCCGCGAGCGCAAGGCCTTTGGCAAGCCGATCCTGGATTTCCAGAACTCGCGGTTCGTCCTCGCCGATCTCAAGGCCAAACTCCAGGTCGGCTGGGCGCATCTTGATTGGGCGCTGGCCCGGCACTTGCGCAAGGAGCTGACCCCCGAAGAAGGCGCCGCGGCCAAGTTGTGGCACACCGATCTGCAATGGGAAGTGATGGACAAATGCCTGCAGCTGTTCGGCGGTGCGGGCTACATGAACGAATACCCGATCGCTCGGATGTGGCGCGGCGCGCGGGTCACCCGAATCTTCGGCGGAACCAACGAGATCATGAAGGAACTGATCGGGCGCAAGCTTTAAGCGCTGCTTCAGTTAAGCGGAAGCAACACCGGCCAGCTCCCGAATCAGTAAACCCTGACGCGCTTGTCAGGGACGGCTTCAGGGGCCGCGCGGTACCGTTGTGGCGGCAGCGGGCGGCGGATCGCGCGGGCCTTGGGTGCGGGCTGAACCTCGTCCCACTCCTCGGTGACCACGGTTTCCACGCAGTCTTGCGGTGCTGCCGGAGCGGAAGTTTGGACCATCGCGACCGGGACCATCACCATCATCGGCTGCATTGCATAGGCATAACCGTGTGCGCCGTAGCCCTGGTTATAGCCGGCATATTGGTCGAGATAGGATTCGCAGTAGTCGCGCGCTTCACGGCGATCGGCGGCGCTGCCGATCGCGCCGCCGGCAGCCGCGCCCACCGCAGCGCCGATAATCGTGCCCTCGGTGCGGTTGCCGCGGCCGGCAACGCGGTTGCCAAGCAATCCGCCGACCAGCCCACCGGCGACCGCGCCGCCAACCGTCTTGCCGCTGCCGTGGCGGCGGCGGCATTCGCTCAGCCAGTCGGCCCGGGCGCGATCATAAGCGGCGGTGTCATAGCCGGGCTGGCTGTGGTGGGGTGCGGCGGGCGCCGTGGCGACGTCGTCGATTGGCGGTAGCGGCGGCATGTCCTGGGCATAGGCCGGCGTGGCCAGCGCCAGTGCGGCTCCAGCAACCAGCAGCGGACGGAAAAGACGGGTCGGCATGGGCAATCCCCTGAACCTGCCGGACAATTCCGGCGTTAACCTGGAACTTACCATCGCGCGCACCGGAAATCCAAGGCGCGACAAGCACCTGTCTGGCCGCTGTCCCGTTTCGGAGCAGTGGCAAGGGGCTAGATTACCGCCGCAACGATGTCCGCCAACGCCTCGATCCCGGCGGCGTCTTCGGAATCGAACCGGTTCAGCTCGGGGCTGTCGAGATCGATCACAGCAATCACCTGGCCATCGCGGCACACCGGTACCACCAGTTCAGAGCGGCTTGCGGCATCGCAGGCGATGTGGCCGGGAAAGGCGTGAACGTCGGCCACCAGCTGGGTTTGGCCGCTTGCCGCAGCGGTTCCGCAGACGCCCTGGCCCAGCGCGATTCGGATACAGGCGGGCTTGCCCTGGAACGGCCCCAGCACCAGTTCGCCCTCCACCAGCCGGTAAAATCCCGCCCAGTTGAGCTGCGGCACGAATTGCCAGACCAGCGCGGCAATGTTGGCCATGTTGGCAACCGGATCGGGCTCGTCTGCGGTCAATGCGCGCGCGGATCCGCACAGTTCGTGGTAAAGTTCGGACTTGGGCTGAGCAGGGTCAGGCTGGAAAGCATGCATTGCCAGCCAGTAGCGCAAAGTCGGGTTGCCGCCTAGCCGGTGACATCGTATCATCCTGCACTATGGCAACCAAACGCAAGCTGTTCGTCGCTCTCGCTGTGTTCCTGCTGGTCTTCGGCGGGCTGTTCTTCTGGATTTGGCGCGGGGTACCGGCCGAGCACACCGTGGAAGAGCTTTCGGGCAAGGATCCGGTGCTGGCCGAGCCCAAGGAGGAGACGATCCCTTCGATCGCCATCGCCACCCCGGTCGGCTGGGCGGCGAACGAGGCGCCGGTTGCCGCCAAAGGCCTGGTGGTTACCCGCTTTGCCGAAGGGCTGAGCCATCCCCGCGTGCTCCACACCCTGCCCAACGGCGATATCATTGCCGCCGAGGCCGATGCGCCCGAGGGCAATATGGGCGACGGCTTCATGGCCAAGGTTGCCGAATGGCTGATGAGCGGCGCCGGAGCGAGCGGCAAATCGCCCGACCGGCTGGTACTGCTGCGCGACACCGATGGCGACGGCAAGGCCGAGGGCCGCTTCACCCTGCGCCAGGGCAACGGGCTGTCCTCACCATCGGGGCTCGGCTGGGCCAACGATACACTCTATGTCGCCAACCACGATGCGGTGCACGCCTTCGCTTACAAGCTTGGTGAAACCGCGCTGGCAGGGGAACCCAAAAAGATCATGGATCTGCCCGCCAGCGGCAATCACTGGATGCGCAATCTGGTGCTCACCCCCGATGGCAAGAAGCTTTACGTCGCGGTCGGTTCAGCCTCGAACATCGCTGAAAACGGGCCTGAAATCGAGAAGGGCCGTGCCGCGATCTGGGAGAAGGACCTGACCAGCGAGGCCTTTCCGCGCCAATATGCCCAAGGGCTGCGCAACCCCAACGGGCTTGCCTGGAACCCGGCGACCGGCGAGCTGTGGACCACGGTCAACGAACGCGACATGCTCGGGCCCGATCTGGTTCCCGACTATCTCACCAATGTGCCGGTAGGCGCGCATTACGGCTGGCCTTGGCTCTACTGGAAGACCTTTGACGATGACCGGGTGGTGTCGCTGCCGCCCGATTACCTCGACGATTTCGTCCGCAAGCCCGAATATGGGCTGGGCGCCCATACCGCGTCGCTGGGGCTGGCTTTTGTCTATGGCGGCGAACGCATGGGAGCGAATTTTTCCAACGGTGCCTTTATTGCCCGCCACGGTTCGTGGAACCGCAAACCGCCGGCGGGCTACGACGTGGTTTTTGTGAAGTTCGATGCCAACGGCAATCCTCTCGGGAAGCCGGTGCCGGTGCTCAGCGGGTTTCTCAACGCCGATGGCGATACCCGCGGCCGTCCGACCTGGGTCAGCTTTGCCAAGGACGGGGCGCTGCTGGTTAGCGACGACACCGCCGGGATCGTCTGGCGGGTGATCGCCCCCGGCGCCGCGCCCGCTGCAGCCGTCCGGCCGGTGACCACCACCCGCCTGCCCCCGCAGCGCTCGCTGAGCAGCGATCCGCCCGCGCAGTTCAGAGCCAAGATCAAGCCTGAAGAAGGCGAGTAGATATCAGAGCGCCTTCCCGGCACGTCCGGCCAGTTCAGTCACGAACTGCCAGCCAACCCGGCCTGAACGCGCGCCGCGGCGCTTGGCCCATTCCAGCGCATCGCCTTCGTCCCAACTGAGGCCATTTGCGGCTGCATAGCCGGCGACGATCGCCAGGTAATCGTCCTGGCTGCAATTGTGGAAGCCGACCGAAAGCCCGAAGCGGTCGGCCAGGGCCAGCCGGTCGTCAACCGCATCGCGCGGATTGATCGGGTCATCCTGTTCGGAAAGGTGGCGCGGCACGATCGCGCGGCGGTTGCTGGTCACCGCGATCCGGACATTGCCGGGGCGGGCCTCGACCCCGCCCTCAAGCCACGAGCGCAACCGCCGCGGTCCGGCGCTGTCACCGTCCTCGAAGCCAAGATCGTCGATGTAGACCAGAAACCGCCGCTCAATCGGGTGCAGCACCACGAACAGCCGCGCGAGTGTATCGAGCGCGTCCGGCGCAATCTGGACCAGCGCCAGCCGCTCGGGCGCTTCGGCCTGCGCGGCGACAGTCGCGGCGCGGACCAGCGCCGACTTGCCCATCCCGCGCGCACCCCACAGCAGCATGTCATGCGCGGCGTGGCCCGATGCATGGCGCATGATGTTGTCCGCGACACACGCCTTCTGCGCCTCGATCCCCTTGAGCAGCGCAAGCGGCGGAGCATCGAGCCGTGCGACAAGCCGCGCCGCGCTGCCATCCCAGACATAGGCCGGGGCGCCGAGCCAGTCGCCGCTCATCCTGCCAGCGCCTCGGCATCGAGCGCGTAGAGCAGACTCTGCTCCAGCCGATAGCCGCGGTTTTGAACCCGCGCGCTTCAGGAACAAGGTGCTCGATGAAATAGCGTGCCACCACCGGCTTGGTTGCTGCCAGCGCGCCGCCTTCGGCCGCAGCCGCGCGGGCCTGACGCAGCAGTTGCCAGCCGGCCACCGCCACCGCGCTCATCGTGCAGAACGGCACCGATCCAGCCAGCTTGTCGTCAAGACTGGCTTCGCTGGCCATCCACCTGGCGATGCCCGCGCAGTCGGCTGCCAGCGCTGCCAGCTGATGCGCGTCGGCGCAATCCGCTGCGATCTCATCGAACAGCGCAGTCAGCACCGCACCGCCCTCATAGCCGAGCTTGCGGGTGACCAGATCGGCGGCCTGGATGCCGTTGGTGCCTTCATAGATCGGCGCGATCCGCGCGTCGCGGTAGTGCTGGGCGGCGCCGGTCTCCTCGATGAAGCCCATGCCGCCGTGGATCTGCACTCCCAAGCTGGCGACTTCGCAGCCGATATCGGTGCCCCAGGCCTTGATCAGCGGCACCAGGCAATCGGCCCGCGCCTGCGCTCCCGCGATCCCCAACACGCCGCGGTCGACCATGCCCGCGGTGTAGTAAAGCAGCGCCCGCGCACCCTCGGTCAGCGCCCGCATCCGCAGCAGCATCCGCCGCACGTCGGGATGCTCGACGATTGCTACCGATTCGCGGCTCGGCGAGCCAGCGCGCGCCGATTGGACCCGGTCGCGAGCATAGCTCTTCGCAGCTTGCAGTGCCCGCTCGGCGATCTGCACCCCCTGGTTACCGACATTGATCCGCGCCGAGTTCATCATCGTGAACATGCATTTGAGGCCTTCGTTCTCGCGCCCGATCAGCTCGCCGATGCATTGATCGTTGTCGCCGAAGCTCATCACGCAAGTTGGTGAGGCCATGATCCCCAGTTTGTGCTCGATTGATACGCACCTCAGGTCGTTTGGTGTGCCGTTTAGACCGCTTTGTGCGACCTGGTACTTTGGCACCACGAAGAGGCTGATTCCGCGGCTTCCAGCGGGGGCTCCGGGGGTCCGGGCGAGGACCAGATGAACGATATTACGGGCCAGCTCGTGCTCACCCCAGGTGATGAAAATCTTGGTTCCCTTGATCGCAAAACGCCCATCTTCCAACGGCGTAGCGGTGGTGCGCAGCGCCCCGACGTCCGATCCCGCCTGGGGTTCGGTGAGGTTCATCGTCCCCGACCATTCGCCACTGATCAGCTTGCTCAGATAGCGGTCTATCTGTTCGGAACTGCCGTGGTGCGCAATCGCCTCGATCGCCCCGACGGTAAGCAGCGGCAGCAGCGTAAAGGCCATGTTGGCGCTGCCCAGGTTCTCGATCACATTGGTCGCCAGGGTGAAGGGCAGGCCCTGCCCGCCGTGTTCGACCGGCCCGGAAATCGCGTTCCAGCCCTGCTCGACATAGGCTTGATAGGCGGCTTTGAAGCCATCGGGCAGGCTGACCGTGCCATTGGCGAGCCGGGCGCCTTCCTTGTCGCCCTTGCGGTTGAGCGGAGCGAACTCACCGGCGGCAAACTGGCCGATCCCTTCGACGATCGCTTCGACCAGGTCGGGGCTTGCCGACGCAAATTGGGCGTGGCTTGCCAGCTCTTCGATGCCGGCGTTGACCTTGATCGCCAGAACCTGGTCGGCAGTGGGCGGGGTAAAATCCATCGGGTTCTCTCGCGCTTTTCCTTGGCTTTGACGATCACCGCCTATAGCGCGAGCGCATGCCGGACAAGCCGCAAGCTGCAAGGATCGTTCAAGCCAACGCCGCCGCCATCGCTAAAGCGGCGGCAATGCTGCGTGCCGGCACCCTTGTCGCGGTGCCGACCGAGACCGTTTACGGCCTCGCCGCGCGGGCCGATAGTGCCGCAGCAGTAGCGGCAATTTATCGCGCTAAAGGCCGACCCGATTTCAATCCGCTGATCGTCCATGTCCGCTCGATTGAGGCCGCACGCGAACTCGCCCAGTTCGACCAACGCGCCGAACTGCTAGCCGCGGCGTTTTGGCCAGGAGCGCTGACGCTGGTTCTGCCTCTCAAAAAGGACTCGCGAATTGCCCCAGCGGTTACGGCGGGACTGCCGACCATCGCCCTGCGTTGTCCGGCGCATGCCGTGATGCAGGCGTTGCTTGAAGCCGCAGGCCTGCCGCTCGCTGCGCCCTCGGCCAATCGCAGCGGCGCGGTCAGCCCGACCCGGGCCGAGCACGTTGTCGACTCGCTCGGAGCCGCGGTACCCCTGGTGCTTGATGGCGGACCGTGCAGCGCCGGGATCGAAAGCACCATCGTTGCCTTGCGTGAAGGCGGCGGATGGCAGCTGCTGCGCCCTGGTCCGATCGCTGAGGCCCAGATAGCCGCGATCCTGGGTGTTCCCTCGCGCACTGCAACCGCGGACAAGATCGAGGCTCCGGGCCAGCTTGCCAGCCATTATGCGCCCGGCAAGCCGCTGCGGCTTGCGGCGCGCGAAGCAGCGGATGGCGAATTCCTGATCGGCTTTGGCGACATTGCGGGCGAGGTCAGCCTTTCGCCATCGGGCGATCTGGCTGAGGCGGCGGCGCGGCTCTATGTGTGCCTGCACCTGGCTGCGGCGGCATCGGCGTCGCGGATTGCGGTCGCGCCGATTCCGGAGACAGACATCGGCGCCGCGATCAATGACCGCTTGCGCCGCGCCGCGGCCTGACAGCTTACTCGCCCTGGGCGGGTTGATCCGGCGTCAATGCCTGAATTTCGCGCCAGGAGGCATCGCGCCGTACGCATGCCGCGGCATCGCCCTGATCGCATGCAAGTGACTGTCTGCGGTAGTCACGGTCAAGCTTGCCAAACCGTTCTTCCCGCTGGCGCAGCTCGCGCCCGCGCCGTTCGTCGTGCTCGGACTGGCTGGTGGTCGTGGCATCGACCAGGGTGGACCCGGAATCGACTGCCTTGGAGGCCGCCCGCACTGGCATCGTGGCGATTGTGGTCACCGCGCTGACTGCGCTGCAGCCGGTCAAGGCGCTTAGCGCTGCAACCAACACCAGAGGTTTTGTCATCGTGCGCCCCAAAGGATAGCGGCCTTTGGTCGGGACCTAGCAGGTCATGGTTGCGTTGCCATGAACGCCAGGCACGCTTCGCCGCGAAATGCGCGCGGTTCAGGCCGCTGGCTCGGCCGGCTCGGCCGGGGTTTCGCAGACCAGCGTGCCGGACCCCATCGCGCTGACCTTGCAGCGCGCGCGGCCTTTCACCGTCACCGTGCCAGAACCCATGATCGTCGCTTCAACCTCACCGTCCGAAGCGAATGCGGCACCGCCCGATCCAGCGATGGTTACTTTCGCCGCTCCGGCCTTGACCGCGTCAAGGTAGGCTGAGCCCGAGCCCAGGATCGTCAGGTCAAGCTTGTCGACATTGCCCGCGGCCCGGAACGAACCCGAACCCGGCAGCGTCGCCTCAAGCGATTCGCCCGAAACGCTGGCGGCTTCGATCGCACCCGAACCGGCCACCACCACTTTGGCCCCGGGGGCAAGGGCATCGGCGCGGATTTTGCCCGATCCAGCCATGATCACTTCGCGCGGGGCCGGCATGGTAACGTGGATCACCGCGCGTTTGTTGTCTTTCCAGCCGGAAATGTCGCCGCGCAAGATCCCGAGCGACTTGTCGCTGAGGGTAAAGCGCACTGCCGCAACCGCATCGGGATCGCCATCGACCGTGATCGCCAGCTTGTCGCCCTGCTTGATTTCAACCTCGTCAGGGCTAAGCAGCACCAGTTCGTCAGGCGCCTTGCCTGCGAGGTCGAGCTCGGCAAGCTTCTTGCCCTCTTCACCATTGAGTTTGAACTTACCGCGGTCACAGCCAGCCACCCCGGCCGCAAGGGCGACCGCAAGGACAGGGGCGAGGGCTTTGAGGATAGGGCCGAACTGCATGGCGAATCTCCGCTAATGTGTATTAATGATTTAATACAGCAAGGCGCCAAGTTCAAGTGGAAATGAAAAGGGCCGCTCCCTTGCAGGGGCGGCCCTTGTCAATGGTCCCATTCAGTCGAAATGTCAGACGGTTACCGCTTCCGCATAGTACTTCGGCGCATGCTCATTGAGGATCGCAAGGATCTTCTTGAGCGCGGTCGGCTCGTCGGTCTTCTCCATCGCTGCCAGCTCACGCGCGAGGCGCGAAGAGGCGGCTTCGAAGATCTGCCGTTCGGAATAGGACTGCTCGGGCTGATCGTCAGCGCGGAACAGGTCGCGAGTTACTTCGGCGATCGAGACCAGATCGCCCGAATTGATCTTGGCTTCGTATTCCTGGGCCCGGCGCGACCACATGGTCCGCTTGACCTTGGGCTTGCCTTTGAGCGTATCGAGTGCTTCGCGCAGGGTCTTGTCAGACGAAAGCTTGCGCATCCCGATCGCTTCAACCTTGTTGGTCGGCACACGCAGGGTCATGCGCTCTTTCTCGAAGCGCAGTACATAGAGTTCTAGCGTCATTCCGGCGATTTCCTGCTCTTGCAGTTCAATCACCCGGCCAACCCCGTGCTTGGGGTAAACCACGTAGTCACCAACGTCGAAAGCGTGGGCCTTGGCCACCATGTAAAATCCTTTCACTTGCGGGACCGGCATGAGCGTTGCCGTTTGGATGCGAATGACGTCATTGCAGCGTTCGGGCAAAGTGCTTGCGACCCGGTCCGATGCTGGCATCAACCGCGATTGTAGTTGTCCCGCCTTTCAAGATATCAGCCTGCCGACAGGGCGAAACCCAGCGCCAGTTGCGCCATTATATAGCACATCCGCAACATAATTACCAGAGGGGAGAATCTCGCCGCTGCCGGGGGGCCGTTTCAGTTCCAGACGCTACAGAACCGAAGCGACCTGTTTGCTCAATCGCCTTCGCCCGGCTCGGTCGAAAAGTATTTGTCGAACTTGCCCTCCACGCCTTTGAACTCATCCGCGTCGTCCGGCGAATCCTTCTTGGTGGTGATGTTGGGCCATTCGGCGGAGAACTTGGTATTGAGTTCGAGCCATTGCTCGAGCCCGCTTTCAGTGTCAGGCAGGATCGCCTCGGCCGGGCATTCGGGCTCGCAGACCCCGCAATCGATGCATTCGCTGGGGTTGATCACCAGCATGTTCTCACCCTCATAGAAGCAATCGACCGGGCAAACCTCGACGCAGTCCATGTATTTGCATTTGATGCAGGCGTCGGTGACGACATAGGTCATGGCGTTGAAATCCCCTCGGGCGAATTGGCTTTGTCTGCTGCTATGGGATTTGGAGCGCGCTCGTCAAGCACCCGATAGCAGCCTGAAGCTTCGCCTGGCGGGCCGCGGCGGCCTGGAAGCACCAGAAGTTCGATCACCAGCACCGCTCGGGCCAGCGGCAGCACCAGTACATCGCCCGCGGCAACGCTTTGCGCGGTTCGCTCCACACGCTTCCCATTGAGCCGGATATGACCGGTGGCGACCCAGGTCTGCGCGGCGCCGCGGGTCTTGGCGAGCCGCAAGAACCACAACAACCGGTCGATTCTCATGAGTATCTTGGCCGCATCAGCGCACCAGATCCGCAAGCGCGGCAAAAGCGCCATCGCCGCGCGGCGCGGCTGGCGTCGCCGCTTCGGCTTCGCGCCGTGCGGGTCGCCAATGCCAGCGCGGAGGAATGGGCGGGCCATGGGCGCCGGCTGGCAAGGCGCGCGGCATGCTCGCTTGAAATCCGCCAAGGCGCAGCAGGTGGGCAAAGCCCGGTGTGGCCAGCCCGGTTGAGATCGCCAGCGCCGGATCGATCACGAAACCTCTGCCTTTGGCCGCGACCCGCGCCTCGTGTGCGGAACGCAACAGCTTTTCGGCGATGTCGAGCCGCAGCGCCTGCTTGCCCAACGCGCGATAGCCAGGTGGTGTGGCAGAGCGGTCAGGCAGCGCAACCACCGGTGGCATGTTCGGGGCCGGAGTTGCCAACTGTTGTCCCCGCGCAGCCAGCAGGGTGCGCCACGACGACAATGCCGCAGACTTGAGCATGGCCGGAACGAACAGGTCGAGCGCGCCAACCTTGACGCCAAGCTTGCGCAGGCGAGCGCGCTGTTCCTCATCAAGCCGCTCGAGCCCCGAACCTGCCCGTTCGAGCATGCCACCGGCTTCGGTCAGGCGGATCAGCAGGGCGCGCAACTCGGGGCCAGCCCCGGCTTCGCGCGTCGCTGCTTCAAGCGCTTTGATCGGTGCAAGCGGGCCAAGCGCGCCATCCAACCAGCCTTCCAGCGCCGCCTGCAGCTGCTGGCGGGTGGCCGCAGGCAAGGTGGTCAGCGCCAGATCGAGTTCGATTCGCGGCGACAGCAGGCTTCGTCCCGCAACAAGGGCGGCGACCACTTCGCCTTCCCAGGCGATCCGCGGCCCATCGAGCGCCATCGATGCGGAACCCTGCGTGATCTCATCGGCCAATTGCGCAGCGCGCTTTGCCAGCAGCGCGGGCAAGTGCCGTTCGGCTGCAGCGAGCAGCAATTTGCGGTCGGCAAGGCGCGCTTGCGGGTCGATCCGCAAGCGGAACCCGGCGAGCACGCCGATCGGCTCGCCGTCAACCAATACGGTGTCGTCGTTCAGGGTAACCGGCAGCAGCGCGGCGTCAGGACCAAGCTTTTTCATCAGCACCGCAGTGCGACGGTTGACGAAGCGCTCGGTCAGACGCGCGTGGAGCGCATCGGACAGCCGCGCTTCGGCGGCGCTGGCGCGGGCGGCCATCTCCTCGCGCGCGAGGATCCAGTCGGGGCGCTGGGCAGCATAGGCCCAGGTCCTTACCGCCGCGATCCGCCCTTGAAGCGTGTCGATATCGCCCCCCGGATTGTCGAGCTCGGCGATCGCCTTGGCTACGAAGTCGCTGCCAAGCTGGCCCTGCGCCAGATCCTGCCACAACCGCGCGACAAAGCGCGAATGGGTTTCGGCGCCGTGTTGGCGGAAATCAGGGAGCGAGCAGACCTCACGAAACCGTCGCACCTGCGCTTCGCCGTGTATCGTCGCGGCGACCTCCTGATCCGCGGCCAGGTGCTTGATCACCGCCAGGTCGATGGCTTCGGGGGCGGGGGCAAGCTCGGGCCGATCGGGTGCGCGTTCCAGATCGGCGATCAGGCTCTCAAGGCTGGTGCAATCGGGATCAGCCTCACGCCAGAACAGCCGGGTTAGCGGGGCGAAGCGGTGCTCTTCGATGGCATAGACTTCCTCGTCACGGAATGCAGCATCGTGGCTGCCTGATCCTGCCAGCGTGCCAAAGGTTCCATCGCGTTGGTGGCGTCCGGCGCGTCCGGCGATCTGAGCCATTTCCGCTGGGGTCAGGCGGCGTTGGCGCTGGCCGTCGAATTTGCTCAGCCCGGCGAAAGCGACGTGGCCAATATCGAGGTTGAGCCCCATCCCGATTGCATCGGTTGCAACCAGATAATCGACCTCGCCGGCCTGATAGAGCGCGACCTGCTTGTTGCGAGTTTCAGGGCTGAGCGCCCCCATAACCACCGCCGCACCGCCGCGGAAGCGCCGCAGCATTTCGGCTACGGCATAGACCTGCTCGGCAGAAAACGCGACAATCGCGCTCCTGGGCGGCACTCGGCTTAGCTTCCTTGCTCCCGAATGGCTGAGCGTGGAGAAGCGCGGGCGCGAGACGATTTCAGCCCCAGGCAGCAACGAGCGGACCATCGGTTCAAGCGTCGCCGAGCCAAGGATCATCGTCTCTTCGCGGCCGCGGGCATGAAGCAGGCGATCGGTGAAAATGTGCCCGCGTTCACGGTCGGCGCCAAGCTGGGCCTCGTCGAGCGCGACGAATGCGAGATCGGCATGCACCGGCATTGCCTCGGCTGTGCACAGCAACCAGCGAGCATTCTTGGGCTCGATCCGCTCCTCGCCGGTGATCAGCGCAACCTGGCTCTCACCCTTCAGCGCCACCACCCGATCATAGACTTCGCGCGCCAGCAGCCGCAGCGGAAACCCGATCGCGCCCGAACTGTGGGCGCACAGGCGTTCGATCGCGAGGTGGGTCTTGCCGGTGTTGGTCGGGCCGAGCACCGCCTTGACGCGCGAATCCGGATGGGCAGGTGATTTTCGGGCCATGGCTCCCGCCAATTTGGCGTCAATCCGCCAGCGCACAAGCCGCGCAGCCCGTTTCGTCCCCAAATGCGTACCAACGGTCTGAATTTCGGGCCCGCCTTAGGCTAAGATTAACTATCCCGAGTGCAGGAAATTCGGTGAGTTGCAGCTGCCAGGGGGCCAAAACTTGCTGATGCCGCGCGAAGTGCCGGAAATGCTGCCTGCCGGAGGTGCGGTGCGCGTTGGTGCGCTGCCACCGAGTGAGCTGGTGCCGCCGCCGACGCTGGCGGAGCGGGCGATGCGGTTGCGCGAGGTGTTGGCGAAGCGCCTCTCGCGCCTCGACGTTTCCTATGACTTGGCCGAGGAGATCGGCAGCGCGCGCTGGTTTCGCGGGCTGGGTGCCATGCTTGGCCTGGGGATCGTCGCCAGCGCGTTCTGGCCCGATACCAGCGCGGTCGCGGCGCCGGCGGCAATGCCGCTTGACGCGGCCCAGCGCGACGAATTCCGCAGTCAGATGATCCTGCCGCTGGCGCTTGGCGCTGACAGCGGGAGACGGATGGGCGCCACCGCAGCGCTGGTTCCGCTAGCAGCCGCGCCCGAGCGGCCGACCGTGCAGCTGGTAGCTACCTTGGGACAAGGCGACAGTTTTTCGCGGATGTTGACCCGCGCCGGGGTCAGCGAAAGCGATGCCGGTGAGGTCACCCGCCTGGTTGCCACGGCGATGCCGATCAGCCAGATCGCTCCGGGGACCCAGATCGATGTGGTGCTTGGTCCGCGTGGCGATGCCGGAACCGCGCGCCCGCTCGAACGCCTCGCTTTCCGCGCCCGTTTCGATCTTGACCTGGCGGTCAACCGCGCTGACGGTCGGCTGGCGATTCAGCCCCGGCCGATTGCGATCGATACCACACCGCTCAGGATCCGCGGAACGGTCGGCATGTCGATCTACCGTTCGGCCCGCGCCGCAGGGGCGCCGATCGAGGCGATCCAGCAATACCTTCACGTGCTCGACCAGCACCTCAGCCTCGATACAGCGATTGGCAATGGCGATACATTTGACATCGTGGTTGGCTACAAGCGGTCAGCCAGCGGCGAGAGCCAGGTTGGCGAGCTGCTGTTCGCGGGGCTCGAGCGCGGCGGCAAACCGCAAGCGCAATTGCTGCGCTGGGGTAACGATGGGCAGTTCTTCGAGGCTTCTGGCATGGGTGCGCAACGCACCGGGCTGCTGATGCCGGTGGTTGGGCGGATCACTTCAAACTTCGGCGCACGGCGGCATCCGATCCTGGGCTATACCCGGATGCATTCGGGGGTCGATTTCGGCGCGAGCCACGGTTCGCCGATCTATGCAGTGGGCGATGCCACCGTGTCCTTCTCGGGCTGGCGCGGCGGCCACGGCAACATGGTCAAGCTTGATCACGGTGGCGGCTATGGCACCGGCTATGCCCACATGAGCCGGGTCGCGGTCGATTCGGGTTCGCGGGTCCGGGCCGGCCAGGTGATCGGCTATGTCGGCTCGACCGGCCTGTCGACCGGGCCGCACCTGCACTACGAACTTTATCGCAACGGCAGCCCGGTCAATCCGCTGTCGGTGCGGTTCACGGTAAGCAATCAGGTCGATCCGGATGAGCTCAAGGCCTACAAGGCGCGAATGGCCGAGCTGAAGGCGGTGACCCCCGGCGCGGCGATGGCCAGCCTCGCTCCGCGACAGGCGGCGACCGTCGGCAACGGACCCCAGCGAGAGATCGACCGTCTCGGCAATTGATAGGAACGTCGCCGCGCCCTAAGAGCAGGGCATGACCGGTTCCTTTCCCGCCACTCGCCTGCGTCGAAGTCGCGCGTCGCAATGGAGCCGTGCGCTCTATCGAGAGACTGTGCTGACCCCGGCGGACCTGATCTGGCCGCTATTCGTTACCGAAGGCAAGGGCGTCGAGGAACCGATCGGTTCGCTGCCTGGTGTGTCGCGCTGGTCGGTTGATCTGCTGGTCGATCGCGCGCGAGAAGCGGTGGCACTAGGGATCCCCTGCTTGGCACTGTTTCCCAACACTCAGGCCGAGCGGCGCAGCGAGGACGGCAAAGAAGCGCTCAATCCCGACAACCTGATGTGCCGCGCGATCGCTGCGATCAAGCTGGCCTGCGGCGAGGATATCGGAGTGCTGACGGATGTCGCGCTCGACCCTTACACCAGCCACGGGCAGGATGGGTTGATCGATGCCGCAGGCTACGTCAGCAACGATGCCACGGTCGAGGTGCTGGTCGGCCAAAGCCTCAACCAAGCCAGGGCCGGGGCGGACATCATCGCCCCTTCGGACATGATGGACGGCCGGATTGGCGCAATCCGCGAGGCGCTGGAGGGCGCGGGTCACGCCAGTGTCCAGATCATGAGCTATGCCGCCAAATACGCCTCGGCGTTCTACGGCCCGTTCCGCGATGCGGTCGGCTCGCGCGGGCTGCTCAAGGGCGACAAGAAGACTTACCAGATGGACCCGGCCAATGCCGAGGAAGCGCTGCGCGAGGTTGAGCTGGACCTGGCCGAAGGGGCGGACAGCGTGATGGTCAAGCCGGGGCTGCCCTATCTCGATATTGTCGCCCGGGTAAAGGATAGGTTCGCGGTGCCGGTATTTGCCTACCAGGTCAGCGGCGAATACGCGATGATCGAAGCTGCCGCCGCAGCCGGAGCGGGCGATCGCGATGCGCTGGTGCTCGAAACGCTGATGGCGTTCAAACGCGCGGGCTGTTCGGGGGTTTTGACCTATCATGCCGCCCACGCCGCGCGGTTGCTCGCCAAGTGATCGCAACCGAGCGTTTGGTGTTGCGATCGTGGCGCGAGGAGGATGTCGCTCCGTTCTGCGCGATCAACAGCGATCCCGAAGTCATGGCCACGCTGGGCCCGGTGATGAGCCGGGACGAGGTAGCCGCAACAATCGAACGGATGCAGTCGATCGAGGCCGAGCAGGGTCATTGCTTCTGGGCGCTGGAGCGTCGCGAGGATGCGCGGCTGATCGGCTGGTGCGGCGCGGTCCGCGGTTCGGTTGGCCCGATTGTCGGCCAGCTGGAGATCGGTTGGCGGCTGGCCCGCGATACCTGGGGCAAGGGCTATGTCACTGAAGCCGCCCGTGCCACGCTGGGCTGGCTTTATGCCAACTGCAGCGACGATGCCGTCTGGGCGATCACCAGCACCGGAAACCATCGCAGCCGCGCGGTGATGGAGCGGCTCGGCATGGCCCACCGCCCCGAACTCGATTTCGATCATCCCAAGATCGCACAGGACGATCCCCTGTTGTGCCATGTCACCTACGAACTGCCGCGCAAAGCCTGGAGCACGCCTTGACTGCCAAACCCTCTGCCAACCGCGCCCTTTTCGTCGCGACGATCCTGACCGGCAGCTTTCTGCTGTTCCTGGTCCAGCCGATGATTGCGCGAATGGCGCTGCCGCGGCTGGGCGGGGCGCCCAATGTCTGGAACAGCGCGATGCTGGTCTATCAGGCGCTGCTGCTGGCGGGTTATTTCTATGCGCACCGCCTGTCGCGGTTGCGCTTTGCGCTTCAGACCAAGATTCACCTGGGCTTGTTCGTGCTGGCCGCGCTGACCCTGCCGGTCGGGCTGATCGCAATGCCCGCGCCGACGCCGGGGACCGAGGTGTTCTGGGTGCCGTTGCTGCTGGCTCTATCGATCGGCCCGGTGTTTTTCCTGGTCTCGGCTCAGGCGCCGTTGATGCAGCGCTGGTATTCGGCGCACCCGGAGGCGGACGAGCCCTGGCCGCTCTATGCCGCCTCGAACCTTGGCAGCTTTGGCGGGTTGATCGCCTATCCCTTGCTGGCCGAACCGCTGCTTTCGCTCAAGGCCCAGGCCTGGCTGTGGAGCGCAGGTTACGGTCTGCTGCTGATCCTGATTGCGCTCAGCGCCCGCGCTCGCCGCGGGGTTCATCAGGCCGCGGCGCCCGAGGTCGCGGCAGCCCCGGTTCCGGCGCGGCGCGTGATGATGTGGCTGATGCTGGCAGCGGTGCCTTCGGGGCTGATGCTATCGACCACCACCCACCTGACCACCGATATCTTCGCCATGCCACTGCTCTGGGTTATCCCGCTTGGGATCTACCTCTGAGCTTCGTGCTGGCCTTTGCCGAAGGGCGCCGCGCCGCGCGGATCGTTGCGGCGCTGGCCTGGCCGGTGCTGCTCGGCGCTGGCGGCCTCGCCATGATCTCGCAAGGCTCGCACGGGCTGATCCCGGTGCTGGTCAGCGTTGCGCTGTTGTTCTTCATCTGCGTTGCGCTGCACGCGCGGCTTTACGACTTGCGCCCTGCGCCCCAGCAGCTGACCTATTTCTACCTGATCATGTCCGCGGGCGGTGCGCTGGGCGGGCTATTCACCGCGCTGATCGCCCCGCTGGTGTTCGACTGGGTGTGGGAACACCCGTTGCTGGTCTTCGCAGCCGCACTGCTTCTGCCGCGCGATGCCTTGCCCGACTGGCGGCGCCTCAAGGGCCTTGAGCCGGCAATGCAGCGACTGCTGCTGCTGGCGGTGGCTTTTGTTATCGGCTTCGCGCTGCTGCTGCTCTACAGGACTACCTCCGCATTTGATGGAAGCCTGCTGCGTTGGGCCTATGCAGGTGCGATCACACTGCTCGGGTTGGCGCTGATTCCTTGGCGCGGGCTTGGTCCGTTGCTGCTGCTTGCGATCATGTACGTACAGGGGGGTTTCGTCACCATCCAGGACAGCCGCGAGGGAGTGCGCATCCGCAGCTATTTCGGGATCTATACCGTTCGCAACTATCCGGAGCGCAAGCTGCGGACGCTGACCCACGGCACCACGCTGCACGGTGAGCAATCGCTCGATCCCAAGCTTTCGCGGATGCCGCTGACCTATTACGGCCCCGGTTCGGGTGCCGGAATTGCGTTTTGGCACGCCCGTATCTTGTTTGGCCCTCGCCCTGCCATAGGGGTAGTCGGGCTTGGCACCGGCACACTCGCCTGCTTTGCCCAGCCGGGTGAGAGCTGGCAGTTCTACGAGATCGACCCGGCGGTGCTTGAACTGTCGCGCAATGCCACTTTCACGTTCGTGCGCGATTGCACACCTGCGGCCAAAGTTGTGATCGGCGATGCGCGGCTCGAACTGGCCAAAGCCCGCCCGGGAAGCCTCGATCTGCTGGCGATCGATGCCTTCTCCTCCGACGCGATCCCCCTGCACTTGCTCACCGATGAGGCATTCGGGGTCTATCTGCAGGCATTGTCGCCGCGCGGCGTCTTGCTGGTGCATATCTCCAACCGCTACATCGAGCTTGAACCGGTGCTGGCGGCGACCGTGCGCGCCCGCGGCCTTCACGCTGCGCTGCGCGACGACGAACCGCCCGAAGGGTCCGAGCTCACCGGCTCGTCGTGGGTGGCGATCAGCCGTGATCCGGCCCAGCTCAAGGCACTCCAGCGGCTCGCCCCGGCGATGCCGTGGACTGCGCTCAAACCGCCCGCGGCCAAGGTCTGGAGCGACGATCACGCTTCGATCCTGCCGTTCATTCGCTGGCACAACTTCCTGGGACCGTCCTCATGACCTGCTCTCGCCCCGATACCACGATTGTCGCGATCCACGGCAAGGCGCCGCGAATCCACGATTCGGCTTTCATTGCGCCCGGTTGCCGGATCATCGGCGATGTTGAGATCGGCCCGGACGCCAGCATCTGGTATAACTGTGTACTGCGCGGCGATGTCAGCCGGATCGTGGTCGGCGCGCGGACCAATGTTCAGGACGGCACCGTGATCCACTGCGATCCGCCAATGCCCGGCGCGCCTGATGGTTATCCAACGCTGCTCGGCGATGACGTGCTGATCGGCCATATGGCGATGATCCACGGCACTGTAATTGATGACCGCGGCTTCGTCGGCTTTGCTGCGCAGACCATGAACGGCTGCGTGATCGAGGCCGATGGCATGCTCGCCGCCGGCGGGCTGCTCGCCCCTAACAAGCGCATCCCCTCGCGCCAGCTGTGGAGCGGCCGTCCCGCAGTGTTCATGCGCGACCTTGAAGACCGCGCGCTGGCCGGGCTGCAAATGGGGGTCAAGCATTACGTAGAAAATGCCCGGCACCACCGCGCGCTGTTCGATGGCCCGGCCCAGAGCTGACTTTCCGCCGCCCGAAGCGATCCGCGCGCTGGCTGATCCGCAAGGCCGACTGGCGCTGCGCGTCACCCCCGGCGCAAGGGTTCAGGGCATCGAGATCGCCGATGGCCGGGTGCTGGTGAAGATCCGCGCCAAACCTCAGGATGGTCAGGCCAACGCCGCTGTGCTGGAATTCCTTGCCGATGCGCTGGGGATCGCGCCGTCGCGGTTGCGGCTGTTGCGCGGCGCAACTGGGCGCGAAAAGCTGGTCCAGATCGAGGGTTAAGCAGGGCCGGCACGCTTTAGCGCGGCGGCCAGCGACTGGACCCGCTCCGCCCCGGCAAAACGCGGGTTCGAGCGGGCCAGCGTTTCCCAGACCGGGCGCGGCATATCGCACAGGATCACGCGCATGCCCGCGGCTTTGGCCTGGCGCACAAATGTCTCGAGTACATGGACGCCCGAGGAATCGATATAGGGTACCCGATCGAGCCGGAGCACCACCGCGCGCGGGGTGCTGCCGATCCGGGTCAGGGCATCGAGCATTTCGCTCGCTACCCCGAAGAACATCGGTCCAGCGATCCGGAACACCTCGACGCCAGCCGGCAAGGCAGCGCGCTGGCCGGGGTCCTCAACGCTTTCGTCCTCGCGCAGCACGCCGGCCGCCTCGCTCATCTGCGCCATGAAGAGCAGCGATGCCAAGGTCACGCCAACTCCGATTGCGACTGTCAGGTCAACCAGCACCGTAAGGCCAAAGGTCAGCAGCAGCAGCGCGCGTTCACCCGCCTCCATCCGCATCAGCTGGCGAAAACGCTCGGCCTCGCTCATCCCCCAGGCAACGATCAGCAGGATTGCGGCGAGCGCGGCCATCGGCACGTAGGCCACCCAGTGCCCCGCGACCAGCAAGATCGCGAGCAGGAACAGCGCGTGCAGCATCCCCGCCACCGGGGTCCGCGCGCCAGCGCGGACATTGGTTGCGGTGCGGGCAATGGCGCCGGTCGCGGGCAGTCCGCCGAACAGCGCCGAGGCCAGATTGGCAACGCCCTGCCCGACCAGTTCCTGTCCCGGACGGTGCTTGAATCCGGTCATCCCATCGGCGACCACCGCGGAGAGCAAAGCCTCAATTCCCGCCAGAAAGGCAATGGTGAAAGCCGACGGCATGACTTCGCGCAGCATCTCAAGCGAGAAGGCCGGAATGTGCGGCGTTGGCAGGGTGGTTGGCATGGCCGGGAAACGCTGGCCGACCGTCTCGACCGGCAGCTGCGCCAGCGCCACCACCACCGATGCGCCGACAATCGCGATCAGATAGCCGGGCAACCGCGGATCGAACCGGCGCAGGCCAAGGATCAACGCCAGGGTCCCCGCGCCGACCAGCAGGGCCGAGAGCGATATCGTCCCGAGCGCGCCCAGATAGGCCTGCCATTTGCCAAGGAATTCGGCCGGAACCTGGCCGGTCTCGAGCCCGAGGAAATCGCCGATCTGGCCCGAGGCGATGATCACTGCGATCCCGGCGGTGAACCCGGTTACCACCGGCATCGGCACGAACCGCATCAACTTGCCCAGCCCGGCATAGCCCGCGACGATGAGGATGATTCCGGCCATGGCGGTCGCCAGCACCAGCCCGGCATAGCCGTGCGCTCCAATCACCCCGGCGATCACTACCACAAAGGCCCCGGTCGGCCCGCCAACCTGGACCCGGCTGCCGCCCAGCGCCGAGATCAAAAAACCAGCGACAATCGCGGTGACCAGACCCTTGTCAGGTGATGCCCCGCTGGCGATGCCAAGCGCCATGGCCAGCGGCAGCGCGACGATGGCGACGGTCAGGCCCGCCAGCGCGTCGGCGCGGAAGCGGGTAAGATTATATCCTTCCCGAAGCGCAATCAGCAATTTGGGTTGCATCCGGCCAGCCTAACTGGCGTGACCGGGTGCGGCAAGCAGAGCTCTACTCGCTATCCCCGCTCGTTTCCGACGCGGCCTTGGGCTTGCGTTTGCGTTTTGCGGCAGGCTCGGGTTGAACCTCGGGCTCGGCCAGCGCGGCCTTTTTCGCCCGCTTGTCAAGCTTGGGCGGGGCCGGGGTGAGCTCGAACGACGGAGCATTGTCCTTGACGCTGACGTGGACTTCGCCGCCGTGGCGCAGCTTGCCGAACAGCAGCTCCTCGGCCAGCGGCTGCTTGATCTTTTCCTGGATCAGCCGCGCCATCGGCCGCGCGCCATAGAGTTTGTCATAGCCGCGCGCACCCAGCCATTCGCGGGCATCGCTGTCGAACTGGATGTGGACGTTCTGATCGGCCAGCTGCAGCTCGAGCTGGAGCACGAACTTGTCGACCACCCGGCTGATGGTTTCCTTAAGCAGGTAGGAGAACGGCACGATCGCATCGAGCCGGTTGCGGAATTCGGGGCTGAACATCTTTTTGACCGCTTCGTCGCCGGCGTCTTCCTTGGAGATGTCGCCGAAGCCGATGCCCTGCTTGGCCATATCCGAAGCGCCGGCATTTGTGGTCATGATCAGCACGACATTGCGGAAATCGACGGTCTTGCCGTGGTGGTCAGTAAGCCGACCGTGGTCCATCACCTGCAGCAGGATGTTGAACAGATCGGGGTGGGCTTTCTCGATTTCGTCGAGCAGCAGCACGCAGTGCGGCTGCTGGTCGATCGCATCGGTCAGCAGCCCGCCCTGATCGTAGCCGACATAGCCCGGAGGCGCACCGATCAGGCGGCTGACCGAATGGCGCTCCATGTATTCCGACATGTCGAAGCGCTGGATCGGGATACCCATGATGCTGGCAAGCTGTTTCGCGACTTCGGTCTTGCCGACCCCGGTGGGGCCGGAGAACAGGAACGAGCCAATCGGCTTTTCGGGATCGCGCAGCCCGGCGCGGCTGAGCTTCATCGCCGAGCTCAGCACCTCGATTGCCCGGTCCTGGCCGAACACTACCCGCTTGAGGTCCTTTTCGAGATGTTCGAGCGCCTGGCGGTCGTCCGAACTGACCGACTTGGGCGGAATCCGCGCCATGGTCGCGATCACCGCCTCGATCTCGCGCGCGGTGATGGTCTTCTTGCGGCGGCTGGGCGGGACCAGCATCTGCATCGCCCCAACCTCGTCGATCACGTCGATCGCCTTGTCGGGCAGCTTGCGGTCGTTGATGTAGCGCGCCGAAAGCTCGACCGCGGTCTTGATCGCATCGGGAGTATAGCGGACCTTGTGATGCTCTTCGAAGGCGCTGCGCAGGCCCTTGAGGATCTTGATGGTATCCTCGATGGTCGGTTCGTTGACGTCGATCTTCTGGAACCGGCGCAGCAGCGCGCGGTCCTTCTCGAAATGGTTGCGGAATTCCTTGTAGGTGGTCGAACCGATGCAGCGGATCGCGCCCGAAGACAGCGCCGGCTTGAGCAGGTTGGAGGCATCCATCGCCCCGCCGCTGGTCGCGCCCGCGCCGATCACAGTGTGGATCTCGTCGATGAACAACACCGCATCGGGCATTTTCTCAAGCTCGTTTACGACCTGCTTGAGCCGTTCCTCGAAATCGCCGCGATAGCGGGTCCCAGCCAGCAATGCGCCCATATCGAGCGAATAGATTACTGCCTCGGCCAGCACTTCAGGGACTTCGCCTTCGACAATCTTGCGCGCGAGGCCTTCAGCGATCGCAGTCTTGCCGACGCCGGGATCACCGACATAGAGCGGGTTGTTCTTCGAGCGGCGGCAGAGGATCTGGATCGTCCGGTCAACTTCTGGGCCGCGCCCGATCAGCGGATCGATCTTGCCAGCCAGCGCCCGCTCGTTGAGGTTGACGCAGAACTGGTCGAGCGCCGAATCCTTCTTGCCGTCCTTGGCCTGGGCCTTTTCTTCCGGCGGCGGGGCCTCGGGGCTCTCCGCGCCCTTGGGCGTGCGATCCTCGATCCGCTTGCCGCCCTTGCCGATCCCGTGGCTGATATAGCTGACCGCGTCGAGCCTGCTCATGTCCTGCTGCTGGAGGAAATAGACTGCATAGCTGTCGCGTTCGGAAAACAGCGCGACCAGCACATTGGCGCCAGTGACAGTGTCCTTGCCCGATGACTGGACGTGCAGGATCGCGCGCTGGATCACCCGCTGGAACCCGGCGGTGGGGCTGGGATCGCCCTTTTCCTGGGTCTTGAGCGACTGGTACTCCTGATCGAGGTACTGCTTCACTACCTCGCCAAGTTCACCCAGATCTACCCCGCAGGCCTGCATCACCATGGCCGCGTCGGCATCTTCGATCAGCGCGAGCAGCAGGTGCTCCAGCGTCGCATATTCATGGTTGCGCTCCGACGCGTTGGCGAGCGCGGAGTGCAGGGTCTTTTCGAGGCTCTGGGCGAAGCTTGGCATGTTATCTGGTCTCTCGAGCGAGGGTGTGGCTCCGGGCTGGTGTCTTTCGGCTTTCCGGAGAGTATGAACGGGCTTGGTTAACCAAACCTATATGGGAAGCCGCCGCACGCAAGGAAGGGGCGGCCTTATCCACTATTCGCTGCGCGGCTTGAACAGGGCATCGGCGGCCAGACGGTGCGCGGAAACCTTGTCGCGGTGGGCCTTGATCCGCGCGATTTCGGCTTCGAGCAGAGCGATCCGTTCGCCCAGCTCGTCTTGCGAATAGGGATCGAGGCTCTCCTTGGAAAGCCGTGCTCGGCGGCATCGCCTTTGGGCCGGGGCAGGTCTTCGTCCATGCTGCGGAGCAGAATCGGACCAAGCGGGCTTGCTGTCAACCGAGCGAAAGGCTAGGGCGGCGCTGGCGTGACGCAGGCGCAATGGGGGCAGGCCAAATGTCTGTAATCGTTCCTGAATCCATGATTTCGGTGGGCTTCGATGCGCCCGGTGGCCCAGATGTGCTGCAACCAAAGAGCGGGCCGGTGCCGCTTCCGGGGCCAGGGCAGGTGCTGGTCAAGGTGGCCTTTGCCGGGGTCAACCGCCCCGATGTGATCCAGCGCCAGGGCCTCTACCCGCCGCCGCCAGGCGCTTCGCCAATCCCCGGCCTGGAAATTTCCGGGACTGTCGCGGCGCTGGGTGAAGGCGTGACGTCGCTGCTGCCCGGCCAAAAGGTCTGCGCGCTGGTTTCGGGTGGCGGTTATGCCGAATACTGTCTGGCCATGGCCGACCACTGCTTGCCGGTCCCCGAGGGCCTGAGCATGGCCGAAGCCGCCGCGCTGCCCGAAACGCTGTTCACCGTCTGGCACAATGTGTTCGAACGCGGCTGGGCCACTGAAGGGGAGACACTGCTGGTTCACGGCGGTACCAGCGGGATCGGAAGTATGGCGATCATGCTCGGCAAGTTGTTCGGGCTGACCGTGATCGTCACTTGCGGGGACGCGGACAAATGCGCCGCGGCGCTGGGAGATCGGCGCGGCCCATGCGATCGACTACAAGGCCGTCGACTTTGTCGAGGAAGTCAAGCGGATCACCGCCGGCAAGGGGGTGCAGCTGGTGCTCGATATGGTCGCGGGTGACTACGTCGCGCGCAATCTGCAGTGCCTGGCTGAGGATGGACGCCACGTGACCATCGCGGTGCAGGGCGGGGTTCGTGCTGAACTCAACATGGCCCAGATCATGGTCCGCCGCCTGACCCTGAGCGGATCGACGCTGCGCCCGCGCTCGAACCAGTTCAAGGCTTTGCTCACGCGCGAAATTGCCGAGAACGCCTGGCCCTTTGTCGAGAGCGGCGAGCTCAAACCAGTGATGGACCAGACTTTCCCGCTGGCCCAGGCCGCCGCCGCGCATGCGCGGATGGAAGCAGGCAGCCACATCGGCAAGATCGTTCTGGCGGTCTGATCTGGCGTAGGTGCGCCCAGTCGAGTTTCGTCCCGATTCCACGATAATTCGGGAGTCCTGCGATCTGTGCTCGGATCCCGAAAAGCCCCTGAAGTTCCGCACAGGACGCTTATGTCAGCTTCAAGTCCCTAGCCGGCATGCTTTTCCTCCTGACCAATGAAAGAGACGATGAGTTCGCGTCGGTGAAACCTCCATCCTGCCGCGGTGCGCTTGAATTCGTCTCTGTATTCGCCGATCTTTGCCGGGGGCTTAGTCGGCGAAGTAGCCCGGCCCGGCGCGCCGTCATGGCGATAAAGCGTTAGGTATACGACGCCATGTGCGGTGTCTCGATCCAAAACGTCGACCAATGCATTGGTGCATACATGCCTGGACATCCGCTCGGCCATGTCCTGTCTGGCCTGAAATCCCTTCCGAAGATCGTCACGCCCCGAGCTGGTACCTTCGCTGGAGGTCCAGACCCCATCGTCCGTGAACAGATCGGCAATGCGCGCTGCCTCGCCATGATCGACCAAGTGGCAGTATTCGACCATAAGGCGCTCACATGACCGCTCGATCAGCGCCCGTTCGGAAGGGGCGATAGATTTGCGGCGTGGAGATGGAGCAGCGAGAGCCGGGACGGGGAGCGTTGCGGAGGCAGCGAGCGTCATAAGGCTGCGTTTGGTCAATTGCATGAACTGCCTCCCTGATTTACGTGATTGGTTTAACCGGTCCAACGCGATCGGCAAGGCTTCGCGTTGCCATGCTGCTCCCCACCCAAATCCCTCCTTTCAAGCCAAACCACGACTCCCGCCTTGCCGAATCTCGATCGCTGCCCTACAGCCTCATCTGCACGGCCGCTCCGCAAAGGGGCGGCCCTATTATTTTCTGACGGAGATTCCCCGTGACCCAGCCTGCCCCGCTGATGCCGCATGCCACTGCCTCGTGGCTGGTAGACAACACCGCCTTGGCCTTCGAGCAGATTGCCGAGTTCTGCGGCCTTCACATCCTCGAAGTTCAGGCGATGGCCGACGATCTCGCCTCCTCGAAGTACACCGGGCGTGATCCACTACGCTCGGGCGAATTGACCATGGCCGAGATCGAAAAGGGCCAGAACGATCCCGCCTACGCGCTGCAGATGCAGAAGGCCCCGGTCAATGTGAACCGCACCAAGGGGCCGCGCTACACGCCGGTTTCCAAGCGCCAAGACAAGCCCGACGGGATCGCCTGGATCCTGCGCAGTCATCCGGAAATCTCCGACGCGCAGATCGGCAAACTGATCGGCACCACCCGCAACACCATCGCCGCGATCCGCGATCGTTCGCACTGGAACATCCAGAACATCCAGGCCAAGGACCCGGTGACGCTGGGGCTGTGTTCGCAGCGTGAGCTTGATGCGATCGTGGCCAAGGCGGCGAAGAAGGCCGGACTGATCGATCAGGCCGGCGACGATGCGCGTTTGGGCGATGACCGTGAAGCGCTGATCGAAGAGCTGCGCGCTGAGCGCGAGGCGGCTGTCAAGGTCGCTGCGGAAGCCGCGCAGGAAGCAGAAGCCGCGGCCTGGCTCGAAGCCAAGCGCGCGGCTGAAGCTGAAGCCGTCGAGCAAGGCGTTGACAGCGAGGGATAAGTAACCCTGCGGCTTGCCCTTTTCGCAAGGACCGCGCTAAACTTTTTGCATGACTGTTAATAGCCTCGCGGCTGAGCCTTGGCGCCAGAATTATGCTCACCCTGGCAGCTGGGACGTGAACTATCCGTTGCTGTCGATGCCGGCGCTGTTCGAACAGTCGGCCGGGCGTTTTGGCGAGCGGCCGCTGGTCGATTTCCTCGGACGGACATACAGTTACCGCCAACTCCATGCCGAGGCCCAGGCCTTTGCCGGCTGGCTGCAGCACCGCGGGATTGCCAAAGGTGACCGGGTCGGGCTGTTTCTTCCCAATGTCCCGAATTATGTTTCGGCCTATTACGGCGCGATGATCGCGGGGGCGATCGCGGTCAATTTCAGCCCGCTTTACACCCTTGCCGAACTGGCCGCGCAGGTCGCCGATTTGGGGACGCGGATTTTGGTGACCGTCGATTCGGCCGCGCTGTTGCCAACCGCGCTCGACGTCCTGGCTGGATCACAGCTTGAACTGCTGGTGGTCGGCTCGCTTGCGGCCATGCTGCCCTGGCCCAAGGGGCTGGCGCTGCGGCTGTTCGGTCGCAAGGCGCTCACCCCGATCCCGGCACAGGCCGATGTGCTGGCGTGGAGCACAGCGCTGAGCGAGCAGCTGCCGCAGCCGGTGCAGATCGACCCGGAGGAAGACCTGGCGCTGCTGCAATATACCGGCGGCACCACCGGCACCCCCAAGGGCGCGATGCTGACCCACCAGAACCTCAGCGCCAACGCCCGCCAGATTGCCGCGATCGACCCAGAGGCAAGCGCACGCGACATGATCATGGGGGCGTTGCCGCTGTTCCATGTCTTCGCCAATGGCTGCGTGCTCAACCGCACGGTGGTCAATGGCGGCTGCATTGCCATGGTTCCCCGGTTTGAGGCCAAGCAAGTGCTCGCCACTATCCAGCGGACCCGCGCAACCTCGTTCCCCGGGGTGCCGACGATGTTTCAGGCGCTGGTCGATCACCCCAAGTCGGCTGCAACCGACTTCTCATCGCTCAGGGTCTGCATTGCTGGCGGCGCCGCATTGGCCGCGCCGCTCAAGACCCGGTTCGAAGCGGCGACAGGTACCCGGCTGGTTGAAGGCTACGGCCTTACCGAATGCTCGGGGGTAGCTTCGACCAACCCTTACCTTGGCGAAGGTCGGCCCGGCACGATCGGACAACCGCTGCCGGCCACCCGGTTCCGCTTGCTCGACAAGGAGGATGCCAGCCGGGATGCGCCGCCAGGAGAGCCCGGCGAACTAGCGATCCAGGGGCCGCAAGTGATGCGCGGGTACTGGCGTCGGCCCGAAGCGGCGGCGACCGCCTTTGCCGAACGCGCCGACGGCCGCTGGCTGCGCACCGGCGATGTCGCGGTTATCAATGCCGACGGTTACGTGCGGATTGTCGACCGGATCAAGGACATGATCGCGGTGGGGGGCTTCAAGGTCTTTCCCAGCCAGGTCGAAGACGTGCTGTTCGAACACCCGGCGGTTAAGGAGGCGCTGGTTATCGGAATCGCCGACGACTACCTGGGCGAGGTGCCGCGTGCCTATGTGACGCTGAACCCCGGCGCGGGCGAAGATGGCGCGGCGCTCAAGGACTGGCTCAACGCGCGGATGGGCAAGCACGAGCGGGTTGATGCAGTGGTGGTGCGCGACAGTTTGCCCAAGACCATGATCGGCAAGCTTGACCGCAAGGCGCTGCGCGAACAGGTCGCGCAGGAGACTTAACCAGCGTTGAGGCTCACGACTGTCGCGGCATCTTCCGCGGTGCGCGGGGCGAAGCGGCCGTCAACCTGGGCGCCTTGCTCGATTGTCAGCGCATCGTAGTGGACATCGCCGTGGATCCGAGCGCTTTTCAGCACTACCAGCTCGCGCGCCGAAATTGTCCCGCGGACGGTTCCGGAAAGTCGCGCGCTTTCGGCCTGGATCGCGCCAACGATCTCGCTCGCCTCGCCTTGCACCAGCGCGGTGCAGGTGACATCGCCTTCGACCCGGCCGTCGATATGAAGGTCGGCCGATGCCGAAATATCGCCTTTGATCCGGGTGTCGGTGCCCAACACCGAAAAGGTGGTGTTAGCCATCGACCTGGCCTGCGGCGCGCTGGACGCCGGTTTCTTCGAGAACATTGGGAACTGCCTCCAGGAACGGGCGCGGATTGACCGCGCGATCGTGGATCCGCACTTCGAAATGGAGGTGCGGGCCGGTCGAACGTCCGGTCGAGCCGATCAGCCCGATCACTTCGCCGGGCGAAACAGCGGTTCCGACCTGGGTGCGAAACCGCGACATGTGGGCATAACGGGTGATCAGGCCGCCGCCGTGATCGATCTCGACGCACTGACCATAGCCAGAGCGAACCCCGACGAAGCTCACCGTCCCGCGCGCCGCGGCATAGATCGGCGCGCCATAAGGCCCGCGGAAATCGAGCCCGGGGTGAAACGCGCCGCCGCCAGTGAACGGATCGGCACGATAGCCAAAGCCCGATGAGATGTATTCGAGGCTGGCCGGCAGCGCCTGCGGCAGGGTGGCGACCGACCGTTCAAGCGCGCTCATCCGAGCCAGACTCAAGCCCAGCCGCTGAAAGCGCTGATCGATCCGGTTGTCCCCTCCGGTTGCGAGCGAAAGCAGCGGACCGCCCTGGGCGCTCTTGTCAGCGACCGAGGCGACCATCGCGCCGGGGTTGAGACCGAGCCGCTGCAGCTTGGCCGCGGCGGCCAAAGCGCGGCGATCCGCCAGCCGGGTCAGCGCCTCGACAAAAGCGAGCTGGCGCGCCTCGATCCGTGCAAGTCCAGCGGCTTCGGGTAATGCCTGACTGACCTTGCGGACGGTCTCAGAGGCTTCGCTGGCGCTGTCAGAAACGGTTTCACCCGCCTGCTGGTCGGCGGGCAATTCGCCCATATGGGCCTGGACTACCTTCTCGATGAAGTCCTGGCGGTGTTCGATATCAGTTGAAACCTTGCCGAGATCGTCGCGGTAGGCGTTAAGCCGGCCTTCGGACTTGACCACTTCAGCTTCACGATCGAGCAAAGCCAGCCGATCACGCGTCGACACATACTGCGAGATCGCCATCGCCACGATGCTCGCCGCCCAGACGAGCAGCAAAGCCATCGCCGCGCCTGCAGCGATCATCTGCACCCGCGCGGAAATCTTGATGAAGCGGACCTGCCCCTGGGATCGCATGAAGAATTCGCGATCCGGAAACCAGCTCCGCAGGCGGTCCCTAAACCCGCCGGCGGTGATATTTTTCAAAACGACCCCGAGTCCCTTTGTGACCTTGCGTGCTGGCGCGGTTAGCAGCTTACACTGGTGTAGGCGAATCTCACGGGGGGCGAAGTCGTTGAGTTGAAGTGCTGACGGGGTGAGCCGTTAACTTTACCCGCAAGACCAGTGGCGGTGACAAGCATCAGCGGGAATGCTAGGCGGCTGGCAATGTCCGTTCAGTCGATCCTTGCCGAGAGTCCCGAGGCGCTGATTGCGCGTCTTGCCGCTGCCGGACGGGCCGCCCAGCGAGTGCTCGCGCGGCTCGATGCGCCAGCCAAGGCCGCCGCACTTCACGCTGCCGCCGCCGCGCTGCGGGCGCATTCGCCAAGCATTCTGGCGGCCAATGCCCGCGATCTGGTTGCGGGCGAGGCCAATGGCCTGAGCGCCGCGCTGCTCGACCGGCTGCGGCTCGATTCCGTGCGGCTGGCGGCGATTGCCGAGGCAGTCGATCAGGTTGCCGAGCTGCCCGATCCGGTCGGGCAGGTGATCGACAGCAGCCTCGCGCCCCAATGGCCTGGTCCTCAGCCGCGTCCGGGTGCCGGTTGGGCTGATCGGGATCGTCTATGAGAGCCGCCCCAATGTCACCGCCGATGCGGCAGCGCTGTGCGTGCGCTCGGGCAACGCGGTGCTGCTGCGCGGCGGCAGCGAGGCGGTGCATTCCAACCACGCGATTCACGCTGCGCTGGTCGAAGGTCTGGTCAAGGGCGGTATTCCTGAAGCAGCGGTCCAGTTGATCCCGACCCAGGACCGCGCGGCGGTAGGCGCGATGCTCGCCGCGGCCGGGCTGATCGACATGATCGTGCCGCGCGGCGGCAAAAGCCTGGTGGCGCGGGTCCAGGCCGATGCCCGGGTGCCGGTGCTCGCCCACCTCGACGGAATTTGCCACACTTACCTGCACGCCGCCGCCGATGTGGACAAGGCGGCGGCCATCGCGCTCAATGCCAAGATGCGCCGCACCGGGATTTGCGGGGCGATGGAAACGCTGCTGCTCGATGCTCAGTTTCCGGCCAATCAGGCGGTGGTTGCCGGATTGCTCGCGGCCGGATGCGAACTGCGCGGCGATCCGCGCGCGGTGATGCTCGATCGGCGGATCGTTCCCGCCAGCGCCAACGATTGGGACACCGAATACCTCGATGCGGTGCTTTCGGTTGCGGTGGTCGACGGGCTGGATGGCGCGCTCGACCATATCGCGCGGCACTCCTCGCACCACACCGAAGCGATCGTCAGCGAAGACCCGGCAGCTTGCGAACGCTTCCTGGCCGAAGTCGACAGCGCGATCGTCATGGCCAATGCCAGCACGCAGTTCGCTGACGGCGGTGAGTTCGGGCTGGGAGCGGAAATCGGCATCGCCACCGGGCGCTTGCACGCACGCGGCCCGGTCGCGCTCGAAGGGCTGACCACTTACAAGTGGCTGGTCCGCGGGTCGGGGCAGACCAGACCCTGAGCCGGATCGGGCTCCTTGGCGGCAGCTTCAACCCCGCGCACGGCGGGCATCGGCGGATCTCGCGGTTTGCCATTGAAGCGCTGGGCCTTGATGCAGTGTGGTGGCTGGTTTCCCCCGGCAATCCGCTGAAGCCCAAGGCCGGCATGGCCCCGCTTGCCGCGCGGCTTGGCTCGGCCCGACGGCAGGCACGGCGTGCGGCGATCGTGCCGACCGCGATCGAGCGCGAGCTGGGCACCCGCTTCACCATCGACACCCTGCGCAAGCTCCAGCGGCGCTTCCCCAAGCACCGCTTCGTCTGGCTGATGGGCAGCGACAATCTTGCCCAGTTCCACCGTTGGCGCGACTGGCGCGGCATCGCCCGCAGCATGCCGATTGCGGTGATCGCGCGTCCGGGCTATGATGGCCCTGCCTTCGCGAGCCCCGCGGGGGTCTGGCTCGGCCGTTCCCGGCGGTCTGTTGCCAGTTTGAGCACCCGGGCAGGATGGAGCGCACCTGCGCTGATACATTTGCGTTTCGATCCCGATCCGCGTTCGGCGACTGCAATTCGCCGCGCTGATCCTGACTGGGCTCGCCGTTATTCGGGCAAGGCCCAGCGCGATCCCCTGACGCACCATCCCGTCGATCCCGACATCGCATGACTATTTGCGAGGCCCGCACAGAGGAGCCGTTTCCGCTTAAATGACGCCTGCCCAACCTTTGCCGACCGCTGCCGCCGCCGGTGCTCCCGCCCCGCTCCCGTCCACCGAGCCGGGTTCGCTCCATGAGCTTGTCCTGAAATCGCTTGACGATGACCAGGCGCAAGAGCTGGTTTCAATCCCGCTCGAAGGCAAGAGCTCGATCGCCGATCACATGGTGATCGCCTCGGGCCGTTCCACGCGTCAAGTCGCGGCGATGGCGCAGAAACTGGCCGAACGAATCAAGGCCGGCGGCTTTGGCCACGCCCGGATCGAAGGTCTACCCGCGGCCGATTGGGTGCTGATCGACGCAGGTGACATAGTCGTCCACCTGTTCCGTCCGGAAGTACGCACCTTCTACAACCTTGAGCGGATGTGGGCCTTCGGGGATTCGGGAACGGCCTGAGCCGCGATGCACTTGCACCTGATCGCAAGGGGCAAAATTGGCCGTTCGCCGGAAGCCGAGTTGGTCGAGCGCTATGCCAAGCGCATTTCCTGGCCGTTCAGGCTTACCGAGCTGCCTGAGACCGGCGGCAATCTTCCCGACCTGCCAACCCAGGCGCGCACCGTCCTGCTCGACGAACGCGGCAAGCAGCTGAGTTCCGAGGAATTTGCTGCGCTGCTCGGTCGCTGGCGCGACGATGGGGTGCGCGAGGCGCGGTTCGTGATCGGTGCAGCAGACGGCCACGGTGAAGCGGCGCGCGAGGCGGCCGACCTGCTGCTTGGCTTTGGCGCGATGACCTGGCCGCACCTTCTTGCCCGGGCGATGCTTGCCGAACAATTGTGGCGGGCGACCAGCATTCTTGCTGGCCATCCCTATCACCGTGCGGGATAAGTCCGCGCCCATGACACCCCGAATTGCCTGTTTGCTGTTGCCCTTTGCCGTCTTGCTCGCAGCGGATCAGGGAATTGCGCAAGGGCAAGCCGGAGTTTGACAACGACGCCGAGGCCGCCCGCGCGCTCGACGAAGCCCGTCAGCAAGGCGCAGCGGCACGAAAGCGAGCCCTGGCGCTCGAGAGCGACGCGCAAAGCGCGGTCGCTGCGGTCGAGCGTACTGCGCAGGAGAGCGCCGCGCTGGCCGCGCGGGTTCAGGAATCCGAAGCGAGCATCGCTGCCAACGAGGCCCGGATCGCGCTGGTCGAGCAGCAGTTGACGGTGCTCAGGGCCGCTCTGGCGCTAAAACAGCGCCCGCTGATCGAACTGACCGCCGCGTTGCAACGGCTTTCGCGCCGTCCGCCAGTGCTATCGCTGCTGTTTCCAGGCTCGCTCCAGGATGCGGTTTACCTGCGCGCTGCGCTGGAGACCATGCTGCCCGAAGTCGAGCGGCGCACCGCCGGGTTGCGAGCCGATCTTGACCGCGGCCGCGCTTTGCAGGGTCAGGTCCGATCAGCCAACCGCGCGCTGCGTTCTGCGCAGGGCGAGCTCAATCATCCGCCGCGGCGAGCTGGCCGCGCTCGAAGCCCGCCAGCGTCTAACTTCGCGCGCGGCAAGCGGCGCCGCCGACCGCGAGGCTGAGCGGGCCCTGACCCTGGCCGAAACCGCGCGCGACCTTTCGGGGCTGGTCGCAGGACTTGGTCAGGCGGGGCAACTCCGCGATGAACTTGCCGCGCTGCCCGGGCCGCTGCTGCGCCCGCCGCAACCGCACAATGCGGTGGTGGTTGCCGCCGCTCTCGCCAGCTCCGCAAGCCAGTACCGCCCCGGCGCGCTACCTTCTGCCTGTGACCGGACGCCTCGTCTCCGGGTTCGGCGAGATCGCCAGTGGCCGCCCGTCCTCGCGTGGGATTGCAATCGCTTCGCGCGCGCTAGCCCAGGCGGTGGCGCCGGCGGGCGGCAGGGTTGCCTTTGCCGGACCGTACAAGGGCTATGGCAGCATCGTCATCATCGAGCACGGCGGCGGCTGGACCTCGCTGGTCACCGGGCTGACCCGGCTCGACGCACGGGTCGGCGACCAACTCGTTGCCGGTTCGCCGCTTGGCCAAGCTGGCCCGGGGCGGCCGGTGCTGACGCTTGAGCTGAGGCGCCAGGGCGAGCCGGTCAATCCGCTCGAATTCTATCGACCGTAATTGTTATTCGACGACGGGCATGCCGCGCCGGTCGCTCAACATCTGGTGTTAATCTGTTGCGCGCGATAAAAGCGCGCCAAATCGCTGTGAAAGGCCCCAAGCCGATGAAATTCGCTCCCTTGCTGCGCGCCGCCATGCTGGTCAGTGCTGTCGCCTTGATCCCGGCGACCACCGCGGGGCTCGCCGCGGTTGACGGCCGCGCCACTCCGCGCTTTGCCCGGCTCGCCACGATCTATCAGCTGGTCAAGATCAAATATGTCGAGCAGGCCGACGATGCCAAGCTGGAAAAGGGCGCGATCGACGGGATGCTGTCGTCGCTGGATCCGCATTCGTCCTACCTTGACGGCGCCTCGATGACCCGGCTCAACACCATGATCGACGGGAAATATTCGGGGCTGGGCCTGTCGGTGGCGATGGACGACGGCGCGGTCAAAGTGATTTCGCCGTTGCGCGGCAGCCCTGCTGCCGAGGCCGGGGTCAAGGCCGGTGACTATATCACCCACCTTGACGGCAAACTGATTTACGACGTCGAGCTGGACGAGGCGGTGGCGCAGATGCGCGGCGCCCCTGGCACCTCGATCCGCCTGACGATTTTCCGCTCGGGCCGCGAAAAATCGTTCGATGTCACCGTCACCCGCAAGGAAATCCTGCTCGAGCCGGTCACCTGGAAGCTGGAGGGCAGCACCGGAGTGATCAGCGTCAACGAGTTCTCGGCCGATGTCGGCAACTACGTTTACAACGCGATCGCCGATCTCAGGAAGCAGGGTGGGGGCAAGCTCACCGGGCTGGTGCTCGATCTGCGATCGAACCCGGGCGGCGAACTCGACGAGGCGGTGGCCTTGTCAGACCTGTTCCTGGCCAAGGGCGAGATTGTTTCGCAGCGTGGCCGCGATCCCGGCGAGGATCTCTACTTCAAGGCCGATGATCCCTCGAACTACGATGGCCTGCCGGCCGGCACCGCCGCGCGGTTTATGGGCGATGTTGCCAAGGGGCTGCCGGTGATCGTGCTGATCGACGAAGGTTCGGCCTCGGCCTCGGAAATCGTTGCCGGGGCGCTGCAGGACCAGAAGCGGGCGGTGGTGATGGGCGAGCGCAGCTTTGGCAAGGGCTCGGTGCAGTCGCTCTACTTCCTCGACAACGCGCGCAGCCAGGCGGTCAAGATCACCACCGCGCGCTATTTCACCCCTTCGGGCCGCTCGGTCCAGGAAGGCGGGATCGAGCCTGATATCCGGGTGCCGCAGCTGTCCGATCCCGATGCGCGCCGCCGCGCCGAACTGACGGTTCGCGAGAGCGACCTGCGCGGCCATCTGGTCAATGAGGCTGGCCTGAAGGACAAGCAGCTGGAGGCTGACCGCAGCCCCGATCCGCGTTTCAAGATCACTGCGGCAGAGCTTGAGACCAAGGGCATCAAGGACTTCCAGCTGCACTATGCGATCGAGACGCTGCGCCGCACCGGCGGTGTGCAGCTCGCCAAGAAGCGCTGAACGCGGTGCCGGAGGGCGAAGCTGCGGGGCGTCTGGCGCGCTGGCTGGCGCTGCTGGTCCCGGCGGCCTTGCTCGGCGGGGCTTACATCTCGCAATTCGGCTTTGGCCTGTGGCCGTGCGAGATGTGCTGGTGGCAGCGTTATCCGCATTTCGTGGCGATCCCGCTCGCTCTGGCGGCGCTGGTCAAAGCCGCCGGGGAGGGCGGTGGTCGCTCTCGCGGCGCTGGCAATTCTGGCCTCCGGGCTGATTGGCTTCTACCACGCCGGGGTCGAATACGGCTGGTTTCCGGGGTTGACCGCCTGCACCTCTGAAGTTGCGCTGGGCGGCGACCCGCTTGAGGCGATCATGAACGCCCCGCTGGTGCGCTGCGATCAGGTCCAGTGGGAGCTGTTCGGAGTATCGCTGGCGGGGTTCAACTTCCTGTTCTCCACCGGCGCTGCACTGGTGATCTTCACCTTGCTGCGCCGCTCGGGTAGAGGCGCGGCATGAGCGCGGCCAAAACCGAACAGATGATCCGGGTCGATCAGGCCGGGGAATACGGCGCGACGCGGATCTATGCTGGTCAGCTTGCAGTGATGGGAACCCGCGCGGCGCTGGCGGGCGAAGTGCGCCACATGGCCGAGCAGGAAGCCGAGCACCTCGCCCGGTTCAATGCACTGGTTGCCCAGCGGGGAGTGCGCCCGACCGCGCTGCAACCGTTCTGGCATGTCGCCGGCTTCGCGCTTGGTGCCGCCACTGCGCTGATCGGACCCAAAGCGGCGATGGCCTGCACCGCCGCGGTCGAGGAAGAGATCGACCGGCATTATACAGCGCAGCTCGAAGACCTTGGCACCGATGACCCCGAACTGTCCGGGGTGATCGAGGCGTTCCGCGCCGACGAGCGCGAACACCGCGAAACCGCGCTGGCACATGGCGCTGAACAGGCTCCGGCCTATCCGCTGCTTTCAGGCGCGATTCGGCTGGGTTGCCGAATGGCGATCCGGCTGGCTGAGCGGATTTGATTGGACGCAAAGCGTCTCCCAGCTTCATCTGTCATTCAGCGCGCGAGGTCCCTATACTGGGGTCGGACTCGTCAAGGAAACCGATCATGCGCCCGCTTTTCGCCTTCACAATCGCGCTTGCTCTGGCCGCACCGGCGCTTGCCCAGGAAACGTCCGAAGCCAAAGTCAACCAACTGATCGTGTTCGGCGATGACCTGTGCCCGCAGTCAAGCGACGACACGATCACGGTTTGTGCGCGCAAGGCCGAATCGGAACGGTTCCGCATTCCAGAAGAACTGCGTGAGACTTATTCGCCGCAGAACGAAGCCTGGAACAACAAAGTCCTTGCCTATGAGCGGGTTGGCCGAACCGGGACGATGAGCTGTTCGCCCACGGGGGCTGGCGGCTGGACCGGGTGCTCGGGCCAGTTGATCGAACAGGCCTATGCTGAAAAGGACAGCGCACCCGAACTGCGCTTTTCCGAGCTGATCGCCGCCGAACGCGAGAAGCGGCTGGCGACAGTCGATCAGGAAGCGGCCGAAACCCAGGCCCGGGTCGAAGAACTCGAAAAGCAGATGGACGAGCGCAAGAGGGCTGCCGAGCGAGGCGAAGATCCGTTCGCCGACGCGCCTCTGCCCAAACCAGAATAGTGTAATTTCAGCGCGCGGAAATATCCGGCGCGTCTTCCTGCTTCATCCCGACAGTGTGATAACCGGCGTCGACATGGTGGTTTTCGCCGGTCACCCCTGCCGATAGGTCTGACAACAGGTACAGCGCAGCGCCGCCGACATCGCCGATCGTGACGTTGCGGCGCAGCGGCGAGTTGAGCTCGTTCCACTTCATAATGTAACGGAAATCGCCGATCCCGCTGGCCGCCAGGGTTTTGATCGGTCCTGCGGAAATCGAATTGACGCGGATGGCTTGCGGCCCGAAATCGTTGGCCAGGTATTTGACCGAGGCCTCCAATGCGGCCTTGGCTACCCCCATCACGTTGTAGTGCGGCACGAACTTTTCCGCGCCGTAATAGGACAACGTCAGCATCGCGCCGCCGCCGCTACCGGTTTCGGGATCGAAGGCCGGCATCATCGCGGCTGCGCGGCGGGCGACCGCGGTGAAGCTGTAAACCGAAATGTTCATCGTCATCAGGAAGTCTTCCAGCCCGATATCGGCATAGTGTCCGCGCAGGGCTTCCTTGTTGGTAAAGCCGATTGCGTGGACCACGAAATCGATCGTAGGCCAGCGCGCCGCCAACGTCGCAAAGGCTTTGTCGAGCTCAGCTTCGGTCGAAACGTCGCAATCGATCAGGAAATCGCAGCCGAGTTGATCGGCGAGCGGACGGACCCGCTTTTCCATGACCTCGCCCTGGTAGGAAATAGCCAGTTCGGCGCCGGCGTCGCGCAGTTTCTGGGCAATCCCCCAGGCCAGCGACTTGTCGTTGGCAAGGCCCATGATCAGGCCGCGTTTACCGTTCATCAGTCCGTTCATGGGCTTCCTGTCGTCTTGCCTGCTTCGCTCTTGCGGTGACTGGCCTGCCCCAGCATATCGCGCTCTTCAGGGCTTTCCGCCAACGCCGCGTTGAGTTCTGCGCCGACCACCATTCCTAAGCCAACCAACCAGAAAAAGAAAAGCGCGATCATCACCCCGGCCAGGCTGCCATAGGTCAGATCGTAAGTGAAGAAGCGCCGCAGCACTTGCGGCAGGGCAATCGAAACCGCCATCCACCAAACTGTCACCGCCAGGGCGCCAGGCCACTTGGGATAGCGCCTTGCACGATAGACGGTCGGGGTCAGGGTGTAGAACAGCAGATACAACGAGGCATAGATCACCAGGGCCGGAACGAGCTGCGAAGTGGCAAGCGTATCGGCCCAGCCGGTCGCTCGCGGGTACCAGGCGGCGATCACTTCCTGCGCGGTACCGATCGCCACCTGAGCAAGCAGTGCGAAGAACAGCGCAGCCACCGCACCGATAATCACCCCGGTCGAGATCAGCCGGTAGCGCCAATAGGCGACGGTTTCACGCGTACCATAAGCACGGCGCAGGATGTCGCGGATCGTCTCGATCAGACTGCCGACGGTCCACAGTCCGATCAGCCCGCCGACCCACAGCAACCAACCACTGCGCGCCACGATCACATCGCGCGCTACCGGCCCCAGCGCGGTGGCAACGTCCGGGGGCAGCGCCATCAGCACCGTGGCCACCGAGGCTTCGCGCTGGGCCTGCTCGCCGACCAGACTGAGCCCGGCGCCGACCGTGATGAAGAACGGAAACAGTGCCAGTATCGTCATGTAAGCGAGATTGCCGGCGTGGATGAAACCATCGTGCCAGGCCCCGGCCCAGACCCGCGCAATCACCCGGAAGGCCCGGGTTTGCCACAGCCAGCCCTGCGCACCGATGTGCTCGTCAAACCGGTCCTGCAACCGCGCCGCGCGCTTGCGGCGGGCTTCGGGGGAAAGGTCGGGCAGAGTTAGCGGCGGGCGTACCTCGTCATCGGGCGGCGGCTTGTCCAAGGTTCAGACGCCTAGCCGCGAGCGCAGATTGCGCGAATCGCGCCACCCTTCCAGCCGCCGCGCCAGGTCCTCGTCGCTTTCCGGCAAATGCACTTCAAGCGTGATCAACTGATCGCCGCGGGTCCCGTCCTTGCGCGAAAAGCCGCGTCCCTTGAGCCGCAGCACCTTGCCCGAGCTTGAGCCGGCTGAGATGTTCAGGATCACCGGACCCTCGGCGGTCGGGACTTTGACCCGGCCGCCGTTCACTGCCTCGTCAAGGCTGATCGGCAGGTCGAGCCGCAGGTTGTCCCCCTCGCGGCGGAAGAACGGATGCGGTTGCAGCCTGATCGCAACAATCGCATCGCCTTGGCCGCCCGGGCCAGGTTCGCCCTTGCCGGCCAGCCGCATCTGGGTGCCATCCTCAACCCCGGCGGGCAGCTTGAGGTCGATGGTCTTGCCGCCGGCCAGAGTGATTCGCTGGGTCGCACGCATCGCTGCATCGGGCAGCGATACGCCAAGTTTGTACTGGACATTGGCACCTTTGGGTGCGGGACGGCGGCTTCCGGCGCCCGGACCACCCCCCATTCCGCCGCGGCCACCGAACAGGCCTTCGAAGATATCGCCAAGGTCGATCCCTTCCTGCCCGAACCCCTCGAACCCGTCGGCGCGAAACCCGCGTTGCGCGCCGCCACCGAAACCACCTGCGCCGCCGCCACCAAACCCCATTGTCGGGTTGCCGTCGATGTCGATCTCGCCGCGATCAAACCTGGCGCGCTTGTCCTTGTCAGACAGCAGATCGTAGGCTCGGGTTATCTCACCGAATTTCTCGGCCGCATTTGGGTTGTCCTGGTTACGGTCCGGATGAAGCTCCTTGGCAAGCTTGCGGTAAGCGGACTTGATATCCTTTTCGCCCGCGCTGCGCGCCACGCCCAGGATCGAATAGGGATCAGCCATTGCGCAAAGCTAGGTGCGCGAGCGCCGCAGAGCAAGGTGTCAGCGCAATTTGCCTGCGCGGCGAAGCAAGGCTATGCGCTGACGCATGGAGCAAGAGGCCCAAGATGCGATCCCCGCCGCCGATCCGCTGGCGCTGTTCGGTGCCTGGTTCGCCGAAGCCAAGGCGCACGAACCCAATGATCCAGAGGCTGTTGCTCTGGCGACCGCAACTTCAGGCGCTGCGCCTTCGCTGCGGATGGTTTTGATGAAGCATTGGGACGCCGAGGGCTTCGTGTTCTACACCAACGGCCAGAGCCGCAAGGGCGAAGAGCTGGCCACCAACCCGCAGGCGGCGATGCTGTTCCACTGGAAAAGCCTGCGCCGCCAGGTGCGGATCGAAGGCGCCGTGGCAGAAGTATCGCCCGAAATGGCCGATGCCTATTTCGCCAGCCGCGGCCGCGATTCGCAATTGGGCGCGCACGCTTCGGATCAGTCGCGACCCTTGAGTTCGCGCGGTGCGTTCCTGACGCGGATCGCCAAGACCACAGCCAAACACCTGGTCGGCCCCGTGCCGCGTCCGCCGCACTGGACCGGCTATCGCCTGACCCCTGAACGGATCGAGTTCTGGCTCGACCGCCCCTTCCGGCTTCACGAACGCCGCCTGTTTGTACATCAGGCAGGGGGCGGCTGGGCCAGTTCGCTGCTGTACCCATGAGCGATCACGCCGCCCTCAACCGCAGCGCCGCGCTCGCCAGTATCGCGGTGGCGCTGCTGCTGGTCGGGATGAAGGCCTGGGCGGTGTTGTCGACCGGCTCGACCGCGATGCTTGGCAGCCTCGCCGATACCGGTCTCGACTTGATCGCCAGCATGGCGACGCTGGCCGGGGTTTGGGTCGCGGCCCAGCCGGCCGATGACAAGCATCGTTTTGGCCATGGCAAAGCGGAAGCTCTCGCCGCCATGTTTCAGGTGGCGTTGATCGCGATCTCTGCATTCGGCCTGGCCTTTCGCGCGATAGGCCAATGGTATTCCGGCGCGCGGCCCGCAGCGGCAGAGGGCGGGATCGCGGTCTCGCTGATCGCCATGGTTGCCACGCTGGCGCTGCTCGCGTGGCAGCGCCGGGTGATCCGCAGCACCGGCAGCCTGGCGATTGCCACCGACCACGTCCACTACCAGTCGGACCTGGCGCTCAACCTCGCGGTGATCGCCGCGCTGGCGCTCGATCGGTTCGCCGGGATTGCCGGAGCAGACGCGGCCTTCGGCTTTGCCATCGCGCTGTGGCTCGGCTGGGGCGCCTGGAAAGCCTCGCAAGCCGCGGTCGATCAGCTGATGGATCATGAGTGGGACGAGGCCAAGAAAGCGCATTTCCTCGAAGTCGTCGCCCGCCACCCGGAACTCAAGGGCCTGCACGATCTGCGCACGCGAACCTCGGGCAACCGCGATTTCGTCCAGTTCCATGTCTCGGTCGATCCCGAGATGACCGTGCGCCAGGCTCACATCGTGATGGACGAGATCGAGGCCAAGCTGCTCGCCGAATTTCCCGGAGTGGAAATCCTGATCCACCCCGATCCCGAAGGGCTGGTCAACGAAACCGGGATCGCCGCGATTGACTTGCTCGCCGAACTGGAAGCCGCGCACGACCGGGCGAGTTAGACCTAAGACCAACCAATCCCAGAAAACAGCCGTTTTCTGGACGCAGGTGGACGGTTATGGATGAAAAATTGGAGCCGAGCCGGAATCGCAATTCCGATCCAAATAATTGTAAGATAATGATAAATATACGAAGTAGTTCCACGCATACCCTCAAAAATACCCGCACATTGTCTCAATTCAATCCATGGCTACGCTAATGTCAGCATCAAGCCGGTGATTTTTGGTGCGATATTTGCGTGCAGTGCCAGCCAGTGTTGGGGCAACAGGTCGATTGGCACGAATTCATCGACCTTCTCGACGGCCAAGTTCTCTACGAATGGGCCCAAATCTGCGATTGGCGGACACTCGCCAATGGATGCAAGGACGCTGCGGTTGCAGACTACTCGTCGCTATGCGCATCTCGATGACGATCCCGTGCTGGACGCGGCCGAGCGGATCGGAACACTCATAGCCGATGCGATGGGTGATTCTGCGAGCGACGAATCGTGGTTGTCTGCAAGTGGCACACGTCGCCTCAATGAGCCCAGCCAGGTTATCGATGGGACAACGAACGAAGTTGGAATAGCCATGACATGATTGCACCATCCAATATTTCTGTTGCCTTGATAATGAGTCCCGTAGGTTGCATCAGTTCACCCGGAAGTCCTCAAGAAGCGGTATGCTGGTCTCTTGTCGGCACGGACAACAAGGTTGGCTGAGGTCAACGCTGCAGGATATCCACCAAACCGGATCGCCACGCAGCGACCACACAGACTGCGCGCAGCCAGCGTTTCGCATGCGATGAGGTTAACAGCCGTGTTCGCTTGACAGTTAAAGGTTCTAGCGTCGCTGTGGAAGCCGATCGCGTGTATCTCAATCCTCATGCGCCAGGATCAGCCGCGTAATTTCTCCAACGGGATGCTTGGTAAAGTCCTTGTCGATTTCCGCCAGCAACCGCGCCTTGATCTTTCGGTCGTAGTGGCGGCGCATTACGCCAAGCGTATCGGGTGGAGCCGCAACAATCAGCTCGCCGTCCATGCTCTGGGCCGCCGCTGCCAGCGCCTTGGCCGCGTCAGCCGCGAAGCGATTTTCGTTTTCCTGGTGGGGATCGGTCTTGTCAAAGGTGTCGCGGCCGGGCGAAATGGCTGAAAAGCTTACCCCTGGTGCATCAGACAGCAATTCGCGATTGGCGGGATTCTCGAACGAGCGGTGCTCGATAACCCTGAGCTCGGGATGAAGCGCATCGCCATCGTTGCGCAGCAGCAGGAAGCGCGAGCCGTCTGCCACCATGACCATCGTTCCTGTCTTCAATCTCATCGGTCGGCTCCTATGTCGCCATTTGGTTGGGCAGCGGCTTGTCGGCCAAGTTCGAAGGCGAGCTCCCGCGCCCTGCTGGCAGCGACCTTGCGGTTGTCCTCATCGTGCCGTGCTAGATCGTTGGGGCGGGCGATCCACAGCGAGTGGACGCCGCGGAGATCTGCCCCGGTGTCGGAGAGGGCCCGTGACAGCGTCAATTCTGCCCGCTCGGTCGAACCAGCACCGGCCATGATCCCAAGGGTGGGAATGCCCTTAAAATCGGCGCGCTTGAGATAGCGTTCGGTCGGCCAGTCGGGCTGCGCGAAGAAGGTGTTGGAAACAACCGCGATGACATCGAAGCCTTCCGGCCTGACCGGCGTTGCAGCGGTCATCGTCCGGCGTTCGGCCGTCATCTTTGCGTCCTCGAAGCCGCGGGCGATGGCTTCGGTCAATTCTTCGGAAAACTGGGCGTCGCGGCTGGGATGATAGAGAATCAGCGCCCTTCCACTGGTGCCGCGGGTCAGCACCTCGCTGCGATAAGGTGCTTCGCGCTCGACATAGATGGTCACTGCCACCAGGCTGACCAGCACGGTCACGACCAGTCCGATAAGGATCCATTTCAGCATGGCGGGTTGCTCCTGAACTGCAGTTCCTGGTGTGCAGGTCAACCGTCAAGGATGATGGGCAGAGACCGCGCGCAGGGTCTCTGACGCCAGCGAAGCCGGAGACTGCGCTGCAACATCGCCAAGGCTGAGCATCCCGATCATGCGGCGGTGTTCGTCGATCACCGGCAGGCGGCGGATCTGCTTGCGCTCCATGATCCGCACCGCGTCTTCAAGATCCTCGTTGGCGTGGCAGAACATGATCGGCTCGCTCATCACGTCGCGGGCGGTCAGCTGCAGCGGATCGGCCTTGCCGATCAGCCCGCGGACAACGATGTCGCGATCGGTGACCATGCCGATCAGCTTGTCGTTCTCCCCCACCGGGATTGCGCCGATATCTTCCTTGCGCATCCGTTCGGCGAGATCGGTCAGCGGCGCATCGGGATCGATCCAACTGCCGCCGGGATGCATGGCTTGCTTGACTTTCATGACGGCCTCCTAAGTCGGGAGCAGGCAGCTTGGAACAAGTTTGACCGAGACGGATTGAGCGGCATCAAGGTGTTTCACAATTCGTCAAGGGCGCGGCTCGTCGCTACGTATAATACACCAGTTCGCGGGTGAGTTGGGACGGTTAGGCTGAGTACCGTCGATCCCAACGTCAAAGGTGCCGCCATGCTCAGTCCCGTGTCGAAGCCTCACCAGTTCACGCAGATTGCCTATCGGGCGCAACCGGGCGAAGTGCTGTTTCTGGAAGGCGATCCGAGCGCCCAGGTCTTCGAGCTGCGGCGCGGGATCGTTCGCGGGGTCAGCGTGTCGCCCGAAGGCGAGCGGCAGATCGCCGCCTTCTTTTTCGCTGGCGACCAGATCGGCCTGCCGATTGCCGAAGCCTATCGTTTCACCGCCGAAGCGGTGACCGAGGTCAGCTATCTGCGCCATTCCTCCTCGCGCTGGCACGAGGCGCTGCTGCGCAGTTGCCGCGATGAGGGCAGGTTGTTGCCGTCGATCTGCGCCGAGCAAGATCCGATCTTCCGCCGCGGCATGATCATCGGTCGCAATGGTGTGCTGGTGCGGATTTGCGCTTTCCTTGTTTCGGTAATCGATCGACTGCCGGAGATTGACGGCGAGCTTCACTTCCCGCTCTCGCAAGTCGACATTGCCGCCTATCTGGCGATCACTCCGGAAACCACATGCAGGGGGCTGCGCCAACTGCGCGAGTTGGGCGTCGTGGCGATGCCGCGGCGCGACCGGTTGATCCTGCAAGACCGGCGCCAGCTGGAAGCCTTGGCCAGCGGGGCGCTAAGTTAAGCTGTGTATAGCCAGCCAGGCCGCGAACCCGTCAATCTACATAATCTTGCTATGGATAACTCCTGAGGTGAATCCGGAGCAACGATCAGCAAGGATGCATTTTGCGACCCTAGGGAATGAAGCAATTCGATCCCTACCCTTGCCGGCCCGGCAGACTGGCTCTGCCGGGCCGCCTTTTTTGGTTCGGGTTGATGGCCGCTGTTCAGACGGGTGAGGCGGGCGAGGGGGTGGTCTGGGGCCCGTCCTCTTCCTCAGCGATGAAGGCGATCCGCAGGGCTTCGGAAAGGCTGCGCGCACGCAGTTTTTCCATCATGTTGGCGCGGTAGATCTCGACCGTGCGGGGCGAGATGCCAAGGTCATAGGCAATGGTCTTGTTGGGCAGGCCGGCGACCAGCCCGTTAAGCACGTCGCGTTCGCGTCCGGTCAGGCTGGCGAGCCGTACCTTTGCCTCGCTGGCCTTCATCGCCTTGTCGTGTTTGCGGTCGAGCCGCTGGTAGGCTTCCTCGATTGCGCGCAGCAGGGCTTCCTTCTCGTAGGGCTTCTCGATGAAATTGACCGCGCCGGCGCGCATTGCTTTGACCGCCACACCAACTTCGCCGTGACCGGTAAGGATCACCACCGGCATGTCGATCCCGCGCTGTGCCATCTCCTGCTGAACCTCAAGCCCGTCCATCTCTGGCATACGGACATCGAGCAGCACGCAGCCGCGTTCGGCATCCTTGGCTTGCCTGAGGAACTCAACGCCCGAAACATAGCTTTCTACTCGGTACCCGGCGTGTTTGAGCATGAACGCGGCCGAGCGGCGGACCGAATCGTCATCGTCGATGACGTGGACAAGTTTGTCAGCCGGCATCATAGCCATCCCGTTGCGCGCGCATCAAGGTGAGCTTGAATACGGTCCCGCTTCCTTCGCCAAATTCAGCCGTCAGCTTGCCACCATGCGCTTCGACGATAGTCCGGCAGATCGACAGACCCAGACCCATACCTTTGGCCTTTGTGCTGGTGAAGGGCTGAAATAGCTGCTCCCTGGCCGCTTCAGCAACCCCGGGGCCGGAATCGGCAACGCAGATTTCCGCCCATTCCCGGTCTACTGCCCGTGCCCGGATCGATAGCTTCCTGACTTCCGTTTGTTCCATCGCCTCGATCGCATTGCGGATGAGATTGACCATGACCTGCTGGATCTGGACGCGGTCGGCCAGCACCTCGCCGAGATTCGCTTCGACATCGATCGACCAATCGACCCCTCCCGCACGCGCACCGACCAGGCCGAGAACCGCCGCATCGTTAACCAGCGTGTCGAGCGGCAACACGCGCATGTCGAGTTCGCCCTTGGCAACGAAGTCACGAAGCCGACGCACGATCTGGCCGGCGCGGACCGCCTCGCGGGCGGCTTCATTCAAGGCCTCGATCAGCATGTCGCTTGCAGGCAACGGCTCGTCGATGAGCATGTCGCGTCCCGCCGAGACATAGTTGGCAATCGCGGTGAGTGGCTGGTTCAATTCATGCGCCAGCGCGGATGCCAGCGACCCGGCGGCACTGAGGCGGGCGGCATGATGCAGTTCGGACTGCAGGACGTTGAGCCGGGCTTCGGCCTCGGCCTGTCCGGTCAGGTCGTGGATGAACCCGGTGAAAACCCGATGCCCTTCGGCTACCGCCTCGCCGACCGCGAGTCGCATCGGGAACATGGTGCCGTCCTTGCGCAGCCCTTCGACTTCGCGGCCGATACCAATGATCCGCTTTTCGCCGGTCTTGAGGTAACGCGAAAGATAGCCGTCGTGCGCATCTTGGTGAGGGGCTGGCATCAGTATGTTGACATTGCGGCCGCGAACCTCCGCTTCGCTGTAGCCAAACAGCGCTTCGGCGGCCTTGCTGAACGAGGAAATTGTTCCCCGTTCGTCGATGACCACCAAGGCGTCGGGGACCGTTTCGATAATTGCATGGAGCAGCGATTCGGCGTCTGCCAGCTCTCGCCTCTGCGCTTCCGCGTCCGACGTATCGCGGGCTGTCACCAGCGCTCCGGCAACCTCGCCGTAAAAATTGTCGAGCCGCGCGATCCGACATTCCATCGTCCGGATCGCGCTATCTAGTCCCCTGACGGCGATCTTGAATACCTGGCTGGCATTGCCGCCGCCTGACAGTGCAGCCTCGAAACGCGCAGTGAACACTGGCAGGCTTTCTGGTGCTATTGCCGGAGCCGGTATTATAGATGCGGCCTCTTCCAACGATTTGGCGCCCAGCATGGCCAGGCCGGCGTGATTGATCTCGATCAGGCGCAGATCGGTATTGAGGATCGCCACCGCATCGGGCAGCGTCTCCAGAATTGTATCAAGGAATTCCGTGCGGTCGCGAGACAGGCTTTCCATTTGGTTTCCAGGCGGCTCAGTACCCCGTTAGCTGAGCCTAACCCTTATTGGCATGGCCCGCCAGCCGCACCGCTCCGTAATGATCCGTAGGGGACAAATCTGATTTCTCGTGCGGAGTCGGCTTTCTAGTCTCCGATTGAGCTTCAAGCCCCAGCAAGGAGAGTCACTGTGACCAATCAAGAGAGAAGTGCTTCAAACGTCCCCGTACAGACCGCTGGACCACGCTCCGCACCGCCGAGCGTCTGGGAGCCGCTCAATCGCGTCCGCAGCGAGTTCGACCGGCTGTTCGATGACTTCTGGCATCGCCCGATGGGCTTCGAGCTCAATCGCCGGATTCAGGCGTTGACCGGACCCGCACTCGAGCTCAAGGACTTGGATGGCGAATACCAGCTGATCGCCGAAGTACCCGGGATGAAGCCCGAGGAAATCGAGATCAAAGTCACCGACAACATCCTGCGGCTGACCGGCGAGAAGAAGGAGGAGCACGAGGAAAGCAAGGAAGGCTACCTCTTCTCCGAACGCCGCTATGGCCACTTTGAGCGCGCGCTGGAACTGCCGCGGGGCATCGACGTGGGCAAGATCACCGCCAACGCCAAGGACGGCGTTCTGGCGATCCATTTGCCCAAGAGCCCCGAAGCACTCCAGCGCGAGCGCAAGATCGAAATCAGCGCCTGAACCTTCTCCGCGTTCAGATGTTGCAAGACAGGTGGCAGGCCGATCTCCCTCAACCCCCCGATCCAGGCCTGCCACCTGATACCTTGCAGGCGTTCTTCTAGGCTTTGCCCGCAAACAACAGTCGCCCAGGGCCGAGGCGTGCCATGACGCGCGCCAGATCGTCCTGCGCCACAGTGAAGCACCCTTGACTGCGCCCGATCCGGCCTTGATCGCGGGCCATTTCGTGGCTGACATATCGGGCGGAGTGGATCACGATCGCGCGCCGCTCCGCTGCATCGTTTTCCGGATCGAGGCCGATCAGCTTGCGCGACAGGCCGTGTTTGCCGTGATAAGTCTGACCGGTCAGAAAACTGCCGCTTGACGAGGCGTAGGAGCCGGGACGGTTCGAAAAGCGTTCGAGCAAGCCGGTGTTGCCGGGATCCGATCCCCGGCCATGCGCGACCAGCAAGGTCGAGGTCAGCCCGCCCAACAGGTCGACGAGGTGCAGCCGCGGCTGGTGCGAGGAGAGCGAGAAATCGACAACCGCCACCATGTCTCGATGCACGATCTGATGCCCGTGGCGTGCCAGTTCGGCCAGCGCTTGCTTGATCAGGCCGGAGCCTGCATCGTTCACCGCAGCCGCCGCAGGTATGCGGACTGGTGATGATTCAAGAAGTGGATCGACCACGGCCAAAGCCGGCCGGATCGCTCCGCTAGCCGCCAGCAGCACGCCGGCGCCCAGCAAGGATCGTCTGTTCAAGGTGCTACCACCGAATTGCTGAAACTGTTTGATAGCTAGGTAAGGGTCCTGATTGCCCGGTTCAAGCACAGCACCGACACTCGTCGCGATGAGAAAACGCTTCGTCCCGCTGCTGCTGCTTTGTCTGGCCGCCTCCGCCCCGCCGCCGCCGGACCTGCACTGGACAGCGCCGCAGATCGAACAGCTGACGAAGTGGCTGCGGGCCGCCCCGCAGGAAGGTCTGGTTCTGACCTCTGACTCGGGTCTGACCGAGGCGGTGCAAAGCGGCGATACCCAGCGGATCGATCGGACCTTGACCGCGGTCTCGCTCAACCTCGCGCGGGCCCATCTGCTGGGCTCCAGCGCCGCCAAGTGGAAGATCGGCGCAAACGATCAGGCGATCGATCTGCCGGCGCTGCTGCGGGCGGCGCATGCGAGCGATGATCTCGACGGCTTTTTTGCCTCGCTGCGCCCGCGCCATCCCCACTACGAGGTCCTGCGCCTGGCCTTGGCTGCCGAGACCGATCCGGCACGGCGCACAACCCTAATCCGCAATCTTGAGCGCTGGCGCTGGATGCCGCTTGACCTCGGCAAGCGCTACCTGTTGGTCAACGCCGCCGGGTTCGAGCTTGCGCTGTGGGACAATGGCCGCGCCGCCGAACGCTGGCGGGTGATCGTCGGCAAGCCCAAAACGCCGACCCCGGTGTTCGCGGCCACGGTCAGCGGCGTCACCCTCAACCCCTGGTGGGAAATCCCGCCGAGCATCGTGCGCGAACTGGGCGGGCGGCTTTCCAGCAGTCGCGGCTATGTGCGGAGCGGCGGGCGCTGGCGGCAACGACCGGGGCCGAACAATGCGCTCGGGCAGTTGAAGCTGGTGATGCCCAATCCCTACAACGTCTATCTGCACGATACGCCCTCAAAAGCTTTGTTCGAACAGCCGGTCCGGGCCTTCAGCCATGGCTGCATTCGGGTCGATCGGGCGCTGGTGCTAGCCGCGCATCTGGTCGGGCGCTCGGTCGATGCCGAGGTGGCGCGAGGCACGACCGTGACTCTGCCCTTGGCCGAGCCAGTGCCGGTCTACGTCACCTATTTCACCGTCGATGTTTCGGCGGCTGGGACGGTCGAATTCCACGATGATATCTACGACCGCGACAGGCTCATTGCACCCGCTGGAAGTTCAAGGGGCAGCTGCGAAGCCTGACGAGAATTCATGGGGACGGGTTTCGCTCGGTGAATTGAAACCCGTCCCCGTCCTGCCCCGCCGAGGGCGCACAGCCGCTGATCAGATCACCGCGATATTGTCTTCGATCCGGTTGACGCCCGGCGCTGCCCAAGCCGCCCGCTCAGCGATCTCGCGCTCGTACCAGGCATGGACCTTGCCGCCGAGCTTTACGGTATTGCCCTCGGCCGCGACTGTGATCGTCTGGGCATCGAGATCGGCATTACGCTTGAACGCGGCGATGATCCGTTCGCGGACGTCGTATGGCGAGGGTACCGCCCTGACCTCAACCAGATTGCTGACGCCCTTGACGCCGCTGATCCGTGAGGCGAGGTCGAAGGCCGACTTGCGCTGGAAATGGCCGTCGACCAGTCCCGACAGGGTGACCCAGCCCTTTTCGACTTTGACCATAATCCGGCCCTTGGGGATCTGAGCGCTCCAGTCAAACATGTCGGCGATGCGCTTGGCGATTTCTGGGTCGGCGGTCTTGGCCTCGCTGGGAAGCCGAATCTCGATCTCCTCGGCCAGTCCACGCACGCCTCTGACCCGGCGCGCCGCCTTTTCCGCCGCGATCTTTTCGGCATAGCTGCCGACAAAGCCCGACAGCGTGATCACTCCGTCCTTCGCAGCAACGCCGATGTTGGTGTGTTCGACGCGCGGTTCCCATTGCAGTTCGTTCATGACGTCTTCCTGCAGTTGGCTATCGGTTCTCATGGGAATTCTCCTGTAGAATCGGGGGTCCCGGTTCACCCGGGCAGCATTTCCTGCCCTGCAAAGCCACTCCAGATAAATCGGGAAGGCTCCCTAAGGGATTTTCCTAGCGGCCCTCGGCCCGCTCCAGCGCGCGATTGAGCGAGGCAACGGCGCGTTCGCGGGCGGCGTCAGAGGGCAGGGCGCGGAGCCGCTCAGCGAGCCCGGATTCGAGGTCGGCTAGGCCAGAGATCCAGTCCTGCGGCGCGATGCGGGACTTGGCGTCGGCACGGGGCGGGGCGCATTGTCGGGCCGCGTGTCCTGGGCGCAGTTCCCAGGCGCTGCCAAGTTGCGGGACCGCGACTGCACCGAGAGCCTGCACCCGGCTGCAATCTTTGGCAAGAGCCGCCAAGGCTTCGTCCTCGCCGTGAACCAGCATGGTCGAACCGCTGACGGGTCCGCGTTGTTTGAGCCATTCTAGCAGAGCGCGCCGATCGGCATGGGTCGAATAGGAATCGATTGCGACGACATCGGCGCGCACCGCCACGTCGTTCCCCGAAATCCGCACGTGACGGGCCCCATCACGCAGCACTGCACCGAGCGTGCCCTTGACCTGGTAGCCGACCAGCAAGACCCGCGATTGCCGGTAAGGCAGGTTGCGAAGCAAGTGATAGCGGATCCGTCCGCCCTGGCACATTCCCGATCCGGCGATGATCACTGCGCCGGTCACGCTGTTGAGACGTTTCGATTCCGCGACATCGTGGGTGAAGCGGATATTGGGATGGTGGAATGGATCATAACCGCCGTTGCGGTGACGCAGGGTTGCCCGGGTCACCAGTTCGCCAAGTGGGGAATCGACGAAGATATCGACCGGTCGCAGCCGCTTGGCTTCGAACAGCGCGGCGAAATCCTCAAGCACTACCTGCATGCGTTCGACCGCGAAGGCCGGGATCAGCAGGTTGCCGCCGCGCTCCAGCACTTCCTCGACGTGAACCGCAAGTTGCTCGCGGCGGTCGCTGATCAGCACTGGCTCGCGTGCGCGGTCGCCATAGGTCGCTTCGCACAGCACGTGGTCGTATCCGCCGAGCTCGGCCCCGGCGCATGTGATCGCGTTGCCGCCGCCGATGTCGCCGGAAACCAGGATTCGCTGTCCGGCCAGCATCAGCTCGACCGAGGCCGATCCGACAATATGGCGTGCATCCCACAGCCGGAAGCCGTTGCCGCCGCCAAGATCGTGCCATTCGCAATAGCACGCCTCACGCAAGTAGCCGAGGCAGGCGGTCACGTCGTCGGCAGTGTAGAGCGGCTCGAACGCCGGCATTCCGGCGCGATCGGGGCGGCGATTGCGGCGCTCGGCATCGCCGGCCTGGAGCTTGGCAGAATCGAGCAGCAGCGGTCCGACAATGTCGGCGGTCGCTTCGGTTGCCCAGATCGACGCTGTGCAGCCACTGGAGACCAGGTAGGGCAATCGGCCGCTGTGATCGAGATGAGCATGGGTCAGGATCACCGCATTGATCCGGCGCGGATCGAACGGCAGGGGCTCGTGATTGAGCGCCTCGAGCGTACGGGTACCCTGGAACCAGCCGCAATCGACCAACACCGCCGTGTCGCCCGCGAGAAACTCGAAGCACGAACCGGTCACGGTCCCTGCCGCCCCGTGAAACCGGACCTCGAGTGAACCTGTGCCTCTGTGCCCCATGCTGCTTCCGCGCCCTAGCCTGTCTTGATCCCGAAGGTTCGAGGGAGCTTAGAAAATTGCGCGGCCGAACCGAAATCAGGGACAATACGGAGGCCATTTGCGGCAGATCGAACTGCCCATTCGGCACGTTACGTGCTATACCTGATTGCCGCGTCAGAGTGGGTCACTTAGCCGGGTTCGGGGGCCAGCGTTTCGAGGGGAACAGGGGACTGAACCGTCAAAGGGACTGCCAATGGAACCGTTGCCCTACCCGCCTGAGCTGCTGTCGCTATCCGTTGCCGTCAAACTGACTCCAACGCTTCCACAGAAGGCTCTGGCGAGCCCCCGCATCCGTCACATCGCCCTGATCGGCAACCACCTTCCACGTCGCTGCGGCATTGCCACATACACCACTCATGTCGCCCAGGCAGTCGCCGAGCGGTTTCCCGATATCCGGGTCGATGTCTGGGCGATGGAAGAGCCTGACAAGTTCCACGCCTATCCCGAGACACTGGCCGGCACGATCCGTCAGAACGAGCCTGAATCCTATCTTAAAGCCGCCCGCGCGATCACCGCTAGCGGCGCGGACATGGTCTGGATCCAGCACGAGTTCGGAATTTTCGGCGGCAAGGCGGGTGACCACATCCTGAGTCTGATCGACCGCATGACCGTTCCCGTTGCAGTTGCCATGCATACGGTTCTGGTTGAACCCGACAGCAACCAGCGGCGGGTCACTCTGGCATTGATCGAACGCTGCGAGACGATCATCGTCATGGCCGAAGCGGCGAGGCAGCTGCTGATCGATCGGTTCGGAGCCGAATCCGATCAGGTTGTGGTCATTCCCCACGGAATTCCGGACCGGCCGTTCACCGCGACCGCGCCGATGAAAGCCAGGTTGGGGCTAGCCGGACATCAGGTTATCCTGACCTTCGGCCTGCTGTCCGAGGGCAAGGGGATAGAGACGGTGATCGCGGCGCTGCCGGCAGTTGTGCGGCGCAACCCGAAGGCGCTCTACGTCGTACTTGGCGCCACGCACCCGCACGCAATTGCCTGGCATGGCGAGAGCTACCGCGATTCGCTTGCGGCGCTTGCAGCGGAGCTCGGTGTGGCCGACAATGTCCGCTTCATTGATGCCTTTGTCGAACAGGACGAACTGCTCGATTACGTCGCTGCGGCGGACATCTATGTCACCCCCTATCTGAACCCGGCGCAGGTAACCTCGGGGACGCTGTCTTATGCGGTCGGACTGGGCAAGACGATCGTCTCGACGCCCTACATCCATGCCGTGGAATTGCTTGGCAACGAGTACGGACGGTTGGTCGATTTTGGTGACAGTGCGGGCTTTGCCATCGCGATCAATGCCTTGCTCAAGGATCGCGAAGGCGCGCTGGCACTGCGTCGACGGGTTTACGCGCTGGGCCGGACGATGATCTGGCCGCGGCTGGCCGAAGCTTCGATCGCACGGTTCGAGCAGGTCGCGGCGCGCGGCAAGAGCCGGCCGCAGCCTATCCGTCCGCCGGCGATCCCCCGCGAGCTGGGCCTCGCCGCGATCGAGCGTATCTGCGATGCTACCGGCATGCTCCAGCACAGCGTGTTCGACGTGCCGGACCGGGCGCACGGCTACTGCATCGACGACAATGCCCGGGCGCTGATGCTGGCATGCAAGGACTCGCGGATGGCGCCGAACTGGCTGCCGGTCTTCGCTGGATTCGTCGAGCACGCTTGGAATCCGGATACCCGGCGGTTCCGTAACTTCATGAATTTCGATCGCAGCTGGAAAGAGCACGCCGGTTCCGAGGACAGTTGCGGGCGCGCGGTCTGGGCGCTTGGCGTCACCGCGGCCCGTGCCCCCGTGCCTGGCTTCCGCACCTGGGCGCGCAAGCTTTATGAGCTCACGATCGAGCCGCTTGCACAGCTGCGCTCGCCGCGCGCGCAGGCCTTCATGATGCTCGGAACTGCAGCGCTGACAGAAGCCGACCCGGCCGATCCGCCGCTCGCGCGGCTGCTGATCCGCTGGGGCGAGCGGTTGGCCGGGCTGTGGAGCGAATACCGGCGGCTCGGCTGGGAGTGGTTCGAGCCGGTACTTGCTTATGACAATGCCCGCCTGCCCGAAGCCCTGATCCGCGCCGGACTGGCGATCGGACGCGAGGATTTCATCGAACATGGCATCAAGAGCCTGGACTGGCTGGCAGGCCAGCAAACCGGCGAGGATGGGCACTTCCGGGCGATCGGAACCGACAGCTTTGGCTCGCTCTATTCCGCGCCGCTGCCGTTCGATCAGCAGCCGGTCGAGGCCTGGGCCATGGTCGATGCCTGCGATGCTGCGTTCGCGGCGAGCGGTGACGCGATCTGGCAGGAGCGCGCACTTAACGCCTACTTGTGGTTCCTCGGCAAGAACGAACTTGGCCTTGCACTCGGCGATCCCGACAGCGGCGAATGCTACGATGGGCTGATTCCGACCGGAATCAACCGCAACCGCGGCGCCGAATCGATCCTTGCCTTCCAGCTCGCCACTCTTGCTATCCAGCGCCACCGGGGCGCAGCGTGCTGAATGTCTATCAGTCCCAAGTCCGGCTGCGGGCCGATCCCTCGCGCGTAGTTGTCCGGCCGTTCCATCTGGCGTGGAACGCAACCGCACCACAGCAGCGCGTTCACCGTCTGGTTGATCAGGTCCGCGCCATGGACATGCGTACTGCGCGCACCGAACTGGCGCTGGTGTTCCATGATTTTGAGGCGCGGCACTGGCAAACCCACCAGATCTTCATGCAGCGCTACGCCGAGATCGAGGCCCAGCTCGAGCTGGACGGGCGGCGTATCCGCGAAGAGAAGAAGCTACTGATCGGCGCCTATTTCTGCCATGAATACAGCTTCGCGGCTGCCGCGCTGATGAACCCCTCGGCGACCTTGCATCCCGATCAAAGCGAACTGCCCGATGGCGCGGTGCGGATTGTCCTGTCGATGCGGGCGGTGGGCGAAGGTCACATCTCCTCGATCGCGTTTCGAGAAGGCGTGGTCCTGCCCGGTCGCAAGTTCGAGCTGACGCCGCAACCCCAGTGGATGACCGCAGCCAACACCGCCAGTCCCGCCAGCAGCCGCAATGATGGCGCGGTAACCGTGCATCGGCATCCCGACAGCAGCCTGAGCGGCACGGTGATCTTCCCGGTTACAGAGGTGCAGCGCAACGGGCTGGAAGACCTGCGCCTGACCCGGCTTAACGGCGGCTGCCATGAAGCTGAATGGGTTGGCACCTATACCGCCTATTCGGGCCGCGACATCCGCTCGGAGCTGCTGCGCACGCATGACTTCGTCCACTTTGATTTGGTCCCGATCACCGGTGATGCCGGGCGCAACAAAGGCCTGGCGCTGTTTCCCAAATGCGTCGAAGGCCGCTATCGGATGATCGGGAGGCAGGACGGGCAGAACCTGTTCCTGCTCGAATCCGATGACATTTCCCACTGGGAAGGCGGTGAACCGCTGCTTTCGCCGCGCTTCCCGTGGGAACTGATCCAGATCGGCAATTGCGGGCCGCCGATCGAGATCGACGAGGGCTGGCTGCTGTTGACGCACGGGGTTGGCGCGATGCGCAAATATTCGATCGGCGCGGCGCTGCTCGACAAGGACAATCCCGCCAAGATCATCGGTCGTACCCAGCAGCCGATCCTCTCGGCCGCCGACGAGGACCGCGAGGGCTACGTTCCGAACGTCGTCTATTCCTGCGGCGGGATGCGCGCGGGAGAGGATATCTTTCTGCCCTATGGCGTTGCCGATAGCTCGATCGCCTTCGCCTTTGTTGCGATCAAGGACTTGCTGGGTGCGATGTGAACGGGCCGGGCTGACCTCGCAGGAGGCGGCTCGCCGCCTCGCCGCCGAAGGACCCAACCTGCTGCCCCAGCCCAAACGGCGCACCGCGCTCAGGATTGTCGGCGAAGTGTTGCGCGAGCCGATGCTGGCGCTGCTGCTGGCGGGCGGGCTGGCCTACATGCTGCTCGGCAATCTGGCCGAAGCGCTCATCCTACTTGCCTTCGCGACCTTCTCGGTAGCGGTCACCGCAGTCCAGGAGACCCGCACCGAGCGGGTCCTCGAAACCTTGCGCGATCTTGCCGCGCCGCGCGCACTGGTGATCCGCGACGGAGCGCAACAGCGAATTGCCGGCAGCGAGGTAGTACGCGGCGATGTGCTGGTGCTCGAAGCTGGCGACCGGATCGCGGCGGATTCGCTGCTGTTCGAGGTTCATGATCTGCAGGTCGATGAATCGCTGCTGACGGGCGAGTCAGTGCCGGTGGACAAGCGTGCGGCGGAAGCGGGCGAAGCCGCGCCGCGGCGTCTGGGCGGAGAAGGCCAGCCAGTCGTCTATTCCGGCTCACTGATCGCGCGCGGGCATGGGCTGGGCCAGGTTACGGCGACTGGCTCGGACACTGAAATCGGCAAAATCGGCAAGACCCTCGCCGCACTCGAAACCGAGGCTCCGCGTTTGCGCCGGGAAACCGCGCGGATCGTCCAGCTCAGCGCTGCCGGGGGCGGGGCGGTCGCGCTGCTGGTGGTGGCGCTTTACGGGCTGACCCGCGGCGGCTGGATCGAGGCAGTGCTCGCCGGGATTACTACCGCGATGTCGATGCTGCCCGAGGAATTCCCCGTGGTGCTGACGGTGTTCCTGGCGATGGGGGCCTGGCGGATCGGCCAGGCTGGCGTGCTCACCCGCCGCGCCGCGGCGATCGAAAGTCTTGGCGCGACCACCGTGCTGTGCACCGACAAGACCGGCACTCTGACCGAAAACCGCATGGCGGTGGTGCGGCTATGGCTGCCGGAGCACGGCGAAGTGGCGCTTGGGCTGGATCATGAACTGCCCGACCATTTCGCACCAATCCTCGAGACCAGCGTGCTCGCCAGCGCGATCGAAGCGGTCGATCCGATGGAAGTGGCAATTCACGAGGCCGGGCGACGCCATCTGGATGGCAACGGGGCTAGCCGCGCCTTGTCGCACAGCTACGGCTTGCGCCCGGATTTGCTTGCCATGTCAAACGTCTGGCAGATCGACGGCCAGCCTGAGAGCTCTACCGTCGCCGCCAAGGGCGCGCCCGAGGCCATTGCCAGCCTCTGCCGTTTGAGCGAAACGGCCAAGGCGGAGCTGCTGGTCGCCGCCGACGCCATGGCGGAGCAGGGCATTCGCGTTCTTGGCGTCGCCGCTGCCAAGGTTGTCGGCACAGAGCGTCCGCGATCCCACTGTGAGTACCCGTTCAAGCTTGCCGGATTGCTGGGTCTGGCCGATCCCTTGCGTCCCCAGGTGCCTGCCGCGATCGCCCAATGCCAGGCCGCCGGGATCAAGGTCGTCATGATCACCGGCGACTATGCTGCCACCGCCCGAACGATTGCCGCAGGCGCCGGAATCGCGGATGGCGAGGTGCTGACCGGCGAGCAGCTCGACGCGCTCGACGATGCCGGGCTGGCCGCACACCTCAGGCAGGTCAGCGTGTTCGCCCGGATCATGCCCGAGCAGAAACTGCGGATTGTCGAGGCGTTCAAAGCGGCTGGCGAGGTTATCGCCATGACCGGCGACGGGGTCAACGACGCTCCGTCGCTCAAGGCCGCGCACATCGGCGTTGCCATGGGCAAGCGCGGCACCGATGTCGCGCGCGAGGCGTCGGCGATCGTGTTGCTCGAGGACGACTTCGGCTCGATCGTGAAGACCATCGCCCTGGGACGGCGGATCTACGACAACATTCGCAAGGCGATGGCCTTCATCTTCGCGGTACACGTGCCGATCGCCGGCCTCGCGCTGCTGCCGCTGTTGCTCGGCCAGCCATTGCTGTTCGGTCCGATCCACATCGCCCTGCTCGAAATGGTGATCGATCCGGTCTGTGCGCTGGTGTTCGAAGCGGAAGGCGAGGAGGCCGATGTCATGGCCCGCAAGCCGCGCGATCCCGCCGCGCCGATGTTCTCGCTGGCGATGGTGGGGTGGAGCGTGTTTCAAGGTGGGCTGGCGTTTGTCCTGCTCGCTGGTGCCTATCTGGGAGCGATGCGGATGGGTCTGCCCGAGCCGGAACTGCGCGGGCTGATGTTCTTCGCGCTGGTCGCTGCGATCCTGGCGCTGATCTTCGTCAACCGCTCGTTCAGCCCATCGCTCGCCCAGGCCTTCGGCAAGCACAACCGTGCACTCGCGTTCGTACTGGTTGCTGTTGGAGGGGTGTCGGCAACGATCTTGCTGGCCTCGCCGGTTCGCGGCTTTCTCCGGTTCGGTCCGCTGCATCTGGCCGATGGCGCGATTATAGTTGCGGTGGGGGCCGGCCTGCTGATTGCGCTCGAATGGCTCAAACCCTTCGCTACCAGAGGCACGCATGCAAACCATCGTCACGCTCACGCTTAATCCCGCAATCGACGGCTCGTGCGACGCCCCTCGGGTGCGCCCGACCCACAAGATCCGCACGACCAACACCCGCTACGATCCGGGCGGCGGCGGGATCAACGTTGCCCGGGTGGTGCAGCGGCTGGGCGGGCAGGTGCGTGCGATCTACCTGGCGGGCGGGGCCACTGGCGGTGTATTGGACAGTCTGCTCGATCGCGACGGAATCGCCCGGACCCGCTTTGACATCGCCGGGCACACCCGCATCAGCCAGGCGGTGCACGAGCTGGAGACCGGGCTGGAATACCGCTTCGTTCCCGATGGCCCTGAAGTCAGCGAGGCGGAATGGCAGGCTTTCCTCGCGGCGGCGGTAGAGGTTGAATGCGACTACCTTGTCCTCAGCGGCTCATTGCCGCGCGGCGTCCCGCGCGATTTCTACGCGCGGCTGGTGGCGCAGGGCAGGCCCGGCAAGCGGATCCTCCTCGACACGTCGGGAGCGGCCTTGCGCCCGGCGCTGGAGGGCGGCGGAATCTTCCTGGTCAAGCCGAGCCGCGGCGAACTCGAGCAGTTTGCCGGAAAGCCGCTGGCCGATGACGGGGCGCTGCTCGAAGCGGCGCGCAGGATCGTGCGTTCGGGCTTCGCCGAACACGTCGCGGTAACGCTTGGCCATCTCGGGGCCATACTGGTCTCGGCGCAGGTCGAATTGCGGATGCCCGCGCTGGAAGTGGAAGTGCGCAGCGCGGTAGGCGCGGGCGACAGCTTCCTCGGCGCGGTCACCTTCGCCCTGGCCTCAGGGCAGACGATCGAACAGGCGATCCAACTTGGCCTCGCTGCGGGAACGGCTGCAGTAATGTCTCCGGGTACGGGGCTGTGCAACCCGAAGGATATCGCCACGCTGCTGGAGCGTGTCAGGCCGTAGCCAGCTCTTTCGCCGGCTTTTCCTGACCGCCTGAGAGCCGCTGCATCACCGGCAATACCGAATCCGGATTGAGGCTGATGCTGTCGATCCCGCGCTCGATCAGCCATTGGGCATAGCCAGGCCGGTCGGACGGCGCCTGGCCGCAGATCCCGCACTTGCGCCCGTTGCGGTGGGCGCCCTCGATCGCCAGTTCGATCAGCCGCAGCACAGCCGGATCCTCCTCGCTGAAGGTTGCGGCGAGGATCGCGGAATCGCGGTCGGTGCCCAGCGTCAACTGGGTGAGGTCGTTCGAGCCGATCGAGAACCCATCGAACAACCTAGCGAAATCGTCGGCGAGCACCGCATTGCTGGGGATCTCGCACATCACATAGATCTGCAGCCCGTTCTCGCCGCGGTTGAGATCCTGGCGCGCCATGATGTCCAGCACCTGCTCGGCTTCGGTCAGGGTCCGGCAGAACGGGATCATGACGATGACATTGGTCAGCCCCATCTGGTCGCGGACCCGCTTGATTGCCTGGCATTCCAGTTCGAAGGCGGGCTGATAGGCGGGGTGCATGTAGCGCGAGGCGCCGCGAAAGCCGATCATCGGATTGGCCTCGGCGAGCTCGAAGTCGCCGCCGCCCAGCAGCGAGGCATATTCGTTCGACTTGAAGTCCGAAGTGCGCAGCACAACCGGGCGGGGATAGAAGGCGGCGGCGATCACCCCGATCCCCTCGGCGAGGCGCGAAACGAAGAGATCGGCGCCATTCGAGTAGCCGGAAGTAAGCGCGGCCAGCGCGCGCCGGGCCTTGGCGTCGCTCACCCGTTCGGGCTGCAGCAGCGCCATGGGATGGGCGCGGATGGCCTCGGCGATGATGAATTCGATCCGTGCCAGCCCTACGCCCGCCACCGGCAGCGCGGCGGTGGAGAACGCCTTGTCGGGATTGCCGACATTGACCATGATCTCGACCCTGGGCGAGCCGATGCTCTCGACATTGACCACATCGACAGCAAACGGAACCCGACCGTCACGGACCTTGCCCTGTTCGCCCTCGGCGCAGGAAACGGTGATGTCCTGCCCGGCCTTGAGTACACTGCGCGCTCCGGCCGCGCCGACGATTGCTGGGATGCCCAGTTCGCGGGCGACGATTGCCGCGTGGCAGGTTCGCCCGCCGTGCTCGGTAACGATCGCCGCGGCGCGTTTCATCGCCGCTTCCCAGTCGGGTGCGGTGTTCTCGGCAACGAGCACCTCGCCGGCCTCGAGTTCGACCAGATCGCGCTTGTCGGTGACGAAGCGGACTTTGCCGTTGGCGATGCCTTGGCCCACGGCTTGGCCGGAAAGGACAACAGGACCGCTGCCGGTCAGCCGGTAGAGCTTGAGCGACGCCAGGCTGGCCACGGCGTGAACCGTTTCCGGCCGTGCCTGGATGATGTAGAGATCGCCATCGGGGCCATCCTTGGCCCATTCGATGTCCATCGGCATCGGCCGACGATGATAGGCGCTGTAATGTTCCTCGATCGCCAGCGCCTGCTTGGCCAGATCGATCACTTCCAGATCTGACAGGCAGGCCGTCTCGCGTTTGCGGCGCACGATCGCTTTCCACCGCGTCGGCGCGCCGTCGCCGCGGGTGCCATAGACCAGCTGCACCTGCTTGGCGCCGATCCGCTTGCGCAGGACATATTCGAAGCCCTGCCGCAGGGTCGGCTTGTGGACCAGGAACTCGTCAGGATCGGCGATGCCCTGGACGATCGCCTCGCCCAGACCCCAGACTCCGCTGACCAGCACCACGTCGCGACTGCCGCTTTCGGTGTCGAGGGTGAAGATCACCCCCGACGACGCGCGGTCGGCGCGGATCATCCGCTGGACGCCGACTGAGAGCGCGACATTGCGGTGCGCGAAGCCCTTGTCGATCCGGTATGAGATCGCCCGTTCGGTGAACAGCGAGGCGTAACAGCGGCGCAGTGCTTCGGTCAGCGCCTTGGCCCCGCGGATGTTGAGAAAGCTCTCGTGCACTCCGGCGAAGCTGGCCGTGGGCAAATCCTCGGCCGTGGCGCTGGACCGAACCGCGACCGCGACACCGCGCCCGAATTTCTCCTCCAGCCGGCGATAGGCGATCTGGATGTCGGTCTCCAGACCTTCGGGCAGTGGTGCCTCCAGCACCAGTTTGCACAGCCTGTCCGAAGCCGGTCCCGCAGCCTTGGGATCTTTCCAGTTGGTTTCATCGAGAATCCGCATCAGCCGCACCCACAGACCCTTGCTGTCAACGAAGCGGCGATAGGCCTCAGAGGTTACCGCGAATCCTTCGGGGACCTTGATCTGCCCGCCCAGCGACCGGGCGAGTTCGCCAAGTGAGGCGTTCTTGCCCCCGACCAGCGGGATATCGTCCAGCCCGATCTCATCGAACCAGCGAAAAAAGCGGACGTAGTGGCCACGTGTCATTCGCTCGATTGCTCCTGGAGGCTATGGCTCGGGAGCGAGGCTAGGAACGCAGAGGAGGTCCGCAAATCAGGTAGCATACGTAGCGCCGGGACAATGCCTAAGGAGCAATCCTGATTTCGCGCCTGCCCAGTGCGTTTTCTAATGCTGGCCTGTTGTTCTGGGAACTCCGCTGATGGCCGTTGCAACGCCAGCCCTGAAACTGCCCAAACCGCGCCATGCGGTGATCTTGGCCCACCCGGATGAGGACAGCTTCAACGCGGCGGTTGCCCGGACCTGGTGCGAGACTGCGCGCGCCTGCGGGCATGAAGCCGAACTGCGCGATCTTTACCGCCTGGGCTTCGACCCCGTGCTCAAGCCCAGAGAGCAACCCCGTCCGGATCGCTATGCGATGTCTAACGATGTCGCCGCGGAGCTGGCGGTAATCGCCAGCGCCGACGTCTTCGTGTTGGTCTATCCAGTGTGGTTCGGCGCGCCCCCGGCGATCCTCAAGGGCTATGTCGATCGGGTGCTCGGCGCTGGGTTCGACTACGGCTCGATCCGCGAGCGCGCACACCACCGCTTCATGACCGGCAAGTTGCTGGTCAGCATCTCCACCTCAGGCAATTCATTGCAGTGGCTCGACGAGCAGGGTGCCTGGATTTCGTTGCGTTCGGTGTTCGGGGATTACCTGGCCAAGGCCTTCTCGATGGCGCGGTCCGAACACCTCCACCTCGCCAATATTGTCGACAACATGACCGAACGGCACGTCCAGGAAGAGCTTTACCGGGTCACCGAACTGGCGCGCGCGATCTGCGGCAGGTCCGGGCAGGAAGGCGAAACCGTGGTCGAGAAGGCAGGAGTGATCTGCTGATGGCAAGTGTCGGTTTGCGTGATCACAAGGAACGAACGGCCTCGGACGAACTTCTTCGGGCGCTGCGCGATCATGCCGAGCCGCTGCCGTCACCGGGCGACCAAGAGGCCTTTGGCCGCATGTTCGACCGCTTCGGCGATGCTCAGGTCGTGCTGCTGGGCGAAGCCACCCATGGCACTTCCGAATTCTACCGCGCCCGGGCGGCAATCACGCGGCGGCTGATCGAGCAACACGGTTTCACCGTTGTCGCGGTCGAGGCCGACTGGCCCGATGCGGCGCGGATCGACGGCTATGTCCGTCACCATGCCCGGCGCCCGCGCCGCGGGGAGAGCTTCGTGCGTTTCCCGACCTGGATGTGGCGCAACCGCGAAGTGCTCGAATTCGCCGATTGGCTGCGCGGCCACAACGAGCATTTGCCCGACTATGCCAAGGCCTCGTTCCACGGCATTGACGTCTACAGTCTGAGCGAATCGATCCACGCGGTGCTGGCCTACCTCGATAAGATCGATCCCGAGGAAGCCGCGCAGGCACGCTGGCGTTATGGCTGTATTACCCCGTGGCAAGGCGATCCTGCGCGCTATGGGCGGGCGGTCCTGACCGGCGGCCATGAGGGCTGCGAGGCGGGTGTCGCCGCGCAGCTCCAGATGCTGCTGAGGAAGCGCCTCGAATACCTAGCCGAAGACGGTGAGGCCTGGTTCGACGCCGCCCAAAACGCCCGGATCGTGCGCGAGGCGGAGCGCTATTACCGCGCGATCTATCGCGGTTCAGCGGCATCGTGGAACCTGCGCGACCGGCACATGTTCGACACGCTGCAAGCGGTGAGCGCGCACCGCGGCTCCGGAACCAAGGCGGTGGTCTGGGCGCACAATTCGCATATCGGCGATGCCTCGGCCACGGCGATGGGCTGGAACGGCGAATTCAACATCGGCCAGTTGTGCCGCATTTCCTATGGCAATGATGCCGCGCTGATCGGCTTCGGCACCGATACCGGAACTGTGGCTGCGACCAGCGACTGGGGCGCGGACATGGAAATTAAACGCGTCCGACCGGCCCGGCCCGACAGCTATGAGCACGCGTTCCGCCTTACCGGTCAGGCCCGCTCGCTGACCGAATGGCGCGGACCCGGCAAGCAGGCGCTGGCAGAGGTCCTGCGCGAGTCCCTGCTCGAACGCGCGATCGGGGTGGTCTACCGGCCCGAGAGCGAGCTTTCGAGTCACTATTTCGAAGCCGTCATGGCCGACCAGTTCGATGCCTTCGTGTGGTTTGAACAGACCAGCGCGGTCTCTCCGCTGGGTCACGAAAAGCCGCACGGTGCACCCGAAACCTACCCGTTTGGATTGTGACGCAATGGATATGCACATCGACACCAAGCCCCGCGAGATCATGGTCGGGCCCTTTGCCCTGCGCGGCTTGCTGGGCGTGCCCGACAATGCCACCGGCCTCGTCATCTTCGCCCACGGCAGCGGCAGCGGGCGGCTGAGCCCGCGCAACAACTATGTTGCCGGGGCCCTGCGCAGGAACGGCTGCGCCACGCTGCTGATCGATTTGCTGAGCTTTGCCGAAGAGCAGGACCGCACCAACGTTTTCGATATCGCACTGCTGGCCGAGCGACTGACCTCGGCCGCAAAATGGGCAGCTGGGCAGCCCGCGCTGGCCAGCTTGCCGATCGGCTATTTCGGTGCCAGCACCGGGGCGGGTGCGGCGATGGTTGCCGCAACATTCGCCGGACCCAAGATCGCAGCAGTGGTCTCGCGCGGCGGACGCCCTGACCTCGCCGGCTCCTTGCTCCCGCTAGTCCGCACGCCGACGCTGCTGCTGGTCGGCAGCCTTGATGGCCCGGTGATCGAGCTCAACCGGCAGGCCTACGCCGCACTGACTGCGGCCAAAGAGCTCGTCATCGTCGAAGGCGCGCGGCACCTGTTCGAGGAGCCCGGCACGCTTGATCAGGTGATCGCTCACGCCAGCCGCTGGTTTTCGACCTGGTTCGCCAGAGCCCGGAACCAGGAGTAGCGGCCATGTTCGGAAAGTCCTTCCTGTTCGATGATCGCAAGGAGGCCGGCATCAAGCTGGCAGCGCGGTTAACGGACTACGCCCCCGCTCACCCGTTGATCCTTGCTTTGCCGCGCGGCGGGGTGCCGGTGGCGTTCGAGGTCGCCAAGGCGCTAGATGCCCAGCTCGATCTGCTGATCGTGCGCAAGATCGGCGCGCCGGGCTATGAGGAGTTCGGCATCGGCGCGGTGGTCGACGGGGCCAATCCGCAGATAGTGCTCAACGAGGAGGTGGTCCGCCAGGTTGGCGCGAGCCCTGACTACATCCGCGCCGAAATGCAGCGCCAGCTGGCCGAGATCGAGCGCCGCCGTGCGGCCTATTGCGGCGAGCAGCAGCCGATCGCGATTGAGGGCCGCACAGTGATCGTCATCGACGACGGCATCGCCACCGGCGGAACGATGAAGGCGGCGCTGCACGGCATCCGCAGAAGCGCTCCGGCAAGGTTGGTACTGGCCGTACCGGTTGCCCCCGCATCGACCATCCAGGCGTTGGGAGCGGACTGCGACGAGATCATCTGCCTGGCCACGCCCGAGCCATTCGGCGCGGTAGGCGCGTTCTACCGCGATTTCCGCCAGACCGACGACGCCGAAGTGATCGACCTGCTCGACCGGGCGCGCGGGTTCGGGCTGAAGCCCGCCAGATCGGCACTGGCCCCATACTGAAGGAGACAGGATATGAACAATCCAACCGGCGGCAAGAAGTCCGCGCGCCACATGATCTGGGTGATCGGGCTGGTCGTGCTGTTCGCCGTGTTCGCGTTCATGCTTGCCAGGCCGCTGGGCGAAACCGAAAGCGGTCCAGCGGCCAAACCAGCCCCCCAATCAACCGAATGGGCGGAGGAACCGAAAGGCTTGGCAGTTCCTGTGACGCTGCCCACGACCCCAATGAAGATGGAACCAGAGGTGAAAGAGGGGGAGACTGGCGAGGGTGAAGATGCGAAGGAAGGGGAATAGCTGCCTGTCTTGGCGCGCGCCCGAATCAAATCCCGGCGGTGCTGCCCAGCGATCAGATCATCCCGCCTTGCTGTCGGCTTGAATCATACCGAACATCAGGCCGCCAGGCTCCGCACAGGTCGCATACCAACCAACCCCGGGGATCGGCATGCGGGGTTCGATCACGGTTCCGCCATTTTCGGTCACCGAAGTGATCATCGCGTCAAGGTCTGAAACCGGGATTGTCAGGGTTACCATCGGCCGGTCAGTGGCAGCGCCCAGCTCTGAGAGTTGCCCCAATGCCGCCGTCTATTCCAGGCTCGTCAGCCAGACCTGCCGTGATCCGGTAGTATTCGTACGGCATCGCAAAGCGCTCGAACCGCCAAGCGAATACCCGCCCAAAGAACTGGCGGGCCGCAGACAGATCCCGAACGGTCATATCGAAGTACGTTGGCTTCATTTTCGGGTACTCCGAACAGTTCCAAAGCGACTGCCCACGACGACGCGGTGCCTCACCGCTGCTTCGGCCGCTCGATCGCAGGGCCGAGATCCGTCATCACCTTGCGCGCATCGAACAGGTTGCCGTTGCCGGGCGGGCGCGGGCCGCGGCCCATGACCACTTCAGCGCGGGCCTCGTATTCGCGGACTGTGCGCAGGTCATAACGATCACCCCAGAACGGATCGGGTCCATAGGGATACCAGTGGTTCCAGCCGAAGCTCGGCCGGTAGTAGCGCCAGTAGGGTCGCCAATGGGGATAGCCGAACCACGGGCTGTAACTGGGCTCAACATAGGTTCGCTGATCCTTCTCTGTCTCGCGGTCGACGATGCGGAACCAGTCGTAGCCTTGCTGCACTGTGAGTTCGGCTGCGCGGTAGAGCATGTAGCCCTCAACCCGCTCACGCGAAGTCAGGGTGTTGCCATCGAATGTGACGCGGTACCGGCCATCGCCAAGGCGCTGTTCGGAATAGCCGCCGTGGATGCGCTGCCCGGCCACTTCAGGTTGGTAGGGCGTGACGGTGGCACATGAAGCCGTCATCAAGATGGCGGCGGGCGCGATCCAGTTTGGTGTGCGCATGGTGGCCTCGCGATTGAAGAAGACCCTGTTCTACCGAACCGGCGACCGCCTCGCGCTCCGTAATGGACCGTAAGTCCGGGCCTATCGGCTCTCGATCCGCCCCCCATCGCGAAGGGCATTGCCGGGGTTGAGCACGACCTTGTCGCCTTTGCTCAGCCCGCTGAGCACTTCGCCGAATTCGTCGTTGATATGGCCGAGCGTGACAGCCCGCTCACTGGCACGGCCGCCAGAGCCGATGAACACCCGCCAACCGCCATCGCGCCCGCGGAACAGCGCGCCGATCGGTACGCGCAGCGCGTCATCCTTGCGCCACAGCACGATCGTCGCGTCGATCTGGTAGCCGTGGCCAAGCCGCGCCGCCTGCCGCGCCGCGTCGGGATCGAAGGAGATGATCACATTGACCCGCTGCTCCTCGATCCCGAGCGCAGAAATCTTGAGCCGGCCAAAGGGTTCGATGCGTTCGACCTTGCCGGTCAGCGGCCGCGGCCCGCCCCATTGGGTGATCTCTACCGGATCGCCGGGCCTCACCCGCACTGCCTCACGGCTAAGCAGATCGACCACCGCCTCGATTCCCTTTGGATCGCCGATTTCCATCAGCGGAGTACCCTCTGCGATCACGCCCTCGCTCTCCTTGATCACCGTCAGCACCGAGCCGCTCGCGGGTGCGCGCACCGCAATCGGCGCCCCGCTTGCCGCACCGCTCGGCTGAGCGAGCAGGGATTCGATCCGGCGGGCCTCGGCGCGGCTCTGGCGCAGGGCCGCGTCGCCGGTCGCCACACGGGTTCGCGCCGCTTCGAGCTGCGCGCGGGCGAGGAATCCGCGGCGGGACAGCTCTTCTGCTCGCGCCAGATCGCGCCGGTCCTGGCTGAGCGAAGCCAGAGTTGCGGCCTCGGCAGCGCGGGCGGCGTCCAGCGCGCCGCGCAATTCGTCCCGGCTGCGCGGGTCGAGCGGAGATGACGGCCGGCCGGTCATCCGGGTGATCACTGTACCTCTGGCAATCGCATCGCCGGGCTCAAGCTCGATCCGCGAGAGATAGCCGGTAACTGGCGCCGATACGGTGAAAACGTCGGTCGCGCGGGTGACGCCATCATCGCTCACCCCCTCGCGCATCGGGCCGCGGCTAACCAAGCCAAGATCGACCGGTGTCGCAGCTGGCCAGAACGCCCAGGCAAGGCCCGCCAGCAGCAGCGCCGCGATCAGGGTGGCCCAGCGCCAGCGTTTCAGCGCGTCCCACATCACTCGCGCGCTTTCAGCACCCGCACCATGTCGAGCGCGAGGATCCGGCGCGCGACGATCAGCGCGGTCAGGGCCGAGGACACCAGCACTGCCAGCGCGGCAAAGCCATAGCTGGCGTTCGACGGGGCGAACGGAAGGCGGAACAGGTCGGAACTGAACATTGCGGTCATCAGCATTGCCATCCAGTAGCCGATCACGCATCCGACGGGGACCGCCAGCACCACCAGCAGCGCCAGCTCGCCCAGCAAGACAATGCCGACCTCGCTGCGGTGATAGCCCAGCACCCGCAGCGTTGCCAGTTCGTGTGCGCGCTCGGAAAACAGGATGCGAGCGCTGTTGTAGACGACCCCGACTGCAATCGCGCAAGCGAACGAGATGTAGAACGTCAGCATGGTGAAGATGTTCTCGTCGATCATTTGCTCGAACTTTATCAGGGTTGCGTCGCGCTCGGTTACACCCAGAACCACCGGCATGTCCTTGAGCTTGATCAGGATAGGGTCGCGCGCGGCAGGGTCGATCTGGAGCAACGCCGATCCCACGGGCGCGGCGTCGCGGGCGATGGTTTCAAGCGTCTGCTGCCCGGCATAGGCGCGCGCGCCGATGTATTCATCGATGACGCTGACAACCGGCTGAAAGCTGCGCGTCTGCCGTCCGCCCAGCAGTTCAACCTGGACCATGCCGCCGGAGCGCACACCCAGCTTGTCGGCCAGTTGGCGGCTGAGCATCAGCCCGGCTGCCGGCAAGGCGATTTCGCTGCCCTCGCCATCGATCCGGGTGCTGAGCACTGCGTCCTCGTCCGCACTCTCGATCGCTGCACGTTCGGAACGGTTGCCATGGCTCAACCGGACCGGGACAGCGCGGGTTGCCTCGACCCGCTGCACCCCTGGCAGTTGGGCAAGCGCGAACAGCACGTCTTCGTTGCGCGGCTCGGTGAAGGTCACGGTCAAATCCTGCCGCTGGGCGCGGAAGAACGAGTTGTCGAGCATGGTCCGGCTCGAATCCATGAACTGGATTGTCGCGAACAGCAGTCCCATCGACAGCGCGACGCCAAGCACAGTCACCGCCGAACGCCCCGGCCAGCGGGCGATATGGCGCAGGATCATGTTGCCGGTGGCGCTGAGCCCCGCCTTGCGCCCGAGCCGCTCGGCAAGGCCCTGGCGGTAAACCGGCGGCGGCGGCGGCGCCATCGCCACGGCAGGGGTCAGTATGACCGCTGAGCGCGCGCCACCCAGTGCGCCAAGCGCTGCGGCGCCGATCGCCAGCATGGCCCCGGCCGGGATGACTTCTGCGGAAATCCGGTATTCCAGGAAGGGAAAGCGATAGTATTCAGCGTAGAGCCGGGTCATCCCTCGACCCATCCAGATACCGGCGATCGTGCCCAGCACCGTCGCGAGCAGCGCGACGACCAGCGCGAACTTCAGATAGTGCCAGCCGATCGACCAGTCGGAATAGCCGAACGCCTTGATCAGCCCGATCTGCTCGCGTTCAGTGCGGATCATCCGGCCGAGCACGATGTAGACCAGGAAGGTCGAGACCACGAGGAACACCGGCGGGATCACCTTGGTCATGGCGTCGAGCTGCATCAGCTCGTTGTCGAGGAAGGCGTTGGAGAGGTGGTCTTCGCGGTCATAGGCCCCGGTGCCGCCATAGGGCGCGAGCAGCGCATCAAGCTGCCGGATGACATCGGCCTCCGACGCACCGCGTTCGAGCGTGAGCGACAGCGTGTTGATCGCCTCGGTGCGGTCGGTTGCCGCCTCAAGCGCCCGCTCGCCCATCCACAAGATGCCGAACCGGCTGTCGTCGGGGATGAGGTCGCCCGGGGCCAGAGCGTAGATGTAGTTAGGCGCGAGGCCGATGCCGGTGATCTCCAGCCGCTGCCGGCTGCCATAGATCTGCGCGTCCAGGCTGCTGCCGATATCGAGCCGGTTGGCCTTGGCAAAATTCTCGTCAACCACGACCTGCCCAGGCTCGCCTTTGCGCGGCAAATGGCCCCGGCGCAGGGTCAGGAGATTGAGCTGACCGCGCCCGTTCTCCGGCACCGAATTGATCAGCGCACGTACCGGCACGTTGCGGCGCGGAAAATCGAGCGTGGCAAATTGCAAGATGCCACCCTCGGCGCGCTGCACACCCGGGATTAGCGCCACGCGTTCGACAATGCTGCGCGGTGCGCGAGTCATGCTGACGAAGACATCGGCGAAGCGGTTCTGGGCGTAGTAGGCGTCGCGGGTTTCGGTAAGCGAGCGGTGGACGCCCATCGACAGCACGAATGTCGCGGTCGCCGCCGCCAGCACCAAAGCGATCGCAAGAGCCTGACCGCGCATCCGCCACAGGTCGCGCAGCAGCTTGAGGTCGAGCGCTTTCACCAGCTGATCCCCGCAGGATCGGCAGGATGTTGGTTGACCTCGATCCGGGCGATCTGGCCGTCGCGGAAGTGAATGACGCGGTGCGCCATGGCAGCGATGCCGGCGTTGTGAGTGATGACGATCACCGTGGTACCCAGCTCGCGATTGGCCCGCGCCAGGGTTTCAAGCACGCGCACCCCGGTGGCACTGTCGAGCGCGCCGGTCGGCTCGTCGCAGAGCAAGACGCTCGGTTGCTTGGCGATGGCCCGGGCCACCGCTACGCGTTGCTGTTCGCCGCCCGAAAGCTGCGCCGGATAGTGATCGCGCCGCTCCGACAGCCCGACCAGCTCAAGCGCGGCGATCGCCTCCATCGGATCCTCGGCGATATCGGTGACCAGTCGGACGTTCTCCTCAGCGGTCAGGCTGGGGATCAGGTTGTAGAACTGGAAGATAAAGCCGACATGGGCGCGGCGAAATCGGGTGAGTTCATGTTCGTCCATCGCGATGAGATCGGCGTCGCGGTAGCAGAGTTGGCCCGAGGTTGCGCGATCAAGCCCGCCGATGATGTTGAGCAAGGTCGATTTGCCGCTGCCCGAAGGACCCAGCAGAACCAGCACTTCGCCCGCCGGAATGGTAAGATCGACCCCGCGCAAGGCGTGTACCTCGGTCTCGCCGGTCTGGTAGATCTTGCGCAGGTCTGTGGCGGTGAAGTCCGGGAGCTGCTGCCCATTCTCCTGGCTGGCGGGTTCGCGCTCCATTTTTGACTGCACTTCCCTTTGCTGCGCCCGAAGTGTTCCACGAAGTCATTCCGCACCGGTGCATGCTGGTACCCTTTGTCGACCAATTGAGCACATCGGAAGTTCGCCGGACTTGAACTGGATCAAGGCGCCGCAATCTTTCCCACTGCATGAAAGTCATGGCTTGTCGGGCCGGTGTCCCTGTGCGTCAGGTTCAAAGCAACCAAAGGAAAGACAGCTGAGGTGAGCGAGCATCAACGGCACCGTCGCGGCGAACCGGCGCCCTGTCACGGCGGCGAAGTCCGGACTGCCGGTCGGCCGCCCGAACACCCATCCGTACAGCCTGCGGGCACGATCTGGACCTGTCCGATGCACCCGCAGGTCCGCCAGGATCACCAGGGCGCATGCCCCATTTGCGGTATGGCACTGGAACCGGAGGTACCCTTGGTCGGCGCCGGGCCCAGCGCCGAACTTCGCGACATGACGAAGCGCTTCTGGATAGGTCTCGGTTTGACTCTACCGGTCATCATTCTGGAAATGGGTGGGCATCTGCTCCCGGCGTTGCATCATCTTGTCTCGTCCACTCAATCGGCCTGGATCCAGTTCGCGTTTGCGACCCCTGTCGTCGTGTGGGCCGGCTGGTCATTCTTCGAACGCGGCTGGGTTTCACTGAAGACCCGCAACCTCAACATGTTCACCCTGATTGCGATGGGAACGGGCGCCGCCTGGACCTACAGCGCGGTAGCCGTCCTAATTCCGGGAAGTTTCCCGGCCGCGTTCCGCGCTTTGAATGGCGGTGTCGCGATCTATTTTGAGGCCGCCGCTGTAATCACAGTGTTGGTGCTGCTCGGCCAGCTGCTCGAACTGCGCGCGCGGGAACGGACCTCGGGCGCGATCAAGGCCTTGCTCGATCTCACGCCCAAAACCGCCCGGAGGATCGGCGCCGATGGCGTCGAAGCGGAAGTGCCGCTGGACTTGGTCGAGGTGGGCGACCTTCTGCGTGTCCGCCCTGGCGAAAGCGTGCCGGTCGATGCGGCGGTCGAATCTGGCCGCTCCTCGATCGATGAAGCGATGGTGACGGGCGAGTCCATGCCGATCACCAAGACCATCGGCGAGCATGTGATTGGCGGCACTCTGAACCAAACCGGGGCGCTGGTGATCCGCGCTGAAAAGATCGGCCGCGACACCATGCTGGCCAGAATCGTTCAGATGGTGGCCGAAGCCCAGCGCTCGCGCGCGCCGATCCAGCGCTTGGCGGATCTTGTGGCGGGATGGTTTGTCCCGGCGGTCGTGGCAATCGCTGCAACCACTTTCGTGGTCTGGGCAATCTGGGGCCCCGAACCGCGCTTTGCCCATGGCCTGATCGCGGCGGTCTCGGTCCTGATCATTGCCTGCCCCTGCGCGCTGGGCCTCGCCACGCCGATGTCGATCATGGTCGGCGTCGGCCGCGGGGCAGAGTTTGGGGTGCTGATCAGAGATGCCGAGGCGCTGGAACGGTTCGAAAAGGTCGATACTCTGGTCATCGACAAGACCGGAACGCTGACCGAGGGGCGTCCCGCCTTGCACGAGATTGTCGTGGCTCCCGGCTTTACCGAAGAACAAGTGCTCGGGCTGGCCGCAGGGGTAGAGCGGGCATCCGAGCATCCGCTCGCGCGGGCCATCGTCGCCGCCGCCGAGCAGCGCAAGTTGGCGATTCCCGCCGTTGCCGAATTCGATTCGCCAGTTGGGAAGGGCGTGGTCGGTCAGGTTGAAGGGCGCAAGGTCATCCTCGGGAACGCCCGGTTTCTGGCCGAACGGGGCATCGATTGCGCGCCGCTGGCCAGCCAGGCCGAGGCGCTGCGCGGCGATGGTGCCACCGCCATTCTTGCCGGTATCGATGGCAAGATTGCCGGGGTGTTCGGAATCGCTGACCCAATCAAGGTGACCACGCCGGCAGCACTTGCCGCCCTGCGCGAGGAAGGGCTGCGCGTGGTCATGCTGACTGGCGACAATCTAACAACGGCAAGGGCAGTCGCGACCCGGTTGGGAATTGCCGAGGTCGAGGCCGAGGTTCTACCCCACCAGAAGAGTACCCTGGTCGAGCGTTTGCGGCGCGAGGGCCGGATCGTGGCGATGGCTGGCGATGGGGTTAACGATGCCCCCGCGTTGGCAGCGGCGGATGTCGGCATTGCCATGGGATCTGGCACCGACGTCGCAATCGAGAGCGCCGGGGTGACATTGCTCAAGGGCGACCTGACCGGCATCGTCAGAGCGCGCCGTCTCAGCGAAGCGACAATGGCCAACATCCGGCAGAACCTGTTCTTCGCCTTTGCTTACAATGCCCTGGGAATTCCCATTGCCGCAGGCGCGCTCTACCCGTTTACCGGCGTACTGCTGTCGCCAATCGTCGCTGCCGCGGCAATGGCGATGTCGTCAATCAGTGTCGTGTTGAACGCGCTGCGGCTGAACAGGATTAGCGTTCAGGAACCCGGCCCGCGAACAAGGGAACGCCAGTAGGGTTCCATATCCGATGTCGCACATCCGGGATCCTGGTCCGTCCCGCTCTCCAGAAATGTTGCTCGGCTCATTCGAAAGTGAAAAGTCGCCATCGGCTTGCAATCCCCTCATTGTCAAAGAAAACATCCCTTTTCATGACCAATCCAAGCCCTTGACCGAACCCGGCTAGGCCTTGCAACCTGAGTTCGTGCGGACCGTATTGCCGCCCTGCGGTCATTTGCCCGCTCCACTCCTTTGAGTGACGTTTCCCCTCTCTTCGTGCGGTGCAAACCAGTCCGAGTCCGGCCTTGACGGGGCTCAGTCAAAGGGATGGTCCCTTGGTCAAAGAGCCGCTTCGAAAGGTCCGCAATCATGAAGAACACCGTCACCCTCGTCGGCTTCGTTAGCAACACTCCGGAAGTCCGCACCACCCAGTCGGGAGCCTCGATCACCAGCATCTCGCTCGCAACAACGCGCAGCTTCAAGGACGGCGACGGCAACCGCCAATCTGAGACCGAATGGCACCGGATCACCTGCTTCAATGGTGTCGGCAAGTGCGTCGCCGAGCACGTCACCAAGGGCGCGATGGTCATGGTCACAGGGCGCATTCACTACTCGCGCTGGACCGACAGCGAGGGCCAGACCCGTTACGGCTGCGAGATCATCGCCGAGCAGGTCGACTTCCTCGCGAAGGCCAAGGAGGCGACCTCGGACGAGCCCAAGAAGCGGCGCTCGAAATAGCGCCGCAGACGTCTGGCATTCACTGACAAAGGCCTGGATCGGCACTTGCTGATCCGGGCCTTTCGTGTGCTAATCACCCCTTTCGACGCCGTCGCGAATGAGTGAAAATGAGCGACCTCCGCAAGGCGGAGATCGCGCGCCCAAAATGGCTATTTGCTTCCGTGAAGCGGAACATCGGTACAATCTGAAGACCGCTGGGGCTTTCTCTCAAGCGCCAGATAGGCTAGGTATCCTGCGGGATTGAGGCTCATTTTCCCTGAAAACACGAGCAACAATTTCTTGAACATAACCGGTCCAAGTTGGGAACAGATTCAGGCACACCGTACCCGGCAAATTGCCGGTCTTATCTATCTGAAAATATAAGTATATTCGACGATTCCAGAGGTATGTCGTTTCCCATGCGCCATCGCAGCGCGAGGGATTTGGTGGGGTGCGACCTACGAGATTTCTATCAACCCATTGAAATTAATAGGCGTATTTGCGGTTGACCGCCATGCAGAACAAATGTAGAACGCATTGCATTCGCAGTGTGAATCAGGCTCATCTTGGAGTCTGTCATGACACGCAACGTTTCGATTCAAACATACCTGCCTCCCCATATTGCTGCCTGGGTCGATGCCGAAGCCGCTCGCGCTCGCACCAGTCGAAGTCTCTGGATAGCCAATATCCTGGCCGACTTGTTCCAGGGTCAGGAGCTGCGCGACGACGGCCGGGAGCAAGCTGCATTTCTCAGAAAGAATATCACGTTCGTCGCGTGCGGCGTGGATGGTCTGTTGGCCGGGCACCCGGACCATGCTCTGAGACAGCGTGTGCATGACGCCTACCACAGGAAGCTGGCGCAGGTTCAGGCGGGAGACCAGAAATGATCCGGCGCACCGGTCACGGCGGCTCCGGCGCCCCTCAATTGTCGCTGCCCTACGAGACCCTCAACGATAGCGCCGCATTTCACCAGATCGAGCCGCTAACGGTGCGCATCCCGGACGCGATCCGGCTAACCGGCATCCGGCGATCCAAGCCCTATGAGTTGATTGCGTCGGGTGACATCGAGACGGTGAAAATCGGGCAATGCACGTTGATTCCCATGGCTAGCCTGCGCGCGCTCATCGAGCGGGGACGGCAAAGGCGTTCATGAGGATCGGTTTCCGAAATTGGGGCGAATAATTGCCGCACCCTCGCGCAGTTGATCCAGATAATCGGACCAATGTTGCATCATGCGCACTCGCTCGTCCCAATATTCGCCGCGCGTGTAAGCCCGCCGAACCGAGTTGCCGTCTGCATGGGCCAATTGCCTTTCGATGGCGTCGGGATTCCATGTTCCCATTTCGTTGAGCAGCGTGGAGGCCATCGCGCGGAAACCGTGGCCGGTCATTTCGTCCTTGGCATAGCCGAGGCGGCGAAGCGCGGCGTTGATTGTATTTTCCGACATGGGGCGTTTGCCGGAACGCAGGGACGGAAAGAGGAATGTGCTGAATGTCGCGTCCGTCTCCATCCCGGCGATGATTGCCAAGGCTTGACGAGACAGGGGGACAGCGTGAGCGCGGCGCATCTTGGTCTTGTGAGCGGGGATAGTCCAAACCGCCCCGATCGAGATCGAACTCTCCCCATTCGGCGTGGCGAAGCTCGCCGGGGCGGACAAAGACATGGGGGAGGAGACGCAGGGCCGTCTTGGTCAGATCATGCCCTTCAAAAGTCTCAATGGCGCGAAGGAGCGCTCCGGCTTCGGTTGGCTTGAGGATCGCCGCCCGATGAGTGACTCGGTGCGCAATTAGTGCCCCACGCAAGTCGTTGGAAATATCCCGTTCGGCCCGCGCCGTGGCGATGGCGTAGCGGAATATCTGCCCGCAGGTGCTTCGCAACCGCTGGGCCGTATCATAGCGCCCCATGGCTTCAACCTTGCGCAGAGCCATCAAGAGTTCTGGTGCGCTGATTTCTGCGATTGGTCTTGTCCCAATTGCGGGGGTGATCTGAGTCAGCAGCCAGCGAATCTTTTTCAGGGTGACTTCAGCCAGTCCGTCCTTCGCTATCTTGTCGACCCACTCATCGGCGACAGCACCAAACGTATTCGCGGTTGCGATGCTGGCCGCGATCCGATCCAGGCGCGCCTGTGCACCCGGATCAATGCCCTTGGCGAGAAGTTTCCGAGCTTGGTCTCGCTTTGCCCTGGCGATTGCAAGATCGACATCCGGCCATACTCCGAATGCGAGCGTCTTGAACGCGCCCAAATAGCGATAGTTCATGCGCCAGTAGCGCTGGCCCGACGGCTTGACGAGCAGATACAGGCCACCGGAATCAGCCAACTTGTATTGTTTGTCGCGGCCTTTCGCCGCCTTGACAGCCAGAGCGGAAAGCCCGCTTCGCTGCCTCGCTGATGAAGCCATGAGGGTATCTCCCATAGTCCGGGAGCCAGATACCCTCAAAGATACCCTCAGATTGAGGGTATCTGTCCTGGCGGCCCCGAATTCACGGGGATGTCTTAGCACAAATAAATCCCAGAAAACAGCCGTTTTCTGGACGCAGGTGGACGGTTATGGATGAAAGTTGGAGGCCCGAGCCGGAATCGAACCGGCGTGCGAGGATTTGCAGTCCTCTACGTAACCACTCCGCCATCGGGCCTCGAAAACTGAAGTGCTTCAGGGCTGGCGCCACTAGCCCAGCCCTGCGGCGCGCGCAAGGCGGATCACGCCGTGCGGGTGAAGCGCACCTCGCGCCGCGCCGGATCGGCCGCGTCCAGCCGAACGGTGATGTCGTCACCCGGTACCACCCGGTGCGCAGTAGTGCGCGCCACCACCGGCATATCGCACAGCTGGATGCGCGCGCCTTGCTCGGTGAGGTCGGTGACCACTGCGGCGAAGTGCTCGCCTTCGCGGCCTTCGAGCATCGCGGCTTCGGCGAGATCCACCACGGCGCGTTCGACCTGGCTGCTGCGCGCTCCGGATTTGGCCATGACCGGACCGAGTCGCTGGAACGCCTGGGCAACCTCGCTTGGCACCGCCTGTCCGTTGGTCAATGCCAGCGCGGCGCGGATCACATAGCGATCCGCGAGCCGCCGCAACGGCGCGGTCATGTGGCAATAAGGCGCGCCGACGGCGGCGTGCCAGGGGGTTTTGCCTGGCTCGAACGGCTCGTAGCTCGCCCCGTTCCCGGCACGGCGAATGGCGAGCATGAAGGCCGCAGCGCGCGGCTCTTGCGGATCGAGCAGGCGCTCGAACTGGGGCAGCGAAGCGTCATGCGGCCAATCGAGCGCGAAGGCGCGGGCGGTATGGCGCAGCCGCGCTTCGGCGCGCGCATCGGGTTCTGGCATGACCCGGAACAGCCCGGTCTCTGCCGCCATCAGCGTCTGGGCAACCGCCAGGTTGGTCGCCAGCGAAAGCGCGGCGTTGCGCTTCTCGGCCAAGGCCATCGGGCGCAGCTGCAGCGTGAAATGGCCGTTCGCATCGCGGTGCACTTCCTGCTCTGGCGGATCGACCCGGGCCGCACCGCGGGCATCCTCGGCCTCGGCGAGACGGCGCGACAGTTCGGCGAAATGGGCAGGCAGCTGGTCCTCGCGCGCGGTCTCGTAGGCGAGCTTGGCGCGGCTGGAGATCAGCGCTCGCTCGACGGCTTCGAGCTGCACCGAACCGTCAGGCGCAATGCGGGTGGTGAAGACTACCGCCGGGCGCGGACCATCGGGCAGCAGGCTGGCCGCGCCTTCCGACAGCACCTTGGGATAGAGGCTGGCCTTGGCACCGGGCAGATAGGTGGTTTCGCCGCGCGCCCAGGCCTCGGCATCAAGCGGATCGCCGTCGGCGACGAACCAGGCAACATCGGCGATCGCGTAGTGGAGCAGCAGATCGCCGCCTGCTGCTTCGATCGCAAAGGCCTGGTCGAGATCGGTCGCACTGGCCGGATCGAGGGTGACGAAGGGCATCGCGGTGCGATCAACATGTTCGGTCGGCGCGCGGCGCGAGGCTTCAGCGGCAGCAGCCTCGACCTCTGCAGAAAAGCCTTCTGGCACTTTGAACTGGGTACGGATCGCCGCCAACCCTTCGGCGAGCAAACAATCAGGATCGTGCAAGGCTTTCATCAGTCTGGGCTAGCCTGCGACCGGGTGCTTGCCAAGCGGCGAGCACCTCGGCAGGGAAGGCGCAAGCCCAATCCGCAGGAGTCCATCGCATGAAAACCCGCGCCGCCGTCGCCTTTGCCGCCAAGCAACCGCTCGAGATCGTCGAGCTTGATCTGGAAGGACCCAAGGCTGGCGAAGTGCTGGTTGAGATCATGGCGACGGGCGTGTGCCACACCGATGCCTATACGCTCGACGGGTTCGATTCTGAGGGAATCTTCCCCAGCGTGCTTGGCCACGAAGGCGCCGGGATCGTCCGCGAGATTGGCGCCGGGGTGACCAGCGTCAAGCCCGGCGATCACGTGATCCCGCTTTACACCCCTGAATGCGGCCAGTGCAAAACCTGCCTTTCGGGCAAATCGAACCTGTGCACCGCGATCCGCGCCACCCAGGGCAAAGGAGTTATGCCCGACGGGACCAGCCGGTTCAGCTACAAGGGCGAGACGATCTTTCACTACATGGGCTGTTCGACCTTCTCGAACTTCACCGTGCTGCCCGAGATCGCGGTCGCCAAGATCCGCGAGGACGCGCCGTTCCAGTCGAGCTGCTATATCGGCTGCGGGGTGACCACCGGGGTCGGCGCGGTGACCAAGACCGCCAAGGTCCAGCCGGGCGACAATGTCGCGGTGTTTGGGCTCGGCGGGATCGGGCTCAACGTGATCCAGGGCGCGCGGCTGGCCGGAGCCAAGGTGATCCTGGGTGTCGATATCAACCCGGCGCGCGAGGAATGGGGGCGGCGGTTCGGCATGACCCACTTCCTCAATTCGAAAGGCATGAGCCGCGAGGAGGTGGTCGCCAAGGTGGTCGAACTGACTGATGGCGGCGCCGACTACACCTTCGATGCCACCGGCAACACCGAAGTGATGCGCACCGCGTTAGAGGCCTGCCATCGCGGCTGGGGCACCAGCATCATCATCGGCGTCGCCGAAGCTGGCAAGGAAATCGCCACCCGTCCGTTCCAGCTGGTGACCGGACGCAACTGGCGCGGCACCGCGTTCGGCGGAGCCAAGGGCCGCAGCGATGTGCCGGGGATCGTCGACATGTATATGACCGGCAAGATCGAAATCGACCCGATGATCACCCACGTGATGGGGCTGGAAGAGATCAACAAGGCCTTCGATCTGATGCATGCGGGTGAGAGCATCCGCAGCGTCGTCGTATTTTGATTGGGGAACCAGAATGTTCAGCCACGTGACACTCGGCACCGACGACGTTGTCGCGGCCAAGCGGTTCTACGATGCGGCGCTGGGGGCGCTGGGCGTGCCGGCGGGAGACATCGATATTCAGGGGCGGCTGGTTTACCAGCATGGGGGCGGGCGCCTGGTTGTCCGCACCCCGCTTGATGGCCAGTCCGCGCACGGCGCCAACGGCGGCACGCTGGGTTTTCTCGCCGCCTCTCCGGCCGAAGTCAACGCCTGGCACGCCGCCGGGCTGGCCAATGGTGGCACGGCCATCGAAAACCCTCCGGGAGAGCGACGCCCGCCCGACGGCCGCGTTCTGCATCTTGCCTATTTGCGCGATCCCGCCGGCAACAAGCTGTGCGGCTTTCACCGGATCGCCTGATGGAAACGATTTCCGCCAATCGCAGCCACGGTGGCACCCAAGGGGTTTATACCCACCAGAGCGAGGCCACCGGCACGCCGATGACGTTTTCGGTGTTCGTCCCCGACCATGCTCCGGGGGCGCGGCTGCCGGTGTTGTGGTACCTTTCGGGGCTAACCTGCACCCACGCCAATGTCACCGAGAAGGGCGAATTCAGGGAGGCTTGCGCCGAGCATGGGGTGATCTTCGTTGCGCCGGACACCAGCCCGCGCGGAGACGAAGTGCCCGACGATGACGGCTATGACTTCGGCAAGGGTGCGGGGTTCTACGTAGATGCCACCCAGGCACCCTGGGCTGCGAACTTTCGGATGCGGAGCTACATCGAGCGGGAATTGCCCGCGCTGATCGCTGCCGAATTCCCCGTCGACATGGCAAGACAAGGGATCACCGGGCACTCGATGGGCGGTCACGGCGCGCTGACCATCGGCCTGCGCAACCCGGAGCGGTTCCGCTCGGTCAGCGCCTTTTCGCCGATCGTCAGCCCCTTGAATTGCCCTTGGGGTGAAAAGGCACTGGGCGGCTACCTCGGCCCGGACAAGGCCATGTGGCGCGAGTACGATGCCTGTGCGCTGATCGAGGACGGCGCTCGGCTGCCCGATCTGCTGGTCGACCAGGGCGAGGCCGACAACTTCCTCCACGAGCAGCTCAAGACCGGCCTGCTGGTCATGGCCTGCCGCAAGGCCGGAATCCCGGCAACGATCCGGATGCGGCCGGGCTATGACCACTCGTACTACTTCATTTCGAGCTTCCTTGCCGACCATGTCGCCTGGCATGCGGAGCGGCTGAAGGATTAGGTTGCGGCAATATTCATCGGCTCTGTCTGGAGGCAAGGATGGAAGGGATGCATGGTTTGAAGCGACTGGTGATTGCAGCGGCGGCGCTGGTGCTGCTGGCTAGCCCGCAAGCCGCCGCCGCGCGCGAGCGAACAACACCTCCAGCGCTCGAGGCTGCGATTGGCGAAAGCCACGAAGCGCTGCGCAAGATCCTCAACGGCGATCCCTCCGGCTATGCGGCGCTGTTTGCCGATCGCGAGGACATCACCCTGGGCAATCCGTTCGGACCGTTCGGCAAAGGCCGCGCAGCGGTTCTCGCGGCGCTCCGGAACGCTTCGACCAAGTACAAGAACGGCAGCGTTGTCGCGGTCGACCGCGTCGCGATCTACGGCGAGGGCAAAGTGATGGTGCTGGTCGAGATCGAACGCGGTCGCGCCAAGCTGGGGGCCAGCCCGGACTTTGCCGAGTTCTCCGCCCGGGTGACCAGCGTCTATGAAAAAATCGGAAAGCGTTGGCGGCTGGTCCATCGCCACGCCGATCCGATTACCAGTGCGCGCCCGGCGGAATCGATGCTGGGGAAATAGGCCAGGCTCCGATCATCCCGCGTCCGGCTTGCGAATGCGCCCTTGCCGCTTTCCTACACGCCCGGAATTTGGCAGGTTGCGGGCAATGCGCTCTTTCTCATTGTCGCTCAGCCATGGCTCGCCGCTGCGGTGCCGGCCGAAGCTGTCATAGGGTAACACAAGGTAACAGCTGCCACGCGATTTGCGTGGAGCTTTGTCACCTTACGTCAGGTCTTCAGGCTCTAGTCCCCAAACCCCACGAACCGCGCCGCCTCGTCCACGCTCTTGCGTTCCGAAACCACGGCGTTGGCGGGGAAGCTGTCGTCCGGCCAGCCCAGTGCAACTGCTTTCATGATCACCTGATCGGCAGGGATCGCGGCGTGTTCGCGGACCACCGGACTTTGCATGATCCCCTGGCTGTTAATCACACAGCCGAGCCCGCGCGACCAGGCAGCATTGACCAGCGCAGTAGTCACCGCGCCGCAATCGAAGGCGGAGTCGTCGCTTTCGCTGAGTTCGCGGTCATAAGTGACGATCACGCAGACTGGGGCATCGAACTGGCGGAACCCGCGCAGCACCCAGTCCTGCCGTCCGCCGGCATCTTCGCGGGCGATGCCCATTGCGGCGAACAGCTGTTTGGCGACGCCGACCTGGCGGTCGCGGTGGACCCCGGCGAAGGGCGATCCCTTGCGAAATTCGCGGCTGTCAGGCTCACCCGCCAAAATCCGTTCGGTGTTGCCGCGGCGAATCCGGGCGAGCGGCTCGCCGGTGATCACGTGAAAATGCCACGGTTGGGTGTTCATCGAGCTGGGCGCGCGCATCGCCACTGCCAGCACTTCCTCGATCAGCGCGCGGGGCACCGGATCGGGCTTGTAGCCGCGGATCGAGCGGCGTCCGACGACCACCGCATCGTAAGCAGCGTTATCCTGCTTGGATTCAGACATATTTGCTGGGTTCCTGGTTCAAGGATCGACGTAGTCGGCAGTGCGCTTTTCCATCTGGCTCATCACCGCCTCGATCTGGTTCTTGGTGCCGATCAGTTTCTGCTGCTCGATCGATTCTTCCATCAGGATTTCATCGATGCTAGCTTCGAGGTAGCGGTTGAACAGGCGCTTGGCGGCACGCTGGGCGTGGGGGTTGCGATTGGCGATCTCGGCCGCGATCGCGCTGGCCCGGGCGACCGGGTTGGGGTCGACATAGGTGGCAAAGCCCAAGGCAGCTGCATCAGCGCCGGAAAATTCGCGGTTGGTATAGGTCAGCTCGCGCAGCACGTCGTCGCGCACCAGCCCCTTCCACAGCGCATAGCCGGCCATGTCGGGCACCAGCCCCCACTTCAGTTCCATCACCGCCATCCGTGCTGTCGGATCAACCACCCGGATATCTGCACCGCTGGCGATTTGCAGGCCGCCGCCAAAGCACACCCCGTGGACCGCGGCGATCACCGGCACCGGCAGCTTGCGCCACTGCATTGCCACTTGCTGGGGCAGGTTGGCATTGCCATGGCTGCGCTCGGTCAGCGGGGCGCGATCGTGGCGGTTGGTGTTGGCCATGCTGGTAAGGTCAAGCCCGGCACAAAAGCTGCGCCCTTCCCCCGCCAGCACCACCGCGCGCAGGCCCGGCATTTCGTAGAGCGCGTGGCCAGCATCGAGCAGGGCGGCAAACATGTCGGGATCGAGCGCGTTCATCTTGTCGGCGCGGATCAACCGGACCTGGGCGACGCCGTTTGCGTCCATTGCAATGGTTACGCGTCCGGAGGGATTCATTTCACGCTGCATGGATCGTCTTCCTGCCTCAAGCCCAAGCCGGCTTCGCAGTCTTCCTCGCGCAAACGCAGATGGCCGTCCAGTGGCAATTTGGCGTCTGGAAGCGGCAGTGCCGGAACCTGCTCCGGTGGCGACTGGGCAATCAGTCGATAGGCGCCGTCGGGCATGGTCTCGATCAGGCCGTCAACCCCGGACAGCCGCAATTTGGCGCGCAGCCGGCTGACATGAACCGCAAGGCTGTTGGTTTCGGGCCGGAATGCCAGCCGCCAGACATCGCCAAGCAGCTCGCCCGGGCTGACCGCATCGCCGGGATGGTCGGCCAGTCGCCACAGCAGCGCGAACTCGCGCGGGTGCAGCCCCAATGCGCGACCGGCGACAAACCCCTCGCGCGCCAGCAAGTCGAGCCGCAGCGGGCCGTAGCGGCGATTGCGCGGCAGGGCCTGGGCCTGTTCAACCAGTCGCAGGACACGCAGTTCCAGCTCCTCAAGCGGCACCCCTTGCGCCAGTGCATCACCGAACCCCAGCCGCAGCAGCCGGGTCCGTTCCTGACCGTCGGCAAGGTCGAGCATCAGCATCCATTTGCGTTCAGCCGGGGTGGCCCCGGCAAGCTTGAGCCATTCGCCGAATACCAACCCTTCGGGACGGACCAGCAGCGGGTGCATTGCCCCGTCCCGAGAAGCGCCAGGCGCTTCGAGGAGCTGCCAGCCAAGCCGGCGCAGGTCCGATCCATGCGGAATCGGCCCTGCCGAATGCCAGCGAAATTGCCGCAAGGCACCCCCTGAACGGGACGGGAATCGGACCCATTAACTAAGGTTAAGAGGCACCACAGATCGCTGCCCAGCGCAAGTGGCGCAGCGATCAAGCTGCGGAGGAATTGACCCCCATCGAGGCGAGGTAGCGGCGGACATTGCGCGCCGCCTGGCGCAGCCGCTGCTCGTTCTCGACCAGGGCGATGCGGACATAGCCCTCGCCTTCCTCGCCGTAGCCTACGCCGGGCGCGACTGCGACTTCGGCGTGGGTCAGCAGCTGCTTGGAGAACTCCAGGCTGCCCATCTCTTTCAAAGCCGGAGGCAGCGGCGCCCAGGCGAACATCGAGGCCTTGGGGCTGGGGATCGCCCACCCGGCGCGGCCGAAGCTTTCGACCAACACGTCGCGGCGCTTCTGGTAGAGCTCGCGGTTGGCCGCGACGATATCCTGCGGGCCGTTCAGCGCAGCACAGGCCGCCGCCTGGATCGGAGTGAAGGCGCCGTAATCGAGATAGCTTTTGACCCGGGTCAGCGCCGCGATCAGCCGCGGTGTTGCCAACCGCGAAGCCAACCCGCCAGCCGGCCATCGAAAAGGTTTTGGACATCGAGGTGAATTCCACCGCAACATCCTTCGCCCCCGGCACCTGCAGGATCGAAACGGTCGGGTTGCCGTCGTAGTAGAGCTCAGAATAGGCAAGGTCGGACAAAACCCAGACCTTGTTTTCCTTGGCCCAGGCCACCAGCCGCTCATAGAACGCCAGATCGACTGTTTCGGCGGTCGGGTTTGATGGATAGTTGACGATCAGGATCGAGGGCCGCGGCACGGTGAAGGCCATCGCCCGGTCAAGCGCGGCCCAGTATCTCTCATCCGGGGTCACCGGGACCGAGCGGATCGTTGCCCCGGCGATGATGAAGCCGAAGGTGTGGATCGGATAGCTGGGGTTGGGCGCCAGCACCACGTCGCCGGGCGCGGTCATCGCCGTCGCCATGCTCGCCAGGCCCTCTTTGGAGCCCATGGTCATCACCACCTCGCTCTCGGGATCAAGCTCGACTCCGAAGCGGCGTGCCGTAGTAGTTGGCCTGGGCCTTGCGGATCCCGGGAATGCCCTTGGACGCCGAGTAACCGTGGGCGCCGGGCTTCTGCGCAACCTCGCACAGCTTGTCGATGACATGGGCGGGCGGGGGCAGATCGGGGTTGCCCATGCCCAGGTCGATGATGTCCTTGCCGGCGGCGCGTGCAGCGGCCCGCATGCCATTGACTTCGGCGATGACATAGGGCGGCAGGCGCTTGATGCGGTAGAACTCGTCTTCCATTGACCTCGGCTTTTTCAGGCGGCGCGGCGGAATTGTCGCGGTCAGGTCTGTAAGGAGGTTATGCAGCGCTGGCAAATCGGTTATGACGCAGTGCAGCACGAAGGGAATCAACGCATGGCCACGGGCAAATCCGGAACACCCGAACCGACCGAACTGTTCGAGGCGATGTTCCGCGCGCCGCAGCAACTGTTTACCCAGCTGATGCCCGAAATGGCCGCAGCGGGTGAAGACGAGGCTGTGGGCGAACTTTCGCAGTGGTCAGCCGCCGCGCAGCGGATGCAACGCGCCTGGCTTGAGTTTCAACAGGACAAGGCCGCGGAAACCACCGGCTGGCTGCCGCGGGTCCTGACCGATCCGAACGGCTGGCTGGAAATCGCGCAGGGCTGGCTCAAGGGCCTGCCGCTCAGCGATCCCGAGGCCCAGAAGAAGCTGTGGGACGACAGCCTGGCGCTGTGGGAAGGGGTGCTGGGCCAGTACGGAATCGGACCCCGCGCGTCCGAAAAAGGCGAAGGCGCCCCAGCCCTGCCGCGCAAGGACCGCCGCTTTGCCGATCCCAAATGGCGCGAACAGCCGTTCTTCGCGGTGGTCCACCAGACCTACCTGATGATCGCCGAGCAGCTGCTGGCCATGACCGATAAGGCCGAAGGATTCGATCCAGCGCGGCGCGAGCAGCTGAGGTTCGCGGTTCGGACGCTGGTCGAGGCGTTGAGCCCGGCCAATTTCCCTGCGACCAACCCGCTGGTGCAGCAAAAGGCGATCGAGACCAAGGGCGAAAGCCTGGCGAGAGGGATTCGAGCATCTGCTGACCGACCTCCGCCAGGGTCAGCTGACCCACGTCAAACCCGGTGCGTTCAAGCTGGGCGAGAACCTTGCCGCGACCCCCGGCAAGGTGGTGCGCGAGACCCCGCTGTATCAGCTGATCCAGTACAGCCCCACGACCCCGAACGTGCTCGAAGTGCCGCTGGTGATCTTCCCGCCGTGGATCAACCGGTTCTACATCCTCGACCTCACTCCGCAGAAGAGCTTTATCCGTTGGGCGGTGGAACAGGGTGTCACGGTGTTCGTGGTCTCATGGAAGTCGGCCGATGCGAGCATGGCCGAACTGACCTGGGATGATTACATCCGCGCTGAGATCGACGCGATCGATGCGGTCCGTGATCGGCTCGGTGTGCCAGCGGTCCACACCATCGGCTATTGCGTGGCCGGCACCACGCTGGCGGCGGCGCTGGCAATCCTGGCGCGGCGGGGTGAGGCGAGCAAGGTCAAGAGCGCAACCTTTTTCACTGCCCAGGTCGATTTTGAGCAATCGGGCGAACTCAAGGTGTTCATCGACGACCAGCAGCTTGATGCGCTTGAGAAACTCTCGGAAAAGACCGGCTACCTCGACGGGCGCTATATGGCGCTGTCGTTCAATTTGCTGCGCGGCAACGATCTGATCTGGAACTATGTGGTCAACAATTACCTGATGGGCGATGACTATCCGGCGTTTGACCTGCTCCACTGGAACGGCGATGTCACCAATCTGCCGGCCAAGTGGCACGGCGAATACCTGCGCGACCTCTACCGTGACAACAAGCTGGTGGTACCCGATACGCTGAGCGCTGACGGCACCCCGATCGACCTGACCCGGATCGAAACCCCGTGCTATATCCAGGCCGGCCGCGAGGATCACATCGCCCCGGCGGCCAGCGTCTGGCGGCTGACCCGGCACTTGCGCGGACCTTATACCTTTGTGCTGGCCGGATCGGGCCATATCGCCGGGGTGGTTAACCCGCCCAGCGCCGGCAAGTACCAGTACTGGACCAACCCGGCCCCGGCCGCGAGCCTCGAGGAGTTCGTCGCCGGGGCGACCGAAACCCCGGGCAGCTGGTGGCCGCACTGGATCGCATGGCTGCGCGGTCAGGATCAGGCCGAGGTCGCCGCCAAAGGCAAGCGCGCGCCGGGCGGCAAGGGTGATATTGCACTTGAGGAGGCTCCTGGAAGCTACGTCAAGGCACGGTAAGCAGCTGATCTATAGGCGAACCTAGCTTTTTTGCTGCACTGCACAAAAAGCGCTTGACTTCGCAGGTGCAATATCTATTTTTTGTGCACTGCAACATGCACCTCGTCGATTGTCGGCTTGGGGGCACTGCGAAGGAACATAAGCGATGGCCACCGCCACCGAATCCAAGATTGATACTGCCAAGGCCGAAGTCGCCGCTGAGAAGGCTTATGCCGCTGCTGCTGCCGCGGTCGAAGTGAAGGCTCCCGAAGCCAAGCCTGCCGCCATCGAAGCCAAGCCGGTTGTTGCCAAGGTTGCTGCCCCCGTTGTCGTCAAGACCGCGAAGAAGGCCGCCGCCAAGAAGGCGCCCGCTGCCAGCAAGACAGTTGTCAAGAAGCCAGCCGCCAAGAAGGTTGCGGCGAAGAAGATCACAGCCAAGAAAACTGCCACCAAGACCACAACCAAGGCCGCGGCCAAGAACGCCCCCGCCTCTTTCAAGGACACCATCATGGCCAAGACCCAGAACCTCACCGAAGATTTCACCGCCAAGATCCAGGACGCCGTTGCCGACGCCCAGGACCGCGCCAAGGCCGCCATCGAGAAGGGCAACGAGTTCGCTTCGGAAGGCGCCGAATTCGCCAAGGGCAACGTTGAAGCGCTGGTCGAATCGACCAAGATCCTTGCCGCTGGCTTCCAGGACATGGGCAAGAGCTATGTTGCAGAAGGCAAGACCGCGATCGAAACCATGACTGCCGACGTCAAGGAACTCGCTGCCGTCAAGTCGCCGGCCGATTTCTTCAAGCTGCAGGGCGAAATGCTCCGCCGCAATTTTGACGCCGCGGTCGCTTCGGGTTCGAAGAACTCGGAAAAGGTCGTCAAGCTCGCCAACGAAGCTTTCGCGCCGATCCAGGACCGCGTCAGCCTGGTGATCGAAAAGGTCAAGAAGGCGGCCTAAGCTGCCGTTTCTCGCGCGGGTAGCGACCCCTCTCCCCGCCGCCTGCGCGAGTTTCCATCAGGGCCGGACAGCTTCACCGCTGTTCGGCCCTTTTGGTATTTGCTAACCTCAATCGGCGACAAGGCTTGTCCTTTGCCCCTGCTATGCGATATTTTGACCCGATGCTGACCAATTTGCCTCTGCTGACGATCCGCGCCGCCGGCGATTCCGGAGACGATTCCGAAGGCGGGGGTGGCGGGCGCGAGCAAGTTGGCGTTGCCACCAAGACCCGGACCAAGCCGAAGAAACCCAGCATGTTCAAAGTGCTGATGCTGAACGACGATTACACCCCGATGGAATTCGTGGTGATGTGCCTCAAGCGGTTCTTTGCGATGGACCTGGAACAAGCGACGCGAGTGATGCTTCACGTTCACCAAAAGGGCGTCGGGATTTGCGGGATCTTCCCATACGAAATCGCCGAAACCAAAGTGAACCAGGTGATGGACTTCGCCAAGCAGAACCAACACCCGCTGCAGTGCACGCTGGAAAAAGCCTGACCGCTTGCTGAGGGCGCGCTTAGGCCCTAGGGCTTGAGCCCGAACCTGAGCCCCGGCGCACCCTTGAAAACCCTCCCCGCCATCGATCGTTACATCTTCCGGCTGGTGCTGATGCCGATGATCGCGGTGTTTCTGATCGCGGCATCGCTGCTGGTGCTCGACAAGATGCTGCGGCTGTTCGAGTTTGTCGGCAACGAAGGCGGGCCGGTTTCGGTGGTGTTCCGGATGCTGGCGACACTGCTGCCCGAATACGCCAGCCTGGCGATCCCGCTGGGGCTGATGCTGGGAATCCTGTTTGCCTTCCGCAAGCTGGCAACCACCAGCGAGCTGGATGTGCTGCGCGCGGTCGGGCTGGGCTATACCCGGCTGCTGCGGGTGCCTTTCATGCTGACCATTGTGCTCGCCGCGGTCAATTTCGCGATCGTCGGCTATGTCCAGCCGCTATCGCGCTACTATTATGAGCAGATGCAGTTCGAATTGCGCTCGGGCGCGCTCGGGGCCTCGATCAAGGTTGGGGAATTCACCACGCTCAAAGACAAGATGGCGCTCAGGATCGAAAGCAGCGAGGAAGACGGCCGTCGCCTGATCGGAATCTTCGCCCGGTTTAATTCGCCGCGCGGCCAGGTGCTGACGATTTCGGCCCGCGAAGGCCGGTTCATGGGGCTGGAGGAAAACCCCAACACCATCATCCTGCGCCTGACCCAGGGCCAGATCATCCAGGACCAGCCGGGCAAGACCCCGCGGGTGCTGTCCTTCACTCGCCACGATCTGCCGATCGACCTGCCGGCGATTGAAAAGTTCCGCAAGCGCGGCGGCAAGGAACGCGAATATGTCTTGCCTGAACTGCTGCGGATCGGCTGGCTGGCGCCGGCCAGCGAGGCGGCCCGCAACCAGGTTCGGGCCAGCTTCAACTACCGCATGGTCGAAGTGGTGATGATGTTGCTGCTGCCGCTGCTGGCAGTGGCGCTGGCGGTGCCGCCCAAGCGCTCGACCTCGCCATTGGGAGTGTTCGTTTCGATCGTGATGGTGGTCGCCTATCACAAGATCAACGAATACGGTCAGGCAGTCTCGGCGCTGGGCAAAGTCTCCCCAATTCTGGCGCTGTGGGGGCCGTTCTTGCTGTTCGCGGTGCTGATCGTGTGGATGTACTGGCGGGTTGCCTATGTTCCCGGTGGTCAGGCGATCGGCGCGCTTGAACGCGTCGTCACGGTGCTCACCAAGCGCGTCAAGGCGCTGTTCGCGCGGCGCAGCCCAGAAACGGGAGCAGCCTGATGCTGCTCGATTTCTTCCCCTCGCGGACGCTGACGCTGTATCTGGCCAGGCTGTTCATCACCCGGATCCTGGGGGTGTTGTTCCTGCTGGTGCTGATCCTGCAAATGCTCGATCTGCTCTCCGAAAGCGGCAAGATCCTGGCCTGGCCGGGCAATGGCGAGGCCGAGCTGTGGCACTATGTCTCGCTGCGCACCCCGCAGCTGATCGCGCGGTTCCTGCCCTATTCGGTGCTGCTGGCGACGCTGTTCACCTTCTGGCCATTGAACCAGCACAGCGAAGTGATCGCGATGCGCGCCGCAGGGCTTTCCGCGCACCAGATCCTGGCCCCGCTGCTGGTTACCGCGGCGCTGGTCTCGCTGGTCTCGTTTGGCTTTAACGAGCGGGTTGTGACCCGCGCTTCGGCTACTCTCAAGGCGTGGGAAGCCGCGCAGTGGGGCCCGGTTCCGCAGGATACCGGGATCCGCAACAACGTCTATTTTCGCGATGGGCCGCATATCCTGGCGGCGATGACGGTGACCGGCAGCGGTCCGGCGACGCGGATGGCAGACGTCACCTGGTCGCGCCGCGATGCCAACGGGATGGTGATCGAGCAGGTTCGCGCGCCGCTGGCGACCTGGGCCAATCCCGGCTGGAAGCTCGACAATCCGCGCGGCTTCAACGTTGCCGCGACCCGGCAGGCCTCGCTCGCACCGATGACTGTCGCCCCCGGCGTGACCCCGGCGCAAGTCGCGATCAGCAAGGTCGATCCCGACCGCCAGGACCTGTTCGAACTGCGCCGTTCAATCGCCGCGCTCAAGGCCTCCGGGCGGCGCACGATCGAGCTTGAGGGCAAGTGGTGGCACAAGATTTCGGGGCCGCTGTCGGCGCTGCTGATGCCGCTGCTCGGCTCGGTCGCCGCGTTCGGCCTCGCCCGTTCGGGGCAGTTGTTGGTCCGTGCGGTGATCGGCATGGCGCTGGGGTTCGCCTATTTCGTGGTCGACAACGCGGCGCTGGCGATGGGCAACTTCGGCGGATATCCGCCATTGATCGCCGCCTGGGCGCCGTTCATGCTGTTCGCGCTGGTCGGCGAAACGGTGCTGGTCAGGACCGAGGAGTAGCGGTTCTGCGCATTGTGCTGCGTGCGATCCGGCCGAGCAGCATCCACATCCCGGGATAGTTCGCGCCGGAGTAGGTCGAGCCTGCTCCGAACCGCGCGGACAAGCGCCGGTGGGCCTCGGGATAGGCGTGGTAGGGGGTGCTGGGCAGCAGGTGGTGGAGCGCATGATAGCGCAGCCCGACCGGGGCCCAGAGCTCGGCGAGCAGTCCGGGCGGCGGGACATTGACCGAATCGAGGTACTGCGCGGTGACGGTCATCGCCTCGCCCTCGTTCTGCCAGAGGTGCGCGACCAGGGTGCGCAGCTGGTTGAACACCGCGGTGAGCGACAGAATACACACAGTGCAATCAGCAGCGGCCGCCAGCCTAGCCAGAAAGTGCTGGAAATCAACGTGATAGCCCAAAGCGTCGCGCCCAGCTCCTGCCAGAACACCATCGCTGCGAAGTCTCCTTCGGGCGGTCGGCGGCGAAAATCCGGGTTAATTGAAAGACTTGAAGCGCGTTGCCAGACCAGGTTGCGCAAAGGCGGTACAACGGCACCTAACGGCACCAAGACCGCGCACCGCACCAGCAAAGCGGCGGGCAAAAGCAGCCGCAACCAGGATGAAACCGGGCAAAGCCCACGGCTTCATCAGCGCCAGCGGCATGTATTCGGGATCCTCCGCGGTGCCATAGCGGGTCCGGGCATGATGGAGCGTGTGGACTCCTTCGTACATGAACGATGGCATCAGCACCGGGATCCCGACGATGAGGTTCCATACGAAACGGAAGCCCGGCAGCGCGGTGCGGTGGATATGGGTCAGCTCGTGAATAAACAATGTCGCCCGGTAGAGCGCAAACACCGCGATCAGTCCCGCGGCCCAGGCCTGCCAGCCAGGCAGCAGGATCGCCCCGGCAATCCCCGCATAGCCTAGCGCTGCCGAAATCAGCATGTCGGACCAGTAAATTCCGGCCGCGCGGTGTTGATGTCGCGCGTCAGTTCGGCCGCGGCGCGCAGCATTTCCATGTCGTCGGCAATCGCCGCCGCGCCGTTTTGCGCCATGATGTCTTCCTGCACCGTCATCGTTTCATCCGCCTAGGCGCGCAAGCCCCCGCTTGACAAGCAGGGCTGGGCGCTGAGAGGTCGCATTGACTCTACAACAAAGGCAAGATCGTGGCCCAATCGGAAATTGTCATCACTGCCATCGACAGCAAGGCCGATCGCAAGGCTTTCGTCGAACTGGCCTACCGGCTCAACGCCGCCGATCCCGCCTGGGTTCCGCCGCTGCGGATGGAGGCGATGGAACTGATCACCCCAGGCAAGAACCCGTTTTTCGACCATGCCGACGTCCAGCTGTTCCTCGCCCGCCGCGGCGGCCGCGGTGGTAGGGCGGATCTCGGCGCATATCGACCATCTCGCCATCGCGATGGACCCGGCGCAGGGGATGGGTCCGGGGACCGGCAACTGGGGGCTGCTCGAAGCCGAAGACCAGGCGGTGGCCAACGCGCTGATCACCCGCGCCGAGCAATGGCTGCGCGAACAGGGGATGACCCGCGTGCTCGCGCCGATCTCGATGTCGATCTGGGATGAACCCGGTCAGCTGGTCAAGGGCTTTGACCAATCGCCGACGGTGATGATGGGCCACCAGCCCAAGCGCTATCAGGACTATATCGAGGCGCTGGGCTATGCCCACGCCAAGTCGCTGCTGACCTACGCGATCAATATCTCCGGTGACTTACCGCCGCTGATCGAGCGGATCGTCCAGTCGGGGGAGAAGAACGCCAAGATCCGCATTCGCAAGGTCGACAAGTCCAAGTTCGATTCCGAAGCGCGGCTGATCCTCCACATTCTCAACGATGCCTGGTCGGACAACTGGGGCTTCGTTCCATTTACCGAGCGCGAAATCACCTATGCCGGCAAGAAGTTCAAGCCGATCGTTCGCGAGGATCTGATCATGATCGCCGAGTACGAGGGCGAGCCGGTGGCCTTCATGATGACCCTGCCCGATCTCAACGAAGTGCTCAAACCGATGGGTGGGCGGCTGTTTCCGTTCAATTGGGCCAGGCTGTTGTGGTGGCTGCGCAAGCCCCGCACCACGACCATGCGGGTGCCGCTGATGGGGGTGCTCAAGAAGCACCAGGCCAGCCGTCTGGCCAGCCAGCTGGCCTTCATGATGGTCGAGTTCATCCGCCGCGAGGCGCTCCGCAATTACGGCGCGACCCGCGGCGAGTTCGGCTGGGTGCTGGAGGACAACCAGGGGATGAACGCGATCGCCGAAGCGATCAACGGGGTGATCAACAAGGAATATGTGATTTACCAGAAGGGGCTTTGACGCTCCTTCAAGGGAGGAAGAACTCGGTGGTTCAAACCCTCGACAAAAGCGCCAAGCGCAAAGAACCAATTGTCTGAACCATAACCCGACCGTCCTGAGCCTGTCGAAGGACTGCCCTTTACTCCGTGCCTAACGCGTAACCGCACTGAAGAAAAAAGCAGCCCTTCGACAGGCTCAGGACAGTCGGGCGTGGGGCAAGGTGATTCACATTTCGATGAATCTGCTCTAGGGTAACCGGATGAACCGCCCCGACCCCGACCCAGTCGCCACCACCGCCGATCCCGAGCAGCTGCGGCTGATCTCGGTGCTGGTGGTGTTTCTGGGGGCCGGGCTGTTTCTGGCGCTGCCGTTCGTGCTTTCGATCGGGGCGGTGGTGTTTCTGCCGCTTGGCCTGCGCGCTGGTGTTGTCGATCCTGCTCGCCCCGCTGGCAGACCGGCTGGCCAGCTGGGGCTTGCCCAACCTGCTCGCCTCGTTCCTCGCGCTGACTATCGCTGCAGCGGTGTTCATCGCGCTGCTTTCGACCATGCTCCAGCCCGCGCTCGATACGATCGACCGGCTACCCGAGATGACCCGCCAGGTAGCCAAGCAAGTTTCGGCGCTGCGCGGCGATCTCGGCTGGCTTAGCGATCTCAACCGGCAGGTGCTGCGGCTGGCCGGCCGCACTCCGGCGCGAGAAGTGGTGCTGGCGGGTCCCAGCGTGCTGGAACAGCTCGCCTTCGCCACCCCGGTGTTCGTGATTGAGGCGCTGCTCACCGCGTTGATGAGCTTTTTCATGATCGAGGCGCGGGTGCGGGTGCGCCGCCGCTTGCTCAACAACCCGGCGCACCCCGAAAGCGGGCGCAAGGCGGCGCGGATGATTCGCGAAGTACAGGATCTGGTCGGCGCCTACATGGCCACGGTCGGGTTCATCAACCTGGGGGTCGGAGTGCTGGTCGGTCTAGGCGCCTGGGCCTTTGGGTTCGAGGCACCGGTGATGTGGGGCGTACTGGCCGCACTGCTCAACTTCCTGCCCTATCTGGGGCCGCTGGCGATGATGCTGGTGCTGGCGCTGGTCGGCCTTGCTACCCGCGATACCTGGTTGACCGGGCTGCTGCCGGTGCTGTTCTACCTGGGGCTGCACACGGTCGAGGCCAACCTGGTCACCCCGGCGCTGCTGGGGCGGCGCTTCACGCTCAATCCTGTGCTTATTCTGGTTTCGATCAGCTATTTCTACTGGATCTGGGGAGTGATCGGCGCGCTGCTGGCAATGCCGATCCTGCTGATCTTTACCGCGCTGTTCCACCATGTCGGCCGACCCAACCTGCTCGGCTTCCTGTTCGGCGAACCGCTGTTCCCGGCGGACGAGGAGGAGGAGGCTACTACGTAGCCTCGCTCGCACCACTGCGGGCATCCACCGCCGCGGCCGCAGCTACGTCCATCGTCACATTGCCGACGGTTCGCATCAGGTCGGGCAAAATCTCGACCGCGACCAGCAAGGCCAACGGCGCGATCGGCACGCCCATGGCCAAAGCGATCGGTCCGACCGAAACCACGAAGCTGAGTGTACCGGGCAGCGAGACCGAACTCAGCGAAACCAGGAACGCGATCAACACCCCTGCCGCCAAGGCTGCAGGGGAAAGCGTGGTCCCGGTCAGCTTGGCAACATAGATCGCCACCGCCAGGTTCATCGCCGGACTGGTCGCGCGGAAAATTGCGACCGCCAGCGGCAGGACGAAATCGGCGGTCGCTTCGCGCACACCCAGGCGGCGCGCGGCGGCGATCATCGCCGGCAGGCAGGCCAGCGACGACTGGGTTGAAAGCGCGACCGCCTGAACCGGCAACATCGCCCGGGCAAAATCGGCGAGGCGCTGGCGACCGGCCGTTGCTGCCAGCACATAGGCCGCCACCAGCACCACTGCGCCGGCGACGCTGACCATTACAATGTAATGCGCCAGACCGCCGATCGCATCGGCGCCGGTATTGGCTCCGAGTACCAGGGCGAGCCCGAATACGCCGATCGGCGCAAGCATCAGCACCCAGCCAATAATCACCATCATCGCCGCCGCCAGCCCTTCGAAAAACAGTCCAAGCTGGCGGCGCGGGGCCTCAGCGATCCGCGTCGCGGCCAGCGCGAACAGCGATGCGAAGACCACCACCGGCAGCATCGCCCCGTTTGCGGCGGCGGCAAAGATATTCTCCGGCATCATTGCCGAGAGGATCTCTGCAAGCCCCGGCACTTTGCCCGGATCGGCCACGCCGCCGCTCAACGCCGCGACAGCACTGTCGGGAATCGGCGCCAGTGCCAGCAGCGCGGGAACCAGCATTGCTGTCAGCGCGCCAGCGCCCAGCAGCACGACAACGAAGGTCAAAACCGCCCGCCGCGCCAGATCGGTCCCCCCGGCGGCGGCCATGGTCTGCGAAATCCCGGTGAAGACCAGCCCGATGACCAGCGGCAGGATGGTCAGTTGCAGCGCGCGCAGCCACAAGGCCCCGGCCGGCTCGGCTATCGCCAGCAGCGGGGTCAAGCTGTCGCTCCCCTTGAGCAGGATCCCCACCGCAAAGCCCAGCACCAGTCCGGCAAAGGTTAAACCGGCGGGAACACGGATTTCGGGAAAGCTGCTCGAACCTGCGCGCTTTGTCATTGTTGCTCACCCCGAACCTCGTTTGCGGGGGTGACTTTAGCGGCGCGGCGCGACATAGCAATTTCTCGAGCGAATGGGTGTTTGAGGGCCGGTATGGGACGCAAATATTTCGGCACCGACGGGATTCGGGGCAAGACCAACGCCGGGGTGATGACCGCGGCGGTGGCGATGAAGGTTGGCCAGGCCGCGGGCCGCCGGTTCCTGCGGGGCAGCCACCGTCACCGCGTGGTGATCGGCAAGGATACCCGGCTTTCGGGCTACATGATCGAGAACGCGCTGGTCGCGGGGTTCACCAGCGTCGGGATGGACGTGGTGCTGACCGGGCCATTGCCGACCCCGGCAATCGCCATGCTCACCCGCGAGCTGCGCGCCGATGTCGGGGTGATGATCTCGGCCAGCCACAACCCCTATGAGGACAACGGGATCAAGCTGTTTGGTCCCGATGGCTTCAAGCTCTCCGATGCCGACGAGCTGGCGATCGAGAAGATGCTGGGCGAGGAGCAGCAGCTTGCCCCGGCGGCGGAGATTGGCCGCGCGCGGCGGATCGACGATGCCCGCGGCCGCTATATCCACGCGGTCAAGGGCTCGCTGCCCGACGATATCCGGCTCGACGGCTTGAAGATCGTGGTCGATTGCGCCAACGGCGCGGCCTATCAGGTTGCCCCGTCGGCGATGTGGGAACTGGGCGCCGAAGTGATCGCGGTCGGGGTCAATCCCAACGGCATCAACATCAACGACAAATGCGGTTCAACCCACCTCGCTCTGGTCAAGGAGACCGTGGTGGCCAGCGGCGCCGACATCGGCATCGCGCTGGACGGCGATGCCGATCGGCTGATCGTGGTCGATGAAAAGGGCCAGACCGTCGACGGCGATCAGATCATGGCGCTGATCGGCACGCAGCTGGCGGCGCGCGGTGAGCTGCGCGGCGGCGGGGTGGTGGCAACAGTGATGTCGAACCTCGGGCTGGAGCGCTTTCTGGCCGCGCAGGGCCTAGAACTGATCCGTGCCAAGGTCGGCGACCGCTATGTGCTCGAGGCGATGAAAGCGGGCGGCTACAATGTCGGCGGCGAGCAATCGGGACACATGATCCTGCTCGATCACGGCACCACCGGCGACGGTACCGTCGCGGCGCTGCAGGTGCTGGCGGCGCTGGTCCAGTCGGGCAAGAAGGCGAGCGAGCTCTTGCATCTGTTCGATCCGGTGCCGCAGCTCCTGAAGAACGTGCGGTTCGCGGGCGGCAAGCCGCTGGAGAATGCGCGCGTGCAGGATGTGATCGCCTCGGCCGAGGCCCAGCTCGCCGGCAAAGGCCGCCTGGTGATCCGCCCCTCGGGGACCGAACCGGTGATCCGGGTCATGGCCGAGGGCGACGACGCGGGCGAGGTCGCGGCGGTGGTCGATGCGATCTGCGCTGCGGTCAAGGAGGCAGCCGATGCTTGAGATGCGCCCCGATTGCGAGAAGTGCGGCGTCGACCTCCCCGCCGACCTGCCCGGCGCCTTCATCTGCAGCTTCGAGTGCACCTTCTGCTCGCCCTGCGCCGACGCACTCGACGAGCGCTGCCCCAATTGCGGCGGCGAACTGCTCGATCGCCCGACCCGGGCCGAGCATCTACATGCCAAGCACCCGCCTTCGGTGGTGCGGAAGTTCAAGGGCTGATGCCCCCGCCGCGCGTGCTCGCCATCGCCGGCTCGGACAGCTCGGGCGGGGCCGGGATTCAGGCCGACATCAAGACCATCACCATGCTCGGCGGCTACGCGATGACCGCGATCACCGCAGTGACCGCGCAGAATACGCTGGGTGTGAGTGCGGTGGAGGTGCTGCCGGCGGAGCTGGTTGCGGCACAAATCGAGGCCTGTCTGGCGGACATTGGTTGCGACGCCATCAAGATCGGGATGCTGGGCTCGCCGGGGATTGCCCATGCCGTCGCGGATCGGCTCGAAACGCTCGCAGTTCCGATCGTCTTCGACCCGGTCATGATTGCCACCAGCGGCGCAGCGCTGGCCGATGCCGAAACCATCGCCGCGTTTGAACGGCTGATGCGCCTGGCCACGCTGACCACTCCCAACGTCGCCGAATTTGCTGCTCTGGGCGGTCATGACGGCATGGCCGCGCGAAATCGGGCCTATCTCGCCAAGGGCGGCGATGCGGAAGGTGATCGCGTCGAGGACCTACTCTGCCTGCCCGGCACGCTGCCGCAGGTCATGGCCGCGACCCGCATTCACACCAGGCACACTCACGGCACCGGGTGCACCTTGTCGAGCGCAATTGCGACATACCTTGGCGCCGGTCTGCCGCTGGAAATGGCCGTAGAGCGCGCCCGCCAGTTCGTGCGCTCAGCGCTCCTCGCAGCCCCCGGCTTCGGCCAGGGTCACGGCCCGCTCGGCCACGCGGCGGTGCGACTCTAGATCCTCTCCATTTTCACACAGTGCAAATGGGGAGGTAGCAGGCGCTGAAAGCGGCTGACGGAGGGGTTCTGACGCCAGCGCAGAAACCCCTCCGTCTCGCCTTCGGCGATCCACCTCCCCATTTGTGGCATTCGCCAAAGAATGGGGAGGATCCAGGGATTTAAAGCTCGTAAAACTCCACCACCTTGGCCCACGCTTCTTCTGCGGTCTCGACGAAGTGGAACAGGTCGAGGTCCTCCGGATTGATCACCCCTTCCTCGGCCAGCGCCGCGAAATTGACAATCCGGCCCCAGAACTCCTTGCCGAACAGCAGGATCGGGATCGGGCGCATCTTGCCGGTCTGGATCAGGCAGAGCAGCTCGAAGAATTCGTCGAAGGTGCCAAACCCGCCGGGGAACACCGCCACCGCCTTGGCGCGGAGCAGGAAGTGCATCTTGCGCAGCGCGAAGTAGTGAAACTGGAAAGCGAGGTGCGGGGTTACGTAATGGTTGGGGGCCTGCTCGTGCGGCAGGACGATGTTGAGCCCGATCGTCTCCGCCCCGGCCTCGACCGCGCCGCGGTTGGCGGCTTCCATGATCGAAGGCCCGCCGCCCGAGCAGACCACGAACTGGCGCATCCCCTTCTCGACGATGTTGCAGCTTGAGGCGATATGGCCGAGCTTGCGGGCTTCCTCGTAATACTTCGCCTTCGCCACCAGCCGCTCGATCACTGCCTTCTTCTCGGGAGTGGTCGCCGCCGCCAAAGCCTCTTCGCAGGCATCGGGGGCGGGGATCCGGGCCGAGCCATAGCACACCAGGGTCGAGCCGATCTTGGCCTCTTCCAGCAGCATCTCGCACTTGAGCAGCTCAAGCTGAAAGCGCACCGGGCGCAGTTCCTCGCGCAGCAGGAAGTCGGTGTCGCGGAACGCCAGCCGATAGGCCGGATCGCGGGTCTGCGCCGTTGAGGTAACGTGCGATTCGACGAATTCGGCTTCCTGCTCGGCCTTGTAGAACCGCCGGCGGTGGAGGCGCTTTTCTTCTTCTTCGGTCATGGTGCTTGTCTTGCCGGTTGAGGAAGCTCTGTCAAAGGGTCAGTCGCTGGCTTTGCGCTCAACCCTCGCGGTCGAGCCAGCGCCCGAGCCGCACGAAAGCCACCACCAGCACCGGCACCATGATCGTCGAAAGCACCAGCTTGGAGATGATCTGGCCTTCCATGATCTGGCCGATCGGCAATCCGGTTCCGTAAAAGCTGATTGAGATGAACAGCACCGTATCGACCGTCTGCGAGAGCATCGAGGCAATCCAGGCGCGCAGCATCACACCCTTGCCGATGCCGCTGCCCGCCAGCTTCGAGAACAGGTAGACGTTGAGCAGCTGCGAGGTGCCGTAAGAGATCAACCCGGCAAACTGCATCCGCACGCCTTGGCCAAGCAGCCGCTGGAAGGCTTCCTGATCGCCCCAGAACGGCGCCGGGGGGACCAGTCTGATGACAATCGTCAGCATCACCATCGCCGCGATCAGTGGAATAAAGCCGTATTTGACCAGCCGGCCGGCGGTTTCCTTGCCGTGCTGCTCGGCGACCGCGCTGGAGAGCACCACCAGCAGCAGGAAGGCAAAGATCCCGCTTTCCACCGCCAGATCGCCCAGCAGCGGCCAGTGCCCGAGCGAGGCCAGCTTGGTACCCATCACCCCGGCAAGGACGACGAAGCCGCCGTAAAGCAGCGAGAAGACGAACAGCGAGCGCGGGATCGCGGGGGCGGGAGTGGTCATGGGGCGGGCTTAGCGGGCCTTAACGGGCTGGGGAAGTGGACGGCAAGGAAGCTTGCACAGCCGCCGCAGTGCTTTACCACCCCGGCAACGCCACCGCCGGGGAGATGATCGGCAATGCAACATCTGATCAGCCTGGTCGGCATGGCCCTGATCCTCGCCGTCGCCTGGCTGCTCTCTGCCAACCGCAAGGCGATCCGCCCCCGCGTGGTTGGCGCGGCCTTTGCCTTGCAGGCGGGGATCGCGGTGTTCGCGCTGCTGACCCCGATCGGCAAGTCGGTGTTGCAAGGCATGTCAGCCGGGTTCCTCAAGCTGCTGAGCTATTCCGAGGCCGGGACCAAGGCGGTGTTCGGCGGTCTGGCCGATCCGCCATTCGTCTATTCCTTCGCGATCGGCGCGCTGCCCGCGATCATCTTCTTCGCCGCGCTGGTCGCGGTGCTTTATTACCTTGGGATCATGCAACTGATCATCAAGTGGATCGGCGGGGCGATCCGGCTGGTGACCGGAATTTCGCGGGTCGAATCGCTTAGTGCAGCCGCCAACATCTTTGTCGGGCAGAGCGAAAGCCCGCTGGTGATCCGTCCGTTCCTGGCCGGATTGACCCGCTCGCAACTGTTCCTGGTGATGACCGTGGGCTTTGCCGGGGTGGCCGGGACGATCATGGCTGGATACGTCAGCGCGCTGGGCAACGATGCTGCAGCCAAGGCGCTGCTGCCCTATCTGATCACCGCCAGCTTCATGTCGGCCCCCGGCGGGATCCTGATGGCCAAGCTGATCATGCCCGACAATCCCGAAGACCTGGGCAAGGAGGTTGACGTCACCGGCGAGATCCAGTTTGGCGAGGAGAAGCCCGCCAATATCATCATGGCCGCCGCCGATGGTGCGCAGACCGGGGTCAAACTGGCAGTGATGGTCGGCGCCATGGTGCTGGCCTTTGTCGCGCTGATGGCGCTGGCCAACGGGATCATTGGCGGGATTGGCGGGTTGATCGGCCAGCCCGAGCTGTCGTTCCAGCAGATCGTCGGCTGGATTTTTGCTCCGGTGATGAGCCTGATCGGGGTGCCGTGGGCCGAAGCGGGCCAGGCCGGTAGCCTGTTCGGGACCAAACTGGTGCTAAACGAGTTTATTGCCTTTGGTGAACTCAAGGACCTCAAGGACAATTTCACTCCGACATCGCTGATCGTCACCACAATTGCCTTGTGCGGCTTTGCCAATTTCAGCTCGATCGCGATCCAGATGGCGGTGACTGGCAGTCTGGCACCGAACCAGCGCCCGGAGATCGCGCGGCTGGGGTTGAAGGCGCTGGCGGCCGGAAGTCTGGCCAACCTGATGAGCGCGGCGCTGGCTGCGTTATTCCTCGGTCTGGGCTGAAGCCCGCGGTAATCGGGGAGTTAATCCTCCGATTCCGAGTGAAATCGCGTAGTTCTGCGGATACAATCTGTGCCCGTCTCGCCGTCTTTCGGCAGACATGGAGCTGCTTACCCTCGCCGCCGCCTTCGCGCTTTGCGCTTCGGGACCCCGCACCACCTGCGTCGTCGATGGCGATACTTTCTGGCTGAATGGCGAGAAAGTCCGCATCGCTGACATCAACGCGCCCGAAACCAACGCAGCGGGTTGTACCGAGGAGCGCGCGTTGGGCCAGCAGGCGGCGCGGCGGCTGATTGCGCTGCTCAATGCCGGTGACTTCACACTCGCGATCGAGGGCCGCGCGAGCGACCGCTATGGCCGCGCCTTGCGCGTGGTCCGGCGCGGCGGTCGCAGCCTTGGCGCGGCATTGGTCAGCGAAGGCCTGGCCGAACCCTGGCGCGGGCGGCGCTCGGACTGGTGCGCGCTGCTTGCAGGGCGCGTCGCGAGCCTTTAGCCCATGGCCCATGCCCACTCGCTCCAGCAACTACGGCCGCGTCCTGCCGAGCCACCGCTGGCAAGGGCTGAGCCGCACGCGGCGGTTCTGGAACGCGCTTAAATGGTGGCTGGGCGCGGCACTGCTGGTGGCGGCGATGTGGTACTGGTTTGGCGACCAGCAGATCGCCGACAAGAAAATGCTCGAAGGGCCGAGCGAACAGATCGCCGGGAAGTTCGTGCGTTGCGGGCAGCGCGGCAGCGCCAATTGCGTGCCCGATGGCGACACGATCAAGCTCGGACCACGGACGATCCGGATCATCGGCATCGACGCGCCCGAGCTGTTCCCCTCGCGCTGCGAGGAGGAAGCGCGGCTTGGCCAGACCGCAGCGACGCAGCTGCTGACGCTGGTCAACCAGGGGCCGTTCACTCTCGCCGGTCCGGAGCCGGTAGTCCGCGATCAATATGGCCGCGAGCTGCGCCACTTGCTGCGCGCGCGGCCCGATGGTTCGGTGCAGTCGCTGGCCGACGACATGGTCGCCAGCGGCGCGGCGCGCGCCTATCTGCATGGGCCGCGGGTGCCGTGGTGTTGAGCTAAATCCCGGCGTACCAGGCGTAGTCGCGGTTATCCTCCCAGAACCCGCCGCGGCCCTTGTAGAGCCCTGACAGGCTGTCGCGCAGTTCGATCCGCGTCACCCATTTCGCCTGCTTGTAGCCCAGCTGGCGTTCGACCCTGAGGCGCAGCGGGGCGCCGTGCGGCTCAGCCAGCGGCTGGTCGTTCATCCGCCAGGCCAGGATGGTCTGAGTATGGAACGCGTCGATCAGGTCGATCAATTCGTAATAGGGCTTGCCCTCCAGCACATCGGCGCAATGGAACACCACATAGCGCGCTGCGGGGAGCAGTCCGGCCCGGGCCAGGATCGGTCCCAGCTGCGGTCCTTGCCACTTGCCGATCGCGCTCCACCCCTCGACGCAATCATGCCTGGTGATCTGGGTCCGCTGAGGCATCGCCTGCAGCGCCGACAATGGCAGTGTCAGCGGTTGGCGGACCAGACCGTCGACCCGCAAAGCCCACTGCGCGAAACCCTGTGCAAGCTGGGCGCGATAGGCGGGATCGCGGACCTTGATATTGCCGTTGGCCTTGAACACCGGCGACATCTCCGCCTCGGTGAACTCGCGCGCCAGGGCATCGCCCATCAGCAGGCGTTGCGAACTCATGGTCAGGTCTTCCATGCCGATCAGGGCGCCGCGAAAGGCGGGGGCCTTGTTCAGCTGGTCGCAGCCGCCCAGCAGCAAGCCTCCGGCCCCGGCAGCACCCATCCCGAGCAGTTTGCGGCGCGAAACAATCATGGCGTTTCCTCCGGTTCCTTGGGCAAGCGGTAGCGCCCGGTAATCATCGAGCGGACCTCGTTGATCGGGCCGGCCAGCACCACCATGATGATGTGAACCACGAAAAACAGGACCAGTCCGAAGGCGCAGATGAAGTGGATCGAGCGCGCTGACTGGCGCCCGGCGAACATATCAACCAGCCAGGGGAACGCGGCATCGAGCCCGGGCGACATGGTCATCCCGGTCAGGATCACGCCGGGGAGCAGCACGAACAGCACCGAGCCATAGGCGAGCTTTTGCAGCACGTTGTAGTTGAGCGCCGCCGCGCCGGTCGGGAAACGCAGCTGCGCGTGTTCCTTGATATCGTGCCAGAGATGCGCCGGCCTGAGTTCCGCCGGACGCGGAACGATCTGGCGCCTAAGGTGGCCCTTGAACAGCGCCCACAGCAGATAGCCGACCAGCGCCAGCACCAGCAGCCAGGCGAACGCGAGATGCCACAGCCGCGCATCGGCCAGGCTGTAGGTCGAAGGAATGGTGATCCAGCCGGGGAAGGCAATATCTTCCATGCTGGCAAGTTCCAGCCAGGCCGCATCGGCGTTGGCGCCGTAGTGGCCCCAGTAGAGCCGCGGGTGGGCGTTGAGGATCATCAGCCCGCTCATCAGCATCACCGCCAATGTCACCGCATTGGTCCAGTGCCACAGCCGCGTGACCAGCGCATGCCGCCGGACCAGATCGCCGCCGCGCGGGGGCTCTTGCCCGGTGGGGTTCGCTTGTTCGGTCATGCGCCTTTCCCCTTGGTTCGGTTTGAACAGGCTAGCACCAAGTCGCGCCACCAACCTATGCCCTTTTGGTATCGTTGTGATGACAGTTTTCGTCAGTCGGGCGGCAGCAACAGCTCGCGGCGACGCTGGACGCTGTTCGTCAGCCAGTCCTTGCCGGCCTTGATCCGTGCCAGGTTCTGGGTGTCCTTGTGGGTCACCAGCCAGAACGAACGGACGATCCGCCGCTCGGGCAGCACCGCCACCAGCGCCGGATCGGCATCGCCCATGAAGCACGGCAGCACCCCGATCCCTGCCCCCGCCGCCAGCAGGCGGAGCTGGGCATTGATGCTGGAAGAACGCAGGTTCGCGGTCAGGCCGGGGTGGATCTCGTCGAGATAGCGCAAGGTCGGATCGTAGAGCAGGTCGGGGATATAGCCGACCAGCCGATAGCCCTGCGCGAGATCGGCAGGCCGCAGCGGCGCGCCATGCTCGGCAAGGTAGGCCGGCGAGGCGTAGAGCCGCAGCGCATAGTCGGAAAGCTTGCGCGAAATCACCGGTCCGGCCTTGGGCCGCGACAGCGTTACCGCGATGTCGGCCTCGCGCTTCGACAGGCTGAGGAACCCGCTGCTGGCGACGATATCGAGCGTCAAGGCCGGATGCGCGGCGACGAATGCCGGAACCTGGCGCGCGAGAAACCACGAGCCGAACCCTTCCGAAGTGCTGATCCGCAGCGTCCCGGCCAGTCCCTCGCCCGCACCCTCGGCGATCCCGCTGGCGGCCTGGGCCATCGCCTCGACCCGCCCGAGCAGCGCCTCGCCCGCCTCGGTCAGCACCTGTCCCTCGCGGGTCTGCTCGAACAGCGTCGCGCCAAGCCGCGCTTCGAGCCGGCGCAGGCGGCGTCCGGCGGTGGTCGCATCGACCCCCAGCGCGGCGCCGGCGCGGCCCAGCTGGCCGGCGCGGGCAATGGCCAGAAAGGCCTGAAAGTCGCTCCAGTCGGTTACCTGCATAATTGCAGCCATCTATCGCAGAATTGCGGCTTGCCTGCAAGGTGAAGCGGGTGCAGGGCGCTGGTCAAAGGGACTCGAGAGGAATCCATCCGATGCGCATGATCGATCACTTCATCGTCGGCGGCACTGCCGGCCTCACCGCCACCCGAACCGCCGCAGTGATGGACCCCAACAATGGCGGCCAGCAGGCCGAAGTGGTGCTGGGCAGTGCGGACGCGCTGGAGCGCGCGGTTGCCGCGGCGCAGGCCGCGCAGCCGGCCTGGGCGGCGATGAACCCGCAGCGCCGCGCGCGGGTAATGTTCGATTACAAGCGCCTGGTCGAAGCCAACATGGACGAGCTGGCCGGCATGCTTTCGGCCGAACACGGCAAAGTGATCGCCGATTCCAAGGGCGATATCCAGCGCGGGCTCGAAGTGGTCGAATTCTGCTGCGGCCTGCCGCACGTGCTCAAGGGCGATTACAGCCACGGCGCCGGTCCCGGGATCGACGTCTATTCGCTGCGCCAGCCGCTGGGGATCGGCGCCGGGATCACCCCGTTCAATTTCCCGGCGATGATCCCGCTGTGGATGGGCGCGGTGGCAACCAGCGTCGGCAACGCCTTCATCCTCAAGCCCAGCGAACGCGATCCTTCGGTCCCGGTGCGGCTGGCCGAACTGTTCCTCGAGGCAGGCCTTCCCGAAGGCATCTTCCAGGTGGTCCACGGCGACAAGGAAATGGTCGATCTGATCCTCGATCATCCGGCGATCAGCGCGATCAGCTTCGTCGGCTCGTCGGACATCGCTCACTACGTTTACAACCGCGGGGTCGCGGCCGGCAAGCGCGTCCAGGCAATGGGCGGGGCCAAGAACCACGGGATCGTCATGCCCGATGCCGATCTTGACCAGGTGGTTGGCGATCTCTGCGGTGCGGCGTTCGGTTCGGCGGGCGAGCGTTGTATGGCGCTGCCGGTGGTGGTGCCGGTGGGCGAGGACACCGCAGAGCGGCTGCGCGCCAAGCTGATCCCGGCGATCGAAGCGCTCAAGATCGGCATCTCGACCGACCCTGACGCGCAGTACGGCCCGGTGGTCACCGCCCAGCACAAAGCCAGCATCGAGCGCTGGATCGCCAAGGCGGTCGACGAGGGTTCGGAGCTGGTGATCGACGGTCGCGGCTACTCGCTGCAGGGGCATGAGCAGGGCTATTTCGTCGGCCCGACGCTGCTCGACCGGGTCACCCCGGCAATGGACAGCTACCACAACGAGATCTTCGGACCAGTGCTGCAGATCGTCCGCGCCAAGGATTTCGAGGAAGCGATCGCGCTGCCCAGCAAACATCAGTATGGCAACGGCGTCGCCATCTTCACCCGCAACGGCCACGCTGCGCGCGAGTTTGCCGCGCGGGTCAATGTCGGCATGGTCGGGATCAACGTCCCGATCCCGGTCCCGGTCGCCTACCACAGCTTCGGCGGCTGGAAACGCTCGGGCTTCGGCGATACCGACCAGTACGGGATGGACGGGATTAGCTTCTGGACCAAGAAGAAGAAGATCACCGCGCGCTGGCCCGATGGCGGCGGCGATGGCTCAAACGCGTTCGTCATTCCGACGATGGGGTAAGGCCAGATGCTGCTGCGCATCTGCATTCTCGTGTCGCTACTATGGGCTTCGCCGGTTTTGGCCAGCAAGCGGATCGCGTTGTCGTTTGACGATGTCCCCCGCAAAGCCGGGGCGTTCTTCACGCAAGAAGAACGAAGCCAGCGGCTGATTGCTGCCTTGCGACAGTCAAAAGTTCGGCAGGCGGTGTTTTTCGTAAATCCGGGAAAGCTCGAGAACCCCGATAGTGCGGGCGGCGAAACGCGAATCTCCGCCTATGTTGCGGCCGGTCATCTGATCGCCAACCATTCGTTCTCCCACCCTCATCTGCGTCAGCTAACCGCAGCGGAATATCTGGCCGATATCGACAAGGGTGAGGCCTGGCTCAAAGGCCGCCCCGGCTATCGCCCGTGGTTCCGCTTTCCTTATCTGTTCGAAGGTGGCGACGACAAGACCAAGCGTGATGATGTCCGCGCTGGTCTCGCCGCGCGCGGTTTGCGCAATGGCTATGTCACGGTGGATGGGAATGATTGGCACCTTGAGCAGCTCACCATAGATGCTGCCAAAGTCGGCAAGCCGATGGACATGGGGGCGCTGCGCCGGCTTTATCTGCAAATGCATCTGAGCGCGGTTGATTACCACGAGCGGATGGCGCGCGGCACGCTGGGCCGTTCGCCCGCGCACATGTTGCTGCTCCACGAGACCGACCTTGCCGCGCTGTTCATCGGCGATCTGGTGACCGAGCTGCGGCGCGATGGTTGGACCATCATTTCGGCGGACACGGCGTATCGCGACCCGCTGGGCAAGGCCTTTCCCGATGTGCCATTTGCCGCCGGAACCTTGACCGGCTCGCTCGCTTGGGAAAAGAACATTGATCCACCACTCTCGCCCCTGTGGATGGGCGAATCCGTGATATCCCACTTGTTCGAGCGCCGGGTTCTGAAAGAGACCGCCAAACCATGACCGATCAATTCGCCCTCACCGATGACCAGCTTGCGATCCAGGACATGGCGCGCAAGTTCACCGCTGACCGGATCACGCCCTTCGCCGCCGAAGTGGGACGAGGACAGCCACTATCCGGTCGAGGTCTGGAAGGCCGCCGGGGAACTGGGGTTCGGGGCGATCTATGTTTCCGAGGAGAACGGCGGGATCGGGCTGGGGCGGCTGGAAGCGGCGCTGATCATGGAGGCGATGGCCTATGGCTGCCCGGCGACCAGCTCGTACATCTCGATCCACAACATGGCGACCTGGATGATCGACTGCTTTGGCTCGGCCGAGCTCAAGGCGCGGTTCCTGCCAGGGCTGGTCAGCATGGAAAAGATCGCGAGCTATTGCCTGACCGAACCCGGCTCGCGGCTCGGACGCCGCCGCGCTCAAGACCACCGCGCGGCTGGACGGCGACCATTACGTCCTCAACGGCACCAAGCAGTTCATCAGCGGCGCCGGCTATAACGACATCTACGTCTGCATGGTCCGCACCAGCGACAACGGCGCCAAGGGCATTTCCTGCCTGGTGGTCGAGAAGGACACCCCCGGCCTCTCGTTCGGCGCGCCCGAGAAAAAGCTCGGCTGGAACGCCAGCCCGACCGCGCAGGTGGTGTTCGAGGACTGCCGGCGTGCCGGTGGCCAACCGCGTCGGCGCCGAGGGCGAGGGCTTCCGCTTCGCCATGGCGGGCTTGGATGGCGGGCGGCTCAACATCGGCGCCTGCTCGCTCGGCGGGGCGCAGCGCTGCCTTGACGAGGCGATTGCCTATACCAAGGACCGCCAGCAGTTCGGCCAGCCGATCGCCGATTTCCAGAACACCCAGTTCATGCTCGCCGACATGGCCACCGACCTCGAGGCGGCGCGGGCGCTGCTCTATCTCGCGGCCTGCAAGGTCAGCGCCGGGGCACCCGACAAGAGCCGCTTTTCGGCGATGGCCAAGCGGCTCGCCACCGACAGCGGCAGCGAGATCGTCAACCAGGCGTTGCAGCTGTTCGGTGGTTATGGCTATCTCAAGGACTACCCGATCGAACGGTTCTGGCGCGATCTGCGCGTCCATTCAATTTTAGAGGGGACCAACCAGGTGATGCGAATGATTGTCGGCCGGGACCTGCTGCGCCAATGACCGATGAACTGATCTCCCGCATCGAAGGCGCCGCCGGGTTCCTCTCGCTCAACCGCCCCAAGGCGATCCATGCGCTGACCCAAGCGATGGACCACGCGATGACCGAAGCGCTGCTGGCCTGGCGCGACGATCCCGCAGTCAAGGCGGTGATCATCGATCATGCCGAAGGCCGCGGCTTTTGCGCCGGGGGCGATATCGCCTTCCTGCGCAATTCCGCGCTCAACGACGGCGGGGTTTCGGGGCGGCAGTTCTTCTATGAGGAATACCAGCTCAACCACCTGCTGATGACCTATCCCAAGCCGGTGGTGGCCTTCATCGACGGGATCACCATGGGCGGCGGGCGTCGGGATCAGCCAGCCGGCGAAGTTCCGCGTCGCCACCGAGAACACCCGCTTCGCCATGCCCGAAACCGGGATCGGGCTGTTCCCCGATGTCGGCGGCGGCTGGCACCTCTCGCGCCTGAGGGGCCGGATGGGACCGTTCCTGGCGCTGACCGGCGCGCGGCTTGACGGTGCGGAGTGCCTGTGGACCGGGCTTGCCACCCATTACCTGCCGCACGAGGCGCTAGCCGAGGCCAAGGCAGCGGATCGCCCACGGCCACGATCCGGCACAAGTCCTCGCCGCGCTGGCGGTTACCCCGCCGCATGCCCGGATCGAGGACAACGCCGCGCAGATCGCCCGGCACTTCGCCTCGGACCGCTATGAGGACATTCTCGCTAGCCTCGAGGCCGACGACAGCGACTGGGCTGCAAAGGAACTCGCCACCCTGCACACCAAGAGCCCGCAGACCTGCAAGGTCGCGCTGCGGCAATTGCATGACAGTCTGGAGTGCGCCGACTTCGCCGCCAACATGGTGATGGAATACCGCATCGCCAGCCGCGTCCTGACCCGCCCCGACTTTGCCGAGGGCGTGCGCGCAGTGATCGTCGACAAGACCATGGACCCGAAGTGGGACCCCGCCACCCCCGAAGGCGTTAGCGACGAACTGATAGACAGCATCTTCGCCCCGCTCCCCGAAAACGAAGAATGGAAACCGTTGTGAGCTACGAAACGATCCTGGTCGAACAGCGCGATGCGGTCACGCTGATCACGCTCAACCGGCCGCAGTCGCTCAACGCGCTCAATTCCGGAGTGCTCGAGGAACTGATCGCGGCCTTCGCCGCCTTCGAAGCCGATCCGGGGCAGCGCTGCGCGGTGCTGACCGGGGCGGGCGAGAAGGCCTTTGCCGCCGGCGCCGACATCAAGGAAATGGCCGACAAGAGCGCCGCCGAATTCTATGCGGGCGACTTCTTCAGCCGCTGGACCAGCCACTTGGTCAAGACCACCCGCAAGCCGTGGATCGCCGCGGTCAACGGCTTTGCGCTGGGCGGCGGCTGCGAACTGGCGATGATGGCGGACTTCATCATCGCTTCGGAAAATGCGCGGTTCGGCCAGCCCGAGATCAAGCTCGGCGTGGCGCCGGGGATGGGCGGCAGCCAGCGGCTGACGCGGGCAATCGGCAAGGCCAAGTCGATGGAAATGTGCCTGACCGGGCCGGATGATGGGCGCCGAGGAGGCCGAGCGTTCGGGTCTGGTCGCGCGGGTCGTGCCGCTCGCTTCGCTGGTGGAAGAGGCGATCAAGACCGCGACCGAGATCGCCGCAATGCCGCCGCTCGCAACTATCGCCAACAAGGAAATGGTCAACGCCGCGTTCGAGACCGGGCTCGACCAAGGGATCGTGACCGAACGCCGGATCTTCCAGGTGCTGACCGCGACCGCGGACAAGGCCGAGGGCATGGCCGCGTTCATCGAAAAGCGGGCAGGGGTATGGACGGGGAAGTAACATGAAAATCGCTTTCATCGGCCTCGGCAACATGGGCGGCGGCATGGCCGCGAACCTGGTCAAGGCTGGGCATGATGTCCATGCCTTCGATCTCGCCGAAGAGGCTCTGGCCCGCGCGGCCGAGAACGGCTGCGCCACCTACACTTCGGTTCGCGAGGCGGTGCAGGGCGCCGAGGCAGTGGTCTCGATGCTGCCCAACGGCAAGATCGTCGAGAGCGTCTACACCGCCGACGTGCTTGGCCAGGCGCCGACTTCCGCGTTGCTGCTCGATTGCTCGACAATCGACGTCGACACCGCGCGCCGGGTTGGTGAAGCCGCCGCCAAGGCGGGCCACGACATGGTCGATGCTCCGGTCTCGGGCGGGATCGGCGCGGCCAATGCCGGGACGCTGACCTTCATGGTCGGCGGCAGCGACGCCGCTTTTGCCCGCGCCGAGCCGATCCTCAGCGCAATGGGCAAGGCGGTGATCCACGCCGGCGGCTCGGGCGCCGGACAGGCCGCCAAGATCTGCAACAACATGATCCTCGGCTCGCAGATGATCGCCACTTGCGAGGCCTTCGCGCTCGCCGACAAGCTCGGGCTGGACTTGCAGACCTTCTACGACATCTCCTCCAAGGCCTCGGGCCAGTCGTGGTCGATGACATCGTATTGCCCGGTTCCCGGGGTCGGCCCGACTAGCCCGGCCGACAACGGCTATCAGGGCGGGTTCGCCGCCGCGCTGATGCTCAAGGATCTCAAGCTGGCGATGGAAGCCGCCAAAAGCGCCGGAGCCAAGGTGCCGATCGGGCGCGCGGGCCGAAGAACTTTACGAGGCCTTTGCTGCGGCAGGGAACGGCGGCATGGACTTCTCGGGCATCATCAAGACACTGTAGTCCCAAACCGCGATGAGCCTGACTGACTTCCCCCTTCCCCAGCGGGGAAGGGTCGGGGATGGGGGAGCGCGGCCAAAGGTCGCGCGTCCACGCTGGCCCGGAACCCCCACCCCCAACCCCTCCCCAACGGGGAGGGGCGCTTTGGGTTCAGATTGTTGGGATGTATAAGGGAAGCCATGCCTCCGCCGAATCAGACACCACCACGCCATGCCGTTCCTGGCGGTGATCGCCGGGATGGCGACCTTTTCGCTGATGGACGCGCTGATGAAGAACGCGAGCCTGGCGGTGGGCGCCTACAACGCGATGTTGTGGCGCTCGGCGGTTGGGCTGGTGATCATGGCCCCGGTGTGGCTGGCAAGCGGCGGCGGCTGGCCGGGCCGGCCGGCGCTGCGGCTCCACGCGCTGCGCGGCGCGATCAGCGCGGCGATGGCAACGGCGTTCTTCTGGGGCCTGGTCCGGATGCCGCTGGCCGAAGCCATCGCGCTGTCGTTCATCGCCCCCTTGATCGCGCTCTATCTTGCCGCGGTGATGCTGGGCGAGGAAATCGGGCGGCGCGCTATCGCCGGCTCGTTGCTCGGTTTCGCCGGGGTCCTGGTGATTGGCGCCGGGCGGATCGGCGAGGCGGATTTCAGCGACGATGACTTGCTGGGGATCGCGGCAATCCTGATTTCCGCCGTGCTCTATGCCTTCAACCTGATCCTCCAGCGGCGCCAGGCCCAGATGGCGAGCCCGCAGGAAGTGGCCACGTTCCAGACCGTGTTTGTCGGCCTGTTCCTGGCTCTGTTTGCGCCGTGGTGGCTGGTGGTGCCCGGGGCCGGCGCCATGATCAATATTGGCGGCGGAGCGGTGCTGGCGATGGTTTCGCTGATGCTGATCAGCTGGGGCTATGGCCGGGCCGAAGCCCAGGCGCTGCTGCCGATCGAATATACCGCCTTCATCTGGGCCGCGATCCTGGGCTGGGCGATGTTTGACGAGGCGGTAACCGCGGCAACGCTGGGCGGAGTGGTGCTGATCGTCGGTGGCTGCCTGATCGCGGCGAGGAAGCACACCGAGCAGACCGCGCTTTGATCCTTCGACAAGCTCAGGATGAGCGGGGGTTGGCTTAAATCCACATTCCCGCTCAGGCTGAGCTTGTCGAAGCCCACGCGCCAACCCCTCCGCATTCGGCCGACTCCCCCTTGACGCCGCCCCTATTCCCGCGCATCGGCGGCGCCGATAGCCCGACCTGCCGCAGCCGCGAGATATCGCGCGCGGCGGGCGCTCAACAGGAGATTTCAAGCCCATGACCCAGGTCGGACAGGACACGCTCGGCACTCGTTCCACGCTCACGGTTGGCAGCAAGGCCTATGCCTATTACTCGCTGAAAAAGGCCGCGACCAAGCTCGGCGATATCAGCCGCCTGCCGTTCAGCATGAAGGTCCTGCTGGAAAACCTGCTGCGCTTCGAGGACGGCGGCTTCACCGTCTCCACCGCCGATATCCAGGCGGTGGCTGACTGGCAGAACAACCCGACGGAGTCCTCGAACGAGATCCAGTACCGTCCGGCCCGGGTGTTGCTGCAGGACTTCACCGGGGTGCCCTGCGTCGTCGATCTGGCGGCGATGCGCGATGCGATTGCCAAGCTGGGCGGCGATACCTCCAAGATCAACCCGCTGGTCCCGGTCAACCTGGTGATCGACCACTCGGTGATGGTCGACGAGTTCGGCCACCCCAAGGCCTTCGAGCAGAACGTCGAGATCGAATACCACCGCAACATGGAGCGCTATGACTTCCTCAAGTGGGGATCGAAGTCGCTCAACAATTTTTACGCGGTGCCCCCCGGCACGGGCATCTGCCACCAGGTCAACCTTGAGAATATCGCCCAGACGGTCTGGACCAGCACCGACCAGAGCGGCGCCACCGTTGCCTATCCCGACACCTGCGTCGGCACTGACAGCCACACCACCATGATCAACGGCCTGGGCGTGCTCGGCTGGGGCGTCGGCGGGATCGAGGCCGAGGCGGCGATGCTCGGCCAGCCGGTGTCGATGCTGATCCCCGAAGTGGTCGGGTTCAAGTTGACCGGGCGGCTGAGCGAGGGCGTCACCGCCACCGATCTGGTGCTGACCGCCACCAACATGCTGCGCAAGCACGGCGTGGTCGGGCGCTTCGTCGAATACTACGGCCCCGGCCTCGCTTCGCTCAGCCTCGCCGACCGTGCGACATTGGCCAACATGGCGCCCGAATACGGCGCCACTTGCGGGTTCTTCGGGATCGACGACCAGACGCTCGATTACCTGCGCCTGACCGGGCGCGAGGAAGCCAGATCGCGCTGGTCGAGGCCTATGCCCGCGAGCAGGGCTTCTGGATTGATCCGGCGGCCGCCGATCCGGTGTTCTCCAGCACGCTGTCGCTCGACATGGCCAGCGTCGTCCCCTCGCTCGCCGGGCCCAAGCGCCCGCAGGACCGGGTCGATCTGACCGAGGTCGACGACGTCTTCGCCGCCGATATGGCCGAGACCTACAAGAAGGCCAACCAGCGCGTTGCAGTTGAGGGCAAGGACTTCGACATCGGCGACGGCGACGTGATGATCGCCGCGATCACCAGCTGCACCAACACCTCGAACCCGGGCGTGATGGTTGCGGCCGGCTTGGTCGCCAAGAAGGCCGACGCGTTCGGACTGCGGCCCAAGCCCTGGGTCAAGACCAGCCTTGCCCCCGGCAGCCAGGTGGTGACCGACTATCTGGTCAAGGCCGGGCTCCAGCCGCACCTCGACGACATCGGGTTCAATCTGGTCGGCTATGGCTGCACCACCTGCATCGGCAATTCCGGACCCCTGGCCGAGCCGATCAGCAAGGCGATCCACGCCAACAACCTGGTTGCCGCCGCGGTGATCAGCGGCAACCGCAATTTCGAGGGCCGGGTCAGCCCCGATGTCCGCGCCAATTTCCTCGCCTCGCCGCCGCTGGTGGTCGCCTATGCGCTCAAGGGCACGGTGATCGAGGACTTCACCACCACTCCGATCGGGCAGGGCAGCGACGGCCAGGACGTGTTCCTGCGCGACATCTGGCCGAGCAACGAGGAAGTCACCACCACCATGAACGCCTGCGTCGACCGGGCGATGTTCCAGGCGCGCTATGCCGATGTCTACAAGGGCGACGCGCACTGGCAGGCGATCAATGTCACCGGCAGCGAAACCTACCAGTGGCGCGCGGGCAGCACCTATGTCGCCAACCCGCCCTATTTTGAGGGCATGACCATGACCCCGGCGCCGGTGCAGGACATCATCGAGGCCAAGCCGCTGCTGGTGCTGGGCGATTCGATCACCACCGACCACATCAGCCCCGCGGGCAACATCAAGGCCGACAGCCCGGCTGGCGAATGGCTACTCGAGCACCAGGTCGCCAAGGCCGATTTCAACAGCTACGGCGCGCGGCGCGGGCACCACGAGGTGATGATGCGCGGCACCTTCGCCAACATTCGCATCCGCAACGAAATGGTCCCCGGCGTCGAAGGCGGGATGAGCCGCTACAACGGCGAGGTCATGCCGGTCTACGACGCGGCGATGCGGCACAAGGCCGACGGCACGCCGATGGTGGTGGTCGCGGGCAAGGAATATGGCACCGGCAGCTCGCGCGACTGGGCAGCCAAGGGCACCAACCTGCTCGGTGTGCGCGCGGTGATCGTCGAGAGTTTCGAGCGGATCCACCGCAGCAACCTGGTCGGGATGGGGGTGCTGCCGCTGCAGTTCAAGGACGGTGAGAGCCGGGAAAGCCTTGGGCTGGACGGCGATTGCACCTATACAATTCTGGGCGTGGCCAGCCTGACCCCGCGCCAGGACGTGATAGTGGAGGTCACCCGCCAGGACGGCAGCCAGCTTCACCTTCACCGCGCTATGCCGGATCGATACCGCCAACGAGGTCGAATACTTCATGAACGGCGGGATCTTGCAGTACGTGCTGAGGAAGCTGGCGAGCTAAGCCACCCGTTCATCCCGCTTTCAGCAGGCGAGGCGCAGCCTCCCACCCGTTGCCACCAACGGGAGTCCCGCCATGCCCCGCCTGCTGTTCACCGCGCTTGCCCTCGCGCTTAGCGTCCCAGCCGCCGCGCAGACCGCCAACCCGCAAGTCGATTACGCTGGATTCCTCCGGCTCGCCCAGCAGCTAGAGCCGGTGCGCGAGGCGCATCGCCTGCCCTGGGCCGAGTTCCGCAAGGCAGCGCGAAGCCACAATGCGCTGCTGCTCGATGCCCGTTCGGAGACCGCTTTCCGCCAGGGCCATATCAAGGGCGCGGTCAACCTGCCGTTCAGCGACTTCACCGACGCGGCGCTGCGCGAGGTGATCGGCAAGCACCCGGGCCGGCCGATCTACATCTATTGCAACAACAATTTCACCGACAACCGCGCGCCCGTAGTGACCAAGCGGGTCGACATGGCGCTCAACATCCCGACCTTCGTCAACTTGCACGGTTATGGCTATGGCAATGTCTGGGAGCTGTCTGACCTGGTCAGCACAGAGGCGCTCGGCAAGGACTGGGTGCGCGGCGCCAGGCCGAACGGCTAAGGCACACGCAGAAAGGGCGGCCTTTGCGGACCGCCCCTTCCCCCCATTCTGGCATTGCTGCCGGAAACTTTCAGGCCTTGTCCTGTTTTTTCGCCAGACGACGGCGACCGAGCACGGTGGCCGCGGCAGCGCCGAACAGCAGCAGCATCGGCGGCGCCGGCACATCCGTACCGCCCGTGGAGCTGCTGGTGGTCGACCCGCCCGAGCTTGACGAACTGGTCGAGCTGGAGGTCGACGAGCTGGTCGAGGACGAAGACGAAGTGCTGCCGGTCGACGAACTGCTGCCCGAAGTGGAACCGCCCGAGGTTGATCCAGTCGAGGTCGAACCGCCGGTTGTCGAACCGCCCGAGGACGAGCTCGAACCCGAGGTTGAACTGGAGCCTGACGAGGAGCTGGAACCCGAGGTCGAACCACCGCTCGATGACGAACCGCCGCTCGACGAACCACCCGACGAGCTGGAACCCGACGAACCGCCCGAAGTGGTGCTGGTTGCCCCGCCCGAGCTGTGCCCGCCCGAGGAATGACCGCCAGAAGTCTGTCCGCCCGACGAGCTCGACGAACCCGAAGAAGACGAGGAGCTGGACGAAGACGAACTCGACGACGACGAGCTGCTGCTCGAGCTGGTGACATTGCCCGAAGTGGTCGAGGTCGTGCTGGTGACGCCGCCGGTTGAAGTCGATACGCCCCCGGTCGAGGTTGAAACCCCGCCGGTTGAGGTGGAAACCCCGCCAGTCGAGGTCGAAACCCCGCCAGTGGAAGTCGAAACTCCGCCAGTCGATGTGGTCGAGCTGGACGCGACGCCGCCGGTCGAGGTTGAAACCCCGCCAGTGGTGGTCGAGCTGCCGCCCGAAGACGTCGAGGACGATCCGCCCGAGCTGGAGCTGGTGATCCCGCCGGTGGTGGTCGAGGTGACCACCACAGAACCGCCGCCGCCGCCGCTCGATCCGCCGAAGAAGCCGCCAAAAAAGCCGCCGCCAAAGCCCATTCCGCCCGAGCCGCCGACGATCACCGTCTGGCCGCCGCCGCCGCTATCTGGCATTGGCTGCGGGGGCAGGGGGGGCATGTAGGGAACCATCGCCAGCTGCTGCGGCGCGGGTGCGGCGCAAGTGGTGGTCTTGCTGACCACGCGCCGGATCTTGCGCGGCTGGGCGGGCTGGGCCTGCGCCACCCGCCGAACCTTGACCCGCTTGACCGGAGCTGCCGCGACGCGCTTGGCGCGCTTGGCATATTGGGTCTGCGCGGCCGGGGCTTCCGCCACGTGCACTGCACCGCCGCCGATCACCGCGCCGCCAGCAGCGTACGCCATGAGTTTTGCAAGGGCCATCCGAACCGACATAAGCTTTTGCTCTCTGTTGCCTCATGTGGGGGCTTCTAGTCCGGCAACCATTGCTACCGGCACACCCCTGTAGGGCCAAATGGACAGAGAGAGGTTAAAGCGACAATGGGGTTAACCGTGTTTTCGCTGACCCGCAGGGCAGAATCTGCCGAAAGTTAGCGGTGCAGGAGCGACCTGTCCCAAACTGGAACCGAATGCTGGCGCTTCGCAAACGATCTTGCGGGCATTGCTCTATTTTTCGGCCGCTTCGTCCGAATCGAATAGCGGCCCAGCGCTGCCTGAAGGCGGGGCCAGGCCGAGGTGATTCCATGCCCCGGGATTGAGCATCCGCCCCCGCGCGGTGCGCGCCACCAGGCCGAGCTGGATCAGGAACGGTTCGATCAGATCCTCGATCGTGTCGCGCGGTTCGGAGAGCCCCGCGGCGAGGGTTTCGACCCCGACCGGGCCGCCCGGATAGATATCCGCGATCATGGTCAGATAGCGCCGGTCCATCGCATCGAGCCCGAGCTGGTCGACCTCAAGCCGGGTCAGCGCATTGTCGGCAATCTCGCGCGTGACCGTGCCGTTGCCGGCGACATGGGCAAAGTCGCGCACCCGCCGCAGCAGCCGTCCGGCAACCCGCGGTGTCCCCCGCGCCCGCCGCGCAATCTCGCGCGCGCCTTGCGCCTCGATGCCGATCCCGAGCAGCCCGGCGCCGCGCGTCACCACCCGTTCAAGCTCTTCAATCGTATAGAAATTGAGCCGCACCGGAATCCCGAAACGGTCACGCAGCGGCGTGGTCAGCAGCCCGGCGCGGGTGGTCGCGCCGATCAGCGTGAACGGCGGCAGATCGATCCGCACCGAACGCGCCGAGGGCCCCTCGCCGATGATCAGATCGAGCGCGCGGTCCTCCATCGCCGGGTAGAGGATTTCCTCGACCACCGGATTGAGCCGGTGGATCTCGTCGATGAACAGCACGTCACCGGGTTCAAGATTGGTCAGCAACGCCGCAAGATCGCCCGACTTGGCGATCACCGGGCCGGAGGTCGAGCGAAACCCCACCCCCAGCTCGCGCGCGACAATCTGCGCCAGCGTGGTCTTGCCGAGCCCGGGCGGGCCAAAGAACAGCACATGGTCCATCGCCTCGCGGCGGCTGCGCGCGGACTCGATGAAGACGGAGAGGTTGTCCTTGGCGGCGACCTGCCCGACGAATTCGGCGAGCGTTTTCGGGCGCAAGGCAGCGTCAGCGTCTTCGGGCTGGCGCTGCGGGGTGAGGTGGGGGTTATCGGTCATTCGGGTGCTGCGATCCGCTCAGGACAATCACTGGTCCAAATCGAAGCGTGACCTGGCTGGCTCAGTCAGCATTGCCACGCGCCTCCGATGCGACCGAATGACTGCCTCAATCGCTTCCGCCGCCAGATCCGTATGGAGATGCAACGATTTGCATCGTTTGCGCCAATGTCATGCTCGATCGACTTCTCCGGTGCACTTGCGACAACTCTTGGACGTTCATCTTCGAGCGTTGTCAGATCAGAAACCGGATCACATGTCAATGAACGCCGTCAGCAACAGATGCCGATACCCACTATGCTAGATCACTCGTGCTCCTCGCTGATCTCTTGCTGAATTCCGAAAAGCGTCACGATGATCCTGAAACAAGTTTTCGCAGCCATTGGGCAGATCAAGAGTGTTCACCGTGCCGTCCCCTTCAATGCCCGCCGCGCATCCCTTGCGTGATGCACGATCCGCACGATCACGACCGTATCGCCATCGATATGGTAGAAAATCCGGTGGCGGCGATGGATCAGGCAGCGAATGCCTTTGCCCAGATCGGCGCGGGCGCAACTCCGGCCATCGGATGCTCCCGCAAGAGTGCAAAGGCTTCATCAAAGCCAAGAAAGTAGCTGTCGGCGACCGCGACGCCAAATTGATCAACGCTGTAGACACGAATTTCGAACAGATCGGCGCGCGCCGCCGGGCTAAGGTCAAGTTCAGCCATTTCTTGCGGGATATTCGGCAATTATCTCACGCAACACATCCTCAGGGCGTTGGTTGAGTCTGCCCGAAGCCAGCCCTTCGGCGATCAGACCGCGCAGCCATTCGGCCTCTTCCTCTGCGGCTTCCTGATCCTTGCGGAGCAGATCGCGCACCAGATCGCTGGCGCTGGTGTAGCGGCCCTCGGCCACGCGGTGATCGACCCAGGAGCGCAGGGCGGGCGGAATGGTGACGTTGAGCTGTGCCATAGGAATAACATACATATCCGTAGGGATTTGTCGACCATTCATAGGAACTCACCCCGCCGCCCGCTTCAGTGCCACCCGCACCAGCGCGTTAAGTTCTGAACCCTCGCCCAGCTCCTCCATCGCCCGGGCCACCGCCAGCGTCGCGACATTGGGCTTGAATCCCAGGTTCTGGAGCGCTGAAACCGCATCTGCGCTGGCCGAGCCTGTCGGCACTGTCGCGATAGCCACCCCGGCAACCCCCGGCATCGCCCCGGCCTTGTCCTTCAATTCATTGACGATCCGCCCCGCCAGCTTGGGCCCAACCCCCTGCGCCCGCGCCACCATCGCGGCGTCACCGGCACCGCAGGCCCGCGCTAGGTCCTCCACCGCCAGCGCCGAAAGCACCGCCAGCGCCATCTTGCTGCCTACCCCCTGCACGCCGGTAAGCAGCCGGAACCATTCACGCTCCGCGCCGCTGGCGAAGCCGACCAGGCGCATGTCGTTCTCGCTGACCTGCAGTTCGGTGTGGACCGTCACCCGCTCGCCCCGAGGCCCAAGCGCGTCGAGGGTCTTGGCGCTGCAGTGGACCAGGTAGCCGACCCCGCCGACGTCGATCACCGCCCAGTCGGGGCCGAAATCGTCAAGCGTGCCGGAGAGGCGGGCGATCATGGTTTGTTCCTATGCACTGCGCTGGCGAGGTGCGCAAGCCCGCCCCACTGCGATCTGATCGCCGCGAGCCCACCCCCAACCCCTCCGTCGGGAGGGAGCGAGACTTCGCAGCAAGTGGAGCTCGTCGCAGTGCGAACTCAGCTGAGTAGATGCGCATGGGCAATCGCCACCGCCAGCGCATCGGCCGCATCGGCTCCCGCCAGCTTGACCCCCGGCAGCAGCACCCGCAGCATCGCCTGGACCTGCGCCTTCTCGGCCGCGCCGGTGCCGACAATCGCCTTTTTGACCAGTCGCGTGGCATATTCGCTGATCGGCAGCCCGGCGCGAGCCAGGGCGAGCAGGCAGACCCCTCGGGCCTGCCCCAGCTTGAGCGTCGACTGCGGGTTCTTGTTGACGAACACTTCCTCGACCGCAGCAGTGTCCGGCCGGTGGTGCAGGATCACGTCGGTCAACTCGCGGTCGAGCGTGACCAGCCGTTCGGGCAGCGAGGCCTTGGGGTCGGTCTTGACCTGGCCGTTGGCAACGTGGCTGAGCCGGTTGCCGCTCTTGGCGACGATCCCCCAGCCGGTGCAGGTCAGCGAAGGATCGAGCCCGATGATCAGCACGCTACAGCCTGACCCCGAAGCGCGGGCCGAAATGCGCCATCGCCAGGTAGAGCGCGATCGTCAGCGCGCAGCCTGCCGTCAGTGCCAGCCAGAACGGCACGCCCGCGCGCAGCAGCGCCGGGATCGCCAGGAACATCGGCAGGCTGGGCAGCACGTACCAGAAGGTCGCCTCGGCATGGACCGCCATGTTTTCCGGATCGGGGCGCTCGTGCCACAGCAGGATCATCCCCAGCACCGAGACCAGCGGCAGCGAAGCGACCAGCGCCGCGACGGTGGGCAGGCGCTTGCCGATCTCGGCAATGGCCACGATCAGCGCGCCCGCGAGCAGCGCTTTCGCGGCCAAGCCAAGCATCAGCCCAGCTTTTCCATCACCGCGTCGGGGATCTCGTAGTTGCCCCACACCGCCTGGACATCGTCGTCATCGTCGAGGGTGTCGATCAGCTTGAGCAGCGTCGCCGCATCGCCCTCACCCACTTCAGCCTTGAGCCCGGGCTTCCACGCCAGCTTGACCCCTACGGCCTCGCCCAGCGCCTTTTCCAGTTCGCGCGCGACCGGGTGCAGGGTCTCGACCGAAGTCCAGATCGCGTGGCCGTCCTCGTCGCTTTCGACATCGTCGGCCCCAGCCTCGATCGCGGCTTCGAGGACCTTGTCCTCGTCGCCCGCCTTGGCCCCGTATTCGATCAGCCCGAGCCGCTCGAACCCGTGGCTGACCGCGCCGCTCGCGCCCAGGTTGCCGCCGTTCTTGGCGAAGGCGGTGCGGACATTGGTGGCGGTGCGGTTGCGGTTGTCGGTCAGCGCCTCGACGATCAGCGCCACCCCGCCCGGGCCATAGCCTTCATAGCGGATCTCTTCGTAGTTATCGCCTTCGCCCTTGCTGGCCTTGTCGATCGCGCGCTGGATATTGTCCTTGGGGACCGACTGCGCCTTGGCCGCATTGACCGCCGCGCGCAGCCGCGGGTTAAAGTCCGGATCGGCCATGCCCATCTTGGCCGCGACCGTGATTTCGCGGGAGAGCTTGGAAAACAGCCCCGCGCGCTTTTTGTCCTGCGCGCCCTTGCGGTGCATGATGTTCTTGAATTTGGAATGGCCGGCCATTGGTTGGGTCTTGCAGCTAGGGATTGGAACAGGCCCGCCCCCTAGCCGAGACGCCGCGTTCAGACAACCACAGCGGTTCCCGAGCAACTGACCATCAGCATCGAGCCGTTGGCGCCGATCACCTCATAGTCGAGATCGACCCCGATCACCGCATTGCCGCCCAGCTTGGTGGCTTCGGCTTCCATCTCGGCCAAGGCCTGACGGCGGGCATCGCCGAGGATGTTCTCGTAGGACCCCGAACGCCCGCCAACGATGTCGCGGATCCCGGCGAACAGGTCGCGGAAGATGTTGGCGCCGACGATCACTTCGCCGGTGACGATGCCGAGATACTTCTGGACCGGCCGGCCCTCGATCAGCGCGGTGGTGGTGGAGATCATCGTGGTTCCTCTCTCAGCTTGTGGTTTCTTTGAGATAGGAACGCTGGGCCGCGCGTCAACCAAGGCCAAGTGCCGCCTTGTAGAGATCAAGGATGGTTTCCATCTCGGCCCGATCGTCGGGCTTCATTTTCCTGAGGCGGACGATCTGGCGCATGATCTTGGCGTCATAGCCGACTGCCTTGGCCTCGGCATAAACGTCGCGGATGTCGTCGGCGATGCCTTTCTTCTCTTCCTCGAGGCGTTCGACGCGCTCGATCAGCAGGCGCAGGCGGTCGTCGGTGGTGGTGGCCATGGGGGGAATGCTCCGGTGAAGTGAGAATCGCTTGGCCGGGCGGATAGCCGGGGCTGGGGATTCGGGCAAAGCCAGGCCTGTGGAAATCGTGAATCCTCTCCGTTTTTGGCGAATGCCACAAATGGGGAGGTGGATCGTCCGCAGGGCGAGACGGAGGGGTTTCTGGGGCTGGCGTCGATACCCCTCCGTCACGCCTACGGCGCGCCACCTCCCCATTTGACTGCGCAAAATGGAGAGGATCTAGGATGTTGCATTCTTCTTCATGCTCTCCGCCATGCGAGCCATCTGCTCGGGCGTCGCCTCGGTCTGGAACCGGTCCTTCCACTCCGCACTCGGCATCCCGTGGATCACCTCGCGCGCGCCGTCCTTGTCAAGGGCGCGCCGGCGTCGCGGATCCAATCGGCCAGGCAATTGCGGCAAAACCCGGCAAGGCCCATCAGTTCGATGTTCTGCGCGTCGGAGCGGTGGCGCAAATGGCGGACCAGGCGGCGGAACGCAGCGGCGGCAATCGCATCGTCGAGCGTCTCGAGCGGATCGCCCGCGCCCGCATTCGTATTTTCCGAGCAGCTCATGACTGTGTCCTTCCTTCTTGGCTACCGCTTTGCCATAGGGACTGGCGAGAGTGGAGGGCAAATCCTTGGCAAAATTCGAACCGCGCGATCGCAAGGTCAAGATTCTTGCCACCCTGGGCCCGGCCAGCCGCCGCCCGGAGATGATCGAGAAGCTGCTGCGCGCCGGGGCCGATGCGTTCCGCGTCAACATGAGCCACGGCGATCATGAGACCCACGCCGCGACCATCGCCGCGATCCGCGAGGTTGAAAAGGCGCTGGGCCGCCCGGTAGCGGTGCTCTGCGACCTGCAAGGCCCCAAGCTGCGGGTGGGCGTGTTCAAGGACGGCAAGGCGGTGATCCGCCATTCGGGCCACTTCACGTTCGACCGCGATCCCGCAGCGGGTGACGAAAACCGGGTCTGCTTGCCCCACCCCGAATTGTTCGGAGTGCTGCGCAAGGGCCAGCGGCTGCTGATCGACGATGGCAAGCTGCGGCTGAAAGTGATCGAAGCGGGCGACGACCGCATTCTCTGCTCGGCCGAGGTCGGCGGGGTGATCATGGACCGCAAAGGCGTCAACGTCCCCGATGCAGTGGTGCCGGTGCCGGCGCTGACCGACAAGGACCGCCGCGACCTCGCCTTCGCGCTCGAGCAGGGCGCAGACTGGATCGCGCTGAGCTTCGTCCAGCGCCCCGAGGACGTCGCCGAGGCGCGGCGGCTGATCGGCACCTCGGGCACCGCGCTGATGGCCAAGATCGAAAAGCCCGCCGCGCTCGACAAGCTCGAAGAGATCGTCGAGCTCGCCGACGGCATCATGGTCGCGCGCGGCGACCTCGGGGTTGAGCTCAATCCCGAGGAAGTGCCGCCGCTGCAGAAGCACATCGTCTCGGTCACCCGCCGTTCGGGCAAGCCGGTGGTGGTGGCAACGCAAATGCTCGAATCGATGATCGAAAGCCCCGCCCCGACCCGCGCCGAAGTCTCCGACGTCGCCAACGCGGTTTATGACGGCGCCGATGCGGTGATGCTCTCGGCCGAAACCGCGAGCGGGGCCTGGCCGGTCGAGGCAGTTGCGATCATGGACCGGATCGCCAGCCAGGTCGAACGCGATCCCGGCTATCGCACGCAGATGTCGTTCGCGATGGTCGAACCCGACCGGACCACAGCCGATGCGCTCGCCCATGCCTGCGCGACGATCGCCCAGACCGTGACGGTGGCGGGGATCATCGTTTTCACCGGCTCGGGCAGCACCGCGCGGCGGGTGGCGCGCGAGCGGCCCGCAGTGCCGATGCTGGTGCTCACCCCGTCGCAGCGGATCGCCCGCCGGCTGGCGCTGCTATGGGGCGCCCACGCGGTCAGCACCAAGGACATCGGCAGCTTCGAGGAGATGATCGCCAAGGGCAAGCGGATGGCGCTGCGCCAGGGCTTCGCCGAGGCTGGATCGAAGCTGATCGCGCTGGCGGGGGTGCCGTTCGGCACTCCGGGATCGACCAACCTGCTCCACGTGGTGACGCTGAGCGGGGACGAGCTGAGCAAACAGAGCGAGTAGCGCGGACCTACCCCGCGCCCCGAACAGCGCCGAGCCGACCCGCACATGGGTGGCGCCGAGCATCACCGCGGTCTCGAAGTCGTCACTCATCCCCATCGATCGGCCAGGAAGACCGTGATCTGCGGCGAGCTTGTCGAGCAACGCGAAGAACGGCGCAGGCTCGATCCCGGCGGGGGGAATGCACATCAGCCCGATAACCGGCAGTGCGGCGGTGCGCGCCTCGGCCAGCAGCGCCGGGCAGATCGGCAATCGCGCAGCCGCCCTTCTGCTCCTCGGCGCCGATGTTGACCTGGACGAAGCACGGCACTTGCCGTCCGGCCTTGTCCATTGCCTTGGCCAGCGCGGGGATCAGCGAAGGCCGGTCGAGCGAATGGATGCAATCGAACAGCGCCACTGCTTCCTCCGCCTTGTTCGATTGCAGCTGGCCGATCAGGTGGAGTTCGATGCCGGGATGGACCTTCGCGCAGGGCAGGCCACTTGGCTGCGGCTTCCTGCACCCGGTTCTCGCCGAACACACGCTGGCCGGCGGCGATCAGCGGGGCGATCCGTTCTGCGGCGTGAGTCTTGCTGACCGCGATCAGCGTCACCGTTTCAGGCTTGCGTCCGGCGACCCGCGCGGCTTGGGCAATGCGGGCGCGGACATCTTCGAGTGGCTGATGCATGGCGCGGTGCTATAGCGAGACTATGCCGCCGTGCCAGCCACTTCCGACAATCTGGCTGCTCAGCGATGCGCGCAACGATGCCGCGCTGGAACCGGCCTTGAACCGCCTGCCGCGCGGCAGCGGATTGATTTTCCGCCACTACCATCTTGAGCCTGCCGCGCGGCGCGCCCGGTTCAAGGCGCTGGCACGGCTGGCGCGCGCCCGCGGGCATGTGGTGGTGCTGGCCGGCAGCCGCGCCGAAGCCAGACGCTGGGGCGCGGATCTGGCCTATGGCCCGCGCGGGCACCTGGCGCCGGTCCATTCGCTGCGCGAGATTGCCCGGACCGGGCGCGCCGAGGCGGTGCTGCTCTCGCCGGTGTTCCCGACCCGCTCGCACCCTGGCGCGCAGACCTTGGGGCCGGTGCGCTTTCGCTTGCTCGCGGCGCTTGCAGGCAAGCCGGTGATCGCGCTGGGCGGAATGACCCCGCGAACTGCGCGGCGGCTCAAATGGCAGCACTGGGCCGGGATCGATGCCTTTTTGCGGTGAGCTGAATCGTTGGAATTCCGTCGATTCTTGACGGCGAGTCCGTGTTGGGCGCATAAGACTCCTCTGAGACCAGGGGAGCACTATGGCAACACGGCCCATTTCCGCCGGACATCGCGGGTCGCGCGTCGATTGGCGCGCGGCGATGAAGCGCGCAGCGCGGCGCAGCGCCGAGATCGGCGGCGCGATCGCGCTTTGCCTTGGCGCCGTGTTCCTGGCGCTGGCGCTGATTTCCTACGAGCAGACCGACCCGTCAGTCTCGACTGCGGCGGGCGGACCGGCGGCGAACTGGATGGGCGGCACGGGGGCCTGGGCGGCCGAGCGTGCGCTGTTCCTGTTCGGACCGGTTTCGGTGCTGTTCCTGCCGCTGCTCTACGTCTTGGCGCGCAAGTTGTGGCGGCTGGTCGAGGAGGAAGACCAGGATCTGCCGCATACCGACCATGCCTGGTGGCGCCCGATCGGGGTCTTGCTGTTCGCCATGGCGCTGATCGCCACCACCGTATCGCTATGGATCGGCGCGGATTCGGGCTTGCCGGCCGGCTGGGGCGGGATTGCCGGCCTGCTTGGCGCAGGCGGGGTTGGCTACCTGGCCTCATTCGCCGCTGAGGGCTACCAGTGGATCTTCACTCCCGTGGCAGGCCTGATCACCCTGGCGGCCGGATCGATCATGGTTGGCCGGGTGTTCGCGCTCGACTGGGGCAGCCTGTTCACCATTCCCGCGGCGCTGCGCCGGGCTCCGCAGATTGCGCTTGAAGGCGGCGCGCCGTTCATTTCGGTCAAGCCGCGCACCGCCGCCAAGGGCGCCCGCGCCGAGCCGATCGCCGCGCCGCGCAAGGCTCCCGAAATTTCCGACCCCTCGCACCCGGCCCGGCCCGCGCAGCTATCGGGCAAGAGCCGCCAGGGCGACCTGTTCGACAGTTTCGAGCTGCCCGGGCTTGACCTGCTCAACGATCCCGCCCCGCATTCCTCGCCCAGGATCGACAAGCTGGCGCTGGAAAAGAACGCCCGCCTGCTCGAAACCGTGCTCGACGATTTCAACGTCAAAGGCACGATCGACGCGGTTCGGATGGGCCCGGTGGTGACGATGTACGAGCTTGAGCCCGCCCCCGGGATCAAGGCCAGCCGGGTGATCGGCCTGGCCGACGACATCGCCCGCAACATGAGCGCGATTTCGGCCCGCGTCTCGGCGATCCCCGGGCGCACGGTGATGGGGATTGAGCTGCCCAATGCCGATCGCCAGACCGTAAGCTTCAAGGAACTGGTCGCCTGCGAGAAGTTCGCTGCATCCAAGGCGGCGCTGCCGATCATCCTCGGCAAGGATATCGCCGGCGAGCCGATCGTGGCCGATCTCGCCACCATGCCGCACCTGCTGGTCGCGGGGACCACCGGCTCGGGCAAGTCGGTCGGGCTCAACACCATCCTGCTCTCGCTGCTCTACCGCCTGACGCCCGCGCAGTGCCGGCTGATCCTGGTCGACCCCAAGGTGCTCGAACTCAAGAGCTATGATGATATCCCGCACCTGCTCTCGCCGGTGGTCACCGAACCGTCGAAGGCGGTGCGCGCGCTCAAGTGGGCGGTCGAGGAGATGGAGCGGCGCTACCGGATGATGAGCGAGCTTTCGGTGCGCAACATCACCGGCTTCAACGACAAGATCACCGTCGCAATCGCCAAGGGCAAGCCGCTCGGCCGCCGCATCCAGATCGGCTTCGATCCCGATACCGGCGAGGAACTGTTCGAGGAGCAGCAGCTCGATTACCGGGTGCTGCCGCAGATCGTGGTGATCGTCGACGAACTGGCCGACCTGATGGTCACCGTCGGCAAGGAAGTCGAAGTGCTGATCCAGCGGCTCAGCCAGAAGAGCCGCGCCGCAGGCATCCACCTGATCATGGCCACACAGCGGCCCTCGGTCGATGTCATCACCGGGGTGATCAAGGCCAACCTGCCGACCCGGATTTCGTTTGCAGTGACCAGCCGGATCGACAGCCGCACGATCCTGGGCGAACAGGGCGCCGAGCAGCTGCTTGGCAAGGGCGACATGCTCTACAAGCCCAACACCCTGCCGATCATGCGCGTCCACGGGCCGTTCGTCAGCGACGAGGAAGTCGAACGCATCGCCGACTTCTGGCGCGGCCAGGGCTCGCCCGAATATGTCGATTCAGCGTCACCGAAGAGCCCGAAGACGGTGGCTTCGGCTTCGACGACCTCGACGCCACGGCGAGCGACAGCCCCGAAGAGCGCAAGTACCGCCAGGCCTGCCAGATCGTGTTTGAAAGCCAGAAGGCCAGCGCCAGCTGGCTCCAGCGCCAGATGGGGGTGGGCTACAACTCGGCGGCGAAATGGGTCGAGCGGATGGAGGCGGACGGGTTCGTCGGCCCCGCCAACCATGTGGGCAGGCGTGAGATTTACCGCGACCGGGACGGGCAGGTGCTTTAGCACTGCTTCCCCTTCGCGCTTACGCCCCCTAAGGCGGCGCGGATGATCCGCCTGACCGACCTCGCCCTGCCGCTCGATCACGCGCCCGAGGCGCTTGAGGCGGCGATCTGTGCGCGGCTGGGGATTGCGGCGGCTGAGATGGAGCGCTTCACCATTGCCCGGCGCGGCAACGATGCGCGCAAGAAGGCGGCGATCAAGCTGGTCTATTCGGTTGACGTGGTGGTGCGCGACGAGGCGGCGGTGCTGGCCGCGCATGCCGGCGATCCGCATGTCAGGCCGACGCCCGATACCACCTACAAGTTTCCCACCCGCGCGCCCGAGGGCTGGAGCGGTCCGCGTCCGGTGGTGATCGGCGCCGGGCCGTGCGGCTTGCTGGCGGCGCTGGTGCTGGCGCAGATGGGGTTTCGCCCGATCATCATCGAGCGCGGCAAGGCGGTGCGCGAACGGACCAAGGACACCTGGGGGCTATGGCGCCGCGGAGTGCTTGAGCCGGAAAGCAACGCCCAGTTCGGTGAGGGCGGGGCGGGGACCTTCTCCGACGGCAAGCTCTATTCGCGGATCAAGGACCGCCGCCACCTTGGCCGCAAGGTGCTGAGCGAATTCGTCAAGGCCGGGGCGCCGCCGGAGATCCTGACCGAAGCGCATCCGCATGTCGGCACCTTCCGGCTGGTAACCATGGTAATGTCGATCCGCGAAAGCATCGAAGCACTGGGCGGGGAATATCGCTTTGGTACCCGGGTCGAGGATTTCGAGACTGCCGACGGACAGCTCAAAGGCCTGCACCTCTCGACAGGCGAGTTCTTGCCCGCAGAGCATGTCATCCTGGCAGTCGGCCATTCGGCGCGCGATACCTTCGCGGCGCTGCACGCATGCGGCATCCACATCGAAGCCAAGCCCTTTGCGATCGGGGTGCGGATCGAGCATCCGCAGAGCTGGATCGACAAGGCCCGGTTCGGCGCCTGCGCCGGCCATCCGGTGCTCGGCCCGGCAGCCTACAGCCCTCGCGCACAAGGCCTCGAACGGCCGCTCGGTCTATTCGTTCTGCATGTGCCCGGGCGGGCGCGTGGTCGCCGCGACCAGCGAGGAAGGCCGCGTCGTCACCAACGGCATGAGCCAGTATTCGCGCGCCGAGTTCAACGCCAATTCAGGGCTGGTGGTCGATATCACCCCCGAGCGCGACTTTCCCGGCCATCCGCTGGCCGGGGTCGAATTGCAGCGGCGGCTGGAAGCCCAGGCCTTTGTCGCGGGCGGATCGGATTACCGCGCGCCGGGGCAGAAGGTTGGCGATTTCCTTGCCATCCGTCGCTCGGAAGAGTTCGGCGCAGTGATCCCCAGCTACCAGCCGGGGGTCAAGCTTGGCGATCTGGCGGAATGCCTGCCCGGCTTCGTGATCGACGCGATCCGCGAGGCACTGCCGGTGTTCGGGCGGCAGGTGCCGGGCTATGACCATCCCGACGTGGTCATGACCGGGGTCGAGACCCGCACCTCCAGCCCGGTGCGGATCACGCGCGGCGCGGACTTCCAAAGCGTCAACACCCGCGGGCTCTATCCGGCGGGCGAAGGCGCGGGCTATGCCGGCGGGATCCTCTCGGCCGCGGTCGACGGGATCCGGGTGGCCGAGGCGCTGGCGCTGGAGCTGGTGCCGGCGTGAGCCAGCCCTACGACGCCATCGTCCTCGGCGCAGGCGCAGCGGGGATGTTCTGCGCGGCCCGCGCCGGGCAGGCGCGGGCGGCGGGTGCTGCTGCTCGAGGCAAGCGGATGCGCCGGGCAAGAAGATCCTGATCTCGGGCGGCGGGCGCTGCAATTTCACCAACCTGCGCACCGCCCCCGAGCGGTTCCTTTCCAGGCAATCCGCACTTCGCCAAGTCGGCGCTGAGCCGCTATTCGCCGCAGGATTTCCTGGCGCTGGTCGAGGGCTACGGGATCGCCTGGCACGAGAAGACCCTGGGGCAACTGTTCTGCGATGGCTCGGCCAAGCAGATCGTCGCCATGCTGCTGGCTGAGTGCGAGAAGGGCGGGGTTGAGCTGCGCTGCGGGGTTCCTGCCGGTCAAGTCGAACACCGCGACGGGCAGTTCCATGTCGCCGGAGCCAGCGCCCCGCCGGCTGGTGATCGCCACAGGCGGGCCGTCGATCCCCAAGCTTGGCGCCAGCGGCTATGCCTACGATCTGGCCCGCCAGTTCGGGCTCAAGGTGGTCCAGCCGCGCCCCGCACTGGTACCGCTGACGCTTAGCGCTGAGGATGCCCTGTTCCGCGAGCTTTCCGGGGTTTCGACCGAGGTTGTGGCAAAGGCCGGCAAGGCGGCGTTCCGCGAGGCGGCGCTGTTCACCCATCGCGGGCTGTCCGGTCCGGCGATCCTGCAGATCTCGTCCTACTTGGGAGCCAGGCGGCGAGCTCGCGATCGACATGCTGCCCGATGCTCAGTCAGGCTGGCTGCTGCAGGCCAAGCGCCACCGCCCGCGCACCACTTTGCGCAAGCTGCTTCGGCGAGAGCCTGCCTGACCGGCTCGCCGCAGTGCTGGCAGACCGGCTGGGCCTGAGCGCCGAGCTGGGCAACTCTGCCCGACCGCGCGCTGGCCGAAGCAGAGGCCCGCCTGGCTGGCTGGCGCTTCCACCCCACCGGCAGCGAGGGCTTTGCCAAGGCCGAAGTCACCCTGGGCGGGATCAGCACCGCCGAACTCTCGAGCCAAACGATGGAAGCCCGCAAGGTCCCCGGGCTTTACGCAATCGGCGAGGCGGTCGACGTTACCGGCTGGCTCGGCGGCTACAATTTCCAGTGGGCCTGGGCGAGCGCGGCTGCGGCGGCGGAGGGAATCGCATCATAGCGACGGGTCAAGCACCTCGCGGTTCAGCCCAAGCCTGACTGTCAGGTCCGCCCGCTCCGGCATTTCCGCCAGAATCCACCGGGTAAGCCGTTCGTAATGCTGGATGAAGCGGGTGACTTCGGCAGGACTCATTGCGCCGGGGGCAGACATGCGCAGCTCGGATTCCTGCTGCTCGCGCCACTTTGCCACCACTTGCCAATCCGGCGCAGCAAGCAGGATCAGGCGGTCGATCGCAGCGAACAGGCGCCGATAAGGTCCGGCCAGCGCGGCATTGGCGTAGCTTCGCCAGATTCCGTCGGCATCCTCGGCGGCTTCCAGCGCATTGACCGGGAGCGCGAGGTCGGCTGCTGGCTGGGGTGCCGCGCCGAGGCACCAGCCTTCGAGCAGCAGCACCTGGCACCCGGCCGGAGCGAGCGGCCAGTCGGGTTCGGGTTGGCGGTCATCGCTGCCTTTGTCGAACCGCGGCAGCGCAGCCGGCTCCCCGCGAGCTAGCGCCGCGATGGTGGCGAGGCCGAGTGCGACATCGTGGGTTCCCGGTACGCCCCTGGTGGCGAACAGCGGATGGACTTCGCGCGCCAGTCGCTGCCGTTCGGCGCGGCTCAGGTAGAGATCGTCGAGCGAGAGCGTAGCAACCCGCAGCCCCGCAACTCCCAGCCGCTGCGTCAGAGCTGCCACCAGCGTCGATTTGCCCGAGCCCTGCGCGCCGCAGAGCCCGATGGTCAGCAAGCCGGAGCCTGGTTTGCGCCAGCTCGTGGCGAGGGCAGCAAGCCGCTCGACAAGCAGGGGGTCGGGACCGGGCATCGCCTGCAACCCTGCACCAGCTTGGCGCCAGCGCAAAGCACCAGCGCTGACCCCCAACGAAAACGGGGAGCTTTCGCCCCCCGTTTCCGTGTAATCTGCTGGCGTAGCGATCAGTACTTGATCTTGAGCCGCCCATACCAGAACCCGCCGTTGAAGCCGAAGGGTCCGCCCATACGGGGATAGACCTGGCCATCGCCGGTGCTGTTGGTCACCGTGAAGATCGGATTGGTCGGAGTGGCCCTGATCCGGTCTGGATAGGTATCGAACAGGTTGTTGGCGCCCACCGAAAGCGTGAAATGATCCATGAAGGTATAGCTCACTTCGGCGTCGGCAGTGATCTTGGCGCCGAAAGTCTGTCCGGGATAGTCGGTCTCTGCCCGCCAGTTGCTGAAATAGCGTCCCGCCAGATTGAGGCCGAAGTCACCCAGGCTCCAGTTGGCCTGCAAGTTCAGGCGATGCTTGGGAGCCAGGTTTTCGGCAACGTCGACCTGCGCAAGGCCGATCGCCAGCGGATCGAACTTGGTCACATTGTTCTTGTTGTGGTTGTAGGCGAGCGTCAGGTTGAGCTTGCCGCCACCAAACTCGGTCCGGTAGGTGCCGACCACGTCGATACCCTTGGTCACCGTATCGAGCGAGTTGGTGAAGTACTGAACGTCACCGCCCAAGCCCACCCCGGCCAGTTCAGGCAAGGCATCAATGTCGTCTTGGATAACCGTAAAGGTCCGCGAGATGAAGATCCGGTCGGTCACCTTGATCCGGTAGAGATCGACCGTCAGCGTAAGGTCGCTGCTCGGCTTGACCACAAAGCCCAAACCGAAGTTGACCGATTCTTCAGGGCTCAGCGGTTGGGCCCCATAGAATTGCGCAACCGCGCTGGTTACCGGATAAGTGCCGGTCTGGATCGCATTGCCGGCCACGAAGTTGGTGGTCAGGATCTGGGTGTTGTTCTGACCAGGCGACGGGGCGTGGTAACCAGTCCCCACGGTGCCGCGGATCGAGAAGGCATCGGAGATCTTGTAGAGGGCGTTGATCTTGCCCACCCAGGCGCTGCCGAAGCTTTCATAGTGCTCATAGCGACCGGCAACGCCAAAGGTCAGCGCGTCGGTCAGATCTCCTTCGAGGCCGATGTAGGCTCCATAACTCTTTTCAGAATTGGTCCCGGCATAGGTCGAGCTGGTGCCGCCGTAGCCGCTGGCGCCCGGACCCCTGCTCGCGGTGCAGACCGCACCCGCAGCGGCACAATCGGTGGTGGTGCCAACCAGCGCATAGGTCCCCGACCCCGGCGCGCTCTCAGCGTAGAGCGGCCGTGCTATGGCGAAGGGTCCCCCCGCGTAGGATTGCACGTCGCCTTCGGTGGAAGTATAACTTTCACGCCGGAATTCGAGACCGCCAGACAGGGTCAGCGGGCTGGCAAGCCCGGCTTCCATTTCATAGGCAAGATCGAGATTGGCGTTGAATTCCTTCTGGATCAGCTTGCCGAATTCAAAGCTGGTCTGAGATTGCGGGCCGAAGCTGAAGCTGATCGAATCGTACATCGACAGCTTAAGCGAAGTTTTGCTCAGCGAGACCGCCAGATCATAGGTCAGCTTCCCGCTCTCGCCCTTGATCCCGCCCACGCCATAGGCCTGATCGACCTCGCCCACGAACCGCGGGGTGAACCCAACGGGATAGAGTGAGCTCAGGTTGTAGACGTTGGCATCCTGCACCACTCCGCCAGTCGGGCAAGTTGCGTTGCCGGCCGGGCAGTTGGTCAGGTAATAAGGGTTGTTGAAGTTTCCATTGCCGTTAACCGCAGAGGTCGTGGTCGTCGTCCCATCGAACCTTTCCAGCAGCACGCTATTCGTTGCGCCCGGATAGAACGGCCGGTAGTTGAAGCTCTGGTCCGCCTTCGAATGCGCGAAGTTGCCGAACGCGTAGAAAGTCATCGCGTCGCTCAGCTCGAACTCGGAATTGATCACCGCTTTCCAGCCCTCGGCGGGCGAATTGCCCCAGATCTGAGCAGGAAGCGGATAGTGCGGCAATTGCGTCGGCGAGGTCGGGGAAATCCCGGGCGATCGCAAAGGCGATCGGGCGGGTTTCACCGCGGCTGGTCTGGCCATCGTCGTTGTATTCACCGGTCAATGCTGATGAACCCGCGATCGCCGATTTTCAGCCCTCCGTAACCTGCAAGCTGATAGCTCTTGCCATCGCCTTCGTAGAACTGGCCATAGCGCGCGACCATTTCGATGCCGGCATCCTTGCGCAGGCCATAATTGAGCACGCCGGCAATGGCGTCCGAACCGTACTGGGCGGTTGCACCATCACGCAGCACTTCGAGATTGCCGATCGCCAGCGAGGGGATCACGCCAATGTCAGCGCCGTGCGAGCCGAACGAAAGCCCGGTGTCGCCGCCATTGTAAACCTGGACCAGCGCCGAACGGTTGAAGCGCTTGCCATTGACCATGACCAGCACCTGATCGCTCGGCAGGCCGCGCAGCGACGGCGCGCGCACGAAGGTCGAAGCATCCGAGATCGAGTTCTGGCCAACAAAGAACGAAGGCACCAGGTTCTTGACCTGGTCGAGCATGTTCGAAGATGACTGCGCGTTCAAATCAGCGGCGCTGATCACATCGACCGGCGAGGGCGAATTGGTTGAGCTGCGGTCAGTACGGCGGGTGCCGATGACCACGATCTGCTGGCCAGCTTCCTCAGCTTCTTCGTCCTGCGGCAGCGCGCCTGAGGTCGATTGCGCGAAGGCGAGGTCGGAGCTGGCGATCGCCAGAGTTGCGGTGGCTGCTGTCAGCAGCGTGCGCGCAGTGAAGGCGTTTTTCCGTTTCAGCACATTGAATCTCCCCATAAATTCTTGGCGGTTATCGCCGCCTCATGCGCGTCCAAGCTGCAACCCGGCACCTCGACGCGGCGCTTTGATAGCGATTGCATCCGGAAATGCAAACCTGCCGCCTGACGAATCTCAACCAATTGTAACCGGATAGCCACGCCAGCGCTTGATCCGGCGGATCGCAAAAGCCGAACGCATTGCCGAAACCCCCGGCAATCGGGCAAGGCAATCGCGGTGGATGCGGTCGTACTGCTCAAGATCGGCGGCGGCGACGCGCAGCAGGTAATCGGCCTGGCCGCTCATCAGGTGGCAGTCGAGAATATCGTCATAGTCCTGCACCGCGGCCTCAAACCGGTCCATCGCCTCGTGGCTCTGGCTGGTCAGGGTGATCTCGACGAAGGCCAGCAGCTTCAAGCCCGAGCCGCTGCGGATCGAGCTGCGCGGCATAGCCCGCGATCACCCCCGCCGCTTCGAGCGCCTTGATCCGGCGATGGCAGGCCGAAGAGGACATGCCGGCGCTTCAGCCAGATCGGCGATCGAGCGCGAAGAGTCGCGCTGCAGCGCGTCGAGCAGGGCGAGGTCGGCACGATCCATGGCAGTTTTTCCCGTCAATTGCCTAGAAGCCGGGACATATCTTCAAAACTGCGGCTTGTTAAGGGCAACTCTGGTGAGATTTTTGCGCCAAGCAGGCGTATTGTCGAACCGATCAGTCAAGGAGAGGCATGATGCGCGTCGGCACCGTCAAGGAAATCAAGAACCACGAATACCGCGTCGGGCTGACACCCGAAAGCGCCAAGGAACTTGTGGTTCACGGCCACGAGGTCTGGGTTGAAACCGGCGCGGGCCTGGGCATCGGCGCGACCGACCGTGACTATGAGGCAGCTGGCGCGGCAATCAAGTCCGGCGCGGCACAGATCTTCGCCGAGTGCGAAATGGTGGTCAAGGTCAAGGAACCGCAGGCCGTTGAGCGCGCCCAGCTGCGTGCCGGCCAGGTGCTTTACACCTACCTCCACCTCGCCCCCGATCCCGAGCAGACCGCTGAGCTGATCAAGAGCGGCGTCACCGCGATCGCTTATGAAACCGTCACCGGGCCGGGCAATTCGCTGCCGCTATTGAAGCCGATGAGCCAGGTTGCCGGCCGGATGTCGATCCAGGCCGGGGCAACCGCGCTGGAAAAGGCGCATGGCGGGCGCGGGGTGTTGCTCGGCGGCGTTCCGGGCGTACTGCCGGGCAAGGTCGCGGTAATCGGCGGCGGCGTGGTTGGCTTCAACGCCGCGCAGATGGCGGTCGGCCTCGGCGCCGACGTGACTATCCTCGACCGCGATCCCGAAGTGCTCGAGCGGCTCGGCATCCATTTCGAAAGCCGCGCCAAGACGCGTTTTTCGAACAAGGCCAACCTCGCCGAAAGCGTCGCCGAGGCCGATCTGGTGATCGGCGCGGTGCTGGTTCCCGGCGCCGCCGCGCCCAAGCTGGTGACCCGCGACATGCTGGCGACGATGAAGCCCGGCTCAGTGCTGGTCGATGTCGCGATCGACCAGGGCGGCTGCTTCGAAACCGCGCGCGCCACCACCCATGCCGAACCGACCTATGTGGTCGACGGGATCGTCCACTATTGCGTCGCCAACATGCCCGGCGCGGTGGCGCGGACCAGCACCTATGCGCTCAACAACGTCACCCTGCCGCATGCGCTCAGGATGGCCGATCTGGGCTGGAAGGCCGCACTGAAGGCCAACCCGCACCTCGCCGATGGGCTCAATGTCCATGAAGGCAAGGTGACTTACGAGGCGGTGGCGAAGGAACTGGGCTATGCCTACGTTCCGGTGGCCGAGGTGCTGGGCTGAAAAACCCTCCCCCACCGGGTGAGGTGCCGCGCGAAGCAAGGCGGAGGGGGCTCGGGTCACCACGCTGGCCTTGTGGCCCGATCCCCCTCCGACCCACCTGCGGTGGGCCACCTCCCCCGAGGGGGGAGGATTTAGGCCTCACCCGCAAACGGCCGGAACGGTTCGGCCACATCCTCGCGGCACCCGCATCAGCCGGCCGCTGAAGCTCGGTCGATGAGCGCCCAAGTGGTCGTCGCGACTGGCGACAATCAGATTGCCCCGCCGCATCGCGGAATTCCACGCCGCCGATCGAACCGCGCGCCGGTTGGGCCTTCGGGGATGAAGGTTTCGGCCGTCACGCTCTCGCCCAGGCCGATATTGCCGCGGTAGTCGATCTCGTGGCGGGTCACGACCCAGATGTAGGCAGCCTGGTGCTCGGGCGATGCAACGCTGGCCCAGTGGCTGGTGGCAAGCCGCTGGATCCAGTCGACCCAGACCGCGTTGTTGACGTGGCCAAGTTCGTCGATGTGCTCGGGGCCGGCGGTGAAGGTCAGGGTGTGGCGGTTGCTCACGGTTCCACCCCCAGCTGCCACAGAATGAACGCGAACTCCTCGGCAGTCTCCTTCAAACTCTCGAACCGGCCCGACTTGCCGCCATGGCCCGCGCCCATGTTGGTCTTGAGCAGCAAGTCGTTGGCGTCGGTCTTGAGCTCGCGCAGCCTGGCGACCCATTTCGCCGGTTCCCAGTAAGTGACGCGAGGATCGTTGAGGCCTGCCGTCACCAGGAGCGGCGGATAGGCCTGGGCCTTGACCTGATCGTAGGGCGAGTAACTGCGGATCAGCTCGAACGCCGCCTGTCCTCGATCGGGTTGCCCCATTCGGGCCATTCGCCGGGGGTCAGCGGCAGGCTGGGATCGAGCATGGTCGCGAGGACATCGACGAACGGCACGTGCGCCACCGCTGCACCCCATAAGGTAGGGTCGGAATTGAGCACCGCGCCGATCAGCTCGCCCCCGGCCGAACCGCCCGAGATGCTGATCCTGGCCCGCTGCGGTATAGCCGCGCTCGATCAGGCCCTGCGCCACATCGACGAAGTCGGTGAAGGTGTTGCAGCGCCGCTCGAGCTTGCCGGCCTTGTACCAGGCCCGGCCCAAGATCGTCGCCGCCGCGGATATGGGCGATGGCATAGGCGAAGCCGCGATCGACCAGCGAGAGCCGCGTGGTCGAGAAGCCCGGATCAATGGCGATGCCATAAGCGCCGTAGCCGTAGAGGTGGAGCGGGCCGCACTTCCGCGCGGTCCTTGCGGTAGAGGATCGAGACCGGGATCTTCGTCCCGTCACGCGCCGCGATCTCGAGCCGTTCGGTCTGGTAGAGCGAGGCATCGATAGCCCGAGGGGATTTCCTGGACCTTGAGCGTGGTCAGGCTGCGCGCGGCGACATCGTAGTCGATCACGCTGGCCGGGCTGACCATCGATTCGTAGGACAGCCGCAGCTTGTCCACCGCCCATTCGGGATTGTCGCCCAGCCCGGCGACATAGCTCGCCTCGGGGAACTGGATCGGCTCAACCCGAGCCGGATCGTCGTAATACCGAACCTCAACCTGATCGAGCCCGGCGCGGCGACCTTCGGTGACGTAGAAATCGCGGAACAGCTCGAACCCGGTGAGGTAGAACGCGTCACTGCCCTCGATCAGCGTCTCCCACGCGCCCGGGTGCGAGAGGTGCGCGGTGGCGAGGCGGAAGTTTTCATGGGTGTCGTTGGTGTGGATGAAGACCACGTCCTCGTGGAGGTCGACGTCGTATTCCACCCCCTTCTCGCGCGCGCTTGCACCAACACCGGATGGGCCAGCGGATCGGCTGCCGGGACCAGCCGGACCTCGCTGGTTTCGTGGTCGGAGGCGCCGATGATCAGCCACTGCTCGTTGGCCGAAAGCGAAGAACCGACGCGGAAACCTTCGTCGTCCTCGTGGTAAAGCTCAACGTCGCTTGAGATTGGTGTGCCAAGCCAGTGCAGCCGGGCATTGTCGGTGCGCCACTGCTCGTTGGCGAGGCTGTAGACCAGGCCCTTGTCCCCCGCGACCCAGACCAGCGACGAGAGCGTTCCGGGGATCTCGTCGGGCAGCACTTCGCCGCTGTCGATCACCTTGATCCGCGCAGTGAAGCGTTCCGAGCCGTTGTCATCGACCGCCCAGGCGAGCAACCGCCCGTCGTTCGACACCGCGATCGCGCCAAGCCGGAAGTACTCAAGGCCCGTCGGCCAGCGCGACCTCGTCGAGGATCAGCTGGTCGCGCTCCGCCTGCCACCGGCCTCCGCCACCACTTCTTGTACTCGGCGCCTTCCTCGAACTCGATCCAGTAAAGCCAGTCGCCGTCCTTTTGCGGCACCGATTTGTCGGCTTCCTTGATCCGGGCGCGCATTTCCTTGAACAGCGCGTCGATCCGGCCCTGCTGCGGCGCCATCCGCGCCTTGAACCAGGCGTTCTCCGCCTCGAGATGAGCAAGTACCGCCTTGTCGGTGACTTCAGGATAGCCGGGATCGCGCAGCCAGGCGTAGTCGTCGGTCACGGTGATGCCGTGATGGGTCGCGCTAGCGGGTTTCTTCGCGGCGATCGGGGGAGTGGTAAGAGCCATTCAGGCGCTCTATGGTGCGGGCAGAAGGACTGCAAGCGATGCTGATGAACACTCACGAAGCGCGGCTCGAAGCGCTGCGCAAGGAACTCAAGAACCGCGGCCTCGATGGCTTTGTCGTGCCGATCTCGGACGAGCACATGAGCGAATATGTCGGCGGCTATGCCCAGCGGCTGGCCTGGCTGACCGGGTTCGGCGGCTCGGCGGGGACCGCGGCGGTGCTGGCCAATCGAGGCGGCGATCTTCATCGACGGGCGCTATACCCTGCAGGTCCGCGAGCAGGTTGAGGAACGGCTGTTCGCTTACGAGAGCGTTCCGGCCACTTCCGTGGCCAAATGGCTGGGCGAGCATGCGCCCGAGAACGCGCAAGATCGGGTTCGATCCCTGGCTCCACGGCAAGCCCTGGGTTGATGCCTGCAACAAGGCGCTGCGCGAGAAAGGCGCGGCGATGGAGCCGGTCGAAGGTAACCCGATCGACGCGATCTGGGCCGACCGCCCCGCGCCTTCGCTGGCTCCGGCGCTGATCCACGCCGCCGAGCACGCCGGCAAGTCGAGCGAGGCCAAGCGCTCCGACGTCGCCGAATGGCTGACGGCGAGAAAGCTCGACGCGGCGGTGGTTTCGGCGCTCGACGGCGTTGCCTGGCTGCTCAACATCCGCGGGTCAGATGTCGATCGCACCCCGGTGACGCTGAGCTTCGTGATCGCCCATGCCGACGGCACCGCCGAGCTGTTCATCGCTGGCGAGAAAGTCACCCCCGAACTGCGCGCGCACCTCGGCAACGCAGTGACAATTCGCGAGCACGCCGAGTTCGAGCCGCAGCTCAAGGCGCTTTCCGGGAAGAAGGTCGCGGTCGATCCCGAGCGTTCGGTTCAGGCGGTGTTCGCCGCGCTGGAAGGCGCGGGCGCGAGCGTGGTCGAGCTGACCGACCCGACGGTACTGCCCAAGGCGGTCAAGAACCCGGCCGAGAAGGGCGGTCAGCGCGCCGCCCAGGCCCGCGACGGCGCGGCGATCGCGCGGTTCCTCCACTGGCTGAGCATCGCGGCACCCAAGGGCGGCGAGACCGAGCTGTCCGCCGCTGCCAAGCTCAAGGCCTTCCGCGATGAAACTGGGCTATTGCGCGATCTCTCGTTCGACACGATCTCCGCCGCTGGGCCGCACGCGGCCAGCCCGCACTACCGCGTCGACGAAGAGTCCAACCTGCCGATCACGCCGAGTTCGATCTATCTGGTCGATTCGGGCGGGCAGTACGCCGATGGCACCACCGATATCACCCGCACCGTCTGGATCGGCCCGGGTCAGCCCACGGCCGAGCATAAGGACCGCTACACCCGCGTGCTCAAGGGCCACATCGCGCTGGCGCTGGCGGTGTTCCCCAGGGGGACACTTGGCAGCCAGCTCGACAGTTTTGCGCGAATGCATCTGTGGTCGGCGGGGCTCGATTACATGCACGGCACCGGCCACGGGGTCGGCAGCTTCCTTTCGGTCCACGAAGGCCCGCAGCGGATCGCCAAAGCCTCGGGCGGGCAGGCCGGGACCGGGCAGGAACTGTTGCCGGGAATGATCCTCTCGAACGAGCCGGGCTATTACAAGGCCGGCGAATACGGGATCCGGATCGAGAACCTGGTGTTGGTCGAGGAACGGACAATTGCGGGCGCGGAAGGCGAGTACTTCGGCTTCGAAAACCTCACCTGGGCGCCGATCGACAAGGCGCTGGTCGATACCGCACTGCTGACGCGCGAGGAGCTGCGCTGGTGGGATGACTATCATGCCCGGGTCGAAGCGATCCTGGCCCCGCAGCTGGAAGGCGAAGCGCTGGCCTGGCTCAAGGCCGCCTGCGCGCCGCTGACGCGGGGGTAACGGCCGCTCTTGACTCATGAGCAATGTTCGCGTCATGTTCTCTCCTCAATGAAAGGAGCGAGTCGATGATCGGTTATGTCACTGTCGGCACCAACGACCTGCCACGCGCGGCGAAGTTCTATGATGCAATCGCGGCCGAGATGGGCACGGCACGGATGATGGAGTTCGACACCTTCATCGCCTGGGGCACGCCCGGCGGCGCCGCCGGGGTGGCGGCGACCAAGCCTTATGACGGCAACCCGGCGAGTGTCGGCAACGGGGGGATGGTCGCCTTGGAAGCCGCGGACAACGCCCAGGTTGACCGGATCTACGCGATCGCGCTGGCCAACGGCGGCAGCGACGAGGGACCTCCGGGACCGCGCGGTGACGGGTTCTATGCCGGTTACTTCCGCGATCCCGACGGTAACAAGCTCAACGCCTTTGTGATGGGCTAAGGCCTTGGCCGGCAAGTCGCTCGCGGCCTACCCGCTGCACCTCGGGCTCGGCGCCTCCGCGCTGCCGCAGCCCGAGTTCACCGGCGACATGGCGTGGTACGAGGACTATGGCGCCCGCCACGACGGCGACGGCAAGGAAGGCCGGCTGGTGTCGTGCTTCCGCTTCACGGAAAGTTGGGGCAGTTGGGAAATGCACCCTGAGGGCGACGAAGTGGTCTATTGCATTGTTGGCGCAATGACGCTGCACCAGAAGTTTCCCGATGGGCGGCTGGAAACCGTGACGATTTCGGCTGGTGAGTACGCCATCAACCCGCCTGGGGTATGGCACACTGCCGACATTACCGGCGCGACCGAAGCGCTGTTCATCACCGCCGGACTGGGTACGCAGCACCGCCCGCGCTAAACCTGGCGTGAACTAGGCGTCAAGCGCGCGACAATTGGCGACAAAACTCCTGCGATCCGGCATAGTCGCGCGACAATGCCGGTTTAGAACCAAGGCATGAAGTCGCGCGGCGGCTGGCGCTAAGCCCCTCCCCTCGCCAGCCTCGTGCGGCTTCGCCACATTGCATGCGGGAGTTTGCACCATGAACAGGAAGACCATCGGAATCTCGGCTGTTGCCATTGCCCTCGCGGCGGCGCTTGCCGGCACTGCCATCGCCCGCGGTCACGGCGGGCATCACGACCCGTTCGGCGACAAGACCGTAACCCGCGCCGAAATCCAGGCCCACGCTGCCGCGATGTTCGTCAAGCACGACGGCAACAACGACGGCAAGCTCGACATGGCCGACCGCGCCGCGCATCATGCCCAGAAGTTCGACCAGCATGACACCAACAAGGACGGTGCGATCAGCCGCGCCGAGTTCGATGCCGCGCACCAGGGCGGCAAGGACGACGCCAAGGACGAGGGGCGCCGCGGCCAGCACATGGCGATGATGATGCTTCACCGCGCCGATGCCAACAAGGACCGCGCGGTAAGTGAAAACGAATTCATCGCCGCGCATCTCACGATGTTCGAACAGGCCGACACCAACAAGGACGGCAAGGTCACTGCGGCCGAGCGGAAGGCCGCTCATCGCGAGATGCGCGAGCATAGGCAGGGCATGCGCGGCGGCCATGGCCAGCATGGCGGCGATGCCGGCGACGGCGCTGCCCACGCGGGCCACTGACGCCGGTTTTGAGAGCACCACGAATGAGCGAAGCGGTGCCAATCCGCCTGCTGCTGGTCGATGACGAAGCGGCACTACGTCAGCCCCTGGCCGAGTATCTCTCGCGCCAGGGGTTCGCCGTTGAACAGGCGGCAAGTGCCGCCGAAGCGCGCAGCCGCCTGCGCGATGAACTGCCCGATCTGGTGCTGCTCGACATCATGATGCCGGGCGAAGACGGCCTCTCGCTTTGCCGCCATCTGGCCGAAAGCCGCTCGGTCCCGACCATCCTGCTGACCGCGCGCGGCGAAGCCACCGACCGGATCGTCGGGCTGGAGATCGGTGCCGACGACTATGTGGTCAAGCCGTTCGAGCCGCGCGAACTGGTCGCCCGGATCCGTTCGGTCTTGCGCCGCGCCGCCAAAGGCACATCCGCGTCGACCGAGGACGAGCTGTTCGAGTTCGAAGGCTGGCGGCTTGATCCGCTCAAACGCTGCCTTAGCGATCCAGAAGGTGCGATGGTCTCGATCTCCTCGGCCGAGTTCCGTCTGCTGATGGCATTCCTTGAACACCCCCGCCAGGTGCTTGACCGCGACCGCCTGCTCGACATGGTTCAAGGCCGCGAGGCCCACCTGTTCGATCGCGCGGTCGACAACCAGATCAGCCGCCTGCGCCGCAAGATCGAGGTCGACAACCGCAACCCAGTGCTGATCCAGACGGTTTGGGGCGGCGGCTATATGCTCGCCGCCGATGTCCGCCGGGTGCGCCCGGACCGGGCCTGATGCGCAGCTGGATCAAACGCCTGTGGCCGCGCAGTCTGCAAGGGCAGTTGTTGCTGGCGGTGGCGGTGGCGCTGTTGCTGGCCCAGGCGATCAGCGCCGCAATGCTCTACCGCGCGGGGGCCGAACGGCGCGAGGCGGCGCTGGTTCACGCCGCCGCGATCCGCTTGTTTGCAGCCCAGCACGAGGCCGGAATGCTCGCCCACCTCGGCCGCCATCGCCCCGAAAGCGTCGGCGCGGCGCGGCTGCTTGAAGTCGATCGCCCCAGCCACAGCCCGCTGCGCCCGGGCGAACCACGCCAGCGTCGCGCCGAGCAGGAGTTGCGCGAGATCCTGGCTGGCCAGGGCATAAAACCGAGCGAAGTTGTGGTTGTGATCCGGTCGCTCGGGGAGGACCGCCGGCTTGCCCATCGCGCCGCGCACCGGGCCGAACTGCTTGGCCGAAACCCGCCTCGAGGCCCCCGGAAAATGATGCTCGCCGCGGTTGAACTGGGCAAGGGCTGGTTGGTGGTGCGGGTGCCGGTTCCGCCGGGCGATCGCGGGCTTTCGGCGACGCTGATCGCCCAGACCCTGCTACTTTACGCCTTGCTGGTCGGCGCGATTGCGCTGATCCTGGGGCGGATGACCCGGCCGCTGGCGGCGCTGACTGCCCGGCTTGAGCAATTCGCCGAGACTCGCGACGCCGCCGGCCAGCTTGCCCCGCAAGGCCCCGACGACCTGCGCCGGCTGATCGAAGCCCACAACACGATGGAGCAACGGATTGCCGCGCTGCTCGATGAGAAAGACGTGATGCTTGGCGCCATCGGGCATGATCTCAAGACCCCGCTGGCGGCCCTCAGGGTGCGGATCGAAAGCGTCGCAGACGAGGCTGAACGCGCCAAAATGTCCGCGACGATCGAGGACATTGCCCGCAGTCTTGACGACATCCTCAGCCTGGCGCGGGTCGGCCGCCCGAGCGATCCGCGCCAACCGGCCGAGCTGGCTGCACTGATTGCCAGCCTGGTCGAAGAATATGAAGACATCGGCGAGCCGGTGACTTTCGCCGATGCCGCGCGGCTCGCGGTGCCAGTCCGCGTCACCTGGCTGCGCCGCGCCGTGCGCAATCTGATCGGCAACGCCCTGCGCTATGGCCAGGTTGCGCGGGTCAGCCTGATCCACGACGCCAATGCCGCGATAATCCGGGTCGAAGACGACGGTCCGGGCATTGCAGACGACCAGATCGCGGCGATGCTCGAGCCATTCACCCGCGGCGAGCCTTCGCGCAACAGCGAGACCGGCGGAGCGGGGCTGGGGTTGACGCTGGCCCGGGCGATTGCCGAGCAGCACGGCGGCACGCTGGAGCTGGCCAACCGCCGCAGCGCAGCGGGTCAGATCATCGGCCTGACCGCAACGCTGACCCTGCCGCTTACTTGATCCTGGCCAGTTCGGCGGAGATTTCGGCTGCGCGCGCCTCTTTGAGTAGCCCACACGAGCGTACCCGCTCGATCGTCCGCTCAAGCTCGAGCGCACCGGTCTTGCTGGCCAGCTTGGGGCGCAGCAGCGCGGCGATCTCGTCGGCCTTCGCGGCCGAGCAGAACCCGCCAACCATCCCCGGCAGACGCGAGGTAAAGAAGATGCCCCCGCCGCCGGTGGTGAGCTCGTCGAAATGGGCCTTGAGCCAGGCGAAGCCATAATCCCGGGTCTCACGGGTGCGGACCACGCCGCGCGCCAGATCGAGAAATTCGCTGCGGCGCAGGCGCGGATCCTTGAACTCTTCGAGCAGCCAGCGCGCCACCGTCGGATCACCCGAGCCGGCAACCGTTCCCAGCGCTTCGGGGCGGAACACCGGATCTTCGGAAGCCAGCGCCAGTTCGGTCAGCCGCTTTGCCCCATCCAGCCCGTTTTGGTCCAGCCAGATGTCGAAGGCCAGCCCGTACCAGGCCGGATCGAGCGCCGTCTTGTCGCCGCCCAGCCAGGCCGCGGCGGCATCGCTCAACTGCTTGCGCAGCGCCGGGTCTTTGGCGGTTGCGGCCAGACGCTGGACGACCTGTTCGCGGATTTGCGAGCGTTCGGGATCTTCGCCCTGGTAAGCGCCGGTGCGCGGCGCGAAGCCCAGTTCCGTCAATCGCGGCGCATAGGTGTTGCGGACGAAGCGTCGATATCCGGCCTTTCCGGCTTCATCCAGCAGTCCCGCCCGGTCGAACCAATCAAGCGAGCCGACCCCGGCTTCGGCGGCGTAGCTGTCTGGATTGCGGGAGAGATTGCGGGCCAGCGCGACCATCTGGCGCGGCTGCGCGCGGCCGGCCAGCAGGCTGGCGTAGAGCGAATCGTCAAGCGCCAGCGCTTCGCCGCCGGGCAGCTGGTCGGCCACTGCGATCAGCGCATCCCACTGCTTGGCTGGCAGCTCGAAACGATAGTAGCCGGTCCCCCCGGCATTGGGCATCAGCGCGCCTTTGCCTTTGGCGGTGATGATCATGCTGCCATCAGCAAGCAGCTTGCATTGCTGCACCGCCTTGATCGGGCGGACGCACAGCGGAATTCCCCAGCTGGTTGCAGGTGCAGACGCGCCAAGCCTTGCATAGCGGCTTTGGGTTGCGGTCCAGGCGCCGCGCTTGCCGCGCGCAAAGGTTACCAGCGGCACCCCTTGCTGGTCGGTGAAGCTTTGCATGGCGGGCACGATCCGGGGATCGCCGGCGGCTTCGGCCATTGCCGCAAAGAACTGCGTGCTGGTCGCACTGCCATACATATGCGCGGCCATATAGCGGCGCACCCCGTCGCGGAATTTGTCGTCGCCCATGTAGCCTGCGATCATCGCCACCACGTGGCCACCCTTGCCATAAGTGATCGAATCGAAGGCCTCGTCGATCTTGGCATTGCTCTCGATCGGCTGATGGATCGCGCGGCCGGCCACCAGCGCATCGGTGTTCATCGCGCCAAAGCCCTCGGCCAGCGCCCCGGCGCCGATGCCCAGATCGCGGCGCCATTCGTGGCCGATCCGGTAACCCATCCAGTTGGCGAAGCTTTCGTTGAGCCAGATATCGTCCCACCACGCCGGAGTAACCAGATCGCCGAACCACTGGTGCGCCAGCTCGTGACTGACGACCATGCCGAAGGTGCGTTTCTGGCCGGTTGGCGCGGCCTCATCCATGATCAGGATCGGGTCGGCATAGAGGTCTGCCCCGGCGTTTTCCATTGCGCCGGGCAGGATCGGGGTCGTGATCTGATCAAGCTTGGGATAGGGGAAGCCCTGGGCGAAATAGCTCTCAAGATGGGTGACGATGCCCTTGGTGCCGTCGAGCGCGAAGGCCATCTTACCGGCATTCTGCTTGGTCGTGACGATCCGGACCGGCAGCGGCTCTTTGCGCTGCGGGGTCGGCGGAACGGTGCCTTCAAGCGTATCAAAGGGTCCGACCATCATCGCCATCAGATAGGTCGGCAGCGGCAAGGTGGGCGCATAGCGGTGGACGTCGTAACCGGCCTCGAGGGTCTTGGAGACTTCGGGCGCATTGCTCACCGCGACCAGCCCCGGCGGGGTCCGCAGGGTCACCGTCACCGGGGTCTTGAAGCCGGGTTCGTCGAACCCCGGAAAAGCGGCGCGCGCGTCGATCGACTGGAACTGGGTCCAGGAATACCAGTGATCGCCAACCTTGACCCGGAACATGCCCTCCGGACCGCTTTGGAACGCGGCGTCATAATCGAACACCAGGGTGACCGGGCCGGCGGGGACCTCGCTCTCGAACACCAGGCGGGCAACCCCGCTGGGATCGAGTTCAAACCAGCGCGCCGGATAGCTCTTGCCCCCGGCCAGCGCGACTGCGCGGGTCATCGCCAGATCGCGGCCGTGGAGGTCGATGAACTTGCCTGGACGCTTCAACGCGGCGTCGATCTCGACATGGCCCGAAAAACGCTCCTTGCTAGGGTCGACGGTCAGATCGAGCCGATAGGCAAGCGGGCGGACAGCATCGCTTAGCTGGCCCGGCGGAACCGGGGCCAGCGCCGCAGCGGCGGTGGCCGCCGGATCGGCCGCGGGCGTTTCGGCATCGGCGGGGGCCGTTAGCGCAAGGGACAGGGCAGAAGCGGCAAGCAGCAAGGTTCGCATCGAGGATTCCGGATCATGAAGGCCAAGGTTGACGCTGGGCCTCACCCGATCTTCGTTACAATTGCAACCACCCGCTTCGACCAAACGTCAATCGATTCCGACCAAAGGCAAACGCGCGCTCAGCGCAGCAGCCCGCCCAGCAGACCGCGCGCAAACCGCCCCAGCATCGCCCCGCCCAGCGCGGTGCCGATCGCCCCCGCCGCCGAGCTTGCTGCCGAGGCCATCGGCGAGCCTGTCGAGCGTTTGCCGGTCATGTTGCGCGCGATCATCGTCCCCGCAGACGCTGCCGCAGCGCCGAATGCGGCCTTGCCCGCCTTTTCCCACATGCTGGGGGTCGCCCGCGGCTGGGCGCGCTGGGCTGCTTCGCCCTGCTCGGCAACCACCTGAGCGGCGGCAGCGGCATCCTCGCTCTTCTTGGCCAACACTTCCTCGGCGCTTTCGCGGTCCACAAGTGTTTCGTATTTGCCGTCGAACGGGCTGATCGACTGGATGATCGCGCGCTCCTTGGGTGTCACCGGGCCAAGCCGCGAGCGCGGCGGGGCCACCAGGGTGCGCTGGACCACCCCGGGCGCGCCCTCGATATCCAGCGTCGAGACCAGCGCCTCGCCCACCTTGAGCTCGGTAATCGCAGTCTCGACGTCGAGATCCTTGTTGATCCGGAAGGTCTCGGCAGCCGCCTTGATCGCCTTTTGATCGCGCGGGGTGAAAGCGCGCAGCGCGTGCTGGACCCGGTTGCCGAGCTGGCCGGCAATCTTGTCGGGGATGTCGATCGGGTTCTGGGTGATGAAGAACACCCCGACGCCCTTGGAGCGGATCAGCCGCACCACCTGCTCGATCTTGTCGAACAGCGCTTGCGGGGCGTCCTCGAACAGCAGGTGCGCTTCGTCGAAAAAGAACACCAGCTTGGGCTTCTCGACGTCGCCAACCTCGGGCAGCGCCTCGAACAGTTCGCTGAGCAGGTAGAGCAGGAAGGTGGCGTAGAGCTTGGGGCTCTGCATCAGCCGGTCGGCGGCGAGGACGTTGACCACGCCTTTGCCATTCTCGTCTACCCGGATGAAATCGTGAACCTCGAACGCCGGTTCGCCGAAGAACTTGTCCGCGCCCTGGCTTTCGAACGACAGCAGCTGGCGCTGGATCGTCCCGACGCTGGCCTTGGAGATGTTGCCGTAAGTGCTGGCGAGTTCGCTGGCGTTCTCGGCGCAGGTCATCAGCACCTGCTGCAGATCGTCGAAATCGAGCAGCAACAATCCGTTGTCGTCGGCCCACTTGAAGGCGACGGTCAGCACGCCCTCCTGGGTGTCATTGAGCCCCATTAGCCGGCTGAGCAACAGCGGACCCATTTCCGAAACGGTAGTGCGGATCGGGTGGCCCTGCTCGCCGTAAAGGTCCCAGAACACCGCCGGATTGTCGCGGTAGGCATAGTCGGCGATGCCGATTTCCTTGGCCCGGGCCTCGAGCTTGTCGGCGTGCTTGAACTCGTGGCTGCCGGCCATCGCAATCCCGGCCAGATCGCCCTTCACGTCGGCCATGAACACCGGCACGCCCTGGGCGGAGAACTGCTCGGCCAGGGTCTGCAGGGTCACGGTCTTGCCGGTGCCGGTCGCGCCCGCGATCAATCCGTGGCGGTTGGCGCGGCTGAGCAGCAGGTGCTGACGCTCTCCGTTCGAGGCAAGGCCGATGAAGATGTCTTCCATGTGCGCGTGCGTCCCTTGATTGATTGGCTGGCGCCGAATCTGTGTTGGGGCAGGGATAGGGCGCCCCAAGCACTTGCGCGAGAGGGTTTTTGCAAGTCACGCCCGGCCCCGCTAGAAGCCCCTCGCAATGAGCACCCCATTCATCCTGCTCGACGATGCCCGGCCCGAGGGCGCCAGCGCCGCGCGGCTTTACGAAGCCCCGCGCGAAGTGGTGGTGGCGCGCCGCGCTGAAGAGGTCGCTCCAGCGCTCGAGCGGCTCGACGAATTGCGGGCGGGCGGTCTCGAACTGGCCGGCTACATGGCTTACGAAGCCGGCCTCGCGCTCGAACCCAGGCTTGCCCCGCTTGCCGCCGCGCGCAGCGGCGCGGCGGGGCCGCTGCTGTGGTTCGGCGCGTTCGAGGGCTATCAGACGATCGCCGCCGACGAGGTAACCGCATGGCTGGCGGCGCGCGGCGGCGCAGGGCTGGCCCAGGTCGGCCCGCTCGAGCCGCAGCTTTCGCCGGGCGGCTATGCCGCGGACTTCGCGGCGCTGCAGGAAGCGATTGCGGCGGGCGACATCTACCAGGCCAACCTGACTTTCCCGCTGGCCGGATCCTACCGCGGCGATCCGCTGGCGCTCTATGCGGCGCTGCGCCCGGCCGCCAGGGCGGGCTATGGCGGAGTGGTGTTCGATGGCAGCCACTGGCTGCTGTCGTGTTCGCCCGAGCTGTTCTTCGCCGAACGCGACGGCGCGGCGATGGTCAAGCCGATGAAGGGGACGCGCCCGCGTGGCCGCGATGCCGCGGAGGACGCGGCGACTGGCGGCAGAACTGGTCGCTTCCGAAAAGGACCGCGCCGAAAACCTGATGATCGTCGATCTTCTCCGCAACGACCTTTCCCGCGTGGCCGAGGCCGGTAGTGTCCGGGTGGAGAACGCCTTCGCGGTCGAGACCTACCCGACGCTTCACACCATGACCTCCACGGTCCGGGCGCGGCTGCAGCCAGGCAAGGGCGCGATCGACATGGTCCGCGCGCTGTTCCCCTGCGGCTCGATCACCGGTGCACCCAAGATCCGGGCGATGGAACTGATCAACCAGGTCGAACGCGACGCCCGCGGCCCCTATTGCGGTGCAATCGGCCGGATCGATGCGGGCGGCGAGGCCGCCTTCAACGTCGCGATCCGGACCCTGCGGCTGACCCCGGAAGAGAACAACCGCGGCAAGGCGGTACTCGGGATCGGCGGCGCGATCGTCGCCGATTCGGGCATGCTGGACGAATGGCGCGAATGCCTGGTCAAGGGCGGGTTTGTGCGACTTGGCGCCGCCGGAGCAGACCTGATTGAGACGATGCGCTTCACGCCCGAAGAAGGCATTGCCCTGCTCGAACTGCACCTCGAACGGATCAAGGCAAGCGCTGCCGAGCTGGGCTTCGCGTTCGATCGCCATGCGGTGCGGAATGCAATCCAGGCGCTGTGCTTCGCGGCCGATGCGCCAAGCCGGGTCAGGCTGCTTGCCTCGCGGAGCGGCGCGATCAGCCTTGAGCTTGGCCGCTTGCCTGCGCCCCTGCCCGATCCGGTGCCTTGCGCGGTGCTGCCCTTGCCGGTCGATCCCGGCGACTGGCGCCTGCGCCACAAAAGCACCGACCGCGGCTTTTATGACGTCGGCCTGCGCGCGGCCAAAGAGGCCGGCGCGCGCGAAGCGGTGTTCGTGCGCGACGACGGGCTGGTCACCGAAGGCTGCATCTCCAACCTGTTCGTCGAACGCGGGGGCGTGTTGCTGACTCCGCCTGCTTCGCTTGGCTTGCTGCCAGGCGTGCTGCGCCGCTCGCTGCTGGACGAGGGCCGCGCGGTCGAGGCCGAATTGACGCTGGACGACCTGGCGGACGGCTTCCTGATCGGCAACGCGGTGCGCGGGCTGGTCCCGGCGCGGCTCAAGTGAAACTCTCGCAGGCCCTGGCGCGGATCGCGCCATCGCAGACCGCCGGCATGACCGACCGCGCCAGCGAACTGCGTGCCAACGGGCGCGACATCATCTCGCTCTCGGTCGGCGAACCCGATTTCGCCACCCCGCCGCACGTGATTGCAGCCGCCAAGGCCGCGCTCGATGCGGGCGAAACCAGGTACACGGCCGTAGCAGGCACCCAGCGTCTGCGCGAAGCCGCGGCCTTGCACTTCGCCCGCGACCTCGGGATTGCGGTTCCGCCAGGCCAGGTAATCGTCAGCGCCGGGGGCAAGCAGGCGATCTTTCACGCGCTGCTGGCGACGCTCGATCCCGGCGATGAAGTGCTGATCCCCAGCCCGTGGTGGGTCAGCTATCCCGAGATCGTCCGCTTCGCCGGGGCCAAAGTGGTGGCGCTGCCAACCGCTGCGGCGGGTGGATATCGCATCACCCCGCAGCAGTTGGAGGCGGCGATCACCCCGCAGACCCGCTGGCTGCTGCTCAACAGTCCGGGCAATCCGACGGGCTCGATCTATTCAGCCGCGCAGCTCGACGCGCTGGGCACCGTGCTGGCTCGTCATCCTCAGGTCCTGGTGCTGTCCGACGACATTTATGCACCGCTGCGTTATCTGCCCGGCGGCCATGCAACCCTGGCGGCAGTGCGGCCCGATCTGGCCGCGCAGGTCCTGACCGTCTCGGGGCTGTCCAAAAGCCATGCCATGACCGGCTTCCGGATCGGGCTGGCAGCGGGTCCCGAATGGTTGGTCAAGGCGATGGCGCGATTGCAATCGCACAGCTCGGGCAATCCCAGCTCGATCAGCCAGGCCGCCGCGGTCGCCGCGCTGGAAGGGCCGCAGGAGTTCCTGCTGGATTGGTGCGAGCGCTTCCGCGTCCGCCGCGATCTGGTGGTGAGCGGCGATCAACGCGATCCCCGGCCTGTCCTGCCCGGCGCCCGATGGTGCGTTCTACTGCCTGGTCGATGCCGCGCCGCACATGGCGCGTTTCGCTGACGACGAGGCGCTGTGCCTGCACCTGCTTGATCACGGGGTAGCGGTGGTCGCGGCTTCGGCTTTCGGGGGCGAAAACGGCTTCCGGATCAGCTTCGCTGCGGACGAGATGAGCTTGGCTGAGGCAACGCGGCGGATTGCGGCGGCGCTGGCATGAGCGCGATCCCGATCCTTTTCGAAGACGGCGAAGCGCTGGTGATCGCCAAGCCCGCAGGCCTGCCGATCGAGCGCCCGCGCGCCGGCGGGGCGAGCCTGGAAGACCACCTCGACGAGCTCAAGCTCGGCTTCCAGCGCGCTCCGGTTGCGGTCCACCGGATCGACACCGATACCTCGGGCTGCTTGCTGCTGGCGCGCAATCCCAAGGCGCTCAAGCGGTTCAATGCCGCTTTCGAGGCGCGCGAGGTGGAGAAGATCTATCTCGGGATCGTTGCGGGAGCGCTTGCCGCAGAAGCTGGCACGATCGAGCTGGCGCTGACCAAGATCAGCAGCGCCGAAAAGGGCTGGCGGATGATCGCCGCGAAGAAGGGCAAACCATCGCTGACCCACTGGCGCAAGCTGGCCGAGCGCGGTGGGCTGACTCTGGTCGAGTTCCGCCCGGAGACTGGTCGCACCCACCAGATCCGGGTCCATGCCGAACTCGGCCTGCGCCATCCGCTGCTCGGCGACCCGGTTTACGGGGACGGAAAGGGCGCGCCGCGGACCATGCTCCACGCGCTGGCGCTGACCGTCCCGCGCGAAGGGAAGCCGCCGATCACCGCGCGCGCTCCGCTTCCCGCCGATTTCGTTGCCTTGGGGTTCTACGATGACGATCTCGGCGGATGAGGCGACTGCCCGCGCGCTTTCGCTGGCCAGCGAGAGCTTCATCACCGCCTCCGGGCCGGGCGGTCAGAACGTCAACAAGGTCGCGACCGCGGTGCAGCTGCAGGCTCGATATCTATGCGCTGGAGCTGCCGGTGCCGGTGTTCGCACGGCTCAAGCAGCTTGCCGGCAGCCGGCTGACCTCCAAAGGCGAACTACTGCTCACCGCGCAGCGATTCCGCACCCAGGAAGCCAATCGCAGCGATGCTCGGACCCGGCTGGGCGAGCTGATCGCGGAAGCCTTCAACCTCCCCGAGAAGCGCGCCCGCACCCGGCTCAACCGGATCAACAAGGGCGAGCGGCTGGAAGGCAAGAAGAAGCGCGGCGCGGTCAAGGCCGGGCGCGGCAAGGTGTCGTTCGACTAGGTGGCCGCGGCGCTCATCACCTGACGGCCGTCGGCAGCGAAGGCACCGAGTTCATGGCCGGTTTCGGTAGCGCGCATGACGAGGTGAAGTTCCTCGCCGCAGATCGCCGGGGAAAGGCCTCGGAAGGCGAAGCTCACCAGCGCATTGTCGCCCAGTTCACGCTGCGCCAGATCGAGCAGCAGCGAGGCAGTCAGCGGGCCGTGAACCACCAGACCGCGGTAGTTCTCCTCACCCACCGCATAGGGTGTGTCGTAGTGAATGCGGTGGCCGTTGAATGTCAGCGCCGAATAGCGGAACAGCAGCGGTTCGGACGGCACCAGCATCCGGTGGGCGGTCCAGTCCGCAGCGTTGAACTGGTCATCACCTAGCGGCGGCGGAGCCGGAGAGGTTCCGGGTTCTGCGGGTGCGCGAAAGACCAGCGACTGCACCTCACGCACCGCAAGCCCCGCTTCCCCGGAGGTTTCGTGCTCCACTTCGACGAACACCAGCTGGCCCGATCCGCCGGTCTTCTCGGTGACCGAAAGCACCCGCGAAGTGCGGCTGATCGCCTCGCCGGGATGCAGCGGGGCGAGGAATTCGAGCTTGCTCGAAGCCCACATTCGCCGTGGCAGCGGCACCGGGGGCAAGAAGCTGGCTGGGCTGTCATCACGGCAAGGGTGGCCATCTGGACCGAGCCGCGCGGTCGGCGCATCGGGCGTGCACAGGCACCAGTGCAGCCCTTGCGGCACCGTCCCGTCCCCTGGTTCGGTTCGGTCAAGCGTCGCCAGCCAGCGTGCGAACATCCCCTCGTCAACCCGGTCGCTTCGCCGTTCCTCGCGCCCGATCCATGCCTCCCAGGCGCCCATCAGTTGCGTCCCTCCAGCAGGCCCCGCGCGATCACCTGGGCCTGGATTTCCGCCGCGCCTTCGAAGATGTTGAGGATCCGCGCGTCGCACAGCACCCGGCTGATCTCGAATTCCAGCGCATAGCCGTTGCCGCCGTGGATCTGCAGCGCGGCATCGGCGTTCGACCAGGCGGTGCGCGCGGCAAGCAGCTTGGCCATGCCGGCCTCGATATCGCAGCGTTTGCCCGAATCCTTGGCCCGGGCGGCGGCATAGCTCAGCTCGCGGCTCATCAGCCAGTCGACCAGGCTCATCGCCAGCTTGTCTGCCACGCGCGGGAAATGGACGATCGCCTTGCCGAACTGCTTGCGGTTCAAGGCATAGTCCAGCCCCAGCTCCAAGGCCCGCCGCGCCACCCCGACCGCGCGCGCCGCGGTCTGGATCCGGGCGCCTTCGAAGGTCCGCATCAGTTGCTTGAAGCCCTGCCCTTCCTGTCCGCCAAGCAGGGCATCGCCGGGCGCCTGCATCCCGTCGAACGACAGCGCATATTCGCGCATCCCGCGGTAGCCGAGCACTTCGATCTCGCTTCCCGCCATGCCCGCGGCCGGGAACGGATCGGCCTCGGTGCCGCGCGGCTTGGGGACCAGCAGCATCGACAGCCCAGCATAGCCCTTGGCGTCGGGTAAGGTGCGGGCGAGCAGCGTCATCATGTCCGAACGCGCGGCGTGGGTGATCCAGGTCTTGGCCCCGTCGATCCGCCAGTGATCGCCATCGCGCCGCGCCCTGGTCTGAAGCGAGCCGAGGTCGGAACCGGTATCGGGCTCGGTGAACACCGCAGTGGGCAGCACTTCGCCGCTGGCGATCCGGGGCAGCCAATGGGCCTTCTGTTCAGCCGTGCCGCCGCTGGCGATCAGTTCACCGGCGATCTCGCTGCGGGTGCCGAGCGAGCCGGCGCCGATCCAGCCGCGCGACAATTCCTCGGTGACCAGGCACATCACCAGCTTGCTGAGGCCCAGCCCGCCGTATTCCTCGGGAATGCAGACCCCGAAAGTGCCCAGTTCGGCCATCGCCGCCACGGTGGCGTCGGGAATCAGGTCGTTGGCCAGGTGCCATTGATGGGCATGGGGCAGGATCTCGGCATCGGTGAACTTGCGGAACTGGTCGCGGATCGCATCGAGTTCGGCGTCGTGCAGGGTCTCGCTCGGCCAATGTCCGGCAGCCAGCGCCGCGGCCAGCTCGGCGCGGGTTTCGGCATGGTCGGCATCGATCAGATCGCGGCAGGCGTGGAACAGATCGCGCGCCGCTTCGCCGAGGCCCAGGTCGCCCGGGCGGAACAGCTCGTTCTGACCCATCGCCAGCCCGCCGGTGAGCTGGGCGAGGGTTTCGGCAAACGCCAGCTTGGCAACCAGCGCATCGACCGGGTTGGCGCCGGCGCCTGCCTCGAGCCAGCCGTGCACCGCGTCAAGCGCGGCGACGCTGGTCGCCACCCAGGCAAAGCCGTGCGCGGCGCGCTGATGGGCGTCGATCCGCTGGCCCTCGAGCCGCGCGGCCAGCGCCGCCTGCGCGGTGGCGCAATAGCCGCGCGCAGCGCCGAGAACATGGCCGAAGTCGATGCTCATGCCCGTTCGAACACTGCAGCGATGCCCTGGCCGCCGCCGATGCACATCGTCTCGAGCCCATAACGGACATCGCGGCGGTGCATCTCGCGCGTCAGGTTGGCGAGGATCCGCCCGCCGGTCGCCCCGATCGGATGGCCGAGGCTGATCCCCGAACCGTTGACGTTGAGCATGTCGTGGCGGCTGTCATCATCCGCCCAGCCCCAGCCCTTGAGGCAGGCGAGGACCTGCGGCGCAAAGGCCTCGTTGAGCTCGACCAGGCCGATCTCGGACCACGACAGACCATTGCGCGCGAACAGCCGCTCGGTCGCGGGGACCGGGCCATAGCCCATCCGCGCCGGATCGCAGCCTGCTGCGGCCCACGAATGGAACCAGGCGATCGGCTCGAGCCCCAGTTCCTCAAGCTTGTCCTCGGCCACCACCAGGCAGGCAGCGGCGGCATCGTTCTGCTGGCTGGCATTGCCGGCGGTGACCACGCCGCCTTCGAGCGCCCTGAGCTTGCCGAGCGTCTCCACGGTAGCATCGGCGCGGTAGCCTTCGTCGTGATCGAACAGCACCGCCTCGCCCTTTTTCTGCGGCACCGCGACCGGGACCAGTTCATCGGCAAACAGGCCGGCCGCCCAGGCCGCAGCGGCGCGCTGGTGGCTGCGCGCGGCATAAGCATCGCAGTCCTCGCGGCTGATCTGGTGATCGCGCGCGAGGTTCTCGGCAGTCTCGATCATCCCCGAGATCACCCCATAGCGCTCGATCGGCTGGCTCATCACCCGGCCGCGGGTCAGGCGGTCATGCAGGGTGAGATTGCCGGCCCGGACGCCCTTGCGGACATCGGTGGTGTAATGCTCGACATTGGACATCGATTCGCAGCCACCTGCCACGACCACGTCCGAAACCCCGGTCTGCACCATCATCGCCGCGTTGACGATCGCTTGCAGGCCCGAGCCGCAGCGGCGGTCAAGCTGATAGCCGGGGACCTCTTCGGGCAGGCCCGCGAGCAGCCAGGCCCAGTGGGCGATGCACGGCGCCTCGCCATTGCCATAGCCCTTGGGCGAAGACCACGTCGTCAACCCGCGCCGGGTCGATCCTGGTGCGCTCGATCAGCGCTTTCAGGACCGTCGCGCCAAGCTCGCCGGCGGTCAGCGAGGACAAGGCCCCGCCGAACTTGCCGACAGCGGTGCGGATCGGGGAGACAATGGCGGCGCGGCGGAGTGTCATCAGTCGGTTCCTACAATTCCGGAGTCGATCAAACGGGCAATCTCGCCCGAAGAGAGGCCCAGCGTTTCGGCCAGAACAGCCTCACTGTGCTGGCCAAGGCGCGGGGCGGCGGCGGGCGGGCCGCGATCCAGCGCCGGGAAAGTGGCGAATGCCCCGGCGGCGGGATAGGCGAAGCCGCTGGGATTGTCGGCAGACTGGGCGAAAACCGGGTTTTCGCCGAGCAGGCGAGGGTCTTTCACCGCCTCGACCATCGTCTGATAAGGGGCGTGGACCACGCCATGGGCATCGAGCAGCAGCCCCAGTTCGGTATTGTCGTGGCGGGCTACCTCGGCCTCGATCAAGGCAAAGATCGCCGCGCGCTGGGTGAAGCGTGCGCCATCATCGCCTGCGAAGGTTACGCCAAGCACTGCTTCCAGCGCGGCCAGCGGCGCGGCCAGGTCCAGCGCCTTGACCAGCCCCTGCCATTGCCGTTCATTGATTGCCACGATCATCAACCGCTGGCTATCGCGGGTGACAAAGTCGCGGCCGATCGTCCCGAATACGGCGTTGCCCAGCCGTTCGCGGTCCTTGCCGGAATACAGCACTTCGGCAACCCGCCCGAGGTTTGCCGCCGAGCCCATCGCGATGTCTGTGAGCGGCAAGCGCACTTCGCCGCCCAGGCCGGTCGCATCGCGCCGCCGCAGCGCGGCGAGCATGGCGAAGGCGGCATAAGCGCCGGTCAGCAGATCCCACGCCGGCAGCACGTGGTTGACCGGGCGCGGATCCTCCAGCGGGCCAGTCAAGGCGGTGTACCCGACCGCCGCGTTGGCGGTGTAATCGAGCGCGACCGACCCGTCCGGCCAGCCCATCACCCGCACCGTGACCAGATCGGAGCGCCCTTCGGCCAGCCGCTCATGCCCCAGAAAGCCGCCGACCGGGAGGTTGGTGATCAGCTGGCCGGTCTTGCGGATCAGTTCGGTCAGCAGGTCGCGCGCCTCGGGCTTGGCGAAATCGATTGCCAGACTGCGCTTGGCGCGGTTCAGGTTTTCCCAGCTGAGCGAGGCGTTGCGATCGGTCACCGGCCAGCGATTGAAGTCCTGGCCGCCGCCGATCTGATCGACCCGGATCACATCCGCACCGAACTGGCCAAGGTAAAGTCCGGCGCTTGGTGAGGCGACGAAGGAGGAAACCTCGACCACCGACAAGCCGGTCAGTATGTCGTACATTGTCCCGCCTACCCCTGCGCCGCCGCCCATTCGCGCAGCATGTGCTTGGCGATCTGGAGCTGAAGGATCTGGGTGGTGCCTTCGTAGATCCGGTAAACCCGGGCATCGCGAAAGAACCGTTCGGCCTCGTATTCGGCAAGGTAACCGGCGCCGCCGTAGATCTGCACCACCCGGTCAACCACCCGGCCGCACATCTCGGTGGCGAAGACTTTGGCCGCGGCGGCTTTGCGCAGCACGTTCTCGCCCGCATCGGCGCGTTCCGCAGCATCGTCGAGCATGCATTCGGCGGCGTAGATCTCGATCTCGCTGTCGGCCAGCATTTGCTGGATCAGCTGGAAATTGGCGATCGGCTCGCCAAACGCCTTGCGTTCGTTGGCATAGCGCAGCGCCGAATCGAGCGCGCGCCGGGCGTAACCCGCCGCCGCCGAACCGACAGACAAGCGCCCGTTGTCGAGGCTCTGCATCGCGGTGACGAAGCCCTTGCCTTCCTCGTCGCCAAGCAGCGCATCGGCGGGCAGCTGGACATTGTCCATGACGATATCGGCGATGTGGCTGCCGGCCTGGCCCATCTTCTTGTCGCTCTTGCCGACCGAAACTCCGGGGGTGTCCATCGGCACCAGGAAGGCCGAGACGTGGGCGTTCTTGGGCAGCGCTTCCTTGCTGGTCCGGGCCATGATCAGCGCGACTTCGGCAAACGGGGCGTTGGTGATGTAGCGCTTGGTGCCATTGAGCACCCAGCCGTTGCCGCTGCGCACCGCAGTGGTCTGCATCGCCGCCGAATCCGAGCCCGATCCCGGCTCGGTCAGCCCGAAACTGGCGATCGTCCCCGCGGCGAGCCGGGGCAGCCATTCGGCCTTCTGCGCCTCGGTTCCGCCCTTGGTCAGCGCCGAACAGACCATGCCGACGTTGATCGAGGTGATCGAGCGGTAGCACGGCATCGCATAGGAAAGCTCGCGGATAGTGCGGGTGTACTGCTTGATATTCATCCCCGCACCGCCGAATTCCTCGGGCATGGTGAAGCCAAACAGCCCCATTTCGCGCATCTCGGCCATGATATCGTCAGGGATACGGTCAGCCTCGATCACGTCCTTCTCGGCCGGGACCAGCCGCTCGCGGACATAGCGGCGCAGCTGGTCGATGAACTGGTCGAAGGTCTCGGCGTCCATTCCGGGGTTCATGCGGTTGCTCCTCAGATCGGATCGTAAGGGAAGACGTGGGCGGTGACTTCGTCAGCGCGGGCGAAGGACGAGCTGAACGAAGGTATCAGCTCGTCAGCGATCGTCTCGGGCGTCCAGCCCTCCTGCTTGGTCATCGAGCGGACCGGGCGCGGCTTGCCGAACAGCACGATCTCGTTCTTGCGCACCGAGAAGATCTGGTTGTTGACCTCCTTGGCGGCATCGGAAGCGAGATAGACCACCAGCGGCGCGATCTTGTCGGCGCTCATCGCCTTCATGCGCTCGACCCGCTCTTTCTGGGCGGGGGTTTCCGCCGGGATCGAGGCGGTCATCCGGCTCCAGGCGAAGGGCGCGATGCAGTTCGAGCGGACCCCGGCGCGGGCCATGTCGAGCGCAATCGAGTGTGACAGCGCCACCAGCCCGAGCTTGGCGGCCGAATAGTTGGCCTGGCCGACATTGCCGATCAGGCCAGAGGTGGAGGTGAAGTGGATGAAGCTGCCCGATTGCTGCTCGCGGAAATAGGGCGTCGCCGCCTTGGAGACGTTGAACGCGCCGGTCAGGTTGACGTCGATCACCGCGCGCCAGTCCTCATAGCTCATCTTGTGCCAGATCGCGTCGCGCAGGATCCCGGCATTGTTGACCACCGCATCGATCCGCCCGAAGCGCTGCACCGCATCCTCGATTATGCTGGCCGCTCCGGCGGGATCGGCGACCGATGCGAAATTGGCCTGGGCCTTGCCGCCCGCGGCGATGATGTCATCGGCGGTCTCCTGAGCCGGGCCAGCGTCGCCGCCTTCACCGCCGCCGCTTACGCCGGGATCGTTGACCACCACGGCAGCGCCATGCTTCGCGCAGAGCAGCGCGATCTCGCGCCCGACCCCGCGGCCCGCACCGGTGATTGCCACGACCTTGCCTTCGAGCATGCCCATCGCACCGTAGTCCTCGCTTAATCGTTCGATTAAACCGCCCTTACGGGGGCAAGGGCGAAAATCAACCCGCAGGCTTGATAGGGGGAGGGGCCGGAGCGGTTTGCTGGGCAGCTGGCGGGACCGCTTCGGCCGGGGGCCGTTCGGCCTCGAGCATTTCCGCGGCCCGGTCGAGCGCTTCGGCCTCAGCCGGACTTACCCCGCCGGCCTCGCGGCTGTCAGAGCTGCCGCAAGCGCTTAGGGCAAACAGCAAGGGGATCAGGAATCGGCTTCGCATGACACCACCTTAGCGGCGCGGCGCCACGGGCGAAAGCGGGCAAACGCGGCCCGAACCTGTCAGCCCGCGTTGCCTGTCTCGCAGCGCTCTACTGCGGCGCCGCCTCGCTTGGCGCGGCAGCTTCGCTCGAAGGTGCTGCGGCCTCTGCAGCAGGTGTCGCGGCAGCATCGCTAACCGGGGTGGCGGCGGCATCGACATCGCCGACAGCTTCCTCGGCGGGCATCTCAACATTGTCGGCCTGGGCTTCTTCCTTGGCGCTTTCCGAGCTGCCGCAGGCGGCAAGTGCGAAAACGGCAGTTGCAGCCAGAGCGAAACGGGCGAGCTTTGTCATGGAATTTCCTCTATCAACCAGCTTGGCCCGAACAACGGGCATGGAGGGACGACCGAGGCGATTCTAGACCTGCCAGCGCCCGCTGCCAACCGGTCGAATTGCTTGCCCGGAATATATCCCCAACGCGGCGGTTGATAACATATAAAGATTTCTTTATATGATGCGGCGATGCGGATCGAACCGACCCTTCGTGCGCTGGCCGACCCGACCCGGCTGCGGATCATGCGCCTGCTTGCGGCGATGGAGCTGGCTGTTGGCGAATTGGCGCAGGTGCTGGGGCAAAGCCAGCCGCGGGTCTCGCGGCACATCCGGATTCTATGCGATGCCGGACTTGCCGAACGCCGCAAGGAAGGCAGCTGGGTGTTCCTGCGCAGCGCGATCGGCGAAGGCCGGGCGCCGCCGCTCGGCGCTGCAGCAGCCGGACTGCTGACAGCAGCCGAACGCGATGACGCTGCCTTTGCCGGACGCTGCAGCGAAGACCGCCGCCACCTCGCCGCGATCCGCGCCGCGCGCGAGGCCAGCGCTGCCGCCTATTTTGCCCGCCATGCCGCTGAGTGGGACACGCTTCGCGGCCTGCACAGCCCCGACGGTCCGGTCGAAGCGGCGCTGGCCAAGGCGCTGGGCGAAACCGCGCTGGGCGCGCTGCTTGATGTCGGCACCGGCACCGGGCGGATGGCAGAACTGTTCGCTCCGCGCGCGCGGCAGGTTACCGGTTTCGACATGAGCCCAGAAATGCTGCGGATCGCCCGCACCCGGTTGCAGCATCTCCCGGCCGAGCAGATCAGCCTGGTTCAGGGCGATTTCACCGCATTGCCGTTTGCCGCGGCCAGTTTTGACACGGTGCTGTTCCATCAGGTGCTGCACTATGCGCTGGATCCAAGCGCGGTGCTGGCCGAAGCCGCGCGGGTCACTCGCGCTGGCGGGCAGATTGCGGTGGTCGATTTTGCCGCGCACGACCGCGAGGAGCTGCGCCTCAGCCACGCCCATGCCCGGCTGGGCTTCTCCGACGAACAGATGCTGACCTTTCTCTCCGATGCAGGCTTTGCCGCGGCGGCGCCGCTGGCGCTTCCCGGCAAGCCGCTGACCGTGAAGATCTGGACCGGGGTTCGCGGCGGTGCTGCGGCATCTCCAAGCAACGCCGATCTCGCCAAAGCCAGGGCAGCGCCAAGATGACCCCCAGCTTTGATACCCTGCGCGAGGCGCGCACCGCGCTCGATGCGCCGCTGTTCGCTGAATTGCCTGGCGATATCGGGGTGTCGTTCGAGTTCTTTCCCCCCAAGACCGAAAAGATGGGCGAAACGCTATGGGAGGCAATCCGCACCCTGGCGCCGCTGACACCCCGGTTTGTCTCGGTCACTTACGGCGCGGGCGGCAGCACCCGCGAGCGAACCCACAAGACCGTGGCGCGGATAGTGCGCGAAACCTCCATTCCGGCGGCCGCGCACCTCACCTGCGTCGATGCGAGCCGCGCCGAAATTGCGGAGATCGCCGAAGCCTATTGGCAGGCCGGGGTGCGTCACATTGTCGCTTTGCGCGGCGACCCGCCGGGCGAGGGCGAGCGCTTTGCCCCGCATCCCCAGGGCTATGCCAGCGCGGCCGAACTGGTCGAAGGGTTGCGGCGCCAGTATCCCTTCGATGTGTCGGTCAGCGCCTATCCCGAAGTCCACCCGGAAGCCGCCAGCGCCGCCGCCGATCTCGACAATTTCAAGCGCAAGCTCGATGCCGGGGCGTCGCGCGGGATCACCCAGTTCTTTTTTGAGCCCGAGACGTTTTTCCGGTTTCGCGATGCCTGCGCCGCGGCCGGGATCGACGCCGAGATTGTCCCCGGGATCATGCCGGTGACCAATTTCGCGGCGATCCAGCGGATGGCGGCGATGACCGGAACTTCGGTGCCCGCCTGGATGGGGCGGTTGTTCGAAGGGCTCGACGAAAAGCCCGCAGCGCGGCAGCTGGTTGCCGCGACGATTGCCGCCGAGTTCTGCCGCCGGCTTTACGCGGGCGGGGTGCGCGATTTCCACTTTTACACGCTCAACCGCGCCGAGCTGAGCTATGCCATCTGCCATCTGCTAGGAGTGCGCCCGCAATGACCACCGCCCGCGAATCCCTGCTGGCCGAGGCCGCCAAGGCGATCCTGATCAAGGACGGCCCCTATGGCACTGCGATCCAGAACGCCAAGCTGAGCGAGGCCGACTATCGCGGCGAAACCGGTCTGGAGCGCGACCAGAAGGGCAACAACGATCTGGTCAACCTGACCCGCCCGGCCTTGATCCGCGAGATTTGCGACAGTTACATCGCGGCGGGCGCGCGGCTGCTTGCCACCAACAGCTTCAACGCCAACCGGATCAGCCAGGCCGACTATGGCGCCGAGGGGCTGGTCCGCGAGATCAATGTCGCAGCGGCGCGGGTGATCCGCGAGGCGGTCGATGCGGCCAGCGCTGCCGACGGCCTGCCGCGCTGGGTCGCAGGCGCGGTGGGGCCGACCAACAAGACCCTCTCGCTCTCCCCCGATGTCAACGATCCCGGCTTTCGCGAGGTCGATTTCGACACGGTCAAGGAGGTTTACCGCGAGCAGGCTGCGGCGCTGATCGAAGGCGGGGCCGATTTCATCCTGATCGAGACGGTGTTCGACACGCTCAACTGCAAGGCCGGGATCCTCGCGGTGCGCGAGCTCGAGCGCGAGCTCGGCCGCGAGGTGCCGCTGATGCTGTCGATGACGCTCACCGACCTCTCGGGCCGCAACCTCTCGGGCCACACGGTCGAGGCGTTCTGGCACACCGTGCGCCACGCCCGCCCGGTGACGGTCGGGCTCAACTGCAGCTTCGGCGCGGCGCAATTGCGCCCGCATGTCCGCCTGCTCAGCGGGATCGCCGATTGCCTGCTGATGGCCTATCCCAACGCCGGACTGCCCAACGAGCTGGGCGCCTATGACGAACTGCCCGAAACCTCCGCAGCATTGGTGCGCGAATGGGCCGAAGCGGGGCAGGTCAACCTGCTGGGCGGGTGCTGCGGCAACACGCCCGAACACATCGCGGCGATGGCGCGGGCGGTGGCGGGCCTGAAGCCGCGGAGTGTTCCCGAAGCCGCGGCAGGTGACGTGCCTGGCCGGCCTTGAACCCTTCATCATGGCGGCCTGAAGCGCATGACCCAGCAGTATCGCCTCGTTCGTCAACATCGGCGAGCGCACCAATGTCACCGGCAGCGCCGCGTTCAAGAAGCTGATCATGGTCGGCGACTACACCCGCGCGGTCGAGGTCGCGCGCCAGCAGGTCGAGAACGGCGCGCAGGTGATCGACGTCAACATGGACGAGGGCTTGCTCGACTCGGTCGAAGCGATGACCATTTTCCTCAAGCTGATCGGCGCTGAGCCCGACATCGCCCGGGTGCCGGTGATGATCGACAGCTCGAAATGGGAGGTGATCGAGGCCGGGCTGAAATGCGTTTCGGGCAAGCCGGTGGTCAACTCGATTTCAGATGAAGGAAGGCGAGGAGGCGTTCCTCGACCACGCCCGCAAGTGCCTGGACTATGGCGCCGCGGTGGTGGTCATGGCCTTCGACGAGAAGGGCCAGGCCGACACCAAAGAGCGCAAGGTCGAGATCTGCGCGCGCGCCTACAACCTGCTCACCGGGATCGGCTTCCCCGCCGAAGACATCATCTTCGATCCCAACATTTTCGCGGTCGCGACGGGCATGGAGGAGCACGACCGCTACGCGCTCGATTTCATCGAGGCGGTCGAGCGAGATCAAGGCGCGGTGCCCCGGCGTCCATACCTCGGGCGGGCTGTCCAACCTCTCTTTCAGCTTCCGCGGCAACGAGCCGGTGCGCCGGGCGATGCATTCGGTGTTCCTCTACCACGCGATCCGCGCCGGGCTGGACATGGCGATCGTCAACGCCGGGCAGATCGACATCTACGACCAGATCGACCCGGCGCTGCGCGATGCCTGCGAGGACGTGATCCTGGCCGCGACCCCCCGCAGGCAGCCGACCGCCACCGAACGCCTGATCGCCATGGCCGAAAGCTTCCGCGGCACCGACGCGGTCGGCCGAGAAAGCAGGCCGAGGAATGGCGCGGCTGGGACGTGGTCCGGCGGCTCGAACACGCGCTGGTCAAGGGTATCGACGCCTTTGTGGTCGAAGACACCGAGGAAGCGCGGCAGATGCACGCGCGCCCGATCGAGGTGATCGAGGGGCCGCTTATGGCGGGGATGAACACCGTCGGCGACCTGTTCGGCGCGGGCAAGATGTTCCTGCCGCAAGTGGTCAAGTCGGCGCGGGTGATGAAGAAGGCGGTCGCCCACCTGATCCCGTTCATCGAGGCTTCGAAGGAACCCGGCGCGAAAGCCAAGGGCAAGATCGTCATGGCCACGGTCAAGGGCGACGTCCACGATATCGGCAAGAACATCGTCGGCGTGGTGCTGCAGTGCAACGGCTATGAAGTGATCGACCTTGGGGTGATGGTGCCGTGGACCCGGATCCTCGAGACCGCAGTGGCCGAGGACGCCGACATGATCGGGCTATCGGGCCTGATTACCCCGTCACTGGACGAGATGGTCACCGTCGCCGAAGAGATGACCCGCGCCGGGTTCACCATGCCGCTGCTGATCGGCGGGGCGACCACCAGCAAGGTCCACACCGCGCTGCGGATCGACCCGGCCTATGACGGCCCGGTGATCCACGTGCTCGACGCCAGCCGCGCGGTCGGGGTGGCAAGCCAGCTGCTTTCCGACACCCAGTGCGAGCCATTGGTGGCGGCGACCGCGGCCGAATATCAGCACGTCCGCGATGTCCGCTCGGGCAAGGATGCGAGCGTTTTGCTCAGCCTGGCCGATGCCCGCGCCAACGGCTTCAAGGCCGATATGAGCGACAAGCCGCCACCGCCCGAGCAGCCCGGGTTGCACGTGTTTCCCGAATGGGACCTGGCCGATCTGGTCGAGTGCTTCGACTGGACCCCGTTCTTCCGCGCCTGGGAACTCGCCGGAACCTACCCGGCGGTGCTGTCCGACGAGATCGTCGGCGAAAGCGCCCGCGCGCTTCACGCCGATGCGCTGGCAATGCTGGAGAGGATCGTCGCCGAGAAGTGGCTGACCGCCAGAGGCGTCGCGGGCTTCTGGCCTTGCGCGCGCGAGGGCGACGACGTGGTGATCTACCTCGACCGAGGAAGAGCGCCATGTCCGCATCCCCTTCCTGCGCCAGCAGATCCGCAAAAGCCGCGACCGAGCCAACTTCTGCCTCGCCGATTTCATCGATCCCGATGGCGACTGGATCGGCGGCTTCGCGGTTGGCATCCACGGCATCGAGCCGCACCTCGAAAAGTTCCGCGCCGAGCACGACGACTATTCGGACATCCTGCTCAAAGCCCTCGCCGACCGCTTCGCCGAGGCTCTCGCCGAACGCCTCCACCAGCACGTCCGCACCACGCTGTGGGGCTATGCCCCCGGCGAGCAGCTGACCAACGAGGCGCTGGTGCGCGAGGAATACCGCGGCATCCGCCCCGCTCCGGGCTATCCTGCCTGTCCCGACCATTCCTTGAAGCCGATCCTGTTCGAACTGCTGGACGCCGGGACCAACGCCGGGATCGTGCTGACCGAAAGCCAGGCGATGCTGCCCACCGCGGCAGTCAGCGGCTTCTACTTCGCCCACCCGGAAGCTTCGTATTTCGGCGTCGCCCGGATCGGCCGCGATCAGCTGGAAGACTATGCGGCGCGGCGCGGCGAGGACCTGGCCACGACCGAGCGCTGGCTCCGGCCCAATCTCGACTGATCAGGTCATCCCGTGCAGTTCGGGGATCGGCGAGGCGGGTCCTTCGGGCAATGCCAGCAGTTCAAGCGGATCGACGCCGGCTCGATAGCGCGCCAGCAAGGCCTCCATATCCACTTCGATGCCGACCGGGTTGGCGGCGAACGCCGGCGAATCCATGAACCCGTCATCGGCATCGACCTGGAATTCCATGCGGTTGCCGTCCGGGTCGCGGTAATAGTTGGAAAGGGTGATGCCGTGGTGGATCGACCAATAAGGCCGGATGCCAGCGTCGCGCAGCCGGGCGTAAGTCTCGAGCAGGGCCGCAGCATCGCCATAGGTATAGGCCACGTGGTTCACCCCCACCTCGCCGCGCTCATTGCCCCCGCCGGGATTGAGCACATCGAGGTTGGCAAAAGCGAAGCGATGGTGCTCGTCATCGTAGGTGAGGAAGGCGAGCGCGGGATCCTGATGGACCACCTCGGCCTCGAAGACCTTGCAGTACCACGCAATCATCTCGTCATAGCGCCGGGTCTGATAGACCACGTGCGCGAATTTGACTGGCTTGACCATACCGCGTTCTCCTAATGCTGATCCGCGCGCTATTCGGGCACTTGCTGGTCGGTGCCGCCGAATGCGCCCGGGAAATCCGCAAATTTCGGCAGTCCGTCTTTCATCGGCAGGACCGTTTCGGCGTAGTTGATGTGCAGCCCCGGCGTGAAGGCTAGGGTCGGCAATGTCGCCGAGAAAACATCGACAACACGCCAGCCCGGGATGATTGGTCATCAGGTGACCGCCGCACGCGGTGCAATACTTGCGCTCGCTGACCGGGGTCTTGTTGTAAGTCGCAACATGATTTTCGCCTGCGGTAGATGCGCACGTTTTCCGGCTTCCACAGCGTGAAGCCGTTGACTGGCCCACCCGACCACGATCGGCACGACTGGCAATGGCAATAACCCATCCCTTCGGGCTCTCCGGTAACTTCAACCTTCACCGCACCGCAGAAGCATTCGCCTGAATATGTCATGCTGGTTTCTCCCTTCCCGCGGCGAAACGCTATCACCATGATTGCCGGTCGTCGAATCCGGAGGCTCGCGGGGCTTCCTTTGTCGGGCGCCCGGCTATCCTCCGGCGATGCTTGACCGATCGCACCGGTGGCCGCGCGGTGATGCGGCCACGGGCCGCAGTTCTTTCATCGAGGCAGACGAGTCCGTTGTGGAGAGAGCCGCGCGCTGACCCTTCCGCTAAACCCCGGCACCGGCTAGGCCAAATTGGTGATCGCCGCGCCCGACCTTCTTGACACCCTCCACGCCACCTTCGGCTTCTCCGCCTTTCGCGGGGTGCAGGACCAGGTGGTGAGCCGGGTTCTGGCGGGCCAGTCAACTCTGGCGGTAATGCCTACCGGTGCGGGCAAGAGCCTGACCTTTCAGCTACCTGCGGTGATGCAGCAGGGGACCTGCGTGGTGATCTCTCCGCTGATCGCCTTGATGCACGATCAGCTCCGCGCCGCGCAGGCCAACGGAATCCGCGCCGCCAGCCTGACCAGCGCCGACATCGACCGTGAGGTGACAATCGATCGCTTCCGCAACGGTGAGCTCGACCTGCTTTACGTTGCACCGGAACGCGCCAGCCAGCCGCATTTCCGCGAGCTATTGTCGAATGCGCAGATCTGCCTGTTTGCGATCGACGAAGCGCACTGCGTGTCCGAATGGGGCCACGATTTCCGCCCCGACTACCGCCTGCTGCGGCCGCTGCTCGATGCCTACCCAGCAGTGCCGCGGCTGGCGCTGACCGCCACCGCCGATGCCCGCACCCGCGCCGACATTCTTGGCCAGCTGGGCATTCCCGACGAGGGCCTGATCGTCGCCGGGTTCGATCGGCCCAACATCCGCTATGCCGTGCGCCACCGCGACAACCCGGTGCGCCAGCTGGTGACCTTGATGGCCGAGCAGCCGGGGCCGGGGATCGTCTATGCCCCGACCCGCAAGAAAACCGAGGACTTGGCCGAGAAACTCAGCGCGGCGACCGGGCGCATCGTGCTGCCCTATCACGCCGGCCTTCCGCCCGAAGTGCGCGCCGCCAATCAGGCAGCTTTCGTGGCCAGTGAAGACATGGTGATGGTTGCCACGGTCGCGTTCGGAATGGGGATCGACAAGCCCGACGTGCGCTTTGTCGCCCATGCCGGCGTGCCCAAGTCGATCGAGGCCTATTACCAGGAAACCGGCCGTGCCGGGCGCGACGGCGATGCTTCGGTGGCGCTGCTGCTGTGGGCGGCGGACGACTTTGCCCGCGCCCGCCACCGCCTGAGCGAAGTCGAAGAGCACCGCCGCGAGGGCGAGCGGGTGCGGCTTGAGGCGCTGGCGCAACTGGTGGAAACCGCCGGTTGCCGCCGCGCGCTGCTGCTGCGCCATTTCGGCGAGGATCCGCCGCAAAGCTGCGGCAATTGCGACAACTGCCTTGAGGCTCCCGGCGTGGTCGATGCCACCCAGGCGGCGCAAAAGCTGCTCTCCGCAGTTTACCGCACCGGGCAGAGCTTTGGCTTTGGTCATATCGAAAAGGTGCTGACCGGCGCCAGCGATGAGCGGGTGATGAGCCGGGGGCATGACCAGCTATCGGTGTTCGGGATCATTGCGCCCGAAGAAGCCTACCTGCTCCGCCCGCTCGCCCGGTCGCTTCAGGCGCGCGGCAGCCTGGTGCCGACCGAGCACGGCGGGCTGGCGCTGGGCGGCGATGCCCGCGCGATCCTGAAGGGCGATGCCGCGGTGATGATCGCGCTGGCACCCAAGCAAGAGCGCACCCGCAAGCCCCGGCGCGAGCGGTCGGGCGGGGTCAACCCGCTGGGTGATCCGTTGTTCGAAGCACTGCGTGCGCTGCGCCGCGATCTCGCCGCCGAGGCCGGTCTGCCGCCTTATGTGATCTTCCACGATTCAACCCTGCGCGAGATGGCCCAGGCCCGCCCCGCCAGCCTCGACGCGCTGGGCGAGATTGGCGGGGTAGGGACACGCAAGCTCGAGGCTTATGGCGATGCGTTCCTGAGGGCTATCCGGGAGAACTAGGCGGAAGATGCGGCGCCGCATCCTCGCCGTGGCGGGTCCTCCAAAGCGAGTAGAGTACCCCGCCTGCGATCAGCGCGGCAGTTACCCCCAGGCTCAGCGCCGGCGGGAACTTCTCGCCGCCGAGCACAAAGTCGGCGACGAAGATCTTGGTGCCGATGAACACCAGCACCGCGGCCAGCGCATACTTCAGGTAATAGAAGCGGTGGACCATCGCCGCGAGCGCGAAGTACAGCGCGCGCAGCCCCAGGATCGCCATGATGTTGCTGGTGTAGACGATAAAGGTATCGGTGGTGATCGCGAAGATCGCCGGCACCGAGTCGACCGCGAAGACCAGGTCAGCCAGATTGATCACCACCAGCGCCAGGAACAGCGGCGTCGCGGCCCGCACCATTTTGCCGGTCTTTTCGTCCGGCACCTTCACGAAAAAGTGCTGATCGTGGAGCTCCTTGGTCACCCGCATGTGGCTCGAGATCCACCGCACCGCCGGGTTCTTGGCCAGGTCCGGGGCGTGATCGCCGGCGAAGAACATCTTGATCCCGGTGAACACCAGGAACGCCGCGAAGATGTAGAGCACCCAATAGGCCTGCTCGACCAGCGCCGCACCCGCCGCGATCATGATCCCGCGCAGCACGATCACCGCCAGAATCCCCCAGAGCAGGGCGCGGTACTGGTATTTGGTCGGGATCGCGAAGAAGCTGAAGATCAGGCTGATCACAAAGACATTGTCGATCGACAGCGCCTTCTCGATGAAGAAGCCGGTGTAGTACTTGAGCCCCAGGTCGGCGCCCTTCTCGATCCACACCCAGGCGCCAAAGGCCAGCGCGATTGAGATGTAGAACGCGGTCAGTTTGAGCGATTCGGCGATGCCCATCTCGCGGTCCTCCTTGTGGAGGACGCCGAGATCGAATGCGGTCAAGGCCAGCACGATGCCGGCGAATGACAACCAGAACCACAGCGGTGTGCCGAGCCAGTCGGCGGTGAGGAATTCCATAGAAGATCGGTCCCGTTCGTGACGTGTTGACGTACGATCGGATGCACCGAGCCAGGGTTGTGGTCCTTGGAAGGGGGAAAGGCCCGGACCCATAGCATCGGTACATCCGATGCGGTCCGACATCACGCAGCGCCGACCAAGGGAGGGATTTGGTCAATGCGCCGCGCCAGAGGGGCCCGGTCCCGCAGATCCTTATTACGAGCGATTCGGTCTGATTTCAAGCCTCAATCGAATCCGCTTGACCATACCGAGAATCTCGATATTAATATGATATCAAATTAAAAGGGGATTTCCGATGACCGATTCGCATCCTGCCATGATCGCCAGCACCGAACGCAAGCGCCTGGGGTGTCAGTGGCTATCTGATGCTGGTACTGTTCATCTTTTTGACTGCAGACTGACAATCTGGCGGATCGTCGCAATCGCCAGCGGCAATGTCGACGACCTTCCGCTCGGCTATATCGACGGCGGCAGCCTGACCAGTTTCATTGTCTTCACGGCTTTGCGTGTGCTCGGTCTCGTCCTAATTGCCAGCGGCTTCTACATGATCCAGCCCAACCAGGCCGCAGCGATCACGCTGTTCGGGGCCTATCGCGGCACCGATCGCAGCCACGGTTTGCGCTGGGTCTGGCCGTGGATGGGCAAGACCAAGATCTCGGTCCGCGCCAACAACCTGGTGTCAGAGCGGATCAAGGTCAACGATCTGCGCGGCAACCCGATCGAAATGGCCGCGCAAGTGGTCTGGCGGGTGGTCGATACCGCGCAGGCACTCTACGACGTCGACGATTACAAGGGCTTTGTCATGGTCCAGATCGAGGCGGCGGTGCGCACGATCGGCTCGCGCTATCCCTACGACGATTTCGCCCATGCCGAGATTACCTTGCGCGGCAACCACGACCAGGTTGGCGCTGAGCTGCGCAACCGAACTGATCGCGCGGCTGCAGATGGCCGGGATCACGGTTGACGAATGCGGCTTCACCCACCTTGCCTATGCCCAGGAAATCGCCGGGGCGATGCTGCGCCGCCAGCAGGCCGAAGCAGTGGTCGCCGCGCGCAAGACCCTGGTCGAGGGCGCGGTCGGGATGGTCGAAATGGCGCTCGAGATGCTCTCAGCCAAGAACGTCGTCCACCTCGACGATGAGCGCCGTGCGGCGATGGTCTCGAACCTGATGGTAGTGCTGTGCGGTGAGCGTGACACCCAGCCGGTGGTCAACACGGGCACGCTCTATCAGTGAACTGAGCCATGGCGCCCCCGGTCAAGAAAGCGTTTCCCCTGCGGCTCGATCCGGCGCTCTATGCGGCGCTGGAGCGGGCCGCAGCGGGCGATTTCCGCTCGGTCAACGCCGAAGTCGAGGTGCTGCTGCGCGAAGCCCTGGCCCGCCGCGGGACGAAGCTGGAAGCCGCTACGCCGGTCCGGCGCGGGCGCCCGCCGAAAGATGGTAGTTAAGCTCGGGCACTTCGGATGTCCTTGTGCGGGACGGCCCTGTCTGCTGGGTCGCTTCTTAATCGCCAACTGCTAGGAACGCGTGGATGACGCAGACTGACCGCCTCTCGCTCAGCCTCGCGGCGCTTGCCGCGCTGGCCTTTCCCGGCACCAATGCCGCTGCCCAGCGCGAAGCGCCCTATGTGCTGGTCGAATCCGGCCAGGGCTTTGCCTCACTGCAGGATGCGGTCAACGCGGTCGGCGACCGGACTGCCACGATCCGCTTCGCCAGCGGCCGGTTTGCAGACTGCGCGGTGCAAGACGCGGGCGCGATCACTTACCTTGCCACCACCGCCGGACAAAGCGTGCTCGACGGCACCGCCTGCGAAGGCAAGGCGGCACTGGTGCTGCGCGGGCGGGCGGCGCGGGTCGAAGGCCTGGTCTTCGCCAACATCAAGGTGTCTGACTTCAACGGTGCCGGGATCCGGCTCGAAAAGGGCAACCTCGCGGTCTCACAGGCCTGGTTCCGGGACAGCCAGCAGGGCATCCTGGCAGGCGTTGATACCAATTCCGCGATCACCATCGACAAATCGACTTTTACCCGGCTTGGCACCTGCGAAGGCCCGGGCGGCTGCGCGCATTCGATCTACATCGGCGACTATGGCAGCCTCGCCGTTACCCGCAGCCGGTTCGAGGCCGGACGCGGCGGGCACTACGTCAAGAGCCGCAGTGCCCGCGTCGCAGTGCTCAATTCCAGCTTTGACGACACCGCCGGACGCGAAACCAATTACATGATCGATCTGCCGGGCGGCTCATCGGGGCGGATCGCGGGCAACTGGTTCGTTCAGGGCCAATCGAAAGATAACTATTCCGCGTTCATCACCGTCGCACCCGAGGGCAAGCATTACAGCTCGGCGGGGCTGATGATCGAAGGAAACGACGCACGCTTTGCCCCTGGCATCAGCCGGACCAGCACCTTCGTCGCCAGCTGGACCGACGACGCGGTGCAGGTCGGCACCAACAAACTCGCGCCGGGGCTGAAAGTGAAGGACCGGCGCTAACCGAAGGCCGAAGCGTAGCGCAACGTTCCGGTCGGCGCTTCGCCTCCCAGCACCATGGCGCGGAAGTACTGCGCGTCGTGATCCGAGACCGGGGCCAAACCCGGAATCACGGTAAATCCGAAGCGTTCGTAATAAACCGGATTGCCTACCACCGCGACCCCGTTTGCCTTGCGCTGGCGCAGCGCTTCGATCCCAGTCTCGATCAGCGCTGAACCGATCCCGCGATTCTGAAGCGTCGGGCAGACCGCAACCGGGGCCATCTGGTACCAATTGCACGCGATTTGGTCGATCGTTGCCGGGCTGAAGCCGGCGTGTCCGATGATTGTCTCCGCTGGGTCCACCGCGACCAGCGAAAGCGCCAGTTCGCCGCGCTCGCGCAACCTATCGACCAGATCCTGCTCGTCACCATCGGCGAACGGCATCGGCGCAAAAGCACGCTTGATCAGGTCATGGATCGCGGCTTCATCGCCCGTCGCTTCGGGGCGGACCGTCCAGGCCAGGCTCACAGCAAATGCCCGCTGCGGTCGCGCTTGGTCGCCAGGTAGCGGGCGTTGTGCGGGTTCGGCGGCAGGCTGTGCGCGACCCGCTCTGCCACTTTCGCGCCCGCCGCTTCGAGCGCGGCAACCTTGGCCGGATTGTTGGTCAGCAGCCGCACCGCGCTGACCCCGAGCAGCACCAGCATCCGCGCCGCCACCGCAAAATCGCGCGCTTCGCTGGGCAGGCCCAGCCGGTTGTTGGCATCGACCGTGTCGAAACCCTGGTCCTGGAGCTCATAGGCGCGCAGCTTGTTGATCAGCCCGATTCCCCGACCCTCCTGGCGCAGGTACAGCAAGACCCCCCAGCCACCACCGCGAGCCTCGTCGGCCATGGCGGCAAGCGCGGCATCAAGCTGCGGCCCGCAATCGCATTTGAGGCTGCCGAGGATGTCCCCGGTCAGGCATTCCGAATGGAGCCGGACCAGCGGCACGCGGTCTGCGCTCTGTTGCCCGATCACCAGCGCGACGTGCTCGCGCAAGTCGTCAGCCGAGCGGAAGGCGACGATCTCGGCATCCTCGACCGCAGCGACCGGCAGCCGCGCGCGCGCGGCGACGGCGAGGTGGCGCGGATCCTGCCATTCGGCCAGATCGCCGGATGAAACCACTTGGGCCTCGCCGCCGCTGGAAGGATCAACCAGAAAGGCCGGCAGAATCCCCGCCAGCCGGGCAAGCTCAAGCGCGGTGGTCGCGGCGCGCGGATGGTCGATCGGTTCGGCCAGGAACGGCCCTTTCAAGGGATGCGCCAGATCGAGCGCCGGATCGGCAAGCACCCTGGCCTGAGCCAGCCCGAACGGATCGGCGCCGCGGATCAACACCGGGGCTTCGGGCGCGGCGGCGTCGCGCTGGTTGGCAAGCTTGAGCGTAGCTGCGCGCGCGCACGAGATCAGCATCCGCGGTGCGGTCGCTTCGGGGGCAAATCCGGTTTCAGCCGGAAGCAGCCGCAGCACCCCGTCAACCTCGATCGGCCAGCCGTGCCGCAGCGCATCGAGCGCCAGCGCGACGCGCCTGGTGGCTCTCAAAGCGCGAATTCCGTAATCAAGGGCACATGGTCACTCGGCTGGTCCCAGCGGCGGGTGTCTTCGACGAAGCGATGGCTTTGCGACTGCGCGGCAAGATCGGGCGAGGCCCACATATGATCGAGCCGGCGCCCGCGGTCCTTCTCCTGCCAGTAGGTGCGATAGGACCACCAGGTCCAGTTGCGTTCCGGCGCGGGGATATGCTTGCGCCCGAGATCGATCCAGCCATGCGCGTCACGCAGCCGCCCGATCGTTTCGATCTCTATGGGGGTGTGGCTGACCACCTTGAGCAGCGCCTTGTGATCGTAAACATCGCATTCGAGCGGAGCGATGTTGAAGTCGCCAACCAATAGCGTCGGTCGATCGAGCCTTTCCGCCCAATCGGTCATGCGCTGAAGAAAGTCGAGTTTCTGGCCGAATTTGGGATTGGCCTCGCGGTCAGGAATATCGCCGCCAGCAGGGATATAGACGTTCTCCAGCGCCATCCCCTGTCCGGCACCAAGCAGCTCCACTCCGACATGCCGCGCTTCGCCATTGGCCTGCCAGTCGTTGCGCGAAAGCTCGCGCAGCGGCAGGCGACTGACCGTGGCGACCCCGTGATAGCCTTTCTGCCCATGCACCGCGCGGTGGGTATAACCCAGCGCCTCGAAGGCCGCGTGCGGGAAGTGCTTTTCCTCGGTCTTGATCTCCTGCAGGCACAGCACATCGGGCGCCTGCTCGGTAAGGAATCGCTCGACCTGGGCAATGCGCAGGCGGACCGAATTGATGTTCCAGGTAGCGATGGTGACCATGGGCAAGGCTTTAGTGCCGAATCGCGCCACCGCAACTCCCCGGCGCGCTTGGTGGCCGAGATTTGGCTCAGGCTGGAGCGAGAATGGTGCCGGACGAGAACCGGAGCGCACCGGCCTTTCTGGCCGTGAGCACCGGAAGCGCAGACCGGTGCCGTTCGCAGCCCAGCCTGAGCCAAATCTCGGCCACCAAGAAAAAACCCTCGCCTCGGGGGCAGTGAGGCGAGGGTTCCTTTGTGCGTTCGTCACGCTCGACGGGGCGGCCGTTAGTAAGGCTTGGGCAACAGGGGGGAAACCCGCCTCAGGCCGCGCCGTCGAGAACAGTTTTAGGCCCAATCGGCTTGCGCTGTCATGAACAATCGCGCCAGCAATGTCGCAATTTGTCGCAACCCCGGCACGGTCCGCGACGGGCCGTGGCGCCCTATCGACGAGTGACGGGGCGCGGATCCTTGAAGCGGAAGGCGTTGTCGCTGACCTCAACCCCATACAGCTGATTCGACAGCGCCACCGCGGTCCGGTTGCTTTGCGAATCGAGCGTCGCCCAGCTTGAAAGTTCCAGCCCGCCGGGGGCCGAGCCCTTGCGCACGAAGATCAGGGTAATCACCCCGTACTCGGGATGCTTGGTGTCGCGTACTTCGACGCTGACCAGTTGCGGACGATCGGACGAGACCAGCCGAGCGTATTTCATCACGTCGCGGCTGGGATCGAGCAGCGCACCCAGGGGGCTGTTGCGGATCGGCCAGCGCTGGACCTGGCGCACTTCGTAATCGACGAAGGTCAGCGCCTTGCCGTCAGAGACCACCAGCACCGGCACGCCGCGTTCGTACTGGAAGCGGATCCGGCCGGGGCGCTTGAGCGTGAGGACTCCTTTGACGCGCTGGCCGCCCCTGCTGGTCTGGACGAAATCGGCGCGCATCGTGGTGATTGCGCGCAACGCGGTGATCGCGTTGGCGAGCTCACCGCACAGGCGCAGTCTGCGCGGCAAGCGGCGCGGAGGCCGAAACGACAAGCGCCGCCGAAGCGGCGGCACCTGCGAAAGCGACGAGTAGAGTTTTCATCCGGTTCATGGCTCTGCGCCTAGCGCCCCTGCCTTGAACTCGCCATGAACCCTTACTTGATCTTGGCTTCCTTGAACTCGACGTGCTTGCGCACGACCGGATCGTACTTGTTGAACACCATCTTCTCAGTGGTGTTGCGCGGATTCTTCTTGGTCACATAGAAGAATCCGGTGTCGGCGGTGGAAACCAGCCGGATCTTGACGGTTGCGGGCTTCGCCATGGCGCTTGTCCTGTTTATCCGATTCGTAGCCCAAGGGCCGTTGAAACTCGTAAGGCGGCGCAACACGCCGCCCCGAAGGCCCGGGCCAATGCGTCAGAAGCGTGCCGAAGTCAAGGATTGTAGGGCGCGATCGGCTTGAGTGTACCATAGCGCTCTTCGAGCGGCTCATGACCCAGCGGCGTAAGCTCGAACGGATCGGGCTCAACATGGGTATCGGGCAACCGGTCAAGCAGGTCGCGGATCAATGTCAGCCGGCCGCGGCGCTGATCGTTGAAGTCAACCAGCGTCCAGGGGGCGTGCGCGGTGTGGGTAGCCTTGAGCATCGTCTCGCGCGCGGCGGTGTAGTCCGCATACTTCTCACGCGCGGTCAGATCGATCGGCGAGAGCTTCCAGCGCTTGAGCGGATCTTCCAGCCGCTCGGCGATGCGCTCTTCCTGGTTGGCCTGGTCGGTGGTCAGCCAGTACTTGAACAGCAGGATACCCTCATCGGCGAGCATCTTCTCGAACGCCGGGGCATCGCGCAGGAACGCCTTGACCTGGGCTGGGCTGGCAAAGCCCATGACCTTTTCCACCCCGGCGCGGTTGTACCAGCTGCGATCGAACAGGACGATTTCGCCCGCTGCCGGCAAGTGCGCGACATAGCGCTGGAAATACCACTGGCTCTGCTCGCGCTCCGATGGCTTGGGCAGCGCAACGATCCGGCATTGACGCGGGTTGAGCCGGTCCGCCACGGCCCGGATTGCCCCGCCCTTGCCAGCGGTATCGCGCCCTTCGAACAAGACCAGCACCCGCGCCCCGGTCTTGGCGACCCAGCGCGCCATTGCCACCAGCTCCTGTTCGAGCGGGGCATAGAGTTCGACAAACTGCTTCTTCTTGAGCTTTTTCATGCAGTCAGTCTGGCCCGCCGCAAGCCGAAGCGCAACCGCAGCAAAACGCGTTGCTGTCCCGCTTTGGACAAGTTACGCATGCAACCATGTCAGAGTCCGACTTTACCCGCTTGCCCGATCCCGGAGAGGACGTATTCACCGCCCCGTTGCAGCGTCCCGCCCAGGTCGGCGAGGACTGGCTCGAACCTGCCCAGCACCAATACGCTGCGGATGAAAACCGGGTGTGGGACGAACTATTCGCCCGCCAGATCGAAGTTCTCCCCGGCCGCGCCGCCAGCACTTTCCTGGCCGGGCTCGACAAGCTCGATCTCGGCCGCGGCGGGGTGCCGGAGTTTGCCCGGCTGTCCGCAGAACTCGGCGTACTGACCGGGTGGTCGGTGGTGCCGGTGCCGATGCTGATCCCTGATCACGTGTTCTTCTGGCATCTCGCCAACCGCCGCTTTCCCGCCGGCAACTTCATCCGCAGCCGCCAGTGCTTCGACTACATCCAGGAACCCGACGTTTTCCACGACGTGTTCGGCCACGTGCCGATGCTGACCGACCCGACCTTTGCCAATTACATGCAGGAATACGGCCGCGCCGGGTGGAAAGCGATGCGCTACAACCGCCTCAAGGCGCTTGGTGCGCTTTACTGGTACACGGTCGAGTTCGGGCTGATCCTCGAAGAAGCAGGGCTGCGCGCTTATGGCGCCGGAATTCTCTCGGGTCCCGCCGAGGCGGTGTTCAGCCTTGAAGCGCAGTCACCCAACCGGATCATGCTCAACGTCGATCGGGTGATGCGCACCGATTATGTGATCGACGACCTGCAGCCGAGCTACTTCGTCATCGAGAGCTTCCAGGAGCTCTACCACGATACCGTCGAGCGCGACTTCGACCGCCTTTACCGCAGCCTCGCCCCCAGCTTCACCTACGCCAACACCGCGGTGATCGACATCGACGATGTGCTGCATAGGGGGACGCAGGAGTACCTGCTGCGGGGTGGGCGGGGTTCAGGCGCAAAGCCGGTCTAGGCCAGGCGAGTTCCTCTCCATTTTCGCGTAGCGCAAATGGGGAGGTGGATGGCCCGCAGGGCCAGACGGAGGGGCTTCTGGGCTGGCGTCGATACCCCTCCGTCAGCGCTACGCGCTGCCACCTCCCCATTTGCACTGCGTGAAAATGGAGAGGATCACAGAATTGAAGCAGTAGTCATACTGGCCACAGCAGCCACACCGCCAGCGACCCAGCAACAATCCGGTACCAGGCAAACGGCGCAAACCCGGCGCGGCTGACGTAGGCGACGAACAGCCGGATTACCGCCAGCGCGACGACGAATGAGACCGCAAAGCCGACCGCAATCTCGCTCCAGCCGACCGGGCCGGTGCCGGCCATTAACGCCTCGCGGTTGTCCCAAAGTTCCAGAGTCGTCGCCCCGAGCATGGTCGGGATCGCAAGGAAGAAGCTGAACTCGGCGGCGGTGCGACGCTCGATCCCCATCGCCAGCGCGCCCATGATCGTCGCACCCGAACGGCTGACCCCGGGGATCATTGACAGGCACTGGATGAAACCCACCCCCAGCGCCTGGCGCGCGGGCAGCTGGGCGACGCCGCTGGCCGGGCCGGGCTTGGCGAATTTCTCGATCCCCAGGATCGCGATGCCGCCGGCGATCAGCGCCCAGCCGACGATCATCGGGCTGGCGAGCATCGCATGGATCGTGTCGATCAGCAGCAGCCCGAGCACCGCCGAGGGCAGGAAGCCGAGCAGGATGTTGCGCACGAAGGCCAGGACTTCCGGCTCGCAGCCGCAGCAGCCCCATGCCGACCGCCCAGAAGGTCCGCCAGTACAGCACCACCACCGCAAGGATCGCGCCGAGCTGGATCACCACGTTGAACACCGCCCAGGTCGCCGCGTCATAGCCGAACACCTCGGCGGCGAGGACCAGATGCCCGGTCGAGGAGACGGGGATGAATTCGGTCAGCCCCTCAACAATCCCGAGCAGGATCGCGGTAACGATCAAGTCCATTTACGCAGCCCCCACCGCGGCAAAGGCTTTTTCATCGAACTGCAGCGCAGCCAGACGCGCATAGAGCCCGCCGGCCTTGGTCAGCTTGGCGTGGGTGCCGCTCTCGATGATCCGGCCCTTGTCCATCACCACGATCCGGTCTGCTGCGCGGACGGTGGCGAGGCGGTGGGCGATCACCAGGGTGGTGCGGTTGGCCATCAGCTTGTCGAGCGCATCCTGGACCAGCTTTTCGCTCTCGGCGTCGAGCGCGCTGGTGGCTTCGTCGAGCAGCAGGATCGGCGCCTCGCGCAGCACCGCGCGGGCGATTGCGATGCGCTGGCGCTGTCCGCCCGAGAGCCGCGCGCCGCCTTCGCCAAGGTAAGTGTCGAGCCCGTCGGGCAGTTCGCGCAGGAAGCCCTCTGCATTGGCGGCGCGGGCCGCATCCCAGATCGCTTCCTCGCTGGCGTCCCAATTGCCATAGCGCAGATTGTCGCGGGCATTGGCGGCGAACAGCACGCCTTCCTGCGGGACCAGCGCCATCCGGCGGCGGATTTCGGAGGGATCGACCGCGGTCAGCGGCACCCCGTCAAGCTTGATCGTCCCGGCCTGAGGATCGTAGAATCGTTGGGCGAGCTGGAACAAGGTGCTCTTGCCCGCCCCCGAAGGCCCAACGATCGCCACGGTTTCGCCTGGCTCGATCGTCAGCGAGAAATCGGCCAGCGCCGCCACTTCAAGCCGGGTCGGGTAGCGGAAGGTCACCGCTTCAAAGGCAAGCTTGCCGTGCGCCGGACTGGGCAGCGCGAGCGGCCGCGGCGGTGCGGCGATCGAGGGCCGCTCGGCGAGCAGCTCGTTGAGCCTGCTCGCCGCCCCGGCGCCGCGCAGCAGTTCGCCCCAAACCTCGGTCAGAGCCCCGAAGGCCCCGGCGACCAGTCCCGAGGTGACCACCAGCGCAAAGATCGTGCCGCCGCTGATCGTGCCGCGCGCAACCCCCTCGGCGCCTTCCCAGACCAGCCAGACAATCGCTCCGAAGATCGCCATGATCGCGGCTGCGGTGATGAACGCGCGCAGCCGGATGCGGCGCTTGGCGGTGTCAAAAGTTGCCTCGACCGCGCCTTCGAAGCGGGAAAGCTCGCGCCGCTCCTGATTGAACGACTGGACGATCTTCATCGCCCCCAGCGTTTCGGCGACCATCGCGCCGATATCGGCGACCCGGTCCTGGCTGGTGCGCGAGAAGGTGCGGACCCGGCGCCCGTACATCATCAGCGGGAAAATCACGAGGATCAACCCGGCCAGCAGGCTCAGCGTCAGCTTGGGGGCGAGCGTGAACAGATAGAGCACCCCGCCTACCCCGATGATCGCATTGCGCAGCGCCACCGAGACGGTGGTGCCGACCACCTGCTCGATCAGCGCGGTGTCCGAGGTCATCCGCGATGAAATCTCGTTGGGGCTGTTCTCCTCGAAGAACCCGGGCGAGAGCCGTAGCAGGTTTTCCTGCACTTTCATGCGGATATCGGCCACCACCCGCTCGCCCAGCCACGATACGAAATAGAATCGCGTCGCCGTTCCCAGCCCCAGCACCACCACGATCAACAGCAGGTAGCGGAACCAGCGGCCGATGCTCTCGACATCGCCGCCGGCCGAAAAGCCGCGGTCAATTACCAGGCGAAAGCCCGCCGGGATCGCCAGCGTTGCCGCCGCGGTGATCAGCAGCGCCAGCGCGGCGAAGCACACCTGGCGCGGGTATTTGGCGGTTTCGCGCCAGATCATCCTGAGCGGCCCCAGGCTCTTCGCCGGGGGCGGCTCGGAATTCGGTTTTTCGGCTTGCGGAGCCAGGGCGGCCACAGCGGGTTCGGAACTCATCGCCGCGCCCTAGCACAGCGAACAGTGCGCGTAAGTGAGAATTCCCCGATGGTGCAATGCGGTGTTAATTTTGTGCGTTGCACAATGAACCGAATCGCGCCACCATGGCATCTTGGGCACAAGGGGGACGCAGCTTGCTCTATTCCGCATACGAAATGCAGCGCTCGTGGCTGAACGCTGCGAGCACTTGGGCCTCGGTCGGCTCACAGATGCTCAGCAATCCGGCGCTGCCGTTTGGTTATACCGGGATCGGACCGGTCATGGCTTCGGCGCTGGAAGTGTTTGCTCACGCCTCGGCGCCCTATGGCAAGCCCGCCTTCGACATCGAGACGGTGCGCGTCGATGGCACCGACTATCCGGTGACCGAGGCGATCGTGGTCCACCGCCCGTTCGGCAACCTGCTGCGCTTCTCCCACCCCGGCCTGCCCGAGAACGCGCCGCGGCTGCTGATCGTGGCGCCGATGAGCGGGCACTTCGCCACCCTGCTGCGCGGCACCGTAGCGCGGATGATCGAGCGCTGCGAAGTTTACGTGACCGACTGGGCCGACGCCAAGACTGTGCCGCTGAGCGCCGGCGAGTTCGATCTCGACGACTATATCGACTATGTGATCGGCTTCCTTGAGCACATCGGTGTCGGCGCGCACATGCTGGCGGTGTGCCAGCCTTCGGTCCCGGCGCTGGCCGCGACCGCGATCATGGCCGACACCCGCAACCCCTGCCGGCCGCTCAGCCTGACCATGATGGGCGGTCCGGTCGATACCCGCGAAGCCCCGACCTCGGTCAACGATCTTGCGATGCAGCGCCCGCTGGAATGGTTCCGCCACACCGTGATCGCCACGGTGCCGCTGCAGTATCCGGGCGCGGGGCGGCGGGTCTACCCCGGGTTCCTGCAGCTCGCCGGGTTCATGAGCATGAATCTCGGCAACCACATGCTCAGCCACTGGCACATGTTCAAGCACCTGGTCGAAGGCGCCGACGAAGACGCCGATGCAACCAAGGCGTTCTATGATGAATACCGCTCGGTCTGCGATCTCAACGCCGCCTACTACCTCCAGACGGTCGAGCATGTGTTCCAGAAACACTCGCTGCCCAAAGGCGAATTTGTCCACCGCGGCAAGACCGTCGATCTCGGCAAGATCAAGGACACCGCGCTGCTCGCGGTCGAGGGTGAGCGCGACGACATCTCGGGGATCGGCCAGACCAAAGCCGCGCTGCACCTGGCGACTGGCCTCGCCGAGGCAAAGAAGCAATACCTGCTCGCCCCCGAAGTTGGCCATTACGGCATCTTCAACGGCAGCAAGTGGCGCGATTCGATCGCCCCGGTGCTGGAAGACTGGATCGCCCGCCACGATCGCCCGGCGCTGAAGGAAGTGGCTTAACTTTCCGCTGGCGGCGGCGAGGGGAGCCGGCGCGGCGGCGAAGATCCGCTTGAACACCCGGCGCGCGAGCACCAGCAGCCAAACCGCAAGCACCAGCAGCAGCAGCGCGACAACTCCTGCCGCGACCGGGTAAGCGTAGGCGAGATAGAGCAGCCCGCCGGTAACAACATCCTCGGCGACTGAAACCACCACATTGCTGACCGGCTCGGGGCTGGTGTTGACCGCGGCGCGGGCGCTGGCTTTGCCGCCGTGAGCGAGCAATGCGCCGCCGCCGCCAAGGATGAAGGCGATCGCCTGGGTTGCCGGATCGCCCGGATCGATCACCGCCAGGGTCAGCAGTGCTCCGCCGATCGGGCGAATGAAGGTGTGGACCGTGTCCCAGACCGAATCGACCCAGGCGATCTTGTCGGCGAAGAATTCGAGCACGGCAGCCGTCCCGGCGGCCCCCATCACCCAGGGGTTGGCCAGGATCTGCAAGGATTTGAGGTGTTCGGGCAAGGGCAGCACGTTGTAAAACATCGCCAGCCCGGTCGCCAGCACACACAGGTAGAGCCGCCACCCCGACAACAGGCTGACGCTGCCGGCAATGCCCAGAATTTCAACGATTCCGAGATGCTCGGTCATACCTGCATCCTTTCCCCTATTCCCCGCCGCCGAGGATGCGACGGATCGGCGCCGAAAGCAAGGCAGGCGCCTGCCTGCCAGGTCTCTAGCCGGGCCGGCGATCGAGCGCTGGATCGAGTTCCTGGCCGGGATCGAGCTGGACCCCGAAGCTGTTGAGCATCATCGACACCTGGGTGTACTGGCCGACGGTCATGACCAGGTCCATCTTCTGCTTGTCGCTGAGCAGCGAGAGGCCCGCCCAGCTTGTATCGCAGACGTGGAAATCGCTGGTCAGATCGTCGGTCGCGCGCAGGAGCGCGCGGTCGGCCTCGTTCCAGCTCGGATCGCCGGGCCCCGCCTTGATGGCTTCGATCTCGGCCGCGGTCAGTCCGGCATCAAGGCCGATGCGGGTGTGCTGGGTGAATTCGTAGCCCGAACCGCAATTGTACCCGGTCCGCAGGATCACCAGCTCGCGGTCGCGCTCCGAAAGGCTGTTCCGTTTCGAAAGGATATAGCCGCCCCAGGCCAGGAAGGCGGTCAGCGCCTTGGGAGCGTGCAGCATGGTGCGGAAGATGTTGAGCACCGTCCCGCCGGACTTCGTTGCATCGCGCGCAGCGCCGGTGATGGCGGCGAGCACCTCGCGCTGCGCGTCATCGATCGTGTCCAGATCGATGGGCGCAATGCGAGGTGCCGACAGCCGCATTAGAAGACCTCGAACAGGCCTGCAGCGCCCTGGCCGCCACCGATGCACATGGTGACGACGGCGTACTTCGCACCGCGGCGCTTGCCCTCGATCAGTGCGTGGCCGGTGCAGCGCGCGCCGGTCATGCCGAAGGGGTGGCCGATCGAGATCGAGCCGCCGTTGACGTTGAGCCGTTCGTCGGGAATGCCAAGCTTGTCGCGGCAATAGAGCACCTGCACCGCGAAAGCTTCGTTGAGTTCCCACAGCCCGATATCGTCCAGCTTGAGGTTGAAGCGCTGGAGCAGCTTGGGAATCGCGAAGACCGGGCCGATGCCCATTTCGTCAGGCTCGGTGCCGGCCACGGCCATGCCGACATAGCGGCCGAGCGGGGTCAGCCCGCGCTTCTCTGCCACCTTGGCTTCCATCACCACGCAGGCCGACGAGCCGTCGGAGAGCTGGCTGGCATTGCCGGCGGTGATCGAGTGGCCTTCGCCCATCACCGGCTTGAGGCTGGCAAGGCCCTCCAGCGTCGTGTCCGGACGATTGCAATCGTCGCGGTCGGCGGTGACTTCCTTGTAGGAAACTTCCTTGGTCTCCTTGTCGACAATTGCCATGGTCGCGGCGCAAGCGACGATTTCGGCGTCGAACTTGCCCGAAGTCTTGCGCGGCGGCGGTGCGCTGCTGCGAGCGGAGCGAGTATTCGTCCTGCTGCTCGCGGCTGATATTGTAACGCTTGGCGACAATCTCGGCGGTGCCGATCATCGGCATGTAGATGTGCGGATGCATTTCGAGCAGCGCGCGGTCGGGCTCGGCGAACATCTTGCCGCTGCCCACCACCTTGGAAATGCTTTCGACCCCGCCGGCGACGCAAATGTCCATGTTGTCGACGATGATCTGCTTGGCGGCGGTGGCGATGCGTCATCAGGCCCGGACGAGCACTGGCGGTCGATGGTCATCGCCGGCACGGTTACGGGCAGGCCTGCCCTGAGCGCGGCGAGGCGCGCGACATTGCCCGCGGTCGACCCCTGCTGGGCGGCAGCGCCCATCAGGACATCGTCGATCTCGGCGCCCTCAAGCCCGGCGCGTTCGACCGCGGCCTTGATCGACCAGCCGCCGAGTGTTGCGCCGGTAGTGTTGTTGAACGCACCGCGCCCTGCCTTGGTCAACGGGGTGCGGGCGGTGGAAACAATGACTGCGTCACGAGACATGGGAAGTTCCTTGAATTGGAATCAAACGAAAAACTGCATCACCCATTCGGCGATCAGCGCGGGCTTGTCCTCGCCTTCGATCTCGATGGTGTATTCGTTGGTCTGCTGCCACTGACCGGGGCGCTTCTCGACCAGGTCGAGCAGCTTGACGTGGGCGCGAACCCGCTTGCCGGCGCGCACCGGCGAGATGAAGCGGGTTTTGTTGCCGCCGTAGTTGACCCCCATCTTGACGTCGGTAACCCGCGCGCCCTCGGTCATCGCGCCCAGCACCGGGATCAGCGAGAGGGTCAGGAAGCCGTGGGCAATCGTCCCGCCAAACGGGGTTTGCTTGGCCTTTTCCAGATCGACATGGATGAATTGGAAATCGCCAGTCGCCTCGGCGAACTTGTTGATCCGCTCCTGGGTGACCTCAAACCAGTCCGAAGTGCCGATCATCTGGCCAACCTTGGCCTGCAGGTCCTGCGGGGTCATTCTCGCCTCTCCTTGAGTCTATGAAAGGCGATGTCATGGCCCAAGCGCTGCGCCAAGGCAACGCCGCTACGGCACGGCGGTGCGAATCACTCTGCGGCGAGCGGTGCGGGTATGACCCACCGCGGCGGATGGCGGTTGAGCCAGCGCTGTGCCGGCTTCTCGAGCCCGTGGTAAAGCACCACTGATGCGCCCAGCACCAGCGCGAGGAAGCCGGTGAGCTGCCCCCAGCCGAGCTGCAGCGAGGCATCGACGAACAGCAGCTTGAAGACAATGAACAGGCCGAAGTGGGCAAGGTAGGTCGAATAGGAAATCTCGCCCAGATAGGTCAGCACCTTGCCGCCAAACACCCGGGTTACTGCACCCCGACCGAGCGCGAGCGCCAGCAGCCCGGTAAAAAGGGCGGCGGGGACGAACATGGTTTCGGGCAAGGCCAGGATGCCGGCCAGCGCCAGCACCAGCGCGCAGCTCAGCCGCGCGCTCTGCGCCGCCTGGTGGCTGCCCTGCCAGCGCTGCCACAGCATCGCACAGCACCATGCCCATCGCGAAACCGGCCAGGCAGCGCCACAGCCCAAGCTGCTCGATCCGCGCGCCCAGCGTCGTTTCGCCGTGCCAGGCGAACAGGCCATACAGGCCCGCCGCGAGCAGCGCAGCGATGCCCAGCAGCGCCCAGCTCGGCAGCTTTTCCCACCGGCCCACCGCGACCAGCGCGGGGAACAGCAGATAAGCGGCCAGCTCGGTGCTGATCGACCAGGCCGGGTGGTTCCAGGCGAGTTCCGGCAGGAACCCCCAGTTCTGGACCAGCGCCAGGTGCAGCGGCAGTTCGAGCCACGGATAACCGGCGGTGTCGCGCCCGGTCATGTCAATTAGCATCGCGATCAGCGCAAAGCCGCCCAGCACCGCGCCGTGGAGCGGCCAGACCCGGGCGAAGCGGCGCCACAGGAAGGCCTTGACCTCTCCCCGGCCGCCGCCGCTGATCCGCGCTGCATAGTTGTGCCAGATGACGAAGCCCGACAGTACGAAAAACAGATCGACCGCAAGATAACCCTTGCCCAGTACGGCGATAACCGGCGCGGGCAACAGCTCGCCGAGTGAAAGGCGGATGTGATAGAGTACCACTCCCCAGGCGGCGAGCCCGCGAATTCCAGTCAGGGCATCAAGGTGGCGCGGTGCAGCGGCGCTCATGCCGCAGTAACCCGCAGCGCAGGGGCCTGGCCCAGCAACGGCTTTCGTTGCGGAGTGTCGATCCGTTTGAGGTAGCTCCACAGCCCGCACTGCAGCCCGATCAGCATGAAGATGAACGGCTGGTAGGCGATCCCGACAAACAGCGAACCGGTAAGAAAGATCAGCTGGGCCTGCTGCAGCGCATTGGCCAGCGGGGCCTGCCAGGACTCGCCCGGGCCAGTGCGCTTGATCCATCTCGAACGGATCCGCTCCATCTGCCACAGCCCTGCCAGCTGCAGCCACAGCCACAGGATCAGTCCGGGCCAGCCCTGCTCACCCAGCATTTCGAAATAACTGGAATGATAGGCGCGGGCCTGGTCGAAAGTCTCCTCGGTGGTCACCGCAACGTTGTTGCTCTGGCCTTCGACGGTCTCGGTTTCAATCTTGATCTTGTTGCCGCGATAGGCGTCGAACCCCCCGCCGAAGGGGTTGTCCTGGACATAGTCGAGTGTCCACAGCCACACTGCCACGCGGGTGCTGGCAGACTGGTCGGACTTGTGGTCCTCGATCGTGCTCATCCGCTGGGTGTAGCTATCGGGCAGGAACGGAATTGCGACCAGCGCCAGCACGCCCATCACACCGACATAGAGCATGCGCCGCTTGACGTTGCGCAGCGAGAGCACCGCGAGCAGGCCGACGCAGAGCAGCCCGGTGCGGGTCTGGGTGCCGATCGGGATCAGCAGGCAGGCAAAGGTCAGCGCGCATGCGAACAGCGTCACCAGCTTGCCTTTGGGGTAGATCGTGCCGTGGCGCGCCAGCCACCACACCAGCGGAATGATCGCGATCGCCACCATCGACAGGGTCGAGCCCTCGTAGAGGCCGGAGTTCTCATCGACGAACAGGCGCAGCGTGCCATAACCGCCGCCGCCGGCGATGGTCTTGATCCCGCCGGCGATGACGATTGCCGCGGCGGTCAGCACCATGACCAGCGCCGCGCCCTCGATCCTGAGGCGGGTGCGCAAGGTCAGCGGCAGGAACAGCGCAAAAACCAGTGCCTTCCACACCCACGCCCATTTTTCCAGCGCGGCTTCCGGAAAGTCGGCGGTGGTCGTGGTCAGCCCGCAGTAGAGCAGCAACACCAGGATCAAACCCTGGCGCAAGGTGAACCGGCTGTCGTCCTTGGCATCGAGCAGCAGCCAGCCGGCAAAGGCCAGCACAAAGGCGATCAACGAGATCGGCAGCGAGGCGAGCAGGAACCACGAGATCTTCTGCGGCGCCAGGATATCGATGTAGAGGTAGGCCAGCACCCACAAGAACGGCCGCCGGAACCCCAGCGCCAGCATCGCCAAAACGAAGCCGCTGATCGCAAGATCAAACATCGGCGGGGTTCTTGTCCGCCGCGGCGTTGGGTTCGGCATCAAGCTCGCCGCGCTGCAGCAGCCGCCACAGCGCCAGCGCGATCAGGCCATGAGTCAGCGCCAGGGCGAAATAGTCGATCATTTCATTGCCCTAGCAGCGCCAAGTTGACGGCCCGTTAAGCCTTGTCAGGCTAGGAAAACCGTCATGACCCGGGTTCTGCACGTCCTTGACCACTCGTTGCCGTTGCACAGCGGCTATACCTTCCGCACCCGCGCGATCCTGAAAGCGCAGCAGGCGGCGGGGCTGGAGGTGCGCGGGATCACCGGGCTCAGACACCTGGCCCAAGGCCCCGATATCGAAGAAGCGGACGGCATCGCATTCCACCGCACTCGCGGTCAGGCTGGCGGCCCGGCGGGGCTGCGCGAATGGCGCGAAATTGGCGCGCTTGCCGAAGCAATCGAGCAGCTGTGCGGCGAATGGCGCCCGGACGTCCTTCACGCCCATTCGCCGGCGCTGTGCGGCAAGGCGGCGCTGACCGCCGCGCGCAGGCTGGGGATCCCGCTGGTCTATGAAATTCGCGCGTTCTGGGAGGATGCGGCGGTATCCAACGGTACCGGCAGCGAAGGCAACCTGAAGTACCGGCTGACCCGCGCGCTTGAAAGCCATGTCGTGGCCGGCGCCGATGCGGTGGTGACGATCTGCCAGGGCTTGAAGGACGATCTGGTTGCCCGCGGCACCGATCCCGCCAAGATCACGATCAGCCCCAACGGGGTCGATCTGGAAATGTTTGGCGAAGCCGCTGTGCCTGACCAGGCGCTTGCTGCCGAACTCGGGCTCGGGTCTGGCCCGGTCATCGGGTTCATCGGTTCATTCTACGATTACGAAGGGCTTGACGACCTGATCGCGGCGATGCCGCTGCTGATCGCGCAGCAACCCCAAGCCAAGCTGCTGTTGGTCGGCGGCGGACCGATGGAGGCAGCGCTTGACGCACAGGCCCATGGCCTCGCCAGCTGCGGCTGCGATCCATTTCGTCGGACGCGTGCCGCACAGCGAGGTCGAACGCTATTACGCCTTGGTCGATGTCATGGCCTATCCGCGCAAGCGCAGCCGTCTGACCGACCTGGTTACCCCCTTGAAGCCGCTTGAGGCGATGGCCCAGGGCAAACTGGTGGCCGCTTCCAACGTCGGCGGACACCGCGAACTGATCGTCGACGGGGTTACCGGAGCGCTGTTCGCGCCCGACGATCCCGCCGCTTGCGCCGCTGCCCTGGCCGCACTCGTGGCCACCCGGGCGGACTGGGACGCGCGCCGTGCTGCCGGCCGCGCCCAGGTTGCCGCCAGCCATGACTGGCAACGCAACATTTATCGTTATCACGATGTTTACCAAAGCTTGTTAGGCCACTCGGTGAATTGCTCCATTTCGGCGGCGGCGTGAGCTGGCGCAGGGCGGAGCGGCAAGCGACTAAACGGGGTTAGGACAATCGTGGCCAAGCCAAAACGCACTGCAGCCCAAGGCAAGCCGGTAACCCAGCACCAGCTGTTTCCGGCTGTGGTAGCGCTTTGGTTCGGGGCCCTGTTCGGGCTCGGCAGCCTGGCGGTCAGGCCCTCTTTGCTTGAAGAACTCGTAATCAAGAGCCGGATCGATCTGCTGGTTCCAGTCGCTGCACCGCCACTGGGCATGACCGCCCGGATGCTTGTCGCATTGGTTCTGGCGACACTGGGCGCGATGCTGGGCATCAAGATCGCGCGGCGGATCGCCCGGCCTAAGCAGGAACCGCGCGAACGCAAGCGGACCACGCTGTCAACCCGCGATGAAGGTCGGGCGAACGTCTTCCACGGCAATGCCGATGCCTCGACCCACACCCCCCCCGCTGCGGATGGCGGCGATGCTGCTGCCGCTCCCGGCATGCTTGCTGGCCGCCGCCGTGCACTGGCGATCGAGGAAGTGGCCGGCGAATTCGTCCTCCACGAACTGGCCCCGCTGCCTGGCGGTGCGCCGCAGATCTTCGATATTGCCATGGCGGGACTGAACGATACCCCCGCAGCCGAGCCCGCCCCGGCGGCAATGGCTGACCGATCCGAACCCACGCCTGCTCCGACCCAGCCCCCGGTTGCGCTTGACTGGGCCAATGCAGCGCCGGTGCTGCCGCCGACGGCAATCCCGCAAGCTATCGAAACTTCGCGCCAGATGTTCCAGCCGGCCGAGCAGGTTCACCAGATCGCCCCGGTTGCGACGCCCGAACCAGAGTTTCCGGTCGATTTGCCCGAACCCGGAGACGGGCGTCAGGTGTTCGGCATGGCCCCGCCGGCAACACCGCCGGTCGAGCAGCCGCGGCAGATTTTTGGCATGCCGGTAGTTGCAGATCATGTTCCCAAGGAATTCGTTGAGGCCCAGGGTTTTCGCACCTCGGTGTTCGAAACGCCCGAGCCAAGCCCGCTGTTCGCGCCGCGCGCCGAGCCGGCTCATACCCCTGAGCCTGCCGCGATTCCAGAAGCCTATGCGCCGCCGGTCGAAGCTGTAACGCCGGCTGAGAGCGAACCGCCGGCTGCGCCAGCGGCTGCGATTGAACCCGAACCGGCGCTCCCCAGTCCCGGCACGCTGGGCATGCAAGACCTTTCCGCGCGGCTCGCCGAATCGATGCGCCGCCGCCGCGCCGGACGCGCCGGGCCAAGCACCGACGCCGTTAGCGAAACAGTTGCCGAGCCAGTTCCGCAGTCGGAACCGCTAGCCGCGGCCGAGGCTGTGCCCGCATTCGTTGTTCCGCCCTATGCAGTGCCGCCCTTCGTTGTCCCCGCGCCGACGGAGCCAAGCGAACCGCTGGCCGCGATTCCAGCCGCAGTTGCTGCCGATGAGCTTCCGGTCGGACTGCGTCCGCTCGACCTTACCGGCTTTGAGGAAGAAGATCGCGCTGTGCAGGCCAGCGACCTTCCACCTCGCTGGATCACCACAACGACCGACATCGAACCCGTCGGCAACGAACCAGAAGCCGCCGAAGAGGCAGAGGTTGCCGAGGGCGATTATGGCTCGTTGCTTGGCGTTACGCCGTCACCGGTAAGCCTGATCAATCCCTACGTGCGGGTTGAAGAGTCCGAGGCCGAAGCAGAAACGGTCGAGCCCGTGGTGATCTTCCCCGGCCAAGCTGTGCCGGCACCGCAGCCCTTCGCCCCCGCCGCCAGCGAAGAGGCTTTGCCGTTTCGCCGCTTTGATGCGCCGGCAAATGCCGAACAAGGCCAGCAAAGCGCCGCGAACGAGGCGGTCAGCATTGTACCCCCTGAAGAGGCCGAACGTGCGCTGCGCAGTGCGCTTGCCAACTTGCAGCGGATGAGCGGCGCGGCCTGAACCGGGCCCGCCGCTTCACTAGAATTCCTATTCATAGCGGCGCTTGGGCTTGGCCTAGCGCTGCTTGATCCTTTCGCAGTTGCAAAAACAGCATCGTGTCGTCATGGGAAATCCTGACGCAACATTCGCTGCATTTCGTGGCGGGGTGAGTTGCGCTTAGTTGCTGGATTTGCGCCGATTCGCCTCGCGCTGGGGACGAATCGGACTGTCCGGTCGATGACGGGATAGCAATTCGATGGGTTCTCCGGCGCCTCAAGGGCTTTACGATCCGCGCAATGAGCATGACGCTTGCGGCGTCGGCTTTGTCGCCCATATCAAGGGCGCGAAAAGCCACGGCATCGTCACCCAGGCGCTGGAGATCCTCAAGAACCTCGACCATCGCGGTGCGGTCGGCGCCGACCCGCTGCTTGGTGACGGCGCCGGCATCCTGATCCAGCTGCCCGACGCGCTGTACCGCAAGTGGGCGAACGGGGAAGGGCTGAAGCTGCCGCAACCGGGCGATTATGCCGTGGCGATGTGCTTTCTTCCGCAGGACGAGGCGAGCCGCGAATTCATCGTCGGCAGTTTCGAGAAATTCATCGCCAAGGAAGGCCAGCGGCTGATCGGCTGGCGCGACGTTCCGGTGAACCCCGCCGGTCTGGGCAAGGCGGTGCTGGAACAGATGCCGGTGATCCGCCAGTGCTTCATCGCGCGCGGCGAAAACTGCGCCGATCAGGATGCGTTTGAGCGCAAGCTGCTGGCGATCCGCAAGCAGACCCAGAACCCGCTGGCCGCGCTGGCCGAAAAGCACGGGCTTCCCGGGATCAGCCAGCTCTACATGCCCAGCTTCTCGAGCCGCACCGTGGTCTACAAAGGCCTGCTGCTGGCCACGCAGGTCGGCAGCTTCTACGATGACCTCAGCGATCCTGACTGCGTCTCGGCGCTTGGCCTGATCCACCAGCGCTTCAGCACCAACACTTTCCCCAGCTGGAAACTCGCCCACCCCTACCGGTTCATCGCCCACAACGGCGAGATCAACACCGTGCGCGGCAACGTCAACTGGATGAACGCGCGCCGCCGGACGATGGAAAGCGAGCTGCTCGGCCCCGATCTCGACAAGATGTGGCCGATCATCCCGCACGGCCAGTCGGACACCGCCTGCCTCGACAATGCGCTCGAACTGCTGCTCGCGGGCGGCTACTCCCTCGCCCACGCGGTGATGATGCTGATCCCCGAGGCCTGGGCCGGCAATCCGCTGATGGATGCCAAGCGCCGCGCTTTCTACGAATACCATGCCGCGCTGATGGAGCCGTGGGACGGCCCGGCCGCGGTGGCCTTCACCGACGGCCGTCAGATCGGCGCCACGCTCGATCGCAACGGGCTGCGCCCGGCGCGGTTCTGCGTCACCGACGATGATCTGGTGATCATGGCATCCGAAAGCGGGGTTCTGCCGATCAAGGAGGACAACATCGTCCGCAAATGGCGGCTCCAGCCGGGCCGGATGCTGCTGATCGACCTCGACGAGGGGCGGATCATCGAGGACGAGGAAATCAAGGCGCAGCTCGCCGCCGAGCAGCCCTATGAGGACTGGCTTGAGCACGCCCAGTACAAGCTCAAGGACCTCGATCTGATCGAGCCCGAGCTGGCCCAGCTGGCGGTCGAGACCACCAGCCTTTTGGATCGTCAGCAGGCCTTCGGCTATACCCAGGAAGACCTCAGCCGGTTCCTTGAGCCGATGGCGACCAATGCCGACGATCCGCTCGGTTCGATGGGTACCGACACGCCGATCGCGGTGCTCTCCAACCGCGCGCGGCTGCTCTACGACTATTTCAAGCAGAACTTCGCCCAGGTCACCAACCCGCCGATCGACCCGATCCGCGAGGAGCTGGTGATGAGTTTGGTCTCGATGATCGGCCCGCGCCCCAATCTGCTGGGGATGGAAGCCGGTACCCACAAGCGCCTTGAAGTCGATCAGCCGATCCTGACCAACGAGGAGGTCGCCAAGATCCGCTCGGTCGAGGCCGCGCTCGATGGCGCCTTCCGCACCGAAACGATCGACATCACCTGGGATGCTGCATCGGGCGCTGGCGGCCTCGAAATGGCGATCAAGGAGATGTGCTGGGCGGCGACCGAGGCGGTGCTGCAGGACAAGAACATCCTGATCCTGTCTGATCGCGCCCAGGCGCCCGAGCGGATTGCGATGCCGGCGCTGCTGGCCACCGCTGCGGTCCACCATCACCTCGTCCGCCAGGGCCTGCGGATGCAGACCGGGCTGGTGGTTGAAACCGGTGAAGCGCGCGAAGTGCACCACTTCTGCGTGCTCGCGGGCTACGGCGCCGAGGCGATCAATCCCTATGTCGCGTTCGAGACGCTCGAGGACATCCGGGTCCGCAAGGCGCTGCCGCTCGATGCCAAAGCGGTCCAGAAGAACTACATCAAGGCGGTCGGCAAGGGGGTGCTCAAGGTCATGTCCAAGATGGGCATTTCGACCTACCAGTCCTATTGCGGCGCGCAGATCTTCGACGCGGTCGGGCTCTCCAGCCAGTTCATCGCCGCCTATTTCACCGGCACCGCCACGACGATTGAGGGGATCGGTCTGGCCCAGGTCGCCGAAGAAGCCGTGCGGCGGCATGCGGCGGCCTATGGCGACAACCCAATCTACGCGCACATGCTCGATGTCGGCGGGATCTACGGTCTGCGGCTGCGCGGTGAGGAACATGCCTGGACCGCCGAGAACGTTGCCCAGCTGCAGCACGCTGTGCGCGGCAACGACTGGAAGAACTATGAGCAGTTCGCGCAGTCGATCAACGATCAGTCGGCGCGGATGCTGACCATTCGCGGGCTGATGGAGTTCCGCAATGCTGAGCACCCGCTCGACATCAGCGAGGTCGAGCCCGCCAGCGAAATCGTCAAGCGCTTCGCCACTGGGGCGATGAGCTATGGCTCGATCAGCTGGGAAGCGCACACCACGCTGGCGCTGGCGATGAACCGGATCGGCGCCAAATCGAACACTGGTGAGGGCGGCGAAGACCCCAAGCGGTTCGCGCCGCTGGCTAACGGCGATTCGATGCGCTCGGCGATCAAGCAGGTCGCCTCGGGGCGGTTCGGGGTGACCACCGAATACCTGGTCAATTCCGACGACATCCAGATCAAGATGGCCCAGGGCGCCAAGCCCGGCGAGGGCGGCCAGCTGCCTGGGTACAAGGTAGACAAGACCATCGGCGCGACCCGCCATTCGACCCCGGGGGTGGGCCTGATCAGCCCGCCGCCGCACCACGACATCTATTCAATCGAGGATCTGGCGCAGCTGATCCACGATCTCAAAAACGTCAACTCGGGCGCGCGGATCTCGGTCAAGCTGGTCTCCGAAGTCGGGGTCGGCACGGTTGCCGCCGGGGTTTCGAAGTGCAAGGCCGACCATCTAACTATTTCGGGCTATGAGGGCGGCACCGGTGCTTCGCCGCTGACCTCGCTGACCCACGCCGGCTCCCCCTGGGAAATCGGCCTCGCTGAAACCCAACAGACCCTGCTGCTCAACAATCTGCGCAGCCGGATTTGCGTTCAGGCCGACGGCGGCCTTCGGACCGGGCGCGACGTGGCGGTGGCGGCGCTGCTCGGCGCTGACGAATACGGCTTTGCCACCGCCCCACTGATCGCTGCGGGCTGCATCATGATGAGGAAGTGCCACCTCAACACCTGCCCGGTTGGCGTTGCCACGCAGGACCCGGTGCTGCGCGCGCGCTTCACCGGCCAGCCTGAACATGTGATCAACTATTTCTTCTTCGTCGCCGAGGAATTGCGCGCGATCATGGCCGAGCTTGGCTTCCGGACTCTGGCCGAGATGGTCGGGCGGGTCGATCGGCTGGATATGCGCGGAGCGATTGATCACTGGAAGGCGGGCGGGGTCGACCTCAGCCGCATCCTCCATCAGGTCCCGCTCGGCGACAGCCCCTCGCTCGGTTGGAGCGAGACCCAGGACCACGGGCTCGGCAAGGCGCTCGACCAGGAGCTGATCGCGGCGGCCGCGCAGGCGCTCGGGAGCCGCGAGCCGGTGGTGATCGAGCGCAAGGTAATCAACGTCAACCGCACCGTCGGCGCCATGCTCTCGGGCGAAGTGGCACGGCGCTATGGCCATGGCGGCCTCCCCGACAACACCATCAAGATCAAGCTCACCGGAGTGGCCGGGCAGAGCTTTGGCGCCTGGCTCGCCCACGGGGTGACGCTCGACCTGACCGGCGATGCCAACGACTATGTCGGCAAGGGATTGTCCGGCGGGCGGGTGATCGTCCGCCAGCCGCCGCATGTCGAGCGCGAAGCCAGCGACAACATCATCGTTGGCAACACCGTGCTCTACGGCGCGATCGCGGGCGAGGCGTTTTTCAACGGGGTGGCCGGCGAACGCTTCGCGGTGCGCAATTCGGGCGCGGTCGCGGTGGCCGAGGGCTGCGGCGATCATGGCTGCGAATACATGACCGGCGGAGTGGTTGCGGTGCTCGGCAAGACCGGGCGCAACTTTGCCGCGGGCATGTCGGGCGGGGTTGCTTATGTCTATGATCCGGAGGGTTCATTCGCATCTTTGTGCAACCAGGCGCAGGTCGATCTGGTACCTGTCTCGCCCGACAAAGATGACGATGAGGGCGCGGGCCGCCCGCAGCAGCGCCCAGTCAGTTCAGGCGATGCCGGGATGGGCGACATGCTGCGCCACGACGGCGAGCGGCTGCGGATCCTGCTTGAGCGCCACCACCTCCACACTGGTTCAAAGCGGGCGCGAGCACTGCTTGACGACTGGGCCGGTTCGGCGGCGAAATTCGTCAAGGTGATGCCGCGAGACTATGCCAAGGCCTTGCAGCAACTTGAGGCCGAGCGCCTCGAAGCCGCCTCGGTCGCGGCGGAGTAATCGGACATGGGCAAGGACACCGGCTTTCTCGAGCTTGACCGCCAGGATCGCACTTATGCCGATCCCAAGGAGCGGCTGCATCACTACAAGGAATTCACCATTCCCCCCGCCGAGCCGGTGCTGAAAGCGCAGGCTTCGCGGTGCATGAATTGCGGGATTCCGTACTGCCACAACGGCTGCCCGGTGAACAACATCATCCCCGACTGGAACCATTTGGTCTACGAGGGTGACTGGCAGAACGCGCTGGAAGTGCTGCATTCGACCAACAACTTCCCCGAGTTCACCGGGCGGATCTGCCCCGCCCCGTGCGAGGCAAGCTGCACGCTCAACATCGTCGACCAGCCGGTGACGATCAAATCGATCGAATGCGCGATCGTCGACAAGGGCTGGGAGAACGGCTGGATCGTGCCGCAGGTGGCCAGCACAGCGCACCGGCAAGACCGTCGCGGTGGTTGGCTCGGGTCCGGCCGGCATGGCGGCTGCGCAGCAACTGGCGCGCGCCGGCCATTCGGTGACGCTGTTCGAGAAGGCCGACCGCTTGGGTGGCCTGCTGCGCTATGGCATCCCCGATTTCAAGCTCGAGAAGGATCCGATCAACCGCCGCCTGATGCAGATGCAGGCCGAAGGCGTGGTGCTTAGGGAAAGCACCGAGGTCGGGGTTCATGTCTCGGTCGAATCGCTCAAGGAAAACTTCGACGCGGTGGTGCTGGCGGGCGGCGCCGAGGATCCGCGCCAGCTGACCATCCCCGGCGCCGAGATGGCCGGGGTGCGCCTCGCCATGGAGTTCCTGACCCAGCAGAACAAGCGCAACGCTGGCGACGATGAACTGCGCGCCGCGCCGCGCGGCACCCTGACCGCGACCGGCAAGCACGTGATCGTGATTGGCGGCGGCGACACCGGCAGCGACTGCGTCGGCACTTCGAACCGCCAGGGCGCGGCCAGCGTCACCCAGATCGAGATCATGCCCCGCCCGCCTGAAAAAGAGGACAAGGGCCTGGTCTGGCCCGACTGGCCACTCAAGCTCAGAACCTCGTCAAGCCACGAAGAAGGCGTCACCCGCGACTGGGCGATCAACGCCCGCCGCGTCGCCGGCGAAGACGGCAAGGTTACCGGGCTCGATTGCGTCAGGGTCGAATGGGTCGACGGGGCGATGCAGGAGATCGCGGGAAGCGAATTCACGGTCAGGGCCGATCTGATCCTGCTGGCGATGGGCTTCGTCGGCCCGGTCAAGCAAGGCTTGCTCGACCAGGCCGGGGTCGAACTCGATGCCCGCGGCAATGTCGCCGCCAAGGTCAGCGACTACCGCACCAGCGATCCGCAGATCTTCGCTTGCGGCGACATGCGGCGCGGGCAATCGCTGGTGGTCTGGGCGATCCGCGAAGGGCGCCAGGCCGCCCGCGCGGTCGACGAGATGCTGATGGGGGTCAGCGAGCTGCCGCGCTGATTTTGCCATGAAAATCGCTTTCCTCGCCTGCCCCGGCACCCTGCCCGGATCGCCAACCCGGCGCGTCGACGCTTTCGAGCACGACAACCAGATCGCCGCACTGCGTGACGGTTTGAGCGACCGCGCGACGGTGATCGACCTTGATTGGCGCGCGCCGCTTGACGAATTGACCAGCTGCGATCTGGCGCTGATCGGTACTGCCTGGGATTACACCGCCGCCAAGGACGAATTCCTCATCCGCCTCGAAGCGCTGGAGGCGGCTGGGGTGGTGGTCTGCAATTCCAGCCAAGTGGTGCGCTGGAACGCCGACAAGCTCTACCTCAAAGACCTGGCGATGCGCGGTGCGCCGGCGATCCCCACGCTCTGGCCCGAGAATCCAGGCCGCGACGAAGTGCTGGCGGCGATGGATGGGTTCGGCTGCGATAAAGTGGTGGTCAAACGCCGGATCGGTGCCGGGGCAGAAGGGCAGGAATGTTTCACCCGCGATGCCCTGCCCGCGGAAGGCTGGCGGCTCGGTCAAGCCGGGATGATCCAGCCGTTTCTCTCTGCGATCCAGGGCGAGGGCGAGCTCAGCTTCATCTTCGTCGCGGGGCAATGGAGCCACGCGCTGACCAAACAGGCGGTGCCGGGTGAATACCGGATCCAGTCAACCTTCGGCGGGATCGAAACCGCAATCGACCCGGCGCCCGCTGACCGCGCTGCGGCTGAGGCAATCATGGCGCTGCTGCCGTTCGCGCAGCCACCGCTCTACGCCCGGATCGACATGGTCCGGCTGGACAGCGGCGGACTGGCGGTGATCGAGGCGGAACTGATCGAGCCCTACCTCTATCCGCTTCAAGGACCACGGTTTAGCGCGATGCTGGCCGAGGCGGTGCTGGCGCGGGTTTAACGATCAAGCTTACGGAAGCGGCCGCGCCGATCGCGGCGGCTGCCGATCTGCTTGGGCCGGTTGCGCAGGAAGAATATCCAGTCGAGCATGCGCAGTGACGGCGGAGGTTTTGGCCGGGCGAAGGGATCGAAGCGCATTGCCTGGTCGGCTTCGGATTCGCCGGTCAGAAACCGCACGAACAGCGCCGCCCCGGCAATCGCGCTGAGCACGACCAGGACCATCGCCAAAACCAGGATCAAGCCAAACGACATTACAAACCGCCCGGATCACACCGCGGCCACACGGCCAACATGCCAGCATAGGCGCGCGCGCTCGATCGGGCGAGGGCTCCGAATGATTAGTCCGGTTGGTGGGATTCTAGAGCGCGGTGTTCGAAATCTGAAACGTCATCCCGGCGAAGGCCGGGACCCAGCCCTAACAAGAAATAACGACGCTTTGCGGGGTCATTTTCACTGGACCTGGGTCCCGGCCTCCGCCGGGATGACGGTTGTGCTGCAGGTTAAAAGCAGCCTGCTCTAAGGCTTAAACCCGCCAGTCCAAAGCGCCGCGCCCGCTTGCCGCAAGAAAGGCGTTGGCCTGGCTGAAGTGCCTGCAGCCCAGAAACCCCGCATATGCCGACAGCGGGCTGGGGTGGGGGGCATTCAGGATCAAGTGGTGACCATGAACCAGCCCGGGGACATGGGCCGCCTTCTTACGGGCGTGGTTGCCCCACAGCAGGAACACGCAGGGCTCGGGTTTGGCCGCTACCGCCGCGACAATCGCATCGCTGATCGCTTCCCAGCCGATCCCGGCGTGGCTGGCGGGCTTGCCGTCCTCGACCGTCAGCGAAGCATTGAGCAGCAGCACGCCCTGGCGGGCCCAGCTGGTCAGATTGCCGCGGGTCGGGATTGGCAGCCCGAGATCGGCCTGCAATTCCTTGAAGATGTTGGCCAGACTGGGCGGCACCCGCACTCCGTCCTGCACAGAGAAGCACAGGCCATGCGCCTGTCCGGCGCCGTGATAGGGGTCCTGACCCAGGATCACTACCTTGACCGCTTCGAGCGGGGTCAGGGCAAGCGCGGCAAGCCGGGTCCCGCGCGGCGGGTAGATGCGCTTGCCACTCGCTTCCTCGCTGGTGATGAACCCGCCAAGCCGTCGCGCTTCGGGCGTGGCCAGCACCGGCTCAAGCGCCGCGCGCCAGGATTCGGGGATTGCTTCGCTATCGGTCACGGTTTTATGTCCCGCACTCTCGGGGCTTTCCTCCCCGCGCGGATCAGCCTAAGCACTGCCGTCATATGGCTGTCCATCTCCACGAAGAAGATCTCCCCGAGGGCGTCCTCGCCGCTGGCCCGGTTGCGGTCGATACCGAAACCATGGGGCTGATTACCCCGCGCGACCGGCTGTGCCTGGTACAGATTTCGGACGGAAAGGGCGACGAACACCTGGTCCGTTTTGCCCCCGGCAGCAAGTTTGCCGCGCCGAACCTCAAGGCGGTGCTGGGCGATCCGGCGCGGCTCAAGCTGTTCCACTTCGCCCGGTTCGATCTGGCCGCGATCGAGCACTATCTTGGCGTCACCGCCGCGCCGGTGTTCTGCACCAAGATCGCCAGCAAGCTGGTGCGGACCTATACTGATCGGCATGGCCTGAAGGATTTGGTCCGCGAGCTGCTGGGCAAGGAGCTGTCGAAAGTCCAGCAATCGAGCGACTGGGGCGGGCCCGAGCTGAACGAGGCGCAGCGTGAATATGCCGCTTCGGACGTCCGCCATCTTCACGCAATGCACGGTATTCTGGCTGAGCGGCTGGCGCGCGAGGGGCGCACCGAGATGGCCCAGGCCGCGTTCGACTTTCTGCCGCACCGCGCGCGGCTTGACCTTGCCGGCTGGGCCGACAAGGATCTGTTCAGCCACGAGGCGTGATTCTTTTGATAGCTTTGCACCACCGGCCCACTCCCCCAGCCCGACCACCCATAGGGTACCATAAACAGGTGGTCGGGCAGGGGGAGTGGGCCGGTGCCGCACTCTCCGGAACGGAAAAGCAGTGACCCAGGCCGCCGACCAGATCCGCGATCAGCGCCGGCAATGGGCGGCTCCCGGCGGATCACACGACCGGATGGTGCGGGTGCTTGCACGGTGGCTGCCGGGGCTGGTCGGGGTGGTGGCCGCGGCGATGATCATCGGCCCGCTGTTTCCAAAGGGCGAGATCAGCTTTCTGCTCGATCGCAACAAAGTGGCAATGACCGGCGAACGGCTGCGGGTGGCCGATGCGATGTACCGCGGCGAGGATGACAAGGGCCATCCTTTCACGGTTACCGCGGGCAGTGCGGTGCAGGTCTCGGCGCGCGAGCCGGTCGTTTCGATGCGTTACCTGGCTGCGCGCATCCGGATGGCCGATGGTCCGGCGCAACTGAGCGCAGTGGCTGGCGACTATGATTACGATGCCGAAACCGTCAACGTCACCGGGCCGGTGCAGTTCACTGCTGCCGATGGCTACCGGATGACCACCAGCCATGTGGCAATCGACCTCAAAGGCCGCCGGGTGCAGGGCTCGGGCGGGGTCAGCGGCGCGGTTCCGGCTGGCACTTTCAGCGCGGAGCGGATAGTGGCGGACCTGGAAGCGCGGTCCATCGCGCTTGAAGGAAATGCCCGGCTTCAAATGGCGCCCGGCAAGCTGAGGATGCCGTGATGGCGGAAATTGGTGTCAAAGCTTTGGCCCTGCGTTCGCTGCTAGGCGGCTTCGCAATCGGCACCGCAGCGCTGCTGTCGATCGCGCCGACCGGGGCCCAGGTGTTCGGCGGGCACAATTCCGATGCGCCGGTGACTTTCGCTGCCGACCGGATCGAGCTGCAGGACCGTCAGGACCGGGTGCTGCTGGCCGGTAACGTCGATATCACCCAAGGCGACCTGAGGTTGCGCGCCGCGCGCACCACCATGGCTTTCACCGATGCCGGCGAACTCAAGATCCACCGCATCGACGCTACCGGCGGGGTTACCGTTACCCGCGGCACCCAAAGCGCCGAAGGTGCGGTGGCGATCTACGATTTCGACCGGCGGATCATAACGCTGGCCGGCAATGTCGCGCTGCGCCGGGGGGGCGATGTGCTCAACGGCGGGCGGCTGGTGATCGACCTCAGCACCGGGGTGGCCAGTGTTGATGGCCGCGCCTCGGGCGGCTCGCCGGGGATCGGCGGTCCGGCCGGAGCAGCTTCGGGCGGCCGGGTCACCGGGACCTTCTCGGTACCCAAGCGCAACTGAGGGGTACGGGGCGATGGACGTCCCCGCGCTCAGGCGGATTGTGCTCGATCTGGTCGGGACCGCGCGCCGGCCCGCGCTCGGCGGTCTGGATCAGCACGACTGGGCAAAGCTCAACCAGATCGCCACGATGCACCGGCTGCAACCGCTGCTCCACGCCCGCCATGGCGACAACCCGGGCCTGCCCGCCGCAATCGCCGCAAGCTGGCGCGCCGCATACCGCAGCGCCGCGATCACCGCCCTGGCCCAACAGGCCGACCTTGCCCGGACCGCCGGACTGCTCGAAGCGGCAGGGTTTGCGCCGGTTGCGCTCAAGGGTGCCTGGCTGAGCCGCTATGCCTACCGTGAAGCGGCGCAGCGGCCGATGCGCGACATTGACTTGCTGGTCCCCAGCGAACAGGTGCTCGATGCTTTTGCGGTGCTGCTCGGCGCCGGCTACGAGCAACTCGAACCCGCCGAGATGCCGCTTGAGGCGATCGTCCGGCTTGACAAGCACCTGCCGCCGCTGCGCTCGCCGGGCGGTACCGTGATCGAGCTGCACCACCGGCTGTGGGAGCCTGACGGACGGCTTGAGCATGCCAGCCCGGTGGTCGATGAAGCCGCACTTCTGGATCGTGCTATCACCGGCGAAAACGGCATTCGCTACCTCGCCCCGGCCGACTTGCTGACCCACCTGATCGTCCACGCAGTCTATAGCCACCGGCTCGATTGCGGACCACTGCTGCTGCCCGACATCGCCTTGTTGCTGCGCGCCGCCCCCACCGACTGGCCCGAGTTCTGGCATGCCGCCGCCAACGAGGGCTGGCGCGATGGCGCCCGGCTGGTGCTCGAACTGGTCGCCGCGGCCTATCCCGGAGCGCCGATCGACTTCGCTGCCGATCGCGGCGAGCCGGCCCCGGCAGAGCTGATCGCGGCCGCCCCCGATCTGCTGTTGCAAGAGCTAGAGACCCGCGCCAGCGCCCGCTTCGCTGCGGCAACACTGAAGGATGGGCGGCGGCGGTTGGTCGAACGCGCGCTGGGCCGCCGCGGCGCACCGGGCGAGGATCAGGTCACCCGCGAAATGGCGCACGAAGGTGGCCGCGCCGGCTGGGCGCTGTCGCGCACCTGGCGAACGCTGCGCGATCTCTCGCAAGGCGACACCCGCCGCCAATCGCGCCAGCTTGCCGCACTGAGCTCCTGGCTCGACCAGTGAAGGACAAACGGGTCCTGATTGTCGGGCTCAACTACGCGCCCGAGCCGGTCGGCATCGGCCCCTATACCCAGGGCCTGGCCGAGGCGTTGGCGACCCGCGGGGCGCGGGTCAAGGCGGTGGTGGGCCAGCCGTATTATCCGCAGTGGCGGGCCTATCCCGGCTATGGCGGCGGCTGGCGGGCCGAGTCCGAAGGCGGAGTCGAGGTGGTTCGCTGCCCGCATTATATTCCCGCCGATCCTGGCGGCCTCAAACGCACCCTGCACCTGCTTAGCTTTGCTGTGAGTGCACTTGTACCTGCTTTGTGTGCCGTTGTGCGCCGCCGTGAGCAGCGCCCGCAACTGGTGATCGCGATAGCCCCGGCGCTGCTCAGCGTGGTCACTGCTTGGCTCTGCGCGCGCCTTGCCGGAGCGAAATTGTGGATCCACATCCAGGATTTCGAGGTCGAGGCGGCGCTGGCTACCGGGTTGATGTCACGGCGAAATCCGGCGGCGCTGTTCGCCACCTGGCTTGAAGCACGCCTGCTGCGGCTGGGCGATCAAGTATCGACGATCAGCCCGCAGATGGCCGCCAAACTGGCCGAGAAGGGCGTAGTCGAAGAGCGTATCCGCGAACTGCGAAACTGGTCGGACGTGCGCTTTGCCCCAGATCCCGAAGCCGCCGAGTTGCTCCGCCGCGAATGGGGGCTGGAGGGGCGCATCGTGGCACTCTATTCAGGAAATATCGCCCGAAAACAGGGGATTGAGATCCTGATCGAGGCGGCGCGCGCCTTGCAGGATCGCCGCGACATCGCGTTTGTGATCTGCGGCGAAGGCCCCAACCGCGCCGCGCTCGAAGCTTTGGCGTCAGGCCTGCCCAATGCTCAGCTGCACGACCTCCAGCCTGCGGAGCGGATGGGCGGGCTGCTTGCCATGGCCGACTTGCATCTGCTGCCGCAAATCGCCGGCGCGGCCGATCTGGTGCTGCCTTCCAAGCTGACCAACATGCTCGCCTCGGGGCGTGCGGTTGTGGCGACTTGCGAGCCGGGAACCGGGCTTCACGCTGAGGTCCAAGGCTGCGGGATCGTCGTCGCCCCGGGCGATGCGGCGGCGCTGGCCACTGCGATCGCGACGCTGGCCGAGGACCCGAAACGGCGTACCGAGCTGGGTCAGGCGGCCTTGCTGCGCGCGCGCGAACGCTGGTCGAAAGCGGCGATCATCGATTGCGTCGCGGCACGGATGGCCGAGCTCGCCTAGAAGTCCTCTTCGCCCTCACCGGACGGCTTCGGTGCCGGCATTGGCGCGGCGCTGGTTTCGCCCTCAACCTCGTCGGTCATCGGCTCGCCGAACGCGGGTTCTTCAGGCTCGGGCTCGTCGGCCTCGTCCGCATGCGCCGCCGCAGCGCTGGGCTGCACGACCGGCGGGGCCTGCTCCGCGTTCTTGCGCTGGGCGGTACCGCGTTTCTCGCGGATCTGCTGGGCGCTTTGCGCAAGCTGTTCGTGTCCGCCGCCATCTGCGAAGAACGCCGCCACGCTGGCGCTGATTCCGATCGCCCAGAGCAGAGCGAACTTCCAGCTGCTGAACAGGGCCCGGTGCATCGCGTCAGCGCGACCAGGGCGACTTGTCCGGTTTGGCAGTGGCCTTGGCCGCACCGTGATCGCGGGCTGTATCGGCGAACGGCACCGTGCAATAGGCGGTGAGCAGAATGCAAAGCGACCAGGTTACCGCCTTCCAGCGGCTCTGGAACACCGTACCCAGCTTTGGTCCAAACCAGAACATAGCGCAAAGCCTAGCAGCCGCGGGTTAAGGAAGGTTTTGCGCCTCGCGTCGCAGCTCATAGAGCAGATCGAGCGCCTCACGCGGGCTCAGCGCGTCGATATCGAGGGCGTCGAGCCGGCTGCGCAGAGTGTCGACCAGCTCTTCCTTATGCTCGGCCGCGGCGGCGAACAGCGGCAGATCGCCCAGACCTGCGGCCAGCCCGCCGGTCTCCGCGCGGCCCTTTTCAAGCCGATCAAGCACGGCTTTGGCGCGCGCTACGACCGGGGCGGGAACCCCCGCCAGTTTGGCCACTGCGAGGCCGTAGGAGCGGTCGGCTGGCCCCTTGGCAACTTCGTGGAGCAGCACCAGATCGCCCTTCCATTCGCGGGCGCGAACATGGTGGAGCGACAAGGCCTCGCAGCTTTCGGCCAACCGCGCGAGTTCGTGGTAATGGGTGGCGAACAGGCAGCGGCACCGGTTGGCGCCGTGCACCGCCTCAACCACCGCCCAGGCCAGCGCTAGCCCGTCGTAAGTCGAAGTGCCGCGCCCGACTTCGTCGAGGATCACGAACGAACGTTTGGTAGCCTGGGCGAGGATCGCCGCAGTTTCGACCATTTCGACCATAAAGGTGGAGCGCCCGCGGGCGAGGTTGTCCGAAGCGCCAACCCGGCTGAACAGCCGGTCGACCAGCCCGATCTTGGCCTTGGCAGCGGGAACGAATCCCCCGGCCTGGGCAAGCAGCACGATCAATGCATTCTGGCGCAGGAAGGTGGATTTGCCGCCCATGTTGGGCCCGCCGATCAACCACAGCCGGTCCTGCGGCTCCAATCGGCAATCGTTGGCAACGAACCGATCGCCGCCTGACGCCAGCGCCGCCTCGACCACCGGGTGTCGCCCGCCTTCGATTGTCAACTCCGCCTCCTCGGAGATCTCCGGCCGGCACCAACCAGCTTCAGCTGCCCGTTCGGCCTGGCCCGCGGCGACGTCGAGCCGGGCCAGCGCCAGCGCGGTTGCGGCGATCGCTTGCCGGGACTTGATTGCTTCGCACACCAGTTCCTCGAAATGGGCTTCCTCGGCGGCCAGAGCATGACCACCAGCCTGGGCGATCCGGCTGGCTTCCTCGTGCAGCGCTAGCGCGTTAAAGCGCACCGCCCCGGCCATTGTCTGGCGGTGGGTAAAGCCGCTGTCCGGCGCCATCAGCGGATCGGCGCGGGCCGCAGGAACCTCGACAAAATAACCCAGCACCCCGTTGTGACGGATCTTGAGCGCGGCAATTCCGGTCTGCTCACGGTACTTGGCCTCGAGCAAGGCGATAGCGCGGCGGGCATCGCCTGAAATCCGCCGCAGTTCGTCAAGGCCGTGATCATAGCCCTCGGCAATAAAACCGCCCTGGCTGAGCTCAGTCGGCGGCGTTGGCACCAGTGCGCGATCAAACAGATCGGTCAGCGCGCCATGCCCGGTCAGGCTGGGCAGCAGTGCACCGAGCAGCGCCGGACGGTCCGGGCGGGTCCGCAAGTGATCGTGGATCCGACGCGCTTCGGTCAGGCCATCACGCAACTGGCCAAGGTCGCGCGGGCTGCCCCGCCCTGCCACTACCCGGCCGAGCGCGCGGCCGAGATCAGGGACCGCGCGCAGCACCGTGCGCAAGTCACCGCGCAGCAAGGCATCATCATGGAACCACTGCACCAGCGCCAGCCGCGCCTCGATCGCCGCGGCGCCGGTCAGCGGTGCCGAGAGATCATCCGCCAGCTGGCGCGCGCCCGCTCCGGTGACGCAGCGGTCGAGCGCCTCGACCAGGCTGCCGCGGCGAGTCCCCTGGCTTGAAACCAGAATTTCCAGGCTGGCCCGAGTCGCCTCATCCATCGCCAGATGTGCATTCCCGGTACGCGCCAGCGGCGGCAGCAGCAGTGGCAGTTTGCCGCGTCCGGCGTGGTCGAGATAGGCGATCAGGCCCCCGGCGGCGGCCAGCATCGCCCTTGTGAACACGCCGAAGCCATCAAGCGTTGCGACCCCGTGCAGCGTCTTCAATCGCTCCTCGCCCGCATCGCTGGCAAAATCGCGCAAAGGCCGCAAAATTGCATCTAACGGCGCTGCGTCCCAGCCTTCGGGGACAACAATTTCGCTCGCACCCAGCCGGGCCAGCGCTGCACCCAATTGCTCGGGCGCACATTCCACCAGCTCCATCCGCCCGGTCGAGATATCGCAGGCGGCCAGCCCGCAGGTCCCGCGCAGCTCACACATCGCCGCCAGCACATTGGCGCGGCGTGGTTCGAGCAGGGCTTCTTCGGTCAAGGTCCCGGCGGTGACGAAGCGGACGATGTCGCGCGCCACCAGTGCCTTCGAACCGCCACGCTTTCTGGCCTCCTCGGGGGTTTCGACCTGCTCGGCAATCGCCACCCGGCAGCCGGCCTTGATCAGCCGCGCCAGATAGCCTTCAGCGGCATGGACCGGGACCCCGCACATCGGGATCGGCACCCCCATATGCTCACCGCGGCTGGTCAATGCGATGTCCAGGATCTGCGCCGCCGCCTTGGCGTCATCGAAAAACAGCTCGAAGAAATCGCCCATCCGATAGAATAGCAAACACTCTCCGGCCTCGGCCTTGAGTGCAAGGTACTGGACCATCATTGGAGTGGCGGCTGCCTGCATCGCCAGTGGTTAGCCGCTGTCGCACCGATTCGGGAGGCCAGACTACGCAGCTTTCCCCTATCGCGTCGCGTGCGGCTGGGTTAGGGCTTTACGCGATTTCAGGAGAGACCGGTGTCCGAAGAAACCCCGCGCGAAGACAGCCCCCGTGAAGAGAGCAACGTGCGCTTCACGGAACGCGAAGCGCTGTTCTATCACAAGACCATCAGGCCGGGTAAGATCGAGATCATTGCCAGCAAGCCGATGGCAACCCAGCGCGACCTGAGCCTGGCCTATTCGCCCGGCGTCGCGGTACCGGTCCAGGCGATCGCCGACGATCCCGCAACTGCTTACGACTATACTGCCAAGGGCAACCTGGTAGCGGTGATTTCCAACGGCACCGCGATCCTGGGCATGGGCAACCTTGGCGCGCTCGCCTCCAAGCCGGTGATGGAAGGCAAGGCAGTGCTGTTCAAGCGCTTCGCCGACGTCGATTCGATCGATATCGAGCTCGACAGCGAAGACCCCGACGCGCTGATCGAGGCGATCGCGATGATGGAGCCGAGCTTCGGCGGGATCAACCTGGAAGACATCAAGTCGCCCGAATGTTTCGTGATCGAGCAGGCGCTGCGCGAGCGCATGAAGATCCCGGTGATGCACGACGACCAGCACGGCACCGCGATCATCGCTGCCGCCGGGCTGCTTAACGCCTGCTACCTGACCGGGCGCGAATTCAAGGACGTCAAAGTGGTGGTCAATGGCGCCGGGGCCTCGGCGCTGGCTTGCACCGCGCTGATCAAGTCGATGGGGGTGCGCCACGAGAACGTCACCGTTTGCGACACCAAGGGCGTGATCTATGTCGGACGCGCCGGGGTCGATCAGTTCAAATCCGCCCACGCGATCCAGACCGACAAGCGCACCTTGCAAGAAGCGATGGTGGGCGCGGATATCGTCCTGGGCCTCTCGGCGGCGGGCGCGATCACCCAGGACATGGTCAAGGCGATGGCCGATCAGCCGATCATCTTCGCCATGGCCAACCCCGATCCCGAGATCACCCCGCCCGACGCCAAGGCGGTGCGGCCAGACGCGATCGTCGCCACCGGGCGCAGCGACTATCCCAACCAGGTCAACAATGTGCTGGGCTTTCCCTTCATCTTCCGTGGCGCGCTCGATGTCCGCGCGACCACGATTAACGAGGAGATGAAGATCGCCGCTGCGCGCGCCATCGCCGAGCTGGCGCGCGAGGCGGTGCCCGAGGAAGTGGCCGCCGCTTACGGCAAGAACCAGACCTTCGGGCGCGACTACATTATCCCCGCGCCGTTCGATCCGCGGCTGATGGAAGTGGTTTCCTCAGCGGTCGCCAAAGCGGCGATGGACAGCGGCGTGGCGCAGAAGCCGATCGAGGATTTCGAGGCCTATCGCACCAGCCTGAAGGCGCGGCTCAACCCAACCACCTCGGTGCTGACCCAGGTTTACGAGCGCGCCAAGGCCGAACCCAAACGGGTGATCTTCGCCGAAGCCGAGGAAGACGTGGTGCTGCGCGCCGCGATCCAGTTCCATCAATACGGCTATGGCACCCCGGTGCTGGTCGGCCGTACCCAGCGCGTCCGCGACAAGCTGGCCGAGCTGGGGGTCGAGAACCCCGACGAGTGGGAGATCGAGAACTCCGCGGTCAGCAGCCATGTCGATGCCATGGTCGATGCGCTCTACGCCCGCTTGCAACGCCGCGGCTTTCTGGAACGCGATGTCCGCCGGATGGTCAACCAGGACCGCAATGTCTTCGCCTCGCTGCTCCTGAAGCTCGGGATCGGCGACGCGCTGGTCACCGGTATGACCAGGCCGTTCGGCCAGACCATGCGCGAAGTGCTGCAAGTGCTCGATCCGGCGGAGGGCAAGGTGCCGTTCGGGATCCACCTGATGATCGCCAAGAATTACACCGTGTTCCTGGCCGACACCACGATCAACGAGCGGCCTAGCGCCGAACTGCTCGCCCACATCGCCACCGAAACTGCTGCGGTAGCGCGCCGGCTGGGGCATGAGCCGCGGGTCGCTTTCCTCTCCTACTCAACCTTCGGGAACCCGCCAGGGCGCTGGCTGGAGGGGATCCGCGAAGCGGTTGCGCTGCTCGACGAGCGCATGGTCAATTTCGAATACGAAGGCGAAATGGCGCCCGATGCCGCGCTCAATCCCAACGTGATGAAGAACTACCCGTTCAGCCGCCTGACCGCCCCGGCCAATGTCCTGGTCATGCCCGGGCTGCAATCGGCCAACCTCTCGGCCAAGCTGCTGCGCGAACTGGCCGGGAACGCTGTGATCGGGCCGATGCTGATCGGGATGGAAAAGCCGGTCCAGGTCGCCCCGATGACCGCGATAGCGCCCGACGTGCTGACCCTGGCGGTGCTGGCAGCGGCGGGGGTGGTGGGGTGATTCAGCGCAAGCTGTGATAGATCCCGTAACTGCTGGTAATGGTCAGTACCACCCCGACCATGATCATCAGGCCGCGGGGCGGAATGTGCTTGGCCGCCCAGGCGCCAAACGGTGCTGCCAACACTCCGCCGATCAGAAGTCCCAGTGTCGCCCCGGCAACGTCTGCGAAGCCTATGTTGGCGATGAAGGCGGCACTGATGGCCACCGTCAGGAAGAACTCGGCAGTGTTGACGGTGCCGATCACCTTGCGCGGCTCGGCCCCCTGGATCAGCAGGTTTGAGGTTACCACCGGCCCCCAGCCGCCGCCGCCGCCGGCATCAAGAAACCCGCCGACGAAGCCCAGCGGAATGACGTGGCGGACCTTGCGCTTGACTTCGACATGGTTGATCCCCCGCCAAAGCAGGTAAAGCCCGATGCCGGTTAGGAAAATGAGGACGAACGGCTTGGCCACCGCGGCATCGATCGTGGTGAGGCCGTAAGCGCCCAGCACCCCGCCGACGATCGCCGGCACGGTCAGCTTCCAGAACAACTTCCAGTCGATGTTGCCATGGAGGACATGGCTGATCCCGGAAATCGCCCCGGTGAAGCACTTGACTACGTGGACCCGGGCCGAGGCCTGCGCGGGCGGCACGCCCAACACCCCGACCAGCAGGGTGTTGCAGATCACCCCAAAGGCCATGCCCAGCGCGCCATCAACCAGCTGTGCGGCAAACCCTACCGCAATGAACGGCAGCAGATGAACCAGGTCGATGCTGCCGATATCCATCGCCGACTCCGCGCAAAGGCAGATTTGCCAAAGCAGGAAATGGCGGTTGCATGGTTGCTCGGCCAGAAACTATTTCGCACTTGCGCCCAAGCGGAGTTTTCCTGCGGCGGTCAACGGCGCCGAAAGCGAAAGTACCAGACCTCGTGGCCATAGACCGTGCGCGCCTTGGCTTCGTAGCGGGTTTCGGGCCAGCCGCTGGGGCGGTGCTGGAAATCGTCCGGCTTGTTGCAGAGCCATTCTAACTGGTCGCAGTGACGGCGCATGACCATCAGTGCGTGGCGCAGGTAAACCGGATGGTCGGTGCCGAACCGAAATTCGCCGCCGGGTTTGAGCTTTTGCGAGAACAGCTGCACTGGCCCGTCGCTCACCATCCGCCGTTTGGCATGGCGCGCCTTGGGCCAGGGATCGGGGTGGAGCAGGTAGAGGAATGACAGCGACGCGTCGGGTAGTCGGCGCAGCACTTCGAGCGCATCGCCATGATGCAGCCGGACATTGCCGAGTGGCGGATGCGTTCCCTGATCACCATCAATGTGGACCAGCGCCTGGGCGACCCCGTTGAGGAACGGCTCGGCGCCGATGAAGCCGTGGTCGGGGAGCATATCGGCGCGGGCCGCCAGGTGTTCGCCGCCGCCGAAGCCGATCTCGAAATGCAGCGGGCAATCGCGCCCGAACATACGCTCGGCGGTCACCGGGCCATCCGCCGGCATCGCGATCCGCGGCAGCAGCGTATCGATCAGCGCCTGCTGCCCCGCGCGCAAGGGCTTGCCCTTGGAGCGGCCGTAAAGCCGGTTCAGCGTCGTCGGGTCACCAGATTTGTGCGCAGTCATGGGCGGCGCCAATAGCCAGCGTTGCCCAACATTGCCAGCCGCCAAAGCAAACGGCCCGCCTCTTTCGAAGCGGGCCGCCCTGGTGACTCAGGAGAGATCGGGAGTTTAGGCTGCCTGCTGTTCTTCGCCCGGATCGCGCAGCACATAGCCGCGGCCCCAGACGGTTTCGATGTAGTTTTCGCCATTGCAGGCGTGCGCCAGTTTCTTGCGTAGCTTGCAGATGAACACGTCGATGATCTTGAGTTCGGGCTCGTCCATCCCGCCGTAAAGGTGGTTGAGGAACATTTCCTTGGTCAGCGTGGTGCCCTTGCGCAGCGAGAGCAGCTCGAGCATCGCATATTCTTTGCCGGTCAGGTGAACCCGGGCGCTGTCGACCTCAACGGTCTTGGCATCGAGGTTGACCGCCAGCTTACCGGTGCGGATGACCGACTGCGAATGGCCCTTGGAACGGCGCACCACGGCGTGGATCCGGGCGACCAGTTCCTCACGGTGGAACGGCTTGGTGACATAATCGTCGGCGCCGAAGCCGAAGCTGCGGACCTTCGAATCCATTTCGGAAATACCCGACAGGATCAAGACCGGGGTCTGGACCTTGGCGACACGCAATTTCTTGAGCACATCGTACCCGTGCATGTCGGGCAGGTTGAGATCGAGCAGAATGATATCGTAATCATAGAGCTTGCCGAGATCCAAGCCTTCTTCGCCGAGATCGGTCGAATAGACGTTGAAGCCCTCGGTGGTCAGCATCAATTCGATGGCCCGCGCCGTGGTCGGCTCGTCCTCGATCAGCAGTACGCGCATGGGTATCCCCTTTGCCCCGTTTCCCCGAACCTAACCCTTTGGCAAGGGTCATTGCCGGCCATTAACCATATGACCAATGAAGATGAAAGGTTAATTTCTCGTAAAAGCGCGGTTTCGCGCGAGTCGTTGCCTGTTGGTTACGGTCGGAGTCTTTGCCTGGTGCGCCTTCGACATCCGTCGAAGGCTTGCGAAGGCTTGCAACACCGGCCCACTCCCCCGGCCCGACCACCTGTTCATGGTATCCTAGCGGGTGGTCGGGGCACCTCAGCGAAAATGTCCCACGGACATTTGTCGTCACCTTCGGCGCGGGAGTGGGCCGGTGTTGCAAGCTATTCGCGGATGCGAATAGCGCACCAAACAAGGACTCTGTCAGGCGGAAAGCGTCGCCGTCCCGGGGTGATGCTTGTCGAGGTGCTTACGCACAATCCTGAGGTTGCGGGTATTCGACTTGTAAATGAAATCGAACAGGTCGCCCGCCACCGGAACCGCGCCAATCAGGGTATCGACCCCGACATTGGCGGCCATCCGCCACAGCTGCCAGCGCGGCAAGCCAAGGTTCTTCGCTTCCCAGACCAGGTAGAGCCCCAGCCCCGCTGCAATTGCGTCGCCTGCCACCGGGACCAGGCCAAGTACCGCGTCGAGCCCGACCCGCATACCCAGCCCGGGAACCACGAAGGCCCCTTCGAGCAATTGCTCAAGCGCCTCGATCCGACGCCGCACTGCAGTGGCATCGGTCCCCAGCGGGAGTTCGGCAGTCATTCGACCCAGCTTGCCCGGTTGTTCCATCACGCGACCCATTCCTATCCGGACCAGAGCGCCGGCAGCCTCTATTTGGGGCGCAAGGCCATCGGCATCAAGGGATGCACGTTCCAGCGATTGATAGCAATCCCGGTGGCATCGCCGCCGACCAGCGACCAGCGGATCGGCACGCCCAGCGGCAGGAAGCTGTTGGCCTTGGTCAGTTCGGCCTCTGCCCCTGAAAGCAGTTCGGCGCGCAAGGCGGGATCGGGCTCGGTACGGGCCTCGGCGGCAAGCCGGTCGGCCACCGAACTGCACAGTCCGCGCGCCGCCGCGCAGCTCAGCTGGTTGAGGAACCACGGTGAACGGCCGAACCGGGCGACTTTGTCGATCAGTTTGAGGTCCGCCTTGGCGCCCTCGCCCACCCGGCGGCTGTCCAGCCCGATCGCCTTGAAATCGGCGGCGATGCGGGCAAACAGCAGATCGGCGCCGGGGCCGGCGGGCAAGGCGATCCGCAGCGCCGCGGGCTCGCCCTTGGCGGTGCGCCAGGCTGCCACCCGCGAGGCGGCGAGCGCCCGCCGCTCGTCCAGACTGCGGCCAATCCAGCGCTCGGCGATTGTCCCGTCGTCGCCGGCTAGACCAGGATTGACTACCCGGGTGGTGGCGGTCCAGCCGCCGAGATTGAGCGCGCCGGCGAACCCTTCGCGGTCGAGCGCCATGGCCAGCGCCTCGCGGTTTTCGGGAAGCGCCAGGAAACCATCGGCGTGCACCACAGCCAGCCCGAACAAGCCCGCGACCGGATCGAGCCGGATTGCCCCGCGCGACACCCCTTCGGCATCGAGCCGGGGAAAGTCCTCGATCCCGCCGCCCAGCACGATGTCAGCATCACCGCGGTTGAACATGACAATTGCCAGGCTGGCCGGCAGCGCCCCAAGCTGAACCCGGCGCGCCCGCTCGGGCCAGCTTTCGTCCTGCGCGCCGCCGCGATCTTCGGGCGCGATTGGGCGGAGCACCGCGATCCCTTCGTTGCGGGTGGCTTCGAGCAGTTTCATCGGCCCCGCGCCGCGCCCGCTGCGCAGCAAGCCAAGCTCGGGCTGGGCGAGGAGCTGGAGCAAATCAGGCATCTGCTGCACCAGGCGCAGCTCGATCACCCGGCCGGCCATGGTCCGGACCTCGGCAATCGGTGCGAGATCGAGCCCAAGCGCGGTGCCGCGCTGCGCCGCAATCGCCTGGGCCAGCGCCGCGCGCGCGGTTTCGGCGGTAATCGCGCTGCCATCGGCCCAGATCCCGTCACGCAATCGGAAGACAAAGCTGAGGCCCTGGTCGGTGACGATCCAGCGATCGGCCAGCGCCGGCACAACCCGTCCTTGTTCATCGAAAGCGACCAGGCCTTCGGCGGTGGCTGAGCGCAGCTGCTGCGCCGCCTGCGGCAGCCGCGCACCGCTGACATAGCTCGATGACTTGTCGCCGATCACCAGAACTTCGATCGGCCGGTCGCTGCTTTCGCCGCAACCAGCCAGGGCCAGCGCTGCTAGAATTATGATGGAAGTGGCGCGTGGGTGCGGCATATCGTGCGGTACCCTATCGGAATATCTGCAGCTGGCACAACTCCCTTGACGGGGTTGGCCTGGTCACGCCGATCAAATCTTGCGCAAATCGCCCGGTTCGGTTGCGCCCAGCGGCGGACGCACGAAGCGCGGAGTGCCTTCACCGACGACCAACGGCGCGCGCGCGATGCGCGGGTCGATCTCGTCGCGGAAGGCAATTCCGAAGCGGCTGTCCTGGACCCAGGCGACCGAACCTTCGACCCAGCCGATGTTGCGGACATTGGTCCAGATCACCTGGCCGCGCTTCACATTGAGCGGCGCCTCAGCCATCAGCCCGCCGGCCGACAGGTTGCGGACGCGAATGCGGTGTTCGCCTTCGATGCCATCGATGCGCAGATCGGCAAGCACGAACAGGCTGTCGCGCGCGATCTGCCGATGCTCGTTGTCGCTCATTGCCTGCGTTTCGCTCCCAAGCCGTGCAGCACAGCACAAAATCAAGATGGCCTTATAGATCCCTTAGCATCGCCGGAAGCTAAACTGAACTGGCAAAGAAGCCGTTAACAAGCGATTGCGGGATCAATCGTCGCGCGAGATCTTTTCGCGGCGTTCGTGCGCTTCCTGGGCCTCCACCGTCATCGTCGCGATCGGGCGGGCTGAAAGTCGCCCCAGTCCGATCGGTTCGCCGGTAACTTCGCAATAACCGTATTCGCCTTCTTCGATCCGGCGCAGCGCGGAATCGATCTTGGCAATCAGCTTGCGCTGGCGATCGCGGGTGCGCAGCTCGATTCCCCAGTCGGTCTCGCTCGAGGCGCGGTCATTAAGGTCCGGCTCGCGGATCGGGCCGTCCTGGAGTTGCTGAAGCGTGTCCTGGGCGGCAGAATGAATCAGTTTCTTCCATTCAAGCAGCAGCCGCCGATAATAGTCGAGCTGCGCTTCGCACATATAGGGTTCGTCGTCGCGCGGGGCATAGTCGCCGCCGAGCGCCCGTTTGGCTTTGGCCAGAACGTCGATTTCTTCACTCAAAACCGTCGCCATACACTCTCCACATCAACCTCGCCGGACGCTGAATCCTGCGACCTCAGGCGTTCCTGATGGCCCCCGGCAACGGTTCTGGCGCGCCTATAGGCGCCCGTAGAATCCCGCACAAGCGCCAATCGGAAGCGCCGGTACATTGTGCCGGATTAGGCGTGGATGAACGGTTACCAGCGCAAAATTCTTCGTCCTGTCACACCCCGCAGCCAAAGCAGCTGGCAGGCGACGGTGCGAATTCGCAGCGGCCGTTAACCATTTGTTGAGCATGATCGGGAAAGTTCGCCCTGTCCGGCCAGCTGGGGAAGCTAGCCGATTTAGGGGGTAGCAGAAAATGACGAATGCCTGGATCCAAGAGACCGTAATCGCCGTTCCAGCCGACGAGCGTGCCGAAGACATGCTGGTGGCAAGCTGCCTGGCAGCTGCGTCACAGGGCGATATCAGCGCCTACTATGATCTCGGCGTGGCTTATTCGACCGGCAGCCACGGGGTCGACTGCGACCTGATCGAAGCGCACAAATGGTTCAACCTTGCCGCGGTCAACGGCCACGGCGAAGCGCAGATGTGCCGCGCCGACATTTCCGAAGAGATGACCGCGCGTGAAATCGCCGAAGCCCAGCGCCGCGCACGTGAGTGGATCGCCGCCTCGGTTCGCCGCGCGGCGTAATTGTGGGTGCATCCAGGCCATCCGGCCTGGACTTGCAACACCGGCCCACGCCCCCGGCCCGACCACCCCATAGGGTACCATGAACGGGTGGTCGGGCCGGGGGCGTGGGCCGGTGTTGCACTCCGCCGTCAGGCGGAGAAAGACTCAACCTTTCTTGAACGGCGTCCTCGTCGCCAGATAGTTCTGGTCCGAAGCCACCCCAGCACGTTCGCGCTCGAGGAAATCCGCCACCGCAGCGCGGAAGCCCTCGTGGACGATGTAGTGGGCTGACCAGGTTTCGACCGGTTCATAGCCTCGCGCCAACTTGTGCGGGCCCTGCGCTCCGGCCTCGACCCGCGACAGCCCCAGCCGGATCGCCGCCTCGATCGCCTGGTAATAGCATAGCTCGAAGTGCAGGAACGGCTTGTCGACCAGCGCCCCCCAATAGCGGCCGTAGAGCGTGTCAGGTCCGATGAAGTTGAGCGCACCGGCAATCGGCAGTCCATCGGCATAGGCCAGCACCAGCAGGGTCTGGTCGGTCATGCGCTCGCCGAGCAGCGTGAAAGCCTTGCGGGTCAGGTAGGGACGGCCCCATTTGCGCGCGCCGGTATCCTGGTAAAAGCTCCAAAAGGCGTCCCAGTGCTCCTCGCGGAGATCGGGCCCGGTCAGTGACCGGATCTCGATCCCGTCCTGCGCCGAGGCGCGTTCCTTGCGCAAATCCTTGCGCTTGCGTGATGAGAGCGCGGCCAGGAAATCCTCAAAGCAGCCATAGCCGCGGTTGAGCCAGTGGAACTGGATATCGCTGCGCAGCATCCAGCCGGCGGCGTCGAACAACGGCAATTGTTCAGGCGCGATGAAGGTGGCGTGGGCCGATGACAGCCCGTTGGCTTCGCAGAGTTGCTCGGCCGCGCGCAGCAAAGGCGTGGCCAGCTCTGGGTCGGCCAACAGCAGCCGCGGGCCGCTGGCCGAGGTAAACGGCGCGGCGATCTGCAGCTTGGGGTAATACTGCCCACCTGCGCGGTGCCAGGCATCGGCCCAGGCGTGATCGAACACGTATTCGCCCTGGCTGTGGCTCTTGAGATAGCCGGGCAGCGCCGCGGCAAGCTTGCCCACCGCATCGGTGATCACGATCGGTGCGGGGCTCCAGCCCGAACCGGATCCGACCGACCCTGAATCCTCCATGGCGGTCAGGAAGGCGTGGCTGACAAACGGATTGCCGCCGCTCAGCGCGTCCCACTCGGCCGCGGGCAGTTCACCAACGCTGCGGGCAATTCGCGCCTCGATCACGGTATTCCGGCACCCTCCGCTATCGGCGCATCGGCGTATTGTGCGGCGCGCTCGCCAAGATCCGGGCTGCGCACCGTCCAGGTCAGCAGCGGCAGCCCGCGCTTGCGCTGGGCCTGAGCGAAACGGCTGGGCAGATCGCGGATATCGTAGGCCAGGAAGTGCGGACGGGCGTGCCATAGCCACAGGTGCCGCCGGATCATGCCCGGCAGCGCCTTGTCATCTTCTTCGGTGACCACCAGTCCGCGCAGGGTCAGCGGCGAATGGGTGGCGAACCAGCGCGCTACCCGGGGATCAAAGCTCATGATCGCATGGCTGCCGGTATAGCCCTCCAGCGCACGCCGCACCGCCAGACACACCGCGCTGACCCGCCGACTGTCGTCGCGGCCTGACTTGATCTCGATCAGCAGCGGAACCTTGCCCGCTACCTGATCGAGCAGCTGGCGCAGGGTCGGGATCGTATCACTGCTTCCTGAGAGCTTGATCCGTCCCAGCGCCTCGGCATTGCGCTGCGCGATCGGCCCGGTTTCGGCAGTGAGGCGGTCCAGCTCGTCATCATGGAAGACCAGCGCCTGGCCATCGGCCGAACGCTGGATATCGCATTCGATCCCCATGCTGCGTGCGATCGCCGCAGCGAAGGCCGAGGGCGAATTTTCCGGCACCCCGGCCGAATGCAGCCCGCGGTGTGCATAACGCCATTCACCCAGCCAGGCGACCCGCGCCGGATCAGGGGGCGGCGCGCGCCAACGATCAAGCAGGCCGAAGGGCAACGATCGCGTCCACTTCCACCGCGACGCCCAACGGCAGCACCGGCACTCCGACCGCGCTGCGGGCGTGCTTGCCGGCTTCGCCGAACACCGCGACCATCAGTTCCGAGGCGCCGTTGGCAACCTGCGGCTGCTCGGTAAAGCCGGGGGCCGAATTGACGAAGACGCCCAGCTTGACCACCCGCTCAACCCGGTCCAGCGAACCCAGTGCGGCGTGCAATTGCGCCAGGATCATCATCCCGCAGGCCCGCGCCGCCGCGACGCCCTGCTCAAGCCCAAGGTCTTCGCCCAGCCGCCCGCGCAGCAGGTGGCCATCGACAATCGAGACCTGGCCCGAGACGTAGGCGAGCCCGCTGGCGACAACCACCGGGACATAGGCCGCAACCGGTGCGGCGGGTTCGGGCAGGCTCAGGCCGAGTTCGGCCAGTCTGGCGTCAATGCTCATTGCTCACTCCCCTCGAATGCGTTGCAACAACCACGGCAAGGCGTGTTCCCAGGTGTCGATCCGGGCATGGGCATGCCCGGCCTCGAAGGCGCAGGTAATGTGCGGCGCCAGCGTCGGCTCGCCGCACAGATGGAGCCGGTCGATATGCGGAACAAGGTCGGCGGCTGAGCCGATGTGCTGGGCGAGATCATCGATGAACACCGTGCGGCTCGGCTGGTACTCTTCAAGGATCGCCTGCAACGCCGGACCCTTGGGACCCTGGTTGGTGAACACCCGGCAATCGATTCCGTGCGCCAGCAGCTGTTCGCGCCGCGCCGCGTTGTGCTTGTCCTGCAAGTTGGTGAGGATCACCACGTCGGCATGCTCGGCCAGCTGGTTGATCGCACCGACCGCGCCAGTGATTGGCGTCTGGCGGTGCATCTCATTATCGAAGAACAGCCCGAGCAGCCGCCAGATCTCGGCCGGCTCAACCGGTTCGTCGGTAACCTTGTCGCGGATCGCCTTGCCGAAATCGTTGCCGATGAGCTTGAAGGAAACCGGCTGGCTCTCCTCAAGCCACTCGCCGAACGGCACGACCATGTGCAGCAGCACTTCATCGCAGTCGCTGATGATCAGGGGTTTGCTCATGCGAGCTGCTCGCGCGCTGCGGCCAGTTCGCCTGGCTCGACCCCGAGCATTTCGGCCGCCGCGACCAGATCGGGCTCGTGCGCGCAGAGGAACTCGAGCACCGCGCCCAGCACCGCCGGATCGCCCAGCCCAGCGCGCAGATCGTCCGCGGTCAGCCCGGTCAACCCCAGCAGGCGCCCGGCCCGACCCTCGTCGCCCAGGACCCAGCCAAGCGCACCGAGGGCCAGCGTCTGCGCGTCCTGCGCCGGGGATTTGGGTTCGCGTAGAATTGTCAGCCTCGTGTGCAAGAGCTAGGGCGATGCCATGGCAAAGCGCATCCTTGTTGTCGAGGACAACGACCTCAACCGCAAGCTGTTCTGCGATGTGCTGAAGGCCCACGGCTATGCAGTCGAGCCCTGCGCCGACGGGATGCTGGCGCTCGACGCCGCGCGGCAGTTCGTCCCCAACCTGATCATCATGGACATCCAGCTGCCCAACGTCTCGGGCCTCGACCTGATCGAAGCCGCCAAGAAGGACGCGGTGCTGCGCACCATCCCGGTGCTGGCGGTAACCGCCTATGCCGGCAAGGGCGACGAAGAGCGGATTCGCGACGCGGGGGCGGAGGGCTATCTCGCCAAGCCGGTCTCGATCGGGCCGTTCATGGCGGCGGTGCGGGGGTTGGTGGAAAAGGCCCCGGCTTGACATTTCCGCCCTCACGCCGCTTTTCGGCCCCATTCCTCGGCCAAGGGGCCGCGAACCACTTCGGGAGCATTGAGACACCATGGACCGCGCCGCCACTGCCGAACGCATTGCTGCCCTGATCGAACCGTTCAACAAGAAGGGCGTGGCGATCGAGGATGCCTCTACCTTCGCCGGCGATCTTGAATTTGACAGCCTGACGGTGATGGACTTCGTCGCCGCGATCGAGGACGAGTTCGACATCCTGATCAGCATGAACCAGCAGGCCGAGATCGGGACCTATGGCCAGCTCGTCGACGCCGTGGTGAAGTTGCGGGGCTGAGACCGATGACCGACCTCTTTTCCAAGTTCGATCCGCTGATCGAAATGCGCAGTAACCTCCTTGCCGGCGGGCAGGAGGATCCCTTCAGCCTGGTGATGGAGAAAGTGCTCTCCCCCACCGAAGCGGTGTGCAACGGGCGGGCGACGATCCTGCTGGGCACCTACAACTACATGGGCATGACCTTCGATCCCGACGTGATCGAGGCCGGCAAGCAGGCACTTGACGACTTCGGCAGCGGCACCACCGGCAGCAGGGTCCTCAACGGCACCTACGCCGGGCACCGCGCGGTCGAGGAGGCGCTGAAAGAGTTCTACGCCATGGACCACGCCATGGTCTTCTCGACCGGGTACCAGGCCAACCTCGGAATCATCTCCACCGTCGCCGGCAAGGGTGATTACATCGTGCTGGATATCGACAGCCACGCCTCGATCTGGGACGGCTGCAAGCTCGGCGATGCCGAGGTGGTGCCGTTCAGGCACAACGACATCGAGGCGATGGAAAAACGCCTCAAGCGGATTCCCGAAGGCGCCGGCAAGTTGGTGATCCTGGAAGGGGTCTATTCGATGCTGGGAGACATCGCCCCGCTTAAGGAAATGATCCGGGTCGCCAAGGAGAATGGGGCGATGGTGCTGGTCGATGAGGCGCATTCGATGGGCTTCATCGGCCCCAACGGCCGCGGCGTCGCCGAGGAGCAGGGCTGCCTTGACGATGTCGACTTCGTGATCGGCACTTTCTCCAAGTCGGTCGGCACGGTCGGGGGCTTCTGCGTTTCCAACCATCCCAAGTTCGAGATCCTGCGGCTGGTCTGCCGGCCCTATGTGTTCACAGCCAGCCTGCCGCCGAGCGTGGTCCACACCGCCGCGACTTCGATCAGGAAGCTGATGCATGGCCACAACAAGCGCGCGCACCTGTGGGAGAATTCGCGGATCCTGCACCAGGGCCTGCGCGATGCCGGGTTCCAGCTTGGCACGGCTGAGGCGCAATCGGCGATCATTGCGGTGATCATGCCCGATCTGGAGAAGGGCGCGGCGATGTGGGAGGCGCTGTTGCATGAGGGCCTCTACGTCAACCTCGCCCGGCCCCCGGCAACCCCGGCGAACATGACCCTGCTGCGCTGCTCGCTCTGCGCCGAGCACACCAGTGAACAGGTCCAGACGATCATCGGCATGTTCAAGCGCGCGGGTGCGGCAGTCGGAATCATCTGATGGGGCGCCTTTCCGGCAAGCGCGCGGTGATCACCGGCGCGGCGCAGGGGATCGGCAAGGCGATCGCGGCGCGGTTCGCCGCCGAGGGTGCCGAGCTGCTGCTGGCCGATATCGACGGACCGGGGGTGGAAGCGGTGGCTGCATCGCTCGGCGCCGCGGCGGTACGCTGCGATGTCTCCAAGAAGGCCGAGATCGAGGCGCTGTTCGCCGAGGTGACCCGCCGCTGGGGCGGGCTCGAGGTGCTGGTCAACAACGCCGGCGTCACTCACGCCGCCGAGCTCGACGACCTCTCAGAGGACGACTTCGACCGGGTCTTCGCCACCAACCTCAAATCGGCGCTGTGGGCCACCCAGGCGGCGGCGCGACTGATGGGCGAGGGCAGCGCGGTGATCAACATGAGCTCAGTCAACGCCGTGCTCGCGATCCCCAACCAGATTCCTTACGTCGTTTCCAAAGGCGCGATTCGGCAGCTGACCAACGTCACCGCGCTCGCGCTCGCGCCCAAAGGCATCCGCGTCAACGCGATCGGCCCCGGCTCGATCATGACCGAAATGATGCGCGGCATCCTCACCGACCCGGCAGCCGAGCAGCGGATCATGTCGCGCACACCCTTGGGGCGCTTCGGCGAGCCCGAGGAAATCGCCGCCGTCGCACTGTTCCTGGCGAGCGAGGACAGCTCCTACCTCACCGGTCAGACGATCTATCCCGATGGCGGGCGGCTGGGACTGAACTACACGGTGGCGGTGAAGCGCTAAACCCCCAACCCAGCCCCACCCTGCGCAACCTTCGCCCGCACGAACCCCTCGCGCCCGCTCAGCCGCTCGAAGTAGGCGCGCATCCCCGGCGTCACCTGCTCCTCCAGCCCGATCGACAGCGCCAGCATCACCGCATAGCCCACCGAGATGTCGGCCATGGTGAAGCGCCCGGCGCAGGCGAACTCTTCGCCCATCATCGTCTCGGCGTTGCGGAGGCGTGATCCGAACCACTGGGCATAGTCCACCGCCGCCTGCGCCACCCGGCGTTCGGGCGGTTCGAGCCGGGTGTAGCGCAGGTGGATGGTCTGCGGGAAGGTCAGCGTCGCCTCGCCCATGACGAGGAAGTTCATGTAGGCGGGGTAGGCGGGTTCGTCCGGCGCCACCGCGAGATCGCTGGGGCCGAAGCGAGTGGCAAGGACGTGCGGGATCGCAGCGCTTTCGGTCATCAGTGCGCCGTCGATCAGGCAGGCCGGGACGGTGCCAAGCGGGTTGAGGTCGCGGTAGCCCTCGACGGTCGCGCGCGGTGGGAACGGCATCAGTTCGAGCTGATAAGGCAGGCGCAGCTCTTCCAGCGCCCACAGCACCCGGAACGAGCGCGCGTCGGCGCAGTGGTAGAGGCGGATGTCGGGGCTCATCGCAAGGCCTCCACGCTGGTTGCTGCCTCGCACTTGTGGCCGGCGTCCTTGCCGCCGCCGCCCAGCAGCGTGATCGCCAGAAACCCGCCGACCACCAGCGCGACGAACCCGGCAGTGGCAAGGCCAAGGTACTTGTCGATGAAGGCCTTGATCGGCGCACCGAACAAGCGGAACAGGATGCCGACGATCAGGAAGCTGATCGAGCGGCTGACGATGCTGCCGGCGATGAAGCGGAACAGGTCCATGCCGATGAACCCTGCGGTGATGGTCAGCAGCTTGAACGGGATTGGGGTCGCGCCTTTGGCAACGAAGATCCAGAACCCGTAATCGTTGAGGTAGCAGGCCGCCTTGGGGAAGCTTTCGGTCAGCCCCAGCGTGCTCAGGATCTGCGCGCCCAGCGTATCATACAGCCCCCAGCCGATCGCATAGCCCAGCATGCCGCCCAGCACCGAGGCAAAGGTGGCGATCATCGCAAAGCGGATCGCCTTATTCGGTTCGGCCAGACACATGATCCCCAGCAAAGGATGCGGCGGCACCGGAAAGAAGCTCGCCTCGACGAACGCGAACAGCGCCAGCCACCATTCGGCATGGGGGTGCGCGGCTTTGGCCAGGGTCCAGTCGTAAAGCTTGCGCAGCACCAGAGCTTTCCCCCGCGGTCGATCAGTTCGTCCGCTTGCCTAGAGAGGCCAGACGGAGGTGACAAGTGCGAAGGCCATGTAACCAGATTGGTTCTTTACGCTTGACATCGTCACGCTCTTTGGGTACATACAGGGAACATCGCGATAGACCGATTCGCAACCGGCCCCGCCCTCACAGACATGGATATTCCGCAATGACCAAGCCGATTCGGCGTGGCCGCAACAAGGTTGCCCGGCCCGCGCCGCGCAACAACACCCGCTGGCGCGAGGTGTTCCTTGAAAAGCTGGCCGAGACCTCAAATGTCACCGCCTCGGCGCTTTGGGCCAATGTCACCACCAACCAGGTCTATGCCTCGCGCCGGGGCGAACCCGAATTCGCCCGCAAATGGATGGCGGCGCTATGCGAGGGATACGACAACCTCGAAATGGATCTGCTCCGGCGCCTGCGCACTGGCGATTCCAAGGACGAAGCCGGCAACAAGTTCGAATACGGCGCTGCGCTTCGCTTGCTGTCGGCGCACCGCGACAGCGCCGCTCGCGAACGGGCGATCCACGCCAATGAGGATGCTGACGCGATTATTGCCGAAATCGACGCGCAGCTCGACCAGATGCGCGACCGCGCCAAAGCCGCAGAGCGGATTGCGGCGCAGGACGACGATGTCGCGCCGGAGTGAACGGCTGGCATGGCTGCTCTCGCTTGAGCCCGAGGTCCGCATCGCACGCCTGCGGCGGCTTAAAGAGAGCAGCAAACGCGAATTGCGCTGGCACTGGCGGCTATGGGCGGCCCCGGCGCAGCTTCCGCCAGAGAACGACTGGAGCTGCTGGCTGATCATGGCCGGGCGCGGCTTTGGCAAGACCCGTGCCGGGGCCGAATGGGTCCGCGAAGTGGCGGATCACGATCCGAATGCGCGGATCGCGCTGATCGGAGCGACCCTGAGCGAAGTTCGCGCGGTGATGATCGAAGGCGAAAGCGGGCTGCTGGCGATCTGCCCGCGTGGTCGCCGTCCGCGCTTTGAGCCATCGCTGCGGCGGCTGACCTGGCCCAACGGCGCGCAGGCTGCGATCTATTCGGCGGGCGAACCGGAAAGCCTGCGCGGACCCCAGCACAGCCATGCCTGGTGCGATGAAATCGGCAAGTGGGACGATGGAACCGGCAATGCCAGCCGGAGTTGGGACAACCTGCAATTCGGGATGCGGCTTGGCGAAGCGCCGCGCATCCTCGCCACCACAACCCCGCGCGCGGTGCCGCTGATCCAACGTCTCGTCGCCGGGGCGGAGACAGGCAGCACCGCGATCACTCGGGGCAAGACCGACGACAATGCCGAAAATCTCGCCGAGCGGTTTCTGCGCGACATCCGCCGGACCTATAACAAGACCCTGCTGGGCCGCCAGGAGCTCGACGGCGAGCTGATCGCCGACCTGCCCGGGGCGCTGTGGACCCGCGCCTTGCTCGAAGGTTGCCGTGAACCAGGGCCTTCCAGCCCTGCCGCGCGGATTGTGGTCGGGGTCGACCCGCCCGCCAGCTCGGGCGGCGATGCCTGCGGGATCGTGGTCTGCGCGCTGGGCGAGGACGGGATCGGCCGGGTGCTGGCCGATTGCAGTGTCTCGAAGCCCAGCCCCGAACGCTGGGCCCGCGCAGTCGCCAAGGCGGCGGAGGCCTGGAACGCCGACCGCGTGGTCGCCGAAGCCAACCAGGGCGGTGAGATGGTGGCGAGCGTCCTGCGCGCCGCTGACATTACGCTGCCGTTGAAGCTGGTTCACGCCAGCCGCGGCAAGGTGGCCCGCGCCGAACCAGTTGCTGCGCTCTACGAGGGCGGACGGGTGCGGCATGCGGGGACGTTCCCCAAGCTCGAGGACGAGCTCTGCGGACTGATTGCTGGCGGTGCCTACCAGGGCCCGGGCCGCTCTCCGGACCGGGCCGACGCGCTGGTCTGGGCGCTGAGCGAGCTGATGCTCGGGCGAAGGGGAGTGCCAAGGGTGAGGTTGGGGTGAAAGTTTATAAGATTTTGGAAAACAATATTTTTTAATGTGCTCTTTTCGCATTCACACTGAAATGCATCAATCCTATGTAAAGATTCCTGTTGTATAAGGAGTTGGAAAGCGCCATTTGCGCGTTCATGAGTCAGTCGATGATTGTCGATATCTCATTATAGGAGAAGCCATGCGAAAACCCAAAGCGCGTGCCGCAGGATCTGCTGCCGCTTATGGGTCGCCAAAGATTCGGATGCAGCCGAACTATCATTCGGAGATCAGCGACGCCTATATCGAGGCAATGCAGAAAGCGGTAGACGAACAAAAGCCTGAAGGCTTCCGGCTAACCCCGATTAGTGACGCGGGGTGGTGAGTGGGGCCACTTAGGTTCTACCCACTATCGACCCTGCCGGCACCATACGATACCGTATGGTGCCGGTTTCCATATAACGAAGCCCCGGATCATCCGGCACCGGAACATCACCCCGGGCTGATCCGGCAAATTTCTGCCGACCAAGACGGGAACCCTTGGGTCCAAGTGGTTTATGGCACTTCGGTCGATCCTTTTCGCAACGGAAAGGAATATTTCACGGTCGCGAATCTCCCGGAAATGAATATGTGCGGTTTGAAGTGTGCAACACGCTTCTGCTTAGCCCGAAATGCCGAACTGCCCTGGGGGCCTGACTTCTTTGACGCCCATGACGGTCGCACTTCGCCCATAATCGGTCACCTCAGTGAACATGGCCAGCGTTTGCTTCAAGTCCAAGTATCGTATTGGCAGCAGGCGCAAGCTTCTAAAAAATAATACAAAATTTCGACTTGAACTAGGGTCCGGACCCAATAAGCGGATTCCCATTGCCACCGTCATGTGATTCAATGCCTCAGCGAAGGAGGCGTTGGCAATGGCGGATTTCTTTTGGTTTTCGGATGAGCAGTGGGCGCGGATCGAGCCGCTGCTGCCTACTGGGCTGCGCGGTGCGCGGCGGGTCGATGATCGCCGGGTGCTTTCGGGGATCGTCCATGCCTTGCAAAGCGGCGGGCGCTGGGGCGATTGTCCGCCGGTCTATGGGCCCAAGAAGACGCTCTACAACCGCTTCGTGCGCTGGGCCGAGCGCGGTGTCTGGCAAGACATTTTCAGCGCGCTGGCCGGAGCCGAAGGCATCCCCGACCGCCTGTTCATCGATAGCACCTGCATCAAGGTCCACCGCACCGCAGGCGGCGCAAAAGGGGGGCCTTGGCCAATGGTATCGGCCAGACACGCGGGGGTCGAAACTCCAAGGTCCACGCCGTCTGCGACGTGAAGGGCCGCCCCTGCGTGTTGATGATAACCCCCGGCAATGTCCACGATATGAAGGTCGCCAAGGCCTGCATCGCGGCGATGCCGCCGTCTGCCGAACTGGTCGGCGACAAAGGCTACGACAGCAACGACCTACGCGCCTGGCTCGCCGAGCGGGGTACCACCGCCGTCATCCCCTCCAAGCGCAACCGCAAGGTCCAGCTCGATTGCGATCACGCCATCTACAAACAGCGCAACGTCGTCGAACGCATGTTCTGCCGCTTCAAGGACTGGCGCCGTGTCGCCACCCGCTTCGATCGCAACATCAAAAACTTCATGGCCACCATCGCCATCGCTGCTATCGTCATCTGGTGGCTCAAATGAGTCCGGACCCTAGTACGCTCGCGTCAAACTGGTCGCGGGAAGTGCTACTGCGTTTTCGAAAGGCCCCCCATGTCCTTCCTGCAAACCCTCGCCGCCGCCTTCAAGGGCGGGGGCACCCGCGTGCCGCTGGCGCGCTCGTTCGTCTCCCCGTGGTACTATGGCGACGAGGGCAGCGCCCGCGCACCGTTCGAATACAACCGTGCGGTCAAGCGCGCCTATCTTGAGAACCCGGTGGCGCAGCGGGCGGTGCGGCTGGTCGCCGAGGGGATCGGCGGGGCGCCGTTGCTGCCGTCCGACCCGAAACTGCTCGAACTGGTCAGCGCGACCAGCGCCGGACAGTCCTTGCTCGAGACGCTGGCGAGCCAGCTGCTGCTCCACGGCAATGCCTATGTCCAGGTGCTCAAGGATGCGCGGGGCAAGCCGGTCGAGCTCTACGCGTTGCGGCCCGAGCGGGTCTCGGTGGTTGCCGGGGCCGATGGCTGGCCCGCTGCCTATGCCTACAAGGTCGGCGAAACCACGCTGACGATCCCGGCGCTCGACGAGGACGCCTCACCCAACCTCGTGCACCTCAAGTACTTCCACCCCGGCGACGATCACTATGGGCTTGGCTGCCTCGCCGCGGCCGATCAGGCGGTGGCGAGCCACAACGCTGCCGCAGCGTGGAACCGGACCCTGCTGGAAAACGCGGCGCGGCCTTCGGGCGCGCTGGTCTATGATCCGGGCGACAGCGGCGGGCTCTCCGCCGACCAGTTCGACCGGCTCAAGGCCGAGCTGGCCAGCGCCTATTCGGGCGCGTTCAACGCCGGGCGCCCGCTGCTGCTCGAGGGCGGGCTCAAGTGGCAGCCGCTCAGCCTCTCGCCCGCCGACATGGACTTCGCCGAATTAAAGGCCGCCGCCGCGCGCGACATTGCCCTGGCCTTCGGGGTGCCGCCGATGTTGCTCGGGCTGCCGGGGGACAACACCTATGCCAATTACCGCGAGGCCAACCGTGCGTTGTGGCGGCTGACGCTGCTGCCGCTGGCGGGCAAGATCCTCTCCGGGCTCAGCGAAGCGCTGGCGATCTGGTTCCCTGATGCCCGCCTCGCGATCGACCTCGATGGCGTCCCGGCGCTGGCCGAAGACCGCGAGCGGCTGTGGTCGCAGGTGGGTAGCGCGGCGTTCCTCTCCGACGAGGAGAAGCGGGCGATGCTGGGTCTGGCGCTGAAGGATGGTGGGAACAAATGATGAACAGGGAAGATATGGTTGCCCGCCTGCTCGCCCAGGCAGCAGACAGCGGCGGCGATCTGGTCTCGCTGCGCGCGATTGTCGAGGAAGCCAGCGAGCTCGGCGCCGAGCGGGTGCTGGTGCGGATGGGGCTCGACGATCCCGCCGCGGGCAAGGACCTCTCCGAGCTGCGCGAGCTGCTCCAGGCCTGGCGCGATGCCAAGGCGAGCGCGTGGAAAGCGGCGATTGACTGGGTGGTGCGCGGGGCGCTGGCCCTGCTGCTGGTCGGGATCGCCTGGCGGAGCGGTGCGATGGAACTGCTCAAGTGACCCTGCGGAATCGCCGGCTACGCCGCCTTGTTCGACCGCCGCGACGCCGGGCGCGATCTGATCCGCCGCGGCGCTTTCGAGCGCACCCTGGCAACCCGCGCCGAGCCCCTGCCGCTCTACTGGCAGCACCGACCGGACCTTCGCATCGGCTGGGTCGAGACGATCCGCGAAGACGCCCGCGGCCTGCGCGTGGTTGCCAGCATCGACAATCCCGATGGCGGCGCGGCGCTTTCCCTCAGGCGCGGCCAAGCCACCGGTCTCTCGTTCGGCTACCGCGCCCGCGGTTTCTCCCGCGATGTCCAGGGCCGCGAGCTGACCGAAATCGAACTCCTCGAGGTGAGCCTGGTCACTCACCCGATGCAGCACGGCGCACGGGTTCATCTCGTCGCCTGACCAACCCCGGATTGCCCCCTCCACCACCTTCGGTGGTCCCCCTCCCCGGTGGGGGAGGATCTCAGCAGAAAAGGTAGAAGCCCCATGGAAAATGAAGTGCCCGAAGACGCGCTCGACGCCTCGTTCGATCTCGTCTCCCGCCAGGAAAAGACCGAGCGCGCGGTGGTGACATTGCGCAACGACGTCGAGGAAGTGAAGTCGCGGATCGACCGGATCAGCCGCGCCGCGCAGCGTCCGGTGATCTCCCTCGCCTCGCAGTCCACGCCCGAGCTCAAGAGCTTCGTCGATGGCTATCTGCGCCACGGCCGGGAAAGCGAGCTCAAGTCGCTCAGCGGCGCGGTGCTCGCCGATGGCGGCTATGCCGTCCCGCGTGAGATCGACACGCTGATCGCCAACCAGCTCAAGATCTACAGCCCGATCCGCTCGATCGCGCAGGTCGTGCTGACCGGCACGTCGGGTTATCGCAAGCTGGTCACCTCGGGCGGTTCGGCCTCGGGCTGGGTCAGCGAAGTCGCAGCGCGGCCTGAGACCACCACGCCCAAGTTCAACGAGATCGCCCCGCCGTTCGGCGAGCTTTACGCCAATCCGGCGGCGAGCCAGATGATGCTCGACGATGCCGAGTTCAACCTCGAGGAGTGGCTCGCCAACGAGATCGCCGCCGAGTTCGCCCGGGCCGAAGGCGCCGCTTTCATCTCCGGAACCGGCACCAACCAGCCCAAGGGCTTCCTCACCGGCGCGACCGCGCTGACCGGCGACGCCACCCGGACTTTCGGCACGCTGCAGCACGTGGTCTCGGGCAATGCCTCGGGCTTTGATACCGGGCCCGAATTGAAGCTGATCGACCTGGTCCATGCGCTCAAGTCGGGCCACCGCCAGGGCGCGGTCTGGGTGATGAACTCCAAGACCCTGTCGACCGTGCGCAAGTTCAAGGCCGCCGATGGCACCTTCCTGTGGCAGCCCGGGATCCACGACGGCACCCCGGCGCGGCTGCTCGGCTATCCGGTGATCGAGGCCGAAGACATGCCCGATATCGCCGCCAACGCGCTGCCGATCGCTTTCGGCAACTTCAAGTCGGGCTATCTGATCGCCGAGCGCAAGGCGACCACGATCCTGCGCGATCCCTTCACCAACAAGCCGTTCGTCAACTTCTATGCGACCAAGCGGGTCGGCGGTCAGGTGCTCGACAGCGACGCGATCAAGGTGCTGAAGATCTCGCTCTAGCGCCGGATCTCGGTGATCTGGGCTTATCGAGCCCCTCCCCGGTGGGGAGGGGTTGGGGTGGGGGTTCCACGCCAGCGAGGACGCGAGGCCTGGCGGCCTTGCTCCCCCATCCCCGACCCTTCCCCGACGGGGAAGGGGGCTCAAGTAAGATCATCGAAAACACGCCCTAACCTCCCGGCGGGGCTCCCCTCCCGCCGCGCGCCCGCGCCATGCCTCCCTCACGGCGCGGGCGCACCCCTTTTCCGATCCCCAACACGGAGAGTGCTCATGAAGCGGGCCATCGTTACGCCGGCCGTGCTGGCGCCTGTCGCGCTGAGCGACCTCAAGGACTGGCTTGGCATCACCACCGGCGGCGATGACGCCCAGCTCGCCGCGCTGCTGCGCGCCGCACTCGATGCCTGCGAGGACTTCACCAGCACGATGCCGTTGCAGCAGCTCTGCGAGGAGGTCCTGCCGGTATCAAGCAGCTGGTTGACGCTCGCCGCAAGGCCGGTCCAGGCGATCACATCGGTCGAGGGGATCCCGGCCGAAGGCGCGCGCTTTGCTCTGCCGCCTGCCGACTACGAAATCGAACTCGACTACGATGGCGCGGGCAAGGTCCGCGTATCCAATCCCGGCAGCGCGGGGCGGATAGCGGTACGCTTCACTGCCGGGCTTGCCGCCGGTTGGAGCGGCCTGCCCGATCCGCTGCGCCATGGCGCACTGCGCCTCGCCGCGCACCAATACCGGGCACGCGAGGACGATATGTCCAGCGCCGCGATACCCCCTGCTGCAGTCGCCGCATTGTGGCGGCCATGGCGCCGGTTGAGGCTGGCATGAGTTCGGTTCTTCACAATTTCGAGGTTGTGGCAGCGCGGCTTCTCGAAAAGGCCCGTCTGCTGGGTGAAGCCCATGCTGCCGAGCGCCGTCTCGCCCGTTCCGATCCCGTCACACGCTGGCGCCGCCCCGGTCTGATCTGGCCGCTGTTCACGAAAGGATGAGCGCGATGGAAATTCCCTTGCGCGCCGCGCTGGTTTCCTGGCTGGCCGCCGATCCGGCGCTGTCATCTCGGCTCAACGCGGTGGTCGAGGAAGCACCATCGCGCACCGCTTTGCCATGGCTCGCTGTGGCCGCCTCGGCCAGTGCCGACTGGAGCACCAAGGACAAGGCCGGGCGCGAAGTCCGCGTCGCGCTTGAGCTGCACTGCCGCGGCGACCGCCCCGACACCGCCGCCGAGCTGACCGCGGCGATCGAAAGCCGAATCGCCGCGCTACCCGGCGATCAAGGCGATTTCCAGATCGTCACCACCTGGTTCCTGCGCGCGCGCGCCGAACAACGCGGCGCCAGCACCCGCGCGATCCTGCTCGAATACCGCTTTCGCCTCATCGCCAACTAGGAGAACCCACCATGACCGCCCAGAAAGGCAGCGCCTTCCTGCTCAAGATCTCGAACGGCGCCCCGACCCCGGTTTACCAGACCGTCGCCGGCCTGCGCACCACCCAGATGTCGATCAACGGCGATACTGTGGTGGTCACCAACAAGGATTCGGGCGGCTGGCGCGAGCTGCTTTCGGGCGCGGGGACGCGCTCGATCTCGGTCAGCGCGGCGGGGATTTTCCTTGGCAGCGCGGCCGAAGCCCAGGTCCGCTCCAATGCCTTGAGTGGTACGCTCGATACCTACGAGCTGAGCTTCGAGGACGGGCAGAAGATGCGCGGCGCATTCCTGGTCCAGAAGCTCGACTACTCGGGCGATTTCAACGGCGAACGCAACTATACGATGAGCCTTGAAAGCTCGGGCGCGGTGACCACACTGTGAGTCAGCCCGCTGCCAATCCCCACCGCGGCGAGGCCGCCATAACGGTCGCTGGCTCGCCGCGCCTGCTCCGCCCCAGCTTCACCGCGCTGGTCGCGGCCGAGGACGAACTCGGCCCGCTGTTCGCGCTGGTTGAGCGTGCTGGGGCGGGGCAGCTGCGTCTGGCGGAAATGGCCGGACTGTTCTGGCACTGCCTGGCCGATCCGACCGGTCTGACCCGCGAAGAGCTGGGCGAAGCGGTTGCCGCGCTGGGCCTGGCCGAAGCATCGAAGCCGCTGCGCGTGCTGCTTGGCCAGATCCTGCAGGGGCAGGCCACGCCCCATGAGCCATGACCGCGCAGTTTGGTGAGGGCGCACTGCGGCTTTGCGGGTTCGCCGCACGGTTGCTGGGCTGGCGCCCGGACGAGTTCTGGGCGGCGACCCCCGCCGAACTCGCCGCAGTTTTCGCCCCGTTCAATCCCCAAACCCGGCCATTTGGTCGGGACGATCTTTCCCGCCTGATGGAGCGCGATCATGCCTGACAGTGTTGACAGCCTGCTGATCGACGTTCGCGCCAATACCCAGGGTTTCGCCGCGGATGTCGCGGCAATGCGCAGCACTTTCGACGGAACGCTGGTCGACGGCTTCGACCGAGCTGGTCAGGCGCTGGAGCGCGGACTGCTGAACGCGCTGCGCAAAGGCTCGATCGGCTTTGAGGACCTGCGCAAGATCGCCTTCAACGTGATCGATTCGATCGCCAGCCAGGCCATCAACAACCTGTTCGGTTCGATCGGCGCGGGCGGCAGCGGCGGCGCTAGCGGACTGCTCAATCTTGGCACCGCGATCGCCTCGATATTCGGCCTGCCTGGGCGCGCCACCGGCGGGCCGGTTTCGCCCGGCCGCGGTTATCTGGTTGGTGAGCGCGGGCCTGAATTGTTCGTGCCGACCAGCGCCGGCCGGGTCGAAGCTGGCCAGGCGGGTCGCCCGCGCGATGTCCGCGTTTCGATCACTGTCACGGCCCCACCCGGCAGCAGCGCTCCGCAAGCGCTGCAACGCTCAGGCCGCCAGGTCGCCAGCGCGGTGCGCCGGGCCTTGAGCGAGTTTTGAGTTCTCAATCCTCCCTGTCCGCGCAGCGGATGGGGAGGGGGACCGCGACGCGAAGCGGCGTGGTGGAGGGGTTTCTCGCCGCCGCCAAGACCCCACCGTCATTCGCTGCGCGAATGCCACCTCCCCATTCCGCTGCGCGGAACAGGGAGGATTTTTGACCAAGGAAATCACCATGGCCTTCTGGCTCGCAAGCAAGCGTGAAGGGCAGGACAGCGACTGGATCCAGCGCTTCGACCCGCGCTTCTGGACCGTCAATTTCCCGCGCCCGATGATGGCGGCGCTGACCACCACCGCGCCCGATGCGCTGCGCGTCGATGCGGCGTTCCTGCGCCAGAGCGATCTCGCCGGGATCATCTGGGACAGCGTCGACAGCCTCGACCACCCGCTGCTCGCCTACGCCACCAACCGCGACTATTCGCGCACCACGCTGAGCTTTCGCTGGCGTTCGGGCGGGGTGATCGCGCTCAACGCGCCGAACGGCCCGACCCTTACCATCGAAGGCCGCGATGCCGCCGGGGCGCCGCGATCGTGGTTCGTGCGGCTGTGGAACTATGCCCAAGGAACCGCCACCGACGCGGTGATTTCGCTGGCGTTCTCAACCCTGGTTGGCGGTTACACGCTGCCCGCCGAAGCCGATCCGGTCCACGCGCTCGACATCGACCGGATGTTCATCTCGCTGGTCGCGCCGGGTTATGTCGAGGGCAGCACCACGCCGCTTGGCGCTGCGGTCGAGGGCTGGGCGGAGATGACCGCGATCCGCTGCGCGGGCCACCGCCCGATGCTCGCAATCGGCGATGTGATTGTCCCGCCGCACGGGATTGCGCTCGCCACCGCTTACGACGATGCCACCAACCAGGCCCCGGCGCGGCTGATCCGTGGTGCCCGCCAGCTCGGCTATCGCGGCAGCCTGCTGCACTATGTGGGCATGAGCCATTACATGCGGCTGGCGCACTCTGGCGGCGCCTACCTGCCACCCGCCAGCGGCGATCCGCTGTGCGCGCCCGCAAGGGCCTGGCACGTCAACTTCTTTGCTCTCGCCAAGGCCGCCGGGTTCTCGCCGATTGCTTCGCTGTCTTACGAACTGCTGGCTCAGCATTGCCCTGAGGCGTGGAAGCAGCGCGCCAGCAACGGCGATCCATCGCTGACCGGGTGGGACCCGCCAAGCTCACTGCTCTCGCCCGCCAACAGCGCGGCGATGGCCTGGTTGCAAGCGGTCGCGACGGAGTTCGTCGGGCTGATGGAATCAGCCGCGCTGCCGGTGCGTTTCCAGATCGGTGAGCCCTGGTGGTGGATCATGGCCGATGGCCGCCCCTGCCTCTACGACGATGCCGCCAAGGCGGCGTTCGGCGGCAATCCGGTGGTGATCGCCGACATGAGGGCCGCGCTGACCGCGCCGCAGCTCGCGCTGCTCGACCAGGCCGGGGCGCTGCTTGCCAGCACGACGCTGGCGCTGCGCGACACGGTGCGTACCGCAGCCTTGCCAGGAACCGCCGAAGTGCTGCTGTTGACCTTCCTCCCCGGAGTGCTCGATCCCGCAATGCCCGAGGTCCGCCGCGCCAACCTTCCACTGGGCTGGGCCGCACCCGCCTTCGACCGGCTGCAATGCGAGGATTACGACTGGCTGACTCAGGGCGCCGACGCTTTCCGCCGCGCCGCCTATACCGCGATCGACGCGCGGCTCGGCTATCCGCCGGCGGATCAGGATTACCTCGCCGGTTTCGTCCTCAACGCGCCCGACAAGGCGTTCTGGCGCAAGATCGATGGCGGGCTTGACGAGGCTGCGACGCGTTCCGCCCACGAGCGCTTCGTCTGGGCGCTGCCGCAGGTCTGCCGCGACGGTTACCTGCGCTTGCCCGAACCCAACAGCGAGGATGACATGCTGGCCTTCGACGACCTCTCCTATCCGCTCGCACTCGGCCTCAACGCCATGGTCAGTCCCGAGTTTTCGACCAGCGTGGCGGTTACCGCTTCGGGCTTTGAGCGGCGCAACAGTCTGTGGGCCGATGCCCGCCTGCGCTTTGATGTCGGACCAGGCATCCGCTCCGAGACCGAACTTGGCACCTTGCTGGCGTTCTTCCGCGCGCGGCGCGGCGCGGCGCGGGGTTTCCGTTTGCGCGACCCTTCGGACTTCAGCTCGAACGGCATGACCGGTGCACCAACCATCGCGGACCAGCTGCTTGGCACCGGCAACGGGATTGCCGCGAGCTTTCCGCTGCTCAAGCGCTACGGCGCTGGCACTGCCGAACAGGCGCGGCGGATCACCCGTCCGGATGCAGTAAGCATCCTTGTCAGCGTCGATGGCCTGCCCACCACCGCCTGGACGCTCGACCCGCTCGGGGTGATCCGCTTCACCATTCCGCCCGCCACCGGCAAAGCGGTGCGCGCCGGGTTCAGCTTCGACGTCCCGGTCCGCTTTGCCGAGGACAAGCTTGAGCTCTCGGGCGCGACCTTTGCCGCTGGCGAGGCCCCCAGCGTTCCAGTGATCGAGATTCGCGAGGCTGCGGCATGAGCCGGATCTGGTTCAGCGCCGAGCTCGAAACCACCGCGACCTTCTGGCGCGTGCTGCGCCGCGACGGGGTGACGCTGGGCTTCACCGCGCATGACCGCGACCTGTGGTTTGACGGGGTCCAGCACCGCGCCGCCCCCGGCATGGTCCCTTCGGCAATCCGCCGTTCGGCCGATTTCGAGCCCGACAGCGCCGAAGTCGAAGGCGCTCTGAGCCACGATTCGATTGCGGCGGCCGACCTTGCCCACGGCCGTTTCGACGGCGCCCGGGTGCTGATCGGAGTGGTCGACTGGGAAACCCTTGAGCGCCAAGTGCTCTACCGCGGCACCATCGGCGCCGTGACCGAGCAGGCCGGCAGCTTCACCGCTGCACTGCAATCGCGCAAGATCGAACTGCAACGCGATCCGGTCCCCCGCACCAGCCCAAGCTGCCGCGCGGTGTTTTCCGGGCCGGGCTGCACGCTTTCGCCCGCGCGTTTCACCCACGACGGCGTGCTGAGCGCGTTCAATCTGGCCGGCAATTCCGCGACAGTGACCGTTGCTGTGGCGCAGGCACTGCTTGTCGGCGGCTCGTTGCGTTGGCTCGACGGACCTTACGCCGGCTTCACCATGGGGATTGCTGGCACCAGCGGCGGCGCGCTGGTGCTCGACACCCCGCTCGACCAAGCTCCGCCCGCGGGGAGCCGGGTGGTGCTGCGCGAGGGCTGCGACCGGCGGCTTGAAACCTGCTCGGGCCGGTTCAGCAACGCCTTGAATTTTCAGGGTGAACCACACTTGCCCGGGAATGACCTGATCACTCGCTATCCCTCACCCGGACAATGACCGGAGCTGCTTTGGCCGCCGCGGCCACGGTGCTGGTCGGCAGCCGGTTTCGCCTTCACGGCCGTGATCCGGCGACCGGGCTGGACTGCATCGGCCTGCTTGCCGCGGCGCTGGCGGGATGCGGCCGGCCCGTGATCCTGCCAACCGGCTACCCGCTGCGGCTCCGCTCGCTGAGCGGGTGGCTGCCCGACCCTTGCGCTTGCGGCTTTGCCGCGGCCGAACCGCCGTTCAAACCCGGCGATGTGGTCATGCTGGAGCCCGGTCCGGCCCAGTTCCACCTGGCAATCGCCGCGCCGGTCCTGGGCTGGGTCCATGCCCATGCCGGATTGCGCCGGATTGTCCATGATGCCGCGCTGCCCGCCGGTCCGATCCTTCACCACTGGCGCCTTCTGCCAGCATCCGAAAGCTAAGCAAAATGGCAACCCTGGTGCTCTCTGTCATCGGCACCGCGATCGGCGGCCCGATCGGCGGCGCGATTGGTGCGCTGGTTGGTCAGCAGCTCGATTCGGCAATCTTTGGCGGCGGCAAGCGCGAAGGGCCGCGGCTCAATGAGCTGTCGGTGACAACTTCCAGCTACGGAATGCCGCTGCCGCGCCACTTTGGCACGATGCGGGTTTCGGGCCAGATCATCTGGGCGACCGACCTGGTCGAGCACAAGGACAAACAGGGCGGCGGCAAAGGCAAACCCTCAACCGTGACCTACAGCTATTCGGCTTCGTTCGCGGTGGCGCTGGCCAGCCGGCCGATCACCGGGATCGGCCGGATCTGGGCCGACGGCAAGCTGTTGCGCGGCGCTTCGGGCGATCTCAAGGTTGGCGGGGCGATGCGGCTCTATACCGGCCAGGGCGACCAGGTGGCCGATCCGCTGCTGGCTGCAGCGGAACCTGCCGGTCAGTGTCCGGCCTATCGCGGGCTGGCCTATGCGGTGTTCGATGACCTCCAGCTCAGTGAGTATGGAAACCGCATCCCCGCCTTGTCGTTCGAAGTGATCGCCGACAGCGGCACGCTTTCGATCGCCAAGCTGCTCGACGGCGTGATCGAGGAGACTGACGCCGATGTCGCGCTGACCGGACTTTCGGGCCTGTCCAATGAAGGCGCGGTGGACGCGCTGCTGGCCGCGCTCGATCCGCTCTACCCGGTCGATTGCGACGCTTGCGGCGAACTGCTGGCGATCCGCCCCGATCGCCTCCAGGTGGGCCCGATCGCACTGCCCGAAGCTGCAACTTCAACCAAGCGTGAGGACTTTGGCGGCAATGCCGGCTTCGCCCGCAAACGCGGCGCCGATCCCGAAGCGCCGATCGCGGTGCTGCGGTATTATGATCTCGACCGCGATTTTCAGCCCGGAGCGCAGCGCGCGGCTGGCCGCCCGCTGCCGGGCCAGCCGCGCACGATCGAGCTTCCCGGCGCGCTCAGCGCCGCCTCTGCCCGGCAGCTGGTCGACCGTGCCGCAAACCGAATCAACTGGGCCCGCCAGACCGTCTCGTGGCGCGTTACCCAGCTCGATCCCGCGGTTCGCCCGGGCGCCAACGTTACCCTGCCAGGCCATCCCGGCGTCTGGCGGGTGCGCGAATGGGAATGGCACGAAAACGGCATCGACCTGACCCTGGCGCGACTCTCCCCCGCACTTGATCTGCCGGCAGGCAGTGCCGATCCAGGCCGCGCCAATCTGCCCCCGGACCTTGCCCTGGCAACAACTGCGCTCGCCGCTTGCGAACTGCCCTGGGACGGCAACGCCAGCACTTCGGTGCCACTGCTGCTCGCTGCAGTCTCATCGCCCAGTTCGGCCTGGCCCGGTGCCAGCCTCTACGTCGATCAGGGTGACGCGGCCTTGCAACCGCTGGGGCCAAGCGGCCGCGACCGTGCGATTATCGGCAGCGCCACCAGTGTGCTGCCCGCGGCTTCGCCCTTGCTGTTCGACCGCCATCGCAGCGTCACTGTGCAACTTGTCGGCGGCGATCTGCTGCTAACCGATGCAACCATGCGCCAGCTGGCAATGGGCGCCAACCGGGCGCTGCTGGGCAGCGAAATAGTTCAGTTCGCTATGGCGACGCCGCTCAGTGATGGGTTGTGGACACTGTCTGGATTGTGGCGCGGACGCGGCGGCACCGAAGCCGCGATTGCCTCGCACCTGATCGGCGAGCGGTTCATCCTGCTCGATGGTTCGGGGCTGGCGCTCGATCCGCAGCTGGTCGGCAGCACCCCCGATGCCCTGATCGCGGCGATCGGACTGGGTGACATTGCCGCTGTCACCGCGCCGATCGCGTTGCGCGGGATCGGTTTCCGCCCGTTAACCCCGGTTCACGGGCAAGTCAGGGGCCTGGTGTCGGGATCGACGCGGTTAACCTGGGTGCGCCGCGCGCGCGGCGGCTGGCTGTGGCAGGACGGGGTCGAAACCCCGCTCAACGAGCAAAACGAAGCCTACGATGTCACCTTTGGGCTCGCCGCCGCGCCGCTAGCGCGCTGGCAAGTGACGGCCCCGCTGCTTGAACTCAGCGCGGCCGAGCTCGCGCCGCTGCTCGCAGCCTTGCCGCAAGGTCCCTTCACGATCCGGCAGATCGGCGATCTCGCCAGATCCGATCCGCTGACAGTTGCGCTTCCCTGAACCTGAAAAGGAACGACCATGCCCGATCCCCTGTTCGACAGCCGCACCCCTCGGCTCGACCTGCCCCTGCTGTTCGCCGGCCAGTCGCAAAAGGAGGGATTTGTCAACGAGACCACCGCGCGGCTCGACGCGCTGCTGCACGGCGCGATCGAGTCGGAAACCGCAACCCCGCCAGCCTCGCCGGTCGACGGCCAGAGCTGGCTGGTGGGCGCAAGTCCGACCGGCGAATGGTCGGGCCAGGCCGGCAAGATCGCCGCGCGTCAGGCCGGCAACTGGCTGTTTTTCGCCGCGCAGGACGGAATGAAGCTGCTCAATCGTGCGAGCGGCCAAGAGATTCGTTACAAAACCGGGTGGCAAGTCGCAGTCCGTCCCAGCGATCCGACCGGCGGAACAACCATCGATGCCGAAGCGCGCGCTGCAATTGTTGCCATTCTGGCCAGTCTGACCACCGCCGGAACATTTCCCGCGGTTTGATTGGAATCAATTGCTTTTTTTCTTGTTTCCGCCAAGGGCGCAGGGCGATGGTCGCAGTTTTGTGTCGTTTCGTGCGATTAAGGCGTGAAATCGCGGCATTATTGCAACAGATGCGGGTTTTGAGCGCTTGCGCGGCGAATTCGATGCAGTTAGACAAAAGCCTGCACAAGATGGATCCATTCGACAAAGAGGGGAATATGATAATGCGCAAACTGGTCATTGGGATGGCACTGGCCTCCTCGGCTCTTGCGACGCCAGCGCTGGCTCGCGACGATACCTGGTATATCGAAGCCGATGTCGGCGCGACGCTGGTCGAAGATTTGAAGTTCAGAAGCGCCACGCTTAGTCCGGTCACTCTCGACACGAAAACCGGGTACGATGTCGGCGGCGTTGTCGGTTACGACTTTGGCGGTTTCCGGCTGGAAGCCGAAACCAGCTATCGGCGTGCCGGCAACGATTCGGCGAGCAGCAATGGCGCGGTCTTGACCGGCCTCGACGGCAATGTTTCCGCGCTCAGCTTCATGATGAACGGCCTGCTCGATTTTGGCGACGACGATGGCCTGCAAGGCTTCGTCGGCGGCGGTGTCGGGGTTGGCCGCGCGAAGGTTTCGGAGTCGGGTGTAATTTCTGATTCCGACACCGGTCTGGCCTGGCAAGGGCTGGCAGGGATTCGCAAGGCGATCAGCGACAATCTTGATCTCGGGCTGAAGTACCGGTTCTACAATCAGAGCGGCATAGATCTGGTCGACTCTGATGGCGGGGCGGTTTCATCCCGCCTGCGCTCGCACTCGCTGATGATGACGCTGGGCTACAACTTCGGTGAGCCGGCTGCTCCGCCGCCGCCTCCCCCGCCGCCGCCTCCCCCGCCGCCTCCGCCTCCGCCTCCGCCGCCGCCTCCGCCGCCGGCAGTGTGCAACAAGGGGCCCTACATCGTGTTCTTCGACTGGGATAAGTCGGACATCACGCCTGAGGCTGCTTCGATCCTCGACAGCGCCGTCGCTGCTTATGGCAACTGCGCCAACGTCCCCGTCATGCTCGCCGGTTATGCCGACCGTTCGGGCAAGCCCACCTACAACCAGGGTCTGTCGGAACGCCGCAACGGATCGGTCACGGCCTATCTCACCAGCCACGGAATTCCGGCCGGTGCGGTCACCAGCCAGGGCTTCGGTGAAAGCAACAACCGCGTCCCCACCGCCGACGGGGTCCGCGAACTCCAGAACCGCAGGGTCGAAATCTCCTACGGTCCGGGTTCGGGCATGTAATTCGGCAACCGCCGCAAACGATCAGGGGGCCGGAGCAATCCGGCCCCTTTTTCGTGATAGTGGGGTATCGAATCGTGAAAGAGCGCGGGCGTTCAATCCAATCCCGGGTACCGCGATTCTCCCGGTCCTTGCCGGCTGCACTTCGCTAGGCGATGTCCCCGCTGCCAAGCCGGGGTCGGCGAGGCAGGAAACCGCCAATGGCCTTCAGCCGGCACTGCTGTGCGGGCCACCGGGGGCGATCTCCCCAATCTCGGCATAGGCTACACCGGTACCGGAACGGTGACCGCCGATCTCAAAACATTGCGTGCCGAAGCCGAAGCTGCGCTGTTCGATAGCGATGGCACGGCGGTCATCATCCTTGCTGCCGCAGACGACTATCGCACCGGCCATACCGGCAACAGCGGCGCGCGAATTGCCTGCGGGATCCCCCGCTAACGCTCAGATCGCCTCGCCCGCCGCCCGCGCGCGTGCTTCTACCGTAGCTGCCGCCGCGGGGAACAATCGCAACGCGAAGATCAGAAAAACCGTGCCGACCGGGACCGCAACCAGCGTTGAAAGCACGCCTTTGGCCAGATCGTCGCCGTTCACCGAGCTGATATAGCCGGCCATGAACGGCCCGAGCGCCAGTCCGACCAGGGTGGTGGCGATAAAGAAGGTTGCGGTCGCAGTGCCGCGCATCCGCGGTAGCACCAGCGCCTGACTGGCCGCCGCCGCTGCGCCCAGCGCGCTTGAATAGCACATCACGGTGATGAAGCTGAGCACTGCAAAGCTGGCGAAATTGTCTGCGCGGTAGGCCGCGAAAATCGGCGGCAGCGTGGTCAGCAGTCCGCTCAGCACCACCATCACCCGGCCGGCGGCGTAGCGCTTTTGCAACCAGTCGGCGAGGTAACCGCCCAGGATTACGCCGAGGAAGCCGGCCAGAGCAGCTGGCGCCCCCACGGCCCAGCCGATCATCGCCTTCGAAATCTCAAAGGTCCGCTCGGCATAAGGCGCTCCCCAGTAACCGGCCGCATAGCCGATGAAGGCAACCATGCCATAGCCCAGCGTGGTGAACAGAAACGCCGGGGTCCCCCAGATCAGCGTGAAAGTCGGCAGGTCGCGGGCGCGTAACGCGTTGGCCCACGAATAGACCGCGTAAGCTCCAATTCCGACAAAGGTCCATTGCTGCCAGGTGGCGGGGCCAGTGAGCCAGGTCATGCCCCAGGCGGCCAGGGCAATGCCACTGCCCGCGGCCAGATTCGCAACCAGGGCCATGGCCCCGCGCCGCGCCGCGCCGATCAGCGTGAACGGCGGGATCACATCGAGCAGCTCCGTCCAGAACCCCTTGAACGGTTGCGGATCGCTGGGGCTGGGGATGCCATCGATCGCCCCGCGCAGCGGTTCGCGGATCGTCGCCACCCAGATCGCCAAAAACAACCCTGGCAGTCCTACCGCAACAAACGCCGCCTGCCAGCCGACCAGCCCGCCGGGTCCACCTTCGGGCCAGGCCGCATTCCAGCGCTCGGCGATTTCACCCCCGAACAGGATCGACAGCCCGCCGCCCAGGTAAAGCCCCGAGGAATAGATGGCGAGCGCGCTGGCGCGCATCCGGCGCGGAAACAGATCGGCGATCAGCGAATAGGCCGCCGGACTGGCGGTCGCCTCACCCACGCCCACGCCAACCCGCGCGGCGGTCAGCATGGTGCCGTTGCGGGCAAAGCCCGAAGCCGCAGTCATCAGTGACCACAGCGCAAGGCCCAGGGTCATCAACCGCACCCGGCTCCACGAATCGGCCAGTCGGCCCAGCGGTATCCCGAACAAGGCATAGAACACCGCAAACGCAGTGCCGTAGAGGAAGCCCAGGTAAGCGTCGGTGAGGCCAAGGTCGTGCTTGATATCGTTGGCAAGGATCGAGAGGATTTGGCGGTCAACGAAGTTGAGCACATAGACCAGCACCAGAATGCCAAGCACGTACCAGCTGTAAGGATCGACCCGGTCCTGCTCCGGCGCTGCGGTCTTGTCCTCGCTCAACCCTGCTCTCCCCTGGTCAGCCCGCGGCATAGCGGGTCGGATCGTTCACTCCGGCCCTGGCAAAACCCTTGCGGCGCAGTCGGCAACTGTCGCACAAGCCGCAGGCCTTTCCATCGCATTGTGGATCGTAGCACGACCAGCTGAGCCCCGGATCGAGCCCGAGCCGCACCGCCTCGCGGACGATTTCGGCCTTGCCGAGATATTGCAGCGGCGCGTGAACAGTGAAACCTTCGCCTTCCGCTCCGGCCTTGGTTGCCAGCCGCGCCAGTCTTTCGAACCCGGCGATGAATTCGGGCCGGCAATCTGGATATCCCGAATAATCGAGCGCGTTGACCCCGATGAAGACATCGCGCGCGCCCAGTGACTCGGCCCAGGCCAGGGTCAGCGACAGGAAAATCAGGTTGCGCGCAGGAACATAGGTGACCGGGATTTCTTCCCCCACGCCACCTTTGGGCACTGCGATATCGGCGGTCAGCGCCGAGCCGCCGAACTGTCGCAAATCGAGCGGCAGCACCACATGACGCGCGGCGCCAAGCGTCGTGGCAATCGCCCGAGCGGCGTCGAGCTCGCAGCGGTGACGCTGGTTGTAGTCGATGGTCAAAGCACAGAGGGCGAACCCGGCCTCACGTGCAAGCGCAGCGCAGACCATTGAATCGAGCCCGCCGGAAAGCAGCACTACCGCCGGGCGGCCTGGTTCATCTCGCCTCGGCTCCATTGCTCAAGGGCTAGCTGCTCGCCGCGCCCGTGGCAATGGGACTAACCGCCGGTGCAGTCTCCCACCCGCCGCGCTTCGGCTGAGAATTCGAATGGTAGTCCGGCGGCAATCCCTTGACTGTCGATCTGGGCCAACCGGCCGGTTTCGCGCCGGATATGGGTGCGGCCATAGCCCTTGCCGCGGCAAGTGTACTGAACCACGACATCGTTGGGTCCGTCCTGGACCACAAAGCGCTCGCAAGCAGTGCCGGGATGGCGCAGCTGGATCAGGCGGCGGCCATCGGCGATGCAGATCCGCTCGCTCGGGTTGCCGGGCTCGCGCAAACGAATCTCCCAGCGCCCCGCCTCAAGCCGGTCGAGCATGGCCAGCGAAGGCCCGCCGCCCTGCGCCGACGCGGCAGCGGCAAAACCCGCGGCCAGCACCGTGGCAGCCAGACGTGGCAACTTCTTCTCCACCGATCTCAATCCTGTGTCCTTGTGGGCTTGCGGCTGCCAAGATGGCGATTGCCGTTAAGCGCGCTTGTATCACAGCGCCATCCTGCGGCCAAGTGTGCAATTTTGTCGACGGATTGAGTGATCAGAGATGAATCTCGAACAACCGTGAACAGAATGCGCAGTCCACTTCGATAACCCCGGCTTCATTGCGCATCGCTGAACGCTCAGTTTCGGGGAACTTGGCAATCACCGCTTCATAGTGCGCCACGCTGCAACGGCAGCCGCGCGATAGCGCCGCGCCGGGTTGAACCCGCACTTCGGGTTCTTCGTGGAACAGCCGCCAGGCCAGCGCTTCGAGGCTGAGATCGGGATCGATCAGCTCGTCGTGGCGGATCGAGCCGGACAGCACCGCGACATGCTCCCATTCGGGATGATCGAGCCGGACGTGCAGCCGCTCGCGCCCTTCTTCCCCTTCGGCAAGGTGCTGGACCAGCAGGCCTGCCGCCGCGCAGCCTTGCCCGTCGGTGCGCACCGCAACCCGAATCAGCGTCGGGACTTGCTCGGACTGCGCGAAATAGCTCTCGCAAGCTTCAGCCAGCGAGGCGCCTTCGAGCGGAACAATCCCCTGATAGCGCTGTCCGCTTGCCGCCATGTCGAAAGTGATCGCAAGAAAGCCCTTCCCGAACAGCGCATAAAGCGACGGATTGGCGCCGAGCATGGCAAGCCGCTGCGGATCGTGACGAACATGACCGCGCAGCTCGCCGTTGCGGTAGTCGCAGACTAGCAGATCGACGATCCCGGCCTCGGTTTGCGCCTGGATCGTCAGCTGGCCGTCGCCATCCTTGAGCAGCGAACCAAGCAGCGCCGCCAGCACCAGCGCTTCGGCCAGGAGGTGCAGGATCGGCGCCGGATAGCTGTGCGCCGAGAGCACCTCTTCGAGCACCGGGCCAAGCCGCACCAGCCGCCCGCGGGCATGGCGTTCCGGCAGGGTAAAACCCAGCACCCGGTCATAACCGGTCTCACCCGCGGCAATATGCTCCGGCGCGCTCACAACTGGCCGAACACCCAACGCAGCACCGATTTCTGCGCGTGAATGCGGTTTTCCGCCTCGTCCCAGACCAGCGACTGCGGTCCGTCGATCACCGCATCGGTCACTTCTTCGCCGCGGTGGGCGGGCAGGCAGTGGAGGAACTTGGCGTCCGGCGCGGCGCCGGCCAGCAGCGCCGGATTGACCTGATAGGGCGCCATTGCTGCCAGCTTGTTATGGACATGCTCCTGGCCCATCGAAACCCAGGCGTCCGTGACCACGACCTGCGCCCCCGCGACCGCCTGGGCCGGATCGCGCATTACTGTGATCCGCGCGCCGCGCTGCCGCGCAATTTCGATATAGGCCGGGTCGCTGTCATAGCCCTGGGGCACGGCGATCCGGACATTGAACTTCATCAGCCCGGCCGCCTCGACGATCGAATTGAGCACATTGTTGCCATCGCCGAGCCAGGCCACCTCCAGCCCCGGCAAGGGCTTGCCGTGCTCGATCAGGGTCAGCAGGTCGGCCATGATCTGGCAGGGGTGCGAGCGGTCGGTCAGGCCATTGATCACCGGCACGGTGGCGAAATGGGCCAGCTCCTCGATCTTGGCATGATCGTCGGTGCGGATCATGATCGCGTCGGCCATGCGGCTCAGAACCTTGGCGGTATCGGCCACGGTTTCGCCGCGACCAAGCTGGGTAACCCCGGCCTCAAGCACGATCGCACTGCCGCCTAGCTGGCGCATCGCGACATCGAAACTGACGCGGGTGCGGGTCGAATTCTTCTCGAACACCATCGCCAGGACATGGCCGGCCAGCGGTGCATCGTCATCTATCCGCCCCTTGGGCCAGCCGCCACGTGCCGCCTTGCGATCGATCGCATCATTGATCATCGCCGCGATGGCATCGCCGCCGGCGTCCGCCAGCTCGAGGAAATGCCGGGTCATTTGTCAGCGGGCTCGGGCGGCTGGTAGCTTGCTGCCCCGGCCGAGAGCTTGTCGAAGAATTCGTCGATCTCGGCGTCCTCGATCACCAGCGGCGGCACTAGCCGCAGGGTGTTGTCCCCCGCCGCCACGGTCAGCAGCTGGTGGTTGTCGCGCAGGTGAGCAACGAAAGTGCGGCTTTCGTGAGTCATTTTGACCCCCAGCATCAGCCCCTTGCCGCGGACCAGCTCAAACAGGTTCGGGTAGTTGCCGATGAACTGCTCAAGCCGGCCGCGCAGGCGTTCGCTTTTGGCGCGAACCTCGCCCAGAAATTCGTCGTTGGCGACCGCATCGAGCACCGCTTCGCCCGCCGCCATCGCCAACGGATTGCCGCCGTAAGTAGAGCCATGGGTGCCGATCACCATGCCTCGCGCGGCCTTTTCGGTGGCGAGGCAGGCGCCGATCGGGAAACCCCCGCCGAGCCCCTTGGCGGTCGCCATGATGTCCGGCACGATCCCGTACTGCTCGTAGGCATAGAGCGTACCCGAACGGGCGACGCCGCACTGGACTTCGTCGAGCGCCAGCATCAGGTCGTGTTCGTCGGCGGCCTTGCGCAGCCCCTGCATGAACGCATCGGAAGCCGGCCGGATCCCGCCTTCGCCCTGGACCGGCTCAACCAGAAAGCCCGCGGTATTGGGGCCGATCGCCGCCAGTGCACCGTCAAGATCGTCGAAATCGACGTATTTGAAGCCCTGCAGCAAGGGATAGAAGCCTTTGTGCATCTTCTCCTGATTGGAGGCGCTGATCGTCGCCATGGTCCGGCCGTGGAAGGCGTTCTTGAACGTGATAAGTTCAAACTTGTGATCGTTGCCGACATGCTGGTGATAGGCCCGCGCGGTCTTGATCGCGCATTCGACCGCCTCAACTCCCGAATTGGTGAAGAACACCGTGTCGGCAAAGGTCAGCTGGACCAGGCGCTGCGCCAGATGCTCGCCTTGAGGGCTGCCATAAAGGTTGGAGACATGCATCAGCGTCTCGGCCTGCTTCTGGATCGCACCGATCAGCCCCTTGTGCGAATGGCCCAGGACATTGACCGCGATCCCCGCGGCGAAATCGAGATAGCGGCGGCCGTCTTCCCCGATCAGGTGGCAGTGCTCGCCGCGCACCGGACGAAATCCGCAGCGGGGATAGACTGGCATGAGCGGAGTGATCGACATCGGGTGCTTCCTTTGCTTCGCGCTGAAACAGATAGAATTGCGAAAACGACAAATGGCGGCCCCCTTAGGACCGCCATCTGCGCGTAGTTAGACTTTTGCAGGCCCCGGGACAACCCCCGGAACGGGTGCGAACGGGATCAATCCTGACGCGGCACCAGGTTGACCGCCGAGTACTTTCCTCGTCGATCGACCTCGATATCGAACTCGAGTCGGTCACCCTCGTTGAGCCCCGACATGCCCGAGCGTTCGACCGCAGAGATGTGGACAAATGCGTCGGGCTGGCCGTCATCACGGGTGATGAAGCCAAAGCCCTTCATGCCGTTGAAGAACTTGACCGTGCCAGTGGCGCGTTCGCCGGTCAGCTCGCGCTGCGGCGCTTCATCGCGTTTGGCCACAGCGATCACATCGCCGACCGCTTCAAGGTCGCTCGCCGAGACTTTGCCGCCGCGATCAACCAGATTGAACTTGAGCTGCTGCCCCTCGGCCAGACCTTCCAGCCCGGCGCGCTCAACCGCGCTGATGTGAACGAACACGTCTTCGCCGCCGCCATCGCGCTGGATGAAGCCGAAGCCCTTGTGGGCGTTGAAGAATTTGACCGTCCCGGTCGCTTCACCGACGACCTGGGCAGGCATTCCGCCGCCGCCGCCACCGCCGCCGCGCGGACCACCGCCGCCGAAGCCGCCGCGATCACCGCCGCCAAAGCTCGGCCGATCGCCGCCGAAGCCGCCGCTGCGGCCACCACCGCCACCGCCGCCGAAGCGGTCACCGCCGCCACCGCCGAACCGGTCACCACCGCCGCCCGCGAAGGGATCGAAGCCTTCTTCCGAGAAACCGTCCCGCTTGTCGCGCCCACGGCCGCGACGTCCTCTGTCAAAACCCATAAACTCAATCGTACCTTCGTTTCGCCCCATTCGACACCGCCCAGGGGCGCGGACGAATCGCACCGGGCGACAGAGGGTACGGGCACAAGGCCCCCTCCTCTGCGACACTGCTGATAGACCAATTTATCCACAAGTGCGAATCGAATCCGGTGGCGCCACAATCTTGCTCAGGTGCGGTGCAGCAAGTGTGACATTTCTGCACAGCCGCGCGTGGCACTTGCCTGCTCTGCGCGGGCTTGGCAGGAAGGCGGCGAAGGAGACGACGCTCGATGTTCCGCCAGCTTAGCGAGCATGTCTATGCCAGCCCGCAGATCGGCCTGGCCGAGGTTGCCGAGGCGGCTGGAATGGGCATCGCCGTGATCGTCAACAACCGTCCCGAAGACGAAAGCGACGATCAGACTTCGGGGGCGGATATCGCCGCCGCCGCCCGGGCTGCCGGCCTCAGCTATGTTGCGATCCCGGTGACGCACGCCGGGTTTTCCGAAACCCAGGTCGAAGCCATGGCCAAGGCCTTGGCGACAAGCGCGGGTCCGGTGCTGGCCTATTGCCGTTCGGGTACGCGCTCAACGCTGCTGTGGGCGCTGGCCGAGGCGAGCCGCGGCGCCGATCCCTCTGAACTGGCTGTCGCTGCCGCGCGAGCCGGATACGATCTCGGCCCGATCCGTACGCTGCTCGATATGCTGGCGGCGCGGGGCGGGCAATGATCGCGCAATTGCTCCAGCTCGGCGCCTCGCTCGCTGCGATCCTGCTGCTGGCCTGGGGCTGCCAGAAGCTGGGGCTGGGCGGCGATATCAGGATCCGCGACGCGGCCGAGGCGCGGCGGCTGGCGCGCGAAGCAGTGTGCGGCTTCGAAGCTGCCGACCTGGCGCTCGACCGTGCCGGGATCGCCGCGCTGCTGCGCGATCGCCAGGGCCGGGTGATGCTGCTCCGGCGTCACGGCGCGCATTTCGCCGCACGCCTGCTCGATAGCCACGCCTTCGCCCGGCTCGATCGCAATTTTCTGACCATCGGTTCGGGCGAGGCCGCGTTCGGCAGCGTCACCCTCGATCTTGGCGACCAGGCCCAGGTCTGGGCCGGCAGCCTGCGCCGGCTGGGGGGTTGAGCGATGGCGCCTGCGTTCAATCCGGTTGACTTTGCGGTCCCAGGCTTTGTCCTGCTGGTGCTGATCGAAATGGTCTGGGCAAAGCGCCGCGCGCCGCTGGCCTATGAGCCGCGCGACACCCTGGTCTCCTTGGCGATGGCGCTGGGCAGCATGGTTGCCGGACTGCTCACTGCCGGGGCGGTTGGCGCGGTCTATCTGTGGCTGTGGCAGTTCCGGCTGTTCGAAATCGGCTGGGCCTGGTGGGCCTGGATCCTCTGCTTCGTGCTCGACGATCTGGCCTACTACTGGTTCCACCGCTTCGCGCACCGGGTGCGCTGGTTCTGGGCGAGCCACGTCAACCACCACTCCAGCCAGCACTACAACCTCTCGACCGCGCTGCGCCAGACCTGGACCGGAACCATCGCGCTGGGGTTCGTTTTCCGGCTGCCCTTGCTGCTTATCGGGTTCCACCCGGCGATGATCTTCTTCTGCGCCGGGCTCAACCTGGTCTACCAGTTCTGGTTTCACACCGAGGCGATTGCCAAGTGTCCGCGCTGGTTCGAGGCGGTGATGAATACCCCCAGCCACCACCGCGTCCACCACGCCACCAATCCGCTGTATCTCGACCGCAATTATGCCGGGGTATTCATCGTCTGGGACCGGATGTTCGGCACTTTCCAGCCCGAGCTGGACAGCGAGCGGATTCATTACGGGATCGTCAAGCAGCTGGGCAGTTTCAACCTGCTGTGGGTCGCCTTCCACGAATGGATCGGGATTGCCCGCGATCTTTGGAACGCGCCATGGGGCAGCAAGCTGGGCTATCTCTGGCGCCCGCCCGGCTGGGCCCACGACGGCAGCCGCGAGACCAGCGACTCGATTCGCGAGCGCTGGCTGGCGATGCGCAGTGCCGATCCCGCCGAATAGGATTGCCCCGGTTTAATCGAACGATTAACAACCCCGCACCAACCGAGGTGAGGGCGATGGACCAATTCGACATAATCGTAATCGGCGGCGGCAGCGCGGGCAGCGCGGCAGCAGGGCGGCTGGCCGAAGACCCGCGGCTGAGCGTGTGCTTGCTCGAGGCCGGCGGCAGCAACGACAACCTGCTGATCAAGACCCCGGGGTTGATGCCGTTCATTCCCAGCGCTGCGAACTGGCAGTTCGAAACGGTTCCGCAAAAGGGCCTGGGCGGCCGGACCGGCTTTCAGCCGCGCGGCCGCGGGCTGGGTGGATCGAGCGCTATCAATGCCATGGTCTATATCCGCGGCAATCATTTTGACTACGATCAGTGGGCGGAGCTGGGCTGCTCCGGCTGGAGCCATGCTGAGGTCCTGCCCTACTTCAAGCGCAGCGAAGGCAACCAACGCGGCGGCGATGCCTGGCACGGCGGCGAAGGACCACTCAGCGTCATGGATCAGCGCTGGCCCAATCCTGGCAGCCGCGCCTTTGTTGCCAGCGCGGCGGCTTTGCAATTGCCCGCTAACGCCGATTTCAACGGCGCCAGCCAGGACGGCTTCGGGCTCTATCAGGTGACCCAGAAGGGCGGCGAGCGCTGGTCGGCGGCGCGCGCTTATCTTGCGCCGCGCCCAAACCTGGTAATCCGCACCGGCGCGCTGGTTGAGCGGATCGTGATCGAAGATGGACGTGCCAGCGGGGTTGCGGTGCGCTTTGGCAGCAAGCGCGAGGTTCTGCGCGCAAAGGGCGGGGTGGTGCTTTCGGCCGGGGCCTTTGGCAGCCCGCAGGTTCTGATGCTGTCGGGGATCGGTCCGGCCGCGCATCTGGCCGAACAGGGCCTGCCCGTAGTGCTCGACCGCGCCGCGGTCGGCAGCGACCTGCAGGATCACATCGACTATGTTTCGGGCTTCGAGACCGAGTCCAAGGACTTGATCGGGAGCAGCCTGGCCGGCACCTTCAGGATGGCCAAGGCGATCGTCGAGCACCGGCTGAAACGCACCGGGATCATGACCACCTGCTATGCCGAGGCGGGCGGGTTCTGGCGCTCGCGGCCCGATCTGCCCGCGCCCGACATCCAGTATCACTTCGTCCCCGCGATCCTGGAGGATCACGGCCGCACCAAGGTGAAGGGCCACGGCTTTTCGATCCACGCCTGCGTGCTGCGCCCGGAAAGCCGCGGCACAGTGCGGCTGGCCTCAAGCGACCCATCGGCTGCCCCGGTGATTGATCCCAATTTCCTCGCCGATCCGCGCGATATCGCCGCGCTGCGCGCCGGGGTGCGCCTTTCCCACCGCATCGCCGAAGCGCCGCCGCTGAGCGGCTATGCGCCGAAAGACCGCCACCCGGTCGACCTCAACGACGACGCGGCGCTCGACGCGCTGCTCCGGGCGCGGTCAGATACCGTCTATCACCCGGTCGGGACCTGCCGGATGGGCGGCGACGATGCCAGCGTGGTCGATCCCACCCTGAAGCTGCGCGGGCTCGACGGGCTGTGGGTGGCCGATGCCAGCGTGATGCCGCGGCTGGTCTCGGGCAACACCAATGCGCCAAGCATCATGATCGGCGAGCGTGCTGCCGATTTTGTGAGGGGGGCGTTGTCCGCCTGACGGCGGTGCAGCCAACTGCGGAGGCAGTTGACGCACCAATTCAGTGCCGACAGGCAAGCGCCTCGACCGCGTCCTCAAGCCGCGCCGGATCGCCCAGAGCGAGGACATGGCCGTCTGAACCGGCGTGCAAGGGTTCGCCGTTCCAGTCGCACATCGTCCCGCCCGCGCCTTCGATCACTGGCACCAGCGCGGCAAAATCGTGGAGCTTGAGCCCGGCCTCGCAGACCAGATCGAGATGCCCGCTGGCGAGCATCGCGTAGTTGTAGCAATCCCCGCCCATCACCATCCGGCGGTGATCGGTCTTGGCCGCCAGCGCCATGAAATGATCGCCGTCGTGCTGGTCGAAATAATGCGGGCCCGTTGTGGCGATCGCGGCATCGGCCAGCACGCGGCAGGCGCGTGTGCGCGCCGGAGCGCCATTGAGCGTGGTCGGGCGCCCGGTCACCCCCAGCCAGCGTTCCTTGAGCACCGGCTGGTCGATCACGCCCAGCACCGGCCAGCCTTCTACTACCAGCGCGATCAAGGTCCCGAACAGCGGGCGCCCGGCCAGGAAACCGGTAGTGCCGTCGATCGGATCGAGCACCCAGGTCCGTCCTGAAGTGCCGGCCGTCGCCCCGAACTCTTCGCCGTGGACCGCATCGTGCGGCGCCTCAGCCTCAAGCAACCGCCGCATCGCCTCTTCGGCGGCACGGTCGGCCAGGGTCACCGGGGTAGCATCATCCTTGCGCTCGGCAGCATCGCCCGAGCGGAAATGCGGCAGGATCGCCAGCCGCGCCGCATCGGCCAGGCGCTGGGCCAGGGCGATGTCGGCGTCGAGGTTCATCAGTCCCACAGGCTCGAGACCGAGCTTTCCTCGGAAATCCGGTGGATCGCCTCGGCGATCAGCGGGGCGACGGTGAGGATCCGGATCTTGGACGAGGCGAGCGCCGCAGCGGTCGGCTGGATCGTGTCGGTGATCACCAGTTCCTTGAGCGCCGAAGCCCCGACCCGCTCGACCGCCGTACCCGAAAGCACGCCGTGGCTGAGATAGGCGGTGACACTGGCCGCGCCGCCATCCATCAGCGCCTGGGCGGCGTTGCACAGGGTCCCGCCCGAATCGATGATATCGTCGATCAGCACGCAGTGGCGGCCCTTGACCTCGCCGATGATGTTCATCACTTCGCTCTCGCCAGCCCGCTCGCGGCGCTTGTCGACGATCGCCAGCGGGGCATTGTCAAGCCGCCGCGCCAGCGCCCGGGCGCGCACCACCCCGCCAACGTCGGGTGAGACCACCGTCAGGTCCGCGCCGCCGCCGCTGCGCGACAGGATGTCCGCGGCCATCACCGGGGCGGCATAGAGGTTGTCGGTCGGGATATCGAAGAAGCCCTGGATCTGCCCGGCGTGGAGATCGACCGCCAGCACCTTGTCGGCCCCGGCCTGGGTGATCAGGTTGGCGACCAGCTTGGCCGAGATCGGCGTGCGCGGGCCGGGTTTGCGGTCTTGCCGGGCATAGCCGAAATAGGGCAGCACCGCGGTGATCCGCATCGCTGAGGAGCGGCGCAGCGCATCGATGCAGATCAGCAGTTCCATCAGGTTGTCGTTGGCCGGGGCGCTGGTCGACTGGACCACGAACACGTCCTCGCCGCGGACGTTCTCATGGATCTCGACGAAGACCTCTTCATCGGCGAAGCGCTTGACCGTCGCCTCGGTCAGCGGCAGCTTGAGATAGTCCGCAATCGCCTGCGCCAAGGGCAGGTTGGAGTTGCCGGCCAAGATCTTCATGCGTTGAGCCCTTCCCGCGCGACAGCAATTCCCCGTGGGCTGGGCCTTAACGGGGCGGGGGGGCATTGCAAGATGGTGGGGGGCTCGGGTTGGGGATTGCCTGACTCGAGCAAAGCGTGATCCGAACAACTTGGCCAGATTCACCTCGCGGAGTCTAGCAACGGCGCCCGGGCAGCGCTTCGATCCGGCGTCCGCCTTTCCTACAACTGCGAGGATCAGTCGATGTCGAGCGCCGTGGCTGGTCGTAGCGAGGGACCAGTCCGGTGGTCGCTGCGTCCCGGCAAGCTCCACCGCGAGGAACCGATCCGCCGTGCAAAAGCGCCACCAGTGGTGATCGGCGGCACCACTGGCAGTCCGCTGGTCGCGCCGAGGCGACAAAGCGGATCGGTGCAAGACGCGGTCGGCGAGACGAGCCTCGAAGCCGATCACCACTGAAGACGGCGATGAGCTTGCACTGCGTCGCGGCCGGACTGTGTGGGAAGCTTTGAGTAGACACCAGGCGGTTGTGACGGCTGGCAATCCAAACCGGCGACCGCGCTATCACAGCACTTCCTTGAACCAAACGGCGCGGCATCGATCCATTCGCGCTCTTACCGGCGTGGGTGGAGCAGGAGAAGTCCGACGCATGCGAGCAATTCTTCGAGCGAATAGCGCGGCCGGGGCGAAACGCCTCAGCACCACCAGCCGCTCCGCCATCGACCGCCAGCCCCGACCGCAAGAAACGCCGGCTACATCCTTGAGCTGGAACGGCTCGGAGCAAGGCCGGCGGCACCGCCAGCATCACCGAGCCGCCGACCTTGCGGAGATTGGTCATGTACATGATAGATGGCTCCGGCCGAGTTATATGTTTGTATAACATATGCAGGGAGGGGTGTCAAAGGGGAGCAGGGAAATTGGTGATTATATGCACCTGGCACCGCAAGGCCAGTTTCAGTCCGAGAAGGTCATCACCGACCCGGCCGCGACCGCTGCGGGGCAGTGATCGGGCGGGTTGATGCGCGCCTCTATTCGCGCCCGATTCGACGGTGCAACTCGGGGTGCTGCTGGGCCTGGCGACACAGAATGGAGGCGAGTGAGGGGCACTTAGGTTTTCGTCAACCCCCTTGCCTGAACTGGCGAACTCGTTGCAGACTGGAGCATACGAGAAATCAGAGGAATTATCGCAATGCCGCAATCAATTCGGTTGTTTGGAATCTTGCGGTTTCGCTTTGATTACAAGCGTATCCGCTACGGCAGCGCCTCCTGCCTTCGAAGAAGCACTGCAGAGAAAACGAGACATCATGCAGCAGCAGGCGGATGCCGAAACGCGGCGCGCAGAAGCGGAACTGCTTCAGGCCGCAAACAGAGGAGGCCTAGGAGGCAGAGACGATGGCGCAGGAAATCAGAGTGGGTCAGTACACGCACGAGTCGTGAAGGGAAGTGCCTGCCGGTGATGGTTTAGCTGGTACGGATGCGCCAACTTGCGCGCTTACAAATGGAGCTTCGATAAGGGTCAGCGGTGGACTGCGCCCGTCCGGAAGCGGGCGTCCAATGGCGACCAAGAAGGGCGATTGACCAAAGGCAAAGACAACACAGCAGAGCCTGGTCGTTCGCACGCCTCCGCACCACCGCCCCTCAGCGCTTGTTGCGGTGCTCCCCGCGCACCCAGCGGACCGTGCCCGAACTGGCGCGCATCACGACCGAGTCCGTGGTCATCACCCCGCTCTTGTGCCGCTTGACGCCCTTGAGCATCGAGCCGTCGGTTACCCCGTCGCGGCGAAGATGCAGTCGCCCTTGGCCAGTTCCTCGAGCTTGTAGATCTTGTGGAGGTCTTCGATCCCCCATTTGCGGGCGCGCAGCCGTTCGTCGTCGTTGCGGAACAACAAGCGCCCGTTGAACTGCCCGCCGACGCAGCGCAGCGCCGCTGCCGCGAGGACACCTTCGGGGGCGCCGCCCGAGCCCATGTAGAGATCGATCGTGGTTTCCTCATTGGTCACCGCGATCACCCCGGCCACATCGCCATCGGGGATCAGCTGGACCCCGCAGCCAAGGCTGCGCAGTTCGGCGATCAGCGCGGCGTGGCGCGGGCGGTCGAGCACGCAGACGATGATCTCGTGCGGCGCGACGCCCTTGGCCGCGGCGACTGCCGTGACGTTTTCGGTCGGCGACTTGGCAAGGTCGATGATCCCATCGGGATAGCCCGGGCCAACCGCGAGCTTGTCCATATAGACGTCGGGGGCGTTGAGCAGGTTGCCTTCCTCGGCGCAGGCCAGCACCGCCAGCGCGTTGGGTCCGGCCTTGGCGGTGATCGTGGTCCCTTCCAGCGGATCGAGCGCGATGTCGATCTTCGGCCCGGTACCGATCGCCCCGCCAACCTTTTCGCCGATGAACAGCATCGGTGCCTCGTCGCGCTCACCCTCGCCGATCACCACGGTGCCGTCGATCTCGAGATCGTCGAATGCCAGCCGCATCGCCTCGACCGCAGCGTGGTCGGCGGCCTTCTCGTCGCCGCGTCCGACCAGCTGCGAGGCGGCGATCGCGGCGGCTTCGGTGATCCGGACCATTTCGAGCACAAGGACCCGGTCGAGGACGTGGCTGGCGCTGGGTTTGGTCATGACGGTCTGGATCTTTCCTGTGAATAGGTATGCAGGGCGCGCGCTTAGACAGCGCGGAGGGCGCTGTCGAGGCTAGTCACCAAGGATGTTAAGCACCAGCGGCGGTTCGGTCAGGCTCGATGAGCCTTCGAGCAGCTTGAGCGCCGCGCTCACCGCGCTTTCGGGGCCTTCGTGGGTGACCATCGCGACCATCACTTCGCCCCCGGCCTCGGCCCGGCCGCGCTGGATAAAGCTTTCGATCGAAACCCCGCCGTCGCGCAGCGCCGCAGTGATCTCGGCCAGCACCCCGGGCTGGTCGGCAACCATCAGGCGGACATAAGCCCGGCCCAGGCGCGCGCCGGTATCGGCTGGAGCCATCGCCTCAAGCTCGTCAACCGGGACTGAAAATGGCATGCCAACCTCGCCCCCGCCCAATGTCGAACGGGCAATGTCGATCAGATCGGCGACCACCGCGCTGGCGGTCGGGCCATCACCGGCGCCAGCACCCTGGAACAGCAGCCGGCCCGAGAAATTGCCCTCGGCGACCACCGCATTGGTCGCGCCGTCGACGTGTGCCAGGGGGTGGTCAAAGGCCACCAGGTGCGGTTGAACCCGCTGGAACAGCCGCTGTGTGCCGTTGTGTGCCGTTGTGTCGGCCATGCCGATCAGGCGGATGACATAACCCAAGGCCTGGGCCTGGGCGATATCTGCGGCGCGCAACCGGGTGATCCCGCCGGTCTCGACCGCGGCGAAATCGAGCCTGGAACCAAAGGAAATCGCGGCCAGGATCGCGAGCTTGTGCGCAGCATCGGTGCCTTCGATATCGAACGCAGGGTCGGCCTCGGCGTAGCCCTTGGTCTGGGCTTCAGCGAGAACATCGGCGAAATCGCGACCGGTGTCTTCCATCACCGTCAGGATGTAGTTGCAGGTGCCGTTGAGGATCCCATAGACCCGCTCGATCGCATTGGCCGCGGCGCCCTCGCGCAGGCCTTTGATGACCGGGATCCCGCCGGCGACCGCGGCTTCGAACTTGAGCGCGACCTTGGCGGCTTCGGCCTTGGCTGCCAGTTCCAGCCCGTGATGGGCGATCATTGCCTTGTTGGCGGTAACCAGCGCCTTGCCCGCTTCGATCGTGGTCCGCGCGCAGGCCAGCGCCGGGCCGTCCGAGCCGCCGACCAGCTCGACCACCACGTCGACATCGCCGCGCTCGCCCATGATCACCATGTCGTCTTCCCACAGGTAGGGGGAAAGATCGACGCCGCGGGCCTTGTTGCGATCGCGCGCGCCGACCACGGTGATCTGGATCGGGCGGCCAGCGCGGCGTGCGATCAATGCGGCGTTGGCTTCGACCAGCCGGATCACCCCGGCACCGACGGTTCCAAGCCCAGCCAGCGCAATTCTCAACGGTTCGGCCATGACAGCTCCCTTCGCGCCAGCGCCCTTAAGTGCGCGGGCGGTGCGGGGCAAGGCGCTTCACTTGACGCGGCTACGCGGGCAGGGGCCGAGTTGCTCGATCACAAAGCGATAGTCGCGCGCCGCCGCTGCGCGTTCCGCCGCACTGCCCAGTACCGCAGTCGAGGACGGCAGATCGCGCGGCAGGAAGCAGGCCAGGCGGTACCAGGCCAGCGTATCGCGCGGCGGCGCTGTCCCTTCGGCCGCGACCAGTTCGGAGAAGGAAACCCCCCAGCGCGGCGGCTGCCCAGGCTTGCGGGCAACGGTCAGCGCCGCCGGTTCGCCGTTTGCGGTGGTCAGGAACAGCTGGGTTTCGCTCTCACCGGCCAGCGTTCCTGCGACAAAGATCGCCTCGCGCACCCCGCCCAGCCGCTGCGGCGCCCCTGGGGCATAGAGCTCGCCGAGCAGGCTGCGCAGCCGCGCGTCGAGCCCCGGATCCCACAGCAGCTGCGCATCGGGGGCGACCAGTTGCAGTTCACCCACTCGCCCCGGAACCGCGCGCGCGAACAGCACCACGCTCTTCTTCTTGACCTTGGGCGGCTTGCCTTTGGCATCGAGCGGCAGATCGACCAGATAGCGCAGCGCCTGCCCAAGCGAGCCGGTTCCGGCGATCAGCGCCTCGGTCCGCGCCTCGATAAAGAAGCGACCCCAGCCAGGTCGCACCCCATTGGCCCGCGCCGGTTCGACTTGCACCAGCTTGCGCGGGCTTGCCCGAATGACCAGCGGGGTCGAATCGGTCAGGTCGGAAAGATCGGCGTAGCTGGGCTGGACTGGCGCAGTCGGCAGCGAATCGGCTTGCAGATTCGCTGCCGAAAGCAGCAGCGCAAGACCGCTGACCAGCATTGGCGAAAGGCTTGAATAGGGTTTCATGTGCGCTCCAGCGAGGCTGCGAACCCCCGTTCCGGTACGCCGGAGGCGCGGGAATCAGCGGCATTTTCAAACCGTTTCATCCTAGCACAGGTGAATCGACGGTTAATGGATAAAGCGTTGCGCCTTCTCCTTCGCGGAGTTAAAGCTCGCAAAACCGGGCCATATAAAACAACAACGGCTCGCGATCTGGACTGGTAGGGGGTTGGGGCGCCCGTCTGGTTTCCCGGATTGACCCGCAGGGTGGAAGACTTACGTTTGGGCGACCTGGCCTTGTTTCGGCGAGTCAGGCGTCAAGTCCGGGTTTTGTCCCGGTGGGACTGTTATGGAGAGATGGGTCTGAATGGCTTACGCTGACCAGGAAATGAGTGGCAACCGGATTGCTGCCTTTGTCGTCGTTGCCTTGCTGCACTTGGTCCTGGGCTATGCCCTGGTGACCGGGCTTGCCTATGAAGGCATGAAGCAGATCGCAAAGAAGCTGACGACTGTCGAAATCAAGAAGGACGAGAAGAAGGAGGAGAAGAAGCCTCCGCCGCCGCCCAAGAAGCTTGCGCCGCCGCCGATCGTGGCGCCGCCGCCGAAGGTGAACATCAACATAGCGCCGCCGGCGATCGAGACTGTGGTGACCCCCCAGCCGCCGCCGCCGCCCGTCTTCGTGGCCCCGGCTGCTCCGGCCGCGCCGCCGCCGCCGCGGATTCAGCCCAAGTCCGCGTCGCCCAAAGGCAACCCTGGCAACTGGGCTACCACCAACGACTATCCGACCCGTGCGCTGCGTGAAGAGCGCGCCGGTGTAACCGGTTTCCGCGTCGGCGTTGGTGCCGACGGCAGGGTTACCAGTTGCAGTGTCACCAGTTCGAGCGGCAGCCCCGATCTTGACGAGGCGACCTGCGCGAACGTGTCGCGTCGGGCACGCTTCAATCCGGCCACGGACGGCGAAGGCCAGCCCACCACAGGCTCCTACACCGGTCGTATCCGCTGGGTGATACCGGACGAATAATTCGTACAATCCGGCCTTTGGGCCAAACGCATTCAACCTTATTACGCTTGAGAGGACTATCGCATGATTATCGTTGATCTCTTGTCCGCAGCCGCAGCCAATGCCGCTCCGCAGAACAAGTTCGGTTTTGCCGAAGCGCTCGAACAAGGCGGCTTCATCGCCTATGCCACCGTTACCATTCTTGGCATCATGTCGTTCGGCTCGTTCTTCATCCTTTTCACCAAGTGGATGGAGCAGAACAAAATCATGCGCCAGGGTCGCGATTGGAATGCGCCGTTCTGGAATGCACCGACGCTGCGCGACGGCGCCGCCAAGCTCGACAAGGACAGCGCCTGGCGCCAGCTGGTCGACGACGGCCTGAAGGCCGAAGAGCAGGTTGGCAAGATGGACGCTTCTGAAGCGCATGACTGGCTGCACGGCTCGCTCGCCCGTTCGGAAGCTTCGGTCAACGCCCGCCTCGCCGGCGGCCTGCCGTTCCTTGCTACTGTCGGTGCAACCTCGCCGTTCATCGGCCTGTTCGGCACCGTGGTCGGCATCTACCGCGCGCTGATCGCGATCGGCATCGCCGGCTCGGCCTCGATCGACAAGGTCGCGGGCCCGGTTGGTGAAGCGCTGATCATGACCGCGCTGGGCCTGCTCGTCGCGGTTCCTGCGGTGCTCGCCTACAACTACCTGCAGTCGCGCAACAAGCGGATCGCCTCGATCCTGTCGGGCTTCTCGACCAACGTGCTGGCCAACATCAGCTCGAAGGGCGCGGTCAAGCCCAATGTTTCAAGGGCTGCTGCCAAGCCGGCTGCTGCCGCCAAGGCCTGAGGCATTCAAGGTTGGTCCGGTTGGAGTGCGGCCCGCCGCCTCCACCGGCTGACCCAGAACCGGCCGCGTCCGCCAGGATCGCGTAACCGGCAAGATTTAGGATAGGATGTAACTATGGCGATTTCGGTAGGCGGTGCCGGCGCGGAAGACAAACCGATGTCGGACATCAACACCACGCCCCTGGTGGACGTGATGCTGGTGCTGCTCATCATCTTCCTGATCGCGGTCCCGATCGCGATCCAGCAGATCCAGAAGCTGAAGATTCCAATCTTCGTTTCGGTCGAATCGAAAGACAAGGTTGAGAACCTGCTGCTGACGGTCAGCACTTCGGACGGGGCCGGCCGCAGTGCGGGCGATCCAGGCTTCGAAGGGGCTTCGCTGGGCGGAGAATGCCGGATCTATTTCAACAACATCACCGCGGTCGATTCGGTCGAATTGCGCGATCTCGCCTACAAGCGGCTCGACGCGATCGTAAAGCGCGCCGGCGGTGCCGAGGCGCTCAAGGCCAACCCCGAGCTGATCCCGCAGGTGCACCTCCGCGCCGACGTTAGCGCCCCATGGCGCTGCGTGGCTGGGGCGATCTTCAACGTCCAGATTTCTGGCTATCCGACCGTCGGCTTCATCTCGACCCCGGTTGACCCCAACGGGTAAGCCAATTCGAACGGCTGATTGCAGCCCGGTTCCAACTTTCAGGAGTAACCCACCATGTCAATGTCAGCAGGCAGCGACGACGGCGAGCCGATGATGGAAATGAACACGACGCCGCTTATCGACGTCATGCTCGTTTTGCTGATCATGTTTATTATTACCATCCCGGTAGCCACCCATGCAGTGAATATCGATCTGCCCGCACCAACCCCTCCGACCAACATTCCTCCGCCCAAGAAGGACAAGAACAAGGTCTCGATCACCCCCACTGGCGATGTGCTGTGGAACGGCCAGGTGATCGATCAGGGCGGGCTGGTCTATCAGCTCAACGAAACCGCCAAGATGAAGCCCGAGCCGGAGCTGCAGTTCCAGCCCGACCAGCAGGCGCCCTACGATACTGCGGCCAAGGTGTTGCAGCTGATCAAGGCCTCGGGCGTCACCGCTTTCGGCTTCGTCGGCAACGAACAGTTCTCGGAATTCGGCAAGGCCGCCAACGCCCCCAAGGCGACGAAATAGGCGCTGCTCAGGCGTCCAGGCGATACCCAAAGGGGGCGGAGCGATCCGCCCCCTTTTCGTTGGGGCCCAAGCCAGCCAAAAGCGGTCATGGCGTCAAGCCGTGAACCCTTGCCAAACGAAGTCAAGCAGCCACCGGCTAATACCAGACGAACTCGTTGCCCCCTTCCCCGGCGGGGAAGGGGAACTATGGGTTCCGATCAATGAGACTTGTTATGACTTACTCATCCAGCTCCGCCGCATCCACCCGCATCGCCGCGCTGGCCAGGCTTTCGGCTTCGAACAGCAGCTCGTCGTCGGCCTGGCCCTGGGGCAGGCTTTCGCGCCCGATCATCACCATCAACGGCACCGCCAGTGGGCTGACCCGATCGAGCCGCACATGGCGCAGCTGCCCCGCCGCGCGGTCGAGCAGGTCCGCGAGCCGGCCAACGTCGGTAAGCCGCGCCCGGGCATCGGCCCAGGCCGCCTCGATCAGCACGTGTCCGGGCTCGTACTTGCGCAGCACGTCGTAGATCAGGTCGGTCGAGAAGGTCACTTGCCGCCCGCTTTTGCGCTGGCCCGGATGTTGACGCTCGACCAGCCCCGAAATTACTGCGACCTCTCGAAAGGCGCGGCGCAGCAGATAGCTGTCCTCGACCCAGCTGGCGAACTCGTCCGCCAGGATATCGCGTGAAAGCAGCGCGGCGGGATCCTCCAGCGGCCTCAGCCCCCAGACCGCCAGCGCATAGTCATTGGTAACGAAGCCCAGCGGCGCCAGCCCGCGCTCCTCCATCCGCCGGGTCAGCAGCATCCCCAGCGACTGGTTGGCCGGCCAACCTTCGAACGTGTAAAACGCTGTGTAATGCTTGCCCTCATGCGGGAAGCTCTCGGCGAGCAGCATCCCGGGCGCAGGCAGCTCGGACCGCCAGTCCTGCACTTCGAGCCATTCGCGGACATCGTCGGGGAACTTGGCCCACCCGATACGATCGGCGAGCAGCGCCTGGACCCGGCCGGCGAGATGCGTGGTCAGCGGCATCCGCGCACCCATGTAGCTGGGGATCTGGCCACTGCGCTTGGCCGCGCGGACCACCAGATCGGTCTCGCGCATCCGCTCAACCTCAAGGTCGAGCCCGGCAAAGCGGAAGCTCGATCCGGTCTTGAGGCTGGCGGCGAAATGCTCCTCGACCCGGCCAAGCGAACGGCCGTTGCGGAACACCACCTCGATCATCTCCGAATCGACAATGATCCCGGCGTTCATCCGGTGTCGCTGGGCGTGCTCGGGGTGGGTCAGCCGCCAAAGTCCATCGCGGCCGCGAGTGATCCGCTGGAACTTGTCGTAGGCCTTCAGCGCATAACCGCCGTTGGCAACGAAGCCCAGCACCCGTTCCCAGGCGTCCACATCCAGCCATGCATAGGGCAGGGCCGAACGGACCTCGGCAAACAGCGCAGCCCCATCAAACGGCCCCGCGCAAGCGCAGGCCATGACGTGCTGGGCAAGGACATCGAGCCCGCCCGGGCGGAACTCCTCGCCATCGCGCTGGCCTTCATTGACCGCCTGCTCGGCTGCCATAGCCTCAAGGAACTCAAAGCGGTTGCCTGGTACCAGCAGCGCCCGGCTGGGGGTATCAAGCCGGTGCCCGGCCCGTCCGATCCGTTGCAACAGCCGCGACGAGCCCTTGGGCGCGCCCATCTGCACCACCAGGTCGATGTCACCCCAATCAACTCCGAGATCGAGGCTGGAGGTGGCAACCAGCGCGCGCAGCTCACCCCGCGCCATCGCTCCCTCGACCTTGCGCCGCGCCTCGCGGCTGAGCGAGCCGTGGTGGATCCCGATCGGCAGGTTGTCCTCGTTGGCATCCCACAGCTTCTGGAAAATGAACTCCGCCAGAAAGCGCGTGTTGCAGAACACCAGCGTGGTCCGGTTGGCGCGGATCGCCGCAATCAGTTGCGGCACTGCCCAGGCCGCGGCATGTCCACCCCAGGGCACCCGCGCATCCTCGGGCAGCAGGATCGCCAGCTCGGGCGGTGCACCGGCCTCGCCTTCGACCAGCGTCACTGCTTCGATTGTGCCGTCTGGCGCCAGCCAGCCGCGAAAACCGTCTGGATCGGCCACGGTGGCCGAAAGCGCGACCCGCTGCAGGCCCGGTGCAAAGTGCTGCAACCGGGCCAGGGCAAGCGCCAGCAGATCGCCGCGCTTGGTCGGCGCGAAGGCGTGGACCTCGTCGATCACCACCCGCTTGAGGCTGGCGAACAGTTCGGGCGCTTCGGGATAGCTGAGCAGCAGTGAGAGCGATTCGGGCGTGGTCAGCAACACATGCGGCGGCCGCACTCGCTGGCGTGCCTTGCGCTCCGAGGGAGTATCACCGCTGCGCACCTCAACCCTGATAGGCAGTCCCAGATCGGCGATCGGCGCCAGCAGATTGCGCTGAACATCGTGCGCCAGCGCTTTCAGCGGCGAGACATAGAGCGTGTGCAAGCCTTCGGGCGGCGCGGCTTCGCCAAGCCTCGAAGGGCAGAATTCAGCCAGCGTCGGCAAGAAACCCGCCAGCGTCTTGCCCGCCCCGGTATCGGCAACCAGCAGCGCGTGGCTGCCCTTGGCGGCCACCTCAAGCATCTCGGCCTGATGCCGCCGCACCCGCCAGCCGCGCAAGTCGAACCAGCCTGCCAGTTCAGAAGGAAGGGATGCTGCGGCCATCGCCCGTCAGTCTGCACGGATTGGCCCGCCAGGTCATCCGCATTCACCGCTTCCCCCGCAGCCGGCTGGCTGGCATGCTTGGAAGCGATGCAAACGCTCGACTATTCCGGCCTGTGGGGCATCGGCCTGGCGCTCGCACTGGGCCTGCTGGTGGGCGTGCAGCGCGGCTGGGTGCTGCGCAACGAGCCGGCTGGCAGCCGCTTTGCCGGCGTGCGTACTTTCAGCCTGCTCGGGCTGGCCGGGGGCCTAGCCGGGGCCTTGCAAGCGCGCGCAGAAGGACTGGCGCTGGTGCTGCTGGCGGGGACTGCGGCGCTGATCGTCATGGGCTATTGGCGCGGATCGGCGCGCAATGCCAATGTCAGCGGCACCGCCAGCCTGACCGGGCTGATCACCATGGCCTGCGGGTTCCTGGCGGGAAGCGGCGAGGGCGCGCTGGCCAGTGCAGCGACCGGGGTTACCATCCTTGTGCTCGCGTTGCGCAGCCGGTTGCACCATATGCTGAGCCACATCGACGAGCACGAGATGTTCGCGGTCGCCCGCTTCGCGCTGATCGCGCTGGTGATCCTGCCGTTGCTGCCCGACACGCCGCTGGGTCCCTTCGGCGCCTGGCGGCCGCGGCAATTGTGGCTGGTCGTGGTGCTGGTTTCGGGCTTTTCCTTTGCCGGTTATGCCGGGGTCAAGCTGCTCGGTCCGACACGCGGCATGCTGGCGACCGCGGCGGCGGGGGCAATGGTTTCATCGACCGCGGTAACCGCCTCGCTGGCCGGAAAGCTGCGCGATGGCGCGGGCGAACCAGCCCTGCTTAACGCCGCGATCGCGCTGGCCAGCGCGGTGATGTTCGCGCGCGTTACGCTGCTGACCGCGGCATTCGCCAGCTTCGCACTGCCGACCTTCGCCATGCTTGCCGTGCCCGGCCTGCTGGTCAGCCTGGCCGCAGCAGCGCTGTTGCTGCGCCGCGGTATCGCTGCTGAACCGCTTGATAGGGAGGTCAAGCTGCGCAACCCCTTCGACTTGCGCCCCGCGCTTGCGCTGATGGTGCTGACCATGGCGCTGACTGTGGCCGCACATTGGATGCTTGGTCGTTACGGCGACGCCGGACTTGCCGCCATGCTGGCGATATCGGGCAGTGTTGACGTCGATTCGGCAATCATCACTATGGGCAACCTGCCCCCCGGCACCCTGGCCCCGCGGATCGCCGGGCTGGTTCTGCTGCCCCCGGTGGTGCTCAACACGCTGTTCAAGAGCGCGACGCTGCTCAGCCTTGCCGGCTGGCGACGCGGCTGGCCCGGGGCCGCAGCGATGCTGGCAAGCGTGGCGGCGTGCGGGGCGGCGTTGCCGTTGGTCCTCAAGTGACGCGCTTGCTTAGCGGCCGGAATCGGCGCAACCTGGGCTGTCGCGCTGCTTCGGAGGCCCCATGATCTTCCACACCATCGCCGACGAGGGCTGCCGTTCCTATGTGATAGGCTGCAGCGAAACCGGGGAATGCGCGGTGATCGATCCGGCGCTGGGCCAGATCGACCGCACCCTTGGCCTGATCGCCAGCGAAGGGCTGGCGCTGCGTTATGTGGTGGAGACCCACACCCATGCCGATCACTTCACTGCGGCACGCGGGATCCGGCAACGTGCCGGGGTGCCGATCGTGATGCACGCCGCCGGCGGGGCGAGCGATGTCGACCTTCGGGTTGAGGACGGGCACCAGCTGGTGCTCGGCAAGGTCCGCCTCAAGGTGCTGCACACGCCGGGTCACACCCGCGATTCGATCTGCCTGCTGGCCGAGGACCGGGTGTTTACCGGCGATACCCTGCTGATTGGCGGTACCGGCCGCACCGACCTGCCGACCGGCGATCCCGAGGCGCTTTATGACAGCCTGTTTGGCAAATTGCTGCTGCTGCCGGATGAGACCCTGGTGTTCCCGGCGCACGACTATCTCAACAAGGGCCATTCGACGATCGGCGCCGAAAAGGCTGAGAACCGCCGACTCCAGCACAGCGAACGGACGGATTTCGTCGCCCAGATGCGCTCGCTCGATCTCGCCATGCCGACCCACCTGACCGAAGCGCTGCGCACCAATATCTCGGGCGGGGTGACCGTTCGCCAGCTGCTCACCGAGGCTGCGACGAAAATTCCGTTCATCGCGATGGACGAATTGGCCCGGAGGATCGAGCAACGTCGCAACGATTTCGTGGTGCTCGACGTGCGCGAACGCAGCGCCTGGGAGAAGGGCCGCATCCCCGGCGCGCGTCACCTCGCGCGCGGCCAGCTCGAACTCAAAGTCGATGAAACCTTCCCCGATCCCGATGTCGAAATCCTGACCGTCTGCGATTTCGGCAAGATCTCGACGCTTGCCGCCGCCACCCTGCGCGAACTCGGCTTCCGCCGTACGGTTGCGCTCGACGGGGGGATGAAGGCCTGGCGCGAAGCCGGCTCACCCGCTCGACAGCGGCGATGATCCGGCGCTGATGATTTGAAGCGCACCCCTTTCAACCATAGCGATTGCCTGGCGCATTCCGTCTGGGTAGATTGCCAGCGATGGAGGAAGAATGACTACCGGTCGCCGCGAGTTGCTTTGCGCCGGAGCCGGAATGGCACTGACCCCGCTGGCAGTTGCCTGCGGAGCGACCGGATCGAGGCCGCTTGCAGCCGGCGGCTATGCGATGCCTCCCGAATCTGAACCGCACCAACGCACCTTGATGCAATGGCCAGTCAGCTTGGCGGTCTACGATGGCGCCATGCTAGGCAGGGTCCAAGCCTGCATCGCGCGGATCGCCAATGCCATCTCCCGGTTCGAGCCGGTGGCGATGCTGGTCGCGGGACATTACGCCGCCACCGCACGAAGCCAGCTGTCGAGCGAGATCGAGCTATGGAACATTCCTACCGACGATTTGTGGTGCCGCGATTCGGGACCGACCTTTGTGCGCAACACGGCTGGCGAACTCGCCATCGCGCACTTGCGCTTCAATGGCTGGGGCGGCAAACAACCCCACCGAAATGACTCACGGATCGCCTCTGCGGTCGCAAAGCGGCTCGATCTGCCGTTGCTCGAAAGCGGGCTGGTCGGCGAGCAAGGCGGGGTCGAACACGACGGGGCAGGCACATTGCTGGCACATGCCAGCTGCTGGGCCAACCCCAACCGCAACCGGATCGGGCTGGCCGAGATCGAACGCCGGCTGTTGGCCGCGCTGGGCGCTCAGCAGATGATTTGGGCACCAGGAATTGCGGGCAAGGACATCACCGATTTCCATATCGACGCCCTTGCCCGATGCGTGGGTCCGGGCAAAATCCTGATCCAACTTGGCAGAGAAGTCGATCCGACGGATCCCTGGTCGGTCGCGGGCCATGAAACGCTGCGCATCCTTCAGTCTGCTCGCGATGTGCGCGGACGCCCGCTCGAGATACTTCGTTTGGCTGATCCGCTGTCGATCCGTTCTTACCAGTCCGATTTCGTCGCCAGCTATGTCAATTATTACGTCTGCAACGGCGCGGTGATCGCTGCCCAGTTTGGCGATGCCAAGGCCGACGGCGCGGCGCGCGAAATGCTTGCGTCGCTTTACCCGGGGAGGCAGATCGTAATGCTCAATGTCGATCCGCTGGGCGAAGCGGGAGGCGGCATCCACTGCGCCACACAGCAGCAACCTAGGGGAGGCATCGGCTGATGAATTGGCTCAAGCGGCACGCTGTCGCGATTCAGTCACTCGGCGCGATCATCACCGCGCTGGTGGCGATGGCGGCGCTGGTTGGTGTGAAGTTGCAAGTCGATTCGAACGCCCGGCAGCAGCGCGAGCAGTCGGCGCGCGATATCTATCGTGAATATCTCAATCTCTCGATCGCCCGTCCCGAACTGGCCGATGCGGACTATTGTGCGATGCACAAGAGTGATCAACGCGCGGCCTATGAAAACTATCTCGAATATACGCTTTACACCGCGGACCAGTTGCTTGGCGCGGCTCCGCACTGGGAAGCAACGATGACCGACCACCTCGCCGCGCACCGTGAAGCGCTCTGCACCGATGCCGATTGGTCCGATGACAGCCCACAGATTCAGGGCCTGGTAAGGCGATTCAAGACGCAATCCTGCATCGGTTTCGTCTCAGCCTGCCCAGTCGAATAGGCTCAATGCTCGGCTTGGGGTCGGCTTGCCGCTTCAGCCCTGAAGCGGCAAGCCGGGTGTCGATCCGCGCTCCCGGCAAGCCGGGATTGCTGCGACAGTCGGCACACCCCCGTCAGCGCCGCCAAGCTTTCCTACACTGCTTCGATCTGCCAGGCTGTGCCGCCCGCTCATTCTCATTGTCGCTTCTTTACCGCTCACCAAGCTGGGCGAGCCGCCACGGCCGGAAGCTGACATAAGGTAACACATGGTAACGGCCACCACCGGGTTTGCGTGGAAGTTTGTAACCTTAGAGCGCGATCAATGCCCGGCTTGCGGTCCGCGCTTCAGCCCCGAGGCCGCCAGCTGGGCGTCGATCTGTGCCATCAGCCGGTCGAGCCCCGGCTGATCGTCGCTTTCGGCGCGGGCGACCAGGACGTCCTGGGTGTTCGAGGCGCGCAGCAGCCACCAGCCGTCGGGAGTGGAAACGCGCACTCCGTCGGTGGCGTCGACTTCTGCTCCGGCTGCGCTCAGCCGGTCGCGGACTTCCTCGACCACCGCGAACTTGCGGGCCTCGTCGACCTGAAAGCGCAGCTCCGGGGTGTTGACCAAGCGCCGGCATCTCGCCGCGCAGCTCGGTCACCGACTTCCCTAGCCGCGCCGAGGCGGCGATCAGCCGGACCGCGGCGTAGAGCGCGTCGTCATAGCCGTAGTACTCGTGCGCGAAGAACACGTGGCCGCTCATCTCGCCTGCCAAGGGCGCGCCAGTTTCCTTCATTTTGGATTTGATCAGGCTGTGTCCGGTTTTCCACATATGCGGCTGTCCACCAAGCGCAGAGACCCGTTCGAATAAAGCCCGCGAAGCCTTCACATCCGCGATAATCGCGGCTCCGGGAAGCATCCGCAGGAGGTCTTCGGCGTAGATCATGAGCAGCTGGTCACCCCAGATCACCCGGCCCTGGCCGTCGATTGCCCCGATCCGGTCGCCGTCGCCATCGAAAGCCACACCGAAATCGAGGTTCTTGGCCGCGACCAGGGCCTTCAGATCGGCCAGGTTCTTCTCCTCGGTGGGATCCGGATGATGGTTCGGGAACGTCCCATCCACTTGGGTGAAGAGCGTATGGTGTTCGCCAGGAAGCTTCTGGACCAACAGTTCGAGCGCGGGGCCGGCGGCGCCGTTGCCCGCGTCCCAGCCGACCTTGAGGTCGGCGAGGCTTGTCGGCGCAATCCCGGCAAGCCCCTCGGCGATCCGGTCGACATAAGCATGGAGGATCTCGCGGCGCTCATGGCCGCCGCTGCCCTCGCTCCAGGCGCCAGCGGCGGCGAGCCGGCCGAGCTCCTGGATATCCGCGCCGAAGAACGGGCGGCCTTTGAATACCATCTTGAAGCCATTGTAATTGGCGGGATTGTGGCTGCCAGTTATCTGAATGCCGCCCTGCACATCCTCCATTGAGGCTTCGGCGTAGTAGAGCATCGGGGTTGGCCCCATGCCCACCCGCACCGCATCGCAGCCGCTGTCGTTGAGCCCGGCGACCAAAGCCTCTTCCAGCACCGGCGAGCTCAGCCGCCCGTCATAGCCAACCGCCACCCGGGTGCCGCCTTCGGCGCGCAGCAGCGTCGCGAAGCCGCGGCCGATGGCATAGGCGTCCGCCTCGCCCAGGGTTTCGCCGATGATCCCGCGGATGTCGTATTCGCGCAGCACGGTGGAGTGGAACTGGTGGCTCATGGTCGTGGGTTCTCGTTCCTGTCGAGCCGCGCGAACAGCAGGTCGCGCGCGGCGCTGGCTTGGTGGACGGCTTCGTTGCTGCCGCCCCGGTCGGGATGGACCCGGGCAAGCAGGCGGCGGTGGGCTTCCCCTATCTCCTCGCGCGTCGCCATGGGGTTAACGCCGAGCAAGGTCCGGGCCTGGGCTTCCTTCTGCGAGCGTTCCGACCAGGCCCACAGCTGCCAAGGCCAGCGCCCGGTCAGCACCCGGCAAGCCGCTCCGGCAAGCACCAGCAGGATCAGCAGCTTGCTCATGGGGTCAGCCGTTCCCGGCCAGCGCCAGCTCAGGCGCGCTGGGGCGAGGCATCGGCAGGTTGAGGCTGGCGAGCAGCGCGCGCAGCTCCTGCCGGGCGACGAGGTGGCTGGTACCCAGCTCGCCGAGGTGGCCCTTGTCGAGCAGGGTCAGCCCCGAGGGGAACAGCTCGCGGTAGATCACCCGCTCGCTGAGGCCGCTGGCGATGCGAAATCCGACCCGCTTCGACAGCTCGGTCAGCGCCTGATCGAGCCGGCGCATGTTGCGCGCTTCAAGGTGCTGGGTGCGGTTGCGCACCACCACCCAGTCCATTTCGCGGCGGCGCTCGGCGATGGTCGCCATCGCCCGCTTCTTGCGCGCTTCCCAGATCAGCTCGGCGTAGAACGAGAGGCGGCGAACCTTGAACGTCTCCGCGTCAACCTGGCCGATCAGATCGAAATCGACAAAACTGTCATTGAGCGGGGTCACCAGCGTATCGGCCTCGGTCGCCACATGGCGGGCGAAGGGATCGTCGCGTCCGGGGGTGTCGAACAGCACGAAATCCATGCCCTCGCCCAGTTCGGCGGCCAGCGCATCGAGCTCCGCCACGGTATCGCCGGCAAACACCGCGAACTTCGCCTTGGGCAGCACTATGCCGCGCCTGCGCTCGGTCTCGGCGCGGTTCTCCATATAGCGGTGGAGCGTGCGCTGGCGCGGATCAAGATCGATCGCCGCCACTTTGGCCCCTTGATAGGCCAGCGCGATGGCGACATGGACCGCGGTGGTCGATTTGCCGGTCCCGCCCTTTTCGTTGGCGAAGACAATACGGTGAGGGGCCTTGGTACCGGACACGGAACTTCCTGACATGCGTTATATGCGGTTGCCCCATGCTGCAGTGCAACGTAATGCGGGCTGCCTAGCGGGCCAGAGGGTCTTATCCAAGGGGGAATGGGCGTGCAAACGGTGAGGCAGCTTGATCCACTGCGCGATGCGCTTTCAGCCCTGCGCAGCGATGGCCCGTTGGCACTGGTCCCGACCATGGGGGCGCTGCACCAGGGCCATCTGGCGCTGATCCGCGCGGCGCGGGCCGCGGCGAAGCACGTTATCGTCTCAATCTTCGTCAATCCGCGCCAGTTCGGTCCCAAAGAGGATCTGGCTAAATATCCGCGCCAGTTTGAGCGCGATCATGAACTGCTGGCGGTCGAAGGGGTAAGTCTGATCTGGGCGCCAGAGTTCGAGGTGATGTATCCGGATGGCTATGCCACCAACGTTGCGGTCGCCGGGGTCAGCGAAGGGCTGTGCGGCGGCATCCGGCCTGGCCATTTCGACGGGGTCGCGACGGTCGTCGCCAAGCTGTTCAACCAGGTTCAGCCCGACATGGCTTTCTTCGGCGAGAAGGACTGGCAGCAGCTCGCGGTGATCCGCCGCATGGCCCGCGATCTTGACCTTGTCGCCCCTCAGGCTGCGGCGATCCACGCAGTTCCTACCGTGCGCGAGGCCGACGGTCTGGCGATGAGTTCGCGCAATGCCTACCTCTCCAGCGAAGACCGCGCCCGCGCTGCAGCGCTGCCGCGGCTGATGCGCGTGGCAATTGCTCAGGCGACCGCTGGCCAACCCTATGCCCAAACGCTGGCCGCACTCGAAGCCGGGCTCTTGGCAGCTGGCTTTGCCGCGGTGGACTATGTCGAAATCCGTCACGCTAAAACACTGGCCCCTGTCGCCATGCCAACCGAGGAGCCCGCGCGGCTGCTCGTCGCAGCCCGAATCGGCGGTGCACGGTTGATTGACAATATGCCGGTAGCTTGAGGCAGAGCCT
>CAWKKZ010000002.1:0-89598 GCA_963850395.1 uncultured Alphaproteobacteria bacterium
GGAGCGGGTAAGGGGAATCGAACCCCTCTAGCTAGCTTGGAAGGCTAGTGCATTACCACTATGCTATACCCGCAAGGCGCCGTGGCTGGCGCGGCCTATGCGGCAAGTGCCGATCCCGGTCAACAATGGCCGCAATAGTGCTTGTAAACTAGCGCTTTACCTTATCAGAAACTTGGCGCAGCTTCCCGTCCGTTGCACGCAGGCAACACAAGGAGGGGACAATGAACGACACAAAAAGCCTTATGGCGGAAGCCTTCGGGACTTTCTGGCTGGTGCTGGGCGGGTGCGGCACCGCGGTGCTGGCAGGATCTGGCGTGGGTACACTGGGGATCAGTCTGGCCTTCGGCCTGACCGTGCTGACCATGGCCTACGCGGTTGGCCACGTATCGGGCGGGCATTTCAATCCGGCAGTAACCGTAGGCCTGTGGGCCGGCGGACGCTTCCCATCGAACCGGATCCTGCCCTATGTGGTTAGCCAGGTGGTCGGTGCGATCGTCGCCGCCTTCGTGCTTTACTGGATCGCACAGGGCGCGCCGGGCTGGGAACTGAAGGACGGCGCTCTGGCCAGCAATGGCGTCGCTGAGCATTCTCCAGGCAAGTACAGTCTGGCGGCAGGCTTTGTTACCGAAGTGGTCATGACCGCGTTCTTCCTGATCGTGATCATGGGTGCGACCCATGGCAAGGCCGCGGCCGGCTTCGCGCCGATCGCGATCGGGCTGGCGCTGGTGCTGATTCACCTGATCTCGATCCCCGTCACCAACACCTCGGTCAATCCGGCGCGCAGCACCGGGCCGGCGCTGGTCGAAGGCGGGATCGCATTGCAGCAGCTGTGGATCTTCTGGCTCGCCCCGCTGATCGGCGGCGCGCTGGGCGGCTGGGCCTATCGCGAACTGATTGCCAGCAACGACTGAGAGCTGCCGCTCAAACGCAAACGGGGCGCCCGCAAGGACGCCCCGTTTCGTTTGTCAGCCAGGTGCGGTGGCTCAGTGGCCCTTCTTGTCCGCCCAGATGTTGCGGTAGGAAAGGTACGCCAGCACCGTGGCGAAGACCAGGAACAGGGTCCACCACCAGCCAGTCTGGTGGCGCTGTTCAAGCTCAGGCTCAGCCGCCCAGACCAGGAACGCAGCGACGTCTTTGGCCATCTGATCGACCGATGCCTTGGTCCCGTCCGAATAGGTCACCTGGCCTTCGCCGGTCAGCGGCGGGGCCATGGCGATGTTGAGGTTGGCGAAATAGGGGTTGTAGTAGAGCCCATCGCCAGTCTTGGCGTCGGGGAACTCCTTGACCAGTTCGGCCGGCTGATTCGCGTAACCCGTCAGCAGCGAATAGACATAGGGCGCGCCGCCGTGGCGCGCTTTGGTGATCAGCGACAGATCAGGCGGGGAGCCCTTGCCGGCATAGATCACCGGCGGGAACTTGTCCGAAGCCATGCCCGGGCGGTCTTTCATCTCGCCGGTCAGCGGGTCCTTGGCGTTGATCACCGCCTTGGCAGCGATCGCCTTGACCTCATCCTCGTTGTAGCCAAGCTTTTCAAGGTCGCGGAAGGCAACGTGCTTCAGCGAATGGCAGCTCGCACAGACCCCGGAATAGACCGCATAGCCGCGCTGAAGCTGCTGCTTGTCGAACTTGCCGAACCACCCGTCGCTGCTCAGCGCCAGCGCCTTGGGGTGCTCGTGCCAGACCTTTTCGACCGTGTGCGGCAGGCCTTCCTTGCTGAACTGGGCCGTGTCGACGACCAGCGACCAGGCAAGTGCCGCCGTGAGGAACAGGCCGATAAGGATGGAGAAGATGCGGATCATGGGGTTCTCTTTCCGTCTGCCTGGTTTCAGTCCTTGGCGCCAAGCTTGGCGCGCCCGTCATGGCCGAGCACCGATTCGGTGATCGAGAACGGCATCGGCTCGGGCAGCTCGACCGCGGAAACGATCGGCACGATGACAAGGAAGTGCAGGAAGTAGTAAATCGTGCCGAGCTGCGAGAGCAGAACATAGGGCTGTTCCGCGGGCATTCCGCCGAGCCAGCCCAGCAGCACCACGTCTGCCACCAAGAGCCAGAAGAACTTGCGGTAAAGCGGGCGGTAGGTCGCCGAGCGGACCGGCGACTTGTCGAGCCAGGGCAGGAAGAACCACACCAGGATCGAGGCAAACATCGCCAGCACGCCGAGCAGTTTGGCCTCGAAGAACAGGAAGTTCTGGGTGAAGGCGCGCAGGATCGCGTAGAACGGCCAGAAGTACCACTCGGGCACGATGTGCGCCGGGGTCTGCATCGGGTTGGCCGGGACGTAGTTGTCCGGATGGCCCAGTGCGTTGGGCATGAAGAACACGAACAGGCTGAAAATCACCATGAACAGCCCGATCGTCCAGCCATCCTTGGCGATGAAGTAGGGGTAGAACGGCACGGTGTCGCTCTCGCTCTTCACTTCGACCCCAGTCGGGTTCGACGAGCCGGTAAGGTGCAGCGACCAGATGTGGAGGATAATCACCCCCAGGATGACGAACGGCAGCAGGAAGTGCAGCGAGAAGAAGCGGTTGAGCGTGGCATTGCCCGGCGCAAACCCGCCGAGCAGCCATTCCTTAAGCGGATCGCCGATCAGCGGAATGGCGCTGAACAGCCCGGTGATGACCTGCGCCGCCCAATAGGACATCTGCCCCCAGGGGAGCACATAGCCCATGAACGCGGTCGCCATCATCAGCAGGAAGATCACCACGCCGAGCAGCCAGACCATCTCGCGCGGGGCCTTGTACGAGCCGAAGTAGAAGCCGCGGAAGATGTGGAGATAGACCACCGCAAAGAACGCCGCAGCGCCGTTGGCGTGGCCATAGCGCAGCATCCAGCCCCAGTTGACGTCGCGCATGATGTGCTCGGTCGAATTGAAGGCCACGCTGGTGTCACTGCCGAAATGCATTGCCAGGATCACGCCCGAGACGATCTGGATCACCAGGCACAGGCCGGCCAGGAACCCGAAGTTCCACATGTAGTTGAGGTTGCGCGGCACTTCATAGCCGCCGCCAACCGCGTTGTAGACCAGCCGCGGCAAAGGCAGCTTTTCGTCCATCCACACCATGAACGGGTGGCTCGGCTTGTATTCTTTTGCCCAGGGGAAGCTCATCGTGTTCTACCTCAGCCGATCTTGATGACGGTGTCGGACAGGAATTCGTACTCCGGAACCTCAAGGTTCTTGGGAGCAGGGCCTTTGCGGATCCGCGCTGCGGTGTCGTAGTGCGAGCCGTGGCAAGGGCAGAAATAGCCGCCGAATTCGCCCTTGACCTCACCTTCGGCGGTACCGGCGGGGACGCAACCCAAGTGCGTGCAGACGCCCATTGTGACCAGCCAGTTGGTCTTGCCCTCTTTGGTCCGTTCGGCCAGCGTCTGCGGTTCGCGCAGCGCACCGATGTCAACCTTTTCGGCTGCAGCGACTTCTTCCGGAGTCAAGTTGCGGATGAACAGCGGCTGCTTGCGAAACACCGCCTTGATCGCCATGCCGGGCTGGATCGCGCTGATATCAACCTCGGTCGAACCTTCGGCCAGCACGTCTGCTGACGGCGCCATTTGGCTGATCAGCGGATAGATCGTCGCGAGAGCACCGATCCCCGCCGCGCTCACTGCCGCGATATTGATGAAATCGCGCCGCCGCACACCTTCACCGCCGTCAGCGGCCGGAGTGGCGATGCCCGCATCTTGTGCCATGGTCGAACCGATCCTGTTCCTGCTGGCCACCCCCGGCTTGTGCCTTGCACACTCCGAATGCGACCGTTCTTCCCTGCCTCAGGCAAGCCCCTATGCGAACCGCCTGCGTCCCGCAAGTGCGGGCTTGCCCGACGATTTGGCGGGCCTGATAGACGCGAAGCGCCGTGCTGCCAACCGTGATTTTCGCAACCGCTGTTGCAGATCCTGCACGGACGCTCAAGCCTGGGGAAAACCCAGTCCGATCAGCGAGATCTGCCGCCCGTACGTGGCCTCTGCGCGGTGCGTCGCGCGGCGGAACGAATAGAACCGCGCCGGGTCAGGATAGGTGTCCAGGCCGAGCCGCTCGACCGCGCCAACACCCGCGGTTTCGAGGCGATGGGCGACATAGCCTTCAAGATCGAACTGGCGATGACCGGCGCGTCCCGGCGCGAAAAAGCCGGAATTGGCGGGATCGGCTGTGGCAAAGCGCGCGGCAAACGCCTCGTCAACCTCATAGCTCGGCTGGGCAATGCACGGGCCGATCGCGGCGGCGATGCGATCGCGGCGCGCACCGAGCGCTTCCATCGCTGCGATCGCGGCATCGGTGACCCCGCCGACCGCGCCCTTCCAGCCGGCATGGGCCGCGCCGACCACGCCCGCCTCACGGTCGGCCAGCAGCACCGGCGCGCAATCGGCGGTGACGATCGCCAGCAGCAGCCCGGGCCGGTCGGTAACCAGCGCATCGGCATGCGGACGCTCGGTATCGCTCCAGGGTTCGGCAACGGTCACGCAGTCTGGCGAGTGGACCTGATAGACGCTGACCAGCCGCGCACCGGGCAGTACCGCTTCGACTGCCAGCGCCCGGTTGTGCGCCACCGCGCTGTCGGCATCGCCCGAGCCAAGTCCGGCGTTGAGCCCGGCCACCTCGCCCAGCGACACCCCGCCGCGCCGGCCAAGGAAGCCGTGAGGCAGGCCAGCGAGCGCCCCGGCCCGGAAAACTTCGACCGCCTCAGCCAAGGCTTTTGCTGACCTGTTCAAAGGTGTCTTTGGAGAGCCCCGGCGCGGCAAGCAGGCGTTCGAGCTCGGCGCGCATCAACCCGGCGCGTCCTTGCTCGATCCGCCGCCAGCGTCCGAGCGGGGCGACAAACCGTGCCGCAGTCTGGGGATTTAGCGGATCGAGTATCAGGATCAGGTCGGCGATCATCCGGTAGCCGTCGCCGCTGGCGGCATGAAACGCGCCCGGATTGCTGGCCGCAGCCATATAGAGCGCGCGGACCCGGTTGGGGTTGTGCAGCGTAAACTCGGGATGATCGGCGAGCGTCCGGATATGATCGAGCACTTGCGGATGGAGCGATCCGGCCTGGAGCGAGAACCACTTGTCGATCACCAGCGGGTTGTCTGAAAAACGTTGGTGGAAGGCGGCCAGTTTTTCCCCCCGCAGCGGCGTGTCGAGCCCGCACAGCACCATCAGCGCGCCCTGACGGTCGGTCATGTTGTCGGCGGCATCGAACTGCGCGGCGGCCAGCACAGCGGCTTCATCCGGCAGGCCGGCGGCAAGATAAGCCAGCGCCTGGGTCTTGCACTTGCGCGCGCCGCGGGCCGCGGCGGAGAGGCCGAAGGGCACCGCACTGGCCCGCTGATGCAGGGCAAACAAGGCATCGCGCAGTTCCTGGCCAAGCCAGCCCTTCAATCCCTCGCGGCTGGCGCGGATCGCGCTGGGGTCGGCGTGTTCGAACTGCTCGGCAAGATAGCCTTCGCCGGGCAAGACCAGCAGTTCGCCGCGCATCAGATCGTCCAGCGCCGGATCGGCGATGACTGCGGCAAAGGCATCGCGGATCGCCTCGCGCGGCACTGCATCGCCGCCTTTCACCGTCGCTACCAGGTGCTGCACGACCAGTTGTTGCAAAGCCTCGTAGCGGGCGAACGGATCGTCATCGTGCGCGGCAAGGAACACCAGGTCGGCGCTCGCCAGATTGGCATCGATCACAACCGGCGCGGAGAAACCGCGGTTCAGCGAGAGCGCCGGGGTGGTGGCGAATCCGGAAAACGTCAACTCAACTTGAGGTTCGGACAGTATAACCAGTTGTTCACCATGGTGTTTCCCGGATTCGCGGTCGAACAGCGCGAACCTTAGCGGGATCACCATCGCTTGCTTGGAGTTCTGCCCGGGAGTTGGCGGCACCTCCTGCGACAGCGTCAGCGTCGCCACATCCCCGCTATGCTCGAGCCGCGCGGTAACCTTGGGGGTGCCGGCCTGGCTGTACCACAGCCGGAACTGCGCAAGATCGAGCCCCGCCCCGTCCTCGATCGCCGTGACGAAGTCCTCACAGGTCGCGGCCTCGCCGTCATGGCGATCAAAGTACAGATCGCAGGCCTTCCGGAACCGTTCCGGCCCCGCAAGAGTGCGCATCATCCGGATCACCTCGGCGCCCTTGTTATAGACCGTGGCGGTGTAGAAGTTGGAAATCTCCTGATAGGCATCGGGCCGGATCGAATGCGCCAGCGGTCCCGAATCCTCGGGGAACTGGGCGGCGCGCAGCACCCGCACATCCTCGATCCGCTTGACCGCTTCGCTGCCCATGTCCTGGCTGAACAGCTGGTCGCGCAGCACGGTGAAGCCTTCCTTGAGGCTGAGCTGAAACCAGTCACGGCAGGTCACCCGGTTACCCGACCAATTGTGGAAGTACTCGTGCGCCACCACTCCCTCGATCCCGTCATAGTCGGCGTCGGTCGCGGTTTCGGGATCGGCGAGGATGTAGCGGGTGTTGAAGACGTTGAGGCCCTTGTTCTCCATCGCCCCCATGTTGAAATCGGAGACCGCAACGATGTTGAACAGATCGAGATCGTACTCGCGCCCGAACACCTCCTCGTCCCAGCGCATCGAATCCTTGAGTGCTTTCATCGCATGGTGGGTGCGGTCCTGGTCGCCTTCGCGAACCCAGATGTTGAGATCGACCTTGCGGCCTGACATGGTGACGAAGCTGTCCGAGTTGGCGACAAGATCGCCCGCCACCAATGCAAACAGATAGCTCGGCTTGGGCCAGGGATCGTGCCATTCGGCCCAGTGGCTGCCGTCCGACTCGTCACCGCGGGCGGTGCAATTGCCGTTGGACAGCAGCACCGGGAACGCCGCCTTGTCGCCGCTCATCCGCACCCGGTAAACCGAAAGCACGTCGGGCCGATCTGGGAAGAAAGTGATCCGGCGAAACCCCTCGGCCTCGCACTGGGTGCAGAGCATCCCGTTCGAGGCATAGAGCCCCATCAGCTGGCTGTTGGCCGCCGGATTGAGCGCGGTGCGGATCGCAACGCTATGCGCGTCGCCCGGCAGGTCGATCACCAGATCGTTGCCCGTCCATCCGCCAGTCGTTGACCGCCCGGCCATCGACTTCCACGCTCAGCGCGCCAAGCCCATCGCCGTTAAGCCGCAGCGGACCGGTGCCGCCAGTATTGCGGCGGACCTGCAGCGTTGCGTTCACCGAGGTTGCATCGAGCGCCAGCGCGAATTCGAGCGAAACCTCAGGCACCAGCCATTCGGGCGGGCGATAATCCGCGCGGCGGATTACGGGCGGGGCGGCGAGCGGGGTGGCTAGGGAGGCGTCCATGGGCAAGCCTTCTAGCCAAAATGCTTCCGAAAGCCAGCCGTGGCGGCTATCGCCCGCCGCAATGAAACGACTGTTCGTCTTCGGCTTGGGCTATTGCGGCGCGCGGATTGCAGCGCGGTTTGAGGCCGACGGCTGGGAAGTGCTTTCGACCGGGAGCGCAGGAACCCTGAGGTTTGACGATGTCAGCAACGTCCGCCTCGCCCTCGCCGATGCCAGCCACGTCCTTTCCACCGTCCCGCCCGGAGCCGATGGCGACCCGGTGCTCGCTGCCTTTGGCGATGCTTTGGCGGGCAAATGGCTGGGCTACCTCTCTTCGACCGGGGTTTACGGCGATACGGGCGGGGCCTGGGTCGATGAAAGCGCGCTAACCGGCGCTGGACGCCGCACGGCCAGGGCCGAGGCTGACCGGGAATGGCAGAAACAAGGCGCGCGGGTGCTGCGCTTACCAGGGATCTATGGCCCTGGCCGATCGGCGCTCGAGCGGGTCCGCGAAGGCACGGCCCACCGCATCGACATGCCCGGACAGGTATTCAGCCGGGTCCATGTCGATGACATCGTTCAAGGGTGCACAAAGGCACTCAACGCTCCACAAGGCGCCTACAACCTCGCCGACGACCACCCTAGCAGCGGCAACAGCGTGATCGAGGAAGCTTGCCGGCTGCTCGGGCTCGTACCGCCATCGCTCCAGAATATAGGCGACGCCAACCTCTCCCCCCAGGCCCGCGCCTTCTATGCTGAGAATCGCCGCGTCTCCAACTTCAAGGCCAAGCGGGTCTTGGGCTGGGTGCCAGGTTACCCAAGCTACCGTGAAGGGCTACGCGCCTGCCTTGCGGCCCGATAGCGCGATCAGCAATCCGGCCAGGGCAAACAGCGCCCCGCCCGCCGCCAGCGTAGTCCAGCGGTAGCCTTCGAACAGGGTGGAGAGCGCCATCGCCACCACCGGCACTACAACCCCGTTGAACCCGGCTTTGCCAGGCCCCCAATCGCGCAGCAGCTTTGAGTAAAGCGGGAAGGTCAGCACCGAACCAACCAGTGCGAGATAGGTCAGGCCCAGCCAGTATTGCGGGCGCGGATCAAACTGCGGCGCGCCGAATACCGCGCCCGCAAAGGCCGCATTGCCCAGGCCGCCCAGCAGCATCGCCCAGCCAACTAGCGGCAACACGGCGATGCGGCGGGCGGCCTGGGTGGCTTGTAGCACGTTGCCAAGCGAAGCGCTGAGCATTGCCGCAACCGCCAGCGCGATCCCGGCAATCACATTCATTCCCGCCGGTGCAGCGCGGTATTCGTGGGCCAGCAGCAGTGCAACCCCGGCCAGCGCTACCGCGCTGCCGCCAAGGAAACGGCCTCCGATCGGGATCTGCAGGAACCGCCGCGCCAGCACCGCATTGGGTACCAGCATCAACGCAAACAGCACCGCGACCAGGCCTGAGGTGAGGTACAATTCCGAGGCATAGACCAACTGGAAGTTGAGTACGAACTGGCACAGCGCGATTGCCCCGACCAGCCCCACCGCCTCCTTGGGCAAGGCCAGTTTCTCCCCGCGCAACCGGCAGAGCCCGAGCATGACCGTGCCGGCCAGCAGGAACCGCCAGGTTACCGACCAGGCTGCGGGAACCACGCTGATCTGGTCCTTGATGACCAGCCAGGTCGAACCCCACACCAGCGAAAGCAGAATGAAGGCAGCGATGTTGCGGCTCTGACTGGCGGGCGCAGCCGTGTCGCCGCTCACAGGTTTGCGATGGCGCGGGCCAGCGCGGCAACATGATCGGGGTTGGCGTTCCAGGCGGTGACCAGCCTGGCGGCGTCATCGCCCCAGTCGTAGAAGGCGAAGCCCTGGCTGCGCAGCGCCTCGCGCTCGGCCATGGTGATGGTCAGGAACACCTCGTTGGCCTCAACCGGGTGGAGCAGCCGCGCACCCGCCGCAGCGGCCAGTTCCTGCGCGGCGGCATTCGCGGCGCGGGCATTGTCGAGCCACAACCCGTCCTCGATCATGGCCAGCACTTGCGCCGCAAGGAACCGGCCCTTCGATTGCAGGTGCCCGGCGCGCTTGCGGTTGAGGCGGGCAAGTTCGGCCAAGCCTTCGTCGAAAAACACCAGCGCTTCGGCGCCGAGCCCGCCGTTCTTGACGCAACCGAACGATAATGCCGCAGCCCCGGCGCAGGCCTGCCACGGGGTGCAGCCCAGGTGCGCGACTGCATTGGCAAAGCGCGCGCCATCGACGTGCAACGCCAGGCCGCGGCTTTTGGCGAAAGCGGCGATCTCTGCCACCTCGGCCGCGGTGTAGACCCGGCCATACTCGCTCGCCTGGGTGATCGAGATCGCGTGGGCCTGAACCTGATGGACATCGCCGCGGATCGCGCCGAGCGCCGCTCCGATAGTCCGCGGGGTCAGCCTGGCTGCATCCCCTTCTGCGAGAATCAGCTTGGCGCCGTGCGTATAGAACCCCGGCGCGCCGCATTCGTCGGTCTCGATGTGGGCCTCGCGGTGGCAGATCACCCCGCCGTGCGGGGGGACCATGGTGGCCAGCGCGAGGCAATTGGCGGCCGTGCCCGTGGCCACCCACAACGCCGCGCAGGGCCGCCCGAACAGGTCAGCGAAAGCCGCGTCGAGGCGCTGACTGAGCGCATCGCCGTCATAGGGTGCATCGGCGTTGTCGGCGGCCTGCATCGCGGCCCAGACCCGGGGGTGCACCGCGGCGGCATTGTCGGAAAGGAACTGCATCGCCATCTTGCATGGAAGGGGGCAAGGTCTCCGTCAAGCGCAGGAGCACTGTTCATGCAGGTCACCATCACCCGCCACGGCGACGACAATGCCGGCGAATACCGCGCCCATGTTGCCGGAAGCGAGCACGTTGGCCGACTCACCTGGGTCAAACGCGGCGCGGCGCGGGTTGCCGAGCATACCCTGGTGCCGCCCGCGATCGGCGGGCGCGGGGTGGCGGCGCGGCTGGTCGAGGCGCTGGTCGACGATGCCAGAGGGCAAGGCTTCAAAGTGGTGCCGGAATGCTCCTATGTCGCCGCCGCCTTCCAGCGTCATCCCGAATGGGCTGACCTGAAACAGGCTTAATTGTCGCTTACCGCAAGCCCGAACGGCGCGTTCACCAAGCTTTGCCAGACTGGTCCGCGACCAGGGCAGCTGTGTAACCGGAGCAGGCCCATGCGCTATGTCTTTTTAGGGATTGCCGCCGCTTTCGCATTCGGTCGCCTGGATCTATGGCTCCAGCGACGGGGGCAAGATCAACCGCGAACTGGCTGCAAAGGCGGCGTCCGAATACTCGGTCATGCCGCACTGAGGCGGACCGCGGCGCGGCTGGTGCTGCTGGGGAGGATTGAAGTCTGAAATGACGGCAATCCAACCCACGGAAATAGAACAAATTATTGTAAAAGCGTCACCTTCTGCGGGACACCCGCTACAAAGTGATGCTACAAATGCGATTGATGACTCACCTTCGACAAGCAAGCAATGGTCAATGGGAAGTTCGCGTTGTGGTCCCGCTTGATTGCCGGGAACGCATCGGCAAATCCAATCTGACCAGAAGGCTGGGGAAGGTCTCGAAAGCCGAAGCTAATCGGGTGGCGGCAGGCATTATCGACGAGTTCAAAGCGCAAATTGAACGCGCTCGAAAACCGATCCCGCCACCAGTCCCCCTCGATCCGCACCGTGCAATCGCTGCTCTGGGCCGCTGGCGAGACGCTGAGATTGCCCGGGTTCGATCAGAACGATTCAATACGCCCGGAGACCGATTCCCCTCTGAACCAGAACAGATCAGCGCATGGATGGAGCGCAACGGCGAATTGGGTCGAAAGCGCTTCCGGCTTCGTCAAAAATTGTCGTCAGGAATGCTCCCACGCGAACACGATGCCACGATCCTGACCGTTCTGGCTAGCAATGGCATGGAGATCGAAACCTCTCATCCCGCAATGGTCACGATGCGCAGCAACTTTGCACAGATGCTACTGGCCATCCTTGATGCAGAGGAGGCGGCTCAATTTGGCGACTTTGGCGCAGCCCCGATCGAGTTCGCTCCGTCTAACGCGCCTGTCTCGCGCCAAAAGGTCAGCACCACCGATCTGCTTGATGGTTACGCTGCTGAGCGACAGCCACCGCCCGCGACACTGACAAGGTGGACGCGAGTAATGGAAGCATTGACTGCATATGTCGGCCATGATGACGCGACGCGCATCACGCCCGAAAACATCGTGGCTTGGAAGACCAGTCTCCTGACCGGAAATGCCGGTGCCGGAACAGTGAAGAATACCTATCTGGCTGGCGTTAAGGCAGTCTTTGGCTGGGGCGTTGCGAACCGCAAATTGCCGACCAATCCGGCTGCGAACATTTCCGTGGCGGTCCCGAAAAAGACCAAGACTCGCGAGAAAGGGTTCACGCCAGACGAAGCCACCACTATTCTGCGTGCAGCCTTAGGGTATTCGAGCGTCAAAGCTACTCTGCTCGGAGTTCGGGCAAGGCAATGGGTTCCTTGGCTGTGTGCTTACTCCGGGGCAAGGGTTGGGGAAATCGCACAGCTTAGGGGGAGTGATGTTCAAAAGATTCAAGGGCATTGGGTAGTCCGCGTCACGCCCGAGGCCGGAACAGTAAAAAACCGCGAAGCGCGGTTGGTGCCTGTTCATACCCATCTCATCGAGATTGGATTCCTCGATATGGTGAAGGACGCAGGTGAAGGGCCATTGTTCTATGAAACGGGCCGTATGCCTACCGTTGTTGCCGATCGCGTCGGCTCATGGGTGCGCGCCGAATGTGGCATCAGCGACAAGTCAGTTCGGCCCAACCACGCTTGGCGGCACCTTTGGAAGACGCGGGCGAGATCGGCAGGGATCGAAGCTGATGTCAGAGACGCCATTCAAGGCCACGCAACACGCACGGAGGGCGAAGAGTATGGCGAGTGGGCAGTAGAGGCCCTTGCCAAGGCCATGGCCAATTTTCCGCGCTTCGAGGTTTGATTCAGCGCGGGCTACATTCGCACATGCTCAACGCATTTGGGGGGTGGCGCTGGGGCGCAGGCTCAAGCCTCGACGCGATAGTAGGAAACCTGCCGCACATAGATCGAGCGCTCTGCGCCATCGCCGATCGCATCGATCGCCCGAAGATACTGGTCATGGATGCGCCGTCCAACTTCTCGGATTCGCGAGGTTTCGAGACATGCAGTTAGGTTGGGTTGGCCGTCGTGGCTCATCGTGAGCCACGCCTGCGAACGCCTGCCGCCCTCCACCTTCAATGCCAGACTCGGGACTTCGATTGTGACCGTTTGTCTGAGATTGCAAGCTCTGAGCATTAGGCAACCGAGGGCAACGGCATCGTGCGGCAGAACGCGGCAAGTGGTCGATTGTCCGGTCTCGGGTTTGAAAGTCAGGACGATCCTCTCACCGTCGCTGCCGATTTCGATCATATCCATCGCAGCCTCTCACCGCTGATCGTAAATCAGCCCCGACAGCACATTGCCCTTCGCGATCGTCCGATGGGACGCGTCCTTGGTGCTGTTCGTGCCCGGATCGTAATAGCCGAGCGTGTGGTAGCTCGCGCTAAGCGCCTTCTGCTTTCCGCCGCCAAGGTCTTCGATGTAGCCCAGCGTGTGGTGGTTGCGGTCCTTGATCGGCGTTCTGGCCATTCAATCGTCTCCTTGCTGGTTGATTGCAGATTCGGCTTTCCCGGTCAGCCAAGCGTGCAGTGGCGCATCCTTGTTGAAGTAGTTGCCCGTGAGGGATGCTATGATGAGTGCCGCTGAGGCCCCGGCGATGATCACCGCATTGCGACGATCGCGACTGGCTTCGGTCGGATCGAGATAGTCCGCGCCCTCCGAGTTATCTTTGAAAAGATAGGCGGCAACGCAACAGCCGATGATTCCAAGCGGCACTCCGACATAGAGGAGGGCCAGCCAAAGCAGCGCAAGCACAAGGATGGCCGCGAAGAGCGCCATGCAGCCCTTCTCAGCGAAGGACGGGGCACCATACTCCACAGGATGGCTGCGCTGAGGTCGGCCCGATGGAGGAGCGGTATTCGCGGATTCGCGGCCTCGACCTCGATCTGAGTGCTTCGGTGGCTCAGGGGGCGGCGGCACGACCTAGTTTCGCGTCAATTTGGCAATGCATTGTTGAAACCAAGGGTAAGCGCGATCGCCGTCATATGCGCGCTGATCAATCACTTCGCCAAAGCTTCGACCATCGCGGCTTTCTTGATAAAGCCATGCGTATTGGCCTCCCTCGCGAAGCCACCTTAGGAATGCCGGAAGCGGGATGTCGGCGGCGGCAGACGGCGGCGACATCAGCAAGTCCACCACCGCGATGGTTTCGTGATTCCGGCCATAGAATGCCATCTTAGCCTTCCGGGGAATTGGGCGGTGAGAAACCGGAAATGTTTGAAAGTTCAAAGCGACTACACCCGGACGGTGCTTCATATAAGCCGCCCAAAAGAGTTCGCGGGTGCTCGTCGGCGACATGTGGGCCAAGAGCATGCAGTCGATGGAAGACGATTGTCCAAAGAAAGCCCCGAGGTCCGCATCATCGGCGTTCACCGGAGCACTGAAACTCAGTCCAACCAAAGCCGCGAGGATAAAGGCAAAGGGACCGCCAGTGCAGAATGTAAGACACCTTCGCCGAAGCTTAAGTGGTGAAGTCATCATCAATGAAGCCATCTCGTCCCTTTGGCTGATCTACGATTGACTGGGATCAGTGAGCGCCCAGCCCACTAAGTCTCCAAATATGCGAAAAATGCATATGCGATTATCGCATGTAGTCAACCGGGATGTCCAAATCTGCATTCACGGATGCCCACCGCGTATTGGTGAATGCACTTGCCCAGACGAGGCGAGATCATGGATTGCATCAGACGGAGCTAGCCGCTCGGCTCGGCAAGGATCAGTCCTACATCAGCAACATCGAACGCGGCCAAAGGCGGGTAGATGTAGTGGAGTTTTACGCGATCGCACAGGCAATGGGCGTCGATCCTGTCGAGTGGTTCTCCCGGATCGTCAAGGGCTTCCCAGCAACCGTAGATATTTGAGCGACCAACGCGGCATTCGCCCGCAATGGCGTTCAGTGAGCGGCGCAGCGGCGGCGGTTGCCCCCGATCACAGCGAGGCAATCGCGGACAGCAGATTCACGAAACATGGCAGCATCGAGCAGTGACTCGAGCCCAATCACCACCGTCTTTTGAGCACCGCGTCCGATCTGCTTCCAGCGCCCCTGACAGCGGCGGCTGCACCACTGTCGAAGTTCGTCGCCGAATTGCTCGGGGCACTCGTTTGCTTGGAGCGGGGTGGAAACGGTATCGGCGACAATGATGTCGCGATTGAAGCGGGAGGTGAGGAGCGTAAGTGCGGCGCGAGAGATCGGAAGTTCCATATGGTATTTAGCCGGTGAGCCAGACTCTCCGTCACTTGCCCGACCGCCGGATGCATCAGGTGTCTGACGCTTTGCCCTCGTCCATGAGCCATGTGCGGAATGCTTCGGGGCTCATTTTGTCGCAGATCGCAGTCAGGGCTGAGGTGATCGTCTCGACGAAATCCGCTGGGTAATCACTTGAGCAAATCGGGTAGTAAGTGTCGATTTCAGTCATATTCAGTGCGTGATCCCTTTACGCAGCAATCGGTCAGCCACCCAACCGATGCGGGTCATTCGCAAAGGGCGGCTTGCCATAATCTCCCCGGAACACGGCGATCAGTTGCGCCTCATGTGCGAGCGGGTCGAGTCCGGGCGTCGGCTTCCATGCGACGAGCAAGCTGCTCGGTTCCCGCAATTGCCAGATAAGCCGCCCACACCAATGGCCAATCTTCTGACCGGCACCAAACTTGGCAAACTCTCAAAGACGGCGGCGAATGCTGTTCGCCTTCCCGATATAGACGACCTCGGCATCCGGCACCCAATTGGCCTTGAGATCGTCTAGCCTGACCGTGGGGTCTCGATCCTTGAACCAACCGCCGCAACTGCGATCGAGAAATTGCGGGGCTGAGTTGTCCGCGCGGACGACGACATAGACACCGCCGATATCGGGGCAAGGATCAGCGTTCCGCAATTGGTCGAATGTTACCCATCCTACAAAGCCATCTGCGGTGAGTTGCGGTCGAGTGAACTTAGTCGCCATTTCTCAATTCGGCATGATAGGACGCAAGGAGTCAATCACTTGTAGGATTCGCAATGCGGCGACCCGGATCAGTCACAGCGCTGGAAGACCTTGGCCGGGTGCGGCTGTCTGAGAACTTCTTCATGCGGGATATGCTCTATTCGGAGATCGCCAACCACTATGGCATTCCGAACATTCCCGATGACCCCGACCTTGCGATCGCTGCTGGCACGCGGCTTTGCGAAGAATTGCTTGAGCCGATCTGGGCCAAGCTGGGCCGCATCTCAATCCGATCGGCCTTCCGATCCTGCGCTGTAAATGAGGCGGGCGTGGGCAAGCACAACTGCGCTCGCAATGAGGCAAACTATGCGGCTCACATCTGGGATCGGCGTGATGCCAATGACGGCATGGGCGCAACCGCGTGCATCGTCGTGCACAGCTTCATCCCTTATTTCGAGCGCACCGGCCACTGGCAGGCGTTAGCATGGTGGGTTCACGACAACCTGCCTCAGAACGCCGGTTTGACCTTTTTCGTAAAGCTCGGCGCATTCAACATCTCATGGCATGAGCGGCCCGTCCGCAGCATCTACAGTTACGCGTCCCCCAATGGCTGGCTCACCAAGCCGGGGATGGACAATTACGAAGGGTCGCATGCCGATGAATACCGGGCATGGATCGAGGAAATGGGAGTTGGGCAGTGAACATCGACAAGATCATCGCGGGCCTGCCCGGTATGTCACAGCAGGAGCGCGAGCGCGTTCGCGCCAACGCCGAGAAGCTCCTCATTCCGACATTGCGGAGCAGAAGGCGGCAGCGACCAAGGTCATCGTCGCGCTGGGTGATGTCGAGGAGGCCGAGCACAAAGCCTTGGTTGATCGCCTCAATGGTATGGAGGTGTCGGCGCGTGTCGTCGAAGCGTTCCGGGTGAGACCGATGACCGAAACCGAAGCCAAGATCATTCAGGTCTTGCTCGATCGCCCCGGCTCGACTTCGACCGAGCTATCGCAGGCATTGGGATGGGGCGCTCAGTCATGGCACATGCACTTCGGCACGATGTGCTTCAACCGGGCGATCTACCTCTGGCCCGCACCGAAATCAGAAGTCCGCGCAGCCGACTTCTACTCGGGCATTCTCGCAGACCTCTCGTCGGACAACCGCTGGACGATGAAGCCAGAGGTTGAGGTGGCGCTGTCGGAGCTTGGGCTGCGCGGGCGGGCCTGAGGCAAAAGCTGTGAGACCTATCGAAGAAATCGAGCGCGAAGGGCGAGCTGCCCTTTCAGAAATCGAGAATGGCGGGCCAGATTGGTTTCAGCACCTTCCGCCATTGGAAGAAGCCGACCACATTCTGATCGCTCGTGTAATACAGGGCCGAGCATACGCGGATTTCAGCCTCCGCACCTTGCTCGACCTCATCGAATACGATGCTGGCGAAGCCGTCCGTCCATCCAAGAAAGCGCTGCGCGAAAGTGAGATAATCCCCGAGGTCCGAAGGCGGATGGGCGACTTGCGCCTGCGCGCTGATCATGAAGAGAACCTTGGTAAAATGCTCGGCATGATCGACATGTTTACGCTCACCCGGCATCAATTCGCTCACTTTGCCTTGCGCCGTCATGGTCGAAACGACGCTCTCGTGGGATTGAGCCTTAATCGGAGAGACGCACATCGCGGGGCAGGCCAAGAGCCCGAGCACTTCAAGGCTCTGACGGCCTATATATCGTTACCTGAGGTGCGGAGAAACTTGCAGGCCCTCGAACACAATGTTGATGTAATCGCCTCGATGGTTGCACATTTGCACAACGAAGTCGGCCCCTCCCAGTCTCGCAAACGAGCAGTATTGCGAAACTTCCGCGTTAAGTTGGGTAAGATCATTGAGAGATTGGAAGAGATTCGTGACAACCGATAAAGGGCACAATTCCGCCACAGCGTGAGAACAATTCCTTATGCCTCTCAGTTGCTTGAATGGGAGCGGACAGCGATTGCAGGCTTTCGACCTGAATGCCGATCAATGGGTGGCCCTCAAAGCTCAGAACCGTCAGTCGTGCCACCTTCGGATGCCGTGCTGCGATGCGGGTGTAGTGCTCAAGCAATCCAAGCGAGGCACTCAATTCTTCGCGCACAAAAAGGTCGGCCCCTGTCTCACCGCAGATGAAGGTGAAGAGCATCGCCAATTGAAAATGCTGGCCGTCGAAGCGGCGCGATCTTGTGGGTGGCATGCCGCGACCGAAGTCGCGGGCATTTCTCCATCGGGCAAGTCATGGCGGGCTGATGTTCTTGCAACCAAGGGAAACGCTAGGGTTGCGATCGAAATCCAGTGGTCGGGGCAGGTGGATGATGAAACCCTGCGGCGGCAGCAACGATATCGCAATTCCGGGGTTAGAGGTCTTTGGCTGCTCCGCCAAACGGGCTTCCCGGTCGTCGAAGAGCTTCCAGCGGTCTGCATTGGTGGCACGATAGTAGATGGGTTTCATGCCCTCCTTCCGTATCAATGGAGGAGGATGACTCGGAATGACCGGCTAAGTCAGCAGGGGTGGAAGGCCGTCCTGCCGATGCACGAGTTCCTGTCGGCGGCATTTACCCAGAGACTGAAATGGGGCCGGATCACTGAGATTGGCGCAGATGCGGAAGCCGAAGTTTTGGTTGCCGAGGCGGACTGCGAGAAATGCGGTGTCATCACTGACATCATCGTCGGCGTAGAACTCCAAGTCGCAGGGGCGAGGGTCGATGTCTCCCTTCTCGACCTAACTCCATACAATTCACTCATCCGTGAAGTGCGAGACCACCTTCCACCGAGCTTTGATCAGAGCCACCTGAAAGTCCGCTACAGCCGATCCCGTAATGAGCGCTACCTCAGCAACGGCTGTTCCGGCTGCGACCGGCTCTACGGCGATTTCCACCTCGCCGGTTATCGGAACGAGGCCAAGGTGGCCTGTCGGTTCCCGATCAGCCTGACCGGCGATTGGTTGCAACTCGTGCAGGCGAGCGACGACTGGGAGGATAGCGAGCCAGAGTGGTGGCTTTTGCCTCCTGTGATCTGAAATCGCCCGTTTTCGCCTACGGGACGCCTATACCGAAGCTCACCGACCGCTACTGAATTGCGCCGAGTTGGGCTTAGGCGGTGTGACATAGGCACAAATGCCAAAACTGTGATTTATGAATGCGGTATTTTTACCAATAAGCCACAGATATGCCTATTGAATGGTATCATATTAACGGCGTAATATCTCGGCATTGGAGATAATGCCATGCCAGAGATAAATCCCAAAGCACTGCGAGTGCTTCGTGAGAAGAAGAGCCTCACCCTCGACGAACTCGCCGTAAAGTCAAAGGTGGACAGGGGCACGATAAGCAAGATCGAGACGGGGAAGCGGACAAATCCGCGACCGTCCACGCTTCGCAAACTTGCAAAAGCGCTTGGCGTTGAACCCGACGAACTGACCGGCTCCGACATCGATGAGATTGAGCGTTCGCCGCTTTCCCCCAAAAGCCAGATGAATATCAGAATGGCCAATGACGCGCGCAATGCGCTGCATCTGACGGCGGCGCGTTATGGCGTTAGGCCAAACCATATCCTGCATCTCGCTCCTTTGCTTTTTCGATGGGCAGCAGAGATGAGCTTGAAGCACCGAATGGAGCGGGTGATTGAGATCGAAGCTAATCTTGACGCCCTGTCAGGCGCAGCAGCACCAAATCACCTCAGCGGTGTGCTCACCGACCACTGGCGCGGTAGTGATATTCTAGATGAAGAGCGACGCTCGATTGCAAATCGCGATTTGTTTGGCGAACAGATTTCCGACAATTCTGTAAGGGTTGGCTACGAAGAGAGTGAGCAAAACCCGATGGCTCAGTTCCTGAAATCCATCTCCGCGTCCCTTGGTGATGATGTAGATTTCGAGCACTGGTCGCCCCATTGGAGCCAACCGGGCTACACCCTTGGCAAGACCGAAGCGCTCGAACTCGTCGGCGGCGACGAACAGGCCGCGCAGAAGATCGTCGATGGCTATGCGCCTTTGCATGAACTGCCGAAGGAAGTTCGCGAGCAAGGCCCCAATGCAGTCGCCCATTGGGCGATTGAGACCGGCAAGCTGGAACTGCGCAAACTTATCGATGTCGATGCGCTCATGTTTGAACTGGGGGTCGACGATGAATGACCTGTTACTGACAACCCATGCCGTCACGCGCATGGCCCAAAGGGCGATCCTCCCACCGATCTGGAAATTATTCTGGCCTTCGGATCAGAGGTCGAGGGAGGAATACTCGTCCGAGAAAAGGATGTTGAATGCGCCAAACGAGCGCTTCGTGGTCTTCGGAAACGCGTGCAGAAAGTTAAGGGAAAGCGCCTCGTTATGGCCGATGGCTGTCTGGTGACAGCCTATCATGCCACGGATCGCGAGCAGCATCGACTGATGCGAAGCCGACATTGAACAGGGGCGTGGTGGGATGAACAAGTCAGAGCAAATCAGGACGCTTGCCCAAGCTGGCCAAACTGTCCCCGAGATCGCCCGCGCCCTGAATGTGCGGTATCAGTTCGCTTACAATGTCTGCCAGAAAGCGGGCCTCCTGAAAGATCGCACGGGAAAAGTTCCAGCGCCTCAGGGGCCCGACCACCCAAGCCCGTCCTATATTCCGCCGAATTATCGGCGGGAGGATTTGAGATAAGTGGTAAGATTGACCGCACTCCTGCCGGTTTGGTCATGCCCGCCCTCCCGAAGCAGGCGGGTGTTTATGCCTTCGTCCAAGATGGCGTGGTGCAATATGTCGGCGTCGCCACCCGCTCGTTGGCGCAGCGGCTCAACGGCTACGCGCGCCCCGGCCCAACTCAGACGACGAACCAGCGCGTGAAAGCCATGCTTCTTCGCCTCTGGAAGAGGGCAAGAGATCAACATACTATTTGCCCGCCCTCCCGACTTGGAATTGAACGGATTTGTGATCAGCGGATCGGTGGGCCTCGAAGCTGGGCTGATCCTTCGTCATCATCTGCCTTGGAATATTCGAGGCGCAGGAGGTGCCCTTGGCTATAATCGATGCCCACCCTAAGGTGAGCCATGAACCCCGTAGAAATCGAAGAAGCCGTATCCCAACTCGCGCTGAGCCCTTTGACCGGGCTGAGTTCCCCTTTCAGTTCCTCACCGCCTTCGGGAACAAGAACACCACGATCGACCGCCTGCGGAAGGGCAACACCAACCAGTCCGACCTCCCGGCGGCGTGCTTCAACGCAACAACATCCATATCGCGACCTGCGATCCCGGCGCGGTTGAGGCGACGCTTTCGGCGCTGCGGGATAGCCCGAAGACGGACAAGGCCAAGTTCATCGTCGCCACCGATGGGGATTCGTTCCAAGCGGAAGACCTCACGGGCGGCGGAACCGTCGCCTGCGACTATGCCGATTTCCCTGAGCATTTCGGCTTCTTCCTGCCGCTCGCCGGGATCACCACGGTTGAGCAGATTCGCGAAAGCTCGTTCGACATCAAGGCGACCGGGCGGCTCAACCGGCTCTATGTCGAACTGCTCAAGGATAATCCTGACTGGGCCAGCCGAACGCCGCCCGGACATGAACCACTTCATGGCGCGGCTGATCTTCTGCTTCTTCGCCGAGGACACCGACATCTTCCACCCCAGCTATCGCTTCACCGCGACGGTCGAGAAGATGAGCGCCGGGGACGCGAAACACCCTGAGGTGATCCAAGAACTGTTCCGCGCAATGAACACCAAGATCACCGATCGCGAGAAGGAAGGGATCGCGCGCTGGGCGGATGGCTTCCCTTATGTGAACGGGCAGTTGTTCAGCGGCTCAATTGAGGTTCCCCGTTTCAGCAAGATCGCCCGGTCCTACCTGATCCACATCGGCAACCTCGACTGGATCAAGATCAATCCAGACATCTTCGGCAGCATGATTCAGGCGGTGGCCGATGATGATGAGCGCGGCGCGCTCGGCATGCACTACACCTCGGTGCCGAACATCCTGAAAGTGCTCAACCCGTTGTTCCTCGATGATCTGCGGGCCAAGCTGGATGAGGCGGGCGACAATGGGCGCAAGCTCCTCAACCTGCGCAGCCGCATGGCGCGGATCAGGGTGTTCGACCCGGCCTGCGGCTCGGGCAACTTCCTCGTCATCGCCTACAAGGAGATGCGGGCGATCGAGGCGGAGATCAACAAGCGGCGCGGCGAGCCGATCGCCGGACCGAAATCCCGCTCACCAACTTCCGGGGCATCGAGCTTCGCGATTTTCCTGCTGAGATCGCGCGCCTTGCGCTCATCATCGCCGAGTATCAGTGCGATGTCCTCTATCGCGGGCAGAAGGAAGCGCTGGCCGAGTTCCTGCCGCTCAATTCCGAGAACTGGATCACCTGCGGCAACGCGCTGCGACTCGATTGGCTGAGCATCTGCCCGCCGACCGGGACAGGAGTGAAGGTGCGCGGTGACGACCTGTTCGAGACGCCGCTCGACCAGTCCGAGATCGACTTCGAGAATGCGGGCGGGGAGACATACATCTGCGGGAACCCACCTTACAAAGGTTCGACATGGCAAACGCACGAGCAAAAATCTGACATCGAGCACATCTTCAAGGGAAGAACGACAAGTTGGAAGTCGCTTGATTATGTCGCGGGATGGTTCATGAAAGCTGCGGAATATAGTTCATATTCAGAATGTTGCACCGCGTTTGTTGCGACAAATTCGATAAATCAAGGACAGCAGGTTGCCATTCTTTGGCCGTTGATATTTGCTACTGGCCAGAGGATATCCTTCGCATACTCAAGCTTCAAATGGAGCAATTTGGCCAGCTATAACGCCGGAGTGACCGTGGTGATTGTTGGCATGTGCAGTGCAGCGCCCTCGGTCATTCGCCTTTACAGTAGCGCAGACGATGGGACGATGGTTGGCAAGGATGTCGCAAACATAAATGCCTATTTGGTCGCAAGCGATGATGTTATTGTGGATACGGCAAGAACCCCTCTTGGTCAGCAAAGCCAAATGGTATGGGGCAACAAGCCCACAGACGGCGGACACCTACTATTAGAAAGAGATGAGGTTGCGGCACTTGGGTTAACTCAGACCCAAGAAACGGACTTTGTGAGACGGTTTTTTGGCGCTGCTGAGTATATTAGAGGGCTGAGTCGGTTTTGTCTCTGGATCGCCGATCATCGTTTGAGCGAGGCGATGGCGATTCCCAGCATCGCAAAGCGCATTGACGGCGTTCGAGCTATGCGCCTTGCGAGTCAGGCCGAATCTACCCGTGATTATGCAAAATTTTCACACAAATTTCGTCAGATTCAAGGTGTTGCCAAGGAATATTCTATAATTGTTCCGGCTGTTAGCTCGGAGCGACGGCCTTACTTGCCCGTAGGAATATTGACTGCCGACGCAATTATTTACGCTAAGGCTTTTGTAATCTATGATGCCCCTCTGTGGAATATGGCGTTGATAGCATCAAGGCTCCACTGGGTCTGGGTCGGCGCTGTGTGCGTCCGCCTTGAGATGCGCTTCTCTTACTCAAACACTTTGGGTTGGAATACATTTCCGCTGCCAAAACTCACCGAACAGAACAAGTCCGATCTTACCCGCTGTGCCGAGAAAATCCTCCTCGCACGCGAGGCGCATTTCCCGGCGACTATTGCTGACCTCTACGATCCAGAGGACATGCCCGACGACCTTCGCCGCGCCCATGACGAGAACGACGAAGTGCTCGAACGCATCTACATCGGTCGCCGATTCCGCAACGATACCGAGCGGCTCGAAAAGCTGTTCGAACTCTACACAAAGATGACCGGCAAAAAGGCGGCTGCATGACTGACAACGCGACACCTCCTCCTCCGCCTCCACCCGCTCCTCCCGCAGAGCAAATGCGCCAGCTTGCTCTAATCGACGATTTGCGCGCACTGCCTGCCGAAGCGACTTGGGCCGAGTTCAAAGAAAACAACGATAGCGCTGAGATGATCGGCAAGCTGATTTCTGCCCTGTCTAACGCTGCGCGACTTGCTGACCAGCATTTCGCCTATGTCGTTTGGGGGATTCGGGACGGCGATCATGCCGTTGTGGGCACGAAGTTTGAGCCCTCATCTGCCAAGCATAAGGATCAGCCACTCGAATTCTGGCTAAGCCAACACCTGCAACCAGCAATCGCTTTTGGCTTCAAAAGCCTTGACTATCACGGACACCGGCTCGTCTTGTTGGCAATACCCGCTGCGGCCACGAGCCCGGTCGAATTCGACCGGACGGCTTATGTTCGCATCGGTAGCGCCACACCTCGCCTCGCCGATCACCCGGAACGACAGAAGCTCTTGTGGTCAAAGCTCCAACCTTACGCATGGGAAACCGGCGTGGCTGCACAGTTCCTCAGTAGTGATGAGGTGTTGGCGAAGCTGGATCACACCAGCTATTTCGAACTCACGGGCCAACCCCTACCTGATAATCGGGACGGCATCTTCGATCGCTTGAAGTCTGATCGCCTGATCGAGGCCGATGTGGGCGGGAAGTGGAACATCACCAATCTCGGCGCGATCCTGTTTGCCAAGCAGTTGGCTGACTTTTCGCCTTCGATCGCACGCAAGGGTGTTCGGTTCGTCGCCTATGAGGGGAACAACCGCGCGACCAAAGTGACTCACCGTCGCGACGGGCAGAAGGGCTATGCCTGCGGCTTTGCTGGCCTCGCCGATTACATCGACGGTCTGCTGCCCAACAATGAACATATCGGCAAGGCGTTCAGGGAGGAGGAACCGCTCTATCCCTCGATCGCCATTCGCGAACTGATCGCCAACGCGTTGATCCACCAAGACATGACGATCACGGGCGCTGGACCACTGATCGAATTGTTCAAGGATCGGCTTGAGATCACCAATCCGGGCGAGCCCTTGGTCAGCCCGGATCGGTTCCTCGATTCACCGCCGCGCTCGCGGAACGAAGCTCTTGCATCCTTGATGCGCCGGATGCGGCTTTGTGAGGAGCAAGGGACCGGGATCGACAAAGTTTTGGCTTCGGCTGAGTTGCACCAATTGCCTCCGCCCGATTTTAAGAATGTCGATACCGCCGTGCGCGCCACGCTGTTTGCCCCTCGCCGCTTCGCAGACATGACGCAAGAAGAACGCGTGCGCGCCTGCTATCAGCATGCGGCGCTCAAATATGTCAGCGGTGAGCGGATGACGAATTCGAGCTTGCGTGAACGCTTTGGGATTGTCGAACACAATGCTTCGCAAGCCTCAGCGGTTATCCGCTTAGCCTTGGACGAAGGACAAATTCGTCCCGCCGACCCAGAGCATCCGCGTGCTGGATATGTTCCGCATTGGGCTTAGCCTGTGGAAAGTTTTGATCGTGTTTTGATTTTGGAGCTTCAAAAGCCAGCTTTGGAAACGAAAGAGAGGGAATTCCCTCTGGAAAGCGCACAAATTTGTTTTGATCGAGTTTTGATTGGAAAGACGGATTGAGCAGGTGAGCCTTCAAAAATGGACTGAAAATGCCTTTCGGCAAAGAGCGACGAAAGATTGAGCTAAATGACGCAAGCAGGCCGCCAACCCGGATGGGATAAGCAAGCGATCAATCAGATCGCGAGCGATCTCTATGGCGGACTCAATGGGATGTTCGAGGCTCATGGCTGGACTACGGATGGCCGTGTCATCAGCCAGATTGCGCCTACCAAGGCTGTTCAGACCTATGGAAGCGTCGATTCATTTGTGAAAGCGCATGAGAGCGGCATCGCAGGCAATGCCATGCTCGATCCCAAATCTGCGATCTTGAGCGACCCGCCAGAAGTGTGGCTGACCAGTCTCTATGGCTTCACCACCGAAAGTTGGGGTTTTCTGGGCTTCACCGATCCGAAAATGCGCACTGGTTTCCTTAATGGGAGCAAACCGGGCGCTCTGGTGGTTGTATATGCCGCTGGCAAAGCACCTGTGAATTTGCGCGGCAAGGTGCTGGGGGTTCAGCAAGTCTCACACCGCATCGGCACGAAATGGGACTTTCTTTCACCTGATCGCGTTGAAGCGGAGCGTGCCGATCCAGATCGCCGGGACAAATGGCTCCATGCAGTCAAGCTGACTCGTGGGTGGCGGGTGCCACCCGAATGCCGTCCGACCATCGAGGATTTCGCTCCCGAAACCTACAGCGCCAAGAATGCGCGGGCGATAGGTGCACGATGCATGCGTCTCACTCCAAGCGAAGCGCGCCGGTTACTCGACCTCACTCTGGTGGAGAAATTCCTGTTTACGATGGCGAACCGATCGAACCGCAGTTGCCCCGGGCCAGCGACACTTGTGCTGTCTCCAAGCAGGCCGGGGCCGGTATCTCAATACGGCTACATGGTTCGTGAGGCGGAAGTTCCGAAGCACCTCTACATCCTGCGTCTCCACGGTAACGAGGACAGCTTCCTCGGATACCGCGCTGAGGGTCGCTCAATCGTGAAGGTCGGATTCTCAGCCAGCCCTGAAACCCGGCGTGATGCCCATAACAAAGCACTGCCTGCCTGCGCCTTCGTATGGCACATTGAGAACTCAACCTTCGCCGAAAAGCGCGATCCGTTCCCGTCATCAAACCATGCGCTGGCAGGCGAGAAGGCGATGAAGGATTTGCTCGACCGGGACGGCAAATCCCTTGGCGGAGAGTTCTTTCTCGCCGACAAGCACGCTATTGATCGCGCGTGGACGGCTGCGATCCATGCAGCCGAGAACTGGAAACCATGACCACTGCCAAGCCAATCCCCGCCGTATCAGTTCCCACCGCCCGCACGGGTGCATCCACCCATGCAAAGGCCATGGGCATGCGCCCGATGCAGGAACGCGCCTATCAACAAGCGCGGCGAGCAATATCTGCTGATCAAGTCGCCGCCGGCCTCCGGCAAGAGCCGTGCGCTGATGTTCATCGCGCTCGACAAGCTGCACAATCAGGGTTTGAAGCAGGCGATCATCGTCGTGCCGGAAAGTCGATCGGGGCCAGCTTCATTGATGAGCCGCTGACCAAGTTCGGCTTCTGGGCCGACTGGGTCGTGAAGCCGCAATGGAACCTGTGCAATGCGCCGGGCCGGATGACGAGCGCGTCGATCGGTCAAGGTCAACGCAGTGGGCAAGTTTCTGGCGAGCAACGACAAGGTGCTGGTCTGCACCCATGCCACTTTCCGCTTCGCCGTGGAGCAGCTTCGGCGTCGAGGCGTTCGACGACCGTCTGATCGCGGTGGACGAGTTCCACCATGTCTCGGCCAATCCGGACAACAAGCTCGGCGGTCACCTCGGCCACTTCATCGCGCCGCGACAAAGCGCACATGGTGGCGATGACCGGCAGCTATTTCCGTGGTGACGCCGAGGCCGGTGCTGCACCCGGAGGACGAGGCGAGGTTCGAGACCGTCACCTACACCTACTACGAACAGCTCAACGGCTACGAGTACCTGAAGCAGCTCGACATCGGCTATTTCTTCTACTCCGGCAGCTACATCGACGACATCCTGAAGGTGCTGGACCCGACCGAAAAGACGATCCTGCACATCCCGAACGTCAATTCGCGCGAAAGCACGAAGGACAAGATCAAAGAGGTCGAGCACATCATCGAGGCGCTGGGCGAATGGCAGGGGGTCGATGCCGCAGACTGGCTTCCAGCTGGTGAAGACTGCCGCGATGGCCGGATGCTCAAGATCGCCGATCTGGTCGATGACATGATGCGGCCAAGCGCGACAAAGTGCTGGCCGCGCTGAAAGACCCGGCGCAGAAGAACGACCGCGATCACGTCGATATCATCATCGCCCTCGGCATGGCCAAGGAAGGTTTCGACTGGATTTGGTGCGAACATGCCCTGACGGTTGGCTACCGGTCCAGCCTCACGGAAATCGTGCAGATCATCGGGCGCGCCACCCGCGATGCGCCGGGCAAGGACCGCGCGCGGTTCACCAACCTGATCGCCGAGCCGGACGCGTCGGAAGCGGCGGTGGCCGAGGCGGTGAACGACACGCTCAAAGCGATCGCCGCCAGCCTGCTGATGGAGCAGGTGCTGGCCCCGCGGTTCAATTTCACGCCGAAGAAACCGACGCGGCCCGGTCGGGCTTGGATTACGGGCGACGGCGGCTATGACGCGAGCGGGACCAATGTCGGCATCAACGAGGGGACCGGCCAGTTCAGATCGAGATCAAAGGTCTGGTCGAACCGAAGAGCCGGAAGGCGCAGAGCATCTGCCGGGAAGATCTGAACGAGGTGATCAGCGACATTTGTGCAGGACAAGACCAACGATCGAGCGCGGCCTGTTCGACGAAGAGGCTGGTGCCTGAGGAACTGACACAGGTTAGGATGGGCAAAATCGTCAGGGACCGCTATCCCGAACTTGAGCGAAGCGGATCAGGAGGCGATTCGCCAGCATGCGGTCGCCGCGTTGAACCTGACCCAGAAGGCCAAGCAGATGGCGCGCGGCGGCGATCGGACGGGGACGAGGCAAGCGCCAACACGGCGCTGATCGACGGAGTTCGGAAGTTTGCGATGGACGTGCGGGAACTGGATATCGACCTGATCGACAGCATCAATCCGTTCGGCGAGGCCTACTGCGATTCTGGCCAAGACGATGAACGAGGAAAGCTCTGAAGCGGGTCGCAGGAGGTGATCGCGGCCAAGAAGGTCAAGATTCACCTGGAGGAGGCGCGCGACCTCGCCGAACGTGCCTTCGAAATTCAAGGAGGAACGCGGGCGGTTGCCCGCCGATGACCTCGCCGGATCCGTGGGAGCAGCGCATGGCAGAGGGGGTTGCCCTGCTTGCGCGCTATGAGGCCGAGGCGACGAATGCCTGAACTTACGGACGACGAACTGCTGGCCGAACTGGGCGTGGCGAACGGCCCCAAGGCGCGGAGCTATACACCGCGCGAGGAGCGGATCATCGCGGGATTCGAGGATATCCTGAAATTCGTCGAAGAGCATGGCGCGACTCCACAACATGGCGAGGATCGCGACATCTTCGAGCGGATCTACGCTGTGCGGCTGGATCGGCTGCGCGAACTCGACGAATGCCGCGAGCTTCTTGCTGAAATGGACAAGCACAGTTTGCTCTTCGGACAGGCGAAAGAGACGATCGCCCCCGCTGAGATCGACGACGATGCACTACTTGCCGAACTTGGCATCGAGCCGGTGGCGGAGGATAACATCCGTATTTTGAAGCATGTCCAATCCGCTGAGGAGCGACGCGCTGCCGAAGAGATCGCTAATCGGACTAAGTGCGTGGACTTCGAGCGATTCCAACCTTTGTTCGAGCTAGTCGAGCGTGACCTTGAAACCGGTGCGCGGACCACGCGACAGTTCGTGAAAGACGCAGGTTTCCTCAAGTCCGACATTACCAAGGGTCAGTTCTTTATCCTTGGCGGTCAGATCGCCTATGTGGCCGAGGTTGGCGAAACTTTCCGAGCACCTAACGGTGAGTTTGATGCGAAGCTCCGGGTGGTCTACTCGAACGGCACTGAAAGTGATCTGCTGCGCCGATCATTGCAGCGCGCGCTCTACAAGGATGATGCTGGTCGCCGCATCACGGAGATCGAGGCGGGACCGTTGTTCACCGCCGAAACGGAAGATGGCGACCTTGAGAGCGGCACGATCTATGTCCTGCGGAGCAAATCCGACCATCCGATGGTCGCGGAGAACCGGAACCTGATCCACAAGATCGGTGTCACGGGAGGATCGGTCGAGACCCGGATCGCTGGGGCAGACAAGTCGGCAACCTACTTGCTCGCCGGGGTTGAGGTCGTTGCGACCTACAAGCTCTTCAACATCAATCGCGTTCAGCTTGAGGGTGTGATCCATAAGGTGTTTGCGGGGGCTGCGCTCGATCTCGTGATTCCTGACCGGTTCGGCAATCCGGTCAAACCGCGTGAGTGGTTCCTCGTTCCGCTTACCGTGATCGACGAGGCTGTGACCCGCATCCAAGACGGATCGATCACTGGTTATGTGTATGATCGGACCCAAGCTCGGCTAGTGCCCGCGTGATTACGCGTTGCCATTTCAATAGCCGTTGGCGGCGCATCTTCATCCGGCTGATTCAAGCTTGCTTCTGATCCCCACCCTCACTCGGGCTGGCAGAGTCCACACGCCTTTGAGAACGAACCATCGGGGCTTCCAACTCGGCGGGCGTAGCCTCGCAGTTCGTTGAGATCGCTGGCAACGACCTTCTGATAGCCTCGATCGGTGTAAGCACCAAACCCCGAATTGAAGCTGAGACCAGATTCTGAAAATCGCGGCTCAAGCCCTGCGGCCAGCAGCAGCATACCCCTGCCTTCCAACAGCCGATTCAGATCGAACAAGGCGTCCCGAAGGGTGTGGCGATCCTCGCCAGTAACCAGCGTGCCGTCATGCAGGTGGATTCGCACAAAAAAGCCGTGATAGACCCTTTGCTTCCCCGTGGTGATTTGCCCCATATGGAAGGTGCAGGTGTAGGAATATTTGCCTTCGATGACACAGGCCTTCCCTGTCTCCCGAGATTCGTAGTGCCGCCAGTCCATCGTTCATCCCTCTCCATTTTATCCATATTTATCATCTGGACAGGAGCAAAGGTTAGAGGCCGAGCTAACGCTCGTCCTGCTGCTTCCAGTTCGCGACCGCTAAAGCGGCCTCGCACTGTCGCTGCGAAGTAAAAATGAATTGAGCTTAAAACCTTGATTTCATCATCCTGTAGGCTGGCAATGATTTTACCCCCCGCCTGACAACCTGCCAAATAAATGGCGGCACGGAAGTGCCAACGGTTACCAAGCGGGTGGAAAGAACATCATCCTGTGAGTGTGTTTAATGGCCTTGTTGTAGCGTCAGCGTTTATAGCTGGAAGGTGGTCGCCCGAGACCCTTCGTTACTACCCTTTCCAGATCGTTTCCGATCTCGACGGTTATCCTTGCGGAAGCCCCTGACCCGAGCCACAAAACTAGACCCCGATCAGAGCGGGAGATGTCATCCAACGGACATTGCTCCCATCTTTTTGTTGTCTCTTGTTTCCGCCCGTGGCGAACCGGCAACAACTACCCCGGTCGGCTATCCCACCTAACACCTGCCCGGAACACGGCCCCCGGGTGTCCCCTTCGCGCCTTCAAAGTCCATCGAGTGTGTATCTCATTCAGGCTAAGTAAGCCCTCGGATATTTCAACACCCTTATACTCTAATTGTTGGGGTGCCGGGTATATTTATCTTTGTTCTCCGACTCCTCCATTGTCCGTTCAATTTCGGAATACCTTGGGCCCCGCCGCCAGCGCAGTGGCTCGCCCGTCCCTTCTTCCTCGGCCCAACCAAAATACTCGCAGAAAGATAGACTGCTCTCGATAAGCTCTGGAAACGGCCCGACCTCGCCTCCCATTGCGAGGTTATCTGCTGATCGGAATTGATAATCCAAGGCGCGAATGAGTTGCCTCCTAAAACGCCCCAGCATTTCGTTCTCTTCTTTATCAGCGAGGCTTGGTTGACTGTCTCTTTTTTCAGTTTTGTCGTTTGCCATGATTTGGCTCCTTTCGTTCGAGTTGCCTCCCTCGTATGAACCAATTCCATCACTCCCATGTCGATTCTGATTTGGTGGACAATGGCTGCTAGACACGACCTAAATGCAGTTGAGCGTGAGCGTGGCAAACGGGGAAGCGCACTGGTTCGCTCCGCCGAAAGAAATGCGTTTCTTTGGGCGGTGCGCAATAACCTAATCGCAATCGCAAGGGAGGGAGAGCTTGGGGTCACCCTGCGCGAGCGCGCCCATCAACTAAACCGGCTGGGGGTCAAGACGACCACGGGCAAACTTCTTGACGCCCAGAAATTGAGCCCAGCCTTGATGGCGCTCGGCGCGGACACGAATACGATCAAGCTGCTACATCAGCAGGCAGTGAACGCAGCCGATCGGTTCGGAGTGGACGAGGCTGAAATGGTCGATCAATTGTGGCACGAGTGGCTCTTCCACCATACGAGAGTGATGGTTGATGAGGGTTTGATTTTCGGCTTGAGTCAGAAGAACCCGTTCAGGTTCAGGCCAGTTCGCCCAATGGTATGGGTAAAGAAAAGGCATCCGATTTATCGCGATCATAGAGTGCGTTCTTGGTGGTATGGGAAGCGACCGCTCTTGCCTCCCCAAGCTGATTTGGTTTTCGCACTTTTCGGCATGTTCGGATATATCAAGAAGAAGCTTTCTGCATCGGGGAAGGTTGATGTCTACTATTTTCCCTGACCTCCGCCGCTATCCTCTTGCATCGTCCAAAAGGGTAAACCGTCCGGCACAGTCAGGATGTAACGGTCAGCCCTGTGCCAATAGGATTATGTTGCACATTTCGGAACATGTGAGAGTCTGGGTCTAGAACCTATTGTTACAGGAAGCCCCATGCTCGTTGGTTACGCCCGCTGTTCGTCAGTCTCCCAATCGCTCGACATCCAACTCGATGCTTTGACCAAGGCCGGGTGCGAGAAGATTTTCAGCGAGAAGGTGTCGGGACGCTCAACCACCGACCGCGAGCAACTCGCCATGGCATTGGACTTCGTTCGCGACGGTGACACGCTAATCGTCACCCGGCTCGATCGACTTGCAAGGTCAGTGGGCGACCTTCACCGGATGATCGAACGCCTGACCGACAAGAAGGTAGCGTTCCAGTGCATCAACCAGTCAGGAGTCGATACCGGTTCCAGCACTGGTAGACTTATGCTTGCGGTCCTCGGGGCAGTGGCTTGCTTCGAGAACGACATCCGCAGAGAAAGACAAAGGGAAGGGATTGACAAGGCCAAGGCCGAAAATCGCTACCTTGGGCGCAAGCCCAGCGTCGATACCTTCATGGTGGCCGAACTTCATTCCAATGGGCTGGGACCGTCACAGATCGCCCGGGAACTGAACATCAGCCGCACCAGCGTGTATCGGGCGTTGGCTGTGTGATTAGCTGGCCCAATTGATCAGGAAGGTTGTTGAGCGATGAGCACTGATTGGGCGGCGACAGGAGCGATGTTGGCAGGCTTTGGTGCGGTCATCAATGGTTTGGCTATCTTGGCGGTCGCATGGGTAGGGCGCAAAACGGTCCAAGACATGCGACGAGAGGCCATGATCGAGAAGGAAACAGCGTTCGCAGAGCAGCTTTTGGGAGATGCTTACAGAGCATTGGACCGCCTGAGCTTTGAGCTTTCTCAAGCGCGCGGCGCAATCCAACGACAGAACTCAAGTATAGAGTTCTCTATCCGACATGATCGAGATCACGACCTCATCAATTCCCAACAGCGCGCTAAGGTGCTTATCGCCCGCCGTCATGGCCGGACACTCTTAGACGACCGAGCCGTGCTTAATGAACTTTTCCAACACAATGTGCGCGCACGGGTGCTCTTCGATCGAATGGTCAATCACCACTTGCAACAGATCGCTCATGTCTGGACCAATGGCGAGTTTCAACTCGAACAATGGGGTGAGCTTGAACCTGCATCCGAATCAGAAGAAATGTATCAGCGATGGTTGCTCGACGGTGATTGGGAGAAGGTTCTCAAAGCGGCACGAGAGGGACTCGATCGCCACCTGCTGCCATACATTCGTCAGCAATGATTGCCGCGTGCCACAATGCCGCAATCATTGCTTCAAAGTGCCGCTACAAAGTGCTAAAAAGCACCCCTGCAAAAGAGGCGCTTTTTCAGCTATTTAGCCATTGAGGAATGGTGCTGCTGGGGAGGATTGAACTCCCGACCTCACCCTTACCAAGGGTGCGCTCTACCACTGAGCTACAGCAGCTAAGGCCCTTGGCCTAAGAAGGGCGCGCTATTGGTCCCGGCGCCTCGCAAAGTCAAGCTTGAGACTTCGCCCCGTTAGCTGCAAGGCGTTTCGCATGGGTAAAGAGGCGAAACCGACCCGCGAGGAGCGCCTGGCCGCCAAGCTGCGCGAGAATCTGCGCCGCCGCAAAGAGCAGGCGCGCGAGGTCAAAGCCGCCCTTCCCAAAGATCAACCAAGCAGCTAGGTGGCGATGCTCTATCCCCCCCTGAAACAGGGAGCCAATGCCTTGCCCCGCCTGATTCTTGTTCGTCACGGCCAGAGCCAGTGGAACCTGGAAAACCGTTTCACCGGCTGGTGGGATGTTGATCTGACGCCTAAGGGCGAGGCTGAGGCCATTGCGGCGGGCGAACTGCTCAAGGCCAGGGACATGCTGCCGACGCTGGCTTTTACCTCCTTCCAGACCCGCGCGATCCGCACCCTGCACTTCGCGCTTGAGGCCGCCGGCCGGCTGTGGATCCCCGAGGTCAAAGACTGGCGGCTCAACGAGCGCCACTATGGCGGGCTGACCGGGCTCGACAAGGCTGAGACCGCTGCGAAACACGGCGACGCGCAGGTCAAGATCTGGCGGCGCAGTTTTGACATTCCGCCGCCGGTGCTGGAGGATGGCTCCGCCTTCGATCTCGCCAGCGATCCGCGCTATGCCGGGATTCCGATCCCCAACACCGAAAGCCTGAAAGACACCATCGCCCGGGTGCTGCCCTACTATGAGGCGGCGATCGCCCCGGCGCTGAGGGCCGGCGAAGTGGTGCTGGTTTCCGCGCACGGCAATTCGCTGCGGGCGCTGGTCAAGCACCTTTCGGGCATTTCCGACGCCGAGATCACCGGCCTCGAGATTCCGACCGGCCAGCCGATCGTTTACGAGCTCGATGACAACCTGAACGCGCTTGAGCGCTATTACTTGTCGGAGCGTTGACCATGGGAGCACCTGTCGCGATCGTCATGGGCAGCCAGTCGGACTGGGCGACGATGAAATGCACCGCCGAAGCGCTCGACAAGCTGGGCGTCGCTTACGATGCGCGGATCGTCTCGGCGCACCGCACTCCGGCGCGGCTGGTGGCCTTCGCCCAAGGCGCCGCAGAAGCGGGGATCAAGGTGATCGTGGCAGGAGCGGGCGGCGCCGCGCACTTGCCGGGGATGGTCGCCAGCATGACCCACCTGCCGGTGCTGGGCGTGCCGGTGCAATCCAAAGCGCTTTCCGGGCAGGACAGCCTGCTTTCGATCGTGCAGATGCCCGCCGGGGTCCCGGTTGGCACTCTGGCGATCGGCGAGGCCGGGGCGACCAATGCCGGCCTGCTCGCCGCCTCGATACTGGCGCTTGAGGATCCCGCGCTGGGCGAGCGGATCAAGGCATTCCGCGCCGCGCAGACCGCCGGCGTGGCGGAAAGGCCGGCTTGAACCCATGATCCCGCGCTTATGATCCCTCCAGGCGAGACAATCGGCATTCTCGGCGGCGGCCAGCTGGGCCGGATGCTGGCGATGGCTGCGGCGCAGCTGGGCTATCGCAGCCACGTCTATTCGCCCGAAGCGGAATGCATCGCCGCCGACATGTGCGGGGCCTTCACCCAGGCGCGCTGGGACGACGGCGCCGCGATGGCCGAGTTCACCGCCGATTGCGCGGTGGTAACCTACGAATTCGAGAACGTGCCGGTGGCGTCGCTGAAAGCGCTGGGCGGCAAGGTGCTGCCAGCGCTGCAGCGCGCTGGAAGTGGCGCAGGACCGGGTGGCGGAAAAGCGCTTTGTCGAGGCGCTGGGCGGGCGGCCCGCGCCATGGCAAGCGGTCGATACCGCCGAAGACCTGGCGCGCGCCTTGGACGCGATCGGTTCCCCCGCGATCCTCAAGACCCGCAGCGAAGGCTATGACGGCAAGGGCCAGTGGCGGATCATGACCGATCACGATGCCGACGGAATTGTGGTTGGCGATCTGCCGCTGGTGTTTGAGGGTTTTGTCCACTTTGCGGCCGAGTTCTCGGTAATCCTGGCGCGCGGGGCAGACGGCGCCGTGGCGTTCTGGGACAGCGCCGAGAACGTCCACTCGGGCGGAATTCTGGCGCGCTCGACCGTTCCTGCCTCGGCGGCAGTGCTGGCGCAGGTTCCGGCGGCGCGCGAGCTCGCCGCCAAGGTTGCCCAAGCACTGGGTTATGTCGGGGTGCTGACGCTGGAATTCTTCGCCACCGACAGCGGCCCGGTGTTCAACGAAATGGCGCCGCGGGTGCACAATTCCGGCCACTGGACGATCGAGGGCGCGCTTACCAGCCAGTTCGAGAACCACATTCGCGCGATCTGCGGGCTGCCGCTGGGCGCAACCACTTTGACCGCACCTGCGCTCGAGATGAAGAACCTGATCGGCGCCGAGGCACACGACTGGGCTGAGATCCTCGCCGATCCCCACAACCACCTCCACCTCTACGGCAAGGCCGCCGCCCGTCCGGGTCGCAAGATGGGCCATGTAACGAGATTGGGCGCGTGAACCGTTCGGATATCTTCCTGGTTGTCGCGGTGGCCGACAACGGCGTGATCGGGCAGGGCGGAGCCATTCCCTGGCACATTTCTGCCGACTTCCGCCGGCTCAAATCACTGACCATGGGCCAGCCGCTGGTGATGGGCCGCAAGACATTCGAATCGCTGCCCGGCTTGCTTCCGGGCCGGCGCCACATCGTCATTACCCGCGATCCCCACTGGCAGGCCGAAGGGACCGAGCGCGCTGCTAGCCTTGCCGAGGCGCTGAAGCTGGCCAATGCGCCGCACATTGCGGTGTTTGGCGGGGCGCAGATCTATGCCGAAGCGCTGCCGCTGGCGCACCGCATCGAACTGACCGAAGTCCACGCCGAGCCTGACGGCGACACCCGCTTCCCCGCGTTCGAGCGCGACGATTGGGACGAGAGCTTCCGCGAGCACCATCCAGCCGACGGCAAGGTTCCGGCCTTTGATTTCGTCACGTTGCTGCGTAAACCAAAGAGCGACTAGGGAGGGGCGGATGCGCAAGCGGGTGTGGGTTCCAATGTTGCTGCTGGCGTTGGCTGCGGGCGCGTTCTTCGGGATTGCTCCGGGCTATCTTGAGAACTCGATGAACCGGCTTGACGGTGCGCCGCCGCTGGCGGTGAGCCCGCGCGCCGCGGCGCTGCACCAGAGCCTGCAGGTGGTCGATCTCCATTCCGACACGCTGATGTGGCAGCGTGATATGCTGGTGAGTTCGGATCGCGGCCATGAGGACCTGCCGCGGCTGCTCGCGGGCAATGTCGCGCTGCAGGTGTTCTCGAGCGGTGACCAAGACCCCGCGCGGGCAGAACTATGACAGCAATCCCGGCGACACCGACAATATCACCCCGCTGGTGATCGCCCAGCTCCAGCCGCTGCGGCACCTGGACCTCGCTGACCGAACGCTCGCTGTGGCATGCGGCCAAGCTTGACCGCGCGGTGGCCGGTTCGTCCGGCACGCTGGCCAAGGTCAGTCGACGAGCGCAGCTTTGATGCGCTGCTCGCCGCCCGCGCACGGCCCGGCGGGCCGGTCGGGGCGCTGCTCTCGATCGAAGGGCTGCAGAACCTCGAAGGCAAGATCGAAAACCTCGACAAGCTCCATGCCGCCGGTTTCCGGATGGCCGGGCTGGCGCACTTCTTCGACAACGACGTCGCCGGATCGATGCACGGGGTCAGAAAGGGCGGCCTCACCGCGTTCGGCCGCCAGGTTCTGCCCGCGATGGAAGCCAAGGGCATCATCGTCGACATCGCCCATTGCAGCCGCGCCTGCGTCGCCGAAGTGCTGGCCATGGCGCGGCGCCCGGTGGTTTCCAGCCACGGCGGGGTTCAGGCGATGTGCAAGGTCAACCGCAACCTTACCGACGAGGAGGTCCGCGGCGTCGCCCGCACCGGCGGTGTGGTCGGGATCGGCTATTGGGACGGCGCCGTCTGCGATACCTCGCCCCGTTCGATCGCCCGTTCGATCAAGTACGTCCGCGATCTGGTCGGGATCGATCATGTCGCGCTGGGCAGCGACTACGACGGCGCCACCACCGTGCGGTTTGACACGTCGGGATTGGCGCAAGTGACCCAGGCGCTGCTCGATGAGGGCTTCACGCCCGAGGAAGTCCGCGCGGTGATGGGCGGCAATGCCCTGCGGGTGATCCGTGCCGGGATAGTGCCGCTTCCATGACCATAATCCGGCTCGATCACCGCGAAACGATGCCCGAAAGCCTGCGCGGAGCAGTGATCGCGCTGGGCAATTTCGACGGATTCCACCGCGGTCATCAGGCGGTAGCAGGCGCGGCGATCGACCAGGCCCGGGCCGAAAACCGCCCAGTGCTGATCGCCACGTTCGATCCCCACCCGGTGCGCTTCTTCGCCCCCGCAGCGGCGCCGTTCCGCCTGACCACGCTCGATCAGCGCCAGGAGCTGTTCGCCAGCGCCGGGGCAGATGCGATGCTGGTGTTCCATTTCGACGGCGATCTTGCCGCGACCAGCGCGGAGGACTTTGTCCAGGACTTGCTCGCCAAACGGCTCGGGGCCGCTGCGGTCGTCACCGGCGAGGATTTCACTTTCGGCAGGGGCCGCAAAGGCAATGTCGCAATGCTGGGGCAATTGGCCGAACAATCCGGCATGACCGCGCGCGCGGTCGGCCCGGTCAGCGCCGACGACGAAGTGGTTTCCTCGAGCCGGATCCGCGACGCCCTGAAGGCCGGGGATTGCGCCGGGGCGACCCACCTCCTCACTCGGCCCTTCGCCATCAGGGGTATCGTCCAGCACGGCGACAAGCTCGGCCGGACCATCGGTTACCCCACCGCCAACCTGCCGCTCGGCAGCTATCTGCGCCCGCGCTACGGGGTCTATGCGGTGACCGGAACGCTGCCCGGTGGCCGCGTTGTCCACGGTGCCGCCAACCTCGGGATCCGCCCGCAGTTCGATCCGCCCAAGGAATTGCTCGAACCGCACTTCTTCGATTTCGACGGCGATCTTTATGGCCAGGAGATCGAGGTCGCGTTCCACCACTTCCTTCGCGGTGAGGCGAAGTTCGACACGCTGGATGAACTTACCGCGCAGATCGAGCGTGACTGCGCTGAGGCGAAATCGCGCTTGTGGGGGCTGCTGCAATGAAGGTCTGGACAAAACGCATCGCGCTGCTCCTCGCGCTTGCCCTGCTGGTGCTGAGTTTCATCAACGCCTCGTGGCTGGCCGGTTCGGCGCCGGGCCGGGTCAAGCTGATCGCCCACCGCGGCGCCCACCAGCTGTTCGATCACAACAGGCTGGAACGCGACACCTGCACCGCAACCCGGATCGAGCCGATCTACCACGAGTTCCTCGAGAACACCCTGCCTGCAATGGACCAGGCGGGGCGGAGCGGAGCGGGGATGATCGAGCTCGACATCGCCGCAACCAAAGACGGCAAGCTCGCGGTATTCCACGACTGGACGCTGGAATGCCGGACCAATGGCAAGGGCGAGGTCCGTGCAGCGACCATGGCTGAGCTGAAGGCGCTCGACGCCGGCTATGGATACACTGCTGATGGCGGCAAAACCTATCCGTTGCGCGGCAAGGGGGTGGGGCTGATCCCCGAGCTGGCCGAAGTGTTGGCGCTGTTCCCGGCCAAGCCGCTGCTGTTCAACTTCAAGGGCAAGAACGCCGCCGAGGCCGACCTGCTGGCCGCCACGCTCAGGGCCGCGGGGCGCGATTCCGCCGCGCTGGGCGACGGGTTCTATGGCGCGGTCGAGGCGGGGTCGGTGGCGCGGGCGCGGCAATTGCTCCCCAAGGCCTGGGTGTTCAGCACGGAAAGCGCCAAAGCCTGCACCAACGCCTATGCCCTGCGGGGCTGGCTGGGGCTGACCCCGGAAGAGTGCCGGGGCGGGACCTTGATGATCCCGCTCAACCGGCAATGGGCCTTCGCCGGCTGGCCCAATCGACTGATGGCGCGGATGACGGCGGTCGGCAGCCGGGTGGTGGTGATCGGGCCGCTCGACGGCCCCGGCGACACCGGGCTCGACCTGCCCGAGCAGATCGGCGACGTACCCGCGAGTTTCACCGGCTACCTCTGGGTCGAGGATATCCAGACCATCGGCCCAGCGCTGCGCCCCGCGCTCAACAAACGCAACCAGTACCGCGAGGCGGAACTGGCCAAGGCGCTGGAGCTGCGGCGCAAGGCGCGGGAGTAAAACCTCCCCCTTGGGGGAGGGGGACCGCCGCCGCAGGCGGGGGTGGAGGGGCACAGGCAAGTGGTCCTGCCCTCGCGCCGTCAGGACCACTCGCGCGTACCCCTCCACCACCCTGCGGGTGGTCCCCCTCCCCGTGCCGGGGAGGATTTATTGCACTCAGCCCCGCCGCTCGCTAAGGCCCGCCGGCCATGAGTGAACAGCGCGACTATCGAGACACCGTCTTCCTGCCGAAGACGGACTTTCCCATGAAGGCCGGCCTCCCCCAGAAGGAGCCGGTGATCGCCGCGCGCTGGGAGGCCGAGAAGCTTTACGAACAGCTGCGCGATCTGCGCCGTGGGCGCGAGACTTTCATGTACCATGACGGCCCGCCCTATGCGAACGGCGACATGCACATCGGCCATGCGCTCAACCACACGATCAAGGACATGGTCTGCCGCACCCAGAACCTGCTGGGCAAGAACGCGCCCTACGTTCCGGGCTGGGATTGCCACGGCCTGCCGATCGAATGGAAGGTCGAGGAGCAGTACCGCAAGAAGAAGCTCGACAAGGACGAAGTGCCGCTGCTCGAATTCCGCGCCGAATGCCGCGCCTATGCCCAGCACTGGGTCGATGTGCAGCGCGCGCAGTTGAAGCGCCTTGGCGTCATGGCCGACTGGGACAACCCCTACCTGACCATGCAGCCCGAGAGCGAGGCGACGATCGTTGCCGAACTGCTGAAGTTTGCATCCAGCGGGCAATTGTACCGCGGCGCCAAGCCGGTGATGTGGTCGCCGGTGGAGAAGACCGCCTTGGCCGAGGCCGAGGTTGAGTACGAGGATATCGTCTCGACGCAGGTGGATGTGGCGTTTGAGATTGTCGAATCGCCGATCCCCGAGTTGGTCGGTGCCCATGCGGTGATCTGGACCACCACGCCGTGGACGATCCCGGTGAACCAGGCTTTGGCTTATGGGCCGGAGGTTGAGTATTCCCTCTTTGAAATCAAAACCGGTGAGATCGACGACAATCCAAACCTGGAACCGTGGCGTGGAAAGATGCTGCTGGTGGCAACCGCTCTGGTGCCGTCGTTTCTCAAACGTATTGGTTGCGACTTTGACAACAGCGACGCGGTGCAAACCTACTTTAAGGGTGGCGCACAGTTCACAGGAACCATCGCCCGCCACCCGATGCACCACCTCGGCGGGTTCTTCGCCGAACCGCGCCTGTTCCTCCCCGGCGATTTCGTCACCACCGACAGCGGCACTGGCCTCGTCCACATGTCCCCCGATCACGGCGAGGACGATTTCGAGCTGTGCAAGTCGGTGGGGATCGGCCCCAAGTTCGCGGTCGAGGGTGACGGCAAGTATCGCGAGGACTGGCCCTGGCTCGGCGGGCAGGGTTCGGTGATCAATCCCAAATTCAATGCGCCCGATGGGCCGATCTGCGCCGACCTCAAGGCCGCTGGAGGTTTGCTCGCCGCGAGCGCGGATTACAAGCACAGCTACCCGCATTCGTGGCGCTCGAAGGCCAAGGTGATCTACCGCTGCACCCCGCAGTGGTTCGTGCCGATGGACAAGCCTTTGACCGATGGCCGCACCTTGCGCGAAACCGCGATGAGCGAGATCGAACGCGTCCAGTTCACCCCCGACAAGGGCCGCAACCGGATCGGCAGCATGGTTGCCGGGCGGCCCGACTGGGTGCTCAGCCGCCAGCGCGCCTGGGGCGTGCCGATCACGCTGTTCGTGCACCGCAAGAGCGGCGAATACCTGATCGACGAGGCGGTTAATGCGCGGATCGTCGAACGCGGTGCGCGAACAAGGGCATCGACGCCTGGACGCCCGACACCGCGCACAATTTTCTGGGCGATGGCTACAATCCCGACGAGTGGGAAGCGGTTTCCGACATTCTCGACGTCTGGTTCGATTCGGGCACCAGCCACGCCTATGTGCTGGATGCGGACGCTGGCCCGATCTGTCTTGGCCGGCCGACATCTATGTCGAAGGCAGCGACCAGCATCGCGGCTGGTTCCAGTCGAGCCTGCTCGAAAGCTGCGCCACCCGCGGCCGCGCGCCCTATGACCGGATCCTGACCCACGGCTTCACGATGGACGCCAAGGGCATGAAAATGTCCAAGTCGCTCGGCAACACCATCGATCCCAACAAGGTGATGGAAACCTACGGCGCCGACATCATCCGGCTGTGGGCACTGTCGGTCGATTTCACCGAGGACCACCGGATCGGCGACGAGATCCTCAAGGGCGTGTCCGACCAGTACCGCAAGCTGCGCAACACCTTCCGCTATCTGCTCGGTGCGCTCGACGGCTTCAGCGAGGCCGAGCGGGTCAGCGATGTCGCGGCGATGCCCGAGCTTGAGCGCTATGTGCTGGCGCTGCTGGCGCGGCTCGACGCGACCTTGCGCCAGGCGGTCGAGGACTACGACTTCAACACCTACGTCCGCGCGCTGACCGACTTCTGCAACGAGGACCTCTCGGCGTTCTTCTTCGATATCCGCAAGGACTGCCTCTATTGCGACGCGGCGGATCAGACCCCAAGCGGATGGCCTACCGCACCGTGCTCGACACCCTGTTCCACGCGCTGGTGCGCTACGCCGCGCCGGTGCTGGTGTTCACGGCGGAAGAGGTTTGGGGGACGCGGTTTCCGGATGCGGGGTCTGTCCACCTCCTTGAGTGGCCGGTGGTTCCATCCGCCGAAGTCGAGATGTCGCGTTGGGATGACCTGCGCGCGCTGCGGTCGCAAGTGCTCGAAGCCATCGAACCGCTGCGGCGCGAAAAAGTTTTAGGGTCGGGGCTCGAAGCCGAAATTGAACTCAATGTCACCAACCCACTGGCTCAACATAGACTAAGCCAAACTGACTTGCCCGAACTCTTCATAACTGGCGAGGTCGGTTTTGCGCCGATTATCGAAACCCGCTCGGCCATGGGATTGATTGTCAATTCAGTTGATGTGACCGTTTCGCGGAGTGGCGACCACAAATGCGGCCGCTGCTGGCGCCACCTCCCCGAGGTCACCGAGGACGGCGCGCTGTGCTCCCGCTGCGAGAGCGGTGGTCAATGGCTGAGGCTACCCGCCAGAACATCCTCCCCCAACGGGGGAGGGGGACCACCGCAGGTGGTGGAAGGGGGCCAGCCGAATTGCACGCGGCAGCGTGCAAGCCGCTATCGCGGCTGTTTCTGTTTCCGCCCCCCTCCGCCTCGCTTCGCGAGCCACCTCCCCCGATGGGGGAGGATTTTTCAGCCGGGGTTCATCGCCCGGACTCCAAGGGCTCTGTCGCATGAGCCTGCTGACCCGCCCCCGCCTGATCGGCCTCATTCTCGCCGCCGCGATCTTCGTCGCTGACCAGCTGCTCAAGCGTTACGTCACCCGCACGCTCGGGCTCGATCTTGACGGTGAGCAGCTGACCCTGCTGTCGTTTTTCGACCTTACCCGCACTTCGAACTACGGGGTTTCGCTGGGGATGCTCACCGCGACCTCGATGGAGATGCGCTGGGGGCTGGTGGCGCTGACCGCGGGGATCGCCATGGTGGTGTTCGTGTGGCTGCTGCGCGAGCGCAAGTTCGGCGATATCCTGCCCTTGGCGATGGTGCTGGGCGGGGCGCTGGGCAATATCCGCGATCGCTACCGGCTGGGCCATGTGATCGACTATGCCGACCTCCATTTCGGCGATTTCCGGCCGTTCCTGGTGTTCAACCTGGCCGATGCCGCGATCACCCTGGGGGTCGTTATTATCCTTGCCCGCAGCTTCCTAATCCGCGAAAAGCCCGAAACCAACGAAGCGGCGTCGCCCGCCACGGAGAGCCCATAATGTCCAAGATTCCTGCCCTGATCGTGCTGACCGGCGCTTCGCTGCTGTTGTCCGCTTGTGGCAGCAGCGGCTTGCTGGGCCGTGATCGGCCCGATGAATTCGCCGTCCAGCGCCAGGCCCCGCTGGTGATCCCGCCCGATTTTTCGCTGGTTCCCCCGGTCCCCGGCGCCCCGCGCCCGACCGATGCCGGCACCGCGCAGCAAGCCCAGGACGCGCTGTTCGGCCCGGCTAGCCCGCGCTCATCGGTGGAAACCTCGGTCGGCACCCGCTCGGGCCAGGCCGCGCCGTCGATCCGCTCGACCGTCGGCGATCCCGCCACCGCCACCGTGGCCAAGGGCGCCGTCACCCGCGACATCGTCGCCGCGCCAGAAGGCGACGGGCGCGAGGCCCAGGCCAGCCTCGAGAACTGATCGCTAAGACGCTGCTGCGGTTGACTTCGCGACCGCGCTGACCAGCAGTTTGTCGATCTTGCGGCCGTCCATGTCGACCACTTCGAAGCGCCAGTCCTGATCGGTGAAGTGCTCGCCCTCGCAGGGCAGCTTTTTCATCACCGAGAGCGCGAAGCCCGCCGCAGTGGCAAAATCGCGGTTTTCGGGCAGTTCGATCCCGAGCCGGTCGGCCAGGGCATCGGCGGGCAGCGCGCCCGAGACCAGCAGCGAGCCGTCCTCGCGCTCGACCACCATCGGCGCGTCGCCCTCGTCCTGATAACTGGCGAACTGGCCGACGATCGCGGCGAGCAGGTCGGCCGGGGTGACCACCCCTTCGAGATGGCCGTATTCGTCGTGGACCAAGGCCATCGCCACGCCCGACTGCTGGAGCAGCCGCAGCGCATCCATCGCATCGAGCTGATCGGGGATCACTTCGGCGCGTTTCATCAGCCGGGCGAGCTGGACCCGCTTGCCGGCCAGCAACGCGGCCAGCACTTCCTTGACCTTGACCACCCCGACGATGTTGTCGGGCGAACCGTCGGTGACCGGCAGCAGCGAATGCGGGCTGGCCTTGAGCATCGCTCGCAGCTCATCCTCGCTCGCCCGCCGGTCGATCGTGTCAAGCTCGGTGCGCGGGGTCATCAGTTCGCGCACCGGTCGGTCGGCCAGCTTCATGATCCCGGTCATGATCTGGCGCTCGTCCTCCTCGATCGCGCCGGCCCGGGTGGCCTCGGCGATCACCATCTGCAGTTCTTCGGCGGTCAGCGCGTGCTCGCCCGCATGGCGCACGCCGGTCAGCCGCAGCAGCAGGCTGGAAGAGCTGTCGAGCAGCCAGACCACCGGGGCGAAGGCCCGCGCCACCAGCGCCATCGGCAGCGCCATGACCAGCGCGATCGGTTCGGCCGCGCGCAAAGCCAGCTGCTTGGGCACCAGTTCGCCGATCACCAGGCTGAAATAGGTGGTCAGCGCGATCACGACGGCAAACCCGGCCTCGGGCGCCCAGCGCAGCGGCAGTCCGAGGCCGGCGAACACCTCGCCCACCGGCGCGCCCAGCCGCGATCCCGAATAGGCACCGGCGATGATCCCGACCAGAGTGATCCCGATCTGCACGGTCGAGAGGAATTTGCCCGGATCGGCGGCCAAGGCCAGCGCGGTCTTGGCCCCGGCATTGCCGCGCTCGGCCAGCAGCCGCAGCCGCGCTGGCCGCGCCGAAACGATCGCCAGCTCGGACATCGAGAACAAGCCGTTGAGCAGGATCAGCCCTGCAATGATGAAAACGTCGGGCCAGGGAAAGGGTGTCACGCGATCAGCGCTAGCAGAAATGCGCGCTCAGGCGAAGGGGGCGCACCGCCTATCTCGATTCTTGATCCATCTCATTGACAAACAAGCGGTCCACCCCCCATTCAGGTTCAAGCTTACAGGGTTAATGCCAAGCCAGTTTCCAACGAAGGGGATGGAATGATGATCAAGACCCGCCTGCTCATGTCGAGCGTCGCCGCCGCCGCATTGCTGACCACCTCGGCCTGCGTCACCGATCCCAATACGGGTGAGAAGAAAATCTCGCGCACCGCGATGGGCGGGGTCGGCGGCGCGGTCGTCGGCGGCCTGCTCGGCGGGCTGATCGGCGGCAAGACCGGCCGGATCGTCGGCGCGGGCGTTGGCGGGGTTGCCGGCGGTGTGGTCGGCTACAAGATGGACCAGCAGATCAAGACGCTGAAGGAAAAGACCGAAGGTTCGGGCGTCGAAGTTAGCGAGACCGACGGCGGCAAGGCGATCCTGGTCAACCTGCCCGACGGGGTGACCTTCGATGTCGGCTCCTATACGCTCAAGCCTGCGTTTCGCACCACGCTGGACGAGGTCGCCAAGAGCCTGATCGAATATCCCGACAGCTTGATCGACGTTTACGGGCACACCGATTCGACAGGCTCCGACGCCTACAACCAGACGCTTTCGGAAAACCGCGCGCGCACGGTGATGAACTATCTGGTTTCGCGCGGGGTCCCTGCGGCGCGGCTGCGCAGCCAGGGCTTCGGCGAAACCATGCCGGTGATGGATAACACCACTGAAGACGGCCGCGCCAAGAACCGCCGGGTCGAGATCAAGATCGTGCCGATCACTCAGGAAGACGTGGCGGCGGCCAAGGCTGGCTCGTAAACGTAGCGATCGTACTGAGACAAAAGGGCTCGCCGAAAGGCGGGCCCTTTTTTCCGCGCCTCTGCGTGAACCTTACTCGCTTACCGCCAGCTCCTGCGCCCGCCCCGCCAGCCGTTCCACCGCCGCGCCGTGGATCGCGGGCGAGCAGACCAGCACCCCGCAGGCGCGGGGATCGGGCTTGTTGTAGGCGAGCGGTTGACCAAAAGCGTCGGTGGCCGCAGCCCCGGCCTCGCGCGCGATCAGCGCGGCTGCGCCGATGTCCCATTCAAAGCCCCAGCGCAGCGTGGCGACCAGGTCAGCTTCGTCGGCAGCGACCATCGCCATCCTGAGCGCGATCGAATTGGGCTGATCGACCAGGGTCAGGTCGGCGTCGGTCTTGGGCAAGGCATGGGCCGGAACCCGCGCACCGGGCAGATGCGGTGCGGCGCGAGGCGGCAAGCCGGGTGCCATTGCGCCACGATCCCCGCCCCGCTTCACCATACCAGAACTCCCGCCGCGCGGGCGCGTCGAGCATCCCGATCAGCGGCCGGCCGGCGCTGACCAGCGCGACCGAGACCGCCCAGCCGGGGCGGCCGCGGATGAAATCGCGGGTCCCGTCGATCGGATCGACCAGCCAGATCAGCCCGCCTGCGAGCCGCTCGGGCGCATCGACGGTTTCTTCGGAAAGCCAGCCCGCGGCTGGCAGCAGTGCACCCAGTTCGCGCTTGAGAAAGGCATCGACCGCAAGGTCCGCTGCGCTGACCGGGCTGCCCGGATCCTTGTCCCAGCTTTCCAGCGCGTGACCATGCCCCGGCCAGGTCGCCAGCGCGATTCGTCCGGCTTCGCGGACAATGGCTTCAAGGCGCTGGCGATCGATCATCCCAGGCGCGGTTAGCACAGGTTGGGCGTCGAAATGTAGCACTATGCAAATTGGGGGGCCTCTGCACTTTTCAAGCCAGCCGCGATGTGCTTAGGCGGCGCCGCGCGGGCCGGACTGCTCCCTTGCCCCACCGGAGAGACAAGCCCGATGAACATCCACGAATATCAGGCCAAGGAACTCCTGGCGAAGTTCGGCATCGGCATTCCCAGAGGGATCGCCGCGCTCTCTGTCGAGGAAGCCGTCGCCGCCGCGAAACAGCTGCCCGGGCCGCTCTACGTGGTCAAATCGCAGATCCACGCCGGTGGCCGCGGCAAGGGCAAGTTCAAGGAACTTGGTCCCGATGCCAAGGGCGGAGTGCGGCTGGCCAAAAGCATCGAGGAAGTCGAAGCCAGCGCCCGCGAAATGCTCGGCAACACCCTGGTGACAATCCAGACCGGGGCGGCGGGCAAGCAGGTCAACCGGCTCTACATCACCGACGGGGTCGACATCGGCAAGGAGTACTACCTGTCGATGCTGGTCGATCGCGGATCGGGACGGATCGCGATGATCGTTTCCACCGAAGGCGGGATGAACATCGAGGATGTCGCCCACAATACGCCTGAGAAGATCGTTACCGTCACCATCGATCCGGCGCAGGGCTTCATGCCCCACCACGGCCGCGCGCTGGCCTTCGGGCTCAAGCTCAAGGGCGATCTCGCCAAGCAGGCGCAGGTGCTGGGCAAGCAGCTTTACGACGCCTTCATCGCGCTCGACTGCGCGATGATCGAGATCAACCCGCTGGCCGAATGCAGCGGCCAGCTGCTGGTGCTCGACGCCAAGATGAGCTTCGATTCGAACGCGATGTATCGCCATCCCGACGTCGAGGCGCTGCGCGACGTCACCGAGGAAGACCCGGCCGAGGTCGAGGCCAGCGAATATGACCTTGCCTACATCAAGCTCGACGGCAACATCGGCTGCATGGTCAACGGCGCCGGGCTGGCCATGGCGACGATGGACATCATCAAGCTCAACGGCGAATTCCCCGCCAACTTCCTCGACGTCGGCGGCGGCGCAAGCAAGGAAAAGGTCACCGCGGCGTTCAAGATCATCCTCAAGGATCCGGCGGTGAAGGGCATCCTCGTCAACATCTTCGGCGGGATCATGAAGTGCGACATCATCGCCGACGGGATCGTCGCCGCGGCCAAGGAAGTGAACCTCTCGGTGCCGCTGGTGGTCCGCCTCGAAGGCACCAATGTCGAGCAGGGCAAGGCGATCCTGGCCGGCTCGGGGCTGGCGATCGTTCCGGCCAGCGATCTTGGCGATGCCGCCAAGAAGATCGTGGCGGAAGTGCGCAAGGCTGCTTGAAGCAGTTGACGTTTACGTAAACGCGTTTATGCGGCAGCGCAGCATAGACGGAATGAAAGGCTTGCAAGCATGAAGGCCCTGGTCTGCGTCAAGCGGGTGATCGATTACAACGTCAAGCCGCGGGTGAAATCCGACGGCAGCGGCGTCGACCTCGCCAATGTCAAGATGAGCATGAACCCGTTCGACGAGATCGCGGTCGAGGAAGCCATCCGCCTCAGGGAAAAGGGCGTGGTTTCTGAGATTATCGCGCTCTCGGTCGGTCCGGCCAAGGCCCAGGAAACGCTGCGCACCGCGCTCGCCATGGGCGCCGACCGGGCGGTTCTGGTCCAGGTCGATGACGGCGTGGAAGTCGAGCCGCTGGCGGTCGCCAAGATCGTCAAGGGCGTGGCCGAGGAGGAAGCTCCGGGTCTGATCATCACCGGCAAGCAGGCGATCGACGACGATTCGAACCAGGTCGGCCAGATGGTCGCAGCGCTGATGGGCCGCCCGCAGGGGACTTTCGCTTTCGAGATCGCGGTCGAGGGTGAGCACCTGGTGGTCAAGCGCGAAGTCGACGGCGGGCTCGAGACGGTCAAGCTGGCGCTGCCCGCGGTGGTGACCACCGATCTGCGCCTCAACGAGCCGCGCTATGCCAGTCTGCCCAACATCATGAAAGCCAAGTCGAAGCCGATGGCGATGAAAACGCCGGCCGACTACGGGGTCGATATCACGCCGCGGCTCAAGACGCTCAAGGTCAGCGAACCGCCGGTGCGCAGCGCCGGGATCAAGGTCGCCGATGTCGATGCGCTGGTTGCCAAGCTCAAGGAAATGGGGATCCCCGCATGAAGACGCTGGTCTGGGTCGAACACGACAACGCCTCGGTCAAGGACGCCACCCTCGCCGTGGTCACCGCCGCCTCGCAGCTCGGTGAAGTCCACCTGCTGGTCGCGGGTGCGGGCTGCGCCGGGGTGGCCGCCGAAGCCGCCAAGATCGCGGGCGTGGGCAAGGTCCACCTCGCCGACAACGCCGCCTATGCCAACGAGCTGGCGGAGAACGTCGCGCCGCTGGTGGCCGGGCTTATGGGATCGCACGACGCCTTCCTCGCGCCCGCCACCACCACCGGCAAGAACATCGCCCCGCGCGTCGCCGCGCTGCTCGACGTGATGCAGATCAGCGATATCCTCTCGGTCGAGGGTCCCAAGACCTTCACCCGCCCGATCTATGCCGGCAACGCCATCGCCACGGTGGAAAGCACCGACGCCAAGCTGGTGATCACCGTGCGCGGCACCGCTTTCGCCAAGGCCGAGGCCAGCGGCGGTTCGGGCAGCATCGAGGCGGTTTCGGGCCCTGCTGATTCGGGGCTTTCGAGCTTCGTCGGCTCGGAAATCGCCAAAAGCGAGCGTCCCGAGCTGACCAGCGCCAAGATCATCGTCTCGGGCGGCCGCGCGCTCAAGGATGCCGATACCTTCAAGGCCGTGATCTTCCCGCTCGCCGACAAGCTTGGTGCCGGGATCGGCGCCAGCCGCGCCGCGGTCGACGCCGGCTACGTCCCCAACGACTACCAGGTCGGCCAGACCGGCAAGATCGTCGCCCCGCAGGTTTACATCGCGGTCGGCATCTCGGGCGCGATCCAGCACCTCGCGGGGATGAAGGATTCAAAAACCATCATCGCCATCAACAAGGACGAAGACGCCCCGATCTTCCAGGTCGCCGACTTGGGCCTGGTCGCGGACCTGTTCAACGCGGTGCCGGAGCTGACGGGGAAGCTTTGAGCTTAGCGGCATCGCAATAAAGAAAAGCCCCGCTTCGGCGGGGTTTTTTTGTCCCGGATTCGCTAGTCGGCAAGCGGCCCGATCAGAAATCCTCCGGTGTTCCTGGACATAGCGAATTTTTAGAGTCCTTCGGATCAACATCACATCAAAGTAGGAGACCGTTACTACTATTTCTTCGACTTGCCCGTCTGGGAATGAAATGTGGAACTCAAATGTACGACCTGTTTCGAGAGCGTCAGCTGTCCAGTTGCTTGCCTGGGTCCCGCTGTTAATCGACAGGCCCGTGCAAGGCTTTCCGTGATTTGTCAGTCGAAAAGTGTGCAGCCTTTTACCCGGTCCATCGGTGGTGTTTCCGCCCTCTTGTAGGTTCAACATGGGTTGCGAGTTTCGGACATTCTCGTCCTTCTGTGCTTTGATCATCTCGCTCTCAAACTTGAGTTGTTCGCGGGAAACAGTCACCAACTCTCGTTGCTGCTCGACTGAATTTCGAAGCTCTTCACCCTGAAGCCAGAGCGCTTTAGCACTGTTACGAAGCTCAAGTCCTTGTTGAACAAAGCCTAAAACTAGCCAAAGAAATGCAAGCGGCGCAAATGCGCCTGCGAGAAAATCTCCGAGTTCGTTCGGACTCAGGGTCGCGAAACGACCTTTGTTCCAAGCCGTGTAGCTGGCGATGAAGATGAAGTAACATGCCGAAACCGCGACGCCAGATCGAAATAGCCACTTCAATTTTCGCTGGTCTGGTTTCGATTCCTCATTCTCAACCATCTATTTGCACTCCCCGCGCGTACAGCACCAGCGTCGCTCCATCCTCTGCCTCGTGCTGGCCATAGGCCGCGAACCCCAGCGAGCGCGCCAGTCCATCCGAGGCAGCGTGGCCTTCCTCGATCATGCAGGCGATCCGCTGGCGGCCGTGGGTGCGTTCGAACCAGGCGAGGCTGGCGACCATGGCTTCGCGGGCGATGCCCTGGCCCCAGTGATCGCGGTGGACGATCCAGCCGGCCTCGGGCACGTTGTCCAGCCCCGGCTCGTTGCCGAAGCCGCGAAAGCTATGGAACACCCCGCAATTGGCGATGATCTGCCGCTCGCCCCTCAGCCGGACCATGAAGCTGCCATAGCCGTGGAGACCCCACGAACCGCCGTTGCGCATCAGCCGGGCGAAACTGTCGCTGGGCGAGGGTTCGAACTCGCCAAGGAAGCGCCGGGTCTCCTCGGCCAGGGTCAGCTCGTAAAGGTCGGCCAGGTCAGCGGCATGTGGCTGCCACAGCTCGAGCCGCTGGGTGGTGACCACTGGCCCCGCGCTCATAGCAGCTGGTCCACGACGTGGATCACGATCCCGACCAGCCCGCCCACCAGCGTGCCGTTGACCCGGATGAACTGGAGGTCGCGACCGACCGCGCCTTCGATCCGGTCGGTCACGGTGCGGGCATCCCAGCGCTTGACCGTTTCGGAGACCAGCCGGACGATCTGATCGCCATAGCGCGAGGCGGCGCCGACCAGGGCGCGGCGAGCAAAGCGGTTGATCTGGGTCTGTAGCGCAGGATCATCGCGCAGATGCCGGCCCATCTCGGCCAGCGCTTCGGCGAGCTGACCGCCGATCTCGCCCTCGGGCCGGCGCAAGCGATCGAGCATCGCGCCGCGCAGCCGCTCCCACACGCCTTGCCACCACACCGACACCGCCGGGCTGGCAATCAGCTCGCCCTTCAGCCGCTCGATCCGTTCGCGCAGTTCGGCGTTGGATTGCAAATCATCGGCCAGCTTGGCCAGCCCTTCCTCAACCTTGCCGCGCAAGGGATGGTCAGGGTCGACGATTACTTCGGCGAGCAGCTTGTAGAGCCCGTCGAGCACCGAATTGGCGAGCCGTTCATCGAGCCCCGTCCAGCGCAGGATCGCGTTGGCGCGGGTCGAAATCAGCTCGCGGATCAGGGTTTCGTTGTCTTCCAGCGTCAATCCGGCCCAGCGCACCAGCGATTCGATCACCGGCATATGGCGCCGGTCGGCGATCGCGGTGCCGAGCATCTGGCCGAGCAGCGGCGAGACCTCAAGCTTGTCGAGCTGGCGGAACAGCCCGCCGCGAACCTGGCTGCCAAGCCGTTCGGGATCGAGCGATTCGAGCACCTGGGCGAGCAGTTCGGCCGCTCCGGCGCGGATCCGCCCGCCGCCTCCGGTCTGCGGATCGGCCAGCCACGAGCCCACCGAAGCGGCGATATTGGTGCCGCGCAGCCGCCGCGCGACGACTTGCGGGGTGAGGAAGTTGGTGCGCAGGAACTGCGCCATGGTATCGGCGATGCGGTCCTTGTTTTCCGGCACGATCGCGGTGTGCGGGATGGGCAAGCCCAGCGGATGGCGGAACAGCGCGGTCACCGCGAACCAGTCTGCCAGCCCGCCGACCATCGCCGCCTCGCTGAACGCCAGGACATAACCCACCGCCGGGTGCAGGCTTTCGAATTGCCGCGCGATCAGAAACAGCAGCGCCATGGCGACCAGCAGCCCGGTGGCGAAAATGCGCATGTGCCGCGCCCGGTCGAGCGGCGCGGCGTCCAGCGCTGTTGGCCGGCGCAGGCTAAGCGGGGTGCGGCTCACTCGGCCGGCAGGGCCCCGTGCGCGCCCGGCGATGGATAGCCTGCCGCCGTCTCATCGCCCGGACGATAGGTCAGGAAAACGTTCCTGAGCTTTGGTCCAAGCCGCTTCTCAAGCCCGTCAGCCAGACTGAACCCAGCCGGCACAATCACCAGGGTCAACAGGGTCGAAAGGATCAGGCCGCCGATCACCACGGTGCCCATCGGCCCGCGCCAGGCCGAATCGCCGCCGAGCGAAAGTGCAGTGGGGATCATCCCTGCGGTCATAGCGACGGTGGTCATGACAATCGGCTGCGCGCGTTTGTGCCCGGCATCGACGATCGCCTCGTACTTGGGCACGCCGTTGGACATCTCCTCGATCGCAAAATCGATCAGCAGGATCGAATTCTTGGCGACAATCCCGAACAGCATCAGGATCCCGATGAACACCGGCATCGTCACCGGCTGCCCGACCAGGAACAGCGCAATCAGCCCGCCAAGCGGGGCCAGGAACAGCGAAGCCATGTTGACCAGCGGTGAAACGAAGCGGTGATAGAGCAGCACCAGCACGGCAAACACCAGCAGCACTGCTGAACCCAGCGCGATCTGGAAGCTCATGATCAGCTCCTCAAAGATTTCATCCTCGCCAAACGGTTTCTTGCCCACGCCTGCTGGCAGATTGGTCATGATCGGCAAAACGTTGATCTTCTCCATCACCGGGCCCTTGAGCGCCCCCGGAGCCAGATCGGCGCCGACGAACACGCGTCGTTCCTGGTTGTAGCGGCGGATCGAGACCGGGCCTGAGCCAAACGAAATCACGGCCACGCGCGACAGCGGAACCGAGCCGCCGCTGGTGGTCTGGACCGGCAGGTTCTCGATCACCGTCAGATCGCGCCGCGCCTCTTCCGAAAGGCGCACCCGGATCGGGATCTGGCGATCGGACAACGAGAACTTGGCGGCGTTCTGATCGATATCGCCAATCGTGGCGATGCGGATCGTCTGGCTTAGCGCGGCGGTGGTGACCCCCAGGCTGGCGGCCATCTCCTGGCGGGGAGTGATCAGCAATTCGGGCCGGCGCGTATCAGCCGCAATCCGCGGTGCGACAACGCCTGGAACATCGCGCATCTGTGCGACCAAGGTCGACGCGGCCAGTTCAAGCGCGACCGAATCGGCGCCGGTCAGCATCACCGAAATCGGACGCCCCAGTCCCGGCGGGCCTGCCTGGAACAACGCCTGGAAGTTGATGCGGGCATCGGGAACCTGCTGCAGCATCGGCGTCAGTTCGCGCTCAAACTCCTGGCTGGTCTTGTCGCGATCGGATTTGAGCGTGATTAGGACCGAAGCATTGCCTTCACCAATCCGTTGCTGAACCCGATCGACCTCAGCCCTGGTCTTGACCAGCGCAGCGACGCGATCGGCGACGGCTTCTGTCTGCTTCAGCGTCGTGCCGGGGACCATCTCGATGGTGATGCGGCTGAAGTCACTGTTCTGTTCAGGGAACAGCTGCTGCGGCAGAACCGCGAACAGGATGCCCGAGATTACGAAGGCAACGAACGCCAGGCCCAGCATCCAGACCCGGTGATCGCGCATCCGCGCGCCCAGCCGCTGCGCCCAGAACCGGTTCCAGGCGAGATAGCCGCGCTGGCGCTGGCGCACGAACAGGTTGATCAGCGCCATCACCAGTGCCTGAACCAGAAACACCAGCCCATAGGCAATCGGCGCGCCAAGGAACAACGCGGCCAGGACCAGCGCCACGCCCGGTCCCTTCGCCACCTCACCGGGGGCCGGTGCGGCGTTGAACAGGAACGGGGCAAGAATTGTGGCCAGCGCGGCAAGGACCGGCAACGCGTGATAATAGCTTGCAGTGGGTATCGGCTCGATCTCAGAGCGAATTGCCCGCGCCTTGCGGTTGTCGAGGCTGAAGTGGAGCAACCGCTCGTAGCGTTCCATCCAGATCCCGCCGCCATGCTCCTGCTCGCCAGCTGGCTTGAGGAAATAGGCCGCGATCATCGGCGTGATCATCCGCGCCACGGCAAGGCTGATCAGCACCGAGACCACCACGGTCCAGCCGAAATTAAAGAAGAACTGCCCCGGAATTCCTGGCATCAGCCCGACCGGCAGAAACACTGCAACGATCGAAAAAGTGGTCGCAACCACCGCCAGACCGATCTCGTCGGCGGCGTCGATCGACGCCTGATAGGCGCTTTTGCCCATCCGCATATGGCGGACGATGTTCTCCACCTCGACGATCGCATCGTCGACCAGCACCCCCGCTACCAGCCCCAGCGCGAGCAGCGACATCTGGTTGAGCGTGATCCCCAGCATGTCGATGAACCAGAACGAGGGGATCGCCGAAAGCGGGATGGCGATCGCCGAAATCACCGTTGCGCGCCAATCGCGCAGGAAGAAGAACACCACGATCACTGCCAGCACCGCGCCTTCGATCATCGCCGCGATCGAGCTGGAATACTGCTCTTTCACATAGGGCACGGTGGTGAACAGCTTGGTGAATCGGATACCGGGTTTTTGGGCTTCGATCTGGGCCAGCCGCGCCACTGCCGCGTCATAAACGGACACGTCGGATTCGCCGCGCGCCCGGGCGATCCCGAAGGTCACCACCGACTTGCCATTGGTTTTGCCGATCGAGGTAATCTCGCCATAGCTGTCCGACACCGCGGCAACATCGGCCAGCTTGATGACCTTGCCGCCGCCAAGCGGAACATCGACCTGCGAGAGTTCGTAGGCGCTGCCAGCATTGCCCAGCACCCGCACCGACTGGCGCGAACCGCCAATTTCCGACCGGCCGCCGGCTGCATTGACATTGAGCTGGCGCAGCACCTGGTTGATCTGCCCGGCCGATACGCCGTTGGACTGCATCTTTTGTGGATCGAGGATCACGCGGATTTCGCGATTGACCCCGCCGCCACGATTGACCTGGGCCAGACCAGGCACGCTGAGCAGCGATTTGGTGACGGTGTCGTCCACGAACCAGGACAGCTGCTCGATCGTCATGTCATCGGCAATCACCGAAAAGTAGCCGATTTCTTCGCTGGAAATCTCGACCTTGAACACTTGCGGCTCAAGAATACCGTCGGGCAAGCTGGCGCGGGTCTGATCGACCGCGTTCTTGACGTCGTTCAGCGCCTCGATCACGTCGATGCCGATCTTGAATTCGATCCCGGTTTCGCTGCTGCCCTCGCGCGCGGTCGAACTGATCGATTGCACCCCTTGCAGCGAGCGCAGCGAGGCTTCGATCTTCTGGGTGATCTGGTTCTCGATCTCGGTCGGGGCGGCGCCCGGCTGGTTGATCTGAACGAAAATCATCGGGAATTCGATGTCGGGATCGTTCTGGACCTTCATGCCCGAGAAGGCGAGCATTCCGGCCAGCATCAGGCCGATGAACAGCACGATCGGGACCACCGGGTTGCGGATGCACCACGCGGAGATGTTGCGGAAGCTCATGGCCGGCCCTCGCGCCTGATGCCGGTCACGATTGCGGCGCGACGGGCTTGATCAGCTCGCCCGGCTGGAGGAACCCGCCAGCCCGCAGCACGACCCGTTCGCTGCCCGAAAGGCCTTCGGTGATCGCTATCCCGGCGGCGCTCACCGAACCGGTCTTGACGTCGCGGCGCAGCGCCTTGTTGCCTGGCCCGACGAGGTACACATAGCTGCCCTTGTTGTCCGAGAGAATCGCCGATTCCGGCAGTACCGGGGCGATCACGGTGCCCGACTTGATCGTCGCGGTCGCAAACCCGCCGGGCCGCAGTTCGGGCGCATAGGGCAGCGCAATCCGGGCTACCCCCTGGCGCGACTGCGGATCGATCACCGGCGCCAGCTGCCAGATCTGGCCGCTGAACTGCTTTTCGCTGCCGGTCGGCGTCACCACCGCGTTGACCCCAGGGCCCAATCGGGCAAGATCGGCTTCGCTGAGCAGCGCCTTGAGTTCCATCTCGCCGCCCTTGGCCAAGCGGAACAGCACGCCCGAACCGGCGCTGACCACCTGGCCCGGTTCAACCCTGCGTTCAAGCACCAGTCCGGCGGCCGGCGCGACGATGTTGAGTCGGCGGGTCTGGGCCTGCAACACCCCAAGCTGCGCGCCGGCGACCCGGACTTGCGCTACCGCAGAATCGCGGGCCGCGGTCAGCCGGTCGATCTCGGCCTTGGAGATGAAGCCGCGCTCGACCAGTTTGAGCGCGCGGTTGAGGTTGTCCTGGGCAAGTCGGGCATTGGCCCTGGCCACTTCGATCTGGGCGGCCTGGCTGTTCTGTTGCTGGACCTGCACCGAACGGTCGATCACCGCCAGCACTTGCCCCGCGCCGACCCATTGGCCGGGTTCGACCAGCACCGACATCACTTGCCCGCCTTCGCCCGCAATGCCCACCGGCAGTTCGCGCCGCGCGGCCAGCGTTCCGTTGACATTGATCGTGCCCTCGATCGTAGTCTTGCCCGGGGCAACCGCGGTTACCACCGGGGCTTGATCCTTCTTGTCAGCGGCAGCAGCGGCGGCGGCAGTCGTTTCGCTGCGATGGATCCAGAACCAGACCGCAATCATCGCCAGCAGCACGGCAATCCCCGCGATCCACAGTCGCATGCGCGAGCGCCGGTCTTCCTCGCCGCGTTCCAGCAGCGGATTGTCGTCGGAGTAGACGTCGGCTTGAATTCGGGAATCGAAGTTCATTGGTCGCGGATCGCTTTCCTGCCAGCCGCGGCCATGGCGGCCTGAGCTCAGCTGTATTACTATTCTAACGCACCTATCGCAAGCCCCGGCGGGACCGGCAATGGTTGCACAGCGAAACCCAATAGGCGCAGGCGCCTGACAAGGCAAATGCAGGTTCGGCAGACCGCAGTGGCAGCTCTGCGAACGACGGCGCAAAAATGCCGGCGCAGACTTACCCGCGCCGGCCCGATGCCGATCCTCAGTCTTGGCGATCAGTACTTGAGCTGGCGCTCGTAAAGATCGCGGTAGTGCTGAATCCGGGTCACCCTGAGGCCCTGCATGCCCGAACGGTCAACCGCACGCTGCCACGATGCGAATTCCTCGAGCGTCAGGTTGTAGCGCTCGCATACCTCGTCGATGGTCAAGAGACCGCCGTTGACCGCGGCAACCACCTCGGCCTTGCGCCGCACCACCCAGCGGGTGGTGGAGGGCGGCGGCAGCGAATCAACTGTCAGCGGCTCGCCGAGCGGGCCAATTACCATCGCAGGTCTGATTTTCTGGTTCTCGATCATTCTTTTCCTCGATCGCCGGCACCGGATTTTCCGGCGATGGGGCTATTCATGCCCGCAACTGCTTTTCCATCTGCTGAATCGGTTCGGTTAACGTCCGGCAAGGATTTGCCGGATGAAATGGCCGATCCGCGCCACACCGTGAAGCTGCCAGCGGCTGCTGGAGCGTTCGATTCGGTGCGCGCCAGTTCGGTTCGTGTGGCATGCGCCGCAGCCAGCCGCGCATGCAGCCCGAACCAGTCGATTCCGGGGGTTGCGCTGCTGCCGGGTGTAGCAAGCACCTTGCCGCGAAGGCCGGCCAAAAGGTCGTTGGCGAATTCCATGGCCGCAGTCATACCCCGGCCAAGGTCAAGATCGGGTAAAGCCTGCCTTCAGCATTCGTTGACTTTGCTTACCGAATTCCCTCGCGCGCCGCAGACGTGTATGGCGCCCCGGCCATGATCGCACCTGCCACCGTTTTGCCCTCTGCCGAGGATCTGTTCCAGCTCGCCGCGCCGCTGGCCGGCAAGCGGGTGGTGGTGGCGATGTCGGGCGGAGTGGACAGCTCGGTCGTGGCCGCGCTTGCGGCGCGCAGCGGGGCCGAGACGATCGGGGTGACGCTGCAGCTTTACGATTCCGGCCCCTCCAGCACCCGCAAAGGCGCGTGCTGCGCGGGCGATGATATCCGCGATGCCCGCGCGGTTGCCGACCGGCTTGGGATTGCGCACTATATTGTCGATCACGCTTCGGCGTTCCGCGAAGAGGTGATCGACCGTTTCGCCGACGAATATCTGGCCGGTCGCACCCCGGTGCCGTGCATCCGCTGCAACATGGGTCCCAAGTTTACCGACCTGCTGGCCATGGCGCGCGAACTGGGCGCCGATTGCCTGGCCACCGGGCACTATGTCCGCCGTCAGCTTGGCGCGGCCGGTGCGGAACTGCACCGCGCCGCCGATCCTGCGCGCGACCAGTCCTACTTCCTGTTCGCCACCAGCGAGGACCAGCTCGAATTCTTGCGCTTTCCGCTGGGCGGTCTGCCCAAGTCCGAAGTGCGCCGCATCGCCGAGGCCGAAGGGCTGCGCGTGGCCGCCAAGCCCGACAGCCAGGACATCTGTTTCGTCCCCGATGGTGACTATGCCACGGTGGTGCGCGCAGTGCGGCCTGAAGGGGCTGAGAGCGGCATGATTGTCCATGCCGAAACCGGCGCTGTGCTTGGCGAACACAAGGGCGTGATCCACTACACCGTCGGCCAGCGCCGCGGCCTGGAGATCGGTGGACAGGCCGAGCCGCTGTATGTGACAAGCATCGATGCGCCAGCAAGGCTGGTGCGGGTCGGGCCGCGACGGCTCCTGGCCGTCGGCGCGGCGCATCTGATTGAAACCAACCGCATCGGCCCGCTGCCCGATGGTCCGCTGCTGGCCAAGGTGCGCTCGCTGGCCAAGCCGGTCCCGGTGACGCTTGAGGGGCGGCTGGGCGAGGGCGCGGCAGCAACGATTCGCTTCCTCCAGCCCGAATTCGGCGTCGCCCCTGGTCAGGCGGCGGCGCTCTATTGCGGCGAACGGGTGGTCGGCGGCGGCTGGATCGAGGCGACCGAACCCGCCTAGCAGGGTTGGGCTATCAGGCAGCGGCCTGACGGCGTAACCAGATCCAGCGACTGCGCCAGTGCGCACTGTCCGGGCGCTACGGTCTCGCTATTCACGGCGACAGCGCTGTCCAGCGCAATCACCAGCAGCGGGCCGGCATAGCGATCAGAAACCTCTGCCGAAGCTGGCCCGTCGAGCCGGTCGAGCCGGAAATGCGGGCCTTCGACCAGCGTGACCGCGCCATGTTCCGGCACCTTCTTGTGCAGCGCCGGGTCATAAGGTTCGCCGTGTGCCACCGCCATGCCCTGTTCGAGGTGGAGCTCGCGCGGGCGGCCATAGTCGTAGAGGCGATAGGTGATGTCGCTGTTCTGCTGAACTTCAACCAGGCCCACCCCGGCACCGATCGCGTGGACCGTATTGGCGGGAATGTAGAAGAAGTCACCCGGTCGAACCGCGTGCCATTCGAGCAGATGCTCGATCGAACCATCCAGTGCGGCATCGCGCATCGCCGCTTGGCCAAGCGAACGGGTAAAGCCGATCCCCAGTCTGGCCCCCGGCTCGGCCGCGGTAACCAGCCAGCATTCTTCCTTGCCCTGATGGCCAAGGCCAGCGGCCAGGGTTTGCGCATCGGACGGGTGGGTCTGAACCGAGAGCGCCTCGCTGGTGAAGATGTGCTTGACCAGCAGCGTCGCCAGCGCGGCGGGTGGTTCGAACCAGATCTCGCCGATCCGCTCGCCCGGTGGCGCCACGAACGGCGTCGGCAGCACATCGCGGCCCCACGGCTTGGCAACCATCCGGGTCGGCAGCAGCGCGCTCATTGGTTGCTGGCGCCGCCAAGCTTGCCGACCAGCTGGGTTCCCGCCCGGGTGGTGACCAGCACTTCGTTGCCATTGACCACCACCACCACGTCCTCCAGCCCGATCGCCGAAACCCGCGGCCCATCGGTTTCGACCAGGACATTGCGGCAATCGACCAGTTCGGCTGCCCCCTGCACAGAATTGCCCGCCGTGTCGTGCGCCCGCGCAGCGTGAAGCGCGTCCCAATTGCCGATATCGGACCAGCCCATCGCCGCCGGAACCATCGCCGCCCTGGCGGTGTTTTCCATCACCGCGTAGTCGACTGATTCGCCCTTGATGGCGGCAAAGGCAGCTGCCTCAGGATAGAATCGACGCCCGTCCTCGCGGCCTGCCGCAACTGCGGCGCGGGCCTGGGCTGCGATCTCAGGGCGGTGGGCTGCGAGCTCTTCGAGAAAGGTCCCGGCGCGGAACGCGAAAATCCCGCCATTCCAGGCATAGCCGCCCGCGGCCAGGAACGCCTTGGCGCGATCGGAATCGGGTTTCTCAACGAAGCGCGCGACCTTGAAGCCTTGCCCACCAATCGCCTCGCCCTGGTGGAGATAACCGAACCCGGTCTCAGGCGCGGTCGCGGCGATCCCGAACGACACTAGCCAGCCCTCGCGCGCGAGTTCGGCAGCGGCGCTGGCAGCGGCGCGGAAGGCTGCTGGATCGGCGATATGGTGGTCGCTTGGGCAGACCAGCAGCACCGCGTCTTCAGCAAGCCGCAGCGCCGCCAGGGCGATGGCCGCAGCGGTGTTGCGCTGGGCTGGCTCAACGATAATCCGCGCTTCGCTTGCCGTGCCGAGCTGCGCTTCGACATGCGGCAGATGCACCGCCCCGGTGACCACGATCGGCGCGGCGAACCCTGCGCAGCGCGCCAGCGTCGCTTCGAACAGCGTCTGCTCGCCGACCAGCGGCAGGAACGGTTTGGGGCAGGCAGCACGGCTGCGCGGCCACAGCCGGGTGCCGCTGCCGCCGCACAGGATGACCGGGGTGATCGGGGATGCGTTCATGGTAATTTGGCCACTAGCATGCTTTTCTAGCCAAGGGGTTACTGCTTCCAGGGTTCAAGCCGGCAGCCCTGGCCTTCACGAAACGTCGCGGTCTGACTGGCGAGCAGCGGGAAGGTGGCGGTGACGGTTTTCGCCTCAAGATCCTCCGACAGCATCACCAGTTCCATTCCCGGCTCGAAATCCTTGCGGCAATCTTCCAGGCTTCTCCCGCCGAGGAACTTGCAACTGCAGGCAACCCGCGCGCCATAGGATGACCCGGCGATGGCATAGCTGTTGAGCGGACCCCAGAAGTAAGCCGTCAGTGCGGCAACCAGCGCCAGCCCGAACAGCAACGCTCGCCGCCGGGTGCGTTGGGGTGACGGCAGCGCCGGGTTAAGTGTTGCCATTGTCGAACCTTTGGGCGAGGGACTGCGCGATGGTTGCGCGCTTCAAGTCCCTTATCCTGCCGCTGCTTGCGCTGCCAGCCCTGATCGGCTGCGACACGGCAAATGGCCCTGCCGAACTGCCTCCGTTGAGCGACAAGGCGTTGGCTGCGGTGGTCGAGAGGCCCGGCATCTCGCGCGAGAAGCTGGCCCGCGCGGTCGATGCGCTGTTCAGCGCCAAGGACACCGCCGAGACCCGCGCGGTGCTGGTGCTGCACAATGGCCGGACCGTCGCTGAGCGTTATGGGCCTGGTTATCACGAGAACACCCGGTTCGTGTCCTGGTCGATGGCCAAGACCGTGACCGGGGTGATGATCGGGATGTTGGTTGCCGATGGGCGGCTGCGGCTTGACGAGAGCGTCCCGGTCCCGGCGTGGCAGCGACCCGGCGATCCGCGCGGCGAGATCACCCTGCGTCAGCTGCTGCAGATGCGCTCTGGCCTGCGCCATAACGAGGAATTTTTCCCGCCTGATGAGAGTGACCTGGTGCGGATGCTGTTTCTCGACGGGCGCGACGCGATGGCCAGTTATGCCGAGACCCAGCCGCTTGAGGCTGAACCGGGCCGCAAGTGGGAGTATTCGACCGCGACCACGGTGATCCTCGCCGACATCGCCGCGCGGGTGCTGAGCGCGAGCGCGGACCCTGCAGAACGGCGCGAGGCAATCAGGGACTACCTGAGGACCCGCCTGTTCGAACCTGCCGGCATGACCAGCATGGTCCCCGAATTCGACGCCGCCGGTACCATGGTCGGCGGCAGCCTGATCCACGGTACTGCGCGCGACTGGGCCCGGTTTGGCGAGTTCCTGCGCAATCGCGGCGCGGTTAAGGGCGCGCAGCTGGTTCCGGTCGCCTGGATCGACTTCATGACCGCGCCCAGCCCGCGAAACAAAGGCTACGGCGCCCAGACCTGGCTCAATCACCCGCAGGTAGAGGACGGCGAGGTCTTGTGGTCCGGCGCCCCGGCCAGCACATTCTCGATGAACGGCCACCTCGGGCAGTACGTGGTGGTCAGCCGCAGCCAGGGCCTGACCGTGGTCCGCCTCGGCAAGACCCAGGACGACCTGCGGCTGCCGGTCCATCAGGCAGTCGCCAAGATCTTCACCCTGTTCCCCAAGGATACCCCAAAGTGACCAAGACCGCGCTTATCACCGGCGTTACCGGCCAGGACGGCGCCTATCTCGCCCGGCTGCTGCTTGAGAAAGGCTACCGCGTCCACGGGATCAAGCGCCGCTCGTCAAGCTTCAACACTTCCCGGATCGACGAGATCTATGAGGACCCGCACGTCCCCGATCCGCAGCTCAGCCTGCACTATGGCGATCTGACCGATGCCACCAACCTGATCCGGATTGTCCAGGAAACCCAGCCTGACGAGATCTACAATCTTGCCGCGCAAAGCCACGTCGCGGTCAGCTTCGAAACCCCGGAATATACCGCGAACTCCGACGCGCTGGGGACGCTGCGCCTGCTGGAGGCGATCCGAATCCTGGGGCTCGAGCGGAAAACCCGGTTCTATCAGGCCTCGACCTCAGAGCTTTACGGGTTGGTCCAGGAAGTCCCGCAGCGCGAGACCACTCCGTTCTATCCGCGCAGCCCCTATGCTGCGGCCAAGCTCTATGCCTACTGGATCACGGTCAACTACCGCGAGGCCTATGGCATCCACGCCTCCAACGGCATCCTGTTCAACCACGAAAGCCCGCTACGCGGCGAAACCTTCGTTACCCGCAAGATCACCCGCGCGGCGGCGGCGATCACGCTGGGGCGGCAGGACGTGCTGTACCTTGGTAACCTTGATGCACAGCGTGACTGGGGCCATGCCAGGGAATATGCCCACGGCATGTGGCTGATGGTCCAGCAGGACGAGGGCGACGATTTCGTCCTCGCCACTGGCGAGACCACCCGGGTTCGCCAGTTCGTCGAATGGGCTTTCGAGGACGCCGGAATCGCCCTTGATTGGCGCGGGAGCGGCGCCGAAGAGCAGGGCTTTTGCCGCAAGACCGGGGCGCTTCGGGTCGCGGTCGATCCACGCTATTTCCGCCCGACCGAGGTCGATCTGCTGATCGGCGATCCCTCCAAGGCGCATCAGAAGCTGGGCTGGCGTCATGAGACCTCTGTCCGCGAACTGGTGCGCGAAATGGTCACCGCGGATCTGGTGACGATGCAGACCGCGCCGATCGGGCGCGGCGGCTGATGTACGAACTGGCCGGCAAGCGGGTCTGGGTGGCCGGCCACCGCGGCATGGTTGGCGCTGCGATCGTGCGGCGGCTGGCCGACGAAAACTGCGAAATCCTGACCGCCGAACGCGACGAGCTTGACCTCACCGACCAGCGCGCGGTGCTTGGCTGGATGCACAATCACCGGCCGCAAGCGGTGTTCCTGGCTGCGGCGCGGGTAGGCGGGATCCTTGCCAACTCGGCCTATCCGGTCGATTTCCTGCGCGACAACCTGCTGATCGAGACCGCGATCTTCACCGGAGCGGAAAGCGCCGGGGTGGAGAAGCTGCTGTTCCTTGGCTCCTCGTGCATTTACCCCAGGCATGCCGAGCAGCCGATCCGCGAGGAAGCGCTGCTGACCGGCGCGCTCGAGGAAACCAACCAATGGTATGCGATCGCCAAGATCGCCGGGATCAAGCTGGCTCAGGCCTACCGCGCGCAATACGGCTGCGACTATATCAGCGCGATGCCGACCAACCTTTACGGCCCTGGTGACAACTTCGATCCGGCCGGCAGTCATGTCCTGCCCGCCCTGATCCGCAAGGTCCACGAGGCCAAGCTGAGCGGCGGCCCGGTCGAGATCTGGGGCAGCGGCAAGCCGCGCCGCGAATTCCTTTACGTCGATGATTGCGCCGATGCCTGTGTGTTCCTGATGCAGCACTATTCGGACGCGCTGCACATCAATGTCGGCGCGGGCGAGGACCTTACGATTGCCGAGCTGGCACGGTTGGTGATGGAAGTGCTGGGCCACGACGGTGCGATCGTCACCGACCCTTCGAAACCCGACGGCACCCCGCGCAAGTTGATGGATTCGGCGCGGCTCCGGGCGATGGGCTGGGCGCCGCGCGTCGGCCTGCGCGAAGGGATCGCCCTGAGTTATCAGGCGTTCCTGGCTGGCCAAGCGCGAGGTCTTTAGGTCTGCACTACTTCGCCGAGCCGCCCAGACTTCGGTTCGGTCATGCCAACACGCAGCAACTGGCGATTGCCAGAGTCCTTCTCACAATTGAGCATTGCAGATCGCCCACCATTCGGGCCACACTGGCCCAAAGGAGCCGCCATGTCCCGCGCCGAACTTGTCGAGATGACTCGCTCGCTGATCGCTCATGCTGAGGCAGGTACGATCGAACAGACCCCCGAAGTGCTGCGGGTTCCGGCCCGCGAATATACCGATCCAGAGCTGTTCGAGCGCGAAAAGCAGCAGATTTTCCGGCGCTTGCCGCTGATGCTGGCGCCAAGCTGCGAATTGCAGCAACCGGGCGCGTACAAGGCGATCGACGTGGCCGGGGTGCCGGTGCTGCTGACCCGCAAGAAGGATGGCACGGTTGGCGCCTATCTCAACATGTGCAGCCACCGCGGCAACCCGGTGGCGCAAGGCGCAGGCAGCGCCAGCCGGTTCACCTGCGGCTATCATGGCTGGACCTTTGCCAATGACGGCAAGCTGCTGGCGGTCGCCTCGGCGCAAGATTTCGGCGCAATCGACAAGGCGGCGCACTGCCTCAAGAGTTTTCCGGTGCTTGAGCGGGCCGGGCTGATCTGGGTGATCCTCGATCCGGCATCGACGCTGAGTATTGAGGGCTTTCTGTGCGGCTACGATGCCCTGCTTGAACACTTCGGCTTTACCGATTGGCATCTGTTTGAAAGCCGCACGCTGGCGGGGCCGAACTGGAAGACCGCCTATGACGGCTATCTCGATTTCTATCACTTGCCGGTTCTCCACGCCAAAACCTTCGGTGCGGACTTCTTCAATCGCGCCAATTTTTTCGCCTGGGGGCCGCACCAGCGGCTCAGCACACCCTCGAAGGGGATGACCAAGATCGGCAGCGGCGAGGAAGTTGATCTGACCGAGATGGCCGAGGCCGATTGGCCCAACGACGCTCTGCTGCAGGGGGTCTGGACGATCTATCCGCACATCTCGATCGCCAGCTTCTATGGCGGCAACACCCGCGGGGCGATGATCTCGCAGCTGCTTCCGGGCCGGACAGTGGACGAGAGCTTCACCACCCAGTTCTATGTGATGGAGAAAGAGCCGAGCGACCCGGAAATGATTGCCGGCGCGCACGGCCAATTCGCCTTCCTGGAAACCGTGGTCCGCGACGAGGACTATGCCACCGGCATCCGCCAGCACCAGGCGCTGTCATCGGGGTTGATGTCCGATGTTCTGTTCGGCCGCAACGAAGGCGGCGGGCAGGAATTTCACCGCTGGACCCGGCGGCTGGTTGCGGCGAGCGACGCCGAGCTACAGGCGCTGTTCGCGCCGGCAGGAGCAGCCGTTGCTGCGGAATAGTGCGGCTATGAATTCTGCCAATGGCAAAGCGGCTCGCCTGGGCTAAGCATCGGTCGATGACTGAACAACCTGTGCCAAGCCAGCCCGCTGCCGCCGCCAGCGAGGCGGTGGCGGACCTGATCCGCCAGCACGCCCGGGAAATCCCGCAGGCCAATGCTTTTACCTTTGGCGAGGAAGAGCTCAGCTTTGCCGAACTTGATGCCGGCAGCAACCGTACCGCCAACGGCCTGCGGGCGCTCGGCATCGCCAAGGGCGACCGGATCGCCTATCTCGGCAAGAACCACCACCTCTATTTCGAGGCGCTGCTGGCGGCGCTGAAGATCGGCGCGGTGATGACCCCGGTGAACTGGCGACTGGCGCCGCCGGAAGTGGCTTACATCCTCAACGATTGCCAGGCCGAGCTGGTCCTTATCGGTGAAGGGTTCGCAGAATTGCTCGGCCAGGTTCGGGCCGAAACTCCGCTGGTCAAGACCGTGATCGGGATCGACGCCAACGAGGCGGCGATCATTGACTATCGCACCTGGCGCGATGGATTTCCCGCCGACGACCCCGGCATTGTCATCACTGCCGAAGACGATGCGCTGCAGCTCTATACCTCTGGCACCACCGGGCGGCCCAAAGGCGCGGTGATGACCAATGGCTCGCTGCTATCCTCGCGGGCTTATGACGAGGCAGACCTCAAGGACTGGCAGCAGCGGGTTCCCGGCGAAGTCACCTTGCTGGCCATGCCGTGTTTCCACATCAGCGGTACCGGCACCGGGCTTGGCACGATGACCGGCGGGACCGAATCGATCGTGCTGCCCGAATACGATCCGACCAAGGCGCTGGAACTGATCGAGCGCTACAACATCTCGAAGATATTTCTGGTTCCCGCCGCGATCCAGATCCTGCTCAATCACCCGCGCGTGGCCGAGGCGGACTTCTCCAACCTCAAATACATCACTTATGGCGCCTCGCCGATCCCGCTGGCACTGATGCAGGCGGCGATGGAGCGGCTCGGCTGCGGGTTTGTGCAGATGTACGGGATGACCGAGACCAGCGGGACGATTGTCACGCTCGATCCTGAGGATCACGTTCCCGAAGGCAGCCCCAGGATGCGCTCGGTGGGCAAGCCGCTGCCCGGGGTCGAGATCAAGATCGTCGATGCCGAAGGCAATCTGGTTGCCGCCAACACGGTTGGTGAAATCGCCACCCGCTCGGCCAAGAACATGCGCGGCTACTGGAATCTGCCCGAGGCGACCGCGGCGACGATCGATGCGGAGGGCTGGCTGCGCACCGGCGATGCCGGCTATCTCGACGATGACGGCTATCTGTTCATCCACGACCGGGTGAAGGACATGATTATCTCGGGCGGGGAAAACATCTATCCGGCTGAGGTTGAGAACGCGATCTACGCCCATCCCGCCGTCGCCGATGTCGCGGTAATCGGGGTGCCCGACGCCAAATGGGGCGAGGCGGTCAAGGCCTGCGTGGTGGTCAAACCAGGCCAAAGCCTGAGCGAGGCCGAAGTGATCGCCCACGCCCGCCAGCACATCGCCGGCTACAAATGCCCCAAGTCGGTCGATTTCATCGCCGCGCTGCCGCGCAACCCGTCGGGCAAGATCCTCCGCCGTGAACTGCGCGACCCCTATTGGGCCGGCAAGGATCGACAGGTCAACTAGTGTGAACCTGCCGGTCCGCCAGATCGCCTATTTCGTGGCCGATATCGAACAGGCGGCATTGGCGCACCACGCGGTGTTCGGCTCGGGTCCCTACTTTCTTGGCCGCCACGTGCCGCTGGCGTGGAGCGAACACCGCGGCTTGGCGGTGACCCACGATCATTCCAGCGCCTATGGCCAGTGGGGGCAGGTGATGATCGAATTCGTCCAGCAGCACGGCGCCGATCCCAGCGCCTTTCATGACCTCTATCCAGCGGGTTCAGAGCGCTTCGGACTTCACCACACCGCCGTATTCGTCGACCAACTCGATGCCGCGATCGCGCATTTCGCCGCGGCCGGGATGCCGTTGACGCAGCTTTGCGAGACCGCCAGCGGGGTGCGCTATGCCTTCATCCATGCCGCGGCCACCCTGGGCCACATGATCGAACTTTACGAGCCATCGCCGCCACTAACAGGCTTTTACGACATGGTCGCCGCAGCAGCCCATGGCTGGGATGGCAGCGATCCGCTGCGCGAACTTGGATAGGAGATAGAGCCATGCCTGGAGAGGCCCAAGCCACCATCGAACGGTTCTGGCAGATTCAGGATGGCGGCGACTATACTCGCTTGGTCGGGCTGTTTGCCGATGATGCGGTGCTCGAAGACCCGGTGTGGGGAACCTACCACGGACCCGAGGCGATTCTTGGGTTCATGACCACCATGGTCAAGGAAATGGGGGCGCGGCAGATCCACTTCACGCTCGATGAAGTCTGCGGCGACGATCACGCCTGCTGGGCGCGCTGGACGATGCACTCACCCGCAGGATCGCGCGGCGGCTGCGGGATTTACAAGGTGGCGGACGGCAAACTGACCTATTACCGCGACTATCTGGACCCGGCCAGCGAAGGCTAGAGCGGAGTGCTCGAATTCTAGATCCCGGCGAAGGCCGGGACCCAGCCCGAACAGGAAACAACGACGCTTCGCGGAGACACTCTCTTTGGTTCTGGGTCCCGGCCTTCGCCGGGATGACGGAAGTGATGAAGGTTAAGCGCACCGCGCTCTAGACCTCGATGGCATCACGCTCTAAAAATCGTAGCCCAACAGCGCGATGTCGCGCGCGTAGACTTCGGCGACCCGGTGGCGCAGTTCCGGGGTATAATACTGGCGATAGTCACCCGCTTCGCTGCTATTGGTGTGGTGGGTAGCGAACTTGCGTCCAAGCGTGTCAGAAAGCCACCCAAGGGTGTCGCCGAGCTGCTCAAACCGGCCGACATGATCGAACGCCATTGTCCCGTCCCGGTCTTGCAAGTAGTCCGCTTGTAGCCGGAAGACCACGTCGAGAGTTTCGAGGCGCTGCGAGGCCAGCCATTCGTTCACAAACCTGTCGAAACTGGCAAAAGCAGGGCCACGGTAAAGCTCTGGATGGGCGATGGGCACGCGCGGCTGGCCGGCAACCGCCCGTCCGCCACCGGCACGGGCAAAGGACCAGGCCGAGACCGCCCTGCTCCAGGGATTGCGCACCACGGTGAAGCGCGGCAGCGCCAGGATCGCCTCGGAACCGACGCTGATCAGGTCTTGCACCGTGAAGTGTCCGAGCATGGTACCGTAGAGCGTTGTGGATAGACTCGTTCCAGCGGAGCGCGGAACGTGAACCATAGCCACGCCAGCGTCGAGAAAATGGCGCCGTCGGCGATAGACCCAAATCTTGCGCAGAAGCGGGTCGGGAAGCATGTCCGCAGCAAGGCTATGGAGCCAATCAGGTGCTGCTGCCAATTCCATTCCCCATCCTTTTCGCGGGGTTAATCAGTAGCGCCTTGACTGTCAAACAGCTGACTTGGCTATGGCCCATGGCTTGTGTGCCGTGCTAGAGGAAGCGCATTCGGCCAGAGCGCGGGTTCTGGCCAGGCGCATTCAGAGGCGAGAGCATAGTCATGTCCCAGCCTTCGACCGTTGCCCGGACACCTGCTCGTTCGGTCGCACGTGCGGGGGGCAGCGTGCCGAAGATGTTCATCCTGCTGCTGGCGGCCTGGCTGTTCGATTTCCAGAGCGCGGGCGAGGGCGAAGGGGTCAATGTCCAGGCCTATTTCGCTGCTGCCTATGTTTTCAGCCTGGTCATGTTGCTGATCGGCGACCGCGCCAGCGGGCAAAGCGTGCAGGGCCTCTTGTCTCTGCTGGGCTGCGGCGCACTGTACCTGGCCGTGGGAATCGCATCAGGCCTGATCTACGGCCAGGACCCTTATCCGATCCTGCGCAACAGCATGAACGTCGTGATTTACATCAGCGCGGCCTATGTCACTGCCCGGGTGGTGTTGACCAGCGATCCGGCCAGGCTGCGGCTGGTGCTGTCAGTCTTCTGCTTTCTCTATGCCATCTCTGCCTATTTCATCTTCGATCGGACCGCCGGCGGGATCGATCTCGAAAAGATCCGTTTCCAGATCATCGGTGCTTCGGCAGTCGGGGCGCTAGGCTATGTGGTGCTGGCTCCGTTGTTCAAACTGAGCAAGATCGAAATTGCGGGGATGGCGGCCAACGGGCTTATAGTCCTGCTATCGGTCACGCGGTCGTTCCTGCTGGTGATCGCTGCTCAAGCGGCAATCTTTGTCGGCGAAATCCGCCGGGTTTTTTCGCCGCGGTTGATCGCGCTCGCGGTGCTCGGGGCGGTTACCCTGCTGGCGGTGCTCATCTATGGCGAGCAACAGCTGACCCGCTGGAGCGACCGGATCCTGGGCGGAGGCTCCAAATTCGCCGAGTACCAGACGTTTTACACCCGATTAAGCGAATGGGAATTCATGCTTCGTGCCTGGATGCAATCGGTCGAACACTTTATGTTCGGATCGGGGATCGCCGCAAAGGCATTCTATTTTCTCCCGCGCGAGGCTGGCGGAGGCACCGAATTCATGATCGGCTTCGGGCACAATCAGCACCTCTCGATCATCTTCACCGCCGGAGTGATCGGGGGACTGCCGCTGCTGTTGCTGCAGTGGTCCCATCTCTTCGCCGCATGGCGTTTTCTGCGCCGCGTGATCCGCTTGCCGCACCTGCGCAACGACGCGGTCTTCCTCGGCGCCTGGGGTGCAACGATGATCATCGGTTGCAACGCGAACAACCTTCTCTCTTCCAACTTCACGGGTCGCAGTTCTTCCTTGTGGTTCGGGATCGGGACCGGCTTGCTGCTGGGCGCGCAGGCGTTGTTCGATCCGGCCAACGCTAAGCCCGCCGCACCGCGCGCGCCGGCCCGCGCATCGCGATATCTGCCGGCATGAGCCAGCCGCTGGCCGGTCTGAGGATCGGGCTGGTTACTGCTTCGGCTTCGCGGCTGGGCGGCGGAGTATTTGAAGCGGTTGCCATCCAGGCGGCGATCATCCGTTCACTGGGCGGTGAAGCGTTCGTGTTCGCGCTCGAGGATCGCTACAGCGCGGCAGACGCATTCCGCTTCGCCGGCAGCGAACTTGCCCACGTCCCGGTCAAAGGACCCGCAGCACTGGGCTATGCGCCGGAGCTTCTGCCGCGACTGCTGGCGGCAAAGCTCGACTGCCTGCACCTCCACGGCATCTGGATGTACCCTTCACGCGCGGCGACACAGTGGGCCAAGGCGAGCGGGCGACGCTACCTGATCACGCCGCACGGCATGCTCGATCCACACACCTTGCAGCGCCGGTGGTGGAAAAAGTGGCTCGGGCGATTGGCTTACGAGCATGCGAGTTGGCGCTTGGCGAGCGCGTTTCACGCTCTTACCGCGACCGAGGCAGCGCATATCCGGCGTGCGGCCGGCGATATGCGGATTGTGACGATCCCCAATGCCGGCCCCGAACCAGGTGAGGCGCCACCGGCGCAGCGGCCTCCAACCGTCGTTTTTCTTGGGCGGGTCCACGCGGTCAAGAACATCTCGGCGCTGATCGAAGGCTGGTGTCAGGCACGGCTGCCGGATGAAGCGCGGCTTGTCATCGCCGGCTGGGGCAGTTCGGCAGAAGTCGCGCAGCTCGAGGCCGAGGTGGCCCAAGCAGGACCGAGCGTCGCGTTCATCGGCCCGACTTTTGGAGCGGCGAAGCAGGCACTGCTCGAATCAGCGCGGTTTCTGGTGCTGCCTTCGCTGAGCGAAGCCATGTCGATGTCCGTGCTCGCGGGATGGGCAGCGGGAACGCCCGCAATCCTGACCGCCAGTTGTAATCTGCCCGAAGGCTTCGCCGCCGGCGCCGCGCTTGAGTGCGGCCACTCGCCCAGCGCAATCGCCAAGGCGCTCGAGGCAGCCCTGGAGCTGGACGATGCAGCCTGGCTGGCGATGGCGACCGCCGCGCAGGACCTGGTGCGTGGTCCCTTTTCGGTCGCAAGTGTGGCGGCGCGCTGGGCTGCGGTCTATCGCGGCGAGGGAATGGCGGGTTAGAGTTTGTTTCAGTGAGACTGAAACAGAGCAACACCAGCCCGCTCCCCCGGCCCGACCACCCATAGGGTGCCATAAACGGGTGGTCGGGCCGGGGGAGCGGGCCGGTGTTGCTTCCACGTTAGTAAAACAGACTCTAACGCGCCGGTTCGAGCCGCACGTCGCCCAGCCTGACCGCTCCGCTGCGCCCGGTCACGCCGAAGCTCAGCCAGTGGACCTTGCAGGCCGAATCGACGGTCAGGGAAGCGATCCAGCGGCCTGCTGCCCGGTCGAAGCGCGCAGCAAGCCACTTGCTCGAAGTCTGATCGCAAGACAGCGTTGCGGCTACCAGGTCGCTCGCTGCGCCGCCGCGATCCTTGGCGGACCAGCTCAGTTGGTAAGCGCCCGACGCGATCAGCACCATCTGGCGGGCGATCTGCCGCGGCCGGGTAGAGGTGGTTTCAACAACCAGTTGCTGCGCCGCGCCATCGCCGACCGGTTCCAGCAGCAGATTGGAATCGCTTTGCCCGATGAACGTCCAGGCAAACTGGCTGCGATCCTGCTGCAGCGAGGCAGCCGCGAACTGCCCGTCGTAAACCAGCGTTGCTGCAGCGCCTGGGCAATGTTGGCGCCACAACGCGGCGGCCTCCAGTTCGGCGGACACGCCAACCAGTCTTTCGACCAGCGGTGCCACGGTTTCGCAACCCAGCAAGCCTTTGCGCGCTGCCACCTCGCCCAGCACCTGGGCGCGCAGCAGCAACACCGGGCGGGGAACCTCGGCCAGTGCGGAAGCGTAGGGACGCAGCCAGGCTGGCGCCGCCAGAATTCGCTCAGCCAGCGCCGCGCGCCCCGCAGCCGAGGTCTCCAGTGGATCGAGCAGGCGGCGCTCGGCTAGCAGCGCCGGGCGCTGGCGCAGCAGCGCATCGAGGCGCATCGCCGCGATCCGCCAGTCGCCGATCTCGAGCGCCCGGCCCATCCAGTAGGTCTGGGTAAATTCGTTCCGCCACCCGAGCTGTCCGGCGATGCGAAAAGCGCGGTTGGCCCCGGCCGTATCGCCGCTGCGATAGCGGGCGATACCGAGCAGCGCAGTACTGCCGGGATCAAGCGGGGCGTCGCGAACTGCGGCTTCGCCTTTGACCAGCGCAGCGCGGGCCTGGCCTTGCCGGATCAGCGCTGCGCCTTCGCTGCGGAGCGCTTGCGAAGCGAACGGCGGGGGAACCTTCGCCGCGTATTCGGGGTGTCTCAGGCTCAGGCGATCAAACCCGCTGGCGATCGCCAAGGCGGCATAAGCCAGACAAGCCAGTGCACCGCCGAAAGCTACAAGGCGCCGCGATGCCGCCATGGTTAGGTTACGCCGCCTTCGACGATTTGTCTTCGTACTGATAGTACTCGTAGCCGTAGTACTCGGAGTAACGGTTGCCCGATTTGAGCGGATCAAATTTGGTCAGCACCGCGCCGAGCATCACCGCGCGCATTGCCCTGAGGCGGCGCAGCGAGGTTTTGAGCGAGCCGCGGCGGCTGCGGTCGGCCTCCACCACAAAGATTACGCCATCAACCAGCGCCGCCATCAGCGGCGAATCGGCAAGGCCCAGCACCGGCGGGCTATCGACCAGCACGACATCGAAGTTTTGTGCCGCCTCGCGCAGCAATTCCTCGATCCGCGAATTGGAGAGGAGTTCGGTCGGGCTTGGCGGAATCGGACCGGCAGGCAGCACCGACAAATAGTCCTGCTCCAGCGCAATCGCGACCTCGGCGATCGGCTGGCGCGAGGTGAGCAGAGTGGAAAGCCCCTTGTCGTTGGACAAGTTGGCGCGGCGATGCAGCGACGGGCGGCGCATGTCGGCATCGATCAGCAGCGTTCGCTTGCCCATCCGCGCGAATCCCGATGCAATCGCGAAGCTGCTGGTGGTCTTGCCCTCCGAAGGTTGGGCGCTGGTTATCAGCATGACCTGAGGCAAGCCTGACGAAGTCGAATAGAGCAGCGAGCCACGCAGCGAATTGTACGCCTCGGAGATCGGCGATTTGGGATCGGACAGGGTATCGCCGGGTTCGCCGGAGGCGGCTTTGGGCACCACTCCCAACAGCGGCAGGCCCAGTTTGGGCTCGACATCTTCGGGGACCCGGATCGAATCGTCGAACTGGTCTTTGAAGAACACCGTCACCGTCGCCAGTCCGATACCAAACAGCAGGCCCAGCGCCAGGTTCTTGAACAAGTTGGGCGAAGAGGGTTTGGCCGGTGCTTCGGCCTGGTCAATCACGTTGACATTGCTCAAGCTGACCCCGGCGATCGCGTTCAGCGTCTTGTAGCGCTCAAGCAGCCCGTCATAGACCGCGCGGTTGGTATCCACTTCGCGCGCCAGCAACCCATATTGCACGGTGCTGTCCTGCTCGGTCAGGGTTTCGCCTTTGAGCCGGTTGAGCTGGGCATTGAGCTGCTGCTCAGCGCTCAAGGCCGACTGGTATTCGGATCGCACGGCACTGCGGACATTGGCGGCGGCCTGCTGAATCTGCTGGTTGAGCGTGTCCAGCTGCTGCTGCTTAGACTTGACCGTGGGGTAATCCTCCAGGTGGCGCGAGCGTTCTTCGGCGAGTTCACCTTCCAGCTTGGCGCGTTCGGTCAGCAGTCCGGCCACGGTTGCATTGCGGACGACCTCGGGCGCTCCAAGCAGCGGCGTACCGCTGATCGAGCGCCAACGTCCTTCCGCTTCGATCCGTTTTGCCGTGGCCTCGTTGGCCGCCGTGTTGATCTGGAGCAGGCTGGCCGTCACAACCGAATTGCCCGCGCCGGCACTGCCTTCCTTGCCGTTGGAGCCAGCGTTTTCGGTGCGGATCAGCCCGGTGTCGCGCGAATAGGCGTTCAGTGCCCGCTCGCTGGATTCAAGCTTGATTTTGGCTTCGTCCAGCTGTTCGGCGAGAAACGTGCGCGCGTAGGACGAGCTATCGAACTTGCGCTGCAGATTCGATTGGATGAACTCACCGGCATAGGCATTGACGATCTGGGCCGACATTTCCGCATCGGTGCTTTCGAATCTGATCGTTATGATCCGCGAATCGCGCGGCAGCTCGATCGTCAGATTGTCGCGCAGCAGTGCTATTGCATCGATCCGCTGTTCCTCGGCAGTCGCATCGGACTCAGGCGCCGGCACTTCCTGGCTGCTGTAGAACGCCTGGTTGCCGACAAGTTTGAGCTTCTGCGCTACCCGCAAGGCCAGGCCGCGGCTGCGGATGATGTCGGTCTGGGTTTTCAGGAAACGATCGGTATCGTAAAAGTTGGTGGACTGCTCGTCGCCGGGATTGTCCTGATTGGACAGAATCCGGCCAGAGCTGTCATTGATCTGGATAGTCGTTGCGGCAGTATAACGCTTGGTCTGGATCAGGGTCGCGGCAAGGGCCAGAGCAAAGGTTGCCGCGATGATCGCCGCGATCAGCCACAGGTTGGAGCGGATTGCCGCGACGATGTACCGCAGATCGAACCCGGTGCGCATTGGCGCGAAAGCCGCGTGCTCGTCGTTGTGATCGAACGCAGCCGGGTGCTGGCTGATCTCGGCTGAGTAAGGCTGCGACAAGCTTTTGCTTCCTTCAGTTCGTGGTCAGCGCAGGAGGTAGAACAGGTTGAAGATCGGAGCGGCCTGGAGGAATTCGCGCCAGGCGCCCTTCAGGCCCGAATGCCCGACCACAACCGTATCGCCTGCCTGGATCTGAGGATCGGGGGCCGCCCCGTTGCGGATATCCGCGAGGTTGAACCGGGCGCCCATGCGGCTGCCGCTGATCGTACGGAACACCATGACCTGATCGAGGTTGGCGGTGGGGGTCGGGCTTTGCGCCTGAGCGATTGCCGACAGCAGCGTGGTTCCGGGGGTTGCCTCGAATATGCCTGGGGTATCGACTGCGCCTTCAACCGCAAACGAAGTCTTGCGCCGTTCGGCGATAATCACGGCAACCTGGGGATCGCGGATAAACCGCGAGCCAAGCCGGCGGATCAACTCATCGCGCAGTTCCGAAGGCCTGAGGCCGGTTGTCAGCACTTCGCCGGCAAGCGGCATCTGGATATTGCCGGTCGAATCGACATGGTATTTGTCTGAAGTCAGTTCCGGTTCGCCCATCACCTGGATCGATAGCCGGTCGCCGGCGCGAATAATCTCGTCATCCGCGGTGTCGGCTTTGGCCGGGATCGTCGCATAGGCGGCCTCACCGGCCGGCAACGAACCGGGCTGCATCCGCGTGCAGCCTGCCAAAACAAGCAGGCCAAGCAGCAGAATGGAAAACGGGATTCTGGTCATGCCGGGATACTAGCCTTGTTCGATGGTCTGGCGGGGCCTGGATCGGTTCGCGGCAACAGCAGCAAGCCGGCGCAGGCCGCGCCCAGACATGCCAATGCCATGGACCGCAGCGGATAATCAACCAGCGAATGCAGCGCCAGCAGGCCCAGCGCCGCAATCGCGAAGATCGTCAGCGCCGCGCTGCCGGTTGCAGCCCGGCGCAGCGCCTTGCGAGCGGCAGCGGCGATGATCGCGGCAATCATGCCAAGCGCGGCCAAACCAAAGGCTCCGGCTTCTACTGCAAGCTCCAGCACATCGTTGTGCGCCCGGTTCGGCAAGGTTTCACGCACGACTTCGAGCCGCTCTCCGGCGAGGATTGCCGGAACGAAATCGCCCATTCCAGCGCCCCACGGGAAGTACTGGCGCGCAGCATAGAGGCTGTCGCGCCACAATTCAGGCCGCAGTTCGCTGGTGAAGTTCAACCTCGAGGTGAGCCGGGTCAGCACGGCATTGTTCCACAGCAGCCAGGCCGCAGCGGCCAAGGCCAGAACTGCGACCAGCGCAACTGCGGCAAGCCGCCGCCGGGTTAGCCCCAGCCAGGTCCGCAGCACGGTCAGCCCCGCGATCAGCGCCAGCGGCAGCAGCACGATCCCGGCGCGCGAGGCAGTCAGCACCACGCCCAGCGCGCCCAGCGTAACGCCAATGACGCTGGTTCCGACAACGAAGTTGCGGCTCAGCGGGAAACTGTCACGGCGGGCTAGTTCCACGACCAGCGCGGGGACCGCGGCGGTAGCGATCAGCATCAGGTCGGCGGTGCTGTTGCGGTTGGCCTGAAATCCCAGCAGCACACGGTCCGAGGCTCCATAGAAGCGCAGAGCGCTGTTCGTCCCGCCGCTGAGCTGCAAGGCTCCAACCAGCAGCGTCAGCAGCGCGGCGGTGCAGATCACTCCCAGCAGCGCGATCCGTCCAGCGCGATCCAGCGCCGATGTCATCAGCAGCACTGCGAGCGGCGGACCGAGCGAGAGCAGCGAGGCCAAGGTCCGGTTGGGGGCCAGCGACCAGGTCCGCCAGCCGTGCTCGGCCCCGATCAGCGCAAGCGCCTCACGCTCAAGTTCGCGCCCGGGCATGGCTTGCCACAGCCCGCTTGGCAGCGGCACCAGTTGCGCCAGCGGGACGATTGCCACCAGCGCAGCAATCCACCAAGCCTGGCGCGGCACCTGCTGCCAGGCCGGACTGGTCAGCAGCCAGGCCGCGAAAGTAGCAGCTGCCAGCAGTTCGAGCACCAGTTCCGGCATCGGCGCCGGCGATCCGCCGCCGCCCAGTAGCAACGCACAGCCCAGGAGGCCGGCGCAGAGCCAGACCGCGCTTGCCGTTCGGTCAACAGTTGAAAAGGCCAATGCCCGTGCTGTCATGAAAGCAACCCTGCCGTGATTGCTGAATCAGTACAACCACCTAATTAGGCGCCCGATCCCGACAAATAGAACGGGCGGAGATTCCGCCTTGCGAAATCCCCGCCCGGATCTGGCGAATTCGTTGTGGGCTTTAGCCGTCGCTGTCGGGGTCGCTGCCACCGTCGCCGTCGCCGTCGCCGCCGAGGCCAACGACGATGCCGACTCCGGCAAGACCGAACAAGCCCGCGACAAGCGCATCGCCCATGCCGCCACCACTCGCTTCATCGGCGGGGTTGGCCGCGCCTTCGCATTCGCGGTCACGCAGCAGGTTGCCGACGACCGCTTCGGCGCCGCCATTGCCGCTGGCGGGACCGGTGGTGATGGTGCAGACGCAGCTGCCATCGCTGAAGTTCTGGCGGGCAATGTCCGCGGATCCGGCTGAACCGGTGCGAACCACATCGACCCGGCACTTGTCACCAGCGCCGCCGCCGTCACCTTCGCCAAACATTGCGGTCTGACCGGTCATCGCTTCAAACGAGCGGGTTTCCCCAGCATTGGCGATTCCGGCACCCAACAGGCCAACGGCAGCAGCAGCAGCGAGCAAATGTGAAGTCACAACCAGTCCTCCAATACAATAACCAAGGCGATAGGTAGCATAGGTGTTCTTACGCAGTCCACCCCATATCGAAGGAAAATCACAAAAATCCGTTACTTGTTATCGCGCGCAAGCGGCATTTCGCCGCATTGCCGGCACGGCTGGGCGCTTGGCGCTGCTCAATAGGCCTGGGGATGAACCATCACCCGGATAGTCGCAAATACGATCTGGGCATCGCGCCACAGCGACCAGCCGGCCACATATTCGAGATCGGCGTTGAGCCGCCGCGACAGGTCAAGCTCGTGCTCGGTCGCTCCGCGCAAGCCGCGGATCTGGGCAAGCCCGGTCAGCCCCGGCTTGAGGGCATGGCGCTCCCAATAGCGGCGGTCGACTTCCCAGAACAGCTTGTCGCCGGCCTGCGAGCCGAGCGCGTGGGGGCGCGGCCCGACAATTGACATATCGCCCTTGAGGACGTTGCAGAGCTGCGGCAGCTCGTCGATCGAGGTGCGGCGGATGAACCGTCCGACTTGGGTGACGCGGGCATCCTCGCGGCGGGTCGAAAGGTGGCCGTCGCCGTCGCTGGCGGCGATGCGCATCGAACGGAACTTGTACATCGAGAAGAAGCGATTGCCGCGCCCGACCCGGCGCTGGACGAACAGCAGCGGCGGGCCGTCCTCAATCACGATGGCTATGGCGACAGCCAGCAGGATCGGGGAGAGCAGAATCAACCCGCCAGTGGCCAGGGCGATGTCGAACAGGCGCTTGAAGGCTCGTTGGCGCAGCCCGAGCGGACCGACCGAGACTCTCAGAAATCCGTGGTCACCCTCGATCCGGGCGCCCTGGGCGCCGAGCAGGGCGACCGTGTCGTCAAGCACTTCGCCGTCGATATTGGCGCCCTTGAGGATCGCTGCCCAGGCACTGCGCCGCTCTGGCGCGCAGCTCACGATCACCTTGTCGATGGCGAACAGCGCAATTCCGATTCGGTCAAGCGCGACCGGATCGTCGAGCGCCGGGGTCAGCGCAAGCCGGGCCGCATCGATCCGCCGTGCACCCGGCAAATCGAGTGTCGGTCCACCATCGTCGATCACCAGCAGGTTGATCACCTTGTCGCCGCAGCGCCAACGCACGAAACTGCGCAACTGCAAGCGCATCCAGACCACTGCCAACGCAGCAAACAACACCCCGCCGGTGAACAGTGCGCGGCTGAATTCCTCGCTCGACTTGGTGTAGAAGGCGACGAAAACCACGAACGCTGCCGACATTGTCAGCGCAGCCAGGGCGCGCGCCAGCGCCATCAACGGACGTTGCAGCGTGGCGATCGAATAGGATCCGTTATAGAGCGCAATCGTCAGGAACACGGGCAGCACCAACTGGGCCAGCAGGCTGGCCTCGCCCAGGCCCTTGGTGCCGAGATAGAAATAGCCCGAAGTACCAAAGCCGACGAACAGCGCGATCAGATCGCCCAGTACCAGCGCCACATAACATTGCAGCCGCCGCCGCTCGAGCGGCTGGGCCACAGCGATCCGCGGCCGGTTGGGGGCAGCGGGCAGGGCAACCGGAGCGGCGAGATTCATCCGCGCCCGATCCAGGGATGGCAGTAGCGACCAATCATCGTGAACGATGCCAATTCATGAGACCAGCTAGGTAGTTAGGCCTATCCATGCGCTGCGGCAATCGCTTAGAGCGTGATGACATAGCATTGATCCACCCTGATTGGACTGCAAGGACCCGTGGCCAGCGTTGCGGCGCTTGCAGGGGCAATGAGCCCCTGCTGCGCGCCGCGCCTCGCCACGGGTCCTTGCAGTCCAACTCCACAGGAGCGGGCCGATTTTGGTCCGTGGCAGCGTTGCTCTTCGATCACGATGCTACGGCATCGCTCACTCCTCGCGCCTCCCCACAAACCAAAATCGGCTCCGTCAGGGCGGGTCAATGTCATGTCATCACGCTCTAGCGGAGGCCGGCCGCAGCAATCCCCCGGATCAACCCTTGGGCGCAGCGGCGCGGGCGATATCGGCAAGGCCCTGGGCGAGCAACAATTCGGCGTTCTGACTGTTGGCCAGCAGCGTCCGGTGCAGATCGAACAAACGCGCCACCAGCCGGCCCAGCTTCTTGCCACGCCAGCGGTTGAGCTGGTGGATCAGATCGCGCTTGTCTTTCCAGAACACCCGGCGGGCCTGCGCCTCAGCTTCGACCAGCTGTGGCAGATTGCCGCGCGGCCCGGCCTTGGCAGCGAGCTGGACGAGCTGCGCAGCGCGGCGCTCGAAAGCCAGCAGCAGTCCGACCGGGCTGAGCCCGAGCTCGCGCATCCGGTGGAGCTCGGCCGCAAGTTTGCCGGTTTCACCGCCGAGCACCGCGTTGACCAGCGGCATAAAGCCATCGTCGTCGGTGCGCGCGCCGATCGCATCGAGCGCGGCGACATCGGCGCTTCGGGGTGCTTCGAGACTGGCATCAAGGTAGAGCGCCAGCTTGGTCACTTCGGACTGGGCGAGCCGGGTGTCGAGCGCTGCGGCGCGGGCAATCCGTTCGGCCAGATCGCCAGACAGCCTAAGCCCGGCGGCGTCGGCCATGCCGCGCACCGCTTCGGTAACGCTGCGCAGGTCGGGCGGATAGAACATCGCCACCAGCGCATCGGGGCGATTGGCGAGCAGCTTGGCGGTGCGTGACTTGTCGGTCGCGCCGCTGGCGACAACCAGCACCGGACAGCCTTCAACCTCGCCCGCCAGCAGGTTTTCGATCGCGTCGTGGGCCTCTTCGCCGTCGGCGCGGACCCAGATGTGGCGGGTGTCGCCGAACAGCGAGGTTGAACGGGCTTCGTCGCCGAGACGGACCGGGTCCTTGCGCAATTCGGCGCCGGACAGCTCGATCCGCTCACCAGGATCGGGCAACAAGGTCAGCAAATGATTGGCCGCATCGTGCGCACCGGCCTCGTCAGGGCCGCAGAAGAAGAACACCCGAGCCTCGCGCGCGGCGCGGGCAGCTTGCGTCTTGAAGTCCTTCTGGCTGGCCTTCATTGTCCTTGGGATTCGGCTTTGACGCGGTCGCCGCGCAGCTTGAGCGCGATCTGGGTAGCGATTCGCTCGGCAACCTGGCGCGAGAGGTTCTCCAGCGCGGTCTGCTCGGCGGCGATGGTGGCATATTCGCTTGAGACCACGTCGATCCCGGCGTCCGAGCCAGCGGTGGCATCAAGCAGAATTGAACCGCTGGCCAGTTCAACCAGCTGGTAGCGCGCGCGCAAGGTGCGCCGCTCGCGCGAGATGGTATCGTCGGAAAGCAGCCCGAGCCCTTCAAGCTTGTCGTCCAGCCGGATGTCGAGCCGATAGCGCGGCGCCACTCCGCCGCCCGCGGCGAAGTGATCGCTCAAGGCATTGCGCACCAGCCAGCCGGCCTTGCCCTCGATCGGCGCAACCTCAACTGCGGCAAGCCCTTGTGCCACCGAACCGCTGCCGCCGCCGGCATACATCGGCTGCAGCCCGCAAGCTGCGAGCGCCACGGGCAGGGTCAGGGCGAACAGCCGCTTCATGCCACCAGGTTGACCAGCCGGTCGGGCACCACGATCACTTTCTTGATTGCCTTGCCATCAAGCGCACGCTGCACCTTGTCGGAAGCGAGGGCAAGCGCCTCCAGCTCCTCGCGCGGCAGGCCCTTGGCGACGGTGAGGGTATCGCGCAGCTTGCCCAGCACCTGGATCGCGATGGTCACCTCATCCTCGACCAGCAGCGCGGGATCGACTGGTGGCCACATGGCCTCGGCGATCAGGCCGGTTCCGCCAATTCTTGCCCAGGCTTCCTCGGCGAGGTGCGGCATCATCGGCGCGACCAGCAACAGCAGCGTGCGGATCGCTTCCGAGCGGCTGGCCGAAGGCGGTGCCTTGTCGATCGCATTGGCGAGATCATAGATCCGCGCCACTGCCTTGTTGAAGCCGAGCGCGGCAATATCGGCAGAGGCGGCGTGGACCGCCTGGTCGCGCTTGCGGTCAAGCGCCTTGTCTTCGCCGGTCGCGGCGACATCGTACTGCCCGAACAGTCGCCACAACCGCTGGACGAACCGCGCGCAGCCTTCGATCCCGGCTTCGGACCACGGCAGGTCGCGTTCGGGCGGGCTGTCGGAGAGCATGAACCAGCGCACCGCGTCGGCGCCGTACTTGGCGACAATGTTGTCCGGGTCGACTACGTTCTTCTTCGACTTCGACATCTTGACCACCCGGCCAACCTCGACTGGCAGCCCGCTGACCTTCTCGAACACGCCGTCGCCGCGCTTCTCGATTTCGTCGGGCGACAGCCATTTTGAGGCTGGATCGTTGTCGCGCTCGAAATCGCCTTCCTCGTCCATTGCGGCCGGTTCGTTGGTGCCGCTGCGGCGATAGGTCTCGTGCGTCACCATCCCTTGCGTGAACAGGCTGGCGAACGGCTCCTTGACCTTGAGCTGGCCGATCTGCGCCAGGGCGCGGGTCCAGAACCGGGCGTAGAGCAGGTGGAGGATCGCGTGCTCGATCCCGCCGATGTACTGCTCAACCGGCAGCCATTTTTCGATAACCGCGGGATCGAACGGACGGTCCGCCGGGTGGCTGGCAAAGCGCAGGAAGTACCACGACGAGTTGGTGAAGGTATCGAGCGTGTCGGTCTCACGCGTTGCCGGCTGGTTGCAGCGCGGGCAGGAAACGTGCTTCCAGCTTGGGTGGCGATCAAGCGGATTGCCGGGGGTTTTGAAGTCAACGTCGTCGGGCAGCACCACCGGCAACTGGGCCTTGGGTACCGGCACCACGCCGCAGCTGTCGCAGTGGATGAACGGGATCGGCGTGCCCCAGTAACGCTGGCGGCTGACCCCCCAGTCGCGCAGGCGGAACTGGGTCTCGCCCTGGCCCCAGCCCTGATGTTCGGCCTTGGCGATCACCGCGGCCTTGGCCTGTTCGATGGTCATGCCGTCCATCCAGCGCGAATTGACGATCAACCCCGCGCCGGTCCAGGCCTCATTGTCTATGAATTCCGGGTTTGTCTGGTCCCCGTCTGCAACCACGCGGGTCACCGGCAGATGGTATTTGCGGGCGAAATCGAGGTCGCGCTGGTCGTGCGCCGGGCAGCCGAACACCGCGCCTGTGCCGTATTCCATCAGCACGAAGTTGGCGACGTAGACCGGCAGGTGAATGTCGGGATCGAGCGGATGCGCAACCGAGATACCAGTGTTGAAGCCCAGCTTCTCGGCGGTTTCGATCTCGGCTGCGGTGGTCCCGCCGCGTTTGCATGTCGCGATGAAGTCTTGCAGCGTCGGCGCGTTTTCAGCCAGTTCAGCGGCCAGCGGATGATCGGCGGCGATCGCGACGAAGCTGGCGCCGAACATGGTATCGGGCCGGGTGGTGAAGACCTCGATCCCGGTCGCGCTGCCGACCAGCGGGAATGTACAGCGCAGGCCCTGTGATCTTGCCGATCCAGTTTTCCTGCATCAGCCGGACCTTGTCGGGCCAGCCCTCGAGCTCGCCCAGGCCTTCCAGCAAATCCTCGGCGAACTGGGTGATTCTGAGGAACCACTGGCTCAGCTTGCGCTTCTCGACCAGCGCGCCCGAGCGCCAGCCGCGCCCGTCGATCACCTGCTCGTTGGCCAGCACGGTCATGTCGACCGGGTCCCAGTTGACTGCGCTCTCCTTGCGGTAGACCAGCCCGGCTTCGTAAAGATCAAGGAACAGCGCCTGTTCGTGGCCGTAATAGTCCGGCTCGCAGGTCGCCAGTTCGCGGCTCCAGTCGAGCGCGAAGCCAAGCCGCTTCAACTGCGCTTTCATCGTTGCGATGTTGGCGCGGGTCCAGCCGCCGGGGTGGACGCCCTGTTCCATCGCCGCGTTCTCGGCCGGCATCCCGAACGCGTCCCAGCCCATCGGGTGGAGCACTTCGAAGCCCTGCATCCGCTTGGTCCGCGCCAGCACGTCGCCCATCGTGTAGTTGCGGACATGGCCGATGTGGATCCGCCCCGAAGGGTAGGGAAACATCTCCAGCACGTAGCTGCGCGGCTTGGGGCTGTCGTCGTCGGCGCGAAAGCACTGCGCCGCCTCCCAGGCGGCTTGCCAGCGCGGATCGGCGCTGCGATGGATCGAAACGTTCGGTAGTCATGGTAAGGCCCTCTAGCCGTTCAAGGCGGCTTGTCGAGGGGTCGGGATTTAGTTCGCGGCGGAAGCCTGACGGCGCAGGTCACGCGCCTTGGTCAGGATCACATCCTCAAGCTTCTGGACGCTGGCGGCCTGGACCGTGCTGTCAACCCAGACCCCGTTCTGCGCGACCTGGCGGCTGGCGGCGACGCGCAGCGCATCGGCGCGCAGATCCTGGTCGAGGATGGTGACGGTCACCTTCATCCGCTCGTTCGGGTTGTTGGGATTGGCGTACCAGTCGGTAACGATAACCCCGCCGGTGCTGTCGGTCTGCATCAGCGGCATGAACGAAAGCGCTTCCAGGCTGGCGCGCCACAGATAGGAATTGACCCCGATGGTGGTGATCCGCGAGGCGGCGAGATCGGCCTTGGGGCGATCCTTCTTGCCGCAACTGACCAGCGCGAGCGCGGCCAGGGCGACCAGACCGGCGCGGCCAATGTTGCGAAATTTGCCCGCCTGGGAAGGAATGCTGCGCTTCATCGTGATGTCCAGATCCTGTTCGCTCGGTGCCGGGCTGCTGATGCCAAGCGTCGCAGCCTCTATAGCCAAGGCGGCGGGTGCGGCAAGAGCGCCCGGCACGCTTTGTCCGCTAGATTTGCCGGACCTGATAGGCGGCCAGGCCGTGAACCGCCCCTGAATGGCGCTGGCGGCGGCTGGCGTTAAGCTGCAATTCAGCCGGTCCTGTGCATTTCCGGCTTTGAACTGGGTGAGCAAAGCGCGTAAACAGCTGCGCAACCATGGGACCGTTGATGGACATGCTGGCGACCACCAAAGGCAAGCGCAGCGGCAGCACTTCGGCGCTGATGCTCACCGCTGCGGTCGGCGTTCTGGCGCTGCCCAGCGCGGTTCTGGCGGTGTCCAGCGGGATCGCGGACCAGGCCGTCAGCCCCGCAGCCGCGCAAGTAGCCGGCGGGTTCATCCCTTCCGAAGTCGATCCGCGACTCGCCCGCTCGATCACCGTTCGCGCGCTTTCCAAAGGGCGCTTGATCCGGTTTACTCCGGCGGCCACACCCAGCCAGTTCGACAGCGCGGTGATCACGGTCGCAGTCCGCTTGCCTGGCAACGGCACCGGATTGGCGCTGCGCAGCGGCGTGGCAACCGCCGAAAACACCCCGGACGGCATCAGGATTGCGCCGACCGCTTACAGCCTTGGCACCGCGCGCGGCTATCGCAGCTTTGCCGAGAACCTGGGCGCTGGCAGCGGCGATATCCGCAAGCTCGAAATGCCCGATCTCGCCAGCTACCAGCCCAAGGGCGAGGCCGGAAAGGGCGATCCCTCACGCTTCGCCCCGCGGGTGGTGCTTGATGAGCGTGAGACCGCCGGCCGCAGCCCGCGGACCTTTGAGCAGAACGACCAGACGGTCGATCTGGGCGGCTCCTATCGGGTTGGCCGCAATCTCAACGTGACCGCCGGGGTGCGCTACCAGTCTGAGCGTGACCGGCTGGTCCCGCTGACCGATGGCAGCCAGGACAGTCAGGCGGTCTACGTCGGAACCCAGTTCCGCTTCTAGAAGCCAACTTCAAGAGCGGTGCCGCGATACCTGGCGGCTATCCATTCCATTCGTATTTAGTACGCCTGCACCACTTGCCCGTTGCGCCGCGGTTTCGTAGCTTCAACCCCACTGGGACAAAGGAGCAAGGCACATGGCGCGCGTGGCAATCGTAACTGGCGGCACCCGGGGCATCGGCGAGGCGATCTGTCAGCGCCTCAAGAAACAGGGTCACATCGTCATCGCCAACTATGGCGGCAACGAGGAGAAGGCCAGGGCCTTCACTGCCGCCACCGGGATCCCCTCGTACCGCTGGGATGTTGGCGATCACGAAGCCTGCATCCACAACTGCAACGATATCGCGGCTGAGCATGGCCCGATCGATATCGTCATCAACAACGCCGGCGTCACCCGTGACGGAGTGCTCCACCGGATGAGCTTCGAGGACTGGAACGAGGTGATGCGGATCAACCTGGGCGGTTGCTTCAACATGGCCAAGGCCTGCTTCCCCGGCATGCGTGAGCGCGGCTGGGGGCGGATCGTCAACATCGGCTCGATCAATGGCCAGGCCGGACAATACGGCCAGGTCAACTATGCTGCCGCCAAATCGGGCATCCACGGTTTCACCAAAGCGCTGGCCCAGGAAGGCGCCAAGTTTGGCGTCACTGTCAACGCCATCGCCCCGGGCTATATTGACACCGACATGGTTGCCGCGGTGCCTGCTCCGGTGCTGGAAAAGATTGTCGCCAAGATCCCGGTCGGACGGCTCGGTCAGGCCGAGGAAATCGCCCGCGGGGTGGCCTTCCTGACCAGCGATAACGGCGGCTTCGTCACCGGCTCGACGATGAGCATCAACGGCGGCCAGCATATGTATTGAGGCGCGGCTTAACCCTTGGTTAGGCATATCCGGATAGGATTGCTTATCCATGATCCGGGCCTTGGGTTCGGGAGGCAGGTGAAGCCATGCAAGCCAATGCCAAGTCCTTTGCCGAACAGCGCGCCGCGCCGCGTTCCTCGTTGATGCTGCGCACCGCCAAGGTGGTCTGCCAGAGCGGCGAATACCTCTGCCTGGTCCGCGATGTTTCCAGTGGCGGCGCAGGGCTGCGCTTCTTTCATGCGGTGCCGCCCGAGCCGCGGATCTTCCTCGAGCTGGCCAATGGCCAGATCCACCCGATCGAGCAGGTCTGGTCGCGCGGCAATGAGGCGGGCTACCGCTTCGCCAGCCCGACCGACGTTGCCGAATTCATCCCCGAACGCTCTGACCATCCCCACCGCAGCATCCGTCTGCGGCTGGAACGCACGGCGCTGATCACTGTCGACGGGCAGGACTGCCTGGCCACGCTGGCCGATATCTCGCGCACCGGCGCCCGGATCGAGGCTGAACTCGCCTGGCCGCTGCAAGCCTTCGTCCGGCTGGAAGTTGTCGGCATGCCGATCCGCTACGGCCATGTCCGCTGGCGCGAAGGGACCGCGCACGGGATTGTCTTCCAGAACGTGCTGCCGCTCGATGAGCTGGCGCACCATTTGCTGGCTTTGCAACCCTTCGCTGAAGCGAACGGCGCCAACGGGTGGGCGATCCGCGCGGCTTGATTTCGAGCGGCGCACAATCACCAACACCCCGTCATCCCGGCGAAGGCCGGGATCCAGGACCGCTGAAAGTGACTCCGCGAAGCGTCGCTGTTTCTTGTTCGGACTGGGTCCCGGCCTTCGCCGGGATGACGATTTAGAAGCGCTTTCCAACCCCCTCCATTCCTGTCAGTTTGCTTCCTCGAAATCGGGGGAGGGACGGCCGTGCAGTTCAGCGATGTGATCGGCAGCGAAGCGCAGCTCAGGGACCTGTTCGGCCAGCCGGTGGTGCCGGCGGTGGTCGACAAGACCCTGTCGCACCTCGACCAGCACTGCGTGGACTTCATCGCGCGCGCCCCGTTCGTGCTGATTTCCACCGCCGACGCCAATGGCCGGATGGACATCTCGCCCAAAGGCGATGCCCCCGGGTTCGTCGCCGCGCTAGACGAGCACACGCTGCTGATCCCCGACCGCCCCGGCAACCAGCGCTTCGACACGCTGTGCAACCTGTTCCAGAACCCCAGGATCGGGCTGATCTTCCTGATCCCCGGCAAGCGCGAGACCTTGCGGGTCAGCGGCACCGCGCAAGTGATCCGCGATCCCGAAGTGCTGGCGGGGCTGGCCGCGCAGGGCAAGGTCCCGGCGCTGGCGATCGCCGTCCACGTCGAGGAAGCCTTCATGCACTGCGCCAAATGCATGATCCGCTCGAAACTGTGGCAGCCCGATGCCTGGCCCTCGCTCGAAGGAATGGCCTCGTTCGCGCAGGCGATGAAGGACGCCGCGGCGATGCCGTTCCCGGTTGAGGCGATCGCAGGGCTGATCGAGAACGATGCGGCCGAGCGGCTTTACTGAGCGCCCAGGCCATGACCACCCCGTTCCACCCCCCGCTCAAGCGCTCGATCGAGATCGCCGGGCACAAGACCTCGATCAGCCTCGAACCGCTGTTCTGGGAACTGCTCAAACAGGCCGCGCGGGCCGAGGGCCTGCCGGTCAACGCCCTGGTCGCGCGGATCGATGCGGAGCGGATCAAGGCCCCGGTGCCGCCGGGGCTGGCGGGGGCGGTGCGGGTATGGCTGGTTGCGTGGTTGGCAAGAAGGTTGGGTTAAATGCAGCTACAGATAAATCTTGCATTCTGCATAAAACGCCACTACAGATAATTCGTGGAGATCGAATTCGATCCGGCGAAGGATGCCATCAACCGGGCCAAGCATGGCCTGTCGCTGGCCGATTTTGCGGGGTTTGATGCCGATCCGATTGTCAAGGCAGATGGCCGGCTAGCTTACGGAGAAGCGCGTTATCGCGCCTTCGGCCGGATCGCCGGGAGGGGTCATTGTCTGGTGTTTACCATGCGCGCCGAAGTGATGCGCATCATTGGTTTTCGCCGTGCCCACGAAAAGGAGATGCGCCGTTATGAATGATGGCAAAGCGGTCGTTTTCGATGACGACAACCCCGAATGGACCGAAGCGGATTTTGCGGCAGCAAGGCCGGCGTCCGAGATGTTTCCCCCCGAAGTTCTGGCCTTGCTCGTGCGCAAACGGGGCCGCCCACCCGGCTGGACCAAGCCCAACGCCAAGAAGTCGATCACCCTGCGGCTCGATCCCGACGTGATCGAAGGCTGGCGCAAGAGTGGCCCCGGCTGGCAAAGCCGGATGAACGCGGCGCTGCGGGAGGCGTTGGGGGCTGGGCAGAGTGTGTGACCCAAAGCCCGCCCATGCTGAGTGCTGAGCTTGTCGAAGTATCGAAGCATCGTCCTTTTCTTCGTACCTCGCGCGTAACCACCTGAAGAAAAGAGCAGTCCTTCGACAGGCTCAGGACGGTCGAGTTTGGGGGGAACATCTTCCCCTCCCCTTCAGGGGAGGGGATCAAGAGGTGGGGTCTGTCCTCCCAAAGCGAGGTCGCGATAGCAGGACAGACCCCAACCCAACCCCTCCCCTGGAGGAGAGGGGCTTTTCAGGCCGGAGCGGGAGTGGTTGGTGGCGTGGCTGGCGAGAAGGTTGGGGTGATTGAGACGACGCGGCAGAAGTCGCGTGGTTAACTGCCATCTCCGTAAAACTTCAATCGAACCCGCTCGCATATAGCTAACAAGTCCGCTCCGATTGCTGGCTGCATCTCGACGAGAGTCAGGTCGCCCGCTTCGATGGATTTGATCTTTTGGTCCAAAAAGGCGGCGTGCTTCGAGTGATACTCCTTCGCAACGCTGACATGCGGCGATGGATAAAGCCGTTCGAAATCGAAACTCTTTTGGGGAGGCTGGCCCGTTGTCGTTTCGAATAGGACTACGATGTTACCCTCGCGGAAGTCCTCCATTTGCAACGCGTCGACACCAGTCAACAGGACTTCGCAACCTCGACCGTCCGACCCGCTGAAATATAGAGTGCAGGCTTTGCCTGAAGTCACCAAGCCGTCAAATGTGGCGTCGTGGAGGGGAAGTTCAGTTCGCATCCCGTCCAATTACACATCGAACGATATGTCCGCTATATTGTCGTTTGCAGACCTTCACGGATTTGAACCACCGAATGCCTGCAAATGGGTCGGTTGAAGGTAACAGTCTTCGCTAATC
>CAWKKZ010000003.1:0-170000 GCA_963850395.1 uncultured Alphaproteobacteria bacterium
TGCGCCGATTACCGGGCGCGGTAAAGAGTGCCTTGTGCAACGTAGCATTCCTCAACCAGCGCCAGCGGCCGGCTATCGGGCAGCCGCAGCAAGGCGCGCTGGAACAGGCTGGTCTCAGGCGGGCAAGGCGGACCGCCGCCGCGGCGACTGTCGATCAGTTCGCGGCGGAATTGGAGCGGTGCGGCAACCTTGCCGAACGGCGCGGTGGTGCTGGCCAGTGCGGCGTTCATCTCCGCAGTGAGCCGGGCCGGGACGAACCAATTGGAGGCTTGCGATAGGGTCAGTTCGCCGCAAGCCAGGCGAACCCGGCGCAGGCTGACCGGCTCGTCCGGTCCAACGCCCAGCCGCTCGCGCAAGTCTTCGGGCTCGCGGACCATCGGCTCCGCCACCGGATAGGCTACCACCGCGGGGTCAGCGATACCCTGGCTGCGGCACCAGTCCTCCAGCGCCAGCGTGGCGCTGTCATGCTGCCGCAGCAGGGCCTCAAGCCGCGCCACCCCGCTCTCGCTGGTGCTCGCGCAAGCGGTCAGCCCGGTTACGGTGGAAGCGGCGACAACGCGGGTCATGAACCTAGATGCCACCTGCCACTGCCTCGCGCCCGATCGCGCGCAGCCCCGCAATCAGCACTTCGGCGCAAGCCTCGATCCGCGCCGCTTCGGTTGAGCGGATCACGAAATTGGCGCCGACCTTGCCCTCGCGGAAGAACGGGTAGGAACCGATCACGCAGCCTTCGTGAAGCCGCTCGGTCTCGCGCAGCAGCTCGGCCACTTCGCTTTCGGCGACCCAGCTGCCGACCGTTTCGCTGAGCACCGGCAGCCCGCCTTCCAGCTCGCCGGTCAGGGCATCGAGCATCCCGGCGGTGATCGAAGGCACCCCGGCCATCAGGAACAGGTTGCCGATCCGGATCCCCGGCGCGCCCGACATACGGTTGCGGATCAGCTCGGCCCCGGCTGGAACCCGCGCCATCCGCAGACGTGCGTCGTTGAGCCCGCCGCGGCTTTCGTAATAGCGCTCCAGGATCGCCCGGGCCTCGGGGTGGATCACCACCTCCACCTGCAACGCTGCGGCCACCGCATCGACGGTGATATCGTCATGGGTCGGGCCGATCCCGCCGGTGGTGAACAGGTAATCATTGGCCGCGCGCAGGGCATTGACTGCCGCGACGATCGCCGCGGTGTCGTCGGCCACCACCCGCACTTCGGAAAGGCGGATGCCCTGCACGTTAAGCCAGGCCGCGACCTGGGCGACATTCTTGTCCTGGGTCCGGCCCGAGAGGATCTCGTCGCCGATCACCAGCAGCGCGGCGTTCCAGATGCGGTGAGATTCGGCCATGGGGGTCCGTTAGGGGAAAAGGGCGGCGCGGGAAAGACCGCGCGCGGCCTTGGCGCGATCAGCCCTCCACCAGCTCTCGAGCGCGAGTGAATTCCAGAACTCCGTCGTCGATCGGGGCCTGACGCATGTCGGCGCGGTCGCGCAGGTAATCCTGGTTGAGCCGCCACGGCAGGGTCGGCGGCGTTCTTCGGCATCTTGTCCTTGCCGCGCTGGATATAGCCTGAGGAGAAATCGAGCACGTCGTCTTCTTCCGGCTCGGCGCCGGCTGGCATCACCGGGGTCGCGGCGACCGCGCCATAGGCGTCCATCTGCTTGATCAGCCGGGTCAGATACTGGGCGACGATATCGACCCGCAAGCGTCCAGCTGGCATTGACGTAGCCGAAGATGCCCGCAAGGTTGGGCATGTTGGAGAACATGCAGTTGCGATAGAAGTAGTGCTTGCTGAAATCGACCGGCTGGCCATCGCGGCTGAACGCGATCTTGCCGCCGAAAGTCATGGCAGGCCGGTGGCGGTAACGATCACATCGGCATCGATATGCTTGCCCGATTGCAGCTTGATGCCGTTGGCATCGAAACAGTCGATATGGTCGGTGACAACCGAGGCTTTGCCTGGCATTCATCGCCGCGAAGAAATCGGCGTCGGGACCAGACACAGCCGCTGTTCCCACGGGTTGTAGGGCGGGGTGAAATCGGCGGCGTTGTAGTTTGGCCCCAACAGTTGCTGGCGGTTCTGCTTTTGGAGGAACTGCTTGACTCTCTCTGGCTCATTGCGCGCGCGCTTGTAAAACAGATCACCCAGGATAGATGTTCTTGGCGCGGGTGATCGCATAGGCCAGCTTTTCGGGCAAATACTTGCGCAGAGTATTGGCGATCACATCCTTGGCGGGCCGACTGGCAAACCACGAGGGTGTTCGTTGCAGCATGGTAACATGGGCGGCACCACCTTCGGCCATGGCGGGCACGATCGTGGCTGCGGTCGCGCCCGATCCGATCACCACAACCTTCTTGCCGGTGTAGTCGAAGTTTTCAGGCCAGAACTGCGGATGCAGGATCGTGCCCTTGAACTTGTCGCTGCCCTTGAACCCGGCGTCATAGGGATTGTCGTAATCGTAATAGCCCGAGCCGAGGAACAGGAACCGGCCCTGGAGGCGCTGGCGGGTGCCGTCGGACTGTTCGGTGGTTACTGTCCACAGCGCGGTCTTGCTGTCCCAGTTGGCCGAGACGACTTTGCGGCCAAACTGCATGTGCTCGGCAAGTCCGTATTGGGTGGTGATATCGTCGAGATACTTCACGATCGACGCGCCGTCAGAAATCGCCTTGTCGTTCTTCCACGGGGCGAAGGCGAAGCCAAAGGTGTGCATGTCGCTGTCCGAGCGGATTCCGGGATAGCGAAACAGGTCCCAGGTCCCGCCCTTGTGCTCGCGCCGCTCGAGGATCGCAAAGCTCTTGTTCGGGCAGTCCTTGGAGAGGTGCACCGCCATGCCGATGCCGGAAATCCCGGCGCCGACGATAATCATATCGACATAGTGTACGATCGGCGTCTGGGCGTTCATCAACCGGCACTCCGCGGCAATTGACATTCATGTAAGTTGCAGTTCGCGGCCCTAACAGATTCGCTTCGGGATTGCCAGCATCTCGCCGCGATGGCACTGCTGCGCAATGTCAGTGATCGCCGCGCGCCGTTATTCCGGCGGGAAACCCTCCGACCATGCCTTGCCCGTCGATGGGGTTCCGGGCGCCGGCTTGCCCAAACGGTCATTCGACTGGGTGGGTCTGGCCGACCCAACGCCAGAAGAGCTGGAGCTGATCCGGACCCAGTTCGGTCTGCATCCGCTGGCGGTCGAGGATGCGCTCAACCCAACCCAGCGGCCCAAAGTGGAAATCTATGGCGATCAGCTGTTCATCATCGCCCGCACCGCGGCGATGCAAGAAGGCGAGAATGTCGGCTATGGCCAGACCGCGATCTTTCTGGGCGCAGACTTCATCGTCTCGGTCCGTCTGGGTTCCACCCGTGCGCACGATGCCCTCCGCGCGCGGCTGGAAAGCGATTCCGGCCGGCTTGCCGAAGGGCCGGACTATGTCGCCCATGCGATCCTCGATTTCGTAGTCGACGGCTATGTGCCGATCATCGAACAGCTTGAAGAAGCAGTACTGACCATCGAGGAACGCGCGATCGAAGCTTTCCCCGAACCTTCGACCATCCGCCGGGTGTTTCGGCTGCGCCGCCAGTTCCGCCGGTTCCAGCGGATTGTCGGTCCGATGGAAGAGGTCTGCGACCGGCTGGCGACTACCGAACTGCCGGCGATCGATCCCAGCGCGCGGGTGTGGTTCCGCGACGTGCTCGATCACGTCAAGCGCACGCTGGCGCGGATGGATGCGCTGCACGAGACACTGGCCACGGTGGTTGAGACCGCCAGGCTGCTCGAACAGCACCGCCAGGGCCAGATCACCCGGCAACTTGCGGCCTGGGCCGCGATCCTGGCGGTGCCGACTGCGATCGCCGGGATCTATGGGATGAATTTCGATTACATGCCCGAATTGCATGAGCAATGGGGCTACCCCGTCGGTTATCGCCGTGAATCGTAGCGATATGCGGCGGGCTGTTCGTGCGTTTCCGGCGGATCGGATGGCTCTAAGCCGCCACTAAGGCATTACCAGAAACTGTTCCCACCGCCCTTCTGCCCCCGGTTCGGCATAGGTGCTCAGCGTCACCGTGCGCTTTTCAAAGGTCGCCCGGAACGCGCGGTTGACATAGCCGCCGCGCAGCCGCGGCGGGCGGGTCGGTTCGAACTTGGTCAGGGCCCCCAGTTCGGACAGGCTCTGGCGAAAGTCGCCGCGGACTTCGTCAGTGAAGTAGTACCGGGCGTTCTCGGTGAAACTGGCCGGATCGAAACTCCCAGCGACCAGCGCCTCAAGTATCGCCTTGGCCTGCTCGGTGCGCGATGCCTCGCCGGTCTCGGCCTGCGCGCTTTTGGGGACCACGATCTGCGCCAGCTTGGCGGTGAGCTTGTCTTCGGCGCCGCCAAAGTCGGCGTTGGTCAGCACCACGATCGCCAGCCCGTCTTCGACCCAGACGCTGTTTTGCGACAGGAACCCGACCGATTCGCCGCCGTGATCGACCACCCTGCGGCCGCCAAGCGGTCCGGGTCGATACGCCCAGGCCATAGCCGTTGCTGGTGCCGTCGGCCAGCCGCACTGGGCGTTCCATCTCTTCCCAGTCCTCGCGCGGGAGCAAGCTGCGCTCGATCCGTGCGATGTTCCATTCGGCCAGTTCCGCCGCGGTCATCGAAAGCTCGCCCGCCGCCCACAGCCAGCCGGGTGCGGGCGGTTTCGCGGGCCGCACAGGGCCAAGCGCATAGCGATGATAACCCAGCGGAAAGGCCGGACCGTTGGTCGCGTCGATCGGGTAGGGGTGGATCCCCAGCGGGGCGAAGATCCGTCGCCTCAAGCAGCTGCCACAGCGGCTGGCCACCGGCCTTCTCGGCAATGATCCCGGCAACGACATAGCCGGTGTTGGAGTATTGCCAACGCGTCCCCGGCTCATAGTCGAGCGGTTTGAAACCCCAACGCCGGACAATGTCCATCGGCGCCGCCGCGTGCTCCATCGCCGCGAACATGTAGTCCTGCGGCCAGAAGTCTTGCAGCCCGGAGGTGTGGTTGAGCAACTGGCGTACCGAGTAGCGATCGGCGTGAGGCAATTCGGGCAGCCACTTGACCACTTTGTCATCAAGATCGAGCTTGCCTTCGTTTTCCAGCATCAAGAGCAACGCGGCGAGGAACTGCTTGGAGTTCGAGGCGATCTGATAGGGCAGGTCCGGATCGGGCTCGGTAATGGTTTCCGAAGGCTTGCCCCAGGCCCGGCTCAGCACCAGCTGCCCGCCGCGGACCACCGCGATCGAGGCCGACGGCACTGCGGTTTCCTTCAGCGTCTCGCTGACCGCGGTGTCGATCGCGGTCAGTTCCTCGGCGGTCATCTGCTGCGCCTGGGCAGAACAGGGCAGGGCGAGTGCGACGAGCGCGATGAGTTTGTGTTTCATTACCGCCCTTACAACGCGCTTTGCGCCCGCGATCAAGCCGTGGCATGGGCGGTGCGGCCAATGGCTTGAAAAAAGGGGATCGAATTCATGGCCGGACACGGTTCAACCCGGGTGATCGTCACCGCGCTCGCCGCCAATCTGGGTATCGCCGTGGCCAAATTTGTCGCTGCCGGGATCACCGGTTCGTCGGCAATGGTCACCGAAGGGGTCCACAGCCTGGTCGATTCGACCAACCATGTGTTGCTGCTCTACGGAACGAAGCGCAGCCGCAAGGGCGCCGATGCGATCCACCCCCTGGGCTATGGCCGCGAGCTCTACTTCTGGAGCTTCGTGGTCGCGGTGCTGGTGTTTGCGCTGGGTGCCGGGGTCTCGCTTTATGAAGGCGTGCTTCACCTGGCCGATCCCGAGCCAAGCAGCGATACCGGCATTGCCTTCGCCGTGCTCGGTGTGGCCGGGGCGCTCGAAAGCTGGTCGACTTGGGAGGCGCTCAAGGCGTTCAATGCGGTTCGCGGTGACAAGAGCCTGGTCAAAGCTCTGCGCGAGACCAAGGACGCACCAACGCTGATCGTGCTGCTCGAGAACGGTGGGGCACTGGCCGGGCTTGGCGTGGCAGCACTGGGGATCGCGCTGGCGCAGTGGAGCGGCAATCCGATCTGGGACGGCGTCGCCTCGGTGGTGATCGGTCTGATCCTCGCGGGGATCGCGGTGATCCTGATTATCGAGGCCAAGGGGCTGTTGATTGGCGAGAGCGCCGATCCCGCCCTGGTCGAGGCGATCCGCGCCTGCGCCGCGGCGCACGCCGGCGTCAAGGCAGTCCACGAAGTACTGACTGTCCACCACGCCCCCGACATTGTGGTCAGCGTGATCAGCGCCGATTTCGACGATGCGATTACCGCGCAAGCGCTGGAAATCACCGTCAGCGATATTGAGAAAGCCGTTGCAGCCCGCTTTCCGGTGATCGCCAGGGTCTATGTTCGTCCCTGCCACCTTGCCCCGGCCGCGCCTGCTGCATAATCCCGGGCCCGAGGAGAGCCCATGACCCGATAAATCGTATTCGATGCGGACGGCAGGCTCATCGCGGGGCAGACATAGTCCTGCGGCACGACAAAGTGTGACAGCAGCTGGCGCACCGTGCAGCAAATGCAATCAACCAGCGGATCGCGGGCCGAAAGCCAAGCCGATTTGCCGGAGCAACATGCCGCGCGGTGCGCGGTCAGCCGGTCTAAATCGAATCGTAAACATAGCCCATTGCGTGCACGGTTCGAAGGTGATCGGGAACGCCCTGGCGGCGAAGGGCACGGCGCAGCCGCCCGATCCACACATCGACCGTCCGTTCGTCGATCGAGCCGGAGTCTCTGCCGAGCATCGCTATCAGGCTTGTGCGGCTGAAGACCCGATCAGGATATCTGGCAAAATGGGCCAGCAAGCGAAGTTCGCTTGGACCCAGAATGATTGCCCGGTTCCTCCACTGCGCGCGCTGGGCGGCAAGATCGACTATCAGGCCGCCCAGTTCGATACGCTCGGGCGTATTGAACTGGGGCGGCACTCGTATCGCCGGGTGCTGCACGGCTGGCTCAGAAGTCGAACTGGGCCCGGATCGCGAATGAGTTGGTCGAGTAGTCACGCTGATTCACCGATGCAGTCGAAGTAGGATTGGCAGCGGCAGCGAAGGGGCCACCTTTAACCTCGGTGTGGATGTAGTTGACCAGGAACCGGACATAGTCGGTCGGGATCCAGGTGATCCCGGCCAGATAACCCAGCTGCTTGCCGCCGCGGGCTTGCCTGCTCGCCGCGGATGCCAGCACATTGGCGCCAGTGGCAAAGGTGTTGGTGGGGGCGGCGATCAGCTTGGCGTCGTCCAGGTCGAGGTAGTCAAACCTGCCGATCAGCTGAAGTGCCCCCATCCCACCCTTGCCAAGTGGCTTGAGCACCTTGGTGCGATCCCACAAGCCGTTCTTGTAGCCGCGGGTTTCACCGGTCAGGAAATAGCCAACTTCGACATGCCCGCCCCAGAAGCTTGGGTTGTCGAGCGGAGTGACGCCGGTGGCGCTCGAGAAAGCGTCGAGCCCGGAGGCGATGTCACCCGGGCGGTAGGTCCGCAGCTTGAGCATCTGCGCTTCTCCGCCGATGTGGAGCGACTTGAACACCCCGTAAAGTTCGGCGCCGAAGATGTCGTCGCCCTTGGCGGCGATACTGCCGGTATCGGCAAAGCGCACGTCGGTCGTTTGCAGGAACGGCCGGGCGCGATAACGGGCGAACTGGTTGGTCGATGGCGCGCCGCTTTGAGCGGTGGTCACGCTTGCGTTATTCGACTGGAATTCGCGATGCTGGTAGTTGAGCCCAAGGTGCATGAAGCCGTTACCGACGAACGGCGTGTAGGTCATCCTCGACGCGCCGATCCAGCCGTCGTTGTCGATGGTCGCGTCGATCGAATGCGCGGCGAAGACGCCGGCGTCGATCCGGAACAGGTTGTCGCTCGACCGGAACCCGGCGGACAAGCCGAGGCGACGGGTGTTGAGGAAGGCGTCGTTGATCTGCGCCCGTTCGATAAAGCTCGACCAGCGCGAGCTCGACTGCTGCTCCATCCCGTTGAGCGTTTCGTGGTTGCCGAGCGTTACGGTAACCGGCGCGTTTGACGGGGCGTAGCTGAGGACAACATCGCCGAATCCGACCGAACCGTTGGCATAATCAACCTCTGCCTTGTAGCCGAAGCCGCCAGGGATGGTGCCTTCGACGCCGATGCGCGCGCGCCGTACCCTTGCGTTGAAGCCGAGGTTGCGGTTCGCCGTGTAGTTGGGCGGCGTTCCAGCATAGGCAGCGTCGAGCATCAGACGGCCGCGCGGCTTGAAGCTCCAGCCCTCTTCCTTGTCTTCCATTTGCGGCGCGCCCTTCCAGGTCGGCGCCGACTTGGTCACCTGGACTTTGAGGGCATCAAGCTGGGTCTGAAGCGCGGCGATCTGAGCTTCGAGCACGGCTGTCTTGGCTTCGCTCGGAGAACGGTTCGACTCTTCCTGGCCGACCGTCAGCAGCGAAGCATCGTCGGGAGAGGGCGCGTCTGCGGGCGGTTCGGCTTCCTTGTCCTGGGCCATGGCAGGAACGGCGGTTATCAGGGCAAGGGTGCTGGCACAGGCCAAAGCGCCTCTCGCCACTCGCGTGACGAATGTGGTGGTCATGATTGTTCCTTACTTGAGGCCGGCCGAGGTCATCGGCGTCATGCTGGTGGCAAAGCGCGCTGCGCGCTGGCGGGTGCCGTCGCCGGAGGCGATCAGGCCCGACTGTTTGAGGTAGCCGTTGGGGCCAAAGGTGCCTTCGCGGACGAACTCGGCCGCATAGGCCTTGATCCCGGGGATGGCATTGAGGTGTGCGTTCTTGATGTAGATGTACATCGGCCGCGCGCCCGGATAGCGGAAGCTGGCGATCGATTCGTACGAGGGCGCAACGCCGTTGAGCGAGATGCCCTTGAGCTTGCCCAGGTTTTCCTCGAGGAACGAGTAGCCGAACAGCCCGACGGTGTTGGGATTGGCCGACAAGCGCTGGACCAGCAGGTTGTCGTTCTCGCCGCCTTCGACATAGAGTCCGTCCTCACGAACGGTCTTGCAGATTGCATTGTATCGGGCCTCGTTGGTCTTCTTCATGGCCACCATAGCGGGGCTGGTGGCACAGCCGGGCTCCATCAGCAGGTCTTCAACCGATGACCGGGTGCCCGAGGTAGAGGGCGGGCCGTAGATACGAATCGGGATGGCGGGGTAGCTCTTGTTGACATCGCGCCAGGTCTTGGTCGGATTGGGCTTGCCGAACGGCGTCTTGGCGAGAGCGTAGTAGAGTTCCTGCGTGGTCAGGATTGAAAGCCCGGTGGCGCGCGCGGTCGCTACTGCGATACCGTCGAGACCGACTTGGACTTCGGTAATCTGCGAGACGCCGTTGGCTGCGCAGGCCCGGAATTCCGAGGCCTTGATCCGCCGCGAGGCATTGGTGATATCTGGGTGGCCACCGCCTACGCCGGCGCAGAACAGCTTGAACCCGGCACCGGTGCCAGTCGATTCGAGGATAACCGATGGTACTCCGGGATTGGCCCGGTTGAAGCGTTCAGCAACGGCCTTGGCGAACGGATAGACCGTGGAAGAGCCGACAATCCGGATGTTGCGGCGCATTTGCTGGCTGGCGGCTGGCGCGGTCACAACGCTTGTTGCGGCCAACGCCAGCATGACTTGGATAGTACGTCTCATGGGTGTTCCCTGTCGCGGTTTCAAAAGCCGATTCGTATTCGACGGCTCGACGACTAAGGGTTGAGGATTGCAGTTGAGCGACAGACTCGTGACAGATTGGCTACGAAATTACGACAGCTGCGCAAGAAGTCGCTGCGGCAGGCCAGGCCAGTACCAACCTGTAGGATTTTCCGGGCACCGCCAGCTTGCGGGATAGCGATGCATCGCTTAGCTCCTGGCCCAAGGAGAGCCCATGATCCGTTATATCGGCGCTATCGACCAGGGAACCACCAGCACCCGCTTCATCGTTTTCGATGCGGGCGGCACTATCATTGCGGTCGATCAGATCGAGCACTCCCAGATCATGCCGCAGCCCGGCTGGGTCGAGCACGACGCGAGCGAAATCTGGATCAACACCCGCGCGGTGATCGCCGAGGCGCTGGCCAAACGCAATCTCGCCGCGTCAGATCTGGCCGCCGTCGGGATCACCAACCAGCGCGAAACCGCAGTGCTGTGGGACAAGGCCAGCGGCCAGCCGGTGCACCACGCGCTGGTCTGGATGGATACCCGCACCGACAAGCTGGTTGCCGAGCTGGCCAGCCAAGGCGGGCAGGACCGGCTGCGGGCCAAGACCGGGCTGCCGCTCGCCACCTACTTCTCGGGCCTAAAGCTGCGCTGGCTGCTCGACCAGGTCCCCGGCGCCCAGGCCCGGGCCGAAGCGGGCGAGCTGTTGTTCGGCAATATCGACACATGGCTGGCGTGGAACCTCACTGGGGGCTCGGACGGGGGCCTGCACTTGACCGACGTCACCAACGCCTCGCGCACCCAGTTGATGAACTTGGCAACGCTCGACTGGGATCCGGAGATCCTGGCGCTGCTTGATATCCCGCGCGCCTGCCTGCCGCAGATCCGCTCCTCCAGCGAGGTTTATGGTAGCTGCACAGGCGTGCTGGCAGGCGTGCCGCTGGCGGGCATTCTCGGCGATCAGCAGGCGGCGCTGTTCGGTCAGGCCTGTCTCGCTCCGGGCGAGGCCAAGAACACTTATGGCACCGGCTGCTTCATGCTGATGAACACCGGTGAAAAGCCGTTTCCCTCAAGCCACGGCCTGTTGACCACGCTTGGCTACAAGCTCGGCGATGCCCCGGCGGTCTATGCGCTCGAAGGTTCGATCTCGATCGCCGGGGCGCTGGTCCAGTGGCTGCGCGACAACCTGGGGCTGATTGCCCATGCCGAGGAAATCGAGGCGCTGGCGAGTTCGGTCACGGACAACGGCGACGTTTATTTCGTCCCCGCCTTCTCCGGGCTTTACGCCCCGCACTGGCAAGACAGCGCGCGCGGGGTGATCGCTGGCCTCACTCGCTTCGCCAGCAAGGGCCACCTCGCCCGCGCGGCGCTGGAAGCCACCGCATTCCAGACCCGCGAAGTGCTCGATGCGATGACCAAGGATTCTGGCGTAGCAATCACCGAGCTGCGCACCGACGGCGGGATGGTGGTCAACGAGCTGTTGATGCAGTTCCAGGCCGACATTCTGAGTGTGCCGGTGGTGCGTCCGCGGGTGATCGAAACCACTGCGCTTGGCGCTGCCTATGCCGCTGGGCTGGCGGTGGGTTATTGGCAGTCGACCGCTGATATCACCGCCAACTGGGGGGTGGACAAGCGCTGGCACCCAGCCATGGCGGAAGAGCGGCGGGCGAGCCTTTACGCGAAGTGGAACAAGGCGGTGAGCAGGTCGCTGGATTGGGTGGATTAGGGTGCAATAATCGCCCTCTCCCCTTGCGGGAGAGGATAAGGAGGCTTGTGAGCGTAGCGAACTGGCCGCAGTTGGAAGGGGGAATTAGAGCCAGATGACACCACTTTGACCCACCGGGATGGGCCAAAGTGGTGTCATCTGGCACTAGAACTTCACTCTTGCGGTCAGCCGCGCGTTCAGCGGCGCGCCGGTGGTGATGTTGTTGTTGTTGTGCGCATCGGAGAAATAGCTCTCGTCCAGCAGGTTCTCGACATTGAGCTGCAGTTCGAACTGATCTGAGGGCTGGTAAAACAACGCCAGATCGACCCGGGTGAAGCCGGGTAGGCGGGTCGCGGGACTGATGGTCGGGTTGTGCAGCGCGGCCCATTGGCCCGACTGATGGATCACCCCGATCCCGGCGCCAAGCCGGTCGGCAAAGTCATAGCGGCTCCACAGCGAAAACTGGTGCTTGGGCACTTGCGCCGCGCGGATCGCGCCGTTTCCCTTGAGGTGGGCGTCCTGATAGGCATAGCCCCCGCTGATCTGCCATTGCGGTGTGATCCGACCGGCCAGCGTGATTTCGCCGCCGCGGGTGCGGGTGGCGCCGAACACGATGGTCGTGCTCGGGTTGGCTGGATCGGGGGTGGTCGAATTGGTCCGGTCGAGCTGGAACAGCGCCGCGGTGAAGCTTAGGCCGGTGCGAATGTCCCACTTGGCGCCCAGTTCGTAGTTGGTGAACTTCTCCGGCGCGAGCGCTTGGGTGGTCGGGGTCAGGCTGATGAACTGATCGCCCGAGCGCGGCAGGAACGATTGGCTGTAGCTGGCGTAAAGCGACATTTCGGGCCGCGGCTTGACGATCAGTCCGATCCGCGGCGACCACTTTTCATCGGTCCGGCCAAACGCGGCCGCGGTCAGCAGGTTGGTCCCGGTGATGTCGAAGCGATCGAAGCGAAGCCCGCCGACAATGTCGATATGCTCGCTCAGGCTAATCTGGTCCTGCAAATAAGCCGAGAAGAATTCCACGTCTGATACGGTCGAGCGCGAAGCGATGGTGAATGGGAAAGCGAAGCTTGGATAAGCGAAGTTATCGACGTTGATCCGCGGCTTGGTAGCGGAAATATTGCGGCCATTGCCGGTCTTTTGATCGCCATACTCGACGCCAAGCAGGATCTTGTTGTCCAATCCGGCAAGATCGAGATCCCAGACTAGATTGCTTTGCACCATCAGGTTCTCGCGGTCGGTATCGTCGCGATAGCCGTCAAGCTCGACCGTCCGGTCGGACAGGCGAACCGCGGAATTGGGGAAGACGTTGGCGTAATACTTGTCGTAATCGCCATAGAGCACAGTGCTCGACCAGCTGAGATGCTCGGACAGCTGGCCATCGATGCGAAGCTTGGCGATGTGGGCCTCGAAGCCGGCATGGTTGATCCCCGGGACGCCGAAGAAAGTGTCGCGATTGCCCTGCAGCGGTCCGCGAATGCACGGCGCGGGGGTGCAATCGAGCGACGGTACGCCGCGATCGGGAACCCGCGTGTCGTTGACGTACTCATAGGACAGGCCAGCTTTCCAGCCGCCGCCCAGATCGACCGCCAGATAGGGATTGACCGCATAGCGATCGCCGCCGGCAAAGTCGCGGTGCCCCTCCAGATTCTCATAGAATGCGTTAAGCCGCAGCGAAGCCGAACTGGAGAGCGGCGCGTTGATGTCGGCCGCCAGATCCCAGGCGCCGAAACTGTTGGTGCTGGCCGTGGCGACGGCGAAAAACTCCTCGGCCTGGGGCGATTTCTGCACCCGGTTGACGATCCCGCCGCCGCCGCCGCGGCCAAAGATCATCGCGTAGGGGCCCTTGAGCACTTCGACCCGCTCAAGGTTGTAAAGGCCGCGGTAATACTGAACGTCGTCGCGCACTCCGTCGATGAAGAAGTCTGCCGAGGTGTTCTGCCCGCGCAACGTGATCTGATCGCGGTTGCCTTCGCCCTGACCCACGGTAACCCCGGGGATATAGCGCAGCACGTCAGCGATCGAATGCTGGGCCTGATCGTCAAGCTGTTCGCGGGTGACCACGCTGATGGTCTGCGGCACGTCGATCAGCGGAGTGTCGGTCTTCGTCGCGGTGACCGAATTGTCGGCGCGGTAGCCTTCCCACTTGCCGGTGACGATGATGTCTGGCCCGCTGACCTCGTCCACAGCCTCGTCAGCGAAAGCAGAGCCTGGTACCAGAGCGAGCGCGGTGAAAAGGGCGATGCGGGGCGCAATTTGCTGCTTCACGGAAAACCTTAATGCGAATGAGTTGCAATAACGATATTGCCGCTAATGCGAATCGTTCGCATTGACAAGGATCAAATTTGCCGGGGCGGTGATTTTTTTCTAGGGACCGGGCAAGATCAACAGGAGCGGTCCATGAAGGCTACGATCTGGCACAATCCGGCCTGCGGGACCTCGCGCAAGACTCTGGCGATTCTTCAGGAAACGCCGGGGGTAGAGCTGAGCGTGGTCGAATATCTGGTCACGCCGCCCAGCCCGGACAAGCTTGCCCAGTTATACCGCGATGCCGGGATCTCCCCTCAGCAGGGTCTGCGCCTGCGCGGCACCGATGCCGAACAACGCGGCCTGCCGATGGCGAACAATGCCAAGGTGCTGGCGGCCATGACGGCTGAGCCCAGGCTGATCGAGCGACCGCTGGTCGAAACCGACAAGGGCGTTCGGCTGTGCCGGCCGCAGGGAACGGTCCGCGAAATCCTCTAACGCCCGTGCGGGCGCAGCAATTCGCTGTCGCTGGTCAGGTTTCTGAGGCCCAGCACGAAGACGGTGATGCACAGCAGTTCGATCACCGCAAAGCCGATCCATTGGCTGTGGCCATAAAGCCAGACCCCGACGGCCGGCGCGACGATATAGGCGGCACCGTTGACCGAAGCGACGATCCCCGCCGCCTGGCCCTGTTCGGCGCGGCTCACCGCCAACGAGGAGCCAGCGGTGAAGCCGGGGCGGAACAGCCCGAAGCCGACCGCGGCCAGCGCCATGCCCATAGTGATCGAATGAAGCTCGTAGGATACCGCCAGCAACGCCACCCCGAGCACCGCCAGGACCATGCCCCAGAGGCTCGATGCGCGCGGGCCCAAATGAAGCAAGGGGATCAGCCCCCACTGCGCCAGCAGGGTGGCGATCGCGCTGGCCATCAGAACGATGCCGGTCGGGCCCGCCCCGGCCATTGGCGAACCGCGCATCCCCAGCCGGTCGAGCACCAGAAAGCCGATGATCCCGAACATCATCGCCTGGGCATGCCCGCCGATTAGTCCGCCCAGCAGCCACGGCCGCAACCGCGGATCGCGCCATGACAGGTCGGGAATTTCAGCCGGAAGGGCATGATCTTCGTCATCTTCGCGGGGCCGCGGGCGCGAATCGGAGTTGGCGCTGAACGGTGCCGCCACCACATCGCCGCGCGCGGCATAGGCCGGCGAATCGTCGGGCAATCGCAGCCGCAGCGTCACCAGCACGATCATCGCAATCAGCGTGAAGGCGACGAACGGCCCGACCAGACCCAGCCCGGGGAGGATAAAAAACGGTGCCAGCGCCGGACCGACCACCGTGCCAAGTCCGAAGCTTGAGGAAATCAGCGACAGCGACTTGGTCCGCTCGGCGCGGCTGGTGCGGCTGGCGACATAGGCCTGGACCGCAGGCGGTGCGGCCGAGCCAAATCCGCCGTAAAGCGAGCGGCACATTGCGAACAACATCAGGGTGCCGATCGCGCTGAGCCAGCCATTGAGCCCAAGCCACAAGGCCAGCCCGCACAAACCAAAGCTGGAGATGAACCCGACCAACCCGATCGCCATCATCGCCTTGCGCCCGCGCCGGTCGCTGCGCCGTGCCCACATCGGCGCGCAGATCATCCACAGCAGCGCCGACCAGGTATAGGCGAGGCTGATCCAGACATCCGCCACCCCCAGCGCGGTACCGATCGAAGGCATCACCGATTGCATCGCGGTGTTGCCCGCCGCAGTCACCAGCATGACCATGAACAGCAGCGTCAGCCGGCCCGAAGGCAAGCTGGCCGTCGCCGCGACGGAGGGTGCAAGTGGTGGTTGATCGTCGCGAAGCATCGTCCAGTCGCTAACCGCCTCGCTCTTGCCTTGCAATGGGATGACAAATTTGTGAAACGCCGCAATTCGCAAAAGCCCGATCAGGATATGCAATGAGTATGACAAGCACCGAACTTGCCCATCAAGACCTGACGCAGCGGGTCAAGCGCAAGGCCATGCGCCTGCTAGGGCCCTGGGGGGTGTTCCTGAAGGGCTTCATCGAGCATCCGGTGATGGTCGGCTCGATCATCCCTTCCTCGCGCTTCACGATCAACAAGATGCTGGGGCCGGTAGACTGGGAGGAGTGCAAGCTGTTTGTCGAGTACGGACCCGGGATCGGCACCTTCTGCCGCCCGGTGCTCGACCGGCTGCGCCGCGATGGCCAGCTGATCGTGATCGATACCAACCCGCTGTTCATCGACTATTTGCGCGCAACCATCAGCGACAGCCGGTTCGTGCCGGTGTTGGGATCGGCCGCCGATGTTGAGGATATCGTCCGCGCCCACGGCCATGACCATGCCGACTACGTGCTGTCTGGCCTGCCGTTTTCGACCCTGCCGGACGGTGTGGGGCCGGCTATTGCCGCGGCAACCCACCGGGTGCTGCGCCCCGGCGGGGCCTTCCTGGTCTATCAGTTCAGCGCCAAAGCGCGGGATTTTATGGCGCGCCACTTCAAGCGGATCGATGCCGGCTTCGAGCCGCTCAACGTGCTGCCGTGCAAACTATTTTGGGGCTGGAAGGACTGAGCCCGCTTAATCAAACTGCTTGGCTGTGGTCGAGTTCCAGCCAGCTGCCGATGGCAAGCTGCGATCACGCCGACAAAAAAGACGCTCATCACCGCCTGCAGCACGCTGCCAATCAGCGCATTGGCAATGGTTACCGCTTCGCCGGTCAAGACCAGCCCAACCACCAGTCCGATAACCATCTGGATGATCAGGATCGAGATCAGGAACGCGACCCCAACCAGCACCAGGAAAGCCAGCAACCGTGCGGCGTTACCCTGGGTCAATCGCCAAGAGCGCTGCAGCGCGGCCACCGGGTTCTTGAGCCCATCAACCATTACCGCGGGCGACACCAGCGCGCATCGCACCCAGACCCAGATCGCGAGCGCGAGTGCTGTGGCCACCGCCACAACCGAAAGCGCCGGCACGCCCAGTGCTGAAATCGCAGCGACCGGGATCAATGCTGCAAAGGCCAGCCCCGTTCCCATCAGGAGCTGCGCGGCGATCACCGCAGGCGCGCTGATCGCCCCTAGCCTGATCGCCTGTCCTACGGTCGGTCGACCGGGATCGGTGAACAGCGCGAGCATCGCCAGAGTGCCGACCATGTTGACCAGCGTCGCCGCGAGGTAGGCCGGCCAGGTCTTGCTGTAATAGGCTCCGATCAGCTCAAACAGCTGTTCCGGTTTGGCTCCGGCTGGCGGCTCTGGCTGCGGCAGGAAGATCGCGAGCGCGAACAACGGCAGCACCATGAATACGCCTGCCAGTGCCAGCAGCACGTCGCGGTTGGCCGCGACCGACTGGGCTGCCTCGTTCCAGGCCTGGCTGCTGTCGAACCGCATCGTCACTCCCCTGTTTGCGCTTGCCCCTTGATAAGCACAGCGTTTGCCGCCACGCAAATGCTCTATGGAGCAAGGCCTGCCCGAAACGATCGAGTGGAAGCGCGAGGAAGCGCTGGTACCGTACCGCGATGCGCTTGCGGCGATGACCGCGCGCAATGCGGCGATTGCTGGCGGCGAGGCGCGCGAGCTGGTCTGGTTGCTCGAGCATCCGCCGGTCTATACCGCCGGAACCAGTGCTGCAGCGGGGGAATTGCTCGATCCGCGGTTCGATGTGGTCGAGGCCGGGCGCGGCGGGCGCTATACCTACCACGGTCCGGGGCAACGGGTTGGCTACGTCCTGCTCGACCTCAGGCGCTGCGCGCGCGACGTGCGCGGCTTCGTCTCCGCGCTCGAGGGCTGGGTGATCGCCACGTTGGGCGATTTCGCTGTCGAAAGCTGGCGCGCACCGGGGCGGATCGGTATCTGGACCCGCGATGTAGATGGCCGCGAAGCCAAGATCGGCGCGATCGGGGTACGGATCCGGCGCTGGGTGACGATGCACGGCTTCTCGGTCAACCTTGCGCCCGATCTCAGCCATTTCAGCGGAATTGTTCCCTGCGGAATAGAAGAATTCGGGGTGACCAGCCTGCAAAAGCTCGGGCTCGAGGTTGATTCGCAGGCCTTCGATCGGGCATTGCTTGGCCGCGCCGGCGAATTCCTCGCCATGCTCGATAGGCCCTGCGGGGCGGAGGCTGCCGAATGAGAATGGGCCTGATCCTGTCCGTCGCGCTGGCGCTCGGCCGCCTGTTCCGGTGAGGCCAAGAAGCAAACCGGCGGCAAGGCCGACGGCGAGATTCTCCCGGCTTCGGTCAGCGATCAGATGCTGCCTTACGACACGGTTCGCTCGCAGGCTCCGCTGGCGCCCAGTTCCGATGGCGGCGAAGCCGGCAAGGACAACAAAGGCGCGAAGCCCGCAGAAAAACAGGCAGCGAAGCCCGCTTTGGAACCTCAGCCATCCGAACCGGAAGAACCCGCCGACTAGGCGCTACTCCTCGATTCCCAATACCCGCTGTGCCAGCTTGAGGTGCGCGCGGTCGATCATCCGGCGATTGATTTGCAATGCCCCGGCATCGGGACTGGCGGCGAACGCCGCAACCACGGCGCGGGCATCGGCCAGTTCCGCATCGCTAGGGGTGAAAGCCTGATTGATCGTTTCGATTTGCGCCGGGTGGATTGCCAGCATTCCGGCAAAACCGTCGGCACGAGCGGCTTCGGCGGCGGCCTTGAGGCCCGCCTCATCGCCGTAGTCGGCGTGGACGGCATCGAAGGCCGGTACTCCGCGCGCATGGGCAGCAAGCAGGGTCTGGGCACGGACATGGCCGAAGGCGCCGCTCCAGCTGCCGCTGACGTCACGCTTGCGGGTTGCACCCAGTGCGGCCGTCAGGTCTTCGGCGCCCCAGGTCAGCCCGGCGAGCCGCGGCAACGAGGCGCCGGCGTATTCGGCGATGTTCAGCCCGGCGCTGGCCGTTTCGCCAACCAAAGGCAGGATCCTTGTCGAGCCCGCCTGCACTCCGGAACGGCCTTCCAACTCATAAAGTTCGGCGCCGAGCTGCTGGACGGCCTCGGGGCCGGCCGCTTTGGGCAGCACGATCCCATCGGGCGCGCCGGGCAGCACCGCGATCAGATCGTCGCGCCAATGGCGGCTATCCAGCGGGTTGATCCGCACCCAGCGTCCCAGCCGCCGGTCGTGCAGCACTTGCTGGCGGTGCAGCGTCAGCCAAGTGCGTGCCTGCTCGCGGGCCATCGCCTTGTTGGCCGCCGACACCGAGTCTTCGAGATCGACCACGATCGCATCGGCGCCGCTGGTCGCCGCCTTCGCAAGCTTGCCTTCGCTGTCGCCCGGTACGAACAGCCACGATCGGATCGCCATTGGCACGACCTTTCTTATGCCGGTTCAAACACCGGATAGTCTATGTACCCGGCTGGTCCTGGCAGATACCAGCTTTTCGGAACGTTAACGTTGGGCGCCCATTCGGCGCCGTTGCGGATCCGCCAGGCCAGGTCAGGGTTGGAAATGTAAGGACGGCCAAAGCTGATCGCGTCGCAACGACCCGAGCTGACATCGGCATCGGCCTGCTCGGCGGTGTAGTCGGAGTTGAGTACCAGCGGCCCGGAATAGATCGAGCGGATCAGGCCGTCCTGCTGGGGCACGTCGGTGGCGCCGAAGGTGCCGTTAGGACCAGCCTGGCGCAGTTCGGCAAAGCTGACGCCAAGCTCCTCGAGCACCCGCGCGGCAGCACCGAAGATCGCGGGCGGATCGGAATCGTCGCAGCCTTGGGTCATGCCGTTGGGCGAGAGCCGGATCGAGACCCGGTCGTTGCCCCACACTTCGATCAGCCGTTCAAGCACTTCGCGCATGAACCGGGTGCGGTTTTCCGGGCTGCCACCATAGTCGTCGTCGCGCAGGTTGGTGTTTGAACGCAGGAACTGGTCGACCAGATAGCCATTGGCGCCGTGCAGCTGGACCCCGTCAAAACCCGCCGCCTTGGCGTTGGCCGCGGCCTGGGCATAGTCGTCGACGATCCGGGCGATATCGTCCAGCGTCGCTGCCCGCGCCTGCTCGCAGGGCTTGCGGCCCTGCGGAGTATGAGCGGTTTCCTGCGCAGTCGTGGCCGAGGCCGAGACTGGTTGGGCGCCATTGAGGAAATCGGGATGAACCAGTCGCCCCATGTGCCAAAGTTGCAGCACGATCCGTCCGCCAGCTTTGTGAACCGCCTCGGTTACCAGCTTCCAGCCATCGGTCTGCGCCGCGCTCCACGCCCCAGGGGCGGCTGGCCAACCCAACCCCTCGGCGCTGATTCCGGTCGCCTCGCTGATGATCAGTCCGGCACCCGCACGCTGGCGGTAATGTTCAGCCATCAGCGCGTTGGGCACCGATCCAGCATCGGCGCGGCCGCGGGTCAGCGGGGCCATCACGATCCGGTTGGGCGCTTCGATAGCGCCGAGCTTGATGGGTTGGAACAAGGCTTCATGCATCTGGCGGCTGATCCTTCAATTTCGTTTTGCAATCGGTTCGGTCGGGCTAAGGCATGGCTATGGGGAATGCAACGGGGGCGGAGCAGCGAAACTGGAACGGGCTGCATTTCGCCGCGCTGATGGGCGGCAATGCGGCCTTGGCGGTTGGCCCCTGGTTCGTGCGGATCACCGATAGCGGCCCGGTTTCGGCCGGGTTCTGGCGTTTGAGCTTGGCGCTGCCACTGCTGTTCGCGCTGGCCGTTGGCAATCGTCAGAAGCTCACCGGCTATCGCCCCGCAGTTTGGGCGGCAATTATCGGCGCGGGTGTGTTCTTCGCGCTCGATATTGCCAGCTGGCACATCGGCATCGGCATGACCCGGCTGGGCAATGCCACGCTTGTTCGGCAATTCAGGCAGCCTAGTGGTCATGGCCTGGGGGCTCTACGCCTTGCACAGGCGCCCGCGCGGCAACGAGCTGGCGGCGTTCGCGCTGGCCATTGCGGGCTCGGCGATCCTGCTCGGCCGCAGTCTGGAGATCGGCCAAGCAACGCTGATCGGCGATCTGTTTTGCGTCATCGCCGGACTGCTTTATGCGGGCTACATCCTGCTGCTGCAGAAGCCGCGCGCGGACCTGGGCAACTGGGCGCTGGTTGCCTGGTCAAGCCTGGCCGGAGCACCGGTGATGCTGGGCATCGCGCTGGCGCTAGGCGAACCGGTGCTGCCCAGCCAATGGTGGCCGCTGGCGGCGCTGGCGTTGCTCAGCCAGGTGGTCGGGCAGGGGCTGCTGATCTTCGCGCTCCGCCATTTCTCCGCATTGATGTTCGGCCTTGCGCTGCTGACCCAGCCGGCGATCGCGGTCGTGCTGGGTTGGTTTGCCTTTGGCGAAACGCTGGGGCTGCTCGATCTGGCCGGTATGGCGATGGTCGCAGTGGGTCTGGCACTGGCGCGCTCGACGCAGGATTGAGCCACCTTGGCCTGTTTTCCCGGATTGGGACAAGCTGCCACTTGCGACCTGAGATTTCCCAGCTAAGTAGCTACCATGACGTCAGAATCGGGTCAGATGACCTGATGCCCAGAGGGCGACGCAAAACACTGAGGGAACATGTCTCATGGCTAAGATTGAGAAAACCAATTCGATCGAGTCGGATTTCGACGCAGACCTGCGGCTTAACGGCGATATTTCCGACGCGCGCGATTTCAACGTGCTGTTTCCGACTCCGAGCAGCGGCATCGGCCTTCCCGATCTGGCCGAAGCTGGCGAACTTATCCGCGACAAGCCGGTGTTCGGCCTGACCGGGGATTGGGATGCCAGCCGCCCAGGCGATAACAACGTCCGTACCCAGCTCGATGCCGGTTGGGCGCAGAACACCAGCGACGGGGTGATCACCTTTGCTTTCTTCAACCACCGCCACGCGCTAGGGCTGAACAACAACCCGGGCTTCGGCGAGGGCAAGGGCTACACCCCGTTCAGCGCCGCTCAGCAGGCTGCCGCCCGCGTTTCAATCGGCAACTGGGACGATCTGGTTGCTGCCAGGTTCGTCGAGGTTACCCCCGGACCCGGTGCCAGCAGCTGGGGCCAGAACAGCGTCGATATCTGGCTGGCCAACACCACCACCGGTCCGGCCCAGGCCTGGGCTTACTATCCTGGCTACCCGCATCAATACAGCCGCATTGCCGGCGATGTGTGGATCGCCTCTCCCAGCGTCAACGGTTCAAACGCCCAGCTCGATCCCAGCTTCTATGGCCTCCACACGCTCAACCACGAACTCGGTCACGCGATCGGCCTCAGCCATCCCGGTGATTACAACTTTGGCGATGACAGTGACGGTGATGGTGTGCCCGATCCAATCACGTATGAGGGCGATGCGTTCTATTTCCAGGACAACAACCAGTACTCGATCATGTCCTACTTCGATAGCTACGAAGCCGGAAACAACCAGATCGACTGGAACCTGATGCGTTTCCTCTATCCCTCGACCCCGATGGTTCACGATGTGGCGATCGCCCAGGCCAAGTACGGCGCCGACATGACCACCCGCACCGGCGATTCGACCTATGGCTTCAATGCCAGCACCGATGTCACCAATGCGGCAATGCGGTTCTCGGCTGGTGAGATGTTCACGATCTTCACGATCTGGGACGCGGCTGGGAACGATACGATCGACCTTTCGGGCTATCACACCAACTCGGTGATCGATCTGCGCGAAGGCGCCTACTCCAGCGCCGGCGGCTACGGCGCCTATGACGCGGCGCGGGCGGACACCGATCCTTCCGCCGAAGCCAAGGCTGATTACCTCGCCCACGTCAATGCAGACAACGCTGCGCTTAACCTGGGTGCTCGTTCCGCAGTTTATGACCTGTACTTCGGCGGCCGCGCCGGCGTGAACGAAGGGGTAGCCTGGTTCAACACCATGGGCGGTGACACCCAGATGGAAAACAACATCGGCATTGCCTATGGCGCGATCATCGAGAACGCGATCGGCGGCTCTGGCGATGATCAGATCAACGGCAACCAGGCTGACAACGTGTTCACCGGCGGCGCCGGCGCGGACACCTTCATCCTGGCGCTGTTCGGCGATAACGACACCTCGGTGGACACCATTACCGACTTTGCGACCGGCGTGGACACAATCGATCTCAGCGAGTTTGCCGGGCTCGAAACCGCGAACGTGCAGTTCGATACGGCCAGCGACACGCTGAGCGTTGATACCAACAACGACGGCGCGTTTGATTTCACCGCGATCGTCCACGGCGACGACGTCGTGCTGGCAACCGACATCATCTTCGGCTGATCCGGTTCGGCAAAACGACAGGGGCCGCTCCTCCTTCGGGAGGGGTGGCCCTTGGCTTTTGGGGGGGATGCGTGAACCCTGAGTCAAGCATCTCCAGGGCAAGCTCCGGTTTAAACTCAATCCTCTTCGAACCAGGTCGCACCGCCGCCTCGCATGCGCGGCAGAACATCGACGCGTTCGATTCTCTCCACTCGAAGCCAAGCTCGGTCTCGGTCCGATACCGGATTTGGAATAGCCAACCTTGGATCGTTCCATGCCGCCGCCACGGCTTTTAGTTCGGCTCTCCGGGGATTGAGCGCCTGAACCCAGCGCGTCGTGTAAAGTCCGAATCGCGCTCGGGGCCTTTCGAGCGGATGGCCCGGAAAGTTGCCGCCTCGTAGCATGACGCGGTAAAAGGGCACGATCAGATCCTCCCCCCCAAATCCCCCTTGCCGACAGTGCCCCCGGCCATCTCGAGCATCCGGTCTAAACTCCGCTTGGCCCGCAACCGCAGCCCTTCCTCGATCTCGATGCGCGGCTTCAGGTCGCGCAGGGTGATGTAGAGTTTCTCCAGCGTATTCAGTGCCATGTAGGGGCAGATGTTGCAGTTGCAGTTGCCGTCGGCGCCGGGCGCGCCGATGAAGTGTTTGCCGGGCAGGGCCTTTTCCATCTGGTGGATGATGTGCGGTTCGGTGGCGACGATCAGGGTGTCGCCGGGGAAGCTCTTGGCGAAGTTCAAGATCCCGCTGGTCGAACCGACGTAGTCGGCGTGGTCGATGATCGCGGGCGGGCATTCAGGGTGCGCGGCCACGGGCGCGCCGGGGTGCTGGGCCTTGAGCTTGAGCAGCTCGGTCTCGCTGAATGCCTCGTGGACGATGCACACCCCGGGCCAGAGCAGCATTTCGCGGTCGAACTTGCGGGCAAGGTAACCGCCAAGGTGGCGGTCGGGGCCGAAGATGATCTTCTGTTCGGGTGGGATCTGGGCGAGGATCGTCTCGGCGCTCGAGCTGGTGACGATCACGTCGCTCAGCGCCTTCACTTCGGTCGAGCAGTTGATGTAAGTCAGCGCGATGTGATCGGGGTGGGCCTTGCGGAATGCCTTGAACTTCTCGGGCGGGCAGGAATCTTCAAGGGAGCACCCGGCGTCGAGGTCAGGCAGCACCACGATCTTGTTTGGGCTGAGAATCTTGGCGGTTTCGGCCATGAACTTGACCCCGCAGAACGCGATCACCTCAGCATCGGTGGCCGCCGCCTTCTTGGAGAGCTCGAGGCTATCGCCGACGAAATCGGCAAGGTCCTGGATCTCCGGCTTCTGGTAATAGTGCGCCAAGATGATCGCGTTGCGGTCATTGCGCAGCCGCTCGATCTCGGCGCGGATGTCGATGCCGGTGAGGTTTTCGGTCTGGATGGTCATCTGGACAACTCGCGCGAGGGGAGAACTCCAGATGGCCCGTCAAGCGCTTCGAATCAAGGCAGGTAAGCCTCCATCGGCCGCGCCGCGCCGGGATGCCCGGCCATGACCTGTTCGGTCAGCGCAAAGCCCCAGTCGGTATAGGCCAGCACTTCGCCCAGTATCAGCGAGCCGATCCCGACCGCCAGTCCGACCAGCCAGGCGGGATGAACGCTGCCGTGATGCCGTTTGTCGCGGACCATGCCCGCGACAACGAAGCCCATGGTCATCAGGTTGGTGATCTCCCAGGCCCAGGGCACCAGCAGCGGCCCCGGCATCAGCCGGCCGATCCCCGGTCCGGTGATCGAGGCCATCGCGCTGAGCATCAACCGCCTATGCCAATCTGTCCGCCGCCGCATCGTCACCGCCGCGGCGACGAGGCCGGCGAAGGCCAGCAGCCCGATCGGGTTGCTGATCAGGAACTCGTTGGCATCGAAAAAGAACGGCCCGCCGGTGCGGCGCAGCGAAGTGACGGTGATCGCAATGCCCAGCAGCACCATCGCAGGAACCCACAGCACCGAAAGCCAGCCCAGCCGTTTGTGCAGCGCCGCATTGCCGCTCGCCATCAGCCAGGTTTGGGTGAGCACCAGCGTGATCCAGCCAAAGAACACCGCGCCGTGAAGATGATAAATCAGCGGTACTGCAAAGCTAGAGCGGCCCATCGCCAGGTTGAGGCTGAATCCGGCGACCAGAACGGCCGCCATGGTGCAAGCCAGAATGAAGAAAAAGCGCTCCTCGCTGCGCGCGGGTGCGCCGGGCTCTGCCAATGTTGCCATCGCGGTATTCTCCCTCGGTTCCGCGACCCCTTGGTAAACTCAGTCTAGTGGCTGACGCGCCAAGGGCAAGGCCGCTTCGCCGTCGAAGCGCACGCTGACGCTCACCTCCTTGAAGCCGGCAACGCGCAGCGGGATCTCCAGGTTCTGCCGCACCGCCTCTTTCGCGGCGCTCATGGCGAGACCCAGCAGTACCGGATTGCGCGCCTGCTCGGCGGCCTGCCGCTCGGCCAGCAGAGTGTTGTCGCGGGTCAGCTTGGCCTGAGCCTCGCGGCCGATCCACACGCCCTCGCGCAGGTACTGGGCCTGCGCCTCGTCGAGGTTGGGCAGCGTCAGCTCGATCGGCGGCAGAGAGACGCTGAGACGCTGGTTGGCGGCATCCCATTGCACCTGCTCTGCGCCGACCCTGGACAGGTCCACCGAGTAATCGACCCGAGCCGGGATCACCGCGATCTGACGAGCCCTCAGCATCCCGAAGATCCGCACATCGTCGGCGCTGACCACCGGGGCAAACTGGGCCGAAAACACGGTCAGCCGGTTGGCCTTCTCGAAAGCGTTGAGGCTGGTTGCCAACGGATCGCCATGGCTGGGGGCGAAAACCTTCCAGCCGAGCCATGCGGTCAGCGCGATCAGCGCCGTAACCAGCGCAAACGGCAGCAGGATTAGCGGTCTGCGGATCAGCGGGCGATCGTCCATGTCTCATCCTCGCACAAGACCTGGCCCCGGTTCTGCAAGTCGATCAAGTGCGCCAGCACCGAGCGTCCCGCAGCGCCGATTAGCCGCGGGTCAAGGCCTTTGTACATCACCGGCACCATCTCGACGATCCTGTGCGCATTCTTGTCGAGCAGCCGCAGGATCTGTGCCTCGCGCTGGCGGCGGTGGCCCAGCATGCCGCGCACCAGCTGCCGGGTCTTTTCCACCGCGGGACCATGGGCGGGATAATAGACCTTGTCGTCGCGGTCATAGAGCTTCTGGAGGCTGGCCATATAGGCCGCCATGTCGCCATCGGGGGGCGAGACCACAGAGGTCGACCAGGCCATGATGTGATCGCCGGTGAACAGCGCACCGCTTTCCACCACGTGATAGCACAGGTGATTGCTGGTATGCCCTGGGGTGGCGACCGCCGCGATTGTCCAGTCAGGGCCGCTGATCCGCTCGCCATCGCTCAGCACCCGGTCGGGCACGATAGTCAGGATCGAAGGCAGCATCGGCGCGGGGGCCATCATCACGAGCGCAAGGGCCGCGCAACCGACGATCTGCGCCCCGGTGGCGGACTTGAGTGCGCGTGAGGCCGGGCTGTGATCGCGGTGGGTATGAGTACACAGGATCGCGGTGATCCGCGCGCTGCCCGCCGCCGCCAGAATCGCATCGACGTGGCCCTCGCCATGGGTGTCGCCGTGGCCTGCGACTCCGGTCCCGGCCGGACCAGGGTCGATCACCGCCAGTTCACTGCCCGCACCGACCAGGTAGGTCTGGGTGCCGGTAAAGGTGAAAGGCGAAGGGTTGGGCGCAAGTACTCGCCGCACCAGCGGTTCGCATTGCTCGGCCAGACCGGTCGGCCAGGGTTTGGGCGGGGCGTCCATGGCTAGCGCATATGCGCAGCACAGCCGCACAAGTCGAGAACAAGCTTAGCCTGCGCGCGACTAGGGCCTGTTCCACTGTCGTGGAAGCAACACCGGCCCGCTCACCCTGCCCGACCACCCGTTTATGGTACCCTATGGGTGGTCGGGCCGGGGGAGCGGGCCGGCGTTGCCATGCTTCAGTCTGGCTGAAACTGACCTTAAATCGAGCGGATCGGCGACTTGTGGTGCTGCCCCAGTCGCTCGCGCAGGCGGGCGACTGCGCTGGGGCTGCCCGGATCGCGCTCGCGCCAGCCATGATCAAGCCGCTTCAGCCGGGCGTGGAAGCGTTCGCTGGTCTGAACCAGTTCCCGCGTTGGCGCATCGAGCAGCGCCAACCGGCGTAGTTCAGACTCGGGAAAATCGGCCAGCTTACCATAGCGGCGGAGTTGGAATTCGGAGAGTTCGCCAGCGAAGTAGGCACGGTGATTGAGCAGCCAGGCCACTGCGTGCATCATCCGCGTGGTGGTGCGCAGCGCCTCGCAGGAAAGCGCGACCCGCGCTTCATCTTCCTCGCCGCCGGCAACGTCGAGCCGACCGGACAAAGTGAAGGCTGTCCGCACTTCGTCCGAAAGCACCAAGGCTTCGCAATAGAGGCCTTCGATGATCCTGGGGTTGATGTTGGTCGGAGCGGGCATAGGCGGCACGGATTGGCTGGGAAATGCGGTCCTGCCAACTCACCGAAAGATAGTTTCACACAGCAAATTTGCATTGTCCCAGCGGGGGACGTTTCCTTGCGGTTCGTGGCGCCTAAATGAGAGCCTTGCAGCCGATCCGCGGCAAAGCAATTGTTGGATCGGCACGGCCAAACCTGTGGAAAGCAACAGGCCGGTGATCCGGCTTTCGAGGATTCACGGGCAAGCCGCAGATCAGGCGATAATATCGGGAATCAGATAGTCTGCAATCATCGCGATTTGGTCCTTGAGCTTGAGTTTGCGTTTCTTCAGGCGTGCCATCTGCAACTGGTCAGCCGCCCCGGCGGCGCTCAGCGCATCGATTGCCGCATCGAGATCGCGATGCTCGATCCTGAGCATCTCGAGGTGCTTTTTCAGCTCCTCTTCGTTCACCAGTTGCCTCCCAAGAATCCGGTGGGCCATCGCAGCACCCAATCGTCCTGCCGCATGCCATCACTTACCTGCTTCGCAAGATAAACTTAATGTGCTTCGATGACAATCGCAGTGACCCGCCGGTATCCGAGTCGGGACCGTGTCGGGGGCCGCGCAGCCCATGGGCGATGCCCTTGGGCCATGACAAGGAGAACCCTGTATGGAACAGTCGCACGTCAGCGCATTGCAGCTCAAGCATGCCGGCCTAGAGCGCCAGCTTTCCGAAGAATTGAACCGGCCCTTGCCTGACATCGCGATCATCCAGCAGCTCAAAAAGCAGAAGCTGCGGATCAAGGAAGAGCTGGAGCACATCTAGACCTCCCGGCCGTCGTCCTCGGCTTAACAACAGAGTCGGGTCGGGACCGAGAATTTAGATGGCCCAATGCGGGCTCGCGCGTTCCCAAAGCTGTGACTTTGGGCTAGGCGTAGCCGATGACCATCACCAACGCCGTTTCTGCGTCGCGCACCATCCTCACCCGATTGCACGATGTGATGGCTTCGCGCAGCAACGCCCAGGCCAAGCTCAACACCGTGGTTGAAGTGATCGGCGAAGGGCTCGATAGCGAGGTCTGCTCGATCTACCTGCTGCGCGAAGGCATGCTTGAACTGTTCGCTACCCGTGGTCTGGCGCAGGAAGCGGTCCATGTCACGCGGATGGCGGTTGGCGAAGGGCTGGTCGGAACGATTGCCGACAACATCGACACGCTGAACCTGGCGGAGGCGACCGCCCATCCAGACTTTTCCTACCGGCCCGAAACCGGGGAAGACAAGTTTCATTCCTTCGCCGGGGTGCCGATTGTCCGGCGCGAGCGGGCGGTTGGGGTGCTGTGTGTCCAGCATGTCGACCCGCGGCGTTATGAGGAAGTTGAGATCGAGGCGCTGCAAACCGTGGCCATGGTCCTGTCCGAACTGATTACCAACGCCGACCTGGTCGACGACGAAGAGATCCTGCTTGGCCCGGCCCAGACCGGTCCGGCGCGGCTTACCGGTCTGACATTGGTAAAGGGTCTGGCTGCCGGCAACGCGGTCTATCACCAGCCGCGCGTGACAATCGAACATGTCATGGCCGAAGACCGCGATGCCGAGCTCAGCCGGGTTTACCTGGCCTTCGACAAAATGCGCGAGCAGATCGACAAGATGGCCAACCAGGCCGAGTTCGGCGGCGGCGGTGAGCATGAGGAAGTGCTCGAGACCTACCGGATGTTCGCTTACGACGAAGGCTGGAGCCGGCGGATCATCGAGGCGATTGACTCCGGGCTGACCGCCGAAGCGGCGATTGAGCGGGTCCAGCAGCGCACCCGCATGCGCATGCGCCAGATCGACGATCCGCTGCTGGCTGACCGGATGCACGACCTGGAAGACCTGGCCAACCGGTTGCTGCGGATCGTCTCGGGGCAGATGGGCACCGCGGCAAGCATGGGGCTGCGTTCTGACACGATCCTGATTGCCCGTAACCTTGGTCCGGCCGAGCTGCTCGAATATGATAAACGGCGGCTCAAGGGGGTGATCCTCGAAGAGGGCTCGCTCACCGCGCACGTCGTGATCGTGGCCCGGGCGATGGGGGTTCCGGTGCTGGGGCGGGTACGCGGTCTGCGCGGACTGGTCCGCGACGGCGATCCACTGCTGCTCGATGCCGATCAGGGTCAGGCAATGGTGCGCCCGCTGCCGGCGATGGTTGAGGCGTTCGGCGCGCGCTTCGCCAAGACCAAGGAACGTCAGGCCGCCTATGCCGCGCTGCGCGAGGTCGAACCGTTCACTCGCGACGGGACCCGGATCCAGGTGATGATCAACGCAGGACTGCGCGATGACATGCCGGCGCTGGCGTTGACCGGGGCCGACGGGGTCGGACTGTTTCGCACCGAGTTTCAGTTCCTGGTTTCGGCGACGCTGCCCGCGCGCGAGCGCCAGACCCGGCTCTACCGCGACGTGCTCGACACCGCGGGAGACAAGCCGGTGGTGTTCCGCACCGTCGATATCGGCGGTGACAAGGTGTTGCCCTATCTGCGCCACAACGACGGCGAGCAGGAGGAGAACCCGGCAATGGGCTGGCGCGCGATCCGGGTTGCGCTTGAACGCGAAGGGCTGCTCAAGGTCCAGGCGCGCTCGCTGCTCGAAGCCGCAGCCGGACGCACCCTCAATGTGATGTTCCCGATGGTTTCCGAACCGTGGGAATTCGACGCCGCGCGCGAGGTGTTTGAAGCCCAGCGCAAAGTGCTCAAGGCCCAGAAGAAGCTGCTTCCCGAAGCGATCCGCTATGGCGCCATGCTCGAAGTCCCGGCGCTGGCCGAGCAGCTCGATCTGCTCGCGCCAAAGCTTTCGTTCCTCTCGATCGGAACCAACGACCTCACCCAGTTCCTGTTTGCTGCCGATCGCTCCAACCCCAAGCTGGCCGAACGCTACGATTGGCTCAGCCCTTCGATCCTGCGGTTTCTGCGCCGGGTGTTGCAGTCGCTGGCTGGACACCAGATCGATGTCACCGTCTGCGGCGAGATGGGCGGGCGCCGGCTGGAAGCGCTGGCGCTGCTGGGGATCGGGCTGCGCCGCCTGTCGATCACCCCGGCGGCGGTCGGCCCGATCAAGGAACTGGTGCGCAAGGTTGATCTGGCAGAGATCGGCGCAGCGATGCACCAGTGGCTCTCAACCCCTCCGCCCAGCATGCGCGAAGCGCTGACCACATGGGCACAGGAGCGGGGAATCGAGGCCGACTGACCCAACCGGTCCGTCACGAATCCAGTGCATCCTGCCGCGCAAGCTTCGGCAGCTGCGCAGTTTTGCGTTGACTTCGCAATGCAATCGGCGATGGTCCGGCCGCGCAAGCTTGCCAATAGTCGAGCGAAAACGGGGTCGGAATGTCGCAAGGCGAAGCAGTAGAGGCGGAACTGCCTCTCGAGAGCGTTGGCGTGAAGCTGATGCGCGCGCGCGAAGCTGCGGGCATGACGCGAAGTCAACTTGCCGCGCTGACCCGCATCCCCGAACGTCACCTCTCGGCGATTGAAGCGGGAGACTTTGCGGCGCTGCCGGCGCGAACCTATGCGATCGGCTTCTCGCGCTCATATGCCAAGGCGCTCGGGCTCGACGAAACCGGGATCGCGGGCGAGGTCCGCGCCGAACTGGCCGCGCAAGAGCCTGAGCCCCAGCGCCGCGGCTTGCCGACTTTCGAACCCGGCGATCCCGCCCGCGTGCCCGGCTCGCGGCTGGCCTGGTTGGCCGCGTTGGGGGTGGTGGCGGTGATCCTTGCCGGGTTGCTGCTGTGGCGCAGTCCATGGTCACCGGGTGGCAGCCTGCCGTCGATCTTGCCCGATGAAACGCCGGCGCCGGTTGTCGCAGCCAGTTCTGTCCCGGCTGCGCCCACGCCCGCAGGGGCGGTTGTCTTCACCGCGCTCGAACCTGGCATCTGGGTTAAATTCTACGACGGCACCGGCGGCCAGCTGATGCAAAAGCAGCTTGCCCAGGGCGAAAGCTGGACCGTTCCGGCCGATCAGCCGCAAGTGTTGATCTGGACTGGACGGCCAGAGGCTCTCGCCATCACCATCGGCGGTCAGGCTGTGCCCAAACTGTCCGATGTTCAGAAAGACCATGAAAGACGTGCCGGTCACCGCCGCGGCGCTGCTGGCGCGCGGCGCAGTGGCGGCCTTGCCGGCACCAATCGGCAATCCGCCGGCAGCTGCACAGCCGCGCCAGCAAGCCCCGCGCCAGACCGCCCAGCCGCGCCGTTCGTCGGCTGCAGCCTCGGCACCCGTTCCAGCCGAATCCGCTGTGCCTGCGCCGGTTGCCGATACAACCCCGGCGCCAACCGCAACCTGACCTTAGATTGCGGATAGTTCCTGGTGCTTTCTCGACAGCGACACCCGGGCGGGTCTATTCATCGGCGGTTCGGCGACAAACGGGCATAGCCGCGCCGCCTGTAAGATAGAAACTGGACCCAGATGAAAAAATTTCTCCGCACCAAGCCCCGGATGCTCACCGCGCTGATCCTGTTAATCGCTGCTCCGGCATTGGCGCAAAGCAGCCTTGATCCCGGCGGTGAGGCGCGGCTGCGCAAGCTTGAGGCCGAAGTCGTGGCTTTGCAGCGCAAGGTTTTCCCTGGCGGTGATGGCACCTTTTTCCCGCAAATCCAGCCCAGCACGGCAGGCGCTCCGGCGGTTGGAACCCCGGCGACGACGCCTTCGACCGATATGCTGGCGCGGATGGAAGCGATCGAAGGCCAGATCGCGCGGCTCACCTCGCAAGTTGAAGAAGGCGGCAACAAGGTCAGCCTGCTCGAAGGGCGGCTGGCCAGACTGGAAGGCAGCGCCATTCCCGTCGCTACCGGCATCGGGTCAATTGCGGCGCCGACGCCGGCGGCAACCACCGCCGCGGTGGCGGCAAAACCCACGCCCGCTGTCAAGCCGCCGGTAACCACCACCAAGTCCGCCAGCCCCTCGGCCGCGCGTCTTGCTGCGGTTCGCGGCGTGGAAAAGCCGGTTACCGCCGATCCCGGTGACGACGAGTATTCCTATGGCTACCGCCTGTGGGAGGCCAAGTTTTACCCCGAAGCGCAGCAGCAGCTGAAACTCTACCTGCAGAAATATCCCAAGCACACCAGGATTAGCTACGCACGCAACTTGCTCGGCCGGACCTATCTTGACGAAGGCAATTTCGATGAGGCCGGCAAGTGGTTCTATGAGAACTACAAGGCCGACAAGATTGGCGCCCGCGCACCGGATTCGGTGCTGTTCCTGGCCGAAACCTGGCTGCGCAAGAAGGATACCAACCGGGTCTGCATCGCGCTTGCCCAGTTCGTCGATGACTATCCGGCCGAGGCTGCGGGGCGGCTGCGCGGCCAGTACGAGGGGGTTCGCGGCAAGGTGAAGTGCAATTGATAGGAAGCCGGCGCTCGAGCTGACCGAACGCTTCGCCGCCGATCTGGCCGCGCTGGGCTTTGCCGAGGGCAAGCTGGGGGTGGCGGTTTCGGGCGGGCCGGACAGTCTGGCCTTGCTGCTGCTTGCCCATGCCGCGCTACCAGACCGGGTTGAGGCGGCGACAGTGGATCACGGGTTGCGGTCCGAGAGCGCCAACGAAGCGGCAAATGTCGCGGAAGCCTGCGGAAAACTGGGCGTTGCTCATGCGACGCTCAAAGTGGCGGTCGCTGAAGGCAACCTTCAGGCTGAGGCCCGGTCGGCACGCTATGGTGCGCTGGCGGAATGGGTGGCGCAGCGCGATCTGGCGGCGCTGGCCACCGCGCACCATGCCGATGATCAGGCTGAGACGTTGATTTTGCGGCTTAATCGAGGGAGCGGGGTGGCCGGATTGGCCGGAGTCCGGGCGCGCGGACTGGTCCCGGGAACGCGGCTGCCGCTGCTCCGTCCGCTGCTTGGATGGCGCCGATCAGAACTGGTGCACAAAGTCGCAGAGGCGGGGCTCAAGGCGGCACAGGACCCCTCAAACGCGGCAGAACGGTTCGACCGGGTGCGGATCAGGAATGCGCTGGCCGACACCGACTGGCTCGACATCGCAGCGCTCGCCGCCAGCGCGGCAAACCTCGCCGATGCCGACGCCGCGCTCGACTGGGCAGCGGCGCGCGAGTGGAGCGAATGCGTCAGCAAGGCGCCGCTGGGCCTGACCTATCGTCCAAAGGCACCGAAGGCGGTGGCGCTCAGGGTGCTGGCCCGGATCGTCAGCGAACTCGACGGCGACGAGGTGCGCGGCGGTCAGCTCGCCCGGCTGTTCGACAGCCTGATTGCCCGCCAGCCGGCCTCGATCGGTAACTTGGTAGCGCGGGCTATGCCGGAGGGATGGAGTTTCACCAAGGCGCCGCAACGGCAGGCTAGAAAGTAGGGTAGGTCCCTACTTCTTTTGGAGCCCCTTTGCCTGCATCCGCCACAGCAGTTGGTCGAAACGGTCCTGGCCGAAGAACGGCTCGCCTTCATAGACCATCAGCGGCACGCCGTAGTGCCCGCCAAGCCGCTGGTCAGCCTCGTTTTGCGCCAGAGCGGCATCCAGCCGTGCTTTATCGCTGATGATAGCCGCATCCATTTCGGCGAGATCGCACCCGGCTTTGGCCGCTGCCCCAGCCAAATGATCACCTTCGTTCCAGCCCTCAACCTCGCCCGACCAGATCAGGTGGCTGACCTCGCGCAGGAAGGCCAGCCCCCTGCCGCGCTCCGCCGCCAGCTGGCCAAGGCGGCAGAGGCGATGGATATGGGGCTGGTCCTTGGGATAGCTCCGGCTGGCCATGTCCATCACCACCGGATCGGGCTTTGCCCAGCGGAACGGCAAGCCAACGAACTCGGCGCAGCGGAAGCAATCGCGCATGAAATAGCTGAACCACAGCGGGTCGGAATTGGCGAAGAAATCGGGCTGGCGCACCGCGATCGGGGTGACCACCCTGACGTTCACCGCCGCGTCCCAGTCGCGCTCCAGCTCGACCAGCCGCGGCGTGACGAAGTACGAATAGGGCGAGCGGAACGACCAGTAGAGATCGACGTTGTGGGTCATTTCAATGTCCCCATATCGATCACGAAACGGTACTTGATGTCGGCTCTCTCCATCCGTTCAAAGGCGTGGTTGATCTGGTCCATGCCAATCACCTCAATCTCGGCAACAATGCCTCTCTCGGCGCACAGGTCGAGCATTTCCTGGGTCTGGGCGATCCCGCCCACGCCTGATCCTGATACCGCCTTTTGCCCGCCCAGCAGCAGCCCGGTATGGAACGGTTCGATCGCATCGATCATCCCGACAATGCACAGCGTCCCCTGCCGGTCGAGGAGGAACAGGTAGGGCGTAACATCGTGTTTGACCGGAACGGTGTCGAGCAGGAAATCGAAGCTGCGGGTTGCTGCTTTCATCGCTGCCTTGTCGGTCGAGACCAGCACATGGTCGGCGCCCAGCTTGACCGCGTCATCACCCTTGGCCGGGCTGGTGGTGATCATCGTCACTTCGGCGCCCAGCGCCTTGGCAAACTTGACCCCCATGTGGCCGAGCCCGCCCAGCCCGATCACCCCGACCCTGCTGCCCGGACCGACGTTCCAGTTCTTGAGCGGACTGTAAGTGGTGATCCCGGCGCAGAGCAGCGGTGCGGTGGCAGCCATATCCAGGCTGTCTGGCACTCTTAGCACATAGGGTTCGGCGACCACGATTGCAGCGGAATAGCCGCCATAGGTCGGGCTGCCATCGATCCGGTCCTTGCCGTTGTAAGTGCCGGTTACGCCCTCGCGGCAATAGTTCTCCTCGTCATCCTCGCAGGCGTCACAGTGCCGGCACGAATCGACCACGGTCCCCACCGCCACGCGGTCGCCGGGGCTGAACCGGGTGACGCCCGCACCCACCGCGCTGACCGTGCCGACGATCTCGTGGCCGGGGACGAAGGGGTAATTGGTCCGCCCCCAATCATTGCGCGCCGAATGCAGATCGGAATGGCAGACCCCGCAAAAGGTAATGTCGATCGCCACATCCTCATCACGCAGTTCGCGCCTATCGATAGTGAGGGGAGCAAGTCCGGAAGCAGCGGAAACGGCGGCCCAGGCGGCAGTTACGGTCATCGAAGTCTCCCAGTTGCGGCGATTGGCGCTTGCTGCCCGGCCGCGTTGCGGTCATTAATCGCGCGATTAAAGGGAGAGTCAAATGAAGATCGATTCGGCTACTGCGGCCGTGGTGACCGGGGGTGCATCGGGCCTTGGGCGGGCGAGCGCAGAGGCGCTGGCCGCCGCCGGGGCCAAGGTTGCGGTGTTCGATATCAACGAGGAAAAGGGCGAAGAAGTGGCCCGCGCGATCGGCGGCCTGTTCTGCAAGGTGGACATAACCTCGGAAGATTCGGTCATTGCCGGCCTGGCCAAGGCCCGCGCCGCGCACGGGCAAGAGCGGATTTGCGTCCACTGCGCGATGACCAGCCGCCGCGGCAAGACGCTTGCCTGGGACAAGGAGGCGGGCAAGCTGAAACGCCTGCCGACCGCGGACTACATATACGGGGTGGAAGGCATTCTGGTGGCGAGCTACCGGATCGCTTCGCTGGTCGCCGAAGGCATGGCTGCGCTCGATCCGCTGGAAGATGGCGAGCGCGGAGTAATCACCCTTACCGCATCGGTCGCGGCGCAGGACGGGCAGATCGGTCAGATCATCTATGGCTCGGCCAAAGCCGGGGTCAACGGATTGGTGTTGCCGATGGCGCGAGATCTGGCCGAACACGGTATCCGGGTCAATTCGATCATGCCGGGGATCTTCGCCACCCCGCTGATGCTGGGGGCCAAGCCGCAAGTGCTCGACAGCCTGGCCGCCTCGGTGCCGTTCCCCAAGCGGCTGGGCAAGCCCGAAGAGTTCGGCAGCCTGGCACTCGAACTCGTCCGCAACAGCTATTTCAACGCCCAGTGTATCCGCCTTGATGGCGCGATCCGCATGGCACCTCGGTAAGGATTACAGACCATGACCCAATCCCCATTCCGCGACGGCATCCTTGAAGGCAAAGTCGTGTTCGTTGCCGGCGGGACCAGCGGCATCAACCTGGGCATCGCCAAGCGCTTTGCCGAGCTGGGTGCGAAGGTTGCGGTGCTCGGACGTAACCCGGAAAAGGCTGCCAATGCCGCAGCAGAGATCGGCCACGATGCCATTGCCCTGACCGCCGACGTCCGCGATTTCGGCGCGATCCGGGGCGCAATGGAAGAGGCCAGGAACAAGCTAGGCATGTTCGACATTGTGGTTTCTGGCGCGGCCGGAAACTTTCTGGCGCCGGTGCTGGGGATGTCAGCCAATGCTTTCAAGGCGGTGGTCGATATCGACTTGTTGGGCACGTTCAACGTGTTCCGCGGCTGCCATGATCTGTTGAACACGCCCGGCGCCTCGCTGATCGCGATCACCGCCGGTCAGGCTGATCATCCGATGCAGCTTCAGGCCCACGCCTGCGCGGCCAAGGCCGGGATCAACCAGCTGGTCCGGGTGATGGCGCTTGAATGGGGCCCGGATGTGCGGGTCAACGGCATTTCGCCGGGGCCGATCGCCAACACCGAAGGCATCGCCCGGCTCGCCCCCGATGCCGCAACCCGCGAAAAGCACTATGAGCGGATACCACTGAAGCGCTGGGGCGAGATCGAGGAAGTGGCCGAATCCGCAGTGTTCTTGTGCTCGAACGCGGCGCTTTATGTAACCGGCATCATCCTTGAATGCGATGGTGGCAGCCAGCTTGGCGACGCAACCCAGCGCAGCGTGGAGCGAGGGCTGGCTTAGGGCAAAGGTCTGTAGATTGGACCCGCTCAATCCTCCCCCTCCGGGGGAGGTGGCGAGCGAAGCGAGACGGAGGGGGATAGGGTCACAAGGCAGCCGGAGTGACCCTATCCCCCTCCGACCCACCTGCGGTGGCCCACCTCCCCCGGAGGGGGAGGATTACGGAGCGATTCAGATATTCTGGCCGTTGCTCACCCCTCGACCAACGAATCGCCCTGACCGATCTGCTTGCCGCGGGTGATGTAGACTTGGTCGCCTAGCTTGGTGACGCCATAGAGCTTGCTGGCGAAGTCTTCGGGGACGCCGATACAGCCGTGGCTGGCATAGCCTTTTTCCACCAGCGTGCCGTGGATCGAGATCCCGTCATTGGTCAGCCGCTGGGTGAAGGGCATCGGCGCGCTGTCATAGATCGAGGAATAGTGATCCTTCTTCTTCCAGATCACCGGAAACACCCCCAGCGGAGTGGGCTTGTCGCTGGTGCCAAGCAACACCGCGGTCGCACCGATTTCGTAGCCGCCCTTGAACACCGACAGCACCCGTGCATCGAGATCGACGGTAATCACGATCGGCCCAGCGGCCACGCCCTTATCGTCCCAGTGCCATTCGCCGTATTTGATCGGGCCAGTGATCGGCAGGATCCGCTTGATCACGAAGCGCTCATCGCGGGGTTTGGGCGGGGCGGCGGGGAGCGATTTGGCTTGCGGCTTGCCGGCTGAAGCAAAGTTGCCCCCGGCCGGCCCGAGCACTCGCGAGCCTTCATCCGGTTGCCACAGCAGCAGCGCCGCCGCAGCGCCAACCAGCAGCACGAAGGCCGCGATCATGCCGGTCATGGCGTTGAACCTGAATTGCATCGGATCGGACCCTTGCAGCATCTGCGCCAGTCTCAATCCTGCCCGAAGTGACGGAAATTGCCAGCGTTTCGTCAGCTGCGTGTCTCAGCGGGACTGCCGCCCTGGCAAAGGTTAACCCGGCGCAGGCCTATCCGTGCGCACCAAACAGGTTGGCGATGGCTGTGGCGATCCGCAGCGATAGCGCCTGGGCCTCGGCGATCGGATCGATGCAATCGCGGTGGATCGCCTCGTAACCGACCGCAGCATCGTCGGGGTAATCGCTCGGCTCGTCCACCGCAAAATCGGCGATCCCGGGAAAACTTACCGGGAAAGCGCGGCGCAGCTGCACCAGCGCTTCTTCGATCCTGAGCGTGAAGACCATCTCCAGCACATCTTCGCGGGCGATATCGTTGGCGCGGCTGAACGGCGGGACCGAGACGGCTTTCAGGAACATGTGCTGGAACAGCGCGAGCCGCAGCGCCTGGAGCACGCCGAGCATCCGCCGGGTCTGCTCGCGGCCCGCAAGCGGGGCCTCGTCGGGGATCAGTTCAAGCAGGCGGTGAAGCTTGATCGCATCGACCCTGAGGCGAGAGGCAAGGCGGCGGAACACGCCGTTGCGATCATCGCCGGTCAGGTATTCGGCCAGCGCCAGGCAGGCATCAGCGATCTGGCTCTCGTCGCCGCGATAGGGCCGGCTGGCCCAATAGGCCGAGTTGAACAGCTCGCCATAGGCGGCAACGGTCTTGATCGAGGCCAGCGCGTTGGCGGCACGGACCAGGCGGACCAGCTGGCGCCCGCGCGGGCTTTCGCGCAGCAGCGCCGGCGATTGCTTCATAGTTGCCCTCGGCCGCGGAGCCGAACCCGGCGATCACGTTGACCGGATAGCCCAGCTGCTGAAGCACCGCGTTGTGCGGGATCGCGCGGATCTGGCGCAGGCTCATCTCGCGGTCGGCGGCGAGATCGCTCTGGCGGCGCGACTTGCGGCTGCCGGTATCGTTGAGCAGCCCCAGGCCAAACGCGGTGACCGCGCGCGGATAGGTCCGGCTGGTCAGGTACCCGGCCTGAACCCGGCGGATCGCACGGTAGAAATCGAGGCTGAGGTCGGTGCGGCGATAGAACGGGTCGGGCAATGCCTCGGGATCGGTTTCGCGCGGGGCGTTTTCAGCCATCCGGGTCAGCGTCGCCAGCGCCAGTTCGGGGGTGCCGAAAAACAGGTAGCCATCGCCGCCCTGGAAACTGACTTCGGGCTCAAGCCGGATCCCGGCGCGGGCAAAGCGCCGCCGGGTCCACGGTGAGAGCGGCCATTCGAGCCGGTCGGCAAAGCCCGAGGGGTGGGCGCCGCGGCCCATGCTTTCGCCATGGGTGTTGAACACCAGCGCGGCAACGTCGCCTAGGCCGTTGGCCACCATCGCTTCGCTGAGCCGCCCTTGCAGCCGCTCGATCGCCAAAGCCGCGGGGATCTGTCCGACGAAAGCGGCCGGCGTCGGAAAACCCGGTCTGGATCGAAACCCGGCCGCGCGCCTTGGCGTAGGCGCGGTAGGCCTCTTCCGAGAGCAACGCGTCGAGAAACCGGCCGCCGTGTTCCAAAGCGCTCTCGGTCTCGAACAAGGGCGAGACATCGACCTTGCCGGCAATCCCGAACAGCTGCGCGAAGTAGAGCGCGGCGAGCACCGTGGTGGGCTGTTCGCATTCGGCCACCAGCATCCGGATCGGGGCATCGCCATCGACGTGGCGCAGGATCTGCGCCATCGCCAGGAACTGACGCACCGCGGTCGAATTCTCGATCGCCAGCGCCGCGAAGTTGGAGCGCAGCGGTTTTGCTTCGGCGAGCAATTCGCGCATCCGCACCAGCGCGGCCTGGCTGCCCAGATCAAGCTTGCCGCTGGGATCGATCCGGCGGCGGATCGCGTTCTGGAGCTGGCTGGCGTTCACCCGGAAGTGAATCCAGCCCATCCCCAGGCCATCGGCGCGCATCGCGGCGGCGGCGACCAAGAGCGCCTGGCCGGTTTGGTCGTCGGCGGCTTCGGCCAGCGCTTCGAGCTCGGCGATCACTTCGTCAAGGCTGGTGAGCTTGTCGGGATGGTCGGCAGTCAGGGCATTGGCCGCAGCGGAGAGATCGGCGGGATCGGACAGGTCGGCAGCGAAGCGTCCTGCCATCGCTGCGGCCTGGGTCTGCGCGCGCGCGAGCTTCGCGGCAATCTCAGGGGCTAGATCGATAAGCATCGCGGCATAGCTCGCCAGCCGCTGTGCTTTTTCGGAGAGGCGATAGCGCAGCGAGGTCGCCCACGAGATGTCGGTGCGCCCGTCCATGTCGTAGCCGACCCAGTGGGCCAGGCGCAGCGGCAGCGGGTTGAGCTTGCGCCAGTCGATCGGCCAGTGCTGGCGGGCGTGCGCGTACAGGACGCTGTTGATGCTATCGCGCGCGTGCTGCGCGTAGGTCATCGCCGCCATGGCATCCTCATGCTCGCTATCGAGCGTGATCGTGTCGCGCGCGTGCGGGGCGACGCAGGCGGTCCCGGCGCCGATATCGCCCGAAGAGGCCGCGTCCGGCCACCGCAGCCGACTGGGCGCGGGTGAGCAGGAAGGTCGGGTGCGCGGTGAACACCACATGGACCAGCGGATTGCGCCACTTCGCGGCGAAAGTTTCGAAATCATCGGTTTCGGCCAGCGCGGCAATCCGCACAAAATTGTCCGGCGAACCAACCGGCGCGACCAGCCGATGGAGCCTGTCGGCCCTCGCCAGCAGCCCGTCGCACTCCAGCTCGGCAACCAGGCCGGCGACACTTTTCAGGGTCAGCTCGCCGCTCTCGATCTGGCGCGACAACTCAAGGCTGAGCTGGAACACCGGGTTGAACAGCGGGGTTTCGGCGGTCCGCGGATGCAGCGCCTCAAGACGGTCGGCAAGCTCGGCCGCCAGGCTCATCGCGCCAGTGCCGCCGCAGTGCGCGCAGCGGCCTCGATTGCGGCCACATCCGGCGCGCCTTTGACCACCAGCCAGCTGCCACCGACGCAAAGCACCGCATCGAGCGCCAGCCAATCGGCAGCGGAGGTCTGGGTGACACCGCCGGTCGGGCAGAACCGGGCCATGGCAAACGGCGCGGCGATGGCCTTGAGCGCCGGGATTCCGCCGTTGGCCTCGGCGGGGAAGAACTTGAACCGATCAAGCCCCAGGTCGAGCCCGCGCATGATGTCGGACGCGGTTGCGGTGCCGGGGAGGAACGGAACCTGCGCGGCAATCGCCGCCTTGGCGAGGCCTTCGGTCAGACCCGGCGAGACGATGAACTCGGCCCCGGCGTCCAGCGCATCGTCGAGCGCATGTTCGTTGAGCACGGTCCCCGCGCCGACGATCGCGCCGGGCACCGCCTTCATCGCGCGGATAACCTCAAGCGCACTTGAGGTACGCAGCGTGACCTCCAGCACTGGCAGTCCGCCAGCCACAAGCGCGGTCGCAATCGCCGCGGCGTGGGCGGCATCCTCGATCACCAGCACCGGGATCACCGGGGCTTTGCGCATGATCGCTTCGATTGGACTCACGTCAGATGCTCCTTGGCAAAGGCCGCTGCGGCGCCGAACAAACCGGGCTGGGAATGGGTAATCAGCTTGACCGGAATGCCCGACATGAATTCCACGTAACGCCCCTTGGCCGTGAAGCGGTTGGCAAAGCCCGAGCGCAGCAAGGTGTCCTTGATCCTGAGCCCCAAGCCGCCGGCAATCACCACTCCGCTGGCTCCTTGGGCCAGTGCTATATCGCCGGCGAACGAACCTAGCGAAAGGCAGAAGCGGTCGACCGCGGCAGCGGCAAGGCTGTCTTCGCCCGACGTCCCCAAGCCCCACAGGGTGCGATCGTCGGTCGCCTGGATCGCCCGGCCCTCCATCGCCGCCAGGGCTTCGTAGATGTCGACCAGCCCCGGGCCCGAAACCACACGTTCAGCCGAAACGCGGCGATGACGCTGGCGCAGCCGAGCGAGGATCGCATCCTCGATGCTGTCGAGCGGGGCAAAATCGATGTGCCCGCCTTCGGTGGCCTGGACCCGGTAGTTGCCGGCGCCGTCGCGCCAGACGTGGGCGACGCCCAGCCCGGTCCCGGGCCCAACGATTGAAATTGTGCCGTTGGCTGGCAGGGGGCCCTCCGGTCCGGTCAGGTGGACGAAATGCTCTTCGTTTGCGAGCGCCACGGCATGGCCGACCGCGCCGAAATCATTGATCACGGTGTAGCGCGCGACGCCCAGCTTTTCCGGGATCAGCGCTGGGCGGATCACCCAGGGATTGTTGGTAAATCGGATCACCTCACCGCCGATCGGCCCGGCAACCGCGATACCCACTGCGTCGGGAAGCTTGCCACCCTGCATCCGGGCGAAATCCTCCCACGCGGTCTGGAAACTGGCGTGATCGCGGGTGTGCAGCGTCGCCGCTTCGCCCAGTGTGATCGTGCCGTCTGCGGCAACGCTGGCCAGGGTGAAGCGGGCGTGGGTGCCGCCGATATCGACCGCGACCAGCTCTGTGCTCACAGCCCAGCCTCGGCCAGCATTGCCGATCCGCCATGTTCGGCGCCATCGGCGTGGGCGCGCAGCATGGCGAACAGCTCGCGGCCCATGCCCATTTGCGCTTGCGGCGGCGGCGCGGGTGCGCGCGCGGTGAGATCGGCCAGCACCTGCAGGCTGCCGTCATGCCCGCATAGCCGGATCAGATCGCCGTCCTCGACCAGTGCCAGCGGCCCGCCGCCCAGCGCTTCGGGAGTGACGTGGATCGCAGCGGGAACCTTGCCCGATGCGCCCGACATCCGCCCGTCGGTAACCAGCGCAACCTTGAAGCCCTTGTCCTGCAACACCCCCAGCGGCGGGGTCAGCTTGTGCAGTTCGGGCATGCCGTTGGCGCGGGGGCCCTGAAAGCGGACCACCACCACCACATCGCGATCAAGCTCGCCGGCCTTGAACGCGGTCTGGACCGCTTCCTGGCTTTCGAACACCCGCGCCGGGGCCTCGATCGTCCAGCGCTCGGCATCGACCGCGCTGGTCTTGAAAGTGCCGCGCCCGAGGTTGCCGGTGACGAGGCGCATGCCGCCATCGGGCAGGAACGGGGCGGCGGCGGGGGCGAGGATGGCGGGATCGCCGGCTTGGGCCGGAGCAGGGCGCCAGCTGAGCGCGTCGCCATCGAGGAACGGCTCATCGGCATAGGCGCTGATGCCGCCTTCGGCCACGGTCAGCACGTCTCCATGCGCCAGTCCGGCATCGAGCAGTTCGCGCACCACATAAGCCCATGCCGCCGGCGGCGTGGAAGTGGTTCACGTCGGCCGCGCCATTGGGATAGACCCGCGCGATCAGCGGCACCGCAGCGCTCAGTTCGTCGAGATCCTGCCAGTCGATCGCGATCCCCGCCGCGCGGGCCATCGCCGGGATATGGATCGCATGGTTGGTCGAACCGCCGGTGGCGAGCAGGCCAACCGCAGCGTTGACGATCGCCTTCTCATCGACCACCCGGCCCATCGGGCGATAGTCTCCGCCCTCACGGCCAATTTCGGTGAGCCGGTGCACCGCCTTGCGGGTCAGGGCGGAGCGCAGCGGGGTGTTCGGCGGGACAAAGGCAGCGCCGGGAACGTGCAGCCCCATCAGCTCCATCATCATCTGGTTGGAATTGGCGGTGCCATAGAAGGTGCAGGTGCCGGGGCTGTGATAGCTCGCGCTTTCGCTTTCGAGCAGGTCGGCGCGGGTCGCCTTGCCCTCGGCATAGAGCTGGCGGACCTTCTGCTTGTCCTTGTTGGCAAGGCCCGATGGCATCGGCCCTGAGGGAACGAAGATTGCGGGCAGATAGCCAAACCGCAGCGCTCCGATCACCAGCCCGGGGACGATCTTGTCGCAGATCCCCAGCAAGGCCATCCCGTCGAACATCGCGTGGCTGAGCGCCACCGCCGTGGAGAGCGCGATCACATCGCGGCTGAACAATGACAGCTCCATGCCGTCCTGGCCCTGGGTCACCCCGTCGCACATCGCCGGAACGCCCCCGGCGATCTGCGCGGTGGCGCCGACCTCGCGGGCGTAGAGCTTCATCGCCTCGGGATAGCGGCCATAGGGCTGATGCGCCGAGAGCATGTCGTTGTAGGCGGTGACGATCGCCAGATTGGGCCCGCGTCCAGATTTGATCGCCGTCTTGTCGTCGAGCGCGGCGGCAAAGCCGTGGGCGAGGTTGGAGCACGACAGGGCATTGCGGTTGGGGAAGCGTTCGGCCTCGCGGTCGATCAGTTCGAGGTAGCGTCGGCGGGAGTCCTGCGACTTGTCGATGATCCGCTGGGTGACGCGTTCGATGGTGGGGTGGAGGCTACTCATGCCAGTGCACCCCGTCGCGTTCGGTCAGCGCGATCGCCGAGTTGGGCCCCCAGCTGCCGGCCATATAGCCCTTTGGCCGGATCCCGTTCGCTGCCCAGCTTTCCCGGATTGCATCGATCCATTCCCACTGCGCTTCAACCTCGTCGCGCCGCACGAACAGGGTCTGGTCGCCCTCGATCAGGTCGAGAAGCAGCCGCTCATAGGCGATCCGCTTGGTCGGCCCGGCGAAGGCATCGGGCATGGTGATATCAAGCGGGACCGAGCGCAGGCGAATTCCTTCGCGATCAAGTCCTGGGACCTTGGCCATCAGCTGCAACCGGACGTTTTCTTCGGGCTGGATCCCGATCACCAGCTGGTTGGGAACAGTACGCGCGCCCTTTCCGGCGAAGATCGAATGCGGCACCTGGCGGAACTGGACGACAATCTCGGTCTTGCGTTCGGGCAGGCGCTTGCCGGTGCGCAGATAAAACGGCACCCCTTTCCAGCGCCAGTTGTCGAGGTGGGCCTTGATCGCGACAAAGGTTTCGGTCTCGCTCTCTTTGCCCAGTTCATCGTCGTAGCCCGGCACCGGTTGCCCGTGAATCGCTCCGGCGCGGTATTGGCCGGTAACGGTCTCGTCCGGTCCAATGTCGCGCAGGGCGCGCAGCACCTTGACCTTTTCGTCGCGGATTGCGGTGGCGTCGTAGTTGGCGGGCGGCTCCATCGCCACCAGCGCGAGCAGCTGGAGCATATGGTTCTGGACCATGTCGCGCAGCGCCCCGGCGCCGTCGTAGAACCCGACCCGGCCTTCCAGCCCGACGGTTTCAGAAACGGTGATCTGGACGTGTTCGATATGGGTGGCGTTCCACAGCGGTTCGAACAGGATATTGGCAAAGCGCAGCGCCAGCAGGTTCTGGACGGTTTCCTTGCCGAGGTAGTGATCGATCCGGAAGGTGCGGTCTTCGGGGAAGGCCAGCGCTACCGCATCGTTGATCTCACGGCTGGTCTGCAGGCAGGTACCGAGTGGCTTCTCCAGCCCGATCCGCACTGTTTCGCCGGTCAGGCCGGCGGCGCTGAGCCCGGCAATGGTCGCTTCGAACAGGCTGGGCGCGGTCGAAAGGAAGATTGCCAGGCCGCCTTCAACATTGCCGACCTTGGCGGCGAGTGCTGCGAAGCCCGCGGTATCGGTGGCATCGAGCGATTGGTAATGCAGCCGGTTGAGGAATGTCGCCATTGAGCCGCGGCGGTCGGCGGGCATGAACTTCTCCAGCGCCTCGCGCGCGAACTGGCGGTAGGAGTGGTCGTCGAGCGGCTGGCGCGCGGTGCCGATGATCTCGAGATCCTCGGCTACCAGCCCATCGGCATGCAGCGCGCACAGCGACGGCAGCAGCATCCGCTTGGCCAGATCGCCGGTCGCGCCGAACAGCAACAGCCGATTTGCAGTGATGGTCATGGCATGTCCCTGCGCCCCATTTTGGAGAGGCCCGGGTTAGCAGTGCAGTACGCGCGCGCGCCAGAGCGCCGCATTCCAATTCATCGCCCGGCCGGGGCAGCGCTTTCCCTCTGCCGGAATTGCAATTAGGCTCAGGCCCAGAGGGGATTTGTCGATGCTCCGTTCCGTTAAGTGCTTTGCCTCTGGTTGCCATGTTTGCGCTGTCGCTTGGTGGATCGCCGCAGCGAGCCGAAGCGAGAAACGCCTGCCGCCAAGCTCAATGCCGAAGCCAAGGGCGCTCGATCTGGCCAAAGCGGCTGATCGCGCTCCGCACGGTGCGCGGCAGGGCAACAGACCGCCGCTGCCATGCAGCTGGTGCGCCAGGAACTGCTCGCCGCCGGCTGGCCTGACAGCGCGATCGAGATCACCCCGCTCGACGACACAGCCTACCTGATCGCCACCTGGCCGGGCAGCGATCCCGGACTCAAGCCGCTGGTGGTGTCGGGCCACATGGACGTGGTCGAAGCCAGGCCTTCGGACTGGAAGCGCGATCCGTTCACGCCGGTGGTGGAGAACGGCTTCCTGTTCGGCCGCGGCGCGTCGGACATGAAGCTCGACAACGCCATGGGGCTGACCGCGCTGATCGCGCTCAGGCGCAAGGGCTACAAACCGCGCCGGACCATCGTGATTGCCTATTCGGGTGACGAGGAAACCACCATGGCGACCAGCCAGGTGATCGCCAAGCGGCTGGCTGGTGCCGATCAGGTGCTGATCATGGATTACGATCTCAACGGGATGCTTGATCCGGTCAGCGGCGAGCCGGTCCAGTATGTCTGGCAAGGTGCGGAGAAGAGCTATGCCGACTTCGAGCTGACCGTCACCAACCCGGGTGGGCACAGTTCGGTGCCGCGGTCTGACAATGCGATCAATCAGCTTGCCGGGGCCTTGCAGCGGATCGCCCAGCACCGCTTTCCGGCCGAGGTCAGCCCCTTGACCCAGGCCTTCTTCGCGCAGTCCGCCAAGCTCGAAAAGAACCCCGAACTTGCCAGGGCAATGCGCGATTTCGCCGTCAATCCGGCCGATCCGCAGGCGGTTGCGGTTCTGCGCGGCGATGTCGAGCTTAACTCGCTGATCGGCACCACCTGCGTCGTCACCTTGATCAACGGTGGACATGCGATCAACGCGCTGCCGCAGCGCGTCACCGCCAACGTCAATTGCCGGATCTTCCCCGGGCACCGCCGCACAGAGATTATGACCGAACTGAAGCGGGTCGCGGCCGAACCGGCGCTGACCATTCGTGACGTTTCCGAAGGGGTGACCGAGAGCCCGGCCTCGCCGCTGCGCAAGGACTTGAGCAGCGCGCTCGCCCGGGCGCTTGGCAAGATCCATCCCGGGCTACCGGCAATCCCGGGTATGTCCAAGGGCGCCACCGATTGCATGTGGTACCGCGTTGGCGGCACCGATTGCTACAACGTCAGCGCGCTGTTCATGAAGCCCGACGACTATCGCAGCCACGGATTGGATGAGCGTGCGCCGATTGCCAGCATCGCGCCGGCGCTGACCTTCTACACGTCGCTGTTCAGCGATCTGTCCAGATAAGCCGGGCCAGTGCGGCGCGGGCGATCGCTGCTGCTTCGGCGGGGGCGATTTCCTGCGGCGACAGGCAAAGCTCCAACCATAGTCCATCGACCAGCGCAGCGATCGCGATCGCTGCCGGACGAAGCTCGGCTTCGGGCACCGCGCAGTTCCGCAGCAGGACTTCGAGCTGGGCGCGGAAGCCGCCGTATTGTTCGTCGTGGAGCCGGGCGATGTCCGGGCGCGAGGCTACCAAGCTCCAGAATGCGATCCAGGTGGCGAGCAGTTCAGGATCGGCGATTGGCGGCGTGAAGCTGGCAGTGACAAAGGCTTCAAGCCGCGCGCGGGGCCCGGGCCTGGCAGCCTCCACCGCCGCTGCCAGCGCCGCATCGACCCGCGCGCCGGTGTGGACATAAGTGGCCGCGATCAGCGCGTCGATGCCGGGGAAGTAATGCCCCACCAGTCCGGCCGAGACCCCTGCTTCCATCGCGATCGACCGCACGCTCGCTCCGGCGATCCCTTCGCGTGCAAGCACCCGAGCGCAAGCTTCGACCAGACTCTGGCGGCGCGCATCAGGCTCCGATCGGCGAAAGGCAGGGGCAGTGCTCACTTGCGCGGTTCTAGCACTTGTTGTACGAGTGTCCAACAAGCAATCGGGATTCGCGAGGGAACCATGGGCAAGCTCGATAGAATCGTTGCCGAAATCGATGGCGCCGAAGTCGATCCCGACGCCGATTTCAGCCTGCCGGGGTGGATCTACCGCGATCAGGAATTCTTCGATCTGGAGATGGAGCGGATCATCCGCCCGAGCTGGCAGATCGTTTGCCATGTCAACGAGATCCGCAATCCCGGTGACTATCAGACAATCGACTACCTCGGCGAAAGCGTGGTGGTGATCCGCGGCGATGATGGCCAGATCCGCGCCTTCACCAATGTTTGTCGCCACCGCGCGATGCGGCTGGTCGAGGGGCCTTCGGGCTGCACCAGGAAGCTGGTCTGCCCCTACCACGCCTGGGTCTATGAAACCGACGGGCGGCTGACCGGGGTGCCGATGAAGGGTGAGTACCCCTCGCTCAGGCTTGAAGACAACGGCCTGGTCCCGGTCGCGGTCGAGCTTTGGAACGGCTTCGTCTTCGTCTGCCTGCAGCCGGGCGGCTTTCCAACTCCGTCAGCGAGATGATGGCGCCGTTCGACGCGGAAGTCGCGCCCTACCGCTTCGCTGAGATGGAACGCATGGCCCCGGCGCGGCTGCGGCCCAGAGAGGTCAACTGGAAGAACGTCGGCGACAATTTCTCGGACAATCTGCACATCCCGGTGGCCCACGACGGCCTTTCGCGGCTGGTCGGCAAGACCTACCGGATCGAAGCCCATGGCTGGGCCGACCGGATCTATGGCGATGTGGTTTCCAGCGAAAAGCAGAACTATTGGGAGCGGTTCTACCGCACCCATTTGCCGCGTGTCGAGAATCTGCCCGACCAAGCCCACGGACGCTGGCTTTACTACAAGCTTTGGCCGAACATCGCTTTCGACATCTACGCCGACCAGATCGATTTCATGCAGTGGCTGCCCATTTCGCCGACTACCTGCCTGCTGCGCGAAGTGGCCTATGCTCTGCCGGATAGCCGGCGCGAGATGAAGCTGGTGCGCTATGCCAACTGGCGGATCAACCGGGTGGTCAATGCCGAGGACACCTGGCTGATCGGCCGGGTCCAGCAGGGCATGGCCAGCAAGACCTACGGCACCGGCCCGATCGCCACCAGCGAGGTCTGCCTGCGCAGCTTCGCCCGCAAGGTCCGCGCGCTGATTCCGGAGGCGCGGCAGGCGTTTCCGCCGGCAGCGGGGTGGAGCAAGCAATCCCCCTCCCCGTCGGGGAGGGGTTAGGGGTGGGGGAGCGAGGCCGACAGGCATCGCGTCCTCGCCGGTGTGGAGCCCCCACCCCCACCCCTCCCCGACGGGGAGGGGCTTTAAGAGGATGGAACACGAAGAGATGACCAAGACCTACGACGCACTGATCATCGGCGGCGGCCACAACGGCCTCGTCTGCGCTTTCTATCTCGCCAAGGCGGGGATGCGGGTGCGGGTGCTGGAGCGGCGTCACATTGTCGGCGGTGCGGCAGTGACCGAGGAGTTCCATCCCGGTTTCCGCAATTCGACCGCCAGCTATACGGTCAGCCTGCTACGCCCAAAGGTGATCGCCGACATGCGGCTGCACGATTACGGCTACCGCGTGATCGAACGGACGATCAGCAACTTCTTCCCGTTCGAGAACGACTATGTGAAGCTTGGCGGCGCGCCAGGGCGGACCGAGGCGGAATTCGCGCGGTTCTCGAAAAAGGATGCCGCAGCCTATCCGGCCTATGACGCCGCGCTGGAGAAAGTCGCCAACGTCCTGCGCGACCTCTGCCTGCAGATCCCGCCCAATGTCGGCGGCGGGTTGTCCTCGCTGGTCGCGGCGGCGCAGCAGGGCTGGCCGATGGCCAAGCTTGATCTGTCGGTGCAGCGCGATCTGCTCGATATCTTCACCAAGTCATGCCGCCAGTTCCTCGATGGCTGGTTCGAGCATGACTATGTCCAGAGCGCCTTCGCGTTCGACGCAGTGGTCGGCAACTACGCCGGGGTATCCACCCCCGGTTCGGCCTATGTCCTGCTTCACCACGTCTTCGGGGAGGTAAACGGCAAGCTCGGTGCCTGGGGGCACGCGGTCGGCGGGATGGGGGCGATCACCCAGGCAATGGCGCGGGCCTGCGAGGACCAGGGGGTCGAGATCAGCCTGGAGGCGCCGGTCGCAAAGCTGCTGGTCGATGGCAAAAGGGTCACTGGGGTAAAGCTCGAAAGCGGCGAGGAGATCGCGGCCAGCATTGTCGCCTCGAACGCCGGCCCCGCGCTGCTTTATCGCCAGCTGGTCGACCAGAGCGACCTCGACGATGATTTCAAGCGCCGTATCAAGGGCTTCAAGACCTGCAGCGGCACCTTCCGGATGAACGTCGCGCTGTCCGAACTGCCCAGTTTTGCGGTGCTCCCCGGCAAGGAACAGGCCGAGCACCACACCGCCGGGATCATCATCGCTCCGGGCATGGACTATATGGACCAGGCCTTCATCGATGCCCAGCAGCACGGCTGGTCGAAGAAGCCGATTGTCGAGATCAAGATCCCGAGCACGGTCGATGACAGCCTTGCGCCCCCCGGCCAGCACGTCGCCAGCCTGTTCTGCCAGCAGTTCGATCCCACATGTCGATTGGGACACCCACCGCGAGGCGGTGGCGGACATGATTATCGATACCGTCAACGATCACGCCCCCAACTTCAAGGCAGCGGTGATCGCCACGTCAGATCCACTCGCCGCTAGACCTGGAGCGCAAGTTCGGGCTGATCGGCGGCGATATCATGCACGGCACCATGGGGATCGACCAGCTGTGGGCGGCGCGTCCGGTGCTGGGCCACGGCGACTATCGCGGGCCGATCAAGGGCCTCTACATGTGCGGCGCAGGCACCCATCCCGGCGGCGGGGTAACCGGCGCGCCGGGGCATAATGCCGCGGCGGCGATCCTGGCGGACCGGCCGCTGATCAGGAAGCTGCTGCGCTCCTAGAAGCGAAATAGACCGGAAGCCCTGCACCGATCAGCAGCGCGCCATAGCCAAGCGCTTCGCTGCCCAGGCCCCATTCGGCCCAGACGGTGAAAATCGCGGCGATCACCGCTGCGAGCGCCAATTGGCGGTCGTCGGGGGCCAACCGCAGCGCGGCCAGTGAGGCAATCAGATAAGCCAGCAAGCCCGCGGCGAGGCTGATCGAGGCGATGAAGCCGAACAGCTCGCCCATGCCCTTCTGGTAGTTGAGCAAGGTCACTGCGGTGAGCAGCACGACTAGAGAGGATATGTCCGCGCAGCGGCGTGCCGCGGGCGCTCTCGGCACCGAACCAGCGCGGGAACACCCCGCCGCGTGCCATCGCCCAGGGCATTTCGCCCTGGACCAGGATCCAGCCGTTGAGCGCGCCAAACGCACTGATCGCAGCGAACAGGGCAACCGCGCTGGCCACGCCAGGTCCGAAATGCCGCCCGAGCAGGTCGGCCACCGGGGCGGGCGACTTGGCGGCTTCCTCGACCGGCATGTAGAGCGCGAAGGCCAACGATATGCCAAGATAGATCAAGCCGGTCAGGACCACCCCGATCAGCGTTGCGCGCGGCACGTTGCGCTCCGGATTCTCGACCTTGTCGGCGGGCACAGTGCCGCTCTCAAGCCCCAGGAAGCCCCAGAAGGTCAGCCCAGCCGCCGTCGCGATCGCGCTGGAATTGATCGCCACGCCGGGATCGGGCGCGCGCGGCGCGCCGCTGGCGAACAGCCAGAAAGCCAGCAGGATCAACGCGATCAGCGGCAGCAGCTTGAGCACCACGGTCACTTCCTGCACACGGCCGGCAGCCCGCACACCGCCGATGTTGACCAGCGTCAACAGCCAGACGCAGCCCACAGCCAAGACCGCGGGCAGGCCCTGGCTCTCACCGATCGCCGGAAAGATCAGGCTGAGGTTGGAGACCACCGCCACCGCAATCGCCCCGTTGCCGACCCAGGTCATCACCCAATAGGACCAGGCGGTGACAAAGCCCGTCAGCGGCCCGAACGCGGCATTGGCATAGGCATAGGGACCGCCCGCCAGCGGCAGCCGTGCGCCAAGCCGGGCGAAAACCAGCCCGAGGCACAGCGCCCCGCCGATGGTGATCAGCCAGCCGAGCATCTGGTTCCAGCCCAGCGGCGCGAGTGTGGCGGGCAGCAGGTAGATGCCCGAACCGATCATGTTGCCAACGCACAGCGCCAGCAAGGCCCAGAAGCCCAATGCGCGCTTGCTTGTCTGGTTCATTTCCGGTGCCTCTCCCCAGCCCAGACCAACCTACCGCTTGATCCTGGCGCGTCACCATGTTTCTTGCGCTGCGATGTCGAGCAAACCTCCACTAGCGCCCGCAGCCCAACCCGCCGACTACCACCCCCGGCTGGTCGAGGCGGCAATGGCGCTCAATCGCAATGCGCTGAGCGTCGCCGAGCCGTTGCTCAAGCAGCACCTCAAGGAGGACCCTTTCGACGTCTACGCGATCCGAATGCTGGCCGAGCTGGCGGGGCGGATCGGGCGGATGAAGGATGCCGAGAACCTGCTGCGCCGCGCGCTGGAGATCGCGCCATTCGTTCACCGCAGCGCGCTCCAACCTGGCGCTGCTGATGCACCGCCAGAACCGCCCTGAAGAAGCGCTTGCAGAGCTTGACAAGCTGCGGATCGATGAACCCGGCGATCCCGGTCAGGACAATCTCCGCGCGGCGGTGGTTGGCCGGATCGGGGCCTTTGACGAGGCGCTTGAGCTCTACGAAACGATCCTCGCCCGGTCCGGCCGCCACGCGCAGGTGTGGCAGAGCTATGGTCACACCCTCAAGACTGTCGGGCGGCTCGATGAAGGGATCGCCGCTTACCGCAAGTCGATTGCGCTCAAGCCCTGGTTTGGCGAGGCGTGGTGGTCGATCGCCAATCTCAAGACCGCCAAGCTTGGAGCGGAGGATCAAGCGGCGATGCTGGCGGCGCTCGATGCCCCCGAAGCCACGCCGGATGACCGCTTTCATATCCATTTCGCGCTCGGCAAGGCGCTCGACGACAGCGGCGATGGCGCGGCGGCGTTTGCGCACTATGCCGAGGCCAACCGCCTACGCCGCGATGGGCTGCCCTATGCGGCGGCGGAAACCACCCGCGCGGTCGACCGCGAGATCGCCCGCTTTGATGCCGCGTTTTTCGCCGAGCGGGCCGGGCAGGGCTGTGCTGCACCCGATCCAGCTGTTCATCCTGGGCATGCCGCGCGCCGGATCGACCCTGATCGAGCAGATCCTTGCGTGCCATTCGCAGGTTGAAGGGACGATGGAGCTCCCTGACATTCCGGCGATGGTCAACCGCCTGTCGCGCAGCGAACACTGGACCGCGGCGCTGGCCAAGCTCGATGCCGCATGGCCTGCGCGAACTGGGTGAGAGCTACCTCCAGACCACCCGAATCCAGCGCCGTGAGGGCAAACCGCTGTTCATCGACAAGCTGCCCAACAACTGGCTTTATGTCAGCCTGATCCAGCTGATCCTGCCCAATGCCCGGATCGTCGACGCGCGGCGCCACCCGCTCGATTGCGGCTATTCGAACTTCCGCCAGCACTATGCCCGCGGTCAGGCGTTCTCCTATGGGCTGGCAGACATCGGCCACTACTACGCCGACTATGTCCGGCTGATGGCGCATTTTGACCGGGTGCTGCCGGGCCGCGTCGTGCGGGTAATCCACGAAACCTGCTCGACGATCCCGAGCGCGAGATTCGCGCGCTGCTGAGCGGCCTCGATTTGCCGTTCGAGGAGGCGTGCCTGAACTTTTCCAGCAGCGACCGCGCGGTCCGCACCCCGAGCAGCGAGCAGGTTCGCCGCCCGATCAACCGCAGCGGTGAAGGCCAGTGGCGCCCGGTTGCGCAGCACCTTGCTCCACTGGTCGAAGCGCTCGGGCCGGTGCTGGAATGTTACCCAGATGCGCCGAAATCGTGGCGCGGCGGCAACGCTTGAACGGCAAAAGCGCGCAAAGCGAGCGACGTTTACCGATTTTCCGTTGTTTCGCAGCCATTCATGGCCTTTAATCCGTTCAACTGCTGCGAAAATGAGGGAAAAACATGAACAAGAACGCTTCGCTGCGCCATCGTACATTGCTGCTGCTGGCTTCCACGGCCATCGTGCTGCCCGGCACCGCCTTTGCCCAGGACGCTCCGGCTGACGAGGATCGCGCTGAAACCGAGATCATCGTCACCGCGCAGCGCAAGGAAGAACGCCTGCGCGACGTGCCGATCAGCATCACTGCGCTCGGCTCGGCCAAACTCGAAGAGGCCAACGTCCAGTCGTTCGAAGACTATGCCAAGCTGCTGCCCAGCGTCAGCTTCCAGTCGTTCGGACCCAGCCAGTCGCAGATCTTCTTCCGCGGGGTTTCCTCGGGCGGCGACGGCCTGCATATCGGCCCGCTGCCGACCAGCTCGATGTACATCGACGAAATCCCGGTGACGACGATCGGCGGCACCGTCGATTTCCATATCTACGACATCTCGCGAGTTGAGGCACTGGCCGGACCGCAAGGCACCCTGTTCGGCGCCAGCTCGCTTTCGGGCGTGCTGCGGGTGATCACAAACGCGCCCAAGTATGGCGTGACCGAAGGCGGCGCCGACCTCCAGCTCAACAAGTGGGGCAAGGGCGATTTCGGCGGCACTGCGGAAGGCTATTTCAACTTCCCACTGGGCGAACGCGCGGCGCTGCGCGTGGTCGGGTTCTACGACAAAGCCGGTGGTTATATCGATAACCTGCCGGCTACCCGCACCTTTACGCTCAATGACGGGCCGTTTCCCGCAGGCAACTCCGCCAACGACTTGACTGTAAACAACAGCGCTTTGGTCGAGAACGACTACAACGACGTCGAAACCTGGGGCGGCCGCGCCGCGCTCAAGATCGACCTCAACGATGATTGGACCGCGACCACCCAATTCATCTACCAGAACCAGGTTGCTAATGGCGGGTTCCTGTTCGATCCGCGCAAGGGTGATCTCAAGGTCACTGACTTCCTGCCAAGCCGCAACAAGGACAGCTGGTGGCAGGCGGCAATGACCATCCAAGGCAAGCTGAGCGATTGGGACATCACCTATTCGGGAGGGTATTTCCAGCGCAAGGTCGATAACACCTCGGACTATTCTTACTATTCTGTCGCTTATGATACTTATTCATATCTTTATGATCCTGAAACTCCAAATGATCCTGACGATGACTACGTCAAGTTTGGTTACGCGACATACTTCGAAGACGGGAATGGCGGCTTTCTTGATCCGACCCAAAGTTCTGTCCTGGGCGACAAGTACTCCAAGCTGACCCAGGAACTGCGGGTTTCCTCGCCCGGCGATAAAGCTTTCCGGCTCACCGCCGGGCTGTTCCTGCAGGTCCAGACCGACAAAGTCCGCGCCGACTACAAGGTGGCCGGACTGAGCGCAGCACCGGATGCGGGCTGGTTTGCGGGAACCACAGTTTTTGACAACGACACTGCGTTCCGCACCCGGATTTTCCGCAAGGACCGCGACTATGCGATGTTCGCCCAGGCCGAACTCGATCTGGCGCCAACCATCACCCTGATCGGCGGTATCCGCGGCTACATCGCGCGCAACACGATTTACGGCTTTTCCGGTTTCAACGGCGGCGGCAGCATCGCGGCCTGCATTCCGGGAACCTCATACCCTGAGGTGCCTTGCGTCAGCGTCGACAAGAAGAACGTTGAAAGCGGCGTGATTTGGCGCGGCGGGCTGCGTTTCAAGCCCAACGAAGATCTGATGTTCTACGCCACCGTCTCGCGCGGCTTCCGTCCCGGCGGCAACAACCGTCGGCCGGGGGTCGATCCGTTCACATCCGACACGCTCGACAACTATGAGGCCGGGTGGAAAACGCGGCTGGGCGGCAACATCTATTTCAACGGCGCAGTGTTCTACGAAAAGTGGCAGAATGTGCAGTTCGGGCTGGTGCCGCTCAACAACAACGGCATCACCAACACCTACAATGCCGGTGACGCCCGGATCAAGGGTATCGAGGGCGACATAACCGCACGCTTCGGCGGCCTGTCGTTCTCAGCCTCGGGAACCTATGTCGATGCCAAGACTACGACCGACCTGTGCGCGGTCGATCCGGTCACCAAGAACATCGTCTGCGACCCGCTGGTTCCGCCGGTTGCGCCGAAGGGCACTCGTCTGCCCGTCATGCCCAAGTTCAAGGGCAGCCTGACCGCACGCTATGAAATGCCAGTGGCCGGCGGCAAGGGCTTTATCCAGAGCGTGCTAAGCCACCAGGGTGGAACGCGCTCGGCGCTGCTCGACGACGAAGCTGCCGCGCTTGGTGGTACCAGGGCGTTCAGCTCCGTGGACTTTGCGGCAGGGATCAATTGGGAGAACTGGCGCTTCGAGGCCTTCCTCCAGAATGCGTTCGACAAGCGTGGGGAGCTGGGGATCGGCACCTTCTGCGCCGTGGCATTCTGCGCGCCTTATTCACGGATCTATCCAAACCAGCCGCAGCAGTTCGGGATCAAGGTCGGTTACGACTTCTGATCTGGGGGCAAAGCCAAGCGGACGGGCGGGGCGAAAGCCTCGCCCGTTTGCGTTGAAGCCCCTCTCCCCTTGCGGGAGAGGATACGAAGGCTTGAGGGCTTGCCGGGCTAGAGCAGATTCATTGAAATCTGAATCACCGCACCCCATGCCCGACTGTCCTGAGCCTGTCGAAGGACTGCTTTTTCTTCAAGCGTTTACGAGTGAAGCACGAAGAGAAGGACAGTCCTTCGACAGGCTCAGGACGGTCGGGTTCTGGATCAGATAACCGGTTCTTTGCTTTAGACTTTTGGGCTGCTCATTCGCCGTCCCCGAACCGTTCGAGGCGGAATGCGGCCTTGAGATAGTCCTCCGCTGCGGCCTTCAGCTTGGGCTCCTTGGCGAACGCCTCGGCCGGCAGCGGGGCCTCGCCCAGTCCTTCGAGCAGCACCCACAGCGCAAACCGGCGGCTGGGCTCGCGCTCGACACCGAAACCGATCTTCAGCCGTTCGAGTCCGCGTTCAAACTCGGTCGCGGTCAGCGTCGTAGGGTCTTCGCAACCAAAGAAGTGCAGGATCAGACTGTCGAGGTCCATTGCCTTAAAGCCAGCCCAGCGCCTGCGCGCCCCACAGCGCCGTGCCGCCGGCAAGCCCTGCCGCAACATAGCCCAGCCAGCCGCGCCCGCTCTGGCGGCGCTCCCAGACCAGATCAACCTCGGGCAAGGGGCGCCTGATCGGGCGCGCCACCTTTGGGCGGGAACCGCTCCTCGATCCGCCGCACCAGGTCGGGCAGCCGCAGCAGGGTCTGGGCATCCTCGCGGAAGCGGTCGGCCAGCGCCGCCTCAGGCCCCAGCTCGTCGCGGATCCAGTCGCGCACGAACGGCGAGGCAACGTCCCACATGTTGATCTTGGGATCGAGCTGGGTCGCCAGCCCCTCGACCATCACCATGGTCTTCTGCAGCAACAGCAGGTGCGGCTGGGTTTGCATGTCGAAATCGCGGGTGATTGCGAACAGCCCGTCGAGCATTTGCCCGACCGAAAGTTCGCTCACCGGCTTGCCCCGCGTCGGCTCGCCGACTGCGCGCAGCGCCGTGGCGAACTCGTCGACCGAATGGTAGCTCGGCACGTATTGCGCCTCGAAATGGATTTCAGCGACACGGCGATAGTTGCCGGTGGTCAGGCCATAGAGGATCTCGGCCAGCCACATCCGCGCGCGCCGGTCGATCCGGCCCATGATCCCGAAATCGATCGCGGCGATGGTGCCGTCGCTTTCCACGAACAGGTTGCCCTGGTGCATGTCGGCATGGAAGAAGCCGTGGGCGATCGCCTGGGTCAGGAAGGCGATCACCAGCCGGTGCGCGACTTTCGGCAGATCATGACCAACAGTGGCCAGCGCCTCGGTTTCGCTGATCTTGGTCCCTTCGATCCAGTCGATCGTCAGCACCCGGCCGTTGGTGCGGTCCCAGTCGATCCCGGGAATTCGGTAGCCCTCGAAGGTGCCCATCGCCTCTGAAAGCTCGGAGGCCGAGGCGGCTTCGCGGCGCAGGTCGAGCTCGCGTGCGGTCCAGCGCTTGAAATTGGCGATCACCGCGCGCGGGCGCAGCCGTGCCGCCTCGCCGCCCAGCGCCTCAAGATGCGCCGCCGCCCATTCGTAAGTCTCGATATCGCGGGCCAGCTTTTCGCGGATCCCCGGGCGTAGCACCTTGACCGCGACCGCCTTGCCCTCGCTGGTCACGGCCTTGTGGACCTGCGCGATCGAGGCGGCACCGATCGGCTCCTCCTCGACGCTGGCGAACATCGCTTCAAGCGGCTTGCCAAAGCTTACCTCGATCTCGCGGCGGATCGCGGCGAACGGCACCGCGGGCAAACTGTCCTGCAATTGCAGCAGGTTGCGCACCGCGTCGCCGCCAACCAGATCGGGGCGGGTCGCCAGTGCCTGACCCAGCTTGATCGCGGCAGGCCCGATCGCCTGGAAGGCGCGCGAATAGTCGGGAACTGACGGCTGGGACGTGCCAAACCGGGCAATCCGGACCAGTCGCCGGACCTGCGGCGGGGTGTTGGGATCCCCCTCGATCCCGCGCAGCGCGCCGTGCCTGGCCAGCGTTCGGCCCCAGCGCAGCAGGCGCAGCAGATGGGTCGCAGCCCGCGTCACCCCTAAATCTTCCACCCCGAATGGATCGCCACCAGCCCGCCCAGGATCGGCTCGACCCGGGTGCGGGTGAAGCCCGCGGTGCGGATCATTGCTTCGAACTCGGGCATGGTCGGGAAGCGGCGGATCAATTCGATCAGATAGCGATAGGAATCTGCATCCCCGGCGATGGCCTCGCCAATCTTCGGCACCAGTTTGTGCGAATAGAGGTCATAGGCCTCTCTGAACCCCGGCCATTCGGTGGTCGAAAACTCAAGGCAGTAGAACCGTCCGCCGTGCTTCAAGACCCGGAAAGCCTCGGCCAGCGCCTTGTCGATATGGGTGACGTTGCGGATCCCGAAGGCGATTGTGTAGGCATCGAAGAACCGGCTTGGAAAGCTCAGCTCCTCGGCGTTCTGGCGCGACCAGACCAGCCCATCGAGGCCTTTATCAAGCGCCCGCTCAATCCCGACATCGAGCATGTCCTGGTTGATGTCCGAAACGGTCACCACCGCGCACTTGGCAGCCAGCCGGAAGGCAATGTCGCCAGTGCCTCCCGCCATGTCGAGAATCACCTCGTCGGGCTGCGGCTTGACCCGCCGCACGAACTTGTCCTTCCACAGCCGGTGCATGCCGCCAGACATCGCATCGTTCATGACATCGTACTTGCGCGCGACCGCTGAGAACACCGCGCCGACGCGCTGCTCTTTCTCCTCGGCGGAGACCGTCTCGTAACCGAAAGATACCTGCTCGCTCATGCGGCGCGGCTTAGCCGCAAGATACTGCGCTTGCCAGCGAAAGCGTCAGGCCTCGGCCGGTTCGGGTGGAGCAAACATGTGCGGGGCCATGTGGGCCAGGTAATCGAACTTGCCAATCTCAATTCCCTGCGCGCGCAGGATCGCATAGACCATGCTGGCGTGGAAATAGAAGTTGGGCAGGGCAAACCCTGTAAGAAAGGTCAGGCCATCAAAGCGCACGCCGCCGCCGTTGGGAAAGGTGATCACGATCTCACGCGCAGCGCCTGCCTCCAGCGCGGCCGGGTCGACTGAGCGGAGATAGGCGATGGTTTTGTCGCAGCGCTCCTTAAGCTCGGCAAAGCTGGTTTCAGTGTCGGCCATCGCCGGCGGCTCGCTGCCGGCCAGCCGCGCCACTGCACCCTTGGTTCCGTCCGAAACCATCTGGATCTGGCGAGCAAGCGCGTGCATGTCGGGCGCCAGGCGAGCCTCGATCAGCTCGGCTTCGGGCTTCTGCGCAGCGGCCTTGTCGAGCCAGTTCTTGATGTTGGTGAGCATGCTGACAAAGGCCGGAACGCTGGCCTGGTGGATCGAGATCGTCATGGAATTCTCCTCGGGGCATGATCGCTTGCAAGTCTCCCTAGGCGCAGTCCATATTAGTTGCAATACGCAACTTATAGACAAGCTGGAAAGCGCCGCCTAGCCACGCCGCGATGCCTGAACTTCCCGAAGTTGAAACTACCGTGCGCGGCCTCGCCCGCTACCTTGAGGGCGAGCGGCTGGTGCGGGTCCATCCGCGCCGTGCCGACCTGCGCCGGCCGTTCCCGCCCGATCTGGTCCAGGCGCTGACCGGGGCCACTGTCACCGGCCTCTCGCGCCGCGCCAAATACGGGCTGATCCACGTCGATCGCGGGCAGACCATGGTCTTCCACCTCGGCATGTCGGGGCGCTGGCGGATTGAGCCCGAAGAACTGGGCGCGCACGATCATCTGGTGCTGGAGACTGCGGCGGGCCACACTCTGGCGCTGTGCGATCCCCGCCGCTTTGGCTCGGTCGATCTGGTCGCCACTGACTTGCTAGATGCCTGGCCGGCGTTTGCTGCGCTAGGGCCTGAGCCGCTGGGCGAGGCACTGACCGCCGCGCACCTCAAGGCTACGCTCGCCGGACGCAGCGCAGCGATCAAGGCAATGCTGCTCGACCAGCGGATCGTCGCCGGTCTCGGCAACATCTACGTCTGCGAGGCATTATTCCGCGCCGGGATCAGCCCGACCAGGGCGGCAGGCAAAGTCTCGCGCCCGGCGCTTGAGCGGCTGGTGCCCGAAATCAAGGCGGTGATCGCCGAAGCGATCGAAGCCGGCGGCTCGACCCTGCGTGACTATGCCGCGCCCGACGGCGAGCTGGGTTACTTCTCCAAGCAGTTCGAGGTTTACGACCGCGAAGGTCAGGCCTGCACTCGCTGCGGCGCCCCGATCAGGCGGCTGGTCCAGGGCGGGCGCAGCACTTGGCATTGCCTGAAGTGCCAGAAGTGAGTGTTCCTGTTCGCCTAACGGCGGCTTGCAACACCGGCCCGCTCCCCCAGCCCGACCACCCTATAGGGTACCATGAACGGGTGGTCGGGCTGGGGGAGCGGGCCGGTGTTGCAAGGAAGGCCCAGAGGGGCTGACTGCTTCAAGCAAGCACTTCGCTTGACGATTCGCCAAGCCACCGCTAAGGGCCGCGCTTTCCGGCGGGCTTGCCTGCCTCCCAGACTTCGGTTTTGAACGCTACAGGCCGCCTTGCGGCCGCACAGAGGAACGACATGGCCAATACGCCGCAAGCCAAGAAGCGCATCCGCCGCAATGACCGTCGCGCCGAGATCAATGGTGCCCGGATCGGCCGTATCCGGACCTTCGTCAAGAAGGTCGAAGCCGCGCTCGACGGCGGTGACAAGGCTGCTGCAGCAGCCGCGCTCAAGGACGCGCAGCCCGAACTGGCCCGCGGCGTCGCTCGCGGCGTGCTCCACAAGAACACCGCTGCGCGCAAGCTTTCGCGGCTGACCAAGCGAGTCGCCGCGATCTGATTCGCGCGATACCGATTCGCTGCGATCGGGCGATCGGGCGGGACGAAAACGGAACATGGCCGGCGGGCGCTCCGCCGGCCATTTTCGTATCTGTAATGCAACCTAAATGCTGCGTTGCGGCGAGTCTCTGAAATCCCGCGATTCGCATTCCCGCCATGCAAAGTTCATCATTAAAACAGCTACTTGACAGGTAGAGCGGGAATCTCCGCAGCGCCCTGGTGTCAAGGGCATTTATTTCATTTTTTTTACGCTGCGCGCCTTGCCCTGCATCGCAAAGCGCTCTTAATGCGGCCTCGGCTCAAGGGCGTTTCCAGTCCCGGGGCATCACTACACGAATGACAGTATCGAAGCCGGTTTCAGGGCAGCCGGCCGGGAGTTCGCGCATTGCGGCTGCGCGATAGGCATGAACAAAAAAGTTGGGGACGTGATCAGGTGACAAGTTCGGGGACTGGCGGGCCGCAGGGCAATCCTACCGCCAACAGCAGGAGCGATGAACAGCGCATGCGCGATGACCACGAAGCGCTCAACCTCGCCGCAGACTGGGCTGACATCAGCCAGGGTCTCAGGAAGGACCTTGGCCATCAGCTCCACGGGCAGTGGATCAAGCCGATCGCGCTGGGTACTTTCTGCAAGGAAACCGGCACGCTCGATCTGTTCCTGCCGACCGAGTTCTCCGCCAATTGGGTTGCCGACCGCTTTGCCGACCGGCTTTCGCTCGCCTGGAAGATCGCCCGGCCAGACGTGCGCCACGTCCGCGTTTCGGTTCTGCCTGGGCGCCGCGTGCTGCCCGGCCTGCGCCTGGGCCGCGAGGATGGCACCCGCCGCCCCGCCAATGACAGCAACGTCCCGACGCTTCCCGGCGACGCGCTGGGAATGGGCGCGGCTGAGCTTGGCGCGATGGGTCCCAATGGACTGGTCGGATCCTCGATCGGGCTCGACCCCTCGCTGACCTTCGCCAGCTTCGTCACCGGTGCCGGCAATGTGCTGGCCGGCAACGCCGCACAGCGCATGGCCGCGATCGAAACCCCGCAGTTCGCCCCGCTCTATCTCAAAGCGGCGACCGGCCAGGGCAAGACCCACCTGCTCCACGCGATCGGCCATGCCTACCTTGCCACTCACCAGCGGGCGCGGATCTTCTACTGCTCGGCCGAGCGCTTCATGGTCGAATTCGTCCAGGCGCTACGCCAGAACCAGACCATCGAGTTCAAGGCGCGGCTGCGCGGCTTCGATCTGCTGCTGGTCGATGACATCCAGTTCATCATCGGCAAGGCCTCTGCCCAGGAGGAACTGCTCTACACCATCGATGCGCTGCTGGCTGAGGGCAAGCGCCTGGTGTTCGCCGCCGACCGCGCTCCGCAAGCGCTCGACGGGGTTGAGCAACGCCTGCTCAGCCGGCTCAGCATGGGCCTCGTCGCCGACATCCAGCCCGCCGACATCGAGCTGCGCCGCCTGATCCTCGAGCACCGCCTGCAGCGCTTCAGCCCGACCCACGTTCCCGCCGACGTGGTCGAGTTCCTCGCCCGGACGATCAACCGCAACGTCCGCGAGCTGGTCGGCGGGCTCAACAAGCTGATCGCCTATGCCCAGCTCACCGGGCAGGCAGTCTCGCTCCAGCTCGCCGAGGAACAGCTCACCGATATTCTCTCGGCCAACCGCCGCCGCATCACCATCGACGAGATCCAGCGCACCGTCTGCCAGTTCTACCGGGTCGACCGCACCGAGATGAGCAGCAAGCGCCGCGCCCGCGCCGTGGTTCGCCCGCGCCAGGTGGCGATGTACCTCGCCAAGGTCCTGACCCCGCGCAGCTACCCCGAGATCGGCCGCAAGTTCGGCGGCCGCGACCACTCGACCGTGATCCACGCGGTCCGCCTGATCGAGGACCTCAGAACCCGCGACGCCGATATGGACGGCGATGTGCGGTCATTGCTGCGCCAGCTGGAGAGCTGACTTCCCCAGATCCTCCCTGAGCTTGCTCGGGGAGGGGGACCGCTGCCAAAGGCAGTGGTGGAGGGGGCCCTGCGGTCAGCCACGACCTCTACGTTGTACCCAAGCGCGCCACACCCGGCCCACAGCCAACCCACAGCATTCCAACAGGCTTATGCGACGCGCCAATCCGCTCGCCCTGAGTGCTGAGCCCGTCGCAGCTTCGAAGGCTCGCGCTCGCTATCCCTGCTGGCCGCCTCAAGGCCGCGGAACCTGACAAACCTGACAAGGTCCAGGGATTGAAAAAACCGCCCCGCTCCAGCGCCTGGGGGCGAGTATAGTAGGCGCAAGCAATGTAGGAAAGCGCGGCGGTCCTTTTGGGGTTCACACGAAGACACGAAGCCGCTGCGCCAGAGGTTAAGCGGCGCTTCGATCCGGCGTGGCGTTTGTGGCCCAAGCCCAAGGTAAGCAGGCAGCCGCGCCGCAGGCCTGCAACCATGCGATCAGCCCAAAGCCTGCGGGACCAGAACCACCAAGCCCCAAACCCAACATCTTCGCGCCTTTGCGTGCGAAACTGCGACGCTGCCATCTTCTGCACGCAAGACGCAAAACGTGCCCGGGTTGAGCCTCGCTCTTCGTGTCTTCGTGTGAACCAAATTGGCGGTGGACCCAGGCGGAAAGGCAACAATTGCCGCGCTAAATGGGGATTGAGTAAAGTGTCGCCGCCGGTTGGACTGGATGCGTCGCCGTTGATCTGACCCCTTGTGTAATTGGTCAGGTGGCTTTGGCGATCTAACGACCGCCAGACGGTAATGTCCGGGCATTGTTCGCATGTCGCAACTCACTCCACTGCCGCTCGCCGGTCAGCGGCGCACTTTTCGAGCTTCGAGAATAGGGAGCTAACCACGACGAGGGAGTCCTGACTGCGGTGCCGGCAAATCTGGCGGTAACAGCAACGTGATTCTGTTGGAATGCTGGTTTTGCTGTCAACGGCTTAAGCCGATCATTCATACATGCGAGTTGCTGACTAATCTTACCGGTTGCTTCGATGAATATGCGGATCCCTTCGAAGCTCAGCAGGGTGCAAGGCCCAGGATGGTCTGTGGCAACGCTTCCGACGAAGGGATGATAGTCCGCTGGCCAATTTCCTGCTGCCGAACTTTCGAACCAATTGAGAAGTCGTGCCGTCAGTGGTGCTCCGAAGCGATCCACGTCCGGATAGTCCCTTGCACTCCAATTTCCGAGGTGCAGCATGAATTGCAATCCAAGATCAAGCGCGGACTATTAACATGCACCATCCTTGTTTCTCGCATCACAGCAGCCAGCGTGTTTTGCAGAGCTTTGAAATATCCGCACACGCGCGCGAAAGCTATGAAATGTAGCAAAGTGAGACCCCCGAGGATCGGTATCATCTCGTGTTCGAGGGCATTCGATAAGTCGGCAGCCGATTTGCTCCCGTTGTAATTCAAACGGGGTGCCATAAGCGGGATGCCATAAAAGCGTTGGCGTCTATGCTGTCTCCGCCTCGGTGCTCCGTCAAGGAGATGAAGCCCAATGTCGCAGCAATTAAGGGCCGATCGAGTTCCCAATCTATCGATACGATGGATCAAGTAAATCGGCGCTCGTCCGATTTCTGCGGTTGTCCGTCTGTGCCAAGAATTCCCCTCAAACCGTGGGAAAGGTGTACATCGAGCGAATAAGGCGATGTTCCAGTCAGCCCCCCATCAAGCGCCTTTATGTGCCGCGGTTTGGTTGTCAAAGTAGATCTCCTCCCACCCCCCCACTCAACCGCTCCCGCAACTCTCGCCGCAAAAACTTCCCACTCGCATTCCGCGGCAGCGCTTCATCCAGCACCCACACCCACCTCGGCACCTTGTGCTTCGCCAGCACCCCGGCGCAAGCCTCGCGGACGGCCTCGGCGTCCAGCGTCGCCCCTGCCTTGGCCACCACCGCGACGCCGATTTCTTCGCCCAGGCGCTCGTCGGGCACGCTGAACACGCAGCATTCGGCCACGGCCGGGTGGCGGTAGATTGCGGCTTCGACTTCGCTGCAGCTGATGTTCTCGCCGCCGCGGATCACCAGGTCTTTCTTGCGGTCGACGATGTAGACGAAGCGGTCGGTGTCGATCCGGGCCATGTCGCCGGTGTGGAGCCAGCCTTCCGTGATCGCCTCGGCAGTCGCATCCGGGCGGTTGATGTAGCCCTTGATCACCGAGGAGCCCTTGACCCACAGCTCGCCGACCTCGCCCAGCGGCACTTCGTTGCCCTCGTCGTCGACGCATTTGGCTTCGAAATTGGGCAGATAGGGCCCGGCGCTGGTCGGGCGGTCGACGAAGAAATCGCCGCCACACGAGGTGATGACCCCGCAGGTTTCGGTCATGCCGTAACCGGTCGAGGGGCGGGCGGTGGGGACCTTGGCCTCGATCTCGAGCACCTGCGAGGCGGGCACCTGGGCGCCGCCGCCCGACATGTTGAGCAGGCTGGAGGTGTCGGTGGCGGCGAAATCGGGGTGGTTGATGATCTCGCGCGCCATCACCGGCACCCCGCCGATCGAGGCGCAGCGCTCGGCGGCGATCAGCCGCAGCGCCTCGCCCGCGTCCCAGCGATACATCAGCACCATCGTCCCGCCCATCGCGGTAACCGCATAGGCGCCGCAATTGTTGGCGGTGACATGGAACAGCGGGGTGGTGATCAGCGCCACCGGGGCCGGCGGATCGACCGGCGGCGCCTCGCCGGTGGCGCGCTCGACCGCCAGCGCGCTCGAGGCCCCGGCGTAGAGCAGGTTCATCAGATTGGCGACGCAGCCGCGGTGGGTGAGCTGGGCGCCCTTGGGAAAGCCGGTGGTGCCCGAGGTGTAGAAGATCGAGGCGTCGCTATCGGGATCGACCGTGACTTCGGGCATCGCGCCGGGGTGGGCGATGACTTCGGCCCAGGGAGTGACGTCCGCCGGACATGCGGGCAGGCGCAGGCCGACCACGGTCAGCGCCGGGTCGAGGTCCGGGCACTGGCGCAGCCGTTCTAGCCGCTCGGCGTCGGCAAACAACACCTTGGGCGCGGAGTCGTTGAGCGCAAAGGCCAGCTCTTCCGGGGTCCACCACGCGTTCATCCCCACCGAGCTGACGCCGATGCAGGCCGCCGCCCAGTAGATCAGCATCCATTCGGGGTAATTGCGCATCGCGATGGCGATCCGGTCCCCCGGGACGAGGCCCTGTGCGGTCAGCCAGGCGGCGATCGCGGCGACCTGGGCGTGGGCCTGGGCATAGCTCATCCGCTCGTCCTGATAGACGAAGTAGGTTCGCTCGGCGAAGGCGGCGGTCGAAAGCCAGAACTCGCGGACGCTGGGCGGGGCGAGTTTGTAGGTCAGCAGGCGCTGGCCGAGAACCTCCGCCTCCACCACTTCGAACGGTCCGCCCGGTCCGGTCAGTTCCTCGCGCGCCTGGCGCAGCTCGGCGTAGTGCATGGTCTCTCCGCTTGTATTCTGGTTGGCGTCCAATCCAGCAGAGCGTGGGGCAGAGCGCAAGGGTGGTCTCGCGGCGGGTCATGTCCTAAGGGCGGCTTCATGGCCCTGCCCCCCGACCGCCTCGAGCGCTTTGCCCGCCATATCGTCCTACCCGAGCTGGGCGGAGCGGGGCAGGTGGCCTTGAGCGAGGCCCATGTGGTGTTGATCGGCTGCGGCGGGATTGGCTCGCCGGCCTTGCAGTACCTCGCCGGGGCGGGGGTCGGGCGGCTGACCTTGGTCGATGACGATGTCGTCGATGTCACCAACCTGCAGCGCCAGACGATCTTTCGCGAGGGCGACATCGGCCGGCCCAAGGCTGAGCTGGCAGCGGAGTGGGTCGGTCGGTTTGACGGAGTCCTTGAGGTCCGCGCGCACGTCGGGAGGATCGGGGGGGCAAACGCCGCGCGAATCCTCAAGGACGCCGACCTTGTCCTCGACGGATGTGACAATTTCGCGACTCGTCTCGTGGTTTCGGACGCTTGCGTTGCGGCTGGGGTGCCGTTGACCAGCGCGGCGCTGGGGCGGTTCCAGGGCCAGGTCGCGAACTTCGCCGGGCATTTGCCGGGCGAGGCTTGCTATCGCTGCTTCGTCGGCGATGCCTTTGACAATGACGATTGCGACAGCTGCGCGGCAGACGGCGTGCTGGGCGCGATGGCCGGGATGGTCGGGGCGTTTGCGGCGATGCAAGCGGTGCGGGTACTGGTCGCCGGCAAGGCCACCCTGGGCGATCCGCAGTGGGGCAAGCTGCATCTGATCGAGGGGCTGGTGCCGAGCCTCAGGACAATGCGGATCGCCAGGGATCCCGAATGCCGGGGGTGTTCAATAATTTAGGGACTGTCCCTAAATTATCTCAGCATCTCTTCCACCCAGGCGGGAACCACTTCGCTGGCCGGGCCGAGGCGCGATTCGTGGAACCATTGCGAGCCCTTGCTGGCCTCGAGATTGAGTTCAAGCGTCTGCGCGCCGAGTTCGCGGGCGTCGCGGACGAAGCCGGCGGCGGGATAGACCGCGCCCGAAGTGCCGATGCTCACGAACAGGTCGGCGCTGCGCAAGGCTGCGTGGATCTCGCCCATGCGGTAGGGCATTTCGCCGAACCAGACCACATCGGGGCGCAGGCTGGGCGCTTGGCAGATCGGGCAGGGCGGGCGCTCGATCAGCGTCGCGGTCCAGCGCGAGCGGACGTCGCAGCTGGTGCACCAGGCGTTGAGGTGGGTGCCGTGCATGTGGAGGACGCGGGCCGCGCCGGCGCGCTCGTGCAGGTCATCGACGTTCTGGGTGACGATCAGCAGTTCACCGTTCCATTCCGCCTCCAGCCGCCCCAGCGCAGCGTGCGCGGGGTTGGGCTGCTTCGTCTGGATCGCCGCGCGGCGCATGTCGTAGAACCGCAGCACCAGGTCGGGATCGCGGGCGAAGCCCTCGGGCGTGGCGACGTCCTCGACCCGGTGCTGTTCCCAAAGACCCCCGGCAGAACGGAAGGTGTCGATCCCGCTCTCGGCGGAAATCCCCGCCCCGGTCAGGATCACGATGTTGCGGATTGGGCCCATGTCGCCCATGAAGCACGCCAGCATGGGGAGTTGCAATGGCCAGAATCGGCATCATCGGCAGTGCAGGGCGCATGGGAGCGGCGCTGGTCGAGGCGATCGCGGCGGCGGGCGCGGTGCACAGCGGCGGGATCGATCAGGGCGGCGATCCGCTGGCGCTGGCCGGTTTGAGCGACGTGCTGGTCGATTTCTCCGCTCCCGCTGCGCTCGAAGCCAACCTCGATGCGGCGATTGCCGCGGGGGTGCCGATCGTGGTTGGCACGACCGGCCTTGAGGAACGCCACCACTGGCTGTGCGACGCCGCGAGCGAGCACGTGGCCGTACTCCAGACCGGCAACACCTCGCTCGGCGTCACCCTGCTCGCCCACCTGGTCCGCGAGGCCGCCCAGCGGCTTGGCGAAGACTGGGACATCGAGATCGCCGAAACCCACCACCGGATGAAAGTCGATGCCCCTTCCGGCACTGCGCTGCTGCTCGGACAGGCCGCGGCTGCGGGGCGCGGGATCGACTTTGCGGCACATTCTGAACGCGGCCGCGACGGCATCACCGGGGCGCGGGCGAGCGGCGAGATCGGCTTTGCAAGCCTGCGCGGCGGCAGCGTCGCGGGCGATCACACCGTCCACTTCCTCGCCGATGATGAGCGCCTCAGCCTCACCCACATTGCCGAAAACCGCGCCATATTTGCCAAGGGCGCAGTGCGGGCCGCGCAGTGGCTGGCCGGCAAGCCCGCCGGTCGCTACACCATGGCGCAGGTGCTGAACCTCTAAGAAATCCGGCCAACACAGGGAGCCGCAATGTCCGCCATTCTCACCCCCGCTGCCGAAACCGCGCGCTACATCGACAGCCTCGGCCCCGAAGCACTGGCCAAGGCTGAGGCCTATACCAGCGGCAACCATGTCCTGCTGTTCGCGGGCCTTGCGGTTTCGCTGGTCGTGGCCTGGCTGATCGTTCGCCTTGGCTTGCTTGACCGGGCGGCGAACCGGCTCTCGGTTCGCAGCTGGGCGCTGGCAACACTGGGCGTGAGTGCGGCGTACTTCGCGATTTCCGATCTGATCGAACTGCCGTGGACGCTCTATACCGACTGGCAGCGCCAGCATAGCTATGGCTTGTCCAAGCAGCCGCTCGGCGATTTCCTGGGGCAATGGGCGCTGGGAGAGGCGATCGGGATCGTGCTGGGCGCGCTGTTCATGCTCGGGGTCTATGCGTTGATCCGCAAGACGGGCGCGCGCTGGTGGTTGTGGGGCGGCGGCTTAACAGCGGTCGTCGCACTGTTCATGCTAACTTGCCGAGCCCAGCCTGATGATCCGCTGTTTAACGAGTACAAGCCGGTGCCTGCCGGCAAGGTACGCACCGCGCTCGAAGCAGATCGCAGACGACGTCAAGATCCCGGACGAATCATGACGACTGGCGCCAGTGAACGGCTCGCCGCTGTCGGGGACCATGCACCCGAGCGCGTTTGAGCGATGTCGCCTAAGGAGCCTGCTGCGCCGAAGCAGGCTTAACCAAAGATGAAGCCGTGGAAAATCTGGAGTCTGGCGCCATGCGGTGGATAGGCATGCTGCGGGTCGATCTTGTTTCCTCCTCACGGTCTGTTGTTCCGGCCGCGAGGTGCTCGGAAGTGACGCATCAAGGGAAATTCGCGGGCTGCCGGTGTTCGCGGTAGGTCGGTGCCATAAAGGCCTTGTTCATCACGACCTGACGCGGATCAGCGAGCCAGGCATGCCTACGTTGCAACTGGCGACGGTGCGCTTGCCAATCGACCTCATTGACCGGGATCCGCTCTGCGAACTTCGTCAAGAAGAACAATCTCGTGTCGAAACGGAAATGTTCGAAGCGATGAATGATGAAACCGGATCGTTTGCCAGCCTCCGCCCAACCATGAACCGTGCCCAGATCTTCGAATTCTTCCGCCGCCTCGCCGAGGACAATCCTTCGCCCGAGACCGAGCTGGAATTCGGCAATACCTATCAGCTGCTGGTCGCGGTGGTGCTGTCCGCGCAGGCGACCGATGTCGGGGTGAACAAGGCGACGCGGGCGTTGTTCCGCGAGGTGAAGACCCCGCAGCAGATGGTGGCGCTGGGCGAAGAGGGGCTCAAGGCGCACATCAAGACCATCGGGCTGTTCAATACCAAGGCCAAGAACGTGATCGCGCTGTCCGAAATCCTGGTCCGGGATCACGGCGGCGAGGTGCCGGCTGACCGCGATGTGCTGACCACACTCCCCGGAGTTGGCCGCAAGACCGCCAATGTGGTGATGAACTGCGCCTTCGGAGCCGAGACCTTTGCGGTTGATACCCACATCTTCCGCGTCGCCAACCGCACCGGGCTGGCCAAGGGCAAGACCGTGCTGGCGGTGGAGAAAGGGCTGGAGAAGAAGGTCCCCGCGCCGTTCCGGGTCGGCGCGCACCACTGGCTGATCCTCCACGGGCGCTATGTCTGCAAGGCGCGTCGGCCGGAATGTTGGCGCTGTGTTGTTGCGGATCAATGCGGGTTCAAGGATAAGTGCTGCAGCAGGGGAGCTCGAAGAAGCGCGCATAGCAGATGGCATACTCCGAGCCGATGTATCGAAGCTCATGGGCTGCGGCTGGCCGCTTGATCGCTGCCCTGGCTGCTCACCGGTTGCCAGCAGAACGCGCGAATTCACCCCCAGGCCGAGCAAGGCCCCGGCCCTGCCAGAGTGGTGGGCGATGCGGTCAGCTGCATTCCGAGCGTCCAGATCCGCAACCAGCCGGGTCCCGATGCGCCATGATCGCTGACCATCGATTTTGAGATCGGGCGGAGGGCAAGGTTTACCGCGGCGACCTTGCAGCAATCCTGCCCGTCGCTCGGACTATCAGAAGACCACGATAATCGACTTACGAAACCTCGTCAGTCGGCTATGCTATGCACCGAGCTTCATCTACGTTTGGATCCTGCAAGTCCGGCGGCGAACTGCGACCGCGGCATGACGATTGCGGGTTGGGGCAGTTCGTGCCGGTCGAGCTGGCGAAGAACTAGCGGCCAAGCAACGCCGGTAATCACTGCGATCTGTTTCTCGAAGAACACCTCGGCATAAGGATCGTCGTTGAAACGCGCGATCTCCTGCCAGCCCCAATGCCGGTAGATCGCGATCGCATCTGGCAGCGCGCGGTTGGTGTCGAGCCTTAGCAGCCGGATATTGAGGTCCCGCGCCGCGTTCTCTGCGGCTTCCATCAAGGCTCTGGCCAGCCCGGTCCCGCGCGCTGCCGGATCGATCCACATCCGTTTGATCTCGCTATAATCGGCGCAGGTGCCTTTGAGGGCTACGCAGCCAACCGGATCGTTTTCGGCATAGGCAACCACAAAGGCGCCCCGTGGCGGCACAAGCTGGGCTGGCTCGGGATCGAACGAGTGCTCGACCACGAAGCCGCCGGGGAAACGTGCGTTGAGCTCGGCATAGTACCGCTCCAGACACGCGCGCGCGGCCGGGTCATCAGGATGGACGCGGATCAGCCGGAATTGGTCCATCGCGCCGCTACTGCCCCGGATCGAGATGCAGGCCCTTCTTGCCGTGTTCGGGGGTGTCGGTCGGCGCGGCGGGTTCGGGAGCGTCGGGATCGAGCGGGGGCTGGAGCATGCCTTCCCACTTGGTGATGACCGCGGTCGCCACCGAATTGCCGAGCACGTTGGTGGCGGTGCGGCCCATGTCGAGGAACTGGTCGATCGCCAGCACCAGCGCGATCCCCTCGACCGGCAGGTTGAACATCGCCAGCGTCGCGGCGATCACCACCAGGCTGGCGCGCGGTACTGCGGCGATGCCCTTGGAGCTGATCATCAGCGTCAGCAGGATCAGGATCTGGGTGCCGATCGACAGGTCGTAGCCATAGGCCTGGGCGATGAAGATCGTCGCAAAGCTGGCATACATCATCGAACCGTCGAGGTTGAAGCTGTAGCCCAGCGGCACCATCAGCCCCGAGATGCGGCGCGGCACGCCAAACCGGTCAAGCTGCTCGAACAGCTTGGGCATGGCCGCCTCGCTCGATGCGGTCGAAAAGGCGATCAGGATCGGCTCGCGAACAAAGCGCACCAGCATTATCGCGCGGCCGCGCAGGAACACCCAGGCGATGCCCAGCAGCAGCGCCCAGAGCAGCGCCAGGCTGAGATAGAACTCGCTCAGCAGCTCGACATAGGTAGCGAGGATGCCAAGGCCATGCTCCGACACCACTTTGGCCAGCGCGCCGAACACCGCGAAGGGGGCAAAGCGCATGACATAGCCGGTTATCTGGAGCATCAGCTCGGCCAAGCGCCTCGGCCCCGCGTACCAGCGGCTTGCCTTTCTCGCCAATCGCGGTCAGCCCGATCCCGGCGAACAGCGAGAACACAAGCACCTGCAGCACGTTGTTTTCGCCCATCGCGGTGATGATGTTCTTGGGGAAGACGTGCTCGATGAACTCGAACAGGTCGAGCTTCTTGACCTCGCCCACGGCTTGCGCCGATACGTTGAGGTCAACCCCGACCCCGGGCTGGAACAGGTTGACCATGATCAGCCCGAGGGTGATCGAGATGAAGCTGGCGATGATGAACCAGACGATTGCGCGAAAGCCGATCCGGCCCACTGCTGCGCTGTCGTTCATGTGGGCGAGGCCAGAAACGATCGTCGCCAGCACCAGCGGCGCGACCAGCATCTTGATCAGGTTGAGGAAGATCGTCGAAAGCACCTGGAAACTGCGCGCCCAGTGCTCGTTCGACATGATCCCGGAAAGCAGGTTCTGGTTGACCAGGTAACCGACGATGATCCCCAGCACCATGCCGGCCATGATGCATTGGGTCAGATGGGTGCTGAGCACGGCGCACCACCGTAGCCGCGATGCCGAAAATCGGAACGCCGTTCAGCCATCAGTCCCTTGTTCCCCAGTTCTCATGCTTGTCGGCCAAGCCTAACAGGCAGCCGCGCGGCGAGCAATCAGCCTGCCAGCGCGGCCTTGGCAATCCGCGCGTAGATCCGCGCCAGCACATCCAGGTCGGCCACCGCCACGGCCTCGTCGCGCTTGTGCATGGTCGCGTTGCACAGGCCGAACTCGATCACCGGGCAGAGGTCTTTCAGGAACCGCGCGTCGGAAGTGCCGCCGGTGGTGCTGGCTTCGGGCTTGAGCCCGGTCTCGGCCTCGACTGCGGCGGCAACCAGCTCGGAAAAGGCCCCCGGCGGGGTCAGGAACGCCTCGCCATAGACCACTTGCCGCGCGGTGCCGCCGTGCTTTGCGGCGATTGCCTTGACCCGCTCGCCCAGCTCCTTGCCGGTGTGAAGATCGTTGAAGCGGATCGAGAGCCGGGCATGGGCGCGCGGCGGGATGACGTTGGTGGCGGGATTGCCGACCGAGACGTCGGTGACTTCCAGGTTCGAGGCCTGGAACCAGTCGGTCCCCTGGTCGAGCTCGATGGCGTCCAGTTCGGCCAGCATCGCCACCAGCCTGGGGATCGGATTGTCCGAAAGGTGCGGATAGGCGACATGGCCCTCCTTGCCCTCAACCTCCAGCCAGATGTTGGTCGATCCGCGCCGCCCGATCTTCATCATGTCGCCCAGGCGGTTGACCGAGGTTGGCTCGCCGACCAGGCACAGGTCGGGCAGCGCGTTCGCGCCGCGCATATGCGTGATCAGCGCCTGGGTACCAAAGGTGGCGGGGCCTTCCTCGTCACCGGTGATCACGAAGCTGATCGTGCCAGCATCTTGCGGCACTTCGCGGACCGCGGCGACCATCGCCGCGATCGCCCCTTTCATGTCGACTGCGCCGCGTCCGTAGAGCAATTGCCCGCGCACCTCCGGCGCGAACGGCGCGCTTTCCCAGCCCTCGCCGGGGGGGACCACATCGACGTGGCCGGCAAAGGCAAAGTGGCGGCTGCCCTCGGGCCCCGGCCGACACGCAAACAAGTTCTCGACTGGGCCGTCGGGTGCTTCGCCGGCATGAAAGCGGTGCACGTCGAAGCCCAGCGGCTTTAGCTGCGCCTCCAGGCAATCGAACACCAGCCCCGCAGCGGGAGTGACGCTGGGGCAGGCGATCAGCGCTTCGGCGAGTTCGAGAACGGTGGCAGTCATGGTCGAACCGGGCATATGGTGTATGATCCCGCCACACAAGCCGGAGCGCTACCCATGCCCAAGCTCGATCTCGATGCGATCCCCCAGTCCAATGCCACCGGTTATCCGCCGGTCTATGCCGACAAGGTTCAGGGCCGCTGGTACCGCCGCCTCGCGCCCGTTGCGGGGCTAGAGGATTTCGGCGCGAGCCACGTTCTTCTTGAGCCCGGCGCCTGGTCGAGCCAGCGCCACTGGCACGAAGGCGAGGACGAATTGGTGGTAATGCTGGAAGGCGAGGCGGTGCTGGTTGATGACAACGGCGAAACTGTGATGCGGCCCGGAGATGTTGCTGCATTTGCGAAGAACGACGGCAACGGTCATGTCCTGCAGAACCGTTCGGACAAGCCCTGCCTGTTCGTTGCAATCGGGCGATCAGGGGATACCGCCTGCCACTATCCCGATATCGACATGCACCTGTTCGCCGGGGCTGGATCGGCAAAAGCGCAAGGATGGGAGCGAGTTCTGAGGCGCTACTTCTTCTGTGCCGATTCGGTCTCGTACTGCTCGATCACCCATTCCTCGGCCTCGGCGGCTGCGATCCAGTTCTGCATCCATTCGTGTTCCCAGACCGCCTCCATATAGGCGAGTGCGAAGCCGGGGACGCCGACGCCGTAAGTGATGAAGCGGCTGACCACGGGCGCATAGAAGATGTCCGCCGCACAGAAGCTGCCGAACAGAAATGGCCCGCCCTTGCCAAACCGCGCCCGCGCCTCGGCCCACAGCGTCAGGATCCGGACGATATCAGCCTTGGCCGCGTCGGTGATCTTCCAGCCTTCGACCCGGCGGCGCACGTTCATCGGGCATTCGCTGCGCAGTGCCGCATAGGAGCAGTGCATTTCGGCGGCGACCGAACGCGCCATCGCCCGGGCATCGTCGGCCTTGGGCCAGAACCGCTCGCGCCCGACCTTGTCGGCCAGGTAGTCGACAATCGCCAGACTGTCCCAGACCACCGCCTCGCCGTCCCACAGCACCGGGACCTTGCCCGATGATGGGGCGATCGCGTCGGTTTCCTTCTTCTGCGCTTCCCAGTCGTCGCCATAAAGCGGGACCTGGATCTCCTCGAAATGCAGCCCGGATTGCTTGGCCGCCAGCCAACCGCGCAGCGACCAGCTTGAATAGTTCTTGTTGCCGATGATGAGCTTCATGGCGGGAGCGCTAACCGTTCACCCAGACGGTGTCGAGTTTGAACAGATTGGCGGTGGCGCGCAGGGCTTGACACTTCGACTTGGTTGAACGATCAATCAAGTCGAAATGGAGCCGAGTTCGATGAACTCCGATACCCGCCACCGGATCCTGATGACGGCGATGGAGCTGTTCTGGGAGAAGGGCTACAATTCGACCTCGGTCTCCGACATCCTCAGCCGCAGCCAGATCCATTCGGGCAGCCTCTATCACTTCTTCCCCGGCAAGCAGGACGTGCTGATCGGCGTGCTCGAGTTTTACCGCGACGGGATCGAGGACAATCTGCTCGCGCCGGCCTGGGAAGGCGTTGTCGACCCGGTCGAGCGGATCTTCGCGTTGCTGGCGGGCTATCGGATGCAGCTGGTGCTGACCGATTGCACCTATGGCTGCCCGATCGGCAACCTCGCGCTCGAAATCCACGAACCCGACCCCAAGGTTCGCGAGCTGCTCGCCGCCAATTTCAGCAATTGGGCTGAAGCGATCGAAGCCTGCCTTGAGTTGGCAGGCGACCGGCTCGGTGTGGGGCTTGATCGCAAGGCTCTGTCAGAATTCGTCCTGACAGTAATGGAAGGCGCGCTGATGCAGGCGCGAACCTATCGCGACCTTGGCCATTTTGACCGCAACGTCGCGGTGCTGCGCGGCCACTTTGACATGCTCGAGCGAGCCGCCAAGGCCGCAAGAATCAACTGACAACCAAAGGGAGAGGCACGATGGAATTCAACTGGATAGCGATCATCGCCGCGGGGCTTTCTGCGTTTCTGCTGGGCGGGCTGTGGTATGCTCCGCCGCTGCTGGGCAAGGCCTGGCAGGCCGCTGCGGGGCTTTCGGATGAGCAACTCGCTGCGGGCAATCAGGCGCAGATCTTCGGGCTGGCCGCAGTGCTTTCGATTGTCGCCGCGGCCGTGTTTTCGATGTTCCTCGGCCCCAAGCCGGAAATCGGCTTCGCGATCGGCGCCGGGGCTTCGGCCGGGCTGTGCTGGGTCGGGGCGACGCTCGGCATTCTCTACCTGTTCGAGCGCCGCCCGCTCAAACTGTGGCTGATCAACACCGGCTACGCCACGATCCAGTTCACGCTCTACGGCGTGGTCTTGAGTTTGCTTGGCTGAGGCGCGACAAGGGCGGCATGACCCTGCCGCCCTTCCATCTCGCTTTCCCGGTCCACGACCTTGCCGCCGCGCGTGCGTTTTGGGGCGGGGTGATGGGCTGCGCCGAGGGGCGTTCGTCAACGCAGTGGATCGATTTCGACTTCTACGGCCATCAGATCGTCGCGCATTGCACCGGTCAGATGGTAGACGATGCGGGCCGCAATCCAGTCGACGGACACGGGGTGCCGGTGCCGCATTTTGGAATCGTGCTGGGCTTGGCTGAATGGCAAGCCCTGGCTGATCGCTTGCTGGCGGCCGGGGTGCGGTTTGAGATCGAGCCCTATGTGCGCTTCAAGGGCGAAGCGGGCGAACAGGCGACGATGTTTTTTCGCGACCCATCGGGCAACGCGATCGAGATCAAGGCCTTCGCCGACCTGGGGCAGCTGTTTGCCCGCTGAAATCATACGAGCCGCTCCGGAAAGAGTTCCGGAACGGCTCGCAGCCACGTTGCAGGCGCACTTTCGGTTGCGACCCACGCCTACATCGTGAACTTCAGCCTTACGCGCACCGGCACCGACCAGCGCTCACCCTTGTTGTTGATTGAACCCAGGCCGAGCCCGCCAAGTGCGGTATCGTTGCCGCGCGCGCCGTCGGTATACTGGATGCCGACTTCTGGCTCGAGACTGACGTTGCGTGCCCAGCGGGATCGAAAGCCCGACATCGGCTCCGCCCGAGATAGCCCAACTGGCCTTCGAGAACGGCACGCCGTTCAGCGCGATTGCGGCATCGGGGACGGTAAAATCGGCAGCGATCGAGGAAATCCGCGTTGCCCCTGCGCGCGCGGCAACAAACGAGCGCATACCGTCACCAGAACCAAGATACTGGCGATAGCCCAGCTCAAGCGCCAGCGACTTGTAGTCGCCGAAATCGCCAAGGATCGGCAGGGTTGCATTCACCGGGGCGCCAGCCGCGGCCCCGCCGACATTGATCTGGTTGCCCTTGGCCTTAAGGTAGCGCACGGACAACAGCACTTCGCTGCTCTCGCTGAGGCCATAGCCAATCTCGCCGCCAATGGTCCAGCCGGTGTCGTAAACGTCGTTCTGGCTGCGCTTCTCGATCTGAAGCGTTGCCGGGACACCGGCGAGGGCTGGATTGAGCGTGCCCAGATCGGCGATCGGGGCATTGACACCGCCATGCATGGTTCCACCGACCGCCACGCTGGCGCCGCCGGAAACCGAAATCGAGATCTTGCCGCTTTCACTCTGGGCTAGCGCGGGTGAGGTGCAAGCCAGCGCCGCAGCCGCTGAGGAGAGGCCGAGATAGGACTTAGGGCTAAACATCGAAGATACTCCTTGACCAGTTATCCCCCCTGCCGGTCTTGGAAATGGTTTAGCTCGCGCGCGTTTCCCATAGGCACCTTGGTGCAGGTTGGTGGTAACCGTCGGTTTCCCGGCACGGTTGGCCTCAGGTCAGCGCATCCTCCAGCACCGCAGCGCGCAGTTCGGCGATGCCCATGCCCTTTTCCGCCGAAGTAACGTGGATCACCGGGAACGCTGCGGCGTGCTTGCGCGCTTCGGCCTGGGTGGCTGTCACTACCGCTTCCAGCTCGCTCGCCTTGATCTTGTCGGCCTTGGTCAGGACCAGGCGATAGCTGGCCGCCGCCGCGTCGAGCATCGCCATCATCTCGATGTCGACCGGCTTGACCCCGTGACGGGCGTCGATCAGCACCAGCGTACGTTTCAGCACCACCCGCCCGCGCAGGTAATCGCGGACCAGCCGCTTCCACTTTTCGACCACCGCCAGCGGCGCTTTGGCGTAGCCATAGCCCGGCATGTCGACCAGGCGGAGCTGCGTCGGTTCGCCCACTTCGAAGAAGTTGAGCTCCTGCGTCCGCCCCGGGGTGACCGAGGCGCGGGCGATCGATTTGCGCCCGGTCAAAGCATTGAGCAGCGAGCTCTTGCCGACATTCGAGCGCCCGGCAAAGGCGATCTCGGGCTGGTCCGGCTCAGGCAGGAACTTCAGCGCCGGGGCCGAGAGCAGGAACGCGACCCGGCCGGCGAACAGACGGCGCGCCGGTTCGGTCAGGTCATCGTCTTCGCTCACGCCTCGCGCTCCCTCGCGCGCTTGGCGTCAACCGCCTCCTTCTCACCCTGGGCCTTGAGCTGCGGGTGCTGGGCGTAGAGGTACTTCTGCTGGGCGATGGTCAGCACGTTGGAAGTGATCCAGTAGATTAGCAGCCCCGCGGCGAACGGCGCCATGATGAACATCATCATCCACGGCATGATCGCAAACATCTGTTCCTGCACCGGATCCATCGGCGCCGGGTTGAGCTTGAACTGCAGCCACATCGTGATCCCCAGCAGCACCGCCAGAATGCCGATCCCGAGCCACGAGGGCACCACGAAATCGAGCAGCCCGAACAGGTTGAGAATGTGCAGCGGATCGGGCGCGGAGAGATCCTTGATCCACAGCGCGAACGGCTGGTGGCGCATTTCGACCGCCAGGATCAGCACCTTGTAAAGCGCGAAGAAGATCGGGATCTGCAGGAAGATCGGCAGGCAGCCGGCCAAGGGGTTGACCCCTTCCTTCTTGTAAAGCGCCATCACTTCTTCCTGAAGCTTGGGCTTGTCGTCCTTGTAGCGCTCCTGGATCGCCTTCATCTTGGGCTGGATCGCGCGCATTGCCGCCATGGAGGCGAACTGGCGCTGCGCGATCGGGAACATCACCCCGCGCACGATCAAGGTCAGCAGGATGATCGCGACGCCGAAATTGCCGGCCAGTTCAAACAGTTTGGCGAGCAGCCAGAAGATCGGCTTTTCGAACCAGCGAAACCAGCCCCAGTCGATTGCCAGGCCAAAGTTGGCGATGCCGCTCGCTTCGTAGCGATCGAGCACGGTGGTTTCCTTGGCCCCGGCAAACAGCCTGGTGGTGCGGGCGGCCTGCTGGCCAGTGGCGATGCTGACTTGCGGATAGAACAGGTTGGCGCCGTAGATCCCGTTGCTGTCGGCGCGGAAATCGCTGGTCGCACCGGTCTTGTCGGGGATCAGGGTGCTCATCCAGTAGATGTCGGTAAAACCGATCCAGTCGGGCTTGCCGGGGACAGTCAGGCTGCCGGGCTCGGCCACTTCATCATAATCCGGGCCGAACGAAACGGTGCCGTCAAACGCCCCGAACGGCCCGGCATGGACGTTCCAGGTGTCGACCTCGCGGTCTTGCTGGTGCGGTTGAGGTTGGCGATCGGCTTGACCGCAACCGCTGTTACCCCGGCGTTGGCGACGCTCTGGGTCACCGTCAGCATGTAATCGGCATCGATTGCATAGGTCAGCGTGAAGGTCTGGCCGGCGCCGTTGTTCCAGCTCAGGGTCACCGGGCTCTGCTCGGTCAGCCTGGCGCCGGCCGGGGCGGTCCACACGGTCGCTGGCGCCCGGCAGCGCAACCGGCGCCGCGCCATCACCCGCCACCCAGCCGAACTGGGCGAAATGGTGCGCCGGGGTGCCGGCGGGCGAGAAGATCCGTTGCGGGCCGTCGGCCTTGCTCTGGGTTGCGGTGTGGCGGTTGGTGGTCAGGTCGTCGACCAGCCCGCCGGTGAGGTTGATCGAGCCCGACAACCCTGACGCGGCGATCGGCACCCGGCCGCCGGCAACCAGTGCGGTCTTGAGATCGCGCTTCTCCGCAGCAATGTCGACCGGATCGGTCAGCCCGCCGTCGCGGGTGTGCGTGGGGCTGGCCGATGGTTCGGGCGCCGGGCTTGCCGCGGCCGCCGGTTGGGGCTTGTAGGCATCGGGATAGAACCAGCGCAGGCCCCAGTCCCAGCCGATCAGGATCACAAGGGTCAGCACCCCGGCAAGGACGATGTTACGGTAGTTCTGCTTGTCCACGGAAGGCTGCGCCCCTGCTAGTGCGTATGTTCTGGTCAGATGGGGAGGGTCTAAGCGCCGGTCAAGGCACCGGGTCGAACCCGTGTCCCCCCCAAGGGTGGCAGCGCAATAGCCGCTTCGCCGCCAGCCAGCCACCCTTAATCGCGCCGTATTTTTCCAGCGCTTCGATCGCATATTGCGAGCACGACGGGGCATAGCGGCAGCTGGACGGCAGCACTCGCGAAGGGCCCAGCTGCCAGCCCCGCGCGATCAGGATGAGCAGGCGTTTCATTGCGGTTTTCTGCGGCGCGGCGGATCGCCTTTGCCCTCTGCGGCGCGAGCCAGCGCAGCGGCCAGTTCCTCGCGGAGCTTGGCAAAATCACGTTCGATCCCGCCTTCGCGGCCGATCAGCACGTGATCATGGCCGGGCAGGCCCTGCAACGGCAGCAGCTCGCGCAGCAGCGCGCGGAAACGGCGCTTCATCCGGTTGCGGACTACCGCATTGCCGATCTTGGTGGTGACGGTGATGCCGAAGCGCAGAGCATCGTTCGCGTTCGGGTTCACCAGCAAAACAAAACCGGGACGTGCCACGCGCAAGCCCCGGTTCGCAGCGATGAAGTCAGCCCGCCGGGTTAGGACGGACATTTGCGGCGTGTCGCTCAGGCCGAAAGCTTCTTGCGGCCACGGGCGCGGCGCGCGCGGATCACGTTGCGCCCGCCAACCGTCGCCATCCGCGAGCGGAAGCCGTGGCGGCGCGCGCGGACAAGATTGCTGGGCTGGAAAGTGCGCTTCATGGGAACCTCGGTAAATTTCAATAGAGGGGCCGCCACTAAGGCGACCGCTGATCAGGAGCGGGCCGTTAAGCTCTGGTGCGACCTGAGTCAAGGCTCTCGCCTCAGTCCAGCCGCACCCAGCGGCCCATTTCCTCAGCTCCGAACCACTTGGCTTGCTCGAACGGTACCGAGTTGGTCATCGCGTAAAAGCTGGCTGCTGCGCCTTCCGCCATCCCCATTTCGCGGTAATAATCGATGTAGGCACGGTTTTCCGGGGCATTGGCTGGGTAGTCCTTGGCCTCGCGCCCATCCTCGTCTTCCCACGAGTGGACCGCGAACTCGGCGCCGGGATCGGCGATCCGCCGTGTGCCGGCCAGGAACAGCTCGACGCCCCCTGAGCGCACCGAGCCCCCGGCCGGCACGTGCGTGGCAATGCCACGCGCGCGGATCATTCGCCCCAGCCTGAGGTTGGCGCGGTCGTCTTCGGTGCCGGGGCACTCGATCAGCTCGATCAGCGCGATCCCGGGGAAGGCTCTGAGCAGTGCCGCGAACTGCGCCGGGCTGTCGGCATCGGTCACGTCGACCAGCGCAGCCCGGCCCGGATCGAGCACCCGGAACGGCCCGAACCGCGCGACCCCTTGCGGCACCGCGGCCGGCTGGACGGAAACGAACCGCTCCGAACCGCCCTCGGTGTAGTAAGTGGTCGTCTCGACCGTCTCGGTCACCGTCCCCGCGGCGGTCTCGTAAACCGTGGTGCTGACCGTCACCTCCTCAGCCGCAGCAGGAGCAGCGACGAGCGCGAGCAGAGGCAACAGGAAGGCGAACCAGCGGTGCATCCCAGCCCTATCGCCCGCTAGCCTGTTACCGCACTGGCAATGGTGAGGGTTAAGATGGAGTTGCCTCGACAATGGCTTGGCCCTCTCGACAGGGAGCCAACCCTGGGCCATCACCCGCAAGTTACGCAGTTCAACGGGGGCAAAGCTTGGTCGCGCTGGTTCAGACGGTGGCTTACCTGGGGCTGGAGGCGCGCGGCGTTGAGGTGCAGTGCCAGATCGCGCCGGGGCTGCCGCGGTTCAACGTCGTCGGGCTGCCCGACAAGGCGGTCAAGGAAAGCCAGGAGCGGGTCCATGCCGCGCTCGCCTCGATGGGGCTGTCGCTGCCGCCCAAGCGGATCACGATCAACCTCTCGCCCGCCGATCTGCCCAAGGAAGGCTCGCACTACGATCTGCCGATCGCGCTGGCGCTGCTTGCCGCGATGGGCGTGACCGATGCCGAACAGCTCGGCGATTTCGTCGCGGTGGGGGAACTCGCGCTCGATGGCCGGCTCGCCGCTTCGCCGGGGGTACTGCTCGCCGCGCTCCATGCCTCGGGACAAGACAAGGGGCTGATCTGCCCGGCGGTGCAGGGCAGCGAGGCGGCCTGGGCCAGCGGGGTGGCGGTGATCGCCGCGCCCAATCTGGTCAGCCTGCTCAACCACCTCAAGGGGGTGCAGCAATTGCCCCAGCCTGAGCCCGGGCGTGGCCGAGCCGCCAGGCTTCGGCCCCGACCTCAAGATGGTCAAGGGCCAGGAAACCGCCAAGCGCGCGCTCGAGATTGCCGCCGCCGGGGGCCACAACCTGCTGATGATCGGGCCGCCAGGTGCGGGCAAGAGCCTGCTGGCGAGCTGCCTGCCGGGGATCCTGCCGCCGCTGACTTCTGCCGAGGCGCTCGAAGTGTCGATGGTCTCCTCGGTCGCCGGCACGCTGCTGGACGGCCGGATCAGCCGCACCCGCCCGTTCCGCACCCCGCACCACTCGGCCTCGATGGCGGCGCTGACCGGCGGCGGGCTCAGGGTCCGTCCCGGCGAGGTCAGCCTCGCCCATCTCGGCGTGCTGTTCCTCGACGAGCTCCCCGAATTCCAGCGCGCGGTGCTCGATTCGCTACGCCAGCCGCTCGAAACCGGGGTAGTCGACGTCGCCCGCGCCAATGCCCACGTCACCTTCCCCGCAAGAGTGCAACTGGTCGCGGCGATGAACCCGTGCCGCTGCGGCCATCTCGGCGATCCGGCGCTGGGCTGCTCGCGCGCGCCGAGGTGCGGCGGCGGACTACCAGAGCAAGGTCTCGGGCCCGCTGCTCGACCGCATCGACCTCCACGTCGATGTCGACCCGGTCAGCGCCGCCGACCTCGCCCTGCCGCCGCCAGCAGAGGGCAGCGCCGAAGTCGCCGCGCGGGTCGCGGCGGCGCGCAGCGGTCCAGACCGAGCGGATGGCCGGCACTGGCAAACGCAGCAACGCCGAACTCGATGGCGATCTACTGGAGCAGCACGCCACCCCCGACGAACCCGGCCGCAAGCTGCTGCTGCAGGCGGCGGAAGCGATGCGCCTCTCCGCGCGCGGCTACACCCGGATGCTGCGGGTGGCGCGGACGATCGCGGATATGGCGGGGAGCGAGGGGGTCGGGCGGATCCATGTCGCCGAGGCGCTGAGCTATCGCCGGCTGGCTCCGCGGAGCTAGTTCTTACCCCAACGCATCCAGCACCGGCAGCACATGCGGTGGGTCAGCTCATCGTGTCCCCGGCCTACGTCCGCCTGATCGAGCCAGCACAGCTCCTTCGGCCCAAGCCGCCGGCCGTCGCTGCGCGTGGATCCCGATCGCGGCGATCGGGAAGCCCGTCACGTTCGTCGCAGAGCACCGGATTGTTGGGCACGCCGCAGCCGTACTTCTCGCCCCATTGGCGCAGCGCGAGCATGGCGGGGAGCAGGTCGAGGCCCTTGTCGGTCAGGCGGTATTCGATCTTGCGGCGGTCTTCGGCCAGGGCCTCGCGCTTCATGATCCCGTGTTCGACGAGGCGCGCGAGGCGGTTGGAGAGGATGTTGCGGGCGATGCCGAGCGCGCCGAGGTATTCCTCGAAATGATGGAGGCCGTTGAAGGCGGCGCGCAGGATCATGAAGCTCCAGCGTTCGCCCATCACTTCCAGCGCCGCGGGCAGGCCGCAATTGGCCATATCGTTCAGCGGTTCGGTCAGTTTACCCATCGTTGCGATCCCCATTCCCGAATCGACCTTAGCGCAATGTGGCTTTCAGGCCGACTAAAAAAAGTTTCAATCCGCAATCAGTTTTTGGTTGCAACTAGAAACCTAATGCAATAGGTAGTGATTCGCAACGCAAATCGACGTTCTCCCTCCCAGGACCATTCGATCCCTGCCTGCCGACACGAAAGGGATTTGATATGACCATGGCAATTTCGCAGCCGCTGACCCGCACCCTGTTCACCGCCGGCCTTGCGCTGGTGGGTACCGTGCTGAGCTTCTCGGCCACTGCCACCCCGGCCTTTGCCGGCACCGCCCCAGGCTACAAGGCGACGCTTTCGAGCGCGATCGAGGCTCCGGCCAAGAAGATCGTCAACGGCGCGATGTGGAAGTGCGAAGGCGCTTCCTGCGCCGGCAAGGAAGACGGTTCGCGGCCGCTGACCACCTGCGTCAAGGTGGTCAAGGCGTTCGGCCCGGTTTCCGAATTCGTCACCCCCAAGGGCGAGTTCAGCGCTGACGAATTGCAGCGCTGCAACGCGGCTTCCTGACCGCGACAGGGCTTCGGGTCCCCCGACCCCCTCCACCCGAGGCCCCAGGAATTCCTGACAGCCCCCTAAGGCCTCCGTCCTTGATTGGACGGGGGCCACTTTTTCACGCCAGCACCCCGCGCCCGACCAGTTCGGCGCGCAGGCTCGCGGCGTCGCGGAAGTGGTGGCCGTGCCAGCCGAGTGCGCGGGCGGTTTCGACGTTGGGCAGGCTGTCGTCGATGAACAGCATGGCTTTGGGAGCGTGGCCAAAGCGGCGCTCGGCCAGCCGGTAGATTGCTTCACCCGGCTTGGCCAGCTTCTCAACTCCCGAGACAACCACGTCGCGGAAGCGCTCGAACAGCGGCGCAGTCGGGGCGAAGCCGGCCCAGGTATCGGCACCGAAGTTGGTGATCGCGTAAAGCGGCACCCCCGCCGTGTGCAGTTCTTCGACCAGTTCGACGCTGCCCGGAACCGGGCCGGGGACGCTTTCGTTGAATGTGGTCAGCCAGGCGCCGATCAAGTGCGCGTGCTCGGGAAATTCCGCGCTGCGCTCGGCGATCATCTCGGCGGCGGGGCGACCGGCATCGTGCTGGCCGTGCCATTCGAGCGGGATTACGGTGTCGAGAAACCTGGCGCGTTCGGCGGCATCGGGGATCAGGCGTTCGAAGGGCAGGTGCCGCTCCCACCGGAACAGCACATTGCCGACATCGAAGACTACGGCTTCAATCAGCCTTGGCGCGCCTTGAAGCGGCGGTTGGTCTTGTTGATCACATAAGTGCGCCCGCGGCGACGGATCACGCGGTTGTCGCGGTGACGGTCCTTGAGCGACTTGAGGCTGTTGCGAATCTTCATGGGTATCCTCGGGCGGCACGGGCCGCAAAAACTGAAGCCGGGCCGTTACGGACGAGTCAGCGTCAAGTCAAGCATCACCCCGGATCTCGGAGAGTTTGCGTTCCCATTGCAACGCATGGGCCACGATCGTGTCGAGATCGGCATACTGCGGCACCCACGGCAGCGTCGCCTTGATCCGGTGATTGTCGGAAATCAGCGCATCGGGATCACCCGCCCGGCGCGGGCTGAGCACGCGGTTGATGGTCTGGTTGGTGACCCGGTCGACCGCATCGAGCACTTCGAGCACCGAGAAGCCGCGGCCATAACCGCAGTTCATCGTCAGCGAGCGCTCCGGCTCGGCAATCAGCGCTTCAAGCGCCAGCACATGCGCCGCCGCCAGATCGCTGACGTGAATGTAATCGCGCACCCCGGTGCCGTCGGGCGTGGCATAGTCGGTCCCGAACACTTCGACATGGCCGCGTTTGCCCAGCGCTGCCTCGACCGCAACCTTGATCAGGTGAGTCGCGCCAGCGGTCGACTGCCCGGTGCGCGCGCGCGGATCGGCCCCGGCGACGTTGAAATAACGCAGCGCACAGAAGTTGAGCGGATGCGCCTTGGCAACGTCGCCCAGCATGATCTCGGTCATCAGCTTTGACATGCCATAGGGATTGATCGGCAGACGCGGGCTGTCTTCGGTCACCGGCGAGACCTCGGGAATGCCATAGGTCGCCGCGGTCGAGCTGAAAATGAAATGCGGCACCCCGGCCGTTACCGCCGCGGCGATCAGCGCGCGGCTCTTGGCGGTGTTGTTGTGATAGTATTTGAGCGGGTTCTCGACCGATTCGGGGACGATGATCGACCCGGCGAAATGCATCACCGCGCGCGTCCCCTGCTCGGCGAAGATCCGCGCCAGCAGCGCGCCATCCTCGATATCGCCCTGATAGAACGGCACCTGCTCGGGCACGGCCCAGCGGAAACCGGTGGTCAGGTTGTCGATCACCGCCACCGGCCACCCGGCATCGCTGAGGGCAAGAACGGCGTGGCTGCCGATATAGCCGGCGCCGCCGGTGACGAGGACGGGGGGATTGCTGGTCATTGTAAGATTTCGCCTAACATGCATCGGGAATTAAGTGGTTAATGGTCGGGCAAACCTTGCCAGTCCATGCGCAAGGCGTCAGTTTCGTGGCAAATGGAGTGTCTTGCGATGAAAAAAAGCCTGATTACGCTGGCCTTTGCTGCCTGCGCCGGTCTGTCCGGCTGCGTCACCCCGGTTGGCCCGGTAGAGGTTACGCGCTTCCATGCGCCCGATATCGCGGCGCTGGGCAAGGGGATAATCGCAGTCGAACCGGCGCCGGGCACCGACGGCGCCTCGCTCGAATGGCAGAGCTACAAGGCCGCGGTGCTGCGCCAGCTGGTCTTGCTGGGCTATAGCGAGGCCCCAGCGGGCGCGGCCAGTACCCAGCTTGCCGAGCTGCGGCTGGCGCGCGCCACTTACCGGCCAGAACGCGCGTCGGGCCCGGTCAGCGTCGGGGTCGGCGGCTCGACCGGGTCTTACGGTTCGGGCGTTGGCCTGGGGATCGGGCTCAACCTCTCGCCCAAGCCGGCCGAGCAGATCGAGACCGAGCTGGGGGTGATGATCAAGGATCGCGCCAGCGGCCAATCGCTGTGGGAAGGCCGCGCCAGCTTCACCGCCAGCGTGAAATCGCCGCTGTCCGAAACCGGCCTGGCCGCGCCGAAACTGGCCGCGGCGCTGTTCCAGGGATTCCCTGGCGTGTCGGGCGAAACGATCGCGGTCAAATGAGCCAGATAGAAATCGATGCGGCATTCGATTCCGGGAACATCGCGGTGCTGGGGATTGAAGGCACTGAAGCACGTCTGGCGATCCGCAAGGACCACCAGTCCGACTTCTTCCAGTGGTTCCATTTCCGGGTCAGCGCTGCGCAGGGGCGCGAGCTGACCCTCAAGATCACCGGGCTCAACCATTCAGCCTATCCCGGCGGGTGGAGCGATTACCGCGCTGCCGTGACTGAAGACCGCGCATACTGGGGCCGCGCGGATAGTCACTTCGATGCCCATGCCGACGAAGGCACGCTGACCATCCGCTACACACCGCAAGCCGACCTCGCCTGGTTCGCCTATTTCGCGCCATACTCGTGGGAGCGGCATCAGGACCTGATCGCCGAAGCATCGCTGGCCGAAGGGGTCAGCCACCGCGTGCTCGGCCGCAGCTGCGATGGCCGGACGATCGATTGCCTCGATCTTGGCGACGGGCGACAAGCAGGTCTGGCTCTATGCCCGCCAGCATCCGGGCGAGACCATGGCCGAATGGTGGATGGAAGGCGCGATCGCTTGCCTGACCGATCCAGCCGATCCGGTCGGGCGCAAGCTTCGCCAGCTCTGCAGCTTCCACATCGTCCCCAATGCCAACCCCGACGGCTCGGTGCGCGGGCACCTGCGGACCAACGCCGTGGGGGTGAACCTCAACCGCGAATGGGCCAGCCCCAGCGCGGAGAAATCGCCCGAGGTACTGGCGATCCGCAATGCGATGGACGCGACCGGGGTCGATTTCGCGATCGACGTCCACGGCGATGAAGCTATCCCTGCGGTGTTCCTGGCCGGGTTCGAGGGTATCCCGTCGTGGAACGAGGGGCAGCAGGCCGGGTTTGACCGCTACAAGGCAATCCTCGCGCGGCGTACACCCGATTTCCAGACCCGACTGGGCTATCCGGTGGCGCGCAAGGGCAAAGCCAACCTGACCATGTCGACCAACCAGCTGGCCGAACGGTTTGGCGCGACCGCGATGACGCTGGAAATGCCGTTCAAGGACAACAACGACCTGCCTTGCCCGAATCAAGGCTGGAGCGCCGAGCGCAGCGCGATGCTGGGGCGTGAATGCCTGGGTGCGCTGCTGGAATGGCTGGAAGCGGGATGAACTGAAAGTATCGCATTGGATCAAAGCGGTTGGTTAGATCCGGCCTGGTCCGAAGCGAAGTTTATTGTTGGTAACGGTATGAAATTTAGTCGATTTCGTACAATTAATCCGGGTTTAACCATACTATTCGCTGGTCCCGGTCGCAGTTCACTTTTCGCTCAGTTTGCGAGGGATTGCGGCAATGCAGGATTTCAACCGGATGGACCCGCTGCTGAAGGCGCTGCTGATTTCGATTAGCGTGTTCGTCTTCGGTATGCTGGCGACCAATGAATCGGTCCGCGCGTCGATCATGAACCCGTTCGCAGGGCTCTAACCTAGAGCTTGACGGCCCGAACGCGCGCGGCAGCAGGTCGGACAGGCGCAGTTCCAGCACCTCGCTATCCCCCACGCACCACACCAGCGGATCGCTGGCGCCCAGCTGCGCCAGTTCGTGCAGCACCTGGCGGCAACGCCCGCACGGGGTGACCGGATCGCCCATGCCGACCGCGCCTTGGCTGCCGCCGATAACCGCCACCGCCTCCAGCCCGCCCCGCCATGCTTCGGACAAGGCCTTGGCCACCGCGACGGTCTCGGCGCACAGCGCCAGACCGTAGCTGGCGTTCTCGACATTGGCGCCGGTCACCACCGAACCATCGGCAAAGCCCAGCGCCGCGCCGACGTGGAAGCTGGAATAGGGCGCATAGGCCTGCGCCGCGGCGCTGCGGGCGGCCTCGATCAAGCTTTCGCGGCTCCAGGTCATTGCTGCACCACCATCCAGCGTACCGGCTCCTGCGCCGCCGGATTGGCCAGCGCGTTGTTGGCGGTCCACAGCATCCATGGCCGGCCCGCATAGTCGGGCTGGAAGCGGGTCCGGACCAGCCACAGGTTGCGATCGATCGCCGCGGCGACGTGATAACGATCTTCGAAAACACTGGAAAGCTTGAGGATCGCGGCCTTGCCGGTGTGGGTCTCGATCTGGTTGAGGAACGTGGTGAGTTCGCTCAGGACCGCGGCATCGCTGACCTTGACCGGGCAGAGGTCGGCCAGCAGTTGCAGATCGACCGCCGGGGGCAGCATCGCGGCATCGCGCGGCACGACGGTAACGAAGTTGGCGGCCTGCCGTTCGGCCGGCTGGCATGGGTCATAGCGGTGGACCGCACCCAGCAGCAGCTCGGCCGCGCGGGCCTCGTCAAAATTGCGGGTGAAGCCATCGTCGCGGGCAAATGCGCTGGCCGAAGCATCGAGATAGGCGAAATCGGCGCCAGTGGCCTTCAGCGCTTTCCAGTCAACCAGGCCATCCTCGGCGCCAATCTCGGCGCCTTGCAGCGGCCAGACAGCGGTCGGCGGCTGCCAATGGCGCAGATCCCACCACAGGTAGCCGGCGGCGATCAGGCCGATCAGCACCACCGCGCCAAGCAGGCGTAGCCGGGTGCGGCTGGAACTCTTGCGTCTCATGTTATGCCCTTGCGAACCTCTACCCCCTGATATGCAGGACGCAGATCAGGGTAAAGAGCCGTCGTAGCGGTGGCGTGGTCGGTTTCGACCTTGCCCTCAAGCCGCTCGAGCAGCATTTCCGCCGCCTCGTTGTGAACCCCGCGCCGGGCCATGTCGATCGTCTCGATCTCGCTCGCGGTGGCCTTGCGGATCGCCTGATAATACGAATCGCAGATCGCGAAATAGTCGCGGATCGGACGGCGGAACCGGCCGAGGCCAAGGATCAGGGTTTCGAGCATCTGTCCGTCCGCGTCGGCGACCTCGAAGGACAGGCGGCCTTCCTCTACCGCCAGTCGCAGGCGGTAGGGCCCCTGATGCCCGGCCTCCCAGGCGCGGCTCGGCTTGAACCTGTTTTCCTCGATCAGGTCAAAGATCGCGATCCGGCGTTCCTGCTCGATATCGGCGTTGCGCCACAGAATCGTGGCTTCGTCGAGCTCGATGTGGATGATCCGCGGGTCGGCCATGGCGCGCGGCTTTTCGCAGATGCACAATTGCGGGGCAAGGGGGCTTCCTCCCGGTACGGGGAGGAATGATTCCGTCCCCGCTATCCACAGCCCTGCGACTGTCTTGCCTCCTTGCGCCTGCTCTGCCTTGCGCGCATGGATCGCCTCCCATGGCCGAACCCCTCATACTTGCCCGCCACGACGAAGCGCCGGTGCGCGCATTGCCTTCCAATCTTGAGGCTGAGGCGGCGTTCCTCGGCGCCGCGCTGATCGATAACCGGACGATCGAGGAACTGACCGTTCCGCTGCGGCCCGAGCATTTCTTCGAGCCGGTCCACAGCCGCATCTACGGGCGCATCCAGCAGCTGCTCGATCGCAATGCGGTGGTCACCCCGGTCACGCTCAAACCCTATTTCGAGGCCGACGAGGCGCTCAAGGAACTGGGCGGCGCGGCCTATCTCGCCCGGCTCACAGCAGACGGTCAGGGGCTGCTCGCCCCGCGCGAGCTGGCCCAGCAGATCTATGACCTGGCCTTGCTGCGCGAGCTGGTTTCGGTCGGTCGCAATCTGGTCAATTCGGCGCTCGATACGTCGGAAAGCGTCGCGCCGATGGAGCAGGTCGCCCAGGCCGAAGCGGCGCTTTATCAGGTTGCCGAGGGCGCTGCGACCGGCAGCGAGGCGCAGGACTTTGCCGTGGCCACCCGCACCGCGCTGGGCATGATCGAACAGGCGCTGCTTTCGGGCGGGCATATCTCGGGCAAGACCACCGGGCTGACCTCGCTCAACGAGAAGGTTGGCGGGCTGCACAATAGCGATCTGATCATCCTTGCCGGGCGCCCCGGCATGGGCAAGACTTCGCTCGCCACCAACATCGCCTTCAACGCCGCCGATCGGCTCCGCCGCGATCTGGCCGACGGGATCGCCGCGGACAAATCAGTGGGCGCGGCAACCGCCTTCTTCAGCCTCGAAATGAGCGCCGACCAGCTCGCTACCCGGATCCTCGCCGAGCAATCGGGAATCAGTAGCGAAGCGCTGCGGATGGGCAAGATCAGCCGCGACGATTTCCAGCAGCTCTCCTACGCCAGTCAGCGGCTTGCCGAGCTGCCGCTCTACATCGACGATACGCCCGCCCTGTCGATCGCCGCACTGCGCACCCGCGCCCGCCGCCTCAAGCGCCGCCACAACATCGGACTGGTGGTGGTCGATTACCTCCAGCTGCTCCAGGGTTCGGGCAAGGCCACCGACAACCGCGTCAACGAGATTTCCGAGATCAGCCGCGGGCTCAAGACCCTCGCCAAGGAACTCTCGGTGCCGGTGATCGCGCTCTCGCAGCTTAGCCGCGCGGTCGAACAGCGCGATGACAAGCGCCCGCAATTGTCGGACCTGCGCGAATCGGGCTCGATCGAGCAGGACGCCGACATGGTCTGGTTCGTGTTCCGCGAGGACTATTACATCCGCAACAAGGAACCCAAGCGCCCCGACGAAGGCGACGACGCCAAGACCCACGAAGCCCACGCCAAATGGGCCGAGGACATGGAGCGGGTCTACGGCCTTGCCGAACTGATTGTCGGCAAGCAGCGCCATGGCTCGACCGGCAAGGTGCGGATGCGCTTTGAAGAGCGGATCACCCGGTTCAGCGATCTCGCCGAAGACGCGGCTGGCGCGCATAGTTACGATTGATGTCAGCGACCGCTTTCCCCCATCAAGAGGGAAGACGATTCTCTAATATAACAACTATATATCAATAACTTATACGATTTTTTCTTGACTTCTCAATGCTCTTGCGCCTATCAGCCGCGCTTTCCCGGATTTGCCTGAACTGGAGTGCCCGATGGCGCGCGTTACCGTTGAAGACTGTGTCGACAAGATCCCCAACCGTTTTGACCTGGTGCTGCTCGCCGCGCAGCGCGCGCGTGAGATTTCGGGCGGGGCAGAAATCACCATTGAGCGTGACCGCGACAAGAACCCGGTGGTCGCATTGCGCGAGATCGCCGAACAGACCGTCCGTCCCGAAAACCTCAAGGAATCGGTGATCGGCTCGCTCCAGCGGGTCCTGCCCGACGATGACGATGAGGCCGACGAAATCGGCTCGCTCAGCCAGTCGGCCGAAGCCCTGCGGATCACCGCCGCGGCGCCGGTGCGCAACACCTCGCTGGGCGGCGATTACGAGGGGTAATGTGTGGGGCCGGCAGGTCCGGCCCCAATTACCTCACCCGCAGGGATAGGTCTTGATGAAGTAGTCGGCGATCGCCGTCTTCATCGATGTGCGCGGGCGGGCCGGCTCGGGATAAGTGCGCAGGAACGCCATCAGCTTGTCCGAGGCGACCTTGGTGCCTTTGGGCGGGCACGAGCTGGGCTTACCGGCCTTGCGCTCGCCCTCAAGCCGGGCCTTGTAGGCCAGCCCCGCGGCCTGGCCTTCGGAGCGTAGCAAGCCAATGTCGCTCGATCCCAGCGCCATGAACCCCTTTGCTCTCAGCGCGTCGGCCTTGGCCAGAAAAGTCGCGACGCTCATGTCTCCACCGACCGCTAACGCGGGGGCCGAGAGGGCGAGCAATGCCAGCGCTGTCAGCCGCACGCGGCGCCGCATCAGGCCGAAGCCCCCGCAAACCGCTTGCCGGTCTTGGGGACCGCCGAGCCTTTGACCGGGCGGACCGTGGTGGACCCCACGGGGGTTTCGGGGCGATCAAGCTTGCCGGTTTCGAGCAGCTCCTTGATCTCGTCGCCGGTCAGCGTTTCGTATTCGAGCAGCGCTTCGGCGAGGAGCTCGAATTTCTTGACGTCCTTCTTGATGATCGCGGTGGCGCGTTTGTGGGCGCCGTCGACCAGCGAACGGATTTCGCTGTCGATCAGCTTGTTGGTTTCGGCCGAATTCATCGTCCGCTGCGAACCGCCATAGCCCAGGTAACCCTCCTGGGTTTCCTCATAGAGCAGCGGCCCTAGCTTGTCCGACATGCCCCAGCGGGTGACCATGTTGCGCGCCAGACCGGTAGCGTACTGGATATCGGAACTGGCGCCCGAGCTGACCTTGTCGTGGCCGAAGAACAGCTCTTCCGCCACGCGCCCGCCCATCGCCACCGAGAGGTTGGCGTGCATCTTGTCGCGGTGATAGGAATAGCTGTCGCGCTCGGGCAGGCGCATGACCATGCCCAGCGCGCCGCCGCGCGGGATGATCGTGGCCTTGTGGATCGGATCCGAAGCCGGCTCCATCACCGAGACGATGGCGTGGCCGGCCTCGTGATAGGCGGTCATCTTCTTCTCGTCCTCGGTCATCACCATGCTGCGCCGTTCGGCGCCCATAAGCACCTTGTCCTTGGCGTCCTCGAATTCCTGCATCGCCACCAGCCGCTTGTTGCGCCGCGCGGCGAGCAGCGCCGCCTCGTTGACCAGGTTGGCGAGGTCCGCACCGGAGAAGCCGGGTGTACCACGAGCGATGATCCGCGGATCGACGTCGGGCGCCAGCGGCACCTTCTTCATGTGCACGCCCAGGATCTTCTCGCGCCCTTCGATATCGGGCAGCGGCACCACCACCTGGCGGTCAAATCGGCCGGGGCGGAGCAGCGCGGGATCAAGCACGTCAGGCCGGTTGGTCGCGGCGATGATGATGATGCCCTCGTTGGCTTCAAACCCGTCCATTTCGACCAGCAGCTGGTTGAGGGTCTGCTCGCGCTCGTCGTTGGAATTGCCCAGGCCATGGCCACGGTGGCGACCGACCGCGTCGATCTCGTCGATGAAGACGATGCACGGCGCGTTCTTCTTGGCCTGCTCGAACATGTCGCGGACCCGGCTGGCGCCGACGCCGACGAACATTTCGACGAAGTCCGAACCTGAAATGGTGAAGAACGGTACTCCCGCTTCGCCCGCGATCGCGCGCGCCAGCAGGGTCTTGCCGGTGCCGGGTGAGCCAACCAGCAGCGCGCCCTTGGGGATCTGTCCGCCGAGCTTGGAGAAGCGGTGCGGATCCTTGAGGAAATCGACGATCTCCTCCAGCTCCTCGCGGGCTTCGTCGATCCCGGCAACGTCGGCGAAGGTCACCCGGCCCTGGCGTTCGGTCAGCATCTTGGCCTTGCTTTTGCCAAAGCCCATCGCCCCGCCGGCGCCGCCGCCCTTCTGGACCTGACGCAGCGCGAAGAACGCCAGCCCCAGCAGCAGCAGGAACGGCAGAATGTTGAGCAAGGTCAGCGCGAAATAGTTGGGTTCCTCGGGTGCTTTGCCATCGAACTTGACCCCGCTTTGCTGGAGCAGCGCGGGCAGGGTTGGGTCGTTGGGCAGCGGAATGGTGGTGAAAGCCTTGCTTTCCTCGCCCGCCTTTGCGGTCTTGAAAGTGCCGGTAATGCGCTTTTCGCTGACCTCGACCGTGGCCACCTCACCGGCTTCGACCTTCTGGCGGAAGTCCGAATAAGAGATCGCGGTGCCGGGAACCTCGGTCTTCGAGCCAAACATCGAGACCACGACCAGCAGTGCCAGGAACACTCCGCCCCAGATCAGCAGGCTCTTTACCCAGGGGTTGCCGCTGGGCTGCTCTTCATTGTTGTTCATGGCGACACGAGGTCCTTTCACCAGCCAATGTAGGACAGCAGGACTGAATGGCAAGCTAACGCCTTTATCCCCGGAGTGGATTGCAAGACCTTGCGCCGCGATTCGCGGCATTGCTAGAAGGTCATCAAGGGGAAACCATGGAAATGACCGCCGCACCATCCAATGACCGGTTCGCCCACTGGCCGCGGTTTCGCGCGCGGTTGCTGCTGTTTGCGGTGGGCTTGCTGGTGATCGCCGCGGCGCTGGTGCCGATAACTGCGGGCGAGCAGAAGATCACCACCACCGCCGGGTTCGTTGAAAACATCACCGGCGCCAAGGTTGCCGGGGCCGAGCGCCCGCGCGACGATGATCTGGCGTTGTACGACCGGGTGATCGAGCGGATCGGCAAGGGTGAGGATTACTACGCGGTAGCGGCGCAGGAGCATCGTAGCTCTGACTATCCGCTGCGCCCGGGCGTGGCGGTGCGGCTGCCAACCCTGGCCTATGCGATCATGGGGCTGGGCAAACTGGCCCCGGGCGAGGCCAGACCTGACGAGCGCTGGCCGGTGTTTGCCGCTGCAATTGTGCTGATGTTCGCCGTCCTGTGGGCGTGGTGGCAACGACTGGGCGAAGAACCGGGCGGCAAGCGCTACCAGCCGATCGGCACCGCGCTGGTGTTCCTGGGGGCCAGCCTGGGGCTCAACGCCTATTACTTCGTGCTGCACGAGCTGTGGGCGGGGATGCTGCTGGCGCTGGCCTTTGGCCTCCACCGCCCCGGGCGCAAGTACGGCGCGGCGCTGGTTGCGGCAGCGCTGGCGCTGGCGATCCGCGAACACGCGCTGCCGTTCGTGATGCTGCTGGCGGCGATGGCATTCTGGCGCCGCGACTGGAAGGAAGGCGCGGCCTGGAGCGCGCTGATCGCGGTGTTCTTCGCGGGCCTTGCGTGGCACTTGCAGCTGGTCCAGGCGCAAGTTCTTGCCGGCGACCCGGAGGGGCCGGACTGGCTGCTGCTGCGCGGGCTGTCGGGCTGGCTGTCCAACGTGGTGCTGTCCAGCAACCTGCGGTTTCTGCCGCATTTCCTGGCCGGACCCGCGGTGGTGCTGATGATTTTCGGCTGGGCCGGGTGGAAATGCGATGCCGGTGTCTTCGCCACCTTGCTCTACCTTGGCTACGGCCTTGCCTTCATGATCGCTGGGCGGCCTGACAATTTCTATTGGGGTGCAATCATCGCCCCGGCGATGTTCCTCGGTCTGGCGTTCGTGCCGAGGGCGGCGCGGTCGCTGTGGGCGCGCGCTTTTCCTTCTTAACCCGTCAGTTCCTCGATTTTGTGGTGCGGCAGCACCCGCCAGGCGGCGACCAGCAGGACGACGTGGACGATTTCTCCCGCCATCAGCACGGGCCAGCCAGGATAGGCTCCGTCGAGGGTCAGGCTGAGCGCGCGGACAATCGCCACCACCCCCATCAGCGCTGCAGGAACCAGCAACAGATCGCCGTTGCGGCGCCAGGCGCCCAGCATCATGCACACCGCGGTGACGCCGAAGAAGGCGGTGAAATCGGCGCGCAGCGAAGAAAGCCCCTGGGTGCCGATCGGGGCGAGGCCGATGAACCCTGCGGCGGTCGCTTGCGGGTTGAGCAGGAAATTGAACGCCATGAACAGGTCGAACAGACCCACCAGGAAGATCAGCGCGGTGAGGATCAGACGCATCGCCGGTTTGCTCCCGTTAACTTCGATTTAGCCATTGTGGAGCAGGGAAATCCGAAAGCAAGCGATGCTTGAACTTCGCGGTTGAAGTTCGCGGTTGCTTGGGGGGTTTCGTCGTTGCACAAGCGCGTGACCATGGGTTCGCCACGCATCCTGCTGGTCGTCGGCGGCGGCATTGCCGCCTACAAGGCCTGCGAGCTCGTCCGCCTGATCCGCAAGGGCGGCGGCGAGGTTAGCTGCGTGCTGACCGAAGGCGGCTCCAAATTCATCACCGCGATGACGCTTGCCGCGCTCAGCGAGAACCCCGTTTACACCACCTTGTGGGACCTCAAGGGCGAGGTTGAGATGGGCCATATCGAGCTGTCGCGCAGCGCCGATCTGGTGGTGGTCTGCCCGGCGACCGCGGATCTGATCGCCAAGATGGGCCACGGAATCGCCGATGATATGGCGACCACGCTGCTACTCGCCACCGACAAGCCGGTGCTCTGCGTGCCGGCGATGAACGTCAAGATGTGGGAACACGCCGCCACCCAGGCCAACCTCAAGACCCTGGTCGATCGCGGGATCGCGGTGCTCGATCCTGATGAGGGGCCGATGGCCTGCGGCGAATTCGGCCCCGGACGTCTGCCCGAGCCGATCGCCATATGGAACGCGGTCTGCCAGTTGCTTGGCCAGGAGACATTGCTGCTGCCCGCGCCGGTGCCCGATGCGGTGTTCGAATTGGAGGGCGAGGACCCCAGCCTTGGCGGCCTTTCTGGCGCGTTGATCGCGCGCGGCAAGAAGCAGCTCAAGCCGCTGATCGATGCGCTTGCCGATGAAGAGGAACTCGACGACGCGCTGCTCGGGCCGCTCCCCGAAGAGCTCGAACCGGTCGAGGTGCCACCTGCGGAAGTGCTGCTGGCCAGCCCGATCCTGTCCAAAAAGGGCAAGGCCAAGGCCGCCCCGCCGACCGACCCCGAAGCGATCAACCACCTGGTCTCGGGCGACAAGGATGGCGCCCCGCAACCGTTTGCCGAGGAACTGGCCAAAGATCCGCTGCTCGGCCAACCCGATTTCGCGCCTGATGAGCCCGACGAGCCGTTCGAAGGTCCGCTTTCGGGCAAGCATATCCTGATCACCGCGGGACCGACGCACGAGCCGATCGATCCGGTCCGCTACATCGCCAACCGCTCCTCGGGCAAGCAGGGCTATGCGATCGCCGCTGCCGCGGCGCGGATGGGGGCGAAAGTCACGCTGGTCTCGGGTCCGGTGATGCTGCCGACTCCGCGCGGGGTCGACCGCGTCAATATCGAGACCGCGCAGGAAATGGCCGAAGCGGTCAAGGCCGCGCTCAATGACGAGCCAAAGGTCGATTGCGCGGTGATGGTTGCCGCAGTAGCCGACTGGCGCAGCGTCGATATCGCGCCCGAGAAGATGAAAAAGCGCGGTTCGGCTCCGCCGGCGCTGCGGCTGACCGAGAACCCCGATATCCTGGCGATGGTTGCCACCACTACCAACCGCCCCAAACTGGTGATCGGGTTTGCCGCCGAGACCGAGAAGGTCGTCGAACACGCCAAGGACAAACGCAAGCGCAAGGGCGCCGACTGGATCGTCGCCAACGACGTTTCGGGCGAGGTGATGGGCGGCGAGGTCAATGCCGTGCATATCATCACCGCCAAGGCTGTCGAAGAGCTCCCGGAAATGCCAAAGGAGGGCGTCGCTCAGGCGCTGGTCGAAAGGATTGCCGATGCCCTTGTCAAATGAGGTTCCGGTTCGGGTGAAACGGCTGCCGCATGGCGAGGGATTGGAACTGCCGGAATATGCAACCGACGGCGCCGCGGGCATGGATGTGGTTGCGGCTGAGGATGTGACCATCGCTCCCGGCGCGCGTCATGCGGTCGCCACCGGCCTCGCGCTGGCCATTCCCGCCGGTTTCGAGATCCAGGTCCGCCCGCGCTCGGGCCTCGCGCTCAAGCACGGGATCACCGTACCCAACACCCCCGGTACGATCGATTCGGACTATCGCGGCGAGCTCAAGGTGATCCTGATCAACCTCGGCGCCGAGGCCTTCGCGGTGCGCCGCGGCGACCGGGTGGCCCAGCTGGTGCTTGCCCCGGTGACCCGCGCGAGCTGGCTGGCAGTTGACGAGCTGGACGAGACCGCGCGCGGCGAAGGCGGGTTTGGCTCAACCGGCGGAGTGTTTGCGCTCAATCCTTGATCCTCTCCATTTTGCGAAGCCAAATGGGGAGGTGACATTCGCGCAGCGAATGTCGGAGGGGTAGTGCGGTCGGGCAGAAACCCCTCCGACACGCCCTATGGGCGCGCCACCTCCCCGTTTGTGCTGACGCAAAAACAGGGAGGATCACGAGCCTCAGTTCTTGCGTTTCTTCTCCGGCGCGACGCTGATCCGCACCGTCTCACCGTTGTTGCCGGGGAAGCCAGTGAACATCGCCTCGACCAGGTTAGGAACCAGGTAAGGCAAGCGATTGGAAGTGCTGGCGGCTTCGGCTTTGCCCTCGAACAGCCGCTGGCCATCGGCGCGGCGGTCGATCTTCATGCCGATGCCGCTGTTGTAAACGGTGTAGCTTTCATAGCCATAGCCATCGAACCAGGGATCGTACCAGCCATAACCCCACATGCTGCGCGGGTGATAGAAGCTGCGCCGGCCATAAAAGCCGCCATAGCGCCCGTAGCCGTGCCAGGAATTGTAGAACGGATCGGTAAAGCCCGAGGAACGGACCTTCTCGCGGCCCTTGTCGACCCCGTAGTCGAAACGCACGACCAGATCGGCGGTGGCGGCATCGGCGGCGGGGACATAGCCCAGCGACGCCATCCGGTTACCGACCAGGCTGGCGTACTGGCCGAACTCGATCCCGCCGGAAAGCGCAGGATTGTCCGCCACAATCGCGAACGACTGGCCCTGCGGCGCCGGCAGGGCGGCGGCCGAATAGCGCGAGACATCGGCCTTGAACGGCGTGGCGCAGGCGCCCAGTGCCAGGAGCGAGAGCGGCAACAGCGCAGCCCGCATCAGACGCAGCGGTGAGCGATTTTCGTGCAACATAAGCCCCAATCTCCAATATCCCTGGCCACAACCGCAAATCGCCATCGGATTTGCGCAAGAGCCTAGGTGCGAACCGGTTCTGCGCCAAGGCGGCTTAATCGTGCTTGAATGGGACAAAAGATCCTCCCCGTTCCGGGGAGGAATTACCTGACCAGCCCCAACGCCTCATATGCCGCAGCCAGCGTCGGTTCTGCCAGCGCGCGGGCCTTCTCCGCGCCCGTACGCAGGATCGCGTCGAGCGCGGTGCGGTCTTTGCGCAGTTCGATGAAGCGGGTGTTGATCGGCGCCAGTTGCTCGACCAGCAGCTCGCCCAGCGCCGGTTTGAACGCGCCGAAGCCCTGGCCGGCGAACTGGCTCAGCACCCCATCGACGCTCTGGCCAGCCAGCGCCGCATAGATCCCGACCAGGTTGGCCGCTTCGGGACGGCCGTCGAGGCCTTTGGCTTCGCCGGGCAGTGGTTCGGGGTCGGTCTTGGCTTTGCGGATCTTGGCCATGATTGTGTCGGCATCGTCGGTCAGGTTGATCCGGCTCATGTCCGAGGGATCGCTTTTGCTCATCTTCGCCGAACCATCGCGCAGGCTCATGATCCGGGCGGCTTCGGGCGGGATGATCGGCTCGGGCAGAGTGAACAGCGGTTGGTCTTCGGGGCAGAAATCGTTGTTGAACTTCTGGGCGATGTCGCGCGCCAGCTCGAGGTGCTGTTTCTGGTCCTCGCCCACCGGCACATGGGTGGCCTGATAGAGCAGCACGTCGGCGGCCTGCAGCACCGGGTAGGTGAACAGCGCGACCGAGACGCTGTCGCGGTTCTTGCCTGATTTGTCCTTGAACTGGGTCATCCGGCTCAGCCAACCCATCCGCGCGGTGCCGCTCAGCAGCCATTGCAGCTCGGCATTGGCCGGCACCATGGTCTGGTTGTAGACCACCGACTTGGCCGGATCGATCCCGCAGGCGACCAGCGCCGCGACCATCTCGCGGGTGTTGGCGCGGAGTTCGGCGGGGACGTGCGGCTGGCTCAGCGCGTGGAGATCGGCGAGGAAATACAAGCTCTGCCCGCCCTCCGCCGCGACCTGGTCCTGCATCGCCACCCAGTTGCGGATCGCGCCCAGGTAGTTGCCGAGGTGGAGGCTGCCGGTGGGCTGGATGCCGGAGACGATGCGCATGGCGAGGTTACTCAGTTGGTCGGTGGTTGCTTGCGGGTGAGCATGGCGATCTTGCTGCGGTCGATCGCTCCGGTCAGCCAGGCCAGCGCGAAGTAAACGAAGCCGCCGACGCTGACCAGCGCCGCGATCGCACCGACCCGCGCCCAGGCTCCAGCGCCGTAATACGCGGCTCCCAATGGCGCCAGATACCAGATCACCGCCCCCATCGCCGCGGCCGAGATCAGGATCCGCACGATCCGGCCGAGCAGGTCGGGCTCGATCGTGAACTGCCCGCGGCGGTGCAGGATCGCGTAGAGCAATGCGCAGTTGATCCAGGCGGCGATCGCTCCCGCCAGCGCCAGCCCTGCAACCCCCATCACCGGGATCAGCACAAGGTTGAGCGCCACGTTGATCGTCAGCGCGGCCAAGGCGGTATAGACCGGGGTCTTGGTATCGCGGCGCGCGAAGAACCCGGGGGTCAGCACCTTGACCAGGACATAGGCCGGCAGCCCGACCACCAGCATGGCAACCACGCCCGAAGTTGCAGCGACATCATCCGCGCCGAACTTGCCGCCATAGTAGAACGCGCTGACCAGCGGCTGGGCGGCGCAGAACAGCCCCACCGCGGCCGGCACAGTCAGCAGCAGGCCAAGCTCGATTGCGTTGCTTTGCACCCGCTGGGCGCCGCCTGCGTCGTCCTGGGCGATAAACCGCGACAGCGCGGGCAGGATCGCGGTGCCCAGGGCAATGCCGATGATCCCCAAGGGCAGCTGGTTGAGCCGGTCGGCCAAGGCCAGGAACACGAACGAGCCCTCCTCCAGCCGGCCGAGGAAGAACAGGTCGACGAAGCGGCTGATCTGATAGATCCCTGCGCCGAACACCGCGGGCAGGATCAGCACGCCAAGCTGGCGCACGTCAGGTGTCAGCCGCGGGCGCGAGACGGTAAAGCGGAAGCCGGCGCGGCGGGCATGCCAGTAGAGCCACAGCAATTGCAGCACTCCAGCCAGGGTCACCGACCAGGCGAGGTGGTAGGCCACGGCCCCGGGGTCGCCCGAGACCCCGCGGGAGATCGCCAGTAGCATCGCCCCGATCATGCACAGGTTCATCAGCACCGGGGCAAAGGCCACCGCAGCGAACCGGCTGATCGAATTGAGGATCGCGCCGAACAGGGTCATTACGCTGATCAGCGCGAGGTAAGGAAAAACGATCCTGGCCAGCGTGATCGAAGTGTCGGTGGTCCGCCCGCCCTGGCCAAAATCGTCGATCAGCCAGATCACCCACGGCATCACCGCGATCATCAGGGCCGAAAACACCAGCAGCGTCGGCAGAAACACCGAAAGCGTCTGATTTGCGAAGCGCTGTGAAGACGAATGATCGCGCTCGCCGTCCTCAGCCATGTGGCGGTTGAACAACGGCACGAACGCAGCGGAGAAGGCGCCCTCAGCGAACAGCCGGCGGAAGATGTTGGGCAGCTGGAAGGCGATCTGCCAGGCATCGCCCATCGCGCTGCCGCCCAGCAGGCGTGAGAGCATCATGTCGCGCGCGAAGCCGAATACCCGGCTGATCAGCGTCATTCCGCCGATGATTCCGGTGGACTTGAGCAGGTTCATGTCCGCGGCTCCCCTGTGCGCGCCGGGGCGGGCGCTCAGGCTTGGCCGAGCGGTGCTTCGGCGTCCTCGCCCGCGGCCTGCTGCTGGGCGATCTGGGCCATGTAGATGCCGTTGAAGTCGATCGGTTCAAGCATCAGCGGCGGGAAGCCGGCATCGCGCACCGCGTCGGAAATCACCCGGCGCGCGAACGGGAACAAGATCCGCGGCGCTTCGGCATAGGTGAAGGCGTGCATGTGCGCCTCTTCCATGTTGCGCATCCCCACCAGCCCGCAATAGGCCAGCTCGATGATGAACTGATGGCCGCCTTCGCACTTCGATTCGAGGGTAATTTTGAGCTCGATCTCGGTCACTTCGTCGCTGATCGGTCGGGCGCCGATGTTGAACTGGACGTCGATCTGGGGCGCGTCGGTCCACTGGAAGCTTTCCGGAGCCTTGGGGTTCTCAACCGAGAGATCCTTGACGTACTGCGAGATGATCCCCGCGGTCGGCGCGGTATCGGCGCCGTTGGGCAAAGGGGCGCCCAGGCCAAGGTCGGTGATGATGCCGTTTTCGTCGGACATGTCGGGCCAAGCTTTCGGTAGAGAATGGAGGAATTGGCGGCGCGCCTAGCACCGGTGTGGCCAAGCAGCAACCTCGTCGCAAATTTTGCACGTCAAACGCGCGTCCACGCGTTGTTCATTTGTCAACACTACCTATTTGCAGGTAGAGCAATGCGCAGCCGCGGCTTGGCGGCAGGGATCGGAAACTTGGACAAGACCATCGAAATCGTCATCCTTGCGATGATCGCCGCCTTTCTTGGCCTTCGGCTCTATTCGGTGCTGGGGCGCCGCGCTGAGCGTGAAGAGCAGCCCCGGCTTGAGCCCAAGGCCGAACCGCCGCGTCCGCTCGTGCCCGAACAGCAAGGCGTCCAGGCCGGCAATTCGGCGCCGCGGGCGATGGTTCCCGGGGTCACCCCGGCGATCGAGCGGGGCCTGCGCGAAATTTCTGCGGCCGACCGCCGGTTTGACATGCTGGTCTTCCTCGACGGCGCCAAGAGCGCTTACCGGATGGTGCTGGAAGCGTTCTGGAAGGCAGAGCGCGGGGCGCTGGCCCAGCTGTGTGACCACGACGTGCTGGCCGGCTTCAATGCCGCGATCGATGCGCGGCTGGCGGCGGGCGAGACGCTCGACAACCGGCTGGTGCGGATCGACGATGTGGTGATCGTCGCGGCCAGCTATCAGGCGCCCTATGCCCGGATCGCGGTGCGCTTTACCGCCGATATCGCCGCGGTAACCCGCAATGCCGAAGGCCAGGTGGTCGCTGGCTCGCTCAACGATGCGATCGAAGCGCGCGACCTGTGGACCTTTAGCCGGGACGTGCGTGCCGAATCGCCCGACTGGCTGGTCGACGAAACCGACGAGGGCTGAGCGCATGGCAAGGCTGCGACTGCGCCGCCTGGCCGCGCTTTCGCTGCTAATTGTGCTCAGCGCCTGCGGTCGGCTAATCCCCGCATCCGGCGCGCCGGTCACCACCCCGCGGCCGCCGGTGACACCGCCGGGACCGGTCGTGACCTCTGCCACCGCATTGTTCGCCGGACTCGCTGCAGGACCACAAGTCGCCAGCCTGGGCGTCGGGCAGAAGGATGCCGCCGGCGCGCTCGGTTCGTTCCGCGAGAGCTGCCCGCGGCTGCTGGCACGCAAGGACAACAGCGGCCTCACGCAGAACGCGGACTGGAAGCAAGCCTGCGAAGCCGCCGCCAAGTGGCCCGATGGCGAAGCGCCGCGGTTTTTTGAAACCTGGTTCGAAACGGTCCGGGTCGGCGGCGGCGAGGCTTTTGTCACCGGCTATTACGAGCCCGAGATTTCCGGGGTACGCAGCCGCCAGGCAGGCTTCGAAGTGCCGGTATATGCGATGCCGCCCGATCTGGTCCGCGCCAGGCCCGGAGACGCGCCGCTTACCGAGGAGGGTCGCCAGCCGCTTGGTCGCTACCAGGCTGACGGCAAATTCGTCCCCTACTACGAACGCGGCGAGATTTACGACGGGGTGCTGGCCGGCAAGGGGCTGGAGATTGCCTGGGCGGCTGACCGCGTCGAGATGTTCTTTCTTCAGATCCAGGGCTCGGGCCGGTTGATCGCGCCTGACGGCAGCGTGGTGCGGATCGGTTATGCCGGGCAGAACGGGCTGGATTACACCGGCATCGGGCGATTGCTGCAGGAACGCGGGCTGGTCGGCCCAGGAACGGCCTATGCCACCTCGATGCAGGGGCTGATGGAGTATCTGCGCAACAACCCGGAAGACGGCAAGGCGATCATGCGCGCCAACAAGAGCTTCGTGTTCTTCCGCGAGCTGACCGGCGATGCCCCGGTGGGTGCATTGGGCGTGCCGGTGCGGGCCGGCAGCAGCGTTGCCACCGATCCCGCGTTCGTGCCGCTGGGCGCGCCGGTGTTCCTGAAGCTCGACCGGGCCGAGGCCAATGGCCTGTGGATCGCGCAGGACACCGGCGGGGCGATTCGCGGCGCCAACCGGTTTGACAGTTTCTGGGGTGCGGGCGAGCGGGCGCGGGTACTTGCCGGGGGGATGAGCGGGCGCGGCGCGGCGCTGCTACTGCTGCCCAAAGGCACCCTCGCGCGGATCCGGGCCCAATAGCACGTGATGGTGATGCGTCGCCCGCGTGGCCTGAGCCGCGAGGAAGCTGCGCTGTGGGCAAGGGTGACCACGACCGTGGCGCCGCTGGCGGGCAAGAGAAATCCTCCCCCGCCGGGGGAGGTGGCAGCCCGCAGGGCTGACGGAGGGGGCTCGGGTCACAAGGCCAGCGTAGCGCCCCCATCCCCCTCCGCCTCACTTCGTTCGGCACCGCCCCCAAAGGTGGAGGATTTGGCGAGCAAACCCCGCCCGCTGGACCGCCACGGGCTCGACGGCAGCTGGGAACGCAAGCTCGCCCACGGCACGCTCGCGCCCGATTTCACGCTCGATCTCCACGGCCACGGGCTCGACGCCGCGCATGCCCGGCTCGATACCGGGCTTGGTCAGGCCACGGCGATGGGCGCGCGGGTGGTGCTGGTGATCACCGGGCGCCCTCGCCCCGCTGAAGCCGCCGATCGCGGCAGCCGCCGCGGCGCGATCCGCGCCAAGCTGCTCGATTGGCTCGCCGCCGGGCCGTATGGCAGCAGCATCGCCGCGGTCCGCGCCGCGCATCGCCGCCACGGCGGGGCGGGTGCTGTCTATGTGGTGCTGCGCAAGCCGCGCTGAACTGGACGCAGTGCCGATGCGCGGCTATGCGCCGCATCCCATGTCCAACCGCCGCACCTTCGCCATCATCTCGCACCCGGATGCGGGCAAGACCACGCTGACTGAGAAGTTGCTGCTGCAGGGCGGGGCGATCCACCTTGCCGGCGAGGTCAAGGCGCGGGGCCAGGCGCGGCGGGCGCGCTCGGACTGGATGAAGATCGAGCAGCAGCGCGGGATTTCGGTGACCAGCTCGGTGATGACCTTCGAGCGGGAAGGCATCACCTTCAACCTGCTCGATACCCCGGGGCACGAAGACTTTTCCGAAGACACCTACCGCACCCTCACCGCGGTCAATTCGGCGATCATGGTGATCGACGCCGCCAAGGGGATCGAGCCGCAGACCCGCAAGCTGTTCGAGGTCTGCCGGTTGCGCTCGGTGCCGATCATCACCTTCGTCAACAAGGTCGACCGCGAGGGTCGCTCGCCGTTCGACCTGATGGATGAAGTGGCCGATGCGCTGGCGCTCGACGTCTGCCCGATGGCCTGGCCGGTCGGGATGGGCGGGCTGTTCCAGGGCGTGCTCGATTTCAACAGCGGCGAGATCAGCCGGCCTGAAGGTGACAGCCGCGAATTCCTCGGCAAACGCGAGAAGGCCGATCTGCCCCCCGAAATCGCTGACGAGGTCGAGCTGGCGCGCGGCGGCTATCCCGCTTTCGATCTCGCCGCCTATCGCCACGGCGACCTCACTCCGGTGTACTTCGGCTCGGCGCTCAAGAACTTCGGGGTGGCTGAACTGATCGAGGCGATCGCCAACCACGCCCCGCCGCCGCGCCCGCAGCCCAGCAGCGTCGGCGAGATCAGCCCCGATGGCAAGGAAGTCACCGGCTTCGTGTTCAAGGTCCAGGCCAATATGGACCCGCAGCACCGTGACCGGATCGCCTTCATGCGGCTGGTTTCGGGCACCTTCAAGCGCGGGATGAAGCTCACCCCCTCGGCGCTCGGCAAGCCGGTGGCGATCCATTCGCCGATCCTGTTCTTCGCCCAGGACCGCGAGATCGCCGACAGCGCCGAGCCCGGCGACATCATCGGCATTCCTAACCACGGCACGCTGCGGGTTGGCGATACCCTGAGCGAGAACAACAAGGTCCGCTTCACCGGGCTGCCCAACTTCGCGCCTGAGATCCTGCGCCGGGTGGTGCTGAAGGACCCGACCAAGACCAAGCAGCTGCGCAAAGCGCTCGACGACCTCAGCGAGGAGGGCGTGATCCAGGTGTTCTACCCGGAGATCGGCGCGCAGTGGATCGTCGGCGTGGTCGGGCAGCTCCAGCTCGACGTGCTGATCAGCCGGCTTGAGGCCGAATACAAGGTCGAAGCGATGCTCGAGCCAGCTCCGTTTGACACCGCGCGCTGGCTCAAAGGCTCCGATGCGGCGCTCAAGCAATTCGTCGATTTCAACAAAAGCAACCTCGCCAAGGACCGCGACGGCGACCCGGTGTTCCTCGCCCGCTCGGCCTGGGACGTCAGCTACCAGCAGGAACGCAATCCCGAGCTGGTGTTCGGGGCGACGAAGGAAAGATAGGGGCCGCGCACTTGCCGAGCTAGAAACCCAGCCCTAACCTCCCGCCATGGACTTCACCGATCACCTCACCGACGCCCACGCCGAAATGATCGGCAAGCAGGCGATCTTCTTCACCGCCACTGCCGCTGCCGATGGCCGGATCAACCTCTCCCCCAAGGGGCTGGCCGATACTTTCAAAGTGCTTGGGCCCAACCGCGTTGCTTATCTCGATCTCGGCGGATCGGGCAACGAGACCCACGCGCACCTTGCCGCAGACGGCCGGATCACGATCATGATGTGCAATTTCCAGCAGCCCGCGCTGATCCTCAGGATCTACGGCCACGGCAAGCCGGTGCTGCCGCAGGACCCGGAATGGACGGAGCTGGCCGCGCACTTCTCGCTCAAACCCGGGACCCGCCAGATCTTCGAGATCGCGGTCGAAAGCGTCCAGACCAGCTGCGGCTGGGGGGTGCCGGTGATGGCGCTCGACAAGGAGCGCGAAACGCTGCCCAAGTACCACGCGCAAAGCGATCCGGACAAATGGGTGGCCAAGGTCTCGGGCCGGACAAGCAGCATCGACGGGCTGCCGACCCGTGCCACTGACCGGTTTATTCCCGGCTAAGTGCAACTCACCTTCGCCACCTACAACATCCACAAGGCGGTCGGGCTTGACCGGCGCCGCGATCCCGATCGGATCCTGGCGATCCTGCGTGAGATCGACGCCGATGTGATCGCGCTGCAAGAGGCCGACCGGCGGATCGGGCGGCGTGAGAGCGTGCTGCCGCTCAGCCATATCGAGGACTACACGCCCTATCGTCCGGTGCCGCTCAACCACCGTCCGGACAGCCTGGGCTGGCACGGCAATGCGCTGCTGGTGCGGCGCCAGTTCGCCATCGTCGAGGCCGGGGTAGTGCCGCTGCCGACGCTCGAGCCGCGCGGGGCAATCCGCGCCGATCTGCTGGTCAAGGGCAAGCGGATCCGCGTGGTCGGCATGCACCTCGACCTGTCGGGCCTGCGCCGCCGCCAGCAGCTGCGCGCGATTCTCGCTCACCTCGATCGCTGCGATCACCATTGCCCCACGGTGGTGATGGGCGATTGCAACGAATGGGGCATCCGCCGCGGCGCGACGAGCGAGTTTCACCCGCCCTGGCGGGTACTCGCCCCCGGCTTCAGCTTCCCCTCGCGGCGCCCGGTAGCGCGCTTCGACCGGATTGCGATCACCTCTGAATGGCAGCTCGATCAGGCCGCAGTCCACCACTCGACGCTGGCCGCCAAGGGCTCGGACCACTTGCCGGTCTGGGCGCGGCTGATACTGCCTAAAATTTGAGCACATGATCGGGAATCGGGCGCTGCGCTGCGCTGCAGCATGATCCGTCTCGCCAAAAATCGTTCAAAACAAGCCGAAATCCGGTTCTGGCACGGCCCTTGCTGCGGCTGCGAAGCCGGCACTGTCGCCGGCGTTGCAACAGGGACGGGCCATGAAATTCATCATCGCCATCATCAAGCCCTTCAAGCTCGACGAAGTCCGCGAGGCGCTGACCGCGCTGGGTGTCGCGGGCATGACCGTGACCGAGGTCAAGGGCTTCGGACGGCAGAAGGGCCAGACCGAGATTTATCGCGGGGCCGAATATTCCACCAACATGCTGCCCAAGGTCAAGGTCGAGGTCGCCGTGAGCGACGACATTGCGCCGATGGTGGTCGAGACGATCCAGCTGGCGGCGCGCACCGATGCGATCGGCGACGGCAAGGTGTTCGTGCTCGATCTTGCCGCGGCAACCCGCATCCGCACCGGTGAAACCGGGGATACCGCGCTGTGAGCGCGCTCAACAGGAGGACTGACACGATGTTCCGCAAGTTTCTTTGCGGTGCGGGCGCGATTGGGGCATCGCTCCTCGGCGCCGGAACCGCTTTCGCGCAAGAGGCCGCCGCTGCCGGCCCGATCAAGGCGCCGACAGTCGAGCAGATGGCAGGCATGGTCGACAAGGGCGATACCGCCTGGATGCTGATTTCCTCGGCGCTGGTGCTGATGATGAGCGTACCGGCGCTGGCGCTGTTCTATGGCGGGCTGGTCCGCACCAAGAACATGCTTTCGGTGCTGATGCAGGTGTTCATGATCGTCAGCATCGCCGCGCTGGTCTGGGTCGGCTGGGGCTATTCGATGGCCTTTACCTCGACCGGTTCGTTTGCTCCCGACCTGGTTGGCGGGCTCGACAAGGCGTTCCTCGCCAATGTCACCGCGGGCACCTATGCCGCGACCTTCTCGAACAATGTCTATATTCCGGAATACGCCTTCGTGGTTTTCCAGATGACCTTCGCCTGCATCACCCCGGCGCTGATCGTCGGGGCCTTTGCCGAGCGGGTGAAGTTCTGGCCGCTGATGCTGTTCATGGTGTTGTGGCTGACGATCGTCTATTTCCCGGTCGCGCACATGGTGTGGTACTGGGCCGGACCCGACTTCCTGGCCGACACGGTCAAGAAAGCGGCTGACGGCACGATCATCGCCCAGGATGCCGGCAAGCTGTGGGGCATGGGCGCGCTCGATTTCGCCGGCGGCACCGTGGTCCACATCAACGCCGGGATCGCCGGACTGGTCGGTTGCCTGATGATCGGCAAGCGCGTCGGCTTTGGCAGGGAAGCCACCCCGCCGCACTCGCTGACCATGACCATGATCGGCGCGGCGCTGCTGTGGGTGGGCTGGTTCGGCTTCAACGCCGGCTCCAACCTCGAAGCCAACGGCGTTACCGCACTGGCCTTCATCAACACCTTCGTGGCGACTGCCGCGGCGGCGCTGAGCTGGGCGATTGTCGAGCAGATCCACCACAAGAAGCCCTCGTTGCTCGGTGCCGTCACCGGCGCGGTGGCCGGGCTGGTGGCGATCACTCCGGCCTCGGGCTTCGCCACGCCGATGACCGCGATCTACCTCGGGCTGTTCGTCGCCCCGGTGTGCTACTTCTTCGTTTCCTATGTGAAGAACAAGTTCAAGTACGACGACACCCTCGACGTCTTCGGGGTCCACTGCATCGGCGGGATCGTCGGCGCGCTAGGCACCGCGATTGTCGCGGCGCCTTCGCTCGGCGGGCAGGGCTACTTCGACTACACGGTGTTCCCCGCGGTCGCGGTAACGCCCGAAGGCTACTCGATCTCAGGCCAGCTGATCACCCAGCTGAAAGCGGTGCTCTACACCCTGGTCTGGTCGGGCGGGGTCTCGGCGGTGCTGTTCTTCGCCATCGACAAGACCTTCGGGCTGCGTCCGGCCGAAGATGCCGAGCGCGAAGGCCTCGACCTTACCGAACACGGCGAGCGCGCCTATAACTACTAGGGCGCCTGCTGACCAAGCTTGGCGGGGCCGGGGTTCCTCCCCTCTCCTCCCCCCGGACCCGCCATCCGCTGTTCCTCCTGCGAACACCAACTGACACGGGCCGGCGCGCAAGCTCCGGCCCTTTTTTTGTGTTGGCTTCAGCCGTCCAGGCCGAGCTGCGAGAAATCGACCGGCGCGGCCATGGCCAGCACCTGCTCGCGGATTGAGAGCGCCTCGCTGATCGGCATCGCCGGGAAAGAGAGCTGGCCCCCGGCGATCCCGAATTCAAGCTGTGCCAGCCCGCGCCGCCTCAGCAACGGTCCCTGGGCGATGCTGACCGACTGGACCATGACTTGCCGCGCCAGATCGAGGCGCCGGTCCCACCAGCCATGGCGCGAATAGAGCTGCGCAGGATCGACCGCGTGGAAGCGGTGCCGCCATCCGAGCCACTTGCCGAGCACGAACGGCAACGTCAGGATCGGAATTCCCCAGGCCGCCGCTCCCAGGAACGGCGCCGCGATGGCAGCAGCCGCGCTCAACATCGCCAGCACGATCAGCGTTTCGTCAAGCAGCGGTCCCGCTGGAGCCTGGACAAAGCGCGCCTGCTTGCCCGGTGGCTGCAGCCGCGCCGCGGCGAGGATCGGCCACAGCTCATCAATCCGGGCGAGCGGGGCCATCAGGTGATCGCGCTCGCTGCTGCTGTCATTCGCCAGGCTGACGAAATGCAAGGCGTACCAGCCGCGGCGCTGGCGCAGCGGCCCGGTGGCGATGCTTGCCGCCTGGACCCGCGCGACCGGCAGGGTCACGTCGGTGCGGGTGAGCAGCCCGCGGCGGCGGCGGAAACCTTTGGCGGTGCGATCGAGCCGGAAGCCGTACTGGGTCAGCACGGTGCGGCCGATCCCGGAGGCAAAGCCGATCAGGATCAACCCGATCAAGGCGGCGAGCGCACCCCACAGTTGGGCGTTGGGATCGATCTGTGCCAGCTCGGCGCCGCTGCTTGCCGCCAGTCCAACCCACTTGCGCCAGTCCCACAGATCGAAGGGCAGCAGGAATTCAAACTGCTGCGCCGCGCCGGCCAGCACCGCGAACACGATCAGGCTGAACGAATAAAACCCCAGCGTGATCAGCCGGCGGGTGTCCATCGTGAAGACCGGCGGCGCCTCGTCCGCTTCCAGCTCGACTGTCTTGGCTGTCTGGTTGTCCGCAACGGGGTGCGCTTTCCTGCTGCGCACCGTCGCGCGCAGCCGCTCGGCCTCCTCCAGCGAGACGAACCGCAGCTTGGCATCCTCACCCGGACCGCCGCCGGTTTCGAACTTGACCTCGCCAAGCCCAAGCAGGCGAGCGAGCAGCTTCTGCTCAACGCTGACATCGGCGATCCGGTCATAAGGGATGGTCCGCGCCGTGCGGCTGAGTACGCCGCGCTCGATCCGGACATCGTCTTCACCGATCCAGTAATGGAATCGCCGCCAGCCCAGCCAACGGAAGAGTACAATTATCAGTAGCATGGCCGCGATAAACGCCGGAATCATCAGCGTCATCCAGCCCAGAGCAATGGCATCGGCTTTGGTCTGGGGACCATCGGTACCCGCCAATCCGAACGTCCCCAGCAAGATCGGAACGATCATTTGTGGCAGCTGGGCGATGAAATCGATCACCATCCCAAGCGGGTGAAGCCGCTGCCCAGCCTCAGGCCGGGGTGCGTCCTCGCTCAAGCCTGCGCGGCCTTGATATGGGCGCGGATCGTCTCGCGCATCGCCAGCGCCTGATCGTGGCGCAGCCCGGGCAAGGCGACGCTCGAATTGAGCGTGCCGGCGGTGTGCACGGTCAGCGTAGCCAGACCATAATGGCGCGCAACCGGTCCCTGATTGACGTCGATGTGCTGAACCCGGCCAAGCGGTACCACCGTATCGCGGCGCAGCAGCCAGCCGCTGGCGATGCGCAGCCGGTCCTCGCCCAGAAGGTAGCCCCAGCGCGGATAGCGGCGGCCGGGAACCACCAGCACCAGCCAGGTGCAGAGCAGGCCAACCGCGCCAACAATCACTCCGCGCGGCAAGGGCGAGAATGCCTCGCCGATCAACGCCGGACCAAGCAGAAACAGGCTGAACAGCGCGGCATCGGCCCGCAATGCCTTGATATAGGCGGGATCGAGCCGGGTCAGTTCCTCTGATGCGTCCATGCCGGACTTATGGCCGGACAAGGCCGCGCGCGCAAGCTGGCGGTCCGGGGGCTCAATCGCCGTAGAAGTTGAGCTCAAGCACCACATTGTTGGGATCGGTGACGAACACCTGGCTGAGGCCGATCGATGCAATGGTGTTGAGGTGGTGCACGAGGCCCCGCGCTTCGAGCCGGGCCAGCAGTTCGGCCAGCCCCGTGCAGCCAAAGGCGATGTGGTGGATCGCCCCGGTGGGCGCGCCGGGGAAGACTTCGCGGTCGAACGCGCGGGGGCAATCGGTGTGGTTGATGTGGACCAGCGCCCGCCCGGTGCCGTCATGCATCCACTGCACTAGGTGGGGCGGCAGCGGCGCCGGGCCATCGCGGCGCTCAAGCCCCAGCACCGCAGTATAGAAGGCCGCGGTTTCGTCGATCCGATCGGTGATGACGTTGAAATGATCGAGCGCATTGATCCGCATGTCGTTTTCCTCCCGGTTAGCCGTGGGTCAGGGCCGCTTCGCTCTCAGCCATCAATTCGGCGATGATTGCGGCGACCGGCTCTTCGGCGCCCACCATCCCGACCGACTGCCCGGCCATGACCGAGCCGCTCTCGACATCGCCGTCGATCACCGCGCGGCGCAGTGCCCCGGCCCAGAACTTCTCGATCTCAAGCTGGGCTTCCTCCATGTCAATCGCCCCGCTATCGAGCATCTCGGCCACCTCGCGCTGCTTGGCGGTGAATTCCTCAGTGCCCTTGTTCTTGAGCGCGCGCACCGGGATCACCGGCAGCCGCGGGTCGATCTGCACCGAAGCAACCGCATCGCGCGCATTGGCGCGGAAAAACGCCTTCTTGAAATCGGGATGAGCGATGCTCTCGCTGGCGCAGGCGAAGCGGGTGCCAAGCTGCACCCCCGAGGCCCCCATATCGAGATAGGCGGCGATCATCTCGCCGCGCCCGATCCCGCCGGCGACAAACACCACGTGGTCTGCGGCCAGGCTGGGAAGGAATTCCTGGGCCAGCACCGAGGTTGCCACCGGGCCGATATGCCCGCCCGCTTCCGAACCTTCGATGATCAGCGCATCGGCGCCCGAACGGAACAGCTTCTTCGCCAAGGCCAGGGTTGGCGCGAAAACCAGCACTTTGGCATCGAACGCCTTGATCGCCTCAAGCGAGCCTTTGGGCGGGATCCCGCCTGCCAGCACGACATGGCCGACCCGGTGCCGCGCGCAGACCGCGATCAGATCGAACAGCAAGGGGTGCAGGGTGATCAGGTTGACCCCGAACGGCTTGGCGGTGAGTGCCTTGGTGGCCGCAATTTCGGCATCGAGCAGGTCGGGGGTCATCGCCCCGCAGGCGATCACCCCGAAGCCCCCGGCATTGCTGATCGCGGCGACCAGATTGCGCTCTGAAACCCACGACATCGCGCCGCACAAGATGGCATGGTCGGTGCCGAGAAACGCGCGGCCGCGCGCCGTCAGGGCCGATGTCATGGGGTATGCGGTCATGCGAGGCTGGTCCGGGGTCATTGAAGCAAGTGGCCTGCGCGCCTTATGCGGTGAACGGCGGACAGGCAAGGTCAGACCCCGAACCGGCCGCCTTTGCGCGCCAGCCAAAGCAGTTGCAGCGCGTCCATTTTCGGGCTTGTTCTGCCGCGGCGCTGCTTCCATGGCGGCGACGGGACGAATCCACAAAGTCCGGCGCTGCCCTTTTCCGTCGCATTCGAGGCCCCTTGCTCCAATCATTGCGCGATTTTTTTAACGACCGCATGGCGGGCATCCGCGCCAACGGCAAGCAGCGCCTGGTCAGCCTTGCGCTGGCCCTGCTGGTTGAGGCGCTGCTGGTGCTGGTGGTGCTGTCGCTGGGCTGGTCGGACCCGCAGCCCAAGCCGCCGGGGACCAATCTGGTCAGCGTCGACGTCAAAGCCGCGCCTGATCCGTCGCCCGAGCCGGAAAAGCGCGAATTTTCCCGTTCAAGCCCACCGTTGCAAAAGCCCAAGGTAACCCCGCCGGTCCCTGCGATTTCGCCCGTGGAGACGCCCGCACCGCTCGCCCGCGCGATCATCCCGGTCTCGAAGGCAGCACTGGCTGCGCTCGATATCGGCAACCTGCCGCGCCAGCCCAACGCCGCTCCCACCCCCGGCAAGGCCGGGTTCGGCCCGCGCGACACTGGTTCGGCAGGTGACACCAAGCGGGTCGGCTCAGCCCCCAACGGCGAACCGCTCTACGCTGCAGCCTGGTATCGCGAGCCCGGCGACAGCGAGCTCAGCGGTTACCTTTCGACCGCCGACGGGCCGGGCTGGGCGCTGATCGCCTGCCGGACCGTGCCGGATTTCCGGGTAGAGGACTGCGTCGGGCTCGACGAATACCCTGCGGGCTCCAGAATCCAGCACGCTGTCCTCGCCGCCGCCTGGCAATTCCGCGTCCGCCCCCCACGCCTCGGCGGGGTGTCCAAGGTCGGCGAATGGGTGCGGATCAGGATCGATTACGGGATCAGGCAGCGGTGAGTGCGCTCAGGCCGCCTCGTCTGCATCCATCCCATAGGCGGTGTGGAGCACCCGCACTGCCAGTTCGGTCTCGTCCTCGTCGATCAGCACCGAGATCTTGATCTCGCTGGTGCTGATCGCCTGGATGTTGATGCCCCGGTCCGCCAGTGCGCGGAACATGGTGCTGGCGACGCCGGCGTGGCTGCGCATGCCCACCCCAACGACCGAGATCTTGGCGACCTTGCCGTCGGTGATGATCCGGTTGTAGCCGATCGCTTCCTTCTGCGCCTCCAGCAGCGTCTGGGCGCGGAGCAGATCGGCGCCGGGGACGGTGAAGGTCACGTCGGTCTCACCCTTGTCGCGGCCGACGTTCTGGATAATCATATCGACGTTGATCTGGGCTGCGGCCAGCGGCGAAAAGATCGTTGCCACCGCGCCGGGCCGGTCGGGCACCCGGGTGAGGATGATCTTGGCTTCGTTCTTGTCGGCGGCGATGCCGGTGATCAGCTGGCTTTCCATATCCAGGTCCTTTTGAATTTCGGCCAGTTCCTCGTCGGAAACTATCATCGTGCCGGGGATTTCATCGGCGGCGGGGCTGTCATCGTCAATGAAGCTGGAGAGCACCTGCACCCGCACCCCCTCCTTCATCGCCAGACTGACCGAGCGGGTCTGCAGCACTTTCGAGCCGACCGAGGCGAGCTCGAGCATTTCCTCGTAAGTGACGTATTTGAGCTTGCGCGCCTTGGCGACGATCCGGGGATCGGTGGTATAGACCCCGTCAACGTCGGTGTAGATGTCGCAGCGGTCGGCCTCGATCGCGGCTGCCACCGCCACCGCCGAAGTGTCCGATCCGCCGCGGCCCAGCGTAGTGATGCGGCCATGCGGCGAAAGCCCCTGAAAGCCCGGGATCACCGCAACCTCGCCCGCTGCCATGCTGGCAAGCAGGGCCGCCGCATCGATGCTTTCGATCCGCGCTTTGGCGTGGGCGTCGTCGGTGTGGACCGGCAGTTGCCAGCCCAGCCACGACCGCGCCGGACAGCCCAACGCTTGCAGGGTCATCGCCAGCAGCCCGGCGGTGACCTGCTCGCCAGAAGCCACCACCACGTCGTATTCAGCCGGATCGTAAAGCGGGTTGGCCTCGCGCGCGAAGCCGACCAGCCGGTCGGTCTCGCCGGCCATCGCCGAGACCACCACCGCGACCTGGTGCCCCGCGGCCTGCTGGCGGCGGACGATATTGGCGACCCGGCGGATCCGTTCGGACCCGGCCATCGACGTGCCGCCGAATTTCATCACGATGCGGGCCACGGACGCTTGCTCCACCAGATGCTACCCGACCCTCGCGTCGCGGCGCGCGCCCTGTTAGGAAGGGTCCATGGCTATTGCAACAATTCGCGCGGGCGAAGCGGCACATTTCGGCGCGCTGGCGGCCGATTGGTGGGATCCCAGGGGTTCCTCGGCGATGCTCCACCGGCTCAACCCGGTTCGGCTTGGCTTCATCCGCGAGGCGATCGACCTGCATTGGCACGGCGATTCGCGCGCGGTGAAGCCGCTGGCGGGCAAGCGCGCGCTCGATGTCGGCTGCGGGGCCGGGCTGCTGTGCGAGCCGCTGGCGCGGCTGGGAGCGGAGGTAACCGGGGTTGATGCTGCCGAGCAAAGCATTGCCGTGGCGCAGGTCCATGCCGAGGGCGCTGGCCTGGGAATCGACTATCGCTGCGGCGAAGTAGCGGCGATGGAGCTGGCCGGGTTCGATCTGGTCACGGCGATGGAAGTGCTTGAGCACGTTGCCGACAAGCCCGCCTTCCTGACCGCGCTGGCTGGAGCGCTGGCGCCTGGCGGGCTGATGGTGCTCTCAACTCCTAACCGCACCGCGGCTTCCAGGTTGCTGCTGGTCGAGGGCGCCGAGCGGCTCGGCATGATCCCGCGCGGGACGCATCACTGGGACGATTTCGTCACGCCCGATGAATTGCGCGAGCTGCTTGCGCAAGCGGGGCTGGCGATGGGCGAGCCAAAGGGGATCGCGTGGTCGCCGGGCAAAGGCCTGCACCTATCGGGCGATCTGGAGCTGAATTATATCGTTACGGTCACTTCGGGGTAATCGTGAACAGTACCCAGGCGAGGAAGGTGGCGGCGACGCCGAGCGGCCACGACCAGTAGAAATCGTAGTTCCCGGCCTCGACCCGCTCGATTACCAGCCACGCGCCCTTGGAGTGGTTCGAACCGATGACACCGGCGACGATCACAGTTAGCGCGGAGCCGGGGATGAGGGCTTTGACGAAGTTCATAGCGGCACCGGGATAGCCGATTAAGGTTAACAAACGGTCGCTGCGATGATTCCGCGGACCTGCTGCTCGCGCGCGTTCCAATCACCGGCGATGCGGGTGAAGGCGACGCCGGTCCGTACCAGCATGTCCTCGGCCAACGCGGCGAAGCGGATCCGCGCCTCTGCCGTGCCGAAAAAGCGGGTGCCGTCGGCCTGCCAGGGGACGTCGGGCTCAAACAGCAGATAGTGCTCGGCCTTGGGGTAGGTCAGCAGCTGCGCGGGGACCTCGCCAAACAGCATTTCCGCCCAGGCCGCAGTCATCAGCGGGTCGGTATCGAGCAGCAGCAGCGGCGGATTGGCGGCGGCCACTTCGCGCATCGCTGCATCTTGTCCTTTGGCGATCGCCAGCAGGTCGGCCATGGTGAAGTTCGTGCCGATGGTCTCGGCATAGTCGCGGCCAAATTCAGGCACCCAGGGCAGGCCCAGCTCGTCCGCCAGCTTCGCCGCCAGCACCGATTTGCCGGTGCTTTCCGCGCCGTGGAAGCAAAGCCGGATCATGCGCCCCTGCGTTCGGCCTCGACCCATTCCTTGAGCCCGAACAGGCACATCACCAGCATTCCGCCGTAGAGCCCGGCGAGGGCATAGAGCTCGCGGTCGATGAACACGATCACCGAGGCGATATCGACCACGATCCAGATCAGCCAGTTCTCGATCCGGCGGAAGGCCAGCAGGAACTGTGCTGCGATGCTGGCCCCGGTGATCCCGGCATCGGCATAGGGTACCGCGGCATCGGTGAAACGGTGCAGCACCCAGCCCAGATTGAGGCTGACCGCGGCGATCCCCACCAGCCAGACCCAGCGGCTGGTCCAGTCGAGCCAGCGCACTGGGACCTGGTTGTCGTCGCCGCCAATCCGCAGCCACAACCACCAGCCCCACGCCTGCGCGACAACGAAGAATGCCTGGAGCGAGCCCTCGCCATAAAGCTTGCGCTCCCACAGCACGAACCCGGCGAGCATCACCGAGGCGATCCCGAAAGCGAAGTTCCAGACGTTGCGGAAGATCAGCAAGGCGATGTTGACCAGCCCCAGCGCCATCGCCGCCCATTCGATGATCCGCAGCGTATCTGGATCAAGCTGGATCACAACGCGGCCTCCCATTCTGCAGGCTTGAAGCCCACCAGCAGCCCGCCGGGGTGCTCAACCACAGGCCGCTTGATACAGCTGGGATTGGCCGTCATCAGCGCAATCGCCTTGGCTTCATTCAGCCCTTCGCGGTCGCCCTTGGGCAGCTTGCGGAAAGTGGTTCCGGCGCGGTTGAGCAGCTGCTCCCATCCCGCCGCGTTGCACCAAGCCGCCAGTCTGGCCGGATCGGCGCCGGCCTTCTTGTAGTCGTGGAACGCATAAGCCGTCCCGCGCGTATCGAGCCAGGTGCGCGCTTTCTTGACGGTGTCGCAATTGGGGATGCCGTAGAGGATCAGGGTCATACCTTTTGTTCCTAAGGCCTTGGTTGCAACCTCGCTAGTGGACTTTTTCCGCAAACCGCGACAAAGCCCACAGCCATGTCGTTCAACGCCTTTGGCCACCTGCTGCGGTTCACCACCTGGGGCGAAAGCCACGGGCCAGCGCTGGGTGCGGTGGTCGATGGCTGCCCGCCGGGGCTGGCGCTGGACGAAGCCGCGATCCAGCCGTTCCTCGATGCGCGGCGGCCTGGCCAGTCGAAGTACACCACCCAGCGCCAGGAACCCGATGCGGTGCGGATCCTTTCGGGCGTATTCGAAGGGCGCACCACCGGCACCCCGATCAGCCTGATGATCGAGAATGTCGACCAGCGCTCGAAAGACTATTCAGAGGTCGCCAAGGCCTATCGTCCCGGCCACGCCGACTATGCCTATGACGCCAAGTACGGGTTTCGCGATTATCGCGGCGGCGGGCGCAGTTCGGCGCGCGAGACCGCCGCAAGGGTGGCGGCGGGGGCAGTGGCGCGGCTGGTGATCCCCGAGGTTGCGATCCTGGGCTATGTTGCCGAAATCGGCGGCGATGCAATCGATCCGGCCAATTTCGACGCAGCGGAAATCGCCAACAACCCGTTTTTTTGCCCCGATGCGGCGGCGGCAAAACGCTGGGAAAAGCTAGTCGATGAGGCGCGGCTGGCCGGGTCCTCGCTCGGCGCGGTGGTCGAATGTGTCGCCACTGGAGTTCCCGCCGGCTGGGGCGCGCCAATCTATGCCAAGCTCGATGCCGAACTGGCGGGGGCGATGATGGGGATCAACGCGGTCAAGGCGGTCGAGATCGGCGACGGTTTCGCAGCCGCGCGGCTGACCGGTGAAGCCAATGCCGATCCGATACGGCCTGGCGCTGACGGCCCCGAATTCCTCGCCAACCACGCCGGCGGGATCGCGGGCGGGATCAGCACCGGGCAGCCGGTCAAGGTACGGGTCGCGTTCAAACCAACCAGCTCGATCCTGACCCCGGTCGAGACTATCGACCGCGACGGCGCGGCAACCGAAATCCGCACCAAAGGCCGCCACGATCCCTGCGTCGGGATCCGCGGCACCCCGGTGGTAGAGGCAATGATGGCGCTGGTGCTGGCCGACCACAAGCTGCTCCATCGCGGGCAATGCGGATAGATCCCGATGTGGCTCTACGCACTGCTGATCTTCGGGTTGATCTGGGGACTGCTGGCCTACCGCCAGATGGCCCTCAAACGCTTCGACCAGGACCCTGAGCAGCACTATCTGGCGTCACAGTTGATCGCGCTGGCGGCGGGCCGCAAACACACTTCCGAGGTGGAATTGATTGCGCATCTCGACCGGATCGCGAGCAGCCGGGCAAACCGCCGCGCCCGGGTGATCCACGCGGTGCTGCTGGTCCGCAACGGTACGGCGCCGGCGCTCTATGCCAAGGTATTGGAGCTGTCGCGGCGGCTGCGGTGAGCATCCTTCCCGTACCCGGGAGGATCAGCCGCGCAGAGTTGCCCCTAGCTTCTTCGCCGCTTCCAGGACCCGCTGCTGGATCGCGAGGAAATTGTCTTCGGTGTAGCTTTTCTCGCCCGGTTGCATGGTCACTTCGACCGCCAGCGAGAGCTTGCCATCGGGCATTTCGAACCGGTCGAACAGCCGCACCTCGACGATGTTGGCCTTGTCGGCGCCCCTGATCGCACGGACCAGATCGCCCGCGGGCAGCGCCGCATCGACCAGGAACGCGAAGTCGCGGGTCACCGCCTGCAAGGCCGGCGGAGCAAAGGCCGCGCGGGCAAACCCGCTGGCCTTCTTCGCCGGGATCGCATCGATATGGATCCCCGCGACCGCCACCGGCACGTCGATATCGAAAGCCTTGAGTGTCGCCGGGTGGACCATGCCGAAGCTCGCCAGCTGGTTTTTGGGGCCAAGCCGCAGCGTGGCCGACTGGCCGGGGTGGTAGAGCTCGCCCGCTTCTCCCATCACCTGCAGATTGTCGACCGGCGCCCCAGCCACTCGCAGCAGCTCCAGGCACATTGCCTTGGCATCGAAGGCGTCAAACCCTTGCGCCTTGCCGCTGTGCCACTGGCGCGCGGCGCGCTCTCCCGCCAGCACCAGCACCAGGGTCGGGTGCTCGCCGTCTTCCAGATAGCGGCGACCGAGTTCGAACAGCCGCACCGAAGCCGCGCCGCGATCGAGATTGCGTTTCACTGCTGAGAGCAGCCCGGGGAGCAGCGAGGGCCGCATCGCTTTCATGTCTTCGCTGATCGGGTTGTCGAGCACCCAGGCCGCGCCGCCGACGGCTTCAACCTCGCGCTCGGAAATGAACGACCAGGTGATCGCTTCGTTCAGCCCCAAACCAGCCGCAGCGCGGCGCAAGCGGCGTTCGGTCAGTTGCTCGGGGGTCGCGGTGGGCCTGGCGACGCCATCGGCACGGGGCAGCGGCGCAGAGGCGATGTTGTCGAGCCCGTGGATCCGGACCACCTCCTCGACAATATCGGGCCAGCTATCGATATCGGGGCGCCAGGTCGGGACCAGCAGGTTCCACGGCAGTTCGGCGATCTCCTGCTCGGCGATGAAGCCGAGCCGACCAAGGATATTGCGCTGTTCCTGCGCCGGGATATCGACCCCGCCGAGGCGCAAGGTCATCTCGGGCGAGAAGGCCACGCGCTTGGGGTTCTCAGGATAGCCGTCGGCGGGGAACTGGCCGGCGAACACTGGTTCGGACACTTCTCCGCCGCACAGCTCGACGATCATCGCCGCCGCGGTCTCGATCGAGACCGAGAGCATCATCGGGTCGATCCCGCGCTCAAAGCGTTGGCGGGCATCGGTGGTGACCGCATGGCGCTGGCCGGTGCGGGCGATGCTCTCGGGATCGAACCAGGCGCATTCGAGGAGAACGTCGGTGGTGCTTTCACTCACCCCGGTGCTCTCGCCGCCGATCACTCCGCCCAGGCCGAGGACATGTGTATCGTCAGCGATCACGCAGTCTGCGGGGGTAACAGTGTAGGTCTTGTCGTTGAGCGCCAGGAAGCTCTCACCTTCGCGGCCCCTGCGGGCGGTGATCCCGCCAGTCAGCTTGGCGAGATCATAGACGTGCAACGGCCGCGCCCGGTCGACCGAGAAGAAGTTGGTAATATCGACCAAGGCGGAGATCGGCCTGAGCCCGGCGGACTTGAGCTTGTCCTGAAGCCACTGCGGGCTGGGGCCGTTCTTGACGCCCTTGATCACCCGGCCCCAGAACACGTGGCAGCCGCTGTCCGCCTCAACCCGGATCTTGATCGGGCAGGGGAACGTGCCCGCGATCGTCTCATAGCTGGTCGGCTTGTGGCCGAACTGGCCAAGCCCAGCAGCGGCGAGATCGCGGGCGATGCCGTCGACGCCCATGCAGTCCGGGCGGTTGGGGGTGACGGCAATGTCGAACACCGGATCGGCGCCCTGGTAATCGGCGAAGCTCAAGCCTACTTGAGCATCGGCCGGCAGCTCGATGATTCCGTCGTGATCTTCGCCCAGTTCCAGCTCGCGGCTCGAACACATCATCCCGTTCGACTCGACCCCGCGGATCGCCGATTTCTTGAGCTCGAAGCCGCCCGAGGGAACAATCGCACCCGCAAGACCAAGCACCCCGACCAGCCCGGCGCGGGCGTTGGGCGCGCCGCAGACTACCTGCAGCGGCTCGCCGTCCCCGGCATCGACGGTGAGCACCTGGAGCTTGTCGGCATTGGGATGGCGGACAGCGGTCAGCACCCGCGCGATCCTGAACCCGGCGAGGCGCTCGGCGGGGTTCTCGATCCCCTCAACCTCTAGCCCGATGGCGTTGAGCGTGGCGGCGATTGTCTCGACCGAAGCGTCGGTTTCAAGGTGGTCCTTGAGCCAGGAGAGCGAAAACTTCATGACCGCGCTCCCACTCCGCCCGACAGCGTCGGCACATCGAGCGGGGCGAAGCCATAATGCGCCAGCCAGCGCACGTCGCCGTCAAAGAAAGCGCGCAGATCATCCATCCCGTATTTGAGCATGGCGAGGCGGTCGACGCCCACGCCGAAGGCAAATCCCTGCCAGACGTCGGGATCAAGCCCGCCCGCGGCGATCACCTTGCGGTTCATCACGCCGCTGCCGAGCAGCTCCATCCAGCCGCGCTCCGCGCCGTCGCCCGAACCCCCGAGCACCCGCTTGCCGTTCACCAGCGCGAACCCGACATCGACCTCGACCGAAGGCTCGGTGAAGGGGAAGTAGGACGGGCGCAGCCGCAGGACGATGTCCTCGCGCTCAAAGAACGCCTTGAGGAAAGTCTCGAGCGTCCACTTGAGGTGGCCAAGGTGGATGCCCTTGTCGATCACCAGCCCTTCGATCTGATGAAACATCGGGGTATGGGTGGCGTCGCTGTCGGAGCGGTAGACACGCCCCGGGGCGATAATCCGCAAGGGCGCGCCATGTTCGAGCATCGAGCGGATCTGGACGGGGCTGGTGTGCGTTCGCAGCAGCATGCGCATGCTGTTGCTCCCTTCGGCCGGGCTCGTCTGGCCCTCGTCTGCGGGGAAATAAAACGTATCGTGCATCGCCCGCGCCGGGTGGCTTTCGGGGATGTTGAGCGCAGTGAAATTGTGCCAATCGTCCTCGATCTCGGGCCCGGTGGCCACTGCAAAGCCCATATCGGCGAAGATTTCAGCGAGTTCGTCCATCACCTGGCTGACCGGGTGGATAGTGCCGCGCGGCGCTTCGGGGGCAGGGAGGGTAAGGTCGATGTGCTCGCTGGCCAAACGGGCCTCAAGACCGGCACTTTCCAGCGCTTCTTTGCGCGCGGCCAAGGCCTCGGCCACGTTTTCCCGAAGCGCATGAATCTTCGGGCCGGTGGTCTGGCGTTCGTCGGGTGACATCGTCCCCAGCGACTTGAGCAGCCCCGAGATCGAGCCTTGCTTGCCCAGAAAGCCGACCCGCAGCTGCTCCAGCGCGTCGAGATCCTGCGCGGCGGCAATGCGTGCCAGCGCCTCTTCACCGGTTGCTGCGTAGGTCACGTTTGCTCTGGCCCGCCGTTTGATCGAATGCGACTTGCGCCTTTAGCCAAGCCGTTGCCTGGGTCAAACCCGTTTCGCTCAGCCGCGCGCGCCGGTTCCGTCTGGGCGGTCGAGCGTCTGCACCGCTGCGCCATGAATTCGCGCGCGTTCGTGGATGAATTTGTCGAGAATCGGGTGCGGCGTGGCGGCATATTCGCGCGGGGTCATGCCGATGAATTCATGGAAGTCGCGCACGAACTGGGCCTGGTCGTGGTAGCTGCCGTCCATCGCGCCGATCCATTTGAGCGAGGGGTCGAGCATGAACTGTACGAGGCTGCGCATGAACCGCTGGCGGCGCAGCAACAGCTTGGGCGAAAAGCCGAAATGCCGGTGGCACAACCGCTCAACCGTGCGCTGGCTGGTGCCGACCCGATCAACCAGTTCGGCAACGGTGACCAGGTTGGGATCGACTATCGCCGCGTGGATCGCCAGGATCCGCTGCTCATCGGGGATCGGGCGCGCCGGATAATTCTGGAAGAACGCAGTGATCCGGGCCAATTCTTGCGCTTCGTCCAGCTGATCGCCGAACAGCCTTGTTGCCAGCGGCGCGAAGGCGGCAAAGCTGGAGTGAGAATGACCGTCAGCGATCAGGTTGGCGTGCGCGGCAGCAGGCTTGCCGACAAAGCGGGCCCAGCCCAGCGGCAGCAGCCCGATGCCCCACAGGCGGGTGGAGCCCAATTTGAAGTTGGTGCTGCGCGAGCTCGGCCCAGAGACGGTAAAATCGGTTCCAGTCAGGTGCTCGGATTCATCAATCCACGAATCCGGCGTGCTGCCGCGAAAGAACCGCAGGTTGGCCCATTCCGGCTGAAGTGTATCGTGCACGGTCTCGCCCGCGGGAACGTCGATGTCGGTAACGTAGAACGTCGTGAAGTACCGCCGCAAATCTGCTGGCGGCACGTGGAATCGCACCTTGATCGAAACGGATTGCGACACCGAAGGTCTCTTGCCCCGATGAATTGAACTGGTTGTTGCCATAAGTTGCTCTGGTTGCGCAATATATCGTTAGTTAGGGGCTTAAGGTTTATGCAGGGCCTGAACTGCCGCTCCTGCTGCTGCGGTCCTGGCCTGCGCCGCGGCGCGCAAAACCGGGTGGTCGTGGGCGGCATAAGCGCTTGGGCTCATACCCATGAAGCGTTTGAAATCACGCACAAAATGGGCTTGATCGACATAGTGCCAGTCAAGCGTGCTGATCCAGGTAAGCGAGGGGTCGAGCATGAACTGGGCCAGGCTGCGCAGGAACCTTTGGCGGCGCAGCAGCAGCTTGGGTGGGAACCCGAAGGCGCGGTGGCAGAGCCGCTCGAGCGAGCGAATCGAAATGCCAAGCTTCGCCGCGAATTCGCCAACCGTGGATACGTCCTCGTCGATCAGCACCCGGTGCGCGGCGCGGATACGCGCTTCATCGGTTGGCGGCGGGCAACGGTCGAGCAATTCAAGCAAGTGCGCGTCGATCCGCGCCGCTTCGGCTGCCGGATCGGGCGGGTTTGCGAAAAGCGTGCCGAGCAGCGGAGCGAAGCCGGAAAAAGCCGGTTCGGCAACGCCGTCAAAGATCTGGTCGGCGTAGGCAGCCGCAGGAGCATCGACCAGCCGCGCCCAGCCCAGCGGCATGATCCCGATGCCCCAGATTCGCGCCGGTCCGGTGGAAAAGTGACCGGCATAGCTGGTCGGTCCGGTTGCAATCAAATGCGGCGCGCGGCGCAGCGGTGCCGGTCCTATTGCAGCGGACCAGGCGTCGTTGCGGGCAATCCTGAGGTTGGCCCATTCGGGATGCAGCCAGTCCTCGATCCACTGCCCTGGCGCAATGTGCGCCTCGGTCAGATAATAAGTTGAGATGTAAGGCGCTAGCCGGGGCGATGGCAGGAAGAACCGTACCGTCACCGCAGCGCCGATGACCTTGCCCGACATGCCCTAATCCCCTGCGCAAAAGTTCGGCCAAAGCAGGCCGCGAATTTTTGTCGCCGATAGCCCGCGCGAGTTCAAGCGCGCGGACAAGTTTGCCATCATTTCAATTGCAAGGGGCGCCGGCAGCGAACCGCCGGCGCCCCTTGGCAAGTGTTTGCGCGAACCGGATCAGGCCGGAAGCGCGGCCTTGGCCTGGGCGATTACGGAGGCAAACACGCCGCCTTCGTTCATCGCCAGATCGGCCATCGCCTTGCGGTCAAGTTCAATTCCGGCCAGCTTGGTGCCGTGGATGAACTGCGAATAGGTCAAGCCCTCGGCGCGGACCGCAGCATTGATCCGCTGGATCCACAGCGCGCGGAAGCTGCGCTTCTTCACCTTGCGATCGCGGTAGGCGTATTGGCCGGCCTTTTCGACCGCCTGACGCGCAACGCGAATGGTGTTCTTGCGGCGGCCGCGGTAGCCCGCTGCCTGTTCGAGAAGCCGCTTGTGCTTGGCGCGGGTGGTAACACCCCTTTTGACACGTGCCATTGTTCAGTACTCCGATTTTCTGTGATGCGATTTCCCTGGGGAAACGCTCAGTTCAGCCCGTAGGGCGCCCACTTCTTGATCGTCTTTGCGTCAGCATCAGAGATCACGTCGGTGCCGCGGTTCTGGCGGATGTACTTGGCATTGTGGCTGATAAGGCGGTGGCGCTTGCCAACCACCCCGTGCTTCACTTTGCCGGTGGCGGTGAGCTTGAAGCGCTTTTTGACGCCGCTCTTGGTCTTGAGCTTGGGCATTTTCGTCTCCTTGTCTGAGACACGTCAGGCCAGCCTTGGCAGCCCTAGTTGGCCAGGCGGGTCATCGAATCCGTGTCAATGAAGGGCGCGCGCTTAACGGTGAATCGGGCAAATAGCAAGCAGCACTGCAAAATTGGCGGACAGTGCGGGACTATACTCCACCCGTTCCAAGAAACCTGGCCCAGACTTCGGCCTGCGGGCTATCGGCAGTGCGAGGGTCCCATTGCTGCTGCATCAGCTTGCTCGCGGCTTCATCGCTCATCCCGGCGGCGCGATTGCGGCGATAGAAAAACGCCGAAACCCGCCAGTTCATGATGCAATGGACGTGGACTGCACACTCAGCCGCATCGAGTGCCGCCTCGAACGCTGCGAAGTGTTCAGGCGCGGGGGCATCGAATGGTACCGGGATATGGCTGTAGCCGATGCCCAGTTCGGCAAACCGCGTGGCCTCGTCCGGCAAGGCTTCGGGATGTTCGTCCAGCGCCAGGTTGATGACATGGCGAACCCCGATCGCGCCCAATCGCGCGGGGTCTTCGGACTGCAATCTGCCCGAAGTGGTAATTGCCGCGCCAAGCCGTTGCCAGCCACGGATGTCATCGGGATCGTCCATCGAGCGGTTCCTTTGCGAGCAAGACGCGCAAGATAATAGCAGGAAACGATCCCCGCGGCGACCAAACCGTGATAGGTTGGGACCGTGACTGCGCCGTCATACCTCGCGGGCCGTTTGCTGCTGGCCATGCCCGGGATGGGCGATCCGCGCTTTACCCGCGCGGTGATCGCGCTGTTCGTCCACGATGCCCACGGCGCGCTGGGGATCGGACTTGGTGAAGTGCACAAAGGGCTGCGCTTTCACGCGCTGCTGCGCAATCTCGACATCCTGCCCGGCAAGGCGCCCGATTGCCCGGTACTGAGCGGCGGGCCGGTCGAACCGCAGCGCGGGTTCGTGATTCACACTCCCGATTGGGAAGGCCCTGGCACCGTCCATGCCGCTCCGTTGGGCGCGATGTCCGCCTCGCTCGAAGTATTGAAAGCGATCGCCGCGGGCGAGGGGCCCAGCCGCTGGCTGTTCGCGTTGGGCTATGCCGGCTGGGGCGCGGGCCAGCTTGATGAAGAGATGCGCCGCCATGGCTGGTGCGCGGCCAGCGGCAACCCGGAGATCCTGTTCGACACCCCCGCGCCGCAGCGCTGGAAGGCAAGCTGGGCGGCCGAGGGTGTCGATCCGGCATTGCTCGCCAGCCAGACCGGTCGGGCCTAGCGAAGCATTAGTCAGCGCGTCTCCGCAGCGGCTGCAGCAGCATCCGGTCAAGCCACAGCTCGCGGGGTGCGCGGAACTGATCCTGGCCGATGGTCATGTCTTTTTGGCCAGACTGGGGCGCGGGGCAATAGCTGCCCAGCAGCCGGTCCCACCACGCCAGATTGAAGCCGAAATTGCGGTTCATCTCGTCGGGCCGGATCGAATGGTGAATCCGGTGCATGTCGGGGGTGACAATGAACAGCCGAAGGATACGTTCGACGCCTGCGGGCAGGGAGACATTGGCGTGGTTGAACATGGCAGCGCCGTTGAGCACGATCTCGAACACCAGAACCGCCAGCGCTGGGGGGCCAAGCGCTGCAATCGCGGCGAGCTTGATTGCCATCGACACCAGCATCTCGCCGGGATGAAAGCGCAGTGCAGTGGTGACATCGAACTCGGTGTCGGCGTGGTGCACGCGGTGCAACCGCCACAGCAGCGGAACCGTGTGGAACAGCCGGTGCTGCCAGTAGATCACCAGATCGAGCAGCAACAACGAAATCACCACGGCCAGCCAGAACGGCAGGTTCACCGCATTGAGCAACCCCCAGCCGCGCTCGGCAGCCAGCGCGACAAAGCTCACCGCTGTCAGCGGAAAGGCCAGCCGCACGATCAGATTGCCCAGCGCGAGCAGCGCCAGATTGTTGCTCCAGCGCAGCCACCGCGGAGCCGCGCGCTGGCGCAGCGGTGCCAGCACTTCCCAACCGGCGATGAGCGCGAAGATCCCGAGGAACATGCCTGTCCGCATCGCGGCCTCGCTGGGGTCGATCATGGCCTGAAGGTCCGCCGTGCGATCAGACTGCGCTGCATCACGGTCAGCAGGCAGAGCGCGGCAAAGGCAAAGGCAAGCGCCGCAAACAGCGCGGGCCACAGGCACATCGCGGCGAAGACGGCGATGGTTTCTGCGCCTTCGGCCAGCCCGGTTGAATAGAAAAAGCTTTTTGCTCCATGGGCCGCTGTCTCCTCGCCGTGCCGCGCCGCGATCGCGGCAAAGGCGAGGAAACTGGCGCAGGTCAGCGTGAAACTGGCGATCAGCACCATCGCCGGGGCGGTGTTGGCAGCGGCGGCAAACCCGAAGCCGAGCGGGACCGCGACATAGAAAACGTAGTCGGCCAGCGTGTCGAGGAAGCCTCCCAGATCGGTGATCCCGCTGACCCGCGCAACTGCGCCGTCAAGCCCGTCGAGCAGGCGGTTGATCAGGATCAGCGCCAGCCCGAGCCAATAATGCTGGTGCGCGATGGCGAGGCCCGCACCCAGCGCCGGAACCAACCCGGCCAGCGTCACCGCATTGGCGCCAATTCCCAGCCTGGCGAGCGTCCGGCCAATCGCGTTCAGCGGCGGGTCGATCAGCGGGCGCAGGCGGGCGTCGAACACCGGTGCGGTCCTCAGGTCCAGCTGACCAGGCCGATCACCGCCCCGGTCATCATTGAGGCCATGTTGCCCGCCAGCCAACTTTTCATGCCCAAGGCCGCCACCTCGCCGCGGCGCTCCGGCGCGAGCGTGGCGATGGTCGAGACGATCAGGCCGACGCTGGCGAGGTTAGCCACCCCGCACAGCGCATAGGTGACGATCAGCAGGCTGCGCGGGTCGAGCGTGCCCGCGGGCAGCGCGGCGAGATCGATGTAGGCGACGTACTCGTTGAGCACCGCCTTGGTCCCCATCAGCGCCCCGGCGGACCCGGCCTGGTCCCACGGGACCCCGATTCCCCACATTGCCGGCGCCAGCACCCAGCCGAATGCGCGGCGCAGCGTCAGCGGTGCGCCTTCGACCAGCGGCAAGAGCGCCAGTACCTGATCGACCAGATTGACCAGCGCAAACACCACGATGATGATCCCGATCACCGCCAATACCAGCTGGACGCCCTCCATCGTCCCGCGGATGATCGCATCGATGCTGCTTTCATAGCGCAAGTCGGATTCCACTGGAGTGGCCTCTTCCGACTTGCCGCCCGGCACCATCAGCCGCGCGATCAGGATCGCAGCGGGCAGCGAGAGCAGCGAGGCGACGATCATGTGGCCAACCGCGTTGGGCACGGTTCTGGATAATGTGGTGGCATAGAGCACCAGGATCGCGCCGGAGATGGTCGCCATGATCATGACCATCAACACGAACAGGTCAGCCCGGCTGATCCGGCCGAACCAGGCGCGCAGCACCAGCGGGGTCTCGACCACGCCGAGGAAGATCGTCGCCCCGCCGCCAAGCCCAACCACGCCGCTGACCCCCAGCGTGCGCTGCAAGGCCCAGGACAGCCCGCGCACCACCGCGCGCAGTACACCCCAGTGCCACAGCAGCGCCGACAGCGCCGAGAAGACGATGATCAGCGGCAGGATCTGGAAAGCGATGATGACCGGCGGCTCGGCTCCAGGTTGGAGCAGAAACGGGATCGGAGCACCGCCGGTATAGCCGAACATGTAAGATGAGCCGACCAGCGTCGCCGCCTCGATCGCCGAAACCGCCGCATTGGCATAGCCGACCAGCGTCCACACGAACGGCACCCGCGTCACCACTAGGGCGATGGCGAACTGGAGCAACAAGGCGCCGCCGATCCAGCGCCAGCTCGGCCGGGCGGCGCGGTCTTCAGACAGGCCCCAGGCAAGCAGCAGGATCGCGGCCAGCCCGATCAGCCCGTGGAGGTTGTGCAACGATGGCACTATCCCCGCCGCCAGTCGTGATAGCGCCCGACCAGCTTGAGCAGGCCTTCGGGTGCATGCTTCTTCTTCCACGCTCCGGCGGCGAATTTGTTGGCCTCGGCCATGGTTGGATAGGTGTGGATCGTCCCCAGGATCTTGTTGAGGCCAAGCCCGTACTTCATCGCCAGGACATATTCGGCGAGCAGCTCGCCGGCATGCTCGCCGACGATGGTCACACCCAGGATGCGGTCTTTGCCCGGCGGGGTCAGCACCTTGACGAAGCCTTGCGTGGCGCTGTCGGCAATTGCGCGGTCAAGCTCGTGCAGAGGGTAGATCGTGACTTCGTGGGCTACGCCCAGTTCTTGCGCTTCCTGCTCGTTGAGCCCGACCCGGGCGACCTCAGGATCGAGGAAGGTGGTCCATGGGATCACCCGGTAATCGGCCTTGAAGCGACGGAACTGGCCGAACAGCGCGTTGACGCTGGCGAACCAGGCCTGGTGCGAGGCGACATGGGTGAACTGGTAAGGGCCGGCGACGTCGCCCGCGGCGAAGATGTTGGGATAGATCGTGGCGAGGTAGTCGTCGGTCACCACGGTCTTGGCCGTCTCGATACCGAGTTCCTCCAATCCGTAACCTGAAAGCCGCGCCTTGCGTCCGATCGCCAGGATTAGAGCATCGAAAGCAATGGCTTTCTCGGTGCCGTCAGCAGCCACGATCAGGTTCTTGCCTCCCACCCGCAGGGCTTCGTGTCCGGTCAGCACGGTCACCCCCGAAGCCTCGAGCGCTTCCCTGGCGAGTGCGGATACGTCCTCATCCTCGCGAATGAGCAGCCGCTCGGCGAGCTCGACCTGGGTCACCGCCGCACCGAGCCGGGCCAAGGCCTGCGCCAGTTCCGATCCGATCGGCCCGCCGCCCAGCACCGTGATCCGCTTCGGCATCGCGTCGAGCTGCGCAAACGCCTCCCACAACGTATCGCTGGTGAGATAGCCCGAATCCGCCAGCCCCGGCAGGTCGGGAACCAGCGGCGCGGCTCCGGCGGCGATGATGATCGAACGCGTGGTCAGGCGCTGGCTTGTGCCATCATCGCGCGCGATCTCGACCGTCCAGGGATCGACGATTTTCGCGTAGCCCTTGACCACATCGACGCCCAGTCCGGTGTAGCGCTCGACGCTGTCGTTGGGCTCGATCGCAGCGACGATCGCCTGGATCCTGCTCATCACCGCCTTGAAGCTGAAGCGCGGATCTGCGCCTTCCAGCCCGTAGCGCTCGGCATGGCGGATCTGTTCGGCAATCCGCGCCGACTTGATCAGCGCCTTGGAGGGAATACAGCCATAGTTGAGGCAATCGCCCCCCATTTTTCCGGTTTCGACCAGCGTCACCTTGGCTTTCACAGTCGCCGCGATCAGCGAAGACACCAGCCCCGCCGCGCCGGCGCCGATCACCACCAGGTTGCGATCATAGCGTTTGGGACGCTTCCAGCGCGAATAGACTCGCCGCCGCCTAATCGCGGCCATGATCCACTTGCCCAGCCACGGCATCAGCCCCAGCGCCGCGAACGAACCGAGCAGCCCCGGCGAAGCAATATTGCTCAACGCCTCGACCCGGGCCAGCTGGGTCCCTGCGTTGACGAATACGATAGTCCCCAGGAACATACCGAGCTGGCTGACCCAATAGTAGGTCCAAGTGCGGATCGGGGTCAGCCCCATCACCAGGTTGACCATGAAGAACGGAAACACCGGAACCAGTCGCAGCGAGAACAGGTAGAACGCCCCGTCGCGCGCCATGCCCTCGTTGATCCCGCGCAGCCGAGCGCCGAAGCGGGCCTGCACCGCGTCGTGAAACAGATAGCGCGAGGCGAGGAAGGCCAGCGTCGCGCCGATGCTGGAAGCGAAAGAGACCACCAGCGTGCCGGTGGTTACGCCGAACACCGCGCCCGCTGCCAGCGTCATGATCGCCGCACCCGGAACCGAAAGCGCGGTCAGGGTCACATAGATCGCGAAGAACGCGGCCAGCACCAGCAGTGGGTTGGCGCGGTAGAATCCGTCGATCGCGTCCTTCTGCGCTTTCAACGTCTCGAGGGTCAGGTACTGCCCAAGGTCGAGTGCAAACCAAGCAGTCAGGGCCAACGAGAACAGCGCGAGAAGGGCTAGTCGTTTTGGCTGCATGGTCTCTGGAGTCATCCCCTGTGGTGCCGCCGCTGTAGCGCCAGACGCTTGCTCGGTCGATCCAATCCTTGTGATAGTGCGCGGTCCGATCCAGCCACTCGGCTGTCGTTGCGCGCCGCGATTGACGGGGCCACCGTTTCCTGCTGATTTCGCGCCGATAGCGGGGAAGGAACTGGACATGGCCGAACAGATCGGATGGAAGCAACGCTTTGCGCGGTGGTCGATTAGCCTGGCCGTAATCGCGGTTGTGATCGCGGGGCTCGGCTTGACCCTGGCACGTTATGATCTGATTCCCAAGCTGACCGGGTTTATGGCATTCCTGGGCAGCGGTCTGGTGGCGGCGCTGGCGCTGCTTGCCGGTATCGCTGCGCTGCTTGTTGGCCGTCAGCAGCCCTTGCCGTCGCGCGGAAAATTGCTGGCGGCCATCGCAGTTTCGCTAACCTTTGTCGGATTTCTTGGCTCGCGGCCGACGGCTTCGGGCGATGTTCCGGCGATCCATGACATCACCACCGATCTTGCCAATCCCCCCCAGTTCGAGGCGCTCAAGGTGCGCGAAGATAATTTGGCCGGGGTCGGCACCGTCGAGAACTGGCGCAAACTTCACGCCGCCGCCTATGCCGATCTGCGCCCGCTTGAGGTCGCAAGGCCGGTGGCCGATGTCACCGCTGATGTGGTGCGGCTGGCGCAGCAGCAAGGCTGGGAGATCGTCAGGTCCGATCCCGCGCGCGGTCATATCGAAGCTACCGCCAGCGTCTCCTACATCCGCTTCAACGATGACGTGGTGCTGCGGGTCGTGCCGACAGCGGACGGCGCCGGCAGCCGGGTCGACATGCGCTCGGTCAGCCGGGTCGGGGTCAGCGACCTCGGCGTCAACGCCAAACGCATCCGCGCCTTCCTGAAGGCCCTGAGCGAAACCGCACCGGCGAAGTAAGCGGCCCGGGTGATCGGCGGGAACTGGCGGAGACGGAGTCCGCCGAACTAGCGTCCTATGCTGTTCCTTTGCATCCTAGAAAGTGGCTAAATCACTTCGATTTACAAGCGATCTCGCAATCGAGCCGTCCGGCATTGTCCGGTTGCGTTCCCATAAAACCGGCCTATTATCGGGGAACGGTTATGGGAACGGAAGGACTTGGCGGATGCCACGCAAGCTCAGCAACGCGCTAACCCCGCTGACAGTGAAAAGTGCGAAGCCCGGTCGCCACGCGGACGGGGGCGGGCTGCACCTGCTGGTCAAGGAATCCGGCGCGCGCTCATGGGTCTATCGCTTCATGTTGAAGGGGAAGGCGCGAGACGTTGGATTGGGCGCGGCTTCAGGGCCGGAAACGATCTCCCTCGCCACGGCGCGCGACAAGGCCGCTGCATTGCGATTGCAGGTGAAGGCGGGCGTCGATCCGCTTGCAGAGCGCCAGCGGGAAGCCTCTGAGGCGCTTGCATCGGCTCAGGCGGCACAGATAGCCGGAATTACATTCAAGGCCGTGGCAGAGGCCTATATCGCCGCGAATGAAGCAAGCTGGCGCAATGACAAGCACCGGCAGCAATGGCGCAACACGCTGGCCAGCTACGTCTATCCCGTCATGGGCGAATTGCCGGTTGCCGACATTGGCACCGCGCATGTGCTGCAAATTCTGGAGCCGATCTGGCAGGACAAGCCGGAAACCGCCAGTCGCATCCGGGGGCGGATTGAAACCGTGCTAGATGCTGCCAAGGCGCGGGGATACCGGGACGGCGAAAACCCTGCCCGCTGGCGCGGCCATATCGCGCAAATCCTGCCGCCCCGTTCCCGGCTCACGCGCGGCCATCACAAGGCCATGGCCTATGAGGCAATCCCGGCATTCGTTTGCGCAATCCGCGCGCGCGAAGCCATGGCGGCGCTGGCGCTGGAATTTGTCATTCTCACCGCCACGCGCACCAGCGAAGTGCTTGGGGCAACATGGGCCGAAGTCGATCTGGACAAGGCAATCTGGACCGTGCCAGCCACGCGCATGAAGGCGGGCAAAGAACATCGCGTTCCCCTGTCCGCGCGCGCCGTCGAAATTCTGGAGGCCGTGAAGCCGCTCAAGCAAGGACAGCCTGTTTCCAGCCGACAAGGGCGGCAAGCTATCCACAATGGCCATGTCCATGTTGCTGCGCCGCATGAAGCTGGACTGCACCGTTCACGGCTTCCGTTCCGGCTTCCGCGATTGGGCAGCCGAATGCACCGGCTATGCCCATGAAGTCTGCGAAATGGCGCTGGCCCACGTGATCGGCAACAAGTCAGAGGCGGCTTACCGGCGCGGCGACATGTTCGATAAACGGCGGCGGCTTATGGCCGATTGGGCGACCTATTGCGCAAGCGGCAGCGCGGCTGGTGCCAAGGTTACGCCAATCCGGGGGGCGGTGGCATGAGCTTTGCCGATGATGACGAATTAGCCGCTTTCATCGGCAGGGATCACCTTTTGCCTGCGATAACGCGCGAAGCCGTTGCCAACGCCTTGGAGGGTTTCGTCCTGTCGCTCATACCCGGCAGGGATATGGACTGGCTGGCGATGGCCGTGCGGCGCTCACTCGCCATCACCATGCGAAACATAAGCGACGGCCCGGAACGGACTTCAAACTTCGATATTCGCGAAGAGCTGGAGCGGCTGGCAGCCTTGGCAGGATCAACTTGGCTGGAGCTATTCCAGTGCCATCATGCTGCCGATTCGCGCCTATGGGACCATGCTTGGCACCATTGGAACGGCGAAGGCGGGACAGATGTTGGCGACGGCATAGTAATGGGCGAGCCATCCGATTATCGCCGCTTCAAGGTTGCCGTTGCGGAACTGGATTGGCTGGCGAGTTTCATGCGGGAAGCGGCAAAGACAACCGCAAGCCAGCGCGGCCCGTGGCGACAATCAGAGGAAAAGCGGCTGAGAGTCGAGCGCGGGCAATACCTGGCCCCGATCTATGAAGCCGCATTTGGCCAGCCGGTATCTGCAAACAACTTCCCGACTGACGCCCGCATTAGGGCGCAAACCCCATTCATGGACTTCTATGGACGCATGGTGACGTTGGCATTCGGCGCGCGGGAAACTGCCAATCTGACAGAAGTTGTGAAGGCGGCTTGCCAACTGCATCGGCAGCACCCGGCGGAATTTGCTGAGGGCATAATACCCGGTCTTTAGTTGTGGGGGCATAACTCTCCCTGATTTGGGCAGAGAAGAACCCCCATTTTGGCCAGCCGGTTAGCGGCATGTCCTTGCTTGGCCGCACTTGTCGCGGCGGACAGCAAGGGACTTTCCCCCATGACTTCACTGCAAATCAAACCGTCGCACCTGCCGATTCCCGGCGCAGTTGCTTATTCGGGATCATCGCGCACGGCGCTCTATGAAGCGATGAAACTCGGAAAGATCGAAGCCCGGAAGTGCGGGCGTCGCACACTCGTTTCAGTAGCGTCACTTGACCAATATCTGGCCAGCCTTCCCGCGTATCGGGCGGGAGCATGACCCATGCCCCTGACAAACCAAACCCGGCCTTTGGGGGGCCGGGTCGGGTGCGAAATGCTTGGTCGGCCATCGCACTCAACCCTTACCCCTATCGACTGGCGCTCGCAACTGATTGCATCGCGCTACTGCCTGCCGCCTTCGATTGCGAGGGCAGTATTGTGGCAACTGTTCGGGGAGCAATGTCATGACTGACAGGCCCTTTCCCGATCACCGGCAAGCGGCGCTTGCCCTGCTTATCGGCAATCACCGGCTCAGCCGCAAGGCCGGGCAATTCCTTGGCCAGCTTGCGGTTGATCCTTCGCCCATGAGCGAAGCGCAGGCCGATTGGCTGGCGAAGTTGCTGGACCGAGCGGGCATGCCGCCGATGGCAGAGGGAGGCGCGCCATGAGCACCTATCCCGACGCACCGGGGCACCGGAACGTAGAAACGTCCGTTGCCGCCGCCGATGCCCTCGCTCCCAAGCTAGGGCGGCTCCAGCGCATGGCAGAGGGCGCTATCCGCGATGCTGGCGCGCATGGCCTTACCGCCGATGAGCTGGCGGCACGGCTGGATATGGACCGCTGGTCAATCCAGCCGCGCACCAGTGAATTGAAGCGCAAGGGGTTTATCCGTGACAGCGGGCAGCGCAGGCCGAATTGCACCGGCAAGTTGGCCATTGTCTGGATTGCCGCATGATCGCTGCCGTCATGCCCAAGCCGCGAAACAGCACCCGGCATGGCGGCGCTTTGAAACTTCACCGGGGGGCGACTTTCGGTGAAGTTTCAATTGCACCGCTCCAGCCGCAATCGCCCGCAAATCCGTCGATTGTCCGAACTGGCACAGTGCTTGCGATTAATTACCTTACCTCTGGTGTGGCAGCACATTTGCCTTGCAGCACTGGCAGGGGCGGCGCGCGCAACCGTGCCGACCGGGAGAGCCATGCCCTGACAGCGGCTCAAATCGGCAATCTCAAGGCCGCTGAGCGTCATGCCGAAAAAATCGGGCTGCCCTTCACCCGCATGATCTCAATTCACTGGCAGGCCGCTGGAGTGCCCTTGGCAGGCATGGCGAAGGCGACCGGGCGCTTTCTCGATTTGCTGACACGGTGGTTGACTAAAATTGGCCATCGCACCGCTTGGATATGGGTCCATGAAAATTGCGGCCCTAAAGGCGGTCACTGCCACCTGCTGGCCCATGTGGCGCCTAGGCACGTCAAGGCGCTCACAGGGCAGCAACGGGGCTGGTTGCGCCGGATTACTGGCCAGCCCTACCGGGCGCGCGTGATCCACAGCAAACCGATTGGCGGGCGGCTGGGACTGGAGACAGGCAATCCCGAACTGCACGCAATCAACCTGTCGGCGGCGCTGTCCTACGTCCTGAAAGGGGCGAGCGCGGAAGCAGCGGCACAAATCAACCTGGCCTTGCTGGAGCCGGGCGGGCGCGTGATCGGAAAGCGTTGCGGCACCTCTCAAAACATCGGCGCGAAGGCACGCAAGACTTATGGTTAGACCGCCCCGCGATCCCGATGACCTCGCCTCGCTCAAGTCTGACGGACGGCTCGATCCTGCCAAGGTCGATGCAGGGCAACGCCCGAAGCGCAAGCGCAAGCTGCGCAACCGGCCCGATCCACCAGCCGAACTTCGCGAGTGGGAGCGGGCAGCCGAAAAGCGCATGTTAGCCCGGCCCTACCCGCCGAACGTCATGCTTGAGCCTGCGGGGTTCGATGAAGAACACTGGACCTCGCCGCACAGCGACAACAGTCTTTGGACCCTGCAACTTGCGGACGCCTTTGGCACCCGCTCGCAGGCGGTATTCGTCACCTTCATGCGCCAGCTCGAAGCGCTCTGCGGCAAGTCGCATTGGGACGATCAAGCCCGGCAGTGGCGGCTGGACGAACAGGAATATTCGGCGGCGCTCGCCATCGTCAACAGCGTGAAGCCCCGCAACGAAACGGAAGCCTGCCTTGCCGCGCAAATGGTGGCAATCCACATGCTCACCATGAAGGTGACGGCGCGGGCGCTGAAATACGAATACGACACGCGCACGTCTGCGGCGGCTGGTAAGCTCGCCCGGACCTTCACGCTGCAACTGGAGGCCCTGCAATCCTTGCGGGGCGGGAAGCGGACGGCGCGCCAGTCGATCAAAGTCAGTAAGGAAGGCACACCATCACCAGCACATCCACGTACCACCGGGGGGAGGGAGGAAGCGACGGGCAACCTCATGGACCGCGCGCCGCGCCTGTTGACCAATGCGTCGCTCTGCCAAGCCCGGAACCGGGCGGGGAGGCCCTGCCGCTGCCCGGCGATGAAGGGCAAGGCGCGGTGCAAGCTGCACGGCGGCGCTAGCGGCTCAGGCGCCCCCCAGGGCGAGCGCAACGGCATGTGGAAGCATGGCAGCTATACCAGTGAGGCCATGGCGCTCAGGCGGGCGGCTACTTATCTGATTGGGTCTTTACGCGCCTCGGGGTTAGGGTAACTTCTCCAACATTCGAAAAAGGGGGCAGTTGGTATGAAGCGCGTTTTTCTAGGGCTGGCTTTGCTTGCATTGTCCGCTTGTGCCTCAAGCATAATGAAGGGATTTGTTGGGCAGCCATTGCAACAGGCGATGGTCAAGTATGGTCCGCCGCTGAACGCCTTTGATATGGGCGACGGGCGGCGTGCCTTTCAATGGGAGATGACTTCAACCTATGTGACGCCGACCCGCGCCAGCACCACCGGCAACGCCTATGGCATCGGTAATTCAGTCTATTGGACGCAGAACACGCAGATTACCGGCGGAGTGCCGATTACCAACAAATGCGCCTATACGCTTTATGGCCGCTGGTCGGATATGGCGAAGTCTTGGATCATTGAGGGATTCGAGAAACCCAGCCTAATGTGCGAGTGAAGCCCGCGCGCAACTAACGAGCGGCGATTTATTATGCATGTTGGCGCGAATCCGTGGCGTCTAAGGGCGAGCGCAACGCCCGCAAACATGGCGGCAATTCCGCCAAAGCGAAAGCGGCGGTTCGCTACCATAGTGACATTGCCAGACACTTGGATTGATTTGCTGGCAATGCAGTCAGCTAGTTTGGGAGAACGGCTGCATTTGGCGGAATCCCGCGCCTTTCAGTGCAAAGGCAATGCGATCTGATTTGCGGACACCTTGCAAATTCAATCTGATTGAGAAGTGACCCTGCCGGAAAATTGGTCTAATCTACAATAAATCCAATGGCTTGAGCAATGCGATATGTCGCGTTCGGTGTGTATCGAACTGCGCCGCCTATCGACCCGGCATCGCCCCCGTTTTGCGTGCGCCGATTTGCACCCGTTCCGGCTGGAGGTCGTGCCTAGCGCAGCACCTATAGGGGAGCGGTTATGGGAACTGGTCCGCGTTGCGGAGAAAAGCTCAATAAAATCAATGCAAGGTGGCGGAGACGGAGAGATTCGAACCCTCGGTACCGATTTACCAGTACGACGGTTTAGCAAACCGTTGGTTTCAGCCACTCACCCACGTCTCCGGCTCGCAGCGGCGAAGGCGGCCTATAGCGGCGGGCATTGTCGGCGGCAAGGGGGTCGCGGTGGGGAATTTGAGAGCGCTCGCAGCACGCTTGGCCGCAAAACCGACTCGGCTCATCGCCGGTTCATTGCCGCGCGGGCAGGCATCGATTCTCTAGGATCCAGGCCTTGCCTCCGGACTGCACACGATGCGCAGCGGCGGCCAAAACAGGAAACCGAGCGATGATCGTTGAATGGACCTCGAAGATGCGCGCCGCGGCGGTGTCGCTGCTTGGCGCGGTTGCGCTGGCTGGATCGGCGATCGCCCCCGCCCAGGTCCAGAGCGTTGATCCCGACAGGGCGATCGACGGCGATCTTGCCGCGCCCAAACCGAGCCCGGCGCCAAGCCCGAGCATCGCAATCGACCCCGGCGTCCCGGTGGCCGAGACTTCGCCCGCTGCTGACCCCGCCGGCACCGCAGCGGCGCAGGCCTCCAGCAATCCGCAAGGCGCGGTCCAGCAAGGCACAACCTACAAGGAAGACGACCTGATCGGCGCCGCCGAGGGCGTGTTCGGCAAGGGGGCTAAAGGCCTGGCCGGGATGATCGAGGATCTGCTCAAGAAGCAGGGCGAGCCCAACGGCTACATCGTCGGGCGCGAAGGCGGCGGCGCAATCGGGGTCGGGGTGCGCTATGGTTCGGGTACGCTGTTCCACAAGGTCGAAGGCCAGCGCCCCGTCTATTGGACCGGACCATCGATCGGCTTTGATGCCGGCGCCAATGCCGGCAATGCCTTTGTCCTGGTCTACAACCTTCACGACAGTCAGGCGCTCTACAAGCGCTTTCCGGCGGGCGAGGGACAGGCCTATCTGGTTGGCGGCTTCACCGCCAGTTACCTGCGTCGCGGCGATGTGGTGCTGATCCCGATCCGCGCCGGGGTGGGCCTGCGGTTGGGGATCAACGCTGGCTACATGAAATTTTCTGAAAAGCAGCGCTGGCTTCCGTTTTGAGCGCTCACTCCCACAGCCGCCATACCGATATGGCCACGATCAGGACGTAGAACAGCGTTGCCAGCCACAGCTTGGCCGCGTCTTTCCAGTCCGGACCCTTGGCCATGGCTCCCCGCTGCCTGTCCGCATGCACTGCGGCTCGTTATTCGGCGTTCGTCTTCAGCCTGACAAGGCAGGCGCTGGGGCTTTATAGACCGCTGAGAATTCGGAACAACACTCTGGAATCGGCATTTCGTCCGCGATTGCCGCTTGCCCCGGCGAGCGCGGCGGGGCTAAGGGCGCTGCTGCCATGCTCAGCAATCTTCCCCAGCAGCCCGCCGATGCGCTTCTTGCGCTGATCAAGCTCCACAATGACGATCCACGCGCCGACAAAATCGATCTTGGCGTCGGGGTCTATCGCACCGGTCAGGGGGCGACCCCGGTGTTCGGCGCGATCAAGGCGGCCGAGCAGAAGCTGGTCGATACCCAGCAATCGAAGAGCTACCTTGGCCCCGAGGGCGACATGGGTTTTGTCCATGCCTTGATGCCTTACGTGTTCGGACAGAGCGATCCGACCATGAGCGGCAGAATCGAGGGTATGCAGGTCCCCGGCGGTACCGGCGCGGTGCGGCTGGCGGTGGCACTGGCGCGAAAGGCCGGAGTCAGCCGAATGTGGATGGGCACGCCAAGCTGGCCCAACCATGCGCAAATCCTGGGCGACCTCGACATCGAGCTCAAGGCTTTCAACCACGCAACTGCAGCCGGCGCCGCCGATATGGATGGCTTGCGCAGCGCGATCGCCAGCGCCGAGCCGACCGATGCGATCCTGCTCCACGGCTGTTGCCACAACCCCACGGGTATCGACTATTCGAACGAACAGTGGGACGAGATTGCTGCATTGATTGCGGCCAAGGGCCTGCTGCCGATCCTCGACCTGGCTTACCAGGGCCTCGGCCACGGAATGGAGGAGGATGCCTATGGCACCCGCAAGGTGCTTGCCGCGGTGCCAGAGGCGCTGATCGCTTACAGCTGCGACAAGAACTTCGGCATGTACCGCGACCGGGTTGGGGCGATTTATGTCATGGCCCAGGATGCCGAGGCCTTGAACCGAGTGCTCTCAAACGGCTACGCGCTGGCCCGTGCGGCCTGGTCGATGCCGCCCGATCATGGCGGCGCGGCCGTGCGGCTGATCCTCAAGGATGAGCAGCTGACCGCGCTGTGGCTCGACGAGCTTGACACCATGCGCACCCGCATCCGCCAGGTCCGCTCCCGGCTGGCCGCGGCGGGTAAGGCGGGAGCGATCGATCTGGTCCCGATCGGCGGGCAGAACGGGCTGTTCTCGGTGCTGCCGCTCAACGCCGAGCAGATCCAGCGGCTGCGCAGCGATCACGGCATTTACATGGCGGGATCGGGGCGCGTGAACATCGCCGGGCTGACCGCGGGCAACATTGACAAGTTCATCACTGATATCGCCGCAGTGGCGGCCACGGTCGAGGCCTGAAATGGACCGCCAGCCGGTTCTCGAAGGGGAGCGGCTGCTGCTTAGGCCGCTGCAAGCGGGCGACTGGGACTCGCTTTACGCCATCGCCAGCGACCCCATGGTGTGGGAACTGCATCCGGCCAACGACCGCTGGCAAGAACCGGTATTCCGCGCCTACTTCGCCGATGCGCTGGCGCAGGGCGGGGCGCTGATCGTGATCGAAAAGGCCGGCGGCGCGGTCATCGGTTCCTCGCGGATGCAAGGCCATGATCCCTTGAACGGCGGTTCGGTCGAAATCGGCTGGACCTTCCTCGCCCGCAGCCATTGGGGTGGGGCGGTCAACCGCGAGCTGAAGCGGCTGATGCTGGGCCATGCGCTCAAATACGTCGAACGGGTCGATTTCCGCGTGGGCGAAAACAACCTGCGTTCGCGCCGGGCGATGGAGAAGATTGGCGGACGGCTGAGCGAGCGCGATGGCGGCGTGGTAGAAACGGCCAGCGGCCCGGCCTGGCACGTGATCTATGAAATCACCCGCGAGAGTTTTGCCGAAGGGCCGCTCAGCCTCTGAGGCTCTGCATCCGCTGCAGGTACCGCGCCAGCACGTCGATTTCCAGGTTCACCGCATCGCCCGCGCCCAGCGCGCCCAGCGTGGTAACCTCGCCGGTGTGGGGGATGATGTTAAGCGTGAAGTCGCAGGCGCCATCGGGCTGATCGGCGATCTCGTTGACCGTCAGCGAAACCCCATCGACCGTTATCGAACCCTTGGCGGCGAGGTAGGGGGCGATCGCGGCGGGGGCACGGATCAGCAGGCGGGTTGAGCCGCCAACTTCTTCGCTGCTGACAACTTCGCCCACCGCATCGACATGGCCGGTGACGATATGCCCGCCAAGCTCATCGCCCAGCCGTAGCGCGGGTTCGAGGTTGAGTTTGCGGCCTTCGACCCACATTCCGGGCACGGTGCACGAAAAAGTCTCGTCGGAAACATCGACCGCAAACCATGCCGCATTTGCCTGGCCGCCACGCTCAACCACGGTCAGGCAGACCCCCGAACAGGCGATCGAAGCCCCGATCGCGATTCCGGCGGGGTCCCAGGGGCAAGCGATGACCGCATGGGTATCGCCCTTGCGGGCAATCTGTTCGATGGTGCCGACGGCAGTGACGATTCCGGTAAACATCAGACTCGCTCGTAAACGTCGAGCGTGTCCTTGCCAAGCTGGCGGTGGTCGACAAGGCTCCAGTCCGGCGATCCCGCCAGCACGGCCTCGGTCAGCTCGGGCAGGGCAGGGAGATCGCCGGCGAGGGTTAGCGGCGCGCGGTAGAGCATCAACCGGTCGACCAGCCCTGCATCAAGGAAGGCGCGTGCGGTTGCGGCACCGCCTTCAATCATCAGATATTGCGCGGGCAGCATAGCGGCAATGGCTTCGGGTGAAGGCAGGGCATGCCAGCCCTCGGGCGCTTCGCCGCGGGTCAGTATCCAGCGCACGGGACTGCGCGCTGCAAGCCCCGGCAGCCGCACGTCGAGCCGGGGGCTGTCGCAATTGTAAGTGCCGCGACCAACCAGGATCGCGTCCATCCTGGCGCGCCTGGCATGGGTGTGGGCACGGGCAATCTCGCCGGTCAGCCAGCGCGGCTCACCGGGTGCACGGGCGAGGCGGGCGTCTGCGGACAGGGCGAGCTTGAGGGTTACTTGCGGACGACCCAGCCGGGTGCGGGTGAGGTATCCAGCGAGGCTGGCGGCGCACTCCGGACTGTCGATTTGATCGACCGCGATTCCTGCACCGCTAATCCGCGCGATCCCGGCGCCTGCGGTGCGTGGATCGGGATCGCCGCAGCCGATCACCACTCGCGCTAGCCCGCTCGCCGCGACCAGATCGGCGCAGGCCGGTCCGCGCAGTGAGGGGTGAGCACAGGGTTCAAGCGTCACATAGAGAGTGGCCCCTCGCGCTGCCTCCCCTGCCGCTGCGAGTGCCACTGCCTCGGCATGAGGACGCCCGCCAGCGCCGGTCCAGCCGCGCGCGACCACGATTCCTTCTTTGACAATCAGTGCCCCGACCGCGGGGTTGGGGCGCGTCAGCGGCACTCCGCGCGCTGCCAGGCTGGCGGCTGCGGCCAGCCAGCGATGGTCGTCCTCAGCGTTCAACCGGGGGCTGGTCCTTGGCCGCCTGGCGATCGGCTTCCGCCTTGGCTTCAATTTCCGCGACGTTCATCCCTGAAACCCGGCCGAGCGCTTTCCAGAACGCTTTAGCTTCGGCGTCTGCCTTGGCTTCCAGCGCGGCGCGTTCGTCCTTGCGGTGCTGGTTTTCCTCAATGAAAGCCTTGGTTTCGGCGGCGGTGCGGTCTTCTGGCCAGGAGTTGATATAGGTGATCTCGGGCAGTTCGCGGCCCTTCTTCCAGCTCTCTCCGGTCATCATCGAAAAGGTGCTGAATGTTGCGAGGCCAGAGAGGAAGGCAATGCGCCAGCGGTACGTGCCGGCCTGCTCATAGACCAGCTTCAGATCCGCGATCGCTCCGCGGGGGCTGGCCTCTCGCCACATCTCACGCATTCCTGCCATGTGGGATAGATAGGGGTTATTGGCGCTTCGGTCTAGCCGAACGGTGCGTAGAGGCTGCGGCCTTCGTGTTTGAGCCAACGGTTGGCGGCCCTAATGTCGCCTTCGAACAGCTCGCTCAGCAGCGCGTGGAACGCAGCACTGTGATCGAAATGTATGAGATGCGCGACCTCGTGCGCCACCACCGAGCGGCGCACCGGCTCGGGCGCCATCACCAGCCGCCAGTTTATCCGGACCGTCCCGTCGCGTGCGCAGGAACCCCAGCGGCGCTTTGCGCGGCTGAGCATCAGCCGCGGTGTCGGGCGGTCTGCCAGCTTGCAATAATGGGCCAGGTCGTCTGTCATCAGCGCCCGTGCTTCGGCCTCGATCCAGCGGGTCAGTCGTGCGGGGAGCGATGCGGCCGGGCCACCGGCGTGGAGTTCGTCGAGCGCCAGGCGGACCTTGCGGGGGCGGGCGGGATCATGACGAAGCACCAGCTGCTCGCCCAGGTAGGGGATCGTTGCGCCGTCGCTCAGTTCGGCAGGTTTTGGCAAGGCGTCGAGCTGCGCCGCCAGCCAGTTCTGGCGCGAGCGGGCGAAGTCGAGCGCTTCGGCGCTGGTCCCCCAACGCGGCAGGGTAATCCGCACTTCGCTGCCATCGGGGGCCAGCCGCATGGTCAGCCGCCGTGCATTTGCAGCGCGGCGCAGCACCACGGGCAAGGTCTGGCCCGCTACCTCGATCTGCGGCACTTCACGCGGTGACTTGCGCAGCCAGTCAATCATCGCCCAGCTCTACCCCGGGCGGCAGGATCAGGTGCTGCTCGATCGGCCCGGCCAGATCTTCGCTGATCGCCGCCCCGCGCACCGAAAAGCCCTCGCGGTGGACCGCCTCGGGATCGCCGCAGACCAGGTAGTGCCAGGCCGGCAAAGGCTCGCCGTCGGCGCGCAGGCGATAGGCGCAAGTCTCGGGCAGCCATTCGACGCTTGCTGCCAGCCGCGGGGTCAGCTTGAGGCAATCGGGAACCAGCTTCTTGCGGTTGGCATAATCGCAGCAGCGCGCGGTCGGGATATCGAGCAGGCGGCAGGCGACATTGCTGTGATAGAAAACTCCGGTGTCCTCGTCTTCGGCCTTGTGCAAGCAGCATTTGCCGCAGCCGTCGCACAGCGCCTCCCACTCGGCGCGGTCCAGCGCTTCGAGCGGCAGTTCCCAGAAGCGGGGGCGCATGGGTTTCATTTCACCAGCAGCGCCAGGTCCGCGGCGACCGCCTCGGGCCCTTTGTCGATCGCCAGCGCAACCAGCGGCTTGCCGTCACGGTCCATCAGATAGGCCTGACGGCTGTGGTCCATCAGGTAGCCGCCGGTCACATCCTTGCCCTTCGCGGCGTAGGTTTTGAAGGCCTTGACGGCGGAGTCGACCTCGGCCTGCGAGCCGGTCAGGCCGAGCAGCCGGGGTGAAAAGGCGGCGGCGAATTCGCCCACCTTTGCCGGGGTATCGCGCGCCGGATCGATAGTGATGAAGATCGGCTGGACTTTTACAGCCTGGGCGGGGTGATCCTTGGCAAACCGATTGAAGCCCTGCATCATCACACCCACGTCCATCGGACAGGCATCGGGGCAGAAGGTATAGCCAAAGTAGACGATCCGGTACTTGCCGTTGAACTGGTCCCAGGTGACCCGCTTGCCATCCTTGTCGGTCAGGCTAAACGGACCGCCGATCGCGGCGCCGTCCAGCGCGGTTCCGGCGATTGCGGCTGCGCTGGTCGGCTCGGAAGAATTGCAGGCGGTCAGAGCAAGTACGGCCAGCGGGAAAAAAGCGAACAAAGGCTTGGTCATAGCGCGGCCGTTCATGCTCTGCTAAACCGCGCCGCGCAAGGAGCGTTTGGGGCGGAGTGATTCTGCCTGCAACAGAGGGAGCCAGTTTCGTGCCGCAGTTTCGTTTTCTCTTGCTCGCACTGGCCGCGCTGTTTGGCCTTGCTGCGCCGACGCCAGTTGCTGCGCAGTTTTCGGATAGCTACAAGTTTCTCGAAGCGGTCAAGAAGAAGGAGGGCGACAAGGTTACCGAGATGCTCGCCGAGGGCAGCCCGAGCCTGATCAACACCCGCGATCTGACCACCGGTGAGTCGGCGCTGCATCTGGTGACCAAACGCCGCGACATGACCTGGATGCAGTTCCTGATCGGCAAGGGCGCCAACGTCAACGTGCGCGATGCCAAGGGCGCAACCCCGTTGGTGGCAGCCTGCAATCTCAATTTCATCGAAGGCGCGGCGGTGTTGGTCGAATTTGGCGCGCGGGTTGATGAGAGCAACAGCGCGGGCGAAACCCCGCTGATCACCGCGGTCCACAACCGCAACACTGAAATGATGCGGATCCTGCTCAAAGCCGGAGCCAACCCCGACCGGGCCGACAATTCGGGCCGATCGGCGCGCGACTATGCCCGCCTTTCCAGCAATGCGGCCACCCTGCTGAGCGAGATCGATTCCAGCGCCAAGCCCAAGGCCAAGCCGGGGCAGGCGCAATCCTATGGTCCGAAGATCTGAGCCATGGCCGAAGCCGCCAGCCTTGATGAACTGCGCCGCGCGCTCGCACCCGCTATAGCCGAGGCGGCGGCGTTCGACGGGTGGAGCGAGGGGGCAGTGCGCGAGGCGGCCAAGGCGACCGCGATCGACCCGGATGCCGCCGTGTATGCGTTTTCCGGCGGCCCGATGGCGATGATCGGGTCCTGGACCGGGTGCATCGACGCGGACATGGCGTTGGCGCTTCCGGTCGACCGGTTGGCGACCATGAAGATCCGCGAACGAATCCGCACGCTGGTACTGTTCCGGCTTGAAGCGGCGGCACCGCACAAGGAATCGCTGCGCCGGGCGCTGGCGATCATGGCCATGCCGCTGAATGCACCGCGGGCGTTGGTGCTGGGTTGGCGCAGTGCAGATGCGATGTGGCGGCTCGCCGGCGATACCGCGACCGACTATAACCACTATACCAAGCGCATGACCCTGGGCGCGCTTTACGCCTCGACGCTGGCGGTGTTTGTCGATGATGACAGCGAGAATTTCGCCGAAACCCGCGCGTTTCTAGAGCGGCGGATCGAGGGGGTGATGAAATTCGAACAGACCAAGGCTAGGCTATTGCGCCCGCGAGAAATCGGCTTCAGTCCGGCCCGGTTCTTCGGGCGGCTGCGCTATCCGGCCGGTTAGCCCGGCTTTCTCCCACCCGTAAGCATGGCCGCAAACAAGGAGAAGGTGTTGGATAGCTTTGCTCCGCGCAAGGGCATGGACAGCGCCGAAATTGCCACGACGGTGGAAGCAATTCTGGCTGCAGCGACGCTGAAGGAAAAGGTCGGGATGATGTCCGGCCACGGCTTTTTCCAGGCCTTCCGCGAAGATGATGGACGCTTTGGCGCGCGGCCCTATCGTGCTGGCGGCGGGATCGAGCGGCTTGGCGTGCCGGCTTTCTATTTTACCGACGGTCCGCGCGGTGTGGTGCGCGGCAACAGCACCTGCTTTCCTTGCACCATGGCGCGCGGCGCAAGCTTTGATACCGAGCTTGAGCTGCGGATCGGCGAGGCGATGGGTATCGAGGCGCGGGCGCAGGGCTGCAATCTGTCGGGCGCGGTCTGCATCAATCTGCTGCGCCACCCGGGCTGGGGCCGGGCGCAGGAAACCTATGGCGAGGACAGCTATCATCTCGGTGCGATGGGCGCCGCGCTCGGTCAGGGGCTGCAAGCGCACAATGTTTGCGCGACGATCAAGCATTATGCGCTCAACTCGCTGGAGAATGCGCGCTTCCGCGTCGACGTTCGGGTCGACGAGCGCACTTTGCACGAGGTCTATCTGCCGCACTTCAAGGCTGCGATCGACGCCGGGGTGGCGAGTGTGATGAGCGCCTACAACAAGGTCAACGGCGAATACTGCGGGCAGGACCGGGTGTTGCTCACCGACATCTTGCGCTGCGAGTGGGGTTTTGACGGGTTTGTTCATTCGGACTGGATCAAGGGCGTGTACCAGGCTTATGGCGCCGCCGCCGGGCTCGATGTCGAGAATCCCGAACCGCTGGTTTTCGGCGACAAGCTGATCAAGGCTGTCGAGGAGGGATCAGTCGAACCTGAGGTAATCGACCGCGCTTGTCGCCGTATCCTCACGGTCCTCTACCGCTTTGCCTGCGCCGAAGATCCGCTGACGGATTATCCCGAAACCTTGGTGGCCAACGAAGCCCATCGCGCGCTCGCGCTCGAAGCGGCGGAGAAATCGGCGGTGCTGCTCACCAACGATGGCACGCTGCCGTTCGACCGCGCCAAGGTCCGCCGCCTCGCGGTTCTCGGGCGCCTTGCCGGCATCGAGAATACCGGTGACAATGGTTCGAGCCGGGTGCGCCCGCCTTATGTCGTAACCGCGTTGCAGGGGCTTCAATCGTATCTCGGCGATCAAGCAGTTGTGACCGGCGGCGAGAGCGACCAGGCCGCGGCGCGCACCGCGGCCGAAAGTGCTGATGCGGTGGTGGTGGTTGTCGGTCTAACCGCACACGAGGAAGGCGAATATATCCCTGGTGGCATTACGCTCGGCGAAGCGGGCACGGCCGATGTCGCCCGCACGATCGGCGGTGATCGGCGCCAGCTCGCGCTTCCGCCGGACCAGGTTGCCTTGATCGAGGCGGCTGCGGCGGCCGGCAAGCCAACGGTAGTGGTGATAGTTGCCGGCTCGGCAATCCTGGTCGAAGATTGGCACGGCAAGGCAGGAGCGATCCTGCAGACTTTCTATTCGGGCATGGAAGGCGGCACCGCGCTCGCCCGGTTACTGTTCGGCGAGGTCAGCCCGGGCGGCAAGCTGCCTTTCACCGTTGCCCGCGATCCGGGGCATTATCCGCCGTTCGACATTGATGCCGTAGCGACTGAATATGGCTATTGGCACGGTTATGCCCTGTTTGAGCGAGAGGGGCATCTGCCGCGCTTCGCTTTCGGGCATGGCCTGTCCTACAGCCGCTTCGGCTACCGCGCGCTGACTGCGCGGGTTGCAGGTGATGCCATCGCGGCGAGCGTTGCGGTGACCAACCTGGGCAAGGTCCGCGCCGATGATGTGGTCCAGTTCTATGCCGGCGTACCCGGGCAAGCGGCCGAGCGACCGGCCAAGACGCTCAAGGCCTTCAAGCGGGTCAGCCTTGCACCGGGCGAGACCAGTGTTGTGCGGGTTTCGATCCCGCTCGCCGGCTTGCGCTGGCGCGATCCGGCAACGCATTGCTGGCGGTTTGAGACGGGGAGCTATCGCATCTGGGCGGGCGGCGCTTCCGATCGGCTCGATCTTCCCTCGGCAGGTTTGGCAATTTGATCGCGGTCAATTTTATTGCGAACGACTTGCAATAAGCTTGAGCCTATGGCAGCGCCGCAACCATGACGCTCGATCTCCTCCCGCTCGGCCAGCCCGCTCGCATTGCTGCGGTCGATTGGGCTTTGCTTGTCGAAGAAGAGGCGCAGCGGCTGCGGGCGCTGGGGGTCGATGTCGGAGCAAGGGTTTCGATTGCGCACCGCGGGGTGCTGGGTGGGCGCGATCCGATTGCTCTAACCATCGGACGGATGACCGTGGCGCTGCGCCGCGCCCATGCCCGGGCGATGCAGGTGGAACTGCTCTGAGATGAGCCGTCAGCGCACCGCAGCTCTCGTGGGCAATCCCAATTCGGGCAAAAGCGCGCTGTTCAATGCGCTGACCGGGGCGCGGCAAAAGATCGCCAACTATCCAGGGGTGACGGTCGAACGCAAGGCCGGACGGTTGGTGCTGCCTTCAGGCGAGCCGGTTGAGTTGACCGACTTGCCAGGCAGCTACGGCTTGACCGCGACCAGTCCTGACGAGGAGGTGACCCGCAAGGTCATCCTGGGCGAGTTTCCCGGCGAGCCCGCGCCGCAGGTGCTGGTGGTGGTGCTCGATGCCTCGAACCTCGAACAGCACCTGGTCTTTGCTCAGGAAGTGATCGCGCTGGGGCGGCCAGCAGTGGTCGCGCTCAACATGATCGATCTGGCGACCCGCGACGGGCTGGTAATCGATCCCGCTGCGCTCGAGGAAGCCTTGGGCGTGCCAGTAATCCCTACCGTGGCGGTGCGGCGCAAGGGACTGAGCGAACTTGCCTCGGCAATCGCCACGGCTGAGGAGCGCCCGTCCGAGCATCACCGCCCGCACACCACATTGACCGAGCGGCGAGTCACTGCCCAAGCCATCGCTGAGGGCGCGATCCTGTCCGAGACCGCGCGACATCGGCTTCATGCCAGGCTCGATCAGGTGCTGCTCCACCCCTGGATTGGTCCAGTGATCCTGGCCTTGATGCTGTTCGTGGTGTTCCAGGCAGTTTTCAGCTGGGCAACGCCGTTTGCCGATGCGCTGGAAACCGGGGTCACCTGGCTGACCGCAGCAGCCAAAGCGGGGTTGCCTGCGGGATTGCCGCGCGATCTGTTGACCGAAGGCATTCTCGCCGGGGTCGGCTCGGTGGTGGTGTTCCTGCCCCAGATCGTGATCCTGTTCGCCTTCATCCTCGCTATGGAAGCTTCGGGCTATATGGCCCGCGCCGCCTTCCTGATGGACCGGATGATGGCCTCGGTCGGGCTCTCGGGGCGCAGTTTCATCCCGCTGCTCTCCAGCTTCGCCTGCGCAATCCCAGGAATCATGGCGACCCGCTCGATCTCCGATCACAAGGACCGCCTGACCACGATCCTGATCGCCCCCTTGATGACCTGTTCAGCGCGGCTTCCGGTTTACGGGGTGATCATCGCCGCGGTGATACCGCCGGTCAAGGTGGCGGGGCCGGTCGGGCTTCAGGGGCTGGTGCTGTTTGCGCTCTATCTCTTCGGCATAGTCGGGGCGATGGTGGTTGCGCTGGTGCTGCGCCGTTCGGTCACGAAAGGGGCGGCCAGCGGGTTCATCATGGAACTGCCCAAGTACCAAATGCCGCATCCCAAGGATCTGCTGATCGGATTGTGGCAGCGGGCGTGGATCTTTTTGCGCCGCGCCGGCACGATCATCTTCATGGTCACGGTGGTGTTGTGGCTGCTGCTCAACTTCCCACGCGCAATGGAGGGCGAAAGCCAGGTCGATGCTTCGATCGCGGGCCAGATCGCCAATGGCCTGGCGGTAGTTGTCGAACCGATCGGCTTCAACCGCGATATCGCGCTGGCGCTGATACCTGCGATGGCAGCGCGCGAAGTGGCGGTAGCCTCGCTGGCGACCACCTATGCGGTCGACGCTGCCAACGAGGAAGCGGCCGCACAGAAGCTCAGCACTACTCTGCGCGAGCGATGGAGCCTGCCCACCGCGTTCGCCTTCCTCGCCTGGTTCGTGTTCGCACCGCAATGCATGAGCACCATCGCAGTTACCCGGCGCGAAACAAATGGGTGGAAATGGCCTCTGTTCATGCTCGCCTACCTGTTCGCCCTGGCCTACATCTTCGCGGGAATCACTTATTGGAGCGCCGTCGCGCTCGGGTTCTAGCAAAATGAGGACACAATGGCAGGCAGCGTCAACAAGGTCATCCTGATCGGCAACCTTGGTCAGGATCCGGAAGTCAAAAGCTTCCAGAACGGCGGGCGGATCGCCAACCTCAGGCTGGCGACCTCGGAAAACTGGAAAGACAAGAACACCGGCGAGCGTAAGGAGCGGACCGAATGGCACACCGTTGTGCTGCAGTCCGATGGACTGGTCGGGGTTGCCGAAAAATACCTGCGCAAAGGCAGCAAGGTCTATATCGAAGGGCAATTGCGCACCCGTAAGTGGCAGGATGCTTCGGGCAACGATCGCTATTCGACCGAAGTGTCGGTTGGCATGAACGGGGTGTTGACCATGCTTGATGGTGCGCCCGGCGGCGGCCAGGGTGGCGGTCAGCGCTCCGGCGGGGGTGACTGGGGCGGCAGCCAGCAGCGTCCGGCTGGCGGCGAAACGGGCGGAAGCGCCGGCGGCAGCAGCGGACAGCGCGGCGGCTTTGCGGATGATCTCGACGACGACATCCCGTTCTGATCGGGCACACCGCGCCCGATCCCGGCAATTCCTGAATTCGTTGCCCGCCGGTTGGTTCAAGACCGACACTTAGCAATGTGTCCTCAACCGTATCAGTTGGGGACACAATGCCGAATTCATGCGGTGATCCGAAAAAATCGTTTCGTCCGAATCACTTTCAACGTTAAGGGATATATATCGAAAGTTAGCGAAGTCCCTGGAGAGCGATATGTCCTGCGTCCTGCCTGCGAAAGCGTTCGACGAAATCGAGCAACTGACCAGTGAAGCTCTCCGCCCAAAGGTTGAGTGGATAAACCTGGTCACCGGCAAGCCGCTGCGCCGTCAATCGGTCGATATGATCCGCCGCACCCGCGCCCGGCTCGACGAAGTTAACAATTCGGTGCGTTATCTGCATATGTGCGCCGGACTGCGGCTCAACTTTGACAGCGATGGCCATGAGGAACAGTTCGTTTCGCAGCTCCGGACCCGCCCGGTGACCTGGCTGCAGGCCGCCTGAGTTTTACAGCCCCCGCGACCGGGACTAAGAGCTGAGCTTGCGGTCCCGGCCCAATCCCATCACCAGCGCCGCAAGTTCGGTCCGGCTGCCGATCCCGAGCTTTCTATAGATGTTGTGCAAGTAGATCTTGATCGTGCCTTCGGTCACGTTGATCGCCTGCGCAATCTCGCGGTTGCGCCGGCCCAGCGCGACTTCCTGCGCCACTTCTCGTTCGCGCGGGGACAATAGATCGAGCACCGAGGTCTTGGTCCCGGCCTTGGCCAGCAGCATCGCCCGTTCCAGCAAGTCGCTGTCGATGAACAGGGTACCCTGCTTGATGGTCTGGATCGCGTCGAGCAGCCTGAGTTCCGCACCCGCCTTCGAGACGATCGCGTTAACCCCCGAATCGATGATCGCAACCAGCGCTTCGTCCTCCACTTCGGCTGCCAGCACGATCACTGGGCGATTGTCGCCTGAGGCGCGTAGTGCTTGTAGTGCGGCGACGCCGCCGCAACCGGGCATCTTGAGATCGAGAATGACGATATCGGGATCGAGCGCAATGATCGCCTCGAGGGCGGCCTCGCCGCTGTCAACCGAACCGACGATCTCGATGCCACTGGCGCGCAGCGCTGCTTCGACGCCGGTGCGGAAGAAGGTGTGATCGTCGGCCAACAAAACCCTGGTCATTGCCCTGCTCCCAACGGAAATTGCATGTCGAGCCGCGCCCCGTTGCTGCTCGAACTAACCGCGATTGTACCGCCGAGGCCCGCCATCCGCTCGCTGATAGATACCGGCACTGCGCCGTCCTGCAAAGCCGCAAAGCCCGCTCCGTTGTCTGCAACTGCAAGCCGCAGCTCCTTGCCGCTGCGCCCGAGGGTGAGTTCAACTTTGCTGGCCTGACCATGGCGAACCGCATTGGCCACTGCCTCGCGGACGATCTGCTGGACTTCGAACGACAGCTGGTATGGGACCGGCAGCGGGTCGGCCAGTCCGTTGATGCCGGTTTCGATCCGCCAATGCAGACCCAGGGTTTCAAGCAAGGCGCCAAGATCGTCGGTCAGGCTGCGCTGGCCGGGCACCTGCTCGCTGCGGCGCAACTGGCCGATCAGCTCGCGGATGTGCAGGTTTTCCGATTCGAACGCGGTTTCAACCTGGGCAATTTCTTCGCTCAGTTCCTTGTCCTTGGCGGTCCGCGCGCGCAGCGCCCGAAGCCAGAACCGGGCACCAGCGAGCGACTGGGCGACACTGTCATGCAGGTCGCGCGCCATGGTCTGGCGCAACCGGGCTAGCGCCGCTTCGCGCGCAGTAAGCTCGAAGGCTTCGCGGTCGAGGCTATGGGCAACTTCGCTGCCGAGCGCCTTGGCCAGTCGCAGATGGTCCCAGCTCATCAGCGGAATCCCGCTCAGCACCAGCCGGCCATGGCCGGTGACGCCGTCCAGCGGGACACTGATCCCGCTAGCAAAGCGCAACCGGTGCAACAATCCCGTAGCAAAGCTGGCATTGCGATGGGCGGAAAATTCCTCGTCTTCGGTAATGTTGATCGCGCGCTTGCGGGGCAGATCGAACAACAACGGGAATGCCTCGATGGTGCCGGCCTCTGGTTGGCCGTCGGCGATTTCTCCGGAGGTCATCTGATCCTGCGAATCAAGCCGCATCATCGTTGCCGCACCAGATTCCTTGTCGGTCCAGATGATCGCTCCGCTGATCGCCGAGCTGGAAGTCAGCGCCGCGCGCAGCACCTCACCGAGGTAGGGTTGCCCGACCGCCGAACGTTGCGGCGCGAACTTTCCAAGTCGCGGGTCGGACAACCGCAGTCCGGCCCAGACGATAAACAAGGTGACCAGCGCAAGCAGCAGCAAGCGGCGCATGTCTTCTCCGGTGTTGGCCGAAGCCAGATCGATTGCCGTCGCATCGAAACCGAAATCCCGAGCGAAACTGAGGCCCACTCCGGCAAGATTGAGCCCGGCCGCGAAGATCACTGTGCTGCGCCAGTTCCAGCGCACCGAAGAACACAGCAAGATAAACGCCGCGATCGCCACTGCAGCGATCGAGAAACTGGCCCACTGCGGGTGCAACGACCACGGCAGCAGCAGAAAAATTACAATGTCGAGCGCAAAAATCGCCGGAAACAGGATGAAATCGGCCCACCAGCTGCGCCACACCACGGCCATGACCAGCAACGACAGCGCCAGATAGCCAAGCGCGATCAAATCGTCCCATTCAGAACGAAAGCCGACATCGCCTGGATCGGTGGCGGCGCAGAAGAACAGGAACTCGGCCAGCAGCAGCCGCCCCGAGGCGATCAAGCGCGTCGAGTTAAAGGCGTTCAGACCGCTGGCCATAGCCCTGCTCCCATCCGGCACTGATTTGCAGATTCAAGCCCGCTTGGCCATCCGTTGTTTCAATCCGGTCCGCGGGCTGTTTCCGATCGGGACTCGGTCAGTCCGGTTGGTCAAGCTGCTTCAGCGCGGCAAGCGCCGCGAACGGGCCGCTTGCTGCCTCATCCAGCAATCCTGACCGGCGCCGGGCCAGGTCTGCGTCGGGACCCGTCGCAAAGAGATCGATCGCCAGCACCAGGCTTTGCGCCAGTGCTTCGCCCAGATCAAAGCGTTCGCCATCCAGCTCGATTTCATCGCAGTCATGCGCACTGAGCTCGAACTCCTCGTCGTCCGACAGCGCCGTGATGGCGGGAACGAAGCGCAGCGTGACAGGCTCGTCGATCCGCGCTGCCAGATCCTCGCCCGAGACCGCACAACTTTGGACCACTTCTGCCAGCAGCCGCCCTTCGGCGCGCACAGCGGGGCCGTCGGCGCTCAGCGTAACCGCAGCCTCGAGCCGCTTCACCGCAACCAGCACGAAGCGCGCTGCCAGCGCGGCGCACTCGGCCGGGCTGGCCACCAGTTTGACCGGTTCAGTCGGCAGCTGACGGACATCGAAAACCCGCGTAAACTCGTTCATTGCCCGATTTCTCCGGCTAGAATCTTTGCATCAGGCAAGGCTTTTAGCCGGCCAGAGAACACCCGCAAGGCATCGGCTATCGGCGCCGGATCGGCGTTTTCGATCAAGGTGACATTGCGAACCACCGCTGCTTCCAGCACCGCAGGATCACTAGCCGCCAGACCATCGCGGCAGGCCTCGATCCGCCCGGCCAGCACGCTCATCAGCGTTGCGATCCGCTTGCCGACCGTCGGATCACCCATCCCTTCCTGGCGCATCTGTCCGTCCAGATCGGCAATGAAATGCTCGGTCAGCCGCGCTGAAGGTGTGCGCAGCGCGGGATTGCCCTCCATCCGCAGCAACACCAGCGCCAGGACCAGGCTAAGCGCATCGAACCGGCCAGCCACGCTGTCGGCAATCCCGCGCTGGGCATACCAGGCGGGATCGCGGGCGATGGTCACCACCCGGTGCCACAAGCCAAGCTGCTCTGGCTCTTTGCGCGGGCTTCCAAACAGGCGGGCAAGCAAGCCCATTGGGGACAATCCTTCCATTCAGCCGCGATTAAACCCGACGGCGCCACTGGCCATTGCGCAGCGCGCCAAGGCGGCTTAAGGCTCGCGGGCGTTAGAGCAGCTGTGCCGCGCGGGCAATGGTTTCGCGGGGCCAGACGGAGCGAAGTTAATATGGCATCGAGGTCTGGAATTGTGCGCCGGGTAGGCATCGCGCTGGTGCTGGCTGTCGGCCTTTCGGCCTGTGCTTCGATCAAGGACCATCGCGGCTACCTAGTCGATGCGCCGCTGCTCAATTCGATCTTGCCCGGAGTTGATAACCAGGCTTCGGTTGAACGCACCCTTGGACGGCCAACCTTTATCTCCGAATATGGCAGCAAAGACTGGTATTATGTTTCGACCAATACCCGTCAGGCCGCGTTCGGACGTCCGCGCGCCAACGAGCAGCTGCTGGTCAAGGTCATGTTCGACGACAAGGGCAACGTCGCCGCGATTGAGCGAACCGGCATGGAAAAGGTCGTGCGGCTCGATCCCGACGGCGATGAGACCCCGACGCTGGGCCGCGAACGGACATTCCTGGAAGACCTGTTCGGCAATATCGGCACGGTCGGGGCCGGGGGTGCAGGCGGGGCAGGCGGCGGCCAAGGCGGGCAATAGCTTGAAGCTTGCCGGTTCGGACATATATCCGGACCCATGAACATGTCTTCAGAACGCCACGGCATGATCCAGTGGCACGGCACCACCATCATCGGCGTCAAAAAGAACGGCACCACCGTGATCGCCGGCGATGGCCAGGTCTCGATGGGCAACACCGTGATGAAGCCCAACGCCAAGAAAGTCCGGCGGCTGGGAGACGGCTCGGTGATCGCCGGGTTTGCTGGCGCCACTGCCGACGCTTTCACTCTGTTCGAGCGGCTTGAGAAGAAGCTTGAGCAGTATCGCGGTCAGCTGATGCGGGCTTCGGTCGAGCTCGCCAAGGACTGGCGCACCGACAAGTACCTGCGCAACCTTGAAGCGCTGATGATCGTCGCCGACAAGGACGTGCTGCTGATCCTCACCGGCAACGGCGACGTGCTCGAGCCGGAGGAAGGCATCGCCGCGATCGGCTCGGGCGGCAACTACGCGCTGTCCGCCGCCAAGGCTTTGGCCGATTACGAGGACGACCCCGAAAAGATTGCGCGGCGGGCGATGGCGGTCGCGGCTGAGGTCTGCGTCTTCACCAATGACCGCGTTACGGTCGAGACGATCTGACCCCCATGAACGAAAATCTGACCCCCAAGGCGATTGTCGCCGCATTGGACGAGCACATAATCGGCCAGCAGGACGCCAAGCGCGCCGTTGCCGTGGCGCTGCGCAACCGTTGGCGCCGCCAACGCCTCGCCCCTGAACTGCGCGACGAGGTCACGCCCAAGAACATCCTGATGATCGGGCCGACGGGCTGCGGCAAGACCGAGATCAGCCGGCGGCTGGCCAAGCTGGCCGACGCCCCGTTCGTCAAGGTTGAAGCGACCAAGTTCACCGAAGTCGGTTACGTCGGCCGCGATGTCGAGCAGATCGCCCGCGATCTTGCCGAAGAAGCGATCCGGCTGGAGAAGGACCGCCGCCGCGAAGCCGTGCGCGAGGCTGCGGAGAAGGCGGCGATGGACCGGTTGCTCAAGGCGCTGGTCGGTGATGGGGCCTCCGAGGCTACTCGCGAGGCGTTCCGCCAGCGGATCGTTGAAAAGGCGATGGACGCCACCGAGGTCGAGATCGAGGTTGAGGACGCGCCGAACATGCCCTTCGAGCTGCCTGGGATGGGCGGCAATGTCGGGATGATCAACCTCAGCGAGATGATGGGCAAGGCGCTCGGCAAGCAGAACCTCAAGCGCCGCAAACTGAAAGTGCCCGAAGCCTGGACCAAGCTGGTCGACGAGGAGTTGGAAAAGCGCATGGACCAGGACGACGTCGCCCGGGTTGCGCTGGCTAGTGCCGAGACCAACGGCATCGTCTTCATCGACGAGATCGACAAGATTGCGGTCAGCGACGTGCGCGGTGGTTCGGTCAGCCGCGAGGGGGTGCAGCGCGATCTGCTGCCCTTGATCGAGGGGACCACGGTGGCCACCAAATACGGGCCGATGAAGACCGACCACGTGCTGTTCATCGCCAGCGGCGCGTTCCACTTGTCCAAGCCGAGCGACATGCTGCCCGAGCTCCAGGGCCGCCTGCCGATCCGGGTCGAATTGAAAGCACTGAGCGAGGAGGACTTCGTCCGCATCCTCAGCGAAACCCGCGCCAATCTGGTCGAGCAGTACACCGCGCTGCTCGGCACCGAGAAGGTGACGCTGGACTTCACCCCCGAAGCAGTGCGCGAGGTCGCCCGGATCGCCTGCCAGGTCAACGAAGCGGTCGAGAACATCGGCGCCCGGCGGTTGCAGACGGTGATGGAACGGCTGCTTGAGGAGCTGAGCTTCGAGGCCGAGGACCGCGAAGGCGAAAGCGTGACGATCGACGCGGCTTATGTCACCGACAAGCTGGCCGGGCTGGCCAAGGATACCGATCTGTCAAAGTATATCCTGTGAGCATTTCGCTGATCGCCGTCGGACCCGAGCATTTCGCCGCGTTGATCGCCGGTCAGGTCCCAGACGGCGTGCAGGTGCTCGCCGAGAGCGAGCTTGCCCCCACGGCTGTGCTGGAGATGCTTGCCGGACTCTCCGCCCGGATCGCAGCCGTTCACGCCCCCAATGCGTGGATGATTGTTGATCAGGGCTGCGTCGCAGGACTGCTGACGCTGGTTGCCGAGCCGACTGACCGGGCGGTCACGATCGGATATGGCGTTGCCCAAAGCCACCGCAGCCGCGGCCTTGCCAGCCAGGCGGTTGAGGCTTTCCTCGCGCAGCTGCGCCAGGATGGCCGGATTGATGCGGTGTTGGCCGAAACCTCGGTCGATAATCCTGCCTCGCAGCATGTGCTGAGAGTGAACGGCTTCGCCGAGACCGGAAGACGCCTTGATCCGGAAGATGGCGAACTGATCTGTTGGCGCGCTGTCACAAGTTGACAGGTCTTGCCGGCCAATTAATGTTCCGCTAATGTTCTCAAGGGCGAGTCGATAGGGAGAACGGCGATGGAACTGACCGGTGGTTGCCAATGTGGGGCACTGCGTTACCGGGTGAGCGGCGTGCCGCAGCACAATTGTTTGTGCCACTGCAGCGACTGCCGCAAAAGCGCGGGTGCGCCGATGGTCGGCTGGGCGGCCTTTGCCGAAAGCGAGTTCACGGTTGAACGGGGCGAGGCGGCGACCTACAATTCGAGTGGCGCCTCAATGCGCAGCTTCTGTCCGAAATGCGGCACGGGACTATACTTCCGCAATGCCGAGATGCTGCCGGGGATCGTCGATATCCAGACCGCCACGCTCGACAATCCCGGTGCCCTGCCTCCTGAGGCGCATATTCAAGTTGCCGAGCGGATCGGCTGGATGGCAACCGCGCATGGCTTGCCGGAATTCAAGCGCTATCCGGGGATGCCGGACGAGTAGGTCGGCACGATTTGCATGCAAACCCCCGACGACAAACCCATCTACCGCCTGCTCACCGGCAAAGATGACCGCGCCTTTTGCGAGCGGGTGTCCGAAGCGCTGGAGCAAGGCTGGCGGCTCTATGGCTCGCCCTCCATCGCCTGGGACGAGGAGGGCGGCCAGATGAAGGTGGCTCAGGCGGTGGTCTGGGGCGAAGCGGACGTGGTCAAACGCTGAGCCGGGACAGCGGTCACCCGGTCAAACGTGGCGACATAGTCCGGGTGCTCGGTGCCCATCAGCTTGTCCCACCAGGTGAAGTAGAACCCGTAGTTGTGGTTGTAGCTGGTGCCGTGGTGCATGTCGTGGTGGGTGGTGGTGGTGATCCATTTTAGCACCGGATGGCTGGCCCAGCCCGCGGCGTGCAGCTCCAGCCCGGCGTGGCCCATCGCGTTGCGCAGGATCATGATCCCCAGGAATGCGAATATCACTGGCTCGGGCGTGGGCACAAAGGCCAGGTACAACGGCACAAACACCGCCATCAGCGCCGCTTCAGGCACGGCAAAAGCGTAGGCAGTCCAGGCGGTCGGGGTGATGGTGCGGTGATGGAAGCGGTGGAAGTGCTTGTAGAGCAACTTGGTGTGCATTGCCCGGTGGGTCCAGTAGAAGTAGGCATCGTGAGCAAGGATCACCCCGGCGAGATAGCCGATGAAGCCCAGTACTCCGACTTTGCCCTCAAAGCCATGCAGCCAGCCGTTACGGAACGCCCAGATCACCGGGAACGAGATCACAACATAGACCGCCACGGTACGGATCGAGGAGGTGACCTCGCGGACAAAATCGGCGCGGGTGGCTTCGCGCTTCTGGATCTTGCGGCTGGCCCAGCTGGTTCGGCGCAGCAGCCAGACCAGAGATGCGATCAGCGCGGCGGCGATCAGGTAGCGACTGAAATCGAATACGAAAACTTCAAGCGCCTTGGTGCGAGCAATGTCGAGCAGTGCGGTAGGTTCATTCATCGGAGGCATCCTTGGTTGGCAATGGACGCTCGATGCCATCTCCGCATCGCCCTGGCCCCGCGCGGTTCGAAACCGGCTAGCCGATTCCGGAATCGGCTAGGTTTGTCGCCCGATATTCGCTGGGCGTCATCCCCTCGGCCTCGCGGAAGGCGCGGTTGAACGGGCCGAGCGAACCGAACCCGGCGTCGAGCGCAATGGTCAGGATCGGCACTTCGCGCTGGGCTGGGTCGGCCAACGCTTCCCGGACTTCGTCGAGCCGGTAACCGTTGAGAAACTGGGCGAAGTTGCGATGGCCGAGCGCGCGGTTGATCAGGCGGCGCAGGCGGTATTCCTGCTCTCCCACCCGGGCAGCAAGAGCGGCGATGGTCAGGCCTTCGTCGCGGTAGGGGCGTTCCGCGGACATCAATTCCCTGAGCCGCGCGGCTAGCTGATCGGCAGAATCAAGCGCCGAGGCTGGCTTGCTCGCGGCGCGCGCAGGCGGCCCCAGCAAGTCGGCCTGACGCACCCCGAACATCGCCGCACAGAAGCTAAAGGTCAGCAGCGCGATGCCGATCTCGACGAACGAACGCCAGTGATCGCCCAGCAGATCCGAGTGCACCAGCACTTCGATCGCGTTGGTCAGCACGACAAAGGCCCCGGCACCGACAACCAGGCTGAGCCGCATCCGCCGTCGGCCCTCGACCAGATCGCCCGCGCGCCCGCGCCAGGCGGTCCACAGTCCGGCCAGAGCAAAGCCGAACATGCTGGCCCGCAGCATTACGCCGATTGCTTGTTGCGGCGGGCTGAGCGGATCGCCGATCGCCAGTATTGCGGCAACCAGCGCCATCGACCAGGGGATGCTTGCCCAGGACATCCAGCCGATCTGCCGCTCGTCGTTAAACCAGGCGCGGGTGAACAGCCAGAATGCGGCCGGGACGGTGACCGAGCCGAGCTCGAACACCCAGTCGATCGGCGGCGGGAGCTCACTCGCTGGGAAGGTGGTGACGACATGGCAGACAATCGTCAGGTTCATCACCACCGCCAGCCGCGCGGCAAGAACATCGCGGTGATCGCGCAGCAGCAGCCAGGTCCACAGCGCGATCAGCCCCAGGATCGCCCCGCGCGCCAGCGCATCGATCAGCAGCAGCGGGGTCACTCCGCCGCCTCGCCCAGTTCTTCCGAAGCTTCGGCCTGGCGCGCCCACATTGCGGCATAAAGCCCGCCCATGCGGAGCAGTTCGGGGTGGGTCCCCTGCTCGGCGAGGCTGCCCTGATCGAGCACCAGGATCCGGTCGGCGTCGGCGATGGTCGACAAGCGGTGAGCAATGCTCAGCGAAGTACGCCCGGTGCTGACCCGGTGGAGCGTGGCGAGGATATCCTGCTCGGTGCGGGTATCGAGCGCCGAGGTGGCCTCGTCGAGCAGCAGGATCGGCGGGTTCTTAACCAGAGTTCGCGCGATCGCCACCCGCTGTTTCTCGCCCCCCGAGAGCTTCAGGCCGCGTTCGCCCACTTCGGTGTCAAAGCCCTGTGGCATCCGCCCGATCAGGTCGATCAGCGCGGCATCACGCGCTGCTTGCTCCATCTCCGCATGGCCGGCGCCGTCGCGGCCATAGGCGATGTTGTAGCCGATGGTGTCGTTGAACAGCACCGTATCCTGCGGCACGATCCCGATCGCGGCGCGCAGGCTTGCCTGGGTAACGGTGCGGATATCCTGTCCGTCGATCAGGATCCGCCCGGACCAGGGATCGTAAAACCGGAACACCAGCCGCGCGATCGTGCTCTTGCCCGCGCCCGATGGTCCGACCAGCGCCACTTGCCAGCCGGCCGGGACCTCGAAACTCAGCCCGTTCAGGATCGTCCGGTCGGGCTCATAGCCGAACACCACATTGTCGAAGACCAGGTTCGGCCGACTCACCACCAGCGCCGGGGCGCCGGGCAGGTCGGCGACTTCCTGGCCTTCGTCAAGCAGGTCGAACATCGCCGCCATGTCGGTCACCCCCTGGCGGATCGTGCGATAGACCATGCCGAGCATGTCGAGCGGGCGGAACAGCTGCGCCAGCAGAGTGTTGACCGTCACCACGTCGCCAGTGCTGAACTGCCCTCTGGACCAGCCCCAGACGACATAGCCCATCGCCCCGCCCATCATCAGATTGGTGATCAGCGACTGACCGATGTTGAGCGCGGCGAGCGAGTTTTCCGATTTGACCGCGGCATCGGCCCACTGGCTGACCACCTGGTTGTAACGCGCGGCCTCGCGGCGCTCGGCGTTGAAGTATTTGACCGTCTCGTAGTTGAGCAGGCTGTCGACCGACTTGGCCACAGTCTGGGTGTCAAGTTCGTTCATCCGCTCGCGCAGGGCGTTGCGCCAGTTGGTCACCTTGGCGGTGAACAGGATATAGGCGGCGACCATCACCCAGGTTGCGGCAACCATCTCCCAACCGAACTCGATCTGGAAATAAACCGAGACCAGTGTCAGCTCGAGCATTGTCGGGGCGATGTTGAACAGCATGAAATAGAGCATCACGTCGATGCTTTTGGTCCCGCGCTCGATCACCTTGGTCACCGCGCCAGTGCTGCGACCAAGATGGAAGCGCAGCGACAGCGAATGAAGGTGGGCAAAGACGTTTTCCGCCAGCCGCCGGGTCGCATCCTGGCCGACCCGCTCGAACACCACGTTGCGCAGGTTGTCGAACAGCACCCCGCCGAACCGCGCCGCCGCATAGGCAACCACCAGCGCCACCGCCAGGCCGACCGCGCTCTCCATGCCCGGCACCATCAGATCGACCGCGCGGCCATAGACCCAGGCCATCGACAGCTGGACCAGCTTGGAAATGACCACCAGCCCCAGTGCAGCCACGATCCGCGCCCGCATGCCTGGATGCCCGTGTGGCCAAAGGTACGGCAGGAACCGCTTGAGCGTGCTCCAGCCGTCGTGGCGTTTGCCGGGCTCGGCTGGTGCGGGCGTGTCGGGCGGCATCACGCCCATTTAAGGGGATTGGGGGGAAAGGGAAGGGTGGGGGTCAAGTGATCGGGTTGGTGAAGGCTGGATTGACTTTCCTGGGCAGCGCTGATCCGAACGCGGTATGACGGTTCGAATTTCCAATCGTGAAGCCCGCCATCTGTGGCTTGGTCTGCAAGGGCTGGCACAGGCGCCGGTTGGCCGCATTGACATTCTGGAGATCATCAGGAAGCTCGGTTTTGTCCAGCTCGACTCGATCCAGAACGTCACCCGGGCCCATCACCATATCCTGTGGAGTCGCGACCAGAGCTACCGCGAGCCAATGCTCGGGCGCCTGCTGGCGCAGGACCGCTCGATTTTCGAGCATTTCACCCACGATGCTTCGGTGCTGCCGATGGAATTCTATCCGCAGTGGACCCGCCAGTTTGCCCGGCTGGAATCAAGGGTCAGCCGCTGGGAACCCTATCGCGCGGCTCGGCAGAACGGCGAGCACGAGGCGATTCTGCGGCGCATTGCGGACGAAGGCCCGCTGTCGAGCCACGCCTTCGACAGCAAAATCGTCGGCGAGAAGGTGATGTGGGACCGCCCGCCTCACAAGCGCGCGCTCGATCACATGTGGTATGCAGGTGAACTCGCCACCTCGCACCGCTCTAACTTCGTCAAGTTTTACGATCTGCGCGAACGGGTCATTCCCCACTGCCATTTGATCAGATCCGCTGCGGATAAGGATCAGGTGGACTGGTTGTGCCGCGGCGCGCTCGACCGGCTGGGTTTCGCGACCCCGGGGGAAGTACAACGGTTCTGGGGAGCGGTTAGCGCTGCCGAGGCAAGGGCCTGGCTGGAAGGCGAGTCAGGTCGATTGCAGCAGGTCGAAATCGAAACGGCGAACGGCGAGTGGCTGAAGTGCGTTGCTCCGCCCAATCTGGAAGCGCTGCTGAACCAGGTTGCGACGCCAACTTCACGCCTGCGGATCATCAACCCGTTCGATCCCGTGGCCCGCGATCGCGACCGACTGCTGCGCTTGTTCGGGTTCGACTACCGGATCGAAATCTTCGTTCCGCCGGCCAAACGGAAATGGGGCTATTACGTCTATCCGCTGCTTGAAGGGGATCGCTTTGTCGGCCGGATCGAATTGAAATCGGATCGCAAGAAGGGGACGCTGGAAGTCAAGCGGCTATGGGCCGAACCCGGTGCCATGTGGACGACGGCGCGCGGTGACAGGCTTGACGCGGAGCTGGCGCGGCTGGGCCGGCTGGTCGATGCCCGGACGATTGATTGGAAATGTTCGCGGCAAGCGGCGCTGGCCAGCTGAGTATAACCTCGAGGTTGCCGAGAATTCGGCAACTCTAGTTCAAACGGAACCATTCAGCACTCCCGCAACCCTGTCGGCCAAGCGGCCCAACATTTAGCCCCAGGCGTTGGCCGGAATGCCAGCTTCCGTAGCGGCGAAAGCAAGCTGCGCCCATTTACGGGGATTGGCGGGAAAGCGAAGGGCGGAGCGGGCCACCGAACAAAAGGCCGAGGCGCTCTGATCTCGTCAGTCGATGACGGGACACTCCGACCTACTATCCTGGTTTACCGCGCATTCGAACTCGCGATCGCTTGTGGGATCGAGTGGCCAGCCAGGAACCTCGCCAGACTGTGGCCGCGGCGAGAGCATCGCGTGCAGGTATGCGTTGCCTTTAGCCGAAAGCAGGAAGGGACCGATCGGCTGCTGACCGACGCCAGGAATGAAGACTGCCATTCCGGCATCTTCAACCGCGATTGTGAGGTTGCTGACCGCGATGTCGATCGCACCGCGCACTACGCCTTGGGCATTGCGCCCGGGACCGCGCAGCACGATCAGCGTGGCGGTATCCGGATCGGTAATGAACGAGCGAGAAACCCCGGCTTCTTGCCTGGCGATGCGGATCGCCTCAGCACCGACCACACCCTCGACAATGGTGCCGCGAATCCCGATGCTGGCAACCGGCGTGTTGATCGCCGAGCGCTCCTTGCCCTTGTTAAGCGTTGAGCCCGACATGAACCGAAACGCGCCCTTGGCAACCGTAGCCGAAACCGCGCTTTGCCGCGCCCGCGAATCGAACACGAAGCGGTCGATCCTGACCTTGGAGTTGGCGCCTACAGTGAAGCTAGTCCGATCGAGCAACAACAGCTGAGCCATGCTTTGCCCACCGGTGACGATGTCATTGCCGGTCGAAACCGTCTCGCGAACCGCGGCCGTGTGCAGCGTGGGACGCGCGGCGGTGCTAAGCTGGACGTTGTTGCGCACAACTGCGGTAACGCCCACGGCCTCAGCCGCCAGCGGGACTGCGAAGATCAGTGCAGCAAGGCCGACGGTGGTGAACAGGTTGGTTTTGATAGCTGGCATGGTTTGATCCTTCCTGTTCAAAGTTTCCAGACGAGCCGCAGCTCGCCGCCAACACTGCTATAGTCAACCAGGAACCCCGCATTGCTGTAGTCGCGGCGGCGATAGCTGATCGCCGGTTCGACAAACAGGTTCTGCCCCTTAAGCGGAATCCCGACAGCAAGGCGCGAAAACAGGCGCCATTGTTTCTTTGAACCGAAACCCGGCTCTTGGTCGAATCTGATCCGGCGAACGGTCAGCGCGGCATTGAGGTAGGTCCCGCGCGAATCGAGCTGTTGTGCCAGTGAACCCGCCAACCGGAACGCGGTGAAGTTGGTGAAGCTGGCTGCGGTGCTCTTCCGCTCGGCGCCGATGCCGACAAAATAGCGCTTTAGTGAAGCGGTCGTCCGACCGTAACCGACCATCATATCGTAATGCGTTCCGTTGAAGAAATCTTCGGCGTAGTTCTCGTGAACCACCTCGGCTGCCGTCACAATCTGCGCAGTATCGTCCAATCTGGCGGTGAGGCGCGCCTGTCCGCCATAAGCGGTGACGTGGTTGGCGCCGAACAGCCGGCCATGGCGTATGACCGGTCCTGCCGAAATTTCGGTACTCGCGAACTCGTGACCATAGCCGACCGTAGCCTGGCCGAACTGGTATTCGTTATCCTCGCCCGAGACTCCGTTGTGAGTGAGCGCGAATGCATTTCCATAGACGAAGCCCGAGCCAGCACCGATCCGAGCGTCGATCTGCGCCGAACCGACCGCAGCGAGGCCTGAGCGCGAGCCGTTCGTGAACACTTGATAGGATGTCAGCTGCTCGGCCGCGTTTGAGTCAAACGCCAGGCCCGCAGAAAGGCTGGCGCTAAACGCACCCGCGCGGCGCTTGGTCTTGGCGAATTCTGCTCCGCACGCGGCAACCATCCGGTTCCAGCCTGCACCGCCGATGGTTCGACCTTGCAGCAGATCAAGCTCGGCGCGGGCCGATCCGCGATCGTCGAGCTGGCAAAGGGCCGCGACATATTCGATCCGAACTGCATCCGCACCCGGGCTTTCGATCAGCGCCCGCTCAAGCGTGGCAGCGGCGCCAAGCACGTCGTTTTCCGCCTGCTGGCGGGCCGCTTCGGCGAGCGCGGCTCGAGGCGATTGTCCGGCTGCGATCAGCTGCTCGAGGGCAGGGTCGATGCTGTCCTGGGCGCGGGCAGGGACGCTGGCAGCGACCAGCAGCAGGGCGATCCCTGTCAGGATCCGAGTCAAGGCTTTCAGGTGCATCGGCCATCTCTCCCAGGGGGCAGCGGAATTCTGCTTCAGCCGCACGCTATGCGTGAACATGCCCTCAGCAAGGGCGGCTCTATCCGGATAGTCTGACCGTTGTCTTAATTACGGGTTGGTTTTGGCTGGTGCAAGCGGTTCAATTGTTGCGCTTTTGCGTCAAGAGGTCGCTGCCCGGCTCAGCGCAAATGCAAGGGGCCTCCGCCCAGCCCGCTGATCCGGCCTTCAAGCTGGTCTTTGGGAACGTCGAAGAAGATCTTGCGGCTCGCGAAGTCGATCGCCACTCGGTCAAACCCGCGTAGATCGCGCATCCCCAAAAACAGCGCCGGTTTGGCGTTGAGGTTCAGCGCCGCGAAGGCCGGCGAATCGACGTAGGCGATCAGCACGTTCTGGAAGGTGATGTCATCAACCTTCATCGAGCGGCCAAGGCCAAGCTCGGCGATCAGCGTCTGGCCAGTGACACTGCGTAGCTCGGCGGTGCCTTGCGGGCTGTGGCGTCGTTTCATCGCCAGCTGCAGCGCGCGGTTGCCGATCGAGGTTTCGGCTCCGGTATCGATCACAACTTCAACCCGTACCCCATCGAGCACCGCGTCGGTCATGATCAACTGGCCTGAACGCCGCCGCGCGGTGACGACAATCTCAAAGCCGCGGTTGCCGCCCAGCGTTTTGGCATCGTTGACCGCGATCAGATCGCGGCGGAAATCGATCAGCACGCGCTGGTCTTGCAAGCTGTCGAGCCCGATGATCCCATCGGCCCCGATGTTGTCGTACTGCAGCAGTGGCGCAAGCAGCCCGTAGAAGCTGCGCCGACCGAGGTCGATCTGATCAAGCTCGACCATATCGACCATTTCGGTCCCGACCACGCCAATCAGCCTGGCCCGCGAACTGGGCTTGAGCGCCATCCGCTCAGCCACCCGGGTGGAGATCACTGTGTTCTGCGATCCGGTGTCGATCAGAAAATTGAACGGGCCATGCACGCCCATCCGCACCGGCACGGTCATCCGGCTGTGGCGATCGTCGTTGGTGGCGATGACGTCGGTCTGGCTGGCTTGCTGGCTGCCTTCCTGACCGGTCAACACCGGCAGCGCGGCCAGCAGCGGCAACAACGGGGCGAACAATGAATGCAGGGCCATGGGCATGTCCTCTCAGCGCCAAGCATAACACAGGCCGGCGTCAAGGGTGCCGCTTTTCGACCAGCTAGCGTTTCAGCGCCAGTTTCAGGATTTCGTTCAGGCGTTCGCGGGCAAACACCATCATCCAACCGCCGTAAATCAGGCCGCCAGTTGCGACCAGCACGGCGAGGCGCAGTATCGCGGGGAGTGTCGGCAGGTTCTGGTCAACCAGCGTTACCGCTGCCAGCATGCCCAGCCCGGCCAGCACCGGCGGCAACATTGCTTCGCGCAGTTGCCGCCAGCGCACCGCCAGCACCGGCAGTGACCAGGCCACCGAGAATGCAGTAAGCAGCGGCCAGGCGATTAACCAGGCGGCTGCGATCCCGGGACCGCCGTAGCCCGCGCCAACGTAGTAGCAGGCCGGCATCAGCACAGCGCCAAGCATAGAGGCGCGGGTGGAAACCTTCAGGTTGCCGCGGGCATTGGTCGCCGGAGCCAGCATCACGTGCAGCGTCATGAACGGCATCGCCAGCGCCAGTAACTGGACGATCGGGGCGGTCGGCAACCACTTGTCGCCCAGCAAGACTGCAACCGCGGGTTCGGCGACCGCAGCCAGCCCGAAACAAAACGGCAGGGCCAGGATCATCACGACCCGCACCGATTTCAGGAAACCCGCCGCCACCGCAACGCTGTCGTCCTGGATCTGGGTATAAGCGGAAAAGGCCACTTCGTTCAGCGGCGGCACCACCTTGGTCACGAAGATCTGTGCCAGGAACAGCGCGGTCGTGTAAAAGCCGAGTTCGCTTGGAGAGAAACTGCGACCGGCGATCAGGATATCCGCCTGGGACTGCACGAACCAGAACAGCTGGCTGGCCATCAGGATCCCGCCATAGTTGGCCAGCGCGCCGGCGCCGCGGAAATCGAAGCTGGGCCAGATGAAGGACCGCGCTGCGATCATCATCCCGAAACCGCGTGTGGCGAAGCTGGCCAGCGGCGCGGCGACCAGCGTCCACACCCCCCAGCCGGTCAGTGCGCAACCCAGTGCGGTCAAGGCCCCGACCAGCGCCGCCATGATGTTGACCTGGGCCTGACGACGAAAGTCCATCGCCCGGATCAGGACGGTGTAGCCCAGCGCATAGAACGGGTTGGTCAGAAAGATCAGCGCCTGAAACCGCAGCAGATCGGCGATGATCGGTTGGCGATAGTACGCGGCAACAAGTGGGGCGATTCCCACCTGGATCGCGGCCAGCGCGGCGTTGAACAGCAGCAGGATGCCGAACAGCTGGCGCAGCTGTCGCTCGCCGCCCTCGCGCTGCTGGATTGCGGCATTGGCGAACCCCATCCCGTTGAACAGGGTCAGCAGCACCAGCACCACCGAAGTCATGGCGAACAGCCCGTAGTCGGCGGGCGAGAGGATGCGGATGACAAGAAAGGTCGAAACCCAGGCGACCAGCTGGCTCAGCACCTGGGCGCCGGAACGCCAGATCACCGCGCTGCGTACCTGGTTGCGCAGGCTGCCTGGGGAATTGGCCGTGGCCTCGCTCACAGCGCGATGCCCTCGCCCCACAACGAGCCGACGCCTTCGCCCGTGCCGCCGCGGCTGTGCGCGCGGCGGCGCCAGGCCAG
>CAWKKZ010000003.1:177500-1600176 GCA_963850395.1 uncultured Alphaproteobacteria bacterium
GTCTATGAACCGGTCGGCAATGCCACACACTACCACACCGATTGGGTATTCCCATACTGGAGCCCCAAGCTGGTCAAACTTGCCCGGGTCGAGACGCACCTGTTCTTCCGCTGGCCGGGCTACTGGGGCTCGCCCGGGGCCATGCAAGTTGCCTACCGCGGCGCCGAGCCAGACCCAGCCGTGCTGGCGGCCAAAGGGATGGATGAACCAGCCCCTTCCGCACTGGTCGAAGCCATCCCGGTGCGCGAACTTCCTGCCGACACCCCCAAGGTTGGCGGCGGCAACGTGATGATGCGAGTGGCTTCGGGCAAGGCCAGCTTTATCGAGATACTTCCCGGTACAGGTGCTTCCGGATCGCTGACCATGGCCAAACTGCTGTGCAATACACCTGGGACCTGTCGGGTGATGGGCTGGCGCAATCGAAGTGCAATCCCTGCGGCCTTTCCGCTGACCCCGGCGGCGCGCGCCAGCCTTACCTTTAGCTACAGCCGTGATCCAGCAGGTGCCGAGATCGCGCTTTACGACTGCCGATCATTTTCCGGGATACCCCGTGAACAGTGCATTCCAAAGGCCCGGTAGCCCGCGTTCAGCGCCGCGTATCGAATGCCAGTTTGAGCGCGAAGCCGATGAACAGCGCCCCGGTCAGGCGATCGAGCCACGCGACCACGCCCTTGCTGCGCAGCGCCCCGGCCAGCGGGCGGGTTGCCAAGACAAGCGCGGCGAACCAGGCTAGCCCCAGCCCGTTGTGGATCGAGGCAAGCAGCACCGACCAGCCGAGCATATCCGCCCCGGCGGGGACGAATTGCGGCAGGAACGAAACGTAGAACACCCCGATCTTGGGGTTGAGCAAGTTGGTCAGAAAGCCGAGCACCAGCCAGTTGGGGCTGCGCCCCGCAGGCTGGGGATCGCTGACTGCGGTCAGTTCGATCGTTTGGCGGGGGCCCCGGATCAGCTTGACACCAAGCACCAGCAGATAAAGCGCCCCAGCCCAGCGCAGCAGGTCGAAGGCCAGCTGCGACGCGGCGAGCAAGGCGCCAAGTCCGGCTCCGACCGCGATCCCCCAAGCCAGACAGCCGAGGGAAATGCCGAGCGCCGCGAGCATGGCGCGGCGCGGCCCTTCCGCGGCTGCGGTTCGCAGCACCAGCGCAGTATCGAGCCCGGGAGTGATAGTCAGCAGGGTCGCGGTGGCGGTGAAGGCCAGCAAGGCTTGCAGTTCGGTCACTTGCTAAATCGCCCGCCCTCGCTTGCCAGCTTTTCCAGCAGTGGAGCCACCGCGAGGCCATGCCGGTTCAGCCCTGCAACAATCTTGCCCAGCCCTTCGTGGTCGGCCCAGTACATGATCCCGCCGGTCCAGGCCGGCCAGCCATAGCCGTTGAGCCAGACCAGATCGATGTCGCTGGCGCGCTGGGCCATGCCTTCGTCCAGGATCAGCGCGCCTTCCGAAACCATCGGGTAGAGCAGGCGTTCGAAGATCTCCTGCTTGGCGACTTCGCGCTGGGAGACCCCGGATTTGCTCGCGAAATCTGCGATAATCGCCTTAACCTCGTCCGACGGGCTGCGCTTGCGCTCGGCATCATAGTCATAGAAGCCCTTGCTGGTCTTCTGCCCCCAGCGACCGGCCGAACACAGAGCTTCGCGGATCGTGGTGACCCTGGCGGGATCACGATGCCAGCCGATGTCGAGGCCAGCCAGATCGCCCATCTGGAACGGACCCATCGGGAAGCCGAAGTCGAGCAGCACCTGGTCGATCTCATAGTAAGCGGCGCCCTCCATCAACAGGGCATTGGCCTGTTCCTGGCGCTTGGACAGCATGCGGTTGCCGATGAAGCCGTGGCACACGCCCGAGACCACCGGCACTTTTCGAATGGTGCCGGCTAGCTGCATCACGGTGGCAAGCTGGCTCGCTCCGGTCTTGGCGCCGCGGACCACCTCTAGCAATTTCATGATGTTGGCAGGTGAGAAGAAGTGCATGCCGAGCACCGCCTCGGCGCGCCCGGTGGCTCGCGCGATTGCATCGACGTCGAGGTAACTGGTGTTGGAGGCAAGGATCGCGCCCGGTTTGACGATCACATCAAGACGGGAAAAGACGTCCTGCTTGACCTCCATGGATTCGTACACCGCCTCGATCACCAGATCGCAATCGGCCAATGCCTCGAACTCGAGGCTCGGGGTCAGTCGCGCCATCGCCGCTTCGGCCACCGCTGCCTCGATCCGCCCGCGCTTGACGCTGGCCTCATAATTGCGCGCCATTACGGCGACGCCGCGGGTCAGCGCTTCCTGCTCGCGTTCAACCATCGTCACCGGAATCCCGGCGGTGAGGAAATTCATCGCAATCCCGCCGCCCATCGTCCCGGCGCCAATCACTCCCACGTGCTTGATCGGGATCAGCGGGGTGTCGGCGGGAAGATCGTCGATCGTCGCGCAGAGCTTCAGCGCGGCTTCAATGTGTGCCAGGGCGCCGGGAAGAGGATCGGACATCTTCGATTACCTTTCAATTCACTTGCCGCTCGCGCCCGGCCCAATAGGGCTCACGCAGTTCGCGCCGGAGGATCTTGCCGCTGGGATTGCGCGGCAGAGCGGGGATGGTGTCGACGCTCTTGGGGACTTTGAACCCGGCAACGCGTTCTCGCGTCCAGTTGATGATGCTTTCGGGATCGATGGTCTGGCCGGGCTTGGCCACGCAAATTGCCTTGACCGCCTCGCCCCACTTCGCATCGGGCACGCCAATCACCGCCACTTCCAGCACATCGGGATGGCCATAGATCGCGCTCTCGACCTCGGCCGGGAAGACGTTCTCGCCGCCGGTGATGATCATGTCTTTGGCGCGGTCATAGATATAGACGTAACCGTCTTCGTCCAAGTATCCGATATCGCCAGTGGCGATCCAGCCGTCCGCGTCCATGGTGCTGGCGGTCGCTTCGGGCAGCTTCCAGTAGCCCAGCATGTTGCTGGACGAGCGCGTGACGATCTCGCCGATCTCGCCCACCGCCATCGCCTTGCCGTCGCCGCCGCGGATGATTATTTCGACCCCGGGGAGGGGCTTTCCGGCCGAACGCATCCTTGAATTGCCCTCGACCGTATGATCCTCGGGCGGAAGCTCACAGACCGAGCCGGTTGTCTCGGTCATGCCGTAGACCTGGATGAACCCGGCCCGGAACATCGCAAGGCATTGGCGCAACAGCTCGAGCGGGATCGGCGAGGCTCCATAGAGAATGTAGCGCAGCCCGCTGAAATCGGTCTTGGCGCAGTCACCATGATTAAGCATCATCTGCAGCGCTGCAGGAACGATAACCGCGCGCGTTACCCCGCGGTTCTCAATTGCGTCGAACACCCGCGCGGGTTCGAATTCCGCCAGGACAATTCCCGGCACGCCTTGGACCAGCGAAATGAAGCCAGGTGCCGTCCCGGCGACATGTGCGACGGGCATCGCGATCAGGTACGATTCGTCGTCGTCAAGCAGCGTATAGGGATGAGGCTTGGCCAATCCCGTCTGGCGCAGGCCGATAAAATTGCGGTTCGACAGCACCACACCCTTGGGCTTGCCGGTGGTGCCTGAAGTGTAGGCCTGAAGCACCGCTTCGTCCGGACCGGAAGGCGTGAAGGTGCCGCGCGGCGCCTCGCGGAGTAGCTTGCGCGCGTCTTCGGCAGAGTAGCTGGCGATCAGTCCCGGGCGTTTTCCCAGCTTTGCCGCCGCAGCTTCGAACCCGTCGCCGAGGAAAAGCGCCTTCGCCTCGGCATCGTCGAGGATATAGGCAATTTCGGGCTCGGCCAGTCGCCAGCCGATCGGGGTCATGACGATCCCGGCACGCGCCGCGCCGAGCAGCAGCACAAAGTAGGTAACGGAGTTCTTGCCCAGCCAGGCAATGCGATCGCCCATCGTCACCCCCAGGGCGAGCAGCGCGCCAGCAACCCGGGCGCTGGCTTCCTCGAGCTCGGCGAAGGTCAGCGTCAGGTCATCGCCATCGAACGCCACGCGGTCGGGGGCTTCTTTGGCCCAGTATTGCAGGAACTGATCGACCGTCAGGAGATCCCTGGTCTGCTCGGCTCGGGCCAGCAAGCGCGTGTAGGTGGCTTCGTCCATTCGCTCAGCCCGCCGCCGTCGCGATCAGGCGGGCGAAGAAGCGGATCTGGCTTTCCAGGTTCTTGAGTGAGATGTGTTCGTTGGTGCCATGCAGCATCTTGATCGTGTCGCTGTTCAGTTCGACTGCGGCGAAGCGATAGACGTCGTCGGATACCCCAGCCATGTTGCGGCTGTCGGTGCCGCCGACCACCAGATAGGGCGCAAAAGCGATCCCCGGCCGGTCGGCATGGGCCGAAGCGACAATCAGCTTCCACCCTGGCGACGAAGTTGAAGATACCGGCGTGGGCTCGCGCGGGGCAATTTTGGTCCATGCGACCGTCACAGGTAGACCCTTGACCGCGGCACGGGCTCGTTCGAGGATCTTGGCCGAGCTGTCCCACGGGGCGATCCGGTAGTTGATCAGCGCGGTGGCGCTTTGCGGCAGCACGTTTTCCTTGGGCGATCCGTTCAGCATAGTTGGGGCTATGGTGGTGTGAAACATCGCTTCCCCGGCGGGGCTGCTTGTGATTTGAGCCTTGATCTGGGGCGTGAACAGCCAGCGGTTGGCCACCGCCATTTTCGATACTCCCCCGGCCTTGGCCGCCAGCACCTCGAGCATCGACGCGCCCGGGCCGCGCAGTTCGACCGGAAACTGGTCCGCATGGATCGCGAGCACTGCCTTGGCGAGATTGACCGAGCCGATTTCCTTGGGCGGGGCCGATGAGTGTCCACCCTCGGCCGGGGCCGTCACCTGCAGCGTGGCATAGCCCTTCTCAGCCACCCCGATCATCATCGTCGGCGTTTTGGTCATCGGGGTGTCGGTGGTGATCACCCCGCCTTCGTCGATAGTGAACAGCGCCTTGACCTTTTCAGCGGCAAGCAGTTTGGCCACCGCTGCTGCGCCGCTGCCGCCAACTTCCTCATCATGGCCGGAAACCAGATAAATCGTCCGTTTGGGCTTGAAGCCTTGCGCCGCCAGCGCCTCCATCGCCTCGAACAGCGCCACCAGCGAGCCTTTGTCGTCAATCGCACCACGGCCCCAGACCGCATTTTCTGCGACCGTTCCGGCAAACGGCTGGTACTTCCAGTCCCGTTCGGTGCCGGGGGTGACCGGGACGACATCCTGGTGGGCCATGACAATGATCGGCTGGGCGGCGGGGTCGCTGCCCGGCCACGCATAGAGCAGGGTCTGGCCGACCAACCGCTTGGTCATCGCGGCATGAGCGCGCGGATAGGTTGCCGCCAGCCAGGATCTAAGCTTGTCCCATTCCGCGGTCTGGTTCTGCGCCGCGTTCTGGTTCGACACCGTCTGGAAACGGATCGCTGCGCTCAAGTGTGCGGCGGCGTTCTGGACATCGACCGACGGCGCGGCGGCTACGGTGATGCCCGATCCATCGGCGATATCGGCCGGAGCAAAGGCAGCGGTCCGCACCGCGATCACTCCGCCCAGAACCAGGACGCCAAGCCCCGTTAACAGCACCGATTTGCGCATGGTCGATTCCTCATCCTGTTCCCCGGCTAAAGTCTAGCCAAGGGTAGGGGGAATGCAATCACGGTTACGGGGAGCGGCTCGTTATCGCCGGGACTCGTTCCATGCCAATCACTTGGCGGTTCTCGCCAAGCCGAAGCTGCGCTATGGGCGGTACTTGAAATCTATGCGAAACCTTGCCCGCCTTGTCCTGCTAGCCTGCACCGCGCAGTTGATCGCGTCCGGGGCGGCGTTCGGTAATTCCGGCACTGAGCCCAGCCCCCATGCCGGGGCGGTGGTCCGCACGGTCCGCTCGCTGGTCGAATTTACCCGCTGGCCGCAATCGCCCAATCCGCTCGAACTGTGCGTCGCCGGTCCGGCCAGTCACGCCGGACAGCTTGATGCCGTGCGGCTGGGCGATGGTCGGATCTTGAACCGGCGCGCGGTGGCAGCCAGTCCCGCCGCGCTGACCGGTTGCAATGTGGTCTATATCGGCCGGGTGCCGCTGGCTGGGCAGCGCCAGTTGACCGCCGCGGTGCGAGGGCGCGGGGTGATGACCGTGGCCGAGGCCGATCCCGAGTGCCGCAGCGAAGCCATGTTCTGCCTGATCTACCCAGCCAAGGGGCTGACGTTCCGGCTCAATATCGACGCGGTATCGCGTTCGGGACTGCGGGTCGATCCGCGGGTTCTGCGCGTCTCGCAGGGAGGGCGCTGATCATGCCCGACAGTCAGACCCTGCTGCTGCCGACACTGCGTCAGTTGCTGGCCAGGGTCCATTTGCGGCTGATCCTGTTCGCGGTCTCGCTGGCTGCGGCTTCGATGGTGGTCAGCGGGGTGATCGTGATCCGCAATCACGCCCACCGCAACCTTGAACTGATTGCCCGCACGGTCGGCTATTCGGTCGAGCCTGCGGTGGTGTTCGACGATCGTCAGGCGATCCGTGAAGCGATGGTACAGGTGGTGGCGGTTGCCGGGGTTGGTCGGGTCGAAGTACGCAGCCCCGCTGGCGCAGTTCTGGCCGAATGGGATCCGCCGCGGGGCGGGTTCAACGCCTGGCTGGCCCGCCTTGCCGACCAGGTGTTCTGGCCGCAGCCAACGGTACACGGGATCGCGCGTGACGGAGCGACGATCGCCGAAGTGCGGATCAGCGGCAACTCCGCGGGGATCCTGCGCTATGCGCTGTCTGGCGCGATCATCGCGCTGTCGTGCATCATCCTGACGGTGTTCGCCACGCGCATTCTGGCACGGCGGCTGCAGCGCGATCTGATCGATCCGCTCGATCACGTCGCCGAGGTGGCCCACGCGGTCCGTCGCGACCGCGCCTTTGAGAAGCGCGTGCCGTCCTCCGGGATCGCCGAGATTGACCGCTTCGGGCAGGATTTCAACGCGCTGCTGGCCGAGTTGCAAGGCTGGCACGCCGGGCTGACCTCGGAAAACGCCGAACTGGCCCGCCGCGCGACGCTGGACGGGCTGACCGGGCTGGGCAATCGCGCGTTGTTCGAGCAGGGCCTGGGCGAGGCGATCGGTGCGGCGGCAACCGGCGGCGGAACCTTTGCGGTGCTCTATCTCGATGTCGATGATTTCAAGGCGATCAATGATGTCCACGGCCACAACTCGGGCGATGCCGCGCTGATCGCGGTGGCCGAAGGGTTGCGCAATTCGATCCGCCCGATCGACCGGGCGTTCCGGCTGGGCGGAGACGAATTTGCGCTGGTGCTTGCCCCCTACGCCGATCCTGCCCACCTCGATGCCCTCCTCGCGCGAATTCATCAGGCGATGGAGCAGCCCTTCCGCTTGCCCAGCGGTTTGTCTGCCACGTCAACGCTGAGCATCGGGGTGGCAATCTATCCCGTTGACGGGCTTTCGCCGCAGGAGCTGTTGCGCTGCGCCGATGCCGAGATGTACAAGCACAAGAAGCGAGTTCGTAGCGAAGATGCCGAGGGGAATGCTGATGCGTAAGCTGATACTGGTTGGCCTGATCGCGGCGCTGGCCGCTTGCCAGACCGTGCCCAGGAAGCTCGGTTTCTCAGAGCAGCAGGTTACTGCGCTGACTACTGAGGGGTTCAAGCCGGTCGAGGAGAACTACGAGCTCGGGCTCGATGACCGGGTACTGTTCGAGGTCGACAAGTCCGATCTCTCGGCCGAGGCGGTGGGGATTCTTGGCCGGTTGACCAAAGTGCTGCTCGGCGTCGGGATCCACGGCGCCGGGGTTGAAGGGCACACCAATTCAAGCGGCAGCGACGAATACAACCAGGCGCTCTCGGAACGCCGCGCCGCCGCGGTCAAGGCGCAGATCGTTGGAACCGGGATGGCCGAGCCGGAAGTTCGCGCGGCCGGACTTGGCGAGACCCAGCCGGTTGCCAGCAACGATACGCCCGAGGGCCGACAAGAGAACCGCCGGGTGGTGATCGTGGTCACTCCCGTCGACGCCAACTGAGCCAGCGCGGGGTTGGGCCGGGCGAACTGGCAGTTCTGGATTGATCGCGGCGGGACTTTTACCGACGTTGTCGCGCGCGCACCCGATGGCCGGGTCCACACCGCCAAGCTGCTTTCTGAAGATCCGCTGCGCCCAGCGGATGCGGCGGTCTTCGCGATCCGGCAGCTGACCGGGTTGGCGAACGGGCCGCTGCCTGCTTCCGACGTGCGGATGGGTACCACGGTTGCCACCAATGCCTTGCTCGAGCGCAAGGGCGAGCCGTGCGTGCTGGCGATCACCTGCGGCTTTGCCGATGCCTTGCGGATTGGCAGCCAGGAACGGCCCGAGCTGTTTGCTCGCCAGATCGTGCTGCCCGAACCGCTTGATTCGCGTGTGATCGAGATCGATGAGCGGATCAGCGCCGAGGGTGAGGTGCTGCGCGCGCTGGATGAGCAAGCGGCGTCCGCGGCCTTCACTGCTGCCGTTGCCGAGGGCTTCCGGTCGATCGCCATTGTTCTGGTCCACGGCTGGCGCTTCCCGGCGCACGAAGCGCGGCTTGCGGAGCTGGCCCGCGCGGCAGGCTTCACCCAGGTTTCGGTGAGCCACCGGCTGTCTCCCACCATCAAGCTGGTGCCGCGCGGCGATACCGCGCTGGTCGATGCCTACCTCTCGCCGGTGCTGCGGCGCTATGTTCAGCAGTTCACCGCCCAGCTTGGTGGCGGCCTCGCTCCGCTGTTCATGCAGTCGAGCGGCGGGCTGGCCGCAGCTGGCCGGTTCCACGGCAAGGACGCGATCCTCTCTGGCCCTGCAGGCGGGATCGTCGGCATGGCGCGTACCTCAGAGGGATCGGGCGAGGGCCGGGTGATCGGCTTTGACATGGGCGGAACTTCAACCGATGTCAGCCACTATGCCGGCCAGTTCGAGCGCGACAGCGAGACCCAGGTTGCCGGGGTGCGGATCAGCACACCGATGCTGCGGATCCACACCGTTGCTGCGGGTGGTGGCTCGATCTGCCGGTTCGACGCCGGTCGACTGGTGGTCGGTCCGCAAAGCGCCGGGGCGGTGCCCGGGCCAGCCTGCTATCGGAATGGCGGACCGCTGACCGTCACCGACTGCAACCTGATGCTCGGCAAGCTGATCCCCGAACAGTTTCCGCGGGTGTTTGGTCCGACTGGCGACCAGCCGATCGACCGCGCGGTGGTGGAGGCCAAATTCACCGAGCTGGCCGCGAGCATCCACACCGAGACCGGCCAGACGATGTCCCTCGAAGCCATCGCCGATGGTTTCGTGCGAATTGCGGTTGCCAACATGGCCAATGCAATCCGGCGGATCAGCGTTGCCCGCGGCCACGATGTGACGAGCCATGCGTTGGTCTGCTTTGGCGGCGCTGGGGGCCAGCATTCGTGCCTGGTCGCCGACGCACTCAGCATCGATACGATTCTGGTCCACCCGCTTGCGGGCGTGCTTTCCGCATACGGAATGGGCCTTGCTGCTCAGGCCGCAGTGCGCGAGGCGAGCCTGGGTGCGGCTTTGGTGCCAGGGGTGGAACTACAGGTCGAGGCGTTGCGGGCGCGGCTGGCCGAGGAGGCGAGTGAACAGCTTGGCACCCCGCCAAGCCGGATCGAAGTTGCCTTGTTCCTCCGCCGCGAAGGTTCGGAATGCACCATCGGCCTTTTGCCTGCACCGGCCACCGATCTCGCCGAAGCCTTCGCCGCCGCGCACCGCGCCGAGTTCGGCTTCGACGGCGGCGGGGCGCTGGTGATCGACCGAGTCCGGGTCGAGGCGGTCGCTGAACTCGCCGCCCCGGCGCTCGCTTGGCCCTTGCCGGAACAGTCCAGCCCGCCGGTGGCCCTGGCGCGATGCTGGCTTGATGGCGCGGACTGCGAGGTTCCGGTCTTTGACCGCGCCGGACTTGGCGCCAAGTTCGAAGCGCAAGGCCCGCTAATCGTTTGCGATCCGCTGGCCACGACCGTTGTCGAACCGGGCTGGGCGGGGCGAGTCGATGCCGATGGCACCTTGCGCCTCACCCGCCACGCATCGCGCACGGCAACCTTCGCCAGCGGTACCGAGGTCGATCCGATCAGGTTGGAGATCTTCAACGGGCTGTTCATGGCTATCGCCGAGGAAATGGGCTCGGCCCTCGCGCGCACCGCCAGCTCGGTCAATATCCGCGAACGGCTCGACTTCTCCTGCGCGCTGTTCGACCAGGCCGGGCGGTTGGTCGCCAACGCCCCGCACATGCCGGTGCACCTCGGTTCGATGGGCGAAAGCGTGGCGCGGGTAATCACGGCGCGCGGTGGACTGGCGGACGGCAGAGGCGTGCGGCGCGGCGATGCCTACGTCCTCAACGCGCCTTACGCAGGCGGCACCCACTTGCCCGACATCACGGTGATCGCGCCGGTATTCGTCAGCGGCGACCCAGAAACGCCAAGCTTCTGGATTGCTGCCAGGGGCCATCATGCCGACGTCGGTGGAATCGCTCCCGGCTCGATGCCGCCGACCAGCCGCTCGATCGAGGAAGAGGGCGTGCTGCTTGACAATGTCCTGCTCGTCGATGAAGGCCGGCTTTGCGATGCTGAAATCCGCACGCTGCTCGGCTCTGGTCCGTACCCGGCGCGCAACATCGACCAGAACCTCGGCGACCTTGCCGCTCAACTCGCCGCTTGCGCCCGTGGCGCGGAGGGGCTGGAGGCAGCCTGCGCCGAGCATGGGCGCGAAGTGGTGGTCGCCTATATGGACCACGTTCGCGCCAACGCCGAGGAAGCGGTGCGGCGTCTGATCGGGCGGCTCAACGACGGCGCCTTTGCTTACGAGATGGACAACGGCGCGGTAGTCAGGGTCGCGGTGCGGATCGACCATTCCGCGCGCCACGTCACAATCGACTTTGCCGGCACCAGCGCTCAACGACCCGACAACTTCAACGCTCCGTTCAGCGTGGTTCGTGCCGCGGTGATGTATGTCCTGCGGACCATGATCGACGATCCGATCCCGATGAACGAAGGCTGCCTGGCCTCAGTCACCATCCTTGTTCCTGAAGGCTCGATGCTGCGTCCGGCCTACCCCGCCGCGGTCGTCGCGGGCAATGTCGAGACCAGCCAGGTCGTCACCGATGCCTTGTTCGGGGCCTTCGGAGCGATGGCCGCAGCGCAAGGGACCATGAACAACTTCACCTTCGGCACCGCGTCCTACCAGTACTACGAGACCGTTGCTGGCGGCTCGGGCGCAGGGCCGGGTTTTGCCGGGTCGGCGGCGGTTCAGACCCACATGACCAACAGCCGCCTGACCGATCCTGAAGTACTCGAAAGCCGCTTTCCGGTGCTGGTCGAGAGCTTCACGATCCGCGCCGGCTCGGGCGGAGCGGGCAAGTGGCGCGGCGGTGATGGCGCGGTCCGCCGGATCCGCTTCCGCGAGGCGATGGCCGCCGGGATCCTCGCCAACCGCCGCCGCGTGCCGCCGTTCGGACTGGCCGGCGGGGAGCCCGGAGCCGCGGGAGAGACCCGTTTGGAGCGAAGCTCAGGCGAAGTTGAGGTTCTCGATTCGACCGCTTCGGTCAGCGTCGAACCTGGCGACGTCATGGTCATCACCACTCCCGGCGGGGGTGGCTACGGCCCGCCTTGATTGGCGGGCACACGGACAAAGACGAAACCGCTGCCAACGGCGCTGTGTGAGGCGCACGCAAGACACCATCCAATTCCTCCGCGATCCTTATCCATAGGATAATCCACGCCAGCGTTTGCACGACAGCCACCAGGGTGCTGTCATGTATCCGGAGCAACGCGAGTTCGCGGAGGCCGACATGAGTCGAAAATTGAGAATCGATTCGCTGGTGCTGGCGGCACTGGCCGCCGGTGGCATGGCCGTGCCCACAGCCGCTCGCGCCGATGTCCTCGAAATCAGGCAAGGCGGAGCGACCTGGATCGCCGGGGGACCTTCCGTATTGCCCGTCAGCCCACAGCCGGGCCAACAGGCGCCCGCAACCCCGGTTACCGAGGCGCCCGACAGCGCCGGTCCGCAGCAATGGCGCGCCAGCGTTGCCTTTCTTGCCGCCAAGTATGATGTCAGCCCCAGCCTAATCGAAGCCATGGTCTGGCAGGAAAGCCGCTGGAACACCGCGGCAGTTTCGCCGGTGGGCGCGCGCGGTCTGGCGCAATTGATGCCGGGTACTGCGCGTGAGTTGGGGGTGAATCCCCGCGATCCGCAGGCCAACCTCGAAGGCGGGGTGCGCTATTTGCGCCAGCAGCTCGATTTGTTCGATGGCGATGTCGAGAAGGCACTTGCCGCCTACAATGCCGGCCCCGGGCGGGTCCAGCGCGCGGGCGGTGTGCCGCAGATCCGCGAAACCCAAAACTACGTTGCGACCATCATGGCGCGGCTTTCCCAACCAGTCCGGAGATGAACCCGATGCGCATCACGCGCCTTTTGCTTCCTGCGGCGGTCCTCGCTGCAATTCCCCAGGCCGTGCAGGCCCAGACCGCCGATCCGGCGGGTTCCGGACCAATTGTCGCCGCTCTCGGCTGGCTGCAAGGCACACTGCTGGGCAATGTCGCCACCGCAGTTGCGGTGATGGCGGTGGCGGCGGTTGGCTTCATGATGCTCACCGGCCGGATGAACTGGCGCTTCGGCGCGACAGTGATCATCGGCACCTTCATCCTGTTTGGTGCCGGTGCGATCGTTAGCGGCATCCAGGGCGCGGCGGCAGTCGGCTGATGCAACTCACCCGCTTCTCAGTTCACCGCGCACTAACCCGCCCGCAGATGTTCGCGGGCGTGACCTACAGCTTCTTCATTATCAATGCCGCGCTAACCACCGAGATCTTCTTGATCACAAAGAATTTTCTGGCGCTGCCGGCGGCGCTGCTGATCCACGCGATCGGTTACCTCGCCTGCCTGCGCGAGCCGCGGGTGTTCGACCTGTGGATCACCAAGGTCTCGCGCTGTCCCCGGGTGCGCAACTGGCAGCGCTGGGGCTGCAACAGCTATTCCGCCTGAGGAGGGCGCAAGGCATGGGTATGTTCAGCGGCGCGGCGCTCTGGGCCAAGAAGGAAGCGAAGGCAGGTGACCGGCTGCCCTATCTCGGATTCGTCGACGAGCATGCCGTGCAGCTGCGCGATGGTTCATTGATGCTTTCGCTGCTGGTCCCGGGGATTAACTTCGAGACCGCCGACGCCGAAGAACTCAATGCTCACACTGCGACCCGCGAGGTGCTGCTGCGCTCCGCGCTCGATGCGCGGTTCGTGCTTTATCACCACGTCATTCGCCGCAAGGTTGATGTCGCGCTTGAAGCGGCGTTTGACGATCCGCTCGCCGCGCATATCGATGCGCGCTGGCGCGAACGGTTGGCCGGCGGGGAGCTTTACGTCAACGATCAGTTCGTCACCCTGCTGCGCCGTCCGGCGCGCGGCAAGGCTGGCTGGGCCGAGCGGCTATCGCGCATGGCCAAGCGTCGCGGCTCCGAACGACCAGAAGCCGATCCGGCCGAACTGCGCGCGCTGCGGGCTGCGGGCACCGCCATGGTCGCTTCGCTGAGCGCCTATGGGGCGCGGCTGCTGGGCGACTATGAGGGTCAGTCGGGCTTTTGTTCGGAAGTGCTAGAGCTGCTTTCGGCGCTCTACAACGGCGAAATGCGGCCCGTTCGCCGCCCTTCGGAGAATGCCGATCTTGGCCAGATGCTGCCTTACAAGCGGCTCAACGTCGGGCTTGATGCGCTCGAACTGCGCGGCGCCGCGGACAGCAGCTTCGCTGCGCTGGTCAGCCTCAAGGACTATCCCGACAGCACCGGCCCCGGCCTGACCGACGCGCTGCTGCGCTTGCCGCAGGAATTGGTGCTGACCGAGACCTACGCTCCCGCCGACCGCCAGGTCGCGCGCGAGCGGATCGATCTTGCGATCCGCCGCCTGCGCTCGGCCGACGAGGAAGCGATGGCCGAACGCCGCGAAATGCAGGCCGCGCGCGACGCGCTTGGCGTCGGCGCGGTCGGGTTCGGCGATCATCACTTGTCGGTGCTGGTTCGCTCCGAACGGCTCGACCAGCTTGACGAGGCCTGCGCGGTCTGTGCCTCGGCGCTCGCCGATGCCGGGGCAGTGGCGGTGCGCGAGGACGTCAACCTCGAGCCGGCGTTCTGGGGTCAGTTCCCCGGCAACGAGGCGCTGATCGTCCGCCGCGCGCTGATCTCAAGCGCCAATATGGCCTGCTTCGGTGCGCTCCACGGCTTCGCACTCGGCCAGGCCAACGGTAACCATTGGGGTGACGCAGTGGCCTTGCTGCAGACCACCAGCAGCACTCCGTTCTTCTTCAACTTCCACCACGGCGATCTTGGCAACTTCTCAGTGATCGGCCCCTCGGGCTCTGGCAAGACCGTGGTGATGAATTTCCTCGCCGCCCAGGCCCAGAAGTTCAGTCCCCGCATCATCCTGTTCGACAAAGACCGCGGCGGCGAGGTGTTCGTGCGCGGGATCGGCGGAACCTACAGCCGGATCGCCGCCGGCCATCCGACCGGTTTCAATCCGCTGGCGCTGCCTGACAGCCCGATCAACCGCGCCTTCCTGCGCGATTGGTTGGGGGTATTGCTCGCCGCAAAAGGGGCTGAAGAAGAATCGATCGTCGCCGCCGCTGTCGATGCCGCCTATGCCAACGACGCGGCACTGCGCCGCCTCGGCCATTTCCGCGAGCTGCTTGCCGGCAGCCGTCGCCCACAGCCCGGCGACCTCGCCAGCCGGCTCGACGCCTGGATCGGTAGCGGTGAGCACGGCTGGCTGTTCGACAATGCCGAAGACCGGCTTGACCTGACCGCCCGCACGCTTGGCTTCGACATGACCGCGCTGCTTGAGAGTCCAAGACTGCGCACCCCGACAATGATGTACCTGTTCCACCGGATCGAAGAGCGGCTCGATGGAACGCCGACCATGATCCTGATCGACGAGGGCTGGAAGGCGCTCGACGACGAGGTTTTCGCCGCGCGGATCCGTGACTGGCTCAAAACCCTCAGAAAGCGCAACGCGCTAGTCGGATTTGCCACCCAGTCTGCGCGCGACGCGCTCGACAGCCGGATCGCGACAGCGCTGGTCGAGCAGACCGCGACGATGCTGTTCATGCCCAACGCCCGCGCCCGCGCCGAGGACTATTGCGACGGCTTCGGGCTGACTGACCACGAGCTTGAGCTGATCCGTACCCTGCCCGCGCACAGCCGCTGCTTCCTGGTCCGTCAGCCCGATGCCTCGGTGGTGGTCCGGCTTGACCTCTCGGGCATGCCCGAAGTGCTCGCCGTGCTCTCGGGCCGCGAAAGCACCGTGCGGCGGCTCGACGCGCTGCGCGCCGAGTTCGGCGATGCCCCCGCAGCGTGGTACCCGGGGCTGACCGGCGAGCTGTGGCCGGGCGAGGGCGACGACGACAATCCGCTGTGGACCGAGGCTGCCGAATGAGCGCCTGCGAGGCCCTTGCTGCCAATGCCTCCGGCGGGGTCGCCCCAGCGCTGCGCGCGGTTGACTGCCTTGCCAACGAGGCAGCTGCGAGCGCGTTCGGGCGGTTGTTCGGCGACGAAGGCGCGCTGGTTCCGGCGCTGACCATCTTGCTGACGCTGTACATTGCATTTTTCGCGATTTCGCTTCTGACCGGACGCAGCAGGATCGGCGTGTCGGCACTGACCCCGCGGATGCTCACGCTCGGGCTGGTGCTGACCTTTGCGACCAGCTGGGTTGCTTATCAGGGCGTGGTCTGGAACCTCGCGGTTGGCGCGCCCGATCAGATCGCCGGCGTGCTGATGGGCGCGCAGGGTTCGGCCACCCAGCTCTTCGCCGATCGGATTGACCTGATTTTCGCCGCCATCGCCGAAGCCGCCGAGGCCACCGGCAGCAGGCAGGCTGGAGCCGCACAGGGCGCGGCATCGGGCAGTTTCACCCCGGTCAACATCATGTGGCTGGGCGCGCTGCTGCTGTTGCTCGGTACCGTTGGCGTACTGGTGACGGCACGGATCGCGCTGGCGGTGCTGCTCGCGCTCGGCCCGATCTTCGTGGTCCTCGCGCTGTTTTCGGGAACCCGGGGCCTGACCGCGGGCTGGCTGCGCGGGGTGGTGCTGACCGCGATTACACCGCTGTTCGTGGTGTTGGGCGGCGGGCTGATGCTCGAACTGCTGGTTCCGGTGGTCGCGGCACTGCGCAACGGCGAAGCGATCGACGGCCGCGCCGCGATGGCGCTGTTCCTGATCGCGGCGGTGCATGTCGCGCTAATGGCGATGGTGCTGCGGGTGATCGGGGCGATGGTTGCCGGCTGGCAGGTCTTCGGTCTCGCCACTCCGCGCGAGCGGCGCAGCGATGTTCAGCTTGCTTCGGCAAATCCGGCGCAAACTGCGGCGGCCCAGGCCGCGCCACTTACACCCGCTGCTGGATCTGCGCCGCGGCGGACCGCCGGGCTGGTTCCGGCCGTGGTTGCAGCCAACGATGCGGGCGCGGTGCCATCGGCAAGCGCCGGTGTAACATCGCGCACCAGCCGCACCGTCATCACTCAGACCAGTCTTGCCGTCCCCAGCCTGCCGCCCCGCCAGGGTCAGCGCGCCCGCGGCGTCGGCAGCCGGTTCCGCTCTGCTTCCAACCCCGCACAGGGAATGATCCGATGATCCGTAAGCTCCTTTTGGCCAGCGCCGCGCTGGCCCTGGCCATGCCGCTGCAGGCCGCCGACCGCCGCCTGGTTTCGCGGCTCTACAACGCCGATGAGGTGATCCAGCTCGATGGCCAGGTCGGGGTTCAGGCCTCGATCGCCTTTGCCGAGGACGAGCATATCGAGAACGTCGCAGTCGGCGATTCGTCGAGCTGGCAGATCACCCCCAACAAGCGCGCCAACCTGCTGTTCGTGAAGCCACTGGCGGCGCGCGCGCGGACCAACATGACCGTGGTCACCGACCGCCGCACCTACTTCTTCGATCTGATCGCGGCGCCTGCAGCACGCCCGGTCTATCTGCTGCGCTTCACCTATCCCGACGAGCCCAAAGCTGCGGTCCAGCAGGCCGGCGCTCCGGCACTGAGCGAGGATGAGGTTCGTCTTGCCGGGGGCGAGAAGCCGGTCGACCCGGCGCGGCTCAACTTTGCCTGGGGCAAGCGCGGCGATGCCAAATTGCTGCCCGCGCAGGTCTATGACGATGGCACCGCGACCTATCTCAACTGGTCGCAGGGAGTTTCGCTGCCCGCGATCCTGATCCGCGATGAGAAAGGCGCTGAAGGCCCGGTCAACTACGCGGTGCGCGGCGATGTCATCGTTATCGAAGGCGTGCCGGCCCTGATTCAGCTGCGCGCTGGCAAGAACAGCGCCCAGCTTGAATTTCGCGGGCTTGCCCGGGCCGTGCCGGCTCCGGCCGCCATTCCTGCGCCGGTCGCCAGCACCACCGAATTGAGCAGAGGGAAGTAATCCATGCGCCTCAACCGCGTTCCCGAGCGGGATTCCGCCAATGCAACCCAGGACCCGCGCGAGGGCCAGGGCGCCGAGATCATCGATCTAGCCACCCGCAACGTCCTGCCCGCGGTGACCCAGCGCAAGCCGCGCTCGGAAGGGCTGGGGCTGGCTGCGGGGATCGCGATTGTCGGCACGCTTGGGGCGGTGACGCTGTGGTCGATGGATACCGCGCGAATGGTGCAGCAGGCCGGGGTTCCAGCACCAGCGCCTGCGGCAGAAACCGCACCCGGAATTGGGACCGCACCTGCCGTGCCGCCCGAGGCGATTACTCCCGCATCCGGTGCGATGCAGCCCGCGCCGCCGCAGCAGGCCGTGCTGGCCGCGCCGCCACAAACCGCAATGGCGCCGGTGAGCAATCCGCATTCTTCGCCCACGCTGGTGTTCGATGCCAGCGCCCTGCCGCTGCCGTTCGCGCCGTCAATCTCGCCTCAGGCAGGGCCGGCCTCGGCCCAGGGCGGCGGTGCCAACGACGATTTTGCCTCACGGCTTGGCGGGGTTGGCGGCAGCGCGGCGACAGCGAGCGCCAGCTTCGATCCCAAAACCACTGTTACCCAGGGAACGCTGATCCCGGCGGTGCTTGAGACCGCGATCGACACCGACGTACCAGGCTATGTCCGCGCGGTGGTTTCTGCCGATGTCCGCTCGTTCGACGGCGTCAGGGTGCTGGTGCCGCGCAGCTCGCGGCTGATTGGCCAGTACAAGAGCGGGCTGCAGGCCGGGCAAAAGCGCGCCTATGTGATATGGACCCGGCTGATCCGGCCCGATGGGGTCTCGGTCAACATCGCCTCGCCGGCGATCGGCTTCTCGGGCGAGACCGGCCTTGCCGGCAAGGTCGATAACCATTTCTTCGAGAGGTTCGGCTCGGCGATGCTGCTCTCGGTGGTAGGCGGGCTGTCGGCAATCGGCGGCAATGCCGGAGTGATAGTAGGCGGCAGCGGGCAGTCGGCAGCCGCCGCAGCGGTCGGCCAGAGCGGCAGCATCGGTCCGACTGTGCGGGTCCGTCAGGGCGAACCGATCCGGGTGTTTACCGCGCGCGATCTCGACTTTTCGAAGGTTAGCGGAGAATGAGCGCGAGCCTGCACACACTCGAAACCGGCGAACAGCCAATGGCGCCGCCGCGCTCGGTCTATCTCGACGCCTATCTTGCGCCGCTGCGCCCCTGGCTTGAGCGCGAGACAGTCACCGAGCTGCTGGTCAACCGTCCTGGCGAGTTGTGGATCGAGGATGCGGCGCAGCAGGGCATGCAGCGCATTGCCTTGCCCGAACTCGACGACCAGCTGCTGCAGCGGCTGGCCGAGCAGATCGCCCGGATCAGCCATCAGGGGATCAACCGCGAGCATCCTCTGCTTGCCGCAACCCTGCCTGATGGCGCCCGGGTGCAAATGGTCGGGCCCCCGGCAACGCGGCGTCACTGGGCGCTGGCGATCCGCCGCCACCGTCTGCTCGATCTGCCGCTCGACGCCTACGATCGCGGGCCGATCGTCGCTGCCCCCCTGATCGCCATGCCCGATTCCGTGGCCGAGCCGATCGACTTCCTGCGCGATGCGGTCCAGCGGCGCAGGACAATTCTGATTTCGGGCGGCACCTCTACCGGCAAAACCACTTTCCTCAATTCCTTGCTGCGCGAAATTCCCGCGCACGAACGCGTGGTCCTGGTTGAGGATACTGCCGAGCTGCGCTTGCCTGGTGCCAACGGGGTCGGGCTGATTGCGGTCAAGGGCGAGCTGGGCGAAGCCAAGGTTGGCGCCAACGAACTGCTCCAGGCGGCGCTACGGCTGCGGCCCGACCGGATCGTGCTGGGTGAGCTGCGCGGAACCGAGACGGTAAGCTTTCTGCGCGCGATCAACACCGGCCACCCCGGCTCGTTTTCGACCGTCCACGCCAACAGCCCGCGCGGCGCGCTCGAGCAGATCGCGCTGATGGCGATGCAGACCGGGATTGGCCTGACCCGCGCCGAAACGATGGACTATGCCGCCTCGGTGATCGACATCGTCGTCCAGCTGGACCGGACCGAAGGCAAGCGCGGGATCGCAGCGATCGCCGAATCGCGCAGCCTGTTGGGTTAAATCCCCCCGCGCAGCAGTTCCAGCTTTGGAACCTTGCGGCCGTTATCCAGCGCCGCACCGCGGCCCGATAGCGACGGGTTGGTCATGAAGTAGCGGTGCAGGTTGAACGGATTTTCAACTTTTCCAACCCGGCGATAGCTGCCGTCGGGGCCGAGCAGCCAGCTCTGTTCGGTATCGAGCAGGTTGGCCAGCATGACCTGATCAAGCACCTGACCGTGGACCGTGCGATTGCGGATTGGGACCAGCAGCTCAACCCGCCGGTCGAAGTTGCGGGTCATCGCATCGGCGGAGGAGATAAACACCTTGGCCCGTGCGCTGGGCAGCGGCGAGCCGCAGGCGAAGGCCCAGATCCGGCTGTGTTCGAGGAAGCGGCCGATGATCGACTTGACCGCGATGTTCTCTGAAAGCCCCGGCACGCCGGGCCGCAGGCAGCAGATTCCACGGATCACCAGCGATATCTCGACCCCGGCTTCGCTGGCCGCATAAAGCCGATCGATCAGCCGCGAATCGGTCAAGGAATTGAGTTTGGCCCAGATCGCAGCGGGCTTTGCCGCGCGGGCGTTGTCGATTTCATGGTCGATCAGGTCATAAAGCCGGTCGCGCAGACTGAGCGGCGAGATCGCCACCAGTTCGGTGCGCTCCGGCTCGACATAGCCGGTGACATAGTTGAACAGCTTGCCGGCATCGCGTCCGGCCCTGGGATCGGCGGTGAAGAAGCTGAGGTCGGTATAGATCCGCGCAGTAACCGGGTGGTAGTTGCCGGTGCCGAAGTGGCAGTAGGTGCGATAGCCATTGCCTTCGCGGCGTACCACCATTGAAACCTTGGCGTGGGTCTTCCACTCGACAAAACCGTAGATCACCTGGACCCCGGCGCGTTCGAGCTGGCTGGCCCACAGCAGGTTCTGCTCCTCATCAAAGCGGGCCTTGAGCTCGACCACCGCGGTGACTGATTTGCCGGCCTCGGCCGCGGCGATCAGCGCGGCGATCACCGCTGATTGCTTGCCGGCGCGGTAAAGCGTTTGCTTGATCGCCACCACGTCAGGATCGGCTGCAGCTTGCCGGAGGAAGTCGACCACCACCTCGAAACTCTCGTAGGGGTGCTGGATGACGATGTCCTTCTCGCCTATTGCAGCAAAACAATCGCCATTGTGCTCGAGAATCCGCTCGGGGTAACGCGGGCTGTAGGGTTCGAACTTAAGGTCAGGGCGCTCCTCATCGACCAGCGCGGCAAGCCCGCCGAATCCGATCATTCCGCCGGTCTTCATCAGCATTGCTTGATCGAGTTTGAGCTGGTCGCGGAGCAGTTGTTCGGCCGACGGATCGAATTCGCCTTGCAGTTGCAGCAGGATCACCGAGCCGCGGCGGCGGCGCTGGATTGCGGTGCGGAAGTGGCGGACCAGGTCCTCGGCGTCTTCCTCGATCTCGATTTCGCTGTCGCGCAGCACCCGGAACACGCCGTGGCCAAGGATCCGGTAGCCCGGAAACAGCAGTGCGGCGTGACGAACGAGCAGATCTTCGACGCTGATGAACACTGCACGCTCACCCGGAAGGCGGATGAAGCGCGGGATCGCCTGGGGGATCAGGATCATCTCCATCACTGCCTGACCATCGGCGCTGCGCACCAGCGGAAACAGGACGCCCATGCCCTGGTTGGCGACGAACGGGAATGGATGCGCCGGGTCGATCGCCTGCGGGGTGATCACCGGCACAATGTGTTCGAGAAAATGCTCGCGCAGCCAGCTGGCCTGCTCGCGGTCGAGCTTCTGGCCATCGACCAGGGCGATCCCGGCATCGTCCAGCAGCAGACGCAGTTCGCGCCAGACCTCTTGCTGGGCGATCTCCAGCCCGCTGACCGCGTCGCGAATCGCGGCCAGCTGCTGCGACGGGGTCAGGCCATCGATCGAGATCTCTTCGATCTGGCGGCGGACCTGTCCGGCCAGTCCGGCGACCCGGACCATCATGAATTCGTCGAGATTGCTGCCCGAGATCGAGAGGAAGCGCAGCCGCTCAAGCAGCGGATAACCGGGGTTGCAGGCCTCGGCCAGGACCCGCTGATTGAAGGTCAGCCAGCTCAGCTCGCGGTTGAAGTAGCGTTCGGCGGGGGCCAGTGGGCGCGTAGTTGCCTGCTCGCTAAGGGCATCAATGCTGTGCATCTGAAATTCCGGTTGACCTCCCCACTCGGCAGATGGGCGCGATATGTTACACTTTGGTGACTCTCCACCAGCGAGTTTGCCCCACGCTACGGTGATTGCAAGTGGTCGCGTCCTAGGGGCGCCTGTCTGGACCGGAAACCTCGCGCAATTGCAGTGTGCGGCCTTTGCGGGCCAGGGCAAAGCGTTTGAGCGTGGCGGTGCGGTAACGCGGGGACAGTACCGTATCGACTGCGACGAAGCTGGCTTGCCCGCCGGCCCGGTTCAGCACCAGCCGGACATAGCCCTGGTGCATGTTGTCGGTCCACACCACCTCGGGGTTGTGCACCTCGAAAGCCCGGTCGAGCTGGCGCGACAGCGCTTCGCCAAAGCCGCTTTCGACAAAGTCGCCGGGCGAGGTGATCCCCGCAGTACCCAGTTCGATCCCGGCGGGCTGCCCTTTGGCATCGGCCAGACGGTTGGCCCAGAACGAGTGGCTGTCCCCGGTCAGGAACACCAGATCGCCCGCTCCGGCGCGGCGCGAGAGCTCATACAACCGCTCGCGCGCCCAGCCATAACCGTCCCAGGTGTCGGGGTAGAACGGCAGGTTCCAGTTGCCCTTCCAGGCCAGAGCCTTGGCGGCCGACGAACTGCCCGGGGTGGTCAGTGGATCGGACATCAGGCCAAGGCCAACGACATCGGGGACGCGGGTGCGGGCAATCGGCATCGGGTTACCAATCAGCCGCCACGGCTGGCGCGCAGCGACCGAACGCCGCAAGCTGGCCTCGAGATCGGTCTCAAGCTCGCTCGCCAGCATCGCCCGGCCGGGCGCGTTGATCACTTCGCGGACCAGGCGCTCGGCGTCGGCTCTGGTGGTGATCGTCTTTTCGTGCTGGCGGTAGTCGATCTGCCTGGCGCGGGCGGTGTGGCGGGTCTCGAGAGTGAACAGGGTGGCCAGATCGCCAAAGCTGTAACTACGCCAGAACTGGGCCTGGCTGCGGCCAGCCGCTGGTTCGCGCACCGGCATCCACTCGTAATAGGCCCGGATTGCCGCCTCGCGGCGTGCATGCCAGTCGCCTTCCTTGGCGTCCTGATGGTTTTGCGCCCCGCCGACCCACGGGTTGTTGGCGCTTTCGTGGTCATCCCAGCAGGCCAGAAACGGGTGGGCGGCATGCATCGCCTGGGCGCCTGGGTCGGATTTGTACTGAGCGTGGCGGGTCCGGTAATCCGCCAGCGAGACGATCTCATGCGCTGGCTGATGCATCCGGCCGAGTTTGCGGGCGGTCTCTGCGCCCCATTCGGAAGCACCGTATTCGTAAATGTAGTCGCCGGTGTGGAGCACGAACTCGACATCGCCGTCGCTGGCGATCGCGTCATAGGCGTTGAAATGCCCGAAGGCATAATTCGAGCACGAAGCCAGCGCCAGGCCGAGCCGGTCGAGGTTCCCTGCGGGCAAAGTACGGGTGCGGCCCGTGGGCGAGGGAGTGCCGCCGCTGCGGAACCGGTACCAGTAGGTACCGCCCGCCGCCAGACCGCCGACGACGACTTTGACGGTATAGTCGCGTTCGGGTCCAGTGCTCGACCGGCCCGATTGCAGGGCAACGCTGAAGCCCGGGTCGGCGGCCAGTTCCCATTCGACCTCGGCCGTTTCGACGGCGCTCACTCGGGTCCACAGCACCACGCTGGACTGGTCCGGATCGCCGCTCGCCACGCCGTGGCGGAAGGGCAAGCCCTCTTGCGCCAGTAACCGGGCCGGCGCGGTGAGGGCAAGCCCTGCCGCCGCCATTCCGGTCAAGGTGGTGCGGCGGGACAGGGCAGGTGCGGTCATGGTGAATTCCCTCGGGGTTGCATGACGAAGCCGGGCGGCGCAGCCAAACACGGCAGTTGAGAGGCTGTTGCAACAGTCTAATGCAACGCCCACAACAATGCCATGCTACGTCCGCACTCCGCCCAAGGGCGTAATTCTTTTACCTTGTCGGACTGTTTGGTGCGGTCGAGAAGACTCGAACTTCCACGGGCTTTCGCCCACAACGACCTCAACGTTGCGCGTCTACCAGTTCCGCCACGACCGCTAAATCAACGGGGCGGCACAAGCATCTGGCCTGCCGCCCCGGGGGGGTAGGAGCGCGCCCTTAGCAAAGCGTTTCGGGCGCTGCAAGCGGGCAAACCGGGGCCGGTTCGGGCGCTCAGCCGGGTTTCCAGCCGAAATCTGCCTTGACCGCCTTCTTGGGTACCGGCCGCAACGCCTCGTTGATCGAAACGCTCTCACCGGGCGCCAGCACCCGTTTGGGCGAGCGGATCTCGGCGGTGTAGGCGATCCCGCCGCGGGCATCGCGCAGCACCACCTGGATCGCCGGGACCGAGCGCGGCACCTCGGAAATATTGGTGACCGAGCCGTTGGCCTCAAAGAACCAGGAATTGTCGGCCAGTTGCCGCCGGCCCTGTTGGCGATCGGGGAAATCGAGCTTGAGGCCCGGCTGGTCTTCGGCGAACAGCGGACGGGCAAACGGCATCCAGCTGGGCAAGCCATACCAGGCGGTTGCGCCCACCGCGCTGAGCGATACTACCGCGAAGATCACCGCGGCGAGCGTCCACATCTTGGCCGGATTGCGCCGCGCGCGGAATGGCGGTTCGTGGGCGAAGCTTGAATAATCATCGCCATAGCGGCTTTCACTATAGGCATGTGCCGGTTGCGGTTTGGCTTCTTCGGCAACCCCTGGCGGCGGCGGTGGCAGCGGTGCGTCGACCGGTTCGGCGGCGGCGGGTGCCGGTTCGGGCGTGGACGGCTCGGCCTGGGGCGCCGGATACGCGTTAGGCACTCCGGGCTCGGTGCTGGGGGGTGAAGCAGGCGGGGCGGGAGCTGCAACCGGAACAGGATCGGGCCGCGGGGTCAGCGACGGGCCTTCCTGGAACCAGCTGTGCCGGCATTTGGCGCAGCGCACAGTGCGTCCATCGACGCCGATGGCGCTATCAGGCACGACGTAGCGGGTGGTGCAGGCGGGGCAAGAGATGATCATGGCGCGGTCGTTAAACATGTTGCATGCCCGCGCGGCAAGCCGTCTCGTGCAATGCAGCTAAGCATTGCCCTTTTTTCCACATCGAATGGTCGCTATAGCCCCGCGCGTGCACACGCTTCACTTCTGGACTGCCCGGTTTCCATGACCACCGCCGCCGATGGGGAAGTTGTCCAGTTCGACAACGTCGGCTTGCGTTATGGCACCGACCGCGAAGTGCTGAGCGACATCTCGTTCACGCTGTTTCCGGGCAGCTTCTATTTCCTCACCGGCGCTTCGGGAGCGGGCAAGACTTCGCTGCTCAAGCTGCTCTACCTGGCGCAGCGGCCATCGCGAGGGATGATCCGGATGTTCGGGACCGACGCAATCACCGTCCCGCGCGAACGCTTGCCCCATTTCCGCCGTCGCCTGGGCGTGGTGTTCCAGGACTTCCGGCTGGTTGCGCACCTTTCGGCGTTTGACAACGTAGCGCTTCCGCTGCGGGTGGCCGGAGTGGCCGAGCGTGACCTGGTCCGGCCGGTTTCCGACATGCTTGAATGGGTTGGCCTCGCTGACCGGGTCGAGGCGCGTCCGGCCCAGCTTTCGGGCGGCGAGCAGCAGCGCGTGGCGATTGCCCGCGCGGTGATCGGGCGGCCCGAGATGCTGGTTGCGGACGAGCCAACCGGCAACGTTGATCCGGAAATGGCGATCAAGCTGCTGCGCCTGTTTGAAGCGCTCAACCGGCTTGGCACCACCGTGGTCGTCGCCACCCACGATGTCCACCTGCTCAAGAAAGTACCCGATTCGCTGATCATGCGGCTCGACAAGGGCCGCCTTTCCGATCCGACCGGGGCGCTGCGCTATCCGCCGCGCCCCGCCTTCGGCAAGCGGGACTGAGCGATGGCAACGCTGCTTCCTCCAGTCATTTCCGAAACCGCCGCACGCGGCTGGCGAGTGCTTTCGGGCGGGGCCGAGGCCGAGCTGATTCCCGAAGGGCGGCTGTCCGGCCCGATGCCATGGGTGATTGCGATCATGGTCGCGCTGACCGTGGTGGCCGCGGCGGCGGGATTGGCGTTGTCCAATACGGTCAGCTCGGCTTCAGACGAGCTCGCTGGCGGGATCACGGTCCAGGTGGTCGAGGCCAATCCGGTCGAACGCGAGCGCCAAGCCCGGGCAGCGGCGCGGCGGCTCAAGGAAACCCCGGGGGTGGTCGATGCCCGGGTGGTTTCGGCGGCCGAGATCGAACGGCTGATCGAACCCTGGCTGGGCACCGCCGGGGCAGGCAGCGATCAACAGATCCCGGTTCCGGCGATGGTCGATGCGCGGCTGCGCGCGGCGGTCGACGGGGAGACACTGGGTGCACTTCGGCGCATGGTCCGCGAGGTCGCGCCCGCGGCCCGGGTCGATGCCCAGTCAACCTGGCTCAATCCGGTGTTCGCGGCGATCGATTCGCTGTTGTGGCTGGCCTTGACGCTGGTCGCCCTGCTGGGTGTCGCACTGGCCTCAGCGGTGCTGCTGGCGGTGCGCAACGCGCTGGGCGCCAACCGCGATACGATCGAGATCGTCCACCTACTTGGCGGGACCGACAGCCAGATCGCGCGGATTTTTCAGCGCTCGATCGGTTTCGACGCGGCCGGCGGCGGGGCTGTCGGTCTGGCGCTGGGGCTGATCGCGGTGCTGTTTCTGGGCAACCGCTTTTCCAGCCTTGGTGCGGGCCTGGTGGCCGGCGGCGCGCTCGGCTGGCTCGATTGGGTGCTGCTGGCGCTGGTTCCGATTGGCGGGGTAGTGTTGGCGATGGTCACCGCGCGGTTGACCGTGCTGCGCGCGCTCAAGAAGATGCTCTGAGCCATGCTGCGCCGCGCCCTTGCCACGATCCTGCTCGCCTGGGCGCTGGGCTTCATCTGGTTTGCCGCGCTGCTGCCGCAGCCTGCCGCTGCAGGCAAAAGCGACGCCGCGGTGGTGCTGACCGGCGGCAAGGGAAGGGTCGATCGCGGGCTCGAGGCGCTGCGCCGCGGCTGGAGCGAACGGTTGCTCGTTTCCGGGGTCGGGCGCGAGGTCAAACCGCACGAATTCGCGGCCGAGTACAAGGTTCGCTCAGGACTGATGGCCTGCTGTGTTACGCTAGGTTACGAGGCGCAGGACACCGCATCCAACGCCGCCGAAACCGCAGCATGGATCGCGCAGCACAAAGCAAAATCGCTGCGGCTGGTGACCAGCGACTGGCACATGCGCCGCGCCGCGATGGAACTGCGCGCGGCTGCGCCGGCGGGCGTCACCATCTACGAGGACGCGGTGCCAACCCAGCCGAGCCTGCGGATCCTGTTTATCGAATACCACAAACTGATCGCCCGCTATTTCGCGCGGGCTGTGGGAGGGTGAGGTGGCGCGCCCGGTCGAGATCCTGCGCAGCCTGGCTTTTTACCTCGCCTTCTATCTGGGCGGCGCCTTTTTCATCGCCTTCACCGCCTTGATGATTCCCGCCCCGCGCCCGGTGTTTCGCTGGGCGGTGCGCAACTGGGCGGGCTGGCACCGGTTCTGCGCGCGCTGGCTGCTGGGGATCAAGGTGCGGGTCGAAGGGTCCTTGCCCGCAGGCCCGGTGCTGATCGTGCTCAAGCACGAAAGCTTCTTCGAGGCGATCGACCTGACCCAGCTGCTCGATAACCCGGCGGTCTTCGCCAAGGCCGAGCTGATGAGCATCCCGGTCTGGGGCCTGGCCGGTCGGCGCTATGGCCTGGTCGAGGTCCACCGCGAACAGGGCGCCAAGGCGCTGCGTCACATGCTGGCGGCGGCGCGCGCGTTCAGCGCCGAGGGGCGGCCGCTGGCGATCTTTCCCGAAGGCACCCGGATTCCGCATGGCGAGGAAGCCGAACTGAAATCGGGCTTTGCCGGGATCTACAAGCTGCTGGCGCTGCCGGTGGTGCCAGTGGCGGTCAATTCGGGGCCGCTCTATCATCGCCGCTGGAAGCGCGGGGGGACGATCACTTACCGGTTCGCCGAACCGATCCCGCCAGGTCTGCCGCGCGGTGAGGCCGAGACCCGGGTGATCGCCGCAATCAACGTGCTAAACCACGAATGAGCCGAGGCAAACCCAAGCGCTCGCCGCTCGAAGTGCTTGGCCCGGGGCTGGTCACGGGCGCGGCGGATGACGATCCCTCGGGGATCGGCACTTACAGCCAGGTCGGTGCCCAGTTCGGCTATGGCCTGGCCTGGACGATGTTTTTCGGTTTCCCGCTGCTCGCCGCGATCCAGGCGATCTGCGCGCGGATCGGGGCTACCACCGGCAAGGGCATCGCCCAGAACCTACGCCAGCACTATCCGCCAGCACTGCTGCGCGCGGTGGTGGTGATGCTGCTGGTGGCGAATGTCATTAACCTCGGCGCCGATCTCGGTGCGATGGGGGCGGTGCTGGCGTTGGTGATCCCGGGGCCGGTGCTGGTCTATACCGTGGCGTTCGGGGTGGCCAGCGTTCTGCTCGAAGTGTTCCTCAGCTACGCGCAATATGCCCGGATCCTCAAGTGGGCGACGTTTTCGCTGTTCGCCTATGTTGGGGTGGTTTTCGTCGCCGACGTGCCGTTGGGCGAGGCGCTCTATGGCACGCTGGTCCCCAGCTTCACCTTCGACCGCGAGCATGCGATGGCGCTGGTGGCGATCTTCGGGACCACGATCAGCCCCTACCTGTTCTTCTGGCAGGCTGGTCAGGAGGTTGAGGAACAGCACCGCCGCCACATCAAGCCGCTCCACGTCAGCCATCGCCGGGCAGGGGCGGAACTGCGTCGGATCCGCACCGATACGCTGGTGGGCATGGGCTTTTCGCACCTGGTCGCGTTGTTCATCGTCATCGCCACTGCCGCGACGCTCCACGCCAACGGGGTGCGCGATATCGCAAGCGCCGCCCAGGCCGCAGAGGCGCTGCGCCCGATCGCCGGAGACTTCGCCTTCGCGTTGTTCGCCATGGGGATCATCGGTACCGGCCTGCTGGCGGTGCCGATCCTGGCGGGAAGCGCCGCTTATGCGGTCAGCGAGACCTTTGGCTGGACCGAAGGGCTGGGCCGCAAGCCGCGCGAAGCCAAGGCGTTCTATGGCGCTATCACCGCGGCGACTGCGGGCGGGATCGCGCTCAATTTCATAGGCATCGATCCGATGAAGGCGCTCTACTGGGCGGCGGTGGTCAACGGCCTGCTCGCCCCGCCGCTGATGGTGGTGACCATGCTGATTGCAAAGAACAAAGCGGCGATGGGTGAATTCGCCGTCTCGGGCCGCCTGGAGTTGGGCGGCTGGCTTGCCACCACGGTGATGTGGGTGGTGGCCGGAGTGTTCCTGCTGAGTTGATTGCAGGTGCGCCAATCGCCTCAGCGATTGGCTTACAAAACCGGTTTCAACCCTCGTGGTCGCTCCGGCCGAAGTCCGGCCTCGCGTCGTCCTGGCCTTCCTCGATGATCGAGCGGCGGATCGCGCGGGTGCGGGTGAAGTGATCGAACAGCTGATCGCCGTCGCCAACCCGGATTGCGCGTTGCAGCGCGGTCAGGTCTTCGCTGAAGCGCTGGAGCATTTCGAGCACCGCGTCCTTGTTGGCCAGGAACACGTCGCGCCACATCGTCGGGTCAGAGGCGGCAATCCGGGTAAAATCGCGGAAACCGCCGGCCGAATATTTGATCACTTCGCTTTCGGTCACCCCTTCAAGGTCCGAGGCAGTGCCGACGATGGTGTAGGCGATCAAGTGCGGCAGGTGGCTGGTCACCGCCAGCACCAGATCGTGGTGCGCCGCGTCCATCACCTCCACATTGGCGCCGAGTGCCTCCCAGAAGCCGGACAGCGCCGAGACGAGGGCCGGATCGGCATCGTCGGGCGGGGTAATGATACACCAGCGGCTGTGAAACAGGCTGGAAAAGCCGGCATCCGGCCCGGACCGCTCGGTCCCGGCGACCGGGTGGGCGGGGATGATCGCGACCCCGGGCAATGCCGCAGCCAATTCGCGCGCGACGCTCTGCTTCGATGAGCCGACGTCGCTGACCACGGCTCCGGTTGCAAGATGCGGAGCGATGTCCGCCGCGGCCGCGGCCATTGCGCCGACTGGGACACACAGGATCACCAGGTCGGCCCCGGCCACGGCTTCGGCGGCGCTGTCGCAGATCCGGTCGGCCAGACCGCGCTCTGCAGCGCGGGCGCGGGCCGCGGGATCGGTGTCATAGCCGGCGGTCGTTGCCTCGGGCAGATGTGCGCGCACCGCCAGGCCGACCGAACCGCCAAGCAGCCCCAGCCCGATGATCGCAACCCGCTGAAAGCTCATCGCGCAGCCTCAGCCATACCGCGCAGCAAGGCCGCAACCGCGTCCATCTGCTCGGCGGTGCCGATGGTGATCCGCACCCCGTGGCCGAGTCCCTGGTTCGGCAGCCAGCGGGTCATGTAGCCGGCGTCGGTCAGCCCCTGATAGGCCGCCGCGCCGCCCAGCGCACCGCCGAACAGCACCATCACGAAGTTCGCCTCACTAGGCACAGCGCTTATCCCGCAGTTACCCAGCGCTTCGATCGCGGCCACAAAGGCTGCGCGAACTTCGGCATTGTGGCAGCGCGATTGCGTGACGAAATCCTGGTCGGCCAAAGCTTCCAGCGCCATCGCCTGGGCCTCGTTGCTGACGTTGAACGCGCCGCGCAGGCGGTTGAGCACTTCGACCACCGCCGCCGGCCCGGTGCCCCAGCCAACCCGCTCACCGGCGAGGCCGTAAGCCTTGGAGAAGGTGCGGGTGACCAGCACATTGGGCTGGTGCGCGGCGAGCATCAGCGATCCGTCGTCGCGGTCCGGCTCGACATATTCGGCATAGGCCTGGTCGAGCACCAGCAGCACCCCGCCCGGCAATCCGGCGTGGAGCCGCGTGATCTCGGCGCGCGGCAGGTAAGTGCCGGTGGGATTGTTGGGGTTGGCGACGATCACCACCCTGGTCCGTTCGGTGACCGCGGCAAGCAGGGCATCGACATCGGTGCCATAGTCGCTGGCCGGGGCCTCGACCGGCACTGCTCCGCAGCGCCGCGCGACAATGTCGTAAAGCGAGAAGCTGAACTGCGAAAACAGCACTTCATCGCCCGGTCCGGCATAGCCGCTGGCAGCCAGGTAAAGCAGCTCGCCCGAACCCGCACCCATGATGATCCGCGCCGGGTCGATTCCGTGAAAGGCGCCCAGCGCTTCGCGCAGCGCTGTGCTGTTGCCATCGGGATAGCGCGAGGGATGCTCTGCCCCCGCGCGCGCCGCCAGCGCCCGCGGCGAACAGCCCAGCGGGTTCTCATTGGCCGAGAGCTTGACCAGCGGTCGCCCGCCTTCATCCAGGCTCTTGCCGGGGACATAGCCATGGATCGCTTTGATCCAGGGTTTGGGGGTGGGCGCGGCAGTCATGGCGGGGTGCGCATAGCAGGCCTGCGGACAATTGACAGCCTGCTTCACAGCCCCCAAGCGGACCGCCATGGCCGATCCCGCGCTCAACCTTGCCAGCGACACGCTGGTGCTTGGCTTGCCGCTGCCGCTCGACGGCGGGCAGAGCCTTGAGCGGGTCGAGGTGGCCTATGAGACTTGCGGCAGGCTCAATCCCGACAAGTCCAACGCGATCCTGGTGTTCCACGCGCTGACGATGGATCAGCACATGGTCAGCGATCATCCCAAGACCGGCAAGCCGGGCTGGTGGAAGAAGTCGATCGGCCCGGGCAAGGTGATCGATACCGACCGCTTCTTCGTGATCTGCGCCAACGTCCTGGGCGGCTGCATGGGTTCGACCGGGCCTTCCAGTCTTGCCCCCGACGGAGCGCCTTACGCGATGCGGTTTCCGGTGATCACCATCCGCGACATGGTCCGCGCCCAGGTGGCGCTGCTCGACGCGCTGGGGATTGCGCGACTGCATGCCGTGGTCGGCGGTTCGATGGGCGGGATGCTGGCGATGTGCCTGGCTGCCAACTGGCCGGAACGCACCAACGCCGCGCTGGTGATCGCCTCAACCGCGCGGCATTCAGCCCAGAACATCGCTTTTCACGAGGTTGGCCGGCAGGCGATCATGGCCGATCCGAAGTGGAACGGCGGTGAGTACCAGGCACAGGGCAAGGGACCGGAAGACGGCCTTGCAGTGGCGCGGATGGCAGCGCACATCACCTATCTGTCCGAAGCCGGGCTGACCGAGAAGTTCGGGCGGCGCTTGCAGAATCGCAGCGAAAAGACCTTTGGCTTCGATGCTGATTTCCAGGTGGAAAGCTATCTGCGCCACCAGGGCATCGCCTTCACCGACCGGTTTGATGCCAACAGCTATCTCTACATCACCCGGGCGATGGACTATTTCGACCTCGCTGAAGAACGCGGCGGCAAATTGGCTGAGGCTTTTGCCGGAGCCAAGGCGCGCTTTTGCCTGATCAGCTTCGATACCGACTGGCTCTATCCCACCGCTGAAAGCCGGATCATCGCCCATGCGCTCAATGCCGCCGGGGCGCCGGTCAGCTTTGTCGAGCTCTCGGCGCCGTTCGGACATGACAGCTTCCTGCTCGATGTCCCCGCGCTCGACCGGGTGATCGCCGGGTTCCTGGGCCAATGATCGAACTTGACGACAATCCAGCGCGGCTCGACCTTGGCCGGATCCACAGTTGGCTGACTGCCAGCTACTGGTCGCCTGGGATCGAGCGTGAACTGGTCGAACGCGCGATTGCCGGTTCGCACCCGCTTGGCGCTTACCGAGAAGGTGAGCAGGTTGGTTTCGTCCGGGCGATCACCGATCATGCGACCTTCGCGTGGATCGCCGATGTCTGGGTGGACGAGGCCTGCCGCGGGCAGGGGCTAGGGCAGCGCATGGTCGGATGGTTCGTCGAGCATCCCCGCTTCGCCGGCATCCGCCGGATCGGTCTGGTCACCGCCGATGCGCACGGCGTTTATGCCAAGCAGGGTTTTACCCCGCTGCTCCGGCCTGACCGCTTTATGGAGCGACTTGCGCCAGAGGCGCTCGCTCTGCTCAAAGCGGCATCATGAACCTTCGCCCCGATCTTGCCGTGATCGCCGCCAATGTCGCGTCGGGAGCCCGCGTGCTCGATATCGGCTGCGGCGACGGAGCGTTGCTGGCGGCGCTGCGCGATAACAAAGGCGTCGACGCGCGCGGCATGGAGCTCGATCCAGGCAACGTCGCCGAATGCGTCGCGCGCGGGCTGTCGGTGATCCAGGGTGATGCCGACAGCGATCTTGCCGATTATCCCGATGCCGCGTTCGACTATGCAATCCTCAGCCAGACGCTGCAAACCACCATGCGGCCCGATCTGGTGCTTGGCGAACTGTTGCGGGTCGGGCGCAAGGCCTTCGTCAGCTTCCCCAATTTTGCGCATTGGAAGGTCCGCGCAAGCCTGCTGTGGAACGGGCAGATGCCGGTGACCCGGCTGCTGCCGGTGGCCTGGTACGCGACCGAGAATATCCACCATGTCACCGTGCGTGATTTCCGCGCGCTGGTGGCGGAGAAGGGCTATAGGCTCGAGGGCGAATGGTTCCTCAGCGGCGACCGCCACACCAGCGCCGCTGCGGCCAGCTGGCGCGCCGAGCACGCGGTATTTCTGTTGTCACGTTGAGGCGTCGTTCACCAGCAGCACCGAATCGTCGCGCGCCAGGACCCACAGGCTGAGGCCCGCGCCCGTCGCGCGGTCGACCGCCAGCGACGTAGGTAGCGAGACCGTGACCAGCGTGGTCGCTCCGGCGCGCACCGCCTTTTCGACGATTTCGTAAGAACAGCGCGCGGTCGAGAGAACAAAGCCCGGAGCAAGCGGGTGACCAGCGCGGGCCATCGCCCCGATCAGCTTGTCCATCGCGTTGTGGCGGCCAACGTCTTCGCGCAGGCAGCCGACTTCGCCCGCACAGGAGGCCCAGGCTGCGGCGTGGGCGGCACCGGTCGCTGCGCCCAGCACTTGCTGTTCGCGCAATTGGCCAAGCGCGGTGAAGATCGCCGCCGCCTCGATCGCTTTGTGCACCGCAACCTGCGGCAGCGGCCGCGCCACTTCGGCCAGGTTCTCGATCCCGCACAGCCCGCAGCTCGACTCGGCGACGCGGGCGCGGACCCTCTCGGTCAGTTTGGCTACGCCCAGCCCGCTCAGCTGCGCACGTACCACCCAACCGTGCTCAACTTCGGCAGCGGCGATTTGGCTGACCTCGCCAGGCGTCGCGGCGAGCCCCTCGGTCAGGGCAAAGCCGGTGGCGAAGTCTTCCAGATCCTGCGGGCTCGCCATCATCACCGCATAGGCGAGCCCGTTGAACTCAAGCGCGACCGGCGCTTCAGGCACCCAGTCGCGCGTGACCGCGCGGCGCGAACCGTCAGCCGAGACCTCGCTGAGCGCGGCCTTGGTCACATGCGCTTGAGCGCGCAGAGCTTGTTGCCATCGGGATCGCGCAGATAGGCGAGATAGAGCGCGCCAAAACCGCCCTCGCGCAGCCCCGGAGGATCCTCGATCGACTTGCCGCCAGCAGCCACACCCGCGGCGTGCCAGGCGTCGGCTTGGGCCGGATCGTCCATTGCAAAGCCGACAGTGCAGCCGTTGCCCGCAGTGGCCGGCTGACCGTCTATCGGCGGGGTGACCAGAAACAACCCGCCGCCGTGCATGTAGATCAGGCGGCCCTTGTCATCCTGCATCCCTGCCTTGCCGCCGATCGCGGTGAACAGCGCGTCGTAAAAGGTCTTCGAACGGGCAATGTCGTTGCTGCCTACCATGTTGTGGCTGTACATCGGGCTGGTTCCTTTCGGTTGCGTTTCGCAACTGCATAGAGCCTCGCGGCGCGGCGTCAATCGGCGGATTGATCGGCCTTGCTGGAACCACGGCTGAGCGCAAGCTGCACGCCCCGTTCAGCCCCCCGCAAGCGGCGGGGCCTTAATCCGCGCTCGCCCGATTTCCGGGTCTAGGAGTTCGATCCGATGGTTACCCGTTTTGCCAGCCGCAGACTGGTTTCGCTGACTGTCCTGGCCGCGCTGGCGCTAGCGCCGGTTCCGGCCTTGGCGCGCACCGCTGCCGACGAGGACTTCGCTGCCGGTCTCGACGATCCGCGCAAGCAGGAAGCGATGGGTAACGCGATGGGCGCGATGATGGCGGTGCTGCTCAACATGAAGGCCGAGCCGCTGGCCCGGGCGATGGAGCGGATGGGCGATCACAAGGCTGCGCGCAAGATCCCGCGCGGCGCGACGCTAGGCGATCTTGCTGGTCCCGAAGCCAAGCGCATGCCTGACGAGGTTCGCCGCCGGGTGCCCGCGATGATGGGGGCGATGGGCGAACTGGCGGGGATGATGAAAGACATCGCCCCTGAGCTCGAAGCCATCGGGGAAGACTTCGGCCGCCAGATGGACGAGGCTGCCCGCACCGACTAATTGCTCGGGCGTGACCAACCGAACGCGCCGCGCCGTCATCGATATCGGTTCCAACACCGTGCGGCTGGTCGTCTATGGCGGCCCGCCGCGCGCGCCGGTGCCGTTGTTCAACGAAAAGGTCACAGCCGGCCTTGGGCGAGGCGTGGTTTCGTTCGGCCAGATCGATGGCGAGAACATGGCCACAGCGCTGCACAGCCTGGCCCGGTTTGCGGCGCTGACCCAGCTGATGGCCCCGGTTGAGCTGCGCGTGGCGGCAACCGCGGCGGTGCGCGATGCGGCCAATGGCGCTGCGTTTCTCGCCAAGGTTCGCGAGCTTGGTCTGGCGGCAGAGCTGCTCTCGGGCGAAGAGGAGGCCAACGCCGCTGGCTTCGGGGTGATTTCCACCAATCCGGATGCTAGCGGTCTGGTTGCCGATCTTGGCGGAGGCAGCCTCGAACTGGTCCGGATCGATCGCGGCAAAGTCCACGAACGGGTCTCGCTGCCGCTTGGCGCGATGCGCGTCGCTGCGGTCAGAGCCGGGGGCAGCGGCAAGCTGCGTCGGCTGGTTGCAGAACTGTGCGCGAGCCATGCCTGGCTGGAGCGGGTGCAAGGTCAGCGGCTCTACTTGGTCGGCGGGGCCTGGCGGGCGCTGGCCCGGGTTCACATGGAGCGCGCCGGCTGGCCGCTGCGCGTGCTCGACAATTATACATTTCCCGCCGCTGATGCCCGCGAGCTAAAACTCCATGTGCGCGAGCTCGGTCTGGCACAGTTGATCGCGATTCCCGGCGTCAAGGCCGCCCGCGCGCCGCAGCTGGACGATGCCGCGGCACTGCTGGCGGCGCTGGCCAGCGTGATCGATCCGGCGCAAGTCACCGTGTCGGCCGCGGGGCTGCGCGAAGGACTGCTGTTCCAGGCACTTTCCCCGGCACAGCGGCGCAAGGATCCGCTGATCGAAGGGCTGCGCCACGCGATCGGCGGGCAGCTGCAACGCAGCGGCCAGGATGCCGCGCTGCTGGCCTGGAGCGACAGTGCCTTTCCGGGCGAACCAGCTGAGGAACGCCGCCTGCGCCACGCCGCCTGCCTGATTGCCGGGACCGGCTGGGCCTCCAATCCCGAATTCCGCGCGCTCGATGCCGAAGACATGGCGCTGCACGGCAGTTGGCTGGGGCTGACCCACGGGGACCGCGCGGTGATCGCGATGGCGCTGCATATTGGGCTGGGCGGCGATCCCGACAATCCTCCGACCATGCTCGCCCTACTGGCCGCGCCCGACCGGCTCGAACGGGCGCGCAACTGGGGGCTGGCGCTCAGGCTCGCCCACCGGATCGGCGCTGGCGCAGTGCTGGCAGTCGAAGCCTTGCCGCTCGAACTCGCCGCTGACGGCGCGCTGGTGCTGCGTTTGCCGCGCCGCGCCGCCGCGCTCGCCGATGCCGGGGTCGAACGCCGCCTCGCCCGTCTGGCGCTGGCGCTGGACCGCGAGGCGCGGATCGAAAGTTAGGTTTTCCACCTGAATCGCCTTTCCTTCTGCCCCGCTTCGGGTTGAACCAAGCACCCTGCTTGGGCATGGGGGAAGACCATGTGGCAACTCTACCAATTCCCGCTCTGTCCGTTCAGCCGCAAGGTCCGCCTGCTGATGAGCGAGAAGGGGATCGGCTATGAGCTGTGGCGCGAGAATCCGTGGGAAGGCCGCGACGAATTTCTCGCGCTCAACCCCGCAGGCCGCACCCCGGTGCTGCACGATCCGGCCAAGGGTACGACGCTGTGCGACAGCCGCGCGATCGCCGAGTTTTTCGAGGAAACCGTCGACAAGAACCCGATGATCAACGGCACCGCCGCCAACCGCGCCGAAATCCGGCGGCTCGTGGCGCTGTTTGACGAGAATTTCTGGGGCGATGTTACTGCGCCCCTGCTCCACGAGCGGATGAAAAAGCGGCTGGTCTACCGCCAGTCGCCGGATAGCCGCGTGCTGCGCGAGGCGATGAAGCTGGCGCACGAGCACCTCTATTACATCGACCACCTGATTGATCACCGCCCCTGGCTGGCGGGCGCGACGATGAGCCTGGCCGACCTTGCCGCCGCCGCGCAGATCTCGGTTGCAGACTATCTCGGCGGGCTCGACTGGGCCGGACACGAACAGTCAGCCGGCTGGTACGCGGTGTTCAAAAGCCGCCCCAGCTTCCGCCCGCTGCTGGCCGAACGGATGGAAGTGATCCAGCCGCCCAGCCACTATGCCGATGTGAACGCGTAATGGGCGTGGATGACTTTGTTACCTATCCATCCCGCTGGCGGATTGCCTTGCTTTTGCTGGTGACCTTCGCCTTTGTCTTGGTGGGGCTTTGGGCAGTTGGGGCTTTCGGACCGCCGCCCGTAAGCCGTCGCGCCAGCCCTGCCGCCACGAATGCAATCGGGTGGGTATGCATCGTGTTCTTCGGGTTATGCGGACTGGCAATAATTAGGATGTTTTTTGACAAGCGTGTTCAACTGCGCATCAATGCTTCTGGGATCTGCTGGATTCGCTGGTCAGATGAGATGATCCCCTGGTCAGAGATTACCGACGTCACGACCTGGCAGTACCAGTTGCAAAAGTTCGTGGTACTTCATTTGCGCGATGCGACACGTTTCCCATCGCAGAGTCGACTAGCTGCACTGGCCGGAGCCAGCCGAGCGCTGACCGGCGGTGACATCGCCATAACCATGTCGGGGACCGACCGCAGCTACAGCGAAGCCATGGAGGCAATAAACCGGTTCCGAAAGTAAGCTCAGGCCGCCGCTTTATCGGCAAACCGCCCGTGCTTCCTGAACCGCACCATCCAGCGCTCAAGGAACAGCCCCATCGGCCGCGGGCTCACGCCCAGCTCCTTGCATCCCGGCAAGTGCGCCGAAGCCACGTTCCCAGCCTTGAGCAGCAGCCACTGCTGGCGGGTCAACGGTGCGCCGGGCAGCCACCCGGTCAGCGTCGCAATCGTTTCGGAAACCACATCGGGTAGTTCCAGCAGCAGCGGCCCCCGCCCGCAGGCCGCGGCCACACGGCGTTGGAGCTCGGCCATGGTCACCGCCTCCGGCCCAGCGATCTCATAAGTCTTGCCGCCATGCGCGGCCGGATCGGCCAGGGCATTGACGATGGCCATCGCGCAGTCGTCGACAAACAGCGGCGCCAGCTTGGCCGCGGGCGCGAACACCGGCAGCACCGGCAGAGCAGTGAACCCGGCGAGCATGTTGAGGAAATTGTCGTCTTGGCCGAACAGCGCCGAGGGCCGCACGATCGTCGCATTGGGAAACGCTGCCAGCACCGCCGTCTCGCCCGCCGCCTTGGCCCGGGCATAGCCGGTCGAACCCTCGGCATCCGCACCGATCGCCGAGACCTGGACGAAAGCTTTGGCGCCTGCAGCTTGCGCCACCGCCGCAACGGCGCCAGCGCCCTGGCCCATCACTGCATCGAGATCGCCGCCAAACACCCCCACCAGGTTGACCACCGCATCGGCTCCCGCCAGCACGCGCGCCAGCGAATCCGGCCGGGTCACGTCGCACCGCGCCAGCTGCACCTGGCCCAGGTTGCCAAGCGGCTTGAGCGCCAGCGAATGCTCGGGAAACCGGCTCGCCACCCGCAGCCGCGCGCCGCGCTCCAGCAGCGCCTGGGCGAGATGTTTGCCCACGAAGCCGCTGCCGCCGACCAGCACCACCAGCTTGCCGTTCAAATCCATTGTCCGAAGCCCTCTATTTCGTGTCGTTCCCCTTTGCACAGCCGCGCGCGGCCGTGCAATATGCGTTTGCCCAATCCCCCCGTTGACACCCAGCCCCCCCCCGGCTAGTGGCGCGCTCCTACCCGGCAGCAGGCACACGGCCAGCTGCCCCGTGCCCAGATGGCGGAATTGGTAGACGCACCAGCTTCAGGTGCTGGCGCTCGCAAGGGCGTGGAGGTTCGAGTCCTCTTCTGGGCACCATTTTTCCGTGTCAGGGCATCCCGCAAGGGTCGACAAACCGGCGGAAATCTGCCATTTTAGAGCCTCACCAATCCCGGAGTGTGCCAGGCGATATCAGGCAATCCGGGGCCATGAGGTGCCACGGTTGGGCTAATATGGCCCCACGCAAAATTTGATGGCCCCATTGCCTCGAAAAGCCCTCGCCGGTCCTCACCCGGACCAGCTGAGGAGATTCGACCGTGGCACTGAAGGAGTTGCAAATCCGGAACATCCGTCCGACCGATAAAGTGACCCAATGCACCGACGACCGAGGCCTCTATCTGGAGGTTCATCCGAACGGCTCGAAACTGTGGCGATACAAATATCGCTATATGGGCAAGCAGAAGCGGTTGGCCCTTGGTCGCTATCCCGATGTCGGCCTGGCCGAGGCGCGGAAGCGTCGCGACGATGCTCGCAGGCGGTTGGAAGCCGGGATCGATCCGCTGGCCGAACGCAAGCACGAGAAGTTGGTTGCCGTGTTCAACGCCGCCAACACCTTTGGCGAGATCGCCAAGGAGTATATCGACAAGCAGGTGGCCCAGGGCCAGGCAGATACCACGACGCAGAAGGCCAACTGGCTGCTGGAGCAACTGGAACCAATCGCGGCCCGGCCAGTGGCAGATCTCAAGCCCATTGACCTGCTGGCCGCGCTCAAGCGGATCGAGGCGAAGGGCAAGCATGAAACTGCCCGACGTTGCCGGTCGTTTGCCGGGCGTGTCTTTCGCTATGCCGTCGCAACCGGACGTGGCGAGAGCGATCCTTCCTCGATCCTGCGCGGGGCGCTGGTCGTGCCGAAGGTCAAGCATCACGCAGCAATCCTTGATCCCAAACAGATGGGCGAGCTTTTGCGCGCGATATCGGCATGCACGCTCGGCGACATCGTATTTCCTAGCAATCGAAGCCATGAATTTCGCATCGACTGGCGGTGGCTCGTTCGAAAACGTCGGTGCAGGGCCGATCCACAGGATCGGGGCCTCCCTGACGCGGTTGGCCGTTTCGTTGCCTGACGCAAGCCGCACATTCGACCAGTCTGGACGAAATTCAAGCCATCGGAGTACTGCGTCTACGAGCGAATTCTGAAAGCGCGCTTTGGGCTTGTAGCCAGTAATCCAAGGCTGCCCGAGACCGACAAGAACCGCGCTAATGTTCTGATGCTTGAATTCGACGGATCCCTCGTTTCTGATTGGCAACAGGGCGAGCAAGTCGCGCCGGTGGGCGGACTTGTTGTATTCTTGGCCGGAAATCTCGGCATTCAGCATCGCAAAATAGTCTGCTACGATCAGGTCGTTTTCGGAGTTTGTCCAATCAACGTCTGACATGGATCGTTCGGCTTGCCTTCTGGCGATGATTTTCTGGGTTTAGGCGGGAAGTATTGCCGGTCAAGAGGCAACAATTTCGATGCCAGGCTCGACAAGATCAAGCCGGTCCGTTGATAACCTCATTCGCCGATCTGAACCAGCCAATTCGGGCGAGCCTGGCCTGGAATTCACCGTTCAGAACTCCCCAACTGCTGCCTCCAGCGACCCAATGCGATTCTTGATCGCCCTGGAAATGCTTTCGTGGATCGTCACAGCGAAGTCGGCAGGCATCGCGGCAAGGGCGATGCCGGGAGCCTTCGGCGCGCATTCCAGAATTTCTTCGATGGCGCTGCGCATGACGGTCGGTCCGAGCCCAGCGGCCTTGCCGGTCTGGACGAAGTGGCGGCCAACGATCTGGTCCAGCCGGTAGTGGCGACTGGTTCCTGCCGACATCGCCAGTTTGTAATGCTTGAGCGGAATCTGGCCTAGGTCGAACGCGGGCTGCGCGGACAGCACGTCATAGATCGGCGTCAGGACGAAGCGCCCTTCGGGGCGCAGGAACAGGCTGAAGTTCTTGCCATGCCCATCGGTCGCGCCAATCAGCCAGAACAGGATCTGGCATTTGAGGAATGCGGCCTGATCGGCAAGCGGCTCGTTCGCTGCCTGAAGCAGGCGGAGTATGTCGGCGATGCCAGGGCCGCCGCTGCTCTGGTATTTCTGGCCCGGAGGCACTCCAAGCGCCTGACAGCAATCCTCCTGAGGCAAGCGCAGCAGCTCGTCGTCGCTGCGCCAGCGCCGATCAAAGCGCTCAACGACCAGGACGCGGCGCGCGCCGAAAGTGACAATCTCGGTTGCGGCGACCGGCAGGCCGAAGGCTGCAAGCAGTTTGAGGCAGTAGTGTTCGTTATCGACGCTGGCAGCCATGTCGATTGGCCCGAATGCGGTGGGGATCGTGCCGAGCTGCGGTTTCAGGATATGCGTCGTCGGGGTTGTGGCGACGGGTCGGAACCATTTTTCCCCGTGGCGCAGCAGCGCCGTCTTTTCCTGTGCGCCAGCAACAGAAATCCGGAAGTCATGCTCGGGGTCGATGCCTAGTGGCGCTCGGGCGAGATTGGCGAGGGTCGCCTCGATCTCATCGTCGCTGACCGGCTCGCCTCTGATCCGATGATCGGTTTCGATGGGAACATCGTCGGGCAGGAACTGCATCGCACCGACGCAGTCCCGGCCAATGCGGCCAAGCAGGCTATAGGCGTCAGTGCCATCCGCGCCGGTTCGTTCGGCAACGAGGCGGCGAACGGCGTCGCTGTCCGGCAAGAGATTGTCGAAGACCGCAAGGACCGGTGCCCCGGCAAAGACCGCCTCTCGCAATGGCAGGGACAGCGAGGTGGCAAAGGCGTGCTCCCATTCGAGCCAGGCCCGATCATACTGGAATGCGATCCTGCCGCTTGCTTCCCGCGACAAGCGGCCAACGTGGCGGTTGTTGATCAGGACGTTGAGCGGCACATGCGCCTTGCGACGGCCCATCAGAAGACGTCCTCGATGTCCTTGCCTTGCCGCGCTGATCGTTGATCGACCAGCATGTCGAGGTCCAGCGCGGCGAACAGCGAATATAGTGCCGCAAGCCTGGTGCTGTCGTGACCGGTTTCGATCTTCGAGACCATTTCCTGACGCAGGCCGGCAAGGTTTGCCAGCTCGGTCTGGGTAAGCCCGCGCTGCTTGCGCGCGCGCTGGATGAGGTTTCCGAGCTGGCGAGGTGATCGAGCGATCTGTGACATCAAGGCCTCCCTGCAAGCCCTATGTCGAAAATGGCATAAATTGTCAATATGCGTCTATCAGCATAAAATAGAATTATGCTATGAAAGACATAGAAAACGGGTGGTCTGACACCCCCGATGAGGCCCCCAACGCCCAAAGGGCGAGGCCCCCACCTGCAAAATCGGAATTGCGCGCGAATCGCCTCTGTGACACTATCGCACCCACGCAAATCCGCCATTTTTGGGCCTTCGGGACTCGAATCTTCAAGACAACTTTGGTCCTGGGGCCTCAACTGGGGCCTCGGCAATGTTCGAATTGCCATATCGTATATAAATCAATACTATATGGAACAATATCGAGTCCTCTTCTGGCACCATTTGCCGCTTAGTACAAATACCAGCGCGGCCCGCTTCCTTGTGGGCGGCGCTGCTGTTATTGTCGGGCGATGGGTGAGCGGGGGCGCAATTCAGAGCGTGCGGGAAACCCGCCGGGCGGCAGTCTGGCGGCGATCCAGCAGGCGTTTGGCTGCGGCGATGCGCTGGCCGCAAGCATCGCCGGGATGGCCCGCGAAGGGCGGATGGCGCGGGGCAGTTTGCTGTGGCCGCTGCCTGGCCGCGATGAGACCACGCTGCTGACATTGGGCCGGGCGGCCGAGCTCGCGTATGGCCGCGAGGGCGCGGTGCTGGTGCTGCACGCGATTGCTCCGGGGGAGTTCTACGGGAGCCTGCTGGGCGGTGGGGGTGAGGGCGGGACCCAGGTTGAAGCGCTGGTTGACAGTGCGGGAGCGCATTTCTCGACCGCGACGGTGCTGCGGTTGATGGAGGGATACAGCTGTGTCGCGCTGGCGCTGGCGCGGCAGATGGCGGCGCGGATCGAGGCGATGCGGCGGCGCATGGTGGAAAGCGCGCTGCTGTCCGCGACCGGCCGGATCGCCGCCGAACTGCTGCGTCAGGCCAGCGCGGCGCCGGACCGGACGATCCGGCCGATGCCGGTCTGGGCCGAACTGGCGGTGCAGGTACAATCGACCAGAGAGACCGTCAGCCGCGCGGTTTCGGGATGGGAAAAGCGCGGGCTGGTCAAGCGGGTTGAAGGCGGTTTGCTGGTCGTCGCGCCGCATCGTCTGGAAGAACTGGTGTATTAGTTTTCCAGCAAGGCGTGGACCGCGCCGCCCAGTTCCGGTTCGCCAGTGTGGTAGATCTCGCTGCGCATTGCGCAATCGCTCTGGACCGCAAGGCATACTGCGGCGACATCGCTGGCCAGCGCGGTCCCGGCCGGCGCCATCGCCTGAAGCCGCCGTGCCAGCGCGGCGCCGGGGCCGTAGGGTACCAGTGTGCCGCTCGCCTGGTCGGCGTGCAGCGTTGCCATTTCCAGCGCCAGGCCGATCGCGGGCGGCGAAGTAGCGGCATCGCGCGCCGCGCGGAGCAAGGCAGCAATTGTCGCCAGCGCCCGGGGCAGATCGGGCAAGGTCACTTCCCACCCGCCGGGATGGGCGCGGACGGTGCCGGAATCGAGCCGCGAAAGCACGACCTCCAGCGGTCCGGAAACAGCGGCGATCCTGGCCGAGGGAATTACTTCGTGCGGGTCGAGTTCATCGAGCCCGATAGCGATATGCACTGCCAGCGCGCGTTCGGGATCGGGCTGTTCGGGCGGAAAGCGCGCGTCGACCGAGCTGTCGCGCGGCGCGGTGAGAGTGATCTGTAGCCCCCCAGCAGCCGGCCACATCGCGGCCTGACGGCGGGTGTTGGCGCCGCCGCCAGTTCCATCGCTGACAACCAGTTGCAGCGCCGCGCTGCCCAGCCGCCGGGCATTGAGCAGCGCCCCGCCGATCGCCAGTTCGCCAGCGTGGGCGGTGGCGATCGGATCGTGGACCGAGGACGCACCGGGTCCGGCAAGGCGCAGCGTCGCTGCGGCATCCAGCAAGGCACGGAAGCGCGCAGTCCAGCTCCCACCGGCGGGCGCGACCGATTGGGCTTCAAACAGGTCGGCCGGGCAAGGCAGAACGACGTGCAGCGCGCAGTTGGCTGCCAGCAGGCGCTCTGCGATAACGATGTCTGCCCCGGCCGCGATTGCTCCCCAGGCAAAGCCTGGTCGGTGTTCTGCCAGGAATGCGTCGACCTCATGAGCAAGCCGGTCCTCACCGGCCCCGCTGGCACCGATTCCAAGATGGCCGACGAAGTGCAGGCTGGACGGAGCAGCGAACCTGTCCAGCCAGACCAAGGCGCGGCCCTGGTGGCTGCCGATCGCGCGCAGCTGGGCGAGCGTGACGGCCCGGTCCTCCCAGCCATCGGGATCGTGACCGGCGGCTTCGGCCATGGCGACCTCAGCACCGGTTTCGTCACCCAGCAACAGCAAGGCTTCGGCCCGGGTCGCGGCGAGATAATAGCCGGTGTCGGCGGGCGGTTCCGGCCCGTCGAGCAGAGCCAGCACTGCTTGCGCGCCCTGGGCAGCCGCGCTGTTGTCTCCGGCGAGCAGCCGCGCGGTGGCCGCGTTGATCGCCAGGTAGGGCGCCGGTGCGAGCGCGTGGGCCTGACCATAGGCTTCGGCTGCGGCACCGAACAGCACCGGTTGATCGGCCGCTTCGGACCGCCGTGCCCGATCCTTGAGCAGCCGCCCCTTGACCGCCAGCGCTGCGGGATCGGCGCTGGCCGCCAGGTAACCGCCACCTTCCAACAAGGCCCAGGCGCGCTCCACCGCGCCCGCCCGGGCGAGCGCGGTGATCGCCGGCAGGCTGGCTGGCGGGTTTACGGGCGGTCCCCCGTGCCATTGCCCGTGCTTGGGTCGATAACCATGACGATCCCGGATGCGCCGGAAACATAAAGCAAGTTCATCTTGTAATTCTGTGCCTCGTTGGAGGGCAACTCTGAGCCTTGCGGCGACAGGAGTTTCAGCTGGTTGCCATCAAGCACCGTATAGTGGTTTTCGAGCCGGATCAGCGAGCCCTTGCCGGCAAGATTTCCCAGCAGATCCGTGTCGGTAATCTGCTTCGCGTTGAAGAATGCGTGATTCTCGTTCGCCTGCAAGGTGCTGACATGGAATTCCGAAAAGGTGATCAGCTGGTTCTTGACCGTATCGAACCTGATAGCACCGGACTTATGCTCATAGAAAATATATATTTCGTGCTGACTCAGGAAGTTGAATGCTTCGAATTCCACGTAGTCGGCATAGTCAGGTTCCTGTCCGGCGGCATTGATATCAAAAACTTCATACTTCGAGTTTTTGGGTTCCTTATTGAAGCGCCTGTATTTTTTGTTGATCTTGTAGTCAAATGCAGCAGTGGCCCATTTGGTGCGTAGGTTCGGGGTGTTCTTTCCAGCAGGTACGCTGAAGTGGGCGTGATTGCTGCGAATATCCCATGCCCCATCCGACGTTAAGTGGATCAGGACCATATATTTTGGATCAAACGCAACGGTCGAGTTGGCAGGCGGGCCGTTGGGATTCTCGCCGTAGTTGTTGATCCCGCGCTTGGCGATGAACCCATCCACCCGGTTGCTCACTTCCGCTTCGGTGAGCACGCCCACCTCGCCATCGCCGGGTTTGCCGCCGCCTTCGCTGTTTCCGCCGAGTTCTTTGCAGCCCGCCAGTGCCGCGCCAGCAACTCCGGCGCTGGCCAAGGCTATCATGTTGCGGCGAGAGATATCCAGGTTCGTCATCGTGTTTCCCCTTGCTCGAGTTGTGCCATCATTCGATCGAAACGCTTCATCTGGGCGGCGGTGTGGGTGCGCTTCAGCTGATCGTGAAGCTTACGCGCGCTCGCGATAACCGCCGCCGCCTCGCCCGTGCTGCTCTTGCGCATTGCCTTGGCGAGCAGCCAGGTCACGCGCAGGCGCTGCTCGGTGATTGTGGTGTCGTCGCTGCGCACGGCCGCCAAGCGCTGGTAGGATTCAAGGCAGCGGGTAAGCACAATCCTGGCCTCGTCAAGGTTGCCCTGAGCGATCAATGCCTCGCCGATGCCGATATCCGGCCACAGCCTGCGTTCGCGATAGTCGCTGTTGTCTGGCTCGGCCCTGACCAGCCGATCGAGAATTTCCGCTTCCTCGTTACGAAGGGCGATTGCCTGGTCAAGGCGCTTGGCATCGATATAGTGATCCGCTTGCCAGCCCAGCCGGTTGGCAAGTGCCAATGCGGTTTCAACCTGGCTGCGGTCGAGCGTCAAGGCGGCGCGCATATCTGCGTTGGCTTCTTCGCAAAAATGAAACGCCAGGTTGACTTCATCAGTCGCGCGTTCGGGTGACTTGCGGATGATCAGATCGCAGAGGTTGCCCTTGGCATAACCAAGTTCCATCGCCGAGCGCCAAGTCCCGGGCTCGACCCGGGCCAGGGCCTTTGCCAGGACGAGGTAACCGCGCCAATGTTCTTCGGTCGTTTCCAAATCCCCTTGCCGTGATGCCGCTTCGCCGATCCAGTACTCGCTCTGGGCATGAGCGAAGATCGCTTCGGGATCGCCGGGGTGGCGTGCCAGCACCGCGGCAGTGCTGCGATGGGCCTCGCGGTATTTGCCGGCCGCCGCGCCGAAATTGCCCAGGCGTTCGTCATCCTCACCCATTGCGTGGAGGACGCGGGCGCGGCGGGCCAGGCTCGCGTCAGGCAGGCCGGCCAGATCCTGCGCGGTGTAATAGCTTAGCGCGCGCTGGTTGACCGCCGACATCGCCCTCAGGCTGCCCGCACCTTTCAACCGGTCGCGCAGGTCGGTCAGCATGAATTCCACCATCCCCTCGGCCTCTCCCCGCTGGCGCTCCGCTTCGGCCCGAGCACGGAGCGCAAGCACCAGCAGTGCGCCCAGCACCATAGACAGAATGACCGCTCCCGCCGTGACTGCCATCACGCGGCGTTGGCGCATTTGCGCGTCGCGCTGTGCCAGCCGGTCGAGCGGCAGCCCGGACAGCCCGGCAACGATTTTCAGAAGTCCCAGCCGGCGGCCATCGTGGCCTTTGCGGAAATCGGCGGCGAGCGGTTCAAAGGATTGCCCGCCGTGTTCGGTCAGCGGCGCGGGAAAAGCCTGATCCGGCTCACCCTCGATCAGCGCCGCCAGGATTGGCCGGCCGGGATGGAGTTCGCGGAACAAGGCGATTTCCTGCGCCACCCAGCGGCTGGAGCGGGCAACTGGGCTGGCCACCACCACCAGCGCCGCGCTGCGTTCCAGGGCCTCGCGCACCTGGGCCGGCAAATCGGGGCCGGCGGCCAGTTCGGCGCGGTCAATAAAAACCGGTGCCAGCTTGCCCCCATCGGGCAGTTTCCAGGCCTCAAGCGAGCGGTGCAGCCAGCCGGCAAAGCGGGTATCGGCGTGGCTGTAGCTGATGAAGGCCCGGTACTGCGGGGTTTCACCTGTCGCCGGATTTTCGGCCATCTCGTGCTTCCCCACTTTGCGCGCAAACTCTGACCCACATCTCCCCGAAAGGCAACGGCTTAGCGCTCCAACGCCTCGCCTGGTCGCCGACGCGACCGCTCGGGTACTGTGGCACAAGAGCTACGGTCGCGAACCGATCTAACCGCTCGCTTAAAACTGGTTGTCATTCGCGCGGGACGGTGTTCTAACCCGAGCTGCAACCGCCCGATAAAAGGTCGGGCAATAAAAGGAGAGAGGGCTGATGAGGGGTAAACTAACCCTGCTTGCTGGCGTTTGCGCCGGAGCAATTGCGTTTCCTGCCTATGCGCAGGATGCTGCTGACGAAGCCGACGAAGCCGATATCATCGTCACCGCGACGCTGCGCAGTGAGAATCTGCAGGAAGTGCCGCTGGCGGTCACCGCGTTCTCGGGCGAGTCCCTTGAGAAAGCCGGCGTCGCCAGCATCAAGAACTTTGAGCAGGTTTCCGCCAGCTTCAACATCAACAGCACCCAGACCGAAAGCGGCGGCACGACGCTGCGTATTCGCGGCGTCGGCACGACCGGCAACAACACCGGGCTTGAAAGCGCGGTCGGCATCTTCCTCGATGGCGTCTATCTCAGCCGTCCGGGCGTCGCGCTCGGCGATCTGCTCGACGTTCAGCAGATCGAATTGCTGCGCGGGCCGCAGGGTACGCTGTTTGGCCGCAACACCTCGGCCGGCGCGGTCAGCATCAAGACCGCCAAGCCAAACCTGAGCAAGACCGAGGTTTTTGCCAACGCGAGTTACGGCAATTATGACCTGAAGAACATTCAAGCCGGTTTTTCGGTGCCGCTATCTGACACCGTGGCGGTCCGTATTTCGGGCGCGTGGCGTGATCGCGATGGCTTCGTGCGCAACGCCGTGGGCGGTGAAAGCAACGACAAGAACCGCTATATCGTGCGCGGCCAGATCTATGCCGAACCGAGCGCCGATCTGAGCATTCGCATCATCGCCGACTATTCGAAGTCGAAGGAACTGTGCTGCGATGCGATCCTCGAGCGTGAGAGCAGCTGGGCATTGCCTCAAGCCCTGCTTGGCGGACAAACGCTCTACGGCCTGGTCGGCCTGGGCGCCAACGGTGGGGCGCCGATTACCGGCCCCGGCACGATCAAGAGCTATCGCACCAGCAACAATGCCGAATTCAACGATTCGATCGAACAATGGGGCGTTTCGGCTGAGATCAATTACGATCTTGGCGGGACCGAACTGACCTCGATCACCTCGTACCGCCGCTCCAAGGGTGCGTCGCAGCAGGAATCCGATTTCGTCAGCGCCAATGTCTTCTCGACCTCGCTCGGCGGCACCACCTCGGATGCCAACAGCGTCTATAACAACGGGGTAATCAAGACCCTCACCCAGGAACTGCGGCTTGCCGGATCGATGCTCGACGACAAGGTCGATTTTCTGATCGGCGGCTACTATCTGAGCGAGAAGATCGACGAGCATGGTACGCTGACCATGGGCGCCGATCATATCAAATACGTCAACGCCGCGTTGCTTTCCGTGGGTGTGGACGGAACACCGCTGTTCCCGCTCAATCCGCTGTTTCTGTTTACCGGAGGGCTCAGCCCCACCGGGCCTGGCCTGTTGGGAACGGGCGGCCTCGATCCGGTCGGCAGCTATGCTGACAACCGCAACCGGCAGAACGGCCGCAACTGGTCGATTTTCACCAACGAGACATTCCATGTTTCGGATCAGTTCAAGATCAATGTCGGCGCCCGCTATTCGAACGACCGCAAGCACGGCCAGTTCGATCAGGTTTCGGCCAGCTCTCCGGCCTGCAACGCCGCGCGGCTGAGCGCGGCGACCTATGGCACGTTCCCGGTCGGCGATCCGCGCCGGTCCCTGGCCCCGCTGGCGCCGCTGGCCATGGCACTCACCTGCTTCCCGTTTGCCGCGCAGGTCTTGCCCAGCGCTCTGGGGGTGGCGACGGGCGCGCCGCAGGAATTCGACAATGTCTTCAAGGACAATGAACTGATCTACACCGGCAAGCTGTTGTGGGAGCCGCTCGATGGGATCAACACCTATGTCAGCTACAGCCACGGCTACAAATCAGGCGGGTTCAACCTCGATCCGACCGCGGCTTCTGGTCTGGCCGATCCCCGGTTCCGTTCGGAAACCGTCAATGCCTATGAATTTGGGCTCAAGACCAAGTTCCTTGACAACGCCGTCACCGCCAACCTGGCGCTGTTCCAGCAGGATTTCAAGGACTTCCAGGTCCTCGAATTCACGGGCGTGCAGTTCCAGACCTTCAACGTCGGCGGTGTCCGGGCTCGCGGTTTCGAACTTGAAACCACGATCCGTCCGGTCCGCAGCCTGACTTTCACCAGCGCCATCACCTACTCCAAGGTGAAGTACAATGACGATTGTGACCGCGGTGTATTCAGCGCAACAGTCTCGCCGCTGTGCGGGCAGACCCTGACCAATGCGCCGCTCTGGACGGTGGTCAGCGGGTTTGACTGGCGGACCGATCTCGGCGGTTCGCTAGAATTCGGGCTCAACGGCAACGTTCGGCTTGAATCCGATCGCCGGGTCAGTACCCAGGCGGTGCTGGAAGTGGCAAACGGAACTGGCAACATCACGCTGCCGGTTGAAAACCGCCCGGTTTCGGCAACCGATCCGACGATCCGCTCGAACAACTACATCACGATTCCGTTCGGGATCCAGGATGCCAATGCCAAGTTCAACCTTCGTGCCTCGATCGGTGCGCAGGATGGCAGCTGGGCGTTGGAGCTGTGGGGCAACAACATCACCGATGTCCGCACCAAGAACGTGACCTTCAGCGTTCCGCTGCGCGGAGTGGGCTCGCTGCCCGGACCGTTCAACGACGGCGGCATTGCCACCGCGCGCGGTTCGTTCGTGCAGGAACCCCGCACTTACGGTGTGACCGGCCGCGTCAAGTTCTAAGCAGTCCTGGGAGGGATGCTTTACGGGAGGGGTCCCGGGCTGCGGTCCGGGGCCCCTCTTCGGTTTTTGGGCTGCGGCAAGCTAGAACCGTCATCCCGGCGCAGGCCGGGACCCAGCACTAGAAAGGAATGCCGTCGCCCAGCGACGACGTTTTCGCAGCGGGCCTGGGTCCCGGCCTGTGCCGGGATGACGGGTTGGTGCAGATAGTCCTCGCCATGCCTCAACCCACCAACGCACCCTCGATCGCAATCCGGATCGCTTCGCTGGTGTGATTTGCGCCCATCTTGTTGAGCATGTTGGCGCGGTGGATTTCGACCGTGCGCGGGCTGATCGCCAGTCGCGCTCCGATCAGCCGGTTGGAGAGGCCGTCGGCGACTCCGGCCAGCACTTCGCGCTCGCGCCGGGTCAGCTTCTGGATCCGGCTGCGCGCCATCGCCTCACGCAACCGGGCATTGCCGATCCCGTCGGCGCTCGATTGGGCCAGTTCGATCGCGGCGCGGATCGTCACCGCGTCGAACGGCCATTCGAGATAGTCGACCGCGCCGGCCAGCACCGCCTGCACCACCCGCGGGGTTGAGGGCAGCGGCGCAAAGGCGACCAGCGGCAGCCACTTGCCATGGGTCGCCATGTCGGTCAGCAATTCGCGCACCAGATCGCCCTCGTCGCTGACCAGGATAATCCCTTCGCGCGGCCAGGACCGGGCCAGTTCGGCCAGATCCTCGAACGGTTCGACATGAATACCGGTGCCGGCCAGACAGTGGGTCACGGCGGCGCGGCGGCGCATGTCGGGATCGATCAGAATGAGCTTTTCTTGGGCCTTCACAGCACTTCCCCCTAGCGAGTTTCGCCTATGGGTTATCCCGAGAAGGGCGGTGGATTCGCGCTGGGTTCGCTCCATAACGGAGCCATATCGGCGGTCACAGTGGGGCAATCGCCCGGATCACGCGGCCCCGGCCCAGGTCCATTGTCGAGTCACCTCACGCGCCGGTCAGCGCCGCGCTGACCTCGGCGAGGTCCTGGCGCAGCGCGCGCACCGTCTCCGCGTCGAACGCCAGGACATTATCCAGCAGGCGAACCCGCGCCGCCTCATAGAATTGCTGCAAGGCGGGGGCGATCGCGGCCTCGCGGCTGACCCCCAGTTGCAACGCAGTCAGCGCTGACAGCGCGCGGGTCAGCGCCTGGCTTTTGGCGGCATTGTCGCGCCGGGTCGCGGCCAGCAGCGCGGCGCCCAAGGCCAGGTCGAGCTGTTCATAGCACAGCAGCACCAGCTGGCCGGGACCGGCGCCGGCGATCCTCGCATCGACGGCGACGCGGCGGTAGGCTTCGTGGGGGCTGTGCTGGGTGTGCATCGCGGCGTCAGTTGTTCTGCGCGTTCCACGCGTCGATCTGGTTCTGCAGGAAAGTCAGGGTTGAGCGCGATGCCCCGACCCGGCTGTCAACCCGGGCAAAGCGCGATACCATCCGCGCGCGCAGCTCTTCCTGGGCGTCGGCGAGGTTGCTCGCCTCGTCGGCCAGCCGGGTCCTGAGCGCGGTGTAGCGGTTGACCGAACCGGTCAGCGAGCCGGGATCGGAGGCCGAGGTCAGCGTCCGGCTGATCCGGTCGAGCGTAGCGTAAACACCCCTGATTCCGGTGGTGAACATCGCCGCGACCCCGGCCGGCGCGCTTTTGAGCGTGGCGCCGAGCCGCGCGGCGTCGAGCCGGAAAGTCCCGTCGCGATTGGTGGCGAGGCCGAGGTCGGCAAGCGTCGCCGGTTGGCCCGCCCCGGCCCCGGTCATGATCGCGGTGCCGGCCAGCGCAGACAAAGCGCGGCGCATCGCCCGCGCCCCGCCGTCGCGGGCCAGATCGCCGCTGACCACATTGGCCTGGGCATTGAGTTCGGCCACCACTTCGTTGAGCGCGGCGGTAAGGTCGGACATGAAGCCCGAAACCGCCCCGGTCGGCTCGCTGAAGCGGATCGTGGTGGGTGCACCGGGGTTGGTGCCGGTCAGTGCAAGATTGAGCCCGGGAACGATCTCGGCGAGCCGGTTCGAGGCGCTGGTCATCGCCAGCCCGTCGAACTTGAACGCAGCATCGGCCGAGCTCGCGAGCAGCCGTTCGGGGGCGGCGGCAGGGCTCCAGGCGAGATTGGCCAGGCCTTCCTCACCTGCGGTTTCGCTGGCCTCAAGGATGAACGCATTGGCTGCACCTTCCGCGCCTTTGAGCATCAGTTGCGCGCCGCTGGTGCCGCTCGCTACATAGGCGCTGACCCCGGCGTTCGCGCCGTTGATCGCGGCGGCGACATCGGCCAGTGTGGCGCCGCTTGGGATCGTCACAGTGACCGCAGGGTGCGCGGAGTCCTCGGCAAAACCGGTGCCGCTGATCGTCCCGAAGCGTAGCGTCAGGCTGCCCGAGCCGGTTGGCGCGGTGGCGGCGGGATAGGCCGGGCTGGTCAGGGTTTGGGCGGAGGCGAGCGCTGTCACTTCAAGGGTATAGCTGCCGCTGCCGCTGGCCAAGCCGCGGCTGACGGCGGCAACCGCACCATTGGCAATCGCGGGCTGGGCCGAGAGATCGCCGCTGCGAACCCGGTCACCCACTCCGCTGGCGAGCTGCAGGATCATCGATTTGAGCGAGGCGGCTTCGGAAATCTGCCGCTCGACCAGTTCGGTGCGCGCGGTGTTGCGGTCGATCCGGGCGGCGAACTGCGCGACTGCAAGGTTTTGGGCGAGCGCGGTCATATCGATGCCGCTGCCGGCGCCGAGCGTCGAGATGATCGAGCTGGTGACCGAGTTGGTTTCCATGGGTCTTAGAACGGCAGAAACGCGCAAGTTTAAGCCCCTGCGTCAGGCCGCCCCTCGGCATCAAAACGCAGCGCCACCGGCACTTCCACAAGCGGTGCACCAGGGTGCTCACCGCGCCTCAAAGCCAGCACAAAGGCAACTACAGCGGCCACAGCGGCGTACAATTCCTCGCGGATGACCTGGTTCTCGCGGGTGGTGAAATAGACCGAGCGGGCGAGGCCGGGATATTCGAGCGTGGGCAGCGCCAACTCGCGCGCCAGCTGCTTCATCGCCTGCGCTTTCTCCCCGCGGCCTTTGGCGAGCACGATCGGGGCGGGGGCCTTGGTCGGGTCATAGGCCATGGCGACCGCGAAGTGGCTGGGGTTGGTCAGCACGAACTGCGCCTCGCGCATCGCCTTGGCGACCGCGCCCGAAGCGTATTGGCGCTGGCGCTGGCGCTGCGCCGCTTTGCGCTCGGGCGAGCCGTCGGCCTCCTTGTGCTCGTCGCGCAGTTCCTGGCTGCTCATTTTCAGGCGCAGCGTGCGCCGCAGCCATTGCACCGGAAAGTCAATCAGCGCGATCACGATCAGCCCGGCGGCGAGCGCGAACAATAGGTTGGTCAGCGCTTCCCAGGCCGTGGCAAGCTGGTGGTGGAGCGAGGCACCGCGACCCAGGCCAAGCAGCTCGTCCAGCCGGCCTTGTGCCCAGTACCAGGTGATCGCGCCGAGCAGGCCGACCTTGAACAAACCCTTGGCGACCTCGATCCAGCCTTGCGCGCCGAACATCCGCTTCAGCCCCGACAACGGGTTGAGCCGCGAGCCCTTGGGCAAGGCATTGGCGCCGACCCAGCGCCCGTCGGCCCCGGCCAGCTGGGTTCCCGCCACCGCCAGCAGCACTCCGACGGCGAGCATCAGCAGCGGCGGAAGCAGAGCCCACAGCAAGGCCAGCAGCGCTGCGCCGGGGTTGAAATCGGTGATTGCCGCGCGATCCCAGCTCAGTCCTGCGCGCGCCGCGCCGGACAGCGCCTCCAGCATCCACGGTCCGGCAAAGCGAAGCCAGGCCGCTCCGGCCAGCACCGCCACCGCGGTCGCCAGCTCGCGGCTGCGCAGCACGTCGCCTTTGAGCGCGGCGTCGCGACGGCGCTTTGCGGTCGGGGCAAAACTTTTCTCGCCGCTCACCGGGCGACAACCTCGGCGGCTTGCGCAAGGCCCAGTTCGGACAGCGAAATGAATTGCTCGGCGGTGAGCGGCGCGGCGGCGATCAGCGCGGCGATCCCCGCCAACACCCCGGCAGGCAGGCCCAGTGCGAACAGGTTGAGCGCCGGGGCGGAACGGCTGAGCACCCCGGTCGCAAGCTGGACCAGCAGCAGGATCAGCGTCACCGGCAGGGCGATGGCAACCGCGGCGACAAACATCTCCGAAGCGAAGCCGGCGATCAGGGCGATCCGGTCAGCCCCCAACCAGGCCGTGCCGGGTGGCAGCGCGGTGTAGCTATCGATAACCAGCCGCAGGAACGCCAGATGCCCGCCCAGGCCTAGGAAAATCAGCGTCAGCATCACCGTGTAGTATTGCCCCAGTACCGGCGAATGCGCGCCGCTGGCGGGATCGACCGAGCTGGCAATGCTCATCCCCATCGCCCCACCGATCTGCTCGGCAGCCAGCACCGGGGCGGCGAAGCTGAGCTGGAGCACGAAGCCGAGCGCCAGCCCGACCAGCGCTTCGGCCGCGAGCGCCAGCAGTCCGGCGGCGGAGAGCAGCGCCGCGGGCACTTCAACCGGCACCCACGCGCTGACGAGCACGGCGATTGCCGCGGTCATCCCGACCCGCAGCTGCACCGGCACCGCAGCCGCGCTGAAGAACGGCGCGGCGATCAGCGCGGCGCCGATGCGGGTCATCACGAACACCAGCTTCCACAGCTCGGCCTCGAGCGCGCCGAACCCGAAATCGAGACCGATCAACGCCCTAGCCTGGCGATTTCGTCGAAGATCTCAGCCGCGAAATCGGCGGTCAGCGCAAACATCGAAGCGCCGAACATCACCAGCACCAGCGCGGTCACCACCAGCTTGGGAACGAAAGTCAGGGTCTGTTCGTTGACCGAGGTTGCGGCCTGGATCACCCCGACCACCAGGCCGACGGCGAGACTGCTGAGCAGGATCGGCGCCGCGACCAGCGCGGTGACCCAGAGCATCCGGTCAGCAAGCGCGAGGAGACTGGCGGTGTCAGTCATCGCTTAGCCCCTCTCCATTTTCACGCAGTGCAAATGGGGAGGTGGCAGCCACGCAGTGGCTGACGGTGGGGTGTTGTGCGCCCGCCGATACCCCTCCGTCACCTCTTCGCGGCGCCACCTCCCCAAATGTGCTTTGCAAATTTGAAAAGGATCGACTGGGTTGCGCCATACCCATCACCCGAAACTCAACGCCAGGCTGCCCATCAGCAACGCCCAGCCATCGACCAGCACGAACAGCAGCAGCTTGAACGGCAGCGAGACGATCGTCGGGCTCATCATCATCATGCCGAGCGACATCAGTACCGAGGCGACCACCAGATCGACCACCAGAAACGGCAGGAACAGCATGAAGCCGATCTGGAACGCGGTCTTGAGCTCGCTGGTAACGAAGGCGGGAAGCAAGATCGAGAACGGCACTTCCTCGGCCCGCGCGAACTTGGGCGCCTTGGCTATTTCGGCGAACATCGCCAAGTCATGCTCGCGGGTCTGGCGGATCATGAACTTGTGAAACTCGCCGCTGCCAGTGGCAATCGCTTGCTCAGCGCCCATCGTGCCGGCGGCATAGGGGGCGATCGCTTTCGCGTTCACCTGCTCGAGCGTCGGGGCCATGATGAACAGGCTGAGGAACAGCGAGAGGCCGATCAGCACCTGGTTGGGCGGTGATTGCTGCAAGCCCAGCGCCTGGCGCAGGATCGACAGCACCACCAGGATCCGGGTGAAGCTGGTCATCATCAGCACCAGCGCGGGCAGCATGGTCAGCAGCCCCATCATCAGCAGCAACTGGAGCGACAGCGTCATGCCGGGGCCATCGGTGCCGCCCATCGCCCCGAACGCGCGGTCCAGCGCGCCGGGGATCGCGGCTTGCGCGTGGGCGAGGGTGGGGGAGAGGATCGCGGGGAGGGCGAGGAGGTACTTAAATCCTCCCCCTCCGGGGGAGGTGCCGAGCGCAGCGAGGCGGAGGGGGATGGGTTCACAACGCAGCGGTGTGACCCTATCCCCCACCGTCAGCCCTGCGGGCTGCCACCTCCCCCAGTGGGGGAGGATTTTAGAAGCACAGCCCCTCATTCCCCGACCTCCCGTGCCGGAGCCTCAGCCAGCCGGGTCAGTCCCTGGCGCGAGGCCGAGACCAGAATCTCGCGGCCGTGAAACTCGATCACCGCCAGCTTGAGCGTTGGCGAAAGCATGGTGGTTTCGATCACCCGCACCGATCGCGCGGTGCCGGGCGCGGTTCCCAGTCTGGTTTGCAGCTTCTGCGCGAGCTTGAGCGTACCCCAGGCCGCCGCCCCGATCAGCGGCAACAGGATGACCAGCTTGATCACGTACCAGATCATGCCGCCTGTCCTTCCGCCTCGGGAGCGGACTGGCCCGCCATTTCGACGATCTTGAGGCCAAACCGGCCCGCTTGGGCGATGATCTCTCCCCGCGCGATCAGCTTGCCGTTGACCATCACGTCGAGCAGCTCGTCAGTCAGTCGGTCGAGCATGACCACCGAGTCTTCGCCCAGCGCGAGCACGTCCTTGAGTTTCATCTGGGTGCAGCCGAGTTCGACCGAAAGGCGCACGTCGACCTCTCTAAGCAAGTCGAAGCCGCGGGTGTGGAGGGTCATGAGCAAATGTCCTTCAGGCAATTTGGGTGAGTTTGAGCGAGATCCGGTCGTCCTGGGCGCCGACCGTGCCGCGCGCGACGATAGCCCCGCCAATCGACAGAGGCACAGCGCGCGCCACTGCCACCGGCAGCACTGCACCCGGCGCGAGCGCGGCGACTGCGGCGAGCGAAACCGGCATGTCGACCAAGGTGGCGCTCAGCCGCAGCGGAACCTCGGCAAACGGTGCCGCGGTGGGATCGGCCGCGCGCGCATGGGCAGAACCGCAAGGCGCACCATCGCCCTGGCCGAGCAATTTCGGCAGCATCGTCTGCGGCAACGCCAGGGTCAGCTGCCACGGCGCGCGAGGCGGTTCGCTGACTTCGCAGCTCAGCACCGCGATCCGTGCTCCGGCTGGAAACGGGGCCAGCTCGCAGAGCTGTGCGGCGCGGCGCAGCGCGCGCACTTCGCTCTCGCCGCTGTGGCCTAGCGCCGCGGTCAACGCCGCGGCGATTAGGCCTTCAAGCCTGCCGATCATCAGTTCGGCGGACTGCGGGAACATCGCCGGCAGGCTCTTGGGAACCTCGCCGGTGCCGCCAAAGGCGCGGTCGACGAGCCGCAGCAACCCCGCGCCCTCGATCGCGGCGAGCACGGTTACCCCCGGCACGCCCGTGCTGTAGAGGCTGTTGGCGGCGAGCGCGCCGAGCGCGTCGCCAAGCTCGGCCTCGGACAGTTCGCGTGGGCTCTGAACCGCAATTTCAAGCGCCTCGCCGCCGAGCAGTGCCGCCAGTGAAGGCGCGAGCGCGCGGGCGAAGCGTTCGCCCAGCCGCGCTAGATTGGCGCTGAGGTCGACCGGCTCAGGGCCGCGGCGCAGCAGCTCGGGGCAATGCTGCGCGGCGGCGCGCTCGGCGATGAAGCTGTGCCCGCTTTTCACTGGACCAGGAAGCTCTTGAAATAAACCTGATCGACCCCGCCGAAGCCTTCGGTTTTGGTCAGCACCTGGTTGATCGTCGCGGCCATCCGCTTTTGCAGGCGCTGCTTGCCTTCGGGGGTGAAGGCGTCCTCCTCGGGGGTGTCGGCCAGAACCACCAGGATCTCGCTGCGGATCGCCAGCTCGTGCTTCTTGAGCCACATCAGCACCCGCCCATCGTGGCGGGTTGAGCAGGCCAGGCTGATCTGGACCAGCGCGCTGGAGTTCTTGAGGTTCGAGGTGAAATCGTCGGTGAAATTGTAATAGCTGGTGCGATACTCGCTGCCGCCTTCGCCTTCCACTTCGGGCGCGCTTTCGCCTTCCTTGGCCTCGGTCTTGGGGGCATAGGGATCTTCCTCGCCCTTCTTGACCAGCTTGGGGTGGTCAGCCGCCTTGGTCTTGGCCCCGTGCTCACCCTCACCGATCATGCCGGACTGGACCAGCGCAAAGGTTGCGCCGCCGCCGGCCCCGATCAGGATCAGGACGACCACCGCCTTGAACAGCAGGCCTTTGCCTTTCTTCTTGGGCTTGGCTTCGTCTTCGGTGTTGTCACTCATTCGAATTTATCCCTTCAGATCTCTGATATCAGGCGAAAATACCGTCGCGACGGGAGTCCCGGCTCGCGCCCTTGCGGGGCGGTGCGGGATTGTCGATGGGGCTTTGACGAGCCTCGTGGCGATCGGGCGAAGCACCGCGGCCCTGTGCCGAGCTGCCGTTGCCGGACGCGCCTTGAGGCTGGCTGTCGGAGCGCGGGCCGCCTTGTCCGGCGCCCGGATCGGCGGCTGGCAGCGGCGGCACGATCGGCAGCGGCGCGGCGCTGACCACGCGGGCAAAGTCGGGATCGGCGCTGGTCAAGGCGATGTTCAGGCCCTCGCCGTCGCGGCGAAAGCGCAGCTGGATCGGGCCGAATTCGCTGTGCTGGACCGCAACCTGGAAGGCCTGCGGCTGCGCCAGCTCGCGCGCGGCGACCAGCCGATCGACCAGCTGGGTGAAGTCGTGCGGGCGCTGCGCCGGATCGGTCTGAACAAACGCGGCAGGCATGGGTTGTGCCTGAACCGCCGGAGCTGGCGAAGCGGTGAGCGGGGAAGGCGGTTCGGTCACAATCGGGGTCAGCGCAGGCGCCGCAACGGGCGCGGCCTTGCCCGGCGATCGCGGTCGCTCGGATGCGATGGCGGCGGGTGGCGCCAGCGGCAAGCGGGGCGCGGCGATCGGTGGCGCGGGATCGTCGGTCACCGGCGCGAAACTTGCAGCGGGCGGGGTCAGCGGAGTCGGCGCACCCGGAATGGTGACGACCGTAAGCCTGATCGGCGCTGGTGACGGCGAGATCGGCGCTGCGATCGCCTGCGCCACTGGCTGCGAAGCCGGTGTCGCGGGTTGCGGCAGGGCGCGGGGATCGGCCTCGGTTGGCGGCGGCGCGGCATTCGCTGCCAAGGTGGCAGGCCGCGTTGCTACCCTAACGGAAACCTCGGAGGCTGCTGGCAGCAGGGCAACCGGCACGGTCACGGGGACAGCAGTCACTGTAAGCGCAGCGGCAATCGAGGCTTCAGGTTGAGCCGGGGGCTCGCTGGCCAAGGCTTCGCGCTGCGCAGCGGGTTCGGCCTCTGGCACTGGCGGCGCGGCGCGCAGCGGGGGCTTGGCGCGGTCGGTCGGTGGAGCCGTGAGGGCAATTGGAACGCTGGCTGCAACGGGCTTGTTCGCAGGCTCAGCCGGGTTTTCTGGCAGTTCAGCTGGCAAGGCAAGCGGCAAAGGCGTGCCGCTCTCCGGCAAAACGGCGGCGCCTGGGAGCGCCGGCAGGGCGGTCGATGTCGGCAGGGCGGGCAACGGCGAAGGCGGTTCTGGCGGCGTGAGGCTGTCCGCCTCGATCGCCAGCAGAGCGCCGAAATCTGCCGTTTCCAGCCCCTCCGCGGCAAGCGCAGGGAGCGTTTCGCCAAGCGGCAGCAGGCCGGGAAGGATGGAAACGACGGCGGGCTGGATCATTGGGCGGGGTCCTTGCGGCAGGCTTGCCATGGTCTATTCAAGCGCCGTGCCAACCGCGTGGGCGCGCGCCCAGGGCCGAGGGTTGGCCGCGCTGAGCGAGCTTGCGCTGTTCGGCATGGGCGCGCTCTTCCACCGCAGCGCGGCGGCGTTCGGCCAGTGCCAGTTCCTCCTGGCGGCGGTCGGCGAGCACCTGGGCCTGCATGGCATCGCCGCTGGTTGCAGCGTGGATCCCGGTCAGGCCGGTCAGGAAGGCGTGATGCTGGGCCAGCGCCAAGGCGTCGCTCATACCGGTGCGGGCGCGATAGTCCGCGGCCATTTCGGCAGTGCGCCGGGTCAGGCCGAGCAATTGTGCGAGTGAACCCTCGGCGCTGGCGGCGGCGCACAGCGCATCGTGCTTGGCGATCGCGCGGACCCGTTCGAGCCGCTGCAACCGGCGCAGGCGCGCCTGCTCAGGCCGCATCGCCCAGCAGTCCGGTCAAAGCGGCGACACTCTCGCGCAGGGCCACGGTGCTGCGCGCCGGCTGGCTCAGGAACCGGTTGAGCGCTTCGTGCATGGCGATCGCGCGGTCGAGCAGCGGGTCGGCTCCGGCGCGGTAGGCGCCCATCAGAACCAGGTCGCGGTTCGCCTCGTAACTCGCTACAAGCGCGCGAAATTCGCGCGCCATCTGGGCGTGCTCGGGGGTAACGATATCGGCCATGACCCGGCTCAGCGAGGCAGCAATATCGACCGCGGGATACTGCCCGCGCTGGGCCAGATCGCGGCTCAGCACGATATGCCCGTCCAGGATCGCGCGGGCGGTATCAACCACCGGATCGTCGTGATCGTCGCCGTCGGCGAGCACGGTGTAGATGCCGGTGATCGAGCCGCCGCTGGCCGCCGAATTGCCGGCGCGCTCGACCAGCTTGGTCAGCGTGGCGAGCGCGGAAGGGGGATAGCCGCGCGCCGCGCCAGGCTCGCCCAGCAGCAGCGCGATCTCGCGCGCCGCATGGGCAACGCGGGTCAGGCTGTCCATGATCAGCAGCACCTGGCGCCCCTGGCTGCGGAACTGCTCGGCCAGGCTGGTGGCGAGCATCGCCCCGCGCAGGCGCAGGTTTGGGGCATGGTCGGCCGGGACCGCGACCACCGCGGTCCGGGCGCGCTTGGCCCCGGTCATGTGGCGTTCGACAAAGTCGGAAACCTCGCGGGCGCGTTCGCCGATCAGGCCAACCACCACCACCTCGGCCTCAGCGCCGCTGGCGATCATGTCGAGCAACACCGATTTGCCGACGCCTGAGCCCGCCACGATCCCGATCCGCTGGCCTTGCCCGAAGGTGGTCAGCGCGTTGAGCGCGCGGACCCCGGTATCGAACGGCAGCCGCACCGGGCTACGCTCGAGCGCGCCGCTACGCACGCCGCCCGCGGGCCACAGCTGCCGTGCGTGGAGCGCTCCGCCGCCGTCGATCGGATGGCCTTCACCATCGACCGCGCGGCCCAGATAGGCTGCGCCGACGTGCAGCATCCCCGCCCGCCCTTCGCCGAGAACCCGCGCACCGGGGCGCAGCATCACCGGATCGCCGAGCAACATCATCAAGGTCCGGCCGTTGCGAAAGCCGATCACCTCGGCGGTCAGCGGCGCACCGCGACCGTGTGCGACCTGGCACAGCGCCCCGACCGGCGCAGCCAGCCCCGAGACTTCGAGCAGCCCGCCGTCGCAGGCGGTGAGCAGGCCGTAGCGACCCGGCGAGAGGTCGATGCGGGCTTCGGTAAGTTCGTCGAGCAAGGGGCCGAACAGTTTCAACATGCCGCAATCGCCTCGGCAATCGCGCGGCGCCAGTGCGCGGGGCCGTCTTCGACCCCGCCGGCAGAGGTTTCAAACCGCAGCGAACCGCGCTCGAGCGCCGGATCAGGCTCGACCGTCAGGCCTTCGGGCAAGCGCCCTTCAACCAGCACGAGATCGTCGGGGTGGAGCCGCAACCGCTTGTCATCATCCGAACGCGCGAGCATCTGCGCGGCGCGGGCGACCCGCGCGGTCAGCGCATCGTGGTCAAGCGCGAGGGGTGCGATTGCCGCCTCGCACAGCGCCAAGACGGTGGCGAGCAGCTTGTGCCGCAGCGCCTCGGCCTGGTCGCTGTCAAGCCGCGCCAACGCCAGTTCAATCCGCTTGCGCGCGGCGGTTTGGGTATCGGCGAAAGCCGACGCTGCTGCCCCGGCCTCGGCCTGTCCGGCGGCATGGCCTTGTTCCCAGGCCTCAGCCAGCGGATCGCCGACTTCTGGTGCTTGCGGTTTGCCCGCCAAGGGAGCGAAACGCGGGTCGCAAACAAACCCGCCGCTCTCGGCCATAGCAGCTAACGGCAGGCTAGAACGTGACACGGAAATCTCGATCAAAACCCGACCGTCCTGAGCTTGTCGAAGGACCGCCCTTGTTCTTTGCGGAGTTGCGCATGCCAACCCGAAGCAAAGAGCAATGCTTCGACAAGCTCAGCATGGTCGGGTTTGGGGGCGATCCATAATAATCGGAGCTTGCTCTAAACATACTCATCGTCCCCGCCGCCAACCCCGAACTGGATCGTCCCCTCGGCCGCTAGGCGCCGGGCGACGGTCACCATGGCCTTCTGGGCATCGAGCACTTCGGCCAGCTTGAGCCGCCCGCGCGCCTCGATCTCGTCGCGCACGCCATCGGCGGCGCGGCTCGACATGGCGCTGAAGAAGCAGTCGCGGCGGTCTTCTTCGGTGCCTTTGAGCGCGTCGATCAGCACATCACTGTCAACCTCGCGGAGCAGCGCGCCCATGTCTTGAGCGCTGAGCGCAAACAGGTGCTCGAACTTGAACATCTCGTTTTCGATCGCCCGGGCGAGCGCTTTGTCGAGCTTGCCGATCTCGGGCATGATCCGCTTTTCCGCAGCCTTGCCGGCCTGGTTGATGATGTCCGCAGCCTCGCGCGGGCCGCCCATGGCGAGCGCAGCCTTGCCATGGAAAGCGGCGACGCGCGCTTCGAGCAAGCTTTCGAGCATCGCAATCGCCTCGGCCGAGACCGGCCCCAAGGTGGCGACGCGGTGGACCACTGCGGTCTGCACGTCCGGCGGCAGCGCGTGGAGCACTTCGGCGGCGACCTGCGCGTCAAGCTGGACCAGCATCACCGCGATCGCCTGGGGATGCTCATCGCGGATCAGCGGGATCAGCGCCGCCGGGGTGAGCCAGCGCGCCAGTTCGATCGCCGGGCCGGTGTCTTCACCGCCGGGCAGGATCCGCTGCATCAGGTTGTCGGCCTTCACTTCGCCGACCGCATGGGTCATCAGCGAACGGACCTGCGCGCTGCGGCCGCGCGCGCTGATCCCCTGATTGCCCGAATTCTCGACAAACCCGGTGATCGCCTGGGTGATCTGCGCGGGGCCGATATCGCCCAGCGCGCACATCATTTCACCCAGCACCTGCAGTTCCGCGGCGCCAAGCTGGCTGAGGATTGTGGCGGCTTGCTGCTCCTCGAGCAGCATGATCATCACCGCGGCGCGCTCGGCGTCGCCCAGACCGGCGATCTGCGCAGTCTCGCTCATGGCGCGCTCTCGGCATTGGGCGCGCCCAGCATCTTGCGCAGCGCGATCAGGGCGTCTTCGGGCTTCTCCTCAACGATCCGCTGGGCCAGCCCGACCTGACGCCCGAGCAATACGGAATCGGTGGCGGTCGGGGGAACCGAGGCCAATGCGGCCGGGTTTGCTCCGGAGGCACCGGGCTCGCGCTTGAGCGCGCGGGCCAGCGGGCGGACCCCGAGCAGCAGCACCAGCAGCACACCGAACAGCGCCACGACGCTGCGCACCGCCAGCGAGAACCACGCGGCCTCATGGAACGGCGCCGGCTCTTCGCTGATCGGCTCAAACGGGCGGATCATCACCTGGATCTGGTCGCCGCGCGCCGGGTCGATCCCCGCGGCTGCAGCAACCAGCGCCTTGATCGCCTCAAGATCGGCGGGCTTCGATTTCTTCATCGCCGCCTGACTGATCGCCACTGCCACCGACAGGCGCTTGACCTTGCCCGGCGCGGCATTGGCGACCGAAACTTCACGGCCGAGTTCGTAAGTGCGGGTGGTGCTCGATTCGCCGTTGCTGGCCTGGTTGGAGGACGGGGCGCCGGGGATCACGGTTGCCTGCGGCGGTCCAGCGCGGACCTGGCTGGCGGGCGGCGGGGTGTTGGAGAGCGCGCCGGGAACCCCGCCGGCCAGCGCGGTGCTGCCTGCCGATTGTGACTGCGCCTGCGATTCGGAACGGACCACGCCGTCCTTGTCATAGCTTTCGCGGGCGCTGGTGACTTCGTCGAGATCGAGCTCGACCTGGATTTCGCTGGTGAACATCCCCGCCCCCAGCATCGGGGTGAGCAATTGATCGAGCTGCGCGCGCAGCTTGGCTTCGGTGCGCCCCTGCAGCTCAAGCCGGTCGGAGTCCGCGCCGCCGGTCTTGGCCGAAACCAGCCGGCCGTGCTGGTCGATCACCCGCACTGCATCGGCGCTCATCCCCGGCACCGATCCGGCGACCAGATTGACCACCGCGGCGACCTGGCTTTCGCTGAGCTGACGCCCGCGGACCATACGCACCATCACGCTGGCGGTGGGCGGGGCATTGTCGCGCACGAACACCGAGCGCGCGGCTTCGGCAAGGTGCACCCGCACCGCCTCAACTCCTTCGATCTCCTGGATCGTCAGCACCAGTTCGCGTTCGCGCGCGCTGCGCAGGCGTTCGCCTTCCATGGTCCGGCTGGCACCCAGCGGCATCGTATCAAGCGCGGCATCGCCCGATGCAGCAGTCACCCCGCCATCCTGCGCCACCAGCATCCGGGCGCGGTAGAGATCGTCCTCGCCGACGCTGAGCACCCCGGTCTGGTTGTCGATCGCATAGCCAATCCCGGCAGTGTCGAGGGTGCTGACCACCGCGGCGCGTTCGCTGTCGCCAAGTTCGCTGTAGAGCACCCGTTGCGGCGCCGGGGCCAGCGTGGCCCAGGTCAGCGCCACCGCGCCCAGCGCGCCCGCGCCGACCAGCCAGGGCAGTGCACGCCGCACCGCGCCTTGCGCCGCAAAGCCGCGCAGCCGCTCCAGCGGGTTGCCGCCGGGTTGGGGCAGGCCTTGGGAAGATAGCGCCAGCTCGCTCATTCACTCACACTCCCATCCGCATGATGTCTTGGTAGGCCGACAGCAGCCGGTTGCGGACCTGCAGGGTCGCCTCGAAAGCGATCCCGGCTTCCTGACGGGCGAGCATCACCTGGGCGATGTCGGTCACTTCGCCGCGCTGATAACCGTCGGTCAGCGCCTCGGCGCGGTTCTGGCTGGCGGTGACCGATTCAAGCGCTTGGCTGAGCGCGTTGCCGAAGTCGCCTGTGGCGCCCTGCGGGGCTGCGGGCTGGCTGCCAGCGCTGGCCGAGCGGACTTCCTGAAGCAGCTGCGAGCGATCGAGGATCTGCTGGCGCAGCGCCATGATCTGCTGGATCGAACCCGCGCCGCCGATCGAGCCGACCCCGCTCATCGCCGGCCTCCGGCCATGGCGAGGCCAGCCTCGCGGAACGCGGCGAGGCGGTAGCGCAGGGTCCGTTCGGAAATACCCAGTTCGCGCGCCGCCGCCAGCCGGTTGCCGCCGCAAGCTTCAAGCGTCGCGCGGATCGCGCTGGCTTCGGAATGCTGGACGATGCTGGAAAGATTGCGCGGTGCGACCGGCGGTTCGGCGGTGTCAGCGGTGACCAGCCGGGCGGGGCTATCGAAGCGGATATGCTCGGCGCCAATCTCCCCGGCCCGATCGGCCAGCAGCAGCGCGCGGCGCACCACGTTCTCCAGCTCGCGGACGTTGCCCGGCCAGCCGTGAAGCTTGAGCAGCGCCAGCGCGGCGTCACTCAGCCAAGGGACCGGGCGGCCCAACGGGGCGTGGCGCAGAAGCATCGCGAAGGCCAGCGGGGCGATGTCGTCTCCCCGCTCGCGCAAGGGACGGAGCGCGAGCGGGAAGACATTGAGCCGGTAAAACAGGTCGGCGCGGAACCGGCCCTCGGCAACCTCGCTGGGGAGATCGCGGTTGGCGCAGGCGATCACCCGGACATCGACCTTGATCGCGCGAGTCTCGCCGATCGGTACCACCTCGCCTTCCTGCAAGGCGCGCAGCAGCTTGGCCTGGAGTGCGAGCGGCATCTCGGCGATCTCGTCGAGCAGCAGGGTGCCGCCATCGGCGGCGCGGAAGAAACCTTCGCTGGCCTCGCTGGCGCCGGTGAAGGCGCCCTTCTTGTGGCCGAACAGCAGCGCCTCGAGCATGGTTTCGGGCATCGCCGCGCAGTTGACTGCGATGAACGGGGCGCTTGCCCGCGGGCTGCGGGCGTGGATGAAGCGGCTGAGCACTTCCTTGCCGGTTCCGGTCGGGCCGCCGATCAGCACCGGGATCTCGCTCACCGCCAGCCGCTCGGCCAGGGCGAGCACCGAGAGGCTCTCCGGATCGGCGGCGACCGGCATGCCCGGCTGGGCGAGCGCGGCGATCAACGCAGCCAACGGCGCCTCGGCGCTGCCATCGCGGTAAGTCAGGGCAAAGCGGCCGCGGCCGTTGGCGCGGACCAGGGCATTGCCGTGTCCGCGCTCCAGCGTAACGCAAGGCGCCGGCCCGACCGGCTCGGCGTCGCCGCCGGCGCGGATCAGCGCCGCGGCGCCGGCGTCCAGCGAGCGGACGATTGCCGCGGCGCGCTCGACCAGCGGCGTGTGCTTTTTCGCCGCGGCTTCACCCAGTACCAGACCTGTCACTTGAAACCCCCCGGTTAACCATACCTTCGAGGGGCGGTGTGCGCGCCGAACGGCAAACAGCGCGGTAATTTAAGGGCTGGGGGAAACGCGTACTTGCTTGGTGTGGTCGGCCCCTCCGGGCCTCCCTTGCAACACCAGCCCAGAGTCCTTGTTGGGTGCGGACAAGCCATCCGGCTTGTCCTTGCAACACCGGCCCGCTCCCCCTCCCGACCACCCATAGGGTAACCTATTGTTGGGTGGTCGGGAGGGGGAGCGGGCCGGTGTTGCAAGGGAGGCCCGGAGGGGCCGACCGCACCAAACAAGAACTCCCCCACCCTTAAAATTCGCCGCCCCCATCCGCTCTTAGCCGTGGCAGCCGCGCTGGATGGTCCGGATCGGCTTGCGACACGGGACTATTTGACGGGAGTTTTACATGACAGTCATCAACACCAATATCGCCGCGCTGCGCGCCGCCAATGCCTCCAACGCCGCCACCCATATGCTCGGCATGGCGATGGAGCGCCTCTCCACCGGCAAGCGCATCAACGGCGCCAAGGACGACGCCGCCGGCCTCGCCATCGCCACCAGCATGACCGCGCAGGTGCGCGGCATGAACCAGGGCATCCGCAACGCCAATGATGGCATCAGCCTCGCCCAGACCGCCGAAGGTGCGGTCGACGAGGTTGGCAACATGCTGCTGCGGATCCGCGAGCTGGCGGTGCAGTCGGCCTCGGGCACCTATCAGGACGCCACCGACCGCGCCTATATGCAGACCGAAGTCGACCAGCTGACCGCGCAGATCGATCAGGTTGTCACCAACACCACGTTCAACGGCGTCACCCTGTTCGATGCCAGCACCGCGACGGTGACGATCCAGACCGGGGCCAATGCCGCCGACACGGTCGATCTGACCATGGCCGATCTGACCGCGCTGACCGCCAGCGGCGGCGCAGCGGGTTCGTATGACGTTTCGACCGCGGCGGCCGCCAACGGCATCCTCGCCACGCTCGACACCGAGATCGAATCGCTCTCCAGCGCGCGCGCGACGCTGGGTGCGGGGCAGAACCGCCTCGAATCGGTGGTCAACAACCTGACCGACAACGCCACCAACCTCTCGGAAGCCCGCAGCCGGATCGAAGACACCGACTATTCCTCGGAAACCACCGCGATGGCCAAAGCCCAGATCCTCGCCCAGGCCTCAACCGCGATGATCGCCCAAGCCAACCAGAGCCAGCAGAACGTCCTCTCGCTGCTGCGTTAAGCGCTGCGCGAGACCAAGTTGCCTGTCCCTTCCAGGCACGGCCCGGCGGCATCCCCCATGCCGCCGGGCCGGTTTGGTTTGGGGTCAGGCGCTGATGGGCAGTGTCGGCCAGGTTTCGGCAATCTCGCCGCCGTCAAAGACCGCGATGTCGCCGAACTGGAGAAACAGTGCCTCGCTCTGGTCGGGGCGGAGGAAGATGGTGTCGTCGGGATTGAGCGCAATGTTGGCCGAGCCGGTGAGCAGCTCCTGGTTCGACGAGCGGCCGAACAGTTTGGAGTATTGCAGTCCCGGCGGCGAGGCCGGGTGGGCCAGCCAGTGGCCGCCGTGGATGAAGAAGCCGCGGGTGGTGTTGCGGTCCCACCAATGCATCGCGGTAGACAGCGCTTCTACCCCGGGAAGCTGCTTGTCGTCGCTGGCCTTGAGCACCGGAGTGGCGATCCAGGCGGCGCAATTGAGATCGCCGAGATCATCGAGATCGAAATCCCCCGGCTTGACGAAGGCGGAGCCGACCGAGACTTCGTTGGCAACCGTGCCGTTGCAGTGGCGGCGGAAGGTCGGGCTGCCCGCGCCGTTGAGCGTCAAGGCTTCCGGATCGGCAACGCCAGTGCTGCGCAGCGCGGCGATTGCCTTGGTGTAGGCGGCTTGGGCATCGGTATAGGCCGCGTCGGGGTCAGGCATCTTCGGCACATGCGGTTCGTAGCCCATCAACCCGGCAAGGGCCGCGCTGTTGGCGCCGGCGCGTTTGGCCGCTGCTGCCAGCTCGGCCGGATCGGCGAAGCCGCCGCGGTGCAGCCCAACGTCGATCTCGAGATTGGCGCGCCAGGCCAGGCTGCGGCTCCGCGCCACCTCGCCGTATTGCTGGAGCCGCTCGGCGCTATCTATCAGCCACTGCACCCGCGTGGCGGCTTCTGCACCGGCGCCGTCGATCACCCGGGCGAACTCGCTGACCGGCAATGGCTTGCCCATCAGATAGTCGGCATCGCCATGCAGCGGCAGCAGTTGCAGCAGCATTTCGGCGCTGAACACCATGAGCCGTTCACTACCCATCCCGGTCAGCACGGCCTCGAGCAGCTTGGGCGAAGGCAGTGACTTGGCCACCACCCGCAGCGGCAACTTGGCCGCCTCGGTGCTGGCACGGATCGCGGCGACGTTGGCGTTCAGTCGCTGGCGGTCGATTACCAGCACCGGACGCATCAATCCGGCGCGCTTCAGCGCCGCGGCGAGTCCGGCAAAATAAGCGTCGTGCATCCCACCTACCTCCTCGGGCCGCGCAGCGAGAACGCCGATCCCGCCCAGCACAAGCGCTCCCCCGCCCACCATGGCTGCCCGGCGCGACAGCCTAACCATCGCCGAACAGTTTTTTGAGGAAGGGGTTGAGCATCCGTCCATCAGGGTCAAGACCGCGCCGCACCGCCTGAGCCTCGGCGAACATCGGATAGAGCCTGGAAAGGTCTGCGGCACCCAGCGAATGGAGCTTACCCCAGTGCGGCCGTCCCCCGGCTTCGCGCAGCACCGGTTCGATCTGCTCGAACATCCAGGCGTGGTCCTCCTTGTACCAGGCGTGGACCGCGATCGAGCCGCTTTCGCGCCGGTAGAACGGGGAAAGCCAGGCATCGTCGGGGGCGATGATCCGCGCCTCGATCGGAAAGAACACGTCGGTGGCGTGGGTTTCGATGCGGCGGATCACTTCGCGCAGGGCCTCGACCTGGGCTGCGACCGGCAAGTGGTATTCCATTTCCTTGAAGCGCACAGGGCGCTCGTTGGAGAGCAATTTCCAGCCCTCGTCGACCGCTACTTCGGGGGGAATATCGGCAAGCAGCTCGCCCGCGATCTGCTTGCGGAGGCCGGGGGCGAACTCGAACACATCGCGAAGGCGCTTGAGGCTCATCAGGGTCTCGGCGTCCCCATCAGGCCCGCGCGGGCGCACTGGCTCGTCGGTCTCGTCGTGGATCACCAGTGCCGACATGCCGGTGAACGGCAAGACCAGGAATTCGGCGTTGCGGTGCTTGCTCGCTAGCGCCGGCCACTCGCTCAGTACTTGCTCGGTCTCGACCAGACTTACGGTCTTCTTGACGCGCCGCAGCACGTGGTTCTGCAAGGTGACCTCGCTCAGCACCCCGAAAGCGCCCAGCCCGACCCGCGCGGCATGGAACAGTTCAGGGCGCCGCTCGCGGCTGCAGTCCAGAACCTCGCCCGCCGGGGTCACCAGCCGCATCGCGATCACCCCGCCGTGGAGCGCGGAGAAACCTTTGCCGGTGCCGTGGGTCGCGGTGGCGAGCGCGCCGGCCAGGGTCTGCTTGTTGATATCGGGCAGGTTGGGCATCTCCTGCCCGATCGCCGCCAGCGCCGGGCCGAGTGCGGAAAGCTTGGTGCCTGCACGGACGGTGGCAGTGAGCCCAGCGGCATCGTGACTGACCAGGCCGGAGAGCCGATCGAGCGAGAGCAACGTACCCTCGGTCGGGACCAGCGCGGTGAAAGAGTGTCCGGCGCCGACCGGGCGGATTGGCACTGCAGCCTTGGGCAGTATTTCCGCCAGCTCTGCCTCGTCCGCCGGTGCGGCGCGCGCAGCCGGATATGCGTGCTCTAGCCCGCACCAATTGCTCCACAGCGTCCGGCCCTGGGCGTCCATCGCCGGGGGCGGTTCTGGTTCGCGGCCCAGCCACCAGCGCCGCCCGGCAAGGCCGCCGATTCCCAGCGCCAGTACTCCGGCGCCGCCGAGCAGCAGCTTGCGCCGGGTCGTCACTTGTCTCTCCCAGCCATGAACCGGATCAACACCTCGAAGTCGTCAGGGGTACAGGTGAAGCATTGCCCGCCTGCGGGCATCGCGCCTTTTCCCTGGATCACGGTGTTCAGCAGCGCTTCCTCACCCTGAACCCAGCGCGGATCCCACTTGGTGCGGTCGCCGGTCAACGGCGCTTGTGAATCCGCGACCGTGTGGCAGGCCTTGCACGAGCCTTCGTAGAGTCCGGCCAATCGCGCATCGGCTGGTTTGAGCGCGGCGCTTTGCTCTGGCGTCAGCGGCTTGGAAGGGGCCTCAGCTGGGCCGCAGGCAGCGAGCGCGAACAGGGTCGCAGCAGGAAGCAGGCCGATCCTCATCGGCTTAGGCTAGCACGGTGGCGCGCTCAGGCAATCACCCCAAACAAATCATGCGCATCGGCGTCCTCGATCCGCACCTCGACCACATCGCCAGCCTTGAGACTCGCCGAAACGTTGCGCAAATACACCGCCCCGTCGATCTCGGGCGCGTCGGCCTGGCTGCGCCCGGTCGCGCCAACGTCGCCGTCTTCGTCCGGTTCGCCGACTTCGTCGATGATCACCGGCAACACCCGGCCGATCTTGGCGGCGAGCTTGGCGGCGCTGATGCTTGCCGTCTTCTCCATGATCCGGGCGTAGCGTTCTTCCTTGAGCTCCTCCGGCACCGGATCGGGCAGCAGATTGGCCGCCGCGCCCGCGACGGGTTCGAAGCGGAACGCGCCGACGCGGTCGAGCTGGGCTTCGTCGAGCCAGTTCAGCAGGTACTCGAAGTCCGCCTCGGTCTCACCCGGGAAGCCGACCACGAAGCTGCTGCGGACCGCGATCTCGGGGCAGACCTCGCGCCATTGCTTCAGCCGTTCGAGCACTCGCGCATCATTGGCCGGGCGCTTCATCGCTTTGAGCACCGACGGGCTGGCGTGCTGGAACGGAATGTCGAGGTAGGGGGTGAGCAGTCCCTCGGCCATCAGCGGGATCACCGCATCGACGTGGGGGTAGGGGTAGACGTAGTGCAGCCTCACCCACGGCGCGGCGCCTTGTGGCGTGCGCAACTGGCCAAGCTCGCGGGCGAGGTCGGTCATGTGGGCGCGGACCGGGTTGCCCTTCCAGTCGCGCGCCTCATGCCGGGTATCGACCCCGTAGGCCGAGGTGTCCTGGCTGATCACCAGCAGTTCCTTGGTGCCCGCTGCAACCAGCTTCTCCGCCTCGCGCAGCACTGCGTCGATCCGGCGGCTGGCGAGCTTGCCGCGCAATTGCGGGATGATGCAGAACGCGCAGGAATGGTTGCAGCCCTCGGAAATCTTGAGGTAGCTGTAGTGGCGCGGGGTCAGCTTGATGTCTGGTTGCGGGATCAGGTCGATGAACGGGCCTTGCCCCGGCGGCGCGGCCTCGTGCACTGCCTCGACCACCGCTTCGTACTGGTGCGCGCCGGTGACCGCGAGCACGGCGGGGAACTTGGCGCGGATCAGCTCGGCCTCGCTGCCCATGCAGCCGGTGACGATCACCCGGCCGTTCTCGGCAATCGCCTCGCCGATCGCGGCCAGGCTTTCCTCCTTGGCGGAGTCGAGAAAGCCGCAGGTGTTGACCAGCACCACGTCGGCGCCGGCATAATCGGGGCTCATCGCATAGCCATCGGCGCGAAGTCTGGTCAGGATCCGCTCGCTATCGACCAGCGCCTTGGGACAGCCGAGGCTGACCATGCCGACGCGCTTGGCATCCGGGATCGTGCGCAGTTCGGGAATTTGCGGGCGGGAAATCTCGAGGGTCATCGCCGCGGCCACTACACGGCTGAGCGGCAAAGCGCTACTGCGGCGAAACGTTGGTCAGTTGTCGTCGGCTTTGGGCTCGGGCAGATACTTGAGCGGATCGAGCGCCACCCGGTTGCGGCGGACTTCGAAATGCAGCGCGGGTTCCTTGGCCAGCCCGGTCTGGCCCATCTTGCCGACGCGTTCGCCGGCCTTGACCTTCTCCCCCTCCTTGACCGTGATCTTGTCAAGGAAGCCGTAAGTCGTGGTCCAGCGCCCGGAGTGATAGACGATCACCGTCAGCCCGTATTCCTTCGGCCCTTGTCCGGCAAAGATCACCTTGCCGGCGGCGGCGGCGCGCACGGCATCGCCCTTTTCCCCAGCGACATCGATCCCGTCGTGGAACGACTTCTTGCCGCCCCGGGCGGCGAATTCGCGGGTGATCTTGCCCTTGTAGGGCCAGGCGAAGGGCGGGGCCTTGGCACTGTCGGGCGGTAGGCTGGGCGCGGGGCTGGGGCTGGCGCTGGGCGAAGGCTCAGGCGCGGGGGAAGGCACCGCGGCACTGGCGGCCGGCTTGGCCATGGTCGGGATCACCAGCTTCTGCCCGGGCTTGATCGCCGCCTTGGGATCGATCCCGCTGGCTGCGGCGATCGCGGTCCACGGCACCCCGTAATCGAGCGCGATCGAGAGACCCGTATCTCCGTCCTTGACCGCATGGCTGCGGCGGCGCGGGATCACCAGTTTCTGCCCGGCCTTCAGCGCATAGGGCGCTTTCAGCCCGTTGGCCTCGATGATCAGTACGCGCGGCACTTCGGCGCGGTTGGCGATCCCGCTCAGGGTCTCGCCGGGTTTGACCAGGTGTTCGCTCTCGGCCTTGAGGTCGGACTCGCCGCTCTGGGCCAGCAGCGGCGTGGCCGCGAGCACCACCAGCGCCAGGCCGAGCCACCGCCTCATCCCGAAAAGCGCTCCGCCAGCGCCGCCAGCGAGGCGTCGTGGGTCAGATCGAGTTGCAGCGGTGTCACCGAAACATATCCGTCCTGAATAGCCTCAAGGTCGGTCGCATGGCCGGGGGTGTGCTCGATCCCGTAGAGCCCGAACCAGAAGTAACGATAGCCTCTGGGATCGGTGCCTTCAACCACCGAGCCCCGCGCGTAATCGTGAAATCCTTGCCTAACAACGCGTATTCCCCGGATTTTTTCCGGGCTCAGCGGCGGGAAGTTGACGTTGACCAGGGTCCGTTCGGCGAACGGTGCGCCCAGCAGGGGGCCGATCACTTTGGCTCCCCAGGCCTCAGCCGCAGCAAACGGAACCTGGTCGCCCATGCCCTCCTTCGCGTAAACCTGGCTCAGCGCGATCGAGCGGATCCCGGCCAGCGCGCCTTCGATCGCGGCGGAAACGGTGCCCGAATAGGTTACGTCGTCGCCCAGGTTGGCGCCGCGGTTGATCCCCGAAAGCAGCACGTCGGGTGGCCCCGGCATGATCTCTTTCAGCGCCATCATCACCGCGTCAGTCGGCGTGCCGGTTACCGAGAAACGCCGCGGTCCGTGCTGGTGCAGCCGCACCGGACGGGTCAGGGTGAGCGAATGGCCCGCGCCGGACTGTTCTTCGGACGGCGCGCAAACCCAGATATCGTCGCTGATCCCGCGGGCAATCGTTTCGAGTACTTCGAGCCCGGGGGCGTTGATCCCGTCGTCGTTGGTGAGCAGGATCCGCATTACGCGGGAACCAGCGCTTCGATCCCGCCCATGTAGGGCCGCAGTACCGCAGGTACGGTGACCGAGCCGTCTTCCTGCTGATAGTTCTCCAGCACCGCGACCAGAGTGCGGCCGACTGCGAGGCCCGAGCCGTTGAGGGTGTGGACGAATTCCGTCCCCTTCTGCCCCTCGGGCCGGCAGCGGGTGTTCATCCGCCGCGCCTGAAAATCGCCGCAGTTCGAACATGACGAGATTTCGCGGTAAGCCCCCTGGCCGGGCAGCCAGACCTCAAGGTCATAAGTCTTGCGCGCACCGAACCCCATGTCGCCGGTGCACAGCAGCAGCTTGCGGTAGGGCAGGTCGAGCGCCTGGAGGATCGATTCCGCGGCCCCCGTCATCCGCTCATGCTCGGCGGCGCTGTCCTCGGGGCGGGTCACGCTGACCAGCTCGACCTTTTCAAACTGGTGCTGGCGGATGAAGCCGCGGGTATCCTTGCCAGCCGCTCCAGCTTCGGAGCGGAAGCACAGCGTCAGCGCGGTCATCCGCATCGGCAGCGCGGCATCGTCCAGGATCTGGCCCATCACCGAGCTGGTCAGGCTGACTTCCGCGGTCGGGATCAGCCAGCGCCCGTCTGTGGTGCGGAACGAATCTTCGGCGAATTTGGGCAGCTTGTCGGTGCCGTACATTGCTTCGTCGCGGACCAGCACCGGGGGGTTGCATTCAGTGTAGCCATGCTGGCTGGTCTGGTGGTCGAGCATGAACTGTCCGATCGCCCGCTCAAGCCGCGCCATCTGTCCGCGCAGAAACGTGAAGCGTGCGCCCGAGATCAAGGCGCCGGTTTCGAAATCGAGCCCGAGCGCGGGGCCTAGGTCGGCGTGTTCCTTGGGCGTGAAGTTGAACGCGCGCGGCGTGCCCCAGCGCGATACTTCGACGTTGGCGCTTTCATCGGCGCCATCGGGGACGTCGGCGGCGGGCAGATTGGGAATGGTCGCCAGTTGGTCGTTGAGCCGCTGGGTCAGCTCGCGCTCTTCGGATTCGAGGGCAGGGAGGGTGTCCTTGAGACTGGCGACCTCGGCTTTGAGCCGCTCTGCCGCGTCCTTGTCGCCGCGGCCCATCGCCGCGCCGATCGCCTTGCTGGCCTCGTTCCGCAGGTTCTGTGCTTCCTGCATCCGCGTCGCTACCGCGCGCCGCTGGGCATCAATCGCGAGGATCGCAGCAGACTGCGGCTCAAGCCCGCGCCGCGCCAGACCGGCGTCGAAAGCTGCGGGATTGTCGCGGATGAACTTGATGTCGTGCATGGTCAGCGCGCTATGCCGTTAGGCGGCAACCAGCGCAAGCGTGGCACTAGGGATGCAAGGTCTTGGCCCCCTTGTAGAGCGCCGCGTCGCTGCGCACTCCCTTGTAGGCCGCGCTCCAGGCCAGCGCGCCTTTGTAGACGTAGCTGGCCCCCGCCGCCTCGCGGATTCGCAGGATGATCCCCGGTCCGCGCACGTTCGTCGTTGTCCCGCCCGCCGTTGAGGTGAAAGTCGGCGCACCGCTCGAAGTCCCCGATGAGACGCTCGCCCAGGCCAGCATCCCGCCAATATCCTGCCCAGTGGAACTATCGGGTTCGGCCAGTTCGGCTGCGGCTGCGAAAGTCGCGCCGGTGGCGGTGATCGCGTGGGCCGAGAACTGCGCCGGGGTGGTGACATCGGTGGGGATGCACATGGCCCAGATCGCCACGTCTCCGCTGGTAAACCCAGGATTAGCCGCGCCCGCTACGCTGACATTGCCCGCGGTAATGTCCGAGCCATCGGTCGCGGCAAAGCTCAGCGCGCCGCCGCCGCTGGGGATGCGGATGATCACCGCCCAGGCCGGTCCGTGCGCGGCGATGGTGACGCTCAGCGTTCCGCTTTCCGATCCGGTGACGGTGTCCTTGGTGAACACCCACAGGTTGGTGTTGCCGGTGTCGATGCCCAGCGTCGCGCCATAACCGCCCGCGCCGGTCAGGCTTTCGCGCAGGGTCCAGCCCGCCGGGGTGGTGCAGGTGCCGGTGTTCGCGGTCGGCGCGGGCTTGCTCGCCACCACCAGGACCAGCGCATGGTTGGCGGTGATCCCGGCCGGGTATGCCGGAGTGATCGGTGTCACCCCGGTCGAGGCCAGAACCGCAACCGCTGCTGCTACCGGGGTGCCGAGCGCCATGGCAGGTTAGCCGATCACCGTCACGCGGTAGGCATTGCTGGCGGGGGCTGTGGCGAAGGTAATGGTGGCGGTGTTGATGTCGGTTGAGACCACGTCGGCAAGCACGTGGCTGTCGTCGGCGACGGTGCGCACCGAAACGTGGACATCCTTGGTGCCGAGGTTGTGCGCCACCGCGATCGAAGTTGCCGCGCCGTTGCCGATATTGGCGCTGAGCTTGCGCGCGGCGATGCTGGCGTCGAGCTGGATTCCGCCAGCGACAACGCTGATTCCGCCGCTGGCCGCGGCCACCGCGCTGATCACCGAGCCGGCGACGCTGATCCCGTTGCCGCCGGTATAGCTGGTGCCGCCGCCGCCGAGCTGGCCCCAGGTCTGCGCGGTTGTGCCGATAGTGATTGCCGCATCGGAGACGATCATGAACACCTTGTCACCGCCGACGGTGCCGGCGGTGACGCTGACCGAGGCGCCGGGGGCGAGCTCGCCATTGGTGTCGGCATCGACGGCGCGGGTAGGGGCGCCGCTGGCGTTGACGGTGTAGATGCCGTTTTCGGCGGCGGCCGACTGGTCCTTGATCAGGATCCGGTCGCTCGTCGCCAGCACTACGCCGTCGATCGACTGGCCGTTGGCGTAGGCGGTGGCGAGCGTGCCGTTGGTGGTGGTCGCCACCCGCACCGGCGCTTTCCACTGCAGCCCGCGCGCGACATTGTCGACGTACTGCTTGTTGGCGGCATCGGTGGTGGCCGAAGGATCCGCCAGGTTGACGATTTTTTGCGACTGGAGGTCCAGTCCGTTCATGACTTTCATTGGTTGCGCTCCTTAAAAGGCGAGGACGAAGCCCGTTTGCGGGGAAGGGAAAGTGACGGTGATCTGGCTGATGGTGGCGGCGATGTCGGCGAGCACAGCCTCGCCGCTGGGGAGATAGACCTGGACGGTCGGCACCCGGCCCAGCCCGTGGCCAAGCACCCAAGTGGCGGCGAGCGCGGCATCAAGCCGCAATGGGGCGCTGCCGGCGCCGGCCGGGCCTTGGGGTCCGGCGGGTCCCGGCGGGCCGACGATCGCGGCGACCGGCAGCGCGGGATCGCGGGTCAGCGCCTCCAACATGCCCAGCGGGCCGCGCCAGAGCGTGGAGACTTTGCGCGGCGGCGCCCGCCAACGGACCGCCAGCGTCATACCACTGCGGCCTTGGTCAGGCTGATGAAGGCGCTCTGGTCGGTCATCTCGATGCCGCTGCCGATCACCAGGCGGGCGTCGATGCCATAGACACCGGGGCTCAGCGCGGCGCTCTGCGCGGCGGACAGCGCGATCGTCCAGCCCGCGCTGGCAGGGCTTTGCGGGGTAACGGCAAGGTCGATTGCGGCGGCGGCATCATCGAGCACCAGGCGGCTGGTGCTGACCAGAGCGGGCTTCATCCGGGCGCTGATCGCGGTGACCGTGGCGGGATCGCCCGCGCTTGCATCGAGCGCGACGGCAATGTCCTCGCCGATGCGGTATTCACCGATAATGCCGTTCATCGTGGTGGGGCTCCAGGGAGAGGGCGGGGCGGGGCAGGCCCGATTCGCGATTGCCTGGAGAGGATTACAACCCGTTATGGCGTGTAGGAAAGAACAAAAGTGCCAATATGGTTCACAAACGACCCCAAGACGGTGCTTAAAGCGACCTGGCGCGCCGAACGGGGAGGTGCCGGAGAATTCCGGCCCTGGTGGGCGCGACAGGGATTGAACCTGTGACCCCACCCGTGTGAAGGGTGTGCTCTACCGCTGAGCTACGCGCCCGCTACGCCAAGCCATCTTGGGGGCGGAAGCGGCGCCCATAGATGCGCGAGGGCGAATTGACAAGGCCGCAAAGCGCGGTAGTGCCGCCGGCATGACTGACGAAACGCCCCCCGCCGCAACTGCCGGCGCCGATCTCCCCCCCGATCATCTGGCGATCAGCCCGAAGAGCCAGTGGTTCGATCAGGACACGCTGATGCGCGGCGTGGGTATCCGCTTCAAAGGCGTGGTCCGCACCAACATCGAGGAATACTGTATCTCCGAAGGCTGGGTGCGGGTTCAGGCCGGCAAGACCATGGACCGCCACGGCCAGCCGCTGACGCTGAAACTCAATGGCCCGGTCGAGGCCTGGTTCGAGGATCTGGGTGAGAACCCGCCAGTGGCAAAGGTTTAATTCCTCCCCCTCCCCGTTCCGGGGAGGATTACCAGCCCAGCTTGTTTCTGATCAGATCGGCGATCGGGTCTTCTGCCTGCTTCGGCGCTGACGGCGCGATCACCCGGTCGGGCTGCCGCCCATCAAGCTTTTCTGCCTTGCCGGGCTTGCCGGGATAGATGAACCCCTGGATTGGCCAGTGACTGCCGCCCAGGTTCTGGATCGGGGCGTACCACACCCTGACCGCCGACCAGTCGCCCGCCGCTGAAACATCGACCACCCGGACATTGTCCTCGATCTGGCCGCGGCGGCCGTTGATCGGGCTCCAGTTGGAATGGCGGATCAGGATGGTGCGATCATCGACAATCCGGCTGACCGCGGCGACATGGCCAAGCCGCGAATTGCCGCTGGGCTTGAACGCCATCACCGCGCCGACCTTGGGCGTGGTACCGCGGGCATAGCGGCCGGCGGCCTGGCCCCACCAGGTATGGGCGTCGCCGCGGATCTGGATCCCGCTGACAGACCGCGCATAGGGGACGCATTGCAGGTAGGGCGGCAGGCTGGCGCTGCCTCCGCCGGTGACAGTTGCCCTATCGTCGTTGAGCGCCACGCGCGCTCCGGCTGGAACGGCCAGAAAGGCCAGCGCCGCACCCGCCATCAGGAGAACTCGGTCCATCATGGCGCGGGGAGTCGCACCCGAAGGGTTAGTTTGGGATTGCCGGGTATGGTTAACGGCGCGGTAGGTTTCTGCCGTTCACCTTGCAAATTGCCGGCGTCCAGCGCAGGGGCGCAGCATGTCTCTCCCTCAGGTTATTATCATCGGCCGTCCCAACGTCGGCAAGTCGACGCTGTGGAACCGGCTGGTTGGCAAGCGGCTGGCGCTGGTCGATGACCAGCCGGGGGTAACCCGCGACCGCCGGATTGGCGATGCCCACCTGCTCGGGCTGGACTTTGCGATCGTCGATACCGCCGGGTGGGAGGACGAGGACGCCGCCAGCCTTCCGGGGCGGATGCGCCAGCAGACCGAAGCGGCGCTGGTCGGGGCGGATGTGGCGCTGTTCGTGATCGACGCCCGCGCCGGGCTCACCCCGCTCGACGAGGAAATCGGCCGCTATCTGCGCGAAAGTTCGGTGCCGATCGTGGTGATCGCCAACAAGGCCGAAGGCAAGGCCGGCGATCATGGGCTGTTTGAGGCGTTTTCGCTCGGCCTGGGCGATCCGATCGCGTTTTCGGCCGAGCACGGCGAAGGGCTGGGCGATCTGTTCGAGGCGCTGCTACCGCTGATCGAGGACAAGCAGCCTGACGGTGACGAGGCCGAACCGTTCGACGAGGAGGACGAGGCCGAGCTCCTCAAGGGTCCGCTCAAGCTCGCCATCGTCGGGCGGCCCAATGCTGGCAAGTCGACCCTGATCAACGCCATGCTCGGCGAGGACCGGTTGCTGACCGGGCCCGAGGCCGGGATCACCCGCGATTCGATCGCGGTCGACTGGACCTGGCACGATCCCGACAGCGGGGAGGACCGCGCGGTCCGGCTGATCGACACCGCCGGAATGCGCAAGAAGGCGCTGGTGATCGACAAGCTGGAGAAACTGGCGGTCGCCGACGCGCGCCACGCGGTCGATTTTGCCGAGGTGGTGGTGCTGCTGCTCGATGCCACAAGGGGCCTCGAGCATCAGGACCTCAAGATCGCCAGCATGGTACTCGAAGAGGGCCGCGCGCTGATCGTCGCGGTCAACAAGTGGGACGTGGCCGGGCAAGGTACGGCCGAAACCGCCTCGGGCCTGTTCAACGGCATCAAGGGCGCGCTCGATGAAGGGCTGGCGCAGGTCAAGGGGGTGCCGCTGCTGACCGTCTCGGCGCGCACCGGCAAGGGGCTCGACACGCTGCTCAAGGTTGCCTTCGAAATCCGCGCCGCCTGGTCAAAGCGGGTCCCCACCGGGCTGCTCAACCGCTGGTTCGAACACGCGCTGGAAAAGAACCCGCCGCCAGCTCCGGGTGGCAAGCGGATCAAGCTGCGCTACATCACCCAGGCCAAGATCCGCCCCCCCGGCTTCGTGCTGTTCGGGACCCGGCTGGATGAGCTGCCGATGAGCTACCAGCGCTATCTGGTCAACGGGATCAGGAAGGAACTGGGCTTTGATGCGGTGCCGGTACGGCTAACGCTGCGCAACGCGAAGAACCCGTACAAGGACTAATCCAGGGTGAAATGCGCAAGCTCCTCTCCCGCGAGGGAAGAGGGCAGGGTGGTGCAGGTTTGGTGCGCCGTTCTTCCGCTCAGCCCTTGACCGCGATGCAGATAAATCCCGCGGCCTGGAGTTTGCCGCAGGCTGCCTGCGCGGCTGGCTGGCTGGCATAGCCGCTGGCCTGGAGCTTGATCACTGTCCCGGCCTTGACGTTGAGGCGCGGGTGGCCGGCCAGTTCCGGGCGGGCCTTGACCCGGGCCCACATCGCATCGGCGTTGCCCGCGACCCCGAAGGCGCCCAGCTGGATTCGCCAGGGTCCGGTCGCGGCTGCAGCCGGCGCCGCAACGACGGCGGGAGCGGGGCGCGGCGCGGGTGGCGGCTTGGCGGCGGCAGGAGGCGGCGCGGGCGGTGGTGCAACTGCGGCCGGACGGGCATAGTCAGCCCCGGCGGTGGCCGGACTGTCGGTCCCGGCGACCCGGCGGGCATTGTCGACCGCATCCCCGGCACTGGCCACACTGGGGGCACGCGGCGGCGCCTTGGGTGGCGGGCTGGCGACGCTTGCCGCGGCGGGATTGCCGGTCGGCACCTGGCTGCCGAGGTCAGCCGCAGCGAGCTGCCGGGCGCGGGTCGCCTCAGCCTCGCTGGCGAGTTCGGCGGCAAGCGCCACCGCTTGCTTGCGCTGCTCCATCGGCACATGCTCGTCCATCTGCGCCAGCGCTGGGGCGGCCTGGGCCAGCCCCTGCTGCTGCGCCAGACTGACCAGCGCATAGGCGCGGACCCAGTCCTTGGGTACCAGATCGCCGTTGAAATGCGCGATCCCGACCAGGTACTGCGCGCGCGGATCGCCGCGATCGGCGGCGGCGCGGATATAGGGCAAAGCCTTGGCCCGCTCACCGCGCTGGAACAGCAGCAACCCGTAATTGTCGCTGGCCTGCAAATGGCCCTGCGCGGCGGCCTGGCCGAACAGCATTTCGGCCTTGGGCAGATCCTGGGTCACGCCTTTGCCCAGCTTGTAGGCCTGGCCCAGGTTGAACAGCGCATCGGCATCGCCTTTGGCCGCTTCGGCCTGCCAGACCCGCACCGCGCCGGCAAAGTCTCCGCGGGTCCAGGCATCGACCCCGGCCTTGGTATCGGCCAGCGCCGGGGTGCAGAGAATCGCCCCCGCGCCGGCCAGAACTGCGGCTATAAATTTCTTGCGACCCATGACCCAGTTCCCGTCATTCGTGCCGGAAAGTTAAGCTCCGGCCGGTGCTTGCCGTCAGCAGACTTTGGCCCGCGGCGGTTGCGTAAACTTAACTGCCATAGTTATCCGAAGCTTAGCAAAACATTTATCGCGCAAATCCAGCGATCGCGGCGATCTGGGCGGGTTCTGCATTAACTCAAAATTAGGAACGATCTGCGATCCCCCCGGTCAACTCGATTTGGGTTTCCTGATTTTTGTCCAGGGGGAATGAACTTGCGCGTACTGGCATTGGCATCGCAAAAAGGCGGATCGGGCAAGACCACCTTGTCCGGGCATCTCGCCGTGCAGGCCCAGCGATCGGGCGCTGGACCGGTGGTTTTGATCGACATTGATCCGCAGGGATCGCTGGCCGATTGGTGGAACGAACGCGAGGCTGAATTCCCCGCATTTGCCCAGACCACGGTCGCGCGTCTGGCAAGCGATCTGGCGGTTCTGCGTCAGCAGGGCTTCCGTTTGGCGGTGATCGATACCCCGCCAGCGATTACCATGGCGATCCAGTCGGTGATCGCGGTGGCCGAACTGATCGTTGTTCCAACCCGCCCCAGCCCGCACGATCTGCGCGCTGTCGGCGCCACCGTCGATCTTTGCGAACGCGCCGGCAAGCCGCTGATCTTCGTGGTCAACGCCGCTACCCCCAAGGCCAAGATCACCTCGGAAGCCGCGGTTGCGCTGTCGCAGCACGGCACCGTCGCGCCGATCACCTTGCACCACCGCACCGATTTTGCCGCTTCGATGATCGATGGCCGCACAGTGATGGAAGTCGATCCCAACGGCCGCAGCTCCGGCGAAGTGACCCAGCTGTGGAACTACATTTCCGACCGGCTTGAAAAGAACTTCCGCCGCACCGTGTTTGCCGCGCCGACCAGCGTAGTCTCGCAGCAAGGTACGTCGCGTCAAGCTGGCGGCTTCGGTCGCCGCGTCGCCGGCTCCTGACCATGGGAGCCCGGGGCATGAGCGAGATCAAGCCGTTCGCTTCGTTGAACCAGACCCTGCTGGCCCGCAAAGGCGGCGCCAAGCCGGCAATGCGCAGCCAGATGGCCGCAGTTGCCCTGGCTCACCAGGAAGATCTGGGCTGGAACGACATGGGCCATGAAGGCGGGGCAGAGATTGTCCGGCTGTCGCCCGAAGGCGCCGAAGTACCCGAAGTGCTGCTGCGCCAGCAGGAAATCCAGAACCGGATCGCGCGCGAGCGCCGCTCGGCGCTGGCCGATGGCCGCCGCGCCGCGTTCACCCTCAGGGTCGATGCCGACCGCCACCTCAAGCTGCGGCTGGCCTGCACGCTGGGCCATCGCAGCGCCCAGCAACTGGTCACCGAAGCGCTCGACCAGCTGCTCGACAATCTACCCGATGTCGCCGAACTCGCCGCGAATGTGGCGAAGAAGCGCAAATGACCGATTTCTTGGAAGGGAGCCGTCTCATGACTGCCAATCGCATCCCCACCCGCCTTCGCACCCTGGGCGTCCCGCTCGGCCTGGCCGGCGCGCTCGCCGTGGCGCTGGTCGCCAGCACCGGTTTTTCCGGCAGCGTGGTCGCCAAGGCCAGCCCGGACAGCACCGCCGCCGCAGCGCAGAATGCGCTGAAGAAGGGCAAGGTTGAAAAGGCGATCGGGCTGACCGAAGCACTTGTCGCAGCCAACCCGCGCGAGCCTTCGTACCGCACACTGCTGGGCCATGCCTATATGAAGGCCGGCCGGTTCAATTCGGCGGCGACCACTTTTGATGATGCGATGAAGCTGGGTGACAATACCGCGCGTACTGCGCTGGCGCTGTCGCTGGCCCGCATCGCTCAGGGCCGCAGCCGCGAAGCAGTTGCGATCCTTGACGACTGGCGCGATGCCATTCCTGCTGCCGACCTTGGTCTGGCGCTGGCGCTGGCGGGCGAAAGCGGCCGCGGTGTCGCGATCCTCGCCGACGCCGTCCGTTCGGGCGACGAATCGGTCAAGTTGCGCCAGAACCTGGCCTATGCCTATGCGCTCGACGGACGCTGGCGCGAGGCGCGGGTCATGGCCGAACAGGATGTTCCCGCCGATCAGGTCGATGACCGGATCGTCGAATGGGCTTCGCGTGCCAAACCCGAAGACAATGCCCTGCGGGTCGCCGGATTGCTCAACGCACCGCTGCGCGTCGATCCGGGCCAGCCGACCGCGTTGGCGTTGAACCCCAGTGCTGCGCAGGAACAGCTTGCCGCCGAAACCACCGCCGCTCCGGCGTTCGCAGCCAAGGGCGAACTGCCCGCGACTGGCGAAACCGCCGAAGCGCTGGCGCAGTACCGCCCGGTCGATGCTCCGGCTGATGCGGCCCAGGCGCCCGCGCCCAGCAAATTCGATTCGGCCTTCGCTTCCTCAGAAGTGGCCCAGCCGGTGGTGGCGGTAGCGCCGCAGCCCAAAGCCAAGAGCGCCGCGGTGGCCAAGAAGCCGCGCGCCTTTGCCGGCCACAAGTCCGGACTGCGGCCGCGTCAGGCCTCGGTCAAATACGCCGCTGGAAGTTCGCATCTGGTCCAGCTTGGCAGCTTCTTCACCCAGCAGGGCGCGCGCCGTGCTTGGGGGATCTACGCCTCGCAGAACCCCGAGCTCAAGCACCACAAGATGACCATCACCCAGGCCACTGTGCGCGGCAAGAACTACTGGCGGGTTGCCGCTGGCGGGCTCAACGGCAAGGGCGCCTCGGGCCTGTGCAGCACCGTCAAGGGCCGCGGCGGGGCCTGCTTCGCCTATGCTCTGCCAGCCAAGGGCAGCAATGCCCCGGTCTATGCCCGCGCCGCCAAGCCGGCGATCAAGGCGGCGGCCAAGCCGGCCGCTCCGGTGGTCGCAACGCGCGTTGCCGCAGGCCCGGCGAACGCCCGCAAGCGCTAAGAATTCAAACCAAAAAAACGGTCGCATCCCAAGCAACAATGCCCCCTTCCGCCTCCGGGCGGGAGGGGGTTTTGCTTTAATCCCCCACCGGCACCCCGCCTTTGAACAGCGCGGTCACCCGGCCTTCGACGCCTTGCTTGTCGAACGGGGTATTGCCGGCAGCCGCGGCCATCTTGTCCGAACTGACCACCCACGGCCGCAGCGGATCGATCAGCGCGATATCGGCTTCGGCGCCGAGTTCGAGCCGCCCGGCGTCTACCCCCAGCAGCTGCGCGGGATTGGTGCTGACGAGTTCGAACGCGCGGGTCATATCGATCACCCGGTCGCGGACCAGGCTCAGCGTCAGCGGCAACAGGGTTTCGGCCCCGGCCATGCCAGGTTCGGCATCGGCGAACGGCAGGCGCTTGTCTTCGGGCCCGCGCGGATCGTGGCCCGAGGCGATCACGTCGATAGTCCCGTCGGCAATAGCGGCGAGCACGGCCCTGCGGTCCGCCTCGTTGCGCAGCGGCGGCGAGAACCGGCTGAAGGTGCGGAAATCGCCTACCGCATTGTCGGACAACATGAAGTGTGCAGGCGTGACCCCGGCGGTCACTGGCAGGCCCTTGGCCTTGGCTGCGCGGACCAGCGCCAGCCCCCGCGCGGTGGTGATCTGGCGGAAGTGCAGACGCGCGCCGGTCAGCTCGGCCAGCGCGAGATCGCGCGCCACTGCCAGCGCTTCGGCTTCAGCAGGGGCGGCGGGCAGGCCCAACCGGGTCGCCATTTCGCCCGCAGTAGCAACCGCGCCGCGGGTCAATCCGGCATCTTCGGCATGGCTGACCACAGTCAGCCCCAGCATCGCGCAGTAGGACAGCAGCCGGTGCATCGTCCCCGAATCGGCGATCCACTGCCGCCCGGTCGCCACGGCCCGCGCCCCGGCCTGACGCATCAGCGCCAGCTCGGCCAGCTCTGTACCTTCAAGCCCCTTGGTCGCGGCGGCGAGCGGGTGAACCCAGAGGTCGGGCTTGCCCGACTGCGCGGCGAACCGCACCGCCGAAGGCTTGTCGAGCACGGTCCCCTGATCGGGCATCAGCGCCGCGCGGGTGATCCCGCCGAAGTGGAAGGCCGGCTTGTCGATCGTGAACACGCCGAGATCGACCAAACCCGGCGCAATCAGCGCACCTTTGGCATCGATCACCAGGTCATCGCTCTGCGGCTCGGCCCCGCCCAGCGCGACGATCCGGCCCTCGGCACAGCGCAAAGATCCAGGGACGGGCCGGGTTCCGGGCAGCACCAGCTGGCCGTTATAGATGGTGAGCGGGCGCGGACTGCTCATGACCAGCCCTCCACCTTGCGGGTTCGCCGGGTCAGCACATCCAGGCAGGCCATCCGGATCGCCACTCCCAGCTCGACCTGGCGGGTGATCGCCGAGCGCCCGGCCAGATCGGCGACATTGCTGTCGATCTCGATCCCGCGGTTCATCGGCCCCGGGTGCATCACCAGCGCGTCGCCCTGCGCCCTGGCCAGCCGCTCCAGCGTCAGCCCATAGAGGTGGCGGTATTCGCGCGGGCTGGGGATGAACTCTCCGCCCATCCGCTCTTGCTGCAGGCGCAACATCATCACCACGTCGGCCCCAGCCAGCGCCGCGTCGAAATCATGGAACGGCTGCACCTTCAGTTGCTCGATCCCGGCCGGCATCAGCGACGGCGGAGCGCAGACGCGCACCTCGGCGCCCAGCGTGGTCAGGCAATGGATGTTCGATCGCGCCACCCGGCTGTGGAGGATGTCGCCGCAGATGGTCACGGTCAGACCCGCGAACTCGGCCCCTTTGGCATGGCGGATGGTCAGCGCATCGAGCAGGCCCTGGGTCGGGTGCTCGTGCTGCCCGTCACCGGCGTTGAGCACCGGACAATCGACCTTTTCGGCAATCAGCCGCACCGCGCCCGAGCTGGCGTGGCGGATCACCATCGCATCGGCGCGCATCGCGTTCAAGGTCAGCGCGGTGTCGATCAGCGTCTCGCCCTTCTTCATGCTCGACTGCGCGGCCTGCATGTTGACCACGTCCGCGCCGAGCCGCTTGCCGGCGATCTCGAAGCTCAGCAGCGTGCGGGTCGAGTTCTCAAAGAAGGCATTGATGATGGTAAGGCCTTCGAGCCGGTTATCGCGTTTGTGGCCTGAGCGGTTAAGCTCGACCCATTGCTCGGCCTCATCAAGCAGGAACAACAGCTCCCACGGGGCGAGCCCAGCAAGCCCCGTCAAGTCGCGGTGCGGAAACGCGGCGGACCCGGCTGGATAGCGGCCCGCGGCTGGTGGGTTCGGCGATGTCATTGAAGACGGTGCCTTAGAGGGGGTTTGGGCTGGGGGCAAGGCGGGAAGGAAAATCCTCCCCCGCCGCTCAATCGCCTGCGATCAAGCTGGTGAAGTGTCCGTTGGCCACGAGCGTTCTCACAAACTCTGGCGTATAGGCACTTTCGGGATCTGCGCGGACGTGCTGGTCGAGAAATTCGGCGTCCTTGCCGACCAGGATCCGCCATTGGCCCGCGCGGACCCCGTCGAGGATCACTTGTGCCGCTTCGGCGGATGACATCGGCGCGGTGTCGCGGAAGTTGGTGTTGGCCAGTTCGATGATCTGGTCCTCGCTCAGGGCAATGGAATCGGCGTCCTGCTGATCGGGCGAGAACGCCATTTCTTCGGCCGCGCCGCCCTGGATGTGCATCGAATTGCCGACGATATCGGTGCCGATATGGCCGGGCATGACCACCGAGCATTTGATCTGCGGGGCATGCATTCTGAGGTCTTCCTGCAGCGCTTCGGTGAACCCCTTGACCGCGAACTTGGCCGCCGAATAGGCGGTGTGCGGGCGGCCCGCACCCAGCGAGGCCCAGAAGCCGTTGATGCTCGAGGTGTTGATAATATGACCCTCGCTGGCGTTCTTCAGCAGCGGCAGGAACGCGCGTACCCCGTGGATCACACCGTAGAAGCAGATCGCAAAAGTCCGCTCCCACTCGGCGCGGTTGCCCGCGACAAAGCTGCCGCCGCCGGCCACCCCGGCATTGTTGAACAGCAGATGGATCTTGTCGGTATCGAGATCGCGGCGGACCGCATCGGCCCAGGCGTTCATCTCCGCCTCGATCGCGACGTCGGCGCGATAGGTGCTGACCGCAGTTCCCTGCGGCGCGGCGGCCAGACACAGGCGCTTGGTTTCGGCCATGTTGGCCTCGGACACGTCGCACATCGCCACCGAGCAGCCTTCGGCAGCCAAAGCCCGCGCCAGCTCGCGCCCCATCCCCGTGCCGCCGCCAGTGATGACTGCGATCTTTCCTGCAAAGTCCTTCATGGTGTTCTCCCGTTTCAAGCCCATTGCCACTCTTCACCAGCGCTTCATTGCGGCGGCGACCATTTGTCGACCATCACTACCGCGCCTTCGCTGTTATCAGTCCGCAGATGCACAATCGCCTGATATTCGGGCGAAGCATACCAGGCCGATGCTGCCGCCTTGGAAGCGAATTCCAGGATCACGGTAACAAGGTTCGGTTTGCCCTCCAGCGCATGCGAAGCATAGTCAGCGGCGAGTATTGTGCAGCCGTGCGCCTGCAAAGTTGGCCAGACGGCGGAACGATAGGCCTCGTATCCCGCCTGGTTGGTGATGCCGAACGACGCCACGACGTATGCGGTCATTGCTGTTCTCTCCAATTCGCGGGTCGCCGCGAAGGCGTGCCCGCATTCAACCTGAGCGCTGAACCCGCCTATCCGTCTGACTCCTGCTGTAATTCGGTTTGTGGCAGCGGCCGCGGGCTTGGGGAAAGTTTGGCGGTTTTTGGGTCTTGCTGCAAGCACCGCAAGCAAACGCCTTCATCGTCCGCCATTCCCCCTCGATCGATCGCGCACTGGCCTTTCGCGCTTCCGCCCCCTATCTCCGCTAGCGAAGGATCTACAAGGAACCGGCATGGAATTCGCCCGCAAAGTCTGGCAGCTCTTCGTCGGCATCAAGGACGGGCTTGTTCTGCTGTTCATGCTGCTGTTTTTCATGGCGCTTTACGCGGCGCTGACCGCGCGGCCGTCAGCCGGGATGGTTCGTGACGGGGCTTTGCTGCTCAAGCTCGACGGCGCGATTGTCGAGGAGCCGCGGGTGCAGGATCCGCTGGAGATGCTGCTGTCCGATGCGGTCCCGGCGCAGGAATACCGCGCCCGCGATCTGGCCCGCGCGATCCGGCTGGCGGCCGAGGATGACCGGATCAAGGCGGTGGTGCTCGATCTCTCGCGCTTCACCGGCGGCGGGATGGTCAGCCTGGCCGAGGTCGGCGAAGCGATGGACGCGGTGCGCAAGGCCAACAAGCCGGTGCTGACCTATGCGGTCGGCTATGTCGATGACGGGCTGCTGCTCGCCGCGCATGCCAGCGAGGTCTGGGTCGATCCGTTCGGCGGGGCCTTCGTGATGGGGCCGGGGGGCAACCAGCTGTACTATGGCGCGCTGCTCGAACGGCTCAAGATCACCGCGCACGTTTACAAGGTCGGCACCTACAAGGATTTTGTCGAGCCTTACCTTTACAATCAGGCCTCGGCGCCGTCGAAGGAAGCCCGCCGCGCGATCTATGCGACGATGTGGGACGGCTGGAAGGCCAATGTCACCAAGGCCCGGCCCAAGGCGCAGATCGACAAGGTCGCGGCCGATCCGGTGGCATGGCTGAAAGCGTCGGGGGGCGATGCCGCCAAGGCCTCGCTCGCCGCTGGGCTGGTCGACAGGATCGGCGACAAGGTGGCCTTCGGCGAACGGGTCAAGGCGATTGCCGGTGAGGATTACTCCACCAGCTTGCCGGGGCGCTACGCTCACACCAAGCCTGCGGCGCTGCTCGCGGCGCACCCCGAAAAGACCCCGGGCGAAGCGGTGGCGGTGGTCACCGTCGCGGGCGAGATCGTTGACGGCAAGGCTGGACCGGGGGTGGCCGGGGGCGAGCGGATCGCGCGGCTGATCGACGAGGCCAGCGAAGATGACACCAAGGCGCTGGTGCTGCGGGTCGATTCGCCCGGCGGATCGGTACTTGCCTCCGAACATATCCGGCTGGCGATCGAGCGGTTCAAGGCCAAGGGTGGCCGCCCCGTGGCAGTGTCGATGGCCAACTATGCGGCCAGCGGCGGCTATTGGGTGGCAACCCCGGCGCAGCGGATCTTTGCCGAACCCGCCACGATCACCGGCTCGATCGGGATCTTTGCGATCATTCCCTCGTTCGAGCGGACCCTGGCTGAATACGGGGTCAGCGGCGACGGGGTGCGGACCACGCCCTTGTCGGGGCAGCCCGACCTGCTGTCGGGCTTCACGCCCGAGCTGGAGGCGATGATGCAGGCCAGCATCGAACACGGCTATGCCCGCTTCACCAGCCTGGTCGGCAAGTCGCGCGGCAAGACGCCGCAAGAAGTCGCGCGGTTCGCCGAGGGGCGGGTGTGGGACGGCGGCACCGCCCGCCAGCTCGGGCTGGTCGATCAGTTCGGCGGGCTCGACGAGGCATTGGCCTGGGCCGCCGGTGCGGCCAAGCTGGAGACCTGGCATGCCGAGCATTACGGCACCGACGCCGATCCCTATGCCTCGCTGATCGAGCGATTGGGCGGCGGCGAGGAAGAGGAGCAGGTGCCCGCTGCGGGAAGTGACCTGATCGGCCTGGTGGCGCAGCGCCAGCAGGCCCAGCTCGCCCAGGCGCTGGGCAATCTAAGCTGGCTGACCGGCGCGCGCGGGGCCCAGGCCTATTGTCTCGATTGCCCGGTGGCGGCAGCTTCGGGGGTGCGGCTGGACGGCGGCGCCTGGTTGGCAAAGCTGTCAGCCGTGCTTGGCCTGCGCTGACCCCGTTCACCACCGCTTGCCCTTTGCGCCTCAGGCCACTAAGGGCCACGCCTTGATTTGAAGGTTCGTCGGGCCGCGGGCGTGGCGGAATTGGTAGACGCGCTGGTTTTAGGTACCAGTATCGCAAGATGTGGGGGTTCGAGTCCCTTCGCCCGCACCAGTTTCGCGCCCGCACCGGTTTGTAAGAAGGCATTGTAAAGTCATGCAGATTGTCGAGACCACCAGCGAAGGTTTGAAGCGCGCCTATTCGGTGACGATTGCGGCGAAGGATATCGCCGCGCGGATCGAGGGTGAGGTTACCAGGATGGCCCCGCAGGTGCGCATGCCCGGTTTCCGCCCCGGCAAGGTTCCGGCCAATCTGGTCAAGAAGATGCATGGCCCCGCGCTGCACCAGGAAGCGCTTAACACCTCGGTCCAGGAAGCGGTCCAGAAGGTGCTGGCCGACAACAAGCTGCGCCCCGCGATGCAGCCCGAGATCGCACTTGGCGAAGGCTACGCCGAAGGCCAGGACGCCAAGCTGACCGTGGCGCTGGAAGTGCTGCCGACCATCGCCGCGCCTGCGCTCGACGGGCTGGCGCTGGAAAAGCTGGTGGTGCCGGTTTCGGACGCCGAAGTCGATGAGGCGGTGGCCCGCATCGCCGGCCAGCAAAAGAACTTCAGCGACGCCAAAAAGGGCCACAAGGCCGCCGAAGGCGATCAGCTGATCATCGATTTCCTCGGCAAGCTCGATGGGGTCGAGTTCGACGGCGGCAAGGCCGAGGATGCGGCGCTGGAGATCGGTGCAGGGCGGTTCATCCCCGGCTTCGAAGAGCAGCTGACCGGCGCCAAGCTGGGCGACGAGAAGGTTATCACCGTGACTTTCCCGGCCGACTACCAGGCCGAGAACCTCAAGGGCAAGGAAGCGACCTTCGACATCACCGTCAAGGCGGTGAAGGTCCCTGGCGAGACCAAGGTTGACGAGGATTTCGCCAAGAGCCTGGGCCTGGAAAGCCTCGAGCAGCTGCGCGGCCTGCTGCGCGGCCAGCTTGAACAGGAAACTGCCGGGCTGACCCGCACCCAGATGAAGCGCGCACTGCTCGATCTGCTCGCCGCGGGCCACGATTTCGATGTGCCGCCAAGCATGGTCGAGGCCGAGTTCCAGCAGATCTGGGCGCAGCTCCAGCAGGAAGCCCAGAACGAGGTCGATCCTGCCGCTGCACTCAAGGAAATCGAGGACGAGAAGGACGATTACCGCGGGATCGCCGTGCGCCGGGTCCGGCTGGGCTTGCTGCTCTCCGAGATCGGCCAGGCCAATGGTGTCGAAGTCAGCAATCAGGAAATGTCGATGCTGATGCAGCAGGCCGCGCAGCAGTATCGCCAGGAAGACCGCCAGCGCTTTGTCGAATATGTCCAGCAGGACGCGATGGCCGCCGCCCAGCTGCGCGCGCCGCTTTATGAAGACAAAGTAGTCGACTTCCTGTTCGACAAGGCCGAAGTGACCGAGCGTCAGGTCACCCGCGACGAACTGCAGGCCGCGATCGAGGCTGAAGACACGGCGCCAGTCCCGGTCAAGGCGAAGAAGGCTCCTGCCAAGAAGGCCGCTGCGGCCAAGGCTGAGGAAAAGCCCGTCAAGGCGGCCAAGGCTGCACCGGCCAAGCAGGAAGCCAAGCCCAAGGCCGAAAAGGCTGAAAAGGCTGAGGTAGCTCCGGCCAAGAAGGCTCCGGCAAAGAAGCCTGCGGCCAAGAAGTAGGCCGTACCAGCCCCGTCACGCCACCGTGAAAGCACGCCGGACCATGATCGCCATTTCCTCGCCGACGGTGTCGAGCGCGGTGGTGGCCATGCCGATCCGGATCATCCGCCCGACCCATTGCGGCGCGCCCGAAACCAGCGCGACGTAAGTGTCGGGCGAGATCAGCGGCAGCCGTCCGGCCTGGACGTGCGGGATTGCCCAGGCCATGCCGCGCTGGGTCCCGGCATCGTAAAGCGGCTGGGCGGCCTGGGCATAGTTTTCGATCCAGCCCGATCCGGTCACGTCGGACATGAACGCGGCAACGTCTGGGTATTCGCGCAGGAAAGCAAAAGCGGCGCGGACCGCGGCCTCAACCCCGTCGAGCGGCTCAGCCTCGGCCACCATCGCCCCGACCACCTGGTTCCAGTACTCTAGCCGAACCTCGCTATAGACCGCGAAGGCGAGGTCTTCCTTGACCGGAAACTGGTGAAACAGCGCGCCGTTCGACACCTCCGAGGCGCGGCAGATCGCGGCAACTGGGGTGGCGGCGATGCCGTCCTTGAGGAACAGGCTGCGCGCCGCGGCAACGATCCTGGCGCGGGTCAGTTCCGATCGCTTGTGCTTCATCGCCGGTACTTTGCCCGCGCAATGCTGGGGATGCAAGCTGACCCGATCTGCACGGAGCAGCGCAGGCAACTACTCGCCCCAACGCCGCAAAGACGGCTGTGCCAAAGGCACAGTGCGGGCCCGCTCATAAGCGGCGCCCAGTTCGAGCACGCGCTGGTCGGCCCATTGCGCGCCCATGATCGAGAGGCCAATCGGCAATCCCTCGGCCGCCCCCATCGGCACCGTGAGGTGCGGATAACCGGCTACCGCTGGCAAGGTCCCCGCACCGACAGGGATATAGTGATCGCCCGCAACCAGGTTGATCGGCCAGGCTGGCCCGGCTGTGGGTGCGACCAGGACGGCGACATTGTGCTTGGCCAGCAGCGCGTCGATCCCGTCCTTCCCGGACAGCCGCAACGAGGTTTCGCGGGCCTTGCGCCAGACCTCGGTATCGGTGAGGGTCTCGGCCAGCTCGAACAGATCTTGTCCGAACCAGCGCAGCTCCTCGGCCGCATGGGCCTTGTTGAAAGCGATCACCTCGGCCAGGCTGCGCACCGGGGGATTGCCGGGCAGGCCGCGCAGATAGGCGCCCAGATCTTCGCGCAGCTCGTAGAACAGCACGGTCCCCTCGGCGCGCTCCAGCTCGGGCGGGAAATCATAGTCGATCTCGACCAGCACCGCTCCGGCCGCCTTCATATCGCCCAGCGCGCGGTCGAACAGCGCCTGGACGCCGGGGTACTTGCCGGCCTGCTTGCGCATAACTCCGATCCGCACCCCTTTGAGGCTGGCGGCATCGAGACCGGCGGCGAAGTCGCGGGTGTGGAGATCGGCCTGTGCGGTGGCAAGGTCGGCGGGGTCGCTCCCAGCCATCGCGGTGAGCAGCAATGCGGCGTCACGCACGTTGGTGGTCATCGGCCCGGGGGTGTCCTGGCTGTGACTGATCGGAACGATATAGGTGCGGCTGAGCAGGCCGACGGTCGGCTTGAACCCGACGATCCCGTTGACGCTGGCCGGGCAGGTGATCGAACCGTCGGTCTCGGTGCCGATCGCCGCCCAGGCCATGCCCGCTGCCACAGCCACGCCGCTGCCCGAGGAGGAGCCGCAAGGGTTACGGTCGATCGCGTGCGGGTTCCTGGTCTGCCCGCCGACCGCGCTCCACCCCGACGTGCTCGCCGTGGAACGGATGTTGGCCCATTCGGACAGGTTGGTCTTGCCCAGGATCACCACGCCCTTGGTCCGCAGCCGCTCGATGATCGGCGCATCGCGATTGGTGACATTGTCCTTCAGCGCCAGACTGCCCGCAGTGGTCGGCAGCGGATCGATGGTCTCGATGTTGTCCTTGACCAGAATGGCCTTGCCCGCCAGCGGTCCGGCTACGCCCTCAGCAGCGCGGGCCTGTTTCAGCGCATTGGGGTTGATCGCAAGCACGGAGTTCAGCTTCGGCCCGGCATCGTCGAGCGCCTCGATCCGGGCGAGATACAGCGCGGTCTGGCCAACGGCGGTACCCGGATCGGTGCGCGGCACCGCCGGCAGCGAGGCGCAGGCGGTTACCGCTATCATCAATGGAAACAGAATTGCCCTGCGCATGTCATTTCTCCTTTGGAGGACCGGTGATGGTCAAGTGGCGGGCTATGCCGCCGCCTTGCGCCGCGAACTGGCGAAGACTGCCCAGCCGGCGCCGATCAGGATCGCCGTCAGGCCGATGATTTTTGCGACTGCCAGCGGCTTGTTGGGTTCATCGGCGGCGGGCAGCATGGCCAGCCCGATCGCGCAGCTGGTGACCACCAGGCCGATGCAGCCGACTGCAATCGCCACCGGACGCCCGCCGGGGATCCGCATTGCCTCGGCGCGGGCGGGTTCGCGCTGCACCGAGATCAACGAGAGGAACACGAACAGGAACGGGACGAAAGCGGTGATGATCCCCATCGAAACCAGCACGTCATAAGCGCCTTTGACCGTGGTCCCCGCTTGCCCAAGGAACACGAACAGCCCGCCCAGCACGGTCTGGGTCATGATCGCGATATGCGGCGTGCCGTATCTGGGGTGGAGCTTGCCGAACGCCGGGGGCAGGGTCCGGTCGATCCCGGCGACGAACGGAATCCGCGAAGTTGCCGCCAGAAAGCCTCCAGCGGCGCCAAGATTGCCCAGCGTGATCAACAGCGCGGTGACCGGCACCAGCCACAGCCAGCCCAGCCTTGCCGCTGCGGTGCTGACCGCCTGAAGCAACCCGGACATGGCATCGACCTCACCCGCCGGCAGGATCACCAGCACCGCCACGGTGCCAAGGATATAGCACGAGGCCACCACCGCCCCCGAAACCACCAGCGCGCGCGGAATTGTCCGGCGCGGCTCCTTGATCTCCTCGCTCATGAACGAGGCGGTCTCGCAGCCTGAAAAGGCGAAAGCCAGCGAGGCCCAGAACAGCATGTGCTTGAGCTCGAAACTGGGGGCCATAGCAGCGGCGCTGAATTCGGTGGCCGAACCTTGGGCAAACCAGCTCAACACCGCCAGCACGCCTAGCACCGCCACCGGCAACCACATCCCGTAAGCGCCGATGTTGTGCAGCCAGCGGGCATGCTTGAGACCGGCGATGTTGAGCCACGAGATCAGCGCCAGCGCAGCAAAGGCGAAGCCCATGAAGAACGCTGGATGATCATTCAGCCACAGCCAGTCTTCGCCGCCGATGAAAATCGCGTTGCTCGCGGCGAAATAGAATACCGCGGGGAAATAAGGGAGATTGCTGGTCCAATAGCACCAGCCGGCCAGGAACCCAGCAAGATCGCCGAACGAGCGCCGCGACCAGGCATAGAGCCCGCCTTCATCGGGATGGCGCGAGGACAACTCGAGCACCGACAAGGCCAGCGGAATGTAGAACAACAGGAACGCGCCCAGCCAGACCAGCAGCGATCCCGGTCCGGCCGCGGCGGCGGTGGCGATCCAGCGCAGCGAAATCCCGGTGACGATGTAGAACAGCGCGACGTCGAGAAAGCCCATCACCCGCGGCGGATGGGCAGCTTGCCCGGCTTCGCTCATCAGCGTGTTCCCCCGATCTTGTGCTTTGAGGGGTCGCACGATCCGCCTATGCTGGCAACCGGGCAATGCCGAGGACGCCGATGACCGCTGGAACAGGGCTGGAAAAATCGCTGCCGAGCAGCGCTTACGTCACCCAGGAAGCCTGGGCGGCGGAGCAGGCGGCGATCTTCACCCGTGAGTGGGTCTGCGTCGGGCGCGAAGAGGATCTTGCGGAGCCGGGCAGCCACCAGGTGATCGCGTTGAGCGGCGAATCGGTGCTCTTGGTTCGCACCAAGGCGGGCGAACTGCGCGCGCACTACAACGTCTGCCGCCACCGTGGCTCGCGGATCTGCGATCCCGGTAATGACGCGAAGTGGGGGCTGGAACTGCCCGGCGGGGTGATCGGCGGGGTGATCCGCTGCCCTTATCACGGCTGGGCCTACGGGCTCGACGGCGAGCTGCTGGCGGCGCCGGGGACCGGCAGCGGGCTCAACAAGCGCGAGTTCAGCCTGCATCCGGTCGGGGTGGCCTGCTGGGGCGGGTTCGTGTTCCTCAACCTGACTCCAGTGGGCGCTCCCGACTTCGCTGCCGAAACCGCGTCAGACTGCGCGGCGACTGGCCAATTATCCACTGACCGACATGCGCACCGGGCCGGTCCTTAGCTACGACGTCGCGGCCAACTGGAAGCTGATTTTGGAGAACTACAACGAGTGCTATCACTGCGCCCCGGTCCACCCCGAACTGTGCGAGATCGTCCCCGAATTCCGCAAGGATGGTGGCAGTCACCTCGACTGGGAACTGGGAATTCCGCACCGCGCCGGGGCGACCACTTACACCGCCAGCGGCACCACCACGCGCGCCTGCTTCCCAGGGTTGAGTGAGGAAGAGCAGGTCCGCCACAAGGGCGAGCTGATCTATCCCGGCCTGATGCTCAGCGTCGCCAGCGATCACGTCGCCGCGTTCCTGCTGTGGCCGCTGGCACCCGACCACACCCGGATCGAATGCCGCTTCCTGTTCCACAAGGACGAAATGGCGAGACCTGATTTCGATCCTGCCGACGCGGTCGATTTCTGGGATCTGGTCAACCGCCAGGACTGGGCGGTGTGCGAACGGGTCCAGCGCGGGATCGGCTCGCGCATTCACGATCACGGCTGGTACCTGGGGATCGAGGACACCAGCCTGGACATCCGCCGCTACATCGCCGCGCGGATGGGCGCTGCTACCTAACCGCTGCGCACCAGCCGGCCGGGGCGGGCGCCGGTGTCCTGATCGTCGCGGCGGGTCATCACTCCGTTGACCCAGGTGCCGCGATAGCCCGAGGCGGGCTGCAGGATACGTGAGCCGCCCGCGGGCAAATCGCGGTGGACTTCAAGCGGACCCAGCGCCAGCCGGTCAAAATCGATCACGTTGATATCGGCGCGCTTGCCCGGCTCGATCGAGCCGCGATCGTTCATTCCGTAAAGGTCGGCGTTGCGCTTGGTCTGCTTGGCGACGATGAACTCCAGCGGAATCCGCGCGCCGCGGCTGCGGTCGCGCGACCAGTGGATCATCTGATAGGTCGGCGCGACCCCGTCGAAGATCATGTTCACATGCGCCCCGGCATCGCTCAGCCCGGTGATCGTATCGGGGTGGGTCAGCATCTGGTGCATCACGTCGAAATTGCGCTCGTGATAGTTCGCGCCGAGCACGATCGCAAAACCGCGGCCCCCATCGGCGATCAGGAAGTCATACATGAATTCCTCGTTGCTCTGCCCCGCCGCCGCGGCGCGCGCGGCAAAGCTCAGCGTATCGTCGGGCTCGTAGTCGATCGGGTGTTCGATCGCGTACATCCGCGGCCAGGCGCCCTTGAAGATCTGGTAGGCATTGGCCGAGAGCATGTGGTTGCCGGTCGGCACATCTTCTTCGGAGAGGATCGCGGCGCGCACTTCGGGCTTGTGCATTTCCGCCACTCGCTCTGCCAGCGGCAACTTGGCGACCGCCATATAACTCGGGCGGCGCTCGAACAGGTGATAGGTGGCGATATTGGTGACGATCCCGATCGGCCGCGAGGCCACCTGCGGGTAAAGGCGGGAATCGCCGGCATTGGCGGCCTCGACCTTGTCGAGCATCTCGCGCCACAAATTGGGACTCTCGTCGGTCTGGATCAGGGTGAAAGTGACCGGGCGGCCACTGACTTGCGAAACCCGGTCGAGCAGGTCGACCTCTTCGCTCAGCGTGTGGTGTTCACCGCCCAGCGCCTTGAGCTCGCCGATCGTCCCCGCCGGGATCAGCTCGAACACCCCGCGCCCGGCGCGGGCCATGGCTTCGGCCAGCATCATCACTTCGTCGTCGGCGGCGAAGGTGCCGGGGATCGGAACTCCGTCGATGCCGCGGTGGCCGATCGTGCGCGAGGTCGAAAAGCCGACCGCGCCCGCCGCCAGCCCCTCTTCGACCAGCTCGGCCATCCGCGCCATGTCATCGGCAGTAGCGGCTTCATTGGCACGGCCGCGTTCGCCCATCACATAGTTGCGCAAGGCCGCGTGGGGGATCTGCGCCGAGATATCGAGCGCGTATTTGCGCTTCGCCAGATAGTCGAGGTATTCGGGGAAACTCTCCCACGCGCCCCATTCGATTCCTTCGTAGAGCGCGGTGCCGGGGATATCCTCGACCCCCTCCATCACCGAAATCAGCTCATGCTCGCCGCCAGGAGGGGCCGGGGCAAAGCCAACCCCGCAATTGCCCATCACCACCGTGGTGACGCCGTGGCTGGCTGACGGATCGATCTGGTCGTCCCAGCAGACCTGGCCGTCGTAATGGGTGTGAACATCGACAAACCCGGGCGTGACGATCGCGCCGGCGGCATCGAACACCTCGCGCGCGGGAGTGGAAATGGCGGGAGCGACTTCGGCAATCTTGCCGTCCTTGATCCCGATATCAGCGATAACAGGTGCGCCGCCCAGTCCGTCGTAAAGCTTGCCGCCCTTGATTACGGTGTCGAGCATGTCGGTTCCTTTCGCTTGGTCGCGCCGAGAGTAGACCCAAAATGGCGCGCCCGCTCCTCCCCAAATCGTTAACCCCCTTGAACATATCGGTGGCAGCGCCGACATAACGGCTTCAACCAGTGAGGGCCTCATGATCGACCTGTACGGCGCCGGCAGCGCGCAAGGGAATTACCACCGCGATCCCGAAACCGGGGCGCTGGTGCCGATGGTGATCGAGAATACCAGCCGCGGCGAGCGCAGCTTCGATATCTATTCGCGGCTGCTGCGCGAGCGGATCGTGTTCGTCACTGGCGAGGTTGAGGATCACATGGCCTCGATCATCGTTGCCCAGTTGCTGTTCCTGGAAAGCGAGAATCCCAGCAAGGATATCTCGATGTACATCAACTCGCCGGGCGGGGTGGTGACCGCCGGGTTCGCGATCCACGACACCATGCAATACATCAAGCCCAAGGTTTCGACCGTGTGCATCGGCCAGGCCTGCTCGATGGGCAGCTTCCTGCTCGCTTCGGGCGAGCCGGGGATGCGGATCGCACTGCCGCAGGCACGGATCATGGTCCACCAGCCTTCGGGCGGGGCGCGCGGCATGGCCAGCGATATCGAGATCCAGGCCAAGGAAATCATGCGGCTCAAGGACACCATGCACGAGCTTTATGCCAAGTACACCGGCAAGTCAGTCGCGGCGGTGACCGAGGCGATGGACCGCGACACCTGGCTCAGCGCGCAGGAAGCGCTGGAGTTCGGGCTGGTCGACAAGGTGTTCGAAACCCGCCCCGAAGGCGATGGTGCGGATGCCGGCGCCAAGGAATAAGTAACCTTGGCGCTTCAGGCGGCGGCAATATGGCTGTGTCATAAGGCTGTATTGAAAAATGGTGTTGCGCGGCTAGAGTCGCTGCGAATCTCCCCGCTTGCGGGGGTTTGGAAGGAAGCATGACCAAACTTAGCGGATCTGACGCCAAGAGCACGCTCTACTGCAGCTTCTGCGGCAAATCGCAGCACGAGGTGAGGAAACTCATCGCCGGGCCGACCGTGTTCATCTGTGATGAATGCGTCGAACTGTGCAACGATATCATCCGCGAAGAGACCAAAGCGGGGATCGCCGGCAAGAAAGATGGCGGAGTTTCCAGCCCCAAGGAAATCTTCACCACGCTGAATGACTATGTGATCGGCCAGGACCGCGCCAAGCGGGTGCTTTCGGTGGCGGTGCACAACCATTACAAGCGCTTGAAACACAGCGGTAAAGGCGGCGAGGTTGAGCTGCAGAAGTCGAACATTCTGCTGGTCGGCCCGACCGGCTGCGGCAAGACCCTGCTGGCCCAGACCCTGGCCAAGACCTTCGATGTGCCCTTCACCATGGCCGATGCGACCACGCTGACCGAGGCGGGCTATGTCGGTGAGGATGTCGAGAACATCATCCTCAAGCTGCTCCAGGCCAGCGACTACAATGTCGAGAAGGCCCAGCACGGGATCGTCTATATCGATGAGATCGACAAGATCAGCCGCAAGGCGGAGAATCCCTCGATCACGCGCGACGTTTCGGGCGAGGGGGTGCAGCAGGCGCTGCTCAAGCTGATGGAAGGCACTACTGCGAGCGTGCCGCCGCAGGGCGGGCGCAAGCATCCGCAGCAGGAATTCCTCCAGGTCGACACCACCAACATCCTGTTCATCTGCGGCGGGGCGTTCTCGGGCCTCGAAAAGATCATCGCCGATCGCTTGCAGAAGCGCTCGATCGGGTTCGGTGCGCACGTTGCCGATCCTGACAAGCGCCGCACCGGCGAGCTGCTGCAAAAGGCCGAGCCTGAAGATCTCCTGAAGTTCGGGCTGATCCCCGAATTCGTCGGCCGCCTGCCGGTGATCGCGACGCTCGAAGACCTCGATGTCGAGGCCTTGGTCAAGATCCTCAAAGAGCCCAAGAACGCGCTGATCAAGCAGTATGCCAAGCTGTTCGATCTGGAAGACGTTGCGCTGACCTTCACCGAAGACGCCCTCGAAGCGATCGCCAAGCGCGCGATCGAACGCAAAACCGGCGCCCGCGGGCTGCGCTCGATCGTCGAAGGGCTGCTGCTCGACACCATGTTCGACGTCCCCACCGAAAGCGATATCGCCGAAGTGGTGGTCGACAAGGACGTGGTCGAAGGCCGCAAGGACCCGGTGCGGGTGCTCAAGGGCAAGGAAGAGGCGGCTTGATCCTCCCCGGAACGGGGAGGGGGACCGCCGGGCGCAGCACGGTGGTGGAGGGGGTGGAACCTCTCCTCGGGGCGTGGCGTTTGCGGTAAGGTATCGACCCCTCCGTCAGCCGCTTCGGGTCTGCCACCTCCCTGTTCCTGGGAGGATTTTCAGCTCAAACTGCACTCCACCGCACAGTCCGCCCCGCTTTCCACCTGAACCGTCGCATGGTGGATACCGAACTTCGTCTCCAATTCCCCTGCCAGCCGCTTCAGGAACGCATCGCCCGGCGCTCCCGCCGGCATCACCAGGTGCGCGGTGAGGGCGCTTTCGGTGGTGCTCATTCCCCAGATGTGGAGATCGTGGACCGCCTCGACCCCGTCCTGACCCGCCAGGTAGTCGCGCACCGCGGCCTCGTCGATGTGCCGCGGCACGGCGAGTAGCCCCATTTTCACCGCGTCTTTCAGCAGGTCCCAGCTGCCCCAGGCGAGGCCGACGGTGATGATCAGGCTGGTAACGGGGTCGATCCAGTCCTGCCGGGTCAGCAGGATGACGAGGCCGGCGAAGACCACGCTGGCAGAGACCACCGCGTCGGCCATCAGGTGGAGGAACGCGGCGCGCAGGTTGAGATCGTGTTTGCTGCCGCGCATGAACAGCAGCGCCGAGCCAAGATTGATCGCGATGCCGATCGCGGCGACCGCCATCATCATCCCGCCATCGACCTTCTGCGGCTCCCAGAACCGCTCGAGCGTTTCGAGCAGCACCGCCCCCAGTGCCACCCACAGCAGTGCGGCATTGGCGATCGCGGCGAGGATCGAGGAGCTTTTGAGGCCATAGGTATAGCCCCGGCGCGGCGGCCGCGCGGCGAGCACGCTGGCCCCCCAGGCGAGCAGCAACGAGAGCACGTCGCCCAGGTTGTGGCCGGCGTCCGCCAGCAGCGCCGCCGAGCCGGAAAGGAAGCTGGCGACCACTTCGACAACCACGAACACCACGTTGAGCCCGACCGCCAGGGCAAAGGCGCCGCCGTGGCTGCCGGGGGTGAAATGGCTGTGCGAATGGTGGTGACCGTGCCCGTGGCCGTGCCCTTGGCCGTGACTGTGCGAATGGCCATGATCGTGGCCATGATCGCCGTGTGAATGGCCGTGGTGATCCGCCCCGCTCATGGCGACAATGCTTACAGCATGCCGCGCCGCTGCCAAGCGTTGCACATTTGCCGCAGTGGAGCGGGATTCGTGTCATTTGAGGGGCAGTGTCAACCCACTGTCACATCAAGATGTTCAGGCCGCGACGTCGCGCCTGTAGAAGCGTGGCAGCAAATCGGGGCAGGCGATTCGCCAAGCCCGAGCTTTTTTTCAGTTATCTAGGCTCCTGGTTCCGCCAGGATCATTCGGGGACAACACAATGCAGCTCAGGTTCTTCCTCGCCGCCAGCGCGGCCAGCCTCTCCCTCGCCTGCGCCCTCGCCGCGACGCCGGCCATGGCCCAGCAGATCACCACCGGGATCGAAGGCGACGTTCGCGACGAAACCGGCAACCCGATCGGCGGTGCTGAAATTGTCATCACCGATCTGCGCACCGGTGCCTCGCGGACCCTGGCCGCCGGCGCCGGCGGCAGCTTCAACGCGGTCAATCTGACCACCGGCGGGCCTTACGAGATTTCGGTCTCTGCAAATGGCTACGAAGGGCAGAAGATTGGCGAGGTTTACACCTCGCTGCAGGGCAACACCAGCCTGACCTTCACGCTGGTTTCGGGCGCCGGTGAAATCGTGGTGACCGGCACCCGGGTCAAGCTGACCCAGCTCGCGGTGGGGCCGAGCACCGCGTTTTCGAGCGAGATCCTCGACGCCGCGCCCAGCTTCAACCGCGATATCCGCGACGTTATCCGGGTCGACCCGCGGGTCAGCCTTGATCGCGACGATGGCGGTTCGGGGCAGGACCGGATTTCCTGCCTTGGCGGCAACGATCGCGGCAATGCCTTCACCGTTGACGGGATCAGCCAGGGCGATGCCTATGGCCTCAACGACACCGGCTTCTCCTCGCGCAGCTCGACCCCGATCCCCTACGCGGCGATCCGCGAGACCCAGGTTCAGTTTGCGCCGTTCGACGTCGACTACGGGCAGTTCACCGGCTGCGCGATCAACGCGGTGACCAAATCGGGGACCAACGAATACCACTTCGGCGGCTTCTTCGAATATGCCGACGACGGGATGCGCGGCAACCGCGTGGCCGGGATCAAGGTTGCGCCGGTCAAGCCGGAGAAGCGCTGGGGTGCCACTTTCGGCGGACCGATCATCAAGGACCGGCTGTTCGTGTTTCTGGGCTATGAGCATCAGGAAGCCGGTCAGTCGCAAGACGAAGGCCCCAGCGGAGCCGGTTACCCGGTGTCGATGCCAGGGGTCAGCCTGACCCAGTTCGAGGCGATCCGCGCCGAGATCAACCGGATCTTCGCCATCGATACCGGCGATCTGGTGTTCAGCCGCAACTTCAAGAACGATCGCTATTTTGCCCGTGCCGACTGGCAGGTCAACGACGATCACCGTGTGGAAGTGACCTATCAGCGGCTGGAAGAATCGACCGAACGGCCCGACGATCTGGCGACGACCGGAACCTTCGCCAACACCGCGGTCGGGCGCAATACCTTCTACCTTTCAGGCACCGAATCGAACTACTATTCGGGGCGGCTCTATTCGCAGTGGAGCGACAAGTTCTCAACCGAAGTGCGGTTCTCGCGCTCCGAAGTGCAGGACCTCCAGGATCCGATCGGCGGCGGCGAGGCCCAGCTTGGCAGCCCGCTGGTGCGGATCGTGGTGGGGATCGATAATCCCACCGGTGCTGACGGCGTGGTTTCGGCAGGCCCGGGGTTTTCGCGCACCGCCAATGACTTGCGCACCAGAATCCACCAATACCGCGCGGTCGGCAAGCTGGATGCCGGCGATCACCAGTTCAAGTTCGGCGCCGAAATCAACCAGGCCAAGCTGTATAACCTGTTCGTCCAGAACGCGACCACCACTCTGGCGTTCCGCAGCCTGACCGACCTGACCAACGGCCTGCTCTCGCCCGGCTCGGGCAACAACAACACCACCACCAGCGCCGGCGATACGGTCAGCGGCGCGGTCGAAGGCGCGTTCGGCAACTATTCGCCGACCGGCGACATCAACGACCTGGCCGCGCGCTTCAACCGCAGCATCTATTCGGTTTTCGCCCAGGATGACTGGCAGATCTCCGACAGCGTCTCGGCGGTCGGCGGTGTCAGGGTGGACTGGTACGACGGCGGCCGCCCGACCGCCAACCCGACCTTCTTGACCCGCTATGGCTTTGCCAACACCACCGGCTTCAGCAGATTGCCGGCGGTGGTGATGCCGCGCCTGGCCTTCACCTGGGATGCGGGCGATTTTGCCGTGTTCCGCCGTGCCCAGCTGCGCGCGGGGGTGGGGATCTTCGCTGGCGGCGATCCGCTGGTGTGGTTCGGCAACGCCTTCCAGAACAACGGCTTCCAGGCCGGCGCCAGCACCCAGGACGCGCCGTGCAGCAACGGCGTGTTCGATGTGGTCAACGCTGCGGGCGCGTTCACCGGGATTCCGGCCTGCCTGCTGACCGCGGGGCAGACCAAGGCTGCGGCGGCGAGCGGCGATACCCAGTCGATCGATCCGAACATCAAGACCCCGACTGTGCTGCGCGCCAACTTCGGGTTCTCGTCAGAGCTGAACTTCACCGATAGCGGGTTCTTCAGTGGCTGGAACATCAACCTTGACTATATCTATTCGAAGTACCGCAACCCGTTCAACGTGATCGACCTTTCGCAGACGGTCAATACCGCCCGCGGATTGGCAGGCTTCACCATCGACAACCGTCCGATCTATGAAGCGATCGACCCGACCCGCGCGGGTTGCACCGCTAGCTTTGTCGGTGTGGACGGCGGCCCGGTATGGTCCGACGTCAACGCCGCCTGCTTTGGCACCAGCCGCGACGACGAACTGATGCTGACCAATGCCGGCAGCTATGAAAGCAAGATCGCCTCGTTCATTCTCTCCAAGAATTTCAATGGCGGGGTGTTCACCCAGGGCGGCTCGACCTTCTTCAGCTTCGGTTACGCTTACACCGATGCCCAGGATCGGCGGAATCTCTACAATTCGACCGCCGGATCGAACTACGACAACACCGCCGCGTTTGATCGGCAGAACCCCGCGGCCTCGCCCGGGTTCTTCGGCAGCAAGCACAACATCACCGCGCAGCTGAACTTCCGCGAGGAATTCATCGAGGACCTCGATACCCGGCTGGGCCTCACGTTCGTCGCGCGTTCGGGGCGGCCCTACAGCCTGACCTGGTCAGGCGGCGGGGTGTTCGGTGACAGCGTTTCGGGCAACGACAACGCGCTGGTCTATATCCCCAGCGGACCGACCGACCCCAACGTGGTCTATATCGACACGCTTAACTCCACCACCGGGGCTGTGATCCGCACCGCGGCGCAGAATGCGGCAGACCTTGACACCTTCATCGACAGCGTTGGCTGCGCCCGCAAGTTCCGGGGGCGGACGGTTACCCGCAACGCCTGCCAGAATGACTGGTATTTCGACATGGATCTGTCCTTCTCGCAAGAGATCCCCGGACCCGGCAACCTGTTCTTCGGCAAGAATGACAAGATCCGGCTCTATGCGACGATGGACAACTTCCTGAACTTCCTCGATGGTAACTGGAACGTCCAGCGCCGCCGCAATTTTGCCGGACTGCAGGATATTGCCAACCTTGGCCGTGCGCGCATTCCGGGTTCCGGAACGCTGATCGTTCCGGCGGTTGCGGGGGTCGATTCGGCGGGTCGCTATGTGATCTCGGGCTACACCGGCAACACCTTTGCAGGCGACAACCAGATCAACTTCTCCTCGTCGGTCTGGCGGCTCAAGGTCGGGATCAGCTACGACTTCTGATCAAGCAGACCAGCACAGCGAAATGAAGAGAGGGAGGGGCACTCGAGTGCCCCTCCCTTTTTCGCATTACCGATACACACACGCATCCAGCGCTTCGTTCCTGACCACGCCGCTGCGCGCGGCGATGGCGTTGCCGTGGCGGCGGGTGAAGCCTTTTGCGCCGTTGACCGCGCGCTTTTTGGGGCTGGGGAGGGCGGCGGCGATCCGTGCGGCCTCAACCCGGGTCAGCCGCGCCGCGCTCTTGTTGTAATAGCGCTGCGCTCCGGCCTCGACCCCGTAAGTGCCGATCCCGGTTTCGGCGACGTTGAGGTAAACTTCCATGATCCGCCGCTTGCCCCAGATGTTCTCGATCAGCAGGGTGAACCACACTTCCAGGCCTTTGCGGGCATAACGAGTTCCAGCCGGTGCCTTGCCACAGGAACACGTTCTTGGCGGTCTGCTGGCTGATGGTCGAGCCGCCGCGCAGTTTGCGGCCGCTGACATTGCGTTCGATCGCTTTCTCGATCGCTTCGCTGTCAAAGCCATTGTGCGAACAGAACTTGGCGTCTTCGCCCGCGATCACCGCGCTGACCATGTTGCGGTCGATCCGGCTAAGCGGCTCCCAGTCTTTTTCAATCCCGTTGGGATCGACGATCATGGTCACCGTGACCGGCACCGGGACCCATTTGTAGAGCAGCGTCAGGGCGACGCTGAGGCCCACAAACCAGATGATCCCGCGCCCCAGCCACCAGCCAAGGCGATAGGCAAGGCCATCCTGCTTTGTCGGCGGCGCGGGCCGCAACCAATTTGCCATCGTCCTGCGGTTTACCAATTGCGCGCAGGCGTGCAATCCCCGCCCATCAGGCTGCCGGCAGCAGCCGCTTTTCGCTCGCGATCCGCAGCATCGCCTTTTGCAGTTTTTCGAAGGCGCGGACCTCGATCTGGCGGACGCGTTCGCGGCTGACGCCGTATTCCTGGCTCAGCTCCTCAAGCGTCTGGGGATCCTCGATCAGGCGGCGCTGGGTCAGGATGTGGCGTTCGCGCTCGCCCAGGCTGTCCATCGCCTCGACCAGCAGGCCGTGGCGGTTGCGCGCCTCCTGCGCGTCCTCAACCAGCTGGTCCTGCAGCGGGCCGTCGTCAGAGAGGATATCCTGCCACTGGCCTTCGCCGTCTTCGCGCAGCGAGACGTTGAGGGAGGCATCGCCGCCCATCATCATCCGCCGGTTCATGTTGACCACTTCGGTCTCGGAGACGCCAAGATCGGTGGCGATCTTCTTGACCTGATCGGGGTGAAGGTCCGAATCCTCGTAAGCGTCGAGGTTCTTCTTCATCCGGCGCAGGTTGAAGAACAGCTTCTTCTGCGCCGCGGTGGTGCCCATCTTGACCAGCGACCAGCTGCGCAGGATAAACTCCTGCATGGACGCCTTGATCCACCACATCGCATAGGTGGCGAGGCGGAAACCGCGGTCGGGCTCGAACTTCTTGACGCCCTGCATCAGACCGATGTTGCCCTCGGCAATCAGCTCGGAAACCGGCAGGCCATAGCCGCGGTAGCCCATCGCGATCTTGGCGACGAGGCGCAGGTGGCTGGTGACCAGCTGCTTGGCGGCTTCGGGATCCTGATGTTCGGCATAGCGCTTGGCGAGCATGTATTCCTGCTCGGCGGTCAGCACCGGGAACTTCTTGATCTCGGCCAGATAGCGGTTGAGGCTCTGCTCAGGCCCAAGGGCCGGCATCGCCAGACCGGTGCGGGCGGGGAGCTTGCGTGCGGGTTCAGACATCTTAGACATTCGTCCTTTCATCGTCGACCTACCCTTAAGAGACCCTTTAGAGGCATCCCCCGGCGGCAGCCACATGGGAATAATGCGTAACACAAAAGAGAAGATTTAGCTCCTCAAATCGACCAACAGCCCCGCCATGTCGGCAGGCAGCTTCGACTCGAAACGCAAGGCTGCCCCCGTAACCGGGTGGACAAAGCCCAGCACTGCGGCGTGCAGCGCCTGGCGGGCGAAGTGAAGTTCGGTAAGGCGCGAGCGAAGCCGCGCAGGGGTGCGTCCATAGGCAGGATCGCCCAATAGCGGATGGCCGATTGACGCCATGTGAACGCGGACCTGATGGGTTCGCCCGGTCTCGAGCCGGCATTCGACCAGGCTGGAAGAGTCGAGCCTTTCCATGGTCTTGTAGTGGGTGACCGCGTGCTTGCCGCGTTTGTTGAGCTCGTGCAGCACCGCCATCTTCTTGCGGTCATGGTCGGACCGGCCGAGGTGGCCGCGCACGGTTCCGGCGGGCGGGATTGGCAGGCCTGCAACAACGGCCAGATAGGCGCGTTCGATCGAATGGTCGGCGAACTGGCGGGCCAGACCCTTCGTGGGCCTTGTCGGTCTTGGCGACCACCAGGAGGCCGGAGGTGTCCTTGTCGATGCGGTGGACGATGCCGGGCCGGACGACCCCGCCAATCCCCGAAAGCTGGCCGCGGCAGTGGTGGAGCAAGGCGTTGACCAGGGTGCCATCGAGGTTCCCTGCGGCGGGATGAACAACCAATCCGGCTGGTTTGTCGATCACGATCAGGTGTTCGTCTTCGAACACGATGCTGAGCGGGAATGTCCTGCGGCCTGGGCCTCGGCTGGAACGGCCTCGGGCACGCGGATTGCGAACTGGGTGCCGGCGGCGGGCTTGAAGCTGGGCTGCGCCGGCCGCCCGCCCGTCCAGCGCGATCCGGCCCTCGCCCAGCAAGGCTTTGATCCGCTCGCGCGACAGCCCGCTCGCTTCGGCCAGGGCCTTGTCGAGCCGCTCGCCGCCGGCCAGCGTGCCGGAAATGATGCGTTCCTCCCCGTTCATTGCTAACTACTTGGGGATGGTCGTTGAACTGACAAGTGGCACGGTGGCCACACTGGTCGAAGAAGCGCGGCTCGCCCACCCGCGCGAATGCTGCGGGTTGCTGCTCGGCAAGGGCAGCCGCGTGGCGCTGGCTCAGCCAGCCGCCAACGTCCATCCCGAGCCGATGCGCCATTTCGAGATCGACCCCAAGGCGCTGATTGCGGCCCATCGCGGTGCCAGGGCAGGCGGACTCGAACTGCTCGGCTATTACCACTCGCACCCCGATGGCCTCGCCGAGCCTTCCGTCATTGATCGCGCATCAGCCAGCGGCGATGGTCGGATCTGGGCGATTGTTGCGGGCGGCGAGGCGCGGTTCTGGCGCGATCAACCGGGCGCATTTGTGGTGCTTCCCACGCGAGTCGTGGGCGGCTAAGGGGGTTCAAAGCATTCAGGGATCCGCCATGACCGATACCGCCGTTGACTCAACCAGCATTGATCTGGCCAGCCTGCTCTGTTCGCGGCTGTGCCATGACCTGCTCTGCCCGGTGGGCGCGATGACCAACGGCCTCGAACTCCTCGCCGAGGAGAAAGACCCGGAAATGCGCAAGCGCTGCATGGAGCTGCTCGAACAGAGCGCCCGGACCAGCGCCGACAAGCTCAAGTTCTTCCGCCTCGCTTTCGGCGCCGCCGGGGGCTTTGGCGATTCGGTCGGGATCGAGGAACCCAAGGCGCTGATCGAGGCGCTGGTGGCGGGGAACGAGCGGATTTCGCTCAACTGGTCGCTGGGGGTGACGGCGCTGCCCAAGCCGGCGGTCAAGGTGCTGCTCAACCTCTCGCACATCGGGATCGATGCGCTGGTGCGCGGCGGCACGCTCGATATCGGCGCCGAAAGCCGCGGCGGCGCGAGCGAGATTGTGGTCCGTGCCTCGGGTCCGAAGATCGCCTTCGATCCCACCATCGGTCAGGCGCTCGATGGTTCGTTGCCCACGGACGAACTCTCCAGCCGCACCGCCGCAGCCTGGATGCTCAACCAGATCGCGGCGCGCTGCGGCGGGGGCTTGCAGTTCGCGCTCAGCGAGGAAGCGCTGGTGATGGGCGCGGTGCTGCCGGGGTGATAGGGCGCGCAACCTCCCAAAGTCTCCCCCTCTGGGGGAGGTGGCCCGCCGCAGGCGGGTCGGAGGGGGAGAGCAAGCCCCGAAAGCCCCCTCCGTCAGCGCTTCGCGCTGCCACCTCCCCCAGGGGGGGAGACTTTCGGGCATGAGCGAACTCATCCACTACGAAACCCCGTCTCCGAACTGGAACGAGCGCCAGGAACCGGTGTCGATGGTGGTGCTCCACTACACCGGGATGCAAAGCGCTGAGGAAGCGCTGGAGCGGCTGTGCGATCCGGTCGCTTCGGTCTCGGCGCATTACCTGATCGAGGAGGACGGATCGGTCCACCGCCTGGTCCGCGAGGATCGCCGCGCCTGGCACGCCGGCAAGTCTTATTGGCGCGGGATCACCGACGTCAATTCGGCCAGCGTGGGCATCGAGCTGGTCAATCCGGGGCACGAATTCGGCTACCGCCCGTTCCCCGACGCGCAGATGGAAGCGCTGCTGCCCTTGCTCGCCGAGATCGTCCAGCGCCACGACGTTCCCCGCGCCAACGTCGTCGGCCATTCCGACGTTGCCCCGGCGCGCAAGGAGGATCCCGGCGAACTGTTCGACTGGGACCTCCTCGCCGCCCACCGCCTCGCGCTGCGCACGCCGCGGGCGCGGATGCCCAGCCCGTTCGACAACGACGGCGCCTTCACCCTCGCGCTCGAACGCTGGGGCTACGACATGGCGGATGGCCACGCCGCGGTGCGCGCGTTCCAGCGCCGCTGGCGCCCGCACAAGCTCGACGGGGTGCCCGATGGGGAGATTTCGGCGATGCTGTTTGCGCTGTTGCTGGATCGGGATGGGGGGAAGACTAGGTAGGTCTGCTCATACGGATGAAAGCGAAATCAAGGTTCCAGAAGAAGCTTGAGTTCAGCTTGCGTATTGAGCAATTTGCTGAGCGCTAATTGTGCCTTCTTGGCAGCAAATACTACATTTTTCCATCCGGTGTCTTCCAAGATTGCCTTATGATCGTAGTCGTCTGTAGGGCTACGATAGATGCCGGCGATCTTGTGAAATTCGGCAACCGCTTCGACTTCTTCTTCGCAAATGAAACCACGCCCAAGGGCCCAATCATATCCCCCAACTGACAGATATAAACGATCGAAGTAGCAACAATTGACTTCAACGAATGACCAATGGGGATTGGTGTTTGTAGGATCGAGCCACATTCGAGACTGGGTTTCGGAATCAGCAAACTCCTGAATGCTGGACAGCCAACCCGTCCGCCATCCATGCCTCTGTTCTGTTATGTCACTGTTCATAGGCTGGCGACCTAACCCGGTAGAGATTCAGCTTCAACCTGGGAATGGCCGTATGCCTGTCTGGTTACGTGTACTTGTTGCGGTTTCTCCCCCCATCCCCTAAACCTACCACTCGCCAGGGGGCCGGGCAGCCGCGTCACTCGCAAGAGTGCCGAGGAAAGTCCGGGCTCCACGAAACGAGGGTGGCGGGTAACGCCCGCCGGACGGCCGGCTTGCCGGGAAGTCCAGGGAAAGTGCCACAGAGAGCAGACCGCCTCCGTGCAAACGGAGGTAAGGGTGAAAGGGTGCGGTAAGAGCGCACCGGGGGGCTGGTAACAGTCACCGCACGGCAAACCCCACCCGGAGCAAGACCGAATAGGGGCGGCGCGTCTGGTCGCAAGACCAGGCTGGGCTTCGGCCCGACAGCAGACTGTAGGTTCGCGATCGACCGCCCGGGTTGGTTGCTTGAGCGTTGTGGCAACACAACGCCTAGAGGAATGGCTGCCCCTGCGCGGAGGGTCCTAACGGAAACCGCCGCCAGGACAGAACCCGGCTTACAGGCCCCCTGGCGAAATTTTCCGTTCCCGCGACCAATCCTCCCCCAGCGGGGGAGGGGGACCGCGAAGCGGTGGAGGGGGGCGTACAAGTCGCGCGCGATAGCGCGCAGCCGCTGCCGCGGCTGTTTCTCGCGTGCCCCCCACCGTCTCGCTGCGCGAGCCACCTCCCCCGGCGGGGGAGGATTGAGCTTACTCCATTCATCGCCAATTATGCACAATTCATCGCAGGTTCAGTCGTCAAGGCCATTGTGCCGGCAGCGAGGAGAAGTGCCATGAGCGTGCTGCAGAAACTGGGCTTAGCGATTTCCGAGAACAACCGCATCGCCTGGCTGGCCGGCGCGGGCATCCTCGCTGCGGGGTTCGGGCTCGGTTCGGTCGCACTGGCCAATGGCATGGTCGAAATGAAGCGCGCCGACCGCGAGGTGACCGTGCGCGGGGTGGCGGAGCGCGAGGTTACCGCCAACCGCGCCAGCTGGCGGGTCAATTACTCCGAGAGCGCCTATGCCCTCGCCGAGGCGCTGGCCAAGGTCGATGCCGATACCAAGCTGATCCAGACTTTCCTCAAGGCGCAGGGCTTCGATGGCACGATCACCGCGCCGGGCAGCGCCGATATCTCGGTGACCAACGAGGTGATCGACGAGAAGCCGACCGGCCGCACGGTCTATGCGGTCAGCCGCGCGATCGCCTTCACCACCGCCAATGTTGCTGGCGTGGAGAAGGTCGAGGCCGGCAAGGACGCGCTCGCCCAGCAGGGACTGGTGGTGGGCAGCACCTCGGCCAGCTTCGAATACACCAAGCTCGATACGATCAAGCCCGAGATGATCGGCGAGGCGACCAAGGACGCGCGCCGCGCCGCGGAGAAGTTCGCCGACGATTCGGGTTCGGACGTCGGCGGAATCCGCTCGGCCACCCAGGGCTACTTCTCGGTCTCGGCTCGCGACGAAGCCGGCGGCGACGACGAATACGGCGGCGGCAGCAGCACCGCCAGCACCCCGGACCAGAAGGTGCGGGTGGTGACGACGATCGTCTATTATCTGGATTGAGCGAGCGCGTGGCCGTGCTGGTTCGGCGATCTTGACAAAACAAACCAAATCGGTTATATGCCCGCCACCTTCTCACCAGAAGGCCCTTGAGGATCGGGGGCGGGGCCAGGCCAGTCCCAGTCTCGTCCTTGCCTTCCCTCACGCGCTCATCCTGAGCCTGGCGATGGAAGGCCGCGGCCGGCGCGGGTGCGGGCGATGCGGGGGCGTTACCCCAGGCAAAGCCGAAACCAGCGTCAGAAGCGGCAAGGCCGGATGACGAGCGGATAGCATCTGACGGACAACCGTGGCCTGGCACTACGGCAATCACCGCAGGTCCATATTCGCACGGTGGCGCGGCACGATCAGCCGCGCGGGCGCAGTTTTGGGGAACGTGTAATCCGCCCCGCTGTGTCCGGCCGGCCGCCGACCCGGATTGCTTTGGCCTTGCGCCGGAGCCCTGACCCCCAGCGCAGCAGACGGGCGCCGGGTCAGGTCGCAACTCCGTCCGCCGCCCCCAGCGCGCGCCAACCCTGGCGCCGCGCCGGCCGCGCGATCCCTTGCTTCCCAATGGCGTTATGGTCCGGGCTCGCCGCCGGATGTTTCTGAGCGCCCCCGGCTCAGCCGAAAAACCGATCTCCCGCCACGCCGCGATATTTCTCGCATTCGGCGCGGAAGTCGTAGGGGGTGCCATCGGCGCAATCCGGCCATTTGCCGCTTTCCAGCCAGAATTCGACCAGCCCCAGCCGGGCGCAGAGCTTGACGAAGCGCGGGTCGGCGCGGACCTCGGGCATTGACTGCCAGAACAGCATGCCGGTGGAGTAGGCATCGGGCCCCATGATGTCGTCGGCGGTGCCTTGCGGACCGAGCCGGGCGCTGTCGAGCAGGTCGTAGAGCTCGCCGGCAAAGCCCATGTGCGCGGCATAGACCAGGCGCGAGACATCGATCACCCCGGTCCGGCTAAAATAATCCAGGCAATCGTCGCGCAGCTTGGCCCGGTTCTCCGGACTGGGATCGCGCTTGGCGGCGATGAATGGCAAACCTGCGGCAAATTCGCCGAGCGAGCGTCCGGCGGCCGGATCGAGCAGCCGGTCGATTGCCTCCCAGTTGCCGAGGAAGGCATGCGCGCGCATCAAGTTGGCGACCACGAAGACGATACCGGGCGAGCGGGCGAGCAACTCCTCCAGCACCGGCACCGCCTCGGCCGCGCGGTCCTGCGCCATTCGGCCGAGCGCGACCATGTTGGCGAGCATCGGATCCTGAGGGTTCTGCAGGAAAGCCAGTTCGGACTCGGCGGCGCCCTCGCGCACCCGGCCCATCATCCGCAGCATGCGTCCGGAATAGACCTTGCTGTCGACCCCAGGCAGCGCCCGCGACCGCTCGATCAGGCCATCGATCTCGCCGAAGGCACCAAAAGTCGGAAGCCGGTGCATCAAGCCGGTAAGCGCCTCGGCGTTGCCCGGATCGAGTTCGAGCGCTCGCCGGGCCTCGGCTTCGATCTGGTCGGCCAGGGCTGGGTGCCCTGCATAGGGTTCGTAGAATAGCGTCCACGAGCGCAGATAGGCGAGGCGCCCCCAGGCGGCGGCGAACCTCGGTTCGGCCTGGGTCACTGTTTCAAGCAGCGGCACCAGCTCGCGCAGCTCGGCTGGCGCAAAGGTGCGCGGGCTGGCTTTGAGGTAAAGGTCATACATTGCCGGACTGAGCCTGACCTCATCGCCGCGGGCAAAAGTACTGTGCAGCGCTTCGGCGATCGCTTCGGCGATCTCGTCCTGGATGGCGAAGATGTCGGTGAGATCGCGGTCGAAGCGCTCCGACCACAGGCTCGTCTGACTGACGCCGTCGGTCAGATGCGCACTGACCCGCACCCGTTCGCCGCTGCGGCGGATCGAGCCATCGAGCACATGGCTGGCGCTCAGCTCGCCAGCCGCGCGCGACTTGTCCGCGCCGCGGTAGCGGAAGCTGGAAGTCCGGCCGATCACCTTGATCCGCGAGCCGCGGGTGATCCGGTCGATGATCTCCTCGCTGACCCCGTCCGAGAAGAAATCCATTTCCTGATCGGCCGAGAGATTGTCGAACGGCAGCACCGCCAGCATCTGTTCGGCGGCCACTTTCGTCGGGGCAGGCGCAGCGATTGGAGCGGTTGCGCGGTCATCGGTTGGCTCAGCTCCGAGGCGGTGCGCCAGATCGGTCACAAACCCGCGCCAGGCGCTGTCGCCGGCATCGCCCTGCCAGTGGCCGAGCTCGGCGCTCTGTGTCAGCTCGAACATGATCGGCCGCTCGCAGGCCTCGATCATCACCGGGATCAGCTTGTTCGCCCGGTTAGCCAGGGTCGCTTCGGCCCGCACCCAGCGCGACACCACCGAGCGCGGCGACCACAGCACCACCACCGCCCGGGAATCGCGCAGCGCCGATTCGGTGACCACGTCATAAGCCTCGCCCGAGCGCAGCGCGCTATCCCACCAGACGCTGAAGCCTTCCTGCTCCAGCACCTCGGCAAAGCGCCGGGCAACCGGGCTGTCCTCGCGGTTGTAGGACAGGAAGATGTCGGCCATGCGGGAACCCCTCGTGACGAGAGGCTAGCATGGCAAGCGGGGCAAGGCGATACGCGCGCCGCGCAATCGCCGAGCGAACTCAGGGCCGCCCGACACTCACATAGTTGAAGCCCTTGGCCCGCACTTCGGCGGGATCATAGACGTTGCGCAGATCGACCAGCACCGGCGCCCGGGCGGCGGCCTTGACCCGGCCCAAATCGAGCGCGCGGAAGGCGTCCCATTCGGTGACGATCACGGTGGCGTCGGCGTTCTCGATCGCGGCGTAGGGATTGGCGCACATCGTCACTTCGGGCATCAGCGGCTTGGCCAGCTCCATCCCTTCGGGGTCATAGGCGGCAACCTCCACCCCGGCGTCGGCCAGTGCCATGGCGATCGCAATGCTGGGGGCATCGCGCATGTCGTCGGTCTGGGGCTTGAACGTGAGGCCAAGCAGCGCGACCTTCTTGCCGCGCGCCGCCTCAGTCCCGCCCAGCGCCTCGATCACCTTGCGGCCCATCGCGCGTTTCCGCGCTTCGTTGACCTTGACCACCGCCTCGACGATTCTAGTCGGGGCTTCGTAATCCTCGGCGGTCTTGAGCAACGCCAGGGTGTCCTTGGGGAAGCAACTGCCGCCATAGCCAGGGCCGGCGTGAAGGAACTTGGCACCGATCCGCCCGTCCATCCCGATCCCGCGCGACACGTCCTGGACATCGGCGCCAACCTTTTCGCACAGATCCGCCATCTCGTTGATGAAAGTGATCTTGACCGCGAGGAAGGCGTTGGCGGCATACTTGATCAGTTCGGACGAGCGCCGGCTGGTGAACAGCAGCGGTGCCTTGTTGAGGAACAAGGGCCGATAGACCTCGGTCATCACGGTGCGGGCCCATTCGTCTTCGGTGCCGATGACAATCCGATCAGGGCGTTTGAAATCGCCGATCGCGGCGCCTTCGCGCAGGAATTCGGGGTTGGAGGCGACCGCGAACCTGACCTTGAGCCCGGCTTCGGAGAGAATCCGTTCAACCTCATCGCCGGTCCCCACCGGGACGGTCGATTTGGTCACCACCACCGCGTCGTTCTTCAGGTGCTGGCCGATTTCCTCGGCGACCGCATAGACGTAGGAGAGGTCGGCATGGCCGTCGCCGCGGCGGCTGGGGGTGCCGACCGCGATGAAGATCGCCGCAGCACCCGCGATCCCCTCGGCGAGATCGGTGGTGAAAGTAAGCCGTCCCGACTTTGCGTTCGAGGTGACCAGTTCGGCCAGCCCCGGCTCGTAAATCGGCATGATTCCGGCGTGCAGGCTCTCGATCTTGGCCGGGTCCTTGTCGATGCACACCACCTCGTGGCCGAAATCGGCAAAGCAGGCCCCCGATACCAGCCCGACATAGCCCGATCCGACCATCGCAATTTTCATCAAAGATTCCCCTGTGCAATATGGATCGCGCCAGCTTCCTCGCGCGCTTCGATCGTCCAGCGCGCCGTGCCTTCGAGGCCGAGCGCGGTCAAGCGTCCCGAGGCATAGGCGCCGGTGTCGATGCCGATGCGGTTGCGGCGGATTTCGGGCTCGGCAAAGATGGTGTGGCCGTGGACCACCATCGGGCCGAAGCTGTCAGGGTGGGTCAGGAAGGTCTCGCGAATCCAGCGCAGGTCGGCCTGACGCTGCTCCTCAAGCGGCACGCCGGGGCGGATTCCGGCGTGGACGAACAGATAGTCGCCCAGCAGCACCCAATCCTCGAACGCGCGGATGAAGGCGATGTCCTCAGCGGGGACTGCGGCCTGTGCCAATTGCCGCGCTTCGCCCAGATCAGCACGGACGTAAGCGGCCGGATCGATCGGATAGGACAGCAAGGTTTCGCGCCCACCATAGCGCAGGAATTGGCGCAGCACTTCATCGCTCTCCAGCGCGTCGAGGAACATTTCCTCGTGGTTGCCCATCAGAATCCGCAGCGGACGGCGCGCTTGCCAGTCGCGCGCCAGGCGGACCACGCCGGCGCTGTCCGGGCCGCGATCGACCAGATCGCCGAGCAGGATCACCATGGTTTCGGCGTTTCCGCGCGCCGCGTCATCAGCCTCGACAGCCTCGATCAGCGCCGCGAACAGATCGGCGCGGCCATGGATGTCACCCACCGCATAGGCGCGGGTGCCGCCGGGCAGAGCGGCGGTGGAAGCGCTTTCGGCAGCGCGGAACAGGGTGCGCAGGGATTTCAGCATGGCCGGGCGTTGTCGCTCGGCGCGCTATAAACGCCTGAGGATCAATCGACAATGGCTGCCGCTGCCCCCGGAGCAGCGGGGCGTTGCCATCGGGCAACACATGCTGCGTTTGCGAAATAATTCGCCACCTGCCTCTTGTGCAGCGCAGCATTCTTGTGCAGGTCAGCGCTTGCACGGACCGATTGCCGCCACAACGAGCAGCAACGGCCCCGCGCGCAGGTGGGACGAAGCACAACCAACCGCAAGGGAATTGCCATGCTTACGTCCATCCGCGGCCTTGCCGCCGCTACCCTCTTTGTTGGCAGCACGCTTGCCGCCACACCCGCTTTCGCCGACGAAGCCGCCGCAGAAACCGAAGCTCCTGCCGACATCACCGTGTCGGGCTATGTCACCGGGGTGACCGACTACCGCTTCCGCGGGCTGTCGCTCTCGGCCGGCGATTTCGCGGTGCAGGGCTCGATCAACGTCAACCATTCCAGCGGCTTTTATGTCGGCACCTGGGCCTCGAGCCTCGAGCAGGACCTGCTTGACGTTTATGGTTCGGCCGAGATCGATCTTTATGCCGGCTGGACCGGTGAAGTCACCAGCGGCCTTACCGCCGATGTTGGCCTGACCTATTACGCCTATCCCAATGGCACGTTCGGCGATGGCAACTATTTCGAACCCTACGCTTCGCTGTCAACCACCATGGGTCCGGTTTCGGCCAAGGTTGGCGCGGCCTATGCGTGGGAGCAGGATTCGCTGGGCGGCGATGACAACATCTATGTTTACACCGATCTCGGTGTGAGCATCCCCGACGCTCCGGTCGCGCTTTCGGCGCACCTTGGCTATGCCGACGGCGCCCAGTCGCCCAAGTTTCTGACCGGCGGTACCGGCGGCGGCTTCGACTATTCGGTCGGGGCGACCTACAATGTCACCGACAAGCTCTCGGTCGGGGTCAGCTATATTGGCGTCGAGGGGGCCACGGTCGATGGCTTCTCGGACGATGCCGTGGTTGGCGCGGTCAAGCTCGCTTTCTGATCAGGATCAGCAGGAAGAACGTGGCCCGTCCCGGCACCAGCCGGGGCGGGCCTTTCCTTTGCGCCACGGGGGTGATAGCCGGTCCGGTATGACCCAGTACCTCCACACCATGATCCGGATCAGCGATCCCGCCGCAACGATTGCCTTTTTCGAGCTGATCGGGGTGAAAGAAGTGCGCCGGTTTGACAGCGAGCAGGGCCGCTTCACGCTGATCTTCCTCGCCGCGCCCGGTCAGGAAGGCCTGGCCGAGGTGGAGCTGACCCACAATTGGGATCCCGAGGATTACAGCGGCGGGCGCAATTTTGGCCATCTCGCTTACCAGGTCGAGGATATCTATGCGACCTGCCAGAAGCTGATCGACGCTGGCCACACCATGCACCGCCCGCCGCGCGATGGCCACATGGCCTTCGTCAAGTCGCCCGATGGGATCTCGGTCGAGCTGCTGCAGAACGGGCGGCTCGAACCGGCCGAGCCCTGGGTGAGTATGCCTAACCAGGGGAGCTGGTAGGCGGCGCAGATCGCAGCAAGGCATAGCCCGCCAGCGCTGAGAGCAGCGAGCCGGTCAGCACCCCCAGTTTGGCCGCTTCGACCAGCGCCGGACTGCCGACAAAGGCCAGCTGGGCGATGAACAGGCTCATCGTGAAGCCGATCCCGCAGAGCAGCGCCATGCCCCACAGTTGACGCCAGCTGGCTCCCGCCGGGGCCGCGGCGATGCCCAGCCGGGTCGCGGCCCAGATCGCGCCGAGGATGCCGATCTGCTTGCCCACAAACAGCCCGAGCATGATCCCCAGCGGCAGCGGCGCGGCGAGATCGGCCGGGCGCAGGCCGGTCAAAGCCACCCCGGCATTGGCAAAGCCGAACAGCGGGACAATCAGGTAAGCGCTGAGCGGGGCCAGCGTGTGTTCCATCCTCAGCAGCAGGCTGTCACCGTGACGATCCAGCTTGATCGGCACGGTCAGCGCCGCCAGCACCCCAGCTATGGTGGCATGGACCCCCGAATTGAGCACCGCGTACCACAGCACCGCGCCCAACACGGCGTAGGGCCAGCCGCGCGGAACCCCTCGCCGGTTGAGCACGGCCAATCCGGCCAGCAGGGCTGCAGCCAGACCGAGCCAGCCCAGCTTGAGCGAGCCGGTGTAGAACACCGCGATGATCGCCACCGCGCCGAGATCGTCGACAATCGCCACGGTCAGCAGGAACAGCCTGAGCGCGGGCGGCGCGCGGTTGCCGACCAGCGCCAGCACCCCCAGCGCAAAGGCAATGTCGGTCGCGGCCGGGATCGCCCAGCCGATGCGCAGCTCGGGCGCGGCACCGCCGGCCATCAGGTATATCAGCGCCGGCACCGCCATTCCTGCCGCCGCCGCCAGCACCGGCAGGCGCCGCCGCGCGGGTGAGGCAAGCTCGCCGTCCAGCACCTCGCGCTTGATCTCCAGCCCGACCACGAAAAAGAACAGCGCCATCGCCGCGTCGTTGATCCACAGGTGCAACGTGTTCAGCTTGGCCAGCGGGGTCCAGGTCAAGGGGTGGTGGAATGCCGCGTGGTAGGCTGAGGCCAGCGGCGAATTGGCCGCCAGGATCGCGGCGATTGCGACCCCGATCAGCAGCACCCCGGCCCCAGCCTCGCCGCCGAACAGCCGCGCTGCCAGCGAGGCGAGCGGGGAGAATGGATGGCGGCGCCGGGTCATGGTCTGGCCAATTGCGCAACCCGGCGGCGCTGGCAATCGAAAGCGGAGCATTGCGCCGGTTTTCCCACGATGGGATTCGTCTGCAGCGATCGCGTTGCATCCCCGTATTATTGCGGATAGGCTTGGCGTTCAGGTGCACTGCAGGGAGGGCAGCAGCAGCGGCATGTTCGAGGTGGGATCTGGGGTATTTGCCACGCTGCACTGGCTGCTGGCGTTCGAGCGCGAGCTGCTCGCCTTTGCCGCGTTCTGGTTCTGCGTTGGTCTGGCTGACGAATTCGCGCTCGATCTGGCTTGGCTGTGGCTGCGGCTGACCGGACGCGCGCCGACCCGCGCCTTGCGCCCCGGCTTTGGCCAGGGGCCGCTGATGGGTCCGGCGGCGGTGATGATCCCGGCGTTTCAGGAAAGCGCGGTGATTGCCACCACGATTGGCCATATGCTCGCGGCCTGGCCGCAGCCGAACCTGCGGATCTATGTCGGCTGCTATGCCAACGACGCGGCGACGCTGGCCGCGGCGAGCAGCGGGGCGGGCGACGATTCCAGAGTGCGGCTGGTGATCCACGGGGCGCACGGCCCAACCACCAAGGCGGATTGCCTCAACCGGCTCTACGCTGCACTTTGCGCTGACGAGGGGCGTAGCGGCAGCCGCTTTGCCAGCGTCGTGCTTCACGATGCCGAAGATATGGTCCACCCCGCCGCGCTTGAAGCGATCGACAGCGAACTGACCCGCTGCGATTTCGTCCAGCTGCCGGTGCGTCCCGAACTGCACCCCGCTTCGCGCTGGATCGGGGGACACTACGCCGACGAATTTGCCGAAAGCCACGCCAAGGCGATGGTGGTGCGCGATCACCTGGGCGCGGCGCTGCCGGCCGCCGGGGTTGGCTGCGGTCTTGCTCGCGACGCGCTTGCCGCGCTCGCCCAGGGCCGCGCTGCGCAGGGCCAGGCCGGACCGTTCTCGCCCGAGGCCCTGACCGAGGACTACGAGCTCGGGCTCGAGCTGTCGCGCGGCGGGCGGGGTAGCCGCTTCCTGCGGCTGCGCGATGCCGATGGCGCGCTGGTGGCAACCCGCAGTTACTTCCCCGGTGAGCTCGCTTCGGCAGTGCGGCAGAAAACCCGCTGGGTTCACGGCATTGCCTTTCAGGGCTGGGAGCGCATGGGCTGGAGCGCCCGCCCGATCGAGCTGTGGATGGCGCTGCGCGATCGCCGTGGACCGCTGACCGCGCTGGTGCTGGCAATCGCCTACCTGCTGCTGCTGGTCGATGGTGTGCTGATCGCCGCTGAGCTGGCTGGCTGGCAAGGGTCGGCGCCGCTATCGCCGGTGCTGCGGGTGATGCTGGTGGTCAGCCTGTTCGGCTTCCTGTGGCGTGCTGGCCTGCGCGCCGCCTTCACCGCGCGCGAGTATGGCGCCGTGGAAGGCCTGCGTTCGGTGCTGCGCATTCCGATCGGCAATATCATCGCGATCATGGCCGGACGCCGCGCGCTGGCCGCCTATTTGCGGTCGTTGCGGACTGGCGCTGTCGCCTGGGACAAGACCGCGCACGAGCTTCATCCCGCAGCGGCCTTGCGCGAAGTGCGGGCATGAATACGCAGACCCGCCGCGGCCAGCCACTGATCGCGCTGGCGCTGTTGCTGACCAGCTGGGTTGGCTTCCGCGCCGCGGTGTGGGACTGGCCGGTCGCGGCGCAGACCCGTGAAAGCCAAGTGGCTCAACCTGCTATCGCCGCAGTCATGGCGCAGATCGATGCGCCGGCAGCAAATGCCCCGAAGGCGACGGTCCTGCAGACCGCGCCGCTGTGGCCACAGCTGGCACTGGCCGAACCGCAAATCAGCTCCGCCCCGATCGAGCCCGCCTTGCCGCGGCCCATGGCGATGCTGCCGTCAGCCGGTTCGGCGCCGCCGATTGCATCCGATGCCCCCCGGATCGCCGCCGGTCACCAGCTGTTGTGGCTGGCCGGGGTCTCTGGCCTCGCCTTGCCGCCCGACCTGGCCCAGCACTTCGCGGTGCGCCCGCCGCTGGCCGCCGCACCCGCCGCACCCCGTAGCGCAGAAGCGAGCAAGCGGCGCTGGTCGGGCGATACCTGGCTGCTCTTGCGTCGCGGTGGCAACGGCTATAACCTGCCCGGAGCGGGGCTGCCCGGGGCCAACCTGACTTCGGGCGCTTACGGCGCCAGCCAGGCCGGGGCGGTGATCCGCTATCACCTGGCGCCATCAAGCCCGCACCGTCCGGCAGCGTACCTGCGGGTCAGCTCGGCGCTGGAACGCCCGCGCGGTGAGGAAGCTGCGCTGGGGCTGTCGCTCCGCCCGCTGCCCAAGGTTGCGGTAGCCGCCATGGCCGAAGCGCGGGTCACCCGCACGCTCAGCGGCGATGTGATCCGCCCCGCGGCGGCGCTGGTCAGCGAATTTCCGCCGCAACCCCTGCCGCTGGGCCTCAGGGCCGAGGCATATGTTCAGGCCGGTTGGGTTGGGGGCAAGGGCAGTACCATGTTTGCCGACGGTCAGGCGCGGCTGGAACGGCCGTTGCTCAGTTCCGGACGGCTTGAACTGCGCGCCGGGGCCGGGGCCTGGGGCGGGGCGCAGCGCGGTGCCCAGCGGCTCGATGTCGGGCCGACCGCAACGCTCGCGGTGCCGCTGGGAGCAGCAGGCGGGCGGGTTTCGGCCGACTGGCGGTTCCGCGTCGCCGGCGATGCCGCACCCGGATCAGGACCGGCGGTAACGCTGTCCGCAGGTTTCTAGCGACCCAAGCCTTTTTTCCGACACCGCGCTGGGTTAGTCCTGCTAGCGGAACATGGACGTCTATCTCCCGATCGCCAACCTTTCGGTCAATGGCCTCGTAATCGTCGCGCTTGGCGCGCTGACGGGGATCCTTTCGGGCATGTTCGGGGTTGGCGGCGGGTTCCTGACCACCCCGCTGATGATCTTCTACGGCATCCCGCCAACTGTTGCCGCCGCCTCGGCCGCCAGCCAGGTCACCGGCGCCAGTGTCTCGGGGGTGTTCGCGCATACTCGCCGCGACGGGGTTGATTTCCAGATGGGCGGGGTGCTGGTCGCAGGCGGGATCGTTGGTACGGTGATTGGCGCCGCGCTGTTCCGGGTGCTGCAGCAGCTTGGCCAGATCGATGTTGTGATCAACCTGCTCTATGTGCTGCTGCTCGGCGGGATCGGCGGGGTGATGGCGCACGAATCGTGGCAGGCGCTGCAGGCGCAGAAAGCCGGAATGCCGCTGCCCGCGCGCAAACGCCGCCACCACCCGATGGTTGCCAGCCTGCCGCTGCGCTGGCGGTTCTATCGCTCGGGCCTATACATCTCGCCGCTGGCGCCGCTGCTGCTCGGGGTGTTCACCGGCATTCTGACCATGCTGATGGGGATCGGCGGCGGGTTCGTGCTGGTTCCGGCGATGCTCTACATCCTGGGGATGAGCGCCAATGTGGTGGTTGGCACCTCGCTGTTCCAGATCCTGTTCGTGACCATGGCGACCACCATGATGCACGCCGTCACCACCCGCGCGGTCGATATCGTGCTGGCGCTGCTGCTGCTGATCGGCTCGGTCTCAGGCGCGCAGGTCGGCGCCCAGCTGGCCGAGCGGCTGCCAGCCGAGCGGCTGCGCTTTGCCCTGGCGGCGATCGTGCTGGTGGTGGCGTTGCGGATGGCGCTGGGGCTGGGCTGGCAGCCCGACGCGATCTACACGGTGACGCCGCTGTGAAATATGTCCTGCTCCTTCTTTCGATGCTGCTCCTGACCGGCGCGCGCGATCCGATCCTGGTGCCGGAGATTTCGCAGCACGAGGTTCAGGTCCGCCAGGGCTTTCGCGGCACCGAGCTGTTGCTGTTCGGCGCGATCCTGACCCCCGAAGGCACCCGTGCCGGACGCGATTATGATATTGTCGTGGTCCTGAAAGGACCGACCAACGCCATTGTCCTGCGCGAAAAGCAGCGCATTGCCGGGATCTGGGTCAACGCCGAGAGCACCGAATTCCGCTCGGCCCCGTCGTTTTTCGCGGTCGCCTCGTCGCGGCCAATCCGCGGCATTGTCGATGACAAGACCGCAGCGATTTACGAGCTGGGCCTGCCCTGGCTGCAGCTTTCGCCGATCGGTGCCTATGACCCGCGCGAACAGGCGCGGTTCTCACGCGGGCTTGTCGACCTGATGCTGCGCGACGGGCTGTACCAGCAGGATCCGCGCGGGGTCAGCGTGTCCGAACAGGTGCTCTACCAGGCCCGCATCGCGCTGCCCTCCAACGTCCAGACCGGTACCTATACCGCCGAAACCTTTGCCATCACCCGCGGCCGGGTGGTCGCCTCGGCGATCAGCAAGGTTGAAGTCAAAAAGCTAGGTTTTGAGCGCGCGGTGGCCTTGTTCGCGGAGAATTACGGCTTTCTCTACGGCCTGATCGCAGTGGCGATCTCGGTCGCCATGGGGTTCCTCGCCGGCAGGCTGTTCGCTCTGGTTTGAGGCCTGGTTTGGCTAACCGATTTAGCCCAATCTTAACCCATTCAATCTATTGCCGAACCGTTGGCCAACCGGCTGACGCGAAGGGAAAAAGGTTGGATAAGATGAGCGATATGAGCGCCCAGGGCTTCGGATCAGCGCAGCCGGCCGCCGCGCACGAAATTCCAACCGGCGCGGCCGAGGCTGTTGCCGAAACCTTTGACAACGCCCGCGAACCGATCGGCATCGTCCTGGAAATCGCTGGGTCAGGCTCGGCGATCGCGCTCGATCTGCAGCGCTTGCAGGAATGCGGCGGCGACGATGACCCTTCGGTCGCGCTGGCCGGCCAGGTTGGCAGCCAGGTCAAGATTCGTGTCGGCAAAGGCTGGCTGCTCGCCTCGGTGCGCACCCAGCGTCAGGATGCCAAGACTCCCGGAGGGATCATGGCCCAGATCGACTTTCTGGGCGAAGGCGACGAAGAGCGCCTGACTGGCCGGATCCACTCGTTCCGCCGCGGCGTCACCCGCTATCCGATCCCCGGCGCGCTGATCTATCCGGCCACATCGGTCGACCTCAAGCAGATCTATGCCTCAGACGGGCGCAGTTCGGTCCAGGTCGGCACCGTGTTCCCGACCAAGGACATCCGCGCCGGGCTTTATGTCGATGCCATGCTCGGCAAGCACTTCGCGTTGCTCGGCTCGACCGGTACCGGCAAATCGACCAGCGCCGCGCTGATCCTGCACCGGATCTGCGAACATGCCCCCGAAGGGCATATCGTGATGATCGATCCCCACGGCGAATATTCCGCCGCGTTCAAGCAGACCGGCATGATCTTCGACGTCTCGAACCTGCAGATGCCCTACTGGCTGATGAATTTCGAGGAGCACTGCGAGGTGTTCCTGTCCACCACCGGCAACGACCGCCAGGAAGACGCCGACATTCTGGCCAAGTGCCTGCTCGCGGCGCGGTCAAAGAACCGGCTGGCCGAAACCATGGGCAAGATCACGGTCGATTCGCCGATACCCTACCTGCTGTCTGACCTGACCAACATGATCCAGACCGAGATGGGCAAGCTCGACAAAGCGACCAGCTCGGCCCCCTACATGCGGATCAAGACCAAGGTCGACGAGCTCAAGGCCGATCCGCGCTATCAGTTCCTGTTTTCAGGCATGCTGGTTGGCGATACCATGGCCGAATTCATCGCCAAGATCTTCCGCATGCCCAGCCGCGGCAAGCCGATCTCGATCATCGACGTTTCGGGCGTGCCTTCGGACGTGACCTCGACTGTGGTCGCGGTGCTCAGCCGGCTGGTGTTCGATTTCGCGATCTGGGCGCGCGATGAAAAAACCCGGCCGGTGCTGCTGGTCTGCGAAGAAGCCCACCGCTATGTTCCCAACGAGAAGAATTCGGACGGTTCTTCGGTCGGCAAGATCCTCAGCCGGATCGCCAAGGAAGGCCGTAAATATGGCGTATCGCTGGGGCTGATTACCCAGCGTCCCTCGGACCTTGCCGAAGGTGTGCTCTCGCAGTGCGGCACGATCCTAGCGATGCGGCTCAACAACGACCGCGACCAGGCCTTCGTCAAGGCGGCGATGCCCGAAGGCGCGCGTGGCTTCCTCGATTCGATCCCGGCGCTGCGCAACCGCGAATGCATCATCTGCGGCGAAGGCGTTTCGATCCCGATCCGGGTCTCGTTCGACGAGCTTGAGGAAATGAAGCGTCCGGCCTCGGCCGACCCCAGCTTCACCCAGCTGTGGAGCCAGTCGGGCGGCGAAGAAGAAATGGTGCTGCGCACCGTCCAGCGCTGGCGCGCGCAGGGGCGGTAGGGGAAGAGTTTATGTTTGGTGCGCTGATCGCCTCCGCGATCAGCTTGCAACACCGGCCCGCTCCCCCGGCCCGACCACCCCATAGGGTACCATGAACGGGTGGTCGGGCCGGGGGAGCGGGCCGGTGTTGCAAGGCCAAGCCGGATGGCTTGGCCGCACCCAGCAAGCACTCTACCCAACAACACTCCCCCGCCGCCAGCTGCCGCGCTTGTAGTAGGCGATGCCCAGCAGCACAGAGATTGTCCCGCTGGCCATGAACGCCCCCCAGATCGCATCGGCGCCGTAATCCGGATAGAGTCCGAAGCCGATCGTCATCCGAACGCCGATCACCGAAACCATCAGGATGAACAGCGGCGCCATGACCGCGCCGTTGGCGCGAACGATCGAGGTGATCACCATCGAAATCCCCACCGGGATGAAGGTCCAGCCGATCAGCAGGTTGATGCGCTCGCCGATCGCAATCGCGCTGCTGCCGCCGGGCAGGAACAGGCCGAGCAGAAAATGGCCAAAGACCAGCGTCAGCGACACCAGCACGGCGGTCATCGTCACGTTGACGATCACGCCGGCCCGGGCAATCCGCCCGATCCGGTCCCAGCGGCCGGCGCCGATGTTCTGCGCAGCCATTGCGCTGGCAGCGGTGGCCACGGCGAAAGCAGGCATCTGGATATAGTTCCAGACCTGGTTGATCGCGTTGTAGGCGGCGGCGGTTGCCACGCCTTCGCGGTTGATCAGCCCGGTCATCACCAGCGCCGAACCCGACATGACGATCATCGACAATCCGGTCGGCAGCCCGATCGCGAGCATCGGCCGCAGGTGCGCCCAATCGGGCAGCAGCAGCCGCAATTCCGCGCCGCGCAGCCGGATCGGCAAGTCGAGCGCATAGATCCGCACCACCAGCACCACCAGGCAGATCAGGTTGGCGGCGATCCCGGCCAGCGCCGCGCCGACCAGCCCCAGCGCCGGAACCGGCCCCCAGCCCAGGATCAGCAGCGGGTTGAGCCCGATCGACAGCACCAGGTTGAGGACCGTGTTCCACAGTGGCGTCACCGCATCGCCCACTCCGCGCAACGCCGATTGCAGCAGCACCGAGATGAACACGAACGGCACACCCAGGAACACCACTTCCAGATAGGACACGGCAAAACCAAAGGCAGATTGCGGAGTTGCCAGCAGGCGCAGGACTGTCGGCGCCAGCAAGCCGCCGAACAAGGCGATCACCAGGCTGGCGATGATGAAGGCGCCAGTGGTCGCGCCGATCGTGCGGCGGACCTCGGCCAGATCGCCGCGCCCCATCGCCTGCCCGATCAGGATCGTCGCCGCCATGGCAAGGCCGAACACGGTCGAGAAGATCAGGAACAACACCATGGTCGCGATCCCGGCCGCAGCGAAGGCGTCCTCGCCCAGGAACTTGCCGACATAGATCGCGCTGATCGAACCGTTGAGCGCCTGCAGCACGTTCGAGCCCAGCGTTGGCAGCGCGAACAGCAGCAGCGTCCGCCCGACCGGCCCCTGGGTGAGGTCGCCTTTGAGCGGCGGGGCGGGAAGCGGGCCTTCGCCAAGAGGCGTGATTTCGCTCATGTCCCGCGGGTGTCACCGTAGAGGTGGATGTGCAAGCGATCGCTGAGCCGCAGCCCGTGTTCGAGCGCAAGGGCGGCCAGCCAGACCTCGCGTTCGCGCAGCACGGCGCTGCTGGTCCCCTCGGGCATCAGAAAAATGCGCTCGTTGGGGATAGCGAAAGTATCGCGCAGTTCGAGCACTTCGGCGAGGTCTTCGGGTGCCGAAATCACGAACTTAAAGTACGCTTTAGGTTCGTTCGACCACTGCAAAAGCCGCTCATGAATCAAGGCAGTGGCGCGATCATTTCCGGAATGGTCGAGCTTTGGGCTGACGTTGTATTGAGCGACCAGCGGATCGAGCGCCGGGTGCGGGGCGACGGTGCCGTTGGTCTCGATCTCGATGCTAATGCCCGTCAGCAGCGCCGCTAGCCGCGCCAGCGCCGCGCCTTGCAGCAGAGGCTCGCCACCGGTGATCACCAGTCGGTCCTGCCCCAGGGCGATGATCCGCGCGGCGGTGTCTGCTTCGCTTAGCGTCACTTGATTGGCCTTGCGATCGAAGGCGCCGGGGCCGGTAAACCGCCAGGTATAGGCAGTGTCGCACCACACGCAGGCAAGGTTGCAGCGGCTCAGGCGAACGAAAGCGCAAGGCCGCCCGGCTGAGGCGCCTTCGCCCTGCAGCGAGGCGAAGATCTCCGGCTCGCCGGGGGTGGTTGCGGCGAGGGTCAGCATTCCGCAAATCCTCCCCCTCTGGGGGAGGTGGCCGGAGCGAAGCGGAGGTCGGAGGGGGTGCCGGCAAAAGCAACGCCGCGTGCAACCGCGCCCCCTCCGTCAGCCCTGCGGGCCGCCACCTCCCCCAAGGGGGGAGGATTTCGGATAGCGCTCACCCCAACCGCGCCAGCGCCGCCGCCAGCCGTTCCGCCTCGGCGGCGTGCATGGCATGGTCGGCGCGGGCCTTGTCGACCGCTTCGGGCTTGGCCTTCTCGACGAAGGCGGGGTTGGAGAGGCGGGCGTCGAGCGATTTGGCTTCCTTGGTGGAGGTTTCGAGGGCCTTGGTCAGGCGGGACTTCTCGGCGGCGAGGTCGATTACCCCTTCGAGCTGCAGCGCTATTGTGGTGTCAGCCACAGTTATCTGCATGGTGTTGCTCTTACCAAGATCCGCGCCTCGAAGCTCGACCCAGTCAATACGCGCAAGCTTGCTAATTGCCGGCCAGTTCGACCGGAGCCTGATCATCGTAGCTGCACTGCTCGGAACGATGTGACATTCCATGCGGGTGCCAGGTGGGATGTTCATTTCGTTGCGAAGTCGAGCGAACCTCTTTGACGGTTTCAATGATCAATTCCACTTCGGCTTTCGCCGCCGCATCCACCCCAACCCCCGGGTCGGGCCACCTCGCGGTGATCAGCGGATAGCCCACCCGGTCGCCCAGCTTCGACCAAAGCTCCTCCGTGACAAACGGCATGAACGGGTGGAGCATGACCAGGATCTGGTCGAGCACCCAGCCGGCCACAGCCTTGGTCTCGTCGTCGAACGAGCCCTTGATCAGCTCGATGTACCAGTCGCAGAAGGTGTCCCAGACGAAGTGGTAGATCGCCCCTGCGGCCGCATCAAAGCGCAGCTCGGCCATCGCCTTGTCGAGCGCTGCGAGGCAGTCCACCGTCTCGCCGATGATCCACTTGTTGACTGCGCTAGAGGCAGCAGGTGCCTCTAGCGTGACGCTCGCGCCGATCCCGTTGCTCTGGCAGAACCGCGCCGCGTTCCACAGCTTGGTGGCGAAGTTGCGGTAGCCCTCGACCCGCTTCTCATCCATCTTGATGTCGCGGCCCTGGCTTTCCATTGCCGCCATGAAGAACCGCAGCGCATCGGCGCCGTACTTGTCCATCAGGATCAGCGGATCGACGGTGTTGCCCTTGGACTTGGACATCTTCTGGCCGTCCGCTGCGCGGACCAGCCCGTGGAGGTAAAGCCGCTTCCACGGCACCTCACCCATCAGATGCATCCCCTGCATCGCCATGCGGGCGTCCCAGAAGAACAGGATGTCGAAGCCGGAGATCAGGAGATCGTTGGGGTAATGGCGGGCGACCAGATCTGCTTCCTCAGGCCAGCCCAGCGTGGCGAACGGCCACAGCGCCGAGGAAAACCAGGTGTCGAGGACGTCTTGTCGCGGGTCAGGTGGCGGCCTCCGGCCAGCGCCTGCGCGGCTTCCACAGTTTCGGCGACGAAGATCTTTCCGTCCGCGTCGTACCACGCCGGGATCTGGTGCCCCCACCACAGCTGGCGCGACACGCACCACGGCTGGATGTTCTCCATCCAGTTGAACCAGGTCTTCTCCCAGCTCTTAGGCACGATCTCGATCCGCCCGTCGCGCACCGCTTTGATTGGGGCCTTGGCGAGCTCGGCGGCGTTGACGTACCACTGGTCGGTCAGCATCGGCTCGATCACGACCCCGCCGCGATCGCCGAACGGCTGCATGATGAGTTTGTCCTCGACCGCGATCATCAGCCCGTCGGCATCGATATCGGCGACCACCCGCTTGCCGCGCCACATAGCGGTCAAGCCCACGATATTCGTCGGGCACCAGGTTGAGCGCGTCGATTTCCGCGGCGCTGGCGTTGGCCCCCTGCGCGATTGCTTTGGCGCGCGCCGAGGCTTCGGCATAGGGCGCGCCGTCGCGCCGCATCGCCGCCACTTCGTCCATCAGCCGGTACAGCGGAATGCCGTTGCGCTGGGCGACGCCGTAGTCGTTTTCGTCATGCGCGCCGGTGATCTTGACCGCGCCTGAGCCGAACGCGGGGTCGGGGTATTCATCGGTGATGATCGGGATCAGTCGCCGGTGCGCCTTAGGCCCGACCGGGATTTCGCACAACTTGCCGACGATCGGGGCATAGCGGGCATCGCCGGGATGCACCGCCACCGCGCCGTCGCCCAGCATGGTTTCGGGCCGGGTGGTGGCGATCGCGATATAGTCGCGCACCTCCTCCAGCGTGACCTTGCCCTCGGCGTCGCGCTCGACATAGGTGTAGGTTTCACCCCCGGCGAGCGGGTACTTGAAGTGCCACATGTGCCCGGCGACTTCGCGGCTTTCCACCTCGAGATCGCTGATCGCGGTTTTCAGCGCCGGGTCCCAGTTGACCAGGCGCTTGTCGCGGTAGATCAACCCCTGGTGGAACATGTCGACGAACACTTTCACCACGGCTTTGGTGAAATGAGGGTCCATCGTGAACTGCTCGCGGCTCCAGTCCATCGAGCAGCCCAGACGGCGGAGCTGGCGAGTAATCGTCCCGCCGCTTTCCGCTTTCCATTCCCAGACCTTGTCGATGAAAGCTTCGCGGGTGTAATTGCTGCGCTTGTCCTGGCGCGCTTCCAGCTGGCGCTCGACCACCATCTGCGTGGCGATCCCGGCGTGGTCGGTGCCGACCACCCACAGCGCATCCTTGCCGCGCAGCCGTTCATAACGGATCACGACGTCCTGCAGCGTGTTATCGAGGGCATGCCCGATGTGGAGCGAGCCGGTGACATTGGGCGGCGGGTTGACGATGGTGAAGGGGGTCGCGTTCGGCCGCTCCGGGCGGAACAGGCCGTTCTCCTCCCAGTGTTCGTACCACTTCGCCTCGATTGCGGCGGGGTTGAAAGTCTTGTCTAGCGTCGCTTCGGTCATGGTGCGGGCGCTTTGCCAGCGGGGTGCCTAGCTGGCAAGCTTGTCGCAGCCGCGATTTTCAAGCACAAGCAGGGACAATGCGCGAGTGGGCTGACTTTACCGCCGAAGCGGACGCCGAAGGCGCGGTGACCGTGGTATTGAACGGTCCGTTGGTGGTCTCGTCGGTCGGGCGGCTCGATGCCGATCTCAGGACGCTTGCTGGGCCAGTGGCGCGGGTCGATCTTGGCCAGGTGGGCGAGATCGACACGGTTGGGGCCTGGACCGTATGGCGCCTCGCCCGCGATGCCGGAGCTGAAATTGTCGGCGCCAGCGACAAGGCGCAGCGGCTGATCGCCGCGGTCCACCGCTCCAAGAGCGAAATGCCGATCGAGCCGCCGCGCCTGCCGCTGCTCACCCGGGTTCCCGCGACCGTTGGCGACGAGGTCAGTGCGATGGGCCGTGGCACCATTGGCATCCTGGGCTTTCTTGGCGCGATGCTGGTGGCCAGCTGGGATCTACTGCGCCGCCCCTCAACCTTTCGCGGCAAGGCGCTGGTCCATCAGCTGGAACTGGTCGGAGTTACCGCGCTGCCGATCATCGGGCTGATGAGCTTTCTGGTCGGGATCGTGATCGCCCAGCAAGGTGCGATCCAGCTGCGTGAGTTTGGCGCAGAGATCTATACGGTCAACCTCACCGGGCGGCTGTCGATGCGCGAGCTGGGGGTGCTGATGACCGCGATCATGGTCGCGGGCCGTTCGGGATCGTCGTTCGCGGCCCAGATCGGGACGATGAAGCTGACCGAGGAAATCGACGCGATGCGCACCATCGGGGTCTCCCCGGTCGAAGCGCTGGTGATCCCGCGGGTGCTGGCGACGCTGCTGATGATGATCCTGCTGGGGTTCTACGCCGCGCTGATGGCGATCGCCGGCGGGGCGTTCATCTCGATGTTTGAGCTCGATATCCCGTTCTTCACCTTCATTGCCCGGGTCCAGGAAGTGCTGCCGATGCACGACATCTGGGTTGGTCTGATCAAGGCCCCGGTGTTCGGCTTCATCATCGCCGTGGCGGGCTGCTATCAGGGGATGCAGGTCAAGAGCAATTCCGAGGAAGTTGGCCTGCGCACCACCATGGCGGTGGTCCAGGCGATCTTTGCAGTGATCGTGCTCGATGCCTTCTTCGCGGTGTTCTTCACCGAAGTGGGGTGGGGATGAATGCGCGTCAAACACGGGGCGAGCATTACACCGGCGATTTCCCGATCGTGGTCCGCGGGCTCAAGAACGCCTTCGGTGAGCACGTGATCCATGAGGAGCTGGACCTGACCGTGCGGCGCGGTGAGATCATCGGCGTGGTTGGCGGTTCGGGAACCGGCAAGTCGGTGCTGATGCGCTCGATCATCGGCTTGCAGATTCCCGAAGCCGGCTCGATCGAAGTGCTGGGCCAGACCATTACCGACGCCCAGGACGATGACGATATCGACATCCGCAGCCGCTGGGGGGTGCTGTTCCAGGGCGGGGCGCTGTTCTCCACCCTGACCGTGGCGGAAAATGTTGAGGTGCCGCTGCGCCAGTTCTACCCCGAGATTGGCGACGAACTGCGCCACGAGATCGCCCGCTACAAGGTGATGATGTCTGGGCTCCCGGCCGAAGCGGCCAGCAAATATCCTTCGGAGCTTTCGGGCGGCATGAGGAAGCGCGCCGGCCTGGCCCGCGCGCTGGCGCTCGATCCCGAGCTGCTGTTTCTTGACGAGCCGACTGCCGGGCTCGATCCGATCGGCGCAGCGGCGTTCGACGATCTTACCCGCGAACTGCAGGAAGTGCTGGGCCACACCGTGTTCCTGATCACCCACGATCTCGATACCCTGCACGAAATTTGCGACAGGGTGGCGGTGATTGCGGACAAGCATGTGATCGCGGTCGGCACGATCCCGGAATTGCTGGCGCTCGATCACCCGTGGATCCAGGAATATTTCAACGGCCCGCGCGGGCGAGCGGCAGAAGCGGCGGTGCACCGCGCCAAGGCGATGGACAAGCTGCAAAAGCCAAGGCCATAAGAGGGACGGATGGAAACCAGGGCCAATCATGTCTGGGTAGGGGTGGTGACGCTGGCGCTGCTGGCTTTGCTGGCGGCGTTCATCGTCTGGATCGCGCGGCTTGGCGAAGGCGGCAAGCAGGAATTCGACGTATTCTTCAAGCAATCGGTCGATGGCCTCTCGAACGGCTCCTCGGTGACCTATTCGGGGGTTCCGGTCGGGCAGGTCAAACGGATCGAGCTGTGGGAGCGCGATCCCAGCTTCGTCAAGGTGAGGATCGCGGTTGATCAGGACGTGCCGATCCTGGTCGGCACCACCGCGACGATGCAGGGCAGCTTCACTGGGCTTTCGAACATTCAGCTGGAAGGCGCGACCAAGGGTGCCAAACGGCTGATTTGTGAGGGTGACGACGAGACCGCGGCTTGCCCGGAGGGGGTCCCGGTGATCCCGACCAAACGGGGCGGGCTGGGCGAAATCCTCAACTCCGCGCCGGTGCTGCTCGAACGGCTGGCGACGCTGACCGAGCGGCTCACCCAGATCGTCTCGGACGACAATCAGCGCTCGATCGAGCGGATCCTGGCCAACACCGACCGGGCGAGCAAGAATTTCGCCGATGCCTCGCCGCAGTTGGCGACTACGCTCAAGCAACTTGAAGGCACCCTGGGCGAAGCGCAGCTGGCATTGGCGAGCTTCAAGCAGACTTCCGCCACCGCCGATGCGGTGCTGGGGACCGAGGGCCGGCAGATGCTCAGCCAGTTCGACAAGTCGCTGAAGTCGGTGGACAAGGCCGCGCTCGAGCTTGAGCACTTGCTGGCCGATACCCGCCCCGCAGCGCGCCAGCTCAACGGTTCGACGCTGCCGCAGGCCGAAGCGGCGATGCGCGATCTGCGCTCGGCAACACGGGCGCTGCGTGACATGACCGAAAAGCTCAACGACGAAGGCGCCGGGGCGCTGGTCGGCGGCCAAAAGCTGCCGGACTACAAGCCATGAGGAGTGCAATGGCGATGCGAGCGATCCGTGGCAGCCTGACGGTGCTGCTGCTGGCCGGTATGGCCGGTTGCGTCAGCCTGGGTGGGGGCAAAGTGCCGCCGACGATGTTTACCCTGACCGCGGCGGTCAGCGCCCCGGCGGGCACCACCGCCAGTGGCAACCCCAGCGAGGCGCTGATGGTGATGGAGCCGGAGACTGATCGGCGGCTGGCGGTGCTGCGGGTGCCGGTGCAGATCGACGACGCCCAGGTGGCCTATCTGCAGGACGCGCAGTGGGTTGAGCGGCCAGCGCGGCTGTTCCGGGCGCTGCTCGCCGAGACGCTGCGCAGCAAGAGCGGGCGGCTGGTACTGGAAGACGATCAGGCCGCGATCACCCCGGGGGTGCGGCTGTCGGGGCGGCTGCTCGACATGGGCTTCGACGCGCGGAGCATGGCTGTGGTTGTCCGCTACGACGCAATCCGCACCGACGCCAAAGGCGAGGTTACGACCAAGCGCTTTGAAGCCGAAGTCGCCGGCGTCGCGGCCAAGCCCGAACAGGTTGGGCCTGCGCTGAACAAGGCGGCAAACGATGTCGCGGCGCAAGTGGCGGAGTGGATGGCGCTTAGCTCCGCGCCAGCTCCGCAAACCTGACCGCCGCTGCAAAGCTGACATAGCGCCGCGCGCGGCGCGCTTCGGCTTCGGCATCGCGGCCCCAGAGTTCAGCTTGCCAGTCTTCCTCAAGGCAGGCCGCATCCCACAGCGCTTGCACATCGCCGCTGGGTTCGAGTGCAGTGAGGCCGGTCACCAGCGAGGCGGCGAGCGTGGTGAGCGGGGTCAGCGCAGCTAGCGCGAAGTCGGTTTGGGCTGCCACGACCGATTGCAGACGGGCCAATGTGACAGCGGGTTGCGGACGCGGGATCACCCCGGCAATCCGCTCGAAATGCACATCCCAGCGCGCTTCGGCGGATTGCATCAGCGGCTCCCACAGTTCGAGCTGGCGCGCGTGGAGCGGCTCGCCTGGCTCGGCGCGGTAGCACAGCGTGTCGGTTTCGGCGTAACGCAGCAAGTCCGCAATCACCGCCCCGCGGTCGGCGGCGATCACGTCAATCGCATGATCAGCCATGTCGCGCAGCACCAGCGCGGCGGGGTCGATCGTCTCGCCCTGTCCGGCCCATTCGGCGGCAAGTGCTTCGGCCAGCATCTGCGTTGGCATCACCTGCGCCCGCCCGCCCTGGGTCTTGACCGCGCGACCATCGAGCGTGACTTGCCAGCCGCTTTCGACTGCGGCCACTGAAACTACCTTGTAAAAGCGCTTCATTGCGGCGGCGATTTCCAGGCCCGGGCGAGGAGCAGCGGAACGATCATGGTGTCGGCCAGGCCAATGACGAAAATGACATATCCGGCGATGGCTGGAATTTGAATCTTCCCGGCGATGATCAGCAGTCCGAACAACGCCAGCCCGACGCCAGTCAGGCGGACCAAGTTGAGGGTCATAAAGCGGCGTTTGGCCAGATCTTCGTTCATCCCAATAGCTCCCTGAGTTCGTCCGGACTGGCGGCCACGATTTCGGCCCCGGCTGCGCGCAGTTCTTCGCGGGTGTGATAGCCCCAGTCGACTCCAATAGCCCGCACCCCGGCGCTTACTGCCATTGCCATATCGTACTGGGTGTCACCGATCATCACCGCCCGCGCCGGATCGACCAGCGCCTCAGCCAGCGCCGCCTGCAGCATCGCCGGATGCGGTTTGGAAGGGTGACGGTCGGCGGTTTGCAATGTCGAGAAAGCCGCAGTCAGCCCATGGGTGGCGAGCATATGGACCAGCCCGCGATCGGACTTGCCGGTGGCAATCCCCAGCGTCCAGCCGGTGCTGGCGAGGTGCTCGATCAGCTCGGCGATCCCGTCATAGAGCGGCTCGACCAGTTGACCCGATTCGCGTGCGCTGCGGAATGCCTCGCGGTAAGCCGCGTCGATTCCCTGGCGCAGCTCCTCGTCGGCTTCGGGAGCGAGCAGCCGGATTGCTTGCGGCAGGCTGAGGCCGACGAGCCGACGGACCTGGTGGCGGTCGGGCGCGGGCAGCTTCGCGTCGGCAAAAGCCGCTTCCATAGCGTTCACCACCCCGGCCTGACCATCGACCAGGGTGCCGTCGCAGTCGAACACGGCAAGGCGTGAACTCACGGCGCCAGCGTCCGGATCAGCTGAGCGATCGCCTGGGAACCTTCGGCCTCCATGCCATCAGCAACCCGCGCGCGGTCCTCGGCGCTCTTGTTCTGGCCCAGCTTGACCGTCTCGCGCCAGGCCGCGATCTCCAGCTCGAACCCGACGATCGCGCCAAGAAATCCACGCAGTTGCTTTTCGGACAACTTGTCCATGGTCCAGGGTTCGCCTGCGGCAACCCGCCCCTCGTGCTTTTCGCTCAGCGTCGTGATCTGATCGAGCAGCCCATCCGCATCCAGCCGCCGGACCCGGCCTTCAAGCTCAAGCGCGACATAGTTCCAGGTCGGAACTTGCCCCGCGCCATCGCTGTACCAGCGCGGCGAAACGTAGCCATCCGGGCCGTTGATCACCGCCAGCGCGGTCGCTCCATCGAGGTGCCTGGTCAGCGCATTACCCCGCGCGAGGTGGAACTGCACCGTACCGCTTCCGGTCCACAGCAGCGGCACGTGGGCCACCCGCGGGCCATCAGGAGTGGCGGCGAAAACCATGCCGAAGCCGATCTCATCGATCATCGTCTCCAGCAGGGCGCGGTCGGCGTGGCGGAATTTGAGGTTGGGGTGCATCAGCGGCTCTTCGGCTTTGGCTTTGGCTTCGGCTTGCGCTCGGCGGCGTCGGCTCCGCGGCCGCGGCGTTCCCCGCGGCGCTCCTTGCGGTATTGCTTGGCATGGGCCTTGGCCGCGGCCTTTTTGATTTCCTTCGACGGCGGCGGCGCCGCGGGCAGGGGGGCGCCATCGGCCTGATCGAAGCCGAGGCTTTCCATGCTTGCGGCGAAGTGATCGGGTAGCGGTGCGGTGACGTCGATCTTGGTCTTTCCCGGGGCGTCGATGATCAGGCGGCGGGCGTGGAGGTGCATCTTGCGGCTGATCGTCCCCGAAAGAAACGCCTCGGGCCCGCCGTACTTGCCGTCGCCAACGATCGGATGGCCGATCGCCGCCATGTGCACCCGCAACTGGTGAGTGCGCCCGGTCAAGGGTTGCAGTTCGACCCAGGCGGCGCGGTTGCCCGCGCGGTCGAGCACGCGGTAGCGGGTCCGCGCCGATTGCCCGTCGGCCTCGTCAACGTGCATTTTTTCGCCGCCGCTGCCCGGCTGCTTGGCCAGCGGCAGCTCGATCAGCCCGTCTTCGATGCTGGGGACCCCGCAGATCAGCGCCCAGTAAATTTTCCGCGCCGAACGGCCCGAGAAGTGCTTGGAAAAGAACGCCGCGCTGCCCGGGGTACGGGCGATCAACAGCACGCCCGAGGTATCCTTGTCGAGCCGGTGGACCAGCCGCGGACGCGGTCCTTCGTCTGCATAGGCATCGAGCAGGCCGTCGACATGGCTGAAAGTGCCGCTGCCGCCTTGCGTTGCCAGCCCCGGCGGCTTGTTGAGCACCAGCGCGGCGGGGGTGGTGTGGATCACCATGCTCTCCGCCAGTGCAATCTGTTCGGGTGTGAGCGGCTTTTTGGTCCGGGCGGGCTTGTCGGCCTGATCGCCACCGGGCGGAACCCGCAGCACCTGGCCCGCGCTCAGCCGGTCGGCCGGATCGGCGCGCTTGCCGTCGACCCGGATCTGCCCGGTCCGCGCCCAGCGGCTGACCATGGCAAAGCCAACCTCGGGCAAGTGGCGCTTGAACCAGCGGTCAAGCCGGACACCCTCGTCGTCGGCCTCAACGGTGAACTGGCGGACTGTCTCAGCCATCAGGCGATCCGCATAACGGAAAGGCCGATGTAAAGTCCGGCAATTCCGCCCGCTACTGAAGCTGCGGCATAGAACCCGGCCTGCGCCAGCGCCCCGCGCTGGATCAGCTCAGCCATTTCCAGGCTGAAGGCGGAAAAGGTGGTGAACCCGCCCAGCACCCCGACCCCGAGCAACAACCGCCAGCTTTCGCCAATCGATCCGCTGCGCGCGAGCCAGCCGGCCAGCAGCCCCATCGCGAAACTGCCCAAAACGTTGACGCTCAGCGTCGCCCAAGGAAAGCCGGCGTTGCCGATCAGCCGCCCCGCGACAAACCGCAGCCACGCGCCAGCGCCGCCGCCAAGTGCGACCAGCAACGAGGAATGGAGGAAGGACGGCGCGGTCATGCTTGCGCGCCTTAGCGGCTGGTGACGCGCGGCGCCACTCCCTCGTTTTCACTGCAAAAATGGCCCAGGGCTCAGGCGGGGATATGTGCCTGATTACCCCCAACGCCGGATTGCAGCGCGAGCAGTGCTTCAAGCTGCAGCCGCAACCGCTCGTTCTCGGCGCGCAGGCGCAGCAGTTCGTCGTCGGGGTCGGGACCGCGCTTGAAGGCCAGCTTGCCCAGTCGCCACTTGCGGGTTGGCGTGGCTTCAAACCTGGTCTGTTCAAGCTTTCGCCAACCGAGCTGGGCGCGGCTGCCCAGCCAGTTGGCGATCGCCGTCAGCAAACCGCTGCCTCGGCGATGCGCCAGCGCACGATTGCGGGGCAGGGGAGTTGTCGCCGGAGCAAGGGGGGCAAGCGCCGACCAGGCTGCCAGGTCAATTGCCGGATCGGCCTCGACCAGCGGCTCCGGGCAATAGGGCAGCGCGATCACGGCGGGGGTGGCTGTTGCTGTCTGGGGCGGTTTGCCATTTGTCTTGGCGCGATGTTTGACCGGCGCCTGCTTGCGTTTAGCGGCCGCGCGCTTCTTGGTCGCGCGGGGCGCGGCCCTGGATTTGGCCTTCTTGGCTTTTGCGGGTTTTGGCGGTGTTGCTGCGGTTGGCGGCCGGTCAAATTCAGCCAAGGACACCGGCGGGCGCGGAACAAGCACGTTGGCCGGTCTGGTCCTGGCCCTGCTGCTTGCGGCAGCGCGTTTGCGCACAGTAGGCATCGGCAACCTCCCCCTAGGGATTGCGATTTCCTGCCTTATACCATACCAGATATGGAGTCCCAAGCGCCGATCGCATCCGTTTTGGCGCCGGAACCGAGCCAAGTTTCGGGGACAAATGTTGCCGCATTCGGCCATTGCCGGCTTGCCAAGCCGGATGCTTGCTGCTAGCCGCCCGCCATTCGCGCTGGTCCCCATCGGGGATTCGGCCGGTTTTTCATTGAATCCCTTCGAGGTGTGACGGTTTATGCAAATTCTCGTTCGCGATAACAATGTCGAGCAGGCCCTGCGCGCGCTCAAGAAAAAGCTGCAGCGTGAAGGCGTGTACCGCGAGATGAAGCTGCGCCGTCACTACGAGAAGCCCAGCGAGAAGCGCGCCCGCGAAAAGGCTGCTGCCGTGCGTCGCGCCCGCAAGATGGAGCGCAAGCGGATGGAGCGCGACGGCGTCAAGTAAGCTTGCGCGGTTAGAGCCGATCAGCCATGAGGGCGCGGTTTATTCCGCGCCCTTTGCACATCCGCTTCACAGGAAAATTCGATGACCGAAGTTACCCGCGTACCGTTGCAGCCCATTGCCAAGGGTGCCTTGACCAAGCTCTGGCTGGGGGTCGCAGCGGCCTTTCTCGCTGCCGCCGGTCTCGCCTGGGCAACGCTGCCCAGCTCGATCAAGCTCGAAACGATAAAGGCTGGCACCGGCGTTTCGCCGACGGTCGAGGATGTCGTGCTGATCAATTACAAGGGCATGCTGGGGGACGGCAAGGTGTTCGACGAGGGCAAGCAGGTGCCCAATCCTGTGGCCGAATTCGTTCCCGGCTTCACCCAGGCGCTCTTGAAGATGCAGCGCGGCGGCAAGTACAAGGTCCAGATCCCGGCGGCGCTGGGCTATGGCGACAAGGCCCAGGGCCCGATTCCGGCGAATTCCGATCTGACCTTCGAGGTCGAACTGCTCGACTTCAAGAACCGCAAGGAACTGGAAGCGCAGATGCAGGCGATGCAGCAATTGCAGCAGATGCAGCAGGGTGGTGGACCCGGTGGGCCAGGCGGCGCAATGCCGCCGGGCATGCCCCAGCCGGGCGCGCCCAGAAAACAGTAGTCGTTGCCATTTCCGGAGTGAACTGATCCCATGTCGGTCGATACCGCCACCGTGGCCAAGATCGCCGCGCTGGCCCGCATCAAGGTGAGCGAGGCCGAGCTTGCGGCCATGGTTCCTGAACTCAACGGCATCCTCGCCTGGGTCGAGCAGCTTGGCGAAGTTGACGTTGCCGGGGTCGAGCCGATGACCGCGGTGATCGAAAACCACCTCCGCCTGCGCGCCGACGTGATCGACGTCGATCCGCTGACCGGCGGCGGCAAGCAGGGCGCGGTACTGGCCAATGCCCCGGCGGCCGAGCACGGGTTTTTCGGCGTGCCCAAGGTGATCGAATTAGTGGCGGACCTCACTGAACTGGGCGTCGCGGCGATTCGCGACGGAGTCGCCGCGGGCGAATTCACTGCGGTTGAAGTGGCCGCGGCGTTCAACGCCAACGTCGCCGCCGCTGGGGCGCTCAACGCGTTCATCATCACCACGCCAGAGAAGGCGCTGGAAGCCGCTGCGGCCACCGATGCACGCCGCGCCGCCGGAGAGCCGCTGGGCAAGCTGGGCGGCGTGCCGATCGGGATGAAGGACCTGTTCGCCACCAAGGGCGTGCCAGACCACCGCGGCGAGCCATATCCTTGAGGGCTTCACCCCCGAGTACGAAAGCACGGTTTCGCAGAAACTGTGGGACGCCGGCGCGGGAATGCTCGGCAAGCTCAACATGGACCAGTTCGCGATGGGCTCGTCGAACGAGACCTCGTACTTCGGCAACGTGATCAGCCCGTGGCAGCGCAACGACGGCGGCAACGCCGCACTGGCACCGGGCGGTTCGTCGGGTGGCAGCTCGTCTGCGGTCTCGGCGCGGCTCGCCCCCGCAGCGACCGGGACCGACACCGGTGGCTCGATCCGCCAGCCCGCGGCCTTCACCGGAATTTCCGGGATCAAGCCGACTTACGGACGGTGCAGCCGTTGGGGGATCGTCGCTTTTGCTTCGAGCCTCGACCAGGCCGGACCGATGGCCCGCGACGTCCGCGACTGCGCGATCATGCTGGAAGCCATGGCCGGGTTCGATCCCAAGGATGCGACCAGCCTCGATCTGCCGGTGCCGGAGTGGGAAACGGGTTTGAACCCCGACCTGCGCGGCAAAAAGGTCGGCGTACCGCGCGAATACCGCATGGACGGGATGGACGGCGATGTCGCCGCGAGCTGGGACCAGGGGATCGCCTGGCTCAAGGACGCCGGGGCTCAAATCGTCGAGATCAGCCTGCCGCACACCAAATACGCGCTGCCCGCCTATTACATCATCGCCCCCGCCGAAGCCTCGTCCAACCTCGCCCGCTATGACGGGGTCCGCTATGGCTTGCGCGAGCTTCCGGACGGCGCCAACCTCCAGGAGATGTACGCCGCCACCCGCGCCGCCGGCTTTGGCGCCGAGGTCAAGCGCCGCATCCTGATCGGCACCTATGTGCTCTCGGCCGGGTTCTACGACGCCTACTACACCCAGGCGCAGAAGGTTCGAACGCTGATCGCGCGCGACTTCAAGAACGCCTTCACCCAGTGCGACGTGATCCTCGCCCCGACCGCCCCGACCGCCGCCTTCGGCCTCGGTGAGAAGAGCGACGATCCGCTGGCGATGTATCTCAACGACGTCTTCGCGGTGCCCGCCTCGCTGGCGGGCCTCCCGGCGATGTCGGTCCCGGCGGGCCTCAACCGCGAGGGCCTGCCGCTCGGCCTCCAGATCATCGGTCGCGAGTTCGACGAGCAGGGCGTGCTCAACGCCGGGCTGGCAATTGAGCACAGAGCGCAGTTTTCATCCCGGCCGGAAAGGTGGTGGTAAGATGAGCAGCTACCGCATCCACGGCGCAACTGGCGAATGGGAGGTCGTGATCGGCCTTGAAGTCCACGCCCAGATCGCCAGCCAGTCCAAGCTGTTTTCGGGCGCGGCGACCGCGTTTGGGGCTGAGCCGAATTCGCAGGTCAGCCTGGTCGACGCCGCCATGCCTGGGATGCTGCCGGTGCCCAACCGCGAATGCATCCGCCAGGCGGTGCGCACCGGGATGGCGATCGAGGCGCAGATCAACAAGTGGTCGCGGTTCGACCGCAAGAACTATTTCTACGCCGATCTGCCGCAGGGCTACCAGATCAGCCAGCTCTATCACCCGCTGGTCGGCGAGGGCAGCGCTCGAGGTCGATCCTCGACGACAAGGACCCCGAAGGCAGCACCAAGACCATCGGGATCGAGCGGATCCATGTCGAGCAGGACGCCGGCAAGTTGATGCACGATCAGCATCCGACGATGAGCTACGTTGATCTCAATCGCTCGGGCGTGGCCTTGATGGAGATCGTCAGCCGGCCCGATATGCGCAGCCCTGCCGAGGCCGGGGCCTACCTCGCCAAGCTGCGCCAGATCGTCCGCTATGTCGGTTCGTGCGACGGCAATATGGACCAGGGCTCGATGCGCGCCGACGTCAACGTCAGCGTCAGGAAGCCGGGCGAGCCGTTCGGGACCCGGACCGAGACCAAGAACGTCAATTCGGTGCGCTTCGTCATGGCGGTGGTCGAAAGCGAGGCGCGGCGCCAGGTCGACGTGATCGAGGACGGCGGCACGATCGTCCAGGAAACCCGGCTCTACGATCCTGACAAGAACGAGACCCGTTCGATGCGGAGCAAGGAAGACGCGCACGATTACCGCTATTTCCCCGATCCCGATCTGCTGCCGCTGGAATTGGACGATGCTTTCCTCGCCGAATGCCGCGCCAGCCTGCCCGAACTGCCCGACGCCAAGCGCCACCGTTATGAAACCGCGCTGGGGCTCTCGCCCTACAACGCCGCCGCGCTGACTGCTGACGTCGAAACCGCGCGCTGGTTCGAGGCGCTGGTCACGGCAACCGCTGCCAAAGCCGGGAAGGGCGAGGCCGAGGTGGCCAAGCAGGCCGCCAACTGGCTGAATTCCGAACTGCTGGGCGCGCTCAACAAGCTGGGCAAAGGCCTGGAAGATTCGCCGGTCAGCCCGACCGGGGCGGCCGAATTGCTGGCGCTGATCGCCAATGGCACGATCTCCGGCTCGATTGCCAAGCAGGTGCTCGAAAAGATGCTGGAGACCGGTGACGGCGCCGAAGCGATCGTCGAGCGCGAGGGGCTGAGGCAGACCAGCGACACCGGCGCGATCGAAGCCGCGGTCGACGCGGTCCTCGCCGCCAACGCCGACAAGGTCACCGAATTCAAAGCCGGCAAGGAAGCGCTGTTCGGCTTCTTCGTCGGCCAGACGATGAAGGCCATGCAAGGCAAGGGTAATCCCGGGCTGGTCAACCAGGTGCTGCGGGGGAAGCTAGGGTGAATGCGAATGCGCGAAGCCCTGCGGTTCAATAGTAAGTCGCGCGGACGTCAATCGGGACAGCAAGCACCAGGTCCTGTGGGGCGTCATCGGGCCACTTGATCGTTGCCGTCTTCGCAACAGGATCGATTGATACTATATCCATCCTGACACCGAATATCTGGAAGCTGTTCGTGCCAGCGCCGTCGGTCTTCAGTGTCGTAAATCGTTGACTGGTGATTCCTCCACTGGAAATTCTCTGAAATTGTAGAGCCTTGCCTTGCCGCGTTATTCCGAGCCAGATCTGAACCTTGTTCTTGCCGACGCTGATCAGGTTCAATTCCAAATAGTCACCGTTGCCGTCGATCGGCGCCAAGCCCAGAGTCTTGAACGAGAGTGGAGCTATCGGTCCGCCGATGGTAAAATCGTTGTCGCCCTCGCCAATGATCAAGGTGCGGTCCAGTTTTCCGTCGTTGTCGGTGTCCTCAAGGCACTTCTGCGTGTCGGAAAGGCTGTTTATAAGTTTGCTCTGCAAAATGCCCATCAGACCTCCCGACTTTATCCGTTCGGTGATCCGGCTTCGAGTGCAATAGATCTTGCGCGTACTGGCCTGCTGGCCATTCGCGCGAAACTGCACGAGCGGCAAGGTCGCATTTGCCGGAATGGTTTCCTTCTCCCCGGCAAAATCGAAAGTAACGGGCGCTTCAATTTGCGCGGCGTTTCCCCACAACAGCGGAAGTCGAACAAGATCGTCGCCCTTGCGGTAAGTGACCTCTCCGCGCGGACCCGAATTCACCCGAACGACTTGAGGGGATTCTTCCCACCAGGTCGATTGCGCCGCAGCAACCTGGGGGAACAGAAACGGGGCTACCGCAACCAGTATTCTCAGTCGCATGCACATGCCTCCAGCAAGGGCAAGCGCACCAGAGACTGCGTAGTCAGCGGCGCCCGATTTCTCTTATCAGCAGGTAGCCTCACCCCACCCGCGTACCGCTTAGCGGGAAAGTGCCGAACGCGCCGGCCTTGACGCCGCCGGTGATCGCATCGCCGTCAACGGTGGCTTCGCCTTCCAGCGTCATCGGCATCGGCACGGTCATGTTCATCGTCCAGGTCAGCTTGTTGCCATCGACCTTGCCGTTTTCCATGGTCAGCGTGCCCTGTGCGCCGGCGTTGGTGCCGGTGAAGCTGTCACCGCTGACTTCGACAGTCATGGTGCTCTTCTGATCGCCCATCGGGGTCTTGGTGACGACTTCATAGGTACCGGCAACAGACATCGCTTCTCTCCTCAAACTGACAGGGGGGTAAGTAGCCGTATCACTCGCCTGTTGCGCTGGCAGAGTCAACCGGGGCCGCGATCTCGATTGGCAGACCCAATCCTTTGAGCTGCGGCTCGACCAGCTTGCGATCGCCAACCACCACGAAGGCCAGGCCCTGGGGCTGCAGCCACTGCTTGGCGGCGGCGTTGATCGCGGCGGCGTCGACCGCGCGGTAGCGAGTGGGCAGGGTGGCGTAGTAATCGTCAGCGCGGCCCAGCCGGTCGTTGGCGATCAGCGCGCCGAGCACCTGGGCATTGGTTTCAAAGCGGTTGGGCAAGCCGCGGATGTTGCCATCGGTAACCCGGCCAAGCTCGGTCGGGTCGACTCCCCGAGCGATTGGGAAAGCGGCCATATCCTTCAGCAACTCGCGAATCGAATCGCCGGTGCGATCGGCCTGGACCGGCGCATAAAGCATCAGGCTGCGCGGCCCCAGCGGCGCGGTAATCCAGGTCTGCACGCCGTAGGACCAGCTCTTGTCCTCGCGCAGGTTGAGGTTGAGACGCGAGAGGAACCCCTCGCCCAGCACCTCGTTGGCCAGTTGCAGCGCTTCCTTGCCCTGATCGCGGCCGGTGAGCGGCAGGACCCGGCCAGCGACGATCACCGATTGCGGCGAGCCCGGCCGGTCAATCAGTACGATCCGCGGCCTCGGAGCCGGGATTGCGGCAGCAAGGTTCTTGACCGGCCTGGGTTCGGCAGGTGCCTGCCAGTTGCCGAAGGCGGCCTCCAGCATGGGCTTCAGCTGCGCCATCGCGATATCGCCGACCACGGTAATCCGCAGCGCATCGGGGCGCAGCCAGCGGGCGTGGGCCTTGCGCAGCGCGGCGGGATCGAGCGCGGAAACCGTCGCGGCTTCGCCAAGCCCGTCGCCAGGCAGGCCGTATGGGTGCTCGGCCCCGAACACCAACGGCGTCAGACTGCGCATCGCCAAGCCGCGCGGGCTGGCTTGAACCTGGGCGATATTAGCGAGTTGCTGGTCGCGGACCCGGGCAACATCCCCATCGCGGAATGCCGGACGGCGGACCACATCGGCGAGCAGCGCCAGCGAAGGGGCCAGGTTGGCAGAAAGCGCCGCGAGGGTCACTGCCGAGGAGTCGACCCCCGAAGCGGTCGCAAGCTGGGCCCCCAGCCGTTCCTGGGCTTCGGCAATTTGCGCCGCATCAAGCCCGGCCGCGCCCTCGTCAAGCAAGCCCAGCATCAGCGCCTGGGTACCGGGGGTGTCGAGCTTGTCGGCGCTGGTCCCGGCATCGAAATTGAGGCTGACGTTGACTGTCGGCACCGCGCTGCGCCGCGCCAGCGCCACCGGAATTCCGTTGGACAACGTGGCCGCTCGACCGCGGGAAAGGCGAGATCGCCGACCGGGGCGACCGGCGGGAAGGCGCGTTTGGGGCCGATGGTCAGCTTGGGCGGCTTGGTCTTGGCGTCGGGCCTGGGCGGCGGATTGCTGGCTTCATCGCCCCAGCCGCCCATCGCCTCGCCCTTTTCGTTGCGGGTCCCGGGGACGATTGCCAGTGAATAGACCGGGCGGCTGAGCCAGCGCTGCACCGCCGCCTGGACGTCGCGCGGGGTCAGCGCGGCGATGCGGGCCAGATCACGTTTCACCTGCAGCGGATCGCCCGAATAGAGCTGCCCTTCGGCGAGCTGCGCGCCCTTGCCGGAAAACCCGCCGACTTGTTCGAGCGCGTGGATCTGACCGGAAACCGCAATCGTCGCGGCACGGCGCAACTCGTCCTCGTTCGGACCCTCGGCGATGAAAGTCTTCATGACCCGATCGAGTTCAGTTTCGGCCGCGGCGCGGGTCACCCCGGGTTTGACGTCCATCTGGACGAACAACATGCTGGTCTGCTCCAGCTGCCAGACTTGCGAGGTCACCGAAACCGCAACCTGGGTGCCGCGCACCAGTTCGTTGTCAAGCCGCGAGCTGGCGAGCCCGCCCAGCACTTTCAAGCCGAGATCGAGTGCCGGGGCATCGGCATCATTTAGCCCCGGCCCGCTCCACGCCCGGATGATCCGGACCTGCGGAACCTGATCGGTCATTTCACGGCTGACCGGTGCGGGCAGGGTAACCGGACCGCCTTCCATGCGCCTGATTTCGGGGCCGCGCGGGATGCGGCCGAACCACTTTTCGACCAGCGGCCGGGCAGTTGCAGCGTCGATGTCGCCGGCCAGCGCCAGCACCACATTGTTGGGGCCATAGTGATCGGTGAACCACAGCCGCACATCGCCCAGGCTGGCGGCGTTGAGATCGGCCATCGAGCCGATCACCGAATGGCGATAGGGGTGGCCCACCGGGAACAGCCCGTCACCCAGGGCATATTCGGTCAGGCCATAGGGCTCGTTATCGCCCTGGCGCTTCTCGTTCTGGACCACGCCGCGCTGTTTATCGAGCTTGTCCTGGGTAACCGCGCCAAGCAGGTGGCCCATCCGGTCGCTTTCCACGAACAAGGCCAGATCGAGCGCGCCGGTCGGCACGGTCTCGACATAGTTGGTGCGGTCGTACGAGGTCGAGCCGTTGGTGGTGGTCGAGCCTGCGGCTTCGAGCGGAATATCGAAATTCTCGACATTCTCGCTACCGCCGAACATCAGGTGTTCGAACAGGTGGGCAAACCCGGTGCGGCCCTTGGGCTCGCTTTTCGAACCAACCCGGTAATAGCTTGTCACCCCGACAATCGGCGCCTTGCGATCGGTGTGGATCAGGACGGTGAGGCCGTTGCCAAGAGTGAAGCTTTCGTAGGGAATGTCGACCGCCTTGACCAGGTCGCTGAGTGGCGCTGGTGCGGGCAGTGGCACCGCAGCTGGAGCGGAAACACTTGCTGGCGGTGCGCTGGGCGCAGCGACACAGGCGCTGAGCGAAAGGGCGGCAATGGTGCTGGTCAGAAAGCGCTGCATCAGGGTCTCTTCGGTTCAGTTCGGTGTGCGGCTTTGCCGTTATCGGCGCGCCGGTCAATTTGGCAGGACATTTCGACCGACATTATTCTCCGTCCCATCGGGGAATTTGATCTAGCCCCTTGTGTTGCCAATGCGCAACACTACCTGTTGCTGTGACAGGAGGCTGATACACCCATGAACCTCGAGAAATTCACCGACCGCGCCAAAGGTTTCCTGCAATCTGCGCAGACCGTGGCGATCCGGCTCAACCATCAGCGGATTACGCCCGAACATATTCTGAAGGCCCTGCTCGAAGACAGCGAGGGCATGGCATCCGGGCTGATCCAGCGCGCCGGGGGCAATCCGCAGATTGCCCAGGCCAAGGTCGATGAGGCGCTGGCCAAGATTGCAGCGGTTTCGGGCAGCGGCGCGCAGGCCGCGCCGGGGTTTGAGAACGACGCGGTGCGGTTGCTCGACCAGGCCGAGAAACTGAGCGCCAAGGCGGGAGACAGCTTTGTTTCGGTGCAGCGGATGCTCCAGGCGCTCGCGCTCGCCGCGACCAATCCGGCGGGACAGGCGTTGAAAGCCGCAGGGGTCGATATCAAGGCGCTCGAAGCGGCGATCCAGGAACTGACCGGCGGGCGCACGGCAGACAATGCCAGCGCCGAAAACGCCTATGAGGCGATGAAGAAATACGCCCGCGATCTCACTCAGGCGGCGCGCGACGGCAAACTTGATCCGGTCATCGGCCGCGACGAAGAGATCCGCCGGACCATTCAGATCCTTGCCCGCCGGACCAAGAACAACCCGGCGCTGATTGGCGAACCCGGGGTCGGCAAGACCGCGATCGCCGAGGGACTGGCGCTGCGGATCGCCAACGGTGACGTCCCCGACAGCCTCAAGGACCGCCGCCTGATGTCGCTTGACCTGGGCAGCCTGATCGCCGGGGCCAAGTACCGCGGTGAATTCGAGGAGCGGCTCAAAGCCGTGCTCGACGAGGTCAAAGGCGCCGAGGGCGAGATCATCCTGTTCATCGACGAAATGCACACCCTGATCGGCGCGGGCAAGAGCGAAGGGGCGATGGACGCCTCGAACCTGCTCAAGCCCGCCTTGGCCCGCGGCGAGTTGCATTGCATCGGCGCGACCACGCTGGATGAGTACCAGAAGTACGTCGAAAAGGACGCTGCGCTGCAGCGCCGGTTCCAGCCGGTGTTCGTCGGCGAACCGACCGTCGAAGACACCATCAGCATCCTGCGCGGGCTGAAAGACCGTTACGAGCTGCACCACGGGGTGCGGATCACCGACCAGGCGATTGTCGCCGCCGCGACGCTCAGCAACCGCTACATCGCCGACCGCTTCCTGCCCGACAAGGCGATCGACCTGATGGACGAGGCGGCGAGCCGGATCCGGATGGAAGTTGAATCCAAGCCCGAGGAGATCGAAGTCCTCGACCGCCGGATCATCCAGCTCAAGATCGAGGAGATGGCGCTCGCCAAGGAAAGCGACCAGGCCAGCAAGGATCGCCTGACCGCACTGCGGGAGGAACTCGCCAACCTCGAACAGCAATCGGCCGAACTTACCACCCGCTGGCAGAACGAGCGCGACAAGATCGCCGCCGAAGGCGAGATCAAGGCGCAGCTCGATCACACCCGGATCGAACTGGAGCAAGCCCAGCGCAGCGGCGATCTCGCCAAGGCTGGCGAGCTCTCCTACGGCTCGATCCCGGCGCTCGAAAAGCAGCTCGCCGAGGCCCAGGGGGTCAGCGAGAATGCGCTGCTGCGCGAGGAAGTCACCGGCGAGGATATCGCTGCGGTGGTCAGCCGATGGACCGGGGTTCCGGTCGAGCGGATGATGCAGGGCGAGCGCGAAAAGCTGCTCAATATGGAAGCGGTAATTGGCCAGCGGGTGATCGGCCAGCACGATGCGGTGGTCGCAGTGTCAAAAGCGGTGCGCCGCGCCCGCGCGGGGCTGCAGGATCCCAATCGGCCGCTGGGTTCATTTCTGTTCCTCGGCCCGACCGGGGTCGGCAAGACCGAACTGACCAAGGCGCTGGCCGGGTTCCTGTTCGACGACGACACGGCAATGGTCCGGATCGACATGTCCGAATTCATGGAGAAGCACTCGGTCGCTCGGTTGATTGGTGCGCCTCCGGGCTATGTCGGTTACGAGGAAGGCGGAGTGCTGACCGAAGCGGTGCGGCGTCGGCCTTATCAGGTGGTGCTGTTCGATGAGGTCGAGAAGGCCCATTCGGACGTGTTCAACGTCCTGCTGCAAGTGCTCGACGACGGGCGCTTGACCGACGGTCAGGGGCGGGTGGTGGATTTCACCAACACCCTGATCATCCTCACCTCAAACCTGGGGAGCCAGTATCTGGCCTCGCTTGAGGAAGGCCAGGACGTCGAGGTGGTCGAGCCGCAGGTGATGGAGGTTGTCCGCGGCCATTTCAGGCCCGAATTCCTCAACCGGCTCGACGAAATCATCCTGTTTCACCGGCTGGGGGTGGAGCACATGGCCCCGATCGTCGAGATCCAGGTCGGCCGGGTCGCGGGGCTGCTCAAGGACCGCAAGATCACGCTTGATCTCAGCGAGGCCGCCAAGCGCTGGCTCGGGCGGGTCGGTTACGATCCGGTCTATGGCGCGCGGCCGCTGAAGCGCGCGGTGCAGCGTCATTTGCAGGACCCGCTGGCGGAAAAGCTGCTGGGCGGCGAGATTGCCGATGGCAGCACGGTCAAAATCGACGAAGGCGAGGGCGCACTGACGATTGCGGTTCTGTAAGATTCCGCCCTAGGATTTGCCGGGTTCGGCTGGGGCAGGAGGCGAAAATTCGTTGAAGTGATCGATCTTGAGTTCGGTTGCCAGAGTCATGAGTGCGTCTTTGGTCGCACCGCCATCCATCGCCTTGACCAGTTTGGCATAAGGGTTTTGGTCAGTGGCATGCGGATTGAAGGCCAGGGGAGCAAGCACGGTCCGGGCAAGTTCCAGTTCGCCTGACCGGATGAGTTCGATTCCGGTACTGCTGCGCAGCGACAAATCAGTGGGCGCCAGCACCACCGCGCGGCGAAGCCCGGTCACCGCGCCCGCGGGAGGGACCTGGCCAGCGGCGACAAAGCTATCGTAATAGAGCTTAAATGGCAGGGCGTAGTTCGGATCAAGCTTGTTTGCCTGCAGGAAGAGCTGGCGAGCCTGGCGCCACAGGCCCGCGTCCTTTTTTTCCTGCGCGCGCTGCGCAAAAACCCGGCCTTTATAGATGATCGCCATGGCATTGCCCGGATCGATCGCCAGCGCCCGGTTTGCCGCCGCTTCGGCCGCATCGTAATTCTTGGCATCGTATTCAATTTCGGCAAGTGCCCGCTGGATGAAGGCAGATTCTGGATAGCGCGCGGCGACCGGCCTGGCGCGTTCGGCCAGCGCTCCTGCGGTCTTTGGCGTCACTCCAATTGCCGAGGTCAGGCGATACGGGAAGAATGCGGTTTCGCCAGCGGACAAGCGCCGGATGGTCACGCTGGTGTTGGCCTTGATCCGGCCGGAAGAAATTATCGAAGAGGGGAAAGTTGCTTTTCTGACGTAACGCTCAACCTCGGAATCGAGCCGATCGAGACTGCCAAATACCTGTTCACCGGCCTTCAGCGGAGCATCGCCGCGATTGAGTGCATTGATGAAACCGAAGAACTGCCCCGAACGTTTGCCGCTGATCAGCAAATAATGACACATCAGCCAGCCACGCGAGTAGAGCTCAATGCTCTCGTCCCGGCTGGGCGGCCTGACATCGCTTTCGATCAGTCTGCGGATTGTCCAGCGGCTTAATCCCCCCATCGCCCAGCTGCGGTCGGCGTTGGGCTGGCCGACAATTACATCGCCGTTTTCGGCAAATTTGGCGGACATGAACAATTCGGCCAGGCCTTCGGTGGCCCAGCCAGGGAAAACCTGCGAGGTGTTGGAAAGCAGCATATGGTGGGTGTATTCGTGGAATAAGACTTGTTCCGCAGTCGTCGACGCCCCCCAGTTTGCGGGCAGGCGCTCGGGCACCACTCCCAGCGCCCCTTGGGCATCGGCCCGATAGAAGCCGCCAACCTGCGAATCTCGCGCAAGGCGTTTCACTTCGTCCAGCGAATTCGACGATATAGATTGTCGCCATGTCCTCGGTCTGAATGTTGAACAGACCGCGCAAGGCCGCATCGAATTTCTCCAGCCGCTGCGTTCTTTCGCGCAGCGCCGCTTCCGGCATATCCCCATAGACCGTGAAATGACTGGATTTCGCCTCAAGCCATTCAGCCTGGACCGGAGCTGGCAGCAGCAGCGCTAAGCATGCGAGAAGCGCAGTACCTTTCAAACGACAAAACATTTGCGATCCTTGGACCTGTTGGTGCTGAGCTTGAACCCTAATATCTCTTGGCGCTGAAGCGCCAGACAAAATTTGATTTCGTTGGAATGGGAAAACCGCAAGGCGGCGTTTTCACCTGTGGCTGCTCAACGGCGGCAAGATCACAATCGAGCTTTCCAGAGCCGCGCAGCGCTGGTCGGGAAAGTTAGCCTGCGTTCCGGCCACCGAGCGCAAACGATCTCGGCGAAGCGCTCGCCCGCTCCCGTCTTGACCTTAGGCGGGGCAGACCTTAATCGCTCGATTAAATCAGTCAGGAAGGACTCGGGAACCATGGCTACAGCCTACATTGTCGATGCAGTGCGCAGCGCCGGCGGGCGCCGCGGCGGGAAGCTGGCCGGGGTGCACCCGGTCGATCTGGCGGCGGCGGCGCTCGATCACCTGGTCAGCCAGACCGGAATCGATCCCGGCGCGGTAGATGATGTGGTGATGGGCTGCGTTACGCAAGCCGGACAGCAAGCGATGCAGGTCGGCCGCAACGCGGTGATGGCCAGCAAACTGCTGCCGCTATCGACCCCGGCGGTGACGATCGACCGCCAGTGCGGCTCTTCGCAGCAGGCGATCCAGTTCGCCGCGCAAGCGGTGATGTCGGGCGTGCAGGATGTGGTGATCGCCGCCGGGATCGAAAGTATGAGCCGGGTGCCGATGGGCTCCAACGCGATGTTCCACATGAAAGAAGGCCTGGGCCACTACAAGTCCGACGGGCTTGAGGCCAAGTTCCCGGGCATCATGTTCAGCCAGTTCATGGGCGCCGAGATGATCGTCAAGAAGTACGGCTTGACCAAGGATCAGCTCGACGAATTTGCCTTCCGCAGCCACCAGAACGCGATTGCCGCGACCCAGGCGGGGGCGTTCGGCGCCGAAATTGTCCCGATCGAAGTCGAGGCGCCCGAAGGCAAGGCAATGCATACCGTCGATGAAGGGATCCGCTTCGACGCGACGCTGGAAGGGATTGCCGGGGTCAAGCTGATCTCTGAGGGCGGCACGATCACTGCGGCCTCGTCCAGCCAGATCTGCGACGGTTCCTCGGCCGCGCTGGTGGTCTCTGAGGAAGCGCTCAAGCGCTACAACCTCACCCCCTTGGCCCGGGTCCACACCCTGACCGTCACCGCCGGCGATCCAGTAATCATGCTCGAAGAGCCGCTGTTCGCCACCGACAAGGCGCTCGCCCGGGCCGGGCTGACGATCGGCGATATCGACCTCTACGAAGTCAACGAGGCGTTCGCCTCGGTGCCGCTGGCCTGGCTCAAGCATACCGGGGCCGATCCGGATAAGCTCAACGTCAACGGCGGCGCGATCGCGCTCGGCCATCCGCTCGGCGCCTCTGGCACCAAGCTGATGGCAACCCTGCTCCATGCGTTGAAAGCGCGGGGCAAGAAGTATGGACTGCAGACGATGTGCGAAGGCGGCGGTGTTGCCAACGTCACGATTGTCGAAATGGTCTGAGCCAGCCCAACCCGGCTGTCGAAATGTGCTGAATTCAACCGGAGATATTTGACATGAAACTCGACAACACCGTCGCCGCCGTGGTTACCGGCGGGGCTTCCGGGCTTGGCGCTGCCACTGCCCGCGCGCTTGCCGCCAAGGGCGTCAAGGTCGCGCTGTTCGACCTTCAGGCCGAGAAGGGCGAGGCGCTCGCCAAGGAAATCGGCGGGGTGTTCTGCGAAGTCAACGTCACCAGCGACGACAGTGTCGCCGCCGGTTTCGCCAAGGCCCGCGCGGCCAATGGCCAGGAACGGATCCTGGTCAACTGCGCCGGCACCGGCGCGGCGATGAAGACTGCCAGCCGCAAGAAGGACGACGGCTCGATCACGTTCTATCCGCCCAGCGCGTTCGACTGGCTGATCCAGATCAACCTGGTCGGCACCTTCCGCTGCATCGCGATGTCGGCGGCGGGGATGCTGACGCTCGATCCGCAAGAAGATGGCGACCGCGGCGCGATCGTCAACACCGCTTCGGTCGCGGCTGAGGACGGCCAGATCGGGCAGGTCGCCTATTCGGCATCCAAGGCAGGCGTGGTCGGCATGACCTTACCGATCGCGCGCGATCTCTCCAACGAGGCGATCCGCGTCAACACCATCCTGCCGGGGATTTTCGACACCCCGCTGCTGGCCGGTGCGCCTCAGAACGTGCGCGATGCGCTGTCGGCCTCGGTGCCTTATCCCAAGCGGCTCGGCCAGCCCGACGAATATGCCAAGCTGGCGCTGGCGATGATCGAGAACGGCTATTTCAACGGCGAAGACGTGCGGCTTGACGGGGCGATCCGGATGGCGCCGCGCTAAGCAATCAGGGGCGGGGAGAAGGCAAATGGGCTATAGCCACATTGACTACCAGGTGAGCGAGCGGATCGCGACGATTACGCTCAATCGCCCGGAAAAAATGAACGCCTTTAGCCGGACCATGATGGAAGAGATCATCGACGCGATGGACCGCGTCGATGGCGACGACGCCGTGCGCGCGGTGATTTTCACTGGTGCCGGCGAACGGGCATTCTGCGCCGGGGCAGACCTGACCCCTGAGGACGGCCGCGCCCTGTTCTCGAGCGGTGAGGCGGTAGCGGATCTCTCCGACCCCAGAGTGCGCGACGGCGGCGGCTTGCTGACGCTGCGCCTGTTCAAATCGACCAAACCGTTGATCTCTGCTTGCAACGGCGCAGCGGTCGGCGTGGGTGCAACCATGCAACTGCCGATGGATATGCGGCTGGCTTCGGACAACGCCCGCTACGGTTTCGTTTTTGCCCGTCGCGGATTAGTGCCGGAGGCTTGCTCGAGCTGGTTCCTGCCGCGGATCGTCGGGGTCAACCAGGCGCTGGAATGGTGCATGACCGGGCGGATCTTCGACGCCCAGGAAGCGCTCCGCGGCGGACTGATCCGCTCTGTCCACGCCCAGGGCGAACTGATCGATGCGGCGCGCGGGTTGGCCCGCGAAATTGCCGAAAACACTTCAGCGGTATCGGTAGCAATGACCCGGGCGATGCTCTGGCGGCTGCCTTCTGGCGCGCACCCGATGGATGCCCACCGGGTCGACAGCCGGTCGATCTACCGCATGTCGAAAAGCGCCGATTCGAAGGAAGGTGTGCAAAGCTTCCTCGAGAAGCGCCCGCCCGTCTTTCCGGGCAAGGTTTCTGCCGATATGCCCGACTTCTATCCGTGGTGGGAGGAGCCGGCCTACAAATGAGCGAGGCGACGCAGCGCGCGGCAATCGAGGCTCCCCCAGGCGCGCGCGAGCAGTTGCTTGAAACCGCCTCGGCGATCATGCGCGAAGGCGACATTGTCGACATCTCGCTGTCCGAATTGTCGCTGCGTTCGGGGCTCAATTCGGCGCTGGTCAAGTACTACTTCGGCAACAAGGCGGGGCTGATGCGGGCGCTGCTTGACCGCGACATGGCCGATATCGTCCACGCGGTCGATGCGCTGATGGCCAAGGATATGGACCCAGAATCGCGCCTGCGCCGCCATATCGGCGCGGTGGTCGATACCTATTTCAAGACCCCCTACCTCAATCGCCTGCTGATGCGGCTGGTGCGCGAAAGCGACGAGGATGAGGCGCACCGGATCGCGGACAGCTACCTCACCCCGTTGAGCCGCGCCTATGACAAGCTGATCAAGGACGGGATCAAGCAGGGGGTGTTCCGCGCGATTGATGCGCAGATGTTCTATTTTACTCTGACCGGGGCGGCGGATCGGTTCTTTTCGGCGCGGCTGGTGCTCAAGCATTGCTACGACACCGACACCCTGACCGAGCAATTGCGCGATCGTTACCGCGAGCATTGCATTGACTTCGTGATGACGGGTATCCTCGCGCCGAAATGAGCGCGACCTGGCATATCGGTGTGATCGGCGGTTCCGGCCTTGCGGCAGGAATCGGGCTTGACGACGCGCAGGAGATCGAGGTTTCCAGCCCGTTCGGCCTCGCTTCGGGAGCGGTCACCACCGGCACTCTGGCAGGGGTGCGCGTCACTTTTCTGGCGCGGCATGGCGGAGGGCACCGGATCCCGCCAGGCGAGGTCAATTACCGCGCCAATGTCGATGTGCTCAAGCGCTGCGGGGTAACCGATCTGATTGCTTTGTCAGCAATCGGCTCGCTCAATCAGGCAATGGAGCCCGGGCACTTCGTCGCAGTCGATCAATTCATCGATCGCACCGCCGGACGCGATGGCAGCTTTTTCGGCGCCGGGCTGGTTGCCCATGTCAGCCTGGCCGATCCGGTTTGCCCGCGGCTGCGCGCAGCACTGGTCGCCGCGGCAAAAAAGGAACGCGCCGAGGTGCATGATGGCGGCTGCTATGTCGCGATCGAAGGCCCGCAGTTCTCGACCCGCGCCGAAAGCCGGCTCTACCAGGCCTGGGGCGCCGACGTGATCGGCATGACCGCAATGCCCGAGGCGCGGCTCGCCCGCGAGGCTGAGCTGCCCTATGCGCTGCTCGGCATGGTCACCGATTTCGACAGCTGGCGCGAGGCCGAGGAAGGCGTCGATGCCAGCGATGTGATCGCGGTGATGCAGCGCAATGCCGAACTGGCGCACAAGGTGCTGGGGCGCTTTGCCACCGCGCTGCCCGCCGCCCGCAGCCCGAGCCCGATCGACACGGCGCTGGATCAGGCGATTATGACCGCGCCCGCGGCGCGCGACCCGGTGCTGGTGGCCAAGCTCGATGCGGTGGCGGGGAGAGCGCTGAAGTGAGCGAGGTGGTGCTCTATGATTATTGGCGCTCATCGGCTGCCTACCGGGTGCGGATTGCGCTCAACTTCAAGGGCATCGCCTACAGGTCGGTTCAAGTCGATCTGGCTGCCGGCGAACAGCGCGGCGACGACTATCGCGCGCTCAATCCGTTGGGACTGGTTCCGCTGCTTGCGATCGACGGTCATCAGCTCAGCCAGTCGCTGGCGATCATCGATTACCTCGATTCGTGTTACCCCGCACCCGGATTGATCCCCGCCGACCCCGCCGCGCGGGCCCGCACCCTAGCGCAGGCGTTGACGATTGCCGCCGAGATTCACCCCTTGCAGAACATGCGGGTGCAGAACTACCTGCGCAACGAAATGGGCCAGGACACGCCCGCGATCGGCCGCTGGCTGCATCGCTGGCTGGGTGATGGCCTGGCTGCGCTGGAAGCAGCGGCCCCTGAAACGGGATTGCTGGGCGGCGATACCCCAAGCCTCGCCGATATCTGCCTGGTGCCTCAGATGTACAGCGCCCGCCGGTTTCTGGTGCCGCTTGAAGCCTTCCCGCGGCTGATGCGGATCGATGCTGAGCTGCGCGAAATCCCGGCCTTTGCCGCCGCTGCGCCCGAAGCGGTCAAGCCGTAATCTTTGCCATTGCACCCAGCTCTGCTTGCCCCTAGCGAACTGGTTGCATCAGGAACCAGTTGCCGATGAGCGCCAAGCAGCCCCGCCTTGCTGATTTTCTGCCCTACTTGCTATCGGTCACCTCGAACGCGGTGAGTGACAGTATCGCGAATGAATACCGCGTCCGGTTCGGGCTCAAGATTCCGGAATGGCGGGTGATGGCGGTGCTGGGTGATTCAGGAGAGCACACTCAGCGCGAACTGGTCAACGCGACGCGGATGGACAAGGTTGCGGTCAACCGCGCTTGCAAGGTGCTGGAGGAACGCGGCCTGATTGCGCGCAGCCCCAACGCCAGCGACCGGCGTTCGCACCACCTCGATCTCACGCCCGCGGGCCGGGCGGTCCACGGTGAGATCATGCCGCTGGCGCTTGATATGGAACAGCGGCTGTTTTCAACCCTCAGCGCGCCAGAATGCCGCACTATTCAGACCCTGCTCGCCCGGATCTACGATCAGGCCACAACCACGGGATCACTCAAACCATGAAACTCGCTTCCCTTGCTCACGGCCGCGACGGGCGGTTGGCCGTCGTCACCACCGATCTCGCCTGGTACGCTGAGGCGGGGCATCTGGTCCCGACATTGCAGGCCGCGCTCGACGATTGGGAGCGACACGAACCGGCGCTGCGCGCGCTCGCCACCGAGCTTGAGCACGGCGCAATCCCGCGCGAACGGTTTCATGAGCGCGAGGCGCTGGCGCCGCTGCCGCGGGCATACCAGTGGGCCGATGGCTCGGCCTACGTCAACCACGTCGAACTGGTCCGCAAGGCGCGCGGGGCCGAGCTGCCCGACAGCTTCTGGCACGATCCGCTGATGTACCAGGGCGGCAGCGACGACCTGCGCGGCGCGCGCGCGGCGATCACGCTGGCCGACGAAGCCTGGGGCTGCGACATGGAGGCCGAACTCTGCGTGGTCACCGGCGATGTCCCGCAGGGCGTTTCCGCCGCGGGCGCGCTCGAACACATTCGCCTGGTCGGGCTGGTCAACGACGTTTCATTGCGCAACCTGATCCCTGGTGAGCTGGCCAAGGGCTTTGGCTTCGTTCAGTCCAAGCCGGCCAGCCACTTCTCGCCAGTGTTCGTCACCCCTGACGAACTCGGCGATGCGTGGAGCGGGGGCAAGCTGCACCATGTCCTCAGCGTCGATCTCAACGGCCAACCGTTCGGCCGGGCCGAAGCGGGTGAGGAATGCACGTTCGATTTCGGCACCCTGATCGCGCATCTGGCGAAGACCCGGCGGATCGGTGCCGGCTCGATCATCGGCTCGGGCACGGTCTCGAACCGCGATCCCGATGGCTCGCCGGGACGGCCGTGCAGCGCGGGCGGGCGCGGCTATTCGTGCATTGCCGAGCAGCGCATGATCGAGACCATCGCCGCCGGTGAAGCGACGACGCCGTTCCTGCATTATGGCGATGTGGTCCGAATTGAAATGAAAGACCCGCGCGGCCGCAGCATCTTCGGGGCGATCGAGGGCGAAGTCGTTCGTCCTTGAATTAGCAAAGGCCGGAGCGGTTTCCCGCCCCGGCCTTGGCCGTTTGACAAATTGGCAGTTTACTTCTTGGTCGGTCCGCCATCGGAGAAGGCGTCGGCGATCGAGCAGGCGGCCGGTCCGAGGATGACGATGAACAGCACCGGCAGAATGAACAGGATCAGCGGCACGGTCATGATCGCAGGCAGCCGCGCGGCTTTTTCTTCGGCGCGCATCATCCGCTCGTTGCGGAACTCGGCCGAAAGCACGCGCAGCGCGGAGGCCAGCGGGGTACCATAACGTTCGGTCTGGACCATGGTTGTGGTCACCCCCTTCACCGCATCGAGATTGACGCGGTAGGCAAGGTTCTCAAAAGCTTGGCGGCGTTCGCTGAGGAACGCCAGTTCGATCGCGGTCAGGGCAAATTCGTCGCCCAGTTCGGGATAGGCCCGGCCCAGCTCGCGCGCCACGCGGTTGAACGCGGCATCGACGGTGAGGCCGGCTTCGGCGCAGATCACCAGCAGGTCGAGCGCGTCGGGCAGGCCCTTGCGGATCGCGTCGGTACGCTTGGAAATCAGGTTGGCAATCCAGATTTCCGGCCCCTTGTAACCCGCGCCGACCATCGCCGCAAAGCCCATCAGCTTCTTCATGCCGCCCCACTGCGGGAAGTAGTTGATGCCATAGATCATGAAGGCGCCAATCCCGCCCAGAACGACCGGAAGCACCATCCGGGCGAAAATCACCATGACGCCCAGTTCTTTCTTGCGGATACCGGCCTGGGCCAGCTTTTGCTGGATCGTCTCAAGCTGGCTCTGCTGGAGCACCTTGAGCGACGACAGCGTATCGCGCATCTTGTCGGCGGTTTCGTTCTTGCGAACGATCTTGGCCCGCTTCTTGGCCGACTGGGTGATAATCCCGGCCTTAAGCTGCTCGCGGCGGTCGTTGAGTGCCTTGACGCGCTTTTGCATCGGATCGCGGATGGTGATCGCGGTATAGACCGCGAAAATCACCGCCATGGTTGCGAAGCCGGCCAGGATCGTGCCGGCCCAGATGACGTCGATGCCAAGGAGTGTGGGTCCGGGCGGGGTAATGGTCATGACTTTGTCTTTCCCTCGCTCAGATTTCGAAGCTGACCATCTTGGCCATGATGAAGGCGCCCAAGGACATCCACACCATGCCGCCCAGGCCGATCATGATCAGGCGTTCGTCGGTGAAAAAGCCGTTCAGGTACTCGGGGTTGATCCACCAGACCATGCCGAAGACGATGAATGGCAAGGAGCCGACGATATAGGCCGAGGCCTTGGATTCCGAGCTCATCGCCCGGATCTTGAGCTTCATCTGGGCGCGCTTGCGCAGCACGTCGGCCAGGTTTGAAAGCGTTTCAGCGAGGTTGCCGCCGGTCTCGCGCTGGATCGCCAGAGTGATGACGAAGAAGCTGAACTCAGCCGTGTTGAGTCGGTCGGCGGTGTCCTGGAGGGCTTCCTCCATGGTCTTGCCGATCCTGATCCGTTCGGTCACCATCTTGAATTCCTCGCCCACCGGGCCGGGGACTTCGGAGGCGACGACGCCCAGCGTCTCGGTGACCGGAAGACCCGAACGCAGACCGCGCACCAGGAGCTCGATCGCATCGGGAAATTTGGTCGTGAAAGCGCCGGTGCGTTTCTTGATGAAGTAGTTGACCGCCATATGCGGCAGCCCCGTGCCGACGAACAAGCCGATCCCCAGCGACAGCAATACTGCGCCGGTCTTGAGAAACAGCAGCACCGTAATCGCCAGCACAATGCCCGCCGAAGCATAGGCATATTGCGACAGCGTCCAGCCTTTGCCGGTGCGGTGAAGGCGCAGCGCCAGAGCGGCGAGGCGCGATTCCGAACCAGCAATGTGGTGGGCCTTTGGCTTGCGCTGGGCGACCGCCTTCTTGAGCTGGGCCTCGACCCGGTCAGTGGTGCTCTCGGAGTGGCGATAGCGCACTGCCTCAAGACGGCGCGCGCTTTCCTTCGCGGCCGAAGGCCCCGCCAGGGCAAGATAGCCAAGCACCATGAAGCTCATCATGCCCACGGCAATCAGCAGGAGCTGAATAATGCTCATCTGCGGGTCACGCCTTCCCTGTCAGGGGCCGCTGTCCGCCGAAACGGAGCAGCGCCCGGATTGGTTTTGCCTCAGGCCTGAGCCGGAGCGGGGGCCTTGGCCTTGCCTTTGGACTTGCTGGAAAGCATCGATTTGAAATCGAGCTTGCCGAGCAGCGAAGGCTTGGCCTTGATTGCGGTATCGAAGATTTCGCCGTCGCCCACGCCCATCAAGGTCTTGGCAATGTCGCGGATCACCACTCCGGCCTTGGCCGAACGGTTGGCGTCAGCGAAGGTCTGGCCAAGTTTGGCGGCATTGGTTGCAGCCTTGATGTCATAGGGGATGGTGAACCCGATCTTGCGTTCGATCGAAGCTTCGAAATCCGCCTTGCTGATTTCGGCGACACCCGCCTGGACCTTGTTGGCGACCACGATCGGCTGAACGTGCGCGGCATTGGTCTTGAGCCAGGAGAGGATGCGGATCGCATCGCGCGCCGAAGCCAGCGTCATCTCGGCCACCACCAGCACTGCGTTCACATCCGCCAGCAAGTGGGGGAAGTTGATCAGCATGTTGCGCGGCAGGTCGATGACCGTCATTTCGAAAGCCTGGCGGAATTCCTCCTCCAGCTGCACGAAAGCGGCGCCATCGGTCATCAGCGGCGAGTTCATCGGCGCTTCGGCCGAAAGGATCGCCAGATGATCGTTGGCGCGGATCATCGCGCGTTCGATGAACAGCCCGTCGATCCGGCCCGGGTTCTCGATCGCATCGGTCAGGCCGCGGCCCGGCTCGAGGTCGAGCGCCAGCGCGCCGGTGCCGAAGTGAACATCCAGATCGAGCAGTGCGGTCGGCATCTTCTCGTCGGCCGAGAACAGCCAGGCCAGCGAAGTGGCCAGCGTCGAAGCGCCAACCCCGCCGCGGGTACCGATGATTGCGGTCGAGATGTGCTTCTTGGCCGCCGTGGGATCATGCTGCTTGGGGTTGGCGAACACCGACTGGGCATTGACCAGCGCGTCGCGCACCTGGGCAGGTGACAGCGGCTTGAGCAGGTAATCGTGGATCCCGCTGGCAACGAGGTCGCGGTAAAGCCGCACGTCGTTGACCTGGCCAACCGCGATCACCACCGTGCCGGGTTCGCAAACCTCGGCCAGGGCGTTGATGTCGCTCAGCGGATCGCCGCTTTCCGACAGGTCGACCATCAGGATGTTGGGGCTGGCCGAGATCGACAGGGACTGCACCGCATTGCGCAGGCCGCCCTTGTTGCACTTCTCGGGCTGCCAGCCCATTTCGATCACTACGGGACGCAGCACATCGAGTGCTGCCTCGTCGCAAATGAACGCGTTGAAGGCGTCGCGATTGCCGGGTGCGCCGGGTTTCCAGGGAGCGTTCATGGTTTACTTCCCGCTGCTTGATTGTTGCTTGAGGCCGCCTTCGCCGGTTGGCTTGGCTTCACGATAGGATTCGATCGCCTTGGTCGAGCTCATCACGGTGGTTGTGCCGGTGCCTGCAGCGCCGTGCAGCAAATGTTCCGGATCAGCGACCATGACCGCCATGTTGCCATTGACCGCGCAGCCAAATCCGGGGCTTGTGGCATTGGCAAAATTGGTGTCCGACTTGGCCGACCAGTCCGGGCAGCCCGGGACACTGGCGGTGGAACGGGTGACGATCACCCGCACCGTGCCGGCGTTGATCAGGCCCGCAGTGACCGGAGCCTGATCGCCGACCAGCAGGCCATAGCGACCGGCAACGGCTTCCACCGCAGCGCGGTTGGCGCCGCTCTTCATCGGGTCGTCGATCGTGATCCGATCGCCATAACGCAGGTCCATCGCGTCGAACCAGCCGGCCAGGCGGCGTTGTTCAGGCAGCGACATCCCGCCGGGACCGGAATTGAGATCGAGCACGAAGTTGGTGCGTTCGACCACCGGCTGACGGACGCTTTCGAGGCTGCGGTTGCCCGCCATGCCGCCGCATCCACCCAGCGCAAGGGCGAGCGAGAAGGTGACAGCCGAAGCCAGCGCCTTGCGAGTATAGGAATTACGCATGGTTCTTCACCTCTCTCAATTCAAACTGAAACCGGGCGCGGCGGCGTCGGCCTTGGCCTTCTTGCCGCGCTTCTTCTTGTCGCCTTCCGACGGCGGGAACAGTGGCAGCGCCGGATCGCCCAAATCACCAACCTTTGGCACCGTCGCTCCCTGCGACTGCGACCCAGCTGTCGGCTTGGGACGATCACCACCGGTCTTGCCGGCGTTTTCCTGGTTGCCGAAGAACTGCTGCAGGATGTTCGGGTTCTGATAGCCGTCGGTCGGCAGCTTGATGTCCTTGGCGTCGACCGGCTGGACCAGATAGGGGGTAACTACGATCACCAGTTCGGTTTCGCCGCGCTGGAAGCTGTTCGAGCGGAACAGCGAGCCAAGGATCGGCAGATCGCCCGCACCCGGCAACTTCTTGACCGTGCTATTCGAGCTGTTGCCCATCAGCCCGGCGATCATGAAGCTCTGGCCAGAGCCAAGCTCGATCGTGGTTTCGGCGCGGCGCACAGTCAGCGCCGGCACCTGGAAGCCGTTGAGCGTGATCGAGCCCTGCGCCGACAGCTCGGACACTTCGGGGCGGACCCGGATCGAGATCCGGCCGTTCGAAAGCACAGTCGGCGTATAGGCCAGGCTGACGCCGAAGCGTTTGTATTCGATCGAGGTTGTGCCCAGGCCCTGGCTGATCGGGATCGGATATTCACCGCCGGCCAGGAAGTCTGCGGTTTCACCCGAAAGCGCGGTTAGGTTGGGTTCCGAGAGAGTGGTAACCAGGCCCACGGTTTCGCCCAGGTCAAGTGCGCCAAGCAAGTCGAGCCCAAAAAGCCTGCCCGCACCGGCCAGCGTCGTGCCGACGCCAATCGGAGACACCGAGGTACCACTAACCTGAATAAATTTGGTCGGGTCATTTGGATCGGGAATATAGGTTGATACCGCGTTGCCGACCCCGGTTGCGGAACCAGGCCGGAAAGTGGTCGAAAACTGACGGCCTTGGCCAAGCCCGAACTGGAACCCACTACTGCCATCGATCGAGGTCAGGTTTGTGCCGATGTTGCGCACCAGGGTGCGGCTTACTTCGGCGAAGCGCACCCGCAGGTTGACCTGCATCGGGGTTGCCAGCTTGAGCCGGGTGATGACGTTGGCTTCCTTGCCGACGAAGGCCTGGACCAGGCGCTGGGCCTCGGCCGCGTCTTCGGGCGCGCCGACCGTACCGGTCAGCAGGAAGGTGTTGGTACCCATGGTCGAGACGGTGACCTTGGCGTCGGGCATCGCCATCCGCAGCATCTGATCGACGCTGTCGATGTTCGAACCGACCCGGATGTTGGCCGACCAGATCACGTCACCGCGACCGTTGGAGGCATAGACCGTGGTCTCACCGCCGGCCTTGCCGAAGACATAGAGCTGGTTGGCGCTCTTGACCTGGACATCGGCGACCTGATCGTTGGCAACGAACACGTCTGCCATCGCGCCGCCCACCGTGACCAGCTGACCGCGGCCGATCGACAGGACGATGTCGTTGGCCGGGCGACTGACCGCCTGGGCGGCAGCCGGGCTGGCCGGAACCAGTGCCAGCGGAATAGCCGCGGCAGTGGCGCCAAGAAGGGTAAGGGCAAGGCGGTTCATCTTAGAGCCTTTCTTCACGCCGGTGGCGGCGGGGTGCTTGGTCACGGTCAGCATCTCAGTTGCCTCCCACCTGTTCGACGGTCGTGGTCTTGCCGCGGGTGACACGAACCACCGGTCCGGACGAGGCGGCACGGCCAGCAGCTGGCATTCCGGCGCGATCGGCGATGGTGTTGGCCATGGTTGAGGCGATGGCCTTGGCCACCGATTCAGGGTTAGGCACGCTGCGACGCTGGAAGCGCGAGACATCACCGCCGGTGACGAAGGTCGTGCCGCCGTCAATCGGACGGTTCATCGCCTGGGCCAGAACCTTTTCTTCCTGCATCTTGTTGGCGCCGGCCGGTACCTTGACTGAACCGTCGGCAATTGCGCGATCAAGGTCGGACTGGTTGTCGGCAAGACTGCGCAGCGACAGGCTGAGCGTACCGATGGTCTGGGCGACCGCGATTTTCTCGGCGATCTTGGGAGTGACTTCGACAGTGACTGTGCGGAAGGCGCGAACCACGGTCTTGCCGTCCTCGATCTCGGTCTCGGTCGAATGATCGGTTGCGAGGACGCGGACATTGCGCAGGATCGTTTCGGTGGTCTTGAGCGCCAAGCCGCCATCGCGGCCGTTGACGGTCTGGGTCAGCATCAGGTCAACATGGTCGCCCGGGAAGATGAAGCCGCCGACGCCGGTCTTGGCCGAAACGGGGATGGTGATCGCCCGCATGCCGGGGCCAAGCGCCGCCGCCAGGAAGCCACGGTCGCCCGGCGCCACCAAGGCGCCCTGGGTTACCGGCTGGCCAGCCGTAATCGGATAGCGCACCACGGTGCCAAGCAGCTTGTTCATGTCGGCTTCGCCGTCGATGAAATAGGCCTGCTGGACCATTTCCTTGGGCCACAGCTGGAAGGCGACCGAATCGGCAGTAATGATTGTGCCCACCGGCAGCGCCCGCTGGGCGACCAGCACCTTGGGTCCCTTGGGAACCTGTGCCGCGGCTTCCGCCTGCGGGGTCGAACCTCCGACGAACAGGCTCCTAGCAGCAAGCGCAGTTCCGATCGCAACGACCAGAGCGCCAAGCAGCAGCATCAGCTTCTTCTTATCCATGGCTTTGCAAGCCCCCTAGAGAAATCCCGAAGTAGTTTTTGCTACATCGGGCAAACTGGTTAAAATCCGGTATTCATCCCAAATTACCGGCACCGCCGGCAGCTTGAAAAACAGGAACGATCTGCGCGGCGATAACCCAGATGCCGGCGGCAGAGATTGCCACCCCATAAGGAATCGCCAATTTGTCCTTGCGCCGACGGATCACGTGCCAGGCGCCCAGCGCCAGGGTCAGCACCCCACCGATCAGCGCCATGCCGATCAGCAGCCGCACGAACCAGGTCGGCTCGATCCACAATGCCAGCGCGGTCAGCAATTTGACGTCACCGCCGCCCATCGCGCGGATCACAAACAGCACCGCCAGAAACGCGAATGTGGCCAGCGCCACACCCAGTTGCCAGGCCACATCGGGCCACAGCGCCATGCCGCAGGCCCACCAGTAAAGCGGAGCAGCAGCAGCGATGGCGCCATTGAGCCAGTTGTCGATCTGACGGCGACGGATATCGGTGAACGCGGCGACCAGCAGCGCGATTGCCAAGCATCCCAGCAATAGGTAACGGAATTCGATGTCCGGCATCGTCGGCCCCCTGGTACGAGGGCCGGTGTAGTCAGCAGGGCTTACCAAAAAGTAACCACCCCCGAGAGGCTAGAATTATCCACGTGGGAAAAGCATTCGATCGCCGTGCGATCCCGGCCGGAGTGAGGGAAACTACTTGGGCAACCGCAGACGGTCATGCCGTGCGGCGGATCGACTGGCCGGCCCCCGCCGGCCGCACCATGGGCTCGATCCTGTTCCTTCCTGGGCGCGGGGATTTTTATGAAAAGTACCTTGAGGCGCTTGACCACTGGCATCGGCGCGGCTGGCATGTCACCGCCAGCGACTGGCGCGGACAGGGCGGCTCGGGGCGGCTCGGCAAAGATCCGTACACCGGCCATATCGACGATTTCGCCACCTGGATCGACGACCTGGGAGTGCTGTGGCGCGGCTGGCAGGCGGCAAGTCCTGGCCCGCATATCCTGGCCGGACACTCGATGGGCGGGCATCTGGTGCTGCGGGCCACCGCTGAAGCCAAGGTCGATCCCGATGCCCTGCTGTTGGCCGCGCCGATGCTGGGGTTTGTCGCCAGCCGGCTGCCGGTTGGCGTCATGCATGTTCTGACCAAGCTGATGAAGGCGCTGGGCGATTCGCGCCGGCCGGCCTGGAAATGGAGCGAGAAGCCCGGCGAACCACCGCATTCGCGTGAGCATCTGCTGACCCACAATCATGATCGCTATGTTGACGAGTTGTGGTGGCGCGAACAGCGCAGCGAACTGGTGATCGGGCCGGGATCATGGAACTGGGTCGAACGCGCCTATGCCTCGATGCGCGGCATACTCAAACCCGGCGTGCTGGAGGCGGTCAGAATTCCGGTGCTGATCATCGCCAGCGACGCTGACCAGCTGGTCGGGTTCGCGCCGATTGCTGATGCGGCGGCGCGGCTGGGGGATTGTCAGCTGGTCCAGTTCGGCGCTGAAGCGGCGCACGAGATCCTGCGCGAGGAAGATCAGGTGCGGGGCCGTGCGTTTGCCGCCAGCGATGCCTTTCTCGAACAAATCGCCGGGGCCTGAATGGAACAGGTCGACTTCGCCATCGTCGGCGCGGGGATCGCCGGGGCATCGCTGGCGGCGGGGCTTGCCGGGCGGGCGAGCGTGGTCCTGCTCGAGGCGGAAGAGCGTCCGGGCTACCATTCGACCGGACGTTCGGCAGCGTTCTGGACCGAGAGCTATGGCGGACCGGCAGTGCTGCCGCTGACCGCCGCCTCAGGGCCATTCCTCAAGGAACACGGCCTGCTCAGCGCCCGAAGCGCGCTGACTCTCGCGCGCGATGACGAGCTGGCGGGGCTCGATGGATTTGCAAACGAGTTTTCCAGTCTCGGCGTAGCGGTCGAGCGGCTCGATCGCCTCGCGCTTGAAGCGCGGGTGCCCGGGCTCAAGTCCGAGTGGCGTCATGGCGTGCTCGAACCCGATTGCTGCGATATCGACGTGGCGGCGCTGCATCAGCTTTGGCTGGGTCAGGCGCGGCAGGGCGGGGCAGAGCTGCGATGCCGGGCGCAGCTGGCTGCGGCAGAGCGGTGCGGTTCTGGCTGGCAACTGACGCTGAAGGATGGGCGGACCTTGCGCGCTGGGGTGCTAATCAACGCCGCCGGGGCCTGGGCCGACGAGGTGGCAACCATGGCAGGTGCCGCACCGCTGGGGATCCAGCCCTATCGCCGGACCATCGCCCAACTGCGGATGGCGAGCCCGGTGCCGGACGATTTGCCCTTGGTGCTGGGCTTCGACGGATCGTTCTATTTCCGCCCCGATGCCGGCCGGCTGTGGCTCAGTCCGCATGACGAAACCCCCAGCCCGCCGTGCGACGCTGCCCCTGAAGAGCTCGACGTAGCGACCGCGATCGCCCGGTTCGAGGAAGTGGCCGACTGGGCGGTCGAACGGATCGAGCACAAGTGGGCCGGGCTGCGCAGTTTCGCCCCGGACCGGCTGCCCGTCTACGGCTTCGATGCTGCCGTGCCGGGGCTGTTCTGGTTTGCCGGGCAAGGCGGTTTCGGGATCCAGACCGCTCCGGCGGCGGCCGATCTCGCCTTGCGGCTGCTCACCGGCGAAGATCCTGGGGCGGTCGCTCCGGCGCCCTATTCGCCATCAAGATTTTGCTAGCGAATTGAGCGGATTGGGTTAGTTTTCGCGTTCCCAACCAAGGAGGGTTCGCATGGCTCATCGGTTCGAAATCCGCAAAAACAAGAAGGGCGAGTTCGTCGCCTACTTCTGCCACAACTCCGAAACGATCTTCTGGACTGAAGGTTACACCAGCAAGGCCAGCGCCAAGAACGCGATTGCCTCGGTGCTCAAGAACGGTCCCGGTGCAGAGGTGGTCGACAAGTCGGCAGAGTAACGCTCGGCCTCAAACCGCCAGCGCCGCGTCGCTCGCCAGCTTGTCGGCGCGCTCGTTTTCGGGGTGGCCGTCATGGCCTTTGACCCAGATCCACTCGATCTTGTGGCGGCGCGCTGCGGTCTGCAGCTCCTGCCACAGATCGGCGTTGAGCACGGGCTTCTTCGCGGCGGTCTTCCAGCCGTTCTTCTGCCAGCCGAAGATCCAGCCGGTGATCCCGTCGATGACATAGCGGCTGTCGGTGTGGAGATGGACCGCGCAGGGTTCCTTGAGCGATTCGAGCGCGCGGATCGCCGCGGTCAGCTCCATCCGGTTGTTGGTGGTGGCAGGTTCGTTGCCCGCCAGTTCCTTCTCATGATGGCCCATCCGCAGCACCGCTCCCCAGCCGCCGGGGCCTGGGTTGCCTTTGCAGGCGCCGTCGGTGAAGATCTCGACGGTTTTCACCCGAAAACCGCCGCATTGGCCGGGTCAGCGTAGAACGACAGGCGCCGCGCGAAGGCCATCGGGTCCTTGCGGGTGACAAGAGCATCGGCCGGGATGTTGAGCCAGTCCCAGGCACGGCTCAGGGTAAAGCGCAGCGCCGCACCGCGCGCCAGCACTGGCAAAGCCACGCGTTCAAGGGCACTCAAAGGGCGCACCAGGGCGTACCCATCGAGCAAGGCGGCACTCAGCGCGGGGTCAAAGCGGGTACCGGAACCATCAAAACACCATGCGGCGTGCGTCACCGCCAGATCGTAGGCGGTGATATCGGTGCAGGCGAAATAGAAGTCGATCAGCCCGGTCACCGCATCGCCCAGCATCAGCACATTGTCGGGGAACAGGTCGGCGTGGATCACACCGCGCGGCAGGCCTTGAGGCCATTCGGCGGCAAGCCGCGGCAGTTCGCGTTCGACCAGCTCGGCCAGCGCGGGATCGATCGCGGTCATCCCGGCGTGGCCGCAAGCTGCTGCCAGCCGCTGCCATTCGGCCAGGCCCATCGCGTTGCCGCGCTCGCCGGCAAAGTCGGCGGCGGCGAGGTGCATCCGCGCCAGCGCTCCGCCGACCGCGCGGGCCTGGCTTGGAGTCGGTCTGCTGACCGAGACCCCGGGAAGGAATTCGATCAGCGCAACCGCCTTGCCGCCGACCATCCGGTATAGCGCGCCCGAGCGGTCGTGGATGGTACGCGGCACGGCGCAGCCCTTGGCCGCGAGATGATCGAGCAGCGAGAGGAAGAACGGCAGGTCGGCCACCTCGATCCGGAACTCGTACATCGTCAGGATAAAGCGCGAGGGTGTGCCGGCCTTGCCGCTGGTCTCGATCAGCCAGTTGGAGTTGGAGACCCCCTCAGCTATGCCCTTGGCCATGGTCAGTTCGCCGACATCGTATTCGGCGATCAGCGCGGCCAGCTGCTCGGCGCCAAGCTGGGTATAAACCGCCACGATCAGTCAACCAGCTGGCGGGGAAGCTTGAACACCATCTTCTCTTCGGCGGTGACCACCTGCTCGACCGTCACCTCGCGCAATTCTGCCAAGCGGTCGATCACTTCCTGGACCAGCGCTTCGGGCGCCGATGCGCCGGCGGTGAGGCCCAGCACTGCCACGCCTTCAAGCCATTCCGGGGCAATTTCGGCGCCGCGCTGGATCAGCTGACCGCGGGCTCCGCAACGCTCAGCGACTTCGACCAGCCGCAGCGAGTTCGAGCTGTTGGGGGCGCCGATTACCAGCACCAGCTGGCACTCCGGCGCAATCGCCTTGACCGCGGCCTGACGGTTGGAGGTGGCGTAGCAGATGTCTTCGGCCTTGGGTCCGACGATCTCGGGATAGCGGGCCTTCAGCGCCGCCAGGATTTCCGCGGTATCGTCAACCGACAAGGTGGTCTGGGTCAGGAAGGCCAGCGGGGTTTGGGCGGCAAAGCCCAGCGCGGCGACGTCGGCCACGGTCTCGACCAGAGTGATCGTCCCGACGGGAACCTGGCCCACCGTGCCGATCACTTCGGGGTGGCCCTTGTGGCCGATGAAGACGATGTGCCGCCCGGCCTCGATCTGGCGTTCGGCCTGACGGTGAACCTTGCTGACCAGCGGGCAGGTGGCATCGAGCCAGTCGAGCCCGCGCGCGGTCGCTTCTGCGGGAACCGCCTTGGGCACGCCGTGGGCACTGAACACCACGGGGAGGCCATCGGGAACCTGATCAAGTTCCTCGACGAAGACCGCGCCCTTGGTTTTGAGCATATCGACCACGTAGCGGTTGTGGACAATCTCATGACGGACATAGACCGGCGCGCCGTAGCGCTTCAGCGCCAGCTCGACGATGTCGATCGCGCGGTCAACGCCGGCGCAAAAGCCGCGCGGGGCGGCGAGCAGCAGGCGCAGCGGTGGATTGGATTCGTTTGGCAAGGGGGCGTTCATCAAGCCGCCTCTAGCGCTTTGCTCCGCGCGCCGCTAGGGCGTGGCAATTCAGATTCCCAAGGATGCCGCAATGACCGCTCGGACCCGCCTGCTTACCGCTCTCGTTCTGGCAACGGCGCTGACCGGGTGCCGGTCGTCGGGCGATATCGTTGTTGACGAGGGCGTTGGAATCACCGCGGTGCGCAGCGCCTGCCCGGCGGTGGGCGTGCCCGATTACACCGGCGATATCACGCTGTTCCGCAGCGCAGGCGATACCACTGCGAACAACCTCGACCTGGTCGGCGCGCTGACCAATGTCCGCAGCCAATGCAATGATACCGGCGACAAGGTCTATTCCAGCGTCAGCTTCGATGTGCTTGCCCGCCGCAGCGACACCCGCGGCGCCCGCTCCGTGACGCTGCCCTATTTCGTCACGGTGCTGCGCGGCGGCAGAGCGGTGATCGCCAAGCGGATCGGTTCGGTCACGCTCAGTTTCGCCGATGGCCAGGAACGCGCTTCGGCCAGCGGCAAGGGCGGCGCCTATGTCGACAAGGCCGAGGCGACCCTGCCGGCCGAAATCCGCCAGCGCCTGACCCGCAAGCGCAAGGCCGGCGATGAAGACGCCGCGCTCGATCCGCTGGCCCAGCCCGAAGTGAAAGCCGCGGTCGCCCGCGCCACTTTCGAAGTGCTGGTGGGGTTCCAGCTCGATCAGACCCAGCTGACTTACAACGCGACGCGGTAGGTAGCTGAAGGGCCTTATCGATCCTCTCCATTTTGCGAAGCCAAACGGGGAGGTGGCAGCGCGAAGCGCTGACAGAGGGGTTTCTGCCCTTGCGCGATTACCCCTCCGTCTCGCCTTCGGCGAGCCACCTCCCCATTTGCACTTCGTGAAAATGGAGAGGATTTCCTTATCACCGCAAAGCGGCTAACCGCCCGGTCATGACCCAAACACTGCACGCCCAATTCCTTCTGCACGTCGATGCGGCGCTAGATGAACTCGAATCCGTCGAACTAATCTCTGGACTCTTGCGAAACGGAATAACAGTCGAGCCGCCGCGCGATCCGGCGCATGGCGATCTGGCGACCAACGCCGCGATGGTGCTGGCCAAGCCCGCGGGGATGAACCCGCGCGTGCTGGCAGATGCGCTCGCGCAAGAGCTTCGGAAAATTGAGGGTGTGGCATCCGTTGAGATTGCCGGACCTGGTTTCATCAACTTGCGGCTTTCCAATCCGGTCTGGCTTGAAGAATTGCGGACCATCGCCAAGCTGGGCGACGACTATGGCCGTTCGTCGGTCGGTGCGGGGACCACAGTCAACGTCGAATATGTCTCGGCCAACCCGACCGGGCCGATGCACATGGGCCATTGCCGCGGCGCGGTGGTGGGCGATGCGCTGGCCAGCTTGCTCGAATGGGCCGGGCACAAGGTGATCCGCGAATACTATGTCAACGATGCCGGCGGTCAGGTCGATATGCTCGCCCGCTCGGTCCACCTGCGTTACCGCGAAGCGCTGGGCGAGGATATCGGCGAGATTCCCGAAGGGCTCTACCCCGGCGACTATCTGGTCCCGGTCGGGGCCGAGTTGGCGCAGGAGTTCGGCGATCGTTACGCCGCCGCGCTGGAGAGCGATTGGCTGGTCCTGTTCCGCACCCGCGCGGTCGCGGCGATGCTGGTTATGATCAAGCAAGATCTTGGCCTGCTTGGGATCCATCACGATCTGTTTTCGTCCGAAGCCGAGCTGCAGGCCGCTGGCAAGCCCGAAGAGGCTGAGGCCTGGCTGCGCGCGCACGATCTGGTCTATGATGGCGAGCTTGAAGCGCCCAAGGGCAAGACGCTGGAGGACTGGGAGCCGGTCGAACTGCCGCTGTTCCGTTCGACAAAATTTGGCGACGATCAGGACCGTCCGATCAAGAAGTCGGACGGCAGCTGGACCTATTTCGGCGCCGATCTCGCCTACCATTTCCAGAAAGCCCAAAGCGCCGACGCGCTGGTCGATATCTGGGGCGCCGACCATGCCGGTACGGTCAAGCGGATCAAGGCTGCGGTCGCCGCGATGACAGCTGGCGGCCTTGGGGGTTCCGGAAAAGAGAAGCCGTTCGAGGTCAAGCTGGTACAGATGGTCCAGCTGCTGCGCGGCGGCGAACCGGTCAAGATGTCGAAGCGTTCGGGCAACTTCGTCACGCTGGCTGACGTGGTTGGCGAGGTTGGCAAGGACGTGGTCCGCTTCACCATGCTGACCCGCAAACCCGAAGCGCAGATGGACTTCGACTTCGCCAAGGTGGTCGAGGCGAGCAAGGACAACCCGGTGTTCTACGTTCAGTACGCCCATGCCCGGATCCGCTCGACGCTGCGCAAAGGCGCAGCCGAAGGTTTGGCCCCCGCTGCGGACGAACTCGAACTGCTGGGCGATGACGAGCTGGAGCTGGTCAAGCTGGCGGCGCAGTTTCCCCGGATGGTTGAAGCGGCGGCGGCCGCGCGCGAACCGCACCGGATTGCGTTCTATCTGGGTGACGTCGCCGCCGCGTTTCACAGTTACTACAATCTGGGCAACGACAGACCGGAAAAGCGCTTCATCGTGGCACAAGATGTTAAACTAAGCAGTGCAAGGCTTTATCTTGCGTCCCAAATCGGGCAACTTGTCCGCAACGGCCTTGCTATCCTGGGGGTCGAGGCGGTGGAGGAAATGTGAGCATGACCGGCATCGACGGGACTCGTGAGCAAGGTGAAGGCAGCGAAAACTGGACCGAAGGCGCGGGCGAACCGCTCGAAACCGAACGCCTAGCGCTTGAGGATGAGGAAGAACGCCTGCCCTGGCTCGAAATCTTCGGATGACGAGGATTATTCTGACTACGAAGGCGGCGACAACACCCGGATGCTCGGCTTTTTCGTGATGGGGCTGATCGCGCTGGGAGTGCTGGTCGGGGCGATCTGGTGGGCGACGCACCGCGGCGGCGATGCGGCGCTGGTCGCCGATGGCAGCACGGTTCCCGCCCCTGCCGGCCCTTACAAGGAAGCGCCCAAGGACCCCGGCGGCAAGACCTTTGCCGGGACCGGGGATTCAAGCTTTGCAGTCTCCGAGGGCCAGACCCGGCCCGGGCAGATCGCTGGCGCTGCTCCTGCGGTAACACCCAGGCCCGCGGCCAGCGCTCCGGCTCCGGCTCCGGCTCCGGCAAGTGGCGGCGTCGGGGTGCAGGTCGGCGCCTTTTCAAGCAAGGCTGCGGCGGAAGCCGGCTGGGCCAAGCTGGTCGCGCAGGCGAACGGCGTCCTTGCGGGCGTGTCGCACCGGGTGATCGAGGGCAAGGCCGATAACGGCACGATCTTCCGCCTGCAGGCGGTCGGCGGTGATGCCGGAGCGGCGGCAACGCTGTGCGCCAAGCTCAAGGCCAAGGGCATTGCCTGCCAGGTCAAATAGACCGCACAATCCACACGAGTTAGGCCGCGCTGCCTTGCATGAAGGCTGCGTTCCTGCGACTCTGGTCTGGTTATGACCCCCGCGATCTTCGGCCTTGCTGGACTGACCTTGAGCGCAGACGAGCGCGCCTTTTTCCGCGAGGCCGATCCGGCGGGCTACATCGTGTTCGGCCGCAATGTCGCAAGCCGCGAGCAGCTGCGCGCGCTGACCGACGCCTTGCGCGAAATCCACGGCCGCGAAAAACTGCTAATCACGATCGATCAGGAAGGCGGGCGGGTGGCGCGGATGAAGCCGCCAGTCTGGCCGGGCTATCCCAGTGGTGAGGCGTTTGCGCGGCTTTATGAGCTGGCCCCGGCCTCGGCGATCGAGGCAGCCCGCGCGAATGCCGAAGCACTGGGCCACGATCTCGCCGAGGCCGGGATCACGGTCGATCATGCCCCGGTGCTCGATGTCCGCCGGCCCGGCGCCGACGATGTGATCGGCGACCGGGCGCTGGGGGAAGAACCGCTGCGTGTCGCCGCGCTGGGCCGGGCCTGGCTCGATGGGCTTGCCACCGCCGGGGTGGCCGGCACGATCAAGCACATGCCCGGGCACGGGCGGACGCTGTGCGATACCCACAAGGCCTTGCCGACCGTCACCGCTTCAGAGGAGGAACTGGCGAGCGATCTGGCGCCGTTCATCGCGCTGCGCGAAGCGCCGATCGGGATGACCGGGCACCTGGTCTTTACCGCCTGGGACAGCGAGCATCCGGCTACCCAATCGGCCAAGGTGATCGCGCAGATCATCCGCGGGCGGATTGGCTTTGACGGGCTGCTGCTGACCGACGATCTCGATATGGAAGCGCTTTCGGGTTCGGTGCCAGAACGGGCCGAGCGCTCGCTCAAGGCGGGCTGCGACATCGCGCTCAACTGCTGGGCCAAGCTCGATGACATGACCGGGATTGTCGAGCGCTGCGGGACGATGAAACCTGAGGCCGCTGTCCGGCTGGAGCGCGCGCTCGCCGCCACCCGGCTCGACGGGCAACGCGGCGCCCAAGCGGAATTGCTGGCCAAGCGCGATGCCTTGCTGGGGCTGATGGAGGCCTCGGCATGACCGGCGAGCTCGACACCCCCGCACTGAGCCTGCCAGATGAGGACTGGGATGGCCCCGCAGCTGCCGGCACCGAAGACGCCGCGCTCTATCTCGAGCTGGATGGCTGGGAGGGTCCGCTTGACCTGCTGCTCGATCTGGCGCGGCGGCAGAAGGTCGATTTGCGGACCATCTCGATCCTCAATCTGGTCGACCAGTACCTGACCTATATCGAGCGCGCCGAAGCGCTGCGGCTGGAGCTGGCGGCGGACTATCTGGTGATGGCGGCCTGGCTTGCCTACCTCAAATCGGCGCTGCTGCTGCCGCGTGAGGAGCAGGAGGATCCGAGCCCCGAGGAACTGGCACTGCGCCTGCAACTGCGGCTCCAGCGGCTGGCGGCGATGCGCGACGGCGCGGCGCGGCTGATGGGCCGCGATCGGCTGGGGCGTGATGTATTCCGGCGCGGCGCTCCGGAGGGGCTGCGGATCGATCGCAAGAACAAATGGCAGTGCGACTGGTTCGCGCTTGTCCAGGCTTACGGCCAGGTCAAAGCGCGGACCCAGCCGGTGGTCCATCTGGTCCGCGACCGGATGGTGATGACGCTCGATTCGGCGTTGTCGCGGGTTTCGGCGATGCTCGGGGTCAATCTCGAGTGGATGGACCTGCGCGAATTTCTGCCACCCCACGCCGAACCGCGGCTGCGCCGCTCGGCGCTGGCTTCAAGCTTCGTCGCTGCGCTCGAGCTGGCGCGGCTGGGCAAAGCCGAGCTGGCGCAGGACGAAGTGTTCGGCCCGCTGCGGCTGCGCGGGATCAAGGCATGATCCAGCCCGACGATCTCACCCGCGCGGTTGAGGCGACGCTGTTCGCCGCTGAAGAACCGATGAGCGCAGCGGCAATTGCGGCCCACCTCGGCGGCGCCAATGTTGACGCCGCGCTGGCCGAACTGGCGGAGCACTACCAGGGCCGCGGGATCGAACTGGTCGAGCGCGGCCAGCGCTGGCATTTCCAAACCGCACCCGACCTTGCCCATCTGCTCCGCCGCGAGCGCGAAGAACACCGCCGCCTCAGCCGTGCAGCCACCGAAGTACTGGCGATCGTCGCCTATCACGAACCGGTCAGCCGCGCCGAGATTGAGGCGATCCGCGGGGTCCAGACCGCCAAGGGTACGCTCGACGTGCTGATGGAGGCCGGCTGGGTGCGGATCGTCGGGCGCCGCGAAGTGCCGGGACGTCCGGTGATCTACGCCACCACGCCCGAGTTTCTGACCCACTTCGGGCTCGCCAGCCGCAAGGACCTGCCCGGGATCGACGAACTGCGCGCCGCCGGGCTGCTCGATCCGGTCGAGGATGCGCTGGCGGCAGCGATGGAGACCGCTGGCGGCGAAGAGGACCCCGAAACCGACGCCGGGCTGGCAAGCGAGGAAGAAAGCGCCTAGATAGGGCGCGCAGGGGCTGAAGCCTCAATTCGGAGTTCAAGACAATGGGTGGTTTTTCGCTGTGGCACTGGATCGTGGTGCTGATCATCGTGCTGCTGCTGTTCGGGCGCGGCCGGGTCTCGGAGATCATGGGCGACTTCGGCAAGGGGCTGAAAAGCTTCAAGCAGGGCATGGCCGAGGATGAGAAGCCCGCCGCCCCGCCCGCGCAGATCCCCGCGGCCGGCGCCAGCAATGCGACCATCGATGCCGATGCCAAGGCCGAAAGCCCGAGCAAGCCGCAGTAAGCGGCGCGGCAGGAATAACCTATGTTCGATATCGGCGCGTCCGAACTGCTGCTGATCGCGATCGTGGCGATCGTGGCGATCGGGCCCAAAGACCTGCCGCTGGCGCTGCGCACCGCGGGGCGCTGGATTGCCAAGGTCCGCAAGGTTTCAAGCCATTTCCGCACCGGAGTCGAAACCATGATCCGCGAGGCCGAGCTCGAGGAAATGGAGAAGGAGTGGAAAGCCCAGAACGCCGAGATCATGGCCGCGCACCCGCCCGGCGCCGCGGCTGAGGACGCACTGGCCGGACAGGATCCGGGAACCAGCTTTAGCGAACCGCTGGTAGCGGACGCTCCGGCCAAGCCTGCGAAACCGCGCAAGACCAAGGCGAAGGCCGACTGATGGTCTTCAAGGTTGCTGACATCGACGAAAGTCAGGCGCCGCTGCTCGATCACCTGATCGAATTGCGCACCCGGCTACTGCGCTGCGTCATGGTGCTGGCCGTCGCTTTTGCGGTCTGCGTCGCCTTTGCCGACGAGATCTTCGGCTTCCTGGTCCGCCCGCTGACCGCCGCGTTCCCGCCGGGGCAGGGCAAGCTGATCTACACCCAGCTTTACGAAGCCTTCTTCGTCGAAATCAAGGTAGCGCTGTTCGCGGCGTTTTTTGTCTCGTTCCCGGTGCTCGCCAACCAGCTCTGGGCGTTCGTTGCGCCGGGGCTCTACGCCAAGGAAAAGAAGGCGTTTTTGCCGTTCCTGCTCGCCACGCCGGTGCTGTTTACCGCCGGTGCGGCGCTGGCCTATTACGTGGTCATGCCCACCGCCTTCACGTTCTTCCTGACCTTTGAGGGCGAAAAGGGCGGCTTGCAGATGGAAGCCTTGCCCGGGACCAGCAACTACCTCGGGCTGGTGATGCAGTTTATCCTCGCCTTCGGGATCAGCTTCCTGCTGCCGGTGCTGCTGCTGCTGCTCAACCGCGCCGGGATCGTCAGCCGCGCCCAGCTAAGCGGCGCGCGGCGCTATGTGATCGTCGGCATGGCGATTGTCGCCGCGGTGGTCACCCCGCCCGATGTGGTCTCGCAATTGCTGCTGCTGATCCCGCTGATGCTGCTGTTCGAAGGCGCGCTCGTGGTGATGTGGTTTACCGAGCGGCGGGCGGCGCGGGACGAGACCGAGCAATCCTCCCCCACTGGGGGAGGTGGCAGCCCGCAGGGCTGACGGTGGGGGATCGGGTCACAAGGCCAGCGTAGTGACCCTAACCCCCTCCGGCGCTCGCTTCGCTCTCGCCACCTCCCCCAGCGGTGGAGGATTTGGCGCTACTTTGCTTCCCGCACCAGCTGCCCGTTCACATAAACCTGCAGCACCTTGGTTTCGCGCAGTTCGCTCGGGCTGGCCAGCATCGGATCGCGGTCGACGAACAGAAAGTCCGCCCGCTCGCCTTTCACCAACCGGCCAAAGCGGCCTTCTGCAAACCCGGCATAGGCGCCGTTCGCTGTGTATGCGGCCAATGCCTCTTCGCGGGTCACGCGTTCCTGCGGTTGCCAGCCGCCGAACGGCTGCCCGTCCGGCCCCTGGCGGGTGATCGCTGAAGCCCAGCCGGCCCAGGGATCAGGCAGCTCGACCGGAGCGTCCGAACCGAACGCCAGCTTGGCCCCGGTCGCCTGGATCGTCTTCCAGGCATAGGCTCCCGCCAGCCGCCCCGGCCCCAGCCGCGCCTCGGCCATCAGCCGGTCGGAAGTCTGGTGGACCGGCTGCATCGAAGCGATGATGCCGTGCTTGCCCATCCGCGCGATATCGGCGGGATCGAAGTGCTGGGCATGCTCGATCCGCCAGCGCCGGTCGCCGCCATAGGTCGGCGCCAGTTCCTCGATCGCAGTCAGCAGCGCGGCGTCGGCTTCGTCGCCGATCGCGTGGGCGGCGATCTGGAACTTGTCGAGCGAAGCGCGGCTCATCAGGTTCTTCAGCTGCGTGTCGGTGGTGATCCTGAGACCCCTGGTCGGCGCGTCGGCATAGGGCGCCTTGAGGCTCGCCCCGCGCGAACCGAGTGCGCCGTCGAGATAGAGTTTGACTCCGTTGAGCCGCAGCCGGTCGTCGTAAAGCCAGGGTGAAGGCCCTGGCCCGCCGATCAGCTCCATCGCCTCGGTCCCGCTGGCATAAGCCATGATCCGTATCTGGAGGCGGCCATAGTCACCCGCACGGCGAAAGGCTTGCCAGTCTTCAATGCTGGTTCCCATGTCGGTGGCAGCGGTTACTCCACTGGCAAGGAGCAGTTCTTGCGCCTTGGCCAGCGCCAGATCGCGGTCTTCGGGGCGGGGTGGGGGAACCACTTTGTCGACCAAAGCCTGTGCCACATCGACCAGCACTCCATCAGGTTTGCCGCCAGTAGCGGCGCGCTCGATCTTGCCCCCGGCCGGATCCTTGGTCGCAGCGGTCACTCCGGCCAGCGCCAGCGCTTTCGAATTGGCCCAGCCGGCATGGCCATCGACCCGCCCCAGCCAGACCGGTCGATCGGCGACCACGGCATCGAGTTCGGCGGCGGTGGGGAATCGTCCCAACCCCCACAACTCCTGGTTCCAGCCGCGCCCGACGATCCAGCCGCGATCCGGGTACGCCGCGGCATAGGCGGCGATCTTGGCCTGGGCTTCGGCCAGCGATTTGGTCTCCGCAAGATCCAGCGTCAGCGCCCCGAAGCCGATGCTTGTGATGTGGGCGTGGCTGTCAATCATTCCTGGCAGCAACACCTTGCCCTTGCCGTCGATCAGATAGTCGGGACGCTGCGGGCGCTTGTCGCCGCGGTGCAGCACCGCCTTGATCCGCCCGTCCTCGGCGATCACCAGCCCGGTGAACCGGTCAAGCCCGCCGGTTTCGTCGATGGTGATCCCCTCGACATTGTCGACCAGGGTATCTGCGATGGCGGGGAAGGGGAGCGCTCCTGCAACCAGCCCCAAAATCAGTCGTTTCATGTCTTTCCCCTCCTAGGCAACCTGCGCACCAGCGCCGAGGTATCCTGCCGGCCGCCGCCCAGCGCCTGAACTTCGGCATAGAACTGGTCGATCAGCGCGGTGACCGGCAGCGAGACGCTCAGCGAGCGGCCTTCGTCGAGCGTCAGCCCGAGGTCCTTGCGCATCCAGTCGACCGCGAAGCCAAAGTCGAACTCGTCCTTGGCCATGGTGTGCCAGCGGTTGTCCATCTGCCAGCTTTGCGAGGCCCCGCCCGAGATCGCCTCGAACACCCGGTCGAGATCAAGGTGTGCTGCTTCGGCAAAGCGCAGCGCCTCGGACAGGCTGGCGAGAATTCCTGAAAAGGCGATCTGGTTGACCATCTTGGTGGTCTGCCCGGCCCCGGCCTTGCCGACATGCACGATCCGCTTGGTATAGGCCGCCATCACCGGGCTCGCCGCAGCAATCGCCTCGGCGCGGCCGCCGCACATTACGGTCAGCTGGCCGGCTTCGGCCCCGGCCTGGCCGCCGGTTACCGGCGCATCGACGCAGTGGACCATCAGGTCGCGCGCCTCGACCGCGATCTGCCGCGCGATCTTGGCCGAAACCGTGGTGTGATCGATGAACACCGCGTCCTTGGCGATCGCCGAGAATACGCCGGTCGGCCCCAGCACCACATCAGCGAGATCATCGTCGTTGCCGACGCAGGTCAGCACCACATCGGCGCCCTCTGCCGCTTCGGCGGGCGAGTTTGCGACCCGCGTCGCCAGCCCCGGATTGGCCTCCTGCCACTTCGCCAGCCGCGCTGGACTGCGGTTGTAAATGGTGAGGTTGTGCCCGGCCGCGCCGATATGCCGCGCGATCGCACCGCCCATCACGCCCAGGCCCAGGAAGGAGACATTCATCGGTTCGCTCATAGCGGCGATGTGTAGCGGCTTTTCGCGCAAAGCAAAGCTATGGTGCCGCGTTGCGATTGGCTGTTTCCACGCCCAGTGCTTTGGGTTACGGCCCGCTTCGTCATGAACAAGCCCGCCACTCTCGACACTTCGCTGCTGACGATCGACGATGTCCGCGCTGCCGCCGCGCGGATCGAAGGCGCGGTGGTCCGCACCGCGATGGATTACAGCCGCACCCTCAGCGAGATTACCGGCGCGGAGATCTGGCTCAAGTTTGAGAACCTGCAGTTCACCGCCGCTTACAAGGAACGCGGCGCGCTCAACGCGATGCTGCTGCTTGGCGGGGACCGGCTCAACCGCGGGGTGATCACTGCCTCGGCCGGCAACCATGCCCAGGGGCTGTCGTACCATGGCACCCGGCTTGGCGTGCCGGTGACGATCGTCATGCCGCGCACCACCCCGACGGTGAAAGTGATGCAGACCGAGGCGGTCGGCGGCAAAGTGGTGCTGGAGGGTGAGACCTTCGACGAGGCCTATGCCCACGCCCGCGGCCTTGAAGACGAGCTGGGGCTGACCTTCGTCCACCCCTTCGACGATCCGCACATCGCCGCCGGGCAGGGCACGGTCGCGCTGGAAATGCTCGAACAGGTGCCCGAGCTGGACATGCTGGTGATCCCGATCGGCGGCGGCGGGCTGGCTTCGGGCATGGCCACCGCAGCCCGCGCGATCAAGCCCGACATCGGCCTGATCGGGGTTCAGGCCGAGCTGTTCCCCTCGATGTACAACAAGCTGCGCCACAACGATCTGCCCTGCGGCGGCGATACCCTGGCCGAGGGCATCGCGGTGAAAGAGCCGGGCGCGTTCACCTCCACGGTGCTGCGCAAGTTGATCGACGATATCGTGCTGGTCAGCGAAGCCTCGCTGGAGACCGCGGTCTCACTGCTGCTGCAGATCGAGAAGACCGTGGCCGAAGGTGCCGGCGCGGCGGGGCTGGCGGCGGTGCTGGCCCACCCTGCGCGGTTCAAGGGCCGCAAGATCGGGATCCCGATCACCGGCGGCAATATCGACACCCGCCTGCTCGCCAACGTCCTGCTGCGCGATCTCGCCCGCTCAGGGCGGCTCGCGCGCCTCCGGCTAACCCTGCAGGACCGCCCCGGCGCGCTGTTCAAGGTGATGCGCGAGTTCGATCGCCACCACGTCAACATCATCGAGATCTACCACCAGCGGATCTTCACCCACCTTGCCGGCCAAGGGGCTGATCACCGACATCGAATGCGAAGCCCGCGACAAGGACCAGCTCGACGCGCTGGTCGGGGCGCTGCGCGAGAAGGGGTACTCGGTGGATACGGTGGAGCTGGGTTAGGGGGTAGCCTCCTCGGTCTCAGCCCACAGCGCGCGCAGGTGGGTGAGCGCTTCGCCCAGCGCCGGGTTGGCGGGCATCCACCGGGTCAGGCGCAGTTCCCACAAGGCCAGCGTTGCACTGGGTTCGCGGCGTCGGGCCTCGATCATCAGCTGGTGCGCTTCGTTGTTCCGGCTAAAATGGCGGACGACAATCGCCTTCTCGCAGTAGATATAGCTGGCTTCGGGATTCAGCGCCATACTTCTGTCCAAATCGGCTTCCGCCGCCGACCAGTCGCCCAACCAAAGATGTGCAAAAGCTTGCCACCCAAATGCATAGTGCTGATAGGGCGAGAGGGGTTCGATCCGGCGAAATTCGGCCAAGTGGGCCAGCGCTGCTTCAGGCTTGCCGAGTATCGCGCAGGCGATCCCGGCAATGTGATGGGCAAATCCATATCCGGGGCTTATCGTGATCGCTTGCCGGGCGTGGCGCAGCCCCTCCGCCGCATGACCGATATAGTTCAATGCGTCGCCCACGTGGACGAGTACGGCGGCGCTGTCGGCATCGAGGGCTAGCGCACGGTCGATATGATGCTTGATCCGCGCGACCTCTGTCGGATCATCGGGGCTGAGAAGCATATAGGCAAGCGACGAGGCATCCGCGAGCAAGGCATGGGCCAGACCATAGTCCGGCGCGATGGCAACCGCATGTGTCGCTTCCTCAATTGTGCGGCGCACCAATTCGGCATTCAATTGCCGAATCGCTGCCATCGCGCGCATGGTGCATTCCCAGGCGGTGAGGTCGTCGGGCTTCGCGAGCGCCCGTTCCATCTCCAGCCGGTAAACTTTTGCATCGAGATGCGCGGCTACTTCGCCGATCAGCTCCTCCTGCAACGTTGCCAGATCGGCCAGCGGGCGGTCGAACTTCTGCGTCCAGACAATTTCGCCGCTGGCCGCCTCGACCAGCTGCGCGGTGACCCGCAAATCGGAACCGCTGCGACGGACATTGCCTTCGAGCAGATAACGCACCCCGAGCTCTCGCCCCATCGCCTCGACATCGGGCAAGGCCCCGCTGCGGAACCGCGCGGTCGAGGAACTCGATATCACCCGGACATTGACCCCTTGCGACAGCGCATCGATCAGGTCCTCGACCATCCCGAAGGCGAACACCTCGTCCTCGGGCAGGCCCGAGCGGTTGGTGAAAGGCAGCACCGCCAGCGACGGCGCCCCGCCGCGAGTCCCGGGTTTGGCGGGGGCTGGTTCGGGGGCGTCGGGCAGCGGCGAGGCTGCCTTAACCTCCCGCCCCACAAACCCGCGCACATCGGAGAGGAACGCCAGCCACGCCCGATCCCCCGCATCCCCCGTCCAATGCGAAAGTTCCGCCGTCTGGGTCAGCTCGAACATGATCGGGCGCTCGCATGGCTCGATCATCACCGGCACCAGCGTCTTGCAGCGATCGGCAATCGTCGCCTCTGCCCGCACCCAGCGCGAGACCACCGAGCGGGGAGACCACAACACCACCACCGCCTTCGCCCCGCGCAACGCCGCCTCGGTCACCTCATCATAAGCCTCGCCCGAGCGCAGCGCGGTGTCCCACCAGACGTTCAGCCCCTCCGCCGCAAAGGCATCGGCAAAGCGCGAGGCCACCGCCGCATCCTCGCGGTTGTAGGAGAGGAAGATGTCGGGCTGGGTCATCGCGCCTGGATCACCGTCAGGCCGGGAATGGCGAGTTCGCTCCACGCCTTGTCGGTGGTGATCGCAGGCACGCTCTCGGCGATCGCCAGCGCCATGCAGCTCCGGTCGCCGAGGCCGCTGCCCTTGGACTTGGTCGCCTCCCACAACAGCGCTGCGGCCCAGGCAGCATCTGCGTCATGTGGACGAACCTCGAGGCTCAGCGAGTCAACCATATTGCGCGCCACGATTGCGGCAGCCCCGTCAGCCAAAAGCACCTTGACCACCTCTTGCAGGGTTACCGCAGAGATCAGCGCGTCGTCTGCATAGCCTGCGATGACATCAGCCCCGCGCTCCTCCCGAAGCAGCGCGATCACGGCCGACGCATCGAGTACGGCGAGGGCCAAAGTCAACGACCCCGCAAACGATCGCGTTCCGCCTCCTGCCGTCGTTCTTCCAGAAAATCATCACTCGAGGTGCCGTTCTTCACATGCTTGCGATAGAGCGCCTGGGCGTATTTGATCCGGCTTGCCATCGAGGTAAGCTTCACTTCATCACCATCCACCGTCAGCGAAACCACCCCGGCCCCCGTCACTCCCAGCGCGGCGCGCACGGCCTTGGGCAGGACCATGCGGCCATTGGCAGCGATGCGGGCATTGATCACTTGTGACATAAGTGGCACTCCTGATTTTGTGGCATGAATGGGATATATGCCACAAATCGTGATTTGTCCATTATCCTCGTTCGGGCGCGATACCCGCCAACCGCAGCCCTTCGATGATCTTCGGCTTCAAAGATCCGTCGCGGACATTGTCAAAATAGGCTTCGCCACTCGGCTGCAACGGATAGCTGACACTGTCCAAGGCTCTGGCCTCATCTGCCCTTCCCAGAAAGCCATAGGCAGCGGCCTGTATTGTGTTTAAAGTTGGCCGGACGATGGCAAGTTGATCGGCAGCGAAGCGCGCCAGCGGAATTGCGTCTTCAAACCTGTCGAGTTGCATCAACGCCGTCGCCCGGCCAGCATGGAATGCAGCTAGCCAGGGCGACTGGGGATCCAGCCTCAGCCCAATCTCAAAGGCTGACAGCGCCTTAAGCGGGTTGGGCGCAAAGACATTGACCCAGCCTGAAAGCCAATGCGTAACCGAATCGCCGGGATTCATCTCCAGCGCCCGTTCGATCAGAGACTCTGCTGCGGTGATTGGCTGATTGCATTGCAAATAGCTGTAGGACGCCCAGCCGAGCACGCGATAGTCGCTCCTGTCAGTCTGCACGGCGCGCTGAGCCAGCGACAAGCATTTCTCCATAAGTTCGGCTTGATCTGCGCAAAAATTCCACAGCTGAAGATTGAAACAGGCATTGCTGCTTAACGCCATCGCCATGGCGAACTGCGGATCGAGCGCGATGGCTTGGTCGAACAGATCGATTGCCTCGCGCAGTTCGGCCGCTTCATATTTCCCCCACATATTGTGCGACCCGCGCAGGAACAGGTCATAGGCGCCCTTATCCTTGGTCAGCCGCCGGTTGGCCTGCTGCATTTCATTGGACTGGATGGTCGAATCGATCCGCGCCGCAACCGCATTCGACACCTCATCCTGCAGGGCAAAGACATCGTCCAGCACACCGTCAAATCGCTGCGTCCAGATCGGTGTATGGGCATCGCCATCGAGCAGTTCGACTGCCACGCGTACCGCATTGCCGCTCTTGCGGACGTTTCCTTGCAGGACGTAGCGCACCCCCAGTTCCCGCGCGATCTCGCCATTGCTGCGGGCATCGCCGCGCAGGTTAAAGCTGGAACCGCTGGAGATGACGAACAGCGAGGGAAAGCGAGAAAGCGCCGAGACAATCTCCACCACCATGCCGTCCGCAAAATAATCCGCCTCGCCCGCGCCTGCCATGTTGGCGAACGGACGAACCACAATCGACGGCTTGACCGCAATCGGCAGCGGCGCGATCTGCACTTCGGGAACCGGCGCGACGGGCGCTGGGGTGGGAGGCTCCCGCCCGACAAACCGCCGAACATCGCTTAGAAACGCCAGCCACGCCCGGTCCCCCGCATCCCCCGTCCAGTGTGACAGCTCCGCCGTTTGGGTCAGCTCGAACATGATCGGCCGCTCGCAGGGCTCGATCATCACCGGCACGAGGGTCTTGCACCGATCCGCAATCGTCGCCTCCGCCCGGACCCAGCGTGAGACCACCGAGCGCGGCGACCACAGCACCACCACGGCCTTGGCCCCGCGCAAGGCCGCCTCGGTCACCTCGTCATAGGCCTCGCCAGAACGCAGCGCGGTGTCCCACCACACATTCAGCCCCTCCGCCGCAAAGGCATCGGCAAAGCGCGAGGCCACCGTCGCATCTTCGCGGTTGTAGGAGAGGAAGATATCCGGACCGCCCAACTGCCTGTTCCCCCGCCAGTGCGCCGACCGGTCGATTCCGGCGCGGTTCTGGCTTCATCGCTTGACTGTGATTGCGGCCCGCACAGCACTGGCCACCACTATGCCGCGAACGCGCGGGGGAACAAGGATTTTCCGTGCCATGTGTCCCGCCACAGGGCGATTCGCTGGCAAAGCGCTGCGGGCTGTGCACAATAACCACTTGTTTACCCTGTTTCGTGGTTAAAACACTTTCAACATCTGCGGGGCGGATGCATAACCTGCGGCATCAGGCCCCGTCAGAGGATTCCGTGCGCTCGTGAACGCTCCCGTCCGCTTTCCCCGTTTCTTTGTGACGAGCCCCGCGCCGTGCCCCTATTTGCCGGGCAAGAGCGAGCGCAAGGTGTTCACCGAGCTCAAGGGTCCGCACGCCGACCAGCTCAACGATGCGTTGGGCCGGATCGGCTTTCGCCGCAGCCAGACGGTGGCCTATCGCCCGTCGTGCCTCGATTGTTCTGCCTGCATTTCGGTGCGGGTGGTGGCGGGCGAATTCCGCGCTTCGACCACCCAGAAGCGCAACCTCAAGCGCAATTCAGATCTGGTGACCTCGGTCTGCCGCCCGTGGTCGACCGCCGAGCAGTTCGAGCTGCTCCAGCGCTATCTCGGCCAGCGCCACCCCGGCGGCGGCATGGCGAGCATGGACGAGGTCGATTTCGCCGACATGGTTGAGCATACCCCGGTCGATTCGTGGGTGATCGAATACCGTGAGCCGACCGCCGATGGCAGCCAGGGCCGACTGGTCGGCGCCTGCCTGACTGACCGTCAGGGCGATGGCCTGTCGATGATCTACAGCTTTTACGAGCCCGATCATCCGGGCCGGGCGGGGCTGGGTAACTACATCATCCTCGATCACATCCGCCGCGCCGCGGACGAGGGGCTGCCCTACGTTTACCTGGGCTACTGGGTGCAGGGTTCGCCGCGGATGCAATACAAGGTGCGCTACCGCCCGCTCGAACGATTGGGCCGCGACGGCTGGGCGCGCTTTTCGGACGAGCAGCAGGACGACCTGATCGCCGCCGCCGCGCAGCTGCGCCGCAGCGACGCGCTGCCGCTCGATGGCGGCACTAAGGACGGCGCCCACGGCGGGCAGGACCAGTACCGGGTGACGGGCTAAGGTCCGCACGAGGACCCTGGCAGGAGCGCGCGCCGCGATGGCATCGTTTTTTCATAGCGAAGACCGCGGCGAAACTCTGCTGGTCACGCTCGATCGCCCGCCGCGCAATGCCCTCACTTTTGAATTGCTCGAGGAAGGAACCCGGCTGCTGGCCGATCTGGCGCGGATGCCACCCTCCGCCGGTCTGGTACTGACTGGTCAGGGCGAAGTCTTTACTGCCGGTGTCGATACCAAGGTTGCGGCATTGCTCGGCCCCGATCAGCGGGCCCGTTTGTCGAGCGCGGTCAATTCTTTCGCGGCGGCGCTCTATCGGCTTCCTTGCGCTGTGGTTGGCGCGGTCAACGGGCACGCAATCGGCGCTGGCGGAATCATGTGCCTGGCCAGCGACTGGACGGTGATCGCAGATGCGCCGCTCAGGATTGGTCTGCCCGAAGCGAAGGCCGGGCTGCCGTTCCCCGAAGTGCCGACGCTGATCATGCGGCACCAGCTCGATCCAGTGTGGCGGCGGCGGCTGGCGTTATCGTCGATGCTGCTGGGACCGCACGAAGCTCTAGCTGCAGGGCTGGCCGACGAGTTAGCCTCGCCCGCTGCGCTGATCGACACCGCGATAGCCCGCGCCCGCGAACTCGATGGCCAGGCCGCGTTCCGCCAGATCAAGGCCGACCAACGCCGCAAAGCTTTTGCTGAATTGGCGGTTAGTGGGTTCTGACCCCGGTTCAAGCTTCCGCGAACAGATGCTTCCCAACCCAGCGCGCAGTCACCGCTCCGGCAAGCTGGGCCACAACGAAGCCGGGAACGTCGGCCGGGGCGATCCCGGCGAAAGTATCGCTCAGACTGCGCGCCAGCGTGATCGCCGGGTTGGCGAAGCTGGTCGATGAGGTGAACCAGTAGGCTGCAATGATATAGAGCGCGACGCAGGCCGGTATGGCGGTCGGCCGATGGCGGGCAGTGCCGATGATCGTCAGCAGCAGCCCGAAAGTGGCAACAAATTCGCCAAGCCATTGCCCTGGCCCGGTGCGGGCGAGGCTGGAGACCTGCAGGATCGGCAGCTCGAACATCGCATGGGCCGCCCAGACGCCGAAGATTCCGGCCAGCACCTGCACTGCGACGGTCGCGGCAAGTCCTTTCCAACAGCAATCGCCGCGAAGCCGCATCACCAGGCTGACCGCCGGGTTGAAATGCGCGCCAGAGATCGGCCCAAGCATGGTGATCAATACAAACAGTATCGCGCCGGTGGCGATGGCATTGCCGAGCAACGCTATCGCGACATTGCCGCCAGCCAGTTGCTGGGCCATGATTCCGGAGCCGACCACGGTAGCAAACAGGAAGAAGCTGCCAAGCGCTTCGGCAATGAGGCGGCGGGTCATGCCGCGCCTGCTTTCACTGCGCTTTGGCCTTGGAAGTCGCTCCGCCTTCGGAACCGATCGTGCGGACCTGCCGTTGCAGGCTCATCTGGTCGAGCGAGGCCAGCGGCAGTGCGACCAGCAGTTCGATCCGGCGGCGCATGTAGCGCAGCGCATCGATGAAAGCCTCGCGCTGGCCGGGGCCTTCGACCGCCGCAGGGTCCTCTATCCCCCAATGCGCGGTGATCGGCCGGCCTGGCCAGACCGGGCAGGACTCGCCCGCGGCATTGTCGCAGACCGTTATGATCAGGTCGATCTCCGGGGCGTCCGGCTGGGTAAATTCGTGCCAGCTCTTCGAGCGGAACCCTTCGTGAGCAAAGCCGAAATCGCGCAATACCTCGAGCGCCATCGGGTGCGGTTCACCCTTTGGCTGGCTCCCGGCGCTGTATGCGACGAAGCGTCCGGCACCATCCTTGGTCAGGACAGCTTCGGCGAGGATCGAGCGGGCGGAGTTTCCGGTGCAGAGGAACAACACGCTGAAAGGGTGATCGGTCATCGGTCCGGCTCAGCAGCAGCTGGCAGCTGTAGGAACGCCGCAGGTATCCCCGGCACAGCAGTTGTCGGTGAGATAGCCTAGCAAGGCGGTCATCGCTTCGAAGTTGGCCGAATAGATTATCGAGCGACCTTCTCGGCGTTGGGCAATCAGCCCGGCATGACAGAGCTGGGTCAGATGAAAGCTCATCGCCGACGGTGAAATGCCGATCGTATCCGCCAACGCCCCGGCGGCGAGCCCGCCCGGACCGGCCTGGACCAGCAGGCGGAAAACTGCCAGTCGGTGCTCCTGGGCCAGAGCGCCCAGCGCGGTGACCACCTGATCGGATTGCATCGAACGCTCCAACAATTCAATAAACATTGAACTAATATGATGCGGCGCCAAGTCAAGAGGCAAATGAAAACCCCTCCCCGCACAGGGCGGGAAGGGGTTTCGTCAATCGCTTGTTGGCGAAGGCTGGATCAGGCCGGCAGCCCCGAAATCGACTTCACTTCCATGAAGTCCTTGAGCCCGAACATGCCGGCTTCGCGGCCGTTACCCGATTGCTTGTAGCCGCCGAACGGCGCGCCCGGGCTGGGGCCCCAGTTGTTGATCGCAACCATGCCGGCGCGCAGCTTGCCCGCTACTTCGGCGGCCTTGGCGGGATCACCGGTGATCGAGGCGGAGAGGCCGTATTCGGTGGCGTTGGCCAGCTCGATCCCGTCTTCCAGCGTATCGTAGGTCAGGATCGTCGCGACGGGTCCGAAAATCTCTTCCTGGGCGATCCGCATGTCAGGGGTGACGCCCGAGAATACGGTTGGCTGGATGAAGTAGCCGCGGTTGACGTTGGCGGGCAGGTCGGTGCCGCCGGTTTCCAGAACGGCGCCTTCGTCGATTGCCGACTGGATCAGATCGCGGACCTTGTCATACTGCGCCTTGTTGACCAGCGGGCCAAGGTGGTTGCCCTCAGCCATCGGATCACCCACCTGGGTCGCTGAATACATCGCCTTGTAGAAGCCGACCGTCTCGGCCTCGCGGTTCTTGGCGACCAGCACCTTGGTCGGCGAAATGCACGACTGGCCGGTGTTGATCAGCGGCCCCATCGCCACGGCTGGCAGCTGGGTGGCAAGATCGGCGTCGGGCAGGACCAGGTTGGGCGACTTGCCGCCCAATTCCTGGTGGACCCGCTTGACCGTGGGCGCGGCGGCGATCGCCACTGCAATGCCCGCACGGGTCGAACCGGTGAAGCTGACCATCTCGATGTCAGGGTGGGCAGAGATTGCCGCGCCGGTGGTCGGGCCGTCGCCCTGGACCAGATTGAAAACGCCGGGCGGCACGCCAGCAGCGTCGAGGATCTCAGCGAAGATCGCGGCGTTGGTCGGGCATTCTTCTGAAGGCTTGAGCACCATGGTGTTGCCCGCGGCAAGCGAGGGGGCGACCTTGAGCGCGATCTGGTTGAGCGGCCAGTTCCACGGGGTGATCATCCCGACCACGCCGATTGGCTCGTAAGCGACGGTGTAGGCGCCTTCGTTCTCAACGAAATTGAACTTCTTGAGCGCTTCCATCGTCCCCAGGAAGCCACCAATCCCGGCGCCGACCTGCGCAGTCGCGGCGAAGGAGACCGGCGCGCCCATTTCTTCGGCCATCGAGGCGGCAAGATCGGGGGTGCGCTTCTTGTACTCCTCGATGATCCGGCCCATCACCGCCAGGCGTTCCTCGCGGGTGGTCTGGCTCCAGCTTTTCAAGGCGCGGCGGGCGGCAGCAACCGCCTTGTCGACATCGGCCTTGGTGCCAACCGAGATCACCGCGCAGGCCTCTTCGGTGGCAGGGTTGATCACTTCACGGCGGGCGCCGCCTTCGCTGTCCACCCACTTGCCGTCGATATAGTGCTGCAGCCGCTCGCGCATCGCGAATCTCCTTTAAGGGACCGATTAAACCAGGCCCCATTTCGGGTTCGCAAGGACAGATTGCAAGGTGCAATCGACCGCGCGGGGGCTATCGACTTTGATAGAGCAATGCCTCGGCCTTGCGGCGGCGGACCAGTCCTGCCAGCCGCTTGCCGCCGGCATGAACCCATTCGCCGAACTCGGCGGCGGCCTGCTCGAATTGCCCGGCCCGGTGCAGCCTGGTCAGCGTCGCCCGGGCGATCGCCCCGGTGTTGTAGTGAAAGCTGACCAAGGCATCGAACTGCGCCTGGCTGGTCACCGCATCGCCCAGCGCGTGCGCCACCTCGCGGGCAAAGCGGGCAAGGTCGGCATCGAGCTGAGCGTCGCACTGCCCCTGGGTCCAGACCGTGCCCTTGCGGATTCCGTTGCCGGTCGCGCCCCAGCCGATCGTCCAGGGATCGCCGCTCCCGGATCCGGTCCGGGACAGGCTGCTGCCGGGATCGGGATAGGCTTCGAATTGCCCGTCGGTGCGCTTCCTTGCGCAGCCTTCAAAGCGCTTGATCAGCGCCAAACCAGCACCGCCGATGCTGCGGTGCGTGGCAGGGGGCAAGCAAACCGGTTCAGGAGATGCGGCGACGCCGGGCAACGCCGCGACTTCGGTTGCGGGCGCGGCGGCGCGGCGTGCCTTCATCCGGCGCAAGGACGCAAAGAAATCGGTCTCGAACAGCATTGGCAGCCTTTCGTTCAGGGGAAACAAAAGTGCCAATATGGTTATAGTGTTATGTGTAGGAAACCAAAAAGCGAAGACGCCCCTTCGTCAGGAGCGCCTTCGTGATTAACTGGAGCTGGTCGTCGCTCTCGCCGGACTAATCTCGATTGATCAGACCCGGCGAGTGCAACCTTCGCGTCAGGCCGGATCAGCGATCCAGCTGCCGTGGAAGCCCGCCGGCACCCGCACCGGCAAGTGGATCCGGGCGACCGGATCGCTGGCAATGTTGCTGGCATCGAGGATCACAAGCTCGCTCTTGTCGGAATTCGGATCGTAGACGAAGGACATCAGATAGCCGTCGTCTTCCGCAGTGCCGCCGGCTGCGGGAACAAACACGGCCTCGCCGCCCTTACGACCATCCTTGAGGCGATGCGCGGTCTTGGCGCCGGTGTGCCAGTCGTATTTGTGGAACGCTTCGACCGTCGGATTTTCCTTTCCGAACTCGGTGAGGTAGCCAATCCGATAGGGCTTCCCGACCAGCGAGTCCGGAACCTTGGGGAATTCGCCGCCAAGATCGTCGAGCTGCTTGGCGGTAACCGCGCCGGTCTTCAGGTTCATCCGCCACTGCCACAGGTTCGGCAACGGTGGATTGGCCATGCCCACGGTGGTGTAGCCGACCATGCGGCAGGCATCGAGCACGACCTCGTCGCCGTCCTCGTAGGAATTCATCGCGTGATAGACGTAGCACGGATCGATCTCGAACCAGACCACGTCCTTGTTCGATCCCGCCCGCGGCATCACGCCCAGGCGCGCGCCGTAGTTTTCGTCGAACTGCAGGCCGATCCCGCCGGTCGCCATGTTGTCCATGTTGAACACCATCGGCAGATCGAGGAATATGACGTAGTTTTCGGTGATGCTGAAATCATGCATCATCGTCGGGCCCTTGGTTTCGATCGTCTCTTCCTGGACAATCTCGCCCGTGGCAGAGACCCGGTAGTACTTGAGGTACGGCGGGAACAGGCCGTAGCCGAAGAACAGCATCTCGCCAGTGGTCGGGCAGAACTTGGGATGCGCGGTCATGTTGGCGTTGAGCTTGCCATCGAACCGGTAGGGACCCTTGGTCTCGAGCTCGGGTGTAAGCTCGATCGGCAAGCTGAGTTCGGCGAGCGCCAGGATCTTGCCGGCATGGCCGATCACATGGGTATTGGCGATCGAGTTTTCGATATTCATCTGCGATTCGACGCTGGGGACTTCTTCCTTCAGCAGCTCGGTCTGGACATAGCGGTTGCGGTACCAGGTCGCCTGGCCGTTCTTGAGCTCGACCCCGTGGATCATCCCGCAGCCGAAGAACCAGTCGATGCTTTTGCCGAACGGCGGGTTCGCGCCGTTGCGGAGATAGCGGCCGTTGAGTTCGGGGGGAATGCTGCCGGTGACCGTCAGGTTGAACTCAGTGGTTTCCTGATAAACCGGGGCAAAATTCTCCGTCAGCCAGAACGGTTTTGCTTCTTCAAGGACGTCAGAGGTCGACACAGGCGGTTCCTTTCCTGCGGCAAGGCCGCATTGTTGATGCCCAGTAATCGTCGCGCCATCTGCAGAACGAGTCGACTAGCAAAAATGCGTTCTGCCCGTCGCCCGGCGTAAAAAGGGCGCCCCGGTTCCCCGGAGCGCCCTTGTGCTTCAGCCGATCCGTGGGAGATCAGGCCGAGTAGTACATGTCAAACTCGCACGGCGCTGGCGTGGTTTCCCAGCGCATCACTTCGGGCCACTTGAGTTCGATGTAGGCGTCGATCTGGTCCTTGGTGAAGACCCCGCCTTGCAGCAGGTAGTCGTGATCGGCCTCTAAGCATTCGAGCGCTTCGCGCAGCGACGCGCACACGGTCGGCACTTCGGCAAGCTCGGCCGGGGGCAGATCGTAGAGGTTCTTGTCCATCGCCTCGCCGGGGTGGATCTTGTTCTTGATCCCGTCGAGCCCGGCCATGAACAACGCGGCATAGGCGAGGTAGGGGTTGGCCATCGCATCGGGGAAGCGGATCTCGACGCGCTTGGCCTTGTCACCTGCGCCGTAAGGGATCCGGCACGAGGCCGAGCGGTTGCGCGCCGAATAGGCCAGCAGCACCGGCGCTTCATAGCCCGGCACCAGCCGCTTGTAGCTGTTGGTGGTCGGGTTGGTGAAGGCATTGACCGACTTGGCGTGCTTGATGATCCCGCCGATGAAGTAGAGGCACATGTCGGAAAGTCCGGCATAGCCGTTGCCGGCGAACAGCGGCTTGCCGCCGTCCCAGATCGACATGTGGGTGTGCATGCCGCTGCCGTTGTCCTTCATGATCGGCTTGGGCATGAAAGTCGCGGTCTTGCCGTAAGCCTGGGCGACCTGATGGACCACGTACTTGTAGACCTGCATGCGGTCGGCGGTCTGCACCAGGGTGCCGAATGTCAGCCCAAGCTCGTGCTGGGCGGCGGCGACTTCGTGGTGATGCTTGTCGCAGGGCAGCCCCATTTCGAGCATGGTCGAGACCATCTCGCCGCGGATGTCCATGCAGCTGTCAACCGGGGCGACCGGGAAGTAGCCGCCCTTGGCGCGGGGACGGTGGGCAAGGTTGCCGCCTTCGTACTCGCGGTTCGTATTGGTCGGCAGCTCGATATCGTCGATCTTGAAGCCGTTGCCGTCGTAACCGTCATAGAAGCGCACGTCGTCGAACAGGAAGAACTCGGCCTCGGGACCGACGTAGATCGTGTCGCCGATCCCGGTGCTCTTCAGGTAGGCCTCGGCGCGCTTGGCGGTGCTGCGCGGATCGCGGCCATAAAGGTCGCCGGTCGACGGTTCGACGATGTCGCAGTTGATGATCATCATCGGGGTGGCGCTGAACGGATCGATGTAAACCGAGTCCAGATCCGGCTTGAGGATCATGTCGGACTCGTTGATCGCCTTCCAGCCCTCGATCGAAGAGCCGTCGAACATCAGGCCGTCTTCCAGCTCATCCTCGCCCATCACCCCGGCGCACATCGTCAGGTGCTGCCATTTGCCCTTGGGATCGGTAAAGCGCAGATCGACCCATTCGATCTCTTCTTCCTTGATCCGCTTGATGATGTCCTTTGCCTTGGCCATTTTTAGTCCTTCGATTTTCCCTCCCGCCCGCAGGAGGGGGTAAGGGGTTGGTTGAAACGGGAGTGTTGGGCGGTGATCAAACCGCGTCGTTGTCGCGCTCGCCGGTGCGGATGCGCAGTGCGCTTTCCACCGGAATAACAAAGATCTTGCCGTCGCCGATCCGCCCGGTCTGGGCCGCAGCGGCGATCGCCTCGACCACGCGTTCGGCCAGCGCGTCGGGGACCACAACCTCAAGCTTCACCTTGGGCAGAAAGTCGACAACATATTCGGCGCCGCGATAGAGCTCGGTGTGGCCCTTCTGGCGGCCAAAGCCCTTGGCTTCGGTGACGGTGATCCCCGACACGCCAACCTCGTGCAGCGCTTCCTTCACTTCGTCGAGCTTGAACGGCTTGATGATCGCTTCGATCTTTTTCACGGCGGTGTGTTCCCTGCGCAGCAAGCCGGAACCAGCCCCCATTTGCCTGGGAGCGGTCCGGGGTTCGAATGCCACCCTGACCTGGACTCAAGAATCATGCCAAGGGCAATCCAGCGGCCCTAGGCGATGCGCGCCGCGCCGAAAAGGGTGGATTCGCACGAATTGAATCGAAGGACGCGGCGCTACGCAACAATCGCAGCGCGACGATGCGCAAGGCTTGCCTGAATTTTCAGCAGCAGCTGCCTAAACTTTGTGCAATTACAACCTGAGACCCGCGGTTTCGTCCAGACCGGCCATCAGGTTGAGGCTCTGCAGCGCCGCCCCGCTGGCGCCTTTGCCAAGGTTATCGAGCCGCGCGACCAGCCGCGCCTGGCTGCCGTCGCGACTGCCATAGATCCACAGGTCGAGCCGATCGCTGGGCGCCATCGAACCACGCAGCAGGATTTCGTCCGGGGTTTCCTGGTGGACCCGCACCACCGCGCTGCCATCGTAGAAATCGATCAGGCAATCGCGCAGGCCATCGACCGCGGCAACGCGCGCCATCTGGCCAAGGAGCAGCGGAACTTCGACCACCATCCCGCGGTAGGCCGGGACAACCGCCGGGGCGAACAGCGGGGCGTGCGCCAGTCCGGCATATTCCTGCATTTCGGGAACGTGCTTGTGTCCCAGGCTCATGGCATAGTCGCGGTAGGCAATATCGCCGTCATCCCCGAACCGCGCGATCAGCGCCTTGCCGCCGCCCGAATATCCCGAGACGGCATGGCATGTGTAGGGCCAGTCCGAGGGCAGCAGGCCCTTGCGGACCAGCGGCGCGAGCAAGGCGAGGAACCCGGTGGGATAGCACCCTGGATTGGAAACGCGGGCGGCCTCGGCAACCCTGTCGCGCCCGATCAGTTCGGGAAAGCCATAGGTCCAGCCGGGCGCAATCCGGTGCGCGGATGAGGCATCGATGATCCGCACCTTGCTGCCCTCGGCCAGGGCCACGGCTTCGATCGCGGCCTCGTCGGGCAGGCACAGCACCGCGAAATCGGCGGCATGGTAGGCATCGCGGCGGGCCTTGGCAGATTTGCGCTGCTCGTCATCAAGGATCAACGGCTTGAATTCAAGGCGCGGGGACAGCCGCTCGACGATCTCGAGCCCGGTGGTTCCGGCGGCGCCATCGATAAAGACGGTGTGGGTCATGGTTTGAGACTTTAAGATCTGGACTGGCTAACCGCCAACAACGAACGAGACTTGGGGTTGTCTAGCTTCGCTGCTCTTCAAGCACGTCCAATGGCAGATAGCCAACAAACCCATCCTCGCCCACTTGCCCCCAGGCCCAGCCGCCGGTCATGTCGAGCACGTTGAACACCGCGCCTTCGTCCAGCACCTCTCGCACTTCGGCATCGGCCTTGCTGGCCGCGCGCAATTGCCCGCCGCCGGCTTTGACCACATGCTCCATCGGCACTGCGTAATGCGGCACGAAGCAGCGCCCCGCGAGGCGGATATGCGCGAGATCTCCGCGCACCGGCCAATGCGCCGCATCAAGCTTCTCAGCCGGGCCGGAAAGGGCAAGTTGCCCGGAAGGGATAGGTGCGGCGGTCAAATCAATCGGCCCCGAAAACAGGAAGAGCGGGCGATTAGCCCCGCTTGACCCCACTAGCAAGTTGTCCATGACCCCGTTTGCCCCGTTGTCCCGTTCCTGCGCGTTATGCACTCGCAAAGTTACCCATACCTTGCCTTGAGCATCCCCCAGGCCGCGCGCAGCCCCAGCGCGTCGCCGCCTTTGGGTCGGCCAGGCTTGGCGGCGGGGCGCCAGGCGAAGGTGTCGAAGTGAGCCCAATCCACGCCTTCGGGGACGAAGCGGTCGAGAAATAACCCTGCAACCGAGGCGCCGGCAAAGCCGTTGGTGTGGGTGTTGTTGATGTCGGCGATGTCGCTTTTCAGGTACTCGCGGTAGCCGTCGTGGAGCGGCAGGCGCCAGCAAGGGTCGTCGGTCTCAAGCCCCGCCGCGATCAACTCTGCCGCAGTTTCGTCGCGCCGCGTCATCAGCGCCGGGAGGTCCGGGCCGAGCGCAACCCGGGCCGCGCCGGTCAGGGTGGCAAAGTCGATCACCAGTTCGGGCGCATCCTCGCCCGCGCGGGTCAGCGCGTCGCCCAGCACCAGGCGCCCTTCGGCATCGGTATTGCCAATCTCGACCGAGATCCCGGCGCGGCTGCGCAGCACGTCGCCGGGGCGGAAGGCATTGCCTGAGATCGCGTTCTCGACCGCCGGGATCAGCAGGTGCAACCGCACCTTCAGCCGGTGCTGCATCACCAGCTGGGCCAGCGCCAGGGCATGCGCCGCGCCGCCCATGTCCTTCTTCATCAGCAGCATGCCCGAGGCCGGCTTGATGTCGAGCCCGCCGCTGTCAAAGCACACCCCCTTGCCGACCAGCGCCACCTTCGGGTGCTTGGGATCGCCCCAGTGCAGCTCGATCATGCGCGGCGCATGGTGGCGGCTGGCCGCGCGGCCAACCCCGTGGACCATCGGAAAGCCGCGCTCCAGCGCGTCGCCATGGGTAACCTTGAACTCAGCGCCGTGTGCTTTGGCGACCGCCTGGGCTTCGTGCTCCAACTGCGCGGGCCCCATGTCCTCGGCGGGGGTGTTGACCAGATCGCGGACCAGCGCCACCGCCGCGGCCTCTGCCAGCACCGGTTGGATCGCCTTGACCGCCGTGGTCAGCAAGATTCGCGGGCCTTCGTCCGAAGGTTCGGCGCGGTAGCGGTCGAAGCTGTACTGCCCGGTGACCCAGCCGAGCTTGGCTTTGCCGGCTTCGGCGTTGGCCAGGCGGTAGGTTCCGGCAGGCAGGCTCTCGCCCAGTTTGGCGAGGCACCAGCTGGAAAGCGCCGCGCTGTCGGCTACCCCGGCGGCGATCAGCCATGCCTCGCCATCAGGAACCACGGCCTGCTCAAACGCGCCGCCGCTGAACTTTTGTGCGGCCAGTGCTGCGCGCTGCGGGCCGGACAGCGATTTCACGAAGTCTTCCAGCCCGGCCTTGGAGACGAGGTGGATCGCGGTGGCGGGCTGGCCTTTGTCGGGCTGGATCAGGGCGTTCTTGTCGGTCATGCCACGGCGGCATAGCCAATTGCGCGCTGCTCCGCTATATGGCCAGCATGACCCAATACCAGACCGTCACCGATGCCGACACTGTCCTGCGCGATGGCACGATCAAGCTGCACGGGGCAGAAGGCTTTGCGGCGATGCGCAAGGCCGGAAAGCTCGCCGCCGAGACGCTCGATGCGCTGGTTCCGCTGGTCCAGCCGGGGGTGAGCACCGCCGCGCTCGACGACTTCGTCCGCACTTTCAACCTCGATCACGGCGCAGTGCCGGCAACGCTGGGCTACCGCGGCTATGCGCACTCCTGCTGCATCTCGATCAATCATGTGGTTTGCCACGGCATCCCTTCGGACAAGGTGCTGAAGGACGGTGACATCGTCAACATCGATGTCACCCCGCTGGTCGATGGCTGGCATGGCGACAGCAGCCGGATGTTCCTGGTCGGCGATGTGCCGCTCAAGGCCAAGCGGCTGGTAGAGGTGACGTATGAGTGCCTGATGATCGGGATCGAGCATGCGCGCCCCGGCGCACGGCTGGGCGATATCGGCGCGGCGATCCAGCACCATGCCGAGCGCAACCGCTACGGCGTGGTCCGCGAGTTCTGCGGGCATGGTGTCGGGCGCCTGTTCCACGATGCCCCCGAAGTGGTCCACGCCGCGCGGGCCGGGACCGGGCCAGAGCTGAGGCCGGGGATGTTTTTCACCATCGAGCCGATGATCAACCTTGGCAAGGCAGGGGTGAAACTGCTCGAGGATGGCTGGACGGCGGTAACGCGGGATCGGTCCTTGTCGGCGCAGTTCGAGCACTCAATCGGGATCACCGAGGATGGGTGCGAAATCTTTACGGCAAGCCCCAGGGGGCTCGACAAGCCGCCTTACTGAATCCTCTCCAAACTCGCTTGGGGAGGACTAGGCTGAGCGGCGGGTGGATCTAACGCTCATAAACAATTTTGCCGTTGGCGATGGTCAGCATGATCCTGCCACCCAGAATCTTCTCGGGCGCGGTGCCAGCAAGCACAAACGGATCGACATCCATGATGGTCAGATCGGCCCACCGGCCTATGACGATGACGCCCGTCTCCTCGTCGCGAAAAGCGGCGTAGGCCGACCAGAGGGTATAGGCGCGAACCGCTTCCTCGATTGTCAGCCGCTGCTGCGGATACCATCCGCCCTGGGGTTGCAACTGTTTGTCTCGGCGGGTGATGGCGGCATGCAGGCCGTAGAAGATACTGTGATCTGAGCCGGGATTGTCCGCGTTGAAAGTGAGCCTCGCACCGTTCTGCCTGAGCGAACGCCAGGCATAGGCACCGAGGATCCGCTCTTTGCCCAGACGGTCCTCGGCCCAGGTCTTGTCCTCGACTGCGTGCGGCGGTTCCATCGAAGCGATGACGCCTAGCTTCGCCAGCCGAGGCAGGTCCGATGGGGCAATGACCTGAGCGTGCTCTATCCTGTGCCGGCCCTTGCCCGCCAACGGATTAGCCTTAAAGTTCGTCTCAAAGAAATCGAGCACCTCGCGGTTTCCCGCATCACCAATGGCGTGGACTCCGATCTGAAATCCCGCATTGATGGCCAAGGTGGCAAGCTTGCGATCGAATCCGTATCCTTCGCCGCTGATCCCGCGGTGGCCGGCCCGATCAGCGTAATCGTCGATCAGCCGCGCTCCGCGTGATCCCAGCGCTCCGTCGTAGTAAGCCTTGACCGACCTTGTAACCAGCATGCTGTCGGCATCCCGGTCCGGGCCCCTGTCGATCCACTGCCGCATCAGCGCCGCGTCGCGCAGCGACAACATGGCATAGACGCGGATCGGCAGCCGGCCTTCGTCTTCGAGTTGCTGCAGGACGCTCATCGCCGAGGCACCTGCCCCGGCTTCATGCACCGTAACATAGCCGTCGGCCGCCATCTGGTTCAGGCCCTTCAGCGCCTGTCTGGCAGCCGTGGGGGGCGGAACGGCAGGAACGATTTCATCGACCATCCTGCCGGCATTGTTGAGAAACAGCCCGCTGGGCCTGCCATCCGCGCCGAGCCGCATTTCCCCCCCGACCGGCACCTTGCTGGCGGCAGTGATCTTGCCCGCGTCAAGCGCGGCCTGGTTAACCCAGATGGCAAAGCCGTGCAGGCTTCTTAGCACGACGGAATGATCGGGAACGGCGGCGCTCAAGCGCTGCTTGTCAGGGTAGCGGTCTGCCCATGCCCCCTCGTCCCACCCGGCGCCTAGGATCCATTCGCCCTTGGGGACCGATTTGGCCCGCTCGGCAACCTTGGCAACAGCCTGCTCTTCGGTAGCGACATCGGTCAGGTCCACCGCTTCCAGCTTTGCGCCCAATTCCAGGAAGTGGGTGTGCGAATCGACCAGCCCGGGGATTACGGTCGCGCCGTCGAGATCGATCACCCGCGTCTGGTTGCTGCGATAGGTTAGCGCCTCCTTGGTGCTGCCCACGAAGACGATGCGGCCACCGCGCATGGCGACAGCCTCTGCATCGGGTTGCCAATTGCCTTGCGACCAAGGGGCATCGGGCGCCGGTGTGCCATCCCCGGCAGGTTCCCCCCAGCGGAGCGTATAGACACGGGCGTCGGTCAGGATCAGATCCGTTCCGATCACGACCGCGTGCGACACGTGTTTGGGCGCGCAAGCGGTGACCAGAGTAACCGCAATCAGGCCTCCGAGCAGTCTTGTATTCACGCCAGTCTCCTTGGTTCGATCTTGTCTTGCTGCCCGACTAACCCCGTCCCGCCCGGATCGCCGCCCCGCCCGCAAACGGGGCAATCGCCAGCAGCACCAGACTGACTGCGGCGGTCAGAGCTAGGCCGGCCTCGCCGCGGGTTGCCAGACTTCCCGCGCCGAACACCAGCAGCGGCACCGCCAGCGGGATCGTCAGCAGTCCGCCCAGCGCCGCGCCGCCGCGCAGGCCGGCGGTGAGTGCAGCGACCATTACCCCGAGCGCAGCGAGGCCCGGGGTTCCCGCGAGCAATCCCAGTTCGACGATCCGCAGCGTCTCCCCGCCAATCCCGACCAGCGCTGCGGCGGGGAGGGCAGCGAGCATCAGCGCCGGGGCGAAGCTCAGCCAATGGGCCAGAATGCGCACCGCGACGATCGCTTCCTCGCTGATTCCGCGCAGCGCCCACTGGTCGAACATGCCAAGCTCAAGGTCGGATTCGATCAGCCGGTCGAGCGGCAGGATTGCGGCGAGCAGGGCCGCCACCCAGATCACCCCGCCGCCGGTCCGCGCCAGCACCTTGGGGTCGGGTCCGACTGCGAACGGGAACAACATCGCCACCGCCAGGAAGAACAGGATCGGCAAGGCAGCGCCGCCGCGTCGCCCGCCAAACAGCAGCAGCGTCAGGTCGCGGCGCAGCAGGGTTAGGAGTTGGCGGGTCATGCAGCAAGATCCGCCAGATCGATCAGCTTGAGGCCTTGCAGCGAAAACGGCTGGTGCGAGGCGATCAGGCATATTCCGCCTTCGCGGCAGTGCTCGGCGGCGAGCTCCTCGACCAGTGCAATGCCCCGCGCATCGAGGCCATTGAGCGGTTCGTCGAGCAGCCAGACCCGCGCCTGCTGCCCGATCAGCCGGGCAAGCGCGGCCCGCTTCTTCTGCCCGGTCGAGAGGTAACGCACCGGCACCTCCATCAGCGGCGCCAGCCCGAGCCGTGCCGCCTCGTTATCCGCCGCCCCGTCAATCCGCTGCCACAGGGCTAAGGCCTGACCCAGCGGCAAGTGCGGATCGAGCGCCGGTCGTTCGTCGACCAGTCCGATCGCTCCGCTGCATTCGATATGTCCGGCAAGCGGCGCGAGCAGGCCAGCGGCGATCCGGATCAGGCTTGATTTGCCAGTACCGTTGGCGCCCGCAATCTGCAGCGCCTCACCCGCGCCAAGCGCGAACGACAGGTCAGCAAACAGCAACCGCTCGCCGCGCTGACAGGCTAGGTCGCTGGCCTTGAGACGACACGCTTGCATGGGGCCTCGCGATAGGGGAAACCGTTTGCACTGCCAAGGCGCAGCGGGGGGACAGGCAATGCAGACCAAACGTCACCTCCTTCGGGTGCTCGGCGTGGTCTTCGGACTGGCGGCAGTTGTCGGTTCGGTTGTCGGCCAGGGCATCCTGCGCTCGCCAGGGGTAGTTGCGCAGGCCAGCGATTCTGCGGCGGTGCTGCTTGGGCTGTGGGCGCTGGGCGCAGTGCTTACACTCCTTCTGGCGCTGCCTTATGCCGAACTTGGCGCGGCAATCCCGCGCGCCGACGGGCCGCAAGGCTTTGCTGGCGCCGCCTTTGGCCGCAAGGCCGAAGTCGTCATCGCCTTCATTGCGCTGCTGGCGCAGATCTCTGGTGGAGCCCAGATCTGTTATGTGATCGGTGAATACCTCGTTCGCTTGGGGATCGGCGATGGGTTGTCACCAGGGATGATGGGCACTGGGACGCTGGTGCTGTTCTTTTTGCTCAACGCCTCAGGAACGCGTGCGGCCGGGGCGATCCAGATCGCGTTATCGGCGCTTAAGGGCGCAGTCCTGCTCGGCCTGGTCGTGATCCTGTTCGCGCAGCCCGAAACATCGCCTCCGCCAGGCGCCGGGGCCCCCATGCTGGCGGGTTGGCAGGTGGCAGCGACCGCGATCCTTCTGATCATTGGCACCTATAACGGCTGGGGCGACGTGGTGTTTTACGGCGAAGAGATTGAAAATCCCGGACGGGCGATCCCGCGTGCATTGTTCGGCGGGATTCTGGGCGTCAGTGTGCTTTACCTGCTGATCAATGCAGCGATGTTCCACGTGATCACCCCGGCCGACCTCGCCGGGTCCGATTTCGCCGCGGCGGATGCGGCCAAGGGTGTGCTTGGGGCCAGCGCAGCGCAGGTGTTTACCGTCTTCGGCGTCGTTTCGCTCGGAGCGATCGCCAACCTCAATCTGATGACCGTGACTCGCATCGCCTTTGCTTCGGCGCGTTCGGGGATTCTTCCTCGTCGGCTCGAGACGGTGAACGCGCTAGGCACGCCCTTGCCGGCGCTGGTGGCGGTGTCACTCGGGTCAGCGACGTTCATCCTGACGGGAACGTACCTAACCCTTTCGGCGACCAGCATCGTGTTGGCACAAGGTCTGTTCCTGGCGGTGGCCGCGGCGGCGATCAGGCTGCGCCGAAAGCAGCCGGACTTGCCGCGCCCCTTCGCCATTCCTGCTTTCAAGGTCACGATGGCGCTGGTCGTTGCCATCAATCTCGCGCTGATGGCGGTGTTCGTGGCGCAGGACCCGTTCAACGCCTTGCTTGGTTTCGTGCTGGTCGGCGCGCTTTCGGCGGGATATTTCCTGCTCACCTCACGGAGAGCCTGACACACCCGTCCCCGGCCTGACCGTCACCGAAGTTGCCGCCCTGCTCGCCGAGTGCCCCGACTGGTCCCTGCGCGCCGACGGGCAGGCGAACAGCAGCCTCTCGCCGCGCCGGCAGGCAAGTCGGCGGGTACGATAAGCGAAAGCTCCCGCGCTGCCAAGCACGCCGCCCCTAACCGAACTTTCAGCTTTCCCGGCTAGGTCGGTGGGATGGACGGCGAGCGTTTCATCACCCGACCCATGTCGATCGCGCTCGACGCGCTACGCTTCCTCTCGGCGCTCGGGGTGCTGGCGGTGCATGCGGCTGATTTTTATGGCCTGATCGAGCAAATGCCCTTCACCTTGCGGCTGTCGCATGGCTGCGTGATCGTGTTCTTTGTCCTCTCCGGCCTGGTGATCGCCGATTCCGCCACCCGCAAGCCGATGGCCTTGCGCGACTATGCGATTGCCCGCGCGGCGCGGATTCTGCCGGTGGCAATTCCGGCGGTGCTGTTCGCGGCGATCGCCTATGTCTGGACCACCGCACAGCAAGGCGCGCTGCCGGGCGGTTTTGCCGCCGAGGGCGCGCGATCGGTGCTGACCAGCCTGGTCTTCCTCAGCCAGTCGCCGTGGCTGGGCGCGCCGAGCTGGGGCAACCTGCCCTATTGGTCGCTGTGTTACGAGGTGTTCTACTATGCGCTGTTCGCCGCCGGTTTCTACCTCAGCGGCTGGAAGCGCACGGCGGCGCTGGCCGGACTGGCGTTGGTCGCGGGCTTCAATGTGCTGCTGCTGTTCCCGCTGTGGCTGGCCGGAGCCTGGCTGATCCGCTCGCCCTGGGCGCGCAGCCTCAGCGCCGGGCAGGGGGCGCTCTACTTGCTGGGCTGCGCAGCGATGCTGCAGGTGATCCGCCTGTTCGACATGAAAGCGCTGCTGTGGCTGCGAGATCAGGTGCCGGTTTCGCTCGGCATGTCGGAATTCGTACTGAGTGACTACCCGCTGGCGCTGACCGTGGTGGTGGCGCTGGCGGCGCTGCGCCCGCTGGCACAGCTGGGCGCGGGCTGGCTGGTGCAGTGGGAGAGGCTGATCCGCTGGGCGGCGGGGTTCTCGTTCAGCGTCTATCTGTTCCATTTCCCGTTGCTTGCGGTGATGGCGCGCTTCGGGCCGGAGCTTCCCGGCGGCGGCTGGTGGGTGGTGGCTCCGATCGTCGCGGTGCTCGCGGCTTGCGCTGCCATCGCTCAGCTGACCGAACGCCGCACCCCGGCGCTGCGGCGCTGGCTCGAGCGGACGCTACCGGCGCGCCGCGAAGGCCAAGTCGCACTTGCATGAAGGTTCGGGCTGGGCTTAGAAAAGGCCCATGTCCATCCCCCGCCTGAGCGACCCCGAAGTCGCCGCTTTGCTCGCCGAGCACCCCGCCTGGACCCTGCGCGGCGACGGGCTGGCGATCGAGCGCGAGTTCAAGTTCAAGGACTTTAACGCGGCCTTCGCCTTCATGACCCGGGTCGCGCTCTATGCCGAGAAGGCCGATCACCACCCCGAATGGTTCAACGTCTACAACCGGGTGCGGATCACGCTGACCACCCACGATGCCGATGGGCTGAGCGAGCGCGACGCGGCAATGGTGCGGGCGATTGCGGGGATGGTGTGATGGCCACGGCGCGCTGTTCCTGCGGTCAATTGTCGCTGGAAGTGGAAGGCGAGCCAGTACTCAACGCGCTGTGCCATTGCAGCGATTGCCGCTGCCGCACCGGCAGCGCCTTTGGCTGGCAGGCCTATTTTCTTGAAGCGCAGGTCGGAGGGCAATCCGGCGAAGCCACGCCTCGTTCGGTTCCGGTGTCCGAACCCCAGACTCGCCACTTCTGCCCGCACTGCGGCACTACCTTGTGGTGGACATCTGGCACAGGGCCGGGGCTAATCGGTGTGGCAGGCGGTACATTGGAGCCGGGCGTGCTGGGCGTGCCGATTGCCACCTACCGCGATGACAATCGCTGCACCTGGCTGGACCTGCCCGAAGGCTGGACGCGCTACCCCTGACTACTTCCCCAACGGGCGCGAGCTGCTGCGTATACCCTTGCGCAACCGCCCCGGCATCCAGCGCGCAGCAAACGCCGCGCCTTTGGCGGTCTTGCCGACTAGGATGTGGAGCTTGGTGCCGTGGACTGCATTCCAGGCGGCTTCGGCCACTTCGACCACGGGCGTTATCTCCAGTCCGGACGCAACCACGCGGCTGCGGATGTCCTCGTTCGAGTGGGAATTGGGGGCCTTGTCGATCAAGGGCGTGTCGATAAACCCGGGCATCAGATCGCAGACCTTGATCCCGTCCTCGGCCCATTCGCCGTCGAGGCTTTCGGTCAGCGAGCGGACCCCGAACTTGGTCGCCGAATAGACCGACCCGCCCGGCACACCATAGATCCCCGCCGCGCTGGCGGTGTTAAGCAGGCATGATCCCGGGGCGCTGGCCTTGAGCCAGGGATAGGCGGCCTGGGCGCCGAACAGCACGCCCTTGAGATTGATGTCGAGGCAGCGCTCGATTTCGGCGGCGGTATTGTCGCTCAGCGAGCCGCCGAGCGGGATGCCGGCATTGTTGAACATCACATCGATCTTGCCGCCAGCAGCTTCGGCGCAGGCGCTGAGGGCTGCGTCCCACGCCGCGCGATCGCGCACGTCGAGCTTGTGGAGCGAGCTGGCACCGGCGGGAAGCAAGGCGGCAGTCTCGCGCATCCCTCCCTCATCGATATCGGCGAGGCCGACGAACCAGCCACCGGCACCGAACTTCACCGCCACCGCGCGGCCAATGCCTGAGGCGCCGCCGGTTATGAAGATGGTTTTTCTGGCTGTCATCTGTCGCTCCCGAATCGAACTTACATTGATGTCAGCAACTCTTACAACGCCGGATTGTTATAGCAATGCCAGGTGAAGATCGCCGTCGCTCCGCGGTGCGGGCGCCAGGCTTCGGCGAGTTCGCGAGTGGCCTTCTCGGTGGGGCGCGCCTCCAGATCCAACAGCTTGTGCAGCCCGGCCTGGACCGCGAGATCGCCGGCCGGCCAGATGTCTTCGCGCCCTTCGGCGAACAGCAGGTAGATCTCCGCCGACCAGCGCCCGATCCCCTTGATCTGGGTCAGCCGGGCAATCGCCTCTTCGTCATCGGTCGGGAGCGCGTCGAAATCGAGCGCGCCGGTTACCACCAGTTCGCACAGGCTGCGCATGTAGCCCTGCTTCTGGCGCGACAGGCCACAGGCCCGCAGCGTGTCGAAATCCGCCTCCAGCACTTTTTCGGGCGAAAGCTCCGGCCCGGCGTGGGCCTCAAACTTGCGCCACATTGATGCTGCCGCAGCGACGCTGACCTGCTGGCCGACGATCGTGCGCATCAAGGTGCCATAACCGCGTCGGACGAATCCGCGGTTCGGGATAGCCGGCTACTTTAAGCGCCCTGGCAATCCCCGGTTCGTGCGCCGCGACCGTATCGAGGCCCTGTTTGATTTGTTTCGCGCTCAGTCCCATTGCCTGCCCCGCCAATCGCTTTCACTAGCTTGCCAAAGTTTAGCCGAGCGATTAGCAGCCGCGCCAACGCGCGGATAGTGCGCATGGACAAGGAACGTGAGCGATGCCGAAGCTGGTGGTGACCAATCGTGCGGGCGAGGAAAAGACGGTTGAGGCAAGCGCGGGCCTTTCGGTGATGGAAGCGATCCGCGACAACGGCTTCGATGAACTGCTGGCGCTGTGCGGCGGTTGCTGCTCGTGCGCGACCTGCCACGTCCACGTCGATGCCAACTGGGCGGACCGGTTGCCGGCGATGAGCGAGGACGAGAATGACCTGCTCGACAGTTCGGACCACCGCGGCGCCACTTCGCGGCTGTCGTGCCAGTTGCACATGACCGCCGAACTTGACGGCCTGAAGGTTACGATCGCCCCGGAAGACTGAGCTTTTGCCGGGGCAAGCGCAAATGCGTTGCGCTCCGCCAGCGCTGAACCTAGGTCTCGGCTCATGAACGCGCCTCTGGTCCAACGCTCGACTCTCGAACTAATCGGCAATACCCCGCTGGTCCTGCTCAAGGGCGCCAGCGAGGCGGCTGGCTGCGAGATCTGGGGCAAGTGCGAATGGGCCAACCCCGGCGCCTCGGTGAAGGACCGCGCAGCGCTGTGGATCGTCCGCGATGCGGAAATGCGGGGGGCACTGCTGCCCGGCGGGACAATCGTTGAGGGCACCGCGGGCAACACCGGGATCGGCATTGCCCTGGTTGCCAATGCGCTGGGCTACAAGACCGTGATCGTCATGCCCGAAACCCAATCGCGCGAGAAAATGGACACGATCCGGGCGCTCGGTGCCGAGCTGGTGCTGGTGCCCGCCGCGCCGTTTTCCAACCCCGGGCATTTCGTCCATACCTCGCGGCGGCTGGCCGAAGAGACCGCAGGCGCGGTCTGGGCCAACCAGTTCGACAATGTTGCCAACCGCAAGGCCCATATCGAAAGCACCGCGCCCGAGATCTGGGAACAGATGGCGGGGCGGATCGACGGCTTCACCTGCACCGCCGGGTCTGGCGGAACCATCGCCGGGGTCGGTCTGGGGCTCAAGGCGTTCGATGAGAATGTCTGCATCGCGTTGACCGATCCGCACGGCGCGGCGCTTTACAACTACTATGCCTGCGGCGAGCTAAGGGCCGAAGGCAGCTCGGTCGCCGAAGGGATCGGGCAGGGCCGGATCACGGCCAACCTCGAGGGCGCACCGATCGACACCCAGTTCCGGATATCCGATGAGCAGGGCCTTGAATGGGTCGCGCAATTGCTTCGCGATGAAGGGATGTGCCTGGGGCTGTCTTCGGGGATCAATGTCGCCGGGGCGGTGGCGCTGGGGCGGCAGCTGGTGGCCGAAGGGCGCAAGGACGTCCGTGTTGCCACAATCCTGTGCGATACTGGCTTCCGCTACCTCTCCAGCCTGTTCAACGCCGAATGGCTCAAAGCCAAGGGATTGCCGGTCTTCCCCTGGCTCGCCTGATCGGCTATAGCAACTGGCAATGGCAACAACGCCGACGCCAAGGGTCCTCGAACCGCTCGCAGCTCCGCAGCACTATGTGCCGCCAAGCGCCCGTGAAATGCGCGCGGTTGCGGTGCAGCGCTTGCAGGCCGGACTATTCGGACTCGCCGCGATCGTGCTGGTCGTGGGTCTTGCCAACATCATCAACGACCGCGCACGACTGAGCGACGCCGGACGCGCGGTTGCCACCAAGGCGGCGATGCCTGGCGAAGAGGTCAAGTCCGACCCGCTCGCCGATATCGGGGTGGTACCCTCGACCGCGCCAGAGGACGGTGCGGTGCCGGTGCCATCGGCCGCGCCCGCCAATCGCTAAGCTTCGAAAATACTGGGCTTTGATCGCGCTGCTTGTTGCGGTGGCTATCGGCATTGGCTGGTCAGCGTCGCAGCGCGCCGCGGTTGCCTTGCGGCCGATCGGACTGTTCACCACTCTGCCGGTGATGTGGAGCGAAGGCGGCGACATTGCTACCGAGATCCAGGGCAAGTCTGCGTCGCATTGGGCCAAAGCGGTACTGGCCGAGCGCGGTGTCCTGGCGCCGCTCGATGTGCTGAGCGGGCCAATCGGACAGGCGCCGCTTGGCAAGCTCGACCGGCTGGTCATGGCTCAGCCTCGCCCGCTTTCGCCGCAAGAAAACGTCGCGCTCGACGATTGGGTCAAAGCCGGTGGAAAGCTGTTGCTGCTGGCCGATCCTGCGTTGACCGAAGACTCCGTCTTGGCGATCGGCGATCCGCGTCGCCCGCAAGCCGTGGTGCTGCTTTCGCCGATCCTGACGCGCTGGGGATTGGAACTGCGGTTCGACGAGACCCAGGCGTTCGGTGAGGTCCGGCGCGAAGTGCTGGGGCAAGCGGTTCCGGTCAACTTGCCCGGGTTGTTCGAGACGCAGGGTCAGCCCAACTGCCGGCTGTGGGGCGAAGGCCTGGCGGTGACCTGCGCGATCGGCAAGGGTCGGGTGGTGGCGCTGGCCGACGCCGCCGTGCTCGAACGTGACGATCCAGACGGCACCCGCGCCGATGCTTTCGCCGGACTGCTCGACGCGGCCTTTGCTGCGCGTTGAACCGCAGCGACTCGGGGAATTTGCGGGAATGTTCGCTTCGATCCGCAGATTATGGCGCTAAGTCACTGATTTTCGTCTAGAACAAAAAGTAAACAGGTGACAGAATACGTCTGAGTGTCTTGTAAGAAATCATATAAAAACAGATAATTACCAAGTTTTCCCGCGAAATCCCGTAGTTTTCCCTTCCATCCCCGCCATCGCCGCGTTAAGGAAATCTCCCATCGACATCGTAATTCACCGCCGCATCCCGCCTTGGGATGGGCTGGCCGCGAAGCCGCGCGGCCGGGCGGAGAAGGATTCTGGCGGAACCGGGAACGTTCCCGGCATGGGGTGGTGCAGTGGAGGCGGGAAAGGCAGTCATCTATAGCGGTCAGGGCTTTTCGCTGCTTGGCGAAAAAGGCCGCTTTGTACTGCCTCCCGAGTTCCGCAAGGCGGTCCGTGATTCCGGCCATGGTGAGCGTGTCCTGTGCCTGATAAAGCACCCGCGCTGGAAATGCCTGACCGGATTCGGCCCGTCGCGCGCCGAAGAGCTATTCTCCGAGATCGATCGCGATGAACGGATCGCCACCGAGCGCGGGCTCGATTTCGACCGTGACCAGCGTGAATCCCAGCTGTTCGGTTATGCCAAATTGCCGTTCGACGATTCCGGCCGCTTCGTACTGCCCGAGCGCTACTTCAAACTGGCCGCGATCACTGACAGCGCGTTTTTCCAGGGCGGCGGCAAGTCGTTCACGATCTGGAGCCCGGACGAACTCGCCAAGCTGGGCTCGGGTTGGGAAGATGCCCAAGCGGCCTGCGCCGAACTGACCGCCCAGGCCCAGGCCGGGAAGGGGCGCAGATGACCCCGCAAACCGGCTACAATGCACCCGCTCCACACATACCTGTCATGCTCGACGAAGTGATCGCCGCGCTTGCCCCCGCTCCTGGCGCGGTGATCGTCGATGCCACCTTTGGCGCCGGTGGCTACACCCGCCGCCTGCTCGATGCCGGGGCGCAGGTCCACGCCTTCGATCGCGATCCCGATGCGATTGCCGCTGGCTCGGCTTGGCCCGAAGCCACAGCCCAGCCGCCGCGGCTGGTGCTCCATCCGCGGCGCTTCTCGGAAATGGTCGATGCCCTGCTCGGCGTCGGGGTGGCGCAGGTTGACGGGCTGGTGATGGATGTCGGGGTTTCGTCGATGCAGCTCGATCAGGCGCACCGCGGCTTTGCCTTTTCGGCCGAAGGCCCGCTCGACATGCGGATGAGCCAGCAGGGTGAGAGCGCTGCAGAATTCCTCAACACTGCGCCCGAAACCCGGATCGCCGACGTGCTGTTCCAGTTCGGCGAAGAGCGCCAGTCGCGCCGCGTCGCCCGCGCTATCGTCGCTGCCCGTCCGCTCGAGACCACCGGGCAGTTGGCGCATGTGGTGCGCAAGGCGCTCGGCTATCGTCAAGGCGCGCCGAAGGACCCCGCGACCCGCAGCTTCCAGGCGATCCGAATCCACGTCAACGCCGAGCTTGAGGAGCTGGAAGCCGGGCTGGGCGCTGCCGAAGCGCTGCTGCGGCCCGGCGGCCGGCTGGCGGTGGTCAGCTTCCACAGCCTTGAAGACCGGATCGTCAAACAGTTCCTGCGCGATGCCAGCGGGGCAGTGGCCAATGCCTCGCGCCACTTGCCCGCCAGCGCGCCGGCTTTCTCACCGACGTTTGGTAATGTCGCCAAGGCAGTGCGCCCATCGGTCGCCGAACTGGACCGCAATCCCCGCGCGCGCTCTGCCACCATGCGCGCCGCCACCCGCAGCGATGCTCCCGCCAGAGCGAGGAGGGCCGCATGAACCTGACGCGTGACCGGGTCCGCTCAATCGGCTGGGCCGCCGTGCTGCTGATCTGCCTGTTCATTACCGTGGCGCTAACCTTCCGGGTCAACGCGGTGAAAAGCCAGGTGCGGCTGGCCGAACGCCAGATCGTTCATCTGCGCCAGGAGAAGCTGTTGCTCGAAACCGAGTTCCAGACCCGCGCCAATCAGCAGCAGCTGGCCAGCCTCAACAATGTCGAATTCGGGTACCACGCGCCCACCGCCGGTCAGTATCTTGAAGGCGAACGCCAGCTGGCCAGCCTGGGCAAGGCCCGCGCGGCGGGTGCACCAAGCCCGATCCGCGTCGCCAAAGCTGCGGTGCCGGCCGAGACTTCACTGCTGCCGGCCATGGTCTCACCGCTGACCGGCAAGGCGATGGCCGCCGAAGTCAACGCCGATGCCAGCGCCGAGCCGGTGACCAGCGCCAATCTCAGCGACCGCCTCAGCCAGGTCAAACAGCGGGAGACAGCCCAGCCATGACCGCGCTTGCCGTCTCAACCGCGATTTCCTCGGGCCGGGGTGAACTGGTCAACGTCCGCCAGAAATCGCTGTTGATGGCGAAGTGGCGGGTGCTGTGGGTGGTGCTGGCCTTTGCCGCGCTGGCCGCGGCCGCGCTGCTGCGGATCATGTACCTTGGACTGTTCGAGCCAGCCCCGCAGCGCCAGGATCTGAGCATGGCGCTGGTGCCTGAGCGCGGCGATATCGTCGATCGCAACGGGGTGCCGCTGGCCCGGGCGTTCCCGGCCTATTCGCTGTGGTACAACCCCGCTGCGCTGGGCGAGGGTGGTCCGCCTCTGGTCAAGAGCCCGCGCGAAGTGGCCGCGGCACTGGCCGCAACCTTTCCCGATCTTGACGCCAACCAGCTCGCCGCGCGGCTGGCCGAGGGTCGCCCCGGCTATCTGCGCCGCCGGATCCTGCCCGAAGATGCCAACCGCATTCACCAGCTGGGCGAACCGGCGCTGGAATTCCCGCGCGAAACCGAACGGTTCTTTCCGCAAGGGGCGATGGCCGCCCATGTGCTCGGCTTTGTCGGCGCCGATGGCCACGGCCACGTCGGCATGGAACAGGTGTTCGACAAGCGCCTGACCGATCCTGCCACCCGCGGCAGCCCGGCGGTGCTCTCGCTCGATACCCGGGTCCAGGGCGCGCTGGAGGACGAGCTCTCGCGTGGGATGGCCGAATCCAACGCCAAGGGTGCGGCCGGGATCGTCCTCGACGTCGACACTGGCGAAGTCCTCGCGCTGGCCTCGCTGCCCTCGTTCAATCCCAACCTGATCGACCGCGCGGGCGAGGCCAACATCTTCAATCGCGTTACCAACCAGGTCTATGAGCTCGGCTCGACCTTCAAGCCGATCACCGTGGCTGCGGCGATCGATGCCGGGACTGTGACTGATCTGTCGCGGCGCTATCAGGCCACCCGCCCGATCGCGATCGGCGGTTTCCAGATTCGCGATAGCCATCCCTTTGGCGGTTCGCTCAATGTCCCCGAGGCGCTGATCCATTCCTCGAATATCGTTACTGCCCAGATCGGGGATCAGCTTGGACCGGCCCGGCTCAACGCGACGATGCGCTCGCTGGGAATGAACGAGCGGCCCTATATCGAGCTGCCCGCGCGCGGCTTTCCGCTGTGGCCCAAGGGCGATTGGTCGCGGATCACCACCATGACCGTTTCCTATGGTCACGGGATCGCGGTGACTCCGCTGCACCTTGCCAGCAGCTATGCGGCGCTGGTCAATGGCGGGGTCTGGCGTCCGGCGACGCTGAAAAAGGTCGAACCCGGACAGGCGGTCGCGGGCCGCCGGGTGTTCAAGGCCGCAACCTCGGCGCGGATGCGCCAGCTGCTGCGGATGATTGTCTCGATCGGCACCGGCAAGAAGGCCAATGCCCCGGGCTACCGGGTCGGCGGCAAGACCGGATCGGCGGAAAAGCCGGGTGAGGGCGGCTATCGCCGCAGCTCGCTGGTGGCGACCTTTGCCGCGGCTTTTCCGATGGACCGCCCGCGCTATGTCATCATCGCCATGCTCGACGAGCCGCAAGGTACCGCGGCAACCTCGGGCCAGCGCACCGCCGCCTGGAACACCGCTCCGATCGTCGGTCGGGTGGTGCCGCGGATCGGCCCCTTGCTGGGGATCATGCCCGATGCCACCCGCGACGTTGACATCACCGACCTTGCCCCGCTGGTGGGCGGCGGGGGCAGCGAGTGAAGCTGGCGACGCTGGCCAGCCAGGCGGGGATCGCGCTACCCGCTGGCGCTGACGCGGCCGTGACCGGCTTTGCCATCGATCACCGCAAAGTTGCCCCCGGCACCGTGTTCGGCGCCTTTGTCGGTGCGCGCTTCAACGGCGAAGATTTCATTCCGGCGGCGGTTTCGGCCGGAGCCGCGGCGATTATCGCGCGGGGCGAAGCCAGGGTTGAAGGCGCGGTCCACATCGCCGACCCCGAACCGCGCCGCGCCTTTGCGCGGTTGGCAGCGCGGTTCTTCACCCCGGTTCCGGAAACCGTGGTCGCCGTCACCGGGACCAACGGCAAGACTTCGACCGCCGAGATGGTTCGCCAGATCTGGCGGATGTCGGGCCAACGCGCCGCCTCAATCGGCACGCTGGGGGTCACCACCGCCGACGAAAGCGTCTCCACCGGGCTGACCACTCCTGACATCGTCACCTTCCTCGCCAATATGAGCGGACTGGCGCGCGAAGGCGTGACTCATGTCGCCTACGAGGCATCGAGCCACGGGCTCTCACAGTTCCGCAACGAGGGGCTGAAAGTGATGGCCGGGGCCTTCACCAACCTCAGCCGCGACCACCTCGATTATCACAACGACATGGATGACTATTTCGCCGCCAAGATGCGCCTGTTCGACGAAGTGGTCGATGCGGGCGGGACGGCGGTGGTGTGGATGGACGATAGCTGGTCGGATCACGCCGCCGGGCATGCGCGCAGGCGGGGGCTGCGCGTGCTCGGCGTGGGCGAGGGGGCAGACGCCGATGGCATCCGCCTCCTCGCCCGTTCACCCGGTCAGCTCGGGCAGGAGCTGGAGATCGAATGGGCGGGGGTGCGGCGCAAGCTCAAATTGCCGCTGATCGGGGCTTATCAGGCCGCTAATGCACTGGTAGCCGCCGGACTGGTGCTGGCCACCGGGGGCGATGCCGCGCAGGTGTTCGATGCGCTGAGCCGGTTGCAACCGGTCCGCGGCAGGCTGGAACGCGCGGCAATTTCGCGTGCGGGCGCGCCGATCTATGTTGACTATGCGCACACTCCAGACGCGCTCGAAGCCGCCATCGCCGCGCTTCGCCCGCACTGCAAAGGCCGCCTGATCGCGGTGTTCGGCGCCGGAGGGGATCGTGATCATGGCAAACGGCCCGAGATGGGCCAGGTTGTTGCCGATCAAGCCGACATCGGCATCGTCACCGACGACAACCCACGCGGAGAGGATCCTGCCGCAATCCGCGCGATGGTTTTGGCCGGAGGCAGTGCCTTGCGCGAAGTTGCCGATCGCCGCGCCGCGATCGCCGCTGCGATCGCCGAAGCGGGCCGGGACGACATCGTCCTGATCGCCGGCAAGGGCCACGAGCAGGGCCAGATCATCGGCGCTGGCGAGAATTGCCGGGTGCTGCCGTTCGACGATGTCAGCGTTGCCAGGGAGTGTGCTGCATGAATGCCCTTTCGCGGATCCTCGAGTGGCCCTCTGAACCTGAAGACCTGCTCGGGCTGGCGCTGTGGGATGCGGTCGAGATCGCTCGTGCCACTGGCGGGGTAGCGATCGGCGAATTCCAGGTTGCCGGGGTCGAGATCGACAGCCGCGATGTGATCGAGGGCGACCTGTTTTTCGCGCTCAAGGGCGAAGCGATGGACGGCCACCGGTTCGTGGCCGCGGCCTTTGCCAAAGGCGCCGCCGCGGTGGTGGTCGATCGCCCGGTCGATGGCCCGCATGTGCTGGTCGACGATACCTTCGTGGCGCTGCAGCGGCTCGCGGCCGCGGCGCGCAGCCGGACCCGGGGGCGGATCATCGGGGTTACCGGTTCGGTCGGCAAGACCGGGGTCAAGGAAGCGATCTTTGCCGCGCTTGACCGGGCCAGCCGCGGCAATGCTCACCGCTCGGTCAAAAGTTACAACAATCACGTTGGCGTGCCGCTCAGCCTGGCGCGGATGCCCGCGCGCAGCCGCTACGGTGTATTCGAGATGGGCATGAACCACGCTGGCGAGATCGCCGCGCTGACCGCGCAGGTTCGCCCGCACGTTGCAGTGATCACCACCATCGCCCCCGCGCACATCGAAATGCTCGGCAGCGAGGAAGCCATTGCAGATGCCAAAGCGGAGATATTCGAGGGGCTGGAGTCCGGCGGGATCGCGATAGTTCCGGCAGACAGCCCCCACTATGCCCGGCTGAGGGAGGCGGCAGAACAACACAAAGTCGCCGTCGTCTCCTTCGGCCGGGCGCCCTATGCCGATGTCCGCCTGCTTGATGCGGTGCCCGCTGCCGGGCGGAGGCTCACTGGTCACCGCCGATCTCGGCGACCGCCGGGTGTGCTACACCGTTGCCGCAGCGGGCGAGCACTGGGTGGACAATTCGCTGTGCGTAATGGCTGCAGTCCGCGCTGCCGGGGGCGATCTGGGTGCGGCGGGTCTGGCGCTGGCCGAGCTGGAGGGCCTCAAGGGCCGCGGCGCGCGGCTCGAAGTCAAGGCCAAGGGCGGCCCCGCGCTGCTGATCGACGAAAGCTACAACGCCAACCCTGCTTCGATGAAGGCGACTTTGGCGCAGCTTGGCGCGACCAAGGCGCAGCGCCGGATCGCGGTGCTGGGCGCGATGAAAGAGCTTGGCGAGCACGGCCCCGCCTATCACGCCGCGCTTACCGAGCCGCTAACCCTGGCTGGTGTCGATTTTGCAATCCTGGTCGGCGACGAGATGCGCGCGCTGGCCGACGAACTGGGGAAAGCGGGCCAGTCTGCGCTTGGCAAGGCTGTTGCCTTCGCCCATTGCGCAAATGCACAAGAAGCGCTGCAAGCGCTCAGCAAGCTTGGCCTGGACAGCGGCGACGCGATCCTGGTCAAAGGGTCGAATTCGGTTGGGCTGGCGGCCGTGGTTGCCGCGCTCTCACAGGACAAGGAATAGATCAGGAATGCTTTACCTGATCGCGCAGTATTTTCAGTTCGAAGGCCTGGCGAACCTGATCCGCTACCAGACATTCCGCGCGGGCGCAGCATTGATGACCGCGCTGGTAATCGGCCTGGTGATCGGTCCCAAGTTCATCTCGATGCTGCGCGTCCGCCAGGGCAAGGGCCAGCCGATCCGCGAGGACGGGCCGCAAAGCCACCTCGCCAAGCGCGGCACCCCGACGATGGGCGGGTTGATGATCCTGATCGCGCTGGTCGTCTCGATGCTGCTGTGGATGGACCTGACCAGCCCGCTGGTCTGGGCCTGCCTGGCGGTGACTATCGGCTTTGGCCTGATCGGCTTTCTCGACGATTACGACAAGGTGACCAAGAGCAGCCACAAGGGCGTCTCGGGCAAGACCCGCCTGATTGGCGAATTTCTGGTTGCCGGGGTCGCTTCGTGGATCCTGGTCAGCCAGATCAATACCAACCTCTATGTCCCGTTCTTCTCCGACCGGTTCATTCCGCTCGGGCCGTTCTACTACGCCTTTGCCGCATTCGTGATCGTCGGTGCGGGCAACGCGGTGAACCTGACCGACGGGCTGGACGGGCTGGCGACAATGCCGGTGGTGATCGCTGCGGGCGCTTTCGCAATCATCGCCTACCTGGCCGGGCGCGCCGATTTCTCAGTCTATCTGGGCATTCCTCACGTCCCGCGCGCGGGTGAACTGGCGATCCTGTGCGCCGGGATCATGGGTGCCTGCCTGGCGTTCCTGTGGTTCAACGCTCCGCCCGCGGCGGTGTTCATGGGTGATACCGGCAGCCTCGCGCTGGGCGGCGCGCTGGGCGCGATTGCGGTGGCCGCGCATCACGAGATCGTGCTGGCGATCGTCGGCGGGCTGTTCGTGATGGAGGCGCTCTCGGTGATCATCCAGGTCGCGGTTTACAAGCGCACCGGCAAACGGGTGTTCAAGATGGCCCCGATCCACCATCATTTCGAGCAATTGGGCTGGAAGGAATCGACCGTGGTGATCCGCTTCTGGATCGTCTCGATCGTGCTCGCGCTGATCGGCCTGTCGACGCTGAAGCTGAGATGATCACCACCCCCGCCTTCAAGAACAAGCGCTATGCCGTGCTCGGGCTTGCCCGTTCGGGCATGTCCGCGGTGGAAAGCTTGCTGGCCGGCGGGGCTGAGGTGATGGCCTGGGACAGCCGCGAAGAACCGCGCCGCGCGCTGATCGGCCGGGTTGAACTGGCCGATCCGGTGCTGGCCGATCTGACCGGATTTGCCGGGGTGGTGGTCTCTCCCGGGGTGCCGCTCAACAGCCACCCGATTGCCGGGGTGGCCGAGCAGTTCGGGGTGCCGGTGATCGGCGATATCGAACTGTTCGCCCAGGCCCGCGCCGATCTGCCCGCGCACCGGGTTGTCGCGATCACCGGGACCAACGGCAAATCAACCACCACCGCGCTGGTCCACCACATCTTGCAAAGCGCGGCGCTGCCGGTGCGGATGGGCGGCAACATCGGCATTCCGGTGCTTTCGGGCAATCCGCTGGCGCCCGGCGGGGTCTATGTGCTCGAACTGTCGAGCTACCAGATCGACCTCACCCAGACGCTCGCCGCCGAGGTTGCGGTGCTGCTCAACCTCACCCCCGATCACCTCGATCGCTACGACGGGTTTTCCGGCTATGCCGCTTCCAAGGCGCGGCTGTTCGCGATGCAGCGGCCCGATCAAGTGGCGATTTTCGGGATGGGCGATGCCAAGACCATGGCGATCGCCGCGCGCGAGGCGCAATTGCGCGGGCCCGCCAATATCCGCAGCGTCGATGGCCGCGATCTGGCCAGCATGCAGCAGGATTGGCCGACCTTGCAGGGACCGCACAACTTGCAGAACGCCGCGGTGGCGGTAGCCATCGCCGAGGCGCTTGGGCTGAGCGCGGCGCAGTGGCGTCCGGCGCTGGCCAGCTTCCGCGGCCTTCCCCACCGCATGGAGCGGGTAGCCGAGCTGGGCGGGGTGATGTTCATCAACGACAGCAAGGCGACCAACCCGGCTTCAGCCTCGCCCGCGCTCGCCGCCTTCCCGCCGCGGCCGAAGCCGCGGATTCACTGGATCCTGGGCGGGCTGCCCAAGGGTGACCGGCTTGACGAATGCGCACTGCATTTCGGCAATGTCGCCGCCGCCTATACCATCGGCGAAGCCGGTCCGCGCTTTGCCGAATTGCTGGCTCCGCATATGCCGGTCAACCGCAGCGAGATGCTGTGCGAGGCGATCCGTCAGGCGATGGAAGCGGCGCGGCCCGGCGATGTCGTGCTGCTCTCGCCGGCCTGCGCCAGCTTTGACCAGTTCCGCGACTACGAAGCGCGCGGCGATACCTTCCGCCAGATTGTCGAGGCGCTGGCCGCGCCCGATGCCGCTCCGGTCAGCACGGCGGGGAGGGGCTGATGGCAACACATCCCCCGCTGGTTCCGCGCGGCGGCCGGGTTTCGAGCGAAGCGGCGCTGGTCCGTCCGCGCCGCAGCCGGCGTAGTGATTTCGCAATCTGGTGGCGCGAGATTGACCGGGTGCTGCTGGCGCTGGTGCTGGCGCTGATGGTAATCGGCACCGCGGCGGTCGCGGCCGCATCGCCGGCCAGCGCGCGGCGGCTCTCGACCGCGGCGGTGCGGCTTGACGACATGTATTTCTTCTACCTGCACTTGCGCTGGCAATTCGTCGGGCTGGCGGCGATGCTGGGGGCTTCGCTGTTGCCGCGCGACTGGGCGCGGCGCGGCGGGATCGTGCTGGGGTTTGCGATGCTGGTGGCGCTGCTGCTGGTTCCGGTGGCGGGCTTTACCGTCAACGGCGCCAAGCGCTGGCTTTACCTGGGCTTTTCACTCCAGCCTTCGGAATTCCTCAAGCCGGCCTTTGCGATCGGGCTTGCCTGGATTCTGTCGTGGCGTGCGCGCGATCCGGGGCTGCCGGTGATCGAACTGGCCACCGGGCTGATGGGGATGATCGCGCTGCTGCTGATGATCCAGCCCGATTTCGGCTCGGCCTTGCTGTTCATCGGGGTGTGGTTCGTGATGGTGTTGATGAGCGGCATTTCGTTGCAGCGGATCGCCGCCGCCGGCGGGGCAGGGGTAGCTTTTGTCGCGCTGGCCTATGCTTTCTATGACAACGCCCGCAACCGGATCGACGCGTTCCTGGGTGGCGGTGCAGCGTTCGATCAGGTTGACCTGGCCCAGCGCACCTTGCTGGCTGGCGGCTGGACCGGATCGGGGCTGTGGCTTGGGACCCGCAAGCTGGCCTTGCCCGAAGCCCATACCGACTACATCTTCTCGGTCATCGGCGAAGAGTTCGGCTTGTTGATCTGCGCGCTGATCGTGGCGCTTTACCTCGCGCTGGTGCTGCGGGTGATGCTGCGGCTGCTGGGCGAGGAAGACCTGTTCACCACGCTGGCCGCTGCGGGCCTTGCGGCGCAGCTGGGCGGGCAGGCGTTCATCAACATTCTGGTCAATCTGCAGCTGTTTCCGTCGAAAGGCATGACCCTGCCGTTGATCTCCTACGGCGGTTCCTCCACCATTGCCCTGTGCCTGGGGGTGGGGCTGCTGCTGGCAATCACCCGCCGCAACCCGTTCATCAGGCGCGAACACTTCAACCTCAAGCACATGGGGACTGGAAGATGAGCGGGGCGACGCGCCACTATGTCCTGGCCGCCGGGGGCACTGGCGGGCATCTGATCCCGGCCTTTGCGCTCGCGGTTGAGCTTGAGCGCCGCGGGCATCATGTCGCGCTGATCACCGATCAGCGCGGGGCGATGCTGCCGGGCAAGCCCGCCGCGCTGGTCTCGCACATCCTTCCCGCCGGGCGGATCGGCAAGAACCCGCTGCACTGGCCCAGAGGGATCGAGTCGATCCTCGAAGGCAAGCGGATGGCGCTGCGCCTGTTTGAAAGTTTCCAGCCTTCTGCCGTGGTCGGTTTCGGCGGCTATCCTGCGTTTCCGGCGCTGTGGGCGGCAACCTCGGCCGGGGTCCCCAGCGTGGTTCACGAGCAGAACGCGGTGCTGGGCCGGGTCAACCGGTTCTTCGCCGGACGGGTCGATGCAATCGCCACTTCGTGCCGCGAAGTTGCCAAGCTCAAGTCCAAGCACCTGCACAAGGTCGAACTGGTCGGCAATCCGGTCCGCGCCGAAGTGCTGGCGCTGCGCGAACAGCCGTTCCCCGCCTTCACCGAAGATGGCCTGCTGCGGGTGCTGGTGACCGGCGGCAGCCAGGGCGCGGGGATTCTCTCGGCGGTGGTGCCCGACGGCCTGGCCATGCTCCCCCCGGCGCTGCGCAATCGGCTTCAGGTTACCCAGCAGTGCCGCCCCGAAGATATCGAAGCGGTCCGCGATCGCTATGCCAGCCACGACATTCCCGCCGAACTCGGCACCTATTTTGAGGATATGGCGAGCCGGCTGGCCGACGCCCACCTGTTCATCGGCCGCGCCGGGGCCTCGACCATATCAGAGCTCACTGCGGTTGGTCGTCCGGCGATCCTGGTCCCGCTGCCGATCGCCACCGACGATCACCAGGCGTTCAACACTGCCGAGATTTGTGCAGCCGGCGGGGCGCGGATGATCCGCCAGGACCGGTTCACTGCGGCCGAACTCGCAAAGCAGATCCAGGCGATTGCGATGAACCCTCAGACCCTCGCCAATGCCGCCCACGGCGCATGGAACTGCGGCTATCCCCGGGCCGCCAGCGATCTTGCTGATCTGGTCGAAAGCTTCGGCGGAACCCCGCTGATGGACGTGATCCGCGCTGCGGGCAGTGCCGCCGCGAGTGGCAAGGAGGCGGTGGCGTGATGCGGGTTGCTTCCTTTGATCCTCTCCATTTTCACGAAGTGCAAATGGGGAGGTGGCAGACGCCGCAGGCGGCTGACGGAGGGGTATTCGGCGTTGCGTCATTACCCCTCCGTCAGTTCCTGCGGAACTGCCACCTCCCCATTTGGCTACGCAAAATGGATAGGATCATCCGATGAAAGGCGCGCTTCGCCAGGCTCAGGGTGCCCGGATGCTCACCGATATCGGCACGATCCACTTCGTCGGGATCGGCGGGATCGGCATGTCCGGGATTGCCGAGGTGATGCACAACCTGGGCTATTCGGTGCAAGGCAGCGACATTGCCGAAGGCTATGTGGTTGAGGGACTGCGCAAGCGCGGGATCGCGGTGATGATCGGCCACAAGGGTGAGAATCTGGGCGATGCTGCGGTGGTCGTCACCTCAACCGCGGTCAAACGTGACAATCCCGAAGTGGTCGCCGCGCTGGAGCACCGCGTGCCCGTGGTTCGCCGCGCCGAGATGCTGGCCGAGCTGATGCGGCTCAAGCGCACCGTCGCGGTCGCGGGAACCCACGGCAAGACCACCACCACCTCGATGGTCGCGGCGCTGCTCGATGCCGGGGGGATCGATCCGACGGTGATCAACGGCGGGATCATCAATACCTACGGCTCCAACGCGCGGCTCGGCGCGAGCGACTGGATGGTGGTCGAAGCGGATGAGAGCGACGGCTCGTTCCTGCGGCTCGACGGGACCATCGCGGTGGTCACCAACATCGATCCCGAACACCTCGATCACTACGGCAGTTTCGAGGCGATCAAGGACGCCTTCGTCGAATTCATCGAGAACGTGCCGTTCTATGGCTGCGCGGTGCTGTGCATCGACCACCCCGAGGTCCAGGCGGTCATCCCCAAGGTCCGCGACCGCCGGGTGGTGACTTACGGTTTTTCCGCGCAGGCCGACGTCCGCGGTGAGAATGTCATGCCGCACCCAGGGGGCAACCGCTTCGATGCCTTGATCCGCGAACGCGATGGCTCGCACCGCCGGATCGAGGGGATCGAGCTGCCGATGCCCGGCCGCCACAATGTCCAGAACGCGCTCGCTGCGGTGGCGGTGGCGGTCGAGATGGGCTGCGCCGACAGCGTGATCCAGTCGGGCTTCGCCAAGTTCAGCGGGGTCAAGCGCCGCTTCACCAAGGTGGGTGAGGTCGATGGCGTCACGGTGATCGACGACTACGGCCACCACCCGGTCGAAATTCGCGCAGTGCTCGCCGCGGCGCGCGAAGGGGTTGGCGCGGGCCGTGTGATCGCGGTGGTCCAGCCGCACCGCTTCACCCGCCTGCGCGATCATATGGATGCGTTCCAGGCCGCCTTCAACGATGCCGACATGGTCTTTGCCGCCCCGGTCTATCCGGCCGGTGAAACACCGATCGAGGGTGTCGACTCCGATGCCCTGGTCGAAGGGATCAAGGCCCGCGGCCACCGCTCGGCGCAGACCATCGGCGGGGCCGATGCCTTGGCGCGCACGCTCGCCGAGATCGCCCAGCCGGGCGACATGGTGGTCTGCCTCGGCGCGGGCGATATCACCAAGTGGGCTGGCGGACTGGCTGAGACCATCGGGTTTCACCGGAGGGGCGGATGATGGCCGACGCTCTCCCCAGGGTGGCTGGCAAGCTGACCGCCAAGGCGCCGCTGGCGCCGCTTGTGTGGTTCAAGGCGGGTGGACCGGCCGAGTGGCTGTTCGAGCCCAAGGATCTTGCCGATCTCCAAGCTTTCTTGCGCGAGCTCGATCCGGCGGTGCCAGTGATGGCACTCGGACTTGGCTCCAACCTGATCGTCCGCGATGGCGGCGTGGCGGGAGTGGTGGTGCGGCTGGGCAAGGCCTTCGCAAAGGTCGGCTGGCTGGGCGAACACACCCTCGATTGCGGCGGCGGGGCGAGCGGCATCTTGGTTTCTTCGACCGCTCGCGATCATGGTATCGCCGGGCTCGAATTCCTCCGCTCGATCCCCGGCACGGTTGGCGGTTTCGTGCGGATGAACGGCGGGGCTTACGGCAGCGAGGTCAAGGACGTCCTCGTCGATTGCGACGTGGTGCTGAGAAACGGTGATCTGGTGACACTGGCCACAACGGCACTCAAGTACACCTACCGGCACTCAGCGACACCCGAAGGCGCGATCGTGGTTGCCGCGCGGTTCAGGGGACGTTCGGGAGATCCCGCGGCAATCCAGGTAGAGATGGACCGCATTTCTGCCAGCCGCGAGGCCAGCCAGCCGCTGCGCTCGAAGACGGGCGGCAGCACTTTCAAGAACCCGCCGGGCAACAAGGCCTGGCAGCTGGTCGACGAGGCCGGATGCCGAGGCCTGATCATGGGCGGGGCACAGGTCAGCGAAAAGCACTGCAACTTCCTGCTCAATCTGGGCGATGCCAGCAGCGCCGATATCGAAGGCCTGGGCGATGAAGTGCGGCGCCGCGTGAAGGACAAGTCCGGCGTCGAGCTGGAGTGGGAAATTCAGCGCGTCGGCACCTGTGCCAGAGCGCCAGATGAGAAACGAGTAGGCAAGGTGAAGTGACTCTCCCCAAACTCCATGTCGCGGTCCTGATGGGCGGCTGGTCGAACGAGCGGCCGGTCTCGCTGATGAGCGGCGAGGGGGTTGCCACCGCGCTCGAGGAGCGCGGCCACAAGGTTACCCGGATCGACATGGGCCGCGATGTTGCCCAGAAACTGGTCGAAACCAAGCCCGACGTGGTCTTCAACGCGCTCCACGGCACCCCCGGCGAGGACGGGACGGTGCAGGGGATGATGGACCTTATGGGGTTGACCTACACCCATTCGGGCCTCGCCACTTCAGTGATTGCGATCGACAAGGAGCTGACCAAGCAGGTGCTGGTCCCGCACGGGGTGCCAATGCCGGGCGGGCGGATCGTCGAAACGGCTGAGATTTACGAACGCGATCCGCTGGCGCGGCCCTATGTGCTGAAACCGGTCAACGAGGGCTCGTCGGTCGGAGTGGCGATCGTCACCGCCGAGGGCAATTACGGCAACCCGATCAGCCCCTTGGCCAAAGGCCCGTGGCAGGAGTTCGACCGGCTGCTGGCCGAACCCTATATCCGCGGCCGCGAACTGACCACGGCGGTGATGGGCGAGCGGGCGCTGATGGTGACGGAACTCAAGCCCAAGTCCGGCTTCTACGATTTCGACGCCAAGTACACCGAAGGCATGACCGAGCATATCTGTCCGGCTGAGATTCCCGACGAGATCACCAGGGCCTGCCTCGATCTGGCGCTGCGCTGTCACCAGCTGCTTGGCTGCAAGGGCTGCAGTCGCACCGATTTCCGCTGGGACGACGAACACGGCCTGGCGGGGCTGTTCGTGCTCGAAACCAACACCCAGCCGGGGATGACCCCGCTCAGCCTGGTCCCTGAGCAGGCCAGGCACCTTGGCATTTCTTATGGCGAGCTGGTCGAGACGATCATTGCCGATGCCCTCAAAAACAAGGAAACGGCGCGATGAGCCAGAAGCTCAAACGCGGCGGCAAGGGCGCGCGGCGGAGCGCGGCGGCGCAGGGCAAAGCGCGGCAGGTCCGGGCCGCGCGGGCGCGCACCGGATCGGCGCTGGACGCGGTGATGCGCTGGGTGCCGCTTAGCGAGGCGCAGCTGCACAGCCTGTTTCTGGCGATGATCCTGGGCTGCGCGGCGGTGCTGGCGTGGCTGATGGCCAGCTTTGCCGGGGTGCCGGCAATGGCCCGCGGCCAGATGGAATCGATCGCCCATGATGCCGGTTTCAAGTGTTGTCGGATCGCGCTGCGCGGGACCGATCAGCTCAACGAGCTCAAGGTCTATAACCTCGCGCTGGCCGATAACGACAAGGCGCTGCCGTTCGTCGATATCGGCGAAGTCCGCGCGCGGCTGCTCGAACTGGCCTGGGTTGAGGATGCCCGCGTTTCGCGTCAATTGCCCGATACGCTGGTGGTCGATATCGTCGAACGCAAGCCGGTGGCGGTGCTCAAGAAGCCCGGTCGGCTGGTGCTGATCGACCGAAGCGGGATTGAGCTGGAGCCGGTTTCGGCTGAGCGCGCCAAGGGCAAGCTGGCGATCTCTGGCCCGGGCGCGGGCCAGCAGGTCGAGGCGCTCAGTGCCCTGCTCGCCGCCGCCCCGGCGCTAAAGCCGCAAGTGCGCGAGGCCGAATGGATCGGCAACCGCCGCTGGAACCTGACCTTCAAGACCGGCCAGCTGCTGGCGCTGCCTGAAGGCGGGCAGGCATCGGCCAAGGCGCTGATGACCTTTGCCCGGCTCGATGGGGTCAACCGATTGCTCGGGGGCAAAGCGGTGGCGTTTGACATGCGGGCATCGGACCGGATCTATTTTCGTGTTCCCGGTCGCACCGATCCGGTTGAAAAACCGCTCAGGAAGGACAGCAACTGATGGCCCCGCCGCCCCGCATCGCCAAGGTCTTCGGCGCGGTCAATCTTGGCTCGTTCCGCATTTCGGCGATGATTGCCGGACTGACCGACGGCGGCGAGATGGTCGTGCTCGGCTCGGGGCATCGTGCCGCCCAGGGGATCAAGCGCGGCTATGTTACCGACATGGCCGCGGCGACCTATGCGGTGCGCGACGCGGTCGAACGGGCCGAGAAGATGGCCAACACCTCGATTCAATCGGTGTGGATCGGCGCTTCTGGGGCCGGGCTGGCGAGTCAGGTCGCGCAGGTTGAAGTCGACATCGGCGGGCGCCGGATCGAGGCCGAGGATATCGAGCACCTGCTGGTTTCGGCGCGCGATGTGATCCAGCCCGACGGGCGGATGGTACTCCACGCCCAGCCCGCCCACTATACCCTCGACGGCGCCGACGGGGTGGCCGATCCCAAGGGGCTCCATGCCGAGCGGCTTGGGGTCGATATCCACGTCATGCTGGCCGACGGGGCGCCGGTGAGGAACATCACCGAAGCGGTCCAGAACGCCCACCTTAAGTGCGAATCCGTAGTCGCCTCGCCGATTGCCGCCGGCCACGCCTGCCTCACGCCTGAAGAGCGCGAACTGGGGGTGGCGCTGGTCGAGTTCGGCGGTGAGGTGACCAATGTCTCGGTCTATGCCGCAGGGATGCTGCTGGGCCTGGTGACGATCCCACTGGGTTCGGGTGATGTCACCGATGCGATCGCCAGTGCCTTCGGAATCCGGCGTTTTCAGGCTGAGCGGCTGAAATGCGTCCACGGTTCGGCGATCGCCAGCCCGGCCGATCACCGCGAGATGATCCCGGTCAACGCGCCCGGTGAAGAAGGCTCAGGCCCGCCCGCGCGTCATGCTGACGACAAGAACCGCGTCCCCCGCGCCGAACTGGTCTCGGTCATCACCACCCAGCTGGCGCGGTGGATGGATGAAGTGGCCAAAGCCTTGAAGGGCCTGGGCTTCACCGGCCAGCGCGGCCAGCTGGTGGTGCTCACCGGCGGCGGAGCAGAGCTGGCCGGCCTCGCCGACTATACCCAGAGCGCACTCGGCAAGCCGGTCAGGATCGGCAAGCCGCAGCACATGAAGGGTCTGGCCGAAGCCCATGCCACGCCGGGATTTTCGACACTGGCCGGACTCGTTCTCTATGCCGCCGCCGATCCGATCGACATCCGCGCGCTGGGGCCGCGTTACACCGATACGATCCGGGTCGCCGGAATGGGACTGGCCGGACGGCTCTATCAGGCGGTTAGGGAGTACTTTTGAAATGTTTGCGGCCCACAATTCGCCCGGTGACTGTGGACAACGCACTTCAGCCACTTTGCTTCGCCGAATCGAACGGTGCAAGAACCGTCACAATTGGAATTAGCATATCCGCCGCGCCGGACAGGAGATTGCCATGAGCATCAATATCGGACCGCCAGCTGTCGAGGAGCTGCGTCCCCGCATCACCGTGATCGGGGTCGGCGGGGCCGGCGGCAACGCGATCGCCAACATGATCGGAGCCGGGATCGACGGGGTCGATTTCGTCGTCGCCAATACTGACGCGCAGGCGCTCAACACCTCGGTGGCCGAGCACCGCATCCAGCTTGGCTCCGACATCACCCAGGGGCTTGGCGCCGGGGCGCGGCCAGAAGTGGGCCGCGCTGCTGCTGAAGAGAGCCTCGAAGCGATCGACCGCGCGCTCGACGGGGTGCACATGTGCTTCATCGCCGCGGGTATGGGCGGCGGCACTGGCACCGGCGCTGCGCCGGTAGTGGCCAAGGCGGCGCGCGACAAGGGCGTGCTCACCGTCGGGGTGGTAACCAAGCCTTTCCTTTTCGAAGGCACCCGCCGGATGCGCGCAGCCGATGCGGGGATTGAGGAGCTGCAAAAGCACGTCGACACCCTGATCGTGATCCCCAACCAGAACCTGTTTCTGGTGGCCAAGGCCGAGACGACCTTCAAGGAAGCCTTCATGCTGGCTGACGAGGTGCTCCAACAAGGGGTACGCTCAATCACCGACCTGATGGTCATGCCCGGGCTGATCAACCTCGATTTCGCTGACGTCCGCTCGGTCATGGCCGAAATGGGCAAGGCAATGATGGGGACCGGCGAGGGTTCGGGCGAGAACCGCGCGCTCGAAGCTGCCGAGAAGGCAATCGCCAATCCGCTGCTCGACGGGGTTTCGATGCAGGGCGCCAAGGGCGTGATCATCTCGATCATCGGCGGCGAAGACATGAAGCTGCTTGAGGTTGACGAAGCCGCCAACCACATCCGCGAGCTAGTCGATCCCAACGCCAACATCATCTGGGGCAGCGCCTTCAACCCGGAATTGCAAGGCAAGATCCGGGTCTCGGTGGTCGCCACCGGGATCGAACAGAGCGCGTCGCAGGCCGAAGAAGCCAGCCGGCCGTTCAACCTCGGCACCTCGCGCGGGCCCGCCCGTCCGGCGATGGCAGCGCCAGAGGCGGTTGAGCCGCTGTTTGAGCGGGTTCAGCCCGTGGCCGCGCCGGAACCCGAGCCTGAGCCTGAGATCGCAGCAATTGAGGCCGAAGTCGAGGAAGCCGAAGCAGTCGCCGCGGTGCTGGCAGATGAAGATGACGACTGGGATATGGCTACCACCGCCGAAGCTGACGATGACGGCGCCGGTGAACCGTTTGAACTCGATCTCGAAGCGGGAGAGGCACAAGCCGCAGCCGAAAGCGGCGAAAGCGGCGAAAGCGGCGGTGACGAGCTGCTGCTCGATGCTTCGCGCCTGGTTGAAGAGGACGCGCCGGTGGCAGCGACCAGCGCCATGCCGGGGCGTCGTCGCGGTCTGGTTTCGGACACCAGCGGGGTCGAACCTTCCGAGGCTGCGACCGCCAGCAGCGATGACGCCGGTGATGGTGGCGAAGCAGCGAGCGGGGCCGGGGATGAGCCGACTGCGGCCGCAGCGGAGGCTGAGGACAAGCCAGCCAAGGCCGCACCGCGCGCCGGCGGCGGAGCAACGCTGTTCGAGCGGATGGCCAACCTTTCGCGCGGCGGCCGCACTGCAGCGGACGACGAGGACGAGGAGGAAGCCGACGAAGGCCCTTCGATCTCGATCCCGCGCTTCCTTGGGCGGCAGAACAATCAGTAACCCAGGCATTGCGCGCCTGAGGACTTGCAGCACGTTTCAATGCGGTTCAGCATGGCGGGCTTAACGCGTTCCCGCCCGGTCTGGCGGGTGGTCTTCCGATTGTCTTGAGCATGCCCCTGCGCGCACAAACATCCACTGCACGATCGCTGCGTCCCGCCTGCTGGTTGCTTGCCGGGGCGGCGTGGTTGCCAACCGCCGTGCTGGCCCAGCAGAGCGGCTTGCCCCAGGTCAGCCAGCCGGTGGTCCAGCAGGTGCCGGGCGAACACGGCATGCGGCTCAACGCCGCGCTTTATCGGCTGGCGCGCAACCCCCAAGATGTCGAGGCGCTGCTCGATGCCGGCAAAGCCTCGCTCAACCTTGGCGATGTCCAGGCGGCGGTGGGGTTTTTCCAGCGCGCGTCAGGGCTGGCGCCGGGCAATGCCCGGGTCAAAGCCGGACTGGCCGGAGCCTATGTGCTGGGCGAGGATCCGTTCACCGCGATCCCGCTGTTCGAGGAGGCCGCCCGCGCTGGCCCGATCGAGCCCGAGCGGCTCGCGGATCGCGGCCTCGCCTATGATCTGGTCGGCGACAATGCCACCGCGCAGACCTATTACCGCCAATCGCTCGCCGCGGCGCCAAGCGACGAGGCGCTGCGCCGGCTGGCGCTGAGCCAGGCGATGGCCGGTGATCGCAAAGGCATGGACCTGACGCTTTCACCGCTGCTGCAAAAGCAGGACAAGGCGGCGTGGCGGACCCGCGCGTTCGGCTTTGCGATCCTGGGCAATGCTGAAGAGGCCGAAGCGATCGCGCGCCAGACCATGCCCGCGGCGATGGCCGGCTCGATCACCGCTTACTTGCGGTACATGCCCAAGCTGACCGCCGCGCAGCAGGCCGCCGCGGCCAACCTCGGCCATTTCCCGCGCGCTGCGGAGATCGGCCGCGACGATCCGCGCCTTGCCCAGTACGCCCGGCCGCGGGTAGTGCTGGCCAAGGCCGAGCCGGCAGCGACGATCCGCGCCGCCGCGCCGGGACGCAGCAGCCGGACCAGCCAGACCGCGCTGCCGCGGGTTCGCGTGCAGCCGCAACCCGCTCCCCCTGAGCCCAAGGTCGGGCGTGAGGTTGAGGGTCAGCCGATCCAACTGGTGGTAGCATCACCGCCCCCGCCTCCGCCTCCGCCGCCACCACCGCCACCACCGCCACCACCGACGCCACCGCCGGTCCCGGCACCGGTCGCTGCGCCGCCGGTGACTCCTCCTGCGCAGCAGTCTGGCCCGGGCTTTACCTCGCTCGACCCGGCCGGAGGCGAGAGCTTCAACCTGCGCGATACGATGCAAGCCCAGCAGCCAGCGGCCACGCCCACGCCGCTTCCCGCGGCCTCACCGGCCCCTGCGCCGCCGCCCAAGCCGCGACCGAGCCTGGACGAGGCCTTTGCCGAGTTCACCCCGCCAAGCCGCGAGGCCGTCGCTCCCGCCGGTGCCGTCGATATCCGCAAGCTCAAACCCGCTGCTGCTGCGGCAGGGGGCAAGGAGAAAGTCGATCCCGCCAAGGACAAGGGCAAGGAGGCCAAAACTCCACCCAAGCCCAGCCACCCCAGCCGGATCTGGGTTCAGGTTGCCACTGGCCGCGACAAGCGCGCGCTGGGTTCTGACTGGGGCCGCATGGTCAAAGCCGATCCGGGGGTGTTCAAGGGCAAGAAGGGCCACATCAGCGCCTGGAATCAAACCAATCGCCTGCTTGCTGGACCGTTTGAAAGCGAAGCCGCGGCCAAGGCCTTTCTCGCCCAGCTGAAGAAGGCCGGGGTCGATGGTGCCTTCCAGTGGACCAGCCCGGCGGGTCAGGTGGTTGATGCGCTTGCGGTCGGTCGATAGGTCGCATCCGGCGCTTTTCCACACCTTGTAAACAGACTTGTCGAGTTTTGCGCAACGGCGCGTTAACCCTTCGTTGCCGCGCCACGCCAGCCGACGCATCCACCCTGCCATGATGCAAGGCAATCACGACTACGAACGCGATGACGATTCTGCCCCGGTCGACATGCTCGCCTCGCTGTTCGAAGCGCGCGGCTGGCCCTGCGAATTCGTTGGCGAGGACGAGATCTCGGGCGAGATCAAGGGCAGCTGGGCCAGCTATACGGTGCGCGGGGTGTGGCGGCGCGAGGACCATGTGCTGCAGTTGCTCTGCCTGCCCGACATCCGCGTCCCCGATGACAAGCGCACCGCAGTGTTCGAGCTGCTGGCGCTGGTCAACGAGCAGCTCTGGGTCGGGCATTTCGATATCTGGTCCAGCGGCAACGTGCTGCTCTACCGCCACGGCCTGCTGCTGGGTGACGAGGGGCTGCTCAGTCTGGCCCAGGCGCAAGTCGCGGTCGAGGCGGCGGTCGAGGAATGCGACCGGTTCTATCCGGCCTTCCAGTTCGTGCTGTGGGGCGACAAGACCCCCGCCGAAGCGCTGGCCAGCGCGATGGTCGATGCGGCGGGGGAAGCTTAAATCCTCCCCGGAACGGGGAGGGGGACCATGCGGAGCATGGTGGAGGGGTCGGGACTTCGCCTTCAACACAGCGCCAATGGCGAGGCATCGGCCCCTCCGTCAGCCCTGCGGGCTGCCACCTCCCCGTTCCGGGGAGGATCGTGATAGGATGCTGAATGTTTGAAACCATCCTGATCCTCGGCTGCGGCAACATGGGCGGCGCAATGCTCGCGGGATGGCTGCGCGGCGGCGTGGCGCCGGGCCGGTTCACCGTGGTCGATCCGGTTCTGGCCGAAGCGCCCGCGGGCATCCGGTTGCTGCGCGAAGCGCCGGACGAGCGGTTCGATCTGGTGCTGCTGGGGATCAAGCCGCAATTGCTGGATGAGGTTGCCGCTGTGCTCAGCAGGGTGGTGGGTGAGCGCACGGTGCTGCTTTCGATCCTCGCCGGGGTTGAGATCGCCAGCCTGGCCGCGCGAATGCCCGTGGCAACTACAATCGTCCGGATCATGCCCAATCTCGCCGCAGCGATCGGCAAGTCGCCGCTCGGGCAGTTTGCGCGCGGATTGGACGATGCGGGCCGCACCTCGCTCGAAGCCCTGCTCGCTCCGCTAGGCACGCCGGAATGGCTGGAGCGCGAGGATCAGCTCGATGCGGTCACCGCGCTCGCCGGATCGGGGCCGGCTTTCGTTTACCGCTTCATCGCCGCCATGGCCGCGGGAGGGGCTGAACTGGGACTCGACCCGGACCAGGCGCTGCGGCTGGCATTGGCAACGGTTGAGGGCGCTTCGGCGCTGGCCGCGACATCGCTCGAGGATCCGGCGGAGCTTGCCCGCCGCGTCACCAGTCCGGGCGGAACCACTGCCGCGGGCCTTGCCGTGCTTGATGAGGATGGCGCCTTGGCCCGGCTGGTCGCGGCAACGCTGCGCGCGGCGCGTGATCGCGGTGAAGAACTGGCTGCGGCGGCGCGTGGCTAAACCCGAACCCAGGCACTTCCAGCTTTCCTACAATACTGCTGCCGACTAAGCTCCTCCGGATGCGCGGGAACGGGACCGGTTTTTTGAATCCTGGACCGTGTCAGGTTTGTCAGGTTCCGCGCGGGTTACATTTTGCGACAGGTTGGCGTTTCCGGTTTTGCTTGAATCTTAACCCGATAAGCCCGATATTCTGTTCATCGCCCCATTCGGGCGGCAAAGGAGTTTGAAAATGGCGGATTGGAAAGACCCTGAACAGACGCGCAGCGCCTGGGGCGCCGCACCGCAGCCGCAGCTTAACGGCGCAGATATCGGCGCGGTCACGATGGACCAGGGCCTGCGCAAGTACATGCTTTCGATCTACAACTACATGGCCTCGGGCGTGCTGCTCTCGGGCATTGTCGCGATGCTGTTCGCGTCATCGGGGATGGCCGCGGCGGCCTTTGCCACGCCGCTGCGCTGGCTGATCATCCTTGCCCCGCTGGCATTCATTTTCTTCTTCAACGCCAACCGCACGGCTTCGACGCTGCAGGCCATGTTCTGGGCGTTCTGCGTGGTCATGGGTCTGTCGATGTCGTCGATCTTCCTGATCTATACCGACACCTCGATCGCAACGACCTTCTTCGCCACCGCTGGCGCCTTTGCCGGCCTCAGCCTCTATGGCTACACCACCAAGCGCAATCTGACCGCGATGGGCAGCTTCATGACGATGGGCCTGATCGGCATCATCATTGCCATGCTGCTCAATATCTTCATCCAGTCGAGCGCGCTGAGCCTGGCGATCTCGATCCTCGGCGTGCTGATCTTTGCCGGTCTGACCGCTTATGATACCCAGCGCCTGCGCGAAACCTACTACCACGTCGCCGGAACCGACATGCTGGGCAAGGTCGTGATCCTGGGCGCGCTGTCGCTCTATCTCGACTTCATCAACATGTTCCAGTTTCTGCTGCATTTCATGGGCAACCGCGAGTAAGCAAACCCCCGCTGGCGGGCATCCATCGTGCCCGGCGTGCAGTCCAGCGCGCCGGGCATTTGCATTGGCGGTGAATGGGTTTAGAGCGCCGCGCTTCAGCTTCGGGAAAGCCTGGGTATGGCAACAGCCGCCCAGAAGCCAGGTGGGACAAGAATAATGGGTTCGCGCATCAGCAAGTCAATTCAGCTCGGCAGCACCTTGATCGTGCTTGGCGCCCTGGCCGCCTGCGGCCCCAAGTCGGCACCGCCGCCACCGCCTCCCCCCCGCCGCCGCCAGTGGTCTATATTCCGCCGCGTCCGATCCCGCCGCTGGGCGCTGCTGCGGGTCTCAACGTACCGCTGCTTGGCACGGATGGTGTGCGCCAGACCGTGAATGCCAGGATCACCCCGGCCCAGACCGTGTGGAACCTGCGCTCGGCCTACAACGTCGCCGCGCTCAATTGCCAGAAAGCCGAACACGCCGATATTCTGGTGGGCTACAAGAAGTTCCTGACCGCCCACAAAACCGGGCTTGCGACGGCCAACCGCAACGTCGATACCGAATTCAGGAAGCGCCACGGCGCCGCCTTTATCCGCCCGCGCGAAGCCTATATGACGCAGGTCTATAACTATTACGCGTTCCCCCCGACACTGACCAACTTCTGCGATACGGCGCTGCTGGTGGCGCGCGAATCGATGACGGTGAAACCGGTCGGGCTCAGTGCCTTCTCAGCCAAGAGCATCGTATCGTTCGAGGCGATGTTCGACAGTTTCTATCGCTCGTACGAGCAGTACCGCGCCGATGCCTCAGCCTGGGATGCCCGCTATTCACCCAAGCCTGCGGCCGCCTCTGGAGCGTTGGCTGCACCATCCACCTGACGCGGGGCAGGCCTGAAAATTTAGCGCTTTCATGCGCCGGGGCCTTTCGCTAAGGGGGCGCCTCGCGCGGGGGCCGCAAGGCTTTCGCACGCGCACTGGAACGGGGCCGTAGCTCAGATGGGAGAGCGCGTCGTTCGCAATGACGAGGTCAGGGGTTCGATCCCCCTCGGCTCCACCAGGCGGGTTACTTGTGAATTGTCCCATGCCGGGCTGCGAACGGCACCGTTCTGTGCTTCCGGTGCTCACGACCAGAGAGGTCGCTCCGCTCCGGTTCTCGAACGCCGCCATTCTCGCTCCGGCCTGAGCCAATTCACAAGCATCCCGCGCCTATGCGCCTAGACCCCTCCACCCGCTCAGGCTGAGCTTGTCGAAGCCCGCGCGCAACGTCAGCCACTCTCGCCCATGCATTTCCTCGACCAGGCCAAGATCTACATTCGCTCCGGCTCCGGGGGGCCGGGGGCGGTGTCGTTCCGGCGCGAGAAGTATGTCGAATATGGCGGGCCAAACGGCGGCAATGGTGGTCGCGGCGGGGACATCGTGTTCGAAGCGGTGGCCGGGCTCAACACCCTGATCGATTTTCGCTATACCCAGCACTTCAAGGCAAAGCGCGGCACTCCCGGTGCGGGTGCGAACCGCACCGGGGCGGCCGGGCCGGACCTGCTGATCAAGGTGCCGATCGGCACCCAGGTGCTCGACGACGACCGCGAGACCGTGCTGCTTGATCTGACCGAGGCCGGGCAGCGCGAAACCCTGCTTGCAGGCGGCATGGGCGGGCGCGGCAATGCCAGCTACAAAACCAGCACCAACCGTGCCCCGCGACAACACCAGCCGGGCATTCCGGGTGAGGAACTGTGGGTCTGGCTGCGGCTCAAGCTGCTTGCCGATGCCGGTTTGGTCGGCCTGCCCAATGCCGGCAAATCGACTTTCATCAACCAGGTCACCAACACCAAGGCCAAGGTCGGTGACTATGCCTTCACCACGCTGACTCCGCAGCTCGGCGTGGTCCGCCACAAGGCCCGCGAGTTCGTGCTGGCCGACATCCCCGGACTGATCGAGGGTGCGGCTGACGGCGCCGGGGTGGGCGACCGCTTTCTGGGCCACATTGAACGTTGCCGGGTGTTGATCCACCTGGTCGACATCCACGGCACCGATCCCGCCGAGGCGATGCAGGTGGTCGAGGCCGAGTTGGAGGCCTATGGCGGCGGGCTCGACCAAAAGCCGCGACTGATCGCGCTCAACAAGATCGACCTGGTCGATGCCGAACTGGTCAAGGCCTTCACCAAAGAGCTGAAAGCCGCCGGGGCGAAGAAGGTCTTCCCGATTTCGGGCGCGACCGGCAAGGGCATCGAGGCGCTGCTCAATGCGGTCTGCGGATACCTCCCCGCCGCGACGGTCACCGAACGCCCGGTGGGCGAGCAGGAAGAGGGCGAAGAGCAACCCTGGTCGCCGGTCTAACCGCAGGTTGCATCGCCGCAAGATTCGCCTAATCCGCAGGCCATGACCATTGCCTGTCTTTCCGACCTTGCCGATGCCAAGGCCTGCCGCCGTCTGGTGGTCAAGGTCGGCTCGTCGCTGCTGGTCGGCGGCGAGGGTGTGCGGCGGCACTGGCTCGAAGGACTGGTGGCGGAGCTCGCCGCGGCGCGCAGCCGCGGGCAGGAGCTGATTGTGGTTTCCTCGGGCGCGATCGCGCTCGGCGCGGCGAAGCTCGGGCTCGACAAGGGTGGGCGCGGCAGTCTGGCCGATGCCCAGGCCGCAGCTGCCGTGGGCCAGATCGCGTTGTCGGGGCTGTGGGCCGAACTGCTCGGGCTCCACGGGCTGACCGCCGCGCAGCTGCTGCTGACGCTAGAGGATCTCGAGGATCGGCGCCGCTACCTCAACGCCACTGCCACGCTGACCCGCCTGCTCGATGCCGGCGCAGTGCCGGTGATCAACGAGAACGACAGCGTTGCTACCCAGGAAATCCGCTTTGGCGACAACGATCGGCTCGCCGCCCGCGTCGCCCAAGCGGCGCAGGCCAGCGCCGTGCTGCTGCTCTCCGATGTCGATGGGCTCTATGACCGCAATCCGGCTGAACCTGGCGCCAGGCTTCTCCCTGAAGTGCGCGGGGTCAGCGCCGATATCCATGCCATGGCTTCGGGCGGATCGGCCTCGGGGCTGGGCTCGGGGGGCATGACCTCCAAGCTTCAGGCCGCTGAGATTGCCGAGCGCGCCGGGATCGCCCTCGCCATCGCCAGCGGGCTACACGAAGCGCCGCTGGCGCGGGCAACGGGCGAAGGGATCGGCACGCTATTCCTGCCCCGCCGCAAGGACGGCGCGCGCAAGGCCTGGCTGGGCGGGCGGCTGCGGCTGAAGGGCGCGTTGGTGGTCGATGCCGGGGCGGCGCGCGCGCTGGGCAAGGGCTCAAGCCTGCTTGCCGCCGGGATCGTTGCTGTGGAGGGTGAATTCCAGCGCGGTGATGCCGTGGCGATCCGCGATGAAGGCGGCGCCACCTTGGCCCACGGACTCTCCGAATACGACGCTGGCGAGTGCACCAAACTGATGCGCCGCCAGTCGGCCGAGCACGCCGCAATCCTGGGCTATGCTCCGCGTCCGGCGGTGGTCCACCGCGATCAGCTGGTGCTGCTGTGACATTGGCGATTACCGGCGCAACCGGTTTTGTCGGGCAGGCGCTGATCGCCCAAGGGCTGGCCGCCGGACACGAGATCAAGGCGCTGGCCCGGCGCGAGCAGCTGTTCCGGATGGGAGTAGAGTGGGTTTCCGGCGACCTTGCCGATCAGGCCGCGCTGCGCCGGCTGGTGCGCGGCAGTGAGGCGGTGCTCCACGTTGCCGGGGTGGTCAATGCGCCCGATCCCGCCGGGTTCGAGGCGGGCAATGTGGCGGGAACCCTGAATGTCATCGAGGCTGCGCTGGCCGAAGGGGTGCCGCGCCTGGTGCTGGTCTCATCGCTCTCTGCGCGCGAGCCAGAGCTTTCGGCCTATGGCGCGAGCAAGGCGCGCGCGGAGAAGCTGGTGCGCGCCAGCGGGCTCGACTGGACCATTGTCCGTCCGCCATGGGTGTTCGGGCCGGGGGACCGTGACACGCTTGACCTGTTCAAGGCGGCGCGCTGGGGGGTGATGCCGATGCCGCCAAGCGCGGGCCATTCCTCGCTGATCCACGTCGACGATCTCGGCCGGTTGCTGCTCGCGCTGGTCAGCGGCGGCGAAGACGTGACCCACATGAGCTTCGAGCCCGATGACGGCAAGGCTGGCGGCTGGAGCCACTATGAACTGGCCCGGGCGATTGGCTGGGCGATGGGGCGGCGGCCCTGGGTGGTCCACCTCTCGCGCCAGTCACTCGAACGCGCGGCGCGGGCAGACCGATTTGTGCGGCGCCACAAGGCCAAGCTTACCCTCGATCGGGTCGGCTATATGAGCCACCCCGACTGGGTGGTGAGCAAGGGCGCGGTACCGCCCGAAAGCCGCTGGCGGGCTGCGGTTCCTACCCGTGCCGGACTCAAGGCCACCGCGCAGTGGTACCGCAAGAACAACTGGCTTTGATCTGATCCGGGCGCCAGCTTGCATAGGCGCAGCCGCCGCGATAGGCCTGCTGAATAGCAGAGGAATCCTGAAAATGAGCGTAGCCAAGGTGCTTGGCGGGATCGGTGCAGTTGCAGCTTGCATTGGCCTGATCTCCCCTTCCAGCCTCTATGCCAGTCCGCGCGAGCATGAGCTTGGCTTGCCGATCGGCGGCACGCCTGGGACGTTGAACGCGATCACCGATGTCGCTGGCGTCGAAGTCGGGCAGACCACGATCATCGCGGGATCGGGCAAGTTGGTGGTTGGCAAAGGCCCGGTTCGCACTGGCGTGACCGTGGTCTTTCCGCGCGGCCGGGAAAATTCCGATCCAGTTTTCGGGGCATGGTTCACGCTCAACGGCAATGGCGAGATGACCGGGACAACCTGGTTGCAGGAAGGCGGATTCCTGGAGGGACCGATCGCAATCACCAATACCCACAGCGTCGGCGTGGTGCGCGACACGATCATCCAGTGGGAAGTCACTCGCAAGAACGTGCTGCAACCCTGGTGGTTGCCGGTCGTAGCCGAAACCTACGATGGTGACCTGAACGATATCAATGGCTTTCACGTAAAGCCCGAACATGTGCTGCAAGCGCTGGATGGCGCGCGCGCCGGAAAGGTTGCGGAAGGTGCGGTTGGGGGCGGCACCGGCATGATCTGCTTCGGCTTCAAAGGCGGGATTGGCACCGCATCGCGCAAGCTGACCGTTGCCGAGGGCGGCTGGACCGTGGGCGTCCTGGTCCAGTGCAATTTTGGCCAGCGGCCGAATTTGCGGATCGCCGGGGTGCCGGTTGGCGAGGAGATCACCGATCTTGATCCGTGCATTGCCAATTCCGACCCCGTCCGGCCGAAAGGCAGCCCGCCAAGCTGCCAGACCCGGTTGGCACAAACCCATGTCCCGGAAGAGCAAGGCTCGATCATTGTTACCGTCGCCACCGATGCTCCCTTGCTGCCGCATCAGCTCAAGCGGATTGCGACCCGGGTCGCGCTGGGGATCGGACGCCAAGGCGGGTTCGCCAGCAATGGATCGGGCGACATCTTCGTTGCGTTTTCAACCGCCAATCCCAACCTCTGGACCAGCGGTGCGGTGTCGTCGGTCAAAATGCTCGGCAACGGCGAGATGTCGCCGTTGTTCAAGGCAACTGCCCAGGCGACCGAAGCGGCAATTACCAACGCCTTGCTTGCAGCGCCGACCATGACGGGCGCCGATGACCTTCGGATTCACGGGCTTCCGCACGACCGCCTGACTGCGATCATGCGCAAGTATGGCCGGCTGGCCGCCGAATGATCTGGCCAAACGGCGCTAGGGTCAGGACCTAGTTCTGCTTGATCAACAGCGTTTCGGGGGTTCGTCCATTCAGGGTCTCCATCAGCGCGTCCATTTCCATCGGGCAATTGACGTGCTCGCCCGAAGTGAAATGGATTGAGGTGCCATAGGAATCCTGGCGCAAGTAGGTGATCTGATCGGTGTTGATCACGGTGATCTGCCCGCCGGCGCTGCGTTCGATTACTGCAAAAGCCATCGCTGTCAGCTCCTTCACTGCGAAGTGCTCAATCGTGCTTGCGGCCCAGTATCTATATCTTTGGTTAACACGATTCGCGGCTTGTGGCGAATCCCATGGTTTCGCAGTTCACAAGGCCGGATCGAAGTCGCAAGGCGAGCCCGGCCGTGCCGATGCTTTCATCGTGCCGACATGCGTTCTAGAGTTCGGGCGGGGTCGCGAGTCGTGCGCGGCAAAAATCGCCGTATGCTTCACGGAGAGGGAAACAATATGAACAAGTTACTTGTTATCGCCGCGCTGGCGGCGTTGTCCGCCTGTTCCAAACCCGCGCCTGCGCCCGAAGCAGAAGCCAGCGCCGTGCCGGAAGCGGCAGCCACCAACATTGCCGCCGATGGCAAACCCTCGGTCGGCACCTTCAAGGTGACAACCGCCGACGGCAAAGTGGTCATGGCTGACGTCAAGGCCGACGGCACCTATTCCTCTTCCATCGATGGCAAGGTTGTCGAGACGGGCAAGTGGGAACAGAAGTCTCCCGAGCTCTACTGCTACACCAAGGACGAGAAAGACGCGGTGCAGCAGTGCGATGAGGAGAAGGTGGAGAACGGGGTGTACACCTCGAAGAATCCCAAGGGAGAGGTCTCGACCGTCGAGCGCGTCGAGAGCTGATCCCCGTCACAAGCTGGCTTCCTTCCCGTTCGGCGAACGGGAGGGGGTCAAAACGCCGGATCGTAGCCCGGGGGCAGCTCGGTTGAAGTAACCTCGCCATGAATCCCGCATTCGGTCTTGTCCCAGCCAGTCCAACGGCCCGAGCGCGGGTCTTCGCCCGCGGCGACCTTGCTGGTGCAAGGTGAGCAGCCGATTGAGGGGTAACCCTGCGCCACCAGCGGGTGAGCGGGCAAGCCGGTAGCCTCGAAATAGGCCTGAACCTCTGCGCTCGACCAATCGGCCAGCGGATTGACCTTGAGCCGACCGGCGGTATCGGTGGTATCCAGCTCAAACCGGGGCAATCCAGCGCGGTTGGCATTCTGGTGGCCCTTGCGGCCGGTGAAGCTGGCATCGAAACCGGCCAGCGCCTGTGCCAGTGGCTGCACTTTGCGGATCTCGCAGCAGCCATCAGGATCGTAAGACCAGCGCAGGCCGTTGCCATCGCGCGCGGCGAGAGCGGCTGGGTCCGGGTTGAGGTTGATCAGATTGATCAGGCCGAGCCGCGCCACCAGTTCGTCCCGGTAGGCCAGCGTTTCGGGGAAGTGCTTGCCGGTTTCCAGGAACAGCACCGGCACCGATCTGTCGACCGATGCCAGCAGGTGAAGCAGCACAGCGCTTTCAGCGCCAAAGCTGGAAACCGCCGCTATCCGCCCGGCCAGCCCTTCGGACAGAACGGCGGCCAGCATCTCGCGGGTCGGCACGCCTGCGAACCGCGCGTTGAGCGCAGCCGCATCTGCGGCAGTGAACTGCGCAGAGGTTTCAATCCGGTCAATCCGCCGCGCCGCTTCAGCCATGGCGTTTCGCCCAGATCGGCACGCGGCCGTCGGTGGTCGCCTGATAGACATCGTCCCAGCGCGCAAAGGCGGTTTCGGCATCGGCGGGATTGACCGGCGGATCAGGGGCGAAAGCGTCGAACCCGCAGCGCCGCAGCAGCGCGAGGTGATCGACCGGCAACTCGCCCACTGCGCGCAATTCGCCGGTGTAGCCAGCCTCGCGCAAGACTCGCGCAGAGGAGAACCCGCGACCGTCGGTGAACACCGGGAAGTTGACCTCGATCAGCTTGAGCCGGGCCAGGTACGGCAGCAGATCGCGGGCATCGTCGCCCGGCTCGAGCCGGACCGCGGCGGCGTTGGTCTGCTCGCCAAAGACATCGACCGTCACCCCGGGGTCGGCGACCGGCTCGTCATCGCGGAAGCGGAACTGGACGTCACCCATAGATCGCTTCCTTGAACGGGGCCATGCCAACGCGGCGGTAAGTATCGAGGAAGCGCTCCTCGCCCTGCTTGTTGGCAAGATAGACTTCGGTCGCAGTCTCGATCGCATCAACGATCCCGTCCTCGGAAAAACCGGGCCCGGTGATCGTGCCGAGCGAGGTATCGTCGCCCTCGCAGCCGCCGAGCAGCAGCTGGTAGTTTTCGGTGCCTTTGCGGTCGACGCCGAGAATGCCGATGTGGCCGGCATGGTGATGCCCGCAGGCATTGATGCAGCCCGAAATCTTGAGCTTGAGCTCGCCGATCTCGACACGCCTGGGGGCTAGCCGTTCCGACAGCTTCTGCGCCACCGGGATCGAGCGGGCATTGGCGAGGCTACAATAGTCGAGCCCCGGGCAGGCGATGATATCATCGACCGCATCGAGGTTTGGCGTGCCCAGACCGGCCGCTTCGAGCTGCTGCCACAGGGTGTAGAGATCGGCCTTGCGGACGTGCGGCAGGACGATGTTCTGGGCATGGGTCACGCGCAGCTCGTCGAAGCTGTACTTGAGGCCGAGGTCGGCCATCAGTCGCATCTGCTCGGCGCTGGCATCGCCCGGAATGCCGCCAACCGGTTTGAGGCTGATCGTCGCGATCATATAGCCCGGCTGCTTGTGCACGGCACAATTGCGATCCACCCACAGCGCGAAGTCAGGATCGGAGCGATCGTAGTCGTCAGGAGCGCCTGCCTGGTAAGCCGGATCGGGGAAATGGGCCTTGATCCGCTCGAGTTCGGCCAGGGGTGGCTCGATCCCCTGGGTCAGCAGGTGCGCGAACTCCGCCTCGACCTGACGGGTGTATTCGTCCTTGCCCAGTTCATGGACCAGGATCTTGATCCGCGCCTTGTACTTGTTGTCGCGGCGGCCATAGCGGTTGTAAACGCGCAGGCAGGCCTCGGCATAGGTGATCAGTTGATCGAGCGGCACGAAATCGCGGATCAGCGGCGCGATCATCGGGGTCCGCCCCATGCCGCCGCCGACATAGAACGCCGCGCCAATTTCTCCGGCTGCGTTCCTGACCATGCGGATGCCGATATCGTGCAGCTTCATCGCCGCGCGGTCGGTTTCACTGGCGATCACCGCAATCTTGAACTTGCGCGGCAGAACCAGGAATTCGGGATGGAAGCTCGACCACTGGCGCAGCAGTTCGGCATAGGGGCGCGGGTCGACCAGTTCATCGGCGGCGGCCCCGGCGTATTGGTCGGAACTGATGTTGCGGATGCAGTTGCCGCTGGTCTGGATCGCGTGCATTTCGACCTTGGCGAGGTCGCCCAGCAGATCGGGGGTCTGGTCCAGCTTGATCCAGTTGTACTGGATGTTCTGGCGAGTGGTGAAGTGGCCATAGCCGCGGTCGTACTGCTCGGCGATGTCGCCCAGCACCCGCATCTGCGCCGAACTCAGCGTGCCATAGGGTATCGCGACCCGCAGCATATAGGCGTGGAGCTGCAGATAGAGCCCGTTCTGCAGCCGCAGCGGCTTGAACTGATCCTCGCTGAGATGGCCCGCCAGGCGGCGCTTTACCTGGTCGCGGAATTCCTCGACGCGGGTATCGACCATGGCCTGGTCGTAGTGGTCGTATTTGTACATCAGATCACCCATTCGCCAGCAGCAGGATCGGCCGGCTTCAATGTCAGGTCGGGGCGCACTGTGGGCCCAAGCGCGCGGATGCGGTCTTTGATGTGGGCGGGCCGCACTCCGCCATCTTCCTTGACTGCTTCGATCGCATAGGCGGCGTTGACGCGGCGGGTGGCTTGCTCGCGCGCCAGGATCGTGTCGGCATGCTCGCCGACATCGACCGCATCTTCGACATGGAGCGACCATTGCACCCCGTCCCACCAGGTGACCGCGCCGCTTTTCAGATCGTTGCCGGTAAGGATCTTCACGTAAGGGCCTCCAGCGCCAGGGCGAGCAAGTTCTCGGTTTGGGGTTCGCCAGCGACTTCGCCGATCACGATCACCGCCGGGCTCTTGACCTTGTGATGCGCGACCAGATCGGCGAGTCCGGCCAGCGGAGCACGCAGCACCCGCATCGCCGGGCGGCTCGCGTTTTCGATCACCGCCACCGGGATCGCCGGAGCTAGACCATCGGCGATCAGCTTGTCGGCAATCGCCTCGGCGCTGGCGAGGCCCATGTAGATCACCAGGGTGCGGCCTTTGCCGGCGAGGCCCGACCAGTCCTGCTCGCTCAGGCCCTTGCACTGCCCGGCGACGAAGCTGACCACCGAGGCATGATCGCGGTGGGTAAGGGCGATGCCCGAGGCGGCGGCGGCGCCCAGCGCCGCGCTGATCCCGGGGACGACTTCGACCGGGACACCGGCGGTGCGGCAAGCTTCGCATTCCTCACCGCCGCGCCCGAAAATAAAGGGATCACCGCCTTTTAGACGGATAACCTCAGATCCAGAAAGAGCTTCGCGGACCAACAGGGCGTTGATCGCGTCTTGCCCCATGGTGTGGCGCGAGCGCTGCTTGGCAACCGAAACCAGCCGCGCGTTCGGGCGGGCCAGCGCCAGGATCGCCGGATCGACCAGCCCGTCATGGACGATCAGGCGGGCCGACATGATCAGCCGCGCCGCGCGCAGGGTGAGGAGATCGGGATCGCCGGGACCGGCGCCGACCAGCCAGACCTTGCCGGGGGTGGGGGCAGAAATGCTCATGGTGCTTGAATGGCGGTGCTGAACCCAAAGCGCCAACGACAAAGGCTTTGTCAGGCCTAAGGAAAAGTTCGCGGCACCCCTCCACCACCATCCTGCGGCTGGCAGTCCCCCTCCCCATTGCTGCGCAACAGGGAGGATTAAGAAGGACCAAAGTCCTCCCTGTTGCGGAGCAATGGGGAGGGGGCAGCGCGAAGCGCTGACGGAGGGGTCACTCCGGTTTTTCAGGCCATTCCTTGATGTGCAGATCGCGCTGCGGGTAGGGCAGGTGGATGCCGTGCTGGTTGAACAGCACCCAGATCCGCTTGAGCAGGTCCGAGCGAATGTTGCCGACCCCGGCTTCGGGATCGTCGATCCACAGCTGGATTTCGAACTGGATCGCGTTGTCGCCGAAAGCGTGGAGCCAGACTGTCGGGGCGGGATCGGGATGGACCCGCTCGGTGTTGTTCGCGGCTTCCAGCATCAGCCGTTCGGCCAGTTCGACATCGCTGCCATAGGCGATCCCGACCGGGACTTTCAGCCGCACATCACGGGTGCTGAACGACCAGTTTTCGACTGTGGAGGTCATCAGCAGTTCGTTGGGGATGAGGTATTCGATCTGGTCGCGGGTGGTCACCGATACCGCACGGATACCGATCCGGTTGACCTGGCCAACGGTTTTATCGGTGCCGTTGCCGACCGCGATGACATCGCCTGGTTTGATCGAACGATCCATGAGGAGGATGATCCCCGAGATCAGGTTGCCGAAAGTCTTTTGCAGACCGAACCCGACCGCAAGGCCAAAGGCGCCGGAAAACACGGTCAGCGCGGTCAGGCTGATCCCCAGAAAGTCGATCGCGATCAGGACCAGCCCCGTCCACACCGCGATCCCAGCCAGTTTTTCGCCAAGCAGCTGCTGGGTCTGGTCGAGCCGGTGCATGCGGCGAAACAGGCGGCGGACCAGCAGGTTGAGGAACCACCCGGCGACCAGCACAGCGGCTGCGGCGAACAACACCTTGAGGCCGCCCAGCAGCGAGATGTGGTAGGCGCCGACATCGAACCCGATGGCATCGAGCCGGCCGAGCAGTGCGGACCAGCTCACGCCGCGCTCCAGGCGCCAAGGCCGCGCTCGAGATCGGCCTGGAGGTCGGCCGGGTCTTCAAGACCGATCCACAAACGCACCGCGAAACTGTCGGCGGCGTCGAGATCCGCGGGCGGCCAGGGCAGAACTGCCCGGTCGCGCTCCGGGTGGACACCCAGGACCAGGCTTTCAAAGCCGCCCCAGCTGTAGCCGATCCCGAACAGCGACAAGGCGTCGATCAGGCGATCGCGCGCGGCGGCATCCTTGCCTTTGAGGATGAACGTAAAGAGCCCGCAGCCGCCACTGAAGTCGCGCCGCCACAGTTCGTGGCCCGGTGCGCCGGGCAGCATCGGAAACAGCACCCCGGCCACTTCCGGGCGGCCGCGCAGCCACGCCGCGATCTTCAGCGCGCTGGCGGCGGAACGATCAAGCCGGACCCCCATTGTCCTCAAGCCACGCAGCGCCAGCGCGCAATCGTCGGGCGAGGCCTGCTGGCCGAGCATCAGCGAGCGTTTGCGCAGCCGCTGATAGTATTGCGCGGTTGCAGTCACGGCGCCAAGCATCACATCCGAATGCCCGCCAACGTGCTTGGTCAGGGCCAGGATCGACAAGTCGACGCCGTGACGGATCGCTTGAAATCCGGTCGGGCCTGCCCAGGTGTTGTCGAGCAGCACCGCAAGCCCGCGTGCTTTCGCCGCCTTGGCCAGCGCCGGCACGTCGCAGACTTCCATCGACAGGCTGCCCGGGCTTTCGAGCAAAACCGCGCGCGTCTCCTCGCCAATGGCAGCGGCAAAACCGGCAACATCGAGCGGATCGAAGAACCTTGTGGCAATCCCGTAATCGCGCAGGGCATGGAGCGCGAAGCTGCGGGTCGGATCATAGGAATTGTCCGCGATCAGCACTTCGTCGCCGGCCTTGAGCACGCTGAGCAGCGCCATCACTGGTGCGGCGAGGCCGGTGGGATAGAGCATCGTCCCGGCCGCCCCCGGTTCGAGCGCGGTCAAGGCGTCGGCCAGCGCCCACTGGGTCGGCCCGCCGCGCGCGCCATAGTGAAACGTGCCGTCGGCATTGACGTGGCGCCCTGCTTCCTGCGCCGCGCAATCATCGTAGAGGTAAGTGCTGGCGCGCCAGACTGGCGGATTGACCGCCGGCCCGGTCCATTCGGTGCGGCGTCCGGCGGTGACAAGTTTCGTCGCCGGGGCGTGTTTGTCGTCCTCGGCGCCAGCCATGCTCAGGCTGTCTTCGTCGCCTTGGGGGTATCGGGATCGGCGCCCCATTCGCTCCAGCTGCCGTCGTAGAGCGCGGTATCGGTCTTGCCCAGCAAGTGCATGCCGAACAGCAGCACGCAAGCGGTAACCCCGCTGCCGCAAGTGGTGACAACCGGCTTGGCCAGATCGATCCCGGCGGCATCGAAGGCGGCTTTCAGACCGGCCTTGTCCTTGAACGTACCATCGGCGTTGTAGAGCGCGGTAAACGGCACATTGGCGGAGCCCGGAATGTGGCCGCTAGCAATGTTCGGACGCGGATCGGCTTCCTCGCCCGACCAGCGCGCCGCGCCGCGGGCATCGACCACCTGTTCGGCCTTGGAATGGAGGTTGGCGAGCATGGCGGCCTTGCTGCGCACGTCCTTGTCATCCTGCCAGACGGTGAAGTGGCGGTGACGCAGGCTCTCCTTGCCCTGGGCCAGCGGGCGGCCCTCGGCCTTCCACTTGGCAATCCCGCCATCGAGGATCGCAACGTCATGGGCGCCGAACATCTTGAGCATGAACCAGGCCCGCGCCGCGGTCTTTACCAGGCTGTCGTCATAGAGCACGATCCGGCTGCCGTCGCCCAGCCCCAGGCTTTGCATCCGGCTGGCGAACTTTTCCGCCGGGGGCAGGGTGTTTTCGACCGCGGCGCCGCTATCGACCAGATCGGCCAGATCCATGAAAACCGCGCCGGGAATGTGGCCCGCTTCATACTCGGCCAGCGGATCGCGGCCGGTGCCGGGAAGATGCCGGGTGCAATCGACGATACGAAGATCGCTGGCGCCCATTTCGCCTGCCAGCCATTCGGTTGAAACCAGACTATCCATTACGCTCGCGTCCTCCTCGCGTCGGCCAACCACCCGCAGTTCAGCCAGTGCAGCACCCCCTCGCTGCAATTGCGAAGAGGACTAGACCGCTTGGCGCGCGCCGTCGAGGGGGAGAATCGCGATTCGTCCGGGATTGCGGGCTTCAACCGCCTGGGGTTTTGGTTAAACTGACTTTGAACCGGTCGCTGATGGCGTCGGTGATCCAAGGAGAACCGCGATGTGGAGCAAGCCCGATAGCCTCGATCGACTGGCGCAGGTGCTGGTGGCGCTGGCCGCGCTGATCGCCTTGGGCAACGGCTTGGCGATGCTGATCGACCCATTCGGCTGGTACGAAATGGTCGGCACGGTCAAGGCGACTGGCCCTGCGAATGGCCATTTCATCCGCGACATCGGCTTGGCCTACCTGCTCAGCGCCGGCTTGCTTGGCTATGCCGCTGCGAACCTGCCGATGCGCTGGGGTTCGGCGCTGGCTGGATCGACCTGGCTGGCGCTCCACGGCGGCCTGCACATCTGGGAGGTCAGCACCGGGCTGTGCGCACCGGGGATCTTCTGGAGCGAGGCGCCGGGCACCTTGGGACCACCGCTGATTGCCTTGGCCGGGCTGGGCCTGCAGCTGGCCCGGCAGCGGGTGTCTTCAGGGCCATTGCCTGCGCGCATCTTTATCCCGCTGGCCGACAAGATGACCTATGGTCTGGCGCCCAATCTCAAGGATTTTGCCGCGGCGCCCGGCCACCTTGCGGAAAAGTACGCGCAGTTCATGCCGTTCACCCTGCACCGCCACGCCGCCAGCGCTGCGCAGGTCGCGATGGCCCGTCTGGCAGCGGTCAAGGCCGAGGATTGCGGTCCCTGTGTCGAAATCGCCGCGCGCGGGGCGCTGATGGAAGGTGTGCCGCGCGACATGGTCAATCAGGCGCTGGCCGGATCGCTTGAGCCAGGTCCCGCTGCCCAGGCCTATGCCTTTGGCCGCGCGATTGCGCTGAGCCTTCCCGAAACCGACGCGCTGGGCGATGCGATCGAAAGCGAATTTGGCCGCGCGGTGCGCACCGAGCTGACGATTGCGGCGGCCACTGGGCGGGTCCACCCCGCGTTCAAACGCGGCCTGGGCTATGCCAAAAGCTGCGCGGTGCACCCCTTGCAGCTGTAACGAACCGGAATCGCTTCGCATTCGCGGTCTCTGGCGCTTGACTCTGTGCCGCCATCGGGCAGTCATGGGCGGCGAAGGGAACGCGCGGCATGAATCTCTCGCCCTCGTGCTTTGACGAGATGTTTGATGGCGCAGGCGGCGTGCGTGCGGGCTATGCCGGCTATCGCGAGTGGTACCAGGCCCAGGACCAGGCAATGCTGCGCCGCAAGGGGGCCGAGGCGGAAGGGTTTTTCCGCCGCACCGGGATCACCTTCAACGTCTATGGCGATGATGCCGGGGAAGAACGGCTGATCCCCTTCGATATGGTCCCGCGGATCATCACCGCGGGTGAATGGCGCAAGCTGACAAGAGGCATCGAGCAGCGGGTGCGCGCACTGAATGCCTTTCTGCACGATATCTACCACCGCCAGGAGATCGTCCGCGCCGGCCGCGTGCCGCAGCGGCTGATCGCCACGAACGCCGCATTTCTGCCGCAAATGGTCGGGATGGCGCCGCCCGGCGGGATCTATACCCATATCGTCGGGATCGATCTGGTCCGCACCGGGCCCGACGATTTCATGGTGCTGGAAGACAATGCCCGGACCCCTAGCGGGGTCTCCTACATGCTCGAAAACCGCGAAACGATGATGGCGATGTTCCCCGAGCTGTTCACCCGGGTCAATGTCAGACCGGTGCAGGACTATCCCCGCCGCCTCGCCAAAAGCCTCGCCGCTTGCGCGCCGTCCGGTGCCGGAGAACGCCCGACTGTGGCGGTACTGACCCCTGGAATTCACAATTCGGCCTACTACGAACACGCCTTTCTGGCCGATCAGATGGGCGCCGAACTGGTCGAGGGCAGCGACCTCAGGGTGGTTGACGGGCATGTCGCAATGCGCACCACGCGCGGATATCAGCCGGTCGACGTGCTCTATCGCCGGGTCGACGACGAATTTCTCGATCCCTTGAGTTTCAACCCGGCGAGCGTGCTGGGGGTGCCGGGGATCATGGATATCTACCGCGCTGGCGGGATCACGATTGCCAACGCCCCCGGTACCGGGATTGCCGATGACAAGGCGATCTATTCGTTCATGCCCGAAATCGTCGAGTTCTACACTGGCGAGAAGCCGCTGCTGGCCAATGTCGAGACCTGGCGCTGCGCCGAGAAGTCCAGCCTGGCCTATGTCCTCGACAACCTGGCTGAGCTGGTGGTCAAGGAAGTTCATGGTTCGGGCGGCTATGGCATGCTGATCGGCCCGACCTCGTCCAAGGCAGAGATTGCCGCTTTTGCCGCCAAGCTGCGAGCCAGACCGGAAAACTATATCGCCCAGCCGACCTTGGCGCTTTCGACTGTGCCGATCTTTGCCAAGGCGGGCCTGGCGCCGCGCCATGTCGATCTCAGGCCATTCGTGCTGGTCTCGCCCGACGGGATCGACATCACTCCCGGCGGGCTGACCCGGGTGGCGCTCAAGAAGGGCTCGCTGGTGGTCAATTCCTCGCAAGGCGGCGGGACCAAGGATTCGTGGGTGCTGGAGGAGTGATGGCGGGGGACCCGCCATGCTAGGCCGCACCGCCAACGGGGTGTTCTGGATGGCCCGCTATCTCGAGCGGGCAGAGAACATCACGCGGCTGATCGCGGCCGGTTTTCGCATGGCGATGACCCGCGATGCGGTGACCAGCCAGGACGAATGGCGATCGCTGATCGCCACGGTCGGCGCAACCCAGGCTTACGAAGCGGCGTGCGGAACCTCTTATCGCGGCGAGCAGGTGTGGAACTTCCTGCTGCGCGACAAGGCCAATCCCGGATCGGTGCTGGCGATGATCGAAGCGGCGCGGACCAATGCCCGCGGGGTCCGCACCGCGATGACCCGCGAAGTCTGGGAAGCGATCAACGAAAGCTGGATGGTGCTGGGCGAAACGCTGGCCAGGCCGGTGCGCGAGCCGATGATCGGCCAGGTGCTGACCACGATCCGGCGCCAGGCGGTGCAGGTGCGCGGCGCGTTCGATGGCACTATGCTACGCAATGAGAACTACAATTTCACCCGGCTCGGCACCTTCATCGAGCGCGGCGACAACACCGCGCGGATCCTCGACGTCAAGTATTACGTGCTGCTGCCCTCGCTGGCCTGGGTCGGCTCCAGCCTCGACAATGTCCAGTGGGAAGGCGTGTTGCGCGCGGTCGCCGGGGACCGCGCCTATCGCTGGCTCAACCAGGGTTCGATCGACCCGCGCGGGATTGCGGAATTCCTGATCCTCGACCAGCGGTTTCCCCGGTCCTTGCATTTCTGCATCGACAAGCTGCGCTCAAACCTGTTCGGACTGGCCCACGAATATGGCCATGAAACCGCTGCGCATGAACAACTCCGCGCGTTCAGCACCCGCATCCACGAAACCCGGATCGATCAGATTTTCGACGAAGGCTTGCACGAATTCATCCAGGATTTCATTGCCTGCAACCAGCAGGTCGCCGCCGCGATCGAACGCGATTACCGGTTCTACGCATGAAGCTGCGGGTCGAACACACCACCGGCTATGAATTTGCCAAGCCGGTTGCACACGGCCTGCAGCGCCTGCGGCTGACCCCGAAGAGCACCCAGGGCCAGAAAGTGCTGAACTGGGACATGCAGCTGACCGGCGCGCGGATCGAGGCCGAGTATGATGACCACAACCACAACCGGACCACGCTGGTTTCGGTCGAACCGGGAACCCGCAGTGTTGAGGTGCACTGTTCGGGCACGGTTGTAACCGCTGACAATCACGGCGTAATCGGTCAGCATGCCGGCCATATGCCGCTGTGGGCGTTCCTTGCCCAGTCGGCGGCGACCCGGCCAGGGCCAAATGTCCGTGCGATCATGGCCGCGATCGACGCGCCGCGCGATGAAGCGCTGGCGGTGTTGCATCAGCTTTCCGCGCTGGTGCTCGATGCCGTGGCCTATGTCCCAGGCGAAACCGGGGTCCACACCACCGGCGAGGAAGCAGCGCTGATCGGCGCCGGAGTTTGCCAGGACCACGCCCATATCTTCATCGGCGCGGCGCGCGCGCTGGAGATTCCGGCGCGCTATGTCTCGGGATACCTGATGATGAACGACCGGATCGAACAGGAAGCTGGTCATGCCTGGGCCGAGGCGCATGTCGCCGGGATCGGTTGGGTCGGGTTTGATATTTCGAACGGGATCAGCCCCGACGAGCGCTATGTCCGGGTTGCCACCGGCCGCGACTATGGCGAGGCGGCACCCGTGACCGGAATGTCATATGGAGCGGGGGAAACTGTGCTGGCGGTCAAGCTGGCGGTTGAACAACAGCTGCACGATCAGTAGTCCGACACGGGAAGGGGACTCGCGCTTGACCTATTGCGTTGGAATGCTGCTCGATGCCGGGCTGGTCTTGATGAGCGACACCCGCACCAATTCGGGCGTCGACAACATTTCGATCTTTCGCAAGATGTATCAGTGGTCGGTTCCCGGCGAGCGGATTATTGCGATCATGACCGCGGGCAACCTTGCGACAACGCAAGGCGTGATCAGCCAGATCGAAGAGCGCAACAAGACCCCCGCCGAGCGCCACAACTCGCTGCTTGAGGCGGAGACGATGTTTCAGGCGGCAACGCTGGTGGGCAAGTTGCTGCGCGAAACCATCGCCTCGATCGATGTCCAGAACGAGGAGCAGGCCGGCGGTACCTTTGTTGCCTCGATGATCGTCGCCGGCCAGATCAAGGGCGGTGAGCCGCGGCTGTTCATGGTCTATCCCGAGGGCAATTTCATCGAGGCAAGCTTCGACACCCCGTTCTTCCAGATCGGCGAGACCAAGTATGGCCGCCCGATCATCCTGCGCGGCTATGACCGCGACATGAGCTTTGAAGATGCAGCCAAGCTGCTGATGGTCAGCTTCAATTCGACGATCAAGGCCAACCTCTCGGTCGGGCTGCCGCTCGACTTGCTGGTGATTGAGCGAGATCAGTTCGAACCAACTCACCAGCGTCGGATTACGGGCGACGATCCCTATTACCGCGCCGTCTCGGCGGGCTGGAGCGAGGCACTCAAGAACGCCTTTCACTCGTTGCCGGATTACAGTTTCTACAGCACCGAATAGCCCTTCAACGGCACATTGCGCGGCCCGAAAGCTCCAGGTGCAGGTGATCGCGGTGCGCGGGGTTATAGGCCGGTCCCAGCACCATGCCGAACCGTTTGCAGGCGCTGCTATGGACGGTGCGGAGGAACTCGCGCTCCTTTGCTGAGTCGCTTGACCAGCCCCCCGCAATGCTGATCCGTCGGCCGTCAGCCAGGACAAAGCCCGATACGTCGATCGCGCTGGCGGTGGCATGGCCCGAGCGGCGTGAGGTTCCCGAGACATTGCGGCACGCATAGCTGCCCATGGTCTCGATTCGGACCAACGTCGATCCGAGGATCTGCTCGGCGGCGCGATCGACCCCGAAGCGCGCCCAGTTGGCGAAGCTTTCGGCAAGCGGGCAGGTAACCGGGCCGAGGTTGCTCAAGGCCAGATCGCGGCGGTCGCTTTTCAGGCTGGCCAGCTTGACCGTGCCGATCGTGCGGCAGCCCGCGCCGTAATACTGATCCGGCAGCGGCGTGAAATTGACTTTGGCCGCGCCAAGCTGGGCCAGGCATTGGCGGGTTTCGGGGTTGGGTGTGTAAAACAGCGTCGAACGCTTGACCGGCGCGCGCTGCGCCGAGCCGCCGCCAGGCAGCATCGAGCAGGCACCAAGCAAGGCGAAAACGGGCAGTAGGGCGATGCGCGGGCTCATAGCCGGACGAGTTTGCCGATCACATGGTTAACAACAGGTAACCGCTGCGGTGAGCCGTTGTGGTCCGCCGCATTGCCTTGACATGTCACCGCAGGCCCTTAGGAGCGCCCTCGGGCCACGCGGTCCCAACGCCGCGCGTGCTCTCTGCAAGGAGAGACTACATGACTGCACAAATGCCGGCGCGCAAACCCGCGCGTCCGTTCTTCTCTTCCGGTCCCTGCGCCAAGCCGCCGGGATATTCCCCCTGCAAGCTCAGCGTCGAAGTGCTCGGCCGTTCGCACCGTGCCAAGATCGGCAAGGTGCGTCTGCAGTATTGCATCGATTTGATGCGCGAAGTGCTCGGGCTGCCCGACACTCACCGCATCGGCATCGTCCCCGGCAGCGACACCGGCGCTTTCGAGATGGCGATGTGGACGATGCTCGGCGCGCGCGGCGTGACCACGCTGGCCTGGGAAAGCTTTGGCGAGGGCTGGGTGACTGACGCCGCCAAGCAGCTGCGGCTCGATCCGGCCGTGATCCGCGCCGATTATGGTCATTTGCCCGATCTCGCTCAGGTCGATTGGACGAGCGATGTTCTATTTACCTGGAACGGCACCACCAGCGGGGTGCGCGTCCCCAACGGTGACTGGATCCCGGCAGACCGCCAGGGCCTCAGCTTCGCCGACGCAACCAGTGCGGTGTTCGCTTACGACATTCCCTGGGACAAGATTGATGTCGCCACGTTCAGCTGGCAGAAGGTGCTGGGCGGCGAGGGCGGCCACGGCGTGCTGATCCTGGGTCCGCGCGCGGTCGAGCGGCTGGAAAGCCATACCCCGGCCTGGCCGCTACCCAAGGTCTTCCGCCTCACCTCCAAGGGCAAGCTCGCCGAGGGCGTGTTCAAGGGCGAGACGATCAACACCCCGTCGATGCTCGCGGTCGAAGATGCAATCTTTGCGCTCGAATGGGCCAAGGGGCTGGGCGGTCTTGCTGGCCTTCAGGCGCGTTGCAGCGCCAATGCAGCCGCGCTTGACGCCATCGTTGCCGCACGGCCATGGCTCGATCATCTTGCCGCCGAACCCAGCACCCGCTCGAAGACTAGCGTTTGTCTGTACGTGACTCTGTTCGATCAGGACATGATCAAACGGATGACCTCATTGCTAGAGGCGCAGGGTGCGGCTTACGACATCGCAGGTTATCGGGATGCACCGGCGGGTCTCCGAATCTGGTGCGGTGCCACCGTAGACGTTGCTGACATTGAAGCGCTCGGTCCTTGGCTTGATTGGGCGTACTCGGTCGTCAAGTCTGATGAACAAGCAAAGCATTCCGCACCTCATTCCTAGTCGTCATCCCGGCGAAGGCCGGGACCCAGCACGAACAAGAACGCCGCTTCGCGACTCAATCTATTCAAGGGTCTGGACCCCGGCCTTCGCCGGGATGACGGGCCCAAGGGAACCAAGACCATGACCAAACCCCGCGTCCTCATTTCCGACAAGATGGACCCCAATGCCGCCAAGATCTTTGAAGAGCGCGGCTGCCAGGTGGATGTCATCACCGGTGAGACCCCCGAGCAGCTGATCGCCCGGATTGGCGATTATGATGGCCTCGCGATCCGCTCCTCGACCAAGGTGACCAAGGCGGTGCTCGATGCCGCGACCAATCTGAAAGTGGTAGGCCGCGCCGGGATCGGGGTCGACAACGTCGATATCCCCGCCGCCAGCGCCAAGGGCGTGGTGGTGATGAATACCCCGTTCGGAAACTCGATCACCACCGCCGAACACGCCATCGCGCTGATCTTCGCGCTGGCTCGCCAGATCCCTGAAGCCAATACCCAGACCCAGGCAGGCAAGTGGCCGAAGAACGACTTCATGGGGGTTGAGGTTACTGGCAAGACGCTTGGCCTGATCGGCGCGGGCAACATTGGCTCGATCGTCGCCGCCCGAGCTCTGGGCCTCAAGATGAAGGTGGTCGCGTTTGATCCGTTCCTGACGCCGGAGCGGGCGATTGAGATGGGGGTTGAGAAGGCCGATCTCGATACCTTGCTGGCCAAGGCCGATTTCATCACGCTGCACACGCCGCTGACCGAGCAGACCCGCAATATCCTCTCAAAAGAGAACCTCGCCAAGACCCGCAAGGGTGTGCGGATCGTCAATTGCGCGCGCGGCGGCCTGATCGATGAGGCGGCCTTGAAGGAGGCGCTGGACAGCGGCCACGTCGCCGGGGCGGCGCTTGACGTGTTTGCCACCGAACCGGCCAAGGACAGCCCGCTGTTCGGCACGGCGAACTTCATCTGCACCCCCCACCTCGGCGCCTCGACCACTGAAGCTCAGGTCAACGTCGCGCTGCAGGTGGCCGAGCAGATGGCCGATTTCCTGGTCGCTGGCGGGATCACCAACGCGCTCAACGTTCCCTCGCTCAGCGCCGAGGAAGCCCCTAAGCTTAAGCCCTATATGGCCCTGGCCGAACGGCTCGGCAGCCTGGTTGGCCAGCTCGCCCATGGCAGCCTGACCGAGATCAGCATCGAGCGTGAAGGCGCTGCAGCAGCGCTTAATGGCAAGCCGATTGAGGCGGCGGTGCTGGCCGGCCTGATGAAGAACTATTCGGACGCGGTGAATATGGTCAACGCTCCGTTCCTGGCCAAGGAGCGCGGGCTTGACGTGCGTTCGGTACGGCACGAGCGCGAAGGCGTTTACCACACCATGCTGCGGGTCACTGTTGGCACCAGCCAGGGGCCCCGCTCGGTCGCCGGCACCCTGTTCGGGACCGACCAGCCGCGCCTGGTTGAGATCTTTGGGGTCGGGATCGAGGCTGAGCTCTCGGGCAACATGCTCTACATCGTCAACGAGGACGCACCTGGTTTCATCGGCCGGATCGGCACCTTGCTGGGTGAGGCCGGGATCAACATCGGCACTTTCCACCTCGGCCGCCGCGAGGCCGGGGGCGAGGCGGTGCTGCTGCTCAGCGTCGATACCCCGGTTCCGCCCGAGGTGATTGAGACGGCGGGCCAGCTGCCCGGGGTCAAGCGGGTGATGGCGCTGGCGTTCTGAGACCAATTGCGGCATCGGAGCCGGACCATGCAAGACACCGACCGCGACCTGCTGCCCGAGGGGCTGGAAGACCGCCTGCCGCGCGATGCCGCCGCCGCTGCGCGGGTTACCCGGGCGGTGCTCGATGTGCTCGACAGCCACGGTTACGATAGGGTCCAGCCGCCGAGCATCGAGTTCGAGAAATCGATGGCGAGCCGGATGGCTGGGGTCCAGCCGCGGCGGATGTTCCGCTTTGTCGATCCGGCGAGCCTGCGCACCCTGGCACTGCGCAGCGATATCACCGTCCAGGTCGGGCGGATCGCCGCAACCGCGCTTGGCGCGGCGGCCCGTCCGCTCCGCCTGTGCTATGCCGGTCAGGTCGTAACGATCAAGGGCGATGGGCTCGACCCCACCCGCGAACGTTTGCAGCTCGGCGCCGAGCTGATCGGCAACGACTCTGTAGCTGCAGCGGGCGAGATTGTCGCCGTTGCGATCGAAGCGCTGCAGGCCGCCGGAGCCACCGGCATCTCGGTCGATTTCACGCTGCCCGATCTGGTCGACACCCTCGCTGTGAAGGCCCTGCCGCTGGCTCCCGAAGCGATTGAGGCTGTGCGCCGTGAGCTTGACGCCAAGGATGCAGGCGGACTGGTGGCGGCAGGAGGCGAGGCTTACCTGCCGCTGCTCACCGCGATTGGCCCGTTCAATACCGCGATCGAACGGCTCGCTGCAATCGACGCCGGCGGGGCGCTGGCAGGACGGATCAAGGCACTGCGCGCAATCGCCGCGCGGGTTGGCGATAGCGCACGGCTCACTCTCGATCCCTCTGAGCGCCATGGCTTCGAATACCAGTCGTGGTTCGGCTTCATGATCTATGCCGAAGGGGTATCCGGCTCGCTGGGCCGGGGCGGTTCCTATCGAATCCTTGGGCCAAAGGATGGCAGCGACGAACCGGCGATCGGCTTCTCGCTCTACCCCGACCTGCTGATCGACATGCTGGCCACCAGCGAACCAGCGCGCGACACCCTGTTCCTCCCGCTCGGCCACGATCCGGAGCAAGCCGCCCGCCTGCGCGCGATCGGCTGGCGGACTGTAGCGGCACTGTGTGCGGACTGCGAGCCCAAGGAGCTCGGCTGCACTCACCGGCTTGATGGCGAGGAAGCCACCGTTCTTTCAAAGTAACGGCAACCGGTTATCCTGTTCGTTCGGCAAGGATGGGATGGGCGATGGGGCGCGATCTACAAAGCAAGGCCAGGGCGTTCGCGCTGTTGTTCGGTGCGGTCTTCGCGCTGGCCTTGGTGCTCACCGCTTGGCTGACAGCCAGCGAATTGCAGATCGTCGCGGCGCTGCAAGGCCGCGGCGTTGCGGTGCAGGGCGAAGTCTTCGACTATGTTCGCAAAGAACCGTCCGGGCAGAGATTGCGCGGGATGGGGCCAGACTTCTTTGTCCCGCTGTTCCGGTTTCGCACGCTGGAAGGGCGCGAGGTCACGGTCGAGTCGAATGCCGGCCTCAAGGACGAATACCCGCTTGGCCCCTATCCGGTGCGCTACCTGCCCGACGATCCGAGCCAGGCCCGGTTCGAGGATTTCACATCGATGTGGCTGTGGGGCGCGATTCTCTCATCCGCTGCGGCGTTGCTGTTGCTGATTACCGCGCTGACTTTGCGCGCCGCGGGCAAGCTGGGTTAGACCGAGCAGGGGCGGTCCGCTCAGCCCCCGAACACCCGCTTCAGCCAGGCATCGACCACCGAGGTCGCTGCATACCCCGGATCGCCCAGACTGCGGTTGATCTCCATGTGACCCTTGAGGCCGCGGCCCTCGAACTCGCGGCGCTCCACCGATGTCCCGGCGCGGCGTAGCGCGGCTTCGAGCGCTTTGTTCTGGGCGATGCCGTCCGCCCGCTGAACGTGGATCAGCAGGAACCCCGGGGCGTTGGGCGAAGCCGCCTGCAGCGTCGGTGAAAGCGCGCGCTGACGCGCTGGATCGGTGCCAAAGGCCTGGGTATAGGTGCCGTTCATGAAGCGATTGCCGTCGGCAATCTGCGCCGCGACGTCATAGGCGGCACCGTCGTTGGGAAGCACGCCGTCAAGATCGCGGAAGGACAGCCCGGCCTTGCGCAGGTATTGCTCGTCGGTGCCGACTAGCGCGACCAGATGCGCGCCGGCGCTGTGGCCGGTGATGACGACGCGGCTGCGGTCGATACCCAGCGCGACAGACCGGTCGAGCAAGGTCTTCATGGCCATGGCGACATCCTCGGCCTGCTGCTCGACCGTGGCCTCCGGCACCAGTCGGTAGTCGATCGAAGCGTAGTTGTAGCCAAGGCCGGTAAAGTGCCCAGGGGCATGGCGGCTCGCCGCGGTCTCCTTGCTCCCGCGCTTCCACCCGCCGCCGTGGACATAGAGCACCAGCGGAGCAGGGCCGCGCGCGCCCTTGGCGGGATAGAAGTCGAGCGCCTGGAGCGGATTGACGCCATAAGTGATGGTCTGCTTGCCCGGCACAGTGGCCGCTGGCCCGCGCTCGCGCTGGCCGAAACGCTCGCGCAAGGGTCCGCCCTCGCGGGCCTCGGCAATCCCGGCCAGCATCAGACCAAGTGCGGCAAAGGGGAGGAGAATCGTGGGTTTCATCGCAATCGTCCTTTCACTCCCGATCCTAATATTCGTCAAAGCCTTAACCAGTCACGAATTGTCGCGGATTGTCCCGCATTTCGGGCAGCGCTGCCTTGCCCTCTCCCGCCGCTTCGCCTAGGGCGCGGCACGGTTTCTCCAGCCCAGCACAAGGAATCGTACCCCAGTGGCCAACGTAACCGTGATCGGCGCCCAGTGGGGCGATGAAGGCAAGGGCAAGATCGTCGACTGGCTGGCGAGCAAGGCCGATGCCGTGGTCCGCTTTCAAGGCGGGCACAACGCCGGACACACGCTGGTGGTTGGCAACCAGACCTACAAGCTCAGCCTGCTGCCCTCGGGCATCGTCACTGGCACGCTGTCGCTGATCGGCAACGGCGTCGTGCTCGATCCCTGGCACTTCCGTGATGAGGTCGGCAAGCTGATCGGGCAAGGCGTGGCGGTCAACCCGCAGAACCTTCAGGTGGCGGAGAACGCCCCGCTGATCCTGCCGTTCCACCGCGATCTCGATGCCCTGCGCGAAGACGCCAGCGGCGCCGGCAAGATTGGCACCACCCGCCGCGGGATCGGCCCGGCCTATGAGGACAAGGTCGGGCGCCGCTCGATCCGGGTCTGCGACCTTGCCCACCTCGATCACCTCGGCCCCCAGCTCGACCGGATCTGCGCCCATCACGATGCGCTGCGCAGCGGTTTCGGCCAGCCCCCGATTGACCGCGAGCGGCTCTTGAAGGACCTGTGGGACATCGCCGCCTTCGTCTTGCCCTTCGCCAAGCCGGTCTGGCGCACGCTCGGCGAAGCGCGGCGGGCCGGCAAGCGGATCCTGTTCGAAGGCGCACAAGGCGTGCTGCTCGATGTCGATCACGGCACCTATCCCTTCGTCACCAGCTCAAACACGGTCAGCGGCACTGCGGCCAGCGGCTCGGGACTTGGCCCCAGCGCAGCGGGGTTCGTGCTTGGGATCGTCAAGGCCTATACCACCCGGGTCGGCTCGGGCCCGTTCCCGACCGAGCTTGAGGACGCGGTCGGGCAGCTGCTGGGTGAGCGCGGCCATGAATTCGGCACCGTCACCGGCCGCAAACGGCGCTGCGGCTGGTTCGACGCGGTGCTGACCCGGCAGTCCTGCGCGATCAGCGGCGTCACCGGGATCGCGCTGACCAAGCTCGACGTGCTCGATGGCTTCGAGACGGTCAAGATCTGCACCGGCTACCGCCTCCACGGCAAGGACTTCGACTATTTCCCCGCCCACGCCGCCGATCAGGCCGCGGTCGAGCCAGTCTATGAGGAACTGGCTGGCTGGAAAGGCCAGACCACCGCCGGCGCCCGCTCGTGGGCCCAGCTCCCCGCCGAAGCGGTCAAATACATCCGCCGGGTCGAAGAACTGATCGAGACCCCGGTGGCACTGGTCAGCACCTCGCCCGAGCGCGAGGATACGATCCTGGTCCGCGATCCGTTTGTGGATTGAGTGCGACCACGGCCTGCCTTTGGCTCCGTCCGCCGGGCCGTCACCACGCAGCCGCTAAGGTAACAAACTTCCACGCACATAGCGCGTCGGCTGTTACCTTAGGTAACCTTATGTCAGGTTCCGCAGCGACGGTCCGGTCCAGTGGTTGTTGAAGCGAAAGCATGTCCTGAGCCTGTCGAAGGGAGCTGAAGCCGCTCAGTCTGGCAGTTCGCGGGCATGTAGGAAAGGCGGATCATTCGGGGACATGGTATTGCGTGTCCGCGTCCGACGCGAATTTCGTCCGAAATTCGTCATCGTAATCGCGGGCCGATTGCAATGTCCTAAAGTCCATATTTCAGGTGAGGGGCACCCTAGCTATTAACCGCTAATCGGTCATCGAGTGATGATTTGTTGGCGGATTGAGGATAACAGAAGGATCAATCTTATGAAAAACGCAGTTGTATACATGTGGAATTTCATTTTTGATCACGAGAAGAGCCCGCTCAGGCATATTCCTGATTTTACTGTCAGGCACATGGTTTTCCAGATGCTAGGTTGGATGTGGGCGATTTCGTTTTCGCTGGCGATTAGCAGCTACACATTTTTAGCCGTTAGCCTGGTCGGGCACGTCGTACTGATCGGAGCGGTAGCGTTCACCGTTGCGACTTACACCGCCGCGTCCGTTCGTCCGCAGATGTTTGTCAAGCTATCTCGCTAAGAGCTGCTGCAAGGCGAGTGGTTACGATTTTGCAGTTGCAGTGACAATTGCGATAAACCCTAAACTCAGCGCACCGCCACCGGATTAACCACCGCCTGCACCGTCCCCTGAAACCTCGGCTGCCCCAGCACGAACAGGAATTCGCTCGCGCCGTCATTGGCGAGCTCGGCGGTGTTGATGTTCTCCAGCACATGCACCCCGTGCTTCGCCAGCAGGGTGAGGTGGACCACGAACGGCATTTCCGGGTCTTCGAACGGGATCGCCTCCAGTGATGCCGTGTCCGCGCCGATCATCACCACGCCGAGCGCGGCGAGGTATTCCGCGCCTTCCTTGCCGAGCCCGGGCTGGACCGCGATGAACTGCTTGGGGTCGGTCTTGGCCATCGCCATCCAGCCGGTGTGGAACAGCACGACGTCGCCCTTGCGGATCTTGATCCCCGCCGCCTTGGCCGCGGCGTCGATTTCGGCGCGGTTGAAGGCGGTGCCGGGTTTGAGCTGGGCGGTCTTGTAAAGCTTGGTCATGTCGAGCAGCACACCGCGCGTCGCGGTCGGCAGGATCGCCTCGGTGCCGAACTTGGTCACCCCGTCGGGCTTGTAGAAATCGCGGGCGTGGACGCCGTTGTAGTGGCGGCGGTCAATCCCCATGTGGCCGAACCCGTCAAGCTGGGTACCGATGCCAATGTTGGTCATCAGGATATCGTCGTGGCCGGTGGCCTTGGTCTTGCCGATCGGGCTGCCGCCGCCATCGTCAATCGGCAGCACCGCAGCGGCGAAGCTGCGCCCCGGCCACACCGGAGTGTCGGGCCCGGTAACGATGCCCAGCGCATAGACCTGGCCGGTCTTGACCAGCTTGGCCGCCGCGACGGTGGCTTCGGGCGAGAGGTTGTTCATCGCCCCGTTGGTGTCCTCGGCGCCGTATTTCGATGGGTACCAGGGGGCGTCCTCGGCGAGTGCGGGGGCGGTGAGGGCGGCGAGGGCCAGGGCGAGGGTCAGGCTGCGCATTGATGGTTCTCCATTGTTGATTAGGCCTAGCTGACAGCAGCCAGCGCCGCCGCCTTGGCCCACTTGTAATCCGCCTTGCCATTGGCCGCGCGCTGGACGGTTTCGACCACCACCAGCTGGCGCGGCATTTTGTAGCCAGCGAGGCGCGTGCGGGCGAAATCGATCAGCGCGGCCTGGTCGATTGTCTGGCCCGCCCCCGCCGAGATCACTCCGACGATCCGCTCGCCAAAGCGTTCATCCGGCACGCCCACCACCAGCGCGTCCCAGACGGACTCGTGAGCCTTGAGCGCCTCCTCAACCTCTTCGGGAAACACCTTCTCGCCGCCGGTGTTGATGCAGACCGAGCCGCGCCCGAGCAGGATTAACGTGCCGTCGGCCGCGACCTTGGCGAAATCGCCGGGGAACGAATAGCGTTGCCCGCGGATCGTGCGGAAGGTTTTGGCGCTCTTTTCGGGGTCCTTGTAATAGCCCACCGGTGCCATGCCGCCGTTGGCGATCATTCCGCTTTCGTCCGATCCGGGTTGGACCAGTTCATCGTGCTCATTGAATACCACGGTGGTGGCATAAACCGGGAAGCGCGCGGTTTCGCCGGGCGGCGCGGAGCGGCTGACCAACGATTTGCCCATCCCGCCCTCGGTCGAGCCGATGTAGTCGGCAATCTCGATATCGGCGTGATCGAGCAGGCCGCGCTTGACCTCGGCTGAAAACATCACCCCCGACGAGCCGATCATGTTCAGCGAGGAGAGGTCGTAGGGCGTGCCCCGCGTCGCTGCCTCGTTCAAGGCGGCCAGCATCGGCTTGGCAAAGGTATCGCCGACGATCATCACCGCGTTGATCCGCTCCGCCGCGACATAGGCCCAGACTCCGTGTGGATCGAACTTCTCGTCGCGCAGCAGCGCCACTGTGCCGCCGAAGTAGTGCGCGCCGAACCCGCCGAGCCACATCCCGGTGCCGTGCATCAGCGGGCAGGCGGGCAGGACCACAGGGGCGGTGCCGGCTTCGCGGGCTTCTTCCACCAGCGCAAGCAGGATTTCCGGCGTCAGCTCAACCTCCGGCCCCAGCCTTGCGGCCAGCATGCCGGGAATGAAGTCGCCGTGGCGGTACATCACTCCCTTGGGCATACCGGTGGTGCCGCCGGTGTAGACCATGTAGATATCGTCTTCGCTGTAGGCGAGCCGGGGCAGGGGGGCATGCGCGGCGATCAGCGCTTCGTAGTCGGCAGCGCCGTCGAGTGCCTCGCCGCTGCCGTCGTCGATCTGGATCAGCAGTTTGAGCTTGGGCAACCGCGCCCGGATTGCCGCGAGCTGCGGAGCAAAGCGGGCATCGAAGAACACCGCCTCGACATCGGCATTGTCGAACAGGTAGGCCAGCTCCTCCTCGACATAGCGATAGTTGACGTTGATCGGCACGCCCCGCGCCTTGAACGTGGCGAACTGGGCCTCAAGGAATTCGGCCGAGTTGAAGCCATAGATCGCGACCTTGCTGTCCGGTGCGATCCCGCCAGCGACCAACGCGCTGGCCAGCCGCGCGGCGCGGTCCTCATAGTCGCGCCAGGTGCGGCGGGTGGCGCCTTCGATCAGGGCCAGCTGGTCTGGCACCAGCGCGGCGACAGTCTCGAACACGTCGGCGAAATGCCAGATCATTCACGCTCTCCCGCTCCGCACCCGGACGGCACTATGACCGGGCAGCAGGGCCTTGTCATCTCTTGCGTCGCGCGGCAATTCCTTTAGTTTTCAGGCGATGCGCCGCCGTCTCCTGATCGCGCTTGCCGCCGCCGCGCCGCTGTTTGGCGCCGGCTGGGTGCTGGCCGCGGCGCCCGAACCCGCGCTGGTCCTTCCGATCATCGAACGGATCGTGGTGTACAAGGCCGAGCGGCGAATGGAGCTCTATTCCGAAGGCCAGCTGGTCCACACCTTCACCGGACTCCAGCTGGGCGATGCACCGGTCGGCCACAAACAGTTCCAGGGCGACGAAAAGACCCCTGAGGGGCGCTACACGATCGACTATGGCAACCCTGAAAGCGCCTATCACCTCTCGCTCCACATCGATTATCCGCGCGCCGCGGACAAGGCCTATGCCCGCGTTCAGGGCAGGCGCCCAGGCGGACAGATTTTCATCCATGGCCAGCCCAACGGCTGGGTGGGCGGGGTACTTGGCGACCGCGTTCCCGGCGACTGGACCGACGGCTGCGTGGCGCTTTCCAACGCAGAGATCGAGGCGCTGTGGGAAGCGGTGCCCAATGGCACCCCGATCGAGATATTGCCATGAGCTTGCCGCTGATCTTGACATAGACCCGGTTTGTTCTACTCCTGTTCAATCGAATCGGAGGGAATGTGATGGCAAGCTCAGCGCCGATGGCCAATTTCGCTTATGCCGACCCCGTAAACGATGGCGCACCCTTGCCGCTGGCGGTGTCGGTCTATGCGGACCGCGCGCATGTCCGCGATCTGATCCGCGACGATGCTGCGGCGGCCGGCCTCAGGATTGCCGATGTTGGCGATCTTGCGCGGCTGCTTGAAGGAGAGGCGCGGGCGCTGGGCGAGGTGGTGCTGGTCGATTGTCCGCAGCTTGACGCAGCGGGGCTGGCGGCGCTGGCCAGGCTCGATCTGCGCGTGGCCCATGCCGGGGCGCAGCTGGTGGTCTCAACCTCGGTCGCCGCGCTCGATGACGTTTTTGGCTGCCTTGATCAGTCAGACCCGCAGATTCTGGTCGACCCCGGCCGGGCCGAACGGGTGATCGCGCTGGGCCGGGTGCTGGCGCGATTGCCCAAATTGCGCCTGCGCGAACTTTCCGAGGAAGACCGGCTGACCCTGCTGCGGCTGACCGAGCAGGTCGGCCAGATCGCCGAACGGCTTGAACGGATCGGCGGGCAGGGCGGCGCGGCGAGCGGGGCTGAGAGCGACAGTGCCTTCCGCTTTGAAAGCCCGCGTCCGGCCTTCACCCCGGCCGAGGGCGATGGCTCTGGCCGGCTGGTGCGCGCCACCCGTCCGGCGCTGCCCGATCCGCGGCTGGTGCGCCGGATCATCCGCCAGCGGCAGCTGCGGGCGCGATTCTTTGAAGGCGATCTGTTCGCCGATCCGGCCTGGGACATGCTGCTCGATCTCACTGCCGCCCGCACCGAGCACGCCCGGGTCTCGGTCACCTCGTTGTGCATTGCCAGCGGGGTACCGCCAACCACAGCGCTGCGCTGGATCGGGCAGATGATCGATGCCGGGCTGCTGATGCGGGTCGATGATGAGACTGACCGCCGCCGCGCCTTCATCACCCTTACCGACAAGGCCGCCGATGCCATGGCCCGCTATTTCGCCGAACTTGCCGGTCATGCGATGCGGCTGGTCTGACGGTGCGCCTGCCGGATTGACGAACCCGGCGCGATGGCTAATAGCGCCAGTCCCTGCGCAGGGGCGGTTAGCTCAGTTGGTAGAGCATCTCGTTTACACCGAGAGGGTCAGCGGTTCGAGCCCGTTACCGCCCACCACGCGTTCTGGCGCGTATCACCTCCCTAGCCTTTGCCGAACTGACCGCTGACCCGCTCGGCGAAATCCGGGCCGATCCCAGCGCTGGCATAGACCTCGTGTGCCAGCCCTGCTTGCAGCGGCAGATCGGCCTGCTCGGCATAGAGCCGCTTGTAGGCGAACACCGAATGCCGGCTTTGTGCGGCGATTGCCTGAGCCAGTTCGCGCGTCTTGGCATCCAGCTCGCCATCAGCGACGCAGTGGTTGGCCAGCCCGATCCGCGCTGCTTCGGCGCCTGATACCGGCAGCCCGGTGAAGCTCATCTCGCGGGCTTTCGCTTGCCCGATCCGGCGCGGCAGCCGCTGGCTCATCCCCCACACCGGGACCAGCGCGAATTTGCCGTGGGTATCGGCGAAGACCGCGCTCTCACTCGCTACAATGATGTCTCCGGCCAGCGCCAGTTCCAGCCCGCCGGTGTAGCATCCGCCCTGGACCGCGACGATCACCGGTTGCGGTAGCGCGGCCAGACGGGTGATGATCCCGGCCTGATAGTATGGCCGAGGCGCTGCCGCTCCGCGCTCTTTGAGGTCGTTGCCAGCGCAGAACACCGCTCCGGCCGCGCGCAGCACCACCACCGCGATATCCTCGCCCGCTGGCTCGATTGCCGCCAGGTGGTGCTCAAGCTCGGCCCACATCGCCAGGCTCAGTGCATTGCGCTTGTCGGCGCGGTTGAGCGTCAGCGTGGCGATCGCATCTTCGCAGCTGAAGACCACCAGGGGTTCGCTCATCGCCGCTTACCTCCGCACAAGCCTTGCGTCATCATTCAGCTCCCATCGTTGCTCCGGCATAGTTGCCCGGAAACCGCCCTGGCGCAACCGCGCTGAACCCGGGCTGCGCCGGGGTCAAAGGGGGATGGACGGGTTCGGTCCGCCGCACTACCGATTGCAGCGAAGCGGGGAGTTCCGATGGCGATTGCGACGTTCAAAGGCTTCGGCGGGGTCCGGCTCGAAGCTGAGGTGCTGGGCGACGAGCACGATCCGGCGATCCTGCTGGTCCACGGCGGCGGACAAACCCGCGCGGTCTGGGCCGAGGTTGCCGAGGCGCTGGTCCAGTCGGGTCGGCGGGTGGTCAATCTTGACCTGCGCGGCCACGGCGGGTCGGAATGGCCCAAGGATGGGCGCTATGGCATTGATGCCTATGCCGAGGACTTGCGCGCGGTGCTGGCACAGATGGGCTCGCGTCCGGTGGTGGTGGCGGCAACGCTGGGCGGCTGGATCGCCACTGTTGCGCTCTCGCCCGACGCGGCAAATCTCGCTGCCGGCCTGGTGCTGGTCGACATGCCAGCGCGAAGCGATCCCAATCTCGCTGCGGAAATCGCTGAGCGTTTGCGCAAGTTGCGACAACGAGGTCAGCCGCAGTGGGACGAGCGGGTGCTCAGCCAGTTCAATCTCGACGATGTCGCGGCTCAGCTCACCGCGTCTGCTCCTCAGCTCAACCTGCCGGCGCTGGTGGTGCGTGGCGGATTGTCGTGGTTGCAGCGTTCAGAGGCGAGCGCGCAGTTCGATGCCGCGCTGCCCAACGCCGAAAGCGTCGAAGTGGCCGATGCCGATTTGCTGGTCGTCACAGACCGCACCGAAGCCTTCCTTGGCCTGTTGCTCGATTTCCTCGAACGCAAGCAACCGCGCGACGCGACCGAGTTTCGCGCCGGAACCGATGCCCGCACGCTGCGCGATGCGATGGGCTGCTTTGCTACCGGGATCACCATCGTTACCGCGCTGGATGGGCAAGCGAAGCCGATCGGGCTTACCGCCAACAGCTTTACCTCCTTGTCGCTCGATCCGCCGCTTCTGCTGCTGTGCATCGCCAACAGTGCCGGCAGCGCGCCGGTGCTGCGCGACGCCAAATACTTCGCGGTCAATGTCCTGCAGATCGGCCAGCAGCCCGCTTCCAACCGCTTTGCCGGCAAGGGCGAGGATCGCTTTGCCGCGACCGCCTGGTCGCCGGGTGAGAGCGGGGTGCCGCTGCTCGATGGCTCGCTGGTCTCGTTCGAGTGCCGCCGCCACGCGGTTCACGATGGCGGCGATCACTTCATCCTGGTGGGTGAGGTCAGCCGCGCCCAGTTCGAGCCGCGACGCGACCCACTGCTCTATTTCCGCGGCAAGTACCGCCGCCTCCACTTCGCTTGAGCGGGCGCGGGCGCGTGCCTCTAGCGAGACGCGCTTGAATTGTGTCCTGCGGTGTCATAACCTGCCGCAAACAGGCGAACGGGAGCGGTTGAAATGGCTGAACCAGGCACTTCGGAGCAGGATCGGGCGCTGACCCGGTCGCGCAACCTGCTGGTGGCGCTGCTGTTTTTCGGCACGATCATCAACTATGTCGATCGCCAGGTGCTGTCGCTGCTCAAACCGAGCATTGAGGCGGCTTATGGCTGGGGCGATGCCGAATTTGCCTATTTCGCCTCGATGTCGCAGCTCGCGGCGGCGCTCGCCCTGATTGCGGTCGGCTGGCTGGTCGACCGGTTCGGGGTGCGCGTGGCCTATGGTGCGGCGGTGGCGATCTGGAGCCTGGCCGGGATCGCCCATGCCTTTGCCGCCAATGTCTCGCAATTCCTTGCCGCGCGGGTGGTGCTGGTCGCCGCCGAAGCGGTCAACACCCCCGCGGCGGTCAAGTCCGCCGCCCAGTTCCTGCCGCTGCGCCAGCGCTCGATGGCGATGGGGATCGTCAATACCGCGCCCAATATCGGCAATATCCTGGCCCCGCTGACAGTGATTCCGTTCGCGGCGATGTTCGGCTGGCAAGCCGCGTTCATCGTCACCGGGGTGCTTGGCTTCGTCTGGCTGCTGTTCTGGATTGCCGGGACCCGCAACTTGCAGCCGCTGCCGCGCGCTGCCGCTACCGAGACCAAAGGGCCGGCGATCGGCGAAGCGCTGAGCGACCGCAAGACCTGGGCGATCGCCGGGGCCAAGGCGCTGACTGACATGTTCTGGTGGTTTTTCACTTTCTGGCTGCCCGATCTGTTCCACAAGGTGTTCAACCTCAGCCAGACCGAGCTGGTCGGGCCGACCGCGCTGGCCTTTTCCCTTGCGGCGATTGGCGCACTTTGCGGCGGCGGGCTGTTTCCGCGGTTGCTGGCACGCGGGCAAAGCGTCAATTCGGCGCGCAAAACCGCGATGCTGCTGTTCGCGGTGGTGGTCTTGCCGATCCCGCTGGCGCTGACCGCCGCCAGCCCGTGGACCGCCGCGGCGATCATCGGCATGGCACTGTTCGCGCATCAGGGCTTCTCCACCAACATCTTCGGTTTCGCCGCCGATGCGATTCCCGCCGCGCGGGTCGCCACGGTGATGTCGATCGGGGCGATCGCCGGCAATGTCGCCGGGTTCGGGATTCAGCTGGTCACCGGCAAGCTGCTCACCGGCGGCTATGGCTATGCTCCGTTGTTCTACGGCGCGGCGGGCGCCTATCTGCTGGCGCTGGTCTGGATCCACCTGCTGGTGCCGCAGATCGTCGCCGAGGATGAGGGGTAAGGAGGAGGGCAGCGCGCTACCCGCCAAAGAAAAGGCCCCCCGCTTGCGCGGGAGGCCTTCTCGGACCCGAAGGGTTGGGGCCCCTCAGAAGTTGAACCGGCCGGTGATGCCGAAGTAGCGATCGGCGTCGCGCGGGATCTGGTAACGGATGCTGCCACCCGGGCCGCCGCTTTCCTTGTGCGCGACATAGGCGGTGTCGAACAGGTTGCGGACCTGCAGGGTCAGCTTCCAGCCATCTTCGCTGTCGCCGATGCCGGCCGAAAGATTGACCAGGCTGTAGCCTTCGATCGTACCCAGCGCGCGCAGCGCGGCGTTGGGCGAGAAGATCGAAAGCTGTTTGCTCTGGCCAGACAGCTGGCTGCCAAGGAACAGGTCAAGCCCGTCCGAGATGGTGCCGCGATAGTCGATCCCCAGCGTGCCTTTCCATTTCGGCGCGAACAGCAGCGGGGTGCCGTCTGGGATGATGTCCGCTGGGTTGGAACCCGCAACCGCGCGGAACTTGTCGACCTTGGCATCGGTATAGGCGAAACCGCCGCTGAGGTTCAGCCCGCCGCCCAACACAGCATTGAAGTCTGCCTCAAAGCCGCGTGTCGAGGCCTTGCCGGCGTTGGTGAAGCGGCTGACCACCACGCCGCCAGCCAGGTCAGGGTTGTTGGCCTGGAAATTCTTGAACTTGGTATAGAAGGCCGCCAGGTTCAAGGTTGCGCGGCCACCGAACAGCGTGTTCTTCAGGCCGATTTCAAAGGCGTCGGAAGTTTCCGCTTCAACCGGCAAGACGCCCGAGGCGCCCAGGTTGAAGAAGATGTTGTATCCCGGACCCTTGTAGCCGCGCGTGAATGTCGCATAGCTCATCATGTCTTTGCTGAGGTCAAACTGCAGCCCGACCCTGCCTGACAGATTGTTGGTCTTTTCGCTATCCGCGAACGGACCAAAGCTGGGATTGACCCCGCCGGTGGAAACCGGTGCGCCGGCCCCATTGAGATCGAGCCCGGTGGCGGTGCGCGAGTGATAGACGCTCAGCTTGTCACGGGTATAGCGCAGCCCGGCAATCGCGCGCAGGCTCTCCGAAAGGTTGAGCGTGGCATTGCCGAACACCGCAAAGTTGTTGAACAACGCGCCGTGCGGCGCGACGCCGACCGGCGTCCGCGAAGGTGCGGCCAGCGGGCTGGTGCAGGGTGTCGCCACGGTCGGGGCTGGCGCAACCAGTACCGAGCAAACGATACTGCTGCGGGTAAACACCCGGTCATTCTTGGCCCGCGAATAATAGGCACCAACGACATATTCGATGAACCCGCCGGTGGGTGAGGCGATCCGCAGCTCCTGGCTGAATGTCGTTGCCTTCTGCGGTCCGGAATCGTGCAGCTGGTTTAAGCCGATATAGGCCTGATCCAGCCAGTCACCGTCGCGAATTTCGGTGTTTTCCCAGTTCCGGTAAGCAGTGATCGAGGTTAGCGTGTGCTCGCCAAGTTCGGTGTCGAGCTGGGCTGAAATCCCCCAGCTTTCTTCCTTGGTGCTGGTCACCAGGTTCTGGTTGACGGTGCGCGAGTTCTCATCGAGCGGCGTCGGCAGGACCCCGAAGGCCAGGCCGGTGCCGACGGTGCCGATCAGCTGGGCGCAGCAATCGTCATCGGCCTTGCGCCAATCGGCGATCACGGTCAGCGTGGTCGAGGGCGAAATGTCGGCGACCAAAGTACCGCGCAGGCCATAGTGCTTGTAGCCGTTGACCCGGTTGCCGGTGGCGAGGTTGCGGATGTTGCCGTCATATTCGCCGTAGAAGCCGGTCAGACGGGTGCGGATCAATTCGCCAAGCGGCACATCGAGCGCCAGTCGGCCGCGAAATTCGGACTTGGTGAAGTAGCTGGCTTCGACAGTGCCGCCGAAGTCCTTACCCGGGCGCTTGGTGACAATGTTGATCGCACCTGCGCTCGCGTTCTTGCCGAACAGGGTGCCTTGCGGACCGCGCAGGATTTCAATCCGTTCGATGTCGACCAGATCGGAGAAGGCTTCACCGGCGCGGGCAAAGACCACGCCGTCAACTACCGTCGAAACGCTGGGCTCGGCGGCGATCGAGAAGGTCGCGGTGCCAACCCCGCGCATATAGAGCGACTGGTTGAGCGTTGTGCCTGATTTCTGAATGTTGAGCGTCGGGATAATGGTCTGTGCGGTTTCAAGATTGATCCCGCCTTGCGAGGCAATCTTTTCTCCCGAGATCGCGGTCACTGCCAAGGGAACGTCTTGCAGGCGTTCCGAGCGCTTTTGTGCGGTGACGATGATTTCTGCCGGAGCGGCATCGTCCTCAGGAGCAGCCTCCTGGGCCAGCGCCGGGGTGGCTAGGACCGCCCAGGCCAGCGCCGCGAGCGGCAAAGCGGATGTTGCACGAAGCGTTGATTTCATGGTCTTCCTCCCACATGGCCAGAGCGTAGGTCGCTTGCTCTGGCGAAATTCACCTGCGCCGCCTTGAGTTTTTCGCCCGGCTGCTTGAGCGCTTGATTTGCGTCCGGACGAGCGATATGTCAAGCGGTGTCATACGATCCCGGCAAAGGCGTTGCAATGTCGCCACAGCAAGCTGGGAGGGAGCAGGAGTTGGCAGTGGAGGCGCGGTTTTCCGCGATCGACGACGGGTTTGACCTGCACTTCGCAGGACGCCTGGTGCTGCGCCACCGGCCGGAAAGCCCCGCACTGGCCATGGCAGCGGGCAACCCTGAAGTTACGATGCTGCGCGGCAACTTCCGCATTGAGGATGCACCCGTCGGGATGCTTGAGCCTGCCGAATGCACCACGGCACTCAACGGCACACAGCTGCTGCACAACGGAGTCGAAGTGGCGCAACTGGCAGTCGAGGGCAACAGGTTGCTGATCAAGGCGACCCTGCCCGGGATCGACCGCCTATGGCTGCGCCTTTACGCCGAACCGGGTGAAGCTGTTTGGGGCGGGGGCGAGCAGATGAGCTACCTCGCGCTGAATGGCCGCGCCTTTCCGATGTGGACCAGCGAGCCTGGCGTCGGGCGCGACAAATCGACCGAGCTGACCCGGCAGATGGATGCCGCAGGTATGGCCGGGGGCGATTACTGGAACACCAATTACCCGCAGCCGACGCTGCTGACCTCGCGCTGGCTGGCGGTGCACCTGGACGCCAGCTGCTATTCGGTGATCGATTGTAGCGATCCTGCCGCGCATGTGATCGAGGCCTGGTCAAGTGAGGCAACGTTCGAGCTGTTCGCCGCCGACGGCCCGCAAGAGCTGGTCGGCCAGCTTTCCACCCGCTTCGGGCGCCAGCCACCGATGCCCGATTGGGCGATCGACGGGGCGATCGTCGGGCTCAAGGACGGCGCGCGCAGCTTCGGGCGGCTTGAGCGGTTTATCGAGGCGGGAACGGCAGTCTCGGGCCTGTGGTGCGAGGACTGGGCCGGAATTCGCGAAACCAGCTTCGGGCGCCGCCTGTTCTGGGACTGGCGCCGCGACAACCAGCGCTATCCCGATCTGCCGCAGCGGATCGCAGCGCTGGCCGCGCGCGGGATCCGTTTCCTGGCCTATGCCAACCCTTACCTGGCGGACGACGGGATCCTGTTTGAGGAAGCGCGCGAAGGCGGGCATTTCTGCCTGCGGCAAGACTGCGACGCAGTTTACCTGGTCGATTTCGGCGAGTTCGATTGCGGGGTGCTCGATTTCACCCGTGAAGCAACCCGCGCCTGGTTCGCCGAGAAGGTGCTCGGCCGCGAGATGCTCGATATCGGCATTGCCGGGTGGATGGCGGATTTCGGCGAGTACCTGCCCACCGACGTGCGGCTGGCCGACGGCTCAGACCCGATGGAGGCGCACAACCGCTGGCCGGTGCTGTGGGCCGAAGTCAACGCCCGTGCGCTCGCCAGCCGCGGCAAGACCGGCGAGGCGGTGTTCTTCATGCGCGCCGGTTTCTCGGGCGTGCAGGCGTATTGCCCGCTGCTGTGGGCGGGCGACCAGTCGGTCGACTTCACCCGCCACGACGGGATCGGCACAGTGATCACCGCGGCGCTTTCGGCGGGGCTGGTCGGCAACGCCTACAGCCATTCGGATTGCGGCGGCTACACCTCGCTGCTCGGTAATATCCGCAGCGCTGAGCTGATGCAGCGCTGGTGCGAACTCGCCGCGTTCGCGCCGGTGATGCGCAGCCATGAAGGCAACCGGCCGGACGACAACCTGCAATACGATTCCAGCCCCGAACTGCTCGCCTGCTTCGCCCGCTGGAGCCGGGTCCACGCGCATCTCGCGCCCTATGTCCGCCGCCTCTGTGACGAGGCTGGAGAACTGGGCCTGCCTGCGCAGCGCCCGTTGTTTCTGCACTATCCCGATGATCCAGCGCTCTGGACCGTGCAGGACCAGTTCCTCTACGGCGCTGACCTGGTGGTAGCGCCGGTGATCGCGGACGGAGCGGAAATGCGCCAGGTAATCCTGCCCGGCGAAGGATCGTGGCGGCATTGCTGGAGCGGCGAAGACTTTGCGGCGGGCGTGCACAGCATCGCCGCCCCGATCGGCCAGCCGCCAGTGTTTTACCGACACGAAAGCGCCTTCGCGGCGCTGTTTGCCGGTTTGAAAGGGGTACTGGAAGGATGAGCGAGCGCTCCAATATCCGCGATGTCGCGGCCCGCGCCGGGGTGGCGGTCAAAACCGTCAGCCGGGTGCTCAACGGCCACCCCTATGTCAGCGCCGACACCAAGGCGCGGGTCGACGCGGCGATGCGCGAGCTCGACTTCCGCCCCAGCGTCGCGGCGCGGATCCTTTCAGGCGCCAAGTCAAACCAGGTCGCGCTGATCTATGACAATCACAGCCCTTACTACATGTTCCAGATTCAGACCGGGTGCTGGGAATACTGCAAGCAGAACGGCATCCGTTTACTGGCCCAGCCGGTCGATGTCGCCGATCCGCTGGTTGGCGAACAGGTTCGCGGTCTGGTTACCGAAACCCATGTCGACGGGATCATCCTGTCCTCGCCGGTGACCGATTGCGATCTGGTGCTGCGCGCGCTGGAAGCGATGGACATTCCGTTCGTGCGGATCTCTCCGGGCACCAACCACGCGCTGACCAGTTCGGTGTTCATGGACGACGCCCAGGCCGCCGATGACATGACCACCCATCTGATCAACACGGGTCACCGCCGGATCGGGTTTATCAAGGGCCACCCCAACCACATGGCCTCGGACGACCGGCTGTTCGGCTATCGCCGCGCGCTCGACCGGGCCGGGATTTCGTTCGATCCGGTGCTGGTTGTCGATGGCGAATTCGATTTCGAGAGCGGGGCGCGTGCCGGAAGCTATTTCCTCGATCTGCCCAACCGGCCGACCGCGATCTTCGCCGCCAACGACGATATGGCCGCAGGGGTGCTGGCAGTGGCGCACGACCGCAATATCGATTTGCCGGGCGAGCTTTCGGTTGCAGGATTCGACGATACCACCCTGGCGCGCACAGTCTGGCCGCCGCTGACCACGATCCACCAGCCAATGGCCGAGCTGGCCCGCACTGCCGCCGAAATCCTAATCGCCGGAGGCGACATAACGCACCGCCGGCTTCCTCACCAACTTATCGAACGCGCATCGGTCGCGCCACCAAACAGGAAATCTACATGAGCCAACTGCCTTTGCCTCCCGCCAGCCGTACCTTGGGCGCCAGCGGCATTGCCATATCGCCGATTGCCTGGGGGATGTGGCGATTTGCCGAGAATGGCCGCACTGCCGCCGAGGCCGCGCGGCTGGTCCACGCCGCGCTCGATGCCGGGATCACCCTGCTCGACACCGCCGATATCTATGGCTTCGATGGCAGCGGCGGGTTCGGCGATGCCGAAGCCCTGCTGGGCGAAGTGCTGACTGCCGAGCCGGGCTTGCGCGGGCGAATGGTGCTGGCGACCAAGGGCGGGATCATGCCGCCGCGGCCCTATGACAGTTCGCCCGCGTACCTCAGCCAGGCGCTCGACGCATCGCTGCGCCGGCTCTGTGTCGAGCAGGTCGATCTCTATCAGATCCACCGGCCCGATATCCTGACTCACCCCGAGGAACTGGTTCGCTTTGCCGAAGCGGCCCATGCGGCGGGCAAGATCCGCGCTTTCGGGATCTCCAATTTCCATCCCGCGCAGACCCGCGCGCTGGTGCATCTGATGCGGGGCGCTGCGCTGCCGCTGTCGACCATCCAGCCTGAGATCTCACCGCTGGCAATCGAAGCGATCGAGGATCGGACGCTGGCGATCGCGATGGAACACGCCCTGACCCCCCTGGCCTGGTCGCCGCTGGGTGGCGGGCGTCTCGTCAACCCGGTGAGCGAGCGCGACCAGACGGTCGCCGCCGAGCTCGACCGGGTCGGCGCGGCGCAAGGCGTATCGCGCAGCGTCGCGGCCTATGCCTGGCTGATGGCGCATCCGGCGGGGATCGTCCCGATCATCGGCTCGCAGCAGGCCGAACGGATCGCCGAAGGGGTCTCGGCGCTGACGATGCGCTGGACCCGGACCGATTGGTACGCGGTGTTGGTCGCCGCGCGCGGAGTACCCCTGCCATGACCCAGCAATGCGAAGTTTCCTGGTTTTCCGCCCTGTGCGACGATGACTACGAGTTCCTCGGGGTGCCCGATCCCGCGCTCCAATCCAGCTGGGAGCACTGCCGCAACATCGTGCTGCGCGCGGAGGAGGGCGGGTTCGACAACATCCTGCTGCCCTCAGGCTACGCACTCGGGCTGGACACCACAGTGTTCGCCGCCGCGGTGGCGACCCAGATCCAGCGCATCCGCCTGCTGATGGCGGTGCGGATTGGTGAGGACTGGCCGCCGCAGCTCGCCCGCCGGATCGCCACGCTCGACCGGATCCTGGGCGCCACCCCCGGAGGGTTGCCTCGCCTGACGGTCAACATCATCTCCTCGGACATTCCCGGCGACGTGATGGACGGGGCCCCGCGCTATGCCCGCACGGTCGAGGCGATGAAGATCCTCAAGACCATGCTGAACGGCGACCACCTTTCGCACCACGGCGAGTTCTATCAGCTCGAGCTCGATCCGCCGCGGATGACCACGCTGTCGGGCAAATGCCCGCCGCTGTACTTCGGCGGGCTCAGCCCGGTGGCGCGCGAGTGTGCCGCCGAAGCTGCCGACGTCTACCTGATGTGGCCCGACACGATGGACAAGGTCCGCGAAACCGTGGGCGACATGCGCGAACGCGCCGCCAAGTTCGGCCGCACCCTCAAGTACGGCTATCGCGCCCACGTGATCGTCCGCGAAACCGAGGACGAAGCCCGCGCCTATGCCGACCGGCTGCTCTCCAAGCTCGACGAGGAAGCCGGCAAGGCGATCCGCGAGAAGTCATTGGATGCCAAGAATTACGGCGTCCAGCGCCAGGCTGAGCTGCGCGGCGCGGCGGGCGGCGACGGGTTCGTCGAGGACAACCTGTGGACCGGGATCGGCCGCGCCCGCTCAGGCTGCGGCGCGGCGATCGTCGGCACCCCCGATCAGGTCCTGGCCAAGCTGCGTGCCTATCAGGCCGAAGGGATCGAGGCCTTCATCCTCTCGGGCTATCCGCACGTGAACGAGTGCGACATTTTCGCCCGCTACGTGCTGCCGCATATCGAGCACGGGCCGCTGGTGTTGTGAGCGGCTATTCTGCCAGAAGCGCCTTGCTCGCCGCATCATCCCATTCGCGCGGGCCAATCACGCGCCAGACCTCGCGGCCGGCAGCGTCGTAGTAGATCGAGGTCGGCAGCGTGGCCTGATATTGAAAGCCCAGCTCGTTCTCCGGATCGAGCCAGGGTTCGAGCCGGGTTGCACCCAGCTGATCCAGAAATGGCGCGATCTTTTCTGGCTGGGTCATGTCTTGCGAGACGGTCAGGACCTTGACCTTACCGCGCGCCGCCAGCCGGTCGAGCGCGGGCAGTTCGGCGACACACGGCGCGCACCAGGTGGCCCAGAGGTTGATCAGCAGCGGCTTGCCCTTGAGGTTTTTGAGCTGAACCTCGGCTCCGGCCGCATCCTTCAAGGTGAAGTCGGGCAGTTCGCTGCCCTGGTGGCTGCGGTCGATCGCGCCGGTTGCCGCCTTGGCCGCCAGTTCGCCTTGCACCTGCTGCCCGCTTTGCCTATCGCACCCGGCGACCATAAGGCTGAGGGCAAGGGCCGAAATCGTGAGCGAGCGGGACGACAACAAGGCAGGTTCCAATACGATGTGGGGCGGGCGGTTCAACGCGGGACCCGCGGCGATCATGCGCGAGATAAATGCCTCGATCCCGTTCGACAAGGCGCTGTGGCGTCAGGACATCGCCGCGAGCAAGGCGCATGTCGCCATGCTGGGCAAGCAGGGGATCGTTTCGGCCGACGATGCGGCTGCAATAGCGGCGGGTCTGGACACCATTGGTGCCGAGTATGAAGCCAACGGGGTGCCCGAGAACTGGGACCTTGAAGACATCCACATGACCACCGAAAGCCGGCTGGCCGAGCTGATCGGGCCGGTGGCGGGGCGGCTTGCACACCGCGCGCAGCCGCAACGATCAGGTCGCGACCGATTTCAAGCTGTGGGTGCGCGAGGCCTGCGTGGCGGCCGATGCCGCGCTGGGCCTGCTGCAGGTCGCGCTGGTGACGCGGGCCGGGGAGCACGCCGCCAGCATCATGCCCGGCTTCACCCATCTGCAGACCGCGCAACCGGTTACGCTGGGGCATCACCTGATGGCCTATTACGAGATGCTCGGGCGCGATCGTTCGCGGTTCGTCGATGCCCACCGCCGGGCGAGCCAGTGTCCGCTCGGCTCTGCGGCGCTGGCCGGGACCGGCTTTCCGATCGACCGTGACGCTACAGCGGCGGCGCTGGGCTTTGCCATGCCGACGCCCAACAGTCTCGATTCGGTGTCAGACCGCGATTTCGCGCTCGATTACCTGATGGCCGCGAGCCAATGCGCGCTGCACCTCTCACGGCTCGCCGAGGAACTGATCCTGTGGGCGAGCCAGCCGTTCGGCTTCGTGATGCTGCCCGACGCGCTGTCCACCGGCAGCTCGATCATGCCGCAGAAGAAGAACCCCGACGCCGCCGAACTGGTCCGCGGCCATTCGGGACGGATCGCCGGCTGCCTGACCGGGCTGATGATGACGATGAAGGGCCTGCCGCTGGCCTATTCGAAAGACATGCAGGACGACAAGCCGCCGGTGTTCGAGGCTGCCGGATTGCTCATGCTGAGCCTGGCGGCAATGGAAGGGATGGTTGCCGGCGCCACCTTCCGCACTGATCGGATGCGCGCCGCCGCTGAGCTTGGCTATGCCACTGCCACCGATCTTGCCGACTGGCTGGTGCGTGAGGCTGGGGTTCCGTTCCGCGAAGCCCATCATATCACCGGCGCGGCGGTCAAGCTGGCCGAAAAGCCGGGAGATTGCACTCGATGCCCTGCCGCTCGCCGACTTGCAGGCGATCGATCCGCGGATCAGCGAGGCGGTCTTTGCCGCGCTTTCGGTCGAGGCATCGGTGGCGGCGCGCGCCAGCTATGGCGGAACCGCGCCGCAGCAGGTAAAGGCGCGGGTGGCCGAAGCGCGCGTGGCGCTGGGTCTGGAGTGATTGCAATGCGCCGCCTTGCCTTGCCGCTGCTGGTCCTGATGCTTGCCGCCTGCGGCCAGCGCACCGATCTCAAGCCGCTGGCGGCCGAAGGACTGCCGGTCGCGCCCTATGGCCGCGAGGATAAGCCGAGCGCCGAAGCATTGCTCGATACCACCCCCCAGGCTGAGCCGGAGCGCAGCGTCGAACTGCGAAAACGGTCGGAAGAACGCACCCTTGATCCGTTCGACCTGCCGCCTTCCGACTGAAAGCATTTTTCCATGGACCATTTCGAATACCACAGCGGCGTCCTCCACGCCGAAGACCTGCCGCTGAGCGCCATCGCCGAAGCGGTCGGCACCCCGGTTTACGTCTATTCGCGCGCCACGCTGGAACGCCATGCCCGGGTGTTCAGGGAAGCGCTCGCTGCGCTGCCGCGGGTCCACATTGCCTTTGCAATCAAGGCCAATCCCAACCTGGCGGTGCTCAAGGTGATGCAGCGCGAGGGCTTCGGCGCCGATGTTGTATCCGGCGGGGAGCTCGAACGCGCACTGGCCGCGGGGATGCCGGCAGCGGACATCGTCTTTTCGGGGGTCGGCAAGCAGACCCGCGAGATGCTGCGCGGGCTTGAGGTCGGGATCGGTCAGTTCAACATCGAGAGCGAAGAGGAAGGCATCGAACTCGCCGCGCTCGCCGCTGCCCAGGGCAAGCGTGCGGCCTGTGCGCTCAGGGTCAATCCCGATGTCGATGCCGGCACTCACGACAAGATCTCGACCGGAAAGGCTGAGAACAAATTCGGCGTGCCCTATGACCGCACCGTCGGGATTTATTCACGCCTGGCCGCGCTGCCCGGGCTGGAGATGCGCGGGCTGGCGGTGCACATCGGCAGCCAGTTGCAGAGCCTCGAGCCGTTGGAGACCGCCTTCGTCAAGCTCGGCGCGCTGCTGCGCGAGCTGCGCGCGGGCGGGCAGTCGGTCACCCACATGGACCTCGGCGGCGGGCTCGGCGTGCCTTACAAGGCGGGCGATGTGTTCCCCAGTCCGGCCGAATACGGCGCGATGGTCGCGCGGGTTACCAAGGACTGGGACGTTACCCTGATGTTCGAACCTGGGCGCGTCATCACCGGCAACGCCGGAGTGCTGCTGACCAGGGTAATCCGGGTCAAGCGCGCGTCCAATCGCGCGCCGTTCGTGATTGTCGATGCGGCGATGAACGATCTCGCCCGCCCGGCGATGTACGGCGCCTGGCACGATTTTGACGCGGTCGCACCGACCGGCGAAAAGTTGACCGCGCACATCGTCGGTCCGATCTGCGAAACCGGCGATACTTTTGCGATGGACCGCGATATCGACGCTGTCGAGGCCGGCGATCTCGCGGTGTTCCGCACCGCCGGGGCTTATGGCGCGACCATGGCCTCAAGCTACAACAGCCGCGGGTTTGTCGCCGAAGTGATGGTCGATGGCAGCAAGTTCGCGGTGGTCGCCGACCGGATCTTGCCCGAAGTGATCACCGCCGCCGAGCGAGTGCCGGAGTGGCTTGAGTAATGCTTCACTCGCTGCCCCTGTTCCACCGCATCGCTGGCCAGCCGGTGATTGTGCTGGGCGAAGGCGAGGCAGCGGCGGCCAAGCGGCGGTTGGTCGAGCGGGCTGGCGGCGAGGTTGTCGGGGCGGATGATCGCGACGCGCGGCTGGCCTTTGTCGCGATGGACCAGCCCGAAGCTGCTGCGGCCCGGCTCCGCGCCCGCGATGTGCTGGTCAATGTCGCCGATCGTCCGGAGCTGTGCGATTTCACCGTCCCCAGCCTGCTCGAACGCGGGCCGGTGGTGATCGCGGTTTCGACCGGTGGGGTCTCTGCGGGTCTGGCCAAAGCGCTGCGGCTGCGGCTGGAAGCGCTGCTGCCGCAATCACTCGGTGCGCTGGCTGAGGCGCTTGGCGCCGCGCGCGAGCACCTGCGCGCGCGCTGGGGCGATCCGGGCGAGCGCCGCCGCGTGCTCGATGCCGCGCTGGCCGATCGCGGCGCGCTCGATCCGCTCGACGTCGGCAGCGCGGAGAGGTTTGAGAGCTGGCTGGCCGGGGCCGAACCTGCGCTGGGCGGATTGGTTGAGATCGTCCTGACTAGCAGCGATCCCGACGACCTAACCTTGCGGCAGGCGCGCTGGCTGGGGACTGCCGATATGGTGTTGCACGATGCCGATGTACCCGCAGCGGTGCTGGCCCGGTCACGCGCCGATGCGGCGCGACGCGAATTGGGTGCGGACGAGGATCCGCCGGTTCAACCTGGCTTCACCGTGATCATTCGCTCGCGCTGAGCAGGATTTTCATCTGGGCGAGCGCGATCGGCTTGGCGCGGTCGTCCTGCCAGGCTTCGGCATTGACCAGCGCGACGCGGCGCCCGGCGCGGGTTACCTGGCCTTTGGCATAGGTCGGTTGTTTGGTGCCGCCGCGCATGTATTCGACCTGGATATTGACTGGCTTGAGCCGCGGCGTTTCGCCCCGCTGGGTCAATTCGGCCCGCAGCGCGGTGATCGCCGCCATTTCCAGTAATCCACCCAGCGCGCCGCCGTGGACGAAGCCTGGGCGACCGGTGATCCGGTCTGTGAAATCGACGTGGAGCACCGGCAAGCCGTCCTCGTCATGGTCCAGTTTGATGCCCAAGGCTGCGGCATAAGGCGGCAACAGCGGCGGGTTCATAGATAGGCTCCGTGGGTTGCCATGAAGGTCCCGGCAACGTGGGCGACAGGGTCGTCCGGGTCGCCATCGTGGGCTATGCCGCGGACAAAAGCGATGGTCCGGGTCAGCTTGTAGCATTCGCCGCGGCCGATCACGGTTCGCCCCGGCACCGCGGCGCGCATATAATCGACCCGCAGGTCAAGCGTGACGTGGGGGGTGAATTGTCCGGTCAGCGTCAACACCGACAGCGAAGTGGCATTGTCCATCAGGCTGATGATCGGCCCGGAAGCGAGGACCCCACTGGCGGTCTCTCCAACCAGGTCCTCGCGCCAGGGCAGCGCCAGTTCGATCCAGCCCGGTCCGTGGTCATGATAACTCAGCCCCAGCCAGCCGCCGTGGCCATGTTGGGCCATCATCTTAACCGCCAACGCAGGATCGAAATCGGACGTTGTCGGTTTCCGATCGGGATCAGGCGGGGTCGTCGAACGGCTCATCGTCAGGTTCCATGCTGGTGCATCCCGGCGATTACAATCTTTTAATTTCAGTCGGAGCTCAGGGCAGGGGAAGCATGTCTGGCGCGGAGCACGGGGCTGCGCGCACCTAGGGGATAACGGCTATGAACTTACCCAAAATCGATCTCTCCGCCTTGCCCGATCTCGACACTCTGACCGGGGTGTTCGGCAGCCTGATCAACCCTGCCCAGGCGTCTCGATCGGACGACTCGATCATCACCATGATGGTCTATGTTTATGACATCATCTCCACCACCGGTGGTTGAGGGCTAAGCCGGATGCTGATCCGTCCGGAACTGCAGGCGCTGCGGGGTGATGATACCCCGCAGCGCCTGAGGCAGCGCCGCCTTGCCGAAGTTACCGCGCGCTGGCGCGAGCATTCGGGCGCGGCGCTGGCAGAGACCGAGCTGGTCCGGTTCGCTGCCGGGGCGGTGCTAGAGGATCTGCCGCTCCTGTCCGCACTGTTCACGCCGGGAGATCCCGCGGCGGCGGAATTTGTTGGCGGGCTGGTCGCGATTCAGGTTGCGCTGCTGGAGGCCGAGCCGCTTGGCCAAGTGATCTGGCGGCATTTCACCGACGATGTCCTGGCCTCGCTGGTGCTGGCTCGCCATGAAACCGCGACCCTGACCTTGCAGGCATTTGACGGGCGGGGACTGGCGAAAATGCCCGAACCCGAAGCGGTCAATTTCTCACCGGGTGAGGTCTGGGACCATATTCTGGCCGGCACTGCCCAGGCCGAACTGGTGCGGATCGAGCGCGAATTGCCCGAAGCCGCGGAGCTATCGCGCGAAGCGGTGCAGCTGCTTCCCGGCATTGTCAGCCATCGCCATGGCGCACGCGAGGCGCAGCTGTTCCGCAAAATCACGGGCAGCCTGGTTACGCTCAAGCTGCAGCGCGGGGCCGGTCAGGGCACGGTTGCCAGGCAATTCCGGCTGGGCGATGGCGTGTTGCTTCACCAGGCCGCCGGCACTCCGCGCGAAAGCCGGCTGGAGCTGACCGCCGCGCTGCTCGGACGGATGGGGCGGACCGATGCAGCCCCGATGCTTGCCGCCATGGCTGAGGAAGAGGCCGCGACCTCGCTGCGCTGGCAAGCTTTGCGCGAATGTCTGGCGCTCGATTCGGGCGTCGGTTTTGTGACATTGTGCCGGTTGGCGACCCGTCCCGACGATCCGCTTGCCGCCCCGGCCGGGGCACTGCGCGCGCAATTGCTCGAGAGCTATCCCCAGCTTGCCGTCTGCCAGGATGGAGCCAGTCGATGCCCCGTGTGATCGAGATGCATGATGCGGGCGTCGCCACGCTTGCCGAAACCACCGATGCGCTCAACACCGCCGGGTTCGATCCGCGCGACGAAGCAAGCCTGGACCATGCCGCGCGGTGCCTGCGCCGGCTTGGCAACGACCGCAATTTCTTGGGCGATCTGCTGATCGAGGAACTGGCCCAGCGCCACCGCGAAGACGTGCTCGACAGCGCCTATGGCCCGCAAGTGGTGATGCTGGTGCCGCCGCAGGGACAGTACTTCATGCGCGCCAACATCTGGCCGTCCGAGCAGGAACACATGACCCGGGCAAGCGGTGCCACAAGCTTTGCCATCGGCCTGCCGCACGACCACAATTTCAGCTTCCTGACGCTGGGCTATTTCGGCCCAGGCTATTGGAGCGACTACTACGAGTACGACAACGCGGCGGTATCCGGCTATATCGGTGAGCCGGTGCCATCGCTGCGCTTCACCGGACGCTCGCGGCTCGAGCAAGGCAAGATCATGCTTTATCGCGCGCATCTTGATGTTCACGCCCAGCTGCCGGCCGATTCGCTCTCGGTTTCGCTCAATATCATGCACACCCAGGGCGCGCAGGGCTGGCTCGACCAGTATCGGTTCGATCTGGAGCGGCGGGAAATCGCCGCGATCCTTGCCCCCGGCTCAAGCGATGCCTTCATCAAGCTGGCGGTGGCGCTGGGTAGCGCGGAAGCGCTTGACCTTGCCCATCGCTTCGCCCGCAGCCACCCCAGCGACCGGATGCGCCTCGCCGCGTGGAACGCGCTCGCCAGTCACGCGGGCAGCGAAGCCGCGCGCGATGCCTTGTGGCGCGCGGCCGAAAGCGCCGGCAGCCGCATGGTGGCGATGGAAGCGAAGAACCGGCGGGCGGAATTGGTCGGCTAACCAACGCAGATCCTCTCCATTTTGCGGAGCCAAATGGGGAAGTAGCAGCGCGAAGCGCTGACGGAGGGGTAATCGCGCGGCGTCGAGACCCCTCCGTCAGCCGCCTGCGGCGACTGCCACCTCCCCATTTGCACTGCGTGAAAATGGAGAGGATCTTACTCCAGCCCACCCGCAAGCGCGTCAATCGCCGCCTGCAGGATCACCGCGGCTGCCGCCGCGTCGATCCGCTCCGCCCGTCTGGCCCGGCTCATGTCCTGGGCGATCAAGGCTCCCTCGGCGCTGGCGGTGGACCAACGCTCGTCCCACAGCAGGATCGGCAGGCCGAGCGCGGCCGAAAGGTTGCGGGCATAGGCGCGGCTCGATTGCGCGCGCGGACCCTCGCTGCTGTCCATGTTGAGCGGCAGCCCGATCACCACGCCCTTGACCGAGCGCTCAAGCACGAGCGCGGCCAAAGCCTGCCGGTCGGCCCCGAATTTGCCGCGCTTCAGCGTCTTGCCGGGCGAGGCAAAGCGCCAGCCGGCATCACAGAACGCGGTGCCGATTGTCTGGGTGCCGAGATCAAGCGCAAGCAGCACCCCGCCTTCGGGCAAGGCCGCGCGAAGAAGCTCCGTGCTGGTGGTGATCAGGGCTTCCATGCCGCCACGCGGGCGCCGAAATCGGCACGCAGGTTGGTCCAGAACAGCGGGATGTCATAGACGTGGTAATTGTTGCCGGGAAATACGTAGGGGCCCATCTTGGGGTTGCCGCCGAGCGACAGCGCCCCATCGGTGCGGCAGCTGGCTCCGGTATAGGCGGGGACCACTTTGCCGTTCGTGAGCGTCACGTCAGGGATCAGCGTGCCAAGGTTGGCGGCGGCCGGGGCGGCATTGCCGTTGCCGCCGGTGAGCGGGTTCGAGCACAGGAAGGCGCTGCCGCGCAAAGGCTTGCCGTCGAGCCCGTCGTTGCGGGCATAGGCGTTGATCGTCATCTCCGGCTCACCAGGTTCGCCATAGCTCATCCAGCTCATCACGCAGCGCGGCTGGCCAGGTTTGGCGCAGGGCTTGAGGCCCAGCCTGGGCAGATCGTGATCGAGCGACAGCGGCCAGCCGACCAGATAGGCAGCGGCCACGCGGCGGGCGAGCGGTGTGCCGGCGACCCGTTCGGCGATCAGCCGGCGCAAGTGAAACGCGCCCTGGCTGTGTCCGGCCAGCACGATCGGAAGCTCGGGCGCGGCGCTCGCAATGAAATGGTCAAAGGCCTGTTCGACGTCGCGATAGGCCAGCTCAAGCGCCTGGGTGCCCTCGGGCTGTTCGGTGAGAAATGCGCCGAGCGTCGCCTGACGATAGCGCGGGAGCCACAACTCGCTTGCTCCGGCAAAGGGGCTGGCCAGTCCCTGAATGAAGATCGCGGTGCGATCATCGGTTTCCGCATCGACCGGCGGGGCGTTCCAGTGTCTGCGCGAGAGGTACGAGGTGGGGTGGACGAAGAACACTGCGGCGGCGACCGGAGCGGGGCTTGGCGGCGCACCGGGCGGCACCCAGTGCGCGGGATCGCCAGTGATACCGGGGCGCGCAACCCACATCGCCGAATCGGCATAGCGCCCTTTGGTCAGCGCTGGCTGCGGCTCAAACTCGGCGCCAGGTACGAAAGCCAGCGCTGTCAGCTCTTCGGCGTAAAAGCTCAGCGCGATCCGTCCGGCGACGAAAACGACGATACAGAACGCGATGAAATAAAGGAACTTGCGTGCCAATGCTCAAGTGCTTTCGTTGCGCAGCGATTGCCGCTCAAGCGCGACCTTGAGCATCGCCACCAGCGGATCGGCCAGCGCCAGCCCGATGATCCCGAACAGCGCCCCCATGATCAGCTGCGCCCCCAGCACCAGCGCCGGGGCGAGATCGGCGGTGTGCTTGGCGACCAAGGGGACGATGATGTTGCCATCGACCGTCTGGACCACCAGATAGACGATCAGGCAGTAGATCCCCATGTCGGTCCCGCCCGAGAAGCCGACCAGCACCATCAGCGCGCCAGAGATCGGCGCGCCGATATTGGGCAGGAACGCCAGCAGTCCGGTCAGCAGGCCAAGCAACCCCGCCATCGGCACTCCGTATGCTGCGAGCAAGGCCCAGGTGGCGATTCCCTCGACGAACATCGCCAGCAATCGTCCGGCCATCAGCCGCCGCAGGGTCCGGCCCATCGCCACCGCGGTTCCTTCGAAGTGCTCGCGTTCTTGCGTCGGCAACAGCCAAGCGAAACCGCGGCGGTAAAGCTGAGGCTCGAGCGCGAAGTAGATCCCCATCACCAGCACCAGAAAGCCAGTGGCAAACCCGCCCAGCACTCCGCCGACCGCGCGGGTCAGCTGGCCAACCCCGCCGAGCAGCTGCTGGAGCACGCCCTCGACATTCTTGGCATCGACCGCAAAGCCATGCGCCTGGAGCCAGGCGATCGCACGCAGCCCCTGGGACTTGACGGTCGCGGGAAAGGCTGCGGCCTCGGCAGCGATCTGGCTGCCGGCGAACCAGGCAGTCCAGACCGCGAACAGCACCGCGAGCACCAGCACGATTCCGACCCGCCAGCCACGACCGATCTTGAGCACCCGGCCGAGCAGCCGAGCGCCGCCGTCGATCGTCGCGGCGAACACCATGCCGCCGAAAATCACCAGCAGCGGCTGGGCCAGGAACACAATCAAAACGACCAGCGCAGTGACCCCGATCCACACCGCGGCGCGCTTGATCTCGCGCCGGGTCAGCGGATCGGCGATGTCGGTCGGGCCGGCATCCTGGCTGAGCGGGGGAGCGGCAGGCTTGCGGGTGCGGGTCGGGGCTTTGGCCATCGGCTGCCTTTCGGCGATCAGTTGGGTTTGGGAACGTGGACGGGGCGCAGGCTGGTCCAGGATCGGCCTTCGCGCAAGGCCCCCCACCAGCTCAGCGGGTTCCAGCTCTGGCTGCCGTCGAGTGAGAAGGTGGTGAATTCGGCCCGCCCGCCCACGTCGGACAGTGGCACCGGCCCGCCCAGCCCATCGCTTTCGATCGGAACCCGGCTGTCGGCGGAATGATCGCGGTTGTCGCCCATCAGGAACACGTGGCCGGGCGGGACCAGCACTTCGGGCATCGTGTCGTAGGGATTGTAGGCATCGGACTTGATGATCAGGTAAGTCGCACCGCCGGGCATGACCTCGCTGCGCACCGGCACCGACAGCACCTCGCGGCCCGAAGGCAATCTGGTGCGGTATTGCATGAAGGCGTCGTAGCAGTGGCTTTCAAGCTCTGCGTTGCCGCACATCAGCTCAGGATCAGCGGGCAGCGCGACGTCGGGCTCAGCCTTTTGCAGCACCGGCTTGCCGTTGAGTACGATCTGGCCGCTGGCGACGCGGATCCGGTCACCCGGCAGCGCGACCACCCGCTTGATCAGATCGTCGGTGCGGTTGCGTGGCACGACGATAACGATGTCGCCATAGTTCGGGGTACTGCCCAGCAGCCGCCAGGTGCCGCGCGGCAGCACGTGGAAACTGGCCGAGGCCCAGTTCCAGCCATAGGGGAACTTGGAAACCACCAGCCGGTCGCCAACCAGCAGGTTGGGCATCATCGAGATCGAGGGGATATAGAACGGCTTGGCGACGAACGAGTGGAACGCCAGCACCGCCAGCAGCATCCACAGCAACCCGCGCAGTTCCTCAACCCAGTTGACCGGTTCGCGGCCCCCTTCGCGCCCTGCCGCTTCCTCCGCCGCGGTGACGGGGGCAAAGTCATTGATGTCTTCGCTCACAATTTGCGTGCCTCAATAATAACGAAAGCCTGGGCCCAGGGATGATCGTCGGTCAGGGTCAGATGGATCATGCCCTCGTGGCCCTCAGGGATCAGCGAAGCGAGGCGGGTAGCCGCGCCGCCGGTGAGGTGCAAGGTCGGCGCGCCTGAACGGGCATTGACCACGCCGATGTCCTTCATGAACACCCCGCGCTTGAACCCGGTGCCGACTGCTTTGGAGAAGGCCTCTTTGGCGGCGAAGCGCTTCGCCAGGGTTCCGGCCTTGGTATAGGGCCGCGAATTGCCCTTGGCGCGCTCGACCTCGGTGAATACGCGGTTCTCGAACCTCTCGCCCCAGCGCGCGAGCGAGGCAGCGATGCGTTCGATGTTGCAGAGGTCGGACCCGATCGCGATGATCACCGCGCCGCGTCCATCAGTTCGCGCATCCGCACTACCGCGCTTTCGAGCCCGGTGAAGATCGCCTCGCCAATCAGGTAGTGGCCGATGTTGAGTTCGGCCAGTTGCGGGATCGCCGCCACGGCCGCGACATTCTCGTAAGTCAGCCCGTGTCCGGCATGGGGCTCGATCCCGTTCCTAGCGGCGAGCGCGGCCATGTCAGCGAGGCGCTTCAGTTCAACCGCGCGGGCCTGACCCTCGGCATGGGCATATTCGCCGGTGTGGAGTTCGACCACCGGGGCCAGCAGCCGCATCGCCGCCTCGATCTGACGTTCATCCGGAGCGATGAACAGGCTGACCCGGATTCCCGCGTCGCTCAGCCGCTGGACCAGCGGATAGAGCCGGTTGTGCTGCCCGGCGGCGTCGAGCCCGCCTTCGGTGGTGCGCTCCTCGCGGCGTTCGGGGACGATGCAGGCGGCGTGGGGTTTGTGACGCAGCGCAATCTCGAGCATTTCCTCGGTCGCGGCCATTTCGAGGTTGAGCGGGAGGTTGGTCGCCGCCTGGATCCGCGCGAGGTCCTCGTCGCGGATATGCCGGCGGTCCTCGCGCAGGTGTGCGGTGATCCCATCGCCGCCACAACGCGCAACAATCTCTGCCGCGCGCACCGGGTCGGGGTGCTCGCCGCCGCGGGCGTTGCGGATCGTCGCAACGTGATCGATGTTGACGCCAAGGCGCAGGCGCGGGCTCACTTCGCGCGGCTGCCAGGCTTCACGGCTGGGGTCGCGGCCAGTTCGGGGGGCAGTTCATCAGCGGCATAGGTCGGGAAGTTGATCGCGATCAGCGCGAAAAACGGCACCCCGAGATCGACCGACCCAGCTGAGCGATCGACCAGCGCTGCCGCTGCGATAACCTCGCCGCCAGCCGCTTCGATGGCGCGAATCGCTTCTTTGCTGGAAAGTCCGGTGGTGACCACGTCCTCGACCATCAGCACCTTGTCGCCCGGCTCGAGCGAAAACCCACGGCGCAGTTCGAAAGTGCCATCGGGGCGCTCGACGAACATCGCTTCAACCCCCAGCGCGCGGCCCATTTCGTGGCCGATGATCACCCCGCCCATCGCTGGCGAGACCACCTTGGTGATCTCCTTGCGCAGCTCGCGCGGGAGCCGCTGAACCAGCGCCATCGCCAGTCTTCCCGCGCGTTCCGGGTCCATCAGCACCCGCGCGCATTGCAGGTAGTGTCCGCTGTGGCGGCCCGAGGAAAGCAGGAAGTGACCTTCAAGCAAGGCCTTGCTGGCGCGAAACTCGGCAAGCACTTCGTCGTCCTGCATGGTGCTCAAGGCCTTTCGTGGTTTGCTGGGAGGCGCATTCGGGTTCGCTAGGGCACCCAACGCCGCAATGTCAAAAATTCCCCTAGAGGCGCTTGAGGTGCCCCGCAAGCGCGCGTATAGGCGCCGTGAAATTCAGTCTCCCAATGGGGCGGGAGGGGGCAGACATGTTCTTCCGCCGGCAAAGGAAAGCGAGAGCACCGGTACGATGATATTCGGCGAAACCGCCCGCGCAGCGGGTCATGCGATCAAGGCAATCGGGCTGGCGGCGGCGCTGCTTGCAGCTCCTGAGGCTGTGCTGGCGGCCCCGGCCGCAGCACCTGTCGCTGCCGCTGTGGCTGAGGCCGAGGTTGTCCCGGTCGCCGCTGCCACCGCTGATGCGGCTGTGGAAAAGGCCGCTCCGCCCGCTGCTGCCCCGGCCGCTCCAGCGATCGATACCAACAATCCGCGCTTCCAGGTTGCGCCGGGTGGCTACACCCCGCTCAAGCCGGTCGCAGGTGTCGGCATGCCGGTCGCCGGCGGGCTCGATGTCCAAGACCAGTTCTCGCCGATCGGCGAGCAAGCCCGGCCGCTCCACGCCGCGCTGCTCTGGCTCAGCCTGGCGATCGCGGTGTTCGTGCTGGTGCTGCTGCTCTACGTGATCCTGCGCTTCAACAAGCGCGCCAACCCGGTGCCGTCGAAGACCACCCACAACACCCTGCTCGAAGTGGTCTGGACTGCGGTGCCGGTGCTGATCCTGGTGGTGGTCGCGGTGCCTTCGATCCGCTTGCTGGCCGATCAGTTCAAGCCGGCCCCGGCCAAGGCGCTGACCATCAAGGCCACCGGCAACCAGTGGTACTGGACTTACACCTACCCCGACAATGGCGGGTTTGAGGTGATTTCGAACATGCTGCCCGAAGACAAGGCGATCGCCAACGGCGAGCCGCGCCAGCTTGCCGCCGATTTCCGTATGGTGGTGCCGGTGGGTGAGCCGATCCGGCTGCAGGTTACCGCTGCGGACGTGATCCACTCGTTCGCGGTGCCATCGTTGTGGTACAAGATGGACGGCGTGCCAGGCCGGATCAACGAGAAGGTCCTGACCATCACCAAGCCCGGCGTCTATTATGGACAGTGCTCAGAGCTTTGCGGCGCGCGCCACGGCTATATGCCGATCGCGGTCGAGGCGCTGCCGCGCGACAAGTTCAACGCCTGGGTGCTCACCCAGGCCGGCGGCAAGATCGACGGTCTGCCTGAGGCACCGGCCGCTGCTGAAGCTCCCGCCCCTGCCGCCCCGGCGCCCACCCCCACTCCCGAGACAGCGGCCAAGACCGCGCTCTGAGCCCGATAGATCAAGGACAAGGTTCGCATCATGGCTACCACCGCCGACCACTTCCAGGCTCACGACGAGCACGGCCACGATCACGATCATGACCACAAGCTGGGCTTCTTCGCTCGCTGGTTCATGTCGACCAACCACAAAGACATCGGCACGCTCTATCTGCTCTTCGCGATCATGGCGGGGATCATCGGCGGGGCGTTCTCGGGGATGATGCGGCTGGAACTCGCGCAGCCGGGGATCCAGTATCTTACCACCTTCTCCAGCCTGTTCGGGGTCGATAACCCCAGCTTCGATCAGCAGCTCCACCTGTGGAACGTGCTGATCACCGCACATGGGCTGATCATGGTGTTCTTCCTGGTGATGCCGGCGATGATCGGCGGGTTTGGCAACTGGTTCGTGCCACTGATGATCGGCGCGCCCGACATGGCCTTCCCGCGGATGAACAACCTCTCATTCTGGATGACCTTTGCCGGGTTCTGCTCGTTGATGGCTTCGGCTTTCGTGCCTGGCGGAACCGGGCAGGGCGCCGGGATCGGCTGGACCGCCTATGCGCCGCTATCGACCACGGGTTCGGCCGGTCCGGCGGTCGATTTCGCGATCTTCTCGCTCCACCTCGCCGGCGCGGGTTCGATCATGGGGGCGATCAACTTCATCACCACCATCTTCAACATGCGCGCGCCAGGGATGACGCTGCACAAGATGCCGCTGTTCGTCTGGTCGCAGCTGGTCACCGCGTTCCTGCTGCTGCTGGCGCTGCCGGTGCTGGCCGCGGCGATCACCATGCTGCTGACCGACCGCAATTTCGGCACCACCTTCTTCACCGCTTCGGGCGGCGGCGATCCGGTGCTGTTCCAGCATCTGTTCTGGTTCTTCGGCCACCCCGAAGTCTATATCATGATCCTGCCGGCCTTTGGCATCATCAGCCAGATCATCGCCACCTTCAGCCGCAAGCCGATCTTCGGCTATCTCGGCATGGCCTATGCCATGGTCGCGATCGGCGTGGTTGGCTTCGTGGTCTGGGCGCACCACATGTACACCGCGGGCCTTTCGGTGAACATGAAGATGTACTTCACCGCCGCAACCATGGTGATCGCGGTGCCGACGGGCATCAAGATCTTCAGCTGGATCGCGACAATGTGGGGCGGTTCGATCGAGTTCAAGAGCCCGATGGTCTGGTCGATCGGGCTGATCTTCCTGTTCACCGTCGGCGGCGTGACGGGCGTTTACCTTGCCAGCGGCGGGATCGACGACGTGGTCCACGATACCTATTTCGTGGTCGCGCACTTCCACTACGTGCTGTCGATGGGCGCGGTGACCGGGCTGTTCGCGGGGTTCTATTACTGGTTCCCGAAGATGAGCGGACGGATGCATTCCGAACTGCTCGCCCACATCCATTTCTGGGTGTTCTTCATCGGCGTCAACCTGATCTTCTTCCCGCAGCACTTCCTGGGGCTGCAGGGCATGCCGCGGCGCATTCCCGACTACACTCCGAACTTTGAATACTTCAACTCGATGTCGACAACCGGGTACATGATTACCATCGTCTCGGTCGGGATCTGGCTGCTCAACGTGCTCTATGCCTTCACCATGGGCAAGAAAGCTGAAGCCAACTATTGGGGCGAAGGCGCGACCACGCTGGAATGGACGCTGTCGAGCCCGCCGCCGTTCCACCAGTTCGAGACCCTGCCGGTGATCGACGACAAGGACGGTCACTGATAGCATCGGCCTTGGCCGGTACACCAATCGCCCCGGCCCACCGCCGGGGCGTTTTGGTTTGAGGAGTACGCGATGCCCGAGTTCCGCCACATCGACACCGGCGAGGTGACGCTGCGCTGTGCCATTGAAGGCAGCGGCCCACTGGCGATCATGGTCCACGGCTTTCCCGAAAGCTGGTATTCGTGGCGCCACCAAATAGGCCCCATCGCGGACGCCGGGTTCACTGCCTGCGCGATCGACGTGCGCGGCTATGGCGGCTCGGACAAGCCGCCCGAGGTTGCCGACTACACCTTGGAGAAGATCGCGGGCGATCTGGTCGGCCTCGCCGATGCGCTGAGCCCGGGCGAACCGGCGGTGCTGATCGGGCACGATTGGGGCGCGCCGATTGTCTGGAACGCCGCCTTCACCCGGCCCGACCGGTTCCGCGCGGTCGCGGGACTGTCGGTACCGTTTGCCGGGGCGCCGCTGCGGCCCTTCACCGAGGTGTTCCGCGAGTATTTCACTTCGCAAGGCCGGTTCTTTTACCAGGAGTATTTCCAGGAACCCGGCGTCGCCGAGGCGGAGGCCGAGGCGAACCCGCGCGATTTCGTGGCGCGGATGATGTATTCGATCTCGGGCGACGTTCCAGTAGGCAATTACTGGGACAAGCCGCTGGGCGCGACATTCCTCGAAGGCCTGCCCGATCCGCAGCCAATGCCGTGGCTGAGCGCGGCCGACCTCGATTATTACGAGGCTGAGTTCAAGGCCTCGGGCTTCCGTGGCCCGCTCAATCGCTACCGCAATCACGAGCGCGACTTCACTTGGTTAAATCCGCTGCTGGGCAAGCAGATCGAACAGCCCTGCCTGTTCATCGGCGGCAGCCGCGATCCGGCAACCACGCTGTTCGGCGCGGTTCCCGATCCGGTGGCAATGATGCGGCTGTTCGCGCCCCGGGTCGAAGGCCACGTCCTGGAGGGCTGCGGCCACTGGACTCAGCAGGAACGCCCGCAAGAAGTGAACGCGCTGCTGATCGACTGGTTGAAGCGGCTGTAAGCCGCGCCTATAGCGCCGACGGAATCATGACTGCACCCGCTGCCCCTGCTGCCCATCCCTTGCCCGCCGACTGGCGCGATTTTCTGTCGCTGACCAAGCCCAGGGTGATGAGCCTGGTGATCTTTACCGGGCTGTGCGGGCTGCTGGCAGCGCCGGCGGCGATCAATCCGGTGATCGGCTTCACTGCGATCCTGTGCATCGCGCTGGGGGCGGGCGGCTCGGGCGCGCTCAATCAGTGGTGGGAGGCCGATCTTGACGCCAAGATGAAGCGCACCGCCAATCGCCCGCTTCCTGCGGGGCGGATGGATCGCACCTCGGCGCGCGATTTCGGCATGATCCTCTGCGCCGCCTCGGTTTTCATCATGGGCGTCGCGGTCAACTGGCTGGCGGCAGCGGTCCTGGCGTTCTCGATCATCTATTACGCGGTGGTCTATACGATCTGGCTGAAACCCCGCACCCCGCAGAACATCGTGATCGGCGGCGGCGCCGGGGCGTTCCCGCCGATGATCGGGTGGATCGCGGCGACCGGCGACATCACGCTGATGCCGGTGCTGCTGTTCGCGATCATCTTCTTCTGGACCCCGCCGCACTTCTGGGCGCTCGCGCTGTTTGTTGAGACCGACTATGCCGCCGCCGGGGTGCCGATGCTGCCGGTGGTGGCCGGGCATCATCACACCCGCCGCCAGATCCTGATCTACGCGGTGCTGCTGCTGCCGCTCAGTGTGTTGCCGTTCTGGCTGGGGCTGGCAGGCTGGCTCTATGGCGCGTCGGCGCTGCTGCTGTCAGCGGCGTTCCTGCTGCTGGCGCTGCGGGTAGCGGTGTTCCGCGGCGCTGCGGGAGACATGGACATGGCCCCCGAGAAGCGGCTGTTCGGGTTCTCGGTGCTCTATTTGTTTGCCCTGTTCGCCGCGCTGGTGGCGGACCGTTTCCTGATAGGATGAAGCCGATGCTTGCCCCCAACGACCACGAAGCCCAGCGCAAGCGGATCATCAAAGGCCGCAACCGCGCGGTGGCGCTGCTCTTGCTCGGGATGGTGGTGCTGTTCTACTTCATCACCATCGCTCAGTTCGGATAACTCTATGACCGCGCTTGCGCTCGATCCTGCCCGCAACCGCCGCACCGCGCTGTTTGCAGCCGCGCTGGCGCTGGCGATGCTTGGGCTCGGGTTCGCCTCGGTTCCGCTCTACCGCTGGTTCTGCCAGGTTACCGGGCTGGGCGGGACCACCCAGCGGATCGGCGAGGCTCAGGCGGCTACCGTCAAGGTTGCCGGGAAGACCATCTCGGTCCGCTTCGACGCCAATGTCGAGGCCGGGATGCCGTGGAAGTTCGCCGCCAGCCAGGTCACCCAGGATCTGGCGATCGGCGCGCGCAAGATGGCGTTCTACCGCGCCGAGAACCTCAGCAACAAGGCCGTCACCGGGGTTGCCAGCTTCAATGTCGAACCGGCCCAGGCGGGGCTCTACTTCACCAAGATCCAGTGTTTCTGCTTCGAGCAGCAGACCCTCGGGCCGGGTCAGGCGGTCGATATGCCGGTGATCTACTTCGTCGATCCCAAGATCCTCGACGATCCCGAAACCAAGGATATCGAGGCGATCACGCTGAGCTACACCTTCCACGTTTCCGCCGATCAGTCGGAAGCGTTGAAACCGGGCGCAAAGGCACTGGACCCGGCGCAGGCGGCGCGATAAGGGCGGGGCGCAATTCTTGCCGGCGGTCAGTCCGCTGGCTCACGTTCAGACGGGGACCATAAGGCAATGGCCGGCACCAAGAACCACGATTACCACATCCTGCCGCCCGATCTGGTGCCGCTGCTGACCATGCTCGGCGCACTCAGCTTCACCACCGGCATGGTGCTGTTCATGAACGAGATGCCGGGCGGCAAGTTCGTTCCCTGGCTGGGCATGGCGCTGCTGCTGGCGGCGTTGTTCCAGTGGTTTTCCAAGATCATCGGCGAGGCGCATGCCGGCGATCACACCCCCGTTGTCCAGCTTCACCAGCGCTACGGGATGATCCTGTTCATCGCCTCGGAAGTGATGTTCTTTGCCGGCTGGTTCTGGGCGTTCTTCGATTTCGCCCTGTTCCCGAACGAGTTTGCCGAAGTGGTTGGCGGGCAGTTCCCGCCCAAGGGGATCGAAGCGGTGATGGATCCGTTCGATCTGCCGCTGCTCAACACGCTGATCCTGCTGTGTTCGGGCACCACGGTGACCTGGGCCCACCACGCGCTGATCCACGGCGACCGCGACGGCCTGAAGAAAGGCCTGTGGGCAACGATCATCCTCGGCGTGCTGTTCACCTGCATCCAGGCCTATGAATATGCCCACGCCCCGTTCGGCTTTGGCGAGAACACCTATGGCTCGTCGTTCTACATGGCGACGGGCTTCCACGGTTTCCACGTCATCGTCGGCACGATCATGCTGATCGTCTGCCTGCGCCGCGCCTACCTCGGCCACTTTACTCCGCGCCAGCACTTCGGCTTCGAAGCGGCGGCGTGGTACTGGCACTTCGTCGACGTGGTCTGGCTGTTCCTGTTCGTCGCCGTCTATATCTGGGGCGGATGGGGCGCGCCGATCCACTGATGGACCAGGGCTGGCAACTCGCCCAGATCAACGTCGGGCGTCTTGTTGCGCCGGCAAGGGGATCCGCGGGTTGCGCCGTTCTTCGACGCGCTCGACCGGATCAACGCGATTGGCCGAGTTCGGTCCCGGGTTTGTCTGGCGGCTGCAGGATGAAAGCGGAAACGCTACCGCTATACAGCTTCTCGCCCGATGCGCTGCTGGCCGCGAACATGTCGGTCTGGCGCGATGCCGAAAGCCTGTTCGAGTTCGTCTATCGCAGCGCGCATACCCCGGTGATGGCGCGGCGCCGCGACTACTTCGAGCGCTTCGAAGGCGCCTATCAGGCACTGTGGTGGATCCCGGCGGGGACAATCCCGACCGTCCAGGATGGTCTGGCGCGGTTGTGGCTGCTCGATCGGAATGGCCCATGTCCGCAAGCTTTCACGTTCAAGGCACGGTTTCCCGCGCCGGATCAGGCTGGGCAGCCGGTCGACCATCAGCCGGATCCGTGGTGCATGGGCAGTGCCTGAACCGGCGCTTGGCGCAGGCTGCCTTTTTCGGTCTGTGCCCGCAATGCGGCGCCAAGGGGCTGTTCGATGGGCTCACCGCTTCGCCCCGCGCTGCCGCGCCTGCGGGCTGGACTATGCCAAGTTCAACGTCGGCGATGGTCCTGCGGCGTTCCTGATCATGGTGATCGGGGCAGTGGTGGTCGGGCTGGCCTTGTGGGTGGAGTTCAGCTTCGATCCGCCGATCTGGGTTCACGTGGTGCTGTGGGCGCCGCTGATTGCCGGCGCGACACTGGGCGGGCTCAGGATTACCAAGGCCGCGCTGCTGGTCACCGAGTTCCGGCGCAGCGCCCGCGAGGCGACCGGCGCGGACATTCGGGGAGACTGAGCTCATGCGCCGCGTTCCGATCATCCCGACGCTAATCGTGCTGGCCGCGGTGGCAGTGATGATCGCGCTGGGCCTGTGGCAACTCGATCGGATGGCGGAAAAGGAAGCTCTGCTTGACCGCTATTCTAACAACTGGGTGTTGAGTTCCGTAGTTGCGTGGCCGCGGAAGGCGGCGGCGCTTGACAAGGTGCTGTACCGTCGCGCCCGGATCGACTGCCGCAGCGTTGGACCAGATCAGCCAGTTGCCGGTCGTAGCGAGTTTGGAGAGGCAGGCTGGGCCCATGTCTTTGCCTGCGATCTTGGCGACGGGCGCAAGGCCAATGTTGTGGCTGGCTGGTCGAAACAGCCCGTTTCGCTCACCTGGCAAGGCGGCGAAATCGTCGGAGCGATCGCCCCAGGCATGCGCTTGATTGCGGAACAGCCGCTTGCCGGACTCCAAGCCAGCGCCCGCCCCAATCCGGGCGATATCCCCAACAACCACTGGTCCTACGCGATTCAGTGGTTCCTGTTCGCGGCTACCGCGCTGGTCATCTACGCGCTGGCGTTGAGGAAGCGGTTCCAATCCTCCCCGGAACGGGGAGGTGGCGCGCCGAAGGCGTGACGGAGGGGTCGGGAACTAACCGCCAGCCACAGCCCTTGCCGACAGGTCGCGACCCCTCCGTCAGCCCTGCGGGCTGCCACCTCCCCGTTCCGGGGAGGATTGCCTCCAACGCCTCCCGCCGCTAACGCGCGCTCGCAATGGACTACATCTCCACCCGCGGCAGCGCTCCGGCGCTTGATTTTGCCGGCGCGACGCTGGCGGGGCTGGCGTCGGACGGTGGGCTCTATGTGCCGCGCGAGTGGCCACGGTTCAGCGAGGCTGAGATCGCGGCGATGGCCGGGCTGCCTTATGCCGAGCTCGCCCAGAAGGTGATGCAGCCGTTTGTGGGCGACAGCCTGACGCCGCAGCGCCTGCTCGAACTCACCACCCAGGCCTATGGCCGCTTCGCCCATGCCGCCGTCACCCCATTGAAGCAGCTCGACCAGCAGCACTGGCTGCTCGAGCTGTTCCACGGCCCAACCCTGGCGTTCAAGGACGTCGCGCTGCAACTGCTTGGGCTGCTGTTCGAGGAGTTCCTGGCGCGCGGCGGCGATCCCTTGACCATCGTCGGGGCGACCTCGGGCGATACCGGCTCGGCGGCGATCGACGCGGTGGCGGGGCGCGCGCGGATCGACATTTTCATGCTCCACCCCAAGGGGCGCATATCGGACGTCCAGCGCCGCCAGATGACCACGGTGCTCGCCCCCAATGTTCACAACATCGCGGTGGCAGGGACGTTCGACGATGCCCAGGCGACCGTGAAGCGGATGTTCAACGATCCCGCGATCACCGGGCGGTTCGCGATCGGCGCGGTCAATTCGATCAACTGGGCGCGGCTGATGGCCCAGGTGGTGTACTATTTCGCCGCCGCGCTGCAATTGGGCGCGCCTGGCCGCAAGGTCGCCTTCGCCGTGCCGACCGGCAATTTCGGCGATGTCTTCGCCGGCTATGTCGCGGCGCAGATGGGCTTGCCGATCGAGCGGCTGATCGTTGCCACCAACGTCAACGATATCCTCCACCGCGCGCTGACCAGCGGCGACTATTCGGCCGGGAAGGTGACCCCCACCGCCGCGCCGTCGATGGACATCCAGGTCTCCTCAAACTTCGAGCGGCTGCTGTTCGATCTCGGCGGGCGCGACGGGGCGGCGCTGGCCGCGCAAATGGCGGGGTTCGAAGCGACCAAGGCGATGCAACTCAGCAATATGCAGCGCGAAGGCGCCGCAGCGCTGTTCTCCAGCGCGCGGGCCGATGCCGATGACATGGCCCAGGCTCTGCGCTGGGCCTGGGAGAACACCGGCGAACTGCTCGATCCGCACACCGCGATCGGACTCCACGCCGCGCGCGCTTCTGGGCTGCGGGCCGAGGTTCCAGTGGTGACGCTTGCCACCGCCCACCCCGCCAAGTTCCGCGACGCGGTAGAGCGCGCCACCGGCCAGCGCCCGGGCCTGACCAATCGGATCGGCGACCTGTTTCAGCGCGAGGAGCGGCTGGTCGAACTGCCCGGCGATTACGCTGCCATCGCCGACTATATCGCCAAGCATGCGGTGCCGCGGGGCTAATGGCCGGGTTGGTTCTGACGCCGGTCGTGATGATCGGGGAAGCCTGGGCCGATTATAGCCTGATCGATTCGGGCGATCGCCGCAAGCTTGAACGCTACGGACCCTACCAGTTCATCCGCCCCGATCTGCAGGCCTTGTGGCGACCACGACTGGACACCTGGATCGCGCACGGCGAATTTGTCCCCGGATCGGACGAGGATGGCGGCGGACGCTGGCAATTCGCCGCTCCGGTCCCGCAAGAGGGCTGGCCGCTGGCTTGGGGTGAAGCGAAGTTCACCGCGCAGTGCACCCCGTTCCGCCACCTTGGCTTCTTCCCCGACATGGCCCCGGTGTGGGAGTGGATGGGGGAGCGTCTGGCCGGGCGCAGCGATGCTCAGACCCTCAACCTGTTCGGTTACACCGGTGTAGGCAGCCTTGCGCTCAGCCGTACCGGCCCGGTGACCCACGTCGATGCCAGCAAGAAGTCGGTCGCCCAGGCGCGCGACAACGCCGCGCTCTCTGGCATGAGCGAGCGCCCGATCCGCTGGTTGGTCGATGATGCCACCAAGTTCACGGCGCGCGAAGTGCGGCGCGGCAAGCGTTATGACGGGATCATCCTCGATCCGCCCAAGTTCGGGCGCGGACCCGAAGGCGAGGTCTGGCGGCTGGAAGAGCATCTGCCCGCGCTGATCGCCGATTGCCGCCAGTTGCTCGACGCCGACAGCCGCTTCCTGTTTCTCACCGTCTATGCGGTGCGGATGAGTTCGCTGGCATTAGCAGGGCTGATCGACGAGATATTTCGTGACCTGCCGGGCCGGATTGAGCACGGCGAGCTTGCAGTGGGCGAGGAAGGCTCCGATGCCAGACTTCTGCCGACCGCGATATTCGCCCGCTGGAGCAATCCATGACCGATCGCCTGATCCTGGAAGTCGCCGATTTCGAGCACGAGGTGCTGACCGGGATCTATTCGGAAGAGACCGGGCGCCCGCAGCCGCTGCGTTTCACCATCACGGTCCGGATCAAGCCGGCGCCGCGCTACGCGCCCGATACCCCGCTCGATGCCAGCAAAAACTACATGGACCTCAAGTTCGCCGCCAGCCACGCGTTTCCCGAAGGTGTGCATTTCAAGCTGATTGAGGCGGTAGCCGACCATGTCTGCGAGACGCTGTTTGTGCAGGACGAGCGGGTAGAAGCGGTGAGCGTCAAGATCGTCAAACTGGCGATCGCCGAGAACGGCGAGGCGATCGGGATTACCCTGAGCCGCGAGCGGCGCTGATGGAACTGGTGCGGATCGAGGGTTTGCCGCCGGCGCCGCTGGACGCTGCGGCGAAGTTTCACGCACGCATTCTTCCAGACCTGACGCGCGGTGCCGATCTGCTGCTGGTCTTTCCGTCCGCCGACCACACGCACCGCCTGTGGCGCCTTGCTGCGGTGCAGGAACTGGCCCGCGCTGCTGCGCCGCACCGGGTCAACGCCGTGGCGGCGGCAAGCGAAGCCGGTATAGCGGCGGCGCTCAACCTAATTGACAGTGGTCAAGGCATCACCGGGCAGTATCTGGTGCTTGATGAGGGAACGGTGGTATAGAAGGCATCATGAACAGTCCGGCCCCCCTGATCGACCAGTTCAACCGGCGGATATCCTATCTGCGGCTGTCGGTGACCGACCGCTGCGATCTGCGTTGTTCCTATTGCATGCCCGAACGGCAGGTATTCGTGCCGCGCAAGGAAGTGCTGAGCCTGGAAGAACTGCACCAGCTGGCGCTTGGCTTCATCGCTCGTGGGGTAACCAAGATCCGCCTGACCGGGGGCGAGCCACTCGTGCGCCGCGACATGATCGAGCTGGTCCAGGCGCTGGGGCGCAAGCTGGGGGATGGGCTGGAAGAGCTGACCCTGACCACCAATGCGACCCGCCTCGCCGAGTTTGCCGGGGATCTATACGAAGCCGGGGTACGGCGGATCAACGTCTCGCTCGACACTTTGGACCGCGAGGGGTTTGCCAAGCTCGCACGGCGTGATTCGCTGCCGCAAGTGCTCGAAGGGATTGCCGCGGCGCAGGCGGCAGGGCTCAAGGTCAAGCTCAACACCGTCGCGCTCAAAGGGATCAATGAGGCAGAAATCCCGGAGTTGATCGCCTGGGCGCATGCGCGCGGGATCGAGCTGACCCTGATCGAGGTGATGCCGCTGGGCGAGGTCGATGGCGACCGCTTCGATCACTACCTGCCGCTCGCTGGGGTTCGCGCCGAACTGGAGCAGCGCTTCACTCTGACCCCCAGCGATCACCGCAGTGGCGGTCCGGCGCGCTATGTCGATGTAGCGGAGACCGGCGGCCGACTGGGCTTCATCACCCCGCTGACCAACAATTTCTGCGAGGGCTGCAACCGGGTGCGGGTCACCGCTACCGGCCAGCTGTTTGCTTGCCTGGGCGGCACCGAGCAGGTCGATCTGCGCGCCGCGCTGCGCTCGGACGATGCCGACGCGGCCTTGGCCGCGGCGCTCAACACGGCGATGCGGATCAAGCCGGAGCGTCACCATTTCGTGATCGATCGTGCCGGTGCGGCGCCGCATCTTGCCCGCCACATGTCGGCCACTGGGGGCTGAAATGCCCGCTAAGCTTGTGTTCCTGGGCCGGCTGCAAGACGTGGCCGGCGCTGCCGAGCGCGAAGTTGCAGCCGCGCCGCTTGCAGATATTCTCGCTACCTTGCCGCCCGAACTGGCGCTTGCGCTGACTGACGAGCGGGTCCGCTGGGCGCTCAACGGCGAACTGATTGCCGAACATGGCGCGATTGCACTGGGTGACGGTGATGAGCTGGCGTTTCTGCCCCCGGTCAGCGGTGGTTAGTGCCGTGATCGACGTCCGCTTGCTCGATCAGATGTTCATTCCCGGCCAATTCATCGGGCCGTTTACGCAGGCCCATCCTGGGCTCGGCGGAGTCTGCACCTTTGTCGGCGAAGTCCGCGGTGAGGGCGGAGTGCAAGCGCTGGAACTCAGCCACTATGCCCCGCTGACCCTGCTGGGGATGCAGGCACTGGCAGAAAGCGCGGCCGAGCGGTTTGGCCTGATGGGGATACTGATCCTGCACCGCACCGGAGTGATGCAGCCAGGGGAGCCAATCGTCTGCGTTTCCGCCGCGGCTGCGCACCGCCGCGCCGCGATCGATGCGGTCGATTTCGCGATGGACCACCTCAAAAGCGAAAGCTGGTTCTGGAAACGCGAGCTGCGCGGCGGCGTATGGCACTGGATCGAGCCGCGGGCTGAGGACTACGCGGACAAGGCGCGCTGGCGCGATTGATCGAAATAAAGGCGGTGCACCGAATGGCGGCGCAAGGTTGCTCCAGACAAGGAGCAACCAATGTCCAAACGCATCGCCCGCACCGTCCTGAGCGAAACTGCGATAATCAGCGCTGCACCGCCGCGCAGCGCTATTGATCGTACCTTCGAATTGCCCACCCGGCTCTATGTCCTGACCGCAGCGTGCTATTTCGGGTTTCTGCTGGTGATGTCGCTGGCCTTGATGGAGCCAGGCTTGGCGATCCCGATGGCGGTCTGCGTGCTGTTCGTGGCGATGTTCGCTGGAACCGCGGCGAAGTGGGCGCGGATGGACCCGCCCAATCCAGCCAAGGCAATGGGCTGGAACCAGTTTCAGAATCGCGGAATTGCAACGTATACAGGCCGTGTTGCCGCTGGTGATGCCACCGTGCAAGTGTTGATCCTGCCAGTGCTGATTCTGGTTTGGGGCGTGATTATTGCCGTGACGGTGGGGACGCTGGGTTAGCTCTCAAGGCGTCCTTGCAGATCGGCGAGGACCTGATCTTGCTCGCCGACAATTGCCATTACTGTGGTACGTGCCTTTGTCAGTGCGGGTGAATTGGTGCCATCGACTTCAGCCCGGGCGTAGAGCCCATCGAGTTCAGCCAGCGCGATCATCGCCTCGCTGCGCGCGGCCTCGAGTTCGGAGAGGGCGATCGTCGCGACCGACCAGGCTTCGCTGGCCACTGGCGCACCCGACGCCGCGGCAACCAGCGCACGGGCCGGGCCGGTGCGGGCGACAAAACGGTCATGTGCGGACCTGGCCTTTGCCATCTGCCCCGCGATCCGTTCCAGAAACGCCGGATCAGGCGTCGCTTGCGTCGGTGCTGGCGCGGGCGTGGCATCCGGCGCCGGGGTATTGAGCCGTTCCGCCGGACGACGCGCGAGCGAGGGGAAGTTGTCCTGGCTGTTGGCGCAGGCAGTCAAAGCGAGCGCCGATGCGACAGCAAGGATCAGGGATAATGTGCGGATCATGCTCAGCCCATAGCATGGTCGCAAAAGCTTGCCAGCGTTCCGCTTCCTGCGTTGACAGTTTCGGAGGCTTCGATTAGGGGCAGCCCTTCTTTGGACCCCCCTGCCGTCTGGCGGGGTGTCCGCTGCGCGGTTCGATTCGGCCACGCGGAACACGACGATGAATGGATAAGGGTACCATGTTCGCTGTAGTGCGCACAGGCGGCAAGCAATACCGGGTTGCCGCCGGAGACAAGATCGCGGTTGAGAAGCTGGCTGGCGAAGCCGGTGAAACCATCACCTTGGGCGATGTCCTGCTGGCCGGTGACGGCGGTGAGGTCAAGGACGCCAAGGGTATCGTGGTCTCGGCCGAGATCATCGCTCAGGCCAAGAGCGAAAAGGTGATCGTTTTCAAGAAGCGTCGCCGCCACAACTATCGCCGCAAAAACGGCCACCGCCAGCAGCTGACCCTGCTGCGGATCCTGGCGGTCGGCGCCGAAGCCAAGAAGGCCGCTCCCAAGAAGGAAGCTGCCCCAGTGGCTGCCGAAGTCGCTGCCGAGGCGCCCGCCAAAAAGGCTCCGGCCAAGAAGGCCGCCAAGCCGGCCGCCGCTGAATAAGATTTCGGAGTAGTTTGAGATGGCACACAAGAAAGCAGGCGGCTCCTCGCGCAACGGTCGCGATTCGGCAGGCCGCCGCCTCGGCGTCAAGAAGTTCGGCGGCCAGGAAGTGGTCGGCGGCAACATCATTATCCGCCAGCGCGGCACCCGCGTTTACCCGGGCGCCAATGTCGGCCTGGGCAAGGATCATACCTTGTTTGCGCTGACCGCGGGCCGCGTGCGATTCCACGATGGCAAGCTTGGCCGCAAGTACGTGTCGGTCGATATGGCAGTCGCCGCCGAATAGCTGGATGACCGATAACGGGTCATCCTGATGGATGGCCCCCCGCCGGACTCGCAATGGTCTGGCTGAACGAGGGAGAGGGGCCACCCATCTCCCTCTTTTCATCTCTCCCTCTGCACAGCTTTGCCCGGGTGCCGCAATCGGCGCGCTTCCCGGCGCAAGGCGTAACGGCATTGTCACGCGCCGGGGTTACAAGCCCAGGCGTGGGGCGGATGATGGGAGACACAGATGTTCATTCGCAGTGAAAGACTGTTCCTGCGGCCAGGCTGGCCCGAGGACTGGGAAGAGTTGCTAAGCCGGATCGACGACGAGGCGGTGGTCAGGAACCTGGCCAAAGTGCCGTGGCCCTATACGGCGGAAGACGCGCGCTGGTTCGCCAGCCAGCCGCAGCTGCCGCGCTGCCCGCACTTCTTCGTGACCCTGCCGACCAGCAGCCAGCCAGCTCAGATCATCGGCTGCATCGGTCTGGCCGAGGATGGCGACGAGGTTGAGCTGGGCTACTGGTTCGCCCGCGAGCACTGGGGCAGGGGCTTTGCCACCGAAGCCGCGCGGGCGGTGATCGGGCTTGCCCGCACGCTGGGGCATCGACGGCTGGTTGCAGGTCACTTTGCCGACAACCCCGCCTCTGGACGGGTTTTGCGCAAGATCGGCTTCAGCCCTACGGGCAGGCAGCGCCAGCGCTTTTGTCTGGCCCGTGGTCAGGAGGTCGCTTCGGTCGAGCACAGCCTTGAGCTTGCCGAGCCGGGCAACTGCGACCTTGGCGAACCGATCATGGTAGAAATGCGCGCGGCCTAAGCACAAGACATCCTCCCCCATTGGGGGAGGTGCCGGGTAAAACGAGGCGGAGGGGCCGTAGGGTCACGACGGAGGCGTTATGGCGCCTATCACCCCTCCGATCCGCCTTCAGCGCGGCCACCTCCCCCAGTTGGCTTCGCAAAATAGAGAGGATTGTCGTTACGCCAGCACCGCGTCGGGAAAATCGCTTTGGGTCTTGCCGATCAGCGCGCGGTCGTCGTGGTTCCAGGGGTGGAAGCCGGGCAGGAAATAGGCGAACCAGGCGGGCACGATCTTGCGGACCACGCCGGGGGTGCCGACCAGGTACCACGCCAGCCGCGCCTTGACCTTCCAGCCGGTCAAGCCGTCCTGGCGCAGCAGCTCGACCGTGTCGTTCCAGCGGTTGCGGAAGAAGTTGAGCGTGATGATCATCATCATCACCGACTTGAGCTTCCAGCGCCGCCACATGCTCCAGTCGCGGGTGGCGTGGAGCCAGGTGTCGAAGGCGACGCCCTTGTGCTCGATCTCTTCGGTCGCGTGCCAGCGCCACATTGCAGCGGTTTCCGGCTCGGCACTGCCGAAATGCCTCGGATTGGCGAGGAATTCGTGCGCCATGATCGCGGTGAAGTGCTCCAGCGCGATCGTCGCCGCCAGATTGACGATTGGCGGGCGTTGCTTGATCAGGGCCATCAGCTCTTCCACCCGGGCGTCGATCTGCGCCATGTCATAGCCAGCATCGGCGGCGGCTTTGTTGAACACCACGTGCTCGCGGCTGTGGTTGACCTCTTGGCGAACGAAGGCGCGAATTTCTGCCTCCAGCTTGGGCGGGGCGCCGTCGCGGAAGGCCTTGACCGATTCGATGAACATCGCCTCGCCGCGGGGGAAGGTGGCGGACAGCGCGTTGTGCCAGGTCGAAGCGATTGGATCGCCGCCCAGCCACCACCGCGATGGTTTGGCCACGCGGCCAAAGCGCTGGTCGCGCACGGTGATTTCAAGGTCTGCGGGGGTCGGAACCACCTTGCCTGTTGAGGATGCGGGTTCTACGTCGAGGGAGAATTTGACTGGCGCGTTCATCATTGCCCCGATAGAGTAACTTACATCAATGTCAATAAGAAAGCGCCTGACCCAGGAAGAGAGCCGCACGGTTGCGCTGGAAGCGGCGCGGGCGCTGCTGATCGAGCTGGGCCCGCAGGCGGTTACGCTGAAGGCCGTCGCCTCGCGGATCGGACGCACCCACGCCAACCTGCTCCACCATTTCGGCTCGGCGGCGGGCCTGCAGAAGGAGCTGGCGCGGCATCTCGCGACGACGATCTGCGCGACCATCGAGGAAGCGGTGATCGCCAGCCGCAGCGGCGAGGGCAGTCCCCGCGCGAAGTGGTCGATCTGACTTTCGATGCCTTCGACAAGGAAGGCGGCGGCGCGCTTGCCACCTGGATGCTGATGAGCGGCAACGAGGACGCGCTCGATCCGCTGCTCGAGGCGATCCACGATCTGGTCGAGGATCTGGGCGAGTTCAACGCGGCTCGATGCGCGAGATAACCCATGCGCTTGTGCCTGATGGCGCTGGGCGATGCGCTGATGGGCGGGCCGCTGACCCAAAGCCTCGAACTGCCGCGGACTTCGGCGCGCGATACTGCCGAAGCAGATGCTGATCGAGGCGGCGCTGAAGGCAGGGATTGCTGGTGCCGGGTCAGGCTGGCTGAAGCCAGGCCGGCAGCCACTCTGGCTGCGATATCCTCGACCCGGCGGTGATCGACTGCCAGCCCCAGCTCGGGATAGGCAACCCGCTGCCGCGCCGGATCGCTCTCGCCCAGCGGCACCACCACCAGCCGCCGGTTGACCTTCGCGCGCCAGTTCATCCGCGCGGTGTTTTCCTGGCCGACGTAGCAGCCCTTGTTGAACGACACCCCGTTCAGCTCGGCGGCGTTGCATTCGAGCCAGAGCAGGTCGCCAAGTTCGGCAGCACCTTCGCAGACGCCGTGCGAAAGTCGGTGCACAAGCCATTGCAGATCGGCACTTTCTCCATCCGCTTGAACCCAGCCAACGCTGACCGAGCGCGGCCAGACGCGGGTCGGGTGAGGGGCCTTCGCCGGGTTGCCAATGCACCCCGAGCGAGGCATCAATCGCGATCCCGATCTTGCGGCGCAGACGGTAAAGCGCGAGGCGTTTGACCAGAGCTTCGGCCTGTGCGGCCTCGCAATCGAGCAGCAAGTCGGTGCCGTTTCCCCAGACCAGGAAGTCGAACAGGGCCTTGCCTTGCGGGGTGAGCAGCGCCGTCCAGACCGGCAAGTCGCCGGCGACGTCGTTGGTCACCAGCCCTTGCAGGAAGTCTCGAACATCCTCGCCTAGCTCGGTCGGGGAGAGGCGGATCACGGCACGGGAGGTGAGGCGGGTTGCGGTCATGGGTGACAGATAGGGGCTTGGCTGACTAAGGGGAAGGGATGAGCAGCCCGCCGAATCGCTTGACCATCCGCCGCCCGGACGATTGGCACGTCCACTTGCGCGATGGCGCGGTGATGGCGGGGGTGCTGCCCTACACCGCGCGGCAATTTGCCCGGGCAATCGTGATGCCCAACCTCTCGCCGCCGGTGACCACTGTCGAAGCAGCGCGGGCCTATCGCGCGCGGATCTTGGCTGCGCTTCCACCGGGCGCCGAATTCACCCCGCTTATGACCGCTTACCTGACCGACAGCAGCGACCCGGACGAACTGGCGCGCGGTTTTGCGCAAGGCGTATTCACCGCCGCCAAGCTCTATCCCGCCCATGCCACCACCGGATCGGCGCACGGGGTAACCGATGTGGCGATCATCCGCGCCGCGCTGGAGCGGATGCAGGCGATCGGCATGCCGCTGCTGGTCCACGGCGAGGTGACCGATCCGGCGATCGACATTTTTGACCGTGAGGCGGTGTTCATTGACCGGGTGCTCGCCCCGCTGGTGCACGACCTGCCGGGGCTGAAAGTGGTGTTCGAGCACATCACCACCCAGCAGGCGGTGGGCTTTGTCGAAACCGCGGGCAGCAATGTCGCGGCGACGATTACCCCGCAGCACCTCCACATCAACCGCAACGCGATGTTCGCCGGCGGGATCCGCCCGCATGCCTATTGCCTGCCGGTGGCCAAGCGCGAGGCGCACCGGCTGTCGCTGCGCAAGGCGGCAACCTCGGGCAATGCCAAGTTCTTCCTCGGCACCGACAGTGCACCGCACAGCGTCAGCGCCAAGGAAGCGGCCTGTGGTTGCGCGGGGATCTTCAATGCACCCTATGCGCTGGAGAGCTACGCTGCCGTGTTCGACGAGGAAGGCGCGCTAGACCATTTCGAGGGGTTCGCCTCGCTCCACGGACCGGCGTTCTACGGGCTCCCGGTCAACCAGGGCACGGTCACGCTGGAACGGGCCTCGGCCCAAGTCCCTGCAATGCTGGATGCGAACGGCACCGCGATTGTCCCGTTCCACGCCGGCGAGACGCTAGGCTGGCGCCTGACTGACTGAACGGCGCTGGTAAAGGTCCCACAGAAAAACGCCGATCGCAGCCCAGATCAGCGCGAAGCTCAGCAACTGGAGCGGGCGCAGCGGAAGTTCGAAGACGGTGATGCCAAGGATGAACACCAGGGTCGGCGAAGCGAATTGGAGCATGCCGAGCGTGGTGAAGTCCATCCGCCGCGATGCCACCGCGAAGAGCGTCAGCGGTACTGCGGTAACCACCCCGGAAAAGGCGATTGCCAATGACAGCCCGGCGTCGCCGCCGAAGCTCGATCCGGCAGGTGTGGCGGCGTACCAGGCGGCAAGCGCAACCGCGCCTGGCAGGATCACCAGCGTCTCGATCGTCAGCCCCGGCAGTGCCCCGACCGGCGTGATCTTGCGGATCAGGCCGTAAATTCCCCAGGACAAGGCCAGCGACAGGCTGATCCACAGCATGTCGAGCGGTCCCCAGGCGAGCAGCACCACCCCTAGGCCGGCGAGCGCAACCGCGATCCATTGCCGCCGCCCGAGCCGCTCGCCGAGAAACAGGGTACCCGCAGCTACCTGCAGCAGCGGGGTCAGGTAATAAGCCAGGCTGGTGGCGAGGACGTGGCCCGCCTGGATTGCGGCGATATAGATCAGCCAGTTGGCCGAAATCATGGCGGCGCTGCAAAGCAGCAGCCGCAGCACTTGCCAGTTGCGCAGGGCGGCAAGCACCTCGCCGGTCTGGCGGCGCAGCGCCACAAACGCCAGGCACAGCGGCACCGTGAAGACCACCCGCCAGCCCACCAGTTCGAACGCCGGGACGCTGGCGACCAGCAGCAGGTAAAGCGGCATCAGCCCCCAGAACAGGTGCGCGCCAAGCGCCATGCCGAGTGCGCCGGGCGCGGTGGGCGCGGAGTGCCGTTCCATACCCGGCGGCGCTAGCGGCCTGTGCCAATTGCCGCAAGGGCGCGCGGTTGCCGGGGGTTCAGGATCAATCTGGTAACAGTTGCAACCAGAGCCGGATTCGCCTCCTCCCTTTCGGCTGAGTCCGGCAAACGCAGTGTGCGGGTCGCATGGGTCGCACTGCGCGGCGCGCGCTCCCCTCAAGGGGGCGCGCGCGCCCACATCCGCCTCTTGGCGCCGCCCCGGACTTGCGGCATGAAGCCTGCACCATGTCGCCGCGCCTGCTTCTTCTTACCCTGCTGCTCACCGCTTGCGGCGGCGCCGACAAGCGCGAGGACAATCGCGCCGAGCGCGATCCGGCGATCGCCGGGGCGCTGGCCGATCCGATCATGGCCGACCCCGATCTTGCCAGCCAGAACCGCGGCAATTCGGCGCTGCAGGGCGGCGGCCCGCCCAGCGCCGAACTGCCGCCCGACAAGATCGGACCCGACGAGGCTGAACGCGCGAAAGCCGCCGCGCTTGACCTCACCGGCGGCAAGCTTGCCGCGCTGCCGGCGCGCGTGCCGGGGCTCGATAGCTCGCGGCTGGCCGGCATGCTTACCCCCAAGGCCATCGCCCAGGCCCTGCCCGAGCTGACCACAGGCTGCGCTGAACGCCTGGATTACAGCTTCATCTGGGCGGCGCGGCTGCCCGCGGCGCTGCCGGTCTATCCGCGCGGTCATGCCCGGATGGCGGCGGGCAGCGATGCCGCGGGCTGCCGGATCAGAGTGGTGGTATTCGTCACCCCGGTTGCGCCCGGCGACGTCCTGGCCTTCTATGCCACCACCGCAGGCAAGGCCGGCCAGAAGCTGACTGCGCGCAAGGAAGGCAGCGACGATGTGCTGATGGGTACCGGCAAGGGGCTGGACTTTGCGGTGTTCGCCAGGCCGCTCGACAAGGATCTGACCGAAGTGGTGTTGATTACCAGCGAGCGCTGATCAGCTCTCGCGCAGGCCGACGCCGATCACCGCGCGGGGCTGTTCCATCTCGGTCGAGGCGACCGGATAGGCACAATAATCGGCCGCGTAATAGGCGCTGGGGCGGTGATTGCCCGAAAGGCCTACCCCGCCGAACGGCGCAGCCGAAGAGGCGCCGTTGGTCGGGCGGTTCCAGTTGATCACCCCGGCGCGGATATTCGCCCAGAAGCGGTTGTATTCGGCCGGAGTGCCGCCGACCAGCGAAGCGGAGAGGCCGAAACGGGTGTTGTTGGCCTCGGCAATCGCCTCGTCGAAATCCTTGACCTGAACCACTTGCAGCAGCGGGCCGAACAGTTCGACATCGGGTCGTTCCTTGATCGCGGTAACGTCGATGATTGCAGGCGAAAGGAACGGCAGATCGTCATTTGGCCTGACCAGGTGCTTGATCGCCTTGCCGCCGTGGCTGAGCAGATAGAGGAAGCTCTCGGTCAGGCCGTCGGCGGCGGCATTGTCGATCACCGGGCCCATGAACGGGGCGGGCTCATCGAACGGTCCGCCGACGATGATCCGGTCGGCCAGCCGCTTCACTTCGGCTATCACTGCGTCATAGAGATTGGCTTTGATTATCAGGCGCCGTCCGGCGGTGCAGCGCTGACCGGCGCTGGTAAAGGCCGACTGGACTATCAGCGCGGCTGCATCGGTAATCTTGGGAGTGTCCCAGACCACGATCGGATTGTTGCCGCCCATCTCCAGCGCGACGATTTTGTCGGGCCGGGCAGCAAGCCTGCGGCTGATTGAAATGCCGGTGTGGGCCGATCCAGTGAACAGCACCCCATCGACGCCCTCGTGCCCGACCAGCGCCTGGCCTTCTTCGGGACCGCCGATCAGCAACTGCACTACTGCCGCCGGAATGCCGGAACGATGGAAGCACTGGACCAGCAGCTCGGCGGTTGCCGGAGTTTTTTCAGAAGGCTTGAAGACGATCGCATTGCCTGCGATCAATGCCGGAACGATGTGGCCGTTGGGCAGATGCGCCGGGAAGTTGTAAGGACCCAGCACCGCCAGCACCCCGTGCGGCTTGTGGCGCAGCGCGGCGGTGCCCTGCATGGCATTGTCAAGTTTGCGTTGCGAGGTGCGCTCGGCATAGGCGCGGATCGAAATCTCGACCTTGTTGACCACGCTTTCAACCTCGGTGCGCGCTTCCCACATTGGCTTGCCGGTTTCGCGCGCGATCATCGTTGCCAGTTTGTCGGCGTCCTTGCGTACTTCGTTGGCAAAGCGGCGGACCAGCTCCATGCGGTTGGCCAACGGCTGGGCAGCCCAAGCCGGCCAGGCACGCCGCGCGCGGCCGACGATATCGTCGACGTTGCCATGCTTGCCGCGCCAGACTTCAGCGCCAGTGGCAGGTTCAATGGATACCAGTTGTTGCGTGCTCAAGCGAACCTGCCCCGTCAGAATGAGGGTTGCGACCCCGGTTATCCTCGCAATTCTGCATGCGCTTTAGCCGTTCAGCTTTGGCAATGAAAGCCTTGGATTCGAGCTTTTTGGGACGATCAAATTCCGGCACAGGCAGCTTGCGGAATGGCGCCCGGAAAGCAATAAGTTGGCCTGCCATGGCCAGCCCCGACGCTCCTTCAGTCTATGCCGACCGCACCTGGACCAGCCGCGACGGGCTGAAGCTGCATTTTCGCGACTATCCGGGCCGCGCCGACCGGCCGGCACTGCTGTGCGTGCCGGGGTTGACCCGCAATGCGCGTGATTTTGCGCATGTGGCGCAGCGGCTGGCGGGGGATTGGCGCGTAATCTGCGTCGATCTGCGCGGCCGCGGGGATAGCGCCTATGCCAAGGATTCGGCGAGCTACAACCCGCTGCAATATGCCGATGACCTGGCCTTGCTGCTCGAAGCCGAAGCGCTCGATCGGGTGGTGGCGTTCGGGACATCGCTGGGCGGGATCCTGACCATGCTGCTCGCCATGGCCGGGCCGCAGCGGCTGGCGGGCGTGCTGCTCAACGATGTCGGACCGGAGATCGACCCGGCCGGGCTTGAGCGGATTCGCAGCTATGTCGGGCAGGGCCGGTCGTTCCCGACCTGGATGCATGCCGCCCGGGCGATTGAGGAGCTGCAAAGCGCGGCCTTTCCCGACTATGAAATCGCCGACTGGCTGGCGATGGCCAAACGCGGCATGGTGCTGAGCGGCAACGGGCGGATCCACTTCGATTACGACATGAAGATCGCCGAGCCGTTCGCGCGGCCCGGCGGCGAGGCGGGGGTCGATCTGTGGCCTGCGCTGGAAGCCTTGCAGGGGCGCCCGGTCACGCTGCTCCGCGGTGAACTGTCCGATATCCTCTCGGCCGCAACGCTGGCGCGGATGGCCAAGGTCCTGCCCCAGGCCGAAGCGGTGACCATCCCCCGGGTTGGCCACGCGCCGATGCTTGACGAACCGGCAGCGCTGGCCGCGATCGACCGGCTGCTGGCGCGGGTGGGATGAATTCCGCGCCCACGCCGCTGCGCCTGCTGCACTTGCATTCAAGCTTCGCCCCAGGCGGCAAGGAACTGCGCGCAGCCAAATTGATGAACCTTTTCGGGCCGGGGGTGGAGCACACGGTGGTATCCGCGGTTCCCGGTGAACTGGGTGCGGCTGCGGCGGTCGATCCGGCGGTTGCGGTAACCTATCCCGACGACTTTCCGGCACTGGCAGGGCCGCCGCTGCCTTGGCGGCTCCGTCAAATTGCGCAGGCGATGCGCGGGTTCGATCTGGTGCTGACTTACAACTGGGGGGCGATGGATGCGGTGATGGCGCACCGCCTGTTCGCCCGCGGTCTCGGCCTGCCGCCAATGGTCCATCACGAAGACGGGTTCAACCAGGACGAAGCGCAGCGATTGAAGCCAGCGCGCAATTTCTATCGCCGGATCGCGCTGGGCGGCGCTGCGATGGTGGTCGTGCCATCGCGGGTGCTGGAGCGGATCGCCGTGGCGAAATGGCAGCGGTCGCCCGGCCGGGTCCGCCGCATTGCCAACGGCATTGCGCTGGAGGCTTTCGCCAGACCGGCCAGACCCGATGCATTGCCGGGGCTGGTCAAACAGCCGGGCGAGCTGTGGATCGGCACAATGGCTGGGCTGCGCGCGGTCAAGAACCTGCCGCTGCTGGTCGATGCCTGCCAGCGCCTGCGCCCCGACTGGAAGCTGGTCATCGTTGGCGAAGGGCCAGAGCGGGGAGCAATCGAAGCGCGGATCGCCGCGTTGGGGTTGCAGCAGCAGATGTTCCTGCCCGGCCATGCCCCGGATCCCGCGGCGGTGATGCCGCTGTTCGATCTGTTCGCGCTGTCATCGGATAGCGAGCAGTTTCCGATCTCGGTGGTCGAGGCGATGGCGGCCGGGCTGGCGGTCGTGGCCCCGGCGGTCGGCGATATCGCCGCCATGGTGGCCGCGCCCAACCGCGCCTTCATCACCCCGCCTGGCGACTTCGAGGCATTGTCTGGCGCAATCGCCAACTTGACCGACGATGCGGCGCTGCGCCGAACGATCGGCCAGGCCAACCGCGCTCGCGCCGAGGCCGAATATGGCGAAGCCGCCATGCTCGCCGCCTACCGCGAGACCTATGCTGGGGCGCTGGGCCGCGCGTCCTTTCCCTGACCCGCCCGTTCATCCCGGCTTCACCGGGGGACAGCCAGAGATCAGGCGTTGAAAAGGCCGGTCCATCCGCTAAACAGCGCGCGATTGCATTAACCAGCCGACAGAGGCGCGAAAACTTGGCTTCCGATCCCAACGCTCCCACCACCATCGCCGCCAAGCGCGAGGCCGCGCAGCAGGACGGGTTCCTGCGCGAGGTCGACGAGGCGCTGCGCGAAGAGCAGTTCTTTGACACCCTGCGCCGCTATGGCCGCCCGCTGGCGCTGCTCATCGGGCTAGGGCTGGCGGCGCTGGCCGGCTATCTGTGGTGGGACAATTCGGTCAAGTCCGCCGCCGCCGAACGCTCGGAGCGGATCACGCTGGCGCTCGACCGGCTGGAAGCAGGCGCGCCCGACGCGGCGGCAAGCGATCTGGAAGTCCTGGCCAAAGATGGCAGCGCCGGGGGCCGCGCTGCAGCGGCGATGACGCTGGCGGCGATAACCCAGCAGCAGGGCAAGAGCGATGATGCCGCCAAACGCTTCGCCGCGGTGGCCGCAGATGCAAGCCTGCCCCAGCCTTACCGCGATCTCGCCGCGATCCGCGAAGTGACGATCCGGTTTGACACGATGAAGCCCGAGCAGGTCATCGCCCGCCTCAAGCCGCTGGCGGTGCCGGGCAAGGCGTACTTTGGCAGCGCCGGGGAACTGGTGGCGATGGCCTATCTCGCGCAAGGCAAGAACGATCTGGCCGGGGCGTTGTTTGCCCAGATCGGCAAGGACAAGACCATTCCGGATTCGCTGCGGGCCCGCGCCCGTCAGATGGCAAGCGGCCTTGGCTATGATGGCGGGGTTGAAATTCCGACCGACGAACCTTCGTCCGCTCTTCAGAATTGACCTCCTTTTTCAAGGACTTCGACTTGATGTTTGCTAACAATTCTCGCCGCCGCCAGTTTGTTCCGCTGATGCTTGCGCTGGCCCTGTCGGGCTGCGGGGTGTTTGGCGGCAAGGACAAGCCGACCACTCCCACCGTCGGCAAGCGGGTGCCGATCCTGAGCCGGGCTGAGACCGGGGCCAAGGTCGATCCGGCGCTCGCCAGCGTCGCGGTTATCCTGCCCCCCGCGGCCGAGAACGCCGATTGGGCGCAGGCCGGCGGCACCGCCAGCAAGGCCTATGGCAATCTCGCGCTGGCAGCTTCGCCGGGGGCAGTGTGGAAAGGCCAAATCGCGGGCTCGGGCAACAAGCAGCGGCTCGCCGCATCGCCAGTGGTCGGTGGCGGCCAGCTGTTCGTGATGGACACCGCTGGCGTGGTCCGCGCGTTCGATGCCAAAAGCGGGGCGCTGCGCTGGAGCCAGGGTTTCCAGATCAAGGGCGATGGCTCGAACTCGGTCTATGGCGGCGGCGCGGCCTTTGCCGACGGGCGGGTCTATATCACCACCGGCATGGGCGAAGTCGCCGCGCTCGATGCCAATGACGGCAAGGTGGTGTGGAAGGTCAAGCCGGCCGGCCCGCTGCGCGGCTCGCCGACGATCGCCTTCAATGGCGTGTTCGTCATGACCATGTCGAACCAGGTTTACGGACTCAATGCCGCCGACGGCACCCCGACCTGGAACGCATCGGCGGCGAGCGGGCAGACCGGGGTGTTCGGGGTGGCCGCTCCCGCTGCCGGACAAGGTACGGTGATCGCCGGCTATTCGACCGGCGAGCTGATTGCTTACCGCTATGAAAACGGCCGCGAACTGTGGGCCGACGCCTTGGCGCGGACCTCGCTGTCGACCTCGGTCGGGGTGCTGACCGATATCGACGCCGATCCGATCATCGATCGCGGCCGGGTCTATGCGCTCGGCCAGGGCGGGCGCATGGCGGCCTATGAACTGGTCACCGGGCAGCGGATCTGGGAGCTCAACCTGGCGGGGATCTCAACCCCGGCGGTGGCCGGCGACTGGATCTTCACGCTGACCGACGATGCCCGTTTGCTGTGCATCGCCCGCACTTCCGGCAAGGTTCGCTGGATGACCCAGCTGGCGCGCTTCGAGAACGAAAAGAAGAAGAAGAACCCGATCTTCTGGACTGGCCCGGTGCTGGCCGGCGACCGGCTGTGGTTCGCCAATTCGCAAGGCCAGCTGTGGTCGGCCGCAACGGGCGAAGGCGAGCCGCTGCTCCATTCCGAACTCGGCGCGGCGGTGACGCTGGCTCCGGTGGTGGCGGGTTCGATGCTTTACGTGCTCGACGATAGCGGCAAGATCAACGCGTTCCGCTGACAAGTAACGTCGTTACCCGGCTCTTAACCCTTCACGGCTAGGACCGGGGCGATGAACGCGCGCGCAATCCCGATTCCGCCGCGCCCGGCCAGCGACGTTTCGGGCGCGGTCGGGCTGGTTGGCCTGCTGGCGCTGACCGGCTGGATATTTCTGTGCCATTTCTGGCCCGAACTGGTCGAAATGTTCGGGCTGCCCGGCCCGCGCGAGCGGCTGACGGGGCCCAATGCGGCGCTGACCGGGCTTGTGATCTGCGCCGCGCCGATGGTGGCGTGGTCGCTTGTCATCGACAAGGTCCATCGCAATCCCTCGACTGGGATCGACTGGAACCAGCCCAAGCCGGGGCCGGAAATCACCGATATCTCGATCACCAAGCTGGCCGGCCTGTGGGCAACCTGGGCGATCATTGCCTGCCTCTATGGGGTGGCGCGGTGGTACTGGGCCGAACCCTACCTGATCGCGATGGAGGTGCTGGGCAAGGCCGCGCCGGTGCTGTTCGTGCTTTCGGTGCCCTATGTGCTGTGGCTCGATCGCTATCTGATCGAGCCCAAGGACGGCTGCTGGCACTTCGGCGCGCTGCTGATCGGGCGCGAGCATTTCGAGTCTGAACAGGTCTGGCACCATTTGCGCGCCTGGGCGGTCAAGGGCTTCTTCACCGCGTTCATGATCACCATCGTTCCGGGCGGTTTCAGCAACCTGGTCAGCCCGGACTGGGGCGCAATGTTTTTGACTCCGGTTGGCATCGCGATGCTGCTGATCACCTTGATGTTCGTGATCGACGAGCAGATCGGCTCGGTCGGCTATATCCTGACGATGAAGCCCTTGGATGCGCAAATCCGCTCGGCCAACCCCTACCTGGCCGGCTGGGTCGCGGCGCTGATCTGCTATCCGCCGTTCCAGCTGATGGGGCAGGGCGAGCCGCTGTTCTACCTGACCGAGACCCGCGGCGACGAGAACTGGTTCCACGTGCTGCAGGGCAGGGACGTGCTGCTGTGGATCTGGGCGAGCCTGCTGGTGGTGCTGACCGCGATCTACGCCTGGGCGACGGTCGCCTTCGGGATCCGGTTTTCCAACCTGACCTACCGCGGGGTGCTGACGAACGGCCCCTATGCCTTCACCCGCCACCCGGCTTACCTCTCGAAAAACACCTTCTGGTGGTGCGCGGCGATGCCGTTCGTGGTCGCCAACAATTCGGTTGTGGACGCGGTCCGCAACACCTTCCTGCTCGGCTGTGTCAGCGCGGTCTATTACTGGCGCGGCAAGACCGAAGAGCGGCACCTTATGGCCGAGGACCCCAAATACCGCGCATATTCGGAATGGATGGCGAATTATGGCTTGGTGACGGCGCCACTGACCCGGCTGTCTAAGCGGATCACCGGGCGGCGGCTGGCATTGGCTGCGGCGGAGTAGGACTTAGACCGGCTCGCCGTCGTTGGCTTCGTAAAGGCTAAGATCGCGATCGCTGATCCCCAGCGTCGGAATCACTTGGCGCCATTCACCCATGTGCGGGGTGGAGAAGTGAGCTTTCAGCGCCTCGCGGTCGGTCCAGCGCTCGCTGATCCGGATCAGCCCGGGATCGACCAGGTCCTGCGAATAGGCATAGAGCAGGCAGCCGTCTTCAGCATTGCTGGCGGCGACCATCCGCGCCATCGCCGGCAGCGCTGTGGCCAGACCCGCAGGCGAAATCCGCACCGTTCCCATGACGATGATCATCAGAACGCCTCCTCATAAACCCGCGACAGATCGCCGCCCCATTCACCGTGGTACTTGTCGAGCAGGCGCTGCGCCGGAACCTTGCCGCTAGCGACGATCTCGTCGAGCGGGGCGAGGAAGCCGCTTTCGTTGTCGCCGGCCTTGTTGAGCCGCCCCCGCGCGTTAAGGCCGGAACGGGCGATCGCCAGCACTTCGGCGGCGATGTCTTTCAACTTGCCGCCGCCTGGCAGCGGGGCATCGAGACCAAGCTTGGGGACGCTTGCGCGCAGCGCCTCGCGCCCGTCCATGTCCCAATGCTTGACCAGATCCCAGGCGGCATCAAGCGCACCCTGATCGTAAAGCAGCCCGACCCAGATCGCCGGCAATGCGCAGATCTTGTTCCACGGCCCGCCATCGGCGCCGCGCATCTCGAGAAAGCTCTTGAGCCGGACCTCGGGGAAAGCGGTGGAGAGGTGATCGATCCAGTCGCTGGCGCGCGGCAATTCGCCGGGCAGCGCGGGAAGCTTGCCTTGCAGAAAATCACGGAAGCTCTGTCCGGCGGCGTCGATGTATTTGCCGTCGCGGAACACGAAATACATCGGCACGTCGAGCATGTATTCGACATAGCGATCGTAGCCAAACCCCTCTTCGAACACGAACGGCAGCATCCCGGTGCGGTGCGGATCGGTGTCCGACCAGATGTGGCTGCGATAGGAAAGGTAGCCGTTGGGCTGCCCTTCGGTGAACGGCGAATTGGCGAACAGCGCGGTGGCGAGCGGTTGCAGCGCGAGGCTGGTGCGGAACTTCTGGACCATGTCGGCCTCGCTCGAATAGTCGAGGTTGACCTGGATCGTGCAGGTCCGCAGCATCATGTCGAGGCCCATCGAACCGACCCGCGGCATGTGCCGCAGCATGATCGCATAGCGTCCCTTGGGCATGATCGGCAGTTCGGCGCGGGTCTTGTCGGGCCACATCCCGAGGCCAAGGAAGCCCTTGCCGGTCGTGGCCCCGATCGCCTTGACCTGATCCAGGTGGCGGCCGGTTTCGGCGCAGGTCTGGTGGAGGTTTTCAAGCGGTGCGCCTGAGAGCTCGAGCTGGCCTGCGGGTTCTAGGCTGACCGCTCCGTCGCTGCCCGACAGGGCGATGACCTTGCCGCCTTCCTCGACCGGTTTCCAGCCGAACTCCTGCAAGGCCAGCAGCATGTCCCGAATCCCGCCGGGTTCGTCATAGCTGGGCGCGTGTTTATCGCCGGTGCAGAACACCAACTTCTCGTGCTCGGTGCCGATCCGCCACGCCTCGCGCGGCTTTTCACCCTTGATCATCGGCGCCACCAGCTGATCGCGGTTTTCGATGATCGGATCGTTGCGATCTGAAACTTGTCTCGTGCTCATGGCGCGGAGTTAGTGGCAAGTTTGCGGGCGCGCTAGTGCTTTTCGCTTATCGTTTCCAATCGCCAGACGTACCCATCCACAAGGCGCATCCCGCAATCGCCGCGGTCTCGCCGCGTAGGATGCGGGGCCCCAGGGTGATCGCCTTGGCGTTGGAAAACAGCCGGATCACAGCCCGCTCAGCCTCATCAAAGCCGCCTTCGGGGCCGGTGAGCAGCGCTGCGGGACCTGGATGCGCGGCAAAGGCGGCGGCGGCCGGATCGCCGCCCTGTTCGTCAGCGAAGAACAACGCCCGGCTTTCCGGCCAGTCCTTGAGCATGGTTTCCAGTTTGATCGGCGCCGCGAGCTCGGGCAGCGCGGTGCGCGCGCACTGCTCGGCCGCCTCGGTCAGGATCGATCGCGCCCGTTCAAGGTTGAGCTTGTCGGCAACGCAGCGCCGGGTCAGCACCGGCTGGATCTTGCGCACCCCCAGTTCGCAAGCCTTCTCTAGCACCAGATCGAACCGGTCTTTCTTGAGCAGGGCAGCCACGAGCGTAAAATCGGGCACCTCCTCACGCGGGCGGAGTTGCGTTTCGATCGTGAGCACCACCTCGCGCTTGCTGGCCGAAGCAACGCGCGCCGCCCATTCGCCGGTCAGATCGTCGCACAGGATCACCACGTCGCCCACCGCCATGCGCATCACCCGCGCCAGATAATGCGCCTGCGGGCCTTCCAGCAACACCGAAGCACCCACGACAAGCGGTCCGGTAACGAACAGGCGCGGTGCGCTTCGCGGCGGCCAGGCGGGGGTGGCGGACATGCAGAGCGGCCTATCGCAACACCTCTCCTTCGTCATCTTGAACTTGTTTCAGGATGACGAGATAGGCTGGGTTGGATAGACAGCGCCAATGTCATCTGCCCCTGAAATCGTCCCCGACACCCAGTACCGCGGCCTGGTCGCCGCGCTGCCGCAGCCTTTGCGCGACTTTGCCCAGCTTGCCCGGTTCGACCGGCCCATTGGCTGGTGGCTGCTGTTCTGGCCCTGCACCTGGGGGCTGTTGCTGGCAGGCGGGCAGGGGCAGTGGGCTTTGCTCGGCTGGTTGCTGGTGGGCTCGATCGCGATGCGCGGGGCAGGGTGTGTGTACAACGACATCGTCGATGCCGATCTCGACGCCCGCGTCGCGCGCACCGCCAGCCGCCCGGTGGCAAGTGGGCGGGTGAGCAAACGCGCCGCCTGGATCTGGCTGCTGGCGCTGTGCGGGGCCGGGCTCATGGTGCTGCTGCAACTGCGCTGGCAAGCGCAGCTGGTCGCACTGGCCAGCCTGACGCTGGTCGCGGCCTATCCATTCATGAAGCGCTTGACCAAGTTCCCGCAGGCCTGGTTGGGTATGGTCTTTACGTGGGGCGCACCGGTCGGGTGGATTGCGCTACGCGGTGATCGGCTCGACGTGCTCGCCGCGCTTTACACCGGATCGGTGCTGTGGTGCGTGGGTTATGACACGATCTACGCCTGCCAGGACCGCGAGGATGATGCCCTGGTCGGGATCGGGTCCTCGGCGCTGACGCTGGGGCGGCAGATCAAGCCCGCGGTGGCCGGGTTCTATGCCGCGGCCTTGGCGCTGTGGGCGCTGGCGGTGTGGCTGCTGCGGCCCGACTGGATCGCGTTGCTTGCATTGACCCCCGCCGCGCTGCACCTTGGCTGGCAGGCGCTAACCCTGGAGCCCGACGATGCCGAAAACGCCCTTGCCCGCTTCCGTTCAAACCGCACCACCGGGCTGCTGCTCGCGGGGGCCTGCTGGGTGGTCGGCAATGCGTAACGCCGCGCTGCTCGCCGCGCTGGCGCTGGCCGGGTGCGACCGCGCGCCGCCAGAGAAAGTGACGACAAACGAGATCAAGCTGCCGCCGCCAAGTGCAGCTCCGATCCCCGAACAGAACATGCAGGCGCTCGCCACAGAGCCGTTCTGGGCGGTCGAAGTCACGCCCGGACGGCTGCGCTACTCCACACCGGAAAACCAGAAAGGCACCGAATTTCCTGCCAGGCGCACCACCGAAGGCGCGGCCCAGATCTGGACCGGAACCTTCGAGGGCAGCCCCTTCACTCTGCGGATCGCGCCCGGCACCTGCAGCGACGGGATGTCTGACACGGTCTATGCCTACACCTCGCTGGTCGCTTTCGCCGGCGAGACCCGTCAAGGCTGCGCACGGCTGCGCTAGGATGTGCAACCTCTACCGCATGACCAAGGGCACCGCCGAGGTCGCCAATTTGTTCGCGGTCGAGCCGGATCTGGGCGCCAACTACGCCCACGAGGTCTACCCCGGCTACCCCGGGCTGGTGGTCGCCGAGGGCCGCGCGCGGGCGATGAACTGGGGGTTCCCGCTGGTGCTGAAGGGCAAGCAAGGCCAGCCGCTCAAGCCCAAGCCAGTCACCAACGCCCGCGAGGACAAGCTGCTCACCGGCTTCTGGCGCGACAGCTTCGTCCAGCGCCGCTGCCTGGTTCCAGTCAGCCAGTGGGCCGAGGCCGATGGCGCCAAGGGCCAGATGACCCGGACCTGGTATGGCCTCCCCGGCGAAGATGTGTTCGCGGTCGCCGGATTATGGCGTCCCACCGCTGAATGGGGCGACGCCTACACGCTGGTGATGGTCGACGGGCACCCGCAGATGGCCGAAGTCCATGACCGGATGCCCTTGATCCTCAGCCAGGCCGCGCAGCGCACTTGGCTGGAAGGGAGCGCCGATGATGCCCTGGCTCTATGCCGGATCTGGGAGGGCGCGCTGACGGTCGATCGCACCGACGAACGCTGGGCGGGAGGTGGATCGCAACCCCGGCAGGACGCGCTACTCTAGGCGGACATGGCGGGGGCACCGGTGGTTCACAGCGGCCACTCCTGATGCTGCAAAACCGTGCGGTAACCGTCAGGGTCTTCGAAAGTAAGGCCTTGCTGGTCCCAATAGGGATTGAATGAAGGCACGGGGGCGAAACCGGCCGCCCGCATCCGCTCCACGGCTTCCTGCCACTGCGCCGCAACCGGCAGATAAAAGGCCTGCAGGTTGTCCTGACTTGGCGCGCGATGGTTCGGCTCGTCTGCGCAATGGGTGAATTCCAGATGCCACGGCGCGCCATGGTGACCCAGAATTACTCCTGAAAAACCGTCATGGTCCTCGAAGCGCGCAAGCACCGCGAAGCCTAGCCCGTTGCAGTAGAATGGCAACAACGCATCGATGTCCGCCGTGGGCCGGGCGACGCGCAATTTGGGCAGCGGCTCAAACATAGCTCACCATCTCGAACTCGATCCCGTCCCAGTCGAAGAAATAGAAGCGGCGGCCGGGTTCGTAGTCCATGTGGTTGAACGGCTCCAGCCCGGCCTCGATCACGATCGCCTCGGCCGCGGCGAGATCGTCGACCACCAGCCCGACGTGGTTGAGCGGCTGGCCCTTGGCATGGCGTGGCACCGGATTGTCATGGGTGTAAACTGCCATGTAGTCGCGCTCGCTGCCGACGTGGATGGTCCATCCGCCCAGCTGCGAAGGTCCGCGCCAGCGCTCGTGCCAGCCGCACAGCTTCTGGAGGAGGGCGGAGGAGCGTTCGGGATCGCTGACGGTGATGTTGGCGTGTTCGAGAAAACCGGTCGGCATGGCGTTCGTCCTCTTTTTGAGTCGCTTGGTCGCAGCTGCGAATCGCTGCACTTGCCACTTGTGCAACCTCAAGCTTACTTGAGATCAAGCACTTTCTCGCAAAGGCTCATCATGGACAAGAATGACCTGCTGCCGATCGGCGAACTGGCGCGACGCACCGGGCTCGCGGTCTCGGCGATCCGCTTCTACGAGGACAAGGGGCTGGTCCAGGCGTTCCGGACCATGGGCAACCAGCGCCGCTTCTTGCGCAGCGACATCCGCCGGCTGAGCTTCATCCTGATCGCGCAGCGGCTCGGCCTCGGCCTCGCCGAGATCGAGGCCCAGCTCGCCACTCTGCCCCAGGGACGCACGCCCACGCTCAGCGACTGGCAGAAGATCAGCCGCTCGATGCGCTTCCAGATCGACAAGAAGATCCAGCTGCTCTCGCTGACCCGCGCCAAGCTCGATGAATGCATCGGTTGCGGGTGTTTGAGCCTGACCCGCTGCCAGCTGTATAACAAGGATGATCGCGCCGGAACGAAGGGCGCGACCGGGCCGCGGTTTGTGCTGGATTGAGGGGCAACGGTCGCGGCAAGATCATCCTTAGAATTGATCCATTTACGATGCGACTTCGGTTGCGGGCCATGCCCAGATGCAAGTATGATTGCCTATGGGAAAAGACTTGGAAGTGGAGGTGGCAACCGGTTGGACCTGGACAATCTGGTATCAATGGGACGGACACGAGATCGAGCCAATGATTGCAGTGGCGCTTACTCCCGAGCGAGCGCTTGAGGAGGCGCACTATTCCTTGTCGGCTGCCGATGAAGACTACTCATTCTCGGTCTGATGCGCGACGACAAGATCGCGCGTTGAAGCGAGCCACGATCATTATGACCTGACTTCGTCTATGCTGAGCCTGTCGAAGCACTGTCCTTTCGTCAGGCCGAAGTGCACGACCCCACGAAGAACAAGGGCGGTCCTTCGACAAGCCAGGACGGACGGGGCTGGGTTCAGAGATAGTGAGTATTGGTCTCGGAAGCGTGCTACACAACCTTTGGTTAATCTAGCATCGATTGGTGTGATCTCATGGTTGATGATGACAACGAGATTCGCAGAATTGCTCGACAGATCGCACCTCCACACTTGGCTGGCAGTGCAAGATTGAGACGCCTCGAAGGGATGTCCAACTGGTGGCTAGTCTCGATCTATACCGTTTTCCCTGCATCGGCAATCTTGTCGCTCAGGAATGACATTAGTGGCTGTTGTTGATGGCATGCTATCACCGGTTGTCATTTACCGATTGAAAAAGCATTGCATTACGGAAATCCCGCAAGCGATGACCTTGGACAGCCTTCCTACTCCGCCGCCAGCAGCTCTTCCGCCCCCTCGAGATCGACGCTGACCAGCCGCAGACCCCGCGTTCGACCATGGTCACGCCGAACAGGCGGTGCATGCGGCTCATGGTCACGGCGTTGTGGGTGACGATCAGGTAGCGGGTCTGGGTTTCACTGACCATCGCGTCGAGCAGGTCGCAGAAGCGTTCGATGTTGGCGTCGTCGAGCGGGGCATCGACTTCGTCGAGCACGCAGATCGGGGCCGGATTGGTCAGGAACAGCGCGAAGATCAGAGCGATTGCGGTTAGTGCCTGCTCGCCGCCCGACAGCAAGCGTCAGCGATTGCAGCCGCTTGCCCGGGGGCTGGGCGAAGATCTCAAGCCCGGCTTCGAGCGGATCGTCGCTGTCGACCAATGCCAAATGCGCCTGGCCGCCTTCGAACAGCCGGGTGAACAGCCGCTGGAAGTGCTGGTCGACCGCCTCGAAGGCGGCGCGCAGCCGCTCGCGGCCTTCGCGGTTGAGGTTGCCGATCGAGCCGCGCAGGCGGTGGACCGCCTCGGTCAGCTCGGCCTGTTCGGCGATGCTGGCGGCGTGGCGGCCTTCCTGGTCGGCCAATTCGTCGGCGGCGACCAGGTTGACCGGGCCGAGCCGCTCGCGGTCGGCGACCAGGCGGTCGTGCGCGGCGCTTTCCTCGCCGGCATGGGCGACGCTTGCCGCATCGAAAGCGAAGCGCTCGCCCAGCAGCGGCGGCGGGCACTGGAAGCGTTCGCCCGAGATCCCGGCCATTTCGGCGCGGCGGGCCTCCTCGTTCTCGGCGCGCGCGGCGGCCCCGGCGCGGCTCTCGCGGGCGGTGGCGAGGGCTTCGTTGGCGGCGGCGAAAGTCTGCCTCGATCGCGCGCGCGGCTTCGCTCGTCTCGGCAACCCGCGCCTCGGCGGCGGCCAGTTCGGCGCCGAGCCGGGCTCGCGACTTCCTCGCCGCCCTCGATCTCGCGGATCAGGCTGGCGGGCTTGGCGGCGACTACCGCGCGCTCCTCGGCAATCTCCTCGAAGCGGCGGCCCATTTCGGCGAGGCGGCTGGCGGCATCGCCGGCGCGGGCCTGCCAGCCGCGGATGTCGCCGCGCTGGGCCGAGGTGCGTTCGCGCGCGACGGCGAGCGCCTGGTCGTGCGCGGCGAGCCCCGCGGTACTGGCCTGCAAGCCCTGGCGCGCGGCATCGTGGCGGGCCTGCGCGGCGCTCAGCTGGGCGCGGCCAGCTGGCGGGATCGGGCAGTTCGGCGCGCTTGGCCTCGAGCGGTGTCGCGCTCGGCCTCGGCCTGCTTGACCTGCTCGGCCAGATCGCTGGCGGCGGCGGACAGTTCGGCTGCGGCGCTGTTCGAGCCGGGCCTTGGCGGCTTCGGCCTGATCGACGCTGCGAAGAGCGCTGCGTTCGGCTTCGGAGGCTTGCGCCACCGCGCGTTCGGAGGCGATTACGCTCAGTTGCAATTCGCCAAGCTCGGCCTGGACCGCCTGCGCGACTTGCTCGGCTTCCGCCGCCAGCGCGCGCTTGCCCGGCAGCTCGGCCTCAAGCGCGGTAAGCCGGTTTTCGGCCTCGAGCCGCGCCGCTTCAGCCGCGCCTTCGCCGCGCGCGACGAAGCCGTCCCAGCGGCGCAAGTGGCCGCCTCTGGTTACCAGCCATTCGCCGGGGCCAAGCGCGCGACCGTCGTCGTTCTCCGCGACATGAACCAGCGCCAGCCGCGCGGCCAGTTCGGGCGGGCATTGGGGCACATAGGCGGCGAGGGTATCCGTGACCGCTTGAGGAGCCGCCGCTCCGGTCCAGAATCGTCCGTCCTCGTCCGCCGGAACCGCCCCCAACGGCGCCTTGGCATCGCGGCCGAGCACCGCGGCGAGCGCGCGTTCAAAGCCGGGCGCTGCGCGGACTTTGTCGAGCGCCATCGGCAGGCCGTGCTTGCCACTGGCTTGCCTGGCCCGTGCCTCGCGGTCACGGACCAGCGCGCCATGCTCGCGCTCGATTCCGGCCAGTTCGGCCCTGACGGCGGCGAGGGCAGAGGAAGCATTGTCGCGCGCCGCCTGCAGTTCAGACTTGCGCGCATGCTGTGCTTCCAGTGCGCCGCGTGCATCGACCAGCGCCATGGCAGCCGCGTCGCGCGCCGCTTCGGCCTGAGCCAGCGCGGCCAGCGGATCGCCCTCGCGGGCCAGTGCCGCCTTGGTCTCCTCGTGCCGCCGCGCTTCGCTCTCGAGCCGGGTCAGACGCTGCTGCGCCGCGGCCAGCTCGGCATCGGCGACGCGCCATTCGGCCTCGACTCCAGCCTGGTCGGCAGTTGCCTTGGCCAAGGCCAGTTCGGCGGCGCGCAAGCTTCGGTCGGCATCGTCGAGCGCGGCAGCGACCAGCGGACGGCGCTTCTCATCGCCCTCCAGCTCGGCTTCACCCTGGGCCACATCGCGTTCAAGCTTGGCGAGCGCTTCGGCGGCATCTTTGGTCAGCCGGTCGGCCTCTCCGCGGTCTGCCTCAAGCCGCTGGTGCTGGCGGTCGAGGTCCTTGAGCCGGTCCTCAGCTGCCTCAAGCTGCCCGGTCAGGCTGGCCATGCGGTGGCCGTGGGCGGAGGCATCATCGCGGCGGTCAGCCAGTTCGTCGCGGGCTTCGGCGAGCGCCTGAGCGGCGGCGTGCTGGGCTTCCTGGGCGGCCTTCATCGCAGCTTGGGCTTCCGCGACCCGCGCTTCGGCGCCCTGCGCCTCGGCCCGCGCAGCCTCGGCTGCGGCAGCGGCATCGCGCCAGCGCGCGAACACCAGCCGCGCCTCGGCAACGCGGATCTTGTCGGACAGCGCCTTGTAGCGTTCGGCGGCACGGGCCTGGCGGCGCAGCGATCCGATCTGCTGGTCGAGCTGGCCCATCAGGTCTTCGAGCCGCGCCAGATTGACCTCGGTTGCACGCAGCTTTTGCTCGGCATCCTTGCGGCGGACGTGCAGCCCGGCGATCCCGGCGGCTTCCTCCAGCATCATCCGGCGTTCGGCCGGCTTGGCGGCGATCACCGCGGCGATCTTGCCCTGGCTGACCAGCGCCGGGGAATGTGCCCCGGTGGCGGCATCGGCGAACACCAGCGCGACATCCTTGGCCCGGACATCGCGGCCGTTGACGCGGTAGGCAGAACCGGCGCCGCGCTCGATCCGACGGACTACTTCCAGCTCGCTATCGTTGTCCGCCCCACCATCTCCAGAGCTGTCGGCGTGGAGCACCACTTCGGCGAAGTCGCGCGCCGGGCGGGTGGTTGTGCCGGCGAAGATCACATCTTCCATGCCGCCGCCGCGCATCGATTTGGGCGAGCTTTCGCCCATCACCCAGCGGATCGCTTCGAGCAGGTTGGATTTACCGCAGCCATTGGGCCCGACCACTCCGGTCAATCCTGGCTCGATCCGCAGCTCAGCCGGCTCGACGAAGCTTTTGAAGCCGGTCAGTTTGAGCCGTTTGATCTGCATCGGGTGCTGGCCTGGCCGCGCTTCAGTCCGGCTCAGCGCGCGCCGGCGTTCTGCAGCGCCACTTCGAGCCCCTTCCACGAGCTTTCATCGAGCTTGGTGCCGTTTATCCTGAGTGTCGGAGTGCCGCTGACTCCGTCGGCGCCATACTTCTGCGCAAAGTCGGCAACCTGCTTGGCCTTGGCCAGATCGGCCAGACAAGCCTTGCCCTGATCGACCGCCACCCCGCGCTGGGCGAAGAACTGGGTGTAGCCGACAGAATCGGCGAATGCCCCCCAGCGCTGCGCGGGCGCCAGCTGCATAGTCGCCTGGGCGCGCTGCATCGTCGCCTCATCGTTGTAAGGCACGTTCATGGCGTCGAAATTGGCGTAGATCTGCTCGACCAGCGGGAAGAAGGCTTCCTTGCTGCTGCACCGCACCAACACCGTCAGCGGCACGTCCTGGGGATGGATCGCAAAGCTGCGGAACTCAAAGCTGACCCGCCCGCTGGCGACATAATCAGTGGTCAGCGGCGCAAACCCATCCTGCGCCAGCTTGGCGCAGCCCGGGCACGACAGCGAGCCGAATTCGACCAGTTTGATCGGCGCTTCGGGGTTGCCCATGCGCATCCCACCATCGGGCGTTTCTTCGATCACCTCGGTCCAGGCCTTGCCGGCCGGTGGGGCGATCTTGGCGATGGCCTCGCCCTTGGGCAGGCCGGATTCGCCGTCCTTGCTACCACAGGCAGAAAGCGCGAGCGAGGCTGCGGCAAGGACGAGCAGCGCGGGGCGGAAACGAAGAGCAGTCATGGCTTGCGAAATTCCCTGATGTTCGAGTCGTGAAAGCTAGCCCAAGGGCCAGGTTGGATGAAGGAAGCGGCGGGCAGCCTCAAGGCTTCTCCACAGCTGAATAAGCCTATCGCGCCGCCGCCTCAAGCAGCGGACTGAGTTCGTCCCAGCCGTGGACGGTCTGGAGCTTGCCGTTGATCAGAAAGCTGGGGGTGCCGGCAACCCCGGTTTCGCTTATCGCCTTGTCGGTAGCTAGGGCGAGTTGGTCGGCGAGCGACTGGTCGGCCAGGCATTGGTCAAGCTCGGCGGGCTGGTAGCCCTGATCCAGCATGATCCGGTAAAGCCCGAGATCCTCAGCCACGGCTTTCATCCGCAAGCCGAAATCAGGATTGGCCCAGCGCGCCGGGGCATCGGGGTTGCTTGGCTGCTGCAGCCACTCGGCCTGGTTGGCCAGGATCGCATCGTGGTTGGCGAAGAAGCGCTGGCCGGGTCCGCACAGCGCCAGCAGCGAGGCGGTGACGTCGATCGGCCCGCGCAGGAACGGACGGACCTCGACCGCGACCTTGCCCTGGCGGACCAGCCCGGTGCGCAGCGGGGCCGCGGACTCGCCATCATAATGCGCGCAATGCCCGCAGGTATAGCTGATGAACTCGACCAGCCGCACCGGCGCGGCTTGGTTGCCCAGCACCGGATTGCCCGCGGGTGTGACGCTGGCCAGGTTATCCCAGCCGGCCGGGATTTCGGCGCCCAGCGAAAGTCCGGTGAGCAGCAGTGCGGTACCTGCCAGGGCTCTCAGCAATTGCCGCATCTGCTTACATCCTTGCATCAAGCTGCGGGCGCAGCAACGCCCATTCGTGGGTCCCGATCAGCAGGGCACCGTCAAGCGTGAAAGCCGGGGTGCCGGTGATCCCCAGCGTGCTGCCCTCTTCGGTCTGTTTGGCGAGGCGCTGGGCCATCGCGGCATCGGCGAGGCAGCGATCAACCGCTGGCCGGTCATAACCGCGGCTGGCCATGATTTCGTAGAACCTGAGATCGGTGGCAACCGCGCGGGACCGGGCGGAAAGCGAGCCGCTGGTCCAGCGTGCGCGCTGCGTCGGGCTCGAGCTGGCTAGCTTGCCGATCCAGGCTTTCTGGCTGCGCATCAAGGCGGCGTGGTTGAGGAAAAACTTGTCCTTGGGCCCACAGTTGCTCAGCAGCGCGGCGGTCAGGTCAACCGGGTCGCGCAGAAAATGGCGCAGTTCGGATGAGACTTTGCCGGTGGCAATATAGCCCAACCGCAGCGGCCCATCGGCCTGGACTTCGAATTCGGCGCAGTGCGGGCAGGTATAGCTGACATACTGGACCAGCTTGACCTTGGCGGCGGGGTTGCCCAGCACGTGGCTGCCGGCCGGGGTCAGCGCCACGGCATAGTTCCAGCCGACCGTCTTGGGTGCGGCGGCGGAGAGCAGCAGCGCGGCACCGGCAAGCGCGGCAAAGCTGACAGGCTTGATCACTTGGACTGATCCCCTTCACTGGTCCCCAGGCTGCGCGCCAGCGATTCGAGCACCGCGCGCAGCTCTGGATCGCCGATATCGCGCAGGCTGTCGCCCAGTTCGACCGGGATCGGCCGTAACGAGGGCGGCGCTGCGCCGGCGTCCCTGGCAGGCGGCGGCTTAACCGCGCCTTGCCGAAGCTTGACCTTGGCCACCGCGCTGTAACCGAAAAAGCGGTTCACCCGCTCGACGATCTCGGGGATCACCATCGAGATGATCGGGGCGTAGGCCGGGATCACCACCAGCTGCAGGATCCCGCCGCTCTTCTCGCCGGGAGGGAAGCGGATCGATTCGGGCGCGCAGACTTTGGCGTGGGCGGTGCCGACGATCTCGGGCCAGCGGGTCACCACGCTTGACTGGACGAAGCCGAACTTGCGGAACGCGGTACGGCCGATTTCGGGCATCAGCTCGGCAATCGGGCGCACCCCCATGCCGCGCGGCCGCTCATAGCGGCGCGGCTTGCCAGTCTTGTTGCCTGCGTCCCGTTCCATTGCGTGGCCGCCAATGCCATAGCGGGACGATGGATGCCAGCGCAGAGACAATTTCCGACGACGTGCTCGGATGGTACGATGTCAACGCGCGCGTGCTGCCGTGGCGCAGTCCGCCGGGCCAACCGCCGCCGGAACCCTACCGGGTGTGGCTGTCCGAAGTGATGCTGCAGCAGACTACTGTGGCGGCAGTGGGTCCCTACTACGCGAAGTTTGTGGGACGCTGGCCAACTGTGCAGGCGCTGGCCACGGCCGAGGACGCCGAGGTGATGGCCGCCTGGGCGGGGCTGGGCTATTACAGCCGGGCGCGCAACCTGGCCGCCTGTGCCAAGGCAGTAGCGGCAAGCGGCGGGGAGTTTCCCCGCACCGAAGCCGAACTGCGAGACTTGCCGGGGCTGGGCGCCTATACAGCAGCGGCAGTGGCGGCGATTGCCTTTGGCGAGCAGGCCGCGGTGGTCGATGCCAATGTCGAGCGGGTGATCGCGCGGATGTTCGCGATTGCCGAGCCTTTGCCGGGAGCACGACGGGCGATCAGGCAGCAGGTTGAGGCGCTGGTCCCGGCGGATCGTCCCGGCGACTTTGCGCAAGCGTTGATGGATCTTGGCAGCGCGGTCTGCACGCCGCGCAATCCGCGTTGCCAGCTTTGTCCGCTGACCGCGCAGTGTCAGGGGAGAAGCCAAGGCGCTGAGCAATTCCCGGCCAAGGCGGCGAAAAAGGCCAAGCCGCAGCGGCGCGGCAAGGCCTACTGGATTGTCCGCGACGCTGCGTTCTGGCTGGTGCGGCGACCGGATCGCGGCATGCTGGGCGCGATGCGCGCGCTGCCCGATGATGGCTGGAGCGCGCGCGGGGACGGGGACGCCAAGCCTCCGCTCGAAGGGCCCTGGACTGCCGCCGGAACGGTGCGGCACAGCTTCACCCATTTCGATCTCGATTTGCAATTGATGCTGTATTCAGGAAGCGATTGCGATAGGCTCAGCGGCGGTGAATGGTGGGCGCTGGGCGAGCTTGAAGCGGCCGGACTGCCGACGCTGTTCGCCAAAGCCGCACGGCTGGCGCTGGTTTGACACGAATTCGGGAGATTGCAGTGCCGGTCGAAATCGAAACACGGTTGAACCGGCGCGAGCTGCTGCGCCGCGGTGGCGCATTGGGTCTGGGACTGGGGCTGGCCGGTATTCCCGCCGAAGCGCTGCTTGCCAAAGCTGCGGCCCGCCGATTTCCTGCCATCGAGGCGCTGCTGGCCGAACTGGTGGACAGCGGCAAGCTACCCGGCGTGGTCGCCGTCGTCGGCCATGGAACGCGGCCGCCAAAGGTTCTGCCACGCGGCACCCTTGGCTTCGGTTCGACCGCTCCGATGCAGAGCGACACGCTGTTCCGGATCTATTCGATGACCAAGCTGGTCACCGGGATGGCGGCGATGGAGCTGATCGATCGCGGCCAGCTCGGGCTCGACCAGCCGATCGCCGATTTGCTGCCGCGCTTTGCCCGGATGCAGGTGCAGCTGACCCCCGATGGCCCGCTCGATCAGGTTCGCCCGGCGCGTGGGCTCATCACCGTGCGCCACCTGCTGACCCATACTGCCGGGCTGGGATATACGCTCACGCAAACCGGGCCGATTGCCAAGGCCTATGCAGCGGCGGGGCTGGATGGGGGGCAATTCACGCGGACACCGCCGCCGGGTCTGCCCGCCCAGGTCCGGATACCAGGCCTTGCGGCATTCGCCGACCGGCTCGCCGAACTGCCGCTGGTTTACGAACCGGGAACCCAGTGGTCCTATTCGGTCTCGCTCGATCTGCTTGGCCGGGTGATCGAGCTGGCATCTGGCAAGTCCTTCGACAGTTTCCTTGACGAGACGATCTTTGCGCCATGCGGCATGGCCGATACCGGCTTTCAGGTCTCCGCCGCGAAGGCAGCACGGCTGGCTGACAACCATTTCTACCACGGCGGCAAGCTGCACCCGCTCGATCCTGGTTCCAGCTCGATCTACCTCGATCCGCCGCCACTCCCGTTTGGCGGCGGCGGGCTGGTGTCGACCCCGCATGATTATGACCGGTTCCTGACCATGCTGGTCGGCGGCGGCAGGTTGGGACGCGTGCGCGTGCTCGGACGAAACGCGGTGCGGCTGGGCGGATCGAACTTGCTGCCGCCGGCTGCGAACATCGTCGGCAGTTTTGTCGACAGCGCTGGCAACGGCGCAGGGGCAAGGATCGGGATCGGCGCCAAAACCGGGGTGCTGGGCTGGAGCGGGGCCGCCGGGACAGTCTACCGGGTCGATCTCAAACACCGGATCCGGATCGCCTTGTATGCGCAGTTCACGCCTCCTGAAGTCTATGCTCTCTACGATACCTTCCCGCTGGCCGCCGCGCGCGATCTTGCCGCGCCGCAACTGATCTGAGAAGAATGCAACAATGAAATTGGACCTGTCTGCCACCAAAGCCGCACTGTCGCGCCGTTCGCTGATCCGCGGAGCCGCGTTGCTTGGGGCCAGTTCGCTGTTAGCTGGCCGCGCCTTCGCGGCTGCGGCGCCCGAAGCGCAGTGGCCCGCGGTAACCGCTATGCTCGACAAGTATGTCGGCGCCCGCAAGGTTTCCGGGATGGTCGCCGCGTTCGGCTGGGGCAGCGAGGCGCCAGCCTTTATCGCCCGCGGGAGCGAGGGCTTTGATGATAAGGACCCGGGCGGGCCGAGCAGCCTGTTCCGCGCTTATTCGATGACCAAGCCGCTGACCGGGATCGCGGCGATGATCCTGATAGACGAGGGCAAACTCGGGCTCGATCAGCCGCTCGCCGATTTCGCTCCCGAATTTGCAAAAATGCAGGTGGCGATCGACCCGAAAAAGAACCTCGCCGCGCGTCCGGCGGAACAACAGATCACCATCCGCCACTTGCTGACCCACACCGCCGGGCTTGGTTACGCGGTGGTCGGCCGCGACAAGGTGGGTGAGGAGCTGCGGCGGCTGGGGGTCAGCGCCGGGGTTATCACCAAGCGCAAGCTCAAGGGCATCAACGATGGCCCGCCGACGCCGGATCCGGACGAGTTCCTGCGCCGCGCGGCAACGGTGCCGCTGGTTGCCGAACCCGGCAGCAAGTGGGTCTATTCGATGAGCCTCGACATACTCGGGATCATCATCGGCCGGGCCGCGGGCATGCCCTTCGAGCAGTTCCTGACTGAGCGGATCTTTGGTCCGCTGGGCATGGCGGGCAGCTTCTTCCAGGTGCCGCAAAGCGCTAGCACCCACCTCACAACCAATTACGGCTATTTCCTGGGCCGCCCGATCGCAATCGACCGCCCCGGCGACTCGATCTATCAGGATCCGGTGCCGTTTGCCTTTGGCGGCTCGGGGCTGGTCACCAGCCCGGCGGATTTCGACCGGTTTCTGGCGATGCTGGTCAACTATGGCATGGCGGGGACCAGCCGGGTGATGAGCGAGACGGCGGTGCGACAGGGAACCTCGAACCTGCTGCCCCAGGGCGCGGATCTGACCGGCAGCTTTGTCGCCGGCCAGCACTTCGGCGCTGGCGGGATCGTCGGCACCGGCAAGGACGAAGGGCTGTTCGGCTGGTCGGGTGCGGCGGGCACGATCGGCTTTGCGCAAATGAAGCTCGGGCTGCGTTCCAGCCTCTATGTCCAGTACATGCCGCAAAGCAAGCTGCCGATCCTCAAGGAATTTCCCAAGGCGGTTGGCGCGGACCTCACCACCCAAGGCAAGGCACCGGCATGACCAGCATCGAAATGGCTTTTTCCGGCGCCCGGCTCGACCGCGCCGACCACATCCGCTCCGATCCCGCCGCGCTTGAAGCGCTGATGGACTGGCGGGCGCGGCTGTTGAAGCTCGAAGGGCTTGATCCGGTGATCTCGTCCGAAGGTACGCTGGAATGGGGCACGCTGGCCGATGCCGCGCCGGACAGCGAACTGGTGTTTCTGGGCCTGCTCGACGGCAAGGGCCACTTTGCCGAAGTGCCAACCTCGCTGGGGGGCAGCGTTTCCCCGCCCAATCCGCGGTTGTGGGCCGCCATGGCCAGCTTCGAATCGCACGAACTTGCCACCTATGGCGGCGCCCGCAGTCTGGTCGATTGGCATGCGCGGCATCGCTTCTGCGCGCGTTGCGGCAGCGCCACGGACATCGCCAAGGGCGGCTGGCAGCGCAATTGCAGCAACGAGACTTGCAAGGCCGAGCATTACCCGCGGGTCGATCCGGTAACGATCATGCTGGTCGAGCATGACGGAAACGTCCTGCTCGGCCGCCAGCCGCGGTTCCCGCCCAAGCGGTTTTCGGCGCTGGCGGGCTTTCTCGAGCCCGGCGAATCGATGGAAGAGGCGGTCGCGCGCGAGATTTTCGAGGAAGCTGGGGTCCGCGCCCGCGATGTCACTTATGTCGCCAGCCAGCCCTGGCCGTTCCCCTCCTCGCTGATGATCGGCTGCCACAGCTATACCGACGATCCGGCGCTGACTGTCGACACCAACGAACTGGAAGAAGCTCGGTGGTTCAGCCGCGAGGAAGTGGTCTATGCCATGTCCGGCGCCGAAGACGGCGCCTTCATTGCCCCTCCGCCGTTCGCGGTGGCGCATCATTTGCTCAAGTGGTGGATTGAACGATGACCCAGAAAGTCACCATCGACATCTTCTCCGACGTGATGTGCCCGTGGTGCATCATCGGCTACAAGCAGCTGCAGAAGGGGCTGGCCCAGCTTGACGGCGAGATCGAGGCCGAGCTGCGCTGGCGCCCGTTCGAACTCAACCCAGACATGCCGCCCGAAGGCGAGGAGCAGGCCGGTCACGTCCAGCGCAAATACGGCCGCACGCCCGAACAGGCCGCGGAAGGTCGCGAGCAGATGCGCGGGATTGCCGAGCGCGCCGGCTACAGCTTTGCCTATAGCGGCGCGGCGCCCGAACCGGCGGGGATGATGTGGAACACCTTCCTGGCCCACAAGCTGCTCGCCTGGACGCTCGATACGGCGGGACCGGAAATTCAGAACCGGCTCAAACTGGCGCTGTTCGATGCGCATTTCCAGCAGCGCCGTAATGTTGCGGACCCGGAGGTGCTGCTCGATCTGGCTGAGCAACTCGGTCTCGACCGCGCTGGGGCTGGAGCAGCGCTGGCCGACGAGGCCCTCTCGCGCCGAGTTCGCCAGGAAGAAGCCGCGGCCTGGGACATGAATATTTCGGGCGTTCCGGCAATGCTGGTCCAGGGCAAATACCTGATCCCCGGTGCGCAGGAGCCCGAGGTTTACGCCAACGCGCTGCGCAGGGTGGTGGCGCGTGAAGCGCAAGCCGGATGAGCGGTGCCTTCGCCGGCAAGGTCGCGGTGATCACCGGCGGCGGCAGTGGGATCGGGCTTGCCTTGGGCAAAGCGCTCGAGGCAGCGGGGGGCCAGGTGCTGGCGGCAGACGTGGCCGGGGAAGGGGTGTTCGCTTGCGACGTGACCCGGCCCGAAGCGCTTGAGGCGCTGGCTGACGAAGCCTGGGGGCGGTTCGGACGGGTCGATCTGCTTGTCAACAACGCCGGGATCGGGTTGGGCGGTAAGCGCCTCGCCGAGATGCCGCTGGATGACGCCCGCCAGGTCTTCGAGGTCAACTTCTGGGGCGTGTGGCACGGCTGCCGCGCCTTCGCCCCGCGCCTTGCCGCGCAGGAGCACGCCAGCGCGATCTACAACGTCGCCAGCGAGAACGCGCTGTTCTGCGCGGTCAAACGCTCGGCCGCCTACATCGCCTCGAAACACGCTGTGCTGGGCCTGACCGAAAGCCTGCGCGAGGATCTGCCGCCGCATGTCCATGCCGGCACGATCATTCCCGGCTGGGTCGGCACTCCGCTCAATCCCGAAAGCGTCCGCGAGGTGGCGATGGACGCCGACCGCTACGCCGCGATCATCATGCCGCAAATGCTGGCCCGCGAACGCTTCGTGGTCAGCCACGCCTACAATACGGTGCGGATGCTCGAGCGGGTCGACGCCATCGACGACGCCTTCGCCCGCAACGCCCCGCGCTATGACGGTGACGATGAGTATGACGTGCGGCTGTACATCGAACGGATGCGCGCGAAGTCCTAGACCAGCCCGAGCCGCGCCAGTTCTCCGGCGAGCTTGCCGGGAATCGCCTCGCTTGCATCTTCGCCCGGGGCGAGATCGCGCGGGGCGTTTGCGTCCTCGAGGTAACGCCAGCCCTGGTGGGCGCGACAGGGGATCGGGAAGACGTCGATCAGGCGGGTTGAAATAACGATGTTGGTGCGACCGTTCTCGGCATCCTGGAAGCGCAGGATTTCGCTGCGCGCCACAAGTTGCCCCTTGAAGATCCAGAATAGCGAACCGCCGATCAGCTCGGCGTGGCGCTTGGGCAGGTAGCGGGTGGTGAGCAACCCTTCATCGCCGCGCTCCGCAAACCAGCTATGCATTTCGGCGAGCGACTTGGCCTGGAAGGCGACTTTGGTAAGGTGAAGTGGCATCAGCCAACCAGTCCGCTGACCACCGCGAGGCCCAGGAAAGCGAAAAAGCCCATCGAATCGGTGATCATGGTGACGAACACCGAGCTCGCCACTGCCGGGTCCTGGTCCATCCGGTCGAGCAGCACCGGCACCGCCACCCCGGCGAGGCCGGCGGTGATGATGTTGACCACCACCGCCGCGGCGATCACCGCGCCGAGCAGCGGGTTGGCAAAGACCAGCGCGGTGGCAACCCCGATCAGCGCGGCGACGGTCACCCCGTTGAGCATCGCCACCCGCAGCTCGCGCCACAGGATCCGCCCGGTATTGGCGCGGGTCAGCTGGTTGGTGGCCATGGCGCGCACCGTCACCGCCATGGTCTGCGTACCCGCATTGCCGCCGATCGAGGCGACCATGGGGGAGAGCGCGGCGAGTGCCACCAGCTTTTCGATCGCTCCGCCAAAGCTGGAAATGATCGTCGCGCCAAGCAAGGCGGTGACCAGGTTGGCGATCAGCCAGCGGACCCGGCTGACATAGGAATCGCGGATCGGCTCGTTGATGTCGCCCTCGCCCGCGCCCGAGAGCAGCAGGACGTCCTCGCCGGCTTCTTCCTGGATGATGTGGACCACATCATCGACGGTGATCTGGCCTACCAGCCGTCCGTCCTCATCAACCACAGCGGCCGAGATCAGGGCATATTTCTGGAACCGCAGCGCCACTTCCTCCTGATCCATCCCCACCGGGATCAGCGTCTGGTCGCGGCTCATCACATCGCTCAGTGCGATGTGGCGCGGGGTTCGCAGCACCCAGCTCAGCGCGCAGGTGCCAAGCGGGTGGAAGCGGGCATCGACGATGAATACTTCCCAGAACTCGGTCGCCAGCTCGCCCTCTTCGCGCAGGAAATCGATCAGATGGCCGACCGTCATATGCTCAGGCACCGCGACGAAATCGCGGCTCATCAGCCGTCCGGCGGACTCCTCGGGATAGGACAGCGCGGCCTGGATCGCGGCGCGGTCCTCGGGCTCCATCTCGGCCAGCACGGCCAGCTGGTCGTCTTCGTCGAGGTCCTCGAGCATCGCGACCGCATCGTCGGTGTCGAGCTGTTCGGCGATATCGGCGATTTCGCCCGCGGGCAGCGATTCGACCAGCAGCTCGCGGACGTGATCGTTGAGCTCGGCGAACACCTCGCTGCCCATCAGGTCGCTGATCGCCTTGGCCAGCGCCGGCCGTTCGTCGGCTCCCAAGAGCTCGAACAGATCGGCGATGTCGGCGGGGTGGAGCGGCTCGACCAGGTCATAGACCGCGTCGGTTTCGCCTTGCTCAAGCGCGTCGCGGACCCGGCGCACGAAGTCGCGGGTGAGGGTGTTCTCCTCGTCGTGGGTCTCGAACTCGCGCACCTCTTCGGTTGCCGCAACGGCACTGTCGGTCAGGCGGGGATCGAGTTCCTCGGGGGTCATTGGGGGTTGTCTAGGCCGGTGAAACACAAAAGCAACCGGATGGGCGTGACATTGCGCGGCGCGGCCCTATATCCGCAGCGAAATTCCCAGCACGGAGACAATTCGATGGCCGAATACCTTACCCTTTCGCTCAGCAGCGGCGGCGATGTGAAGATCAAGCTACGCCCCGATCTGGCCCCCGGCCACGTCGCCCGGATCACCGAACTGGTCGGCGAAGGGTTCTACGACGGGGTCAAGTTCCACCGCGTCATCCCCGGGTTCATGGCCCAGGGCGGCTGCCCCGATGGCACCGGCATGGGCGGCTCTTCGAAGCCCGACCTGCAGGCCGAATTCAACAACGAACCGCACGTCCGCGGGGTCTGCTCGATGGCCCGCACCAACGCCCCGCACAGCGCCAACAGCCAGTTCTTCATCTGCTTTGACGATGCCGGCTTCCTCGATCGCCAGTACACCGTCTGGGGCGTGGTCGAGGAAGGCATGGAGCATGTCGACGCGCTGCCCAAGGGCGAACCCCCGCGCGAACCGGGTGCGATCGTCAAGGCGTTGGTGAGCTAGGAACCACGACGGGCGGTGCAGCGGGAATTGCCACCCGCCGCACCGTCAGCACCTTGATCTCGGGCGCGAGCATCTGGCCTTTCATGAACCCCTCTCCTAGCATGGGAGAGCGCGGCGCGTCGTAAATCTTGCGCACCACCTCCATGCCCGAGATCACCTGTCCGAACGCGGCATAGCCTGCGCGCAGTTCGGGGTTGGTCGACTTGGGATCGGCGTCGAAACCTTCGAGATCCGAAAGCAGGATCGAGAAATCGGCCGCCGCGGTGCCCGGCGCCAGCCGCGCCATCGAGAGCGTTCCGGCCTTGTGCAATATCCCGGTCTGGCTGGTCGGCTCGTGCGCGATCGGCGGAAAAACTTTCAACGAATTGCCGCGCAGTCCGGTCTGGACGATGCCGTTGGGCTGGGTCCCCCAGTCGAGGTGCATTGCCCGGTAAAAACTCATCCCGTCAAACCGGCGAGTGTCGACATAGCGCACGAAGTTCCTGACCGTGATCGGCGCGCGCTTGTGATCGAGATCGATCACGATTGGGCCCAGCGCGGTGACCATTTCGACCCGCACCACATCGCCCAGCGGCGGGGGCGGGGCAGGCTTCTTTTTCGCGGGGGTGGCGCCAACCAGCGCGGCGAGCGCAAGCGGCAGGGCGAGCAAGGCGAATCGGCGATTCATCGCCGCATGATGCCCGATCACAATCCCGCTTTCACCAGCCAATCGTGGAAGATCCGCACGCTGCGCACTTCCAGCGCATGGGGCTTGCAGATGAACCAGTACGAATAGGGGCTCTCAACCGCAATATCGGGATAGAGCTGCGCCAGCCGGCCGTCGTGGCTGCGCCGGAAGTGGTCGTCGTGCATGATCGCGATGCCCAGGCCCTGGGCTGCGGCTTCGAGGATCAGCTGGCCCGAATCGAGATGGTCGACCGCCGCTGGTTCCAGCTCGGGCAGGCCGATCGCGGCTTTCCAGGCGACAAAACTGTCGGGCAGTTCCGTGTGGATCAGGATGGTCTGGTGGGCCAGCACCGCGCGATCGGGCGCCGCGCCGATTTCAGCCGCGAGCGCCTTGCTGGTGATCGCATAGACCTGGTTGTGATCGAGCCGCACCGCGTGGAACCCCGGCTCGGGCTTGCTCGCCAGCACGATCGCGGCATCGAGCGTGTCGCCGACCCGGGTTTCGAGGTGCGGGCTGGTGTCGAAATCGATGTGCAGCCGGGGATACTGCTTCCTCAGCTCGGGCAGCCGCGGGAACAATCGCTGGCTACCGAACAGCGGCAGCATCCCCAGGTGCAGGCGCAGCACCCGGCTGTCCTCGACCTGGCCCTCGACTGCCGCGGCAAGCTCGTCGAACCGGGGGCCGACCGCGTTGTAGAAGGCTGTGCCGTCATCGGTCAGCTTCATCGCCTGGTGCTGGCGGGTGAACAGGCGCTTGCCGATGAACTCCTCCAGCGCGGCAACCCGGCGCGACAAGGCGCTCGGGCTCAGCCCAAGCTCGTCCGCCGCCGCGCGTGCCGAGCCCAGCCGGACGATCCGGACAAACGCTTCGATCGCGCGCAAAGGGGGAAGGCGGCGGATGGCCAAGGGTCAGTCGTCCGCCAATTCCCGCGAGCCGGGCGGATGCAGCCGCAGGCGGGTAACCCGCTTCTCATCGCCGGCGGTCACTTCCAGTGTCCAGCCGCTGTCGTGCTCCAGAAGGGCGCCGACCGGCGGCACCGCTTCGGCAAGCAGGAAGGCAAGTCCACCCAGGGTATCGACATCTTCCTCAACCTCGCCAAGCCGCGGATCGACCCGCTGCCCGACCTCTTCGAGCTCGACCCGGGCATCGGCTTCCCACATCCCTTGCCCCAGCGAAACTAGCAAATCGGTCGGGGCATCATCGTGCTCGTCCTCGATTTCACCGGTGATCTCTTCGACCAGATCCTCGATGGTAATGATCCCGTCGGTGCCCGAGTATTCATCGACTACCACCGCGAGGTGGACGCGCGACGCGCGCATGTCAGCCAGCACGTCGAGAGCGTTGCGCGCTTGCGGCACGAACAGCGGCTGGCGCAGCAGGCTGATCCAGTCCTTGGGCTGCTTGCCATTGGCGAGAAAGGGGAAGATGTCCTTGATCAGCACCATGCCGACGATGGTGTCGAGGCTCTCACGATAGACCGGCAACCGCGAATGGCCGTGTTCGGCGAAAGCTTCGACCACCTCGTCCCAACTGGCGGTGTCGGGAATGGCGATAATCTCACCGCGCGGAATCGCGACGTCGTCGGCATCGTGCTCGCTGAAATGGAGCAGGTTGCGCAGCATCTGCCGTTCGAGCGGGGACAGGTCACCGTTGCTGGCCGACTCGCCTTCTTCCTCGTGCTCGTCGATCGCTTCCTCAAGCTGCGCGCGCAGCGATTGGTCGCTGTCACCCAGGTCGAAAAGCTTGCGGACTGCCCGCCACAGCGAGCGCCTACTGTCAGGCTCCGGAGAATGATTGTCGGCCATTGGCCTTGGGTTGATCCCTGTTACGCGGCGTGGTCGCCATATGGGTCGGCAATGCCCATCAAGGCAAGCGCCTTTATTTCCAGCGCTTCCATCGCGGCGGCATCCTCGGGCGAGGTCTCGTGATCGTAGCCGGCGAGGTGGAGCAGGCCGTGGATGATGAGGTGCGCGGCGTGGTGTTCGAGCGGGATGGCCTTTTCCGCCGCCTCGCGGGCACAGGTTTCGAGCGCGAGAGCGACATCGCCGAGCAGTTCGGGCGGGCCTTCGGGGGTGAGCGCGAGCAGCTCGGCGCGCTCGAGCATCGGGAAGGAGAGGACGTTGGTTGGCTGGTCCTTGCCCCGCCATTCGCGGTTGAGCGCATGAATTTCGGCATCGTCGGCGAACTGAAGTGAGGCTGAAAGACGCGAGTTGGCGAGTTCAAGCGCGACTGAGCCAAGGACACTCGCAGCACGCGTCGCAATCGCTTCCCAGTGTTGCGAGGCGGGCCATGCGGCTTCGATGGAAACCTCAAACGTCAGCATTGCGCGGGGCTAGGGCAGCGCGCGGGCTTAGACAAGCTCAGCTTGAGCGTGCCCAGAGCCTAACCGTCCTTCCCTTCATAAGCCTCGACAATCCGGCCGACAATCGGGTGGCGGACCACGTCGGCCGAAGTAAACCGCACCACCGCGATCCCCTCGATCCCCTCCAGCCGCTCGACCGCGTCTTTGAGCCCGCTCATTGCGTCGCCGCCGGGGATATCGACCTGGCGCGGATCGCCGCAGATCACCATCCGGCTGTTCTGGCCAAAGCGGGTGAGAAACATCTTCATCTGTGCGGGAGTGGTGTTCTGCGCTTCGTCCAGGATGACGAAAGCGTCGGCCAGTGTCCGCCCGCGCATGAAGGCGATCGGGGCGATCTCGATCTCGCCCGAGGCGAGCCGACGTTCGACCTGTTCGGGCGGCATGCAATCATAGAGCGCATCGTAAAGCGGGCGCAGATAGGGATCGACCTTTTCCTTCATGTCGCCGGGGAGGAAGCCGAGCCGTTCGCCCGCTTCGACCGCCGGACGGCTGAGGATCAGCCGCTGGACCGAGCCGGTGATCAGCTGGCTGACCGCCTGGGCGACGGCGACATAGGTCTTGCCGGTCCCCGCCGGGCCGAGCGCGAAGATCATGTCTTTCGCAGCCAGCGCCTTCATGTAGTCGACCTGCATCGCAGAGCGCGGGACGATGGTTTTCTTGCGGGTGCGGATCATCACCGAGGGCGCGTCGGGACTGCCGCTGACGATCCCTTCGAGCGTCGGTTCGGCCGACATTGCGATCAGCGATTCGACCGCGCCGGGATCGAGCTCGTGGCCTTGCAGCAAGCGTTGGTGCATTGCTTTCAAGACATCGCGAGCCCGGGCAACGCCGTCTTCGGGGCCTTCGATCTGGGCCTTGTTGCCGCGCGCGGCAATATAGACGCCCAGGCGGTTCTCGATCAGCACCAGATTGGCATCAAACTGCCCGAACAGCGCGCCCAGCACGGTCGCTTCTTCAAACTCAAGCTCGGTCCGGCCGCGTTGCGGGGCTAGACGGGTCGGCGCCTCATGATAGGCGCGGGCAGGTTTGCGGGCCATGCGCTCCTTTCGCTGCGGCCGGATCGGCCATGAGTCGAACGATAGGCGCCGCAAGATTACGCGCAAGCGACAGCGCGGTGTGTGGCGGTGGAAAACCGCTCAGGCGTGTTCGGCGAGCAACAGCTTGCCCGACAGCGAATTGGCCCCGGCCTCGGTCAGCTCAACCTCCACCAGATCGCCGATCGCCGCCTCGCCGAAAAAGTGCACCGATTGCAGCCACGGCGATTTGCCGAGCCACTGCCCGGGCAGCTTGCCCTTGCGCTCAACCAGTACAGTGCAGCGTTGACCCACCGAAGCGGCGTTGAACGCCAGCTGAGTGCGGTTGAGTGCCGTTTGGAGGCGTTGTAGCCGTTCGCCCATGACCTCCGGCGCGATCTGGCCGGCCATGATCGCCGCAGGAGTGCCGGGGCGGGGCGAGTACTTGAAGCTGAAGCACAGCGAATAGCCGACCCGATCGACCAGCTGCAACGTTTCCGCGAACTCGGCCTCGGTTTCGCCAGGGAAGCCGACGATGAAATCGCCGGACAGTGCGATATCCGGGCGGACGCTGCGGACCCGGTCGAGAATCGCGAGGTAGCTGGCGACGGTGTGGCTGCGGTTCATCGCCGCCAGCACCCGGTCGCTGCCCGATTGCACCGGCAAATGGAGGAACGGCATCAGCTTGGCGATGTCGCGGTGGGCTTCGATCAGCCCTTCGGTCATGTCGCAGGGATGGCTGGTGGTGTAGCGAATTCGCTCAAGGCCGGACATCATGGCCAGCGCCTCGATCAGCCGCTCGAGCCCGCGGCCATCGGCATCGCGCCAGGCGTTGACGTTCTGGCCTAGCAGGGTGATTTCCTTGGCCCCAGCTTCAACCAGTCTTGCCGCTTCGGCTAGCAAATCGCTGAATGGACGTGAAACTTCGGCGCCCCTGGTGTAGGGCACAACGCAATAGGTGCAGAACTTGTCGCAGCCCTCTTGCACGGTAAGGAAGGCGCTGGGGCCAACCTTGCGGCGCGCGGGCAGCGCATCGAACTTGGTCTCGGCGGGCATCTCAGTATCGACCGAGCGCCGCCCTTGAGTCGCCTCGGCGATCATCGCGGGGAGGCGGTGATAAGCCTGCGGGCCAACCACCATGCCGACGCTGGGCGCGCGCGCCATGATCTCCTCACCCTCAGCCTGGGCGACGCAGCCGGCCACCGCAATCAGCGGCGTGGTGCCATCCTTGCGCTTGAGCCGGCCGATGTCCGAATAGACCTTGTCCACCGCCTTTTCGCGGATGTGGCAGGTGTTGAGCACCACCAGATCGGCTTCCTCGCCCGCGGCCGCAGGGGTGATGCCTTGCTGGCTAAGCAGCTCGGCCATCCGCTCGCCGTCATAGACGTTCATCTGGCAGCCGAAGCTTTTGACCCGGTAGGTCTTGGGGGGCAGGGCGGGGCGCATGGGATCGGGCCGATACGCCAAACCGCCCGGGATTTGAAGCGCTATCCCGCCATCCGCATCAGCAAGGCCTCGCGCCCGGCCGCAGCAATCGTCTTGCGGCCGCTCAGCGCCGCGCCTTCGAGGACGGCCAAGAAGTGCACGTCGATCCGCACCGGGCGGCTGCGGGCAAGGATCCGCAGGAAATTGTGCAGCCCGTGCTCCTCGCCGACCCAGGCGATATCGGCGGCTTCACGGCCATAGTCGAGCAGCACCGGCTGGATCGCGATCCCCGCCGGCAACGGCTCGAGCGCGGACAGCAGCGAGCTCTTGAATGGCAAAAGTCCGGTGCCATCGCTGGTGGTGCCTTCGGGGAAGATCGCCAGCGAACCGGTATCGCTGAGCGCGGTGCGCACCGCCTCGATCTGGGCGGCGATCGTGGTCCGCTCATAGCGGGCGACAAACACCGTGTCGTTCATCGCGCAGAGCCATTTGAGCAGCGGCATCGCGGCCAGCCCGTCGTGCCCGACGAAGGCGGTACCGGTGACCGCGGCGAGCGCCGGAATATCGATCCAGCTGACGTGGTTGACCAGCAGGAAGGCGCCGCGGTGGACCTTCTCGCCGTGAACCCGCAGCGTCACCCCGGCCAGCCGGTTGATCCCGGCCAGAAACCAGCGCGGCGCCGGATTGTGGCGAGTGAACAGGCGAAACAGGAAGTACAGCGGCACGCAGACCAACAGCCATGCGAACATCGCCGACACCCGCAGGATGATCCGCACCCGCCCCAACACGGAAAGAGTCCGGGGCAAGGCAAGAGCGGCTGGCATCAAGCGTCGCGGTCGATCCGCACGCCGAACAGTTCCATGCGGTGATCGACCAGGCGAAAGCCCAGCTTTTCGGCAATCTGGCGCTGCAGCGCTTCCAGCTCGGGATCGACGAATTCAAACACATTGCCGGTCTCGACGTCGATCAGGTGATCGTGGTGCGCTTCGGGCGCAGCTTCATAACGCGAGCGACCGTCACCGAAATCGTGGCGATCGAGAATTCCGGCCTCTTCAAACAACCGCACGGTGCGATAGACCGTGGCGATCGAAATCTTCGGATCGATCGCCGCGGCGCGCGCATGCAAGCTTTCGACATCGGGGTGATCGGTGGCATCGGAAAGCACCCGCGCAATCACCTTGCGCTGCTCGGTAATCCTGAGGCCGCGTTCGGCGCAAAGTGCTTCGATATCGATGGCCTGGTGCACGAAACGTCCCGCAGAAAAGAATGATCCCGCCGATCATAGAGCAGCGGGGCGATTCTTCAATGTTTCCATGTTTGGTGCGCCATTACGCATCCGCGAATGGCTCGCAACACCGGCCCACTCCCCCTGCCCGACGACCTGTGACATGGGACCCTATGGGTGGTCGGGCAGGGGGAGCGGGCCGGTGTTGCACGGTCGGGCCGGAGGGCCCGACCGCACCAACAGCCTACGCAGCTTTGAGCTTGCGTCCCCGCTTCACACCGGGCTTCCGGCCCAGGCCGATCTTCTTGGCCAGTTCACGGCGCTTTTCGGCGTAGTTGGGGGCAACCATCGGATAGTCGGCGGCAAGATTCCAGCGCGCGCGATACTGATCGGGAGTGAGGTTGTAATGCGTCATCAAGTGACGCTTGAGCATTTTCAGCTTCTTGCCGTCTTCGAGGCAGACGATGTAATCGGCCTTGACCGAAGAGCGGATTGAAACCGCCGGTTCAGGCATCTTCTCTTCGACAACAACGGCTTGACCAAGCACGGCAAGTGCGCCGTAAACATTGCTGATCAGCGCGCCGAGTTCGGCCACGGCGACAGAATTGTTGCTGACATGGGCAGCGACGATGTCCGAGGTAAGTGTGATGAGCGTTTCATTCATATCGGCCTGGGAATTGTCCATGACCCGTTCCTTCCTGCAATTGGGATTCAAGTGAGCGTTAGTCCGCCCGGCGGTGCGCGCCGGTGTCTCAACCAGCAAGCAGCTAGGCGCGATTCAGCCAGTTAACAAGAGTGTTAATGGGGCAAGCTTACGAATTAAGGTTTATTATCGGTGAAGTCGACTATTCGCAGCTGCAAGCAAAGGTAACCGCGTCCATTTGCATACCATTCGGCGTCCGGTAATAGTTGCGCCTTTCACCAATCGGCAGGAAACCAAAGTTAAGGTACAGCGCTGCGGCGGGGTTGTCGCGGCGCATTTCGAGCAGCAGACGCTGGGCTCCACGGGTCTTTGCAGACGTGGAAAAACGCTCCAGCAGCCGCAATCCCAGGCCGCGGCGGCGGTGCCCCGGATCGACTGCCAGCAGCAGCAGTTCTTCTTCCTCGACGCCATGGCGCGAGAGATAGAAACCAGCCGCAGCCTCGCCCGGATCAGGCTCGCCGCCGCCGCTTGTGACCAAGCCATAGTGGCAATTGCCCACCAGCAGCGCGTCTTCCACCTGGCGGCGGCTCCAGGCCTCACCGTATTCGGGCGCGAAGGCTGCTGCCATGATCGCCATGATCCGGTCGATATCGTCGTCAGGAGCGATCATGCCGAGCCAGCCGGCAGCCGGGCATCGGGTGCGCGGCCATAGAGCGGACGGACATCGCCGCGCAGCTGCGACGGATCGAGCAGCCCAAACCGGCGCGCGTCGGGCCACAGCGGCAGCGCCGTGCCGGTGCCGCGTGCGGCGATCAGCGCTTCGGCCTGGCTTCCCGCGACCAGTTCGGTCTTGACCTGAGCGGCTGCGGCATCGGGGCGAAGCGAGGCGGTTTCGCCAACCGCCGCGCCGTTGGCATCAAACCCGGCGACGAACCATTCGCCGTGGCCGCCGCTCATCACCACCGCCAGCGGCTGCGCGCCCTGTTCCGCTCGCGCCATCGCTGCGACCAGCGCGAGCGTGGGGTAGCCGAGCAGCTCGCTCCGCCAGGCCAGCGCCAGGGCGCGGGCCGCGGCAAGTCCGACCCTGAGGCCGGTAAAGCTGCCCGGACCAAGCCCGACCGCGATCTGCGACGCTTTGCCCTTGTCAGGCAGTGACGCGATCATCGGCACCAGCGCTTCGGCGTGGCCGCGCCCGAGCATGCGGCATTCCCCGGCTAGCAAGGCTGCGCCTTCAAACAAAGCGACCGAACAGGCCTCGGTCGCGCACTCGATCGCCAGGGTCCTCATCCGTGGAGGATTAGCCGGTTACGCGATGGAATTGAAAGTGGCGAAATCGGGCCGCGGGCTTCGCTCAAAAATTGTCGCCGGATCGCCGTAACCCAGCGTCGAGATGAAATTCGACTTCACATTGGGGGTGTCGGCAAAGAACGCAGCGTCGACCGCGTCATTGGCAAAGCCCGACATCGCCCCGGTATCCAGGCCCAGCGCGCGCGCGGCCATGATGAAATAGGCGCCTTGCAGGCTGGAATTGCGCATCGCTGAAACTTCGCGCAGTGGCACATTGCCGTCAAACCAGGCCTTGGCATCAGCGTGCGGGAACAGCCAAGGCAGGTTTTCGTGATAGTCGATGTCCATCCCGATGATCACCGTGACGGGGGCTTTGAGCACCTTTTCGGCATTGGCGGGCAAGCAGAACTGGGCGAGCTTGGCCTTGGCCGCTTCGGTCGTGCACCACACCAGCCGCGCTGGCATCATGTTGGCCGATGTCGGCCCCATCTTCATCAGCTCCCAGATCGCGTGAAGCTGCGCAAGCGTGACCGGCTGGTCGAGATAACCGTTGTAGGTGCGGGCGGTGCGGAACAATTGGTCGAGCGCAGCGTCGGGAAGCGGCTGGGACATCGGTCGGGAATCTCCGGGAGAATTGGCGCGCGTCAGGCGGCGCGGACTTCGGTAACTTCGGGAACGTAGTGCTTGAGCAGCGACTCGATCCCTTGCTTGAGCGTCGCAGTAGAGGATGGACAGCCCGAACAGGCACCCTGCATCTGCAGATAGACTACCCCCTCGCGGAACCCGCGATAGATAATGTCACCGCCGTCGTTGGCTACCGCGGGCCGCACCCGGGTTTCGATCAGGTCCTTGATCTGGACGACGATATCGGCATCGGCGGGATCGTCGCCAAAGTCCTGGTCCTCGCCCGGAACCACGATGCCGCTGGCATCGGCCCCGGAAAACAGCGGCGCGGCGGTGATGAAATGGTCAAGCAGGATCGCCACCACTTGCGGCTTGAGCGCCGACCAGTCCACTCCTTGGGCGGCAGTGACCGAGACGAAATCGCGGCCAAAGAACACCCCGGTAACGTCACCGAGATCGAACAGCGCGGCCGCAAGCGGCGAGGCCGCGGCCTCCACCTCATCGCGGAAGTCGCGCGTACCCGCGGGCATGACCAGCTCGCCGGGAAGAAATTTGAGCGTGGCCGGATTGGGCGTTGTTTCGGTTTCGATGAACATGGCTTTGCATGTAGGAGTGTGCCGCAGCGGGTCAAGGTGGAAGCGCTAGTCCCGCGACAAGCCGCGCTATTCACTGGCCCTTCAGCTTGGTGCCGCCTATATCGGCGGCCTATGCACTCCCAATCCCGGCCCGCGCGCCTCTTCGCCTGGTTTCTCCCGCTCGTTCTGGTCGCAACCCAGCCGCTTCCGGCGCAACAGATCAAGCCTGTCGCGGTTGCGGCCAAGGGCGTCACGCGGACCCCCTGGCTCTATCAAGGCAGCGATATCCCGCAGGACAAGGAGTGGATCTTCGGCACGCTGTCGAACGGAGTGCGCTATGCGGTGCGCCGCAACGGGGTGCCGCCGGGGCAGGTTTCGATCCGGATCCGGATGGATGTCGGCGCGCTGCACGAGCAGCAGAGCGAGCGCGGCTATGCTCACTTGCTCGAACACCTGGTGTTCCGCCAGTCGCGCCATCTGGGCGACGGTCAGGCGATTGCCACCTGGCAGCGGCTGGGGGCCACTTTCGGGTCCGATACCAATGCCCAGACCAGCTGGATTTCGACCACCTATAAGCTCGATCTGCCCGATGCCGGACCGGTCAAGCTCGACGAAAGCTTCAAATTGCTGTCGGGGATGATGATCGCCCCGACGCTGAGCGAAACCAATGTCCGCACCGATGTGCCGATCGTCATGGCCGAAAAGCGCGAGCGCGGCGGCACCGCGGCGCGGGTGTTCGACCAGACCCAGGAAACCCTGTTCGCCGGACAGCGGCTGGCGGTGCGCCCAATCATCGGCACCGATGAGACCCTGCAGGCGGCAACCGGCGCCAGTGTGCAGGCCTTCCACAAGCGCTGGTACCGCCCCGAAAACGCAGTGATCGTCGCCGCCGGCGATATCGATCCGGCGATGCTCGAAGGGTTGATCGCCAAGCATTTCAGTGCCTGGCCAGTGACCGGCAAGACCACGCCCGCGCCGCCTTTCGGCGATCCGGTTGCGCCCAAGGGTGCGGCTGGCCTCAATCCGGTCGGCGAGACCCGGGTGCTGGTCGAGCCGGACCTGCCGCGCGGAATAACCTATGCGATCCTGCGCCCGTGGCGCCCGGTCAAGGACACGGTGGTTTACAACCAGGGCAAGCTGACCGACGCGCTGGCGCAGCGGATCGTCTATCGCCGCCTGGAAACCCGCGCCCGCGCCGGAGGCAGCTATCTGGTGGCCGAGGTCAGCCAGGACAAATTCATGCGTTCGGCCGACGTTACCTTCGTGGCGATCACGCCCTTGGGGCCGGACTGGAAAGCCGCGCTCAATGAAGTTCGCGGGGTTATCGCTGATGCCGTGGCGAAGGCGCCGAGCCAGGCCGAGATTGACCGCGAGGCTGCTGAAATGGGGGTGGTATTCGACAGTTCAGTCGAACAGCGCCGGCTGCTGAGCGGCTCGAACCTGGCCGACGAGATCGTTGGCGCGCTCGATATCCGTGAAACCGTGGCCTCGCCCGAAGTGGTCCGCGACGTGTTCGCTTCGACCCGCGCCAAGCTGACCCCGGCCAACCTGCTGGCGCATACCCGCCGGATTTTCACCGGCACGGTGACCCGCGCGGTCTATGTCACTCCGGCAGCGGGTGAAGCCACCGCGGCCCAGCTCAAGACCGCGCTGGCCGCCCCGGTCGCCGCCGATCCGCGCGCGCGGCCCGATCAGAAGGCGGTGTCGTTTGCCGAGCTGCCGCCGATCGGCACCCCCGCCGCGCCGGTTGCGATCAAGCCGACCGGGCTGCTCGAGATAGAACAGGTCGAATTCGCCAACGGGGTCAAAGTGTTGTTCTGGCCGACCCAGGACGATCCCGGGCGAGTCACGGTAAAGGTCCGCTTCGGGGCTGGCTGGCGCGCGTTTGACGGGGCCAGTGCGCTCTATGCCGGGCTGGGCGATCTGGCGCTGGTCGGCGCGGGCGCCGGTCCGTTGGGGCAGGAAGAGATCGACCGGATCATGACCGGGCGCAAAATGGGCTTCGATTTCGGGATCGCCGACAACACCTTCACCTTCTCCGCCGATACCCGCGATGTTGATCTCGCCGATCAGCTCTATCTGTTCGCCGCCAAGTTCGCCGCGCCGCGCTGGGATGCAAACCCGGTGCTGCGCGCCAAGGCCGCGGCCAAGCTGTCCTACGACGGTTACGCCACCAGCCCGCAAGGGGTGCTCGAACGTGATCTCAAGTTCCTCGAACGCGGCCGCGAACCGGTTTACCGCACCCCAACCCCGGCCGAGATGGACCAGGCAACGATCGAGGGGTTTCGCGCGGCTTGGGAGCCGGTGCTGCGCCAGGGCCCGATCGAAGTGCAACTGTTCGGCGACTTCAAGCGCGATGCAGCGCTGACGGCGCTGGGCAAGACCTTTGGCGCGCTGCCGCCGCGCGGCACCTTGCCCGCTGCAACCGCGTCGGCGCGCACCGCAACCTTGCCGGTGGGGACCGCGCCGGTAGTGCTCCACCACCGTGGTGAGGCAGTCCAGGCGGCGGGGATCGTGGCCTGGCCGACCGGCGGCGGCATGGCTGGGATTGCCGAGAGCCGTCAGCTCGAGATCCTTGCGCAGCTGTTCTCGAACCGGCTGCTCGAATCGCTGCGCGAGAAGCTGGGCCAGGCCTATTCGCCGCAAGTGGTCAACGACTGGCCGACCGACATGGACGGCGGCGGCCGGGTGTTTGCGATTGCCCAGCTCGATCCCAAGGCGGTCCCGGTGTTCTTCGCCACTGCCGACGAGATCGCCGCCGACCTCGCCGCCAAGCCGCCCAGCGCCGACGAACTGGCCCGGGTGACCGAACCGCTCAAGCAGCAGCTGACCCGCGCTTCGACCAGCAGCGCCTTCTTCATGTACCTGCTCGAAGGCGCCACCGAGGACCCGCGCAAGGCCAAGTCAGTCCGCACCCTGCTGGGTGACTATACCCAGACCACCCCGGCGGCGATGCAGGCGCTTGCCGCTAAGTACCTGCAACGCGGCAAATCGTGGCGAGTGGCAGTGATCCCGCAGGGGCAGACCCTGGCGACCGGCGCGGCGGGAGCGGGCGAAAGCGCCGCGGGGCGCTAGGGCCGAGGGCGCTGCTTGTTTTTGCATTTGCGAAGCGGGGGCGCTAAGGGCCGCGCTTCGTGGAGGAGCGTGGCACGTGGCGAGCAACTGGACCCCTGAGAGCTGGCAGTCGAGCGAGGCACGGCATCTGCCGGTCTATCCTGACGCAGCCGCGCTCAACAAGGTGACCGGCACGCTGACCAGCTTCCCCCCGCTGGTCTTCGCCGGTGAGGCCCGCGCGCTCAAGGCCGATCTCGCGCAAGTGGCGGCGGGCAAGGGCTTTCTGCTCCAGGGCGGCGACTGCGCCGAAAGCTTTGCCGAGTTCCATCCCAACAATATCCGCGATACCTTCCGGGTTCTGCTGCAGATGGCGGTGGTGCTGACCTTTGCCAGCAAGCAGCCGGTGATCAAGGTCGGGCGGATGGCGGGGCAGTTTGCCAAGCCGCGCAGCTCGCCGGTTGAGACCATCGGCGGGGTCGAGCTGCCGAGCTATCTGGGCGACAATATCAACGGGATGGAGTTCACCGCTGAATCGCGGATCCCCGATCCGCAGCGGCTGCTCCAGGCCTACAGCCAGTCGGCGGCGACGCTCAACCTGATCCGCGCCTTCTCGACCGGCGGCTATGCCAATTTGCGCCAGGTTCACCAGTGGACGCTTGATTTCATGGGCCGCAGCCCCTGGGCCGCCAAGTTTGCCGAGCTCTCAACCCGGATCGGCGAGGCGCTCGATTTCATGGAGGCCTGCGGGATCGATCCGCAATCAGTGCCGCAATTGCAGGGCACCAAGTTCTACACCAGCCACGAGGCACTGCACCTCGCTTACGAACAGGCGATGACCCGCCAGGATTCGCTGACCGGTGACTGGTATGACACCAGCGCCCACATGCTGTGGATCGGCGACCGCACCCGGTTCGAAGGTTCGGCGCACGTTGAATATCTGCGCGGGGTTGGCAATCCGCTGGGGTTCAAATGCGGGCCGTCGCTGAAGCCCGACGAGCTGCTGCGCCAGCTCGATACGCTCAACCCGGGACGCGAAGCGGGGCGGATCACGCTGATCAGCCGGTTCGGCGATGACAAGGTTGAGGTGGGGCTGGCCCCGCTGGTCCGCGCGGTCAAGCGCGAGGGTCATCCGGTGGTGTGGAGCTGCGATCCGATGCATGGCAACGTGATCAAGGCCGACAGCGGCTTCAAGACCCGCCCGTTCGACCGGATCCTGGGCGAAGTCCGCGGCTTCTTCGCGGTCCACCGCGCCGAGGGCACCCATGCCGGCGGCATCCACATCGAGATGACCGGGCAGGACGTCACCGAATGCGTTGGCGGGGCGGTGGCGATCAGCGATGCGGCCCTGGCCGACCGCTACCACACCCACTGCGATCCCCGGCTCAACGCAGCGCAGTCGATTGAGCTGGCGTTCCTGCTCGCCGAGATGCTTAATCTCGAGGCAGTCGACCGCGCCCAGCGCGCGGCATAGGCTCCTGGTGACCTGATGGTCGGCTCGCTGGCTGCAACACAATTGGAGTTGGTCAAGGGGCTGGTCGGAAGTCTCAGCAACCTGCCGGGCTTGTTGGCTATAGCGCTCGGAGGGTCGCATGCGCGAGGCCGAGCACGACTTGATTCCGATATCGATTTGGGCCTCTACTACGAGGCCGGCCGCCCCCTCGACGTAGATCGATTGCGCGAGTTGGTTGCCCCAATAAATGATACGCCCGAACCCGTTGTCAGCGGAATTGGCGGTTGGGGGCATTGGGTCGATGGCGGGGCTTGGTTGTCGCTTGGTGGTCAGAGGGTCGATTTGCTGTATCGTTCGTTCGATCTGATCGAACACACACTCGCTGAAGCGCAAGCTGGGCGCTTCGTAATAGATTTTGAGCAGCAGCCGCCTTTCGGGTTTTTCGGGCCGACAGTTCTTGGAGAACTGACTATTGCCCAGCCGCTGCTTGATTCAACAAATCGGCTGGCTGAACTCAAGAGTGGAGCCGATCCCTTTCCCGAGACGCTGGTCCACGCGGTGGTCCAGAATCAGCTCTGGAGTGTCGACTTCGGTTTGCGCGCATTTGCGCCCAAGTATGTCGCCAGCGAAAATGTGCTGGCGGTTGCAGGAAGTTTGACCCGCTTTGCCAGGGCGCTCGTCCTCGCTCTATTTGCGCTCAACCGGACCTATTTCATAAACGACAAGACTGCGCTCGACGAGGTATCGGAGTTCGCGCTCGTCCCGCCAAAATTTGAGGCGCGAATTGAAATCATCCTCTCGAGGATTGGAAGCAACGCCGACGAACTGGTGGCATCAATCGCAGAGATGAAAGACCTGTTCGATGAAGTCCGCAGAATGTCGGGCGATCTCTATATTCCGAGCTGGCGTTTCTGATGGAGCAGTGTCGCGACCATGACGAGACGCTTGTGAAAACGGAGCCTTTGTCTGGAACTGACTCATGAGGATTGAATGATCCGCCGCGAACTGCTCGGTACCGCGCAAGTCCCCGGCGGCGAGGAGCTCAAGCTCTTCGCCCACGGCCGCGATTTCATGATCGTGCTGGGCCACAATGAACTGATGAGCACCCGGATGCGCGGCTCGGAGGAGGCGCTGGCAACCCTGACGTTGGAGCGGCTGGGCAATCCTGCGGCGCCGCAGCTGCTGATCGGCGGCTATGGCATGGGCTTCACCCTGCGTGCTGCGCTTGCCGCAACCGGCCCGCAAGCGCGGTTCATCGTCGCCGAATTGGTGCCCGAAATCATCGAATGGGCGCGCGGACCGATGGCCGAAGTGGCCGCAGGGTGCCTCGACGATCGCCGCGTGGCGGTGCGGATGGACGACGTTTCCGAAGCAATCCTGCTCGCGCCCGAACCGCTCGACGCGATCCTGCTCGATGTCGACAACGGTCCCGACGGTCTGGTCCGCGCCGACAACCGCCGGATATACTCGCGCGCTGGCCTAGACGCCGCGCGCCGCGCTTTGCGCCCCGGCGGGATCCTGGCGGTGTGGTCGGCAGCCCGCGACCCAAAATTCGTCCGCCGCCTGGAAGACTGCGGGTTTGAGGTCGAAGAGGTCGAGGTCCGCGCCCGCGTTGATGCCCAGGGCAAGGGCAAAGGCCCGCGCCACACGATCTGGTTCGCGCGGACTGAGGCTTAGGGCAGCAGCAGCGTCGATCCGGTGGTCTTGCGCGCCTCAAGGTCGATGTGCGCCTGCGCGGCTTCGAGCAGCGGATAGGTCTGGCCGATGGTGATGGTCAGTTTGCCGCTGGCGAGCATCTCCCAGACCTTCGCCACCCCGGCTGCAGCCTGGGCGGGATCGAGGTAGTAATCGTAAACCCCCGGGCGGGTGACATAGAGCGAGCCGCGCGTTGCCAGATCGCGTAGCGCCACCCCGGTCACCGGACCACTGGCATTGCCGAAGCTGGCGATGGTCCCGCGCCGCCCGACGCAATCGAGCGAAGTCTGCCAGCTGGCCGCGCCGACCCCGTCGTAAGACACCCGCACGCCTTTGCCGCCAGTTGCTTCGCGGACCTTGGCGACCAGTTCGGGATCGTCCGAGAGCAGCACCAGCTCGGCCCCGGCCTGCGCGGCCAGGGCTACCTTCTCCGCGGCGCCAACCGTGCCGATCACCCGCACTCCGCGGGCCTTCAGCCATTGCACCAGCAACAGCCCGACCCCGCCCGCCGCGGCCGGAACCAGCGCCCAGCCGCCGGGTTCAACCGGGGCGCAGCGTTCAGCCAGCATTTCGGCGGTGGTGCCCTTGAGAATCGCGGCGGCGGCGGTGCGGCTGTCGAGCCCGGCGGGGACTGGGAGCAGGTCCTTCGCCTTGATGATCCGCGCGGTCGCATAGGCGCCGGGGCTGCCCATGAAAGCCGCCTTGTCGCCTGCCTTGAACGATTGCACACCTTCGCCGACCGCCTCGATCACCCCGGCGGCTTCCATGCCAAGGCAGGTGGGGAGCCGCGCCGGGTAGAGCCCGGTGCGGAAATAGGTATCGATGAAGTTGAGGCCCACCGCCTCCTGGCGCAGCAATACTTCGCCCGGACCTGGTGCGGGCAGATCAACCTCGCGCCACTGGATCACTTCGGGGCCGCCGGTCTGCTCGATAAAAGCCTGGGTTGCGCGCATCGGGATCTCCAATCGGGGCCAACAGGCCGGCCGGTGCGGCCGAACGAGCAGCCTGGCTGGGGCGGGAGGATCCTTAGCCAGAATTCCGCGCCCCAGCAAATCCGCCAGTTCTTGCCTCTCAAGCGGCGCCGCTTGATGGTTCTCTGTAGCAGCCGACTGGTGCGGTTCGTCAATGGGAATTCGTTCGACTGATTTGCGCGAAGTTGATTCCAGGCTGAAATCAACTGAAGTGGCATGCTTGGGACGTGTCCGAGTTCGGCCAGGAAAAACAATTGGCGGTTTGGAATATGGCGTCCCAGCTACACCACCACCTGGGCCTCAACCAAAACCTAGTCCACGTATTGTATTACTACGCAAATGGGGTAAATGTTCAAGGCTTGCTCAGAAAAGCACCGAGTCGCTCCAGTTGAGAGAAAACTTGCTCCAGCGGAGGCAAGGTGATGGTGCTTGCGGTTCAAGTCAGAAATACAGTTCCGGCGGACTATCAGCATTTGCTTGAAGCAAGCAGATGGATTCACGCTTTCGTTAAGTACGCGCTAGCAGCAATCCTGCTCAATCGGCTTCGTCAGGTTGCGCCGTCGGGCAGGCGTATGCGCGATCTGCTCTCGCTAACTGTTTCGTTCCGGCTTGCATCAGGCCTGGCGTTGCTCCTGCAGCAGGCATTCCAACATCAAGGCGACCGATTCATCTTTGCGACTGGCGAGTTTATGCTGAGTTGGCGGGTTAGGCGCGCCACGCAAGATGCGCCAAATCCAGCATTGCTCGTAGCAAAATCATGGAGTGTCAGATGACTGTCTACCAGACAATCGGCGAGGAATGGATTAACCAGGACGAGTTTTCGTCCGAGATTCAGGTCCAGAACCATGCACTGCCCGACGGCGGTTTCGTCGTCGTTTGGGTTGATGGTAATAGCGGTCCAAACGCCATCTGGGCTCAGATATTTGACGCTCTGGGTGTTGCGATGGGCGCCCCGATCGCAGTCAATAATCCGACCAACAATCCGTCATGGGACGTGAACCTCAATCCGGATGTGCAGCTTCTCGATAATGGCAATTTTGTCATAGCGTGGGATCGAACTGGCGCCGGAACAAACGGCAACGGAATTATCGCTCGCGTATTTGACCAGTCGGGCAATCCAGTTGGAGACCAGTTTCTCGCTGGCACTTACACTTCTGGCAATGACATTACGGATGTCTCTTCGGCAACCACACCAGAGATAGTTGATGCGGGCGGCGGCGAGTTCTGGGTGCTTTCCACCTCTCAGGCTCCTAACGGCAACTATGGGCTGTTCGCGCAAAAAGTTGATTCAGCCGGTAATGTTCTCGGTGTCCGAGTGGCCTTAGCTTATTCGACCACAGAACAGGTATATTATGGCTCTGAGAGTGCGGTCCTTGTTGACGGTCGAATCGTTGTTGTGTGGAGGGAATACACTTCCGTCGGAACATCGTTTGCCGTCAAGGCCCAGATCTTCAACACCGATTGGTCGCCATCCGGGACCGAGATCGATGTCGGTTCTATAGGTTCAATCTTCGAGGGAAGCTTGTCGGTGACAGCGCTCCAAGAAGGTGGCTTCGTGGTAAACTGGGAGGGTTACGACGGATCGGCGAATACCCACAACGCCAATCTCGTCGCACTCGACGCCAACGGCGCTCTCGCTAGCTCTGCGATCACAATTTCAACCGGCCCTTCCACCCTCGGAAGCGATGTTACCACGCTTGCAGACGGCAATCTGATCCTGACCTGGTCCGACGCAGTTGCCAACTGGGCTTTGCTTGTCGACCCAACCGGAACGCCCGTTGGCGAACCATTCCCGATCAACGATATCCTGTACCAACGTTACACTACCATCGTCCCTCTCGCCGATGGAGGCTTCGCAGTTAGCTACCTCGGGTTGGACGATCAACAGACTCTGACTGGCTGGTCGGTCAAGACCCAGGTCTACACCCTCACCGATCAGCCCGGCACTGAAGGCGATGACATCATCGTGCTGCATCAGGACGAATTCGGCGCAGTCGACGGCCTCGCCGGTGCCGACTACATCAGCGGCAACAACGCTGAAAATGAGCTGCTCGGAGGCGATGGTGATGACACGCTGGTTGGCGGGGAAGGCAGCGACGAACTGACCGGCGGCTTGGGCGTGGACACCGCAGTCTACAATGGCCTGCGGGCCGGTTATGACATCGTCGACCTGAATTCCACAGTTCACCTGATCATCGACATCGATCCCAGCGATGGAGACGATGGTACAGATACGCTTTATGGCGTCGAGCAAGTGCAGTTCACTGATGAATTGATCCAGTTCCCGCCCAACCAGGCCCCGACCGGATCACCCACCGCGCAACTCGCCCCCGGACTGGAGGACCAGCCCTACATCGTCCTGGCTGCAGACCTGCTCGAGGGCTTCAGCGACCCGGATGGCGATCAGCTGTTCATTGCGAATTTGACAGCCTCAACGGGCAGCGTGACCGACAATGGAAATGGCACCTACACCGTCACCCAGGCGATCGACGCCACCGGTTCAATCTCGCTTTTCTACGATGTAATCGACGGCAGCGGTGGAAGCATAGCCGCATCGATCAATTACACGGTCGAACCGCACACCTTGGCCGACCTGTTCGTAAGGGCCGGCGAGGAGTTCCTAGTCAATACCGAAGCGGAAAATTACCAAAGCGTTCCAAATATCGCCGGGCTTGCCAATGGTGGATTTGTTATCACTTGGATAACTCAGAATTTTCTCGAAATTGACATCAAGGCGCAGATTTACGGCACCGATGGAGTGCCTGTCGGCGGCGAGTTCCTGGTCAACAGCCAGACTGCCAACATACAAACTACGCCAACAGTCACTGGTCTGGCCGACGGCGGCTTCGTGATTGCGTGGCGCACGAGCGACAACGCGCAGGATGGCAGTGAAACCGCGATCAAAGCCCAAGTCTTCACTGCCGATGGAACGCCGGTCAACGGCGAGTTCCTGGTCAACGACCAGACCGATGGCTGGCAGGCTTTTCAGGCCATCACGAGCCTGCCTGGCGGCGGATTCGTTGTTGCTTGGGGTACTGACGATCCAACCCAGGACGGCAGCACCAGCGCGATCAAAGCGCGGATTTTCGACGCGAATGGCTCGCCAGTCGGCGACGAATTCCTGGTCAACAGCGAAGCCTATCTTGAGCAAGCATATCCCGCGATCACCACCCTTGCCGACGGCCGCTTCGTGGTGACCTGGATCAACTTTGACCATGCGCAAGACGGCAGCGGCTCAGCAATCAAGGCCCGCGTATTTGGCGCCGATGGGTTGCCCGATGGCGATGAGTTCCTAGTCAACACTCAGGCCGATGGCACACAAACCGAAACTGTTGTTTCCGGCCTTTCCAATGGCGGTTTCGTGGTAGTGTGGCGCTTCGCAGGCCAGACCGAGGACGGCAGCGAAGGCGCGATCAAAGCGCAAATCTATGGCGCTGATGGCTTGCCGCAGGGTGGCGAATTCCTCGTCAACAGCCAAACCTTCGGCAACCAGTTTCTGCCCACTGTCACTAGTCTTGCTAACGGTTACTTCGTCGTGACCTGGTCCTCTACGGACATTGCCCAGGATGGGAGCGAAGGTGCGATAAAGGCTCAGGTTTTCGACCCAACCGGAATTCCGGTCGGGGACGAATTCCTGGTCAATCGGCAGACCTTCGCTACGCAGAGCTATTCTAACATTGCCGACCTCGCCAACGGCAACCTCGTCGTGGTCTGGATTACCGACGATCCGGCGCAGGACGGCAGTTTTCTGGCGATCAAGGCTCAGATCTTCGAGATAGACTCGACGAATACTATCACCGGCACGTCTGGTGACGATGTCTTGACCGGCACTATTGCCGACGATAATATTTACGGCCTGGAGGGCAACGACGTTTTGAGCGGGCTTGATGGCTCGGACCTGCTCGATGGCGGTATCGGCAACGACCAGCTTGATGGCGGCCTGGGCAACAACTCGCTGAACGGCGGTGACGGCGCCGACACGCTGAATGGCGGCAACGGCGACGACACGCTTGATGGCGGGTTGGACAATGACGGGCTGCTGGGCGGGTTCGGCAACGACACGCTGTTAGGCGGCGACGGGAGCGACAGTCTCAACGGCCAGGCGGGTGACGACATCCTCCTGGGAGGAGAGGGCGATGATAGCCTGTTCGGGCATGAGGGATCCAACCTCTACGACGGCGGCGGCGGTAACGATTACATGCAGGGTTCGCAGACCGACATCGCCGCGGACATTTTCCTTGGCGGCGATGGCGACGATACGATCAGCCAGGCCGGTTATCGCGGCGCCGACACGGTCGATGCCGGGACCGGCAATGACCGCGTGATCATCCATGGTTATCAGGGCTCCGGCTCAGTCTACACGCTGGGTGAAGGCGCCGATCGCATTGAGTTCAGCTATATCGACAGCTCGGGCGCGGGCTCGGGAAGGGTCACCGACTTTGCGCCCGGCGCGGGCGGCGACATCCTCGACTACACACGGCTGCTGAGCGAACTGCAGGGCTGGGACGGCGGCTCCAACCCGTTCGGCGCCGGGTTCATCTCGCTCGTCCAGGACGGCGTCGATACGCTGTTCATGGTCGATCTCGACGCCGGTGGCGCAAGCCGTTCGCCGTTCGCCTTGCTCCGCCTCGAGAACACCGATGCCACCAGCTTCACCAGCGCCAACTTCGTGCCCGGCTTCAATCCCGATGGCGGGGTGACGCCCGGGGTGCTGATCGAGGGCACCGAGTTCGCCGACAATCTCACCGGCACCGCGGGCAATGACACCATGCTGGGCTATGGCGGCAACGACACGTTGAACGGCAGTTACGGCGACGACACGCTTGATGGCGGGTTGGACAATGACGGGCTGCTGGGCGGGTTCGGCAACGACACGCTGTTAGGCGGCGACGGGAGCGACAGTCTCAACGGCCAGGCGGGTGACGACATCCTCCTGGGAGGAGAGGGCGATGATAGCCTGTTCGGGCATGAGGGATCCAACCTCTACGACGGCGGCGGCGGTAACGATTACATGCAGGGTTCGCAGACCGACATCGCCGCGGACATTTTCCTTGGCGGCGATGGCGACGATACGATCAGCCAGGCCGGTTATCGCGGCGCCGACACGGTCGATGCCGGGACCGGCAATGACCGCGTGATCATCCATGGTTATCAGGGCTCCGGCTCAGTCTACACGCTGGGTGAAGGCGCCGATCGCATTGAGTTCAGCTATATCGACAGCTCGGGCGCGGGCTCGGGAAGGGTCACCGACTTTGCGCCCGGCGCGGGCGGCGACATCCTCGACTACACACGGCTGCTGAGCGAACTGCAGGGCTGGGACGGCGGCTCCAACCCGTTCGGCGCCGGGTTCATCTCGCTCGTCCAGGACGGCGTCGATACGCTGTTCATGGTCGATCTCGACGCCGGTGGCGCAAGCCGTTCGCCGTTCGCCTTGCTCCGCCTCGAGAACACCGATGCCACCAGCTTCACCAGCGCCAACTTCGTGCCCGGCTTCAATCCCGATGGCGGGGTGACGCCCGGGGTGCTGATCGAGGGCACCGAGTTCGCCGACAATCTCACCGGCACCGCGGGCAATGACACCATGCTGGGCTATGGCGGCAACGACACGTTGAACGGCAGTTACGGCGACGACACGCTTGATGGCGGGTTGGACAATGACGGGCTGCTGGGCGGGTTCGGCAACGACACGCTGTTAGGCGGCGACGGGAGCGACAGTCTCAACGGCCAGGCGGGTGACGACATCCTCCTGGGAGGAGAGGGCGATGATAGCCTGTTCGGGCATGAGGGATCCAACCTCTACGACGGCGGCGGCGGTAACGATTACATGCAGGGTTCGCAGACCGACATCGCCGCGGACATTTTCCTTGGCGGCGATGGCGACGATACGATCAGCCAGGCCGGTTATCGCGGCGCCGACACGGTCGATGCCGGGACCGGCAATGACCGCGTGATCATCCATGGTTATCAGGGCTCCGGCTCAGTCTACACGCTGGGTGAAGGCGCCGATCGCATTGAGTTCAGCTATATCGACAGCTCGGGCGCGGGCTCGGGAAGGGTCACCGACTTTGCGCCCGGCGCGGGCGGCGACATCCTCGACTACACACGGCTGCTGAGCGAACTGCAGGGCTGGGACGGCGGCTCCAACCCGTTCGGCGCCGGGTTCATCTCGCTCGTCCAGGACGGCGTCGATACGCTGTTCATGGTCGATCTCGACGCCGGTGGCGCAAGCCGTTCGCCGTTCGCCTTGCTCCGCCTCGAGAACACCGATGCCACCAGCTTCACCAGCGCCAACTTCGTGCCCGGCTTCAATCCCGTAGTGGTTAATCCCGTGCCGATTGCCAGTGACGCGGAACTGCCGATTGACGAGGATTCATCGGTGGAAGGGCAGGCGGCCGCAAGCGACAGCTATAACGACCCGCTAACCTATTTCCTGGTTACCGGCCCCGCGCATGGCTTGCTTGCATTCAACCTGGACGGCAGCTTCGAATACACTCCAGCTGCCGACTACTTCGGCAATGACAGCTTCACCTTCCGGGTGAATGACGGCGCTTCGGACAGCAATATCGCCACCGTCAGCCTCACCGTCGCGCCGGTGAACGATGCCCCCTCGGCAAATGACGTGTCTGGCTCGGGCTCCGAAGATCAGCCGATCGAGGGCCAACTCGCCGGCGCCGATCCGGAAAACGACAGCCTGACTTATGCGCTGGGGGCCGGTGCGGCAAATGGCTCGGTTTTCGTCAATCCCGACGGTTCCTTCACCTACACGCCCGACCCCGATTTTTCGGGAGAGGACAATTTCACATTCACCGTGAACGACGGCCAGGCAGACAGCCTGCCGGCACTGGTAACGCTCACCATTGCGGCGCAAAACGATGCGCCGGTTGCGGATGCCGGCTTGATTAGCGGCGACGAAGACGGCGAGATAGCCGGGCAAGTGACCGGCAGCGATGCCGATGGCGATCCGCTCACCTATTCAGTAGTCGGCGCGGCAGCCCATGGCCAGATCGTCATGGCTGGCGATGGCACTTTTACCTACACGCCCGACGCCGACTACTTCGGACCCGACAGCTTCACCTTCATCGCCAACGACGGCTCTGCAGACAGCGCACCGGCGACATTCGATCTCACCATCAACCCGGTCGACAATGACCCCGCCACAATTACTGGCCAGAGTGCAGGCGTCGTGACCAAGTCGGTGGTATCCGGTGCGCCCAACTCACAGGTGAACGGTCTGCTTATCGCTGTCGATCCCGACGGCCCGACTGCTTTCCAGCCTGCTAGCCTGGCTGGGGCCTACGGCTCCTTCGAGATGGCAAGCGACGGTGCGTGGACCTACACGCTCGCTGACGATGATGCGGTCATCGATGCACTGACATCGTTGGACATTGTCTTCGACACATTCGATGTCGCGACCGACGATGGCACGACCCAGACTGTGACCATCACTATCGGAGGCGCCAACGATGCACCGGTTTTGACCGGAGATGCCGCAAATCTTGCCGACGGCGCCGAGGATACGCCCTACGTCGTGTTGGCGACCGATCTGCTTGCCGGATTCACGGACGCGGAAGGTGATGTCCTTTCGGTCGCGGGGCTCACCGCCGACCAAGGCACGGTCACCGACAACGGTGACGGCAGCTTCACGATTACCTTGCCTGCGAACTACTACGGACCCATCGCGCTTGAGTATCAGGTGACCGATAGCAATGGCGCCGCAGCGACCGCGACGCAGGCGTTTACCGTGACGTCGGCCAACGACGCCCCGTGGATTGTGCCACAGTTCGAGACTGCAACGACCTACGGCGGAATCCCGGGCGCGATCTATGCCGCCGGCGGCGATTTCAACGGCGACGGCAAGTTCGATTTCGTGGTCGCAGATGGCTTTGCCATTAGCGAGGCGCGGCTATTCACCGGCGTCGGTAACGGGACCTTTGTCGAGTCGGCGCCGTTCTTTGACGGATCAGGTGGGGCGCGTTCGGTCTATGCCCGCGATCTCAATGCCGACGGCAAGCTCGATCTGATTTTCGCCAGCAGCAATGAAGGCTCGGTCGGCGTCGCGCTCGGTAATGGCGACGGTACTTTCGATTCGCTTCCGAGTTCTCGGCCGGGATTGCGGGCTCTGCTGGTTCCGGCCCTCAATGTGGCCTTCGGTGACGTCAATGGCGATTGCGATGTCGATACGGTCACTGGCGGCGCTTCCACTGCTGCCCAGCTGCTCGGCAACGGCGACGGCACGTTTGCGGCCGGGACGCCGATCGGTGGAACAATCGGGGCGGTCCAAACAGTCGCTCTTGCTGACTTCGACGGCGACGACTTCCTCGATATCGCCTTGGTGGACAATAACGGACGTCGCTGAAAGTGCTGGGCGGAAAAGGCGATGGAACCTTTTATCAACTCGCGAGCTATTCCGGGTCCGGTGGTGCGATCGGCGTCGGCTATTTCAGCGGTGATGGCATCCTGGACGTGACCATTGGTCAAGAAGGATCCGTCCTGACTTTGCTGGTAATGGCGATGGAACCTTCGCCGCCCCGGAATCACACAAGACTGATGATGGCATCATCGATCTTGTTGTCGCAGACATCGATGCGACGGTCGGCTCGACATCGTCACCTCCAACTCTCCCAGTTCCAGTCTCTCGCTATTGCTCGGCAACGGTGATGGCAGCTTCCAAGGCCAGACCTTCTACGCAACCGCGCCGGGGCCCAGTTCCGCGGTCGAGGCGATATCGACGGCGACGGCGATATCGATCTGATCGTCACCAACTCCGACAGCAGCCTCGTCACGGCGTCGTGCCAGAACCTTGCCGGCACCACGAGCGAAGACGGCGCGGAAATCTCGGGCCACCTCGCGCCGCTGACCCCGACGTCGGGCGGTGCTGACCTTCGCGCTCGATGAAGCGGTCGCAGGCCTGGTGTCAACCCTGACGGCAGCTGGGCCTTCGATCCTGCCGATCCCGCGTACCAGTCGCTTGCGACGGTCAGATCAACCGCGTAACTGCGCGCTTGACCGTGACCGACGAACAAGGAGCGAGCGCGACTCGGTGCTGATCATCACTGTCATCTGCAGCAATGATGCCGCAGTGATCGGCGGCGAGGCCGAAGGCGCGGCGATCGAGGTTGGTGGGGTGTCGAACGGCGATCCCGGCAGCGCCGATGCCAGTGGAAGCCTTCTTGATCGAAGACGCCGACGCCGGTCAGGCTCACTCGGGCGAACCGGCGAAGCTTGTTGGCATCTATGGCGATTTCACATTCGACGCCGCGACCGGCGCGTGGAGCTATCAGCTCGACAACAGCCGCACTGCAACGCAGGCATTGGCCGAAGGCGAAACCACCACCGATACCCTGACGGTAAGTTCGTTCGACGGAACCGCCAGCCAGATCATCACCATCACTGTCACCGGGAGCAACGACGCCGCAGTGATCGGCGGCGCGACGTCCGGCGCTGTGGCGGAGTCTTCGGCTGCCAACGGCGCGTCGCAGGTCACCGGTACGCTGACCATCAGCGATGCCGACAACCCCGCCCAGTTCGCCGCCGGACCGGTCGTGGGCCTCTACGGCACGCTAACGCTCGCGGTGGGCGGCGGCTGGACCTATGTGCTCGACAATTCCAATCCGCTGACTGACGGGCTCAATAGCGGCGAGCAGCTTGTCGACACGGTCACCGTCGTGGCGGCGGATGGGACGATCCAGGAAATCGAGATCACGATTGCCGGCGCCAACGACATCCGTACCGGGGGCAATGGCAACGATGTGCTGACCGGCACATCGGGCAACGACACGCTGTCGGGCAACGGCGGCAACGACACGTTGAATGGCGGGCTCGGCACCGACACGCTCGACGGCGGCACAGGCACCGACACGGCGAGCTATGCCGGCCTAGTGAGCGGGGTGACCGTCAGCCTGGCAATCGCCGGCGCCCAAAATACCGGCGGCGGCGGAATCGACACGCTGATCAGCATCGAGAACCTGACCGGCACTGACCATGGCGACATGCTCGTTGGCAACAGTTCGGCCAACCTGCTCGACGGCGGCGAGGGCAACGACGTGCTCGATGGAGGGTCGGGCGCTGATACGCTGAACGGCGGCAACGGCAGCGATACCGCCTCGTACCTGTTCGCCGGTTCGGCGGTAACGGTGAACCTCACCACGCAAGGCTCCGCGCAAAACACCGGTGGCGGCGGCAACGATACGCTGATCGCTGTCGAAAATCTCAACGGCTCTGCCTTCAACGACACGCTGACCGGCAATTCCGGCGGCAACGTGCTCAATGGCGACGCGGGGAACGATACGCTCGATGGCGGCCTCGGCAATGACACGCTCATCGGCGGCACAGGCACCGGCGACACAGCAAGCTACGCCAATGCCGGCGCCAGCGTAACGGCAAGCCTGGCCAGCGCCAGCGCAACGGGCGGAGCCGGCGATGATACGTTCGACGGTATCGAGAACCTCACCGGATCGGGCTTCATCGACTTCCTGACCGGGGACGGAGCCGCCAATATCCTACGCGGCGGTGCGGGTGACGATGTCCTCGATGGCGGCGAAGGCAACGATACGCTCGATGGCGGCGTGGGCTCGAATGATCGCGCCGTCTTCTCCGCAGCCTTGAGCGTGGTGACCGTCAATCTCGCGCTGACAACGGCGCAGGTTACCGGCATGGGCACCGATACGCTGACCAACATCGAGCAGGCGGTGGGCTCGTCATTCGCCGACACGCTGACCGGCAGCGGCAGCGCCAACTCGCTGTGGGGCGGCGCTGGCGCCGACGTGCTGAACGGTGCGGGCGGCAACGATGTGCTTTATGGTGAGGACGGCGGCGATACCATCGATGGCGGAGCTGGCGGCGACACGCTCGACGGCGGTAGCGGGACGGACAGGTTGACATACGCTTCGGCAACCGCGGCAGTAACTGCCAGCCTGGCATTGACCGCGGCACAGAACACGGGCGGCGCAGGTATCGACACGGTCTCGGGCTTCGAGAACCTGACTGGCTCGGGTTTCAACGACATCTTGGGTGGGGACAGTCAGGCGAATGATATTTCGGGCGGTGCGGGCAACGACACCATCGAAGGCGGCGCTGGCGACGATTCCCTCGACGGCGGCGCGGGAACGGGTGACACCGCTTCATATGCCAGCGCTGCGACGGCCGTTACTATCAACCTCGGCTTGGCTGGCGCGCAGGATACGATCGGCGCAGGTATCGACACGCTCGCCGGCTTCGAGAACCTGACCGGATCGGGCTACAACGACATCCTTACCGGCAATGCGGGGGCAAACGTACTCAACGGCGGAAACGGCGACGACACGCTCAGTGGCGACGCCGGAAACGACACGCTGAACGGCGGCGCGGGAACGGATAGTGCATCCTACACCAGCGCGACCGCTGCGGTAACCGTAAGCTTGGCTGTCACCTCTGCCCAGGCCACCGGCGGCGCGGGAAGCGATACATTGATCGGCATCGAATATCTTATCGGTTCCGCGTTCAACGATGTGCTCACCGGCAGCAGCGTAGCCAATCGACTAACCGGCGGAGACGGAGCTGATCGGATTACGGGCCTCGCCGGCGCCGATGTGCTTTTTGGCGGTGCAGGGGCCGACACGTTTAACTTCACAGCATTGGCCGATTCCATCGCGGCGGCGAGCGATACGATCATGGATTTCGACGACATCGACGGATTGGCAGGGGACAGGATCGACTTGTCGGGGATCGATGCGATTGCGGGAGGCCGCGACAATGGCTTCAATTTCATTGGCACTGCAGCCTTCGGCAATGTCGCAGGACAGTTGCGATACGATAACAGCACACCTGGTGTAACAGTTGTCCAAGGCGACACGAACGGCGACGGGAATGCGGACATCCAGTTTATGTTGCAGTGGATTGATAGTGGCCAACCAATGACCCTCAGCGCCCTGGATTTCATCGTCTAATAGTCACCAAACTGTTGATTGCCACTGAGAGTTGACCCGGGAGGGGCATAAATTTCCACTGAGAAGTGACCCATGTTCTGACCTTTCCCCTGGCTTTGGCGTCGGGGGAACAAGGAGTGATCGACATGGCGTTACTGAGTGTAATCCGCCGCTGGCATTTCCGGCAGCACATCCCGATCCGAGAGATTGAGCGCCGCACGGGATTGTCGCGCAACACGATCCGCAAGTATCTGCGGGCGGATACGATCGAGCCGAAGTTCAAGGTTCCAGCCCGGCCGAGCAAGCTGGACCCGTTTGCGGAGAAGCTATCGGGCTGGCTGCAGATCGAAGCCAGCAAGTCGCGCAAGCAGCGGCGCACGGCCAAGCAGATGCACGCGGATCTCGTGGTTCTGGGCTACGATGGTTCCTATAACCGCGTGGCGGCGTTCGTGCGGGACTGGAAGGCCGACCGTCAACGCGACGCCCAGACCAGCGGGCGCGGGACTTTCGTGCCTTTGGTTTTCCAGCCAGGCGAGGCATTCCAGTTCGACTGGAGCGAGGACTGGGCGATGATCGCCGGCGAGCAGACCAAGCTGCAGGCCGCGCACACCAAGCTGGCGCACAGCAAGGCCTTCATCGTGCGGGCCTATCCGCTCCAGACCCATGAGATGCTGTTTGACGCCATGACCCAGGCGTTCCGGGTTCTGGGCGGCGTGCCGCAGCGCGGATATTCGACAACATGCGGACCGCAGTCGACAAGATCGGCACGGCAAGGCCCGCCAGATCAACGCCCGCTTCGCCGCCATGGCGAGCCACTATCTGTTCGAGCCCGAGTTCTGCAACCCCGCCTCGGGGTGGGAGAAAGGCCAGGTCGAGAAGAACGTCCAGGATGCACGGCGGCGACTGTGGCAGGAGATGCCTGCCTTCCCGGATATCGATGCGCTCAATGCCTGGCTCGAGGCGCAATGCATCGCGCAATGGGGCGAGATCCAGCATGGCATTCTGCCCGGCACCGTCGCCGATCGACTAGCGTGCATTGCGATTGCAGTTGCCCAAGCCGCTTCAGTATGGCGCTCCTGTTGAACGGTTCAACGTTTTTTGGCGCTGCGTCGTGTCTCAAAATCCTCGAAAACGCTATATGTTCAGGCAGAGCACTCAGCACGTCTGAAGTGCGCTGCAATCCCTCATTGCCCCGATTCGGGCTAACTTGGAGATTGCCACATGGCCTACAAGCACACGTTGTTCACCGACGCCCACGCATTCCCTGCTGGAATGCCCGCCGACGTCACAGTCATCCTGGAGCGCAGTGTTCCTGTCGCCTACAACGGCCAGACGTTGGAGGGCATCCTCTGGGACGAGCGGATTCCCGGGTCGCTCCTGCCGTGTGAATCACTCTCGTTCGCAGGTGCGCCGAAGGCCGGATCGACCTGTTTCAAGCAGTCGATGCGTCTTAAGGAGTTGTTCGAGGAATGGCTTGAACCGCTTCAAGTCTGTGACCCAGTTGAACTCGACTTTACAGCCATGCGGTTTGTGTACTCACTCCACCAGCACAACCTTTTGCCGCGGCGGGATTTCGCTTCGCGCAAGTCGCTGCCCAAGCACGTTGCGAATGATCGGCGTGACCCGATTGCACTCATCGTCACCGCAGTTCAGCTGCTGCACGACGCGTTGCCGTCTCGCGGCCAGGGCCGGGCCATGCTCGACATTGGCCGCTTTGTTTACGTCTTGGATCGCTTGCGCGAGGCTGAACTGGCGCAGGTCTCGCGGCGGGATGTTCGTTTCGACGCCTTGAAGGCGCTGTCGGCCTTTGTCGGAGCGGCCGTCGCCAAGCACGATTCGGACTGCCCAATCTGCGTGGAGACGCTGTGATGGAGAAGCGCAAGAAAGTGATGACGGGAGGCGACATGGCTTCCCGCTCGATGCGTCAGGGCGGTAGTTCCTCGCTTGCCGATGTACATCGTGGACCGCGCTCCGGCCTCGACGGTGCAATTCACCGGGCGATCTATGGCGACGATCCGCTCGATTATGGGAAGGCGATCGAATCGGAGATGGCGAGGCTCCAGGAGACCCAGCCTGACCGCTTCATCAGGAAGATCGCTCGCCATGGGGTTCCCAAGCGTGCCCATAAATCGTGATGACCTGAGCAAAGCTGAGGTTCTGAAAGCACTGGCGGCGGCGGAATTTGCCGCCGCCTTTACCTTGTTCCTCGATGTGATGGTCACACTGGACTTTGGACGGATGGGGATCGAGGAACCTTGCGAGGCGCGAGATGAATTGCAGCGATTCCTGAAAGCGGCGAATGCGTGGCTGGCAGAACGCCACTTGCCGGTTGCCTGGATGGCCTGCATCGAACGCACCCGGACGGGAAATCTCCATGCGCATATAGCCATCCATGTGCCCGGTATGCGCAAAGATGAAAGCGGCCTGCGGGGTGTTCGCTATCGGACGCACTTCCGCCGTTGGGCGCGCGCAGCGGTCGGTCGCCGTGTGGGGGAGATTGTGCCTCGGACCGTCAATGTCCGCTGCTCGCTGGTGCCGTCGGTCATCTCGCACTGGCTCTCCGTTACCTACCTGTTGAAGGGTTTCGACCGCAGTGCGGTTATCGTTGGCTCGAGGAATGGTCTTGACGGCAACGAAAAGCGCCTAGGAGATATCCTCCCGTTTGATTATCGCAGTCCGGGTGACGTCGGGATTGGCCGTCGCCTGTTCATTTCTGGCAACCTTGGTCCAGCAAGACGGAATGTTGGCTCGCCACCTGCAGCAGAGTTCATGCTTACGTCCAAACCTGATATCTCTCGCCTTCAGGTCACGCCGCGCGCGGGCACTCGTATGCCCGACAAGGTGAAGTCCGTCATTCACCGGCCTTTTCACGCGGCAGTCAATGACGGCGTTTTTGATATCCGGCAGATATATGGCGCACAGTTTGCGGGCTACGTGACCGGGATCAAGACAGGAACTAGTTCGACCGTACAAAACGGTGAGGCCAATTACGAGCCGGACCTTCAAACTTGGCTGGCCGACCTGGAGATTTGAAAAAGTCGCAGATGGGAGATGCTGGACGGCGACAAATATGTATTAATAACATATGGTTAATGAGATAGATTCGTCTGGGTGAGTCACATAGTAGAGCGGGCGAGTTTTGACCCTGGCGCTGAAGCCTCTCACTTCGACACCTCGATCGACATGCACTAAAATGGCGCATCAATGACGATGACGCATAAATTGAAGTTGACGAACGTTCTCTTTGCCGTATTTTTGCAGCATGAGCGTTACTGCAAACCGATTCGCGTCGCTTGGGCAAAGTGCTCGACTGAGTGCGGGGTTCCCGTTCCGTGGGGCGGTCGATGCGCTTGAGCCGGGCCCGGTTGGTGTCATCCAGATGCGAAATGTCGAGGGGGATGGTGTCGATTGGCCGTCGCTGGTTCGCGTAACCTTGCCCACCAAGCGAGCGCCCGAATTGCTCGCCGAAGGGGACGTGATCTTCACAACGCGGGGCAGGCGCAACTTCGCATTGGCGCTGACTGACATTCCCGGCGCGGCAGTGTGCTCCCCCCACTTTTTCGTAATCCAGGTGCATGAACCGGATCGGCTTCAACCGGATTTCCTGGCATGGCAGATCAACCAGAAGCCTGCCCAAGAGCACCTCCAGCAGGCCGCTACAGGCTCTTACATCCTGAATATTACCAGGGGAGCCATCGAGAGCCTGCCCATCTTGATTCCGCCGCTGAATGTGCAGCGCTCTATCGTCGCGATGGCTGATGCGGCGCGGCACGAGCGTGATCTCATCGGCGCGCTCCTAGACAACCGTCAGCGTCAGCTCAATGCTGTCGCCGCCCAGATTTTGACTTCCGAAAGGTTCTCCGCATGACCCACCAGCTCAAACAAGACGACGTCAACAAGGCGGTCTGGGCCGCGTGCGACACGTTCCGGGGCACGGTATCGGCGGAATCTATAAAGACTACGTGCTCACCATGCTCTTCCTGAAATATATCAGCGATGTCTGGCAGGATCATTACGACAGCTACGAAGCATATGGCGACACGCCGGACCTGATCGGAGATGATGAAGAATGAGCGCTTCGTTCTGCCCGACGGCGCCAGTTTCTACGCGCTCTACAACCGCCGCCAAAAGCCCGGCAACGGCGAGCGGATCGACAAGGCGCTGCATGCCATCGAAGAGGCCAAATCGGCAAGCTGCGGGACGTATTCCAGGACATCAGCTTCAATTCCAACAAGCTGGGCGAGGAAGACCAGAAGAACGATATCCTGCGCCATTTGCTGGAGGACTTCAAGGAGCTGGCTAACCTGAGTCCGACGCGGGTTGGCAATCTCGACATCATCGGCAAGGCATATGAATATCTGATCAAGAAGTTCGCCGGACGCGGACGAAGGCTGGCGAATTCTATACGCCGCCTGAAGTCTCCGAGCTGATGGCCGAGTTGTGGACAAGGCGAAGGCGAAGAAATCTGTGATCCGACCTGCGGCTCCGGCTCGCTGCTGATGAAATGCGGACGCGAGATTCAGCCAAGACAGGCTCGAAGAAATATGCGCTCTATGGGCAGGAGGCGATCGGCAGCACCTGGGCGCTCGCCAAGATGAACATGTTCCTGCACGGCGAGGACAACCACCGCATCGAATGGGGCGACACATCCGCAACCCCAAGCTGCTCGACGCCGAAGACCGGCTGAAACATTTCGATGTCGTCGTCGCCAATCCGCCCTTCAGCCTGGACAAGTGGGGGCGGAAAAGCGGAAGCGACAGATTCGGACGCTTCCGGCGGGGCCTGCCGCCGCACCAAGGGCGACTATGCCTTCATCCTGCACATGGTCGAGACGATGAAGCCGAAGCGGGCGCATGGCCGTGGTCGTGCCCCATGGCGTGTTGTTCCGGGGCGCAGCGAAGGCGTGATCCGGCAAAAGCTGGTCGAAGAGAACCTGCTCGATGCCGTCATCGGTCTGCCGGAAAAGCTGTTTTACGGCACCGGCATCCCGGCGGCGATCCTGGTGCTGCGCAAGAACAAGGCAGACAAGAATGTGCTCTTCATCGATGCCAGCCGCGAGTTTAAGTCTGGCAAGAACCAGAACCAGCTGAGCCAAGACAACCTCGACAAGATCATTGCGACCTTCCACGCAGCGCCAAAGCGTGGAGAAATACGCCCATCTCGCCACGCCGGAGGAGATTGCCGGCAACGACTACAACCTCAATATTCCGCGCTATGTCGATACGTTCGAGGAGGAGGAGGAAATCGACCTCATGGCCGTCCGTGCCGAGCGGGACAAACTGAAAGAAGAGCTGGCCGCGCTTGAAGTCAAAATGGATGGCTATCTGAAGGAGCTTGGCTTCTGATGGCGGGTGTTTCGCAAATGGAAATGCCAACCTGTAACGATCGCTCACAAGTTGAGCGCGTGGTGCGGGTGGCAGTTGTCAAGCAATCCTTGACGACTGCGCCGATCCGCAGCCTGCCAACGGTCAAGCAAAACTTGACAGTTGTCTGCACAGCGAAGCCGAAGGCGGCGCACAAGGGCAAGGGGGATCGGGCATGATCCCGAATGATTGGAGGAGCATTCCGCTTAGCGAGGTAGCTCACAGCAAGATCGTTTACGGGATCGTGCAGGCTGGACCGCATGTTGCAGATGGGGTGCCGTACTTGAAAAGCTCTGATGTTGGCGGGCAAATTGATGCCGATGGGCTCCAGTGCACGTCGCTAGAAATCCATTCGCGCTACCGTCGCTCCGCCGTGCGTCCAGGTGACATCGTCATTTCGCTTAGGGGGAATACGGGATCAACGAGTATCGTGCCCCAAGGATTACCAGAAGCAAACCTAACGCAGGGAACTGCCCGCATATCAGTGGACGACGACTTCGACCGCCATTTTATTCACCAGCAAATCGCCAGTTCGTTGGTTCAGCGGCAAATCAACGCCGCCACCAAGGGCAGCACGTTCGTCGAGATCACGTTGGAGGATTTGCGTAAGGTTGAAATCTGCTGCCCTTCGGAGAAATCCGAGCAAAGGCGAATTGCCGATGTTTTGTCCACCTGGGACCGCGCTATCGAGACGGTCGAAGCGCTGATCACCAACGCCCGCATTCAAAAAAAGGCGCTGATGCAATCCCTCCTGACCGGCAAAAACCGCCTGCCGGGCTTCTCGTCTCCCTGGCGCGACGTGGCGATCGGCGACCTCGTCCGTGAAGTTAACCGCAAGGTCGACTGGGACGACGAGGCAACCTACAAACTGATTAGCGTTAGACGTCGTTCTGAAGGAATCTTCCATCGTGAAAGCCTTTCAGGTCATGATATCCTGACAAAGTCCATGAAGGTGGCCAAGGCGGGTGATTTCCTGATCTCGAAAATGCAGATTGTGCATGGTGCCGCTGCGCTTGTTCGTGCTGAATTCGACGGGTTCAATATTTCCGGTTCCTACATAGCGTTGGTGTCGAATGACGAATTTCGCCTGAGTATCGAGTATTTCGACTGGATATCGAAGCTGCCCGCCTTCCGCCAGTTGACCTACTTTAGCAGCTACGGCGTCCACATCGAGAAGATGACCTTTAATCTCGCCACGTTCTTTCGGCAAAAAATCTATTTGCCTGAAGAAGTGGAGGAGCAAGCCGGGATCGTCGAACGCCTAAATGCTGGCGAGTTGATGATCGTTGAAGGGCAGAAGCATGCTGCCGCCCTGCGCCAGGAAAAGGTTGCCCTGATGCAGCAGCTTCTCACCGGCAAGCGGCGGGTGAAGGTGGTCGAGGAGGCAGCGGCATGAAGTTCGAGGTCTATTGCGACGAAGCGCTGCCCGACCTGTTCACGTCGAAAAAGCCGCGCGGCCAGTATCTCATGATCGGGGCACTGTGGTTGCCTGCCAGCCTGCGTGACGAGGCCAAGGGCAAGATTGCCGCCCTTCGCGCGCGTCACAGTGTCCACGGAGAGATGAAATGGCGGAAGATTTCGCCCTCGCGGCTGGCCTTCTACGAAGAGATCATCGACCTGTTCTTTGGCTACGGATCTGATCTGCGCTTCCGCTGCATCGCGGTCGATCACGCCAAGATCAACATGGAAGCCTTCCACGACAACGATGGGGAGTTGGGTTTCTACAAGTTCTACTATCAGCTGCTGCACCACTGGATTCTCGACTTCAACGAGTATGTCTTCTTCTGTGATCTGAAAACGAACCGCTCGCCGACGCGGCTGGCGGAAGCTCGCCGTGTTCTGGCCGATGCAAATATCAGCGACATCGTGGATGTGCAGCCGCTACAGTCGGGCCAGCTGATTCTGTTAATGCAGCTGTGCGACATTCTGCTGCGGCGCCGAGCAAGCAGCCGTCTGAATAGTGACGGCCCGCTTCTCCACAGCGAAGCTGGCGATGGTAGAGCATATCGAGGCCCAGCTTGGCCGGAAACTCGGCCCGACGTGAAGGGCGAAGAAAAGTTCAACGTCTTCAAGATCAACCTGCCGGGCGGATGGTAATGCCGCCGCCACTTCTGCACCTGACCGATCAGGGGCCTACCATGGGCGTTACATTGCGACGTGCTGCAGTCGGTCAGTACGGCACACGATGGCATTCCGGTCTACTTCGACCAGCAGAACATTCTACCAGCACGTTGCTTGGAGCTCTGATTTATCCGGACGACACATTCTCAGCCGAACGATAGGAGCGAAATGAAACTGGATACGGCTTACGCTGGAAGATGCGACGGCGGATCGTTTTCAGGGCTGGAACAAGAAGAAGAAGGCCTACGAGCCGCACCGCCGGGTGGAGGTGGTTCACGAGAATTTTGTCGTGATCCTGCAGATGAACGAGAAGAAATAACGGGGTTTTAAGGACTAAGATCTGTGACTTGTTATCAGGCTGACGACGGCATTGGGCTCATCAGGAAATCGCCCGCCTCGAATCGCCAGGACTGTGAAAATGCGCTGGGAAAGGGAAAGTTCGACATTCGTTTGTTCGCTACGCTGGCCCAGCGTCTGCAAGGCCTGGATGGGTTCAGAGCCGATAGGCAGTGAACTCAGTGTGCAGAAAAGATCATATCCCAGACATGTCAAACAAAAAGTATAATTCCAGCGAATGTGCGGTGCGTCGATTGTCGCACTTTGGCCATGTCTCGACCGTCCGCCAGGCCTGTGAAAAAATGAGGCTATGACCCCCGACGCCGCCGAACTGTCAGCGCCCATATTCCGGCGCTGGCGACGCTCATCGCGCTCGACTGGTCGTCTGTTCCTCCTGCAAATGCCTGGCCATGCGTGGGGGTAGTCTGGCAGTCTTGCTCACCCCGGTCCTTGTCGACGAACTGCGCCGCCGTAAATTCACTTACCGGGGCAAGGAATACCCGCTTTCCCCCGACGCCATCGACCAGAGTCCGAGAACTTGCGTTCACCCGCCCTCAACGAGGGGCTAATGACCGCGAATGAGCAACTCTACAACGCGCTGACTTTGGGCATCACCGTTACCGAATTTGTCGATGGCAAGCGCATCAGCGTCACCGTTCCAATCATCAACTGGGGACCGGTACCAACAGACTTCATCATTACTCCGAAGAGTATGAGCTGCTTTCAACTAGCGGCACGCACACGCGCCGGCCCGACATGGTCGGTTTTGTCAACGGCATCCCCCTGCTCGTCATTGAAGCCAAACGCCCGGACAGCGGCAACCCCAATAGGTCGATGGTGGACGAAGGCATTAGCCAGACGATCCGAAATCAGAAGGGCAGGACGAGATCCCATTGCTGTTCGCCTACGCAAATTTGTTATTGTCCATAGGCATGACCGATGGACGGTATGGCACCACGAAAACACCACGTAAATTCTGGGCGCAATGGCGCGAGGAGGAATTTCCGGAGGATCACTTTCTGGGCATCAAAAACAAGGCGCTGGCAACCGATCCGCGTGCAGCCATTTTGAAAAGCCAAGTGCGCGAAGTGCGTCAAACGTTTCAATCATTATGGGACGCGAGCAGGCAGTGACCGGACAGGATCGCTTGCTGGTCTTTGTGCTCACCGAACCGATTTCTTGAGTTCATCCGCAGCTATGTGCTGTTTGACCGCAAGGTCGAGAAAGACGTGGCGCGGCATCAGCAGTTTTTTGGCATCGGGTGGCTGTTGCGCGAAATTGCCGTCATACGTCCTGATGGCGGGCGTGAAGGTGGTGTTATCTGGCACACGACCGGATCGGGCAAGAGTTCACGATGGTGATGCTGTCCAAGGCTTTGCTACTGGACGAAGCGTTGCGCGAATGCCGCCTAATCGTCGTTACCGACCGGCGCGACCTTGAGAAGCAACTCGCGGGCAGGTTCCTGACCGGCGGGGCATTCGGTTCGGATTTAGCGGACAAGGAGGGCGAGAGGGCCAAAGACCGCTCTGGCCGAGACCTTGCCCGCAGGATCGGCAGGGTACCGAGCGGATCATCTTCACGATCATCAACAAGTTCGCCACCGCGGCAAAGCTGACGGCGTGCCATAACGCCTCCGCCAATCTGATCGTGCTGTCGATGAAGGCCATCGAAGCCAGGGCGCGAAAACCATGAGCGGATGCGACACGCCCTGCCGAACGCCGCCTATGTAGCGTTCACCGGCACCCCGCTGCTGAAAAACGACAAGACCGCGAACAAATTCGGCCGGATTGTCCATGCCTACACAATGCAGGACGCGGTTGCGGACGGTACGGTTACGCCTTTGCTCTATGAGGAACGCAAGCCCGTCCTCGATATCAACGAGGCGGCCATCGACGATTGGTTCGAAAGATCGCCGTCGGCCTTCGGACAAGCAGAAGAGCGATCTGAAAGAGAAATATGGGAAGAAGGGGCCGGTTAGGTTCGGCCAACCGGATCGACCTGATTGCTTGGGACATAGCGGTCCACTTTAGCGAACATTTCAGGCACACGACATGGGGCTAAAGGGGCAACTGGCGACCGACAGCAAACTGTCGGCAATCCGTTACAAAAAGGCGCTAGATGCCACCGGTCTGGTCACAAGCGCCGTCATCATTTCCTCGCCCGATACGCGCGAGGGGCACGAAGAAGTGGACGAACCGAATTGCCCGAGGTGCTGCAATGGTGGAAGGATAACGTCAAGGGCGACGCTGAGGACTATGAGCGGCGGACGATCGAAGACTTCGCACCGAGGGCCGTCCAGACATCCTGATCGTGGTGGATAAGCTGCTCACCGGCTTTGATGAGCCTCGAAACGCGGTTCTCTACATCGACAAGCCACTGAAAGCCCACAATCTCATACAAGCCATTGCGCGGGTCAACCGGCTGCATGAGGCCAAGAAGTACGGCCTGCTAATCGATTATCGCGGCATCCTGCGCGAACTCGATACGGCCCTCGCCGAGTATCAGGACCTGGCTGAGCGGACCCAGGGTGGTTTCGACATGGACGATATCGACCAGCTCTACAGCAGCGTCAGCACCGAATATAAGCGCCTGCCGGGCCTCCACGATGCGCTGTGGGCGATCTTTTCCAGCGTCAGGAACCGGGCGGATATCGAACAGTACCGTCAGATTTTGGTCCCCCAACTCGAATCCCGAGATGATGGCTTGCCATTCGATAACCGGCAGAAGATCCGTGAGGATTTCTACGAAGCGTTGACGGCCTATGGTATGTGTCTCGCGTAGCCTTGGCATCTCGATCCTTCTTCGAAGATGGCTCGATCAGCGAAGTACAAATCGCGACGTACAAGCGGGACCTGAAATTCTTTACCAGCCTGCGTCTAATGGCGCGGCAAGATGCTCAGGAAACCGTCGATTTCAGCGCCTACGAAGAGCAAATTCGCAAGTTCGTTGATCGCTACGTAGTCGGCGAGGACATCGTTGAAGGCGACGGCGTGGTTATCGTCAACGACCCGGGGCAGGAGCCGATCCGATACCTGGTCGGACGAAAAGACCCGGAACGAGACGGACATCATCAAGAGCCGCCTGCGAAAAACGATTGAGCAGGAACTCGTTGATGATCCATACGCAGAGCGCTATTTCTCGGATCTGCTCCGGCGGGCGATTGAAGAGGCCCAGGCGATGTTCGATCATCCCGGCAAGCAGTATGTCCTGTTCAAGGATCTCTGGAGGAGCAGGTGGCCAGCCGCACGATAGCTGGCTTGCCGGAGCGGATCGCGTCAAACAAGCACGCAGCCGCCTATTTCGGCTTGTTTCAGCTGGTGGCGGGTGACATCGAGGCAGGTGGTGAATTGACAGCGCAATACGAGGATTTGGCGCTCAGGATCGACCAAATCGTCACTGACGCCATCGCGGAAAACTCACTCAATCCGCACAACATTGAAACTGCCATTCGCAAGGCTCTTCTTCCACGATTGTACGGCGAGATTGGCTTGGATCACGCAATGACAATGGCCGATCGTGTGGTGGAGGTCGTTCGGCTCGGACTATCGCGCGGCACTCTCTGATGGCGAACCTGCTCAGATACGGTGCCGACGAATTGGAATACTCGGTCATCGAGAACGCCCGGCTGACGTCGCGTATTAGAATTCACGTCGATCCGGGTGGGCGGGTAGAGGTGGAAAGGCCGCCCAGCATAGGTTCGGACGAAGTCCAGTTAGCGGTGCAGAAGCGAGTGCGCTGGATAGTGCGCAATGTCAAAGCGGCCATCGCTTCCCGCCAATATGCGTTGCCGCGACGCTATGTGAGCGGCGAGGCTCACTTTTACCTCGGCCGGCGCTATAAGTTGATTGTGCTAGAGTTTGGCGGCGCAGGTTCGGATGTCCGGCTTTGGCGCGGACGGATCGAGGTTACACTTCCCGTCGCTGATCCAGCAGCTGTGCGTCGCCGATTGAAGCAATGGTATCGGGACAAGGCTGAGGCCTATTTCGGACGCAAGATCGTCGAGCTCGCTGCACGGATCGACGGGGTGAAATCGGTGCCTTCATTCCAGCTACTGGCGATGGAAAAGCAGTGGGGCAGCTGCTCCCCTGCCGGGCGAATGAGCCTCAATCCATCTCTGATCAAAGCGCCGGTTCACTGCGTGGAATATGTATTGCTCCATGAACTTTGCCACCTTCTCGAACATAACCACAGCAGGCGGTTCTACGGGCTTCTGGATCGTCACTGCTCAGAATGGCGGGCGTGGAAGCGGGAGTTGAACTTGTTGGCCGAGCAGTTGCTGGTCTCCTGAAACGGCTTGCTCGATACCCGCACTCTGGACTGTCGTCAGATGGTTGTTGATCAAAAAGTCGCATGCCTCTTGGGCTTTGCTGGCGGCAGTGAATATCGCCCGGGAATTGCCGAGTAGCGCCTTCAGCCATGAACCCACGTAAGGAGCATGATCCCGCCGGGGTTCTGTTTGCAGGCCCAGCCTGGCGCAAGTGAAGGCGGCGCCAAGTTCGGCGACCAGCTCTTCCATGGCGTAATCCGACGAACCGAACCGGTTGCTTAGATCGCGATCCAGCCGGTGCTTGGCGCCGGTCCAGTGGGTCAATTCATGCGCCAGGGTGGTGTAGTAACCGGTCGAAGTCTTGAACTGGCTGAATTCCGGCATCCGGACGCTGTCGTATCCAGGGGAATAGTAGGCTCGGTCGCCGCCGTGCTCGATCGTAGCACCCAACTGACGAACGAATTCCTCGGCGCGAGCATGGCGGTCGTCTTCTGACAGCACCGGAATTGCGTCGGGCGTGAAGCCGTCGACCTGATCGGTGTTGAACACGGTAAAGGCCTTTGCGACGAAGCCGAACTGTCGCCGCTGTTTGCCTCCGTCTTGCTCAGTGTCGCCATCGACGCGTTGCTGCCAAAAGAACACTGGCGCCCCTCGTTCACCCTTGCGCACCTGCGCGCCGTGTTCGCTCCACTGTCGATAGGTGGCCCACTGTCCGGTCTGGAAGCCCGCCGTATGGCCGTCCATCCAGAGTGTGATGACATTGAGTTCGCGATAGGCGCGTCCGGTGATGGCGTTGGTCGGGCAATCGAGCGACTTGCCGGTTCGGTGCCACGGCATGCTATAGTCGGGTGCGCCTACCTCGATTGCTTGGACGATCTGGTTCGTGATGCGCTCGAAAATGTCGGTTTTCATGACCTGCGCCTCTGCGTTGCGCCGTCAGGTTCAGTCAGGGCGAAGTTCAATTTCTGCTATGCGCGCCTACTCTCGCTTTGCGGCGATCATGCTCATTTCGTGCAGTCGGACACCCTGTAACGCATCCGGACGGTTTCGTGCTCGGGACTGGTGATGATGAACTCGCCTTCCTCAGGAGCATCGAGCGTGGCGGATGCACCGGGCGACGAACTGCCAATGTCGATGATGTTATCTGATTTGTATATGCCTGCCATGAGGCCAAGGGGTTCAGCGGCGTCGTTCTTCACGACAAGCTTGTCACCGACACACAAGCCCGCGACGGTTTCGACGTACGAGTCCCACATCGCCTGATTGCGGCTGTCGTTGATTCTGAAGCTAGCAGTGATCGTGAAAGTGTGAGTTTGAGGTTCTCGCGGGCGGGCCGCTTCAGCTTGCCGCTGCTCCTCGATGGCCGTTGCCGCTTTTGCGCACCGTCCCAGAACATTGTTCACGACTGGGTCTGTCTGTTCAATTCGGACAACTGGTTCGCCCTGCTGCAGATGAAGCTTGACGGTTAGCCGCTGCGCTGAGCCGAGTTTCTGAAATTCGCTGTCTTTGACTTCGAAGATGTTGGAGTAGCGAGGGTCGCCATTCTGCAGCTTTCGCGCCGCTGCGCTGTCCGCCCGAAACTCAGCTTCGTGCAAGGCCACGATCCGGCTCGAACCGGCCAATTGCACGACGAAGTCGGCAGGGGTGGTCGCGTCTGCATTGAATGTTGTGAACGTATAGGTGATGGTGCCCGAAGACGGGCGGCAGGCGATACTCGCGTCGATCAAGAAGCCATCGATTTCGAATTGCCGGTTGGCGGAGATGATCTGCTCGTCGGTCATCGGGTCGGTCGCGTCGGCGAGCGCCCATTGCGAGGGATTTTGGGCAATCTCATCGATGAAGCCTTGGCCGCCCGCGAGCGCTGCGTCGCCGCCGAATCCGAACCGGTCCCATGCGAGAAGCAGGGTTCCACCGCCCAGGACCAAAGCCACGATCCATGCCAAGCGGCCAACTTTCGATGAACTATCGGTCATTTCACACCCTTGTTTTCGTCAATGCTCACGTGAGCATCTAAATACATACTAAAGTTGATAAACTCGGACAGCCTAATTCGCGATTCCAGCCGCCATGGATATGCGGGTTATGGTTGGGCAAAATGTGCGGCGCTGCCGCCTCGCGCTCGGCATGAGCCAGGAACAGCTCGCTGAGGCTGCCGGTTTATCGCAGCAGTACATCAGCGGTCTGGAGCGCGGTCAGCGCAACCCGACGGTGGTAACGCTTTGGGAATTGTCGCGCCCGCTGAAGGTTGAACCGGCAGACCTGATCAAGCCGTGACCCTTCCGGCCGTACGCGCATCCGCAGCATGGGCTGAGAGGGCTTTGTCGGCCTTGAAGTGCACGTCCTGTTCGATCGGTAGGCCAAGTGGTCCGCGGACTGTCGCCAGCTCGGACAAGCGGACATAGCCCAGCTCGGGCATGCCAAGGCCGAGATCGCAGAGGCCGAACGCCCGGTCCTCGTCGTCGGGATCGATCTCAGTCAGCAGCCAGGTCGCACCGGCATCGGGGCTGAACAGCTTGATCACCGGATGCGGGTCGATGGCATCCCCGCCAGCGGTGCAGTGACCGTTGGCGAGGAGCTGGGCGAAGGCCTCATCAGTGATGAAGGCGGGGCGGTTCATGTCAGGCCGCTTTTGGCTTCGGAGTCCGTACGGTGACGGTCTTGGTCGCTTCCCCCTTTACCGACGGCCAGACTGCGGTCTTTGCTTTGACTGCGGCACGGACGACTTCATCGACTTTGCCCCAATTGAGGTATCTTTCATGAAGGGCGGTGGCGTGGTCGTATTCACCGGCCCAACCGTAGGCCTCAACCAACTGTTCGAGATGGACGTTGATGAAGGGCACCTGGCCCTGGACCGGTTTGGTGAGGAAACTGGTGTAGAGCGCGGCGCTGTTCTGGACGAGGTGATTGAGCCGCGGCGCAATCAGGACGAAGTAGGCTTCGGCATAGTCGCCGCGCATGACAGTGGCCTGTGCCAACAGATGCTCACGAAAGAGCTGCTGGAGCGGATTGACGCGCAGCGCCGCGTGGTCGGGCTCGCGGAACAAGCCCGAAGCGTGTGCCAGGTCCGTATAGCGAGGGTTGAGTTCGGGAGGTGCGGGCTCGGTGCCGGTCTCGGAGTACTTCACTTCGATAAAAATGGCGCCCTTCTGCCCGTCGCTGCGCTCATAGATGAAGGCCACGTCGAAGGCGCTGCGGTCGCCGGTCAGGGTCGGGTCCTGGCGACCAGGGCTGTGCTCGAAAAGGACGTCGCAGACGGTTGCGAGGTCAATCCCGGGGATGATGACACGAAGCACGCGGGCGGCGAGGCCGCGGTCGTGGCGCAGCGGCGCGCAGGCGTTGAAAACCAAGGACATTGACGAAAGCAAGTTGCAGAACAGGCGGTTCCTGTCGATCAGCGCGTCCCGCTCTTGGTAGGCCACCTCAAGCCGGGCGATTTCGGCAACGGCGGGGGTGAGGAAGTTTCGGCCCTCGGTGCCAGCGGCGATCGAGATCAACGAACCGATCGTGCGCTTGCGTCCGGTCCTGGGGCTGAAAGTGCCGATGGGCAGCTTCTGGTTCTGGCGCCAAAGGCTCTGAAGCAACCGCGCGCAGGAACGGAAGCGGTTGTCGAATTCCTCGTAAACCCGGTGCTTCATCAGCACGGCGGTCGGGACGATCGGCAATTGGGTAATGGGCTTGTCATCGACAGGGATCATTGAATTCCTCCTGCACCAGCCGCCAGGATGCGGGGGCACAGGAAGGATTCATGAGAGACCAAGCAATGTTAGCAAAATGCCCAAGCGCTCTGAATGGAGGATCAACAGAAGGAGAGCGAGACGGTCTGAGGTAGCTGGACGACCCATGCCTCAAGGGCGGCGCGTCCGCGTTCGGGACGCGCCTGCGGCTCACCATCGACGAAGATGGTGCCCTTGCCAGGGTAATAGCTCGTGCGCTCGTCGAGCTTGAGTTGAAAGTTGCTGTTCGCGGGGCGGCGCACATCGACGCCGGACTCTAGCAGGAAGGCGATGGCGTCGCGCATGCTGGCACAATCGCTATCGCGGACCTCGGCTTTGGGCAGGTTGTGGAATTTCATGGCAGAGCACTCCTCTCAATAAATGGTTTCCCCCCGGACGCAGGGAGAAAGAGAACTGTGTCTGTTTCTCTTACAGACACTTAGAAAGTTAGACTGAAAGACAAAGTGTTATAAGTCAGTAAGTTAAAAGGGGCAGGGGATATAGGCTCTAGGCGTAGGTCCCCTGACAGGGCTTTCGACTGCCAGTCCCATAGCGTTTTGCGCGCCTGCTTCTGAGGCGGCCTGATCTCTGTACTGTTAGGCAGGCAGGTGAAGGCGAGAGAGGTCGACCCCAATATCGATGGTCTCAATGGCTTCCTTCAGGTTTGTCACCGTGAGGCCCTTGTCATAGCGCGCAGTCTCGCCAGCCGTCGCGTGCCCGGTCACTGCGTCAATGACGGTATGCTGGACACTGGCCCGCGACATGAAAGTGGTGGCACTGTGGCGGAACGAGTGGAAATCCCGGCCTGTCACAAAAAGGCCGGTTTCCCGGCGGTATCGGCTGAACCACTTCGAGTAGTTATGTCCGAGGCGGTCATCCGCCCCACCGGGCTGCAGATTGGGAAAGAGCAGGTCTTTGCCCGTTTTCCGCTGCTCGTCAGCATAGGCGAGCAGGCCAAGCCGGACGAGCTCGGAATGGACGGGCACCTGGCGAATTGCGTTGGAGTTCTTGAGCTGCTGGCCAGTGCGCATGTTGAGATCGAATATCCAGATGCCTTCGACCTGACGAAGGTCCGTCAGGCGTAGCTGGCAAATCTCTTCCTGCCGCATGCCGGAGAAGACGGCGATCAGGGGAAGCCAGAACTTTTCATCGCGCAGGATGACTGAGCCGGGCTTCGATCGGCGATTGGCGGACTGGCAGCCAGCCCAGACTGGCGATGCAAACAGCGCCTGGAGTTCGTCTTTTTCCCACATTTGGCGCTGGTCGCGTGCCCGTTTGCTGGCGGCGAACTTCCAGTCGGCGAAGATGTTGGTATCGGCTCGCCCATGTTCGATGACTGACGCCCATAGCGAGGCGAGTGCGGCGAAGTGCCGCTGGACGGTCCGAGGGGACAGGCGATGCACGTCCAGGGATCGGGACCGCTCCACCACCTGTTCGGCCTTGACCCCGCGATATTCGGCGGCCTTGCCATAGTTGGCCGGAAGATCCTCCAGCAGCTCCTTGAAGCGCGCCGCATCGCGGCGGGTGAAGTTTGCGAGCGGCCGATCACCAAAATAATCGGCAAACAGCGCATAGGTCTTCCGCGCCTGTAGTCCGGTCTGCTGCTCCCAAACCTTTCGGCGTAGCTGTGCCTCTCGAAACATTTCCGCTTCCTCGCTGAAGGGTGGGCCGACGGGAGCTGGTGGAGCGGGCGCTAGTGGCTCTGATTGCTGTGATGCTGGCGCAAACTGAGCTGGACCTTGCAACGCTGCCACGAGCAGCTTGTCTTTGGGTTCGTAGCTGAAATCGCCCTCTGCCCTCGCCTTCAGCGCTTCAGCCACTTCAATTCCGGCACGAAGCATGGCGTGTGATACGCGGCGGGCATCCATCTTCTCTAGCTGAACGTCCTGACCAAAGCGCCGGGCAAGCATGGTGCTGGTGATCGATCGTACCGATCCGAAGGCGCTGTTAGCAAGATCGATCCGGGAGCGTTCTGCCAATTGGCGATAATGCTCGATGTAGTAAGCGCGCCGCTCCTCTGGAATTGGATCGTCACGCATCAACCGGGCGGTCTCATCCTGTGCCAGGATTGAGCTGTAGAAATCCTTCACCAGCGCCGCGATGTCCTGCTCGCTCAGCATGGGCGCGGCTCTGGCGGCATCAAACAACTCCTCGGAACAGAGATAAAGGCACCGCGACAAGCGGCGGGCGACTGCTGGGTCGGCGGTGCGCAGACTGCACGTAAGCTCTGTGCGGTTGAAGAGTGGTTGAAGGGCGGCTGGCAACGCGCGACGGAAGTGGAAAACACCTCCGCGCCGTATCGTATTTGGGATTGATCCCATGCCCACATAGCCCCGCTCTGTAGCAGAGTTCTGTAGCAAAACCCCACCTAGCTTCGGGCGCCGAGAAAAAAGCATTTAACGGCGGTGGGTTAAGGGAAGGCTGGCTGGGGCGGGAGGATTCGAACCTCCGAATGCCGGTACCAAAAACCGGTGCCTTACCACTTGGCGACGCCCCACCAGCGCCGCGGCCTATAGGCAGGCTGCGCGGCGAAGGGAAGGGGGACTATTGCTCAACCAGCGCGTCGAAATCGCTCATCGCGTGGCGCTCGATCAGCCCCGTCGGCAAGTTGACCTTCTGCCCGCGCTTGACCGCCGGACGCGCCAGGATCTCCTCTACCCAGCGCCCGACGTTTTCGTATTCGTGGAGCGCCAGGAAGGTGCTGGCATCGTTGTAGGCAAAGCCGCGGTAGAGCAGACCGAGCCAGGCATAATTGGCCATGTCGGCGATCGAATAGGCATCGCCCGCCAGGAACCGGCTTTCGCCAAGGCGGTTGTTGGCAACGTCGAACAGCCGCTTCACCTCCATCGAATAGCGGTCGATCGCGTATTCGATCTTGATCGGGGCGTAGGCATAGAAATGCCCGAACCCGCCACCGATGAACGGCGCGGTGCCCATCTGCCACATCAGCCAGCTGAGGCATTCGGCACGGCCCTTGGCATCGGTAGGAATGAAGTCGCCGAATTTCTCGGCCAGATGCAGCATCATCGCGCCGCTTTCGAACACCCGGAACGGCTCCGGCCCGGAGCGGTCGAGCAGGGCGGGGATCTTTGAATTGGGATTGAGCGCGACAAACCCCGAGCCGAACTGGTCGCCCTCGCGGATGTTGATCAGCCAGGCATCGTATTCGGCGCCAGTATGGCCGGCCTCGAGCAGTTCCTCGAACAGGATCGTCACCTTTTGCCCATTGGGGGTACCCAGCGAGTAAAGTTGGAACGGGTGCTTGCCGACCGGCAGCTCGGTTTCGCTTTGCGCGCCTGCGGTTGGGCGGTTGATGTTGGCGAAGGCGAGCGTGTTGTCCGGATTCCAGGTCCACACTGCTGGGGGTATGTACTCGGCATCGGACATGGAAAGGCCTTTCGTTCGGATTCGCTACTGATCCTAGACGCAGTGTTCGGCCATTTCCAGCAGGCGGCGCTGCTCGCCCGGTGCGCGGTAGAGAAAATTGCTTGGCAAGCCCATCCGCAGGCTGGCCTGGGCCGGGGGCGAGGCGGGATCGTGCTTGCGTTCGGCGAGCCGCGCGACCAGCCGCACTGCAATCCGATCAACCAGCGACAGGTCATATTCGCGCCCCAGCTGCAGCCGGTCGCGAATCACCTCGGGGAGGATCGAGACCGCGGCCCGCGCCAGCGCACGATGGAGGAAGCGCGGGACAGTGGGCGCGGCCTTGCCCGACTGGATGATGCCAAGGAATTCCGCGTTGATCGGGTGCGGCTCGAAGCCGGGCAGCAACCGCTCCATCATGGTGGAGAAATCCGCGCGGCAGGTCAGCTTGTTCTGCACCCCATAGAGCGCGGCAATTGGCGCGCCCTCGGCGAAAAAGCGATTCTGCTCGGCCTCGCTCAGCGGGGTGACGAAGCGGTGGTAAGCGGTCAGGAAGCCATAGCCGGCAGTGGCGCTGACCCAGTCGATTAGTTCGGGATCGGTCGCTCGGTAGGCGATCCCGCCGGGGGTCTCGCCCGAGACCTTGGCGTGCATCCGCCCGACCCCGGCAATCACCTGACGCGCCGCCGCGGCGGGGCCATAGACCCCGATCATCGCCGCGTGGCCAGTACGCTGCGAGCGCCCGATCGGATCCAACCGATAGGTCGAATGGTCCCACACCCCCGAGCGGATCCGCGGATCGGCGAATTCCATCAGCACCGCCGCCACCCCGCCGATCGCCAGCGCGATCTGGTTCTTGTAAACCCGCCAGGCGATCGAATCTGGGCCAAGCAGCGCCGCCGCTCCCAGGGGCTGGGCATAGTCAAACACGGGAATCGGGCGGGCGGCGGGCTGGTTCATGTCCGCCTTTACCTAGCGAGTGAGCCAAGCCGGAGCAAATCACAGCGCGGATCGCACCCGCAATTGGAGGGCTGCTCGGCAATTCCGGCTATACGCCGCAAGCGAATGCGGCAGCGCCGGCAGAATGGGCTATGCCCACGCACTTGGCTGTGGTCGCGCGGAGCAAACGATTCGATGCGATATTTTTGGGGCCTGGACTTGCTGCGGTTCATTTCCGCGCTGCTGGTCGTGCTGTTCCACATTTCGCTGTTCGGGGCCGATCGGCCGGTCTGGCCGGTTGAGCTGGCCGCCGCACCGCTCGGCTGGCTGCGTCCGGTTGGTGTGGTCGGGTGGATCGGGGTGCAGATCTTTTTCGTCATCTCGGGGTTCATCATTTCGGCCAGCGCCGAGCATTGCACGGCCCCGGATTTTCTGCGCAAACGCGCGGTGCGGCTGTTTCCGGCGCTGTGGATCGCGGCGCTGCTGGCCTTGGTGGTGCGCGCCGCCTGGGGCGAGCCGATGGCCGAGCTTTATCCAGCGTTCCTGCGCACCGTGGTGCTGTCACCGTGGGGACCCTATGTTGACGGCGTGGTCTGGAGCCTGGTGGTCGAAGTGGTGTTCTATCTGCTGGTCGGGGTGCTGATCGCGATCACCCCGACGGCGCGCTCGCTGCGCTCCACCCTTCTGGCCGCGGCGCTGGCGCTGGGGCTGGCCAGTACCGGGTTCTCCTTGGCCAACTGGCTGGTCAGCAACCCAGCAATTTTTGCGCCTGGGAACGGACTGTCCAGCCTGTTCAAATCGTTCGCCTTCGATCTGCTGCTGCTGCGCCACGGGGTGTTCTTCGCGATTGGCATGCTGATCTACTTGTCCGTGATTGGCCGTGAATCACGCTTCCAGACGCTGGCGCTGGCGGTGTTCGGCGCGGCGGGTTGTCTGCAAATCGCTAGCTGGCTGCAACCCGGACAAGGCGCTGCCGTCCCGGTGCTGATCTGGGTCGGGGCCAGCCTGTTCGTCTGGCTCAGCGCGCGCTATGGCGAACGCATCAGCAATCCGCGCTTCTACCGGGTGATGCGCCCGATCGGGTTGATGACCTATCCGCTCTATCTCAACCACTTTACTTTCGGGCAGGCGTTTTTGCCGCTGCTGGCCGGGTGGATCTCGGGCCCAGTGGCGCTGTTTGCGGTGGTGATGGCGGTCTTGCTGGCCAACTCTTGGCTGATGGCGATCTATGCCGAGCCCTGGGTTCAAGGCGGGCTACGCAGGCTGCTGGCGCGCAACTGGGGCGGAATGGTCGCGGCCCGGGTCAGCGCCAGGGCTGAGCGTTGAGATCCATGGCGGGCGGGGGCTGGGCTGCTGCCGGATTGGCCGCGGCGCTGGTGCTGGCGGGGTGCGGCTGGGCAGGCCAATCGCGCTCCCTTGCCGAGAGCGGGCGCGATCCGCAGCGTGCGGTTCCCACCGCGCAGTTCCTGGACAGCATTGGCGTGGTCACCACTTGGCCCGATCGCGGCCAGCCGCTGCCGCGCACTGCCGAAATGGTCCGCTACGGCGGGTTTCGCTGGGTCCGAGCCGGACTGGAAGGGCTCAGCGACACCGGCCCTACTACGATCGACACCTTCCTCGAACTCCACCGCCAGACCGGGGCCAGATTGAGCTGGGGGTTGGTCAGCGGCGGCTCCGATCTCGACAAGCTGCTGGCAACCGGGCGGACCCTGGCCAAGGCCGGGGCGCTGCTGGCGTTCGAAGGCAACAACGAGCCCAACAACTGGGGCGTAACCTATCAGGGCAAGCAGGGCGGCAAGCGGGATTCGTGGCTGCCCATCGCGCGGTTGCAGCGCGATCTTTATGCCGGGGTCAAGCGCGATCCGCTGCTGGCGCGCTATCCGGTCTGGTCACCCAGCGAAACCGGCGCGCAGAGCGACAATGCCGGCTTGCAGTTCCTGACCATTCCGCCTGGTGCCGGCACCCTGATGCCCGATGGCACCCGCTATGCCGACTATGCCAATGTCCACAACTACCTCTACCACCCGCATTCGCCCGATCCCGCCGACAACAAAGCCTGGGACGCCGCCGACCCCGGATCGGGATCGAAGGTCGATGGGCTTTACGGCAACTTTGGCCGCACCTGGGGCAACTGGTACGGCGGTTATAGCGCGGAGGCGTTGGCGAGCCTGCCGCGGGTGACCACCGAGACCGGGGTCACCGTTGGCGGCGAGATCAACGAGGAGCTGCACGGCCGCCACCTCGTCAACCTCTACCTCGCCCAGTTCAAGCGCGGCTATGCCCACACCGCAGTCTATCTGCTGCGCGACCGCACCGATGAGGGCGGCAACCAGGCGTTCGGCTTTTTCCGCCCCGACTATAGCCCGCGCAAGGCCGGGGTTTATTTGCACAACCTGACCGCGATCCTGGCCGACAAAGGCCGGATCGCGGCGCCCGGGCGGCTTGAATACAGCATCGCCAACCAGCCCGCGACGGTCCACGACCTGCTGCTGCAACGCAGCGACGGCGCGTTCCAGCTGGTGGTCTGGGGCGAGCGGCTGGCCGGCGAGGACCGGGTCACGGTTCGGCTCGGCCAAAGCTTCGCTGCAGTGCGGATTTACGACCCGACCAAGGGAACGGCGGCTGTCAAAGACCTGGATCAGACCGAATCGCTCGATCTGGTGCTTAGCGGCCATCCGCTGGTGATCGAACTGCTCGCGCGCCGCCCTTGAGCGCGGTCAAGCCGCTCGGTGTTGCCACGGACCGCTGATCGCCAGGGTCTTGCCGGGGCTGTAGACGTTCAGGAACATAGTCCGGCCGTCGGGGGAGAAACAGGCGCCGGCCAGCTCGGTCTGAATCCGTAGCCGCGCCAAGGGATATGGCGTGCCGCTGCGGGTCAGGCCGCGCAGATAGTTGTCGACCGGCGAGGTGCCCTGGTCCTCGCAGACGATCAGTTGCCCGTCGGGGGCGATCGCGATGTTGTCGCCGAAATGGAAGGTGCTGGCGCTCGCCGATTCGAAGAACAGCTGCACCCGTTCGTTCCCCGGGGTCAGGAGCAACCGGAACACCTGGCCAAGCCGCCCCGCCCCGCCCGAGGTGCAGACGAAGAACAACTCGGCGCTGCCCATGAAGATTCCTTCGCCGCGGGCAAACCGCAGCGCGCCGAGCGCCAGTCCTCTGGCTCGCAGATCGTCGTTCGGGCTTTCCGGCTGGTCGAGGTCGAGCCAACGGACGGTTTCCGTCTGGCCGCTGGTGAGACTGGTCACGGTCCAGTTGCGGCTGTCAGTGCTGGCGTCGGCTTGCAGCGCCAACGCCTGCAACCGCCCGCCATCTGCGAGCCGCCCCGGAGTGGTCGGCAGGAAGCGATAGAGCAGACCGTCGTCGCGGTCCTCGGTCATATAGACCGCGCCGTTGACTGGATCGACCACTGCCGCCTCGCGGCGGAACCGGCCCATTGCCGTCAGGGGCACCGGAGTTACCGGGCCGGATGCGCTGGCAGGAACTTCAAAGGCAAAGCCGTGATCGCGCTGCACGCCGCTCCCGGCTTTGGCCGTGTCTTCCTCGCAAGTGATCCAGCTTCCCCAGGGCGTGATCCCGCCCGAGCAGTTGCGGATCGTGCCCGACAGCGAGCGGAACTGCCGTTCCACTGCCAGTGTTGCCGCATCGAGCACCAGCGTGGTGGTGCCGCCGGGCAGCGGCACCCCGGCAGCAGTCGTGTCATAGGGCGAGACCAGCGCGCCGCCGCCATCCGAACCAGGCGAGAGTTCATGATTGCGGATCAGCGCCAGCTTGCCGCCGGGCAAGGCAATGCAGCCCATCCCGTCGAAATTCTCCGGCACGCGCAGCCCGTCGCTCATGGTGTCGCCCGAAGTGGACAGGATGCGGTAGGAAAAGCCGGTGGGAAGATCGAGCAAGCCTGCGGCATCGGCCTGCAGTGCGCCATAGCCCGCTGGTTTGGGCGTAGGCGTTGGCGTCGGGCTTGGTGGCGGATTTGGCGCTCCGCCGCCACCGCAATTTGCCAGCGCCAGGGCGCCAAACGCGGTGGCGGTTGCCGTGAGGAACTGGCGACGTTCGATCTGGCCTATTCCCTTTGCCTTCATTCGTTTGACCTAGTGTCTGGCGCACAGGCGGTCCAGCCGCGCCGCTCGGCTGTCCACAACCGGGCGGCGGTGCTTGGCCACTGCCGATCCAGCTTGACTCCCGTCGATTTCCGTCAGATATTTCTGTTATGACAGAAATTACAAACGAGTCGGGCAAACTGCACCCCACGGTCCAGGAGTTCGTGCTGCGTTGGGGCGATCTTGGCGGGCAGTGGGGGGTCAACCGTTCGGTCGCGCAGATCCAGGCGCTGCTGATCCTTTCCGAAACCGCCCTCAATGCCGAGGAGATTGCCGAGCGGCTGGGCATGGCGCGCTCCAACGTTTCGAACAGCGTCAAGGAACTGCTGGTCTGGAAGCTGATCCGCCGGGTGCCGGTGCTGGGCGACCGCCGCGACTATTACGAGGCCGAGACCGACATGTGGCAGATGGCCAACAAGGTCGCGCTGGGCCGCAAGGAGCGCGAGATCGATCCGATGCTTGCCGCGATCGATCTGGCGATGGCCCAAGCCGGCAAGGGCCCGCCGCTGCACCCCACGGTAGCGCAAGGCGGCTGGAGGACATGCACGGCTTCATCCACACCGTCGAGGATTGGTACCGGCAAATGCTGAACGTGCCCCCGGGGCAGATCATGCGGCTGATCAAGCTTGGGGCCAAAGTGGTCAAACTGCTCAAATTCACCGGGCGCAAGGGCAGCAAGGACCCGGACTGAAGGCTGACATGAAACAGGCGCTGGCAAGAACCGCAAATGTCCCCCGGAGCGCAAGCCCGCTGTCCGACCTGCGCTTTGCTGGTCTGCTCGGCGCGGAAGGCTGGGCGCGGCTGCCGGCGGCGGTGCGCGCCCGATTCGCCAAGCGCTTCGCTCCGGGCAAATCGGTGAGCTATGCCGGGGTGATTGCGCAATGCCGGATGAGCCGCGCGGGACGGGCGCTTGCGCACCTCTGCCGCCTGATCGGGGCGCCGCTGCCGCTCGACCCTGGCGGCGGGCTGGCGGCGGTGGTCACAGTGACCGAGCACGAGCCCAGCGGCGGGCAGGTATGGACCCGGGTCTATGCCCGCCACCACGCGGTTCCCCAGGTGATCCACAGCATCAAGATGTTCGCTGGCCCAACCGGGCTGGAAGAGTACCTTGGGCTAGGGATCGGCGTAGCGCTGCGGATTGCTGCCGAGCCTGACCGGATCGTATTCCGGTCTGACCACTATTTCATCCGCCTGGGCAGACGCCGGTTCGCGCTGCCAGGCTGGCTGGAACCCGGCGCGCTGCGGATTGATCATATCGACCATGGCGACGGCAGCTTCGCCTTCGTGCTGGACCTCAGCCATCCCCTGCTGGGCGAACTGATCCACCAGCACGGCGAGTTTCGCGACCGATGAAGCCTCTGCGCGTCCTGGTCGTCGGGGGGTACGGCGGGTTCGGTGCCCGGCTGTCGCGGCGACTGGCGGGCGATGGCTGGGAAGTGCTGGTTGCGGGACGCAATGGCGACAAGGCCAGCGCCTTTGCGGCCAACCTGCCGGAAGCCACAGGTGTGGTGTTTGACCGCAACGGTGACTGCGCCGCGCATCTCGCAACGCTGCGGCCCGATCTGGTGATCGACGCTACAGGACCCTTCCAGGGGCTGGACTACCGGCTGCCCCGGGCCTGCATCGCCAATCGCATCGCCTACTTCGATCTTGCCGATGGGCGCGACTTCGTTTGCGGTATCGGCGCTCTCGATAGCGCGGCGCGCGCGGCGGGAGTTGCGGTGATAGCTGGGGCTTCCACCTTGCCAGCGCTGTCGGCGGCAGTGGTGCGTTACCTGACGGCGGACATGGAAGAGATTGCCGCGATCGAAAGCTCGATCACCGCAACAACCCGGGCAAGTTCAGGCCACGCCGTAGTCGGCGCTGCGCTGAGCTATGCCGGCAAGCCGGTCGCTTTGCGCCGGGCTGGGCGCTGGCAGAACCATCACGGCTGGTCGCTGCTGCGGCGCGAGCGGTTCGAGGTAGCGGGCGTTCGGCCGCTGCGGCGGCTGGTCGCGCTGGCCGATGTGCCCGACCTCGGGCTGTTTCCAGAGCTGTTCCCGGGCCGACCGGCCACGATGTTTCGCGGTGGATCGGAGTTTTCGTTACAGATGCTGGCGCTGTCCCTGCTTGGGTTCGCGGTGGCCAACGGCTGGCTCCGCAGTGCCTATCCGCTCACGCGCTGGCTCGCGCCGTTGCAGCAGGCGATGGCGCGGCTGGGCGGTGATCGTTCGGCGATGGCGGTCGAAGTCCGCGGCGAAGTGAGCGGCGCGCCCGTGATCCGGCGCTGGACCTTGATCGCGGAGCGCGGTGAGGGCCAGGAGATACCCTTGCTGGTCGGGCAGCTGCTTGCGCGGCGGTTTGCGGCTGGCAATCTGGCAGCTGGAGCGCGGCACGGCGGCAATGAGCTGGCCCTGGCCGACTTCGATCCGCTGCTTGCCGAGTTGGCGGTAAAATCGGGTTGTTCGCAGCATGAGCCGCAGTTGCCTTACCGCCGGGTGCTGGGTGCGCGTTTCGATGCCCTTGCACCGCCGCTCAAGGCGTTGCACGCGCCGTTGGCAGACATGTCGGCGCAAGGTACGGCCCAGGTCACGCGGGGCGCTTCGCCTTTGGCGCGGTTGATCGCCTGGCTGGTGGGCTTTCCTCCAGCCGGAGACTACCCGGTCGAGGTCACGTTCGAGCCTCGCTCCGGGCACGGAGCGCTGGACCCGCCGCTTCGGGCCGCATCGCTTCTCCAGCGAGCTAAGCGCGGCGCCGGGCGGTCTTCTGACCGAACGGTTCGGGCCGCTCCGCTTCGGCTTCGCGCTTGAGGTCTCGGAGCATGGCGGAATTGCCATGATCCTGCGCCGGTGGTCGGCATTCGGTCTGCCCATGCCGATCGCGCTGGCACCGCGCATTGCCGCGCGCGAATGGGCAGAGGGCGATGCCTTTGCTTTCGATGTCGCGATTGCGGTTCCGTTGGCGGGACCAGTGGTGCGCTACCACGGAACTTTGCGGCCGATCCTATAGCACTCTGCCGCGCTGTTCGGGGCTGGGCGCCCAGCAAGTTTCGCGCTTGCCGAACCAGCGATAGCGATTGCGCGCTACCCAGCGGTAGACCGGATCGCGCAGCGGCCTGGGAATGAGCCGGAACACCGTAAAAACCTTCCATGGCCAGCCCAGCCCGGCGTGGATCGCCAGCACGGCGTCGCTGTCGCGGAGCACTTTCGCGCCATCGACCACGATCATGGTTTCCGGATCGGCCGGATCGATCCCGTGGCGGCGGTAGAGCTCATCGCCGACCTCGCCCTGCATCGAAGCGAGCAGGAAATGGCCGCGCTTGTCGAACCGCAAGATGAACCGGGCGTTGGCCGAGCACAACACGCACAGCGCATCGAAAACTATGATCGGCTTGCTATGCCGTTCCGCGATCAGTGCAGATACTTGCGGCAAGGTCCGCTACCCCAGCCGGGTCACCCAGCCGTGCGTATCCGCCTCTTCGCCGCGCTGGATCGCGACCAGCCGCGCCTTGAGCTTGCCGGTGAGCTGTCCCGGGCCGCCCGAGCCGATGGTGAAGCTGCCGGTGTGGTCGGTGACTTTGCCGACGGGCGTGACCACCGCCGCGGTGCCGCAGGCGAAGGCTTCGAGCAGCTTGCCGGATTCGGCATCGGTGCGCCATTGCGCAAGGCTGTAGGGCTCTTCGCGCACGGTCAGGCCCTCTTCGCGCGCCAGGGTCAGCAGGCTGTCGCGGGTGACGCCGGGGAGGATCGTGCCGGTCAGCGGCGGGGTGATGAGCGAGCCGTCGGCGAAAGCGAAGAACAGGTTCATGCCGCCCAGCTCCTCGATCCACTTGTGCTCGGCGGCGTCGAGGAACAGCACCTGGTCGTGGCCCTTGGCGAAAGCCTCGGCGGTCGGCACCAGGCTGGCGGCATAGTTGCCGCCGCACTTGGCGGCGCCGGTGCCGCCCGGCGCGGCGCGGGTGTATTCGGAGACCCACAGCGAAACCGCCGGAGCACCCGACTTGAAATAGTTGCCCGCCGGACTGGCGATCACGACGAATTTGAACGCCTTGGCCGGCCGCACCCCGAGGAACGCCTCGGTCGCGATCATGAACGGGCGCAGATAGAGCGAGGCGCCCTCGCCGCCGGGGATCCAGGCACGGTCGGCCAGCACCAGTTCGCGGACCGAGCCGAGAAACAGTTCTGGCGGAAGCTCGGGCATCGCCATCCGCCGCGCCGAGGCATTGAACCGCGCGGCGTTGGCCTCGGGCCGGAACAGGGTGATCCCGCCATCGGCGGTGCGATAGGCCTTCAGGCCCTCAAAAATCTCCTGGGCATAGTGCAGCACCGCAGCCGCAGGATCGAGGCTGAGCGGGCCGCGCGGACCGAGCGTTGCGCTGTGCCACCCTTGACCCTCGGACCATTCGATCGTCACCATGTGATCGCTGAAAGCGGTGCCGAAGCCGGGGTTGGCCAGCACGCCTTCGCGCACCGCGTCCGCCACCGGCGCGGGGTGGGGCAGATGGGCGAAACTGGTCTGGGCATCGGCGAGAGTCGCCATGGCAATCGAATCCTTCGCTGCGGAAGCGCGCCGCTTGAACGAAAATTACGCGACGCGCAAGAAAAATGAAATAAACGGCAAGTGTGCTATTCCACTTACTTCATAGGCGCAATTTTCGTCCAGGCCAAGTGGGGGCCCGAAAATGAGAAGGCCCGCCCTGGCTATGCCAGAAGCGGGCCCCCAGGCCCTGCCAGGCCTGAAAATGAGAAGGCCCGCCCTGGCTATGCCAGAAGCGGGCCTTCGCATGGTCAGCGGCCGGAAGCGCCGCTCACGAAGCCTCTATCGCGTGTCTGCTCAGCGATAATGCTCCATTGAGTGGATTACCGACCTCCCTGCTGAACCATGAGACATCGGTCACCTCCTTTCGCGCTGTTGAGCCATTTCGCTGCCCTTGCGAGGTGGCTGGGCCGATGGCGGGGATCGCAACCGGCCTTGCCGCCATGTGTGAATCATTCCGGCGCGCGACAACAAGTCTTGCATTGATTTTTTTTGGCGTCAGAATCCGAAGCTTCGGGCTCGGCGCCCGGTACTCTCCACAGACTACCGGCAATCCTCGACGACCCGGCTGAGTTCGGCCCAGGCGGGCAGGTAAAGCGGCGGCTGCCCCGCAGCCTCGAGCGCGAAGCGGCCGCGCGAAAGGCGATGGCATCGAGGATCGGGTCGGCGGGACGCAGTTCCACGGTCAGCCAGCCAGCCGCGCTCAGCGTTGGCTCGCTGAGCAGCGGCCGGGTGCCGTTGGTGGTGGCCACTTGCAATCGGCTGGTGACGCTTCGGCCGCCGGATCGCGGCGCGGGACAGCAAGAACCTGCGCCGCGGCGCGGTTGCAGACAGCCAGACTGGTCAGTGACGACTGTTCCGGAGGAGGCGATTGACGAAGCTCGGCGGTCGATCGTGCCGATGCGTATCACGTCGCACCAGCGCCAAGTTCCCGGGCTTTGCGCTGCGTCGCGCCAGTCGGCAGGCGGTTTGGGCAGGGGCGGCGGCACTGGCGCGACCGGGCGCGGGATCGGCGCGGCCACGACTGGCGGCGGGGCGGGCCTGGGCGCCGCAACGCAGGAGCCGAGCAGCAACGCAGCGATCGCTATCAGGGGATAGTTTGCCTTCACCCGCCTCCTATGGAATGAGCCGCGAGCCATGAGCAAGGTGGCGAAATCCCGCGTCGACCAATTGCTTGTCGCCCGCGGCCTCGCCGAAAGCCGCGCCCGGGCCCAGGCGCTGGTGCTGGCGGGGCTGGTTTTCTCCGGCGAAACCAAGCTGGCCAAGCCCGGCCAGCCGCTGGCCGAGGATGCGCCGCTGGAAGTGCGCGGACGCGACCACCCGTGGGTTTCGCGCGGCGGAATTAAGCTGGCCCATGCGCTCGAACACTTCGGGCTCGATCCGGCCGGCGTCACCGCGATGGATATCGGGAGCTCGACTGGGGGCTTTACCGACGTGCTGCTGAGCCTTGGCGCAGTCCATGTCTTCGCGGTCGATTCGGGAACCAACCAGCTCGCCTGGAAACTGCGCCAGGATCCGCGCGTGACAGTGCTCGAGCAGACCAGCGCGCGGCTGCTGACGGCAGCATTGATCGACCAGCCGTGCCACTGGGTGGTTTGCGACGCCAGTTTCATTTCGCTTGCCAAGGTATTGGAAGTACCGCTGAAACTGGCCGCGAGCCCGTGCCAGCTGGTCGCCCTGATCAAGCCGCAGTTCGAGGTTGGCAAGGGCGAGGTTGGCAAGGGCGGGGTGGTTCGCGATCCGGCGCTGCACGCGCGGGTCTGCGCCGAGGTGCGCGGCTGGCTGGAAGAACAGGGCTGGCAAGTGCAGGGAATCGTCCAAAGCCCGATCACCGGGCCGGAAGGAAATGTGGAGTTTCTCATTGCGGCACAGCGAGAATGAACCAGCCGCCATTGCCACTGCCCGCGCGCCCCGCCAATATCCAGCCGCGACCCACTCCCGAATCGAGGCCCTTTCCTGCATGACCGAGCTAGCTTCGCCAGGCCAACTGCGCGCCGCGCTGCTGCGCTGGACCCTGTTCCTGTCACCATTGCTGCTGATGCTGGGGTTCTTTTCGGGTGCTGCTGCGGGCAGCGGTGAAGGCAATGTCTGGTTTTTCGGACTGACCAAGCCCGCGATTTATCCGCCAGCGGCGACTTTCGGGCTGGTCTGGTCGATCCTCTACCTGCTGATGGGGCTGGCGCTGGCGATGGTGATCACCGCGCGCGGAGCATCTGGGCGGGGGCTGGCGATCGCACTGTTCGCCCTGCAATTCGTGCTCAACCTCGCCTGGTCGCCGGTGTTTTTCGGGATGGAGAACATTCCCGCCGCGCTGCTCCTGCTGCTTGGAATCGATCTCGCGGTGGTGCTGACGTTGTGGGCATTCCACCGGATCCGCCCGCTCGCGGCCGGGCTGCTGGTGCCATACCTGGCCTGGGTGCTGTTTGCGACCTGGCTTAACTGGCAATTCCTGGTCAGCAACCCTGGGGCTTGATCCTGGGCGATCAAGGCCCCATCTTGCCGGCATGCAGACCGAAAACCCCCTGTTCGCCGACATCGCCAAGCTGCTCAACAGCGCCGCCGGAACCATGGCCGGAATGGGCCGCGAAGCTCGCGAATCCGCGCGCGAGCGGATGAAAGAAGCGATGGGCGGGCTCGATTTCGTGTCCCGCGAAGAGTTCGACGCGGTCAAAGATATGGCCTCCAAAGCACGCGAAGAAAACGAAAAAATGGTCGAGCGATTGGCTGCGCTGGAAAAAGCGCTGAAGGCGAAGAAGTAGGTTTGGCGCGGAGGCGCAGAGAGGTTGCGCTGGGCCGAAGGCCTTCTTTTCAGACTGCGAGACATTCGGTTCTTTAAAGCGGCTTCGCCGCGAGCGCGAGATCTCCGCGTGCTCTGCGGTCCTTTGCGTTCTCTGCGTGAACCAATTCCCTTGGCTTGAACGCAGTTAGCTTTCCCGCCACACCGCCGCCATGCAAATCCGTGCCACCGCCATTGTCTGTGCCAGCCGCCCGCATGGCGAAACTGCGGCGATTGTCCGGCTGTTGACCGAGAGCCACGGCCTGGTTGTTGGCTATGTCGCGGGCGGACGTGGGCGGCAGCTGCGTCCGGTGTTGATCCCCGGAAATCTGGTTGAGGCGGAGCTGAGGAGACGCAGCGAGGGGCAGTTGCCGTTCGCCCGACTCGAGCTGGTAGAGAGCCGCGGGCCGTGGCTGGGCGAGCCGCTGGCCGCCGCAGCGATCGGCTGGGCGACATCGCTGGCCGCTGCGACGCTGCCCGAGCGGCACGCCTACCCCGCGCTTTACTCGGCGCTTTCGGGCTTGCTTGACGCGGTCTGCCATGCCCCTTCGGCGCGCGGCTGGTTGCCCGGGCTGATCGGCTACGAGGCGCTGCTGCTGCGCGAGCTGGGCTATGGCGGCGATGCCTTGCGCAATGCCGGTGAGACCTGGGAAGCGCAGCTTGCCGCCTTTGACCGGCTGGGCGAATATCTGGCGCGCTATCCGCTTGCGGAGCGGAATGGCGATGTTATGGCGGCGCGTGCCGTGCTGCGAGCACGGCTGGCGCGGATCGGGTGAGGGCGGGGTTTCGATGAAGATTGCGGTGTTCGCCGGCGACGGCATCGGCCCCGAAGTGACCGCTGAGGCTGTGCGGGTGCTGCACGCGCTCGCCCTGCCGGGACTGGAGCTGGTTGAGGGCGATGTTGGCGGTGCGGCTTACAAGCGCCACGGCCATCCGCTGCCGCCCGCTACGCTCGAGATTGCCCGCAGCTGCGAGGCGATCCTGTTCGGCGCGGTCGGCGATCCGGACTGCGACAGCCTCGAACGCGCGCTCCGTCCCGAGCAGGCGATCCTGGGTTTGCGCAAGGAGCTGGGGCTGTTCGCCAACCTGCGTCCGGCTAAAGTTTTCAAAGGGTTGGAAGATACTTCTGCGCTACGACCTGAAGTGACAGGAGCGATCGACCTGCTGATCGTCCGCGAACTCAACGGCGACGTCTATTTCGGCGAGAAGGGCATCCGCACTTTACCCGATGGCCGCCGCCAGGGCTGGGACATGATGTCCTACGCCGAAGACGAGGTCCGCCGCATCGCCCATGTCGCTTTCAAGGCGGCAATGGGCCGGGGCGACAAGCTCTGCTCGGTCGACAAGGCCAACGTCCTCGAAACCTCGCAGCTGTGGCGCGATGTGGTGATCGAGGTGTCGGCCGAGTACCCCGCGGTCGAACTTACCCACATGTACGTCGACAATGCGGCGATGCAGCTGGTCCGCAATCCCGGCCAGTTTGACACGATCGTCACTGGCAACCTGTTCGGCGATATCCTTTCTGACCAAGCGAGCATGTGCGTCGGCTCGATCGGGCTGCTGGCTTCGGCCTCGTTGGCGGACGGGACCATGGGACTTTACGAACCGATCCACGGCAGCGCCCCGGACATTGCCGGCCAGGGCCTGGCCAACCCGATGGCGACGGTGCTTTCGGCGGCGATGCTGCTGCGCCATTCGCTCGCGCTGGAGGCCGAAGCGGCGCGGATCGAAGCGGCGGTGGCCCAGGCGCTGGCCGACGGCGTGCGCGGCGGCGATTTGGGCGGCAGTCACGGTACGGTTGCAATCGGCGACGCGATCCTCGAAAGACTTAGGCCATGACTCTCCGCCTTGGCGTCGTCCTTCCCACCTATAACGAGCGCGGCAACCTGCGCTTGCTGGTCGAGCGGCTGGACAAGGCGCTGGCCGGGATCGCCTGGGAAGCGATCTTTGTCGATGACAACAGCCCCGACGGCACCGCCGACGAGGCCCGCGCGATCGCCCGCGACGATACCCGGGTGCGGGTCCTGCAGCGGATCGGGCGGCGCGGGCTTTCTTCCGCCGCGATCGAAGGAATGTGCGCGACCGCCGCCCCGGTGGTGGCGGTGATGGACGCCGATCACCAGCACGATCCGGCGCTGCTGCCCGAGATGCTGGCAGCGATCGAAGGCGGTGAGCACGATCTCGCCTATGCCAGCCGCTTTGCCGAGGGTGCGAGCACCGAGGCCTGGGGCCGGCCCGATCGGGTCAAGGCCTCGAGCTTTGCCAACCGCATCGCCAACAAGGTCACCGGGGTTGAATTGAGCGACCCGATGAGCGGCTATTTCATGCTTCGCAGCGATGTGCTGCGCGGCGATGCCCACCGCCTCTCGGGGGTCGGCTTCAAGATCCTGCTCGATATCCTGGCGACGGTTGAAACCCCGCTCCGGATCAAGGAAGTGCCGCTCAATTTCGCGGCGCGCGCTGAGGGCGAGAGCAAACTCGATCGCACCGTGGTGTTCGAATTCCTGGTCGGGCTCTACGACAAGTGGCTGGGCCGGATCATCCCCACCCGCTTCGCGCTGTTCGGCACGATCGGGGCGATGGGGGTGGTCGTCCACATGGCGGTGCTAGCAACCGTGCTTAACTTGTTCGGCGCCGATTTCCTAGTCAGCCACTACCCCAAGGAGACTGCCTTCATCGCCGGTCAGTCGATCGCCGCGGTGGTGGCGATGACGTTCAACTTCATCCTCAACAACGAACTGACCTATGCCGATTCGCGATTGCGCGGGGCCGTGCCATTGCTGATCGGCTGGGCCCGGTTCGCGCTGACCTGTACCTTCGGCTTGCTCACCAACATCGGCGCAGCGACCGCGCTGGTGCGGCTGGGGATCCACCCTTACGCCGCAGCGCTGGTCGGAGTAGTGCTGGGCTCGGTGTGGAATTTCGCGCTTTCAAGCCGGTTCGTCTGGGGCAAATACTAGCGCCAGCTATCGAGCCACATCCAATAGGCGAAGCTTTGCGGGCCGCCGCTGAGTTCGGCGGCCGAGAGGATCGGATAGAAGTGGACGAACAGCCCCGCGCTGAGCGCCAGCGAGGCAGGCGCGAGCCAGCGGACGCGGTCGGTTCGCCGCCATAGTTCCTCTAACGCCAGCGCCAGGCAGGCCATCAGGAAAGCGCCGGGCAGCAGGTAGTGATAGTAGAACTGGATTGGCTTGCCCGAGAGCGCCCACAGCCCCAGGCTGGCGAGATAGAGCACCGCGAAGGCCAGCGCGTCCCACCGCTGGCGCCGGACCCCGGCCCACAGCGCCCAGCCGAGCGCAGGTAGCCCTGCGAGCATGGTGAACGGGTTACCGACCAGCAGGATCCCGCGCTGGGCGCCATCGGCCTGCTCGTAAAGGAACCAGATCGCCCGCCAGTTGACCACCCATTCGTACCATTCCGAGCGATAGGGATGGACCCGGATCACACTGTCCTGCAGCTCCAGCATATAGTGGTGCCAGGCCAGCGGCGCCCAGGGGTCGATGGGGTCGGCGTGCCATAAGAAACCCGGCCAGAAGCTTGCCCAATAGGCGCACAACGGCACCACACCGAGCCACAGCGCGGCTTCGGGCAGGGCGATCCCTGGCACCGCGCCGCCTGCACGCGACCACAGGAAGCGTCCTCCCGTGTCGCGCAGCTTGAGCGCCAGGAACAGCAGCCCCGGCAGCGGCAGCACCGCGGCGATCGACCACTTGGCGCCGAGCGCCAGGCCGAAGCAGAGCCCGGCCAGTGCCAGCCGCCACCGCCCTTGATCGGGGCGGCGCAGCGCGCTGGCGAACAGCCACAGCCCAGTCACGCCTAGCGCCGCCATGATCATGTCGAGCATGCCGATCCGGCTGAGCGCGAACCACAGGAAGTTGCTGGCCAACAGGAAGGTCGCCAGCAGCGTCGCCCGCCGTCGTCCGCTGGCGAACCAGACCAGCCGCGCAAAAGCGTAAAGCCCCCAGGCACCCGCCAGCGCCGAGGGCATCCGCCAGCTCAGCGGCGTATCGCCCAGCAGCCAGATTGCCGCAGCGATGATCTGTTTGCCCAGCAATGGGTGTTCGGGATTGAACCGCAGCCCTTCAAGCAGCTTGCGCGCTGCGGGGACATAATGGGTCTCGTCGAAATAGACTGCGGACGGGATCACCAGGCGCCACCAGACCAGCGCCAGAAACGCCGCCGCCAGCGCCGCGGACCACGCGCGCGGATCCTTCTCGGTGGTGAAGCGACCCTTCATCGCGCCGGGATTATCCGGCGAGAAGGGGGAGTGCAACGCTCTTGCGCCGGCGCGACGCGGCACTTACAGCCCGCCGCAACATGAAGCGCACCACCGGCCAAGACCGCTCGATCACCAAGTCATGGCGCGCCGCAACCCAGGCGGTGCGCGGCGGTACCTGGCGCAGCGAGGCTGGTGAGACCAGCGAGGCGATCTTCCTGACCTCTGGCTATGCCTATGACGACGCTGAGACCGCCGCCGCGCGGTTCCGCGGCGATGATCCGGGCATGACCTATTCGCGGCTCCAGAACCCGACCGTGGCGATGCTGGAAGAGCGGATCGCGCTGATGGAAGGGGCCGAGGCCTGCCGCGTCCAGGCCAGCGGCATGGCGGCGATGACCGTGGCCCTGCTGTGCCAGCTGAGCGTTGGCGATCACGTTGTTGCCGGGCGCGCCGCGTTCGGCTCGTGCCGCTGGCTGGTCGACCAGTTGCTGCCGCGCTTCGGGATCGAGAGCACCACGATCGACGCGCGCGACAATGCCGCTTGGGAAGCGGCAATCCGCCCCAACACCAGGGTGTTCTTCTTCGAGACCCCGGCCAACCCGACGATGGACATCGTCGATCTGGGCTTCGTCTGCGGACTGGCAAAAAGCCGCGGGATCGTCTCGGTGGTCGACAACGCTTTTGCCACCTCGGCGTTGCAGCGCCCCTTGGAGTTCGGCGCCGATGTGGTTGCCTATTCGGCGACCAAGCTGATGGACGGGCAGGGCCGGGTGCTGGCCGGGGCGGTGGCCGGCTCGGCCGAATTCATCAACGACAAACTGCTGCCAATGCAGCGCAACACCGGGCCCAACCTCTCGCCGTTCAACGCCTGGGTGGTGCTCAAGGGTCTCGAAACGCTCGACCTCAGGGTCAGGAAGCAGAGCGAGAATGCGTTGAAAGTGGGCCAGTTCCTCGAAGGCCGGGTGCCGCGGATCAACTATCCCGGGCTGCCCAGCCACCCCCAGCACAACCTGGCGATGCGGCAGATGGACGCCGCGGGGTCGATCTTCTCGTTCGAGGTCGATGGCGGGCGCGATCAGGCCTATGCCCTGCTCAACGCGCTGCAACTGATCGACATCTCCAACAACATCGGCGATTCGCGCTCGCTGCTGTGCCACAACGCCTCGACCACGCATTACTCGCTCAGCGCCGAAGCGCGTGAGGAAATGGGCGTGGGCGAAGGCATGCTGCGGCTCAACGTCGGGCTGGAAGACCCCGAAGACCTGATCGAGGACCTCGATCAGGCGCTGGGCAGGGCAGGGCTTTGACCCTGTTCGTGCAGGGCCGTGCGCTACCCGGCCTTGTCGCTCAACCCCGCCAGCTTCTTTAGCGCCGGGGTGACCAGCGGGATCGTCAGCATCGTACTGCCGACTGCCGCAAGCAGCAATGCCGTGAACGCCGCGCCCGTTATGATTTGTTTGTCGAACAGCACGTTGACGAAGATGATCATGATCAAGGCCTTGGTCTGCAATAGCCAGCCGATCACCCATGCCTCGCCCTTGCCCCAGCCGAGCAGTCGCCCGGCAAGCCCGACGCCGGCGAGCTTGCCCGCGATCATTGCCGCAAGCAGCAGACCGGCGGCGGCGAAGGCGGCAAGCCCGCCCATTTCCCAGCTGGTCCTGAGCCCGGTCGAGAGGAAGAACACCGGCATGATGGTAAGCAGCACGATGTCGCGGAAGGCGTCGATCCGTTCGATCCCGAACCACTTGGCATCGAGCGCGGCTCCGGCGAGGAATGCCCCGACCATGTAGTGCAGTCCGGACCAGTCGGCGAAGTAGCCTGCGGCCGCCAGCCAGATCAGCCCGGCATACCAGCGATCGCGCTGCGGCATCGCCAGCATCGCCTTGCGCAACAGCCAAACCGCAAGAGCAAACCCGGCAAGGAACCCCAGCTGGCGGGTGACCCGTTCCCAGTCGAGCAAGATCAGCGCCAGCACTCCCCAGATCAACACATCGTCGAGGCTGGCATAGCGCAGGATGCGCTGGCCCAGCGCGGTGCGCAGCACGGCCAGCTTTTCAAGAAACAGCACCAGGATCGGCAAGGCAGTGACCGCGCAGGCCATCCCCACTCCAAGCACAAACTGCCAGGTGGTGCCGCCGATGCCGATCCAGTCGGCCGGATTGCTCAACGCCAGCATCGTCAACGCCGCGCCGCTCCCCAGCAGCAGCGGTGCGCCAAGCGCCAGGGCTGCGGTCAGCCCGGTTTCGCCGCGCCATTTCCATGCCTCGTCAAGCTCGAGCTCGAGTCCGGCAACGAACACGAACAGCATCACAGCCCACCACGCGATGCCATTCAGCGCGGCGATCACCTGCGGGGTGAAAACCGCAGCGTAACCGCCGGGAAACACCGCCCCCAGCATCCCCGGGCCAAGCAGGATTCCGACTACGATCTGGACCACAACCAGCGGCGCTACATAGTCCGTGCGCGCCAGCCGCCAGATCAGATAAGGCGCCGCGAAGATCACGATCAGCGCGAGCAGGAAAAGTTCGGTTACGGGCAAGGCGTTTTGCAAGGCGTTAGCCTAACAAATCTGCGCGCTGGCTCCAACCGGGGCGCAATCGTATTCCCCATTGTGCATGCGCCATTGATGCAGCGCTCGCCTGACGCTACCTTGAGTCGCATGAAGGATCTGTTCCAGCATGCGGCCATGACCGATGGCGTCACCGTGCGCGTCGCGGTGAACTTCCTTCCCGAGCAATCGCGGATCGAGTCGAGCAAGTGGTTCTGGGTCTATCATATCCGGCTGGAGAACGAAGGGACGCAGGCGGTGCAGCTGCTCACCCGGCATTGGCGGATCACCGACGGACGCGGCATGGTCAACCATGTCGAAGGCGAAGGCGTGGTCGGCGAACAGCCGGTGCTGCTGCCCGGGCAGAGCCACGATTATGTCTCGGGCTGCCCGCTCACGACCCCGCACGGCTCGATGGAAGGCCACTACACCTTCCGGCGTGAAGATGGCTCGCTGTTCGAAGCCGCGATCCCCTATTTCCCGCTGGCGGCGCCCGCGACTGCTGGTTAGGAGTTCTAGTCGGGTGCGCCGATCGCCTCCGCGATCGGCTTGCAACACCAGCCCGCTCCCCCTGCCCGGCCACCCGTTCATGGTACCCTATGGGGCGGCCGGGCAGGGGGAGTGGGCTGGTGTTGCAAGGGAGGCCCGGATGGGCCGACTGCACTCAGCAAGGACTCGCTTGCCCGCAGTGCCCGCCCCTCATAGTAACCCCCCATGAAGCGCACCCATCTGCCCCTCAACGCCCTGCGCGTGTTCGACGCGGCGGCGCGGCATCTCTCGTTCACCCGCGCGGCGGACGAGCTGGCGGTGACCCCGGCGGCGGTCGGCCAACAGATCCGCGCGCTTGAGGATGTGCTCGGCGTGGTGCTGTTCCGCCGCACTCCCAAGGGGCTCGAGCTGACCGATGAGGCGCAGGCCGGGCTGGAAGCGCTGCGCGCCGGCTTCCTCCATTTCGAGGATGCGGTGCGGGCGATGCAGGCCGGGCAGGCGAGCAATGTCTACACCCTGGCAAGCCCGCGCGATTTCTTCGCCGCCTGGCTGGCGCCGCGTCTGGCGGCGTTCTGCCGGGACAACCCCGAAGTACGCTTCAATCTGGTCAACGACGAAAGCGCTGACTTTACCGAGGCCAACCTCGATCTCGCGGTGCGCTGGGCCGATGGCCCGGGCGAGCTCGAAGGCGTCGCGCTGGGCAGCGCCGAGCGGGTCATCGCCGGCGAGGGCACCTGGATCGGCTGGCCCGGCGATCCCAACCCGGGCGGCGACAACGCCGGCGAGCCTTCGCTGATGGTCGGCGATGCCGGCCAGGCGCTGGCGGCGGCGGCAGCGGGAATGGGCAAGGCCCGCGTCCCCGCGCAACTCGCGCAGACCTGGGCCGGCGAGGGCCGCGGCGTGGCGCTGGCGCCGCCCGAACCCTGCCAACGCGCCTACTGGCTGGTCGCGCCGCTGCCGCAATGGCGGCAGAAGAAGGTCAAGGCTCTGGTGGCGTTTCTGACTGCTTGATCCTCCCCCTCCCCGTTCCGGGGAGGAATTCTACCGCACCACCTCGCCGCCCTTCAAAACGTGGCTGACCTGCTCAAGCGCCGCTATGTCAGCGAGCGGATCGCGCGCAACCGCGATCATATCGGCCCAGTGGCCGGGGGTGAGTGAGCCGACGTCCTTGCCCCACCCGAGCTGCGCGGCGGCGACGGTGGTGGCCGATTGGACCGCCTGCATTGCCGTCATCCCATGGCGGACCATGTATTTGAACTGGCGGGCGTTGAGGCCGTGGGGAAACAGTCCGACGTCAGTCCCAAACGAGATTTTCACTCCGGCCCGGACCGCCTTGGCAAAGCCTTCGCGCTGGATCCCGGTGGTTTCGTCGTTCTTGCGCAGGATGCTCTCGCTCCAGCCGTCGCGGCGGCCAACCTCGGCGGTGTAGTCACCGTTGTAGATGTCCATCACCAGGTAAGTACCGCGCGCCTTGGCGAGCTGGATGCCCTCGTCGTCGATCAGGCTGGCGTGCTCGATCGAGCGCACCCCGGCGCGGATCGCGGCCTTGATCCCTTCGGCGCTGTGGGCATGCGCAGTAACCCACGAACCGCGCGCCTTGGCTGTCCGCACTGCGGCGGCGATCATCTCTTCGGACAGTTCCTGCTGAACCGGTTCGGTGCCTTCGGTGAAGACCGCGCCGGTGGCGATCAGCTTGATCGAATCGGCGCCGCGCTGGAAGAAGCCGTTGACCCGCTGTTCAACCTCGCTGGGGGTCGCGGCGACGCCGAGCCGCATATCGGGGGGAATGACGACATCGGGGGCCATGCCGGTCACATCGCCGCCACCTCCGGGTATGGTGATATAGCCGCCGACCGCATTGATCCGCGGTCCCGGCACATCGCCGCGCTCGATCGCGTTGCGTAGCTCGATATTGGCCAGCCCGCGGTACGAGCCGACGTCGTGCACCGAGGTGAACCCGGCATGGAGCGTGGCGCGGGCATTGCGGGCGCCAATGAACGCAATCTCGGCCTGCGAATGGAGCAGCGGCTCGGCGATGTTGCTGGTCTGCACCGCATCGCTGACGTGGGCGTGCATATCGATCAGTCCGGGCAATACCCAGAACGCCGACCAGTCGACAATTTTCGCATCCGCAGGCGGCGGGGCATACAGCGTGACCGCCGCCACCCGCCCGTCTTCGATCCGGATCAGCCGGTCGCGCTGCACCTGGCCGGTCGCCGGCTCGACTAGATGCCCGGCACGGACATAGACCGTTTCGGCGAGCGCAGGGACGCAGAGGACCAGCACGGCGATAGCAACAAGCAGGCGTTTCATGCGCCGCAGAGTGCCGCGCGGCGCTGGCGAGCGCAATGGCAACTAGCGAACAATCTCGCCACCTTTGATAACCTGGCTGACCTGCTCAAGCACGGTGATATCGGCCAGCGGGTCGGCCTTCACCGCGACCATGTCGGCCCAGTGGCCGGGGGTGAGCGAGCCGACCTCCGCCTGCCAGCCAAGGTGCTCGGCGGCGACCGTGGTGGCGGACTGGATCGCCTGCAGCGGGGTCATCCCCAGTTCGACGTAATATTTGAACTGGCGGGCATTGTCGCCGTGGGGATAGACCCCGGCGTCGGTGCCGAACGAGAGCTTCACCCCGGTCTTGATCGCGCGGGCCAGACCCTGGCGCTTGGCCTCGAAGGTGCGCTGGCTCTTGGCCAGGATATTGGGGTGCCAGCCGATGCGGCGGCCGAATTCGCCGATGAAATGGCTCACATAGGGGTCCATCACCAGGAATGCGCCGCGCGCCTTGGCGAGCTGGATGCCTTCTTCGTCGATCATGCTGGCGTGATCGATCGAGCGGACCCCGGCGCGCAGCGCGGACTTGATCCCCTCGGCGCCGTGGGCATGGGCGGTGACCCACGAGCCGCGCGAATTCGCCACCCGTACCGCAGCGATCATCATCTCCTCGGACAGCTCCTGCTGGCCCGGATCGGTGCCTTCGGTCAGCACCGCGCCGGTGGCGATCAGCTTGATCGAATCGGCGCCGCGCTGGAACATGGCATTGACCCGCTGCTCGACCTCGGCGGGAGTAGCGGCCACGCCCAGCCGCATCTCGGCGGGAATGCCGACATCGGGCGCCATCCCGGTCACTTCGCCGCCGCCGCCAGGGCTGGTGATATAGGCGCCAACCGCATTCATTCGCGGCCCCGGCACGTCGCCGCGGTTGATCGCATCGCGCAGTTCGATGTTGGCGAGGCCACGGTAGCTGCCGACATCGTGCACCGAGGTGAACCCGGCGCGCAGGGTGGTGCGGGCGTTGCGCGCGCCGAGGTAGGCGATCTTGGCCGCCGAATGGAGCAAGGGTTCGGCATAGTTTTCGGTCTGATCGTTATCGGCAAGGTGGACGTGCATGTCGATCAGTCCGGGCAGCACCCAATAGGCCGACCAGTCGATCAGTTTCGCGGCTTCCGGCGGCTGCGCCCATGGCGTGACCGCAGATACGCGGCCATCCTCGATCCGGATCAGCCGGTCGCGCAGCACCTGGCCACTCGCGGGCTCGATCAGGTGTCCGGCGCGGACATAGACTGTCTCGGCCAGCGCCGGCGCGGCGATACAGCAGGGCGAAAGAGGCTAGGAGCAGGCGGAGCATCGGCGAATCCCCAGTTTGACCGCGGAACAGTGCCGCCTGAGGCCGGCTTTGGCCAGCGCCAAGTCGCGGGCGATTTAATCGCGCGGTTAAGTTAGCCGTTGACCGGCTCCGGCGCGCGCAGGCATCTGCGGTCGATGCAACCCAGAACAATCCGCATTCCCGTTGCCGAAGGCGTCTCGATCGCCGCCGATGTTGCCGGGCGCGAAGGCGCGCCTTGCGTGATCCTGGGCCACGGCGGCGGGCAGACCCGGCATTCGTGGGACAAGTGCCGAACAGCAGCTCGCCGATGCCGGCTATCACGCGATCAACTATGACCTGCGCGGCCACGGTGACAGCGACTGGTCGCCCGATGGCGATTACAGCATGGAAACCCGGGCCGACGATCTTGCTGCGGTGGCCGCCTGCGGATCGCGGCCGCTTCGCGCTGGTCGGGGCTTCGCTGGGCGGGATGACCGCGATGGTTGCGGCCTCGCGCGGGCTTGATCCCGCCGCGCTGGTGCTGGTCGATATCGTCCCCAAGATGAGCCCCAAGGGCGTCGCCAAGATCGGCGCCTTCATGACCGCGCATACCGGCGGCTTTGCCAGTCTGGACGAGGCAGCCGATGCGATTTCGGCCTACTATCCCGATCGCCCTCGGCCCAAGGATATCTCGGGCCTGCACAAGAACCTGCGGCTGGGCGAGGACGGGCGCTATCGCTGGCATTGGGATCCGCGCTGGCTGCAATCGCCGCGCGGCGATCCGCGCTATCTGCTCGACCTGATGGACGCTGCCGACTGGACCGACCGGGTGCCGACCCTGCTGGTCCGCGGAATGAAAAGCGACATGGTCGACGATGACGGGGTGGCAGACTCTGCGCCGCCGCATCCCCGCGCTTGAAGTCGCCGATATCGGCGGCGCCGGACACATGGTTGCAGGCGACCGCAACGATGAATTCAACGCCGCGGTGATCGAATTCCTGACCCGGGTGATGCCGCCGTAGCGCTGACTGCGGTCTCCCCCCTCTCGACAGCGGGCGAGAAATCCGTAACCATTCGGTGGCAATGATTTGCTCGATGGGAGAGCGGATGCGTCTGAATTATCTCGCTGTGCTGCTGGCGGCAGTGCCGGGTCTGGCCTGGGCTGCGCCCGATGCGCGCGCTGCCGGCCGGGTGGTGGCCGTGACCGAGCCGGCGCTCGCCGCTCCGCTGGCCCGCCCGCGGATCGCCGCGCCGCCGGCCTGGATCGATACCCCGGCGCTGCCCAAGCCGCCGCGCGATGCCGAAGGCGCGGCGACGATCGACCTGATGGGCGACGTCCAGGTGCAGCTTCGCCAAGGACTTCGACACTTTCTACTATGGCCAGGCCTGGAAGATCGGCACCGCTCACGGGCTCGATGGCGCGGCCTTGCAGGTCGATTGGGACCCGGCGCTCGAAGTGCTGACGATCCACCGCTACCGCATCCTGCGCGATGGCGCGGCGATCGACCTGTTGGGCGACGGCGCCCGGCTCAGCGTGATCCAGCGCGAAAAGCGGATGGAAAGCGCGATGCTCGACGGGCGGCTGACCGCGACGCTCCAGCCCGAAGACGTGCGGGTGGGTGACACCATCGACCTCGCCTATTCGGTCGAGCGCCGCGATCCGGCGCTGGCCGGAAACAGCCAGTACGTGGTCGGGCCCAAGGACGGGGCGACCTTCGGGCGGTTCCGGGTGCGGCTGCTGTGGGGCCCGGACAAGGCGATGCAATGGCGGATCTATCCCGGCATTCTCCAGCCCAAACTCACCAAAACCACCGCCGGCAGCGAGCTGATCGCCGACGTGGGTGAGGCCAGCGCGCCGCTGCCGCCCGAAGGCGCCCCCGCCCGCTACCAGCTGGTCAACGCCATCGAGATCACCGAATTTACCGACTGGCAGGGGGTCGGCCGGGCCTTCGCGCCGCTCTATGCCAAGGCCGGCCAGCTTGCCGTGGGCAGCCCGATCAAGGCCGAAGCGGCACGGATCGCGGCGCAGACCAAGGATCCCAAGCGCCGCGCCGAACTGGCGCTGCAGCTGGTTCAGGAGCAGATCCGCTATCTGTTCATGGGGATGAATGCCGGCGGCTTCGTGCCCGCCGATGCCGAGGCGACCTGGACGCGGCGGTTCGGCGATTGCAAGGCCAAGACCGTGCTGCTGATCGCGCTGCTGGGCGAACTGGGGATCGAAGCGCGCCCGGTGCTGGTCCACACCGAGCAGGGCGATCTGCTGGCTGCGCGGCTGCCGAGCATGGAGGCTTTCGATCACGTGATTGTCGAGGCCAAGGTGGGCGGCAAGAGCTATTTCCTCGACGGGACCCGGCTGGGCGATCTCAGCCTCGATCGGATCCGCACCCCCAACTGGACCGCCGGGGTTCCGGTCACCGCGGCTGGGGCGGCGCTGGTGGCGCTGGTCCCCGAACCCTACGATCGCCCCGAAGAGCTGGTCAGCCTGACGCTCGATGCCAGTCGCGGGCTGGATGTTCCCGCAGCCGCCAGCGCGGAAATGCGCTTCGCCGGTGCCGCGGCTTCCGATATGCGCCAAAAGTACGCCGGTTTCAGCCACGCCGAGCGCAACCGCGAACTGCGCAAATTGTGGCGCGAAACTTACGATTTCGTCTCGCCCGGCAAGGTCGGGACCCGCGACGATCCCGCCACCGGCGATTTCGTCGTCACCTTGAGCGGGTCGGCGCAGATGGAATGGAGCCGCGACCTTGGCACCCGCTGGTACGAGCTCGACCGGGCCCGATTGGGCTGGCGGTTTGACATTGCCCGCGAAGGCGAACTCAATCCCGATGCCCCGTTTGCGTTCGAGTTCCCCAACTGGTGGGGCAGCCGCCAGGTGATCAAATTGCCCAACCACGGCAAGGGCTTCCGCCTTCAGGGCGGTTCGCTCGACAAGGTGGTGGGCGATCTCTACCGCTTCCAGCGCAGTGTCGAGGTAACCGACGACGGGGTGGTGACCATGGCCGCCGAAACCCGCGCGTTGGCTGCCGAATTGCCCGCGACCCGCGCCGCGCGGACCCGCACCGAAATGGCCGAACTCGCCAGCAACGGGGTGTTTATCCGCGCGCCTGAAGACTATCAGCAGACCGCCGAGGAACGCGCCCAGGCCAAGCGCGAAGACCAGGCCGAAGTGCAGAGCAAGCCTGCCGCAGAAGTCAGCGTCGCGTTTTAGAGCGAGTTGCCTTGCACTCCGTCCAGAACTGGCACGGTTGTCGGGATAAAATCGGGTCTGGATAGACGCTTGTTTGCGTGTTAGCGTGGTTAATAGGCCTGTGACCGGTGATGGATCGCCCGGCATGCGGTGTCTCAGATGTGGAGATGTGCATGAGTGGGAACGGATCACGCCGCGGTGAGCGCGCTTTGGCCCAGATCGAGGGCGATCTGCTGCAGGCCGAAGCCGCATTTACAGACGCCGATATGCGCCTGAAAGAAGCCCAGCGCGACCGCGACTCGGCGCTGGAGACGATCAATCAGCACCAGATCGAATTTGACCGCGGCGTTGCCGAGATGCGCCAGCGCGGCACCCCCGGCTCGCGCTGGAACCCTGGTGCGCGCTCTGCGGAAGACGCGCTGATCGTCGATGCCGAAGTGGTCAGCGAAGACGATGCTTCGTCAGGCGCAGGCCGCGCCAACGAAGCAATCCGCTTCCGCCGCGCGGATGATCGCAAACCCGCAGCGCAAGACAGCCCGATGGTGAAGATCCGGATTTAGAGCGTAATGTTCGAAAGCTGAATCGTCATCCCGGCGAATGCCGGGACCCAGGACCACTCATAGTGACTCCGCGAAGCGCCGCTGTTGCTTGTTCGGGCTGGGTCCTGGCCTCCGCCGGGATGACGTGCCGGTGCGGAATTTTGGCGCTCTGCTCTATCCACTCCGCCGCAGCCCCAGTTTCCTCACCGCGCGGTAGGCATAGGCCTTGGCGCGGTTTTGGGCGGGGAACGGGGCGGGGCTGCGCGGATCGACCCCCAGATCGCGCAGCACGCGGTTGAAGGCGCGGGCATCGGCTTCGGCATAGGACCATTCCGATCGCCAGGTGACCGACAGCGAGATCGACGGTTCGGGTCCGTTCTGGACCCAGTGCGGAGCCTTGACGGGCACGTGGATCGCCTCACCCGGACCGATCGCGATCGGCTTGCCCTTGGCCGCGAAGGCATCGCGCCACGGCAGGTTGCGGTGATGCTCGCCAAGGTGAAACTGCTCGTGCACCGGCGCCGAAAACAGCTCCTCGTCCTCGACCGGGAACACCGTCATCACCTTCGAGCCCCTGACTTGCAGCAGGATGTTGTGTTCGGGATCGAAGTGGAATGGGGTGACCGATCCGCCCGACGAGATGAACACGAACCCTTCCAGCTGCAACATCGCCCCGGTGCGCGGCTCGACGATATGCCTGAGCTCGCCCAGCACCTCGGCGAGCAGCGCGGCATAGACCGGGTGCTGCTCGACCCGCTTGAGCACCACCCACGATGCCGTGGTGGCGATATCGCGGATCGTTTCGACCACGCCGAGCGCAGGGGCGGGCACATCCTCGGGTGCGATCCCGATCGGAACATTGCCGGGGTTGTATTCGATGGAGTCTGCGGGAAGGCTGGCGGCAAGCTCGGCCAGCGCCTCCAGCGTCAGCAGCGGATGGCCGAGCAACCGATGCGCCAGCTTGCCGGGCGTGTGCGGATAGAACGCGGCAAAAGCGGCCTGGGTTTCGGGCGGGAAAACGGCACGGTCCATGGCGCTGGGGGGTAGCAGAGCGGGGTTAAGGATGGGTTTGGGTGGTGGGGCTACTTCACTTCAAACACGCGGTGGATCACACCGCCATCGCCCATCCGTGATTTTGTCACGGCCACGATATTGTTAAGCCAGGCATAGCGTGGATCGGCGGTTTCAAACTCGGGCGCGGCGCGGAAGTAGAACCGATCGGCCCCGGCAGGATCATCTGGCTTGGCCTGATCAGCGGCATATCCGAGCTCCTCCGGGCTGGCATGAAAGCGGCCGTGCCAGCTGAGATAGAGCAGCGCCCCGTCATCGGTCTTCAGGCAAAATCGGACATCAAGATGAAATCCGCCATCGGGGCGCATTCGCACCCAGTCGGCCCCCGAATCGGGGACAACATCACCGTTCAGCTTAGGCCCCGCAAAGCGCCCGCCCTTGACCAGATAGATCGTGCGATGCCCTTCCGGACCGGGGCCGACATCCAGCGTCACCGGATCGAGCTTGACACGGGCCTCGAACAGGAATTCGGTTTCGACTTCGGACATTGGTGGGCCTCACTTGCTCAAGATCTTTTTATATGCGCAGCGCACACATTGCGAGTCAACAGTCCTTTGCAAATCCATGCAGCACGCATACATTCCTTAGCCATGGATCGCACCACCAACCTGCTTGGCGCAGCGGCGCTGGCCCTGACCGACCGGATCGGTGCGCAGCTGCGCGAGATGCTGGGCCGGTCGGGCGAGGCGGCTCCGGCGATCGTGGTGCTGGGCTATGCGCCAGGGCTGTCGGTCGAAACGCTGCGCCACGTTCTCGCGCTTTCGCATCCCGGCGCGGTTCGGTTGATCGACCGGCTGGAGGACGATGGGTTTGTTGAGCGGCGCCCAGGGGCGGATGGCCGCGCGGTGGCGCTGCATCTGACCGCAGCGGGCGCCAAGCTGCGCGGCGGGTTGATGGATCGCCGACTCGATACGCTCGAAGCAGCGCTGGAAGGGCTAGGCGCTGACGAGCGACTGATGCTTGGCCAGTTGCTCGCCAAGGTGCTGGCGAACCTGCCCGAAACCGACATGGAAAAGCACCGCACCTGCCGCCTCTGCGCGGTGCGGGTGTGCAGCGACTGCCCGATTTCAGCCCACGCGATCTGAGCAGCAACGCGCCCCGCCAGCTTGGGGGCCGACGGGGCGCTGGCTGGCGTTGCCTGATCCTCAATCCTCGGGCAGCCGCCAGTTGACCGAGCCTTGATAGAACCCCGCGGTCCGCGCTCCCGTGCTGTCGATCGCGGCTTCGAATTTGGCGCGGCGGGTCAGCTTCTCGCAAGTGACGCTATCGAGCATCGGCCAGCCGCTTGAGGCGGTGACGGTGCAGGAACTGACCTTGCCCGCGGCATCCACCGTCACACGAAAGCCGGTGCGGCCCTGGTGCTCGGCGCGGATTTCGCTGGTCGGATAGTCGTTCTCGGTCACCCAATTGCCGGGATTGCCGCGCGGTTTGGCCTTTACCGGCGAGAAGCTGGGCGCGGGCGAGGGCTGGGGGATCGGGAACACCGCCGTGCCGACGCCGTCACCGTCGCCCACGCCTTCATCCTCGCCGGCAAACTCGCGCGGCTCGGTGCCGACAAGGACCGGATCGCGGGCATCGATCGGCTTGTTGATCGCCTTGCGGGTGTCCGGCTGAGGCTTGGGCGGATCGACCTTTTTCTCGGGCACCGGCGGCAGGGTGTATTCGGTGGTCTGCATCGGGGTGTCACGATTGGCGGTGTAGTTGTACGAAAGCCCCGCGATCACCGCGAGCGCGAGCCCGGTTTCGAGCACCGCCACTGCGGCGAGCGTCCCGACATTGCGCTGGGTATGGGTTGCATCGACATAGGCCATGGCCTGCTCTCCTCGTGATGCTCGCGTGTTGGCGAGTCGTGTGACAGTATATCATTACTGTCCGACTTGACAAGCTCCCGCCTGCGCCCGATGAACTGCCAATGCCGTTGTTCTACGATTGCCTGACCGCCCCCAGCCCGCGCCGCGCCCGGATTGTCCTCGCCGAGAAAGGGATCGCGCACGATGTGAAGCTGGTCGATCTCTCCCAGCGCGAGCAGCTCACTCCGGAATTTCGCGCGATCAACCCGGCCTGCACGGTCCCGGTGCTGGTGCTGTAGGACGGCGCGACGCTCACCGACAACGCCGCCATCGCCGCATGGGCCGAGGCCGCGCATCCGCAGCCGCCGCTGCTCGGCACCACCCCGCTCGAAAAGGCGGCGGTGGCGAGCTGGAATTCGCGGATCGAGGGTGAGTGCTTCATGGCGATCGCCGAAGTGCTGCGCAACACCGCCAAGGGCATGGTCGGCCGCGCCTTGCCGGGGCCCAACGACTACGCCCAGATCCCCGAACTGGCCGAACGCGGCCGCGCCCGCCTGCTCCACTTCCTTGAGCGCTTCGAAGCGCACATGGCGGGGCGGACCTGGGTCGCCACTGACAGCTTCACCCTCGCCGACATTTCCGCCGGGGTGGCGCTCGATTTTGCCGGCTGGGTCAAGGTTGATGTCAATGAGGGCCGCCCCGCGATCGCCGCCTGGCGCGCCCGGCTGGCGCAGCGGCCGAGTTTCTCGCTTTAGCGCAAGCCTTTCCTTCAGCGTTTGTCCGGTCTATTGATTTGCTTCCGATCGGGGGGAACCAATGTCCGACACGCAAGAATTCATCGACTACTACGAAATTCTCCAGATCAACCCGAACTGCGATCTCAAGCTGGTCGAAAGCGCCTATCGCCATTTCGCCAAGATCTACCACCCGGATCATGAAAAGACCGCCGATGTCGAACGTTTTTCGATTGTCATCGATGCCTACAACACGCTGAAGTTTCCGCACAAGCGGGCGGAATACGATCTGCTCTACCAGCGTTACCGCCAGGATCCCTCAGCCGCGCCGGAGCCGATCGTCAGCAGCGACACCGCGCTGTCCGACGCCGCGCTGCAACAGAACATCCTGATGTACCTCTACAAGACCCGGCGCGAGAATTTTCAGGCCAGCGGGGTCGGGCCTTTCGCGCTGCAGGAACACTTCCGCTGCAGCGATGACAACTTCGCGTTTCATACCTGGTACCTGAAATCAAAGGGCTTTATCGAGGTGACCGAAGCCGGCACCCTGGCGATCACCGTCGAGGGGGTCGATCACGTGATCGCGCTGCACCAGCCCAAGGCCCCGGACAAGCTGCTGACCGATCAGTCGGGGTAGGGCTAGCACGGCCGGTCCTCCCCGACTTCCTCGTCCTCCTCCCCATTTATCGTCCTTCGTGCCGACCGCAAAAGTGCGAGTGGCCGCGCTGCTCAGGGCAAGCTAGCCTCGACTACTTCCTTGGGAGAAGGCGCGCACATCCATGACCGATCCTTACATTTATGTCGCGATCGTCAGCGCGCTGGCGCTGCTGGTCTATTACTTCACGCTGCTGACGGCGGGGCTGGCGCGGGGGCGGTTCAAGATCGCGGTGCCTTCGCACAGCGGGCCGCCCGAGTATGAACGCTATGTCCGCGCGCATCACAACACGCTTGAACATCTCGTGCTGTTCCTTCCGGGCCTGTGGCTGTTTGCCTATGTCGTCAGCCCAGGATGGGCGGCGGGGATCGGCGCGATCTGGCCGTTCGCGCGCCTGCTCTATGCGCTGGGCTATCACAAGGCGGCCGAGAAGCGGCTGCTCCCGCTCTATATCTCGATGCCGCCGATCTATGTGTTCGTGCTCGGCTCGCTGATTGGCGGGATCGTCCGGCTGGTGAACGCGGGGTGAGGGTAGTGGGGGTTTGAGGGAGCGGCGGATTGGGGGAATAATGCACCTGTCCCCCGCAATTCAGCAGCGCTGCTTTTCATTTGTTACCGGTCCGTAGAATTGTTACGCTTACCCAGTATTTCCGGGTCATGCATGGCCCATCCACCCAAGCGAAAGTGCGCACCATGTTGACGCAAGCGAAGGCTCCAGAAGTGTTCAATCCGTTCCTGAGCGGCAATTACGCGCCGGTTTCCGAGGAGATCACCGCCGAATGCGTCGAGGTGATCGGCGAAATCCCCAAGGACTTGAACGGCCACTTCCTGCGCATCGGGCCGAATCCGGTCTATGTGCCCGACCCGGCGACCTATCATATCTTCGATGGCGACGGCATGATCCACTCGGTGCAGTTCGACAACGGCCGGGCGACCTACCGCAACCGCTTCGTCGACACCGAAGGCCTGCGCAAGGAACGCGCCAAGGGCACCTGGATCTGGAAGGGCATGGCGTCCATGGGCGACTTCGTCAAGGGCGTCGCGCCGCCCGCCGAAGGCTTGATGAAGAACACAGCCAACACGGCCATGGTCTATCACAACAAGACGCTCTACGCGCTGATGGAGGCCGCGCCGCCGCACCGCATGTCGCTGCCCGGCCTTGACACTGAGGGCGAGCATACCTTCGGTGGCAAGCTGAGCCATCCGTTCACCGCCCACCCGAAGGTCGACGCGGTGACCGGCGAGATGATCACCTTCGGCTATTCGCCGATGCCGCCCTATCTGACCCACAGCGTGGTCAGCCCGGAAGGCGAGATCGTCCACACCGCGCCGATCTCCATCCCCAAGGGCGTGATGATGCATGACTGCGCCATCACCGAGCACTACACCGTGTTCCTCGACATGCCGATCACCTTCGACTTCGGCCGCGCCATGGCCGGCGGGCTGATGCTGGACTGGGAGCCGGAGAACGGCTCGCGCCTCGGCGTCGTGCCGCGCATGGGTACCGACAAGGACGTGAAGTGGTTCGACGTGAAGACCGCCATGGTGTTCCACGTCGCCAACGCCTGGGAGGAGGGCGACGAGGTTGTCGTCCAGGGCAGCCGCTCGCTGCGCACCGACGTGTCGCGCGCCACCGAGAACGCCGGCAAGCACATGGACATGTCGGACCAGTTGGGCCAGCTCTACGAATGGCGCCTCAACATGAAGACCGGCGCCGTGGCCGAGCGGCATCTCGACACCACGCATTACTGCGATTTCACCCGCATCAACGACGATTTGTGCGGCCGCAAGACCCGCTATACCTATGCGGCCCGCTTCGACCTCGATCACGACGCCCTGTTCAACGCCGCGCTGAAATATGACGACCAGACCGGCGATATCCAGGTCCACGCGCTCGGCGACGGCCGCTGGGGCGGCGAAGGCGTGTTCTGCAAGCGCGACGGTGCCGCCGCCGAGGACGACGGCTATCTGGTGCTGTTCATCTGGGACGAAAACAAGCAACGTAGCGAGTGCCTGGTGATCGACGCGCGGAACTTCACCGCGCCGCCGGTCGCCCGGATCATGATTCCCGGCCGTGTGCCGTTCGGCTTCCATGCCGGCTGGGCGCCCGCGGGCTGAGTTTCGAATTTGAGCGGTAAAATTGAGGCGACACTTTACTTATCCCCTTTTGCCGAGCAAGAGCGCCACATCGCCGCCTCGCTTTACTACAGCAAGTCCCCCACCAGCGAAGGCCGCTTGGCGATCATCGCCAGCAGGACCTGAGCCGGACCGCTCGGGCGCCGTCGGCCGTGTTCCCAACCCTTCGACAAGCTCAGGATGATCGGGGTTTGATGTCCTTGGCCACGCCGATGCTGCGCGCGAACTGGGCCTGGGAAAGCCCGGTGCTGGCGCGGATCGCGGCCACGTTTGTGGCGGGGACTTCGACCCGGTGGACCACCGCGCCGGTCGGCTTGCCCTGGGCAAAGTCGACCGCTTCGAGCAGTCCTGTGCGGATGCTGTCACAGGCCTTGGTCATTGCTTCACTCCAAGACTGCGGAGCCTCAAGATTGCTTTTCGACTAACACTTAACCGCTCTTGCTGAGCTTGTCGAAGCACTGTCCTTATCTTCTTGCCTCGCGCGCAGCCGCCCAAGGAAGGACAATCCTTCGACAAGCTCAGGACGGACGGGCCAGGGGGGTGACGTATCGCCGCTTGACCAAATCCAACATCCCCCCTAACGGGCCCACTTCCGGGTCACCCCGGATTGAGCTGAACATTGCCGGTGCGTCCTTCCGTGAAGGGTAATCCGTCAAAGTAACCCGGCCTTTTCAATCGGGTGGAGCGTTTCAAGCTCGTCAGAGCGCAGTCCCCGCGAAAACGGGGATCGCTGGCCGCACGGCGAATCGCCGGCGGGGTTGCTGACGGACTTCTTGCACTTCACCGCGCGGCGAACAGGCCACAACCAAGGTGAAGAGTACTTCATGCCGACTATCAACCAGCTGGTCCGCAAGGGCCGCGTGCCGCAGAAGGTGAAGTCCAAGGTTCCGGCCATGGAGCAGAACCCGCAGAAGCGCGGCGTTTGCACCCGCGTTTATACGACCACCCCGAAGAAGCCGAACTCGGCGCTGCGCAAGGTCGCCAAGATCCGCCTGACCAACCAGCGCGAGGTCATCTCGTACATCCCCGGCGAGGGCCACAACCTGCAGGAGCACAGCGTTGTGCTGATCCGCGGCGGGCGTGTGCGCGATCTGCCCGGCGTGCGCTATCACGTGCTGCGCGGGGTGCTCGACACCCAGGGCGTCAAGGACCGCAAGCGCAGCCGTTCGAAGTACGGCGCCAAGCGGCCGAAGTAAGTTTCACGCGAGGCTGCGGCGCAGGACCGCTCCCCCTCCCGGCCACCCTTTCATGGGGTAGCCTATGGGTGGCCGGGAGGGGGAGCGGGCCGGAGCCGCAAGGCCAAGCCGGAGGGCTTGGCCGCACTCCGAAGGAGTTAGAAAGACATGTCACGTCGTCGTCGTCCCGAGAAGCGGGAAATCCTGCCCGATCCCAGGTTCAAGGATCAGATCCTCTCCAAGTTCATGAACAACCTGATGATGGACGGGAAGAAGTCGGTTGCCGAAGGCATCGTTTACGGTGCGATGGAAACCATGGAAACCCGCGCCAAGGCCGATCCGATCGGGCTGTTCCACACCGCGCTGACCAACGTCGCGCCGCAGATCGAGGTGCGTTCGCGCCGGGTTGGCGGGGCGACCTACCAGGTTCCGGTCGAGGTCCGTCCGGAGCGCGCCCAGGCGCTGGCGATCCGCTGGCTGATCACGGCGGCGCGCAACCGTTCGGAAACGACGATGTCGGCGCGACTTTCGGCCGAGCTGCTCGACGCCGCCAACAACCGCGGCAACGCGGTCAAGAAGCGCGAAGACACCCACCGCATGGCCGACGCCAACCGCGCGTTCAGCCACTACCGCTGGTAAGAAGGACTCAACGTCATGGCCCGCAGCCATCCCCTCAGCATGTACCGCAACATCGGTATCATGGCGCACATCGACGCTGGTAAGACCACCACGACCGAGCGTATTCTCTATTACACCGGCAAGTCCTACAAGATCGGCGAAGTCCATGACGGCGCCGCGACCATGGACTGGATGGAGCAGGAGCAAGAACGCGGAATTACGATTACTTCCGCTGCGACGACCTGTTTCTGGAACGATCACCGGATCAACATCATCGATACTCCCGGACACGTTGACTTTACAATCGAAGTCGAGCGCAGTCTTCGGGTATTGGACGGCGCGGTCGCCTGCTTCGACGGCGTCGCCGGGGTCGAACCCCAGTCCGAGACCGTCTGGCGCCAGGCCGACAAGTACGGTGTTCCGCGGATGTGCTTCATCAACAAGCTTGATCGCACCGGCGCCAACTTCAAGTATTGCGTCCAGTCAATCATCGAGCGCCTCGGCGCCAAACCGGCGGTGCTGTACATCCCGATCGGCCTCGAAGCCGACCTGCGCGGCCTGGTCGATCTGGTTCACAACCGCGCGATCATCTGGAAGGACGAAGCGCTGGGCGCCGAGTTCTTCTACGAGGATATCCCCGACAATCTCGCCGCCGAAGCCGCCGAATATCGCCACCAGCTGATCGAACTGGTGATCGACCAGGACGACGACGCGATGGAAGCCTACCTCGACGGTAATGAGCCGAGCGTCGAAGTGCTGAAAGCCTGCATCCGCAAGGGCACGCTCAACCAGTCGTTCGTGCCGGTGTGCTGCGGCTCGGCATTCAAAAACAAGGGCGTCCAGCCGCTGCTTGACGCAGTGGTCGACTATCTGCCGTCGCCGCTTGACATTCCTGACGTCCAGGGCGTCAAGATGGACAGCGACGAGAAGGACAGCCGTCCCCCCACCGACGATGCGCCGTTCAGCGCGCTCGCGTTCAAGGTGATGAACGATCCGTTCGTCGGCACCCTCACCTTCATCCGGATCTATTCGGGCACGCTCACCAAGGGCACCTACCTGAACTCGGTCAAGGACAAGAAGGAAAAGGTCGGGCGCATGCTGGAAATGCACGCCAACGACCGCAAGGACGTGGACGAGGCGTTCGCCGGTGATATCATCGCGCTCGCAGGGATGAAGGAAACCACCACCGGCGACACGATCTGTGCAGAACGCCAGCCGATCGTGCTCGAGCGGATGGAATTCCCCGAGCCGGTGATCGAACTCTCGGTCGAACCCAAGACCAAGGCCGACCAAGAGAAGATGGGTGTTGCGCTCAATCGCCTCTCCGCCGAGGATCCCAGCTTCCGGGTCTCGACCGACCACGAAAGCGGCCAGACGATCATCAAGGGCATGGGCGAACTGCACCTCGACATCATCGTCGATCGGATGCGCCGCGAGTTCAAGGTGGAAGCCAACGTCGGTGCGCCGCAGGTGGCTTACCGTGAATACCTCGGCAAGCCGGTGGATATCGACTACACCCACAAGAAGCAGTCGGGCGGCACCGGTCAGTTCGGTCGGGTCAAGGTCAAGGTCACCCCGGGCGAACGCGGTTCGGGCTTCGTCTTCAAGGACGAGATCAAGGGCGGTAACATTCCCAAGGAATATATCCCCGCGATCGAAAAGGGCTTCCGCGAAACCGCTGAAACCGGATCGCTGATCGGCTTCCCGATCATCGATTTCGAAGTGCTGCTTTATGACGGCGCCTACCACGACGTCGATTCGTCCGCGCTGGCGTTCGAAATCGCGGCGCGCGGGGCGATGCGTGAGGTAGCGCAGAAGGCTGGGATCAAGCTGCTTGAGCCGATCATGAAGGTCGAAGTCGTTACCCCCGAGGATTACCTGGGTGACGTTATCGGCGACATGAACAGTCGCCGCGGCCAGATCCAGGGTACTGACACCCGCGGTAATGCCCAGGCGGTCGAAGCAATGGTGCCGCTAGCCAACATGTTTGGTTATGTGAATCAGTTGCGCTCGTTCACCCAGGGCCGGGCCAACTATTCGATGTTTTTCTCCCACTATGACGAGGTTCCGGCGAATGTCGCGACCGAGGTTAAGGAGAAGCTTGCCTAAGCGGCAGGATCGTTCTAGGGGCGGCGCCTGATTCAGCGGGTGCCGCCCATTACCCCCCCGAATTCAATTCAAGCGAAAAGAAGGTTTGAGACAATGGCGAAGGCAAAATTCGAGCGGACGAAGCCGCACTGCAACATCGGCACCATCGGTCACGTGGATCACGGCAAGACCACGCTGACTGCCGCGATCACCAAGGTGCTGGCCGAAACCGGCGGCGCCACTTTCACCGACTATGCCAACATCGACAAGGCGCCCGAAGAGCGTGAGCGCGGCATCACCATTTCGACCGCCCACGTCGAATATGAAACCGCCAACCGCCACTACGCTCACGTCGATTGCCCGGGCCACGCTGACTATGTGAAGAACATGATCACTGGCGCGGCGCAGATGGACGGCGCGATCCTGGTGGTCAACGCCGCTGACGGCCCAATGCCCCAGACCCGCGAGCACATCTTGCTTGCCCGTCAGGTCGGCGTGCCGCAGCTGGTGGTATACCTGAATAAGGTTGACCAGGTAGACGACGATGAAATCATCGAGCTCGTCGAAATGGAAATGCGCGAGCTGCTGAGCTACTACAACTTCGACGGTGACAACATTCCGATCGTCAAGGGTTCGGCTCTCGCCGCTCTTGAAGGTCGTGATGACGCCATCGGCAAAGAATCGATCTACGCGCTGATGAAGGCCGTGGACGAATACATCCCGCAGCCGCCGCGCCCGACCGACAAGCCGTTCCTGATGCCGGTCGAAGACGTGTTCTCGATCTCGGGTCGCGGCACCGTGGTGACCGGCCGTATCGAGACCGGGATCGTCAAGGTTGGTGAGGAAGTCGAGATCGTCGGCCTCAAGGACACCCGCAAGACTGTGGTTACCGGCGTCGAAATGTTCCGCAAGCTGCTCGATCAGGGCGAAGCCGGCGACAACGTCGGTGCGCTGATCCGCGGCGTGGCCCGCGAAGAGGTTGAGCGCGGCCAGGTGCTGTGCAAGCCCGGCTCGGTCACCCCGCACACCGAATTCTCGGCCGAAGTCTACGTGCTGTCGAAGGACGAAGGTGGCCGTCACACGCCGTTCTTCGCCAACTACCGCCCGCAGTTCTATTTCCGCACCACCGACGTGACCGGCGAAGTAATTCTGCCCGAAGGCACCGAAATGGTGATGCCGGGCGACAACGTTACGATCGGCGTCAAGCTAATCGCCCCGATCGCGATGGACCAGGGCCTGCGCTTCGCCATTCGCGAAGGTGGCCGCACCGTCGGTTCGGGGGTTGTCAGCTCGATCACGAAGTAATATAGGCCCGCATCCGCCGGGGGGATTCGTTCCTCCGGCGGTCGGTTTTTGGGGGGCTTCGGACCTCCTTTGCTCTTTCTCATCGGTAGCAGGACACAATGGAAGCTCAGAATATCCGCATTCGCCTCAAGGCATTCGATCACCGTGTGCTCGACCAGGCGACCGGCGAGATCGCGGAGACCGCTCGCCGTACCGGCGCGCTGATCCGGGGCCCCATTCCTCTGCCGACGAGAATTGAAAAGTTCACCGTGAACCGCGGACCGCACATCGACAAGAAGTCGCGTGAGCAGTTCGAGGTCCGTACCTACAAGCGACTGCTCGATATCGTGCAGCCCAACGCCACCACTGTGGACGCGCTGATGAAGCTCGACCTGGCGGCTGGCGTCAACGTCGAGATCAAGCTGGCCTAAGCCGGCTCGGACATCAGGGATACCTCCGGCGGCTTTCGGGCCAACTGCCGGGCAAGCGTCCCCCGTCTCGCTGCTCTTTCGAGAGTAGCACTCAGCCCGGACGGGGCGCGCTTCACAATTCGGGCTGAACACGCCTGTCGGATGGTCCGGCAGGCCTCTGTGAGGAGATTGATCATGCGTACCGGCGTGATCGCCAAGAAGGTGGGTATGACCCGCCTGTTCCAGGAAGACGGTCGGCACGTGCCGGTTACCGTTTTGGCGCTGGAGAATTGCCAGGTGGTGTCGGTCCGCACCGCTGATCGTGACGGCTATGTCGCGGTTCAGCTGGGTGCCGGCGCTGCCAAGCAGAAGAACGTTGCCAAGCCGCAGCGTGAACATTTTGCCAAGGCGCAGGTGCCGCTCAAGGCCCGCGTCGCCGAATTCCGTGTCGCAGACGATGCCACGCTGGAAGTCGGCGCGACGATCTCTGCCTCGCACTTCGTGCCAGGCCAGCTGGTCGATATTTCCGGTCACACCCAGGGCAAAGGCTTTGCCGGGGCGATGAAGCGCTGGGGCTTCGGCGGCATGCGCGCCACCCACGGCGTTTCGGTCAGCCACCGTGCCCACGGTTCGACCGGCAACCGCCAGGACCCGGGCAAGGTCTTCAAGAACAAGAAGATGGCCGGCCACATGGGTAACCGCGAGCGGACCCAGCAAAACCTCGAAATCGTCCGTGTCGATGATGAGCGCGGGCTGATCTTCGTCAAAGGTTCGGTCCCTGGTTCGAAGAACGCCTGGCTGACGGTCAAGGACTCGGTCAAGGTCTCGCGCCACGCCGAAGCGCCTTATCCGGCCGGCATCAAGGGTGCCAACGACGCCGATCTGGTGATCGAGGAAGAGATCGCCGTGGTTGACCAGGTCGAAGAGACCGCGGTCGAGCAGGCTGCTCCCCAGGCTGAAGTGCCCGCCCAGGCAACCCCGGCTGTTGGGGGCGATGCCCCGACCACTGACGGCTCCAACAATGAAAATGGGGAGGGCTAAGCAAGTGAAAGTCAAGCTTTCCAACCTCGATGGCAGCGCCGCCAAGGGCGACATCGAACTTAACGATACGGTGTTCGGCGTTGAGCCGCGCGCCGACATCCTCCATCGCGTGGTCACCTGGCAGCTCGAGAACCGCCGCGGCATCGCGCGCGCCACTCGCGAGCGGTCTGAAGTGTCGCGCACCGGCAAGAAGTTTGGTCGTCAGAAGGGCGGCGGTACCGCTCGTCACGGTGACCGTTCGGCCCCGATCTTCATCGGCGGCGGCAAGGCCCACGGCGCCCGCCGCCGTGAGTTCGACGTCTCGCTGAACAAGAAGGTCCGCGCGCTTGGGCTCAAGATGGCGCTCTCGGCCAAGGCCAAGGACGGTCTGGTGGTGGTCGACAACCTTGATCTCAAGGACGCCAAGACCAAGGCGCTCAGCCTGCAGCTGGCCAAGGCCAACTGGGGCAAGAAGGTGCTGGTGATCGACGGTGAGGCAGTGAACGAGGGCTTCGCCCGCGCTTCGGCCAACCTGATCGGGATCAACGTGCTGCCGGCGATGGGCGCCAACGTCTATGACATCCTCAAGCATGACACGCTGGTGCTGACGCGCTCTGCGGTCGAAAAACTGGAGGCGCGGTTCAATGGCTAAGGCGAAACAGGCGGTCGACACGCGTCACTATGACGTGATCGTCGCGCCGCACATTACCGAGAAGGCGACGCTGCTCTCCGAGCACAACGCGGTGGTCTTCAAGGTTGCCGACAGCGCGACCAAGCCTGAAATCAAGGCTGCGGTTGAGGCGCTGTTCGATGTCAAGGTGGCCAGCGTCAACACGCTGAACCAGAAGGGCAAGACCAAGAAGTGGAAAGGGCGTCCCTACACCCGTTCGGACGTCAAGAAGGCGATCGTGACGCTTACTGCTGACAGTAAGCCCATCGACGTCACTAGCGGGATCTGAGGCGCACCATGGCACTCAAGAGCTATAACCCGACCAGCCCGGCGCGCCGCGCGCTGATCCTGGTCGACAAGTCGTCCCTGTGGAAGGGCAAGCCGGTCAAGGCGCTTACCGAAGGCAAGCACAAGACCGGCGGCCGCAACAACAAGGGCCACGTCACTTCGCGCGGGATCGCTGGCGGTCACAAGCAGAAGTACCGGTTCATCGATTTCAAGCGCCGCAAGTGGGATCAGCCCGCCGTTGTCGAGCGTCTGGAATACGACCCCAACCGCACCGCCTTCATCGCGCTGATCAAGTATGCCGACGGCGAACAGGCTTATATCCTGGCGCCGCAGCGTCTGGCCGTAGGCGATTCTGTGGTTGCCGGTGAGAAGACCGACGTCAAGCCTGGCAACGCTATGCTGCTCAGCCAGATGCCGGTCGGCACGATCTGCCATAACGTGGAGATGAAGCCGGGCAAGGGCGGGCAGATCGCCCGTTCCGCCGGGACCTACATGCAGGTTGTCGGGCGCGATCGCGGCATGGTTATCGCCCGCCTCAACTCGGGCGAGCAGCGCTATCTGCGCGGCGATTGCATGGGCACGGTTGGCGCGGTTTCAAACCCCGACAACCAGAACCAGAACTTCGGCAAGGCCGGCCGCACCCGCTGGCAGGGCCGTCGCCCGCTGACCCGCGGCGTCGCCAAGAACCCGGTCGATCACCCGCACGGCGGCGGCGAAGGCCGCACCTCGGGCGGCCGCCATCCGGTCACCCCGTGGGGCAAACCCACAAAGGGCGCCCGCACCCGCAACAACAAGCAGACGGACAAGCTGATTATCCGTTCGCGTCACGCCAAGAAGAAGAGGTAAGGCCCCATGGCACGTTCCGTCTGGAAAGGCCCCTTCGTCGATCTGCACCTGCTGAAAAAGGCGGAAGCCCAGCAGGAGGCAGGCACCCGTGCCGCTCCGATCAAGACCTGGTCGCGGCGCTCGACGATCCTGCCGCAGTTCGTTGGGCTGACGTTCAACGTTTACAACGGCCACAAGTTCATCCCGGTCTCGGTCAACGAAGACATGGTCGGCCACAAGCTTGGTGAATTTGCGCCGACGCGTACGTTCCCGGGCCACGCCGCCGACAAGAAGGGCAAGCGCTGATGAGCAAGGCAAAAGCCCCCCGCCGCGTTGCGGATAACGAGGCGCTCTCGGTCGGCACCACGATCCGTGGTTCGGCTCAGAAGCTCAACCTGGTTGCGGCGCTGATCCGTGGCCGCAAGGTGGAAGAGGCGATGAACATCCTCTCGTTCTCCAAGCGGGCGATGGCGGTTGACGCCAAGAAGGTGCTCGCCTCGGCGATTGCCAACGCGGAAAACAACCACAACCTCGATGTCGATGCTTTGGTGGTTGCCGAGGCCAGCGTCGGCAAAGCGATCACCATGAAGCGGTTCCACACCCGCGGGCGCGGCAAATCAACCCGCATCCTCAAGCCGTTCAGTCGGCTGCGGATTGTGGTTCGCGAACAATCCAACGAAGCTGGGGAGGCGTAAGTCATGGGTCACAAGACCAACCCCGTCGGCCTGCGCCTCCAGATCAACCGGACCTGGGACAGCCGCTGGTACGCCGAAGGCAAGAGCTATGCGAAGCTGCTTGTGGAAGACCTCAAGATCCGCAAGTACGTGCTTGAGACGCTGCCCCAGGCGGCGATTTCAAAGGTGGTGATCGAGCGTCCGGCCAAGCTGTGCCGCGTCTCGATCTATGCCGCGCGTCCCGGTGTGATCATCGGCAAGAAGGGTGCGGACATCGAAAAGCTGCGCTCGCTGCTGGCCAAGATGACCGACAGCGACGTCAAGCTGAACATCGTCGAAATCCGCAAGCCCGAGATCGACGCCAAGCTGGTCGCGCAGGGCATCGCCGATCAGCTGATTCGCCGCGTTGCCTTCCGCCGTGCGATGAAGCGCGCGATGCAATCGGCGATGCGGCTCGGTGCCGAAGGCATCAAGGTGGTCTGCGGAGGCCGTCTCGGCGGGGCGGAAATCGCCCGGGTCGAGCAGTACCGTGAAGGCCGCGTGCCGCTTCACACGCTGCGCGCCAACATCGACTATGCCGAAGCCGAGGCGCTGACTACCTATGGGGTGATCGGCATCAAGGTGTGGGTCTTCAAGGGCGAAATCCTTGGCCACGATCCGATGGCGCAGGACCGCCTGATGATGGAAGCCCAGACTTCCGGCGTGCGCCCGGCGCGCGAAGACCGCAGGAACTAAGTCATGCTGCAACCCAAGAAACACAAGTTCCGCAAGGCCTTCAAGGGCCGGATCAAGGGCGACGCCAAAGGCGGAACCGAGCTTAACTTCGGGTCCTATGGCCTCAAGACGCTTGAGCCGGAACGCATCACCGCGCGCCAGATCGAAGCTGCGCGCCGTGCGATCACTCGCCACATCAAGCGCCAGGGGCGCCTCTGGATCCGCGTCTTCCCGGACGTTCCGGTTTCCAAGAAGCCCGCCGAAGTCCGTCAGGGCAAGGGCAAGGGCGCGGTCGAATACTGGGCTGCGCGGGTCAAACCGGGCCGCATCCTGTTCGAACTCGACGGGGTTCCCGGGCCTCTTGCTGCAGTTGCGTTCCAGCGTGCGGCGATGAAGCTGCCAGTCAAAACCAAGGTCGTTGCCCGCCTGGGTGATACCAGCCATCTGGGAGCCAAGTGATGGCCAACGCAACCGACCTTCGCGTCAAGACCGACGATCAGCTCAGCGAAGATCTCGCCCTGCTCAAGCGCGAGGCCTTCAACCTGCGCTTTCAGGCCGCGACCAACCAGCTTGAGCGTCCTGCGCGCATCAAGGAAGTGCGCCGCGACATCGCCCGTATCAAAACGCTTCAGGCCGAGCGCGTCAGCGCTTCGGTCAAAGCGTAAGGAGATAACCATGCCCAAGCGTATCCTGGTGGGGACCGTGGTCTCCGACAAAGCCGACAAGACCATCGTGGTCAAGGTTGAGCGCAAGGTGAAGCACCCGCTCTACGGGAAGATCATCCGCCGCTCGAAGAAGTACCACGCCCACGATGAAGACAACGCCTTCAAAACCGGTGAAACCGTGCGGATCGAAGAGACCCGCCCGCTTTCGAAGCTCAAGACCTGGAAGGTGATCGAACGCGTCACCGCCAGCAAGGGCACCGCAGTCGAAGCCGACGTCTAAGTAGCATTTTTTGGAACTGCCGGACCTGTTTCGGCAAGCCAGTAAGAAGGAACCGGATCGATGATCCAGATGCAATCCCAGCTTGAGGTCGCTGACAACAGCGGTGCCAAGCGCGTCCAGTGCATCAAGGTGCTGGGCGGATCTAAGCGCCGCACCGCCGGTGTCGGCGATGTCATCGTCGTCTCGGTGAAGGAAGCCCAGCCGCGCACCCGCGTGAAGAAGGGCGACGTTCACCGCGCGGTGATCGTGCGCACCCGCAAGGATGTGCGCCGCGCCGATGGCTCGGTGATCCGGTTCGACAGCAACGCCGCGGTGCTGATCAACAAGAATGCGGAGCCGATCGGCACTCGTATCTTTGGCCCGGTGGTCCGCGAACTGCGCGCCAAGGGCTACATGAAGATCATCAGCCTCGCGCCGGAGGTGCTGTGATGGGTGCCGCAAAGATCAAGAAGGGCGATACCGTCGTGGTCCGCTCGGGCAAGGACAAGGGCCGCACCGGCACCGTCGTCCAGGTCATGCCCAAGGATGGCAAGGTGCTGGTTTCGGGCGTCAACGTTGCTGCCCGTCACCGCAAGCCGAGCCAGACCAATCCGCAAGGCGGGATCGATCGCCGCGAGGCGCCGATGAACATTTCAAAGGTCGGTCTGGCTGACCCCAAGACCGGCAAGGCTACCCGCGTGCGCTTCGAGACTGCCAAGGATGGCAAGAAGATCCGTGTCGCCGTCAAGTCCGGGGAGAAGATCGATGGCTGACAAATATGTGCCGCGCATGCGCACCAAGTACGACACCGAGATCGTCAAGGCGATGACCGAGAAGTTCGGCTACACGAACCACATGCAGGTCCCCAAGATCGAGAAGATCACGATCAACATGGGCGTGGGTGAAGGCAGCCAGGACAAGAAGAAGGTCCAGACCGCGGCCGAGGAAATGGCGTTGATTGCTGGGCAGAAGCCGGTGATCACCAAGGCCAAGAAGTCGATCGCCCAGTTCAAGCTGCGCGATGGCATGCCGATCGGTTGCAAGGTCAACTTGCGGCGTGAACGCATGTACGAATTTCTCGATCGCCTGGTCACCGTTGCCATGCCCCGCATCCGCGACTTTCGCGGGCTCAACCCCAAGAGCTTCGACGGGCGCGGCAACTATGCGATGGGCCTGAAAGAGCAGATCATCTTCCCGGAGATCAGCTACGACCAGATCGAGAAAGTGCGGGGGATGGATATCATCGTCACCACCACTGCCAACACCGACGACGAAGCGCGCGAGCTGCTCCGCCTGTTCGGATTTCCGTTCCCGCTGGAAGCTGCTGAAACGCAGCAGGCCGCGTGAAGCAAGTTTGAGGAAGAGAGCTTAAGTCCATGGCGAAACTGAGTTCCATCAACAAGAACGAGCGGCGCAAGAAGCTCGTGAAGAAGTACGCTGGCAAGTATGCCCGGCTGAAGGCGGTTGCCGACGACAAGTCGCTCGACGATACCGAGCGCCTGATCGCCCGGCTCAAGCTGGCCGAAGTTCCGCGCAATGCGAACCCCACTCGGGTCCGCAACCGTTGCGCCACCACCGGCCGCCCGCGCGGCTACTATCGCAAGTTCGGCCTTTGTCGGATCGAGCTGCGGGACAAAGGCAACAAGGGCCTTATCCCCGGCCTGACCAAGTCGAGCTGGTAAGGAATAGGCGATGGCATTGACCGATCCCCTGGGTGATCTGCTCACCCGTATCCGTAACGGCCAGCGGGCGAAGAAGGACTCTGTCCTTTCGCCGGCTTCGAAGCTGCGCGCCCGCGTGCTCGAAGTGCTGCAGCGTGAAGGCTATATCCGCGGCTTTGCGGAGGACGCCACTGGCCTCCATCCGCAGCTGCGGATCGAGCTCAAGTATTTCGAGGGCGAACCTGCGATCAAGCACGTTGCCCGCGTCTCCAAGCCGGGCCGCCGCGTCTATTCGGGTTCCAAGGAACTTCCGGTGGTGCGCAACGGGCTTGGCATCACCATCGTCTCGACGCCACGGGGCGTGCTTTCGGATGCCGAAGCCCGCGCCCAGAACGTCGGCGGCGAAGTGCTGGCGGAGGTATTCTGATGAGCCGTATCGGCAAACGTCCGGTGACCATCCCGAGCGGCGTCAGCGCCGAGATCGCGGACGGCACCCTGACCGTGAAGGGCCCCAAAGGTACCCTCACGCTGAGCCTGCGCGACGAGATCAGCTATGCCGTCGAAGGCGACGCGATCCTGGTCAAGCCGGGCAACGCCAGCAAGCAGGCACGGGCCTTTTGGGGCATGCAGCGTACGCTGGTCGATAACCTGGTGACCGGGGTGACCCAGGGCTACACCAAGGTGCTTGAGATCACCGGGGTCGGCTACCGCGCCAACATGCAGGGCAAGAACCTGAAGTTGCAGCTCGGTTACAGCCACGACGTCGATTTTTCGGTGCCCGAGGGGATCGAGATCAAGACGCCTGACAACACCACGATCGAGATCTCTGGGATCGACAAGCAGAAGGTCGGCCAGGTTGCGGCCGAAATTCGCCGCTGGCGCAAGCCCGAGCCTTACAAGGGCAAGGGCATCAAGTACCGCGGCGAGTACATCTTCCGCAAGGAAGGGAAGAAGAAGTAATGGCCAAGCTGTCCCTTTTCGAGCGTCGCCGTCGGCGCGTTCGCACCGCGCTCAAGGCGCGCGCCTCTGGCCGTCTGCGGCTGTCGGTGCACCGCTCGGGTCGCCACATCTACGCCCAGATCATCGACGATGCGGCGGGCCGCACCGTGGCCGCTGCCAACACGCTTGGCTCCAAGGCCGGGTCTAACGTCGATGCCGCCGCGCAGGTTGGCAAGTCGCTGGCCGATGCCGCCAAGAAGGCTGGCGTCAGCGCCGTCGTGTTCGATCGCGGCGGGTTCCTGTTCCATGGCCGCGTCAAAGCGCTGGCCGATGCCGCGCGCGAAGGCGGGCTGGAGTTCTAAGATGGCTGACGAAAACAACATCGAATCCCCCGAAGTCGCGGTTGACGCGGCTCCTGCCGAAGGCGGCGAGCAGCGCGAAGCGCGCGGCCGTGGCCGTGGGCGCGGCGGCAACGATCGCGGCGGCGGTGACCGCGGCGGACGCGGTGGCCGTGGCCGTGACGATCGTGGCCGTGGCCGCGGCGGCGATGACGACGGCGGCGAAGAACTGATCGAGAAGCTGGTCCACATCAACCGCGTTTCCAAAACCGTGAAGGGCGGCAAGCGCTTTGGCTTTGCTGCGTTGGTCGTGGTTGGCGACGGCAAGGGCCGGGTTGGCTTCGGCCACGGCAAGGCTCGCGAAGTTCCGGAGGCCATCACCAAGGCGACCGCCGCTGCCAAGAAGCAGATGGTCCGGGTGCCGCTCAAGGAAGGCCGCACCTTGCACCATGACGGCAAGGGCCGGTTTGGCGCGGGCAAGGTCAACGTCCGCTCGGCGCCGGCGGGAACCGGGATCATCGCCGGCGGCCCGATGCGCGCTGTGTTCGAAAGCCTGGGTGTGGCCGACGTAGTGACCAAGTCGGTCGGCACTTCCAACCCCTACAACATGATCCGCGCGACTTTTGACGCGCTGGTCAACCAGACTTCGCCCAAGTCGGTCGCGCAGCGTCGCGGCAAGAAAGTTGCCGACCTGCTCGGTCGCGGCGGGGCGAGCGCGGCGGAGGCCCAGGCCGCCGCCGACGCGATTGTGGAGTAATCGACATGGCGAAAATCAAGATCAAGCAGATTGGCTCGCCGATCCGTCGTCCCTATACCCAGAAGCAGATTCTGATCGGGCTGGGTCTCGGCAAGATGCACCGCGTGGTCGAGCTGGAAGACACCGCCGAAGTCCGCGGCGCGATCGCCAAGTTGCCGCACATGGTGGCGGTGGTCGACTGAGTCTGCTGACTGGCTGAAGCTTCAAGGGGCTCCGGAGCGATCCGGGGCCCTTTTGTTTTGAGTGCAATCGCCCCAGACGAGCACTTGATCGGCACGCAACCGCTCAGGGGCCTCTAGCTGCCCGACGAGGCGGCAATTGGCCCGGACGTAGGCGTCGACCACTGCGTAAGTCGCTTCGTTGAGCGGACCGTCACGCGGCTCCTCGGTCATCACCACCACGCCGGGACGGGTGACGATCACGCGTTTCACTTCGTCCAAGGTGTTGAGATGGCTGACATCTTTCTCGATCGCATGGTAGAGGTGCGCCGGGAACGCGAGCGGCGAGGGGAAGGGCTGCTCTGCCAAGGTGTAGAGGAACGGCGGGCCTTCATAAACCAGCAAGCCGCGATCGCCGCCATGCTTGCGGATCGCGGTTGCCAGCTGTTCCATCGCTGCTTTCGAGTGCGCAGTGTGATCCCAGTCGAGCGCGGGACTGCGGCTAAACGAAAGCGCGCAGAGCGCCAACAGCGCCAGCGGGCCGATCCACTTGCGGGCCAGAAAGGCGCCCGCGGCAACGCACAGTGGCACCAGCAACGGCAGTGCGTAATGCATGTGGAAATAGGGGAAAGCCGCCAGCCCGATCAGCGCCGCCCCGATCCACAGCAGCACAAACCGACGGGCTATGCCTTGCAGTTCGAGCACGCCGAATGCCGCCAATGCCAGCAGCGGTGCGAGCGCATTGAACATCAGCCGGAAGCGAATCTGAGCGGAATAGGCATCCCAGCGATCTGCCGAGAGGTTGGCTCCGGTCATCGCCTGCCAGTACTCACCCCAATGCCCAGCCAAAGCATATCCAGCCATGATCACCAGCGTTGGCAGCGCTCCGATCAACGCCCAGCTTGCTCCCTGGCCGAGCCGCGCAGAGAACCCCAAAGGAGCGCGCCAGATCGCGGCTAAGGCGAACAGCCCGAGGAACGCGGCCTCGAACAGCGCGGTGGTCTTGATTGTGACTGCAAGGCCAGCGCTCAGCATCGCCAGCGGGATGGCGCTGGAGACCTTACCCTCGTTCAGGGCAGAGGCAGAGCGGGCGATCAGCAGCGCGGCAGTCGCAATGAACAGGTTGTAGAACACCGGCGCCTGCCCGCCAAAGCCCTGAAACGGCGCGAGTAAAAACAGGTAGGCGATCCCGGCCCCAAGTGCGCCGGACCAGCCGCTCCACAGCGCCGCGATCCGGCCGATGGTCCAGGCAGTTAGCGCCGCGAACAATGTGGCGGCGATCTGGTAAGCCGCGGGCGAGCTCGAAACCCCCGCGATCAGATAGTAGAGCAGAAACAGCCCGAACGGCTTGCGGTCCCAGACATCGACATAGGGCAGGGCGCCGTGGTGCATGGCGTTGCCTGCGGCGAAGTAGAACGCCTCATCAATGAACAGGTTGGGATCGCCGAAAGTGTAGGCGCGCAGCGCCAGGGCAACTGCCAACAGGATCGCAAGCTGCGCGAAACCGCTCCGGATCAGGCTCAATCGCTCCCCCATCGCGGCTTGCGCTAACACTGACATCAACAGGCCGCAAATATGCGCCGAAAAAGGGTGGTGACATCGCCAATCACTTCGCCTATGCGCGCGCCTCCCATAGCGCGACTAAAGCGAAAGCGAGTGCAGACGATGAAACTTAATGATCTCCGTGACAACCAGGGTGCCCGCAAGTCCCGCATGCGCGTCGGACGCGGCATCGGCTCGGGCAAGGGCAAGACCGCCGGGCGCGGCCAGAAGGGCGCCAAGGCGCGTTCGGGCGTCTCGGTCAACGGTTTCGAAGGCGGGCAGATGCCGCTCCACATGCGGATCCCGAAGCGCGGCTTCAACAACATTTTCGCCAAGGACCACGCCGAAGTGAACCTGGGTTTGGTGCAGAAGGCAATCGATGCCGGCAAGCTCGATGCCAAGGTGGTGATCGATCATGCCGCGCTGAGAGCCGCAGGGCTCGCCCGCGGCGGTAAGGACGGCGTCCGTCTGCTCGGCAAAGGTGATTTCACCGCCAAGGCCAAGTTCCTGGTCGCCGGCGTTTCCGCCGGCGCCCGCGCCGCGGTCGAAAAGGTCGGTGGTTCGGTCGAGGTGCCCGAGGCTGGCCCCAGCGAGCACGAGAAGAAGACCGCGCGCCGCGAGGTCAACAAGGTCGCCAAGGCCGCCAAGGTCGCCAAGTAAGGCTGCGGCCATCCCCGCCTGATTGCGGGGATGGCGCGCGCCAGGGTTTGGACTTCGCCGCGGGCTCCCTATATGGGGCGGCAACGCGGTCCGCGGCGGACCCACAGCAAGGCTCATTTCCCTGATGGCATCACGCGCCGACAACGTTGCGAGCAATCTCAGCCTCGCCAATTTCTCCAAGGCGACCGAACTCAAGCGGCGGATCTGGTTCACGGTCGCCGCGCTGGTCGTGTTCCGGTTTTTGAGCTTCGTGCCGTTGCCCGGGGTCAATCCGTTGGTTCTTGAAGATCTCTACGCCCAGACCCGCGGCGGGATCCTCGACATCTTCAATACCTTCTCGGGCGGCAGCCTGGAACGGATGAGCCTGATCGCGTTGGGGGTGATGCCCTATATCACCGCGTCGATCGTGGTCCAGCTCGCCGCCTCGATCCATCCGGCGCTGGCCGCGCTCAAGAAAGAGGGCGAAAGCGGGCGCAAGAAGCTCAACCAGTACACCCGCTATGGCACTGTTGGGCTTACCGCGATCCAGGGCTGGTTCATCGCCGCCGGGCTCGAGGCCTATGGTGCGCAAAGCGGGCTCCAGGCGGTGGCGGAGATGCCGCCTTACATGTTCCGCATCGTCGCGGTGATCAGCCTGGTCGGCGGAACGATGTTCCTGCTGTGGCTGGGTGAACAGATCACCAGCCGGGGGATCGGCAACGGCACCTCGCTGATCATCATGGCCGGGATCGTCGCGCAGATGCCGACTTTCATCGTCAACCTGTTTGAGGGGGGGCGCACTGGCTCGATCTCGGGCTTCACCATTGCTGCGATGCTGGCCATGCTGGTAGTTCTGGTCCTGGTGATCTGCTTCATGGAACGCGCCAGTCGGCGGCTGCTGATCCAGTATCCCAAACGCGCGACCCAGCGCGGAATGATGCAGGCCGATCGCAGTCACTTGCCGCTGAAGATCAACACCGCGGGCGTGATCCCGCCGATCTTTGCCAGCTCGTTGCTGCTGTTGCCACTGACCATCACTCAATTTGCCGGCAATTCGATCTCTCCCGACACCACCGGCGGCAAGATCATCCAGACGGTGATCCAGTACCTCCAGCACGGCCAACCGTTGTACATGGCACTCTATGCCGCGGGGATCATTTTCTTCGCCTTCTTCTACACCGCGGTGGTGTTCAACCCGGAAGAAACCGCCGAGAACCTCAAGCGCAACGGCGGCTTCATTCCCGGTATTCGCCCAGGCAAGAGCACTGCGACCTACCTTGACTATGTGCTGACCCGGATCACCGTGATTGGCGCGCTCTACATCACGATCGTCTGCGTGATCCCGGAATACTGGATCGCCCAGACTGCGATGAACATGATGTTTCTGGGTGGCACCAGCCTGCTGATCGTGGTCAACGTCACGGTGGATACCATCACCCAGATCCAGTCGCACCTGCTGGCTCACCAGTACGGCGATCTGATCAAGAAGGCGAAGCTGAAGGGGCGTTTGCGCTAATCGCAAGTTCGGGGGACGAAGCCGTGGACATAATCCTGTTGGGACCACCGGGAGCGGGCAAGGGTACACAGGCCCAGCGCCTGGTCGACAAGTTCGCGATGCGCCAGCTTTCCACCGGCGACATGCTGCGCGCTGCGGTCAAGGCCGGTACTCCGGTCGGGCTCCAGGCCAAGGCGGTGATGGAGCGCGGCGAGCTGGTTTCCGATGCCATCGTCTCGGCGTTGATCGGCGAAGAGCTTGATGCGATGGGGTCGGGCACCGGGGCGATCTTCGATGGCTACCCGCGCACCGCGGCGCAGGCCGGATCGCTTGACGCGATTCTGAAGGCACGCGGGCGCACACTTGGCCATGTGATCGAACTGGCGGTTGACGAGGACGCGCTGGTCGAACGGATAACCGGCCGGTTCACCTGCGCCAATTGCGGCAAGGGCTATCACGACAAGTTCGAGCAGCCGCGCATTCCCGGCACCTGCGACAAGTGCGGCTCGACCGAATTCAAGCGCCGCCCCGATGACAACGAAGAAACCGTGCGCACCCGGATGGCCGAATATCGTGGCAAGACTGCGCCGATCCTGCCGCTATATGAGGCGCGCGGGATTATCCGCCGGGTCAACGGCATGGCTGAAATGGATCACGTGACCGCAGCAATCGAACGGATTATGGCAAGCTGAGGCGCTGCGGCTTTCCAGGGCGCGCAGCGAGCCGAAGGGAGAACCGACAATGCGAATGCCACACCCGCTGCCGGCTTTGGCGTTGCTCAGCCTTGGTGCCCCCGCAGCCGCCGAAGTAGCTGCGGTTTCCGAGGCCGGCTTTATGATCCGGATCGAGGCTGAAACACCGGCCAGCAAGGACGATGCCTGGCGCGCGTTGATCGCGCCGGGCAAGTGGTGGTCGTCGGCGCACACTTACTCTGGCGATGCCGCCAACATGTACCTCGATGCCCAGGCCAGCGGCTGCTTTTGCGAAAAACTGCCCAAGCCGGCCGATGCGCCCGAAGGGCAACGGATCGGTTCGGTCGAACATATGCACGTGGTCTATGCCGATCCGCCGCAGGGAGTGCTCCGGATGAAGGGTGGGCTTGGGCCACTGCAAGCGGAGTCGGTGAACGGCACGCTGACAATGACGGTCCGGACGATCCCGGCAGGCTCGCAGCTTACGTGGGAATATGTGGTTGGCGGCTTCATGCGGATGAAGAACGAAGATCTGGCACCGGCGGTTGACAAGGTGCTCAGCGAACAACTCGAACGGCTCACCGCGCACCTCTCGCCGCCAGCGGCAGACACGGCAGACCAGGCTTCGACCAAGACCGACTGAGCGGCTGGCGCTTTGACGGATGGCCGGATCCGGACTATGTTTCGACCGCAATCGGAACATTGCCGGACTTGATCTGGTACCCCCGCTTTCGTCCGGTTGACACTTTGCGCGAATCGCCCTAAGCGCTCGCTTCATTCGACAAAAACGGGTCTGTCCGGAGGGCGCAGCTTACCTTGCGCACCAACCGGGCTTTTTGCCGTTCTGCGGGTGTCAAAGCGCTGAGATAGGGCTGGAAACTGACCTTTCCCCCTGTGGAGCATGGAGAATTAAGTGGCTCGTATTGCCGGGGTCAATATCCCCACCAACAAGCGCGTGATTGTTGCGCTGACCTACATTCACGGAATTGGCGCCCACAAGGCCAAGTCGATCGCCGACAAGATCGGGATCGATCACAGTCGCCGCGTGGCCGATCTCAGCGATCAGGAAGTGCTGCACATCCGCGAGACGATCGACGCCGACCACATGGTCGAAGGCGATCTTCGCCGTGACACCGCGATGAACATCAAGCGTCTGATGGATCTGGCCTGCTATCGCGGCCTGCGCCATCGCAAGGGCTTGCCGGTTCGCGGCCAGCGCACTCACACCAACGCCCGCACCCGTAAGGGCAAGGCCAAGGCCATCGCCGGCAAGAAGAAGTAAGCCGCGCTTCACTCCGAACGCAGCTATCTTTTTTCACCGACAGACGATTAGGAATTCGAAATGGCACGCGAACCCCAGCGCATCAAGCGCCGCGAGCGGAAGAACATCTCAAGCGGCATCGCCCATGTGAATGCCAGCTTCAACAATACCATGATCACCATCACCGATGCGCAAGGCAATGCGATCAGCTGGTCCAGCGCCGGAATGATGGGCTTCAAGGGCAGCCGCAAGTCGACGCCTTATGCCGCCCAGGTCGCCGCCGACGATGCTGGCAAGAAGGCCGCCGAACACGGTGTGCGTACGCTTGAAGTTGAAGTGAAGGGGCCTGGCTCGGGCCGTGAAAGCGCGCTGCGTGCGCTCCAGGCGGTGGGTTTCACCATCACCTCGATCCGCGACGTGACGCCGATCCCGCACAATGGCGTGCGGCCCTCGAAGCGTCGCCGCGTCTGATTTGCCGTTCGCGGTTGGGCATCCTGCCCTGCCGCAGTTTCGGAGCGGCCGCGCAAGCTCATTGAGCGAACCGGCCACTCCCGCCAGAACAAACCCCAAGGGGAAGTCCATGTCCGTCAATATCAAGAACTGGCAGGAACTGAAGAAGCCCAACGCGCTTGAAGTCAAGCCGGGCACCGATGCCAAGCGCCGCGCGACCTTCGTTGCCGAACCGCTCGAGCGCGGCTTCGGTCTGACGCTGGGCAACGCCCTGCGCCGGGTTCTGCTCTCCAGCCTGCAGGGCGCCGCGATCACCTCGATCAAGATCGACAACGTGCTGCACGAATTCTCGTCGCTCGCCGGTGTCCGTGAAGACGTCACCGACATCGTCCTCAACGTCAAGCAGATCGCCCTGCGTATGCAGGGCGAAGGCCCCAAGCGGCTTCAGCTTTCGGCTGCTGGCCCGGGCGAGATCACCGCGGGTGATATCGCGGTTTCGGGCGATATTGAGGTGATGAACAAGGATCTGGTGATCTGCCACCTTGACGAGGGCGCGACGCTCAACATGGAACTGACCGCCGATACCGGCAAGGGCTATGTCCCTGCCGTGGGCAACCGCCCGGTAGATGCGCCGATCGGTCTGATCCCGATCAACTCGCTCTACTCGCCGGTGCGTCAGGTTTCCTACAAGGTCGACAATGCGCGGATCGGGCAGGAGCTCGATTACGACAAGCTCAACCTGACGGTCGAAACCGATGGAACGGTGACCCCGGAAGATGCCATCGCCTATGCCGCGCGGATCCTGCAGGACCAGCTCTCGCTCTTCGTCCACTTCGAGGATGCGATGCCGGTTGGCACCTCGCCGATGATCGGCATGGCCGCTGCCGCGCCAAGCGATGAAGGCGATACCAACCAGCTCAATCGTTACCTGCTCAAGAAGGTTGACGAGCTCGAGCTGTCGGTTCGCAGCGCCAATTGCCTCAAGAACGACAACATCATCTACATCGGCGATCTGGTCCAGAAGACCGAAGCCGAGATGCTGCGCACGCCAAATTTCGGGCGCAAGTCGCTCAACGAGATCAAGGAAGTCCTGAGCTCGATGGGGCTGCGCCTGGGCATGGACATCCCCGGCTGGCCGCCTGAGAACATCGAAGAGATGGCCAAGAAGCTCGAGCAAGAGCTGCTGGGTTAAGAACCAGGGTTGGTGCCGCCCATCCAGCACCTGGTCTGGGGTACCTGATACGGCCCCATAACGAACGAAGGATAGACAGATGCGTCACAAGCTCGGCGGGCGTAAGCTCAATCGCACTTCATCACACCGCAAGGCGCTGTTCCGCAACATGGCGGCGGCGCTGATCAAGCACGAACAGATCACCACCACGCTGCCCAAGGCGCGTGAGCTGCGTCCCTATGTTGAAAAGCTGATCTCGCTGGCCAAGCGCGGCGGGCTTTCCAACCGCCGCCTCGCGCATGCCCGGCTGCTCGACGATGCCCAGCTGGTCAAGCTGTTCGACGTGCTGGCGCCGCGCTATGCCGACCGTGCCGGCGGTTACACCCGGGTCATCAAGGCCGGGATCCGCGCCGGCGATGCCTCGCCGATGGCGGTGATCGAACTGGTTGATCGCGATACCGACGCCAAGGGTCAGGATTCGGGTCCAGTGATGAGCGAAGACGAAGCCTTCGCCGAGGCCTGAGGCCGTTCATCGAACCGTGGATTGCAAAGGCGGCTGCAGGCTCTAGGCTTGCAGCCGCCTTTTGTCTGTTGGGAGCAGTCCGCATGCTGCGCCGCGCGCGCATCCTGGCCGGTGCCGTGGTTGCCGTACTTGGCGCGTCGCTTGCCGCCGAGTCCAACGAGCTTTCCTACCCGGCAACCCGCAAAGGTGAGCTGGTGGAGGTTCAGTTCGGTGAAACGCTGGCCGACCCTTACCGCTGGCTGGAGAACGACGTTCGCGCCGATCCCGAAGTGGCGCAGTGGGTCGCGCGGCAGAACCATCTGAGCGAAGGCTATCTGACCACGCTTGCGGCGCGACCCTGGTTTGCCGAGCGTATTCGCGCCTTGCTCGATCACGAACGCTTCAGCTTGCCAGAAAAGGCCGGGCGGTCCTATTTCTACACCCGCAATTCCGGTCTGCAGAACCAGTCGCAGCTGTTCGTTCGTCGCGGGATCGACGGCGAACCGCGACTGCTGCTCGATCCCAATGGCTGGGCCAAGGATGGCGCCGCCGCGCTCGATGCATGGATGCCGTCCGACCGCGGCCGCTATCTGCTCTATTCTATCCAGGACGGCGGCAGCGACTGGCGGGTCCTCAAGCTCATCGACGTGGCAAGCGGCGCTTCCTTGCCCGATGAGATCCGCTGGGCCAAATTCACCGCGCTTGCCTGGATCGGCGAAAAAGGTTTTCTCTATTCGCGCTTTCCAGAGCCAGCGGAAGGGCAGACATTTCAGGCACGCAATTACAACCAGGCAGTCTATTTCCATCGCATCGGCACAACGCAGGACGCCGATGAGCTGGTCTTTGCGACCCCCGATCACCCCGAACGAAGCCACCGCGCCGAAGTAACCTCGGACGGGCGCTTTGTCCTGATCTTCAGCGCGACCGGCACCGATGCGCGGCATGAAGTTCGCACGATCGACCTCAAAGCGCGCAACAAGCTGGGCTGGAAGGTTCGCCCGTTGGTCACCGGGTTTGAGCACGACTGGAAGCTGGTTGAAGGGATGGGCAGCAAGTTGTGGTTCGTTACCAGCTGGCAGGCGCCGCGTTACCGTCTTGTCGCGATCGACCTGGCCAGCAAGCATCCGGCCTGGCGGGAACTGGTGCCGCAGCGCAGCGAAACGCTGCAACAGGGCTCGATCATCGGCAAAAAACTGATCCTCGCCTATCTTGAGGACGCTTCGACCCGGGCGCTGGTGTTCGATCTCACCGGCAAGCCTGCCCAGGCGATGTCGCTGAACGCCATCGGCACCGCATCTGGTTTCAAAGGACGGCCAGGCGATCCGGAAACCTTTTACTCGTTCACCAGCTTCAATCAGCCGGCAACGGTGTTTCGCTATAACCTGGAAAGCGGCGAAGTTTTGCCGTTCGCCCGCCCCAGGCTCGCCTTCGATCCCGCGGCCTATCTGGTCGAGCAGCGATACTTCAAATCCAAGGACGGCACCCGCGTGCCGATGTTCCTGGTGCGCAAGAAAAGCCTCGCCGGCAAACCAGTTCCGACACTGCTCTATGGCTATGGCGGGTTTGACAAGGCGCAGACGCCGGGCTTCTCGGCCGTCCGGATGGCCTGGCTTGAGGCGGGCGGAGCCTTTGCCCTCGCCAACCTGCGCGGCGGGGGTGAGAACGGCAAGGCCTGGCACGAAGCAGGACGGCTGGCCAACAAGCAGAACGTGTTCGACGATTTCATCGCTGCCGGCGAATATCTGATCGCCGAAGGGATCGCGCCAAGGGGCGGTCTTGCGATTCAGGGCCGCTCCAACGGCGGCCTGCTTGTCGGCGCCGTGCTCAATCAGCGACCGGATCTGTTTGCCGCGGCCAACCCGGCGGTCGGGGTCATGGATATGCTGCGATTCGATCGCTTCACCGTTGGGCGCAGCTGGGTCGATGATTACGGCTACCCCGAAAAGGAGGCCGATTGGCGGGTGCTTCGCGCCTATTCGCCCTACCACAACATCCGTACCGGCGCGGCCTATCCCGCGGTTCTGGTGACCACAGCCGACATGGATGACCGAGTCGTTCCCGGACACAGCTTCAAATATGCCGCCCGCTTGCAGGCGAGCGGCGCGGGGACCAGGCCGGCCCTGATCCGCATCGATACCCGCGCCGGACACGGTTCGGGCAAGCCAACCGACAAGCTGGTCGCCGAGAACGCCGACATCCTGGCGTTTTTCGCGCAATGGACCGGGCTTGCGCCCTCATGAAGCACTGTTCATAAAAATGCTTATAAAGCTGAACGTAACCTAACCGCCGGGTTCAGCTTCGCGCCACTGCCGATTCGCTAAACCTTGCTCAACGCCGGGCTATTCCGCCTGGTACGAGTGAAGGAAGACAAGCCATGAAGACCCTGTCCAAAGCCCTGGTCGGAACCATCGCGGCTGGCGCGATGGCGATCTCTTCGGCGACCCCAGCCCACGCTGAACATCGTCATCGCGACGGCGTCAGCGCTGGCGATGTTATTGCCGGCGCGCTGATCATCGGCGGCATCGCTGCGGTCGCCTCGGCTGCGAGCAAGAACGATCGCTATGACCGCGACGGCCGCTATGATCGCGATAGCCGCTATCGCGACGGTGACTACCGCTACGATCGCGCCGGTTATGGTGACGGCTATGGCAATGACCGTGGCCACGGCTACGGCGACAACCGCTGGGGCGGAGGCAACCCGCGCAGTGCCGTTGAGCAGTGCGTCTATGCAGCAGAACGCGCCGCCGGACGCTATTCCTATGGCCGCGCTGACGTCACCGACATCCGCTCGGTCCGTGATACCCGTTACGGTTTCGAGGTACGCGGCCGGATAGCCGTCAACAGCCGCGGCCACAACTGGCGCCGGGGCGACAGCAATTACGGCCAGGGCTGGGGCGGTGACTACCGCGGCTGGAACAACGGTGTACGCGGCTATGACAGCGGTTCGTTCAGGTGCCGTTATGAGCGCGGCCGGGTGGTCGACGTGAATTTCGACGGTCTTCGCGGGCTCAACCGCTACTGAGCTGCGGCGGTACCACATCTGAATGACGAAGGCGGTTCAGGCCTGAGCAAGCCTGGGCCGCCTAGTCGTTTGTTTTCAGGGAGCACTGCAACGTTCCGACAGGGGTTGGAAGCAGGTCTCCGGAGGGTTTGCATCATGATCAAGAAATCCCGCGTCGCGACGGTTCTGGCCTCGCTGGCGATCGCTTCGCTGGCGGCTCCGCCGGCCATGGCCAATCACCGCAACTGGGGCGGCTGGGGCGGTCATCGTCACCGCGATCGGGTCGACACTGGCGACGTTATCGCCGGGATCCTGATCCTCGGCGGAATTGCTGCGGTTGCCAGCGCCGCCAGCAACGCCAACAAGAACAAGCAGCGCGAGCGCGACTATCGCTACCCCGACAACAGCTATCCCGAACAGCGTGAGCGCAGCAGCGGCGGCTATGCCGATGATGACCGCGATAATCGCTCGGAATCGCGCGGCAATGGCGACACTGCCATCGACGGCGCGATCGATCGCTGCATGGATGAAGTCTCGCGCGGCTCGACCAGGGTTGAGGAGATCGATTCGGTCAACCGCGATGGCGACGGCTGGCGCGTTCAGGGCCGCACCAGCGGCAGCGGCAGTTTCACCTGCGCGATCGACAGAGACGGGCGGATCCGCAACGTCAGCGTCGACGGCCGCGCGGTTTGATAGCGCTTTCGGCCGGTTGCTAGCTGAGCGACCGGCCAATCGCTTCGAACAGGTCCCGGTAAAAGGCTTTGGCCAGCCGGCTCTCCGCCACGGCGTTGAAGGCGTGGACCCCGCCGGGATAGACATGCAGTTCGGCTGGCACGCCCGCGGCTGTCAGACGCCGCGCATAGTCAAGGTCTTCGTCAAGAAACAGATCAAGGTTGCCCGTGCCGATCCAGGTGGGCGGCAAGCCCGCAAGGTCTGCGGCGAGGGTGGGTGAGAACCAACCTATGCGCACATCGTCCAGCGCAAAGTCGCCCCGCAGCGCCTCCCAGCCGAACCGATTGGAAGCGCGGGTCCAGATGAATTCGCCAGTGGTCGGGTTACGCCAGGGGCAATCCGGTCCGCCGGTGCGGTGATCGAGCATTGGATAGATCAGGAACTGCGCCGCGAGCGCCGGTCCGCCGCGATCGCGCGCCATCAGCGCTGTCGCCGCGGCAAGCCCGCCGCCCGCACTTTCGCCAATGATTCCGATCCGTCCGGGGCAGATACCAAGCGCATCGGCATTGCTGCTTAGCCAATCCAACGCAGCCAAGCAGTCCTCTTGTGGAGCAGGAAACGGGTGATCAGGTGCCAGCCGATATTCGACCGAAGCCACCGGCATACCGGTTTCCAGCGCCATCATCGCGGGGCCATGCTGCATCGACTTTGCCGAACCGATGATCATCCCGCCGCCGTGGATATGGAGCAGCGCCGGTCGATCCGCTTTACCAGGCGCTGGATCGAACCAGTAAATCTCGAGAGGACCGGCGGGTCCCTCGGCAATCCTGATCTCGGGCTTGAGCACGGGCTCGCCCATGAAGGCGGCGCGCATTTCGAACTCCGCGCGACTTTGCGCCAGGCCATCATGGCTGAACTCGCTTAGAGCCATAAGCTCGATCAGCGGCAGGATCTCGGGATCAATCAGGTGGCGAGTCGACATAATACCTAGTGCAATCGTGATTGAGGGAACATCCACCGCTGCGAGCGGCGCGCAAGGAACGGTTGCCAGTGGCCTTCGGGTTGCGCCAGCCGATCGGCAAGCGCCACCATCACGCTGGGGTTGACGCCTAGCCCGAGGTGGCTGGCGCGGACCTCGATATTCTCGGTCAGATCATGACCATGGGCTGGGTGCTGAACCGAGCCGCGCCAGTGGACGATCCCATCACCGCGAGTCAGGATCGAGGTGGTCGGTACCGGCGGGGCGAGGTGCAGCCCCGTAAATCGGTTGTTGCGGACAGGCTCTGGGTTCTTGCCGTTGAGCCTTTCGAACAGCCCGGTGGCATTGGTGTGGCGGCGATCGTCGTTGAGCGGACTGCCGAGCGTGATCACCATGCGAACTGCTTCTGGGTGCAGCTTGGCCAGTTCGCGAGCGAAAACCCCGCCCAGGCTCCAGCCGACGATTGATACCTTACGCCCGCTGTTGCGATGGATGCGGAGCAAAAGCTCTTCCATCGCCTCGACCCGCGCATTGTCGATCCTGACATTGCGGCCAAGCCCCCAGCCGTGAGCTTCAAAGCTTAGATCCCGAAGAAGCCGTCGCATCGGTCCGCTCGAGGTGTCAGAGGCGAGAAAACCCGGCAGCACCAGCACCGGGTGACCGTCGCCCTTGGGCAACATGCCCAGCAAGCCGCGGGTGGCATAGAACGCGGCGAGCTCGAACACTGCCCGGGTTTCCGCCAGCACCAGCAAGCGGTTAGGCGGACGTAGCGCTGGCGAACGGAGCGGGCGAGCGCTGCTAGTCGCGGTCATACCTTCTTGCTCTTGCGCGGCTTGGCAGCCGACTTCTTGGGTTTGCTGGCGGACTTGCTTACTTCGGCAGGGGCGGTCGGCCCAGGTTCGGCGCTGCGCAGTTCGGCAAAACTCTCTTCGATGCAGGCGATGTAGAAATCGGGATCGGGCAGCAGTTTGCGGCATGCGGTGAACGATATCGTCGCTTCATCGACATAGGACTGAACCACGTGGCCCAGGCCCAGCCCGTCGGTCAGGCAGAGCAGCCCCATCATGCTCTCCAACCGCGCTCCGGCCGAATAGATCGGCACCGGCGGGCCAGGGACATTGGTGACCACAGTGGTGAACGGCGGCCCGACCCGGTTGGCCAGTCCAAGCCGGGTGTAAAGCTGGGCCCCCAGCGCCATGAACAGCGCCGGACTGACCTTGCTGATCTCGGTCATGTTGCGCGCGCCCAAGGCGTCGGTCATCGCCTTGCTCTTGCCGGTCTGTCCGAACACATAGGTCAGCCGCTCGACCGGATCGGCGATGTGGGTGCCAAGCGGGGCGACCATCGCCGCCACCTGGTTGCCCATGTCGCCCTTCTCGTCCTTCGCCCGCACCGAGATTGGCGCCATCGCGGTCAGCGTCTTTTCGGGCAGATCGTCCTTGGCCAGCAGATAGCGGCGCAGGGCTCCGCCGATGATCGTCAGGAACACGTCGTTGACCTTGCAGCCCGGTACCAGCGCACGGATCGCCTTGATATCGGCTAGCGGAAAGCTGCGACCTTCAACCACCCGGCCCGGAGAGATCACCGCGTTGAAGCGGCTGCGCGGGGCAAGCATGTCACCGCTGACCGAAAGCTCCTTCGAAACAAGTCCTTGCACCGCCTTGGCCAGGCCTGGCACGGCTTGCGTAACAACCTTGATCTGCTTGAACGGATTGGTCACCGCATTGAACCATGATCGTGCCAGCAGGCTCGAAGAGCTCGGCACATCTTCTGCCTTCCAGCGATCGGGCTTTTCGGGCGCGGGGGCATCGGGGGTTTGCGTATGCAGGGCTTCGAGCAGGTCGATCCCGCTCATCCCGTCGATCGCGGCGTGGTGAACCTTGGTAACGATCGCAAAGCTGCCTTTGGCAACGCCCGGAACGTTGTCCAGCCCTTCGACAACGGTGAACTCCCATGGCGGCCGGGTCAGATCGAGCGGGCGGGCGAACACCCGCGCGGCCTGGATGCACAGCTGACGCCAATCGCCTGGTTTGGGCAGCGCAACGTGGCGGACGTGATATTCCAGATCGAACTCGGGATCCTCGATCCAGTAAGGATAGTCGAGATCGAACGGCACCCGCACCAGTCGCTGGCGCACAGTCTTCGACAGCTGCAGCCGGCTTTCGTAAAACCGCAGGATATCCTTGAAGCGGACAAAGCCGCCAGGCGCGGTCTCAGGGTTGTAAACCAGGATCGAGCCGATGTGCATCGGTGAGTTGCGGGTCTCCATCGCAACGAAACTGGCGTCCATTCCCTGAAGTTGCCGCACCCGCCCGTTCCTCCTGCTACTTGCCGATACGCTAACAGACCGGGGAAAGCCGTCAACAAGCCGCTTCCGCCTGTTCCGGTGTGGGTCTATCGCTCAGCCCATGGCCCGCAGCCCCGCCGGAACCCCGCCGCATCCCAAAGGTGCCGAGCGCTTCAACGAGGAGCGCGCGACCTATACGATGCAGGGCAGCCAGCCTGATCTGGAAGCAGGCGTAGCGGCTATCCGCGAGGTGGTGCAGACGCTGAAGCCCAAACCCGGGGTCTACCGGATGTGCGATGCCCGTGGCGACGTTCTCTACGTCGGCAAGGCGCGGGTGCTGAGGAACCGGGTTGCCAACTACCTCCAGGTCGATCGGCTACCGCTGCGGCTGCAGCGGATGGTCAGCCAGACCCGCTCGCTGACCATCGTCACCACCAATTCCGAGGCCGAGGCGCTGCTGCTCGAAGCCCAGCTGATCAAGCGGTTCCGCCCGCCCTACAACGTGCTGCTGCGCGATGACAAAAGCTTCCCGTTCATCCTGCTTCGCGCCGATCACCAGTTCCCGCGGATCATGAAGCACCGCGGGGCAAGGAAGGCCAAGGGCAACTATTACGGTCCCTTCGCCAGCGCCGGCTCGGTCAACACAACCATCAACGCGCTGCAGAAGCTGTTCCTGCTGCGCTCGTGCTCGGACAGCTTCCTGTCCCGGCGCGACCGACCGTGCCTGCTTTACCAGATCAAGCGCTGCTCGGCGCCCTGCGTCGGGCGGATCGATGATGGAGGCTACGCCGAGCTGGTCGAGCAGGCCAAGGACTTCCTCGGCGGCAAGAGCTCAGCGGTCCAGGCCAAACTCAATGCCCAGATGGAGGCTGCCGCCGCCAACCTCGATTTCGAAACCGCCGCGATGCTCCGCGACCGGCTCCGCGCGGCGACTTTCATCCAGGGCAGTCAGGCGATCAATGCCGAGGGGGTGGGCAGCGCCGACGTGTTCGCGGTCGCGGTCAAGAACGGCCAGTTCGCGGTCCAGGCGTTCTTCATCCGCGGCGGCCAGAACTGGGGCCACCGCGCGTTCTTTCCCAGCCACACCGAGGGGCTGGACGAGGCCGAAGTGCTCACCGCTTTCCTCGCTCAATTCTATGAGGAGGTCCCGCCGCCCCGGCTCATTCTCGTGGACCGCAAGCTCTCCGAAGCCGAACTGCTGGCCGAGGCTCTGGCCGGTGCGGCGGGGGGCAAGGTCGAGGTCTCGGTCCCGCAGCGCGGCGACCGGCGGCGGCTGATGGAGCAGGCCAGCCGCAATGCCATGGAAGCGCTCGAGCGCCGCGCGGCCGAGAGCGGGACCAAGGCCCGGCTCAACCGCGAGCTCGCCGAATTCCTCGAACTGGCGGAGCCGCCGCAGCGGATCGAGGTCTACGACAACAGCCACGTCTCGGGCGCCCATGCGCTCGGCGCGATGGTGGTGGCAGGGCCGGAGGGCATGCTCAAAGGCCAGTACCGCAAGTGGAACATCAAGACCGCCCAGAGCGATGACGACTTCGGCATGATGCGCGAGGTGTTCTCGCGGCGCTTTGCGAGAGCCCAGGACGAAGACCCGGATCGCGACGGCGGAATGTGGCCCGACCTCGTGCTGATCGACGGCGGCAAGGGCCAGATGAGCGCGGCGCGCGACACCCTTGAGGAGCTCGGGATCGAGGACGTCCCGCTGATCGCCATCGCCAAGGGCCCGCATCACGGCCGCGAGGGCCGCGAGGTGTTTCACTTCCCCGACGGCCGTGAGAAGATGCTGACGGAGAATTCGCCGCTACTGTTCCACCTCCAGCGCCTCCGCGACGAAGTCCACCGCTTCGCCATCGGCGCCCACCGCGACAAGCGCAGCCGGGCGATTACCGCCAGCCCGCTCGACGAAATCTCCGGGATCGGCCCGGCGCGGAAACGCGCGCTGCTGCTGCATTTCGGCACCGCAGGCAAGGTGCGGGCGGCGGCGCTGGAGGACCTGCAGCGGGCTCCCGGGGTGAGCGCGGCGGTGGCGCAGGCGGTGTATGACTTTTACCACCCGGGCGGGTGACAAACAGCTTTGATTTGTAAGCACGAAGACCTTTCCTGTTTGGAAGTGGGGGCCGAATTGACGCAACCCGGTGCAGGGTGAAGCGTACTTTGAGACCATTGACGCGAGGTTCAGACTTCCAACCCTGTGCGCTAGAAGCAGTCCGTTGGCTGTTCCAGGCAGCGCTTGCCGCGATGTTGCCGCTCCCGTGCGTCCTTGGTGATCTTACGGTCCATCGTGTTGAACGTGTAGGGCCAAGTGAACGAATTCTTGCCCGAAGTAAACGCGGAGAAATACAATGCAAACGCTCCAACCGCAGCGAGTAAGTACAGCTGGGAGAACCGGCGGGGCAACCGAGAGAGTTCAATTGCAAGCGCTGCGAGCATGAAGGTATGGGCGAAAATGAACTGGTGGATGAGCAAGACCGGCTTACCCGACAGAGGAAACAAAGCCAGGCTGGCAAGCCCGACTACCGAGATGAACCGATCGCGAAATCGCAAGATGGCGAACAGGGCAGCAAGCGCGGTTACTGGATTAACGGCCACAAGCACGACGCGCTGGGCCCCCCCGTAGTTGCCGTTTGCCGCAAACAGGTGGCCGCCGCCATAAAGCCATTCCCACCATTGCGAGCTGTAAGGGTGATCGCCAACAAATACGCCGAGCCAAGAGTTCATCGCCAGATGCAGATGTGCAAGCTCTAACGGCTTGAGGGGATTTTCACTGACGAAGAGTCCCGGAACGAACGTGAGCAAATATGCGCCAGCGCCGATGGCACTGAATTTGATCGCAGCGACCCAGTCACGGCGAGCCAGGTGGATGGCAAGTAATGCCAGCGCCAGGGGCGCCGAAGTCCATTTGCAGGCAACGCTTGCGGCAATCGCCGCAGCAGCCAGCCATGAATTGCCACGGGCCTGCCAGTGAAACGCCAGTGCCGCGAAGAAGAACACGAACGGTTCCAGCAAGGTCATTCTGGACAAGCCGAGCAACAGGAAGCCGCTAGCCAACAAGATCGCGAATGTGATTCCCGCGAAAGCCGATCCGGTGCGAGACCACAGAGCGCGCGCCGCAAAATAAAGGCCAGCGCTACCAAACAGCAAAGGAAAGACCCGGTAGCCGCCAAGGTTGTTGCCAAACAGCCACCAACCCAATGCGAGAATCTCCTTGGCCAGCATCGGGTGCTCGCGGTTGAAAACTTTGGTCCCTTGCGCAAGATGTCTGGCCGCTTCGACATAATAGCGTTCGTCGAAAATCGGGCCGGGCGGAAGGCCGATCCGGACAGCGGCACAAGCAAAGAAGATTGCGACAACCCCGATCAGGTAGAGATGATCGCGGTCGGTGTCGGGACTAACCATTACCGCATCATTGCCAGAAACCGCATGATTGCAAGTCGGACCGGTCACGGATTCGCCCACCACCTATTGCTTTTCCCCCGCCTGGGATCGCTTGCTGGACTTGGTTAAGGATACCTCCGGGTGTCGTAGCCAAGCTTTGGCGCAATGGACTTTGGGCGAATGTATCGAACAGGATGTGTTGGAGTCCTGGCAGCCGCGCTTGTCGTTCCGGAAGGAGGCGCGGCGCGTCCGCTGGTCGTTGCTGCTGAGGCGCCAGCCAGTGCAGACACGACCGTCCTTCGCACCGGAAAGCTCGATCCATGGCGCGACAGGGTCGATTTCGGCGTGGTTACCCCCTGCGTCAGCGGTTGGCCTTCTGCCGACTTCGCCTCGCGCTGCCACCTCCCCATTTGGCTTCGCAAAATGGAGGGGATCTTGAAGTGACTCACCCCTTCGGCTTCGCCCTGCGGATCATCCCTTCCTGCGCCACGCTGGCAACCAGGCGGCCGTCGCGGGTGAAGATCCGGCCGTGGTTCATGCCGCGGCCGTTGCCGGTCCACGGACTGTCGGTGGCATAGAGCAGCCATTCGTCGGCGCGGAACGGTTCGTGGAACCAGACCGTGTGGTCCAGACTGGCGCTGATCACCTCGCCGCGCGCCCAGCTCAGGCCGTGGGGCAGCGCGGAGGTGCCAAGCAGGGTCATGTCGCTGGCGAAGGCCAGGATAGCGCGGTGGATACGCGGATCATCGGGCAGCGGCGCGACTGCGCGGAACCACGAGTGCGAGTACGGCGGGGCCGGCTGCGGGTTCATCCAGTGGCGTCCCTCGACGGCGCGCAGTTCGATCGGGCGGGCGCTGAGGAAATGGTGCTGGGCTTCGGGCAGAGCCTTTTCGGCGTAGCGGCGGCGCACTTCGGCTTCGGTTTCAAGCTCTTCAGGCGGGGGGACATCGGGCATTTGCACATCAAGATGGTGCAATCCCTCTTCGTGCTTCTGGAACGAGGCAGTGAGGGTGAGGATCGGGCGGCCCTGCTGGCTGGCAACCACCCGGCGGTTGGAGAACGAGCCACCGTCGAAATCGCGTTCAACCTGATAGTCGGTCTCAAAATCCTCGCTGCCGCCGCGCAGGAAATAGCAGTGCAGCGAATGGGCGGGACGGGCCGGATCGACGGTCAGCTCGGCGGCGTGGAGCGCCTGGGCGATCACCTGGCCGCCAAAGACCCGGCCGATCCCGCCGCGCTTCTTGCGGCCAAGGAAATGGTCGCCGCCCTGGTCCTGAACCTCGAGCAGCTTGCGCAGGCTGTCGACCAGCTGTTGGGGTGTGCGTTGATTTTCCATGCCGCGCCTTTGCGGCGCTGCTGCTGACGCGTCAATAGATCGCGTTCGGCAACCTATTCCTCTGCATCGAGCCCCGCTGGCTTGCGCCCCAGTTCGGCGCGGACCAGACGGGCGAACAGCGCGCGCCGCAGTTTGCCGCCGATCGCGATCGAAATCCGGCCGACGCTGCGCTTTTCGCGCCAGATCCGCTCGATCATCGGATGGTCGGCAGCGGCGCAGCTGTCGCACCAGCGCACTTCGGCATGGCCCAGCAGGGCGAGGTTCTCGCGCTGGATCAGCACCCCGGGCGAGAACCGGGCATAGCGTTCGTCGAATGCGGTCTTGTACGAATAGGCGCCGGGGGGGGTGAGAAAGTTGACCAGAATCGCGATCGGCTCGCCGTCGAGGCTCAATGTCAGCCGTTCCAGCCGGTCGTGCGAAGCCGCACCTGAAAGCGCTTCCTTGAACATCCGTGCGGTCGCCTGATGCGAGCCAAGCGCGGAACCGGCGGTGCCTTTCCACCCGGAATGTTCGAGCGCGAGGAAATCCTCGCACCAGCGCAGCAAATGGGCATCGTCGCGGCGGCGCTCAAATGTCAGCTCGCCAAGTTCGGCCAGGCGGGTGTGCTGGCGGCGCAGCTCCTTGCGCTTCTTGGCACTCATGCTGGCTTCGAAATAGGCCTCTGGCGCAAGGCTGGAGTCGAGCATTGCCCGCGCCTCGCGGGAGACCAGCGCGGCCTGCCGGTCCTGCTCGGCCAACACCGCCTGTAACGCGCTCCACAGCGGCCCGTCGAGCGGGATCTGGGCGAGGTGGAGGAACAGCCCGGCACGGGGGTGAGCATCGGCCCAGGCCAGCAGCGCGCGCCAGAATGGCCGCTCCAGCCCGGCGGCGACCAGCGGTGCACCAAGAAAGCAATTGCCGTGGATCCAGTTTGTCAGTTGCGGGATCGGCCAACGGTAATAGCGCGGCTCGCGCCGCAGCGGCAGGATCCCGGCCAGCTCGCCGTCAAATTCGAACCGCAGCAGTTGCACTGAACCCTTGGGGTCAAGCGCGCGCAACGCGGGCAGCAGGTACCAGCTTTCGTGGAAAGGGTTAGGCTCGGCCGCGCACAGCGCCAGTGCGTCCCAGGCGAGGCGGGCTTCGGGCGAGTCCATCGTTTGCCACGAAACCGGACGGATGTTGCCGGCAGGCACGGCGACGGGTCCGGCGCCGGGGCGCTGGTCATCGGGCTGGGTCGAAGATGCCGTGCTCGCCAGATTCAGGGTCCCATGGCGCGGCGCAATGCGTCACCGCAACAAGGGCATTAACCTTAAAATCCCAAGGAAAGCCTAATGATCGCAAAGAAGAACCCCGCCCGGATTGGTTCCGGACGGGGTTCGTGTGCACCAGTTGTTTGGCGCGGCGGGCTTAGTGCCCGCCGGCCAGCGCCGCGAGCAGCAGCAGCGCGACGATGTTGGTGATCTTGATCATCGGATTGACGGCGGGGCCGGCGGTGTCCTTATAGGGATCGCCGACTGTGTCGCCAGTCACCGCGGCCTTATGGGCTTCAGAGCCCTTGCCGCCGTGGTTGCCGTCTTCGATGAACTTCTTGGCATTGTCCCAGGCGCCGCCGCCCGAGGTCATCGAGATCGCGACGAACAGCCCGCCGACGATCACGCCCAGCAGCAGCGCACCCAGCGCGGCGAAGCCGTTGGCCTGGCCCGCCACGGCGGTGATCACGAAATAGACCAGGATCGGTGCCGCCACTGGCAGCAGCGAGGGAATGATCATTTCCTTGATCGCCGCCTTGGTGACCAGATCGACCGTGCGGGCATAGTCCGGCTTGGTTTCGTAGGTCATGATGCCGGGGTTCTTGGCGAACTGATCGCGGACATCCTTGACCACTTCGCCCGCAGCGCGGCCCACGGCGGTCATGCCCATCGAACCGAACAGGTTCGGGAGCAGGGCGCCAAGCAGCAAGCCGACGATGACGTAGGGGTTTTCAAGGCTGAAGCTGACTTCACCATTGGCCAGATTTCCATCGGAAAAGGCCGGGAAGAACTCCTTGAGGTCGGTCGTATAGGCGGCGAACAGCACCAGCGCGGCAAGGCCGGCCGATCCGATCGCATAGCCCTTGGTCACCGCCTTGGTGGTGTTGCCCACGGCGTCGAGCGCGTCAGTCTTGGCGCGGACTTCGTCGTCAAGCCCAGCCATTTCGGCAATCCCGCCAGCGTTGTCGGTGACCGGACCGTAGGCGTCGAGCGCGACGACCATCCCGGCCAGCGCCAGCATCGCGGTCGCCGCGTAGGCGATGCCCATCAGGCCCGCCAGCTGGTGGGCGATGACGATCCCGGCGACAATCACAAGCGTCGGCAAGGCGGTCGATTCCAGCGAAATCGCCAGACCCTGGATGACGTTGGTGCCGTGGCCGGTTTCCGAAGCCTTGGCGATCGAGCGCACCGGGCGATAGTTGGTACCGGTGTAGTACTCGGTGATCCAGATGATCAGCCCGGTGATGACCAGGCCGAGCAACGAGCAATAGAACAGCGTGCGGCCGGTGTAGGTCTGCCCGGCAATTGCCGTTTCCATGTCACCCAACGCATAGCCGATCGCCCACCAGATCGCCGGGACCGAGAGCACCGCGGTGACCAGGAAGCCCTTGTACATGGCGCCCATGATGTTCTTGCCGCCACCCAGACGGACGAAATAGGTGCCGATGATCGAGGTGATGATGCAGACGCCGCCAATCAGCAGCGGCAGGCTCATCAACGCCATCAGGTTGTCCGCGCCCTTGAGCAGCAGCGCGGTCAGTACCATGGTCGCACCGATGGTGACGACATAGGTTTCGAACAGATCGGCAGCCATACCGGCGCAATCGCCGACGTTGTCACCGACGTTGTCGGCGATCACCGCGGGGTTGCGGGGATCGTCTTCGGGGATGCCCGCCTCGACCTTGCCGACCAGATCGGCGCCGACGTCGGCAGCCTTGGTGAAGATCCCGCCGCCGAGCCGCGCGAAGATCGAGATCAGCGAGGCACCGAAGGCGAGGGCGACGAGTCCGTCCACCACCGTGCGGTCAGCGCCGCCAACGGTGTGACCGGCGGGACCGGTGAGGTACCAGAAGAAGCCAGCGATCGCGAGGAGGGCAAGGCCCGCCACCAGCATGCCGGTGATCGCCCCGGCGCGGAACGCCAAGGTGAGGCCTTCCTGCAGCCCGGTCTGGGCGGCAGCGGCGGTGCGGACGTTCGAGCGCACCGAGATGTTCATCCCGATGAACCCGGTCGCGCCCGAAAGCACCGCGCCAAGCACGAAGCCCGCGGCCGAAATCGGTCCGAGGAAATAGCCGACAAGCACCGCGACAACCACGCCAACCATGGCGATGGTGCGATACTGCCGCCCGAGGTAGGCCTGAGCGCCTTCCTGGATAGCTGCAGCGATTTCCTGCATCTTTTCATTGCCGGCCGAAGCGCCGAGCACCTGGCGGCTGGTGAAGGCACCGTAAAGTACGGCGACCAGCCCCAGCAGAATTGAGATTTCAATAAGACCCACGGGAACTTCCCCTTGTTAACCTGAAGCCCATAACGAAAGCCCCGCCAATGCGGGGCAGCGGGGTCGCTATAGGCAGGTTTTGCGCCAATGCAACGCTTGTCCGCCGCTTTTCCTGCCTTTTACGGAAAGCCGCAGCCGGGGCTTCGTTCCGTTCCGAAACAGCCCTTTGGTTCATGTGAAACCGAGGATTCTTGCCAGCCTTGATGGTTTGTGAGAAGTTAACCCCATGCAAAGTGCCGTCAAACAGCTGTTCTATTGGATGCCGTTCCTGTTCGGGATCGGTTTCATCGCGCCCCTCATCGCCCAGTCGCTGGCCTGGTGGGAATTATCTGCGCCCTGGGGGATGAGCGGGATCGGCTTTGGTCTGTTGATCGGCGCGCCGTGGGGTTTCTATGCGACGCTACGGGGGCGCTGGGTATGAGTGACAGTGTAATCCTGCAAGCAGGACTGGCTCCAGAACTGGAACGCGGTCCGGCGATTTCGCTGCCTGACAGCGACGGGCTAGATCAGCACACCCGCCGCACACTGCTTCAGCAGGAGCGCGCGATTGCCCGCAAGTATTCCTCCACCACCAAGGCAATGTGGCCCTATACTGCGGTCACCCTGGGCTGCTTTGCGCTGTGGCTTGCGTTCTGGCCGCTGGCGATGCTCGACGTGCTGCCGCTGTGGCTGGGCTTCATCGTTTCGACCGTGTTCGCTGCGGGCGGCTATATCACCAGCCACGAGGCGATGCATTCGAACATCGGCCGCCCCGGCAGCAAGACCCGGTTCTGGAACGAGGCGGTCGGCCAGGTGGCAACGATCATCCTGATTTTTCCGTTCAGCATGGCGCGGATGATGCACCTCCATCATCACTATTACACCAACGATCCCGAGAAGGATCCTGACTACACCGACGAAGCCAAGGGCAAGTATCACGCCTGGTACAAGACCTGGCTCAACCGCCAACCTGGAGCGGACGGCTCGATCCACCACTACAAGCGCGTCCTGGAACGGATAGGCACCCCCGCCGCAAAGGAGGCGCTGCGCGATACCATGCTGCTTCAGCTTGGCGCGATGGCGTTCTTCTTCGCGATGAGCTGGGCGGGCTATGCACTCGAAGTGGCGCTGCTGTGGTGGTTGCCGCGCCATCTTGGGCTCAGCTACATCCGCTATTGGCTAAGCTGGGCACCGCACCACCCGCGCAGCGGCACCGGGCGTTATGACAACACCCGGATCTTCAAGACCTGGATCGGGCACCACCTGTCGATGGGGATGCAGTACCATCTGGTCCACCACCTCTATCCCGAGATTCCCAATCACCTGACCCGCTATGCCTACCGCGAGATGAAGCCGATACTTGAGGCGCGCGGGGTGGATTGTTCGGTGTTGAAGGATTGAAGGGGCTACAGATCCTCCCCCGGTGATGGAGGATTTAAGTGTGTTCGTAGCCTAGCTTACCCGGCGGGACTTCGCCGTCGAGCAGCAATGCGTGTTCGCCGCGCGCCTCTGCCGTGCCGATGCGGTGTGCGGGAACTGGTGGTTCGGTCCCGGCTGGCAGGGTAAACAGCAACTGATAGTCCTCGCCCCAGCGCAGCGCCTCATCGCGACGGGCTTCGGAGGTGGCGATGGGGACCACAGCGCGCTCGATCGCCAGGGTTACGCCCGAAGCTTCAGCCATTCGCGACGCATCGAGCAGCAGCCCATCGGACAGGTCCATCATCGCGCTGACCAGCGGTGCCAGAGCCTGTCCTGCGGCGAGCAGTGCCACCGGACGGCGATAGGCGCTGCTGTCGCCCGCGCCGGCCTTGAGCGCCTCGAACCCCAGCATCGCTGCGCCGACCGGCCCGGTGATCCACAGCCCATCGCCTGCGCGCGCTCCGCTGCGTGAAGGCACCGGGCGGAATGAGGCGCGGCCGATCGCGGTCAGGCCCAGGTTCTGCGGGCCGTTGCCGCTGACCGTGTCGCCGCCGAGCAGCGGGGCGCGGTAGTACTCAAGCGCTTCTTTCAGCCCGGCCACAAACCGCGCATCGTCGCGGCCCAACTGATAGCCCAGCATCACGCCCAGCGGCTCGGCGCCCTTGGCGGCAAGGTCTGACATATTGGTCGCAACCAGTTTCCAGGCAACATCGGCGGGGTCCCGGTCAGCGAGGAAGTGGACTCCCTCGACCATGCTGTCATGGGTCATGATCAGCGTTTCGCCGCCCACTTCCAGCACCGCCGCATCATCGCTCAGCCCCCGCGCCGCCGGATGCGTGGCCAGGGCCCGCAGCATTTCGATGAAGGCGCTTTCGCGGCTCAGCGGACCGCCTTGGCGACTGCATCGAGTAGTCCGTTGACGAACTTGGCCTCGCGCTTCTCGAAGAAGGCGTGGGCGACGTCGACGTATTCGCTGATCGCGGCAGCGGTTGGGACGTCTGCGCGGGCGAGCAGTTCGAAGGTTCCGGCGCGCAGGATCTGGAGCATGGTACGGTCGAGCCGGGGGAGCGACCAGCCCTCGGCCAGCTTCGCGGCGAGCAGCGCGTCGATCTCCTCGCGCCGCGCGGCGACGCCCTGGACCACGTCGTCGAAGAACGCCGTCTCGGCCTCAGCATACTGGTCGCCCTCGATCTCGGCGCCGAGGCGGTGCTGGTGGAATTCATCGAGCAGCCGCGCGAGCGGGGTGGCTTCCATCTCGAGCTGGTAGAGCGCCTGAACCGCGGCGAGGCGGGCGGCGGCGCGGGCCTGACGCTGGTCGGCTTTGGAGGCTTTCATATCCCCAACCTGACTTCGATCGAGCGGGCATGCGCCTGCAAGCCTTCAGCCTCGGCGAGTTCAATCGCTGCGGGGCCGACGGCCCGCAAGGCTGCCTCATCGAGTTCGATAAAGCTCGTGCGTTTCATGAAGTCCAGCACCGAAAGTCCTGAAGAGAAGCGCGCTCTCCGTCCGGTCGGGAGCACGTGGTTGGGTCCGGCTACGTAGTCGCCGACCGCTTCGGGGGTCATCCGCCCGAGGAAAACCGAGCCGGCATGGCGGATCGCCTTGAACAACTTTTCCGGATTATCGGTGGCGATCTGGACGTGTTCGGCGGCGAGCGCATTGGCCAGCGCCGGGGCCTCGTCCAGGCTGGCGACTTCGATGATTGTGCCGTGGGTGTTCCAGCTTTCGGCCGCGACCCGCGCGGTCGGGAGCATTGCCAGTTCGACCCCGATCCGGTCGGCGACGGTATCGGCAAAAACCGCGTCGTCGGTGATCAGGATCGATTGCGCGGCGGGATCGTGCTCGGCCTGGCTGAGCAGGTCAGCCGCAATCCAATCGGGCTCGTTCTGCGCGTCGGCGATCAGCAGAATTTCGCTCGGCCCGGCGACCATGTCGATCCCGACGACGCCATAAAGCTGGCGCTTGGCTTCGGCCACCCAGGCATTGCCGGGGCCGGTGATCACATCGACCGGCTTGATCCGCTGCGTGCCATAGGCCAGCGCCGCGACCGCCTGAGCGCCGCCGATCCGCCAGACCTCATCGACCCCGGCGAGATGCGCGGCGGCCAGCACCAGCGGGTTGACCGCGCCCTTCGGCGTCGGGGTCACCACCACCAGCCGCTCGACCCCGGCGACGCGCGCGGGGATAGCGTTCATCAGCAGCGACGAAGGATAGGCCGCACGCCCGCCGGGAACATAAAGCCCCGCGGCATCGACTGCCGACCAGCGCGCGCCCATCCGCACGCCGACATCGTCGGTCTCGTCGCGGTTCTTGGGCAGCTGCTTTTCGTGAAAGGCGCGGATGCGCTGTGCCGCCAGCTCGAGCGCGGCGCGCAGATCGGGCTTGAGGCTGTCGAAGGCCTCGCGGCAGGCGTTCTTGCCGATCTGCCAGTCAGCCTCGGTGGTCAGCTTGTGCCCGTCCCAGCGCGCGGTCATGTCAACCAAGGCCGCGTCGCCACGGTTCTTCACATCGCTGAGGATCACCTGAACGTCGCGCGCGACATCCTCGTCGCTCTCGCGGCGATCGGCGACGAGGCGCTTGAAGGCCTGCTCGAAGCCAGGGTCGCGGGTGTTGAGGCGGAGCATCAGGCGGCCAGCTCGCGGAACCGCTCGACCAGCGCGGCGACCCGCTCGTCGGTCTTGAGCGCGGCGCGATTGACGATCAGCCGCGCCGAGACCTGCAGGATCGTGCTGGTTTCAACCAGGCCGTTGTCCTTGAGAGTCTGGCCAGTCGAAACCAGATCGACGATCCGGCTGGCGAGGCCCAGCCCCGGGGCCAGCTCCATCGCGCCGTTGAGCTTGACCACTTCGGCCTGGATTCCCTGGCGTTCGAAGTGGCGGCGGGTCAGGCTGGGGTACTTGCTGGCGACGCGCAAGTGGCTGATCCGCGAGGTATTTGCGGCCTGTCCTAGCGGTTCGGCGACAGCCAGTCGGCAGTGGCCGATGTCGAGATCGACCGGTGCATAGAGGTCGGGATAGGCGAATTCCTCGACCACGTCGGAGCCGACGATCCCGGCCTGCGCGGCGCCGTGGGCGACGAAGGTGGCGACATCGAAAGCGCGGACCCGGATGATCCGCATCGCGCTGTCTTCGCAGGCGAACGAAAGCGCGCGGTTGGCCTTGTCGTTGAAGCCCGCCTCAGGCACCACTCCGGCACGCGCCATCAGCGGCAGCGCTTCGTCGAGGATGCGGCCCTTGGGGACGGCGAATGTGAGAGGCAGGCTCATGGCTGGCGGCGTTTAGGCGGCGCGGGCGCAAAGGGCAAGGATCAGCGCTGCCGCCTCTTGTGCATTGCAGCAGAAAGGCGCAGTCTCTTCGCAACCGCAACAAATGCGGCGCGTCAGAGCAGGAGCGAGCACCATGGCGGAAGCATACCAGTTCATCGACATCAACGCGAGCGGCGCCGGGATCGTCGCTGCCGCGTTCGACAACCAGGTGGCCTATTGCCAGGCCTCAGGCGCGGTTGTCACAGCGCGGATTTGCGCGGCTCTGCGTGATCTGATCGAGCGCGGTGAGGGCGGGGCGGTGATGGAAGCGGTGCGCGGCTGGCAAGGCGCGCCGCTCGCCGATGCGCTGCCTTTGCGGCTGGTGGGCGGGATTCATGCGCTGCACCTCAAGGGTGCAGAACCGGCGCTCAAAGCGATCTACGAGGGTCATGAACGGGTCGACGACGTGGCAATCGTCGCTCAGACCCTGCGCAACCACGAAGCTGAATTGCTCCCCTGGCTCGATGGCCCGCCGCAGACCAACGAGGCCGGCCGCTCGGCCAATTTCATCGCGGCGATGCTGTGGCTGGCGGACAAGGGCCTGGCGCCGCGGTTCGAATGCCTGGAGATCGGATCGAGCGCGGGGATCAACCTGATGCTGGGTCGCTATCACTACGACCTAGGCGGCGTGCAGGTTGGGCCTGAACCGGGGGCGATTCAATTCAAGCCCGAATGGCAGGGCGATGCGCCGCCCGATCTCCGCGTCGAGATCTTCTCGACCAAGGGCTGCGATGTTGCCCCGGTAGATCTGACCGATCCCGAGCAAGCGCTGCGGCTGAAAGCCTATATCTGGCCCGAGCACACCGTGCGGTTCGAGCGGATGGCAGCTGCGGTGGCCGCAGCGAAAGCCTCTCCGCCCGATCTGGTGCAAATGAACGCCGCCGAATTCGTCGAGGCCGAGCTGGCCAAGCCGCAAGCCGCAGGGACCACCCGGATGCTGATGCATTCGATCGTCTGGCAATATGTTCCCGCCGATCAGCAGGCCCGGGTCACCGCGGCGATGGAATCTGCGGGGGCCAATGCCACGCCCGAACGGCCGCTCGCCTGGGTCGCGCTCGAAGCCAACCGGGTGATGCATGTTCACGAGATGGTGGTGCGCTATTGGCCCGGCGGGGAGGAGGGCGAAGTTGTCACCCGCGCCCACCCGCACGGAGCCTGGCTGGCCTGGGACGCGACCGAGCGGACGATCTAGTGGCGCTTGGCCAGCCGTGCGGCGAGACGGCGTTCGGCGCGCTGGCGCAGCCGGATGGCCAGCCTCCAGCCGCGCGCTTCCATCGGTTCCAGCCAGCCGCCATGGTACGACACCCATTCCCAGACGCAGGTCACCAGCAGCACTGCCACGCCCAGCCCGGCAAAGCTTGCTGCGGGAATCGGGCTGATCCAGCCCGCCAGCCCGAGCAGCGTCAACAGCAGCACCGCGATGATGTGCGAGAACGGAAAGTTGCCGAAAGTGTTGGCGTGGCGCTTGAACAGCCCAAGCCCGACCAGAAACAGAATTAGTCCGCCGGTCTGAACCGCGACCAGGTCCGGTTTCGCCGCTCCACCCCCGGCCTGCAGCAACATCGCATCGCCCACCGCCGCGATCACGATCCCCAGCACGATTGGCATGTGCAGATAGGTATAGGCGTTGCGGGCCACGCGGCCCGCCTGGGCGTGCCCCGAAATCAGTTGCGAACCGCGCTCGGCACCGACATCGAAGTAGAGCCACCACATCAGTGCCGCGGACAGGAAGGCAATCACGAAAGCGAGCACCCGCGCCGAATCGAGCGGCAGACCGGCGAAAGTGTTACCGGTCACGACGATGCCCTCGCCCAGCGCAATGATGATGAACAGCGCGCAGCGCTCGGCCATGTGGCTGCCAGAAATGTCCCAGTCGGACAGGCGCGAGTGGTCCAGGCCGGGGGTCCGGAACAGCGCGAAGGGGCCGGCGTATTCAATGCCCAGTGCGGCCAGCCACAAGGTCAGCCTAAGGTCCGGATCGTTGACCATCCCGCCCGCCAGCCACAGCGGTGCGGATGCGGCGAACCAGGCGGCGATTCGCGCCATGTTGCGCATTCGCTCGCGCGCTTCGGCGGCGAACAGCACCGCCATTACGCTCGACCGGCCAAGCTGGAGCGCGACATAGCCGGCGGCGAAGGCCAGCCCCTGTTCGCCGAAAGCCTCAGGGATCGCCACCGCCATGACCAGGCTGAGCAGCATCACCGCGACCAGCAACAGTCGGATTGGCAGCCGGTCCGGGTTGGCCCAGTTGGTCACCCAGGTGGTGAAGATCCACGCCCACCATACCGCCAGGAACAGCACCACTACCTCGGCCAGACCATGCCATGAAAGGTGGTTGAGCAGCCCGTGTGACAGCTGGGTGATCGCGAAAACGAACACCAGATCGAAGAACAGCTCAAGCGGACTGACCGGGGCATGTCCGCCGCCGTGGTTGCGCAGCATTGAGCGGCGGGTTTTGGCTTCGGCTGCGGCAATTGCCGCGCCGATCCCGCCGCGCCGCGGCTCAGGCGGCATTGGCGGTCCGCGCCAGGAAATCATCAAGCGCGGTGTTGACCGCGTCCGGCGCTTCCCACTGGACGAAATGGCCGCTGTCGGGGACCCTGGCAATGGTAAGGTCGTCGATCAGCTCGTCCATACCCTCGAGGTTGACTGGAGGCAGGGCTAGATCGTCCATCGCCCAGATTACCAGGGTCGGGATGGTCAGCTTGGGCAGCGGCAACGGCTGCCAATCGCCGGGTAGCTCATAGGGCGCGTCCATGTCGAGCACATCCATCGGGCTCGCCCGGTACCAGTTGAGCATGGCGATTCCGGCCTCGCGGTTGGTCCAGTCTTCCAGCAGTGCGGCGCGCTCTTCGGGCTCCATCAAGGTGCTTTCAGGCCGCTCGCCGAAGGCCTTGAGCAAGACACCAGCGAGGCCGAACTCCTCGACCAGCGCGTCGCTGGCGGGATCGCGGAAGATCCGGAAGTACTGGCTGGCCGTGCGCTGCTGGCGGTTGGTATAGAGCAGCTTGGGGAAGATCGTGGGATGCGGGGCATTGGCGATCACCGCACGCGGCACCCGCCCGTTCAGCTGCCCCATGATCGCCACCCCCCAGGCGATCGCGCCGCCCCAGTCGTGGCCGACGATCGTAAAGCGATCGATCCCCAGCGCATCGGCGAGCTGGAACACATCGCCGATCAGCTTGTCAGGCGTGTAATTCTCCACCCCCAGCGGCTTCGATGAACCGCGATAGCCGCGCTGGTCGGGGGTGATGCAGCGAAAGCGCGGCGAAAGATGCGCAACCTGGTGGCGCCAGGTGCGGTGGCTGTCGGGAAAGCCGTGGAGGAAGATCAGCGCCGGGGCATCGCGCGGGCCGGTATCGACCACATCAAGCTCGATCCCGCTGGCAAGGGTAACACGTTGCATCGTTATTGTGCCTCCGCTTTCATTTGTTCCGCATAGCCTGCGGCCATCAGCGCGCCCATCTGATCGAGCAGCGCATCGGGGGTGCGGCGCGCTTCGCCCAGGGCCAGTTCACCGCGATCAGCGACGATGATCTCACGCTCTCCGTTCAACATGGCGTCGATCATCCGATCGGCCGCTTCGTCAGGATCGATGCCGTTGTCGATCGCCTTGTCACTGACCCCGCGGGCAGAGCCATCGCCGGTCAGCGCGTTGCGCGAAACCCCGGTGCGGATCGATCCTGGGTAGATGTTGTGGACCTGCAAGCCCAAGTGCGCGACTTCCGCACGCAGGGCGTCGCCATATCCGGCAAGACCATGCTTGGCCGCGCAATAGGCGGTCCGCAGCGGCACCCCAACCTTGCCCGCGATCGAAGAAATCATCGCGATCCGCCCGATCCCGCGCGCCACCATTCGCGGCAGCAGCGCCTGGGTGAGCGCAATCGGGGCGAGCAGATCGACCGCGATAATCCGCTCATAAACCGAAATATCGGTATCGACCGCGAGGCTGCGTTGGCTGATCCCGGCGTTGTTGACCAGCACGTCAATTCCGCCCGACCAGTCCCAGGCGCGCTCCACGGCGGGGGCAATCGCGGCGAGGTCGGTGCTCTCGAACGGCAGCACCAGCGTTTCGCCGCAGTCCTTGGCGACCATCTGCAGCGCGTCCAGATTGCGCCCCGATAGCACCACCCGCGCACCGCGCCTGGCATAAGCCCGCGCCAGCGCCGCGCCGATTCCCGATGACGCTCCGGTGATCCAGACCACCTCGTTCGATCCGCTCATTGGCATTCTCCTATTCTCCCGGCGCCTGGGCCTTGATCGCCAGCGCATGCACTCGTTCGCCGGGAATATCACCCAGCGCGCGATTGACCAGGCGCTGGCGTTCGAGCCGTGATTTGCCGCTAAAGGCCGCGCTTTCGATCTCGATCGTAAAGTGCGATTCGCCCGAACCATCATCGCCGGAATGGCCGTGGTGTTTGGCACTGTCGTTGATCACCGCAAGGCGGCTGGGGGCGAAGGCGGCAGTCAGCAGCGTTTCGATTTCGGATGCGATTGGACCGGTCATGACTTCCCTTCTAACCGATCGCGCGGCATGGGGAAGGCGTGAAACACGATCGCTTTCATGGCCGCGTGGGCGGGACGGACCGGCGCTGCGATGCGCCCGGTTGCCGGGAGCACGGCGAATTTCGGGCGCCGGGTCCGCGATCGCCAGGGTTCGACGGGCCGGGTGACTACCGCTGGTTTTGTCTCGACCACGTTCGCGCCTTCAATTCAGGATACGACTGGTTCGCGGGGATGAGCAGCGATGAAATCATCCGCGCACAATCACCGATCCATGGCTGGGACCGGGAAATCCGAGCCTTTTCGCCCACCGCCGGGATTGACGGTGCGCCGCGCTGGGGCGATTTCGCTGACCCGCTTGAGGCGATCAGCGCCCGGGCGCGGATGCGCAAACCGGCCGAGCGCCACGACGGCAGGGCAGTGGCCCCGGCTGAGCGCCGCGCGCTCGAAACGCTCGGCCTGTCGCTCAACGCCAGCCGTCACGATCTGCGCAGCCGCTATTCGGTGCTGGTCCGCAAATACCACCCCGATCGCAATGGCGGCGACCGCAGCTTCGAAGCGCGGTTGCAGGCTGCGGTCGAGGCCTATCAGCTGCTCAGGAAAAGCGCGCTGTTCGCTTAACTGGCTCTCATTCGCCGCCTTCGTCCCAGCGCCGCTGCATTTCCGCGGGGCTAACGTCCTCGACCTTGCTGAGGATGCTCCAGCTATAGCCGAAAGGATCCTGGACCATGCCGCGGCGCGAGCCGAAGAACTCTTGCTTGACCGCGCGCTGCAGCGTCGCCCCTTCAGCCAGGGCATGGGCAACAAAGCTATCGGCATCGTCCGTGTCGATATGCAATGTGATCGGGCAACCGCCCAGCGTCGCCGGGGAAACTGCGCCGAAATCGGGGTATTCATCGGCAAGCATGAATTGATTGGCGCCGATCCGCATCTCGGCATGGCCGATCCGCTGACCGTCGGGATCGTTGAGCCGGTAATGCTCAACCGCACCAAAAGCGCGCTTGTAAAAATCGATGGCCTCGGCAGCGCCACGCACGACAAGGTAAGGCGAAAGTCCGATCGGTTTTTGCATGGCATGAACTCCGGTTGACACGATTCGCTTTATCGTTACGATACGTAACGTAATGAGTCAATCGGAACCAGAAAGCGCAGGCAAACGGGGCCGTCCTCGCAGTGCAGAGGCACAGGCGGCGATCCTTGCCGCGGCTCGCGCAATCCTGCTCGCCGATGGGCTCGGCCGATTGACCATCGAAGCCGTTGCCGCCCGCGCAGGGGTCGGCAAGCCGACCATCTACCGCAACTGGAAGAACGCACAGGAACTGGCGATGGCCGCGTTCCTGGCCGAACCGGCGGGAGAGGATGGGACTTCGCCTTTTGGCTCGGCACGGCGGCGCCTGCATGACCAACTTGAAGCACTGATCACCCAGTTCGCCACCGTGCGCGGTCGCCAGATCACCCTGACGCTCGCCTCGGCTGATCAGGATAGCGAACTGGGTAAGGCCTTCCGCAACCGGATAATTTTGAAAAGCCGCGAAGAGGGGCGGGCGATCATCGCCGCGGGTATCGCCAGCGGCGAGTTTGCTCCGCCGCGCGATATCGAGGCGTTGCTCGACATGATCTACGGGCCAGTCTTCTACCGCCTGCTGGCAGGCCACCGCGCGCTGACTGCGGACCTGGCAGATGAGATTGTGGCGACGATCTGCGCTGCGATAGCTCCGCCTATTCGCAAAGGTCCCTGAGCTGATCGGCGCAAGTGCCCCAGCCTTGCTCGAAACCCATTTCCTTGTGCCGAAGCATCGCTTCTTCGCTCCAGTGCCGCGCGGTGGCGGTGTAGCGGGTACCTTCGCCCTCGGCGGCGATCGACCAGATCCCGATCATGAACGGCCCGTCGGGGATCAGATCGGGTTTGATCGCATCGGTGAAGGCGAAGCGGTGGCCATCGTCCCAGGCGAGCACGAAGCCAGGATGCTCGTTGACCTCGCCATCGGGACCCATCATCCGCACCATCGAAGTGCCGCCGGGATAGCGGTCGAGCCGGACCACTTCTGCGCGCCATGGGCTTGGGCACCACCATTCCCCCATCCGCTCGGTCATGACGTCCCAGACCAGCTCTGGGGCGGCTTCGATATAGCGGGTGACGGAGAGTTCTTGGGACATCAGGCCGCTCCCTTGCGCGCGGCTTCGATCAGCGCGTGGTCGATCGCCTTGGCAGCCTTGTAGGCTTCGCGCGCCTGGATCCGTTCGGCATAGGCGACGAAGGCCTCGCGCGGGGGGATCGAGCCGAAGGTCAGCCCCCAATCGACCTGGCTGCCAACATAGACGTCGGCCATGGTGAAGCGGGTGCCGCAGACATAGTTGTTGCCCTCGAAATGCCCTTCAAGCGTATCGAGCACTCGCTCGTAGCTGCCGAACCCGACCATCATCTCGCGGTCCTTGGACACTTCCCAGCCCATCGAACGGCTGACGATCGCCTGTTCGAGCGGGCCGGCGGCGAAGAACAGCCAGCGGTAATAGTCGGCCAGTTCAGCATCAGACGGCAATAGTCCGGCCTCGGGGCAGGCCTCGGCCAGATAGGCGCAGATTGCGGCGCACTCGCTCACCGCGCGCTCGCCGGTTTCGGAGCGGTGAAGCAGCGCCGGAACCTTGCCCATCGGGTTGGCGGCGAGCAGGGCGGCGGGCTTGTTGGCCCAATCGACCAGCACCTGATCATAGTCGACCCCGGCCTCGTGGAGCGCCCAGCGCGCGATCTGGCCGCGGCTCATTGGGTTGGTGAAAAAGGTATAGGCGGCCATGGCTCAATCCTCTCCGCCGGCCAGGGCCAGCAATTGCTCGGTCGGATAGTCCGGCCCGATCGACATCGCCGCGATGCGCGATAGCTGGGTGCAGGGCAAGCCGGTCTCGGCGGCCCAGGCGTTGAACTGTGCCTGGACCTTGGCAAGATCGCGCCAGGACGTGGGCTGCTCTGCTATCTCTATCCCGCCATCGCGCAGCGCCGCGCTGACATCGCGCGAGATCACGAAACCGTCCCAGCCGAGGTAGCGCAGCAGATATTGCCCGGAAGCGCCGCCCAGCCGGCTGCCGCGCTTGGCCATCAGCTCCATCAGCCCGACCTGTTCGCTCGATGGCCACTCGGAAAGGAACTTGCCGAAGCCGCCATGCTGCTCGGAAGCCTCGCAGATAAAGGCGGCATTGGCGCGCACCGCCAGGATCCGCTGGGCATTGCGGACGATCCGGGTGTCGGCGGTCAGGGCTTCCCAGAAATCGTCGGGCTGGAACAGCAGATAGGCCGGATCGAACTCCAGAAACGCCGCCTCGAACCCCGGCCACTTGGCTTCGATGATCTTCCAAACAAACCCGGCGCAAAAGATTCGCCTGGTCATCTCGGCCAGGATCCGGTCGTCGCCCAGCGCGGCGAGGGCGGCAGGATCGGGTTTGGGCGGCACAAGCTTGGCCAGTTCGGCGGCACCACCCTTGCGGCGCTCGGCGCGTTCGCGGATGGTTGCGAACTTGGTCATCGTATATCTCCGTCAGCCAAGCGTCGGTTCAGCCAGCGCGCCGGCGATCCGTGCGCCCAGCGCCATGTCCTCTTCCTGGCCGAAGCCGTGATGCAGAATCGTGCAATCGCGGCCGATGAGTATGTGCGTGGGTGTGCCTTGCATCGCGTATCGCTCCATCGTGACAGGCAAGGGTGTGCCTTCACCCGGCTGATCCACGCCGATCGGCATCGTCAGGCGGTATTCGTGGATATAGGCTTCAAGCGCGGTCGGCGTCATCGCCTCATGGTGCTCGAACACGGTGTGCAGACCGATCACGGTGAGGTCGCTGCCTTTGAACATGCGGTGCGCCTTCTCGGCCTGCGGCGTGCCATGGCTGGTGCAGCCGGGGCAGAGCATCTGGAAGGCGTGGAGCAGCACCACTTTGCCGCGCAACGCCTCCAGCGTCAGCGGCGCTGGAGTGTTGAACCACTGCGCTACGGCGAGTTCCGGGGCCGGCTCGCCCGACCGACTCACCTCCTCGGACCCACCAGCCCGAACGCGGCGCCCTGCGGATCCAGTGCGGTCAGGCTGAAATCGCCGCCGGGGATTGGGGTTGGCTCTTGCAGCATCTGGCCGCCTTCGGCTTTGATCATAGCTACCGCCGCGTCGATGTTGGGGACCAGGAAGTTGTAAGTCCAAGCCGACATCTCCATTCCCGGCATCAACGGCATCACTGCGCCCAGCGCGAACCGCCCGCCAGCATCCTTCCAGAATTCGTATTTGCCCATCGGCCCTATATCCATATCGCCATCTTTGACCCAGCCGAACAGGCTGCCATAAAACGACTTGGCGACTTCGGGATCGGCCGACGAAAGCTCATTCCAGGCACAGTGGCCGACTTTGGGTTCAAGCGCGGCAAAACTGTGGCTCTCGCCGCCTTCAACCGCACCCTTCATGACATGGAACGGCGCGCCCTGCGGGTCCGCAACCATCGCCATCCGGCCGACACCGGGAAGGTCGCTCGCAGGTGTCAGCACCGCGCCGCCCGCGGCGGTCAGCTTGGCCACGCTGGCGTCGACATCATCGACGCAGACATAGCCTACCCACGCGGGACGGGCGCCGCCCGCAGCCATCTCCGGTGTGATCGTCATATATCCGCCGACACCGTCCTTGTTGTCGCTGCCATCGCCCGAGGAAAAGAACCGGTAGTCCATTCCCGGCTGGCCCGCGCTAGTCGATGTCCAGCCAACCAGCTTGCCATAAAAATCGCCCGCTGCGTCGGCATCGCTGGTCATCAATTCATACCAGATGAAATCGCCGTGTTGATTGGTCATTGCTGCTCTCCTTACTTTGAAACATCGACTACCGGGACGAAGCCCGAAAAGATCATGCGTTTGCCATCGAACGGCATTTCACCCAACGCCGCGAAGCGCGGGTCCTCCATCATCTTGACGCCGGCCTCGTCGCGTGTGGCCTTGTCGGGATATTCCATCCAGCTGAACACGATCGCCTCGTCGTCCCTGGCCTGGACCGCACCGTAAAAGTCGGTGACTGTGCCGCGCGGGACATCATCGCCCCAGCATTCGACCACGCGGGTTGCGCCAAGATCGCGAAAGATCGGAGCGCCGCCTTCGGCTTGCTTGCGATAGGCGGCCTCGTTGGCTTTGGGGACCGCGATGACGAAGCCGTCGACGAATCCGCTGCCGCTTGCTGTTCCGCTATCGAGGATCGTTTCGAACCCACCAAAGATCAGCCGCTTGCCATCGAACGGCATCGGGTTCTTGGCCGGATCCATGCGCGGATCAACGTTGTCGGGATCTTGTGACATGGCGTTGATCTTTGCCATCCCGGCGTCGCGGGTTGCCTTGTCGGGCCATTCGATCCAGCTGAACTGCACTGCCTCGCCCGGCTCGGCCTTCACCGCCATGTAGAAATCGGTGAGCTGGCCGCGCTTCACATCATCGCCCCAGCATTCGACCACCCGCAGCGCGCCCATTTCCAGGAACATCGGGTCGATCGTGGCCGCATGATCGATGAACTTCTGCTTGTTCGCCTCAAGACAGGCGATCACGAAACCGTCGATATAGGTCATTCTCCGTCTCCTTGAGTTCGGCGCCCAAAGTTGTTTTATGCAGCGACCGGCGCATGCCGATCAAACGCCGCCAGCTGTGCGGCCATTGCCGCCTTGAAGGCGGGCCGGGCCATGCCGCGCGCAACATAGGCGGACAGATTGGGATGCGCTTCGACAAGCTCGAATTCCGGAACGGCCCGCAGCACGTCGACCATCAGCAGATCGCCAATCGTAAAGCTTTTTTCCAGCCATTCGCGGTTCCCGAGCGCATTTGAAAGCTGGGCGAGCCGCATTTGCGCGAACGGGCGCACAGCGTCCTTGGCCTCGTCCTGCCAATCCTTCCCTTCGGCGGCAAAGCCCATCAGGAACAAGGTCTGCGCGAACGGCTCGATGCTGTTGAGCGCAGCAAACATCCAGCTGGTTGCCCGCGCGCTGGCTGAGGGATCGCGCGGCAAAAGCCGTTCATCCTTGGCGCCGATATGAAGCAGGATGGAGCCAGACTCGAACAGGGTCAGCCCTGCTTCCCGGTAAATCGGCACTTGTCCGAAGGGTTGATCAGCAAGATGATCGGGCGACTTGTCTCCGCCTGCGCCGCCGAACAGCCGCTCGCGATAGGGCAGGCCGATCTCCTCCAGCGCCCAGCGCACGCGCATGTCCTTGACGAAGCCCACGGCCATCGGCGGCACCCATTGATAGGCGGTGATCTCGATTGCTGCGGCTGGATCAACGGGCATAGCGGCCTGCTCCTCTCATGCGCTAGGCGGGAGTGTTTCCGGCTTTTGCTTGAATGTAATCAAGATCGATTTGGATCGACATCAGCTTTCTTCACGGCTGGTGAACGGCAGCAGGGCTCGAAGCGCGGGACTGCGCAGCCACAGCCCGGCCCAGACAATCGCCCCAACATAGACGCCAAACAGGATATGGCTGAACAGCGGGCTGCCGATCCGCATATGGGTGGCAACCGCGCCGCCCAAATAGCCGGTAATCAGAATCGCGCCGAGCAGGGCCGTTCGCGGCACGGTGTAGAGCAGCGTTGAAACCAGCAGGATTGCCGCCAGCACCAGCAACGTTGCGCTATCGGCGGGCCAGCCAAGCGCCTTGGTGGTATCGACCACCACCGCCGGCTGGATCACTTTCATCACGCTATCCAGGGTCAGAAATGCGATCGCCAGTCCGCTCAGGACACGGCCGAGCCATTGCGATTTTGTTGTCATGGCCTTTCCTCGCTTTTTCCAAGAAACAGCAATTCGAAATAGCGTTTGAGGTGGCGGATGCTTTCGCGCGCCGGGGCAGCATCGCCGCAGGCCTTGGCGACGATGAAGCCGCCTTGCAGCACCGCCTGGATGTGTAGCGCGAGGCTGGCCGGGTCGACGCCTTCAACCCCGTGCTGCGCAAACGCGGCGGCGATATCGCCTTCAAGCTTGGCGGCGTTGCCCGAAATGCTGGCCTCGCAGGCGGCGCGGATAGCCTCGCTGGAGAGGAACGCTTCCTGGACCATGGTCCCAGCGACACAGCTGAATTCCTGCGGGCTGCCTTCGATCAGCATCAGACGAAAATCGATGTAACCCAGCACCCGGTCGAGCGGGTCCTCATGCTGGTGATAGGGCGCGCCATCAAAGAAGGCGCCGGTCGAGCTTGACCAATAATCCGCCAGCGCCACGCCGAGCGCCTCCTTTGAGGCGAAGTGGTGGAAAAACGCGCCCTTTGTAACACCGGCCTCGCGGCACAGTTCGTCTACCGATGTTGCGGCAAACCCCCGCTCGCGGACCAGCTTGACCCCGGCCTCCAGCAGCCTGTCGCGGGCGTTCACTGGGGCCGGCCGAAAGGTGCGACTCGCGTTCATGCAATTTACATACCGACCGGTTGGTATAATCGTCAAGTGTAAGAGGAACGGGACCTTGCCCTTGCCGATTTCACGCTGGCGCAGGCATCGCGCGGCTGATCACCGCGTCCTCGCGTTCGGCAACCGCTTGCCAGCTGGGCCGCGCCTTGACCCGGTCATACCAGGCGGCGGTGCGCGGGTGCTTGGCCGGATCAGGCTCAAGCCCGACATAGCCTAGCGAGCGCAGCGCAGAAGCGACGGCAATGTCACCGACGCTGAAGGCGTCGCCGGCCAGCCAGCCGCTCTGCGGTGCCTGACCTTCAAGATAGTCCATGATCGGCCCGAGCTCTTCGAGACCCTGTTCGGCCACAGCCTCGTCGCCCGGAACGCCAAAGAAAGTCGGGCCGACGAAGCGGTTGAACAGCACCTTGCGTCCTGCATCGACCAGGATCGTGTCGGCGAACTCTTCAAACCAGATCGCCCGGGCTTTAGCGCGGGCATCGCCTGGCAGCATCGGCGGGGCAGGGTGGAGCGCATCGATATAGGTGCAGATCGCGGTCGAATCGGAAAGCGTGAAATCGCCGTCCTGCAGCGCCGGGATCTTGCCGAACGGGCTGGCGGCTTCGAATTCGGGGTTGGGTCGGCCCGGCATGCCGAGCACCATCTCAACCGCCACGCCTTTTTCGGCGGCGAGCAGGTGAACCTTGCGCACGAACGGCGAAAGCGGGAAGCCGAAGACTTTCATGGGGGGTTCTCCAGATGAGTCGCGTTTTTGACAGTGCAAAGCTTATTGCAGCCGAGCGCCCGCGCGTATAGGCGAAGCGGCGCCATGAGTGACATTCCCAACACCCAGCCCGGCTCGGCCGGCGACACCGTGCTGAACGCCCCGGACCGCGAGCTCGATGTGCGCGAGCATTTCGGCATCGATATCGACATGAAGGTTCCGGCCTTCTCCGAAGCCGATGAGCGCACCCCCGACGTCGATGCGGACTATGTGTTCGATCCCGATACCACGCTGGCTATCCTTGCGGGCTTTGCCTTCAACCGCCGGGTGATCGTCCAGGGCTATCACGGCACCGGCAAATCGACCCACATCGAGCAGGTCGCCGCGCGGCTTAACTGGCCAACCGTGCGGATCAACCTCGATGCGCATATCAGCCGGATCGACCTGGTCGGCCGCGATGCGATCGTGCTGCGCGATGGGCTGCAAGTCACCGAATTCCGCGAGGGGCTGTTGCCTTGGGCGCTGCAGCATCCGGTCGCCTTGGTGTTCGACGAATACGACGCTGGCCGCCCCGACGTGATGTTCGTGATCCAGCGCGTGCTCGAGACCGAGGGCAAGCTGACCCTGCTCGATCAGAACCGGGTGATCCGCCCGAATCCGTGGTTCCGCCTGTTCGCCACCGCCAACACCGTTGGGCTCGGCGATACCAGCGGGCTCTATCACGGCACCCAGGCGATCAACCAGGCCCAGCTCGATCGCTGGAACATTGTCGTTGCGCTCAATTACCTGCCGGCGCAGGTCGAGGCCGAGATCGTGCTCGCCAAGACCGAGGGCGCAGCGCCCGAGATGGTCGCGCAGATGGTCAAGGTTGCCGACCTCACCCGCCAGGGCTTCATCAACGGCGATATCAGCACCGTGATGAGCCCGCGCACGGTGATCACCTGGGCCCAGAACACCGCGATCTTCAAGGACCCCGGCTTCGCCTTCCGCCTGAGCTTCCTCAACCGCTGCGACGAGACCGAGCGGATGCTGGTGGCGGAATACTATCAGCGGGTGTTCGGGACCGATTTGCCCGAAAGCGTGGTCGGCAAGGGTTAGAACGGCAATTTGCGTTGACCAATGTCGGTACGGCATGTTATATAAAAATAAAACCTGCCGAAAGTCGTGAAATGCACATAACCAATCTTCGCAAAGTCGGTGGCTCGGTGATGCTGGCGGTGCCGCCTGCCTTGCTCGAACTGCTCCACCTGAAGGCTGGCGCGCCGGTTGGTGTTGCGGTCGATGGCGGACGGCTGATTGTCGAAGCGTCACCGCGCCCGCGCTATTCGCTGGCCGAATTGCTCGCGGCATCGGATTTTTCTGAGGCCCCCTCGGCAGAGGATCGCGAGTGGCTCGATGCTCCCGCCGTGGGCAAGGAAATCCTGTGAAACGCGGTGACATCTACATGGTGTCGCTCAATCCCAGCCAAGGCCGCGAACAACAGGGCCACCGGCCGGTGCTGATCATTTCACCCACGCCGTTCAACGCCGCAACCAAACTCCCCGTGGTTCTGCCTATCACCAACGGCGGTGACTTTGCGCGGCGGATCGGCTTTGTGGTGGAAATCAGCGGGATCAAAACCACCGGCTTGATCCGCTGCGATCAACCCCGGGTTCTCGACATTGCGGAACGTGGCGGACGCAAGGTCGACACCCTGCCAGCGGCTTTGCTCGATGAAGTGCTGGCGCGGGTGGTGACTTTGTTTGAGTGACGCTTTCAGTTTGCAGCACCGAAGCAGGAATTACGGCACCACCAGGTACTTCTCCCCGGTCCGCCGCGCGTTGTAGACGCTTACGGCTTCCTTGGTCAGCATATCTTCAAGCGAACCGCGCATGCTGTAGTGGCTGGCGAAAGTGGTGGTCAGGTCCTTGGCGACCCGCGCCCGCATCCGCCCGACCACTTCCATTCCCGCCTTCATCATGAACGGGGTGAGCAGCCAGCCTGCGAGGTCCCAGGTCAGGCCGAAAGCGCGGTTGAGGATCGTCGGACCGAGATCGAGCGCGCCGTAGATATAGACCTTCTTGGCCTCCGACGAGCCGTAACGGCTGAAGGCGGCGCCGCGGCTGGCGGCGGCTTCCATTGCGGTCAGGATCTGGCCGGCGAGCGTTCCTCCGCCGATCGGATCGAACCCGAGCATCGCCTTGGTCTCGGCGATCGCATCGATCAGCTTGGCCATGAAATCGGCGTCGGTCATGTTGAGCACATGGGTCGCGCCAAGGTCTTTGAGCAGCTTCACCTGTTCCTCGCTGCGGACGATGTTGACCAGTGGCACCCCGTCTTCAAGGCAGATCTTGACCAGCATCTGGCCAAGGTTGGAGGCGGCGGCGGCATGGACAATCCCGGTGAAGCCTTCGAGCTTCATTGTTTCGACAAAGCCCAGCGCGGTCATCGGGTTGACGAACGAGGAGGCAGCCTGCTCGGCGCTCGCTTCAACCGCCATGCACATCCCCGAATCGGCGTAGGCATAGCTGCCATAGGCCGTGCCCGGAACGCAGGCGACGCGCTTGCCGATAAGGGCCTGCGCCCCGGCATCCTCGCCCGCCGCAACCACGGTTCCGGCCGCTTCGTTCCCGGCCGGCATCGCCATGCCGTGGCGCGCCTTCATTGCCCGGGTCGCGTTGTCGGGCATTTTCGCCACCACCTTGCCGGGTGAATAGACGGCACTGTCGGTATCGGCAGAGGCGAACAGCAGGCCGAGGTCTGAAGGGTTGATCGGGCTCGCCTCGACCTTGACCAGCACTTGGCCGCCCTTGGGCGCATCCCAGGTCTTGTCGTTGAGTTGCAGGGTCAGCGTGCCATCGGCATCGAGCTGGGTGGTGAGTTGCTTGCCGCTGAACGTCATTGATCTTCTCCTGGATACAAAGCTCTTACGAAATAGAGCCCCTCGCTGGGGGCATTGAGGCCGAGCTCCGAGCGATCCCGTGCGGTGAGAGCCTTGGCGATCTGGTCTTCGCGCCACCGTCCCATGCCGACGAGCGCAAGGCAACCCACCATCGAACGGACCTGATGGTGAAGGAACGAACGCGCTGCCGCCTCGATCAGCACGGTCTCGCCCTCGCGGCTCACGCTCAGCCGATCGAGCGTCTTGATCGGACTGGCCGACTGGCAGTGGACCGAACGGAAAGTGGTGAAATCATGGCTGCCAACCAGCGCCTGCGCGGCGCGGTGCATCGCTTCGGCATCGAGCGGCTGCGTTATCTGCCAGGCGCGGTCCTTCTCCAGCGTCAGCGGCGCGCGGCGGTTGGCGATCCGGTAGAGGTATTCGCGGCCGATGCAGGAGAAGCGGGCGTGCCAGTCGTCAGGCTTCTCCTCGCAGGCCAGCACCGCGATCGGATCGGGCCGCAGGTGGGCGTTGAGCGCTTCCATCAGCCGGAACGGGGCAATGGTCTTGGCGATATCGACATGGACCCGCATCGCCAGGGCATGGACCCCGGCATCGGTCCGCCCGGCGGCGTGGAGGGTCACTTGCTCGCCGGTGACTGCATGAACCGCCGCCTCGACCGCGGCTTGCACCGATGGCCCATGCGCCTGGCGCTGGAGCCCGAAGAACGGAGTGCCGTCGAATTCGAGAGTGAGGGCGAAGCGGGTCAAGACAGCTGCGTTCCTGCCGAAACTACTCGCCCGCGCAACAGTTCCTCCACCGTCATCGCCGGGCGTCCGGCGCGCTGGATCAGTGCCGGGCGCAGCGCAGCTTGGTCGCAGGCGATGGTCAGGCGGTCATCAAGGGTAAGCCCCGCCGCGCCTTCACCCGCCACAACCTCGGCCTTGAGCACGCGATAGCGTTCGCCGTCCAGCTCGAACCAGGCGCCGGGGGAGGGGGCAAAGGCGCGGATCTGGCGCTCGACCAGCTCAGCGGTTTGGCCAAAGTCGAGCCGACTTTCGGCCTTGTCGATCTTCTTCGCGTAGGTAACACCCAGCTCGGGTTGCGGCTCGGCGCGGCGGTTGGGCAAGTCAGCCAACACCTCGATCATCAGCCCCGCGCCCAGTTCGGCCAGTTCGGCAGTGAGTTCGCCTGCGGTCTTGTCATCCACCGGGGTGTGCGCCACCGCAAGCATTGGCCCGGTGTCGAGCCCGATCTCCATCTGCATGATCGTCACCCCGGTTTCGCTATCCCCGGCCAGGATCGCCCGTTGGATCGGCGCCGCGCCGCGCCAGCGCGGAAGGAGCGAGGCGTGGATGTTGAGGCAGCCCAGCTTGGGCGCGTTGAGCACCGCTTGCGGCAGGATCAGGCCATAGGCGGCGATCACCGCGATATCGGCGCCGAGCTCTGCGAACTCAGCCTGCTCGTCCGCGCCCTTCAGCGAAGCGGGATGGCGCACCGGGATGCCCAGTTCCTCGGCCTTGAGCTGAACTGGCGAAGGCACCACGTGCTTGCCCCGCCCGGCCGGGCGCGGCGGCTGGGTGTAAGCGCAAACCACCTCATGCCCCGCATCGACCAGCGCGGTCAGCGCCGGAACGGCGAATTCGGGGGTACCCATGAAGATGATGTGCATGATGGCTTTTCGTTTCCTTGGCTTGGCCCTATCTCCCGCTCGATGGCATCGCAAGAGATCGAAACCCTGACCCAGGCCCTCGCGCGGCTTCCCGGCCTTGGCCCGCGCTCGGCGCGCCGCGCGGTGCTGTGGCTGATCAAGCGCCGCGAGACGTCGCTGGTGCAGCTACGCGCTGCGCTGGAGGGGGTGTCCGAACACCTGGTCGAATGCAGCACTTGCGGCAATGTCGATACTACCAACCCCTGCGCGATCTGCGCCGATCCGCGCCGCGATGCCCGGGCCTTGTGCGTGGTCGAGGACATCGCCGACCTTTGGGCGCTCGACCGTGCACGGCTGTTCACCGGGCGCTACCACGTGCTCGGCGGGCGACTTTCGGCCTTGGAAGGCGTGCGCCCCGAGGACCTGACCATCGGCCTGTTGATCGAGCGGGTCGCGGCTGGCGGGATCGACGAAGTGGTCCTCGCCATGAACGCCACTCTCGAAGGCCAGACCACCGCACACTACATCGCCGAGCGGCTTGAGGGCTATCCGGTACGGATCACTCAATTGGCGCACGGCCTGCCGGTTGGGGGCGAGCTCGATTACCTCGACGAGGGGACCTTGGCCCAAGCATTGCGGGCAAGGCGTCCTGTCAGCTGACTCCGCAGCGGGTGCGGCGCCCGGTGGTATAAAATACAGTTGCGCCAGCAGAGCGATATGCCAAGCTTGCGGCTCCAATGAAGGAGGAGCGAATGCGCAGATCGTTCATTCTCACAGCTGGCGCCATTGCCCTGATCGCGGTGCCTGCTTCGGCAATAGGGCTGGGCGATCTGGCCAAGGCCGTGCTCGGCGGCAAGTCGGTGCTCAAGAAGGCCGAAAGCAAATGCGGCAAGGATGCCGCGCTCACTCCGAACGACAACCTCACGCTCGACAGCGCGGTAACGGCGGTGCGAAATGTGCTGGCGCCTGACCAGTTTAGCCAGCTCGACAACACGATGCGCGCCGATGCCGATACGCAGGCGCAGTCCTCAACCTTCTGTCCCGAAACCAAGAAGAAAAAGAAAAGCATCCTGGCCAAGGTCGCCAAGGCCGGCAAGAAAATCCTCAGCGGGAAACTGCTGGGGATCTGAGCGGAGCGGGCAGGGGCTTGGCAGTCAGGGACGCGATGCCCGCGGACGGCCCTTGCCCTAGCCGGTATCGCAAACTATCTGCCCCTCCATGGCTATCCGCGAAATCCTCGAAGTCCCCGATCTCCGCCTCAAGCAGATCTCCGCGCCTGTCACCAAGTTCGATGACGCGCTCAAGACCCTCGTCGCCGACATGTTCGAGACGATGTACGAAGCCCCCGGGATCGGCCTCGCCGCGGTCCAGGTCGGGGTGCCGCTCCGGCTGCTGGTGATCGACCTTCAGCCCGAGGATCCTGACGCCGAGCCGGAGCCGTGCGACCACGATCATGCAGGTGGGGGCCACCACCATCACCACCAGCCGACCAAGCGCGAACCGCAGGTGTTCATCAATCCAGAGATTCTCGATCCGTCTGAGGATCACGCGGTCTATTCCGAAGGCTGCCTATCGGTCCCCGAGATCTATGCCGAGGTCGAACGCCCGGCCCGGATCCGCGCCCGCTGGCAGGATCTCGACGGCAAGGTCCACGAACAGGACATGGAGGGGCTGATGGCGACCTGCCTGCAGCATGAAATGGATCACCTCGAAGGGATCCTGTTCATCGACCACCTCAGCCGGCTGAAACGGCAGATGGCGCTCAAGAAGCTGGAAAAGTTGCGCAAGGCGGCCTGACGGGGCTGGCGTTCCGTTTACGTTCCGATTAACATGGGGCAATGGACCCGCAATTGTTCGCCCTGATCGCGCTGATTCTCGGCCTTGTAGGCGGGGTTGCGCTCGGGTGGTTCGGCGGCTCGCGCCCCGCCACTGAGCTGCGTGCCCGGCTGGCCGAGAACGAGGGTGAGGCCAAGGCGCTTGACGAACGCTTCCGCAAAGCTGCGGCGGAGCTTGGCAATGCCTCGATCGAACTGGCGACACTAAAGGCCCAGGCCGCCAATTTTGACGAGCAGAAGGCCGGGCTGATGCAGGCCCAGGCCAGCCTCAAGGCCGAGTTTGAGGCGGCGGGGGCGAAAATTCTCGGGCAAGCACAGGACGTGCTGCTTGAACGCGCGAAGCAGCGCTTCACCGAGTCCGAGGAGAAGAACGAAGCGCGGATCAAGGCGCTGCTCGAGCCAGTAGGCCAGCGGCTGGCGAGCTATGAGGCGCAGGTCGGCAAGCTGGAGAAAGAGCGCGTCGATGCCTTCGGGCAATTGGGCGGACTGATCCAGTCTCTTCGGGAAGGCCAGGAACAGGTCCGCGCCGAAGCCGCGCGGCTGGGTTCATCGCTGCGCAATGCTCCAAAAGCTCGAGGACGTTGGGGCGAGCAACAGTTACGCAACGTGCTTGAGCAGTGCGGGCTTGCGGAGCACACCGATTTTGTCACTGAGCATTCGATAGATACCGAGGAGGGGCGGCTGCGCCCGGATGCGATCGTCAACATTCCGGGGCAGAAACAACTGGTGATCGATGCCAAGGTGTCGCTCAACGCCTATCAGGACGCCTTTGAGGCGACCGACGAGGAATCGCGCAAGCGCTCGTTAGATGCGCACGCAGCTTCGATGCGCAACCACGTCCAGCAACTCGGTGCGAAGGGCTATCAGAGCCAGTTCGCCGACGCGCCGGATTATGTTGTGATGTTTGTGCCCGGCGAGCATTTTGTCGCTGCCGCGCTCGAGCAAGACTCTGATCTTTGGGATTTTGCTTTCCGCAACAAAGTTTTGCTGGCTACACCTACGAATCTGGTTGCAATCGCGCGAACCGTTGCAATGGTCTGGAAACAGGACCAGCTGGCCAAGGAAGCGGTCGAGATCGGCAAGGCGGGCGGAGAGCTTTACGAACGCCTGGCCAAGGTCACCGAAGACCTCACCAAGATGGGAACGCATCTCGGTCGCGCGGTCGGCAGCTACAACGATTTTGCACGAAGCTTTGATAGCCGAGTTCTTGTTTCGGCCAAGCGCCTGCGTGACAAGGGCATCGAGATCGGCAAGCGCGAGATCGAGGACGTCCCGCTGATCGAAGCCGCGCCGCGCCACGCCGAAGGCGGCGCGCTGGCGCTGGACGAGCCCGCCACTGATGAGGCGACCGAGTAGAACTCAATCCGCCTTCACCAGCTCCGCCGAACGCGACCCGGTCCGGAGCGCCAACCTTCCGTTTTCGATCCGGTACTCCGGATCGGCCGAAAGCAGTTCGCTGACCGCGCGTTCCTGCTCCATCAGGCCGTCACAGTACATCATGGTTGAGACCACCGCGCCGACCACCAGCTTGCCGCCCTTGATCTGCAGGTCCCCGCCCATGCCGTTGCAGCCGACATTGGCGCCGACGCGGTTCGCTTCGATGGTCAGTTCAGCCTTGCTCGACACCGGCTTGGCGCCGTCGATGCTAACGAAGCGCCACTTGCCGGCAGGGCTGTCCGGACCCGCCGCGCCGGCAGTCGTACAAGCTGCGAGCAGGGCGAGGGCGATCGGGGCGAGAGTGCTTTTCATGCGCGCCTCCTTGGGCGATTGCGCCTGATCCTAGGCTGAACTGCCCAGCACCGCCAGCGCCTCATAGGCCAGCACCGCCGCCGCCACCGCGGCGTTGAGGCTGTCAGCGCGGCCCCGCATCGGCATGGTGACGCGCAGGTCGCACTCTGCTTCGTACTCCTCCGGCAGTCCGCGCGATTCGTTGCCGACCAGCAGGAAGCACGGCGCCGCATAGGCCGCGCCGCGATATGGTAAGGCATCGCGCAACGACGCCGCAACCAGCTGGCCGGGGCCAGTCCGCAACCACGGCAGGAATTCATCCCAGCGCGCCTGGGCAATCGTTTGCGTGAACACCGCCCCCATGCTCGCGCGGACCGCCTCGACACTGAACGGATCGGCGCAGTCGTCGATCAGGATCAGCCCGCCCGCGCCCACCGCATCGCCGGTGCGCAGCATGGTGCCAAGGTTGCCGGGATCGCGCAGTGCTTGCGCGACTAGCCAGATTTCTGCTTTGCTGCGGTCGATCGCTGACAAGCCGGTGTCGAACTCGGCGAACACGCCGCACACTGCCTGGGGATTGTCCTTGCCGGTGATCTTGCCAAGGATCTCGGTGCCGGTCTCGATCACTTCGCCCCCCGCAGCAAGGACATCGGCTTCGAGCGCATCGAGCAGCGGATGACCCTCGCGCCCTTCGGCCATGACCAGCACTTCGGGAAGATGCCCGCTAGCCCGCGCGTCGGTCAGCAGGCGAAGCCCCTCGGCGAGGAATTTGCCCGCGGCCTTGCGCTGCTTCTTCTCGCGCAGGCTGCGCAGATACTTGACCGTGGGGTTGGAAAATCCGGTGATGGAGCGGCGGGCGGTCATGGCTTGGCTTGGGCGGATCAATCCTCGCCGAAGCCGTCTTTGACCAGGCCGACCAGTTTGAGCAGCGCGGCTTCGGCGCCGTCGCCGGTGACAATGATCTCGACGCTGTCGCCCTTGGCCGCGCCGAGCATCATCAGCCCGAGGATCGAGGATCCGGCGGCATCGTGGCCGTCCTTCTCAACCCGCACCTGCAGCCCGTCGGCCAGCAGCGCCACCGCGTTGACGAATTTGGCGCTGGCCCGCGCATGAAGCCCGCGGTTGTTGACGATCTCGACGTTGTCGCGTGCCTCGCCCATCCCCCAAGGCTCTCCCTATGCGTCCTGGCCCAGGAACTCTGAGGCGACGGTAATATAGTTGCGGCCGGCATCGCGCGCCGCGATAACCGCTTCGGCCAGCCCCATGCAGCTGCGCGCCTTGGCCAGCCGGATCAGCATCGGCAGGTTTATTCCCGCAATGACTTCGACCTTGCCCTTTTTCATCAGCGAGATTGCCAGGTTCGATGGCGTCCCACCGAACAGATCGGTCAGCACGATCGCGCCCTGGCCGTCGTCGACTGCTGCGATCGCCGCGGCAATTTCCTGGCGGCGGGCTTCCATGTCGTCGTTGGGGCCGATACACACGGTCGCCACGGCCTCTTGATGGCCGACGACGTGCTGCATCGCTGCGATGAATTCCTCGGCAAGCTTGCCGTGGGTTACCAGAATCAACCCGATCATGCTCGATTTGAGCTCCGAAATTGCGACCCGGCGACTCGGCCCGGAAAGTCGCGGGGCATGGCGCCGAAGCTTGCCACCGTCAATTCTTTCCTTCGACCAGATCGGCGGCGCGCGAAGCCAGGTTGCGGTGCAGCAGGCTGGGCGAATATCCGGCCTTGCGTAGCGCCGCGGCGATCTCTTCGGCGGTGAATACCGAACGGTGCCGCCCGCCGGTGCAGCCGAAGGCGATGTTGACGTAAGCTTTGCCCTGGGCGTGGTAGCGCGGCAGCAGCAGCAGGATCAGCTCGCTGATCCGGGTGAAGGCCGAGGTCCAGGCGGGGTCTTTGCGGATCTGCGAGCCCACGGCAACATCCTTGCCGGTCAGCAGCCGCAGCTTTTCGTTCCAGTGGGGATTGTCGAGAAAGCGCATGTCGAACACCAGATCGGCCAGCGGCGGGGTCCCGCGCGAAAAGCCGAAGCTGGTGACGGTGACGGTCATCGCATCAGGGGTTTCGTTGCCGAACCGCTCGCGGATCGCCTGCTGCAGATCGTTGGTTGAAAAGCCGGTGGTGACCATCACCATGTCGGCCCAGCGCCGCAGCGGATCCATCAACTCGCGCTCGGCGGCGATCCCCGAAGTGGCCGGCATGTCCTGGGCCAGCGCGTGGCGGCGGCGGGTTTCGTTGAAGCGCCGCTCCAGCTCTTCGCCCGAGCAGTCAAGGAACAGCGTGGTCAGCTCCAGATCCTCGTGCTCGACCAGCTTCTTGACCCGCTCGATCACCTTGGCCGGGTTGAAGCCCCTGGTGCGCGAATCGAACCCGATCGCCAGCGGTGCGCGCAGATCTCCGGGCGGCGCGTCCGAGGCATAGATCATCCGGTCGAGCAGACGGATCGGGAAGTTGTCGATCACTTCCCAGCCAAGATCCTCGAGCGCTTTGAGCGCGGTGGTCTTGCCGGCACCGAGCAGTCCGGTGACCAGCAACACGCGTTGGCGAGAGGCGGGCGCTTGCGACATGGTTTGGCGTTGAATGGAGTGAAACTCTGGCGATGGGAAGGGGCACCCGCGCGCTGTCCCCAGCAGGGACCCCGGCTAGATCAACCCGAACCGTTCGAGCGCAAATCCGGCCTTTTGTGCCAGAATGGGACTATCCGGCCAAAGCCGCACCAGCGGCACAGCCAACCCGGCGATTTCGGCGGTATCGGCTGCCTCGATAAAGCGCGGCGCCTGGGGATCGAGCCGCAGCACCAGCGCCACCGGCAGGTCTGCCGCGGTCGGAAAGCGCAGCAGGCCCAGATTGCGCACTTCGAGCAGCCCAGCGATGTTGGGCGGGGGAAAGGCATGAAGGCGTGGCCCGCGCGCTTCAAGCTGCACCCCGTCATCGCCGATCAGCACCGCGCCGCGATCGATCAGGGCCAGCGCCAGGCTCGATTTGCCGCTACCGCTGGGCCCCTCGATCAGCACCGCGCGGACCGCCGATGGCGACGCAGCTGGCGGCATGGAGCAGGCTCATCCCTCATCCTCGGCAACCGCGGGCAATTCGAGCACCAGGCAGGCGCCAGCTTGGCCGTCGGGCCGGTCGCGCGCTTCCAGGATGCCATCGTGCGCTTCGGCGATAGTCCGGCCGATGGCGAGGCCAAGCCCGGAGTGGCTGCCAAAGTCTTCCTCTGACGGGCGCAGCGAGTGGAACCGCTCGAACACCGCTTCGCGCGCTTCAAGCGGGATCCCGGGGCCTTCGTCGCTGACCGAAAGGGTGACGCTGTCCTCGCTGCGTTCGAACCGCAGTTCGATACGTCCTTGCGGCGGCGAGAACGAGACCGCATTGTCGAGCAGGTTCTCCAGCACCCGTTCAAGCCGGGCGGGGTCACCCAGCGCCTCGAACGGCCCCGCGCCGGAGGGGGAGACCACAACCTTGCATTGCCCGTTCTCGCCGCGCCCGTCGCGCGCCGCGACCAGGGTCAGCGCCAGCGTCAGCAGGTCAACCGGGCTGAACTCGGTGCGGCTCAGTTCGGCGTCGATCCGGCTGGCTTCGGCGATCTCGGTAACCAGCCGGTCGATCCGCTGCACGTCGTGCGCGGCAATCCCGCTGAGTTGCTTTCGCAATTTGAGGTCTTCGACCTTTTCCAGCGATTCGAGCGCCGAACGTAGTGAGGCGAGCGGGTTCTTGATCTCATGGGCGACATCAGCGGCGAAGGTCTCGACCGCGTCGATGCGGTGGCGCAGCGCGGTGGTCATGTCCGAGATCGCGCGGGCGAGCAGGCCGATCTCGTCGCGGCGTCCGGGCAACCGCGGCACCACCACCTCGCGCTCGCGCCCCAGCCTGACTCGCACCGCGGCGCGAACCAGAGTGCGCAGCGGCTTGACGATGGTCCGCGCCAGAAACAGCGATAGCTGGATCGAGATCAGCAAGGTCACCGCCAGCACGATCGCCAGGGTTGAGCGCGCATCGCGCACCGCCTGGGTGATGTCGGGCGCATTGCGGGTGGTGAGCAGCAGTTCGCCGCGGACGCTGACCGGGGTAGCGGCGTTGATAACCGGGGTCTCGTCAGGGGCGGCGCGCTGGACGACAATCGTGGTGCTTGCCGCAGCAGCAGTGGCAAGCTCGGGCCACGCGCCCGCAGCCTCTTGCGCGGGATCGCGATAGGGTGCCAGCGGCACGGTCCCCAGAATCCAGTTCATCCCGCGGTCGATCCGCCGCGCGGCATCCTGCAGCCAGGGTTCGCTTGCCGGGTCGATGAAGCTGAAGCTTGGCCCGCCGATCACGAAGCTGTCGAGCACCAGCGCGCCCTTGCGATCATATAGCCTGAGCCGAAGTTTTTGCTCACGCCCGACCCGCTCGAACAGCGCCCGGCGGCCGGCGATCGGGGTTTCGGCAAGCCCGCTGGCGGTGATCTCGGCCTCGGCGCGGGCCAGCTTGAAGCGCTCCGCGAGCAACTGGTTGCGGTAGGAATCGAGGTAGAACAGGCTTCCCGCCATCAGCCCCAGGGCGATGATATTGACCGCCAGGATCCGCGCGGTGAGCGAGGTGCCGCGCTTCCAGGCCAGCCGGACCGGTCGGGCCTGACGAATCCGGCCCTCAGCCATCGGAATAGGAATAGCCCGCGCCGTAAAGCGTCTCGATCGCGGCGAATTCGGGATCGGCGGCGCGGAATTTGCGGCGCAGGCGCTTGATATGGCTGTCGATGGTGCGGTCATCGACAAACACGTCGTCGCTGTAGGCCGCGTCCATCAGCTGGTTGCGGCTTTTGATCACTCCCGGACGCGCCGCCAGCGCTTCCAGGATCAGGAACTCGGTGACGGTCAGCGATACCGGCTGGCCGGACCAGGTTACCTGGTGGCGCGAAGGGTCCATCACCAGCCGGCCCCGCTCGATCGCGGCCTGTGCCTCGCCGGCGGGTTCGTGCTCGGCCTCGCCCCGGGCCAGCTCGCTGCGCCGCAGGATCGCGCGGATCCGGGCGACCAGCAGGCGCTGGCTGAACGGCTTGGTGATATAGTCATCGGCGCCCAGCGCCAGTCCCAGCGCCTCGTCGGGTTCCTCGTCCTTGCTGGTCAGGAAGATCACCGGCAGCGCGCTTTTCTCGCGCAGCTTGCTGACCAGCTCGAACCCGTCCATCCGCGGCATCTTGATATCAACCACGGCAAGGTCGGGCGGGTTATCGAGGCAGGCCTTCAGCGCGGTGGCGCCATCGGAATAGACCCGGGTGGCAAAGCCTTCGGCCTGCAATCCGATCGACACAGAAGTCAGAATGTTGCGATCATCGTCAACCAGCGCAATTGTGCGCGGTTCTGGGTCGGCCGGGGAGTGGTAGAGCGGTTCGGCCATGACGGAGTTGCAGCACTATCCTTGAGCACATGCCCTGGAGCAAAGGGGTTAGCGGTTAACAAAGCCGCAGGCAATTGCCTTGCGAGTGTTAATTAAAGTATTGAAATAAAAACGATATGACTTGTGATCATAGGCATTTGACGGAATCGCCCAGCGCCGCTATGCGCCGCACTCGAAATCTGTGCATTCGTATGCGGGGTTGGCCTCGCGCGTGCTCGGCGGCTTGCTGCCATTGACGGAGACTGTCTTGACCGGTTCGCTTTCCTATTCGCTTGCCCGCCAGGGAATTGCCACCAAGGCCGCGGTCTTTGCCAATCTTGGCACGGCAGCGCTGATCGAACATGCGGTCAAGAACGGCGAGGGCCTGCTCGCCAAGGACGGGCCGTTTGTGGTCGAAACCGGTCAGCACACCGGGCGCAGCGCCAAGGACAAGTTCATCGTCCGCGATGCCGAGACCGAAAATACGGTGTGGTGGGGCAACACCAATGTCGCCATGACGCCAGCCCAGTTTGCTGCGCTCAAGGCTGATTTTCTGACCGCGCTGGCCGACAAGGGGCAGCTCTACGCCGCCGACCTGTTCGGCGGTTCGCAGGCCGAGCACCGCGTCAACGTCCGGGTGATCAACGAGCTCGCTTGGCACAGCCTATTCATCCGCACCTTGCTGGTCCGCCCATCGGCGGCTGAACTGGATGCCTTCGTCCCCGAGTACACCATCATCGACTTGCCCAGCTTCCGCGCCGATCCGGCCCGCCACGGCTGCCGCAGCGAAACCGTGATCGCGGTCAACTTTACCGAGAAGCTGATCCTGATTGGCGGCACCGCCTATGCCGGCGAGATGAAGAAGTCCGTGTTCGGGATCCTCAACTACCTGCTCCCGGTCAAAGGCGTGATGCCGATGCACTGTTCGGCCAATATCGGCGCCGACGGCAAGACCGCGGTGTTCTTCGGGCTCTCGGGAACGGGAAAGACCACGCTTTCGGCCGACGCCAGCCGAACCCTGATCGGCGATGACGAGCACGGCTGGTCCGACACTGCGGTGTTCAATTTCGAAGGCGGCTGCTACGCCAAGATGATCCGGCTTTCGGCCGAGGCAGAGCCCGAAATCTTCGCCACCACCAAGCGCTTCGGCACCGTGCTGGAAAACGTGGTGATCGATCCCGCCACCCGCGAAATCGATCTGCACGACCATTCGCTGGCCGAAAACAGCCGCGGTTCCTACCCGATCGATTTCATCCCCAACGCCAGCGCGGACAACCTTGGCCCGGTGCCGGCCAACATCATCATGCTCACTGCCGATGCCTATGGGGTGCTGCCGCCGATCGCGCGGATGACTCCGGATCAGGCAATGTACCACTTCCTTTCGGGCTATACCGCGCGCGTCGCTGGCACAGAAATCGGTGTGACCGAGCCCGAAGCGACGTTCTCGACCTGCTTTGGCGCGCCGTTCATGCCGCGCCATCCCTCGATCTATGGCAACCTGCTGAAAGAGCGGATCGCCAAGGGCGCGGTCAAATGCTGGCTGGTCAACACCGGCTGGTCGGGCGGCAAGGCGACCCAGCCGGGGATCAGCCGGATGCCGATCAAGGCGACCCGGGCGCTGCTTAACGCCGCGCTCGACGGCACCCTCAACGATGCCGAATTCCGCAAGGATCCCAACTTCGGGTTTGAGGTTCCGGTCAGCGTTGCCGGCGTCGACAGCAAGCTGCTCGATCCGCGCGGGGCCTGGGCCGATCCGCAACAATACGATCAAACCGCCCGCGATCTGGTCGCCAAGTTCGTTGAGAACTTCGCGCAATTTGCCGACCATGTCGATGAAGGCGTGCGACAGGCGGCTCCCAAGGCCGCTTGAATAGCGGCGATTTCGCTTTGAGGCGCAGCCACTTGGGCGCATGACCGCTGCTTCCCTCGCATAGGAGTCGCATGTCATGGGTTTATTGGACGGAATTCTTGGTCAGCTTGGCGGTGCCAACATCGGCGGTTTGGCGGAAAAATTCGGGGTTTCCCCTGAAATTGCAGAACAGGCAGTTGCCGCGCTGGGTCAGAGCCATGCCGAACCGGGTGACACCATTGCCGGCGCGGCAGCAAAGACCGGGCTCGATGCCGGCACGCTCAGCCAAATGGCCGAGCAGCTTGGCGGAGCTGGCGGTCTGGAAAAGCTCTCCGGAATGCTCAAGGACAACCCGGCGCTGTCGGGCGTGGCCGGCATGCTTGACCGCGACGGCGATGGCAACCCGATCAACGACGTGCTGGGCATGGCTGGGAAACTGTTCGGGAAAAACTGAGGATGGGCCAGCGTCTGCTGCGCTGGTTTCTGACGGCTTTCGGATTGGTGTGCGTCGGCATAGCGCTGACGCACATCGTTTTTGGGCCGGCTTCGATCCCCGGTTCGGTTCCCGTCAACGCGACGATGGACAGCGAGGATCGGTTCTACGCCTCGTTGTTCCTGGGCTTCGGCATGGCCCACCTCTGGGCTGCTCGCGACCTTGTCCGCCGTGGCAACCTGGTGCTTGCCTTGCAGGCGACATTCTTTGTCGGCGGACTGGCCCGGATTGTCTCGCTGTTCGCTGCAGGTCCGCCGGCTGCGCTGTTTATATTTCTCGGCGCGCTGGAACTGCTCATCCCGCCGCTGGTCTGGTGGTGGCTGCGCCGTGCCTTCCCGGCCGTTTGAACCGGCTCGGGAAGGGGATAAGGCTGCTCAATCGAGCATGGCGGCCGGAACCTTGCCGCCGTTGGCAGCGAGCGCCTGCATCACCGCCTTGTGCAAGCCGATATTGTCTTCGGCCGAGCCTTCGTAGCTGGTGTTGCCCAGCTCTTCGGCCAGCGCCTTGCGGTTGGCATAGCTCGAATCGATGCCCAGCAATTTCATCAGATCGACGATCGAGCTCTGCCAGTTGAGCCTTTCTGCGCCATGCCTGCCTGAAAGATTGGCTTCGACGTCAACCTCAACCACCGGCTGCGGGGCCGGCGCGGGCTGCGCGGTGGCCGTGCCCATCGGCATGGCAGGAGGGGTGGCCGCTTCGGCCTTACTGCCGAAGATGGCATTCTTGATGCTGCTGAAAATTCCCATGTTCCGCGACTCCTTCGCTGCGGCGGCGACTCGGACTGAGCGCCGCGTTTCCCTGTTGCCCGCAAGCTAGCACGAACCTTGCCAGTCGAAAACGAAATCAGCCCCGCTTTGCAGCGATATAGCGTTCGACATTGGCACCCAGCACGTCGAGCGGAACATTGCCCCCACCGACCACGGCATCGTTGAAATCGCGCAGATCGTAGCTTGCGCCCAGCGCCGCTCTGGTCTTGTCGCGCAAGGCAAGGATCTGGCTGTGACCGAGCTTGTAACCGCAGGCCTGTCCCGGCCACGAGCAATAGCGATCAACCTCTGAGCTAACTTCGGCGCGGCCCGAGCCGTTGGTCGTGGCGAACCAGTCGATCGCTTGCTCACGGGTCCAGCGCTTGGTGTGCAGTCCCGTATCAACCACCAGCCGGCAGGCGCGGAACGCGATCGATTGCAGATAGCCCAGCTGGCCGACCGGATCGCCATCGTAAGCGCCCAGCTCGTCACCAAGCGTTTCTGCGTAAAGCGCCCAGCCTTCGGAATAGGCGTTGAATTGCAACAGGGTCCGGATCAGCGGCAGCCGGTTGGCGTAACCCTGCTGCCAGACATGGCCGAAAATTCCTTCGTGGAACGCCAGGGTGGCCAGCGAATAGCGGTTGTGCAGCTCGGTATTTCCGAGGTTAAGCCAGATCTTGCCGGGTATCGTGCCGTCGATCGAACCGGCCCCGCCATAAGCGCCGGGCGCGCCGGCCTCTTCAGCAGCGGGTAGGCGGCGAATCTCCAGATTGCCGCGCACCGGGTTGCGGAATGCGCGCGGCGCCTGGTTGCGCATCCAGTCCGCCTTGGCCTGGGTTAACGCGATAATCTCGGCGCGGCCCTTGTCGTCGTTGCTGAACTGGAAGCGCGGATCTTTGCCCAGACCGGTCATCCGCTCGCCGACCGTGCCTTTGGTATAGCCCAAACTTTGGAGGATCGGCTCCATCCGGGCTTGCAGCAAGGCGAGCTGCTCCAGCCCGATGGCATGGACCTCGTCAGGACTGCGAGCGGTGGTGGTGCTGGCGCGCAGACCCCAGGCGTACCATTCGTCGCCGCGCGGCCGCGCCCACATCCCGGCGCGGTCGTCGGCCTTGGCCCGCTGGCGCTTCAGCTCCGCCAGCTGGCGGGCCAGCGCAGCGGCAACCGGCACAGTCGCAATCTCTGCAGCGCGGCGCTCCCACTCACCGGGGATCGCGGTGGTACGGCGGACCAGTGACTGGACCAGTTCGCCGCCGCCAGCTGCATCGTTCAACGCAAGCTGCAGTTGCCCGATCGCCTTGTCTATCAGGAACGAAGGCGGGACCAGCCCCTTCCTGCGCGCGGCCGCGATCCGTTCCAATTCGCCGTCGAGCTGCGCCGGGTAGGTGGAAAGACGCGCGAGGTAAGCTTCGGCATCGGCGGCATCACGCACCGGGTGGTCGGCGTCGAGGAAGCGCGGCACGTCGAGATAGGCGCCGACGTTCTGGATCACCGCATAGGGTGTGTTGCGCCAGCCGCCCACCGCAACGTCGCCATAGGGCAAGGCCATTCCATCAAGCGCGACCGAGAAGGCACTTTTCACCACCGCCAGGCTGGTCCGTGTCGCCGGATCGAGCGCGTCGCTTTCGTAGGCCGGAATCTGCTTGAGCGCGTTCCTGAGCAGAGCCGCGGTCCGGACAACGCCGCGCCGCGAGCGATCGCCAAGGCGGCTGCGCAGCGCCGCATGCTCGCCGGTATCGATCCCCAGCGAAGTCGCGCCTTCGGGGTTGAGTTCGATCAGTTGCCAGGCCAGCGCATCGAGAAACTGCACGGCGCTGGCGGGAGCTGCGCCAGCGACCGACGGAACCTTGCAGGCGGAAAGCAAGCCACTGGCCGAGCCAGCACCAAGCATGGCCAGCATGCTGCGGCGAGATGGCTGCGGGATACTTGAAGCGATCATGCGAGCGCACCCTGATCGGCCTTGGCAGCCGTGTCAAATTCGGACGATCTGGCAGATCTGCTCCAAAATGGACTGGATTTTGCCACCCTTGCTGCGTTAGGCTCCGGCAAAATGGGGATCTGGAAGATTCCAGCTCGGGTTATGCTTGGTTTGTATCGGGTCGCGCCGAAAGGAAGCGTTCATGGCCGCGGTTGACGTGATGGAGATGTTGTTGCGGAGCGGCGGAATCGAGGCCGTTTCCAAGCAATTGGGAATTCCTCCGGCTATGGCCTCGGCCGGGGCAGAGGCGCTGGTTCCGGCGATCCTGGGCGGGTTTGGCAAGCAAGACCGGCGCGGCCGGTGGCGGCGAAACGGATTTCGGTGCGCTGATCGGTATGCTCGGGTCGCTTGGCGGTGGCGGGCTGGCGGCCAGCGTCCTGGGCCCCGAAGAAACCGATGTGGCCAAGGGCAACGAAGTCCTCGGCCAGATTTTTGGGACCAAAGACGTCAGCCGCTCGGTCGCCGCCGATGCTGCGGGCAAGACCGGCATCGACCCTTCGGTGCTCAAGAAGATGCTGCCGATCCTGGCGATGCTGGTTGGCGGTTATCTCTCGGCCCGCGCCGGCGGCAGCGGCGCGCAGGGCAGCGGCGGGCTGGGCGGGCTCGGCTCGATCCTCACCTCGGTACTTGGCGGCGAGAAGTCAGGCGGCGGGCTCGGTTCGCTGCTTGATCTCGACGGCGACGGCAATCCGCTCGACGATATCATCGGCATGGCGGGCAAGCTGACCCGCTAGCGCCGATGGACACGGCTCTCTCGATCGTCGTGCTGGGGGCCTATCGCGCTGGTGTTCGGGGCAATTGCGCTGTGGCGCCGCGGGGTGCGGCGACAGGCCATGTTGATGCTGCTCCTTGCGGCAATCGCCGCAATCAATGTCGCGATCTGGGTGGTCCCCAACGATCAGGGCAAGGCCCTGGTTAACGCCGGACCTTAGCGGATCGGGCAATCGGGCGAGAGGCGCATGTCGAGGTAGTTGTCGACCGAGCCCATCAGGTCTTCCATCTCGTTCTCGAAGAAATGGTTGGCCCGGGGGATTTCCTCGTGGTGGATGGTGATGTGGCGCTGGGTCCGCAGCTTGTCGACCAGCTTCTGCACCGCGTTCGGCGTCACCACCGTATCAGCCACGCCCTGGATCAGGATGCCCGAGGCGGGGCAGGGGGCAAGGAAGCTGAAATCGTACATATTGGCTGGCGGCGCGACCGAAATGAAGCCGCGGATCTCCGGGCGGCGCATCAGCAGCTGCATCCCGATCAGCGCGCCGAACGAATAGCCCGCGATCCAGGTGGTCGAAGCCTCGGGGTGGATCGACTGGACCCAGTCGAGCGCGGCGGCGGCGTCGGTCAGCTCGCCGATGCCGTTGTCGAAGCTGCCCTGGCTGCGCCCGACCCCGCGAAAGTTGAAGCGCAGCGTGGCGAAACCGCGATTGGCAAAGGTCTTGTACAGCGCCAGGCTGATCCGGTCGTTCATCGTGCCGCCGGCCTGCGGGTGCGGGATGGAGGATCATCGCCACCGGCGCGCGGCTGCGGCTGGCGGGCTGGAAACGCCCTTCAAGACGACCTTCGGGACCGGGGAAAATGACGGCTGGCATGGCGTTTTACCTGTTCTTGCAGAAAGGCCCTGTCCGCGGCGTCCGGAGAATTCGGCATGCCGGGCCGGATGGGGCTATGATCGGGAAGCAGGCGCTATATAGAAACGCATCTTCGAAAAGCAACATTTCCGAACCATGACCGCGCGCACCATCTATCTTGACCACCAGGCGACCACCCCGCTGGCGCCCGAAGCGCTGCAGGCGATGCTGCCGTGGCTGTCGGGTCCGGAAGCGATGGGCTTCGCCAACCCGCACTCGATGCACAAGGCCGGCCGAGCAGCGGCGGCCGCGGTGGAAGTGGCGCGCGAGCAGGTTGCCGCGCTGCTGCCCAAGGGCGGCCGGGTGATTTTCACCAGCGGCGCGACCGAGGCGATCAATCAGGCGATCCGCTCGGTGCCGCGCGGCGGGATTGCCTATCTCGGCGATCGAGCACTCGGCGGTGGTCAACGCCGCGCTGGCGAGCGGTGCGGAGTGTCAGGAACTGGCGGTGTCCCCCGAAGGCCTGGTCGATCCCGAAGTGGAATTCGCCGAGGGCACCGGCCTGGTCGCGGTGATGCAGGTCAACAACGAGATCGGCACGATCCAGCCGGTCGCGCAGCTGGCCGAACGAGCGCACGCGGCGGGCGCGCTGTTCCTCTGCGATGCGGTCCAGGGCGCGGGCAAGCTGGCGCCGCCGGAAGGCGCCGATCTGATCGCGATCACCGCGCACAAGCTCTATGGCCCCAAGGGGATCGGCGCGCTGTGGGTGCGCGACGGGGTTGCCATCGCTGAGCTGATCCACGGCGGCGGGCAAGAGGGTGGCTTGCGTTCGGGCACGCTCAGCCCCGCGCTCTGTGCCGGATTCGGCGCGGCGGCGGCGCTGTCCTCGGCGCGGATCGAACAGGATTTTCAGCACCTCTCCGGGCTGGCCAGTCTCGCCCGTTCGATCCTTTCGCGCTGGACCGTCAACGGCAGCGAGACTTCGCGCTGGCCGGGTAATCTCAGCCTGCGCCTCGATGGCCTCAATTTCCCGCGGCTGCTCAGCGATTGCCGCACCATCGCCTTCTCGGCCGGATCGGCCTGCGGCAGCGGCACCGGCGCGCCCAGCCGGGTGCTGACCGCGATCGGGCTTGAGGCGAAGGAGGCGCGCAATTCGATCCGTCTTGGGTTTGGCCGTTACACAACGATGGAAGAGGTCGAAACGGCCTGCCGCGCGCTCGATGCGGCGGCGCAGGCACAGGGCGCCTGATGGTCAAAGTCACCTTTGTTACCTCGAACGGCGAACGCATCGCCGCAGAGGGCAAGGCGGGCGACCGCCTGCTCGAAATCGGGCAAGCCGCCGGGATGCCGCTCGAAGGCACTTGCGAGGGGCAGATGGCCTGCTCGACTTGCCACGTCATCGTTGCCCGCGAGTGGTTCGCCAAGCTCCCCCGCGCCAGCGAGGACGAGGAAGATATGCTCGACCTCGCCGCCGGGGTGCGCCCGACCAGCCGCCTTTCGTGCCAGATCGTGCTGGACGAGGACATTGACGGGATCGAAGTGGCAGTTCCGGGCGAAAGCCGCGACATGCAGCGGCGTTGACAGATCTTCATCACGCGAAGACGCAAAGACGCGAAGATGTTGTGCCTGGCCGAAGGCCTCTCATCTTCGCAAGGCCGCGATTTACGCTACTGCCATCAGGTTAGAGCGGCTACGCCGCACGCGCGACATCTTCGCGCCTTTGCGTCTTCGCGTGAACTCCAAAAACGCCTGCGCAAAACCGCAAACCCCGCATGGAATCCCCGATTCCCCCTGCTAGGGCGGCGCCACAATGACAACCGATACCACCGAACCCGATCCCTTCGATGCCATCGTCGATGCGCCGTTCGATTCCGCGCTCAGCGAGCGCTACCTGGTCTATGCGCTTTCGACGATCACCGCGCGCTCGCTGCCCGATCTGCGCGACGGGCTGAAGCCGGTTCACCGCCGCCTGCTGTGGGCGATGCGGCAGTTGAAGCTCAATCCCAACGACGCTTTCAAGAAATCGGCGCGCGTGGTCGGCGACGTGATCGGCAAGTATCACCCGCATGGCGACCAGTCGGTCTATGACGCGATGGTCCGGCTCGCGCAGGATTTCTCGCTGCGCTATCCCCTGGTCGAGGGGCAGGGCAATTTCGGCAATATCGACGGCGATAACGCCGCCGCCTATCGCTATACCGAAGCCCGCCTGACCAAGACCGCGATCCAGCTGATGGCGGGACTGGACGAAGGCACGGTCAACTTCATCCCGACCTACAACGGCGAGGACGAAGAGCCCGAGATCTTCCCCGGGCTGTTCCCCAACCTGCTCGCCAACGGTTCGAGCGGGATCGCGGTGGGGATGGCGACCAACATTCCCAGCCACAATGTCGCCGAAGTGATCGATGCGGCGCTTGAACTGATCGACAACCCCCACGCCGAACACGCGCGGCTGATGGAGCTGTTCCACGGCCCCGATTTCGCCACTGGCGGGGTGGTGGTCGACAGCCCCGAGGTGATCTCGCGCGCCTATGAAACCGGCAGGGGCGCACTGCGGCTGCGCGGGCGGTTTTCGACGGGACGCCTGCCCGACGGCACATGGGAAGAGTCGGGAATCGAAAAGCTCAGCGGCGGGCAGTGGCAGCTGGTGATCTCCGAAATTCCCTATCAGCTGCAGAAGGGCAAGCTGATCGAGCAGGTCGCGCAGCTGATCGCCGACAAGAAGCTGCCGATCCTCGAAGACGTCCGCGACGAGAGCGACGAGGCGATCCGCGTGGTCTTCGTGCCCAAGAGCCGCAACGTCGATCCCGAACTGCTCAAGGAGAGCCTGTTCAAGCTGACCGACCTCGAAGGCCGGTTCGGGCTCAACCTCAACGTCCTCGACGACAAGCGGACCCCCGGCGTGCTGTCGCTGCGGCTGCTGCTGCTCGAATGGGTCAAGAGCCAGATCGACATCCTGCTGCGCCGCACCCAGCACCGGCTGGACAAGATCGCCGCCCGGCTCGAACTGCTCGAAGGCTACATCATCGCCTTCCTCAACCTCGACCGGATCATCGCGATCATCCGCAGCGAGGACGAACCGAGGCCGGTGATGATGGCCGAATTCGGCCTGACCGAGCGCCAGGCCGAGGCGATCCTCAACATGCGGCTGCGGTAGCTTGCGCAAGCTCGAGGAAATGGAACTGCGCCGCGAGCGCGACGAGCTGCTGGCCGAGAAGGACGAGCTTGAGAAGCTGCTCGACAGCCCGGCGCGGCAGCGCACCCGTCTCAAGCGCGATCTCGCCACCCTGCGCAAGGACTACGCCGAGGATACCGTGCTCGGCCGCCGCCGCACCACGATTGCCGAAGCCGCGCCGACGGTCGAGTTCAGCATGGAGGCGATGATCGAGAAGGCGCCGGTGACGGTGATCCTTTCGGCCAAGGGCTGGATCCGCGGCGCCAGCGGGCACGAGGCGCTGGACAAGGATTTCAAGTACAAGGACGGCGATGGGGCGGCTCACGCGCTTCATGCACAGACCACCGACAAGCTGCTGGTCGCTGCCGACAACGGCCGGTTCTACACGCTTGGCTGCGACAAACTCCCCTCTGCGCGCGGGTTTGGCGAACCGCTCCGGACGATGCTCGATATCGACGCCGGGGCGGAAATCGTCGCGCTGTTGGCCTATAAGCCGGGCGCCCAATTGCTGCTCGCCGGCAACCAGGGCCGTGGGTTCGCCGCAGAGGCCGACGAACTGCTCGCCGAAACCCGCAAGGGCCGGGGCGTCATGACCACCAAGCCGGGGGTCAAACTGGCGGTGGTGCGCGAAATCCCGCCCGAGCACGATCACGTCGCGGTGGTGGGGGACAATCGCAAGCTGGTGCTGTTCAGCCTCGAGGAATTGCCCGTGCTGGCCAAGGGCCAGGGCGTCACCCTGCAACGCTACCGCGATGGCGGGCTGGCCGATGCGACCACCTTGAAGCTTGACGAAGGGCTGAGCTGGCGAATGGGCGGCGATACCGGCCGGACCCGGACCGAGAGCGACATGCGACTGTGGAAGGTCGCGCGCGGGGCAGCGGGAAGGCTGCCGCCGACCGGGTTTCCGCGGGATAACAAGTTCTGAGAAAACGGCTAGCTGTCGAAATCAGACGCTAAAATAGCCCCCACGAGCTGACGGTTGGACACTTTCTAATTTGCCCGCTCGCGCTGAGAGCGAAATTTTCTGTTGCGGTGATAAAGACCACTTCGTTGTTCTCTGTAGCAAGTATACGCCTTGATTCTGAAGGTAAATCTACGTGCATACGGATATTTGGAACACTCGTATGAGTGTCTAACTGCGAAATAGCACCTATACTCGAACTCAAGTGGGATAGTCCACTTACGATGTAAATTTTATCATCAATTTTGAATGCAAACTTGACACGTACATATTTCAATTGGGCAGGTTTCTCGCCTGAATCGGGAACAAAGAGTAGTTCTCCGCCCCATTCTCCATCATCGTAGCCAACTAAAGTTCCGCCCTTAATTTTTTCTGTCATGGTGATGTTATGCCAACGGTTCAGCGGATCACTCAGTGACTTGTTTCGTTCGGTAGCTATGTCTTTCGGAACTTCAATGGGTTTGATTTCAGACGCCCCATGGCGCGGAAAATGTAGCCCGCCGATTGGACTTTGCGCGATTTCAACGATGTTGTCGGCCTTGGTGATGCACCGGGCATTTGATGCACGTTCACAAGATGCGAGCAATAGCACCATGCTGCACGAAAAGATCAGGGGTCTAGCGAACACACAATCGAACTATCATCAACTCGACAGATCGCAAAGTGAAGCAAGCACTCATGCGATCATCGCCCTGACACTTTAACCTTTCGGCACCAAAATCAGCCGGTCCCCCTCCACCCGCCAGCTTTCCAGCTGCGACAGCAGGTTCATGCCAATGACATTGGTGTCGTCGTCCAAATCGCGCGGGACGGCGACGGCGAGGCCGGTCGCGGTTATGCTGCCGAACGAGAGCTCGCGGGCGCGGCCGACGGTGGCGGTGATCGTGCCGTTGGCGGTGGTCAGCTGGAGCGGCATCTGATTCGGGTCGGGTTCGATCCCGGCAGCCTCGGCAGCGTCCTGGCTCATGCCCGTCATCGTCGCGCCGGTGTCGATCAGGAAGCGGACCTCGGTGCCGTTGACCATGGCATCGGCCCAGAAATGCCCATCGCTCGACATCGGGATCACGGTTTCGCCGCCCACGACGCTGAGCTTGGGGCTACTGCCGAGCAGCAGCGCGGCGTCTGATTGCTCGGCCTGCTGCGCCAGCTGGGCGACCAGCAGCAGCCCCGCGGCGAGCATGCCGAGGTAGCCGGAGCGGCGCAGACCCAGGGCGAGCGCGGGGCGGTCACGCTCGACCATCCAGCCCGCGGCGGCGGCGAGTACCGCGACGATTGCGACCATCATCAGCAGCTGATCGAGGGCTATTGCGCTCATCGCACCGCCGCCAGTTCCGCGTCGAGCAAAGCGGGAACTACTGCATCGTCGAACCCGGCCTCGACCCAGCGCGCCTCGACCGCCTGAAGGATCCGCGCGACTTCCGGCCCGGCCTTGATCCCGCGCGCGACGATTTCGCCGCCCTTGAGCGGGAAGGTCGGGATTTTCCAGCCGGCCAGCGGGGCGATATCGGCGCCGGTCAGCAGCAGCCGGTCGAGTGCGGCTTCGCGGCCCAGGCGATAGGCGAGGGTGCGGGCTTGTAAAAATCCTCCCCCCTTGGGGGAGGTGGCAGGCGCTTCAGCGCCTGACGGAGGGGGCGAGGTCGTGACCCGTGCGCCCCCTCCGTCATCGCTTCGCGATGCCACCTCCCCCAGAGGGGGAGAATTTGCGGTGCGCCCCGCCGCCGTTGCAAGCCGCTTCTTCTGCGCACCGGAAAGCCTGAAACGGCTCGCTACAGCCTCGGCAAGCGCCGCATCGGCGGGGAGCAGCGCGGCCAAGCGCCGCAGCGCGTCGGGGGTGACGTCTTGGCGGGCTTCTTCGGCTATCAGCGCGGTCAGCGCGGAAACCCGCGCCTCGGGTAGGACCTCGCCCAGCACGCCCAGCTCCGCCATCCGCGCCACCGTTGGCGCCGGATCGGGCAGGCCAAGCAGGTTGAGCATCTCCATTCCGACGCGTTCGCGCGACAGACCTTTGAGCGTCGCGGCAAGTTCTGCGCAAGCTTGTTCTGCTTCAGGATTAGTCGGTTGACTACCAAACCTCGCCTGAAACCGGAAGTAACGCAGGATCCTCAGGTGATCCTCGCGAATCCGCTCATGGGCATCGCCGATGAACCGCACCCTCCGCAAGGCCAGATCGTCCAGCCCGCCGAACCAGTCGAACACCTCGCCGCTGGCCGGATCGGCATAGAGCGCGTTGATGGTGAAATCGCGGCGCGCCGCATCATCCTGCCAGTCGCTGGCGAAAGCGACGGTGGCGCGGCGTCCGTCGGTCGTGACGTCGCGGCGCAACGTAGTGATCTCGACCGGACCCCCTGCCAGCACCGCGGTGACGGTGCCGTGGTCGATCCCGGTCGGCACCACCTGGATGCCCTTGGCCTTGAGCTTGCGCATCACCGTGTGCGGGTCCAGCGGGGTGGCGATATCGATATCTTTGACCGGCAGCCCCAGCAAGGTGTCGCGCACCGCGCCGCCAACATAGCGCGCCTGATCCTTGCCGAGCGCCTTGACCAGCTGGGCCAGATCCTTGCGTTCGCGCCACGCCGCGGGTGGCAGCATCGTCACCACGCGATCCGCCGCGCCAGGTTGGCGATGATCCCCGCGGTTACCCCCCAGATCCGATGCTGCTGCCATAGGATCTCGATGTAGCGCCTTTCGCGGCCTTGCCAAAATGCCTCGTGGTAAGTGTGGTTGGCGGGATCGAAGACAAAGTCGACCGGGGCTTCGAACCAGGCGGCGACTTCGGTCGGGCTGGGGCTCAGCTCGATGTCGGGCGGGACTACCGCGATCACCGGGACGATCGCATAGCCCGAGCCAGTGCGATAGACATCGCTGGCGCCGATCACGGTGACGTCGCGCTGGTGGATCCCCAGTTCCTCGTGAGCTTCGCGCAGGGCCGCCTCGACCGCATCCTCGCCGGGATCGATCTTGCCTCCGGGGAATGCCACTTGTCCGGGGTGTGAGCGCATGTTGGAGGGGCGGTGGATCAGCAGGAACCCGGGGCGTTCGTCGCGTTCGGTGATCGCGGCGAGCACCGCGGCTGGCTTGAGATCGGTTCCCGCGAAGCTCGCCTCATCGCGGTGCTCGATGTCCTGCGCGTGGCCCTCGGCGTGGAGGCGGCGGAGGCGCTCGACCAGGCTCATGCCGGGACCAGCGAAAAGCGCGCGCCAAGGCTTGCGACGGTGAGGTCGGCGTCAGCCAGTTCGACCAGCTGGAGCCAGGTCGAACGGTTGATCCGCGCCTCGGTGCCGTGGCGCACCGCGAGGTACAACGCCGGGGTGTCGTCGGTTCCGCGCGCGGTCAGCGGGTGGTCCGGTCCGGACAAAATCACCTCGTCGGTCCCAAGCCGGAAGGCGAGGGCGTTATCCTGGCGGACCACATCGGTCGCCTGAAAGGCAGCGTCCTCAACCGCGATCGACTGCTTCTCGTGCGGGGTGACCAGCCAATGCTGGCCTTCTGGATCGCGCCACAGCAGGCTGGAGAAAGCGCGGATCATCGCTGGCCGCTTGATTTCCCCGCCGTCATGGAACCAGCGCCCATCGGCGCGGATTGTCATCAGGCTGTCGCTGATTGACTGCGGTTGCCACTGTTCGACCGGCGGCAGCTTGCGCTCTTGCGCCAGCGCAGCGATCTGCTCCAGCGTCAAAGCGGCAAGTGCGGGCGGTGGTTCATAGGGCATGGCATCGCCCTGCCAGATCGGCTTAGCCGCGCCAAGGGCCCAGCTCGCCTTCGCTGGGCAGCACCGCCGGGTTGTCGCAGCGCGCCAGCAGCCGGTGCGGCTCCCACGGTCCCGGCAAGGTCCAGCCGGAGGTGGGTTCGGCGGAGAAGCCCCAGAAGCGGCCATAGTATTCGGGATCGCCGATCATCACTTGTGGCAGCGGCGCGCGGGGATCGAGCGCGCCCAGGCTGGCGCGCATCAGCGCCTGGCCGACCCCGCTGCCTTGCGCCTCGGGCAGCACTGCCACCGGGCCGAACATGATCAGAGGATGGCGCTTGCCCGCCGGATCGGTCAGCGCCACCGGCCAGCACTGGATCGAGCCGACCAGCTGCTCCGCGCTATCGATCGCGGCGAAGCTGAGGCCGGCCAGCCATTCAGTCCCCTCGCGCACCTTGTAGGCGGTACGAGCCTTGCGCTCGGGCTCGAAGGCGCGGTCAAGCAGATCATCGACCAGCGCCGGGGCGACCGAATCGAGCGGGATCAGGGTCAAGGTATCGCTCATGGCGCGCGCCGGTTAGGGCCGCGCGCCGCGCTTGTCGATGCTATTTGCGCGTCAGCCGCAGCAGCCGCCCGCCTTCGCCGTCCTCGAGCACCAGCAGCGAGCCGTCCGGCGCCTCGGCAATTGACCGGATCCGGTTGTCGAGCGGATAGCGCGCTTCCTCGCTGGCGGTCTCGCCCGCGATCTTGACCCGCACCAGTCCGCCAGTGCCGAGCGAGGCAATCAGCACCTGGCCTTTCCATTCCGGCCACATCTTGCCCGAATAGAAGATGAAATCGCCCGGCGCGATCACCGGGTTCCAGCTGATCGCGGGGCCTGCGAATTCGGGCCGGGTCGGGTGGCGCGGGATCGACTGACCGCCATAATGATTGCCCTGCGAGACCAGCGGCCAGCCATAGTTCTGTCCGGGCTTGACCAGGTTGAGCTCGTCACCGCCGGCGGGGCCATGCTCCAGGTCCCACAGCCGCCCCTCGGCATCGAATTTCAGCCCCAGGATATTGCGATGGCCCATGCTGACCGGATCGCGCGCATCAGTCACCCGGTCGGGATTGCCGACGCCAAAGCGGAAAATCTTGCCCAGATCGCTTGCGGGGTCCTGCGCCGGGATCATCTTCTGGCGATCGCCCGAGGCGATATAGAGTTCGGAACCGTTGGCGCTGAAGGCAAAGCGGTGCGAATAGTGGCCGCGCCCGCTGACCTTGGGCTGTTGGCGCCAGAACACGTCGAGACCTTCGAGCCGGGGCGCATCGCCCAGCGCCAGCCTGGCCCGTCCCGCCGCAGCGCCGCGGGTATCGTTGTCTCCGGCCTCAACCCAGCTGAGATAGACCATTACGCCGGTGCCATCGGCCAGCTGCTGCACCGCGACATCGCCCAAGCCGCCCTGGCCGCCATAGTCGACCGCCGGCACTCCGGCGACCGCAAGCGGCGGCTTGCCCTTTTGCCAGAGCTGCAACTGACCCTTCTTTTCCGTGACCAGCACGAAGGGCGTACCTGTGATCTGCGCCATCGCCCACGGCTCGTCGAAGCGGGCAAGTTCCTCGATCGCAAAAGCGTCACCCACTTCGCTCGTCGCGGGTGGACTTTCCCCAGCAGCGGTTGTGCCGCAGCTTGCGAGCAGCAGGGCGAGGGGGGATAGTGCGGTGAGGAGTTTGTCTGTCATGCCCGCCACTCTGGCGCCTTCGTTCCTGCTTGCCAAGCCCGGTCCTGCCCGGCTGGTGATCGGCGTCGATGAAGCGGGGCGAGGGCCGCTGGCCGGGCCGGTGGTGGCGGCGGCCTGCGTGCTGGGCCCGGGCGCGCCCGAAGGTCTCGACGATTCCAAGAAACTCTCAGCCAGCCGCCGCGCCGTGCTCGAACCCCGGATCCAGGCGAGCTGCGCCCATGCCATCGGGGTTGCCGCCGTGGATGAGATCGACCGGATCAACATCTTTGCCGCGACCATGCTGGCGATGACCCGCGCGGTTGAGGCGCTGGTCGGCCTGCTGGGGGTGGATCCCGATGAAGTGCTGATCGACGGCAATTTGACCCCGCATGGCCGGGTCCCAGGTTGGTGCTGGAATGCCCGCGCGATCGTCGGCGGCGATGGGTTGGAGCCATGTATTTCCGCCGCCTCGATCCTCGCCAAGGAACACCGCGACCGGCTGATGCGCGCCGCGGCGCTGGCGCATCCGCACTATGGCTGGGAACGCAACATGGGCTATGGCACGCCTGAACACCTGGCGGCGCTGCGCAGCCATGGCCCAAGTCCGCTGCACCGGCGCAGTTTTGCCCCGGTCGCGCAATTGGAGATACCGGTTTGAGCCATTTCACCGCCGCCGATGTGCCAAGCCAGTCGGGCAAATGCATCCTGGTCACCGGCGCCAATACCGGGCTGGGTTTTGAGGCCAGCCGGGTGCTGGCGGCGCGCGGCGCGCGAGTGCTGCTGGGGTGCCGCGACGAAGCCAAGGCTTGCGCGGCGATGGCGAAGATCGAAGCTGAAACACCGACCGCGGACCTCGCGTTCGTGCCGCTCGATCAGGGCGATCTGGACAGCATCCGGCAGGCCGCCGAACTTGCTGCACAGGAACCGCGGCTCGACGTGCTGATCAACAACGCCGGGGTCATGGTTCCGCCGCTGACCCGCACCGCGCAGGGGTTTGAGCTGCAGTTCGGGGTCAACCACCTTGGCACCTTTGCGCTGACCGGGTTGCTGCTGCCCAAGCTGGCCGAAAACCCCGGATCGCGCGTGGTCGTCACCGCCAGTCTGGCGCACAAGAACGGCACCATCGATTTCGCCGATCTTCATGCCGAAAAATCGTACAGCCGGATGAAGCGCTATGCCGACAGCAAGCTGGCCAACATGCTGTTCTTCACCGAACTCGACCGCCGGCTGCGCGCCGCGGGCATGCCGATCAGCGCGATCGGCTGTCACCCGGGCATGGCGGGAACCGATCTCGGGCGTCATGTCGGACCGCTGGGCATATTGCTGATGCCGCTTGCCTTGGTGACGAATTCGGCGCGGCAAGGCGCGTACCCGACCCTGCAGGCCGCGACCGACCCGGCAGCAGCGAGCGGGAACTACTATGGGCCGCAAGGGCTATTCGAGGCGCGCGGCGCATCGGGCAAGGCCAGCCGCACCGAACGCTCGAAGCGCGCGGACCTGTGCCAGCAGTTGTGGGACGTTTCGGTCGAGCAAACCGGCGTTGATCCGGGGATCTAGCACCCGGCCGAAGAATTATTTTTGCCGCCGAGTCCGCCGCGCCACACCACCAGATATCGAGTCCCGGTGCAGCTACGGGACTCTAGATGATGTGCCGGACTCGTTGTGTTCTCACCTTCTGTAACCCTTTGCTAACCATGAATCGCTAGGATTCCCGCGGAGTCGCGGCTTGACCTTGGGCTGTGGATAACTCACCCTAAGACTTCGCGAAGGGGGATTGGCGCCGATCATGGGACAAATGCTGGTTGGAGAGAAGGCGCGGCTGCGCGCCGCCAAGGAGGTCGCGCGGCCCGATCTGCCACTCGGGCAGATCCTTGACGGCGATTGCGTCGCGGCGATGCGCGGGCTGCCCGATGCCTGCATAGACCTGGTCTTCGCTGATCCGCCCTACAACCTGCAGCTTGGCGGTGACCTCAGCCGCCCCGACGGCAGCCATGTCGATGCCGTCACCGACCACTGGGACCAGTTCGACAGCTTTGCCATTTATGACAATTTCACAAAGGATTGGCTGACAGAAGTCAGGCGCATTCTGAAGCCCAACGGGGCGCTGTGGGTGATCGGTTCCTACCACAACATCTTCCGCCTTGGGGCGATGATGCAGGACATGGGCTTCTGGATCCTCAACGACGTGGTCTGGCGCAAGGCCAACCCGATGCCCAATTTCAAAGGCACCCGCTTCACCAATGCCCACGAAACGCTGATCTGGGCGAGCATGGGTGAAAAGGCGCGCTATACGTTCAACTACCGGGCGATGAAGACGCTCAACGATGAGCTACAGATGCGCAGCGACTGGGTGCTGCCGATCTGCGGCGGTCAGGAACGGCTCAAGAAGGGTGGGACCAAGGTCCACCCGACCCAGAAGCCTGAGGCACTGCTATACCGGGTGATGCTCGCCACCACCAATCCTAGCGATGTGGTGCTCGATCCGTTTTTCGGCACCGGCACCACCGGCGCGGTCGCCAAGCGCCTTGGCCGGCAATGGATCGGCTGTGAGCGTGAGAGCATTTACCGCGACGCGGCGCTGGAGCGGATCGAGCTGGCGCTGCCGCTCGATGAGAGCGCAATCGTAACCATGCAGAGCCCCAAGTCCGCCCCCAAGGTAGCGTTCGGCACGCTGGTGGAAACCGGCTGGATCGCGCCGGGGACGGTGCTGTGTGACAAGAAGCGGCGGATCAAGGCTACGGTCCGCGCCGATGGCTCGCTGGTTTGCGGCACCGACACTGGCTCGATCCATTCGCTCGGCGCCAAAGTGCAGGGCGCGCCCAGCTGCAACGGCTGGTCGTACTGGCACATTGAGCACGAGGGCGAGCTGAAGCCGCTCGACGCGATCCGGCAGTTGTATCTGCTGGCGACGGAGGATTGATTTTTCATCACGCAAAGACGCAAAGACGCGAAGATGTTCGCTCACGGCGAAGCCGCCTTCACATGGAGACCGCCATGCCTGACGCGCGATAGGATGAGGGGGAGAGCCTTCGGCTCGTTATAGCCCCTTTGCGCCTTCGCGTCTTTGCGTGAGTCAAATCAACATGACCCAAACCCTTTACCTCCGCCCGATCGCGTTGTGCAACTCCCCTCAGAGCGAGGAGGGCGATGCCCTGCGCCTCGCCGGGGGCCTCGTCTATGCCAGCCGTTTTGCGCTGATTGAGCGGCAGGATGGCAAGATAGTCTCGCGCCGCCGCTTCTCCGTGCCCGAGCTGCGCGCGGCGTTGCCGGACCTGCCCGACGCGGTGCGCGAGCAATGGGACAATCTCCAACGCGTTCTCGCTCCCCTCCAATGCGGCGCGCGGACGATCCGGCTTGACCTGCCGCAGGTCATCGGTGTGCTCAATGTTACACCAGACAGCTTTTCCGACGGCGGCCAGTTCATGGACGATCCTGAAGTCGCCCACGCCCATGCCGCGGCGATGGTTGAGGCGGGGGGGGCTATTATCGACGTTGGCGGCGAAAGCACCCGCCCCGGCGCGGCGGCGGTGTGGGAAGGCGACGAACTCAAGCGCGTCATCCCGGCGGTCGAACGGCTGGCGGCGATGGGCGCGGCGATCTCGATCGACACCCGCCGTCCCGCAGTTATGGAGGCCGCTTTGGCGGCGGGCGCGCATGTGATCAACGATGTTTCTGGCCTGCGCCACGATCCGCGCAGCCTGGAATTTGCCGCGCGCAGCGGCGCGCCGGTGGTGCTGATGCACGCGCCGGGTGAAGGCGAGGACCTGCATTCAGGCGCCGCCTATGCCGACGTGGTGCTCGATGTGTTCGACTGGCTCGCCGCGCGCCGCGACGCCGCGATAGCCGCGGGAATTGCCCGCGAAAAGATTGTGCTTGATCCCGGCATCGGCTTCGGCAAGTCGCTGGCAGACAACCTTGCGCTGCTCAACGCCCTGCCGCTGTTCCACGCGCTCGGCCAGCCGTTGCTGCTGGGCGTCAGCCGCAAGCGGATGATCGGTGCATTGTCCAACGAGGCCCCGGCGCATCAGCGGCTCGGCGGCAGCGTCGCGCTGGCGATGAAGGGGATGGAGGCCGGTGTGCAGCTGCTGCGGGTCCACGACGTTCCCGAAACCGTCCAGGCCGTGCACGTCTGGCGCGGGCTCAGGGATGCGGCGTTGACCGACTTTTCTCAGCTGGCGGACTGATTGGCCCTAAGCAGCCGGATCGCGCCGAACGCCAGCACCGCGGTCCCGAGCAGCAGTGCTCCCCACAGAACCAGCTTGCGCGGGGTGAACGGGCCGTCGGCCTGACCGGCATCGAGCGCGATTATTGGCGGCGGTGTAGCTTCGACCTTGGCGAGGGGCAGGTCGCCGGCCAAGACCTTGGGCTCGGCAAGGTCTTGTGGCGCAAACAGCTTGCCCTCGGCCTTGGCATTGCCCGCGACGAGGCGGTAGGGCGGCTGGCCGTTGAACGCAGCGAGCAGGGAAAGCGGTTCGACTTGCAGTTCAAGCTTTGGCGCTGCGGAGAACCCGGCGCTACGCGCGTCGGCCTCGATCCGGTATTGGGCAAAGCGCGAACCGCCCAGTTCGAGCAGCGCCGCCTTGCCATCGGCGCGCACCGTCGCGGCGGAAAGCGGCAACCACAGCCGCTCCTTAGCATCGCGGCCATAGAGCTTGATCGGAACCACGCCGTCGGCCTGCGTCCCAGTCACCCCGATTGCGGCGATCGGCGCATTGGACGGGGCGGAAAAGATCAGGTTGTGGGCATCGCCGAGCTTGGCGCCGTTGGAGGCAAGCGTCAGGCGGGGGCGCGGCACCTCTCGGGCAGTGACCACTTCGGCGCCGCGCACGGCTATCCCGGGTGCGGCCTTCCAGCTGAGCCGCAAATAGCGTTTTTCGAGGTCGACCCCGGGCAAGGATATCCGCGTTCCGCCCAGCGGAGCCTGCCCGGCGCCGGGGCTGAACAGGACCTTTTCGCCGAGCGGTTCCCAGGCCCTGAGATCGCCGCTCGCCTCGAGCGTGAAGGCAACCGGGGTTTGCGCCGGCAGGTCGGCGTCGAGCACCACTGCCACGGCGGGATCGGTGAGTGCGCGGGTATCGATCAGCGCGGCGGCGGTGCCGCTACCCATCGCGCCGCCGTTCGCTTCGACCAAAACGGTCTGGCCGGGCTGGGCGATCGAGATCGATACTGCCGGGCCGTCGGGGGCGGCAGCGGTTCCGGCGATCGGGTAGACCGCGACCGCCTGGCCCGCTTGGGCGCCGGGCTCAGCAGTGTCGAGCCGCGCGATCGACAGCGGCTTGCCGCGCCCATCGAACACGCGGATGTCGCCCATGTCCTCGCGTTGAATTGCTACCAGCGCCGCAGCAGGGACCTCGATCCGTTGCAATGCTGCGCTACCTTGCGGTTCGAGCGCGGCGCTGAAGGCAAAGCCGTCGGCGCCATTCGGTTCGCTTGCCGTCTTCTGCTGACAGGCGGCAAGCAACGCCATGGCGACTATCGCGGTCCAGCGCATCACGCGTTCTCCTCGTTCTTCCTTGGCGGCAGCGGCACAAAATAGCCGATCAGCAGCATCAGCACCCCGACGCCGATAAAAGCGACGATCTGCGCCCAGCCCTCGGCCTGGCCCATGTCGACGAACAGCAGCTTGGCCACCACCACGGCGAGCAGGGCGGCGCCGGCCAGCCATGGCACCCGCATCGCCCTGCGCTGGGCAAACAGCATCAGTGCCATCGCCAGCAGCGTCCACAGGATCGAGAACCCGGTCAGCACGATCGGGCTGGACAGCGTGGTATAATCCCAGGCCACACCCATGAAGTGGTGTGCGGTGCGCAGCCACACGCCGTTGATCGCCACGAAGCCGAGCAGCGCCCCGGCGCCAAGACCGGCGTTGCCGGCCAGCGCCTGGCCCAGCCGCGGCAGATCCTTGGCTTGCCCCAGCAGCTGCCGCCACAGCGCCAGCGCAACGAAGGCCAGGCCCACCGACAGGTCGATCGGGTTGAGCAACGGCAGGTAAGGCAGCGGGTCGCTGACTCCTTGCGCGAACCAGGCCGCGGACAGTGCTCCGATCCAGGTGATCGCGGCCAGCACCGCTGCTGCACGCCACCAATAGGCGCGGGCGTGGGGATCGAGCGGCCAGCGCAGGCCATCCGGCCCGGCAGGCGCGGCGCGGCCCGCCCAGCGGGTCAGCAGGGCGAGCATGGCGCAGCCGGCGAGCAGGAAGACTACGCCGGCCCACGAAGTGTTCCACAAGTCCGCCCAGTCGATCAGCTGGAACAAGCCGCTGGCGACCATCGCGGTCAGCAGCAGCGCGCCGATGGTATGGACCGCGCCGTTCCAGCGCTTGCCAGTGCCCGCGCGGTCCTGGCGCTGCAGCAACCGCGCGTGCAGCCCCAGCGCGGCGATCCAGGCGAACAGATCGGGCAGATCGAACACCCGGCGTCCGGCAAGCAGCGATAACAGGAAGGCAACCACCAGGATCACCACGCTGGCCCGCCCGGGCCAGATCGCGGTGTTCCAGTCCTTGGCGCGGCCAAAGCGATCGGCCAGGGCCATCAGCCCCAGCAGCGCCAGCATCGCCAGCAGGTTCTGCTGCCATTCGGCGAACACCGGGACCGGCCAGTCGTCAGCTGAGTTGACCGGAAGCGCGCGGGAAATCTCATTGAGCGCGGCCAGCGCGGCGAAAAAGAACCCGGCCAGAAACCAGACATGGCGCAGCCCATGTTCGAGCGGCGCCCAGCCCTTGGCCAGGGCCGAACCGCTGTGCGGTTGCGCGGCGCGCAGCAGCCAGGCGGTGAGCAGCACCGGCAGCGCAATCAGCAGCGGGCCAACGAAGCCGTTGTTGGCGAAGGGGATTGCCGAAACATTGCTTTGCATAGTGCTGAGCACAATCAAGCGCGGCGAGCCCTTGCAATGCCATGCCGAAAGCGCGCGGCATCCACCGCGCTTGCCGCGTCCCGACCCAGAACGCGCCCGCACCCTCCAGCGCCCAGGCAGCACTGGTCCATTTCGCCTCCAGCGCCAGCGGCACCGCCATGGTGACGAACCCGACCCCGATCGCCAGCATACTCTCGTTCATCAGCCGCATCGCCGGGTCCTTGCGGCGCATCGTCCAGGCGGTGACCCCCAGATAGACCGCGCCGAACCCCAGCGCCGACCAGGCAGCGGCATAGGGCCGGTCGTGAACCATCCCCGCCTGCAGCCCGAACCCGGTCAGCGCGGTGCCGAACAGCAGCGTCGAATCGGCGAAATTGCCAAGTTTGCCGGGAGTATTGTGGGCATAAAGCAGGGCCGTTGCGAGGTAGATCGCCACCGTTGCGCCCAGAAACACCTCGCAGATCAGGAAGTGCTGGTCCTGATAGCGCGCGAAACCCCACAGCGTCGCAATCCCGAAGCTGGCAAAGAACCCCAGCAGGTTGAGCGGGCGCCAGCTCTTTTTCCATGCGATTCCAAGCACCGCCAGGTTAAGCACGGTCAGATAAGCGAACAGCGCCAGCGGGGTCTTGCTCTCGCCGCCCAGCAAGACCGGCACCGCATAGCCACCCAGAAAGCTAGCCAGCGCCAGGGTTTGCGAGTTCTGCAGCACCGCCAGCACAGCCCCCAGCGCAGCGATCACGATCATGAAGCCGAACGCTGCACCCGGCGGCATGACCTCGTAAATCCGCGCCGAAGCGAACACGGTGAGGTACATCACCGCGACCCCGCCGCCTTGCAGGTGAAGCCCGAAATCGGGCCGGGTCAGCCGTTTCCAGAACCCGACGCCAAGCAGCGCCGCGCCGGCCAGACCCACCGTCGCCAGCCGCGCCTCGATCGGGAACAGCCCGGCCTGCGCCACCAGCCGGGCGAGGAATACGAGGCCCACGAACAGGATTACCAGGCCAACCCGGACGATGGTGTTGCCGCCCAGGAACCAGTCGCGGGCCTTGGCGGCCAGTTCTTCGATCGGCGACGGCCCGCTCGGCTCGGCGGGCGTGTCTTCACGGCTCTCTCGCGCGGCGGCGAGCTCCTCGCGCCAGGCCGGCTCAAGCGGGGCCTGGACCTGCGGCAGAGGTGCGGCGGCTTGCGGGATCGCCGGCGCGGCCGGAACCGGCTCGGCCGCAACCCCGGCGCCGTCCCAACGCTCGGGCAGCGGGGCTTGCTGACCGGTCAGCGCCTTGCTCACCGCCCCGCCTATTTCACGGCGCAGTTCGGAACGAAGCCAGACGCCCATGCCGGCGCCAAACATCCCGCCCAGGATCAGGCCGAGCAGCGAATTGTACGTCGTCGACCACCCGATCAGCGCGCCTGCGACTGCTGCCCACCAGATCATGCCAATCTCCGCCCAAGCCTTAGACATTGGCCAACTTGGCAGGATTTGGCGGGAAGGAAAGGCGCTAGATCGAGTATCCCCCATCGCTGACCAGCACTGTTCCGGTTATCATTGCTGCCTGGTCAGACAGCAGGAAACCGATCTGTCCGGCAATCTCGTCGGCCGTGGCGAAGCGGCCGAGCGGTCCGCCGCCAGCCTTGCCCATTTCGGCGATCACGGCTTCGCGGCTGCCGAGCCGCGCGGCTTCTGCGGCAAAGAACGGCGCCTGATCCCAGATCGCGGTGTCGACCCCGCCGGGTGCAATCGCGTTGACCCGGATGCCTTGAGCCCCGCCTTCGCGTGCTGCGATCCGGGCAAGGTGCGCAATACCCGCCTTTGAGGCGCCGTAGTCGGCGGTGCCGACGCCGCGGATCCCTGAAACCGAGGAAGTCAGAACGATGCTGCCGCCGCCATCGGCCATCAATGCCATCGCGGTCTTGAGGCCGAGGAAGGCGCCGTCGAGATTGACCGCCAGTGTGCGCCGCCAGTCCGCAAAGTCCATCGCGGCGATCACAGCGCCGCTGCCGACAATTCCGGCATTGAGGACAGCGTGGTCGAGCCGGCGCAGCTTGGCCGTGATCGTGTCCCACAGCGCCGGATCGCTGACATCGCCGACGAAGCAGCGCACTTCACAGCTGTGTTCGGCGGCATCGAGCGCGGCGCCGTCGATATCGACCAGAACAAGTTCGGCGATGTGCTGGGCTTCGAGCCACCGCGCGCAGGCTGCGCCGATACCCGAGGCGGCGCCGGTAACCAGCGCCGAGCGTCCGGTGAAGTCCTGAGCTGCACCTGCCATGCAGGCAGGTTAGACGCGCCTAGGCCGCGTTGTCGATCCCCAGATCGCTGAGCTTGCGGTAGAGTGTCGAACGGCCGATCCCGAGGCGACGCGCGACTTCGGTCATCCTGCCGCGATAATGCCCGATCGCGAGGCGGATCACATCGGCTTCGATGTCTTCAAGCGGACGCAGGTTACCGTCGGCGGTAAACAGCATCACTCCTGAACTTTCCTGCAGCGGCGCACTTTGCGCGCCGTTTTCACCGCCAAGAAGGTCGGACAGCTGCGGGAAATCGTCGGCGGTCAGCGCGTCGCCATCGCAGAACACCGCGGCGCGGAACAGCACCGCCTGGAGCTGGCGGACGTTGCCCGGCCAGTCATAAGCGGCGAGCAGAGAGAGCGCCCCGTCGGTGATGCCCAGCGCGCGCAGCCCCGGCTGCTCGCCGATCCGGGCCAGAAAGTGGCGGGACAGCGCGGAAATGTCGCCGGCTCGCTGGCGCAAGGGCGGCAGGTGGACTGTGGTCGCCCCCAGCGCGGTGAGCAGTTCGGGCAGGAAATGTCCGCCTTCGACCATATCGCCGAGCGGTAGGTTGGAAGCGGCTATGATCCGCACATCGATCCGGAACGAATGGCGCGCACCGATCGGGCGGACATCGCCGCGCTGGACCGATTCGAGCAGCCGCTGTTGGACGTGGATCGGCAGCCGGTCGATCTCATCGAGCGCCAGGGTGCCGCCGTCGGCATGTTGCAGCGCGCCGATGTGGCGATCGAATGCCCCGGGAAAAGCGCCCTTTTCGTGCCCGAACAACGCCGATTCGACCGAGTTTCCGGGAATCGCGCCGATGTTGAGCAGGCGGAACGGGGCCTTGGCGCGCGGGCTTGCGGCCTGCATCGCCCGGACCAGCATTTCCTTGCCGGTGCCGCTTTCGCCCTCGATCAGGATCGGGCCATGGCCGCGCGCAGCCTTGGCCGCCACCGCCAGCGCCGAGCGGAACGACGGCGCCGCCCCGGTCATCGCGTCGAAATCGGCAACCCCGGACATCTTCTCGGTCAGCGGCTGCAATTCGTCGCGCGGCGCCTCGCGGGTGGTCGCCATCCGCAGCGCCTGCATCATCCGGTCGGGCGCAACCGGCTTGATCATATAGTCGGTGGCCCCGGCGCGCATCGCCTCAACCGCGAGCAGCGGCGAGGCCGAAGTGGTCAGCATCAGGATCGGCAGCGCCGGACGGCGGCTGCGCAACTCGGCAATCAGCGAACAGGCATCGTCGCCCGGAACCCATTGATCGAGGATGATCGCGTTGAGCGCCATGCCCTGACGGGTGCCAAGCGTGGCGATCGCGGTTTCCGAATCGCGCACCACCAGCGTGCGCCAGCCTTCACGCGCGGCAAGCGCGGTGATCAGCCGGCTTTGCGCCGGTTCATCGTCGATCAGCATCAACAGGCGCTGTTCGAAATCCGCCATTGGCTTTACGAAAGTCCCCCTAGTGGTCGCATCGGGATAGCGCGACGAGGTAAAGAGGCGATTAAGGCTGCGGATTGACCCTTTTGGCAGTGGTTTCGCCCTTGAGCCGCGCGCAAGGGGGCGATAGAGGGTTCCGCCACAGGCACACTCCAGCGACAGGCAGGGAACCGACATGGCCAGCGGCAACGAAATGAAGCCAGATTCCTCCACCTATTCGGGCTTCGTCGGCCTGTTCAAGTGGGGTACGATTGCCGCAGCGCTGGTGACGGCGCTGGTCGTTTACCTGATCTCCTGAGCGAAGCGGAGCGACAGCAGGTGCGCATCGCGGTCCTCAAGGAAACCGCGAGCGGGGAAACCCGTGTCGCGGCGAGCCCGGAAACGGTCAAGAAGTTCATTGCCCTGGGGGCCAGCGTCGCGGTCCAGCCAGGGGCGGGCGAGAGGGCTTCGATTGCCGACGCGGACTATGCAGCGATGGGCGCGGAACTGGTCAAGGACGCCGCGAAAGGCGCGGATATCGTGCTCGGCGTGCAGGGTCCCGAGGTCAAGTCGCTCAAGGGCGCGAACCCTGGGGCGTGGGTCGTCGCCGGGCTCGATCCGTTCGGGCAGCGGGCGCGCATCGATGCCTATGCCATGGCCGGATTCGAGGCATTGGCGATGGAGTTCATGCCGCGGATCACCCGCGCGCAATCGATGGATATCCTCTCAAGCCAGTCCAACCTGTCCGGATACAAGGCGGTGATCGAAGCGGCCAACCTCTATGGCCGGGCTTTCCCGATGATGATGACCGCGGCCGGAACGGTCAGCGCGGCCAAGGCTTTCGTGATGGGGGTTGGGGTTGCAGGTCTCCAGGCAATCGCCACCGCGCGGCGTCTGGGGGCGCAGGTTTCCGCCACTGACGTGCGTTCGGCTACCAAGGAGCAGATCCAGTCGCTCGGTGCCAAGCCGATTTTCGTCGAGTCTGTCGCGGGCATCGAGGGCGAGGGTGCGGGCGGCTATGCCACGGAAATGTCCGAGGAATACCAGCAGGCCCAGGCCGAGCTGGTAAGCTCTCACATTGCCAAGCAGGACATTGTGATCACAACGGCACTCATCCCGGGCCGAGCGGCACCTAGACTGATAACCGACGCCCAGATCGCCACCATGAAGCCGGGCAGCGTGATCTTCGATCTCGCGGTGGCGCAGGGCGGCAATGTCGAGGGCTCGCTGCCCGATTCTGTGGTGGTCAGGCACGGCGTCAAGATCATGGGCTGGTCCAACACCCCGGCGCATCTGGCCGCGGATAGCTCGGCGCTGTTCGCGCGCAACCTGTTCAACTTTCTGAGCGCGTTCTGGGACAAGGACGCCGGGCGCCCGGTGCTCGACGAGGAGATCGGCAATGCGGTGCGGCTGACTCAGGGCGGGAAGGTTGTCAGCGAGAGGTTGTTGGGGTGAAGATAGGATTGGTTGTTTTGTTGTTGATGGGTTGCAGCGATCCCAATGCTGCATCACCAAACGACATTGCTGCTTACAAGGTAAAGATAGCCTCGATGTCAGGGGCTGAGCTGACCATGGAAGCGGCGAGGGAATATGGGCAGGCCAGTTGCGAGTCCGAAAACCGTGGGGACTGGAACGAGCGCCGGGCTGAACTGAAAGCACGAATATTTCGAGTTGATTCTAATTTTGAACGGGCTGAGCAGTTCTCATTGCAAGAAGCGTTCGAAGAAATGAACCGTGGCACGGGAATGGATGTCCTATGCGATCCCTTGCTGCCAGCTCCCCTAACGAGGCTTGAAGCAATGGCTAGCGAGTTGGAACGTAGGTATGGCGGGTCCAATGCCTAATGTCCGGCTCTCTTGGAGGCGTTGCTAGTGCGCTGCGATTCAATTCCTTTGCCCCAGCCAAACCTCCCCCAACGGGGGAGGGGGACCGCCGCGAAGCGGTGGTGGAGGGGGGCGAACCGGAAGCGCGCGGCAGCGCGCAGCCGCTATCGCGGCTGTTCTTGCCCGGCCCCCTTCCGTCTCGCTGCGCGAGCCACCTCCCCCGGTGGGGGAGTTTTTTGCTTTTCCAAAGTCTCCCCCTCTGGGGGAGGTGGCAGCCGGAACGGCTGACGGAGGGGGCCTTTCATGGAAGATCACACCCCTGAAGCCTTGGTCAACGCCCGGCGATTGCGCCGCGAGATGTCGCTTCCCGAAGGCTTGCTCTGGAACCGCCTGCGCGGCAAGCCGATGGGAGTGAAGTTTCGCAACCAGCATCCGATCGAGGAATATATTCTGGATTTCTATTGCGCGGCAAAGTGCATCGCATTCGAAATCGATGGGATCGCGCACGATATGGGTGATCGGCCGCAACGTGATATTAGGCGCGATGCCAAGCTGGGTAAACTGGGCATCGAAGTGATCAGGATTCCCGCAGCCGATGTCCTCCGGGATGTCGATGGCGTTGCCGAAGCCATCGTCAAACTCTGCCACGACAGGCCCCCTCCGTCAGCCCTGCGGGCTGCCACCTCCCCCAGCGGGGGAGTCTTTCTTTCCGGAGACGCTAGCTGACATGGACTTCATCTCAATCCTCTCGATCTTCGTCCTCGCCTGCTTCGTGGGGTACTACGTGGTGTGGAGCGTCACCCCCGCCTTGCACACGCCGCTGATGGCGGTGACCAATGCGATTTCGAGCGTAATCATCGTCGGGGCGCTGGTCGCCGCAGCGGCTTCTGACGGCGCCTCGAGCTGGCTCGGGCTGGTCGCGGTGGTGCTGGCCTCGGTCAACATCTTCGGCGGCTTCGCGGTGACGGCGCGGATGCTGGCGATGTACAAGAAGAAGGAGCGTTGAGCGTGGCGGAGCATGTCGGCCTGCCCGCCTGGGCGCTGATTTCCTACCTCGTTGCCGGGGTGCTGTTCATCGTGGCGCTGCGCGGGCTGAGTTCGCCGGCGTCCTCGCGCACCGGCAATCGCTATGGCATGGCCGGGATGGCCATCGCGGTGCTGGCGACGCTGGCGATCCGGGCGCCGGTGCCACAAGGCGCGTGGCTGCCGCAACCCACGCCCGATGATCTGATCGTCCTGGCCAAGATTCTCGGCGCGATCGCATTGGGCGGCGGGATCGGCTGGATCATCGCGCGGCGGATCCAGATGACCGACATGCCGCAGCTGGTCGCGGCGTTCCACAGCCTCGTCGGGCTGGCCGCGGTGCTGGTCGGCTGGGCCGCCTTCCTCAATCCCGAGGCGTTCGGGATCCTGGGCGGAGACGGCAACATCAGCCCGGTCAGCCGGATCGAAATGGGCCTGGGGATCGCGATCGGGGCGATCACTTTCAGCGGTTCGATTATCGCCTTCCTCAAGCTGGCCGGCAAGATGAGCGGCGCGCCGATCATGCTGCCGGGGCGGCACGTCATCAACCTCGGCACGATTGTCGCAATCCTGGTCTGCACTGGCCTGTTCGCCTTCGTCGGACCGGACGAGACGCTGAAATTCATCCTGATCGTGACCGTGCTCAGCTTTGTGATCGGCTTCCTCCTCATCATCCCGATCGGCGGGGCGGACATGCCGGTGGTGGTCTCGATGCTCAACTCGTATTCGGGCTGGGCGGCGGCGGCGATGGGCTTCACCCTGCACAACACCGCTATGATCATCACCGGAGCCCTTGTGGGCTCCTCGGGTGCGATCCTTTCCTACATCATGTGCCGGGCAATGAACCGCAGCTTCATTTCGGTGATCGCCGGCGGCTTCGGCGCCGAGGCCGGCGCGCAAAGCGAGGCCAAGACTGACCGCCCGTGGAAGCGCGGCAGCGCCGAAGACGCGGCCTTCCTGCTCGGCGAGGCCGAGAGCGTGATCATCGTCCCCGGCTATGGCATGGCGGTGGCTCAGGCCCAGCACGTGCTGCGCGAGATGGGCGATCAGCTGAAAGCCAAGGGCGTCTCGGTCAAATACGCGATCCACCCGGTCGCCGGCCGCATGCCCGGGCACATGAACGTACTGCTGGCCGAGGCCAACGTCCCCTATGACGAGGTGTTCGAGCTCGAGGACATCAATTCCGACTTCGGCCAGTGTGACGTTGCCTTCATCATCGGCGCCAACGACGTGGTCAATCCCGCCGCCAAGACTGACAAGACATCGCCGATCTATGGCATGCCCGTCTTCGATGTCGACAAGGCCAAGACTATCATGTTTATCAAGCGGAGCATGGGCGGGGTGGGGTATGCGGGCGTCGACAACGACGTGTTCTACATGGACCAGACCATGATGCTGCTGGCCGACGCCAAGAAGATGGTCGAGGATATCGTCAAGGCGTTGGCGCACTAGGCGCTGGCTCGGGTTCTGGTGATTCCGCCTCTGTTGGCTCATACCGCTGGTAAGCGATGCTACTCGTGGCATCTTTCAGGAAGTGTTGAGCCGCAAGGGTTAAAACGACGAACAGGGCTACGACCAACAGGACTGGAAAATCAAGAATCCCAACCAAAAGATAGAACAGGGCGCAGGCTGCAATCGCTGCGTAGTTGGCGACTCCACTCCATCCAAGCAGCGCCTGTTGATCTGGTGAAATGTAATAGAGATCGTAGCTCCTGGCATCCAGTTTGAGATAGCGTGAGAGGCTATCTGCTGAGAGGATAGCATCACCATCGGTGGTGAGATCAAAGTAATGACGCCGTTGGAAAAGCTTCAACCCCCAACGACGCCAAGACAGATTTGGCAAATCAAAAGCCCGAAGCCGAAGACGAAGACGTGAAGACGGAGTGCCATGCTCGCGCTCAACAACGAGCCGTCCGTCGCGCTCGACGATTTGAAAATTCCGCCGCGGGCCTTTCTCCATGGCTCCATGCTACGCTTCCGTATGCGATTGACAAGTATGGCGGCGACAGCGGCAATTGTCCGTTCAGCTTTCGGTCACTAGCGTTGGGGTGAACGAAATCGAACGGACCACTATGAAACGTATCTTTGTCGTCGTACTCGCGCTCGCCGCCTGCTCGCCCTCCAAGCTCGCTTATGGCCAGGTCAAGAGCGCGATGCTCGATGCCGGACTGAGCGAGCGCAATTCCGATTGCATGGCGACCCGGCTGACCGACCGGCTCAGCATCGGCCAGTTGCAGAAATTGAAGCAGCTCAAAGGCACCAAGCGTTCGCTGTTCGACTATGCCGCGGCAGTGCGCCGGGTTGGCGATAACGAGGCGATCGAGGTGACCGCGAGTTCGGCCGCGCTGTGCGCAAGCGGGCTGGCGCCGGAGAAGCGCTAGCTCCTGCTCCGGCGGGGCGGAATCCCGTTGACTTACACGCCTGTCAGTCCATCATCCCGCCCATGAGGAACTTCGCACCGCTTATCGCTGCGGCTTGGGCGTTTGCCCTGGCTGCCCCGCTCCACGCCAAGACCATCGCGGTCGCCGCCGGGGAGGGCGCGCAGACGCGATTGCAGGAGGCGCTGATCCTGGCCGCGCCGGGCGACGTGGTCGAGCTTGGCGCGGGCCGCTTTGCGCTTACCGACGGGCTCAGCCTTGACGTTCAGGGCGTGACCCTGCGCGGCACAGGGATGGACAGCACGGTGCTCGATTTCTCCGGCCAACAGGGATCAGGCGAGGGCCTGCTGGTGACCTCGGACGAGGTCACCCTGCGCGATTTCGCGATCGAGAACTCCAAGGGCGATGGGATCAAAAGCAAAGGCGCAGACAATATCGTCTATTACCGGGTGCGGGTGACCTGGACCGGCGGCCCCAAGGCCACTAACGGCGCCTACGGGATCTATCCGGTCGAAAGCACCGGGGTGCTGGTCGATGGCTGCAAGGTCTCGGGGGCGAGCGATGCCGGGATTTATGTCGGACAGTCGAAAGCGATCACGGTGCGTTATTCGTTCGTTGAGAACAGCGTGGCCGGAATCGAGATTGAGAACAGCCGCGATGCCCAGGTCAGCGACAACATGGTGACCCGCAACACCGGCGGGATCCTGGTGTTCGACCTGCCCAACCTTCCGGTGATGAACGGCGGCAATGTGGTCGTTGCGCGCAACCAGGTTGTTGACAACGACACTCCCAACTTTGCACCCAAGGGCAATATCGTTGCCGGCGTGCTTCGCGGCACCGGGATCATGGTCATGGCCAACGAAATGGTTGTGGTTACGGGCAACCGGATCGATGCCAACCCGACCACTGCGGTGATGGTTCTGAGCTATCCCAACACCTTCAAGGACCCGAACTACAATCCGACGCCGCGCGGCGTATTCATCGGCAACAATACCATTGGCCGCAATGGTTATGCGCCGCAGCTGGCCGGCGCGGAGCAGCTTCTTGCCATGTTCGGGGGCACCTTGCCGCCAGTGCTGTGGGACGGACTGGGTGAAGCGCCGACCGCGAAGGGCGTGATCGATGCCCGCGCCTGGACGCTCAATCTGCCCGGGCAAGGTACGGGAATTGAAGCCGCCAAACCCGCCCCCTTGATGCTCAAGGCGCCGGCCTCGGCGACTGCTGCGGTCTGGCCCGGCGCGCCGGCCGCGCTGGAAGCCCGGATCGCGCGATGAGGCTGATTGCTGCTGCTTTGCTGCTGGTCGGCGTGGCGGCGGCGGCGCGAGTGCCGGAAGCGCGGGTCAATGACGCTGCGGTTGTCAGCGCGGGCTTTTCTGCCAAGCTTTCCGATTACGGCTTCTTCAGGGACGGTGCATTGCAAGTCCCTGCAAGTGGCGTGACGCCCTATGCGGTGACCACGCCGCTGTGGTCCGATGGCTCCGAGAAGCTGCGCTTTGCCTATGTCCCAGCGGGGCACAAGGCCAAGGCACAGGGCGAGGGGCTGCTCGCGTTTCCTGTCGGTTCGGCGTTGATCAAGACCTTCAAGCTTGAAGGGCGGCTGATCGAAACCCGCGTGCTCCTCCACCGCGCCGAGGGCTGGGTGGCGCTGCCCTATCAGTGGAATTCCGAGCAAACCGAGGCCAAGCTGGTGCTGGGCGGGGCGCGGCTGGCGGCGAAGACCCCGGCGGGGCAAACTATCTCCTATGCCATCCCCAACAAGAACCAGTGCAAGGAATGCCATTCGCTGAACAACGAGCTGAAGCCGATCGGGCCCAAGGCACGCAATCTTTCGGCGGCCTGGCTCAAGCGCTTCAAGCAGGCCGGGCATCTCGACACAGTGCCCAAGGTGACGCGCCGTGTGCCCGATTGGAACCAGCGCGGACAAGTGCCGGTGGCCGATGCCGCGCGCGGCTGGCTTGATGCCAACTGCGCGCATTGCCACAATCCGGCGGGACTCGCCTCGAACTCGGGGCTCTATCTCGGCTGGGAGGAGGGCGATCCGGCCCGTTTCGGGGTGATGAAGCGTCCGGTTGCGGCGGGGCGGGGCTCGGGCGGGCACGAATTTGACATCGTGCCAGGCGCTCCTGACAAGTCGATCCTGGTCTACCGGCTGGAAAGCCTGGAAGGCGGAATTGCCATGCCCGAACTCGGCCGTTCGAGCCGCGATGCTGAGGGTGAGGCGGTGGTACGGGGCTGGATCAAGGCGATGAAACGGTGAAGCGGCTAGGCAAGGCGCTGCTGGTGCTGGTTGCTGTGCTGGGGATCGCCTTTGTCGCCTTGCGCACGCCCGATGCCGATCCGGCGGCGATGCGGGTCAAATACGGCGCCGCGCCCTCGCAATTCGTCGATCTGGGCGGCGGCCTCAACGTCCACTTGCGCGACGAAGGGCCGCGCGATGCGCCTGCGATCGTGCTGCTCCACGGCTCCAACGCCGATCTCCACACCTGGGAACCCTGGGCGGCGGCGCTGCGCGGCGACTACCGGGTGATCCGCTTCGATACGATCGGCCACGGCCTGACCGGCGCGGCGCCGGACGGCGACTATTCGCCCGAAGCCATGGCCGCGCTGGTTGGCAAGGTCGCCGACAAGCTCGCCCTCGGCAGATTTGTGCTTGGCGGCAACTCGATGGGCGGGGGCGTATCGGCGATCTATGCCATGGCGCATCCTGAGCGCCTTTCCGGGCTGGTGCTGGTCGACGCCGGGGGCGCGCCCAAGCCGGGCGGCGCTCCCGGCAATATCGGTTTCAAGCTGGCTGCCACGCCGGGGGTCAACAATATCATCAAGAGGATCACCCCGCGCTGGCTGGTCGAACGCAGCTTCAGCCAATCGGTGACCAACCAGGCGATCGTTACCCCCGCCGCGGTCGATCGCTATTGGGAGCTGCTGCGCTATCCCGGCAACCGTGCGGCGACGCTGATCCGGATTACCACGCCGCGCCGGACGTTCGATCCCGCCGCGCTGGCGGCGATCAAGGTCCCGACGCTGATCCTGTGGGGCGAGCAGGACAAGCTGATCGGCCCCGACGCGGGTCGCTGGTTCCAGCGCAACATCCCCGGCAGCAAGTTGGTCGTTTATCCCGGGATCGGCCATCTGCCGCAGGAAGAAGCGGCCAGGCAAACCGCGGCCGAAGTTGCGCTGTTCCTGGCCGTGCAAGGCGCATTGGAAGCCGTGCAGAGCATCGCGGCCTAGACGGCGCGCGCCGCCTTGCGTAAGGCGCCGGGTGAACGGCGGGCGTTCGATGAAGCCCTGGGGAGTACTGGATCTTGCGTAAACTCGGCCTGATCGGCGGGATCAGCTGGCTATCGACCCGCACCTATTACGAACACATCAACCGGCTGGTCCAGGCCAAGGCGGGCTGGCCGGCCAGCGCGCCGCTGCTGATCGAGAGCCTCGATTTCGCCAAGCTGGCACGGCTGCAGAGCGATGCCGAATGGAAGCGCGCCACCGATACGCTGGTCGCCTCGGCGCGGCGGCTGGAGCGGGCTGGGGCGACCGCGCTGATCATCGGCGCCAACTCGATGCACAAGATTGCCCCCGAGATCGCCGCCAGCGTCAAGATTCCGATCATCCACATCGCCGAATGCGTGGCTGAACGGATGGCCGCCAAAGGCGTGCGCAAGGCTGCGCTGCTCGGCACCCGCAATGTCATGCTGGAGAGCTTCTACCGCCAGAAGCTGATCGTCCGCGATATCGAACTGCTCGCCCCCGAAATGCAGTTTGTCGATACGCTCGACCGGATCATTTACGACGAACTGCTGCAGGGCAAGGCCACCCGCCAGGCCGAGCGCGAATTGAAGACGATCATTACCAACCTGGCGCAGGACGGCGCCGAAGCGGTGGTGCTGGGCTGCACCGAGCTGGAAATGGTGGTCGATGTCGATGCCAACGTCCTGCCGATCTACGACTGCACCCGGATCCACGCCGAAGCGGCGGCGGACTGGATATTGGGCGAATGATCGCCCCCGGTGGGGGAGGAATGACGGCCCCCTACGCCTCCGACCCCGACCAAACCCGCGGCCGCGAATTTGCCATCGAAGGCTCGCTCAGCCGCGGGCCGCGTTCGTGCTGGCAGCGCGACCGCGACCGTATCGTCCACTCGATCGCCTTCCGCCGCTTGCGCCACAAGACCCAGGTGTTCATCGCCCCCGACGGCGATCATTACCGGGTCCGCCTGACCCACAGCCTGGAAGTCGCGCAGATCGGCCGGGTGATCGCCCGTGCACTGGGGCTGGACGAGGACCTGACCGAGGCGCTGTGCCTGGCCCACGATATCGGCCACCCGCCGTTCGGCCACGCCGGCGAGGGCGCGCTCGACAACGCGCTCGCGCGCTTCGGCGGCTTCGATCACAACGCCCAGTGCCTGCGCGTGCTGATGCGGCTGGAAAGCCCCTATTGCGAGCACGAGGGGCTCAACCTCAGCTGGGAAGTGCTCGAGGGGCTGGCCAAGCACAACGGCCCGCCGGGGATGCCCGGCTGGGCGCTGGAAGAGCTTGACGCGGCCTATCCGCTGGTGCTGGCTACCTGGCCCTCGCTTGAAGCCCAGGTCGCTGCGATCGCCGACGATATCGCCTATGACAACCACGACATCGACGACGGTCTGCGCGCCGGTTTCCTCGACCTCGACGAGCTCCTGACGCTCGATCTGGTCGCTGAGCAATGGCGTTCGATCGAGGTCAAGTTCCCCGGCGCGCCGCACGAACGGCGGCTGCGCGAACTGGTCCGCAGCCAGATCGGACTGATGGTCAACGATGTCATCGCCGAGACCGCGGCGCGGGCGCAGGGCATGGCAAGCGCTAACGATGTGCGCCTTGCGGGCGGGCCTACCGCGGGATTCTCCGAGGGTCTCGGGGAAGCCGAGCGTGGGCTCAAGCGGTTCATGTACGACAAGCTCTATCATCACCCCCAGCAGCTTGCGACAGCCGAGCGCGCGCGCGACGTGATCGCCAACATCTACGCCGCGCTGGCCCAGGATCCGGCGTTGATGGAACAGGGCTGGCTAACGCGCTTACCGGCCGCGGAGCCGGCGCGAAGCCGCCACATCGCCGACTATGTCAGCGGGCATGACCGATCGCTTCGCGATGGCGCTGTACAGCCGGGTTTACGCCAAAGAAGTTGAGGGGCTGAAGAATGTCTAAACCCACCCGCATCGCGCTGGTTGGCGCTTCGGGGCTGATCGGGCAAAGCCTGATCCGGCTGGGAGTAGGGCGCAGCGACTTTCGGGTGATCGCCATAGCGCGGCGCGAAGTGCCGCTGCCGCCGGGGGCGCGCATGGAGGTGCTGGTGGCCGATCCCGCGGGCTGGGGCGATGCGATCGCTGCTGCCAATGCCGATGTCCTGGTCTGCGCTTTGGGCACCACCTGGGCCAAGTCGGGCAAGGACGAGGCAGCGTTCCGCAGCGTCGATCACGATCTGGTGGTGGCTTGCGGCAAGGCAGCCAAGGCGGCGAAGATCCGCCAGATGATCGCGATTTCCTCGATCGGCGCGGATATGGCCTCGAAGAACTTCTATTTGCGCGTCAAGGGTGAGGCGGAGCAGGCACTTGGCAAGATCGGCCTGACCCGGCTCGATATCATCCGCCCAGGCCTGCTGCGCGGGTTCCGCGAGAATGATCGCCGGATCGGCGAGCGCGCCGCGATCCTGGCCAGCCCGCTGACCGATCTGCTGCTGCATGGCCAGCTGCGCAAGTACCGTTCGATCCGCGGCGAGACGATCGCCCAGGCGATTGTCGGCTTGACCCGCGAGGCGATGGCCGGACGGTTCGTGTTTGAGCACGATGCAATTGTCCGCGCGGCGCGGCGGGGGATGAGTACACTCTAACCGTTGACTCGGCCCAGGCGCAGAGCCATTGCGGCGGTGTCGCTGATCGCGCGGGAGAGTTCCGGTGATTCGTCCCTGGTGGGCGGAAAGCCGGACGCCGAAGGAGCAACCGCCCCGGAATCTCTCAGGCAAATGGACCGCGTGGATCGATAGCGACGCTCTGGAAAGTGTTCCTGCTTTGGCAGGGGCCGCCGAAGGGGTAACCCCGGGACACCGGGGGAAAGCTCTCAGGTTTCCGTGACAGAGGGGGCACCGGATTGGTGCATTCTGTGCGGGGATAGCTGTGAGCGAACAACACGATATCGATGATAGCGGCGCGGGCGAGCCCGAAGTGCTGAGCCTGCCGCTCGACGCCTGGCACCGCGCGCGCGGCGGCCGGATGGTCGAATTTGCCGGCTACTGGATGCCGGTGCAGTTTGAGGGGATCCTCGCCGAGCATCACTGGACCCGCGACCATGCCGGGCTGTTCGACGTCAGCCACATGGGCCAGCTGCTGGTTTCGGGCGAAACGGCAGAAGCGGCGCTCGAAGCGGTGCTGCCGATCGATCTCGCCACGCTGGAGCTGGGCCAGCAACGCTATTCGTTGCTGCTCGATGAGCAGGGCGGGGTGCTCGACGATCTGATGGTTACCCGCTGGCCCGGCGGCTTTTACCTGGTGGTCAACGGCGCCACCAAGTGGGACGACATCGCCCATCTGCGCGAACATCTGCCCGACGAAGTGACCCTCAACCACCTCGAAGACCGCGCGTTGCTGGCGCTGCAAGGGCCGCAGGCGTTTGCGGTGCTCGAACGTCATGCTACCGGCCAGTGGCCGCTTTCGGCGCTGACCTTCATGCGCGCCGGACCGTTTCAGCTGGGCGGAGCGGAGGTTCACATCAGTCGCTCGGGCTATACCGGCGAAGACGGGTTCGAGATTTCGGTTCCGGCCGAGGCGGCCGAACACGTCGCCGAGCTGCTGTGCGGCGAACCCGAGGTCAAGCCGATCGGGCTGGGCGCGCGCGATTCGCTGCGGCTGGAGGCGGGGTTGCCGCTCTACGGGCATGACCTTACGCCCGAAACCTCGCCGATCGAGGCGGGGCTGCTGTTTGGGATCAACCAGCGCCGACGCCGTGAAGGCGGCTTCCTGGGGGCCGAACGGGTGCTGGCCGAAATCGCCGGTGGGACGATGCGCAAGCGGGTTGGCCTGACCATCGACGGTCGCCTGGCGGCACGCGAAGGTGCCGGCGTTTATGCAGAAAACGAGAAGGTTGGTACAGTAACCTCAGGTGGTTTCTCGCCCAGCCTCGAGCGTCCCATCGCCATGGCCTATGTGTCCAGCGCCCACACCGCGCCTGGCACCCGGCTTGAAATCGAGGTGCGCGGCAAGCGACTGCCCGCTGCAGTCGTCAAAACCCCCTTCGTCCCCCATCGCTACCACCGAGGAGTGTGACCCATGCCCCGCTATTTCACCCAGGACCACGAATGGATCGAGCTTGACGGCACCACCGGAACGGTCGGGATCACCGACTATGCCCAGAGCCAGCTCGGCGATATCACCTATGTCGATCTGCCCGCCGCCGGGCAGGCGGTGAAGAAGGGCGAAGCGCCCTGCGTGGTCGATTCGGTCAAGGCTGCGTCTGACGTCTATTCGCCGGTTTCGGGCAGCGTGACCGGCGCCAATGCGGCGCTGGACGGCGAGCCCGAGCTGGTGAATACCGACGCCGAAGCCAGCGGCTGGCTGTTCCGGATCGAGCTGAGCGATCCCGGCGAGCTCGAAGGCCTGATGGACCGCGCTGCTTACGATGCATACGTGGCCGGGCTCTGAAATAATGCGATACCTCCCCCTCACTCCCACCGAACGCAGCGAAATGCTCGGCGTCATCGGCGCGGCCACCATCGACGACCTGTTCGCCGATGTCCCTGCCGAAGCCCGCCTCTCCGGCCCGATCCCCGGGTTGCCGCTGCATGCCAGCGAAATGGCGGTCGAGCGCCACTTCGCCCGGCTCGCGCGGCAGAACAAGGCGGCTTCCGACCATCCGTTTTTCCTCGGCGCGGGGGCCTACAAGCACCACGTCCCCGCCAGCGTCGATCACCTGATCCAGCGCGGCGAGTTTCTCACCGCCTACACGCCCTATCAGCCCGAAATCGCGCAAGGCACGCTGCAGGTGCTGTTCGAGTTCCAGAGCCAGGTCGCGCGGCTCTACGGCTGCGAGGTTGCCAATGCCTCGATGTACGACGGCTCGACCGCGTGCTGGGAAGCGATCGGCATGGCGGGACGGATCACCAGGCGGAGCAAGGCGGTGCTCAGTTCGGGGCTGCATCCGCATTACGTCAGCGTGGCGCGGACCATGGCGCGGTTCACCGGTGACAGCCTTGAAACCGCACTGCCCAGCCTTGCGGGCAGCGACATGGCGCGGCTGCTGGACGCGATCGACGGCGAAACCAGCTGCGTGGTGGTGCAATACCCCGACGTGCTCGGGCGGATCGAGGATCTCTCCGAACTTGCGGCCAAGTGCCAGGCCGCCGGTGCGCTACTTATCGCGGTGGTGACCGAGCCGGTGGCTTTGGGTGCAATCAAAGCGCCGGGCGAAATGGGCGCCGATATCGTGGTGGGTGAAGGCCAGTCGATCGGGGTTGGGCTGCAGTTCGGCGGACCCTACGTCGGGCCTTTTCGCCACGCGGGAGAAATACGTCCGGCAGATGCCGGGACGACTTTGTGGAGAAACTGTGGATGCCGAGGGGATAAGGGGCTTCGTGCTCACTCTTTCGACCCGCGAGCAGCATATCCGGCGCGAAAAGGCGACGAGCAATATCTGCACCAATTCAGGGCTTTGTGCGCTAGCATTCAGCATTCACATGACCTTGCTGGGCGAACGCGGTCTGCGCGATCTGGCGGCGCTCAACCACGCGCTGGCGGTGCAGGGGGCAGAGCGGCTGGCCAAGGTGCCGGGGGTGGCGTTGGCAACGCCCGCGTTCTTCAACGAGTTCACTCTGATCCTGCCCAAACCGGCGCGCGAAGTCGTCCGCGAACTGGCCGCGCGCGATGTCCTTGGCGGGGTCTCGCTTGGGCGGCTCTATCCCGGCGAGGCGGCGCTGGAGAACGGGCTGGTAGTCGCGGTTACCGAGACGGCCACGGCGGAGGACATCGATTGCCTTGCCGCGACGCTGCAGGAGGTGCTGGCATGAGCGCGCTCAACACTGCCGGCTGGCGGCCAGAACTGGGCGAGGGCGCGGCAGACGCCGCCGCTACCTTCACCGGCAACCGCGCGCTGATGCTGGAGGAGAGGCTGATCTTCGAGATCGGCGATAGCGCCACCACCGGGGTCGATTTCGATCCCGCGCCGCAAGTCGCCTTGCGCCTCGGCAACCTTGCCCGGACCGCACCGATCGGGCTGCCGGGACTGTCTGAGCCCGAAACGGTGCGCCATTACACCCGTCTCTCCCGCCAGAATTATGCGATCGACCTCGGGCTGTTCCCGCTCGGCTCATGCACGATGAAGCACAACCCGCGGCTCAACGAGCGGGTCGCGCGGATGAAAGGCTTTGCCGATCTCCATCCCTTGGCGCCGCAGGAAACCGTCCAGGGCGCGCTGGCAGTGATCAACGAGCTGGCGGTGTGGCTGATCAAGCTCACCGGGATGTACGGCGTGGCGATGAGCCCCAAGGCGGGGGCCCACGGCGAGCTCTGCGGGATCCTCTGCATCAAGGCGGCGCTGCAGGCCCGCGGTGAGGATCGCGCGGTGATCCTGGTCCCCGAAAGCGCTCACGGCACCAATCCCGCCACCGCCGCTTTCGCCGGTTTTGCGGTCGAGAATATCCCCGCGACGCCTGAAGGCCGGGTCGATCTCGCTGCGCTGAAAGCCCGGCTCGGGCCGGACGTGGCCGGGGTGATGATCACCAACCCCAACACCTGCGGACTGTTCGAGCGCGAGATGAAGGCGATCTCCGATGCGGTCCACGCCGCCGGCGGCTATGTCTATTGCGACGGCGCCAATTTCAACGCAATCGTCGGCAAGGTCCGCCCCGGCGATCTCGGCATCGATGCCATGCACATCAATCTCCACAAGACCTTCTCCACCCCGCACGGCGGCGGCGGGCCGGGTTCGGGACCGGTGGCCTTGTCCGAAGCGCTCGCCCCCTATGGCCCGATCCCCTACGCGGCGCGTTATGCCGATGGCACCTTCCGGCTGGTCGAAGAGGAGACCGCGCCGGCCGAACACCCCGACACGTTCGGGCGGATGACCGCGTTTCACGGCCAGATGGGGATGTTCACCCGGGCCTTGTCCTACATTCTCAGCCATGGCGCCGACGGCCTCAAGCAGGTTGCCGAAGACGCGGTGCTCAACGCCAACTATGTGCTGCGCAGCCTCGACGACGTGCTCGACGCTCCGTTCGGGCACTCGGGCCCATGCATGCACGAGGCGCTGTTCACTGACGCTGGCCTCGCCGAGGGCTTCACCACGCTCGACATTGCCAAAGGCCTGATCGACGAGGGCTTCCACCCGATGACGGTCTATTTCCCGCTGGTGGTCCACGGCGCGATGCTGATCGAGCCGACCGAGACCGAGAGCAAGGCCGCGCTCGATCAGTTCATCGGTGCCTTGCGTTCGCTCGCCAGCCGCGCCAAGCAGGGCGATCCGGCGCTCAAGTCGGCGCCGCACCACGCCCCGCGGCGACGGCTGGATGAAACGCAGGCGGCAAGGAAGCCGGTGCTGAGCTGGAAGGGAGACGCATGATGTGGGCCACGCTGTTCACCGCCACCAACCTGATCGCCTTGGTCGGCTGGGTGATGCTGGTTGCCTTACCCAGGAAGCCGCTGACCCACAGCGCCATTCTTTACATGTGCGTCGGCCTGCTCTGCATGATCTATGTCGCACTGTTTGGTCTGTTCATGACCGGGAGCGTCGATCCGGGCGGATTGCCGACCGAGGGTGAGGCCGGGTTCAACTCGATCGAGCAAGTCCGGGCGATGTTCATGAGCGATGCCGGGATTGTGATCGGCTGGACCCACTACCTCGCGTTTGACCTGTTCACCGGGCTGTGGATCGCACGCGACGCCGATGCCAAGGACTTCTCGCGCTACGTCCAGATCCCGTTCCTCGCCGCGACCTTCATCGCCGGACCGATCGGGCTGTTCGCCTGGCTGGTGCTGCGCGAACCCGCCGCGCGGCGGCTGGGACGGGGTTGAGATTACCTCTTCATCGCCCGATCGCCGGCGTTGCCGACCGATTCAATATCGTTGCCCAGGCCCTTGACGGTGTTGCAGGCCGAGGCGCCCAGGACGATTCCGGTGGCGGTGATGGCGATGATGAACTTGCGGATCATGGTGCTTTCTCCAGATGGATCGTCAATCTGCTACGCCGCCAGCCTTAACACAGCCTGATAGGCAGCGTCATGATCTAGTTCAGCGCGGTTAGTCGCGGCTGGACAGCGCTCCACCGCACATTCTATCGGCAGATATGGCTTGGCTGACGCCTCTGGGCGAACTTCTCGATCATGACTGGATCGCCTGGTACCTGCTGCCGGGCTTTGCCGCGACCGTGCTGGCGCTGCTGGGTTGGCGCCGCGACCGCGCCCGCAAGGCCCGCAGCGCGCCCGATGCGGTCGGGCTGGTCGATTGGATCACTGTCACCTTCTGGGCAAGCTTTGCCGCGCTGGTGCTGTTCGCCGCCGCGTTCAAGGGTTGGCTCAGCAGCGAGGTGCCTATCTGGCCTTGAGATGCAGCGCGTACCAGTCGAGCGAACGCTGCAGCCGGTCACGGATATGGCTGGGTGCGGTCAGCGAGTGATTGGCGCCGGGATAGACCACCAGGCGGGTTGGCACACCGCGCGTGCGCAGCGCCTGGTACATCTGCTGCGAGCCCTCGCAATTCACGTTGAGGTCTTCCTCGGCGCAGAGGAACAACGTCGGCGCGGTGATCTTGTTCGCCGTGAATAGTGGGTAGCTGTTGCGATCATAGACTTCACGGTTGTCCCACGGGGTGCCCAGTTCCTGTTCGTACTCGCGGATGTACTGGTCAACACCCCACAGACCATAGACACTGGAATGTCCGGCGCCGCTCACCGCCGCGTCGATGCGGGGATCGCTGGCGATCATGTAATTGGTCAGCATCCCGCCGTAGGACCAGCCGCCGACGCCGATCTGGTTCGGGTCAGCCAGACGCTGGGCCAGCACCCAGTCGATCCCGGCACTGAGGTCGGCGGCGTCCTTGTTGCCCCAGTCGGCATAGATCGCGCGCGAGAAATCGAACCCCCGGCCCGAGGAACCGCGCGGGTTGACCGCCAACACGGCATAGCCCTGCGCGGCATAGACCTGCCAATCAGGCATGAATTCGTGGCCGAACTGGCTGACCGGGCCGCCGTGGATGCGGACAATCAGCGGCGGTTTGCGGCCTTCGGGGACCGTTCCGGGCAGGGGAGGCACGAACAGGCCGTGAATCTCGGTGCCATCGGCGCTGCGGAAGGCAATTTCGCGGGAATCGGCAAGCCGGCGTTCGCCCAGCCAGGCGTTGGGATCAGCGAGGGCTTTCTCATCCCCGCCTATCCGGCGAAGCACGTTCGGGCGGTTCGCTTTGCTTTCGAGCAACGCTATGCGCCCGGAGGTTCCCGCCGCGAAATCGGCTGCGGTCGCCCGGCCTTCGGACAGGTAGCGAACGGTGCCCACATCGGGATCGATCGCCGCGAGCCAGGTGGTGCGGTCTTGCTCGATCAGTGCAAGCACAGAACTGCCATCAGCACTCCAGCGCGGGGAGTAGGTCCACTTGTCGATCCGCGCGACCTCGCGCACCGTACCGGCCGCGAGGTCGGCGATCGAGAGCTGGAACGGCGAATAGTAGATCCACTTGGGTTCGCCGCGCGTGACAAAGGCAAGGCGGCGTGAGTTCTGGCGACCAGGCCGGGCGGGTGGCGCTGTCCGAAGGATCGTTGTCGGCATTGTTCGATGGGCTGATCCGGCGCGGTGAGCCACCGGCCCTAGGTTCGATCACGAAGATGTCCGAGTCGCGGACCCGGTCGGCGGCCTCGTCGCGGAAGCCGACATAGGCGACCGCCGAGCCATCAGGCGACCATGATGGGCTCGAGACGTCGGTAGTGCCCTGGGTCAGCTGCACCGGCTTGCTGCCCTTGAGGTCGATCAGCAGCAATTGCCGGGTAGCGGCATCAATCCAGCCGCGCTCGTCCTCGCGGAAGGCTAAGCGGTCGATCACGATTGGCGGCTTGCTGCGCCGCGCCGCCTTGCCTTTGCCGGCGGGCAGTTCTGGCGGTCCTCCCAGTTCGGCGACCACCACCGCGCGTTTCCCATCGGGAGCCAGCGCGAAATCCTCGATCCCGCCAGGGATCCGCGTCACCTGCCGCGCGCCGCCGCCGTTCAGCGGCATCACCCACAGCTGGGTTTCCTCATCCGTGGCCCGATCGCTGAGGAAATAGAGCTGCTTGCCGTTAGCCGAAGGCACCGGCTGCCATTCGCTTGTCGTCGGGGTGCGGGTCAGGGCGCGCGGGGTACCGCCGTCCCAGGGCACGCGCCACAGGTCCGAAACCTCGGCGTCGATCGCGGTGTTGCGGGTGGTCAGCGTATAGACCAACGCCCCGCCATCGGGCGTAAACACCGGCTCGGCAATGTCAGCCAGCCGGTCGAAATCCTCAAGCGCAAAGGGTATCGGCGGCGCCGCGGCGCCGATAAGCAGCAGCGCCACAACGGCTGGCAGAAACCGCTTGCTCAAGCCTCGCCCCGCGCCTCCTTGCGCACCATCCAGGCCAGGCCGAGCGCAATCGCCGCGCCGATCGCATTGGCCCACAGCGGGATCGCATGGCCGGCGATCTCGAGCGAGAACCCGGTGAGCAGCCGCAGCAAGTGCACCAGCCCTGCCGCAATCAGGATTGCAAAAGCGAATGTCGTGAAGGGTTTCATCTGCCTGACTCCCCTGGCCTGATATTCCTTCGAGTGAGGTTAGGCGCAAGCCGGGCTGGCAACAAGAGGGCACAAGCGACCAGATTCCGACCAATCCGGCAGGTGCACCGATTCGCTGTTGCCTGTCGCGGAAATCTGTGCCAGACACTGAACCATATGGTTCAGTATTCTGTCATCCACCTCGACGCGTCATTTGCCGCGCTGTCGGATGCCACCCGGCGCGGCGTGCTTGAGCAGCTTGTGCGCGCAGACGCGTCGATCACAGAACTTGCCGGCAAATTCGCCATGAGCCTTACGGGCATGAAGAAGCATGTCAGCGTGTTGGAGCAGGCCGGATTCGTCACGACCGAGAAGGTTGGGCGCGTGCGAACCTGCAAGCTTGGCCTGCGCCGGATGAAGGAAGAGGCAGCATGGATCGAGCAGTACCGGCAGCGCTGGGAAACCCGCTTCGACGCGCTGGACGGAATTGTCGAGGAATTGAAACGGAAGGAGCAAGTCGATGGGAAAAACGCCGGAAAGTGAGTCCACAACCGCGAAGCACGAAACGACCTTGGAACGCGCCTCTGAGCGCGAAATTGCCGTCACTCGCCGCTTTGACGCCCCGGCGCGGATCCTGTTCGAAGCCTGGAGCAAGCCCGAACTGTTCAAGCAGTGGTGGGTGCCGAAGTCCTACGGTCTATCCCTGCTGTCCTGCGAAATGGATGTTCGGATCGGCGGCAATTATCGCCTTGAATTTGGCCATCCTGACGCCGACCAGCCGATGGCATTCTTTGGCAGCTACATCGACGTGATTGCGAATGCGCGAATTGTCTGGACCAACGAAGAGAGCGACGAGGGGCCGGTGACTTCGGTCACTTTTGAGGAGCAGGGCGGCCAGACGCTGCTGACCGTGCACAACCGCTATCCCTCAAAGGAAGCCCTCGACAACGATGGCTCCATGTCCGGGATGCGCGAGACGCTCGACCAGCTGGACGAGCTCATTGGCACTGGGCTGAAGCCGTGAACAAACCCGTCGCAAAAGATGTGACCCAAGGCACCGCGGCCACGAAGCTGTTGGTCGCGATGACCGGCAAGGCCAGCGCTGCAAAGACCGCCGAAGGTGATGCGCCCGTCTTCGCCTATATCGCCAACCTGCCGCAGCCGCAGCGCAGCATCGCCGAGCGGGTCGATGCGCTGGCGGCCAGGACATTGCCGAACCTGCAGCGCGCGGTGAAGTGGGGGATGGCCTATTATGGTGTCGACGGAGGCTGGTGCTTCACCTCCGGCGCTTTCGTCGGCCATCTGAAGCTGATGTTCATTCGCGGCACGGAACTTGAGCCTGAACCGCCGGTCGCGCCGATCGGGATGGGCAAGGCCACCCGCGGCCTTGAGTTGACTGCGCTGGACGAACTCGACGAACCGCAAGTTGTCGCATGGATCAAGCAGGCCGCCGCGAAGCCCTTTTTCGGCGGCAAGAAGCGCTAGCAATACCTAGGTTCTGAACGCTGCGGAAGGGAGGCTTTGCAGGTTACAGACAGGCTTCCAGATAGGCCTGGTCGAACCCGAACATCCGGGCCTTTTCCAGCGTATAGGGACGCAGGCCAGAGGCGCGGAATTCGCCGATGATCTTGCCGTCCTCGCTCTCGTCCAGGTATTCGAACTTGAACAGTTCCTGGGTAACGATCACTTCGCCTTCCATCCCGATCACCTCGGTGATCCCGGTGGTGCGGCGCGAACCATCGCGCAGGCGCTTGACCTGGACGATCAGATCGACCAATTCGGCGATCTGGCGCGAAATGGCTTCCTTGGGGATCTTGATGTCGCCCATCAAGATCATGTTTTCCATACGGCCCAGGCACTCGCGCGCCGAGTTGGCGTGGAGCGTGCACATCGAGCCATCGTGGCCGGTGTTCATCGCCGCAAGCAAATCGAACGCCTCGGCGCCGCGGATTTCGCCCAGGATGATCCGGTCAGGGCGCATACGCAGCGCGTTCTTGACCAGATCGCCGATGGTGATCGCGCCCTGGCCTTCAAGGTTGGGCGGACGGGTTTCCAGCGGCAGCCAGTGCGGCTGCTGCAGGCGAAGTTCGGCGGCGTCTTCGATGGTCAGCACCCGTTCGCCCGGGTCGATCATCTTCGACAGCGCGTTGAGCATGGTGGTCTTGCCCGAACCGGTACCGCCTGAGATGATCACGTTCATCCGGCAAGCGCCGGCGATCTTGAGCGCGGTCGCCATCTTGTCCGACATCGAGCCGAAATCGCGCAGCATGTCGATGGTGATCGGCTTCTCGGAAAACTTACGGATCGAGATCGCGGTGCCGCGCAGCGACAGCGGCGGCACAATCACGTTGACGCGGCTGCCGTCCTTGAGGCGGGCATCGGCCAGCGGGGTGGTCTGATCGACGCGGCGGCCGACCTGGTTGACGATCCGCTGGGCGATCTGGAACAGATGGCTCTCGTCGCGGAAACGGATCGGGGCAATTGTCAGCTTGCCCTTCTTTTCGATGTAGGTCTGGTCCGGGCCGTTGACCATGATGTCGGTCACGTCGGGATCGTTGAGCAGTTCTTCAAGCGGTCCAAAGCCGAGCAGCTCGTCGATCAGCACCTTTTCCAGCGCGAACTGCTCGCGCCGGTTGAGCGTGACCTTGAGCTCGGCCAGCACTTCCAGGATGATCGGGCGGAATTCCTCGGACAGCTCGTCCTTGGTCAGGGTCGCAGCAGCCTCAGGGTCGACGCGTTCGAGCAGGCGGGGAAGCACCTGTTCCTTGATCTTGTGGACCGAGGCTTCAAACCCTTCGGCATTGTACTGGTTCTCGACCACGCCGTTGACGCGGTCGGCCAGACGGGTCATCGCGTCGGCTTTGATCGCGCCAGGACCGTCGATACCAGGCAGCGGCGCGCCGACGTCTTCGCCGGGCAGCGGCGGGAACTGATCGCCGCCGAGCGGCGCAGCGCCAGACTTAGCGGGATCACCGCCGCCTTTCATTGGCCGCGCAACGCCAAATTGCGGGCGCGCTCCGGGGCTCATGCCGTTCGAGCCATTGCGTCGGCCAAATGCGCTCATCGTTTCAAAACCTCGCCTCTGCCGGGCTTCCATGTACGAAACATGGCTACCTTTTGGCTTCTCAGGATGGTGAATAAACGGGAAACTTTGAATATTTCCTAAGACCGCGAAGGAAATTGCGGGTCGCGAGGCGTTTGCTGGAAAAGCGGGGGGTCAGAGAGGACCAGAGGCTGTTCCACTTACGTGGAAGCAACACTGGCCCGCTCCCCCGATCAGTGTACCTTCAGGTGCGTTCGTACCAGAACAGCGTCCGGGTCGGTAGCACGTCCAGTTGCTTGACGATCCGCGCGCGCTGGCCGAGCAGGCCGGCGAAAACGTCGACGTCATAGTCCGGGAAGATATCGTCGCGCTGCGCCAGCAATGACTGGACCATCGGATCAGACTTGTGCGGGAATTCGATGACCCCGCTCGGCGCCTGCGAGACCAGCCAGTCGGTCGCCATGTCGAGCGGGACATTGCGGCCGATCGCGATGTGATGGATCACCGCCAGCGCCAACAGCGCATCGGGCGCCGCGCGTCCGGCAAAGCCCTTGCGCTCGGCCTGACCCCAGCCTTGAGCCGGGCTGGGATTGGCAGCATCGAGCCACAGCGGCAGGAACGCCAGGTTGCCTTCGAGCGAGCGGCGATAAGCGATTTCCAGCGCGCCTTGATCGAAATCGAAGCCGACCACCGACTTCGCACCGGCATCCAGCGCCGCGATCGAATAGTCGCCGCTGTTGCAGCCGATGTCATAGAGCAGGTCTGGCTTCACCGCCGCGACCATCTCCTTGCAGAACCGGTGCTTGGCTTCCATCTCGGGGGTGGAATAGCTGGTGTTGTGAGCATAGTCGCCCCAGACCGTGCGGTGCGAGGGCACCTCGAGCTTGGCGATGGTCGCGCGCAGCCCGTGGAGCATGCCTTCAAAGCCGCTGCGCGGCAGCTTCGCGGTGCGATACTTGGCCGAGCCGGTGGTTTTGTTGACCGAGCGCCGCTGCATCGAGGCCTGGGCGATGACATGGGTCAGGATCGTCAGGTTGAGCCGTTTGCGCAGCGGGATCAGCTTGGCCAGATCCTCGGGCGCAATGCCTTCCAGCGCACCGCGGAACCAGTGGCTGGGCTGCAGGTCGAGCACCGCCCACATCAGCAGCGGATTGAGGAACTGCATGCAAAACTGGCGGTGCCCGGCCCAGATCTCGCCGTCCTGATAGGGCCGGATCGACAAGTGATCGATGAACACCGGGCGCACGCCTTCGAACTGCACGTTGTAGGCGGTGGCATCGCTCAGCGCGAAACCGTCCTTGAGCAACGCCAGCTGAAAGTCGAGATGGGCCAGCGCCGCCGCCTTGTGCAGGCTGAAGCTCCACTCGTAAGGGTAGGAAATGAACGGAATCCGCGGGTGCGAAAGCACCACCTTGGCGTCGTCCAGACCAAAGGCCTGGGCCTGGTCGGTGACGTCGGTGAAATCGACCAGCGTGCCGGCATCGGCCAGCCTGCGCAGGACCCCGGACTGGCTGACCGAGGCATAGTTTTCCAGCGCGGCAGCGGTCACTGTGCGCAGGATCGCATCGCCGGCACTGAACACCCGCCCGCCCGGATCGCGAAACGATCCGGCTTCAACAACCGCGGCTGAGCTCACTTGTTGTCGCTCGGCTTGTTGCGCGAGAAGATCGACTTGACCTTGTAGATCCAGGTCCGCGCAAACAGCGTCGCCCCGGCAATCGCGCCGATCGTGGCCTGCAGGATGATGCTGCCAGTGCCCGGATCGAGATAGGCATGGGCCGGAGCGGCAACGGCGAGCATTGCCAGGGTGCCGGCAAGCGAAATGACAGTCTTTGCGTTCATGGTCTGGTCCCTTTCAGAGCGGGTAAATCGCACAATTGATGGCTAGTAATATTCTCTTAATTTTCGGGTAATTTCTGGGCAAATGGCGGCAGCGCGACGCGGTCTTTGGGTATCCAGTAGGGGTCCATCAAGTAAACCTCGGCCGGACCGGCGATGGGGCGCGGGGCGGCGGTGAAACCGGTGGCGGCGAAGGCACCGAACAGTTCGTCGAGGGCAAAGCGTCCTTCGGCTTTGACCGCTGCTTGCCCAGGCACGCGGATGGCGAACATTGCGGAATGCGCAACTGTCATGTCGCGGGCAGCGGGTACGCCCATGCCGGCAACCGGCAAGTAGTCGACTGTCCGAGAGCCATGATCACCTTGGATGATGACGATTGCCGCGCGGCCTGCTTCGGTCTTGTTCAGCGCCGCCAGCATCCGGGTCAGTCCGCCGCTGGTCATGCATTGCACCTGCCGCGCATAGGCTGCATCGCGCTGGGCAATTGGCGCAGGCCCGTGTTCATCGATCCAGTCAGGCTCGGCAGTCAACTGGCATCGGGCGTCCATCATGTAGGGATCGTGGGGCAGCAGCAGGTGGATGAACCGGGCTTCGCCGAACTCAAGCGTTTCAAGATCGCGCGAAAAGGCCTCGAGCTGCTGAAAGCCGGTGAGCGAGTAGAGCTTTGCCTTGTTATGCAGGTGCCGCCCACGCGGTCCGATCAGGCTGGACAGCTTCAGATCGGCGTTGCCCGCGAGGATCCCGGTGAACTGGGACAATTCCAGAATCGTCAGGCCGATAACCCGCGCGCGATCGGATGCGGACAGGTCGGCAGTTGCCATGCTCGAAAGATCGGAGCGATTGTAGTTGTAGCACCGGGTCAGGGGCTGGTTGGTGCACAGATCGACGAACGACGGGGTCTGGACCGAGGTGCGATAGCCCTTGCGGTCGAGGTCGGTGAAGTAGGCGAGCGGCGGGGCGGTAGTGAACTGGACGTTGCGGGCCTCGGTGGCGCGCGCGCCTTTGCCGTAGGAGAGGAATTCGGGCAGCGAATTTATTGTCTTGGGATGGCGGCTGTAGGCTGCTGGATAGATCTGGAAACCGCGGGACAGATAAAACCGCTCCTGCTCTTGCCGCAGAATGCCGAAATTTGTGCCGACAGAGCTCATGCCGTCGAAGCCGATGTAGGAATCGAGCACCAGGTGGATGATCGGCTGTGGACGCAGTGCCTGAAGCGGTTTGGTTTGCGGCAGTTTTGCCGCGTTGGGCAGCGACCTCTGGCCACCGCTGGCGCTGGCCAGGTCGATCGATTGGAACAGCAACACTGACAGAAATGCCGCTATCGTCAGTTTGAGGACAACCCGTTCCTGGTACCGGGCAAATACCGCCAGCGCAGCGGCGATCAGGGGGAAGACAAAATTCGGCGCATCGGTGCCGAAATCGATCAGCAGTGCGACAAACAGCCCGGTGAACAAGAAGGAAATTCGCGGCTGGGCAAGGCGGTGGATGCCTGCGGCGCCTGCCGCCAACGCCACAAGCACGATGAGTACCAGCCCCACTTCCAGGCGCATCGCGGGATAGTGATGAAAATTCAGAAGGTTGGCTAAAACCGCAAACAAACCCACGGCGAAGGCCGCGAATGCCAGCCAGGTCAGCGGCCATTCGCGCTTGGCCTCGGGTTCGGCGCTTTCGCTTGTCACCAATGGTCTCTTGCTTGTTGCCCCAACGAACGAACACTGCTTTGCCTAGCCGGAATTAAGATTGCGTAAACCACGTTTGGTATCGCCGCGCTGCGGCTTTGCACGCCGGGTTCATCGCCGCTACATCACCCGGCCCTAGGAGCCTGCGCATGAAACCGATCCTTGCCGCCGTCTTGTTGCTGTTCGCCGCGCCGCTGGGCGGGCAAACGCTGGCCCAGCCGCGCTTGCCCGAATGGATGGCCGGGACCTGGGCGATGGAGGATGGGGCAACCTGGGCTGATGAGCTGTGGACCGATCCGCGCGGCGGGCTGATGCTCGGGCTGGCGCGGATGGGCTTTGGGCCGCAGCTCAGAAGTTGGGAAGTCACCCAGATCCGGCAGAAAGCTGATGGTTCGATCAGCTTCATCGCCCAGCCCAATGGCCGCCCGCCGACTGAATTCCCTCTGGTGCTGATCAGCGCCGAGGCGATCGAGTTCGCCAACCCGGCGCACGATTACCCGCAGCGGATCCGCTATTGGCGCCAAGGCAAGCTGCTGATGGCGGAGATCTCCAAGATCGACGGCAGCGAGGCGATGCGCTGGAACTACCGCCCGGTGGTGCCGCCCAGGGATGAGGTTGAATGATGGCGCGCCAGCGGACTTTCAAGCAAGTCGATGTCTTCACTGCGGTGCCCTACAATGGCAATCCGGTGGCGGTGGTGCTCGACGCCGAAGGGCTGACCGACGCCGAAATGCATGGCTTTGCCAACTGGACCAATCTCTCCGAAACCACCTTCGTCCTGCCGCCAAGTGATCCCGGCGCGGATTACCATGTGCGGATTTTCACTCCCAAGGCCGAACTGCCGTTTGCCGGTCACCCGACGCTGGGAACCGCGCATGCGGTGCTTGAAGCGGGGCTCGCGAGCGCCCGGGATGGCCGGCTGGTTCAGCAATGCACGGTCGGACTGGTCGAGCTGGCGGTGGGCGGTGAGGGGCTCTCGTTCCGGCTGCCACGCTATGCGCTGAGCGAGCTGAGCGACCCCGAGGCGACCGCCTGGATCGGTGAAGGTGTGCGCTTGGTAGGCAAGCCACAAGCGGTCGATGTCGGCCCGGTGTGGCTGGTTGCCGAGCTGGCCGAAGTGGCGGCGCTCGAAAACCTGGCCCACGATCCCGCGCGGCTGACCCGCTATTATGAAGCGACCGGGATGACCGGCGCGACGCTGTTCGCGGTCGAGGGCGAGCGCGTGGTCGTCCGCAGCTTTGCCCCAGGCGACGGCATCCCCGAAGACCCGGTCTGTGGCAGCGGCAACGGCGCGGTCGCGGCGTATCGGTTGCTGGCGGGGCAAGTCGGGGATGGCAGCAGCTATGTCGCGAGCCAGGGCCGACAGGTCGGGCGCGATGGGTACATTTCGATCAGCATCGACGGCGCGGACGTGCACGTCGGCGGGCAGTGTGTGACCTGTGTCGAGGGGATGGTGCGGATTTGAGCACTCTTGATCCTCCCCATTTTCACGAAGTGCAAATGGGGAGGTGGCGCGCCCGCAGGGCGTGACGGAGGGGTGTCAACGCCGGCCCAGAAACCCCTCCGTCAGCGCTCCGCGCTGCCACCTCCCCATTTGGCTTCGCAAAATGGAGAGGATCGAAGACGCCTCAGCTCTCGACGTGCTCCGCCAGCACGGTCAGGCCGTTCTCGCCAACCTCGGCAAAGCCGCCCTGGACCTTGATCTCCTCAGGCACGCCACCGTCGGTCTTGTAGACCATCAGCGCGCCGTCGCGGATCGTCGACATCACCGGGGCGTGGCCTTCGAGCACGCCAAAGTCGCCCTCGGTGCCGGGAACCACGACCATGTGGACCTGCTCCGAGCGGACCAGCCGCGCCGGGGTGACGAGTTCGAACTTCAGGGCCATCAGGCGTCCTCGGCCATCTTCTTGGCCTTCTCGACCGCTTCGTCGATCCCGCCGACCATGTAGAAGGCGCTTTCGGGGAGGTGATCGTATTCGCCTTCGACCACCGCCTTGAACGAGGCGACGGTGTCTTCGATCTGGACAAACTTGCCCGGGATGTTGGTGAAGACCTCGGCGACGTGGAACGGCTGGCTGAGGAAGCGCTGGATCTTGCGGGCGCGGGCGACGGTCAGCTTGTCCTCTTCGGAAAGCTCGTCCATCCCCAGGATCGCGATGATGTCCTGAAGGCTCTTGTACTTCTGCAGGGTTTCCTGAACCCGGCGGGCAGTGTCGTAGTGCTCCTGACCGACAACGGCCGGGGTCAGCACGCGCGAAGTCGAATCGAGCGGGTCGACCGCCGGGTAGATCCCCAGCTCCGAAATCGCGCGGTTGAGCGTGGTCGTCGCGTCCAAGTGCGCGAACGAGGTGGCAGGCGCCGGATCGGTGAGATCGTCCGCAGGCACATAGATCGCCTGGACCGAGGTGATCGAGCCCTTATTGGTCGAGGTGATCCGCTCCTGCAGGGTGCCCATGTCGGTGGCCAGCGTCGGCTGGTAGCCCACCGCCGAGGGGATCCGCCCGAGCAGCGCCGACACTTCCGAACCGGCCTGGGTGAAGCGAAAGATGTTGTCGATAAAGAACAGCACGTCCTGGCCTTCCTCGTCGCGGAAGTATTCGGCCATGGTCAGGCCCGACAGCGCAACGCGGGCGCGGGCACCCGGGGGCTCGTTCATCTGCCCGAACACGAGGGCGACCTTCGAGCCGTCGGGGGTCGGGTTGCCGTCCTTGTCCTTGGCGATGACCCCGGCGTCGAGGAATTCGTGGTAGAGATCGTTGCCCTCGCGGGTGCGCTCACCCACCCCGGCGAACACCGAGACTCCGCCATGGCCCTTGGCGATATTGTTGATCAGTTCCTGGATCAGCACGGTCTTGCCCACCCCGGCGCCGCCGAACAGGCCGATCTTGCCGCCGCGGGCATAGGGTGCGAGCAGGTCGATCACCTTGATCCCGGTGACGAGAATTGCCGCTTCGGTCGACTGATCGACGAACGGCGGGGCTTCAGCGTGGATCGGGTTGCGCTTGGCGGCGTTCACTGGCCCGCGCTCGTCGATCGGCTCGCCGATGACGTTGACGATCCGGCCGAGCGTCATCGGCCCCACGGGGACCGAGATCTGCGCGCCGGTTGCGGTCACCGGCTGGCCGCGGGTCAGCCCGTCGGTCGAGTCCATCGCGATCGTCCGCACGGTGTTCTCACCCAGGTGCTGGGCAACTTCCAGCACCAGGCGGTTGCCGTTGTTGTCGGTCTCGAGCGCCGAGAGGATCGCCGGCAGCTCGCCGGTGAAGCTGACGTCGACGACCGCGCCGATCACCTGGCTGATCTTGCCGGTAGCAGTTACGGCCGAAGCGGCCTTCTTGGCGGGAGCCTTGGTCTTGGTGGCGGTGGCCATGGTTTTTTCCTTGCCTTCTAAGTCGTTAGAGCGCTTCGGCGCCCGCGATAATTTCAATCAGTTCTGTTGTGATCGCGGCCTGGCGGCTGCGGTTGTACTGGATGGTCAGCTTGTTGATCAGATCGCCGGCGTTACGCGTGGCGTTGTCCATCGCGGTCATCGAGGCGCCCTGTTCGCTCGCCTGGTTCTCCAGCAGTGCGCCGAAGATCCGGGTCTTGAGGTAGCGCGGGAGCAGCGTGCCGAGGATTTCGTCCTCGTCGGGCTCGTATTCGACCGCCGCGAGGCTGCCCTTGGCTTCGACTTCCGGGGCCGGAACCGGGATGATCTGCTGCTCGGTCGGCTCCTGCACCAGCGCGCTCTTGAACGCGGCGAAGAACAGGTGGGCGACGTCGAACTTGCCTTCATCGTAAAGCGCGATCAGTTCGGCGACGATCCGTTCGGCCTCGTTGTAGCCGGGTTCGCGGACATCGGCGGTGTCGAACTGGGCGAGGATCGCCTTGGGATATTCGCGGCGGATGATCGCGCGGCCCTTGCGCCCAATAAGGTAGAACTGAACGGTCTTGCCCGCGGCTTCCAGCTCCTTGGCCCGCAGCCGCGCGGCCTTGACGATGTTCGAATTGAACGCGCCGCACAGGCCCTTGTCGCTGTTGGCGACGACCAGCAGGTGGACCTGGTCCTTTCCAGTCCCGGCGAACAGCCTGGGCGCGCCATCTTTGCCCGCAACCTTGCTGGCGAGGCTGCCCATCACTGCGGCGAGGCGATTGGCATAGGGCCGCGCCGCCTCGGCATTGGCCTGCGCCCGGCGCAGCTTCGCCGCCGCGACCATCTGCTTGGCCTTGGTGATCTTCTGGGTCGACTTGACCGAGTTGATCCGGCCTTTGAGTTCTTTAAGGCTTGCCATTTAGTGCACCGTATCTCCGAAAAAGCCCCATCCATCGACATAACCTCCGATCGGACGGAGGCTTTCGATCAATGATATTTCTGCTTCGGTTATCTGATCTACTTCAGGGCGAAGCTCTCGGTGAGCAGTCGACTCAAAGGTGCCGAGCTTTACGGACTCGTCGCTAAGCGCCCAACCAAAACCGAGCGACATAACTGGATCTTCGCCTGCCGAACGCGCTGATTGACTTGGAAAAACGAGATTGAATTCCACGCGACGAGCCGCGCGCGTGACCTCTGGCAAGTAGCCAAGGTCGCGCAGAACCCAGTCGTTTAGTTCGTAGATCTTCATTTTCTCGTCTTCGGTCACTCAGGCGAACTGCTTCGCAAACGCTTCGAGCGCGGCCACGGTGCCCTTCTTGGCATCGTCGCCGAAATCGCGGCTGTCGCGGATCGTCTTGAGCACATCGGCGTGCTTGTCGCGCATGAAGGCGAGCATTTCGGCCTCGTAGCGGGTGACGTCGCCGGTCGCGATGCTGTCGAGGTAGCCGTTGGTGCCGGCGAAGATCGACACGGTCTGCTCCTCGAACGGCAGCGGGCTGAACTGCGCCTGCTTGAGCAGCTCGGTCAGCCGGGCGCCGCGGTTGAGCAGCTTCTGGGTCGAAGCGTCGAGGTCCGAGCCGAACTGCGCGAAGGCCGCCATTTCGCGGTACTGCGCGAGCTCGAGCTTGATCGAGCCCGAAACCTTCTTCATCGCCTTGGTCTGGGCGGCGCCGCCGACGCGCGACACCGAGAGGCCGACGTTGATCGCCGGGCGGACGCCCTGATAGAACAGTCCGGTTTCGAGGAAGATCTGCCCATCGGTGATCGAGATCACGTTGGTCGGGATGTAGGCCGAAACGTCGCCCGCCTGGGTTTCGATGATCGGCAGCGCGGTCAGCGAACCGGCGCCATTGTCCTCGTTCATCTTCGCCGCGCGTTCGAGCAAACGGCTGTGCAGGTAGAACACGTCGCCCGGATAGGCTTCGCGGCCTGGCGGGCGGCGCAGCAGCAGCGACATCTGGCGATAGGCAACCGCCTGCTTGGACAGATCGTCATAAACGATCACCGCGTGCATGCCGTTGTCGCGGAAGAATTCGCCCATCGTCGCGCCGGTGTAGGGCGCGAGGTATTGCAGCGGAGCAGGCTCGGAAGCGGTCGCGGCGACCACGATCGAATATTCCATCGCGCCGTTTTCTTCGAGCTGGCGGACGATCTGGGCTACGGTCGAGCGCTTCTGGCCGACCGCGACGTAGATGCAGTAGAGCTTCTTCAATTCGTCGCCCGAAGCGTTGATTTCCTTCTGGTTGATGAAGGTATCGATCGCGACGGCAGTCTTGCCGGTCTGGCGGTCACCGATGATCAGCTCGCGTTGGCCGCGGCCGATCGGCACGAGGGCATCGATCGCCTTGAGCCCGGTCTGGACCGGTTCGTGGACCGACTTGCGCGGGATGATCCCAGGGGCTTTCACTTCAACGCGCTGGCGCTTGGCGTCCTTGATCGGACCCTTGCCGTCGATCGGATTGCCGAGCGCATCGACCACCCGGCCGAGCAGGCCGCGGCCGACCGGGACGTCGACGATGGTGCCGGTACGCTTGACGACATCGCCTTCCTTGATCTCGGCGTCGGAGCCGAAGATCACCACGCCGACGTTGTCGGCTTCGAGGTTGAGCGCCATGCCCTTCACCCCATTGGCGAACTCCACCATCTCGCCGGCCTGGACCTGGTCGAGCCCGTGGATGCGGGCAATCCCGTCACCGACCGAGAGCACCGAACCGACTTCCGAGACCTGGGCCTGGGTGCCGAAGCTGGCGATCTGGTCCTTGATGACCTTGGAGATTTCAGCGGCGCGGATATCCATGATTAGCCTTTCATCGCAGTCGCGAGAGTGTTCAAACGGGTGCGGATCGAACTATCGATCTGGGTCGAGCCGATCCTGACGACGAGGCCGCCGAGGATCGCAGGATCGACGGTGGCGGTAAGGGTCACGTCCTTGCCCTCACGCGCCTTGAGCTTGGCGGAGAGCGCTTTCATCTGGGCGTCGGACAGCGGTGGGCGCTGGTCACTTCGGCCTTGACCTCGCCGCGCGTGGCGGCGGCGATCGCGGCGAAAGCGCGAACGATCTCGGGAAGCATGGCCAGGCGCCGGTTGGCAGCCAGCACACCAAGGAAGTTGTGGGTCAGCGGCGAGAGCCCGAGCAGCTTGGCAACCCCGGCCATCGCCCCGGCGGCGGCGTCGCGGCCGATCTGCGGATTGCGTATCAGCGCGGCAAGGTCAGCCGAACCGAGAATCGCTGCATCCAGCTTCTCAAGGTCAGCCTCGACCGCGGCAACCGATTTGCCCTCACTCGCCAGATCATAAAGCGCAGAGGCATAGCGCCCCTGCAAGCTGGCCGTAATCCCGCTGGAATTCTCCACGCGTATCGCTTCCTCACATCGGGTGCGTTGATGGGCAGGCCGATGCGCAAACGCACGACTGCCCCTGAGACGGGGGCGCGCCTAGCAACGATTGTGCTGCGATGCAAGGTAGGTCTAGGAACTTCCTTGAACGAGGCAGCAAGGAAAGGGATTCGGTGGGCGAAACAATAACGATTGCGATGGCCGACGGGTTCGCGATGCCCTGCTATCATGCGAAACCGGCGAGGGCAGCGCAAGGGCGGCCTGGTGCTGGTCCACGAGATCTTCGGAGTGACTGATCACATCCGCGAGATGGCCGACGAATATGCCGGCGACGGTTATGAAGTGATCGCTCCCAATCTGTTCGACCGGGTGCTGCCGGGCTGCGAGCTGGGCTACACCGGGGCGGACTGGGAACGCGCGATCAAGCTCGCGCGCGAGGAGCATGATTGGGAGCAGGGGCTTGGCCGACACCGCGCGGGTGATCGCCTGGATGAAAGAACGCGGCGGACCAGTGTTCATTGTCGGCTACTGCTTCGGCGGCTCGATCGCCTGGCGGATGGCGCAGCTAAACCCCGATCTCGACGCGGCGAGCTGCTATTACGGCGGCTACATCGCCACCCGCTTCGCCGACGAGACCCCGCGCTGCGCTGCAATCGCCCACTTCGCCCGCTACGACAACCTGGTCGATTTCGCACCAGTGGAGAACCTTATCGCCAAGCAGCACCCGACCGCGCAGGTGTTCGTCTATGAGGCCGGGCACGGGTTCAATTCGGACCGCCGTAAGGATTACCACCCGGAAAGCGCCGAACTGGCCAAGCAGCGGACGCTGATGCTGTTCAGGGCGCTGGGAGGCTAGCCGCCGCCCCCATATCGGGCCGGCACTTGTACACCATCCGCTCGTTGGGTTGCGGCGGCAGCAGTGCCTTCACCGCCGCCTGGGCCTCACCCAGACGCCTCGCGCCTTCTTCGCCGACGCCGCAGATCGGCGGGGTGAATTTGGCGCGTTCGTCGCGGGCCTTGGTCATCGCCTCGAAGTCGAGCAAGAAGCGCTCGGTGATGTAGGCGCCTGTCGCCGGATCGAACCGCGCGACGGTCACCGTCTGATCCTCATTGGGCACCAGGATCCGCGACCAGCCGTCGCTCGCCAGACCATACTGGGTGCGGGTGTTGATGCAGCCGTCGGCACGCCATTCGAGCGGGACGTCGGTCACTGGCGAGACGGTCACCCGGCTGCGCGCGGTGTCGATCACGCAGATCAGCTTGCCTTCGGCCGACTTGGCCGCAAAGTTTGGCTCTGCTGCCGGGGTCTCGCCGGCCACGATTGCATCCGCACGCTTGGCGATTTCGCTGAGGTCAGGCCGGGCGAACCAGGCATAGAGCGCGCCGATCAGCAGCAATCCGGCGACTGCGCCGGCATAGGCAGCGTGTTGCTTGCGGCCCTGATGCTGAAGCCAGCCCGCGCCGCCCGCCGCCGCCAGCGCCAGGATCAACGCAAAGCCGGCCAGCGCCATGCCATTTTCGCGCTCGGAAATGATTGCCAGTTGGGCCTGATCCTCGGCCTTGTCGCGCGCGGCGCTTAGCTTGTCGGCGTCGGCGCGGCTGGCGGCATCGGCGGCGGCCTTATCGCCCGCCAAGCGCTCGGCTTCTGCGCGGTTGAAGTCGGCCATCGACTGGCAGGGCAATGAGGCAACCTGCGGCTTGACCTTGCTCTCGCGCAGGAAGCTCAGCACCTCGCGCATCGAGACCGCGAAGAAGAAATCCGAATCGGAAGCATCGCCGTTGTTGGTGCCGAACGAGTTGATCCCGACCACCCGGCCGCAGCCATCCATCAGCGGTCCGCCCGAATTGCCCGCGGCGATCGGCGCGGTATGGAGCACGGTGTCGAAGCTTTTGGAGGCGCGCCCGGCCGAGCTGGTGCCCTGGGTCTTCACCGGCGGCTGCGGCATGATCATGTCGAGCGAGTTCAGTCCCTGCGCCATGTCGACATTGCCGGGATAGCCGACCGCATAGACCTCGGCCCCGTCGGGCACCGATTGCGGTGACAGCGTCGCCACCGGCAGCGTCCCACCCTTGATCCGCAGCAGCGCCAGGTCTTGCCCCGGCGAATAGCCCTCCAGCGTGGCGACATAGCCCTTGCGGCCCTCAGGCGGGACAATCAGCACCCGCACCGCCTCGCTTTCTTCCATCTCGAGCACGACGTGGGCGTTGGTCAGGATCAGATCGGAAGCCACCGCGATCCCCGAGCCGTGGCCGAGCAGCGAAAATTCGCCCGAACTCGTTCTCCGCGACCAGCACTACCCGCACCACTCCGCGCGAGCTGGCGGTGATGTCCGCCGGGTCCGCAGTCAGCTGCAAGGGCAGAGCCAGGGCAAGCACGGCAAGCAACAGGCGCAACAATCGGGTCATCGGGTTGTCTCCGTTTGCAGGGCATGGTGGCGCCTTGCGGCGTTGACCGCAAGCTCTGGGAATCGATCAGCGAAGTGTATAAGGTCGAGCCAACGTCACAGTCGTAACGCTGGGAGAGTTCGAGATGAAAGTCATACCGCTGGCCGAGCACGTTGGGGTTGAAGTCACCGATGTGCAGATGGCCGCGCTTGCGGACGCGGAACTGGCGGCGCTCAAAGCGGCGGTGTTCGAGAACGGCGTGGCCGTGCTGCGCGATCAGGAGCTTTCGCCCGATCAGCATATCGCCTTTGCCAAGCGATGGGGCGGAATCGACGTCAATCCGTTCTTCCCGACCAGCAGCGGCTGGCCCGAAATCGCCGAAGTGCGCAAGGCCGAGACCCAGAAGGATAATATCGGCGGCGGCTGGCATACCGATCACAGTTTTGACCAGATCCCGGCAATGGGCTCGATCCTGGTAGCGCGCGAATTGCCGCCGAGCGGGGGCGATACGCTGTTCTCCAGCATGGGGGCGGCCTATGATGCGCTGTCGGACGGACTCAAGCAGACACTCGCAACCTTGCGCGCGGTGCATTCGGCGGATCATGTCTACCAGGATGGCGGGTACTTTTCGAACACCGACTTGGCCGGGGAAATGACCGGGCAGGAACTGAGCACACGCGCTGTTCACCCGGTCGTGATCCGCCACCCGGTCACCGGTCGCAAATTGCTCTATGTCAATGGCGCCTTCACCCTTCATTTCGAAGGATGGACTCGCGAAGAGAGCTTGCCGCTTCTGGGCTATCTCTACAGCGTGGCGGCGCGCGAAGAGTTCCAGTGCCGGGTGCAATGGCAACCTGGCTCGGTCGCGATCTGGGACAATCGCGCGACCTGGCATCTGGCCTTGAACGACTACCACGGTCACCGGCGACTGATGCACCGGATAACTTTGACCGGAGAACCGCTGGCCGCGTGATTTTCAGGTTTGAACGCAAGCTGCGGGACGCGGACTGAATTTCGGCCGGTTAGATATGGTCCATCAAACCAGAGGACCAACCCATGACCTATGCGATTACCGGACTTTCCCCTGATCAATTCGCTCCGCTGTTTGCGCTTTCCGATGCCGAACTTGCCGAGCGCGGCGCCCGGCGCGTTGTTGCTGATGCTGATCGCGGCCTTCCCTGCCGGATCAGCTTGCGCGATGCCGACCAGGGCGATCAGCTGATCCTGCTCCACCACACCAGCCACGACGTTGCGACGCCCTATCGCAGTGCTTACGCAGTCTATGTTCGCGAAGGCGTGCAGCCTGCCGAATACATCGATGCGACGCCGCCAGTGTTCGAAGGCCGTCCGCTGGCCTTTCGCGGCTTCGATGCTGAAGGCATGCTGCGCGACGCCCGGCTGGCCGGACCAGGTGAGGCAGAGGCGAAGATTCTAGACCTCTTCGCCAATCCCGAAATTGCCTATATCGATGCCCACAACGCCGCGCATGGCTGTTTTGCCGCGCGAGTCGTGCGCCATGAAGGAGAAGCGCCATGATCGTGGAGGATGACGCCTGGACCGCCGTCCTCGCCCGCGACCGCGCGTTTGACGGACGTTTCGTAACCGGCGTGCTGACCACCGGGATTTATTGCCGGCCGTCGTGCGCGGCGCGGCATCCCGGCCGGGGCAATGTGCGGTTCTTCGCCGATGGAGTGGCGGCGCGGGCCACCGGGCTCAGGCCCTGCAAGCGCTGCCTGCCCGACGATGTCAGCCGCGACGAGCGCGCAGTGCTGGCCGCGATCGCCGCGATCAAGGCTGCCGAACAGCCGCTGGCGCTGGCAGCTCTGGCGGAGGAAACCGGCTATTCCCCGGCACACTTCCAGCGCGTGTTCTCACGCCACACCGGGCTTTCGCCTGCCGCCTATGCCCGCGCCTTGATGGCTGAGCGCGCGGCGCAGGCCTTGACCGACGCAGGCCGGGTGACCGATGCGATCTATGCGGCGGGCTATTCCGGGCCGTCGCGATTCTATGAAGCAACCGGGGGGAGACTGGGGATGGCACCATCGGCCTGGGCCAATGGCGGCAAAGGGGTGACGATCCACTGGGCTTCGGTGGCAACCTCGCTGGGCCAGATGCTAGTCGCCGCGACCAGTAAGGGGGTTTGCCGGCTGTCGTTCCACGAAGGCCGCGAAGCGCTGGAAGCGCGCTTTCCCATGGCTGAGCTGGTCGAAGGCGGAGCGGAATTCGAGGACCTGCTTGGCCAGGTGATCGCTGCGGTCGAAGCGCCTGGCGACTTCGCCCACATCCCGCTCGACGTTAAAGGCACCGCCTTCCAGGAAGCGGTCTGGCGCGAATTGCAACGCATTCCCAAGGGCGAAACCCGGACCTACGCCGAACTGGCGGCGGCGGTCGGCAAGCCCAAGGCAGTGCGCGCGGCGGGCAGCGCCAACGGTGCCAACAATGTTGCGGTGCTGATCCCCTGCCACCGCGTGATCCGCACCGGCGGTGGGCTGGGCGGCTATGCCTATGGCTTAGAGATCAAGCGCAAGTTACTGGAAAAGGAAGCGAAATGACAGACCAAGTCGCGGCGTTCAAAGCCCTCCACGTGGCGGGCGATCCGCTGATGCTGTTCAACATCTGGGATGCCGGCAGCGCCCGGGCGGTCGCCGGAGCGGGTGCCAAAGCGATCGCCACTGGCAGCTACGGGGTCGCCGAGGCGCAGGGTTTCAAGGACGGCGAGGCTTTCGCGATCGAGGATGCGCTGCGCAATCTCGAGCGGGTCCTCTCGGTAACCGACCTGCCGGTGACGCTCGATTTCGAGAGTGGTTATGGCGACACCCCCGCTGAAGTCGCCGCTTCAGTCCAGCGCGCCCGCGATGCGGGCGCCGCAGGGATCAACATGGAAGACCGGATGCCGGGTGAAACCGCGCTGCTGCCGCTTGACCAGGCTGCCGGCCGGATCGCCGCCGCCGCTGCCAGCGGCCTGTTCGTCAACGCCCGCTGCGATGTCTACCGCGGGGTCAAGCCCGAGGACTATGGGCAGCACCTGATCGATGCTGTGCTCGAACGCGGTGAAGCCTATGCCCAGGCCGGGGCGAGCGGGCTGTTCGTCCCGTTCCTGGGTGATCACGCGGCGATCACCGCGATCTGCGCGGCTTCACCGCTCCCGGTCAATATCCTCTGGGGTGCGGGCCGCGGCACTCGCGCCGAACTGGCGGCCTGCGGCGTCGCGCGGATCAGCTATGGCCATGGCCCCTGGGCGGCGGCGATGGACTGGCTGGCCGGGCAGGCGAAAGCGGTATTCGCGGGCCAGATTGTGCCCTATTCACGTTTGTGAATGAGTTGACCCTGCGGATTCAAGCTGTATTGTCTACATAATACAGTTAAGCCCGGGAGCATTCATGTCCGAAATCGAGGCCAGCCCACCTTCGCGCTTGCGCCGCATCGTCGCCTTCCCCTTGACCCTGCTGGTGATCAGTTTTCCCGCCGTGGCCATGGTCGGCACCGGGGTGGGCATGGCCTACCAGAAGCTCGGCCTCGCCCCGAACACGCCCGAAAAGTTGTTCGGCGCGGTGCTCATGGCGGCAGCGGTGATCTTTACCTACAAGGCCATCAAGCGCTGGATCGAGCGTGCCCCCGATCGCGAACTGGAATGGGCCGGGGCGCTCAAGGAATTGGGCGCCGGACTGCTCGTCGGCTTCGTCCTGTTTAGCGCGATGACCGGGATCGTGGCGTTGCTTGGCGGGTTCGAGGTGCTGGGCTTTCGCGGCGGCATGGGCCAGATCTGGACCTACCTGGCGATCGCGATAGTCAGCGGCGTGTTGGAAGAGACACTGTTTCGCGGGATCCTCCAGCGCCATCTCGAAGCCATGCTTGGCAGCTGGGCCGCGCTGGCGATTACCTCAGCCCTGTTTGGCCTTGGTCATATCGGCAACGAGGATGCCAGCTGGTTCTCCTCGCTGGCGATTGCGCTGGAGGCCGGGATTCTGCTCGGCGCGGCCTATATGCTGACCCGCCGGCTGTGGCTGGCGATCGGAATCCACGCGGCGTGGAACTTCACCCAAGGCTGGGTATTCTCGGTGCCGGTCTCGGGCGGAGAGGCGCCGCTTGGCCTGCTGATCACCCGCCGCGTCGGCCCTGACTGGCTGACCGGCGGAGACTTCGGCCTGGAAGCGAGCGTGGTGGCGATGGTGGTGGCGACGCTGGCCGGGGTGCTGATGCTGCGCCGGGTCCTGTCAAAAGGACAAGTTGTCGCACCCATGTGGCGGCGTTAGGCTGAGGCTCTCAAACTGGAGAATTTCCCATGCCGATGCTCGAACTGCCTGATGGCGCCCCCGCTACCTTGGGCGAGGCCTTCGCCCATATCGGTACGGTTACTGCGCCGGGGGTGATGGACATGAAGGTCATGTCGCTGGTCGAGGCGGCGGCGATGACGCTCTATTACAAGACCGCCGAGACTGCCGAAGATCCGCTTGTCGCCGAGCTGCTCAAGCGCAACGGCCGTGAGGAAATGCTCCACGGCCAGCGGGTCGCGCTGGCGATCAAGGCGGTGTCGGGCGAGGACTTCTTCGTGCCGATGGCCGAGGACAATCCCTATCTGCAGGCCGGCGCTGGACCGATCGGAGAAATCACCAAAGACGGACTGACCAAGCTTTCGGTCGGCGAGTTCGCTGGCGAAGGACTTTACGAAATGTGGGCCGCCAACACCGCCAATGCGGAAGCCGCGCGGCTGTTCCGGCTCAACGGCAAGGAAGAAACCGACCACGGCAACCGCCTGCTGGAGGCAGCGGCGTTGTTGCCGGGTTGATTCTTCTAGCCGTTTATCTGAACCAAAACCCGTTCATGCTGAGCCTGTCGAAGCATTGTCCTAAACTTCGTGCCTCGCGCGTAACTGCCAGAAGAAAGGGCAGTCCTTCGACAGGCTCAGGACGGTCGGGAATGAGGTTAGGGTGTTTCAATTTTCCAATGACTCGCGCTAACCTTCCGCACGCTCAGGCCAGCATCGGCGCCATTCCCGGCTCGGCCTTGGCCATTGCCCGCTGGTAGGCCGGACGCTCGCCGATCCGCTTCAGGTAGGCGGCGATGTTGGGGAAATCGCCCAGCGAGGCGCCGCCGAACGCGCGGCTGGTGGTCAGACCGAAGCCCATCATGATATCGGCGGTGGTCAGGTTGCGTCCGCCGAAGAACTCAGCCTCGCCCAGCCGCGCTTCGACCATTTGCCAGCCTTTGGCGACGCGATCGGCGACGAATGCGGGCAACTCGCTCGCTCCCGCAGCATTGGCGGCCAAGGCCATCATCCCGCTCGCCGTGAAGGTACCGTTGGAAAAGTGGAACCAGAACAGGTGATCGGCAAAGTCGGGGTCATTGGCGCCGGGCGCCAGCGTGCCGCCGCCGTGCTTGCCGCAAAGATAATCGCAGATCGCGCCGCTTTCCCCCAGCACAAAGTCACCGTCGGTGATCACCGGAGCGATCCCCATCGGGTGCAGCGCCTTGTATTCATCGGGCGCCAGCCGGTTGTCTTCGCGGCGGTTGTAGAGCTTCAGGTCGTAATCGAGCCCCAGTTCCTCGCACAGCCAGACGATCCGTTCGGATTGGGAAATGCGCAAGTGATGGACGGTCAGCATGGGGGGATTCTCCTGATTGAAGCTGCTGCCTATCAGACGAATGAGTAGGGGTCGATATCCACCCCCACCCGCACCCCTTGCGGAAAGCTCAGCGAGCTCAGCCAGTCGCGGATGATGTCTTGCAATTGCGCTGAGCGGCGGGCGTTGATCAGCAGGCGGTAGCGATAGCGGCCGCGCAGCAGCGCCAGCGGAGCAGGGGCGGGGCCGTGGATCGCGACATCGGGCAAGTTCGGGCGTTTGCCGCCGATCGCGCGGGCAGCCCCGCGGGCTTCGGCTTCGTCCTCGCTGGAAACGATGATCGCGGCCCAGCGCCCGAATGGCGGGGCGCCGGCTTCCTTGCGGGCCTCGGCCTCGGCGGCGTAGAACGCGTCGCGGTCCCCGGCGGCAAGCGCGGCGATCACTGCGGCTTCGGGATGGCGGGTCTGGATCAGCACTTCGCCGGGCTTCTCGCCGCGGCCGGCGCGGCCAGCAACCTGGGCGATCTGCTGATAGGTCCGCTCACCCGCCCGCAGATCGCCGCCTTCAAGGCCGAGGTCGGCATCGACCACGCCGACAAGAGTGAGTTCGGGGAAGTGATAGCCCTTGGTCACCAGCTGGGTGCCGATGATTACGTCGATCAGGCCTTGCTCGGCATTGGCGACGAAGCTGCCAATCTTCTCGGGCGAGTTGAGAGTATCTGACGTAACCAGCGCGACCCGCGCTGCGGGCAGGATCTCGGCAACCTCGTCGGCGATCCGCTCAACCCCTGGGCCGCAGGCGACCAGACAGTCGGGAGTATGGCATTCCGGACACTGTTCGGGCGGCGGCACCTGATGCCCGCAATGGTGGCAAGCGAGGCGGCGCGAGAGCCGGTGCTCGACCAGCCAGGCCGAACAGTTAGGGCACTGGAAGCGGTAACCGCAGTGCCGACACAGGGTCAGCGGAGCATAACCGCGGCGGTTGAGGAACAGTAGCGATTGCTCCCCCCGCTCCAGCCGTTCGTGCAGCTTCTTGACCAGCTTTGGCGCCAGCCAGCGGCCGCGCTCGGGCGCTTCCAGGCGCAGATCGAGCACTTCGATCGTGGGCAGGGTGGCGCCGCCGAAACGGTCGGGCAGGTCGATCTTCGCGTAAACCCCGGCCTCGGCCAGCTGCAGCGATTCGAGCGCCGGGGTGGCGCTGGCGAGGATCACCGGCACCTGTTCAAACCGGGCCCGGATCACCGCGACGTCGCGGGCGTTGTAGCGTACCCCGTCGTCTTGCTTGAACGAGACCTCGTGGGCCTCGTCGACCACGATCAGCCCCATCCGCGCGTAAGGCAAGAACAACGCGGAGCGCGCACCGACCACAACTTGCGCTTCTCCCGAAACGATCGCCCGCCACGCCCGCCGCCGCTCGCTGGCCTTGAGCGAGCTGTGCCACAGCACTGGCGGGGTGCCGAAGCGCGCCTCGAAGCGGCGCAGGAAATTCTCGGTGAGCGCGATCTCGGGCAGCAGGACAAGGACTTGCCAGTCGCGCCGGATCGCTTCAGCAATGGCCTCGAAATAGCACTCGGTCTTGCCCGATCCGGTCACACCGTCGAGCAGGAACGGCTGGAAGCCGCCTTCACGCACCGCCGTCACAAATTTTTCCGCCGCTGCCGCTTGTGCGTCGGACAGTTCAGGCTGGGCATGATCGGCGTTGGCGCGGGGATAAGGGCGATCGAGATCGACGGTCACGGCCTCGAGGATCCCGGCGCCCACCATCCCACGCAGCACGCCTTCGGAAACCCCCGCAATCTCGGCCAGTTCGCGGATGCTGGCCTGCTCATCCACCAGCGCATCCATCGCTGCGGCGCGTTGCGGGGTCAGGCGCGCGGGCTCATGCCCCGAGAGGCGGTATTCGGTCGCGCTGCCGCCGCCGCGCAGCGCCGCCATCGAGCCCAGCGCCATCCGCGCCACCGAATTCAGCGGCGCGACGTAGTAATCCGCGCACCATTCGATCAGGCGGCGCAGCGGCGCTGCCAAGGGCGGCACCGGCAGCACTTCCAGGATCGGGCGGAGCTTGGCCTCGGGCGCTTCCTCGCCGCCCAGCCGTTCAGGCTCCCAGACGATCCCCAGCACCTGCCGCGGACCCAGCGGCGCGATCACCACGCTGCCGAATTCTGTCGCCATTCCAGCAGGAAGGCGATAATCCAGCACCGAAAGCACGGGATTGAACACAAGGAGTCGGACGCGGTTCATGGGCCGCGGCTATATGGCGGCAAAGCCCGGTTGGCGACAGCCCCGGGCGTGTGACAAGAGGAGATCGGCGTGGAGAAGATCGAAACAGCAAGCGTTGGGCGGCGTGCCTTCCTGGCCGGGGCGGCGGGAACCGCAGTGTTGGCGCTGCCGGGCTGCCAGAGTATGGGCGGGTTCTCGATGGTCGAGGCGATCAAGAAGTTGCTGACGTTGTCATCGCAGAACGCTTTCGCCAAGCTGACCGCGCCGGGGGGGTTCTGGGATTCGGCGGTGGCGCGTTTTGAATTGCCCGAGCTGTTCAGCGGCTCTGGCGCCGGCATCAGGCCGCTACTCACCTCGGCCGCGTTCAAGCAGCAGCTGCAGCGCCAGCTTAACATCGCTGCCGAAAAGGGCGCCGAGCGTGCCGCGCCGCTGGTGCTGGATACCGTGCGCGGGATTTCGATCCCTGACGCAGTAGGCCTGATCCGCGGCGGGCCAACCGCGGCGACAACCTGGCTGCGCGCCGAAATGGGTGCCGGCCTGATCAACGCGATGGTTCCGGGTATGGGCGATGCGATCAAGCTGTCGGGCGATCCGGTGCTGAACCAGGCGATCAAGGCGCTGTCCGGGGTTGATCTCGGCCAGGTTGCCCAGGCGGTTTCGATCCGGGCGGACAATTCGATCTGGTACCAGATCGGGACCGAGGAAAGCGCGATCCGCGCCAATCCCGAAAGCACCCGCGATCCGCTGCTGATCAGCGCCTTAAAGATCCTCTGAGGCTAACCAATTGCGCAGGCTTTAACCTGCATCGATTCCGTGTCACTAGCGGCGCCTGACTCGCATCCAGGAGCTTTTAGCCCGTGAAATTCTTTGCCGACACTGCCGAGATTGCCGACATCAAGGAGCTGGCCGCCACCGGGCTGCTCGATGGGGTGACCACCAACCCCTCGCTGATCATGAAGTCGGGACGCGATTTCATGGAAGTGACGAGGGAGATCTGCGGAATCGTGGCGGGGCCGGTCAGCGCCGAAGTGGTCGCGCTCGATCACGCCGGGATGATGCGCGAGGCTGAAGTGCTGCGCAAGATCGCGGGCAACGTCTGCATCAAGGTGCCGCTGACGCTCGACGGGCTCAAGACCTGCAAGGCGCTGACATCGGATGGCACCATGGTCAACGTCACGCTGTGCTTCTCGGCCAATCAGGCGCTGCTCGCGGCCAAGGCCGGGGCGAGCTTCATCTCGCCGTTCGTCGGGCGCCACGATGACAACGGCCTCGACGGGATGCAGCTGATCGCCGACATCCGGCTGATCTATGACAACTACGCGTTTCCCACCGAGATACTGGTCGCCTCGGTCCGCCACGGGATCCACGTGCTCGAAGCCGCCAAGATCGGCGCCGATGTGATGACCGCGCCGCCCGCAGTGATCAAGGGCCTGGTCAAGCACGTCCTGACCGACAAGGGGATCGAAGGCTTCATGGCCGACTGGGCCAAGACCGGGCAGAAGATCTGATCGGAAAGCGATGTCCGACGAATCCCCTCTCGACCGGTTCAAGACCGTGCTGGCCGGCACCGCCCGGGCGGTTTCGCGCGAACCCGAAGTGGAGATCGCCTGGACTTCCGATGCCCCGGCCGCGGTCGGGAAAAACCTCAGGGTGCCGATGCCGGGTCGTAACCTGCCGCGCGATCAGGCGATGGAGGCGCGCGGGTTTGCCGACAGCTTTGCGCTGAAACTGCGCCATCACAACGAAGCGCTCCATACCCGGGCTGCCCCGGCCGAGCCGGTGGCGCGGGCCTGTTTCGATGCGGTCGAGGCGGTGCGTTATGAGGCGCTGGGCTCGAAGGCCTATGCCGGGATGCGCGATAACCTCGATGCCGCGCAGCTCGCCCGCACGGTCGGCGATCCGATCACCCGCGCCAGCCGGGCGGACGAAGTGCCGGTCCAGGCCGCGCTGGCGCTGTTGCTGCGCGAACATCTGACCGGGCTGCCGGTTCCTGAAGTGGCGCGCGGCGGGGTCGATCTGCTGCGCGAGTGGATCGCCGAGCGGGCGGGCGCCGATTTTGACGCGCTGGCGCTTTCGCTCGACGACCAGAAGGCCTTCCAGCTGCTCTCGCTCGATATGCTCCAGCACCTCGAGCTGACCCGCGCCGAAAGTCTCGAATCGGAGCCCGAGGAGGGCGAGGATCAGGACGGCGACGAGGACCAGGATCAGGGTGACGACAGCAAAGCGGGCGACGACCAGGACCCCGCCGAAATGGCCGCCGAGCCCAGTGAAGGCGACGACGACGGCGACAGCGAGAGCCGCCAGGAGATCGAGGAAGATTCCTCCGATGCCGAAGCGAGCGAGGACGGCGAGGAGGGCATGCTGCCAACCCGTCCCAACCGGCCGTGGACCGACCTGCCCGCCCATTTCGATTACAAGGCCTTTACCGAGAGCTTCGATGAAGTGGTCGCCGCCCATGAGCTGTGCGACGAGGAAGAGCTGACCCGGCTGCGTGCTTATCTCGACGCGCAGCTCAAAGGCCTGCAGGGGATTGTCACCAAGCTCGCCAACCGGTTGCAGCGGCGACTGATGGCGCAGCAGAACCGCAGTTGGGATTTCGATCAGGAAGAGGGCCTGCTCGATGCCGCACGGCTCGCCCGGGTAGTGATCTCACCGGGCCATTCGCTCAGCTACAAGGTCGAGCGCGAGATCGAGTTCAAGGACACCATCGTCACGCTGCTGATCGACAATTCCGGATCGATGCGCGGCCGCCCGATCTCGATTGCGGCGATCAGCGCCGACGTGCTCGCGCGCACGCTCGAACGCTGCGGGGTCAAGACCGAGATCCTCGGCTTCACCACCCGCGCCTGGAAGGGCGGGCAGAGCCGCGAGGCCTGGCTGGCGGGGGGCAAGCCGGCGCATCCGGGGCGGCTCAACGACCTGCGCCACATCGTCTACAAGAAAGCCGCCGAACCCTATCGCCACGCCCGCAAGAACCTCGGGCTGATGATGAGAGAAGGCCTGCTCAAGGAAAACATCGACGGTGAGGCGCTGCTCTGGGCCCACGCCCGCCTGCTCGCCCGGCCCGAGGACCGCCGGGTGCTGATGGTTATTTCCGACGGCGCCCCGGTCGACGATTCGACGCTGTCGGTGAACAATGCCGGCTATCTCGAGCAGCACCTCAGAAAGGTGATCGACTGGATCGAACGCCAAAGCCCGGTGCAGCTGGTGGCGATCGGGATCGGCCACGATGTCACCCGCTACTACCGCCGCGCAGTGACGATCATGGACGTCGAGCAGCTGGCCGGAACGATGATCGAGCAGCTCGCAGGGCTGTTCGAGGAGGAATAGGATTCGGGTCCGCATCCAGTTTCAATCCTTTTCGACTTGCTCCAGATTTTCAACGCTCTATTCAGGCCGAGGGATGGGGCGCGCAATCAATCAACAGGGTTTGGGATCGGCTGCGGCGCTCGCGCTGCTGGTAGGCATGACCGTTCCTCCCGCGCAGGCGCAGGAAGCGCCGCCAGTTCAGCCAATGCTGGAATCGCCCGGTCTTCTGCTGCCGCCAGCCGCTCCGGCCGCGCCACTCGGTACCTCGCAATGCCCCTTCGCCGCTGCCCCGTGCATCCCGGCATTGACTCCGGTCAAGCTGGTGATCCGCGCGCATCTGGGCAGCAAGATCAGCACCAGCGGGCAGACCTTCCCAATCGCGCTGGCCGCGCCGATCATGGTCGATGGCAAGGAGCTGATCCCGGCTGGCACGACCGGCAAGGGCGAGGTGGTTCATGCCAAGAAAAGCGGCGGCAGTGGGGCCTCTGGAGAGCTGATTCTGGCAGCGCGCTATCTTGACGTTGGTGAGCGGCGGCTGCGGCTGCGCTCGCTGAACTTCGCGGTCGCGGGCCAGGATGCCATGGGCACCGTTCAGTCCATCAATATCGCTTCCGCCGTGGCGTTCCCCGCGCTCAGCCTGATTGGCTTCTTCATCCAGGGCAAAGGCATCGACATTCCCGACGGCGTTGAGGCCATGGCCAAGACTGCCGAGCCGTTCGTGCTCGATCCACTTTCCGTCGCGGCAGCCGCGATTGAAGCTGCACCCGTTTCACCACCACTCGAACAAGGGACCACACCATGAACCGTAAATCTGCTTTCATCCTGCCGCTGGCGCTTGCCGCCGGTCTGGCGCTCGCCCCGGCAACCGCGTTCTCGAAGGACAAGAAAGAGGCCGCTGCCGAGGTCGAGGAAGCCGGCGCGATGCTCGCCGCCGATATGGTCCTGCCCAAGCCGCAGGCTGGTAAGGGCCAGATCGTGTTTTACCGCAAGGGCGGCTTCGTCGGCTCGGCAGTGGCCTGCTCGGCCTGGGAGAAGGGCCAGAAGGTCAGCTCGCTGGGCGGCGGGCGGTTCTTCGTGATGGTTGCCGATCCCGGCAAGCACGAATTCTCGGTCAAGACTGAAGCCAAGGACACGATCACGCTGGAGGTTGAGCCCGACGAGACCCAGTTCGTCGAGTGCAAGATCAAGATGGGGATCATGGTCGGCAGGCCCGATATTCGCCCGGTTCCCGAAGCCGATTTCCGCGCCGCAAAGAAGCTCAAGCTGACCGACGAAGACGACATGGGCCCCGGCCCGGGCGCGCTGCGTCATGCCGAATTCAAGGCCGCGCAGGAAGCCGCCAAGGCGCCCGCGGCTGCGCCCGCAGCGCCTGCCGAGCCAGCGCCCGTGCCAGCTGCCTAGCCGCGTCGACCGAATGCCGCCCGCCGCCCCTTGACCGCAGGGGCACGGGCGGCAATCAGGCGGGGCATGGGAAAAGCTGAAACCGTATCCGAAGCCGTCGCCACCCGCCGCACCGTGCGGGCCTTTCTTGACCAGCCGGTCGATCCCGCGGTGCTGCGGCGGGTGCTGGAGAAGGCGCAGCGTGCGCCTTCGGGTGGGAATACCCAGCCGTGGCACGCGGCGGTGCTGACCGGCGCGCCGCTCAAGCATTTGCTTGATACCGTTGCTGCCGTGTTGCCGCAGGGCAGTGCGGCGCATGCGCCCGAATACAAGATTTACCCGCCCGAACTGGATGGCGCCTACGAAACCCGCCGCCGCGGCGTGGGCGAGGCGATGTATGCCGCGCTCGAAATCCCGCGCGAGGACAAGATGAGCCGCCTGATGTGGTTCGCCAAGAACTTCCAGGCGTTCGGTGCGCCGGTGCTGATGCTGATCCACACCCCCAAATACATGGGCCCGCCGCAGTGGTCGGACATTGGCATGTGGCTGCAGACGGTGTGCCTGCTGCTGCGCGAAGAGGGACTCGATTCGTGCCCGCAGGAGGCTTGGGCGATCTATTCGAAGCAGATCCGCGAATGCGTCGATATTCCCGACGATCACATCTTCTTCTGCGGGATGGGGATCGGCTGGCGCGATTCCGAAAGTCCGGTCAACCGCTTCGAGGTAGCCCGCGCGCCATTGGACGAGGCGATCCGCTGGGAGGGGTTCTGACCGGCCTGACCCTGCTGCTGTGGGTGCCGGTGACGATCGCTGCCGCCACCGCCCAGGTCTATCGCAACGGCGCCCAGGCGGGGCTGACCAAAACCATCGGCATGCTGGGCGCGACCCAGGTGCGCTTCATCTTCGGGCTGCCGTTTGCGTTGCTGTTTCTTACAGGCTGCCTGCTGTTGACCGGACAGAGCTTGCCAGCGCTTTCCGTTCCGGCGCTGGGCTGGGCGGCGCTGGGGGCAGTGTGCCAGATCATGGGGACTGCGCTGATGCTGCTGGTGATGCACCAGCGCGCCTTCGGGGTCGCCTATGCCTATATCAAGACCGAGCCGGTGCTGGTCGCGGTGCTGGGCGTGCTGCTGCTGAACGATCACCTGGCGCCGCTGGCCTGGGCTGCGGTTGGGGTGGTGACGCTCGGGGTGCTGGTCGCTTCGGTTCGTCCGGGCGAATATCGGGGTCTGCTCAAGGAAGGGCGGATGATCGCCGCCGGGGTAGCCTCGGGCGGGCTGTTTGGCCTTTCGGCGATCGCCTTTCGTGGCGGGATCGGGGCGCTGGAGAGCGGTGATTTTCTGCTCCGGGCGCTGACCATTCTGGCGGTCAGCCTGACGATCCAGTCGGCCCTGCTGGGGCTGTGGCTGGCGCTGCGGGATCGCGCCGCTTTCACCGGCAGCCTCAAGGTCTGGCGCACCAGCCTGGGCGTCGGGTTCGTCGGCGCGTTTGCCTCGGCCTGCTGGTTCACCGCCTTCGCGCTGACCCCGGCGGCCAATGTGCGCACCCTCGGCCTGATCGAAATGCCGATCGCCGCGCTGCTCGCCGGACGGCTTACCGGCAAAGCCGCCAGCCGTCACGAAGTGGCGGGGCTGGCGGTGGTCATGGCCGGGGTCGGGCTGCTGTTCGCCTCGCTCGCGGCTTGACCGCACGGCACGGCTGCGTAAGGCGCGAGGTATGGCCGAAACCGTCCCTCTCGAAACTGTTCAACAGCCTGACCCGCCAGCTGGAGCTCTTTCAGCCGGTCCATGCCGGTGAGGCGCGGGTCTATAGCTGTGGGCCGACGGTCTACAACTACCAGCACATCGGCAACATGCGGGCCTATGTCTTTGCCGATACGCTGGGCCGGACGCTGCGTTTCAAGGGTTATGAACTGACCCACGTGATCAACATCACCGATGTCGGCCACCTGACCAGCGATGCCGACGCCGGCGATGACAAGATGGAGAAGGCCGCGGCGCTGCAAGGCAAGACCGCCTGGGACATCGCCAAGTTCTACACTGGCGAATTCAAGCGCGATCTCGAAGTGGCTTGAACGTCACCGATCCGGCCAAGTGGACCGTCGCCACCGACTATGTCGCGGCGATGATCGACTATGCCAAAAGCCTTGCCGCCAAGCACTGCTACGAGCTCGATAGCGGGCTCTACTTCGATGTTTCGACCGTGCCCGAATACGGCCGCCTCGCCCGCGCGGTGACCGAGGAAGGGGAGGGCCGGATCGAGGGAGTGGACGGCAAGCGCAATGCCGCCGATTTCGCGATCTGGCGCAAAACCCCGCCTGGCGAGAGCCGCCAGATGGAATGGGATTCGCCGTGGGGCAAGGGCGCGCCCGGCTGGCACCTCGAATGCTCGGTGATGAGCGCTGCTGAGCTCGGCATGCCGTTCGATATCCACACCGGCGGGATCGACCACCGCGAGATCCACCATCCCAACGAGATCGCCCAGAACCAGGCGCACGAATGCTCGGCCCACAGCGGCGCCAATATCTGGATGCACAACAACTTCCTGATCGACCGCGGCGGCAAGATGAGCAAGTCGGCGGGGGAGTTCCTGCGGCTGCAATTGCTGGTCGACAACGGCTATCACCCGCTCGCCTACCGGCTGATGTGCCTGCAGGCGCATTATCGCAGCGAGCTGGAGTTTAGTTGGGAGGGGTTGCAGGCGGCGCTGGTGCGGTTGAAGCGGATGGTGATGGCCTTCCGCAAGTGGGTTGAGCGCCTCCCTGACACCGACATCCCCGGCGACTGCTGGGAATATGAACGGGTGACCAATGCTCTTGGCCAGCGCTTTCGATGCGGCGATTTCTGCCGACCTCAATACCTCGGATGCCCTGACCGTTCTCGAGGAAGCTCCTGGCGCTCAAGGGAACCGCTCCAGAGTGCGTCGAGACGGCCGCCTTGTGGATGGACCGCGCTCTGGGGCTAGGATCTCGCCGAGCTGCAGCGCACCGACTTGCGTATCCGCCCCAAGGCCGCCACCATCACCGAAGCCGAAATCGAAGCCATCCTCGCTGCCGCGCAAGGAAGCCCGCGCCGCCAAGGATTTCGCCACTTCCGATGCCTTGCGCGACGAACTCGCCGCCCAAGGCGTCGAGGTGATGGACGGCGATCCGCTGGGCTGGGACTGGAAGCTGGGGGCGTGAAACTCTGGCGCCTGACCCGCGCGCCGTTCGTGGCGCTCGACGGGAAGGGGGCCGAACTATACGGCGCGCGTTATGCGCCGCCGGGGTATCCGGTGGTCAGCCTGGCCAGCGAGGCGGGGCTCGCGGTGCTGGTGGCGCTGCGTTATCAGCCGCGTGACCTGGCAGGCATTCCCGACGATTTCGTGCTCGGCTGGACCGAAGTTGATGCCGTGCCTGAACGGGTCCCTGATCCCGATGAAGGCACGATCCGCAGCTTCGTCGGCGAGTGGCTGGAGAGCCGCCGCTCGCTGCTCGCCGCGATCCGCTCTAAGGTGCTGCCCGAGGCCGACGTGATCTACCTCAACCCCGCGCATCCGGGCGCCGCACGGGTGCCGCCGCTGACCACCCGCCCGTTCAGCTTCGCCGAATGCCTCCACACCCCGCCGATGCTCGACAAATTCCGCGATGGCTAACCCTTGCACCTTGGCAACAAGCGGCTAGCCTGCATGCCATGCTGCAAAAGATTGCCTGGCTGGCTCTGGCCGCCGTCCACCTGATGCCTGCGCTGGCCTTTTTCCGTCCGGCCACCCTGACCACGCTTTACGGCATTCAGCCGGACAATCCGCTGTTCTTGCTGATGCATCACCGCGCCGCGCTGTTTCTGGCGGTGTTGGTCGCCTGTCTTTGGGCGGCGTTCGATAGCGAGGGCCGCCGCCTGGCAGTTGCTGTGACCGCGATCTCTATGCTCAGCTTTTTGTGGCTTTACTGGCAGGCCGGATCGCCAGCGCCGCTGCGCCGCATCGCGCTGGTTGATCTGGCCGGTCTGCCGTTTCTGGCCTTTGCGTATTGTTCAGTGTTCCGCACCATCATGACCATCGCCGTACTCAACGGCTTTCTTCAGCCGCTGGTCGCAGGGCGTCTTGCCCGACTGGCTCGAGGCGCGCTGGTATGCGACCAAGGCCGAGGCGCTGGAACTGGCGCCCGAGGCCGAGATCGGCTGGTTCGATTTCTTCGAGAAGTCCGCGATCCGCGAGACGATCGAACGCGCCGAGCGGATGAAGTGGCTGACTTCGCTGTTCGCCGGGGTGGAGAGCTTCCCGCTCGATCTGCTGGCGCAGCGCGGGGTGGTGCTGACCAATGGTGCCGGGATCAACGCGATCCCGATCGCCGAATATGTGCTGATGCTGATGCTCGCCCAGGCCAAGGGCTACCGCGAGGTGATGCGTGCCCAGGACCGGCACGAATGGCTCAAGGATTCGCCCGGCAAGCGCGAACTGTTCGGCAGCAAGGCACTGATCCTGGGCTACGGCGCGATCGGACAGGAAGTCGAAGCGCGGCTGGCTGCCGTTCGGGGTTGAGGTGGCCAAGGTTCGGCGCAGCCCCGGCCCCGGTGTGCTCGGCCCGGACGAATGGCGCGCCCGGCTGGGCGCGTTCGACTGGGTGATCATCGCGGTCCCGGCGACCCCCGACACCGATGGCCTGCTCGGGGCCGCCGAAATCTCCGCGCTGAAGGCCAATTGCGTGGTGATCAACGTCGCGCGCGGCAGCGTGATCGATCAGGCGGCGCTGACCGCGGCGTTGCAGGCAGGGCGGATCGGCGGCGCGCTGCTCGATGTAACCACGCCCGAGCCGCTGCCGCCGGAGGATCCGCTGTGGGGCCTGGAGAACACCCACATCACCATGCACCTCTCCGGCCGCGCTCAGGAGCTGGCGTTCCAGCGTGCGGCCGACCGGTTTGTCGAGAACCTTGGGCGCTATGGCCGCGGCGAGCAGCTGGCGCCGGTGGTGGATTACGCGCTGGGGTATTAGGCGTCCTCCAGCAACAGCAGCTGCGCTTCCACCGCCAGGCGCGGCTCGGGCAGATGCGTGTGCTCGACGCTGAGCACCGTCGCATCGGCGACCAGCTGGCGGGGAATCGCGAATTCGTGATCGGGCAGCGCGGCGATGAACGCTTCGCCCGCCGCCACCGCTTCAGCGCCGGCGAAGGCCAGGGTCACTTCGTGGCGGGTGCCGGTGAAGGTAACGCTGGCCCAGGCGCGTTCGGCGTGGCGGAGCAGTTCGGCCTTGCCCCCGGCGAGTTCGAGCAGGGCATTGAGCAGCGGCATCCACGGGGTGCGTCCGGGCGCCGCGGCGGACAGCGGCGAGCATCGCCTGATCGGCTATAAGGTCAACCTGCATGCGCGCTCTCCCGATAGATGTTCATGAAATGTTCTATTCGCGATTGTGTGGCTGGGCGGGGAATCCGGCCGTTGCGCAGGTCTTCGACAAAGCGCGGATCGTGCGCGGCAAGCCGCCCGAACTTGGTCCACGGCATGCCGGTATCGCGCAAGAAGCGCTCGATCCGGGTAATCAGCATATTGGCCCCCTTTCGGTCACGAATCGGTGAAGGAATAATCCTGTTGGTGATTGGTGAAATCCTACTTGTCTAGGAAAAATACATCGTGTATCGAAGAATCATGATGGCCTCCGATCCCAGAATGAGACTGCTCCAGCTGGCCAACGCGCGCGGCGCCAGTTTGTCAGGCCTGTCCGAGCTGATTGGCCGCAACGCGACCTATCTTCAGCAGTTCATCCGCAAGGGCTCCCCGCGCAAGCTGGAGGAGACCGACCGCCGCACGCTCGCGCGGTTCTTCGGGGTGGAGGAGGCGGAACTCGGCGCACCAGAGGAAAAATCCTCGGCGCCTCGCGGCCAAGCCGCCGCGCGGCGAATGGGTCGATCTTCCGCGGCTGCCGATCGGCGCTGCCGCCGGGGCGGGGGCGCTTGGCGTTTGAGGAAATGCCGATCGGCGCCTTCCGCTTCTCGGCGCGCTGGCTGCGCGAACAAGGCCTCGATCCGCGCGCGCTCTCGGCGATCCGGGTCGAAGGCGATTCGATGGAAGGCACGCTCAGGGATGGCGACGAAATCCTCGTCGACCGCACCCCGCGCCCTTTGCGCGATGGCATCCACGTGGTGCGGACGGGCGATGCGCTGCTGGTCAAGCGGCTCGACACCGGGCGCCCAGGCGTGCTGGCGCTGCTCAGCGACAACCCCGCCTACTGCACGCGATCGAGCTGCCGCCCGAGGAGGTCGAGGTGATCGGCCGGGTGGTGTGGAAGAGCGGGCGGTTGTGAAAATGGACGTCAAGGGCATGCCTGAGGGCGATTATCCGGCAGTGCTCGATCCCGCAGAGGTCGGGAACTATCCGGCGCTCACGAAGTCTGGCGGTGGTTTCGTGTGGGATGAGGTGCTCGAGTACCGGGTTTGGTGCCATCCCGAACGCGGCGCCGAGGATTGCGATGATGGCAGCGACTACTACTTTGCCTTCGCCAGTCATGCCGAAGCGCTTGAATTTTCACTGGCCACGCCAGGCACCGCAAGCTCCTCTGGCCCTGATCCGCCAGCGCGAATACATTGCAGGAGTCTTGAGCCAGGGCAATACGTCCATGTTGCGGAAGAGCGGGTGACCGAATGGCCGGTGGAAATCTTGCGCAGACCGCGGCGCACGCAGCCGGACCATCCCGGATATTCATTAGCACCGGATGCCCCGCCCAACCGCCTCGAGATTCTACTTGGTCAAGGCGTAACGGTTGCCGACCAGGGTTCGCTCAACCGAAGCCAAACAGCGCCGGTGCAACGCCATTCCACACCGAGCTTCGCGCAATCAGCGGCTCGATTGCGTGGAACGGGATCAGGATCAGCGCCGCCCACAGCGTGACCGGGTGGATCTTGCCGAATTGACGCCGGTCGTACAGTGCCAGCGCGATCAGCAGGGCATCGGCGACCAGGTTGGGGGCCATGTCGCTCCACGGAAACGGGATCGGCACGAGCAGGGTTATGCGCGAGAACGCCGGGCCGAACAGGTTGAGCGCGGCGACGAACATCAGCCGGCGGTGCCATTCGATCCGCCGGGTCGCCTCGAGAATCGCCCAGCCGAATGCCGCGGAGAACGCCAGGATGTCGACCAGGTTGTAGAGCGAGAATTCGAACGGCGTGGCGCTGCCTTTGGCCATGCGCTCGCCGGCCGAAGTAACCGTCTGCCAAAGACCCAGCGGCAGCATCGCCCCGGCTAGCGCTACCGCGGCGGTCCCCAATCCGCGGTGCAGCCGGACATTGCTTTTGCGTACCAGTTGGGTCTGGACCACGAACAGTCCGATCCAGGCGAAGAACGCCAGGCCGTGCAGGTGGCGCAGCAGGGTGAACTGCTTGGTGCCAGTGGCGAGGGGGACGAAGTACGTTATGGGGAAACTCAGCACGACAAGCACCGCGATGATGATGGCACTGACTGCAAAAAAGCGGCTGCCACGCGCCGCTGGGTGCTGCCTTTCCCCCATGCTCGATGCTTTCCCCCAAGACCAATTGCTGCCTACCATGGAAGCAGGTTCAGGCAAGATTCCTGGCCTTGCATCTTGGCCCGACCGCCGCCACATCTGACCCATGACCGACACCCAAACCGAACCCCCCATCCGCGTCGGGATCATTCCCGTCACTCCGCTCGAGCAGAACTGCTCGCTGATCTGGTGCACCAAAACGATGAAGGCGGCGCTGGTCGATCCGGGCGGCGATTTGGACAAGCTGAAAGCCGCGGTGGCCAAGACCGGGGTGACGATCGAAAAGCTGCTGCTGACCCACGGCCATCTCGATCACTGCGGGCAGACCGGGATACTGGCCAAGGAACTGGGCGTGCCGATCGAGGGTCCGCACGAGGATGACCGGTTCTGGATTGCCCAGCTGGGCGAGGACGGCAAGCGCTGGGGGATGCACGCCGAGACGTTCGAGCCGGATCGCTGGCTGGTCGACGGCGATACCGTTACCGTTGGCGAGGCGGTGCTCGATGTGATCCACTGCCCCGGGCACACCCCGGGACACGTGGTCTTCCACATTCGCGACGGACATCTGGCGATCGTCGGCGACGTGCTGTTCGCGGGATCAATCGGGCGCACCGATTTCCCCCGCGGCAATCACCAGCAGCTGATCGATTCGATCACCCAGAAGCTTTGGCCGCTGGGCAACGACGTCACCTTTATCCCCGGCCACGGCCCGACCAGCACCTTCGGCCGCGAGCGGGCTACCAACCAGTTCGTCAGCGATTATGCGCTTAGCTAGAACTTGCCCAGCAGGATCAGCACCGCGACGATCGCCAGCCCGACCTGGGTCAGCATTGAGATCAGCACCCCGACCATGCGGCCCTTCTCAAGCCCGCCGCCGTCCATGCCCAGGCCATGCGCAACCCGGCCGATCATGTAGAGCGCGCCAACAATCGTCAGCCACTGTCCGCCCTTGCCGGCCAGCTCGATTCCGGCAGCCAGCGCCAGCACCCAGGGGGTGTTTTCGACGAAGTTGAGCTGGGCGCGCATCCGCCGCTCGAGCGCGTCGCTGCCGCCGGTGCCGATGTTGATCTTTTCGCGGGTCCGGATCTGGCCGCAGCGAATCCCCAGCCAGATGTTGATCAGCGCGGCGGCGGCGGCCAGTGAAAGCGTAGTTGGTAGCAACATTGTGGGTCCTCTCCCCTGTGGATCGCCGGGCAGGCCAAGGGCGCTTGCAACGGCTACGAAATCCGTTATAGGCCCGCCTTCGCAAGCCGCCTGCCCCTGTGCCAGACGCGGTCTTCATACGTTGCAACGGAATACATAGGAACAGGTGCCGCAATGGCTGTCCCCAAAAGAAAAACCAGCCCCTCACGCCGGGGCATGCGCCGCAGCCACGATGCGCTGAAGGTCGAAGCCTTCCACGAATGCTCGAACTGTGGTGAGCTGAAGCGCCCGCATAACCTCTGCCCGGCTTGCGGCCACTACAACGGCCGCGAGATTGTTGCGCCAAAAGCCCTTTAAGGGCGGGCTCTAAGCCCACTAAGCTGGAGACCTGCAAATGAGCCTGCCGCGTATCGCCGTTGATGCGATGGGCGGCGATGAAGGCGTGCGGGTGATGATCGAGGGCGCGGCGCTGGCTCGGCGTCGCCACGATCGCTTCAAGTTCCTGCTGGTTGGCGATGAGACGCGGATCAAGGCGGCGCTCGACAACCATCCCAACCTGCGCGCGGCTTCGGAAATCCTCCACGCCCCCGATGTCGTCAGCGGCGATGAAAAGCCCACCCAGGCGCTGCGCCGGGCCAAGACCACCTCGATGGGTCTGGCGATCAACGCGGTGAAGATTGGAGACGCTGGCGCCGCGGTCAGCGCTGGCAACACCGGGGCGCTGATGGCGATGGCCAAGCTGGCGCTCAGGACCATGCCCGGGATCGATCGTCCGGCGCTTTCGGCGATCATGCCGACACTGGGCGAAAACGACGTGGTCATGCTTGATCTCGGTGCCAACACCGATTGCGACGCGCGCAACCTGGTCCAGTTCGCGGTGATGGGCGCGGCCTATTCGCGGATCGTCACCGGCCGCGAACGCCCCCGCGTCCGCCTGCTCAACATCGGCAGCGAAGACACCAAGGGCACCGGCGAATTGCAGCTTGCCGCGGCCCTGCTCAAGAGCGCCGCCGAACAGCTGTCGATGGCGTTCGACGGCTTTCTTGAGGCTGACAAGATCAACCGCGGCGAAGTCGAAGTGGTGGTCACCGACGGGTTCTCGGGCAATATCGCGCTCAAATCGATCGAAGGCACGGCCCGGTTCGTAACCGACCTGTTACGCCGCAGCTTCGCCAGCTCGCTGCGCTCAAAGTTCGGCTTTCTGGTCTCGCGCCCCGCGACCGAGCTGCTCAAGCACCACCTCGATCCCAACAACCACAACGGTGCGGTGTTCCTGGGATTGAACGGCGTGGTGGTGAAGAGCCACGGTTCGGCCAGCGCGAATCGGTGTGGCCAATGCCGTCGCGGTGACTGCGCGGTTACTTGAAGAAAACCTCACCGAAAAGATCACCGCCGATCTTGCGCGGCTGGGGACCGAAAGCTTTGGCCGCCAGGTCAAGGCCGCGGAATGATCCGGCGCTCGGTCCTGATTGGCACCGGATCGGCGCTGCCCCGGCGCGCTGTAAGCAACGCCGAATTGGCGGAGCGGGTCGATACCAGCGACGAATGGATCGTCGAGCGCAGCGGGATCCGTCAGCGCCATATCGCAGAGGCGGATGAAACCACCGCATCGCTGGCGATCGATGCGGCGAAACGGGCTTGCGAGGCTGCAGGAGTTGAAGGCAAGTCGATCGATCTGATCGTGCTCGCCACCGCCACTCCCAACCAGACCTTCCCGGCCACCGCCACAATCGTTCAGGATGCGCTGGGCGCCAACGGCGGGATCGCCTTCGATGTCGCGGCGGTATGCTCGGGCTTTCTCTACGGCCTGGGCGTGGCCGATGCGATGCTGCGCAGCGGCATGGCCAAGCGCGCCTTGGTGATCGGCGCGGAGACCATGAGCCGGATACTCGACTGGGAAGACCGCGCCACTTGCGTGTTGTTCGGCGATGGGGCCGGCGCAGTGGTGCTCGAATCGCGCGAGGTGGAACAGGCTGGTCCGGGCATCCTCCTCACCCATCTTCATGCCGACGGGGCGCACAACGAGCTGCTCTATGTCGATGGCGGCCCGTCAAGCACCCAGACAGTCGGCCACATCCGGATGAAGGGGCGCGAGGTATTTCGCCACGCGGTGGTCAACCTTGCCGAAGTGCTTGGCAACGTGCTGGCCGAGGCTGGCTACACCGCCGACGATCTTGACTGGGTGGTGCCGCACCAGGCCAATCAGCGGATCCTTGACGCTACGGCCCGCAAGCTTGGCCTGCCGCCCGAAAAGGTAGTGGTCACGGTCGATCGCCACGCCAACACCTCGGCCGCTTCGGTCCCTCTGGCGCTTGATGTTGCGGTGCGTGACGGACGGATCAAGCCAGGCGATCTGGTCATGTTGGAAGCAATGGGCGGCGGCTTCACCTGGGGCGCCAGCTTGCTACGAATCTGACCTGCGCAAAACCCCCTGCGCTTTCCGAGCCTTGCGTTGCATTCCTCCGCCGAAATTGTATGGTCCGAGTCGGGGGTCGCTTTGCTTGGGAGGAAGGAGCAGGTGCGCTCCATGAACACACTAACCAGAGCCGACCTGGCGGAAGCCATCAATCGCAAGCTTGGGCTTTCGCGTTCGGAATCGCTGTCGATGGTCGAAGCGATCATCGATCACATGTCCAACGCGCTTGAAAGCGGTGAGAACGTCAAGATTTCGGGGTTCGGAACCTTTCTGCTGCGCGACAAGGGGCAGCGGATCGGACGCAATCCGAAGACCGGGGTGGAGGTGCCAATCACCCCGCGCCGGGTCCTGACCTTCCGTGCCAGCCAGATGCTGAAAGAGCGGATTGCCAAGGAATGAGTACCAGCGGCCTCTCTGATCGTTTCGCCGACGGCAAGGACGCCGAAGCGCTGCGCACGATTGGTGAGGTTGCCAAGGCACTGAGCATCCGCCAGCACGTTCTGCGCTATTGGGAAGAACAGTTCCCGATGCTGCGGCCGCTCAAACGCAGCGGTGGGCGGCGCTATTACCGGCCAGGCGACATTGCCATGGTCGAGACCATCGACCGGCTGGTGCACCGCGAAGGCTATACCCTGAAGGGCGCCAAAAAAGCGTTGCAGAGCGGGGCGGCCAAATCCTCGGAGCCCATCGAAGCGGCGTCACCGGCATCGCCACCGGCGCCGCATCTGCTGGCGGCGGGGGGCAACGCGTTCGCTTATCGGGCGCGGCTGATTGCGCTTCGGACCACGCTGGTCAACGCCCTGCACGAGGGCTGATACACCCAATACCCTCAGGTTTCTTCCGGCCCCAGCGCGGGATCGAGATCGCGTGGGCGCATCAGGTGCACGAGCCGCGCCGAGCGTTCGCTGAGTTCGCTCCAGCGTTCAATATCGAGTTCGAGCACGACGTAGGTTGCAGTCGGGAATTTGACCTCGACCACGTCGCGCAAGGGGCTGGAGCCATCGTCGGGGACAAGGTCGAAGATCAGGTCTTCAAGTCCCGGATTGTGACCGACCATCAGGATCGCGGCGGTATCATCGTCCTGCTCGCGCAGCAGATCGAGCAGGGTGGCGCTGCTCGCCAGATAGATCCGCCGGTCCCAGTTGACCGCCACCGGCTGACCGACGGCCTGGCACGCCAGTTCGATCGTTTCGGCGCAGCGGATCGCGGGTGACGATATCATCCGGTCCCAGTGGATCCCCGAATCGTGGATATGCTGGCCCATCACCACCGCGCCCTTGCGCCCGCGTCCGTTCAGCGGGCGGTCGAAATCGCGGGCTCGGGGATCTTGCCAGTCTGACTTGGCGTGGCGGAACAGGCCGAGGCGTTTCAAGGGCGGCTTTCCTGGTTGACGGGGCTTCGAGAAACACCCGAAGCGACGCGATGTAAAGCCTGGTCGAGTGTCAATCGCGTGACCGGGGTACCTGGGGGAAATGCCGACAACAGCCGGCTGGGAAAGGCGGCGGAGAGCACAACAAACTTGCCGTGATCCTCGCGGCTGCGGATCAGTCGACCGAACGCCTGGGCCAGCCGGGCACGGATCAGGTGATCGTCGAACGCGCCGCCGCCGCTGGCCAGCCGCCGGGCGCGGTGGAGGATCGAGGGCTTGGGCCAGGGCACCTGCTCCATCACCACCAACCGCAGCGAATGTCCGGGTACATCGACCCCGTCGCGCAAGGCATCGGTGCCGAGCAGCGAAGCGCGCGGATCGTCGCGAAAGATATCGACCAAAGTGCCGGTATCGATCGGATCGACATGCTGGGCGTAGAGCGGCAATCCGCCGCGCGCGAGCCGGTCGGCGATCCGCCCATGGACCGCGCGCAACCGCCGGATCGCGGTGAACAGCCCCAGTACCCCGCCGCCCGAGGCCTCGATCAAGCGGGCATAGGCGCCGGCGAGTGCAGACACGTCGCCTTTGGGCACATCGGTGACAATCAGAACTTCGGCCTGCTCGGCATAGTCGAACGGGCTGTCGAACGCGGCGAGCCGGGCCGCCAATGCCAGATGCGGCGCGCCCGAGCGGGCGATCGCGGCGTCCCAGTCGTCGCCGTCGCGCCCAAATCCGTCCTTGAGCGTTGCGCTGGTGATCATCACCCCGTGCGCGCCTTCGAGCACGGTGCGGGCGAACGGCTTCATCGGATCGAGCCAGCGGCGGTGCAGCCCGACATCGAACTCACGCGCTTCGGCGCGTTCGACCGCGAGCCAGTCAACGAATTCGGGGTCGGCCGGCCCGCCGAGCCGATCGAGCAGGGCCTCCCAGGCGGCGAGCAGATCGACCCGCCAGCCGAGCGAATGGCGCGCGCCTTCGATCCGTGCGCGACCCGCACCGTCAAGCCAGTCGGGCGGTTCGGCAAGCAGCGCCTCCAGCCGAACGCCAAGCCGGATCAGCGGGCTGCGCAGTTCGGCCAACGCGGCTTGCGCAGCGCCGGCCGCCTCGATCAGCGGCCCGTCGAGCTGTGCCGCTTCGGTTTCCAGCCCGTAACCGGCTTCCTGCCCGCCGCTTTCATCGCGGGCGTAAACGCAGGCGCGAACCGCGGCGAGCAGTTCCTCCACTGGCCCCGAAGGGGTGTTGTCATGCAGCCGCTGCAGCCAGCCATCGCCGGGCAGGGCCTCGGCGGCATGGCACGCCGCGGCGATTGCTTTGCCCCCAGCCTCGTCGTAACTGGCGAGATCGGCGAGGCGCGCTGAAAGCCCGCGGCGGCGCCCCTTGGAACCACGTTCGGGGCCGATTACCCAGCGCCGCAGCTCGATCGTCTCGGCCCCGGTGAGTGCGGCGGCGAAGGTTGAGTCCGCCGCTTCGAACACGTGGTGGCCCTCGTCGAATACCAGCCGGGTCGGGCGCTGGGCATGGTCTCTCCCGCGCGCCGCATTGACCATCACCAGCGCATGGTTGGCGATCACCAGATCGGCCTGGGCCGAGGCGCGGGCCGAGCGTTCGATGAAGCATTTGCGGTAGTGTGGGCAGCCAGCATAGACGCATTCGCCGCGCTGGTCGGTTAGCGCCCGAACCCCGCGCTGGCGGAACAGCGTGGGCAGCCAACCGGGCAGATCGCCGCCGATCATGTCGCCGTCCTGGCTGTAGGCAGCCCAGCGCGCGACCAGCTGCGCCATCACCGCGGCGCGGCCGGTAAAGCCGCCCTGCAGCGCATCCTCCAGATTGAGCAGGCAGAGGTAGTTCTCACGCCCCTTGCGCACCACCACCTGCTGCGAGCCGTCATCGCGGGGTGTTGGCCAGGCGCGGCGGCTTTCGCGACGCAGCTGGCGTTGCAGCGCCTTGGTGAAGGTCGATACCCAGACTGTCCCGCCCGATTGCTGCGCCCACAGCGAGGCCGGGGCGAGGTATCCCAGGGTCTTGCCGATCCCGGTCCCGGCCTGGGCGAGCAGCAGATGCGGCAAGGCTTCACGTTGACGCGGGGCGAAGGCATGCGCGGCTTCCTGCGCATAGGCTGCCTGCGCCGGGCGGCTCTCTGCACCATTGCCGGTAAGGCGGGTGAGCCGGGCGTTGACATCATCGGCGTGCAGCGAAACCTGGGCTGGCTGAGGCCGTTCGGGCGCTTCTTCCCACTCCGGCAGCCGTGCAAACAGCCAACGTTCGGCCTTGGCCGGAGCTGCGATCCTGGGCGTCAGTAACGGGGCCCAGGTCCAGCGCTGGCGTGTGAGATTTTGCAAGGAACTCCACGCCCCCTCGCGCTCGGGCCAATCGGCACTTTCGCATGTTGCCAGAAGCGCTTCGGCGGCCTGCTGAAGCAAGGCGGGGACCGCATCGTCGCTGTCAGGCTCGGTCAGCTCCAGCGCGTGCGCCAGTCCCTTGGGGGTCGGAACCACGAACCGCGCCGGATGGACGAAAGCGAACAGCTCGAGCAGGTCGAGCCCCGACAGGTCGGGATAGCCCAGCCGCGTCGCTACCAAGGGAGCGTTGAGCATCAGCAGCGGGGTGTCCGCCGCCGCAACGATTGCGTCGCCTTTGCCCGTCCCGCGGGTGTTGCCCGCGCCGTCGCGCAGCCAGCAGCCCGAGTGGCTGGCGTGGAGTGCGGGGAGGGGGAGAGCAGCGGACGGCACCCGGCGGTTCTGGCGCTCCGGGAACGAAAAGTAAACATCGCCGGTCGAAACCGGCACAAGATCAATCATCGACTTTCGAGTAGCGTTACCGATCTGAACTATAGCGATAACGGTTTGTACTCGACTGCAAACAAGGTGTAGCATTTCCGGATCGGGCTGCGACTCGCTTGAATTCCATGAAAGTAAACTTTCGGGAATTATCCAACGATAGTCAGATCACGCAAGCAAACGTACTTGGCAGTGATTTCTGACGCCGAAGCAAGGGGATGTATCATGAAAGTCAGGACAGTTATTTGCAGCGCAGCACTGCTTGCACTCTGCGCAGGTACCGCGCAGGCACAGAACTTCACTTTCGATTCAACCGCAAACCCCGCAACGGCCGTGGGCGGGCCTGGCGCGAGCGGGACTGTCGCAGCGGCTTCCCACTGGACGGGAGCCAGCATGACGGCCTGGGCCGACGGCAAGAAGTCGACCGACAAGTATACCTGCATCAGCATGACCCAGCCGAGCAACGACAAGGTCTTCGACATGCATGTGATGTGCGATGCGACCGGACCCGACGGCACCTATTCATCGGTTTGGGGCTGCCAGTTCACCTCCAAGGATATGCAAAGCACCGGCTGCGTGGGCGGGCTTACCGGGCGGACTGGAAAGTATGCCGGCAGGGGCGGAACCATTACCTTCATGGGCCGCAGCGGCAACGGATCGGGTACCGGGACCTGGGGACCTGCGCCTGCTGCCAACTGAACCGGGAGGAAGCGGGCCGGCAAATCGGCCCGCAGCCTTCTGCCATCAACCGTTGACCACGCGTTCCTGCCGGTCCAGCTTTGGCCCATGCCGAATCCGACCCGCGACGCGCTGATTGCCCGCCTGCCCAAGGCCGAACTGCACCTGCATATCGAAGGCTCGCTCGAGCCGGAGATGCTGTTTGCCCTAGCCGCGCGCAACAAGGTGGCGATCCCCTTCGCTTCAGCGGAGGAGGTGAGGGCGGCCTATTCGTTCTCCAACCTCCAGGATTTCCTCGACATCTACTACCAGGGTATGGCCGTGCTGCTGACCGAGCAGGACTTCTATGACCTGACCTCGGCCTACCTCGAACGCGCCCATGCCGACATTGTCCGGCACGTCGAGATCTTCTTCGATCCGCAGGGGCACACGGCACGAGGGGTGCCATTCACAACGGCACTCAATGGCATCGAGAAGGCACTCAAGGACGCAGAGACGCGGCACGGGATCACCTACCGCCTGATCATGTGCTTCCTGCGCCACCTGTCCGAGGAAGAGGCCTTCGCCACGCTCGAACAGGCCAGACCGCACCTCGACCAGATCCATGGAGTCGGGCTCGATTCGTCCGAGCTTGGCCACCCGCCGGCCAAGTTTCAGCGGGTGTTCGCCGCCGCCCGCGCGCTCGGCCTGCATGTCACCGCCCACGCCGGCGAAGAGGGGCCACCCGCCTATGTCCACGAGGCGATCGACCTGATCAAGGTCGAGCGGATCGACCACGGCAACCGCGCGCTGGAGGACCCGGCGCTGGTCCGTCAGCTTGCCCGCGACCAGATGACGCTGACAGTCTGCCCGTTGTCTAACCTCAAGCTCTGCGTGATCGACCGGATCGAGGATAGCCCGGTGCGGCGGATGCTCGAGCTCGGCCTCAAGGTCACGGTCAATTCCGACGATCCGGCCTATTTCGGCGGCTATATCAATGCCAACTTCCGCGCGGTCGCCGATGCGCTCGACCTTTCGCCTGAACAGATCGTGCGGCTCGCCGAGAACAGCTTCACCGGCTCGTTCCTGCCGCCTGCAGAGCAAGCCCGCCATCTCGCGGCAATCGCGGCTGTTGCCCGTGGTTGAGAAGACTTACCTCACCGCCGACCAGCTCCTCGAAGATTCCTACCGGCTGGCCAACCGCATCATCGATTCGGGGTTCCGCCCCAGCCACATCGTCGGGATCTGGCGCGGCGGGGCTCCGGTGGGGATCGCGGTGCAGGAACTGCTCGCCTTCCACGGGATCGAGGCCGACCACATCGCCGTGCGCACTTCGAGCTACACCGGGATCGACGAGCAGCGCGAGGTCCGGGTCTATGCGCTGGGTTATCTGATCGACACGCTGAACCCCGAAGACCAGCTGCTGGTGATCGACGACGTGTTCGATTCGGGCCGCTCGATCGAAGCCTTTCTGCGCGAGCTCGCCGCCCGCTGCCGCAACAACATGCCGCGCACCGTCAAGATTGCCACCGCCTATTACAAACCCAGCCGCAACCGCACCGCGCTGAAGCCAGACTACTTCGTCCATGAGACCGAAGACTGGCTGGTCTTCCCCCACGAACTCTGCGGGTTAACCCAAGAGGAAATTCGCAGCCACAAGCCGGGGGCGGGGCTGATTTTGCGCGAGGACTAGCCTACCGCCGCCACACCGTCTGCCCCTCCTTGACCGTTTCCAGCACCTTGATCGCGCGGATCTCGTCCAGTGGGGTGGTCAGCGGGTTGCGGTCGAGCACCACGAAATCGGCGAGCAGTCCGGCCTTGATGCGGCCCTTGCGGTTCTCTTCGAACACTTGCCAGGCCGGGCCGGTAGTCAGTGCTTGCAGCCCTTCGTAGGCGCTCAGCCGCTGATCCGCGCCACTGACCACTCCGGTCAGCGAAGTCCGCGCCATCGAGGTCCACAGCTGGGCCATCGGGTCGAGCGCAGTGACCGGGAAGTCGGAATGGTTCGAGGTGTTGAGGCCCGCGGCCCGCGCCGCCTTGAACGGGCTGATAAAGCCGACCACTTCGGGCGAAAAATTGCTGCGATGGGTGTCGGCGAAGACATGGGTGTGGTTGGAGAAATAGGCCGGACCCACCCCGATCCGGGCATAGGCGGCGAGCTGATCGGGACGCTGGAACTGCGAATGGATCACCACCGGACGGCGATCGTCCGCGGCCTTGATCCCCAGCGCGTCGAAGCTGCGGATCGCGGTGTCGATCGCCGCGTCGCCGTTAGCGTGGACGAAGATCTGCCAGCCGCGGGCGTGGACTGCGCGCGCCTGGGCGAGGAATTCCTCTTCGGCAACCACCGGTTGGCCGTGCCAGGGGTGGCTGCCATCGGGCGCGCCGCGCGCGTAGTCACGGGTCATATGCGCTGTGCGCGCCTGGGGTGAGCCATCGAGCATCAGCTTGATGCCCTGCAGCTTCACATGGCCGTTGTAAGTGCCGAGTGACACATCCTTGCGCGCCAGCAAGGCATTGAGCCCCATCCAGTTGGGCAGCAGGGCGAGGTCGATCTGGATCCGTCGTCCGGCTTCCTTGCCGGTCAGGAAGGCGACATCGGCCGGCTGGGTCGAACCGTCCTGAGCATGGGTGTAGCCGCCGCGGGTATAGCGTGTCTGCGCGGCATCGAGCGCGGCGAGCTTTTGTTCGGTGGTTGGCTGCGGCAAGTGCGGAATGAACGGAAACATCGCCTTTTCAAACAGCAGCCCGGTCAGCTTGCCGTCCGTCCCTTTGGTCATGACCCCGCCGTCCGGCACCGGCGTGCGTTCATCGATCCCGGCAGCGGCAAGCGCGGCGCTGTTGGCGACCAGCCCGTGCACCGAAATGTGCATCACTGCCACCTTGTGCCTGGGCAGAATGCTGTCGAGTTCCGCGCGGGTTACATGGCGGCGCTCGACCAGGGCCTCCTCGTTGTATTGCCATACTACCACCCACTGACCTTCGGGGATGGCCCGCGCCGCTACCTGCTGTTTGACTACGGCGAGCAGCGTGGGGATGTCACTCGGCGGGCCGATATCGGGATCAGACAGGTCGATGCCCCCGGCGAGCTGCAAAGCGATGGCGAAGTGCGAATGGGCATCGATGAAACCGGGGAGCATCGTTGCTCCCTTGAGATCGCGGGTCTGTGCCTTGCGTCCAGCGATCCCGCGCGCGGTTGCCTCGCTGCCAGCGAAGACGATCCTGCCGCCGCGTTCGACCACTGCCTCGACCGTCCGAGGTTGGTCGCCATCCATTGTGATGATCGGCCCGCCCAGCCACACCGCTGCCGGGCGCCGCGGCCCCTTGGCCTGCCCGTCGACCGCCGCCAGTGATGCCAACGCCAGCGCGCCAAGCGCCAGACCAATCCTTCGCAGTTTCATCCCCGGTCTCCCCTCTCCGCTTGCACGATAGGGGCAGGAACGCGGTTTTGGCTAGCCCCCGCTGAGTTGAGTTGGCGCTTGCGAAACCCCTGCAAAAGCGCGAAGGCGCGGCGGCTATGACTGACACCGAACTTCACGCCGCTGCGCAGGTTTCCAAGGCCTGGCCGTTCGAGGAAGCCCGCAAGCTGGTGAAGCGCTATCCGCAGGGCAAACCCGGCGGCGAGGCAGTGGTGTTCGAGACCGGCTATGGTCCATCGGGCCTGCCGCACATCGGCACCTTCCAAGAAGTGCTGCGCACCACGCTGGTGCGCCGCGCCTATGAAGTGCTGTCGGGCGGGGCGCCGACCCGGCTGGTGGCGTTCAGCGATGACATGGACGGACTGCGCAAGGTTCCGGACAACATGCCCAATCAGGGATTGCTCGCCGCGCATATCGGCCATCCGCTCAGCCGGATTCCCGACCCGTTCAACAAGTACGAGAGTTTCGCCCATCACAACAATGCGATGCTGCGCGAATTCCTCGACCGTTTCGGGTTCGACTACGAGTTCGTCGCCAGCTCCGGGTGCTACGATTCGGGCCAGTTCGACGATGCCTTGCGCGGGGTGCTGCGCAATTTCGGCGGAATCATGGAGGTGATGCTGCCGACCCTGCGCGAGGAGCGCCGCAAGACCTATTCGCCGGTGCTGCCGGTTTCGCCCAAGACGCACCAGGTGCTGCAGGTGCCAGTAGAAGTGGTAGATGCCGAAGCCGGGATCGTCCGTTTCGAGGACCACGGCGAGACCATCGAGCATTGCATCTTCGGCGGCCAGGCCAAGCTGCAATGGAAGGTTGACTGGGCGATGCGCTGGGTTGCGCTCGACGTCGATTACGAGATGTGCGGCAAGGATCTGACCGACTCGGTGCGCGAAAGCGGCAAGATCGCGCGCGTTCTTGGCGGGCGCCCGCCCGAGGGTATGATCTACGAGCTGTTCCTGGACGACAAGGGAGAGAAGATCTCCAAGTCCAAGGGCAACGGACTAACCATCGACGAATGGCTGAGCTATGGCAGCGAGGAAAGCCTGGGGTTCTACATCTACCGCGAGCCCAAGAGCGCCAAGTCGCTCCACGCCGGGATCATTCCGCGCGCGGTCGACGAGTACTGGCAGTTCCGCGAGAAGCTGGTCGAGCAGCCGGTCGAACAGCAGCTGGGCAACCCGGTCTGGCATTTGCTCCGCGCCAATGGCGAGCGCGGCGGGGCCGGTGACAAGCTGCCGGTGACCTACGGCCTGCTGCTAAATCTGGTTGGGGTGCTGGGCAAGCATGCCACGCGCGAACAGGTCTGGTCCTACCTTGCCAACTATGTGGCCGACGCAAATCCGGCGGCGCATCCGGCGCTTGACGGGCTGGCGGCTTCGGCACTCGCTTACAACCGCGATTTCGTCGCTCCGACTTTGCTGCGCCGCAAGCCCGAGCCGAACGAAGCACTGGCGCTCGCCGCGCTCGACGAGGAACTGGCGGCGACTTCCGATGACGCCCCTGCCGAGGAATTGCAGAGCCTGATCTACGAAATCGGCAAGGACCCGCACTATGGTTTCGAGGCGCTGCGTGACTGGTTCAAGTGCCTCTACGAGACTTTGCTCGGCTCAAGTCAGGGCCCGCGGATGGGCAGCTTCATCGCGCTCTACGGGATCGCCAATACGCGCAAGCTGATCGCCGAGGCGCTGGGCTAGAGCCGGGTCAACCCTTTGGTCCAATCGTGCGCGTGGAGTCGATTGCGTTCCGTGTGGTGTTTGCGGTGATCGACAAGGCCGAGTTCGCGCGTGACGATTAGCCATTGCGTTGGGATCGGGTCGTAAAAGCCGATCCCGCTCTCGCCCGAATGGCTCCACAGGATCTGGCCGAACGCCTCAAAGTCGTGCCAGGTCAGCACCACGTCGCGGCACTTGAGCGGAGCCCCCGCCGATTCGATCCGGGCGCCGGACTTTGACAGATCGCAGAGAATTGCCGCGAGGTTGAAATCGAGCGCGATCAGCCGCGCAGGCATGCGCACCCTGAGCCGCGATTCTGCCCGTTTCCCGATTTTGTGTGCCTGTGCCGACATTTTTTCCGTTCCCGAAGGCGAAGTCTAGCGCGCGATAGCTAAGCCAGGATTGCGCACGGGTTCGGGATAAATACCTATGGAAGTGGCGGGTCAGGCTGCGAAGCTGGCGATCCATCTGCCAATCTTGGCTTCCAATACCGGCATCGGCAGCGCGCCCGATCCGAGTACCTGTTCGTGGAACGCCTTGATGTCGAACTTGGCGCCCAGCCTGGCTTCGGCTTCGCGCCGCAACCGCTGGATCGTCAGTGCGCCGATCTTGTAGCTTAGCGCCTGGCCCGGCCAGACGATGTAGCGTTCAACCTCGGCAGTGGCATCGCTGCGGCCCATTCCCGAATTGGCCAGCATATAGTCGATCGCCGTCTCGCGGCTCCAGCCCTTGGCGTGGAGCCCGGTGTCGACCACCAGCCGCATCGCGCGCAGCATCTCGTCATCGAGCGTGCCCCAGTGCGACATCGGGTCTTTGAACAGGCCCATCTCATAGCCCAGCGTCTCGGCATAGAGCGCCCAGCCTTCGGCGAAAGCAGTGTTGCCGCCAAAACGCTGAAAATCGGGCAGGGAGGTGTCTTCCTGGGCAAGGCTGATCTGGAAGTGATGCCCCGGCGCGCCTTCGTGCAGGTACAGCGTGACCACCCCGGTCAGGAAGCGGCTGGGGAGATCGTAGGTGTTGTAGTAAAACACTCCCGGGCGCGAGCCATCGGGCGCGCCGTGGTGATAGGTGCCGCCCGCCTCGAACCGCTCACGGAACGTCGGCTGCGGCTCGATCACCAGCGGGGTTTTCGGAACCTTGCGGAAGTATTTGGGGATTTGCGCGTCGACTGCTTTGGCAGCGGCCGCAAAGGCCTTGGCCAATTCCTCACGGGTCTTGGGATGATAGCGCGGGTTGGTGCGAACTTCGTCGAAAAAGGCGCGCAGCGAACCCATGAAACCCAGTCTCTGCCGCACCTCGTCCATCGCGCGCTGGATCCGCGCGACTTCAGTCTGGCCAAGCTGGTGGACGGCATCGGGATCGAGCCGCAGCGTGGTGTGGTGGGCGATTGTAAGGGCATAAAGACCTGCGCCGCCCTTCATCTCCGACAGGCCCACCGCTTCGCGCGCTTCGAGCAAGTAGTCGGCCTGCAGAAAATCGCGCAGGCGGCGATAGGCCGGATAGATCCCACCCGCTGCCGCGCTTTCATAGCGGCTGCGCAGCTCTTCACGATTGCCCGATGGGATCCCGGCCGGAAAATCGCGCACCGGCGATATGAACGGCGAATCTGCCAGACTTTGGCCGAGCAGAGCATCGAGCTGTGCGATCAGGTTGCCAGTGGCCAGCCGGCTCTCGGTCACCCCGCTTGCCAGCCCCTGGCGGAACCGCGCAATGGCATTGTCCAGCACCTGGGGGAAAGCCTCAAGCAGTGCGAGGTTGCGGCGGTAATCGAGCTCGCTTTCATAGGAGGCCGCGCCGGGCTTTGCCATCAGCGCGGGGAATTCCGCATGCAGCCCGCTGTAATGATTGAACGGCCGGACCGCGGTCAGCGCGACCATGTCGGGGCGCAGCCACAGCGCGTCTTCGCGCTTGGTGAGAACAAAGGCGTCGTAGGATATCTGCCGCTCAGGGCTTAGTCGGGCGCGGTCGATCCGGCCAAGCGCCTTCAGGCTGCACTCAACACTGGCACGCTGGGCACGCAAGTGCTGGTCGGTATGGAGTTGACGAAGGGTTGCAAGACTGCGGGCATCGGCGCGGTAAATTGCTGAAACGGGGTCAAGCGCTTCCTCGCGCTGGGCATCGCTGCGCAGCAGCGCCAGCAACCGCGCGTCTTCGTCCTGGTCAGCGGCGCGCGCGGGCAGGGCAACGGCAGCACCCGCGCTGGCAAGCAGACCGACGGTGAACTGCCGCCGGGTAGCGTGCTGGATCACGGCTCGCCCCAGGTTCTGGTCCGGTACCATTGGGTGATGATGTACTTGACCCCGTCCGTAACCGGCAGCCCGGCGTGCAATGTCGCCTGGTTTGGTGTGCCGTCAGGGGTGACGTTGTTCCAGGCCAGGATCACTCCCTGCTGCGGCGGGACCGAGGCGCGCAACTGCGGGAATTCGGTTTCGCCGCCCGCGGCGACATCGTTGAGATAGATCATCGCGGTGGCGACGCGCTGGCCGCCGCGCCGCGCTTCGTCCGGCCAATAGTCGGCCAGGGTCCAGAACGCGTCGAGATGCTGGCGAAATTCCTGACCTGCGTGATAGCGCTGGCCCTGGATGGTTTCGCTCCATTCAACAGGCAAGCCGACGAAGTCGCTGATGCGCTGCTCGATCTCTGCAACGAAGGGGTCGTCGCGATCGAAATTGGCCGAAGACGAAGTGCGCCAGGTTTCGGTGTGGCCATGGCTGAGAATGCCCGAAGGTTCAGCCGCGGCATCGATCATCGCAATCAGCCGCGCGCAGTCCGCATCGCTCAGGAATTCACTGCGGGTCCAGAGCTCCGCAGCTTCGACCGGCACCTTGTAGATATGGGGTTGGGCGTCAAGCGTGGTGCGCACCCGCGCCGCGGCGCTGGCCAGCGCGGCTTGATCGGGGTTGGGAGGCAATACCTGGTCGCTCACTGTTGCTTGCCTAACTTTTCCGGCGAGCGGAGCAAGCGCTTTCCTGCTTGCGGCTTGCGCTTCAATGGGTAGTCTTGCCGCCCATGGAAACCACCGCCACTTCCGCCGATCGCTATTCGCGCGGAGCCGTCATTCTTCACTGGCTGATCGCCGTGCTGATCGTGCTCAACTTTTTCGCCGCGTGGGTTGCGGAAGACATGCCCAAGGCTGAAGCCGCGCAAGTGATGGCCAACCACAAGGCGAACGGGATCATGATCCTGCTGCTCACTCTGGTGCGGATCGGCTGGCGCTTTGCCCGGCCAAGCCCGCCGCTGGTCGAAACGCTGAAAGCGTGGGAGACCGCGGTTGCAAGGGTGACGCATACCTTGTTCTATTTCCTGATGCTGGCGATCCCGGTGGCGGGCTGGGGGCTGCATTCGGCCGCCTCGGGGGGCAAGTCGGTCAGCGTGTTCGGGCTGTTCAGCATGCCGGCGCTGCCGGTTGGTCATGACAAGCCAACCATCGGGGTGTTCCACGAAGCGCATGAGATCACTGCAACGCTCATGTTCCTGCTGTTCTTCCTGCATGTTGGGGCCGCGCTCAAGCACCAGTTCTTTGACAAGGACGGGACCATGCGGCGGATGCTGCCGTGGATGAAATAAGCGCTGGATCGCATCGCCAGATACACAAAACCCCCGCATTGCTGCGGGGGTTTTGCGTTGTCCGGCAGGGGATTGATCCTACCAGAAGAAGTTGTTGATCACGTCGACCACTTCGCCGCTGTAGATATCGACCAGCAGCGCGTCGTCATAATAGCGCACCCAGCGATAGGACCCATAGGCATCGGGCAGGCGGTAATACGACGGATTACCGATCCAGTAACGCTCGCTGTAGAACAGCGAATTGAGGAAGAACCCGATGTTCAGCCGCCGGTAGCTGTAATGGCGGTAGGGCGAATAGTACGAGCCCAGGTTGTAGTAGTGCGGGTAATGCTGGCGATAGGAGTACCAGTTGTAGCGGTTGTTGCTGCGCCAGTGGCGATCCCAGCGGTGGTGGTTGCGATCACCGTTGTTCCAGCCGTGGCGGTTGTTGTCACGGTAGCCATGACCGTCGCGGTCGCGGTGGCCATCGCGCCAGCGGGTCCGGTCGGAATTGCTCCAGCCGCCTGTGTTGGAGCTGGAGCTCCAGCTGCCATCGCGGCGGCCGTCGCGGTCACGATGGCGATCGCCATCGCGCGAGCCGTTGCTGGTCCAGCGGGTGCTGACGGCGGGAGCTTGCGCTGGGACCTGGCCAGTGGTGGTGGCAGTGCCACCTTGCCAACTGCGGCCTTCGCGCTCGCCGCGACCTTCCCAGCGCCGCCGCTCTTCGCCGCCGCGTGCTTCGCGGCGCTCTTCGCGATCGCTGCGACCTACCCAGTTGCTGGCTCCATTTCCGCCCCAGCCTGACCGGCCCTGCTGGACCTGAGGTGCTGCCTGAGGAACAGGCGCGGTCTGCGCGTTGCGCTGCGACCATTGCGGCTGCGGGGCAGGTGCGGGCTGGGCGCTGCGCTGCGACCATTGCGGCTGCTGGGCAGGCTGCTGTGCCGGCGCCTGGCCGCGCTGCTGCCAGCCGCCGCCATTGCCAGCACCGCGGCCATTGTCGCCGCGCGATCCGCCATCCTCGCGGGCACCGCGCGACCCGCGGCCATCTTCGCGCCCGCCTCCGCGCCAGCTGCCGCGGTCCTGCGCCTCGGCAATCGCCGGCAATGTCAAGGATGCCAGCGCCAGGGCAAGAGCAGAAAGGCGCGATGCGGTGTTCAGTTTGACGGCCATAGCCGTATCTCCATCCCATGCGCCGCGAGGGTCTGCGGCGACGTTGACGCAAGAGCTAACCGATTCGCGCTGTCGGTAGGGTGAATGGGATTGTCAGGTTTGGGTTCAGGTTGGGGGTGTTCTGGGGGGTGGCAACGGTGCACTGCTTTGACCCAGACAATCCATGTGTTAGATTACGGCTATGACCGAGCAGGTTCCCCTGACGACTTCGCCCTTGCCGTACCGGCTTACGGTCAATGACTTCTTTCGGCTCGACGCCGCAGCTGCGTTCGAGGGTTATGGAAAGACTGAACTGATCCGGGGAGAGGTCTTCTACATGAATGCCCAGCACAGGCCGCATGCGCGGATGAAGGGTCAACTGCATATTGAACTGGTGCAAGCCCTTCGCAAATTGAACACTGGCCTGGACGTCCTGATCGAAGCCACGGTTTCAATGCCGCCCCACAGCGCCCCCGAGCCCGATCTGATCCTTACCAGCGAGCCTGATGGCGAAGGGCCAGTCCCGATCGGGTCGGTTCGCTTGCTGGTTGAGATTGCCGATACCACTCAGAACCACGATCTGAAGACAAAGGCCGGGCTCTATGCAGAGAATGGCGTGCCCGAGTACTGGGTAGTAGATCTCAAGGCCCGGCGAGTTCAAGTGATGTGGTCGCCTGGGGTGGATGGCTATGTCAAGCGGAGCGAGGTCGCACTTGGCGAGCGCATAGAGGCGGCGACGATTGCCGGCTTGGCGGTAGAACTGCCGACCTTGCGCTAGGCTTTGGCATGCTTGCTGAGGGCTTGGCCGCCCGGTCATGAAGCCGGTGACTTTGCGGCTGGATATCGATCTCGTCGAAAGGTTCAAAAGCCACGCGCCTGAGGGCGGCTATCAGACCGAGATCAACAGGTGCTGCGTCGACTTGTGGCTGGGGCGGGGAAGGCAAATGACAAACGAACAACTGTCACTTCCTAACTTCCCCAATCGTCCAAATCGACGTCTTGGACGATCATGCATTTACTGCGGTTGTCGAGCGACAAGTGACGATCATGTTCCACCAAAATTGGTTCTGAAAAAGCCCCATCCGCTAAATTACCGAACAGTTCCTTCTTGTGATGAATGCAACGGAGGTCATTCGAAAGACGAAGAGTATTTTCGGGCTGTCTTAGGAATTTCTAGTTTTGACACTCAACTCATGCAGGAAAACCTGCAAGGAGAATATCTCGACCGCATGTTAACCCACAGCCCCCAACTTGATGATCGGATTACGTCGAGTTTATCGGTAGATGAGAACGGGCAAGTCTATGTCAAGCCGGAGTTGGAACGGATGCATAGAGTGTGCAGAAAGGTAGCGTGTGGACTTTTTGCTCTTCGTTACGGTGCCGGAAGGTCACTTGACTCCTTTGACGTTGAGATCGTGCAGCACGGGCTGACAGATTTAGCGCAAGAACTCGTTGCTGCGATGCATTACAGCCCCGGATTGCGGGCGAAGCGTTGGACAACGGTGCAGTTAGGTGCATTCAGTTTCCTTTTTGCGAAGGGTTGGTTTGTTTCAGACCCATCGATTTGGTGTTTTGTCGATTTTTATCAGACAATTTTTGCAGCTATCCGCTGCCCAAGCCCGCCTAGGAGTAGGCTGAGAATTCAGCTCGCAAACAGGCCATGGTAGTACATCACCGCGTCAGCTTCTTATAAGCCAACCGCGTCGGCCGATCCGCCGCATCGCCCAGCCTTCTCCGTTTATCCTCCTCATAAGCCGCGAAGTTGCCTTCGAACCATTCGACGTGGCTGTTGCCCTCAAACGCCAGGATATGCGTCGCCAGCCTGTCCAGGAAAAACCGGTCGTGCGAGATCACCACCGCGCAACCCGCGAAGTTTTCGATCGCATCTTCCAGCGCGCCCAGCGTTTCGACGTCCAGATCGTTGGTCGGTTCGTCGAGCAGCAGCACGTTGCCGCCCTGTTTGAGCATCTTGGCCATGTGGACCCGGTTGCGTTCGCCACCTGAGAGCTTGCCGACGTTTTTCTGCTGGTCGGCGCCCTTGAAGTTGAACGCGCCGACATAGGCCCGGGTGCTCATTTCCTGCTTGTTGACGGTCATGTAATCGTGCCCGCCGGAAATTTCCTCCCAGACGTTGTGCTTGGCATCAAGGTCGTCGCGGCTCTGGTCGACGAAGCCAAGGTGGACGGTGCTGCCTATTTCGACAGTGCCGCTGTCAGCCTGTTCCTTGCCGGTGAGGATCCGGAACAGCGTTGATTTACCCGCTCCGTTGGGGCCGATGATCCCGACGATCCCGCCCGGGGGGAGCAGGAACGAGAGGTCCTCGAACAGCAGCTTGTCGCCGTAAGCCTTGGAGATGCCCTTGGCCTCGATCACCTTGCCGCCGAGCCGTTCGGGCACCTGGATGACGATCTGGGCCTTGCCGACGGCGCGGTTGTCCTGCGCGTTCTGCAGTTCCTCAAACTTGCGGACGCGGGCCTTGCTCTTGACCTGGCGCGCTGCCGGGGTCTGGCGGATCCATTCGAGTTCGCGGGCCAGCGCCTTTTGCTTGCCGCTCTCCTCGCGCTCTTCCTGCGCCAGACGCTTGGCCTTGGTCTCAAGGTAGGTCGAATAGTTGCCTTCGTAGGGGAAGTACTTGCCGCGATCGAGTTCGAGGATCCAGCCGACCACGTTATCAAGGAAGTAGCGATCGTGGGTGATCATCAGCACCGCGCCGGCGTACTCTTTCAGGTGGTTTTCCAGCCATTCCACGCTTTCAGCATCGAGGTGGTTGGTCGGTTCGTCGAGCAGCAGGATCGAGGGCTTCTGGATCAGCAACCGGGTCAGCGCGATCCGCCGCTTTTCACCGCCCGAGAGATTGTCCACCGGCCAATCACCCGGCGGGCAGCGCAGCGCTTCCATCGCAATCTCAAGCTGGTTGTCGAGCGTCCAGCCATCGACCGCGTCGATCTTTTCCTGCAGCGCGCTCATCTCATCGCCAAGCTTTTCGAAATCGGCGTCTGGTTCGGCCATCTCCATGCTGATCGCGTTGAACCGCTCGACCAGATCGGCGGTTTCGCGGGCGCCGTCCTTGACGTTTTCGAGCACGGTCTTGCTGGTATCGAGCTCGGGCTCCTGCGCCAGGTAGCCGACGGTGATGTACTCGCCCGGCCAGGCCTCACCGGTGTAGTCGGTATCGATCCCGGCCATGATCTTCATCAGCGTCGATTTGCCCGCGCCGTTGGGCCCGACAATGCCGATCTTGGCGCCCTGGTAGAACTGCAAGCTGATATCGCTGAGCACCGGCTTGGGCGCGCCGGGGAAGGTCTTGGTCATGCCCTTCATGACATAGGCGTACTGGGCGGCCATCGGAGGTCCTCTTGGTATAAACGGGCAAAGCGGGGGGTTGCCGCGCGCTCTAGCGGGACCGCGGACAAGGAGCAAGCGTGGCTTGCCTTCGGCTGAGGCAGCAGTTAGGCTCGGAACATATGCAAAACAAGTTTCGCGCCGTCGCGCTTTCCGCCCTGCTGCTTTGCTCCAGCGCTGCGCCTGCCGCGCCGCCGCAAGGCGAAGGGGTGGCGTGGGAGATCGTTGCCGGCCTGACCACCGAGGTTGGGCCGCGGCTGGCCGGGTCTGAGCGCGAGGCAGCAGCGCGCGATTGGGCAGTGGTCCGGCTCAGGTCGCTGGGCTTCGAGAATGTCCGGATCGAACCGTTCGCGCTGCCCGGCTGGGTCCGCGGGGCCGAAACCGCGGCGCTCACCGGGCCCTATCCGCACAAGCTGCACATCACCGCGCTGGGCAATTCGGCGCCGACCCCGAAGGGCGGGCTGACCGCGCCTGTGGTCTATTTCGCCACGCTCGATGCCCTGAAAGCCGCGCCCGCAGGCTCGCTCACCGGCAAGATCGCCTATATCGACCATGCTTTCACCGCCAGCCAGGACGGGGTCGGCTATGGCCCATTCGGACAAGCGCGGCGGGCGGGTCCAGCGGTGGGAGCCAGCAAGGGTGCGGCGGCGGTGGTGATCCGCTCGATCGGCACCGACCACAACCGCGATCCGCACACCGGCGGGACGAACTTTCCTGAAGGCACCAAGGCGATCCCGGCGGGGGCGGTTTCCAGCCCCGATGCCGATCTGATCGCGCGGATCGCCAGCACCGGCAAGCCGATCACTATGCACCTGGTGCTGGAGGGCCGCGCGGTGGGCCAGGTTCCATCCGGCAATGTCATCGCCGAGCTGCCCGGGCGCGATCCCGCGCTGCCGCCGGTGCTGATCGCCTGTCATCTCGATTCGTGGGACCTTGGCACCGGCGCGATAGATGATGGCGCAGGCTGCGGGATCATCACCGCGGCGGCGCTGGAAGTGGCCAAGCAAGGCAGGCCGCTGCGCACCATCCGCCTGCTCTGGGCCGGGGCGGAGGAAGTCGGTGTGTTCGGCGGCGAAGCCTATGCCAAGGCCCACGGCGGCGAACCGCATGCGCTGGCGATGGAAAGCGATACCGGGGCCGGACGGGTCTGGCGTCTGGGCTTCAGCTTTGCCGCCGTGGACAAGCCGCTGGCCGACAAGATCACCGCTGCGCTGGCCCCGCTGGGTATCCCGGCCTGGGCAGGAAAGGCGCAAGGCGGGGCTGACACCGGGGCGATCGCGGCGGCGCAAAAGCTGGCACTGATCGATCTTGACCAGGACGCCACCCGCTATTTCGATCTCCACCACACCCCCAGCGACACGCTCGACAAGATCGATCCGGACGACCTGGCGCAAAACGTCGCGGCGTGGAGTGCAGTGCTGGGGATCGTCGCCAACGAAAGCGGGGGGATCTCGCCCGCGGACTAGGGTGCGGAGCACCTGGCTGGATCACAAGTCCCCCGACCCCTTCGCACGTCCAGACCGGGATTGCGCGGCGGAGAGAGTGCCCCTCGCTTGCGCTCGGGAGTTTTGCGGGAAACAGTCCCCCGGACTGTTTCTTCTTCCGCAAAACTGGTCGGGGAGACAGGATTCGAACCTGCGACCCTCTGCTCCCAAAGCAGATGCGCTACCGGGCTGCGCTACTCCCCGACCGGGGTTTTCCGTTCGCCGCTGGTGGGCCCGGCAGGACTCGAACCCGCGACCTAGCCGTTATGAGCGGCCAGCTCTAACCAACTGAGCTACAGGCCCATGCCTTGAGCGAACGCGCGCGGGTTAGCCGCGTGCGCACGGTTAGGCAAGCGCTTCGGGCTGAACCAGCTCGCGTATCGTGATGGGCCGCACGCCGCGCTTGGCGAGATAGGCAAAGGCCTGGCGCCACCAGTCATAAAACCCATCAAGATCGTTCTCGCTGCGGACATAGGGGGTATAGCCCGGGGCCAGCGAGGGGCTGTGGAACGAGAACACCAGCACCGGCAGGCCTTCGTCGAGTGCGATGTCGATCCCGCGCGTGACTTCCTCGATCGTCACGCCTTCGGGGGTCAGCGGGATCCGCTCGAGCATGCCGACCCGCGCCAGCGCCCCGCGCAGCTGCGGCACTCGCCACATCATCGGGTAAAGCCAATGGCCAAACTGGCGCAGCAAGCCCCAGTAAACCGTGGTCAGCGGCAGTTCGATCAGTCCGGCGGTCCGGTCAAGCCAGTAGGGCCGAACCGGGTGCTGGCGAAAGTTGGGTCCGCCGCCCGAACTGTAATCGAACCGCGCCCGCACCGAGGTGTCGATCGCGATGCCGCCTTCGGCAAGGATCGCAGCGGTGTTGGGACCCACCCCGTAACGTCCGGCCCGGTAGATCAAGGGAGCGGCACCAAAATTGTGTTCGATGGCGGCCTTCAGCTGGCGGAACTTCTCGCGCTCCAATGCGGCGGGCAGATTGCCAACAAACGAGTTGCGCTCGTTCACCTCTTCGTCGTGCGGGGGATTGACCCAGGGGTGGAGCTGAACCCCAATCTCGGCCTTGCCCGCGGCGATCGGCCCGCGCAGGATGTCTCCTGCCGCCGGCGAGGTCGCGATCGGGTAATCGACCAGATAGACCGGGCAGACGCCGTGGCCTTCGCAAAACTCCTGAAACTTGGCAATCCGGGCAACCGAATGGACAGTGTGGTCCCCGCGCGCGATCGGCTGCGACCAGTCGAACTCTTCTTCGGTGTCAACCGTGACCAGGAAGCGCTGGCCGAAGTCAGGCGGGAAGCGCACCAAGTCCGCAGGCGCGGGCAGGTCGGTGATGCCGGTTACCGCCAAGTCCTCTCGCCCCTGTTCCTGCGTTGCACGGGGCTTGGCTCAATCAGCCGCCCGCTGTCCATCGGTATGGTCCGTGCTGTCCCGGGTCAAGCCCGGTAGGGTCAGCCTTAGCCGTTCGGCCTTACGATCGAGTTTACCGCCCGCAGCGCGGGCCTCGGCGCGGGCCAGCCGCAGCGCGAAGCCAACCCCGAACACGCCGGCGGCAATCACCTGGGGGACCGTGCCTGGAGCGGCCCGGAACAGCTCGTCATCGGCGCGCGCGGCCAGTACCGCGGGCAAGGCAATGTCGAGCCGGAGGGCTGAGCCCTTGCGCCGCAGCCGGGTCTTGAGCACCTCGCCCGGGGCCGAAACCCCGGCGAGCGTGGCCAGCAGCCGCCAGACCACCCGCTCCACCTCGATCTGCGCCAGACCGACCGCCAGGTGCTGATCCTCGATCTTCAGCGCAAAGCCACTGCCGCGCTGGCGGGTGTGGTCGGCCAGCTGGGCAACAGTGGCGTTGACCACTGCGGCCAGATCGGTTTCACCGGGATCGAGCTCCAGCGCCTGGCTATCGAGTTTGGCAAGGCGTTCGAGCTCTTCGAAGGCGGAGAGCATCCGCGCGGCATCGCCGGCGATGGTCGCGGCCAGCGCGCGGTATTCGTGCGGGGTGGGGCCATAAAGCTGCTGCTGGATGATCTCGGCGCCAAGCTGGATCGCGTTGACTGGCGTGCGCAGTTCGTGGAGCATCTGGCGGATGCGGTCTGCCTCGCTGTCGGTAACCAGCGGATTGCCAGCGGGACTGGCGGTCGCAGCCTCGACGCTGCTCGCCGGACGGCGCATCCGCCCGCGATGGCCAAGATAGCTTCCGGTCAGCGGATCGAACCACGGCGCCGCGTCCAGTCGCCATTCGCCGGCAATCGCCGGGGCGCCGCTCAGGGTCACCGGGCTGGCCTGCAGCGGCTGGTGATGGCGCAGGGCCTGGCCCAGCGCAGTCGGACCGCGGGCTTGCTCACCGCCCAGCAGCAGCCCGACGACCATCGCCGAAACGCCCGGATCGGCCCAGGCAATCCGGCCCTCGGCATTGGTGGCAAAATCAAAGCCGCGCGCCTCGGCCGGAACGAGCAGCACGTGCTCCTCACCCAGCGGCAGCCGCGGCGAATCGCCGGCAGGAACCGGATCGACCACTTGCTTGGCCTTGCGATAGGCCTCGATCCGCTTGACGATCGCGCCAATCCCTTCGCTCGCTCCGCTTACGGGCAGGGGCGGGAGGATGTCAGCGGCAGCGGTCGCTTCGAGCACTGGTTCGACCACCGCGTATTCGGCTGGCGGCAGGCCGCGGTCGGTGACACCGAGCCGCGCCAGCAGATGGCTTGCGGCGAGCGACAGATCGCGGCGCTGGCGCAAATGGACTCGCGCGGCCGGAAGCAAGGCGGGAACCAGGTCAAGCCACTGTTCCTCGCTGAGATCGGCCCGGAGTAGCGCGGCGGCGGCAACTTGCGGTCCGCCCGCGGCCAGCGCTGCGACCAGCCGCGGCGAGCGCAACCGCAATCCGGGATCGCCGACCATCTCGGCGCGATCGGTAGGGGAAATCGTGCTGGCCAGTTCGATCAAGCGGACAAATGCGGCATCGATTTGCTGGCCGCGTGCTTCGGCCGGCAAAGTGCCGAGCAGATCGAGCAATTGGCGGAACTGGATACGCTGCACCGCCTTGCCGTCGGCCCGCAGCCGCAGCACCGTTCCCAGGCGGTCGTCAAAGTGCATCGTCGCTCCGTTCTAAGCGCGCGGCAGGCACGCACGAAGGCGCTTATCAGACTTGTCCCCAGCCGGAACGGGCAGCAAAAGGCGCGTTGCAAAGCGGGACGGTTGCGAGCATAAACAATAATATTAGCGCTTGGGGGGCAAGACAGCGGCGATTGTTGCCCCAGCGCGGCATTGTGCTGCGCGGTTCAGCGCGAAAGGGTGGGTGCATGGCAAATCTCGACACGATCGACCGGCGCTTGCTGTCCGAACTGCAGGACGAAGGCCGGATCACCAATGTCGAGCTGGCTACCCGCGTCGGGCTGACCGCGCCGCCATGCCTGCGCCGGGTCCGCGGGCTTGAAGAAAGCGGCATCATCCGCGGCTACCACGCCGAGCTTGATTCCTCGAAACTGGGCTTTGCGATCACCGTGTTTGCGATGGTCAGCCTGAAAAGCCAGGCCGAAGATTCGCTGCGCCAGTTCGAAGAGGCGATGAAGGACCTCCCTGAAGTCCGCGAATGCCACATGCTCAACGGCGAGATTGACTTTATTTTGAAGATCGTAAGCAAGGATCTTCAGAGTTTCCAGGAATTCCTGACCAGCAAGTTGACGCCCGCGCCCAACGTGGCGAGCGTCAAGACCAGTCTGACGATCCGGACGGCAAAGCACTTGCCTGGGGTGCCGCTGGAGTAGCGGTGTGGCCGCAATCTCCACACCGCGCCGCGTCTGGTTGCTCGCGGCGCTGGTGCTGGGCGGATTGGCGGCGCTGCTGTTTTTGCAGGGCCGGGCGATCGAGCGATCAGGTCCGAACCAGCCGGTGGTTGTGCAGGCCCCCTGGGGCCAACGGGTGGTGCCGACCATCGATACGCTTGCAGATATCGCGGCATGGCGGAGTCTCCGGCCTAGACAGCCATGGCGCGCCGGCACCGCGCGGAGCCAGCAGGTCCGCCGGGATTACGCAGCGGGCCGGATCAAGCTCAGCCTCACGCCGTGGACCATCAGCAGCGGGGTCTGGGCAATCGGGCCGCGCAACACCGAACAGCAGATCTACCTGATCGACACCGGGCAAGGTCTGGTGCTGGTCGATCCCAGCCTCGACGCCTATCAGCCTGAGGTGCTCGCCCAGCTCCGCGGGCTTGGCTTCGCGCCGGAGCAGGTCAAATGGGTGGTGCTGACCCATTGCCACATCGATCACGGCCAATCGTGCCACCAGTGGCAGGCGCGCGGTGCCAAGATCATCATCGGCGCGGGCGATGCAGCGGCACTGGCGCAATGCAGTGATCTGCAGGCGGCCTGGTTCGTTCCTGCTGCGAACAATCGCTGCACGCCGTGCCGGGCCGATGTTCGCGTCAGCGACGGACAGGTCCTGCGCCTCGGCAACCTTAGCCTGCACGCGATTGGCAGTCCGGGGCACACCCCGGGCTCAACCAGCTTCGCCTTTCGCCGCGCGGACAAGTGGTTCCTGCTTTCGGGCGATATCGCGCTGCACGGCGGTCGCCATGCCTGGATGGGCAACCGCCATGCCGACTGGAGCCAGTACCTTGGCGCGCTGGGCAAGTTGACCGGGTTCTCGGTAGAAGGCCGGCCGGTGAAGTTCGACGTGCTGTTGCCAGGGCACGGCGCGATCGATCTCGATCAGGGCCAGCGCTCGATCGAGCAGACCGAGCGGATCGTCGCCGGAATCGAGGCGCGGCGGGCCACCGGCGAGGGGATTTTGCAGATCGATGCCTATCGCTGGGGCTGGGAAAACCAGCAGTGAACCGAACAATGCCACGGCTTGGCGATGAGTTGGGGCTGGAGATCACGGCCTATACGATGCGTTAAGACTTGCCCGCGAACCTGGCCTGACGATGGTTATTCACGCGCATCTGGACGAGCCAGACCCTGCCGCCGACACAAGCCGCGATCCGCGCCGGACCCTGCAGCTGGAAACCCATGGGGTGACCACGCTGGGCGACGCCGCACACGTGCTGATCCACAACGTTTCGGCAACGGGGCTCTTGTTGGAAACCCACACTCAGCTGGAAGCCGGGCAACAGCTGACAATCGACCTGCCGCTGGCCGGGGCGACACAGGCGACGGTAATGTGGCAGAGCGGCCACCTGTTCGGCTGCCAGTTCGACGCGCCGGTAAGCCAGGCGATGCTGAGTGCAGCGCAGCTGCGCGGTGCGGTTGAACGCGAGGTCGAGCTTGCCGGACCGCAGCAGTTCGGTGGCGATGATGGTCTGGGCAAGCGGCTGCAGCGGCTGCGCAAGGAACTGGGGATCTCGCAAGGGCGCCTTGCTGAAACGCTGGGGGTCAGCAAGCCGACCGTCTGGGCCTGGGAGCAGGGCAAGGCGCGGCCGATCGACAGCCGGATCGAAGCGCTGGCCGAGGCCCTGGGCGTCGCCGCCGGTGACTTGCGGTCCGGGCACGAGAACCCGGTGCTGCGCGCGCTGCTGGCCAGCTGCCGCGATCAGATCGCCGGGGCAGTGGGGGTGGGCCCGGAGAAGATCCGGATCCTCGTCGAGCTTTAGCGCTGACTTGCGCCCGCCAGTCGGCGGACCCGGCTGCCGGCTCTATGGCAGTTGCACCAGACTAACGTTCCGGCACGGATCATATCGACGTTTCACCAGTCAAGAGAGCAGGTTGCCATGTCGCTCGCCGCAACGATGGCCACTGGCGCGCTGATTTCAAGGGCATTTTCCCCAAGCAGAATAATTCCCTTTGCCAGAAATCATAAATTAGGGAATCTTTAAGCATAACTTGATTCGAGGTGATTTTAGTTAGTTAACGGGCCTAACGGCGTCGCAAGTGAAAACGCTAAGGTACAGATGAAATATCTGATCTTAGGTATTATTATTTGATGTTATCCAATTTTGTACGTTCAGTAGTTTTTCGAAATCATATCGCGCTTGGGGGCAAGATCGCAATGGGGGTAAACTTTACTCGGGGGGAGCAGTGTGCGCTCTACAGTCTGCTCGAACAGGGCGCGAATGACATCTTTCTCAAGACCGATCGTCAGGGCTTTATCGTCCATGCCTCGCCCGCTTTCGGGCAGTTCGGCTGGACGCTGCCACAACTGCTGATCGGCCCGCATCTGGCCGACCTGGTGCATCCTGCGCAGCGCGAAGAGGTGCGTTCGGCGCACCGCACCGCGCTGATGGGGTTCGAGCGTGCAGACTGGATTGCGTTTCGCGCTGCCAGCGGGCAGCAGCGCGGCAAGTGGTTCGAGCTCCAGCTGCGCTGCCTGCGCGCCGCCGACAACCGGATCGCCGGGACGCTGGCCATGGTCCGCAATATCGAGGAGCGCAGGGCGCTTGAGGACAAGCTGTTCGCTGCGGAAATGACCTGCCCGCTGACCGGCCTGACCAACCGCAAGGCCTTTGTCGCGATGCTTGGCCATCTGATTGCCGAGCAAGCGTCCGGCTCGCTGGCAATCGTCAGCGTCGATTACCTGAAAGCGATCAACCTACGCCACGGTCAGGCCGCCGGAGACGAAGTGCTGGTCGCCTTCGCCGAGTTCTTGCGGGCGATGATGCGATCGCAGGATATCGTCTCGCGCTTCGGCGGGCAGAGCCTGGCCGTGCTGCTTCCTGGGACGGGGCAGGATCAGGCGAAAGCGCTCTGCCAGACCATGATATCGACCTTGGCCAGGCTGGGTTTCGCGCCGCCGGGCGCAATCCCGGTCACCGCCAGTGCTGGTGTTACGCCGATCGGATACTCGCTCGACGAGACTATAAAGCGGGCAGAGCTTGCCCTGTTCGCGGCTCGGGCCAAGGGACGAAACCGGCTGGAAAGCGTTACCCAAACGGCTGGTCGACCGCTCAGCTGGGCCGCTTAGCCAGCCACTCCTCCAGCCACTTGATCGTATAGTCGCCGTGGATGAAGTCGGGCTCGGTCATCAGCGCCTGGTGGAGCGGGATCGAGGTCTTGACCCCGCCGATCACCATTTCCTCCAGTGCACGGCGCAGCCGCATGATGCAGCCTTCGCGGGTGCGGCCCTTGACGATCAGTTTGGCGATCATGGAGTCGTAATAGGGCGGGATCTTGTAACCGGCGTAAAGCCCTGAATCGACGCGCACGTTCATCCCGCCCGCGGCGTGGTAGCTTGCGACCAGGCCCGGCGAAGGGGTGAAGTTCCAGGGGTCCTCGGCGTTGATCCGGCATTCGATCGCGTGGCCGTTGAACTCAATGTCTTCCTGGCGGACCGAGAGCGGCTTGCCATCGGCGACGCGGATCTGCTCGCGGACCAGATCAACCCCGGTGATCGCTTCGGTGACCGGATGCTCGACCTGCAGCCGGGTGTTCATCTCGATGAAGTAGAACTCGCCGTCTTCCCACAGGAACTCGATCGTGCCGGCGCCGCGATAGCCCATTCCGGCCATCGCGCTGGCGACGATTCCGCCCATCCGCTCGCGCTCAGCGGGACTGATCACGGGGGAGGGCGCCTCTTCCAGCACCTTCTGGTGGCGGCGCTGCAGCGAGCAATCGCGCTCGCCCAGGTGGATCGCCTGGCCATTGCCGTCGCCGAACACCTGGAATTCGATGTGGCGCGGATTGCCGAGGTACTTCTCGAGATAGACCGTGGCATCGCCGAACGCGGCCTTGGCCTCAGACCCGGCCTGCTGCATCAGCGTTTCCAGCTCGTCCGGGCCGGTGCAGACCTTCATCCCCCGGCCGCCGCCTCCCGACGCCGCCTTGATGATCACCGGATAGCCGATTTCCTCGGCGATCTTGGCAGCCTCGACCGGATCCTCGATCGCTCCGTCCGATCCCGGCACCAGCGGCAGCCCGAGCGCGCCGGCGCTGCGCTTGGCCTCAACCTTGTCGCCCATGGTGCGGATGTGTTCGGGCTTGGGGCCGATCCAGACGATCCCGTGGCTCTCGACAATTTCAGCGAACTGGGCGTTTTCGGAAAGAAAGCCATAACCGGGGTGGATCGCATCGGCATGGGCGATTTCAGCGGCCGAGATGATCGCCGCGACGTTGAGGTAGCTGTCCTTGGCGGGGGGCGGGCCGATGCAGACCGCGTGGTCGGCCAGCCGCACATGCATCGCATCGGCATCGGCGGTGGAGTGCACCGCCACCGTCTCGATCCCCATCTCGTGCGCAGCGCGATGGATACGCAGCGCGATCTCGCCGCGATTGGCGATCAGGATTCGCGAAATGCCCATGCGCTTAGGAGATGACCACCAGCGGCTGATCGTATTCGACCGGCTGCCCGTTATCGACCAGGATTGCCTTGACCGTGCCGCCGTTGGCCGCGGTAATCGGGTTCATCACCTTCATCGCCTCGATAATCAGCAGGGTGTCGCCGGCCTTGACCGGGCTGCCGACGGTGATGAACGGATCGGCGCCGGGTTCGGCCGAGAGATAGCAGGTCCCGACCATCGGCGATTTGACCGCATTGGGGTCTTGCGCAGCGGCGACCGGTTCCGGCGCGGCGGCCGGAAGCGGCATGGCGGGAGCCAGTGCAGGGGCGGCGCCCACCGCGTGAACCGCAGCGAGCGGCGCGGCCTGCCGGGCCACCTTGATCTTGCGATCGCCGTCTTCAACCTCGATTTCGGTCAGCCCGGTTTCGGCCAGCAATTCGGCCAGTTCGCGCACCAGTTTGGTGTCGATATTCATGCCCCCGGCGCGGGTTGCGCTCTTCGCGTCGCTCATGCGTTCCTCATGCCTGTGATGCTGGTTTCGCCTATGCGCGGGGGTGGAGCCAGTATCAAGCTTAAAGCGCGGCAGCAGCCTCGAGCGCGACGATGTAGCTCTGCGCGCCAAGACCCTTTACACATTGCACTGCCGCCATGCTGACGTAGGAAAGATGGCGGAATGGCTCGCGAGTTTCAGGATCGGACAAGTGGACTTCGATCACTGGCAGCTGAATCGCCTTGATCGCATCATGGAGTGCGACCGAGGTATGGGCATAGCCGGCAGCGTTGAGCAGCACGGCGTGAACGCCACACTCGCGCGCTTCGTGCAGCCAGTCGATCAGCACACCCTCATGGTTAGTCTGGCGCGCTTCTACCGCAACACCCAGTTCGGCACCGCGCGCTATGACACGGGCCATGATCTGGTCCAGCGTCTCGTGCCCGTAAATCGCGGGCTCGCGGGTGCCGAGCAGGTTGAGGTTGGGTCCATTAAGAACAAGGATCTTGGGCTGGGCCATTTCGGCTCAAACCCTTAGCCGCAGCGAGGCGCGGCGCAAGCGCTATGCTCTCAGTTGCCGGCCTCAGGCTCGTTCGCGGGCGGTTCGTTCTGTTCGGCGAGCGCCTTGTCGGCATCTTCCTGGGCTGGTTCTTCGTCGTCTTCGACCACAACCGGGGCCGGCTCGGCGCTGGACTTGTTGGCTGCTGCTTCGGCACGGTCCGCGGCCTTCTCGGCCCGACTGGCAGCCTGCTCGGCCGTGGCCATGGCTTCGGACAGCTTGGTGTCGCGGTTCGAGCAGGCGCCCAGCAGAAGCACTGCCACCAATGCGGCAGCCAGCTGAATGCGGCCATTTTCGATCATGTTCACATTCGAACTCCCGCAGCAGGCCCGCACAACCGAGCCGTGTTTTCGCTTCAAATCAGCTTATAGCCTGAAAAAGCTTACCTGGAACTAACCAAGTGACACTCGTCCCCAGCCTTGCGCACCTACTTGTCGCTGCCGGCAACCTTGCCCCACTGGCGGGCGGCGGTGTAGCCCAGATAACCGGTGCCAAACAGCACGTAGAGCGGCTCGGGCAGGCCACTCAAATAGGCATTCATCCCCTGACCGATCGCCAGCGCCTTGTCGGGGCGGAACGCTGCCAGCACCCCCATCGGCAGCGCGAACAGCAGCAGCGTGTACATCACGTAGAGGAAACTAGGCCGGGCCCGGCTGGTCCAGGGATCGTGCGAGTTGGCCTCGGCAACGATTGCGGAAAGCTGCGCCGAGATCGCGGCCATCTCCTGCGATCCTTGCAGCGCCAGCAGCTCAAGCTTGGCCTTGTCGCGCTGCGCGGGGTTGGGGATGACCTTGTCGATGAGCGCGGCGATCGGGCCGATCAGGGCTTCGAGAAGTGGCATGGGATGCTCCTGGTTCAGATCGAGGGAGCAAGCCACATAACCAAACCGGGGCGTGTAGGAAAATGCTGAGAGGTGAAGAGTGTTGCGGCCAGCTCGGCCAGTCGCTTGCGGGCGGGAGGTCTCGCGGGAAACAGCCGCCCCGGACCCGTCGTTTCACCGAAACAGGATTGATCTTTGGAGAGATTGCCCCTCGCTTGCGCTCGGGAGTTTTGCGGGAAACAGTCCCCCGGACTGTTTCAACTTCCGCAAAACTGGTCGGGACGAGAGGATTCGAACCTCCGACCCCCACACCCCCAGCTTGAAAAGTTGGCACTTTTTAGTCTAAGCTTAGTTGCTGAAAACCCTGTAGAAACCTTAGATTTCTGCCCGGACCGGAGCAATATCCACCTTGCTCTGGTTGTGCATTTGTTCTAATTATGTTCCATCTAGTTTCGGCGATTTCCACCACCAGTGCACCACCAAAAAAGAATTGCGTCAGAAGCTGCGTTGCCCGCTCACGCTACCCGCGTGGTCGCCCCGCCGTTCGCACGCCATGGAAGCGAGATCGATATTGGCGGCCTCTCGCCCCGAACCAGTGGGGGCTATGCCGAGCGCAGACCCCCAAGCGTCCGGTCGTGTTCGAATGCGTCGGCGTGCCCGGCATTCTCCAGTCGATCGTAGACGGTGCACCGTTGTTCTCGCGGATCGTGGTGGTCGGCGTGTGCATGCAGGAAGACCGGATCGAGCCCGCGCTGGCGGTGCAGAAGGAAGTCGAACTGCGCTTCGTCTTCGGTCAGTCGCCGCTCGAGTACCGCGATGCGCTGCACATGATTGCTGATGGCAAAGTACGCTGCGAGCCGATGATTACCGGGGTGGTCGGGCTGGACGGCGTCGAAGCGGCCTTCACGAAACTGCGCGATCCCGAACGGCACGCCAAGATCCTGATCGATCCGCAAAGGGCATGATGCGGCAGCATTCGCTAACATAGCCGCCTTTCCCAGTTCCAATCCGTCTCGTCGAAAGCTGTCGTTCGTTCACCTGCGGCCCATGTCTGCAAGTGGGCCGTTTTCTGCCAGTCCGGCTTCGGCCCCATTGGCGGCTCATTTGCATTTACACCGCAGATACCTGACACATCATTTTCAGAAATGTGGCCGATCGACCAACTTCAGTCAAAATATGCAAACGATTGCAGTTGATTGTGATCTATGCCAGACATTCGATGAGATGGGGTGGGATTGGGAGGGGTTTCAGGTGCAAATCGCCGAAAAGCCAAGGTTGTCGCTGCTGAGAATCATCGAGATGAATATCGGCTTCTTCGGGCTGCAATTCAGTTTCGGGCTGCAGCAGGCGAATATGGGCCCGATCTACGGTTTCCTCGGTGCGGATGAGGCGACGATGCCTCTGCTGTGGCTTGCAGGGCCAATGACCGGGCTGATTATCCAGCCGATCGTGGGCGCGATGAGCGACCGCACCAATTCGCGCCTTGGTCGCCGGACACCCTATTTCCTGATCGGTGCGATCATCTGCAGCATCTGCCTGTTCTTCATGCCTTACTCCCCCGCGTTGTGGGTTGCGGCCTCGTTGTTGTGGATCCTGGATGCGGGCAACAACATCACGATGGAGCCCTACCGCGCCTATGTTGCCGATCGGCTTGCACGCGAGCAGCGTTCCGTCGGCTTTCTGACGCAGAGCGCGTTCACGGGACTGGCGCAGACGCTTTCCTATCTGGCGCCCACATTGCTTACGAGCATTGTCGCGAAAGACGTACTGGACGCCAACGGCATTCCTGTCATCGTGCGCATCGCGTTCATTATCGGCGCGATCCTCTCCATCTCCACAATTGTGTGGTCGGTCTGGCGCGTTCCAGAATTGCCGCTCACCGATGATGAGAAGGCCTTGCTCGATCAAAGGCCGATGACGGTCAAGGCGACCCTGGCAGAGATTGTCGATGCCATCCGCAACATGCCAAAGCCGATGCGACAACTGGCGCTCGCCATGCTGTGCCAATGGTATGCGATGTTCGCCTATTGGCAGTATGTCACCTTCGCCGTCGGGCGCTCCATCTATGATACCAGAGACCCGACCAGCGCGGCCTTTCGCGACGCCACGCTGACCACCCAGCAGGCAGGTGCTCTCTATAACTTTGTCGCGTTTCTTGGCGCGCTGCTGCTCATCCCCATCGTTGCGAAGTTGGGCGCGCGGATGACCCACGCAGCCTGCCTGACTGCGTCGGGCATCGCGATGCTGCTGTTACCTGGAGCCGATACGCCGGCTGCGCTGTTTGTGCTGATGCTGGGGATTGGCATCGGCTGGGCCGGGATGATGGGCAATACCTATGTGATGCTGGCCGATTGCATCCCACCCGAACGCAATGGCATTTACATGGGTATTTTTAACATGTTCATTGTCATCCCGATGCTCATTCAAACCCTGACCATGCCGCTGATTTATCGCCCTCTGCTGGACGGCGATCCGCGCAACGTGCTGCTTCTGGGCGGTGCCCTTATGTTGCTAGGCGCATTGGCAACCTTGTTGGTGAATGCGGGGCACCGCGTGCCAGTTGAAGAATAATTGACTGATGGCTAGGGACAAGACCAAGCAAGCCTCTGCGGAATGCCAATTCGGCATTGCTGCGTTGGATGCAGGGTGAACAGAAGCCGATGCCTGATCGCGACAGAATGACGATGAGCGGTCTCGCAAAGCTATCAGGCGTCGACATTTCAACTGTGTCGCGCGCGTTGAATGACAGCCCCCTGGTCAATGGCAAGACAAAGGAACTGATCCTGCGGCTTGCGAACGAGACAGGCTATGCCATCAATGCCCGGGCCCGCAATTTGCGCAAGAAATCAAGCCAGACTCTGGGCATTGTCATTCCCGTCTACCCGGGCTCGCACCAGAATTTTTCCGACCCGTTCTTCCTCGAAATGATCGGCGCCGTTTCACAGGCGGCAGCAAAGCATGACTATGACTTGATCATCAATCTGCCGCACAGCCCATCCGAGATATCCGAGCGGCGGTTGTTGCTTTCGGGCAAAGCGGATGGCTTGATCGTTATCGGTCAGGCGGGGCGGACTGAAAGGCTGAAATCGCTCGGCGACGCGGCCAATCGTGTCGTCGTTTGGGGCGGCATGATCGATGCGGCGGACTATACATTGGTGGGCAGCGATAATTTCGAGGGTGGGAGACTGGTTGGCCAACACCTCAAGGATATCGGCCGGCATCACATCGTGTTCCTCGGCGATATCGATCTGCCCGAGGTGAAGCTGCGCTACGAAGGACTGGTGTCTGCCTTGCAGGGACAGGGGGATCGGCAGGATCCCCCCTTGCTGATCCCTTCGTCTTTTGATGGCCATGAAGCGTACCGCAAGATCCTTGAATTGTGCGATGGTTCGACCCGATTTGACGCCATTTTTGCGGCGTCCGATGTGCTCGGCATCGCGGCCATTCATGCGGTTCGGGCCAAGGGCTTGCGAGTACCGGAAGATGTTGCCATCGTCGGCTACGACAATATCGGGCAGGCCGAAATGATCTCGCCTGGTTTGACCACCATCGACCAGAATATTGCCCTAGGCGGCGAGATCATGGTCAATGCGCTGATCGACAAGATCGCGGGCAAGCCGTTCAGTGCCACACTCACGCCTACCAAGCTGGTGATTCGTGGTAGTACCTCAGGCGGACAACTCAAACCGTAGGATTACCAGGCACGAAGCTCGCGCGCAGATGCCTGGGTTGCAGCCGCTTGATTTCAGAAAACGCAAGTTTAAATAATTGAAATAGCTTAGTAAAAATTACGGATCACGCGATTTTGGGATTTTTCTGCAATCGGTTGCATTTTGCGATTGCAATCGTTTGTTTTCGCAATTAGGACTTGTCCCGCACACTGCAATAACTCGCCCCAATCATGAGGGCGATCTTGGGAGGATTTGACCGATGAAAGTGATCCGTCGCGCCTTGTTGGCAACGGCTGCAACGACAGCTTTTATCAGTGCGAGCGCCCATGCGCAGGATGTTCAGCCTGAGGACACTGGCGCTGAAGACAACGAAATCGTTGTCACCGGCGTCGTTTCCGCCGCAGGCAAGAACAAGATCGACACGTCGATTTCGGTTTCCTCCTTGGGTGCGGAAGCGATCACTGCCACCAATCCTACAAACCTCGCCGAAATCTTTCGTCAATTGCCGGGCATTCGTTCGGAAAGTTCATCGGGTGGCGGTAACTCGAACATCAACGTTCGCGGCATTCCCATCTCGACCGGCGGTGCGAAGTTCCTCTCGATGCAGGAAGATGGCCTTCCCATCCTCCTGTTTGGCGATCATCTCTTTGCGCCGGCAGATGGCTTCTACAAGTCGGATTCAACACTGGCCCGTGTCGAATCGGTTCGCGGCGGCACCGCCTCGACGCTCACCACCAACGGCCCAGGCGGGATCATCAACCTCATCGGCAAAACCGGTAAAACCGAGGGCGGCTCGGTCGGTTTCGGGATCGGTGTTGACCACAAGGACTACCGCGTCGACGCGGAATACGGAGCCAAGCTGGCTGACGATCTGTATTTCCATATTGGTGGCCACTTCCAGCAGGGCGGTGACTTTCGCGATTTGGGCTATAACCCCGTTTCCGGCGGCCAGCTTCGCCTGAGTCTCACCAAAGAATTCGAAGCTGGCTATGTGCGCGTGACCGGCAAAATTATCGACAAGAAGGAACAGGCCTACTTCCCGCAACTGGTGTCGCGCACAGGTGATGCCAACAGCGGCGTTGTTGGCACCAGTCTTGGCGGTTTCGACGCGGCAAATCATAGCCTCTACAGCAACCTGACCCGCAATGGCCTTGCGGTAAACGGTCGCAATCAGCTTGAACCCTATGATGTTGCCGATGGCCTGAACCACAAGGTGAAATCGATCGGTCTGGAGACAAAGTTTGACCTTGGCGGCGGCATCGATCTGTCGACCAAGACGCGCTATCAGGACATTTCGGGCGAATTCCTGGGCTTCTTCACCTATGGGGCACTGGACGCGGCAGCGCTCGCGGGTTCGACCTACTACAACGGTCCTCTGGCCGGCACCGCGGTGACCGCTGCAAACCTGCCAAATGGCTTGGCATCCGATGTCGCCGTATTCGACGTCAATCTTGATGATATGAGCAACTTCGCCAACGATGTCCGCCTTTCCAAATCCTTTGAAGTTGGCAGCGGCACCTCGGTGGATCTCGCTGTTGGCCATTTCTTCATGCACCAGAATTTCAAGCAGGATTGGCATTGGACACGGTTGGTCACGACCACGGAAAATGACGCAGCCCTGATTGCCACACCCGGTTCAATCAACGGCATTGCCGGCGTCAACCAGGCGTTTGGCTGGGATGGCTCGAACCGCAACTATGATCTGGAAGCCCAGGTTAGTTCGCCATTTGCGGCCTTGGCCGTCAAGACAGGCGATCTGAGTTTCGATGCGAGCGTCCGCTATGACAGCATGACGCAAAACGGCATTCGAACTTCCGCTTCTGGCGGTCCGTTCGACGTCAATGGCGATGGAGCGATCACCGGCACGGAAGCAACTGTCTCGCTGAACAGGGGTACAGTCGATGCGCGCGCCGATCTGAAAGCAAACAATTTTGCCTGGTCGATCGGCGCAAACTACCTGATCGGCGACAGCTTCTCGGTCTTCGGCCGCGCCTCAAGCGGCGCCTCCTTCAACTTTGACCGTGCGCTTGATTTCGGTGTTCGCGATGCGAGCGGCGGGTTGCTGGCCGGGGCTGAAGGCGCCTATGTCGACACCGTCAAGCAGTATGAAGTTGGCTTCAAGGCTCAGGATCTGGCGCTGGGCGGCGGCGAGCTCGATTTTTACGGGACATTGTTCCTGTCAAAAACCGAGGAATCCAACATCACCATCACGCCTCCGTCCGGGCAGATCCGCAGTTATGACGCCAAGGGCCTTGAGCTCGAAGCTTACTATAACAAGGGCGTTTTCAATCTCTACGCGACTGCCACCTATACTGACGCTAAAATCAAGGACGCCCGCAATTCGGCAAATGTCGTGAATGCCGCACTGATTGGCAACCGGCCGCAGCGTCAAGCCAAGCTGATCTGGGCCATCACGCCCAGTCTGGACTTTGACCGGTTCCGCGTATCAGCGAGCTGGATCGGCACAGGCAGCAGCTTTGCCAATGACGCCAATACCCTTACCCAGAAGGGATATTCGGTCGTGCATCTGACCGGAGCTGTGAACTTGACGGAAAGCCTGGAATTTTCGCTTAATGTGAACAACCTGTTCGACAAAGCAGGGATCACGGAATCGGCGAATGACGGGCGCGAGTCCCTGTATGCAGGGGCGCCCAACACAGTGACGATCGGCCGTTCCATCCAGGGCCGCACGGTAGCTGCAAACATCCGGTTCAATTTTTAATCGGGTCGCAAAGAGGGAAGGGCGTCCGCGCATTGCGGGCGCCCTTTCTTTGTCCAACGACGCGATAAGTCCGTGGCTCAGGCCAAGCCTCGCATGCGGCGCAATCTATAGTTTCTGGAGAGCCTCGAAATAGGCCAAATTGGGAACGGTGTCGCGCAGCACAAAATCACGCAGCTTTGATCGGCGCTCGGCCAGTTCTCGCATCGTTCCGCTGACATACCCGCTCGGTTCGGACGTTTGAGTACCCCCTCCTGCGCCACCCATGCCGTAGAGGACGAATTTGTAATTCGTGGCCGAGAAGCACTGGGTCGTGCTGTGGAAATCATAGATACTGGGCACCGCGGATTTCCATGTCGCCAGATTGACCTGCAGGGATTTCGGGATCGTCGCGATGTCGCAATTGTCGCGCCAGAATACCGTATCGCGGCGGTTTGACAGGCAGTAGTGCATCTTCAGGAAATCGGTGATGTTGTCGTAGTGATTGTGCAATATCCGGTTGTAGCTGGCCTGGGGCTGCGCCCCGGCAAGATAGCGCGGCACGTATTCCAGCATCGCCCAGTTGGCCATTTCGATCAGGTAGATCCCGGTCGATTCCAACGGTTCCAGAAAACCGCTCGACAGCCCGACCGCCACGCAATTGCCGCGCCATTGCTGGTCATGATAGCCGATACGCATATCGAGCCGGCGCGTTTCCAGGGTTTCGACCGGTTGCTGCACATAAGCGGCCAGCTCCGCCTTGGCGGCATCGTCGTCGATATAGCGTGAGCAGTAGACGTGGCCCACGCCTCTGCGATCCTGCAGCGCGATATCCCATATCCAGCCGGCACTTTGCGCGGTCGATTTGGTGTAGCCGATGACGTCCGCCAGGCTTTCATTTTCCACCCTGGTCACAACCGCGCGGTCAACAAACAATGTGCCTGTCAGGTTGTTGAAACTGTTCTGCTTGTCGGAATTGATCAGCCTGGCGGCAAAACCGGTGCAGTCGACAAACAGATCGGCCTCGATATGTTCGCCATCGTCCAGTCGCAGTGCGCTTATGTGGTCGCCATTGCGCTCGATGGCCACGACCTTTTGCACCTTGTGGCAGACTCCGCGCCCCTTGCTGAGTGTCTTCAAGAACTGCGCGAGTTTCCCAGCGTCGAGATGATAGGCATAGGCGAGAGCGCCATCATAGGGCTTGTCGGTGAAGTTCTTTGGCGCCTGGCCGCTTCGCGCAATTTCGGCTTGCACGGAAAATTGCTCGGCATAGGCATCGCGCTGTTCCTGCGGCAATTGCAGCCATTGCCAGGTCGCATCTTTGCCTTCGACCATGATCTGGTCACCGAATGGGTGGAAATAGCTGTTGGCGCCGTGCTCCTTGGGATCGTCGCGCCAGTTGATGAATTCGATGCCCTGCTTGAAGGTAGCACCACAGTTTTTCAGAAACACATGTTCCTCGATACCGCAAGCCGCCAACGTTTGACGGATTGAGGGGATGGTGGCCTCCCCCACTCCAACGGTCGGAATGTCCTCGGCCTCGATGACTGTAATTTCAACCGGGCGGTTCAGAGTGTGAGGCAGCTGGTTCTGCAAAAACGCTGCTGTCAGCCAGCCTGCCGTGCCGCCGCCGACAATGACAATTGCCACTCTTTTGCCGGCGTCAGTTTTCGACATTCAATGCCCTCTTTGCGAGTTCGAATGCACCGGCAATTCCCGAGCGGGTACCAAGACCGGGTGGCATGATGATCGCTCCTGCATCAACGCCGAAGTAGCTTCCCGCCCGCGCGCTGGCGCGGCTGCGAATGTTGTCGAGCAGCCCGCTTGCTTGCAAGACCCCTCCGCCCAGAATGATGCGCTGCGGTGAATAGAGCGCGATCAGTATCTGGCAGAATTGCGCCAAGTAGTCCGCAATGATTTCGTGCGCGATATGATCCAGCGCCAATTCGGAAAGTGACGACCCCCAGCGAGCCTTGATCGCAGGGCCGGACGCCAGGCCTTCGAGGCAGTCGCCATGAATCGGACAGGCCCCGTCGAATTTCTGATCCTCTGGATGGCGGCGCAGCATCACATGGCCCATTTCCGGATGGCGCATGCCCTTGATTGTTTGCCCGCCGACAACCGCGCCGCCACCAATGCCCGTTCCCACTGTGACATAGATCGCGACGTCGCAGCCCTCGGCCGCGCCGTGCAGAAGTTCACCAATGGCGGCCCCATTCACGTCGGTATCAAAACCAACGGGGCAGTTCAGGGCATCGCCAAGACAAGCCGCGACGTTGGTCTGGCTCCAACCCGGCTTGGGGGTATCGGCGATGTAGCCCCATTTTGGTGATGCAGGATCAAGGTTAGCCGGACCAAAAGACGCGATGCCTAAGGCCGCAATGCCGCCTTGGCCTTGAAACCACTCAATCGCGCGCTGTAGCGTTTCGTCGGGAGTAGTTGTCGGTATTTGCGTCTGGGCGACTATATCATCATGGCCACTGCCGATAGCGAGGACAAATTTGGTTCCGCCCGCCTCGACTGCGCCGAACAGGTTTTTCCCGTCAGCCGACATTGGCCAAGTCAATGCACAAGCTTGCGCGATTGCCATCCAGAACCAATCTGACGAAAGGAGCAGGGGTTCCGCCAAAGCTTGCGGCGGCCAGCTGGGGATCGTTCGCCAAACTGCGCCCTTTGAGACCCCAATGATCGACAAAGCTGCTCACCAAGAGCTCCTTGGTGACGTGCCAGCTGTAGGTTTGTGAGGGTTCTTCACGTGGATTGGCCAGGATCAGGCCGCTGCCATTGATCGGTTCATAGTCACCAAAAAGCTGATTGGAGACCATGCCGTAAAGGCCTGTCGGACCAACTGGACCCACAGGATTAAAGGTGCCCGCCTGGGTTACCCAAAAAAGGTAGTAGCGGCCATCGCTGACGACCATGTGCGCGCGTTCCAGCTCATTGTTGACGCCGTCAGCATGCACCAACGACTGTAACAATTCCCAGCCGTCTTCACCCGATCGGCGGGCAATGCCAACCGCACCGTTGTATTCGGATGTTGAACCCGCCAAGGAGGCCGTGAATAGCAGATACTCCTGCCCGTCTGCCGGGTCGCAGAAGTAGGCGGGATCGCGAAAGGCGGTAATTTTGCCTGGCTCACCCTCTTGCTGATCAGCCAGATCGTAAAACTCGCCGCTGTTGACCACCGATTCCCGTAGGTCGCTCCACTCCGCAATATGGCCACCAGCCTGCAATGTGCCGTGGGTTTCAAACAGGCGCTGCTGATAGCCGCCGGGTTGGTCGGCACGGCCCGCGGCCGTAAAGAACAATGAAACTGTCTTGTCTTTCAGCAAAGCCGATCCAGCCCATTCGCGCTCGAAAGCGTAATCCGTATCGGGCAGAGCCCATCCCAGGTCGCGCCATTGGTTGTTCGTCAAGTGCAGCAGCCTGATGCGCGCTTCAAAATGGCGCAGTCCTGGATCTGACCTATCAGGAGCCGCAAGCGCCATCCAAAGAGATCCTCCATCGATTTCCGCGATGCTGCCGTCAGAAAGCTGTACCGGCCACATGTCCCAAAGCAAAATTCCCGGAAGAAGAGGGCGAGCCTGGGGTTCCGAAATCATGCGAACAACGGGAAAGTCCTGCTCCTCGATGCGGGAAACATGCTCGTGCGTCCATGCTGAGGTCAAGGCAAAAGAATCCCTATTCAAATCATCTTTCGTCAACGCCTAGGTAATGGGGCAACGCATTGCAACAGCAATTTGCAATCGATTGTAGCAATGGCGGGCGGGATGCTTGCAGCTTCGCCAGCCAGACCGGATAGTCCGAAATGTCTGCAATGTGAAACAACCGATGGATGCTCATTCAAAGTCCGATTCTGGGCGGTCGACGGACGAGTTTGCACGTCGGGAATGAGGGCGTCAAACAGACGCCAGCCAGCTGAATGAATGACGGTTCACCGCGATCGCCTCCCTATTAGCGGACAGTCCCCAGCGTCCGACGGAGCTGCCATTTTGCCGGCAGGCGTATGCACCAGCATACTGCTAAATGGCCCGAATATCCGACCGCCACACTCCTTTTTGATGTCGTGGAGGTTCAGAGTAACCCGGAATTCCGTGGTTTGGCTGGGGAATGCATGGCGGAGACGAGCAAAGCGGTCCCAATCGGCCTCAATAGCTGTCCCATTAGGTTGCATTGTTTCCTGCGAAGTGCGCAGCGACCGGCGATGTTGCGAATATTTTGCACCACCAGCGCAACACTGGGCTCTGGATCAAGCGCCGGTGAGTGAGTGTAGCTTATTGATATTTATGACTAAATTGGTCGGGACGAGAGGATTCGAACCTCCGACCCCCACACCCCCAGTGTGATGCGCTACCAGGCTGCGCTACGTCCCGACCGTTTTGTCGCCCGCCGCACCAAGGCGGCAGCGAGGCCGCGCCTATAGGCAGCGGCGCGGGGCAAGGCAAGGTGCTGTGTGCGATTCGCGGGGCTGCCCCTTGATCCTGCGGCGTCAGGCGCCATCTGGGGCTGAGCGCCGGCAGGGGGGAGGGCGCGTTGCACCGCCTCCGCATAGCTGCTAGGCGCGCCCCATCCTGCCTGGGACGTTCCGGGCGCGCGTCGCAAGAGAGCTGAAAATCGCCATGTCCAGCCCGATCCTCCTGTCCCTTTCCGCCGCCGCCGCGGGCGCCGATGCGCCGCCGGCCTGGCTCCAGTTCATGCCGCTGGTGGCGATGGTCGCGGTGTTCTGGTTTCTGATCTTGCGCCCGCAGATGAAGCGCCAGAAGGAGCACGCCGCCAAGGTCCAGGGGATCAAGAAGGGCGACCAGGTGCTGACCGGCGGCGGGATCGTCGGCAAGGTCACCCGGGTGATCGACGATCACTATGCCGAGGTTGATCTCGGCTCCAACCTCAAGGTCAAGGTGCTCAAGTCGACCGTATCCGACATCATCCCGCCGGTCGGCGCGGCGGCCAACGACTGAACCGGGCGCAAGCGCAGATGCTCGACTTTCCTCGTTGGAAGCAGATTTGGCTGTGGGGGATCACGCTGCTCGCGTGCCTCGCGGCGCTGCCCTCGATCTTTGCGGTCTCGGGCCTGCCGTGGCCCGCAGCGCTGCCGGGTCCCACGGTCAACCTTGGGCTCGACCTTGCGGGCGGCAGCCACATCCTGCTTGAGGCCGATGCCGGGCAGGTCCGCCGCGTCCGCCTTGAATCGATGGAAGAGGATGTCCGCAACCGGCTCAAAAATGCCGATCCGGCGATCCGCCACGGCGATATTTCGACCAAGGACGGCACCGTCAGTGTCATGCTGGCCGATCCCAGCCAGGCCGATGCCGCGCGCGAAGTGCTGCAGACCCTGACCAGCGGCGCCAGCCTGACCGGGCAGCGCGACTGGAACCTCGATGTGCTCGACAGCGGCAGCCGCGTGGTCCTTACTCCGACCCAGGCCGGGCTCGATCTCGCGGTTACCCAGGCGATGGAAACCGCGCTCGAGGTTATCCGCAAGCGGATCGACGCGCTCGGCACGCGCGAGCCGACGATCATCCGTCAGGGCGACGATCGGATCGTGGTTCAGGTCCCAGGCCTCAAGGATCCGGCCGCGCTCAAGGATCTGCTCGGCAAGACCGCCAAGCTTGAATTCAAGCTGGTCGATGGCACCGCGCTGCCCAGCGAAGTGGCGCAAGGGATTGTCCCGCCAGGCAGCCAGATCGTCCCGTGCGAGAACGAGCGGGCCTGCAACGGGGCTCCGACGATTGCAGTCAAGCGGCTCGGCGGGATCAAGGGCGACCGGCTGACCAATGCCCAGCCGGGCAACAGCCAGCAGGACAACCAGCCGATTGTCGACATCACATTCGACGCGCAGGGGGGTGCCCGGTTCGCCAAGCTGACCACCGACAACGTCAACAAGCCGTTCGCGATCATCCTCGATGGCATGGTGATTTCCGCGCCGAACATCAACGAACCGATCCTGGGCGGGCGCGCGCAGATCTCGGGCAGCTTCACCAGCGAGAGCGCCAATCAACTGGCGATTTCGCTGCGTTCAGGTGCATTGCCGGTCGATCTCAAGGTGATCGAGGAGCGTACCGTCGGACCTGACTTGGGCGCCGATTCAATCCGCAAGGGGATGATCGCGTTCGGCATTGGTACGTTGGCGCTAGCGGCGTTCATGCTGCTGACTTACGGCCGCTTCGGGATTTACACCTGCGCCGCGCTGGTGCTCAACACCGCGATGATCCTGGGGATCATGGCGGTGATCAACACCACGCTGACGCTCCCCGGGATCGCCGGTTTCGTGCTGACGATCGGCGCCGCGGTCGATGCCAACGTGCTGATCAACGAGCGGATCCGCGAAGAGCGCGCGCGCGGACGGCGGGTGATTCAGGCGGTCGAAACCGGCTACAAGGAAGCCAGCCGCGCAATCTTCGATGCCAACATCACCAACATCATCGCCGCGGGCCTCATGTTCTTCTTTGGCTCGGGCCCGATCAAGGGTTTCGCGGTGGTGCTGGCGATCGGCATCGCCACCTCAGTGTTCACCGCGGTCACGCTCACCCGGATGTGGGTGGCGGGCTATCTGCGCCGTGCGCGGCCTGCCGATATCGTGCTCTAAGGGACCAGGCACATGAAACTGCTCAAGCTCGTTCCCGACAACACCGACATCAAGTTCCTGCGCTGGCGGGTGCCGTTCTATGTGATCAGCCTGCTGCTGATGGCCGCCTCGATCGGGCTGGTAGCTACCAAAGGCCTCAACCTCGGGGTCGATTTCATCGGCGGCCAGATGATCCGCGCGACTTTCGTCCAGAGCGCCGAAGCGCCGGTGGGGGAGCTGCGCGAGTCGGTCGGTTCGCTCGGCTATGGCGAACCGATCATCCAGCAGTTCGGCAAACCCAACGAAATTTCGATCCGGATGAAGCTGCCCGAAGGCTCCGAAAAGAACCCTGGGCTGTCCGCCGAAATGGCCAGCAAGATCACCGCGACGATCAAGGCCAAGCACCCCGATGCGCGGATCGACGGGGTCGATTCGGTTTCGGGCAAGGTTTCGGGCGAGCTGTTCCGCACCGGGATGCTCGCGCTTGGCTTGGCGATGGTGGCGATCTCGATCTACATCTGGATCAGGTTCGAATGGCAATTCGGGGTCGGCGCGCTGTTCGCGCTGGTTCACGATGTGACCTTGACCCTGGGACTGTTCGCGCTGACCCAGCTGGAGTTCGACCTCAACATCGTCGCCGCGATCCTGACCCTGATCGGTTATTCGCTCAACGATACCATCGTGGTCTATGACCGGATCCGCGAAAACCTCAAAAAGTACCGCCGGATGCCGATCCCCGAACTGCTCGACCTTTCGGTCAACGAGACGCTGAGCCGAACCGTGGTGACCTCGCTGTCGGTGCTGATCACCTTGCTGGCGCTGCTGTTCCTGGGCCCGAATGTGATCTTCGGCTTCACCGCAGCGATCACGCTGGGGATCTTCGTCGGCACCTACAGCTCGATCTACATGGCCGCGCCGATCCTGGTCTGGCTCAAGGTCAATTCGGCCAGCTTCGTGCCGATCGAAACCGCGCTCGACAAGCAGGAAAAACTGGCGCGCGAGCTGGGCTGAGACCCTTGATCCTCTCCATTTTCACGTAGTGCAAATGGGGAGGTGGCAGGTGCGAAGCACCTGACGGAGGGGTAATCTCGCGAGGCAGAATACCCCTCCGTCAGCCGCCTGCGGCGTCTGCCACCTCCCCATTTGGCTTCGCAAAATGGAGAGGATCTTGCTTCCCAGCCAAACCCCGCCAGTGCGCCACCAATGCCTCGGCACTGGCTTCCCAGCTGAACCCTTGCGCGCCGCGCTGCACTTCTTCGCGTGAGGGTGGGGCGGCGAGGATCGCGCGCACCACTGCCGCAATCGCCGCTCCGTCGCGCGCAGCAAAACCGCCCCAGGCTTGCTGGGTGAGCAGTTCGAGCGCACCGGGGATCGAGGTGGTCACCACCGGGGTGCCGCAGGCCAGCGCCTCGACCCAGGCATTGGCCAGACCTTCGCTGGCGGTGGGCAGCACGAAGACATCGGCGGCGGAAAGCACCACCGGCAGTTCGCCATGCGGCACCGCGCCAAGAAAGCGAACCCGCTCTGACAGTCCCATCGCGTCGGCGAGAGCGCGCAGTTCGGCCTCATCGCCGCCGGACCCGGCCAGCACCAGCACGGCATCGGGCAAGGCTGCCAACGCCTCGATCGCATAACGCTGGCCCTTGCGCGGGATCAGCGCGCCGACTGTTGCCAGCACCGGCTTGTCCAGCGGCAGGTCCAGCTTGGCTCGGCATTCCGCCTTGTCGAGCGGGCGGAACAGGCTGCGGTCGAGCCCGGTGCGGTGGATGGTGATCTTGCCGCGCGGCACCCCCAGCGCGGCGATATCGTCGGCCAGCCCGCCCGCCACCGCGAGCAGTCCATCCGCCGCCAGCGCAGCGGCGCGAACCTGCTCGACCACGCCCGGCTTCGCCCCCCAATAGTGAATGTCCGCTCCCCGCGCCTTGATCGACAGCGGCAGGCCGAGTGCGCGAGCAACCCGCATCGCGGCGGGGCCATCGGGCCAGAAGAATTGGGCGTCGACCACATCGAACGGCGTTTCGGCGTGGAGCTTGCGGGCCAGCGGCATCACCGCGCGCGCCTCAGCGGCGGCGTTGAAGCGCCCGAACGGGCCAGGCAGCGCGGTGAAACGCGGGCGCAACACCCGCACTCCGCCGCGTAGTTCTTCGCGCGCAACTTGGTTCAGCGCCCGGTAGCGCGGGTGGAGCGAGAGCGGGAAGGGCGGGATGCCAAGCGGATTGACCATCACCAGATCGACATCGCCGCGCGCCGCCACCGCCTGCATCTGGCGTTCGACGAAGACCCCGAAATTGGGCGTGTGAGCGTTGGGGTAAAGCGTCGAGAGCGACAGGACCCGAAGCGGCTTCACAACTGCCGCACCAGCATTTCTGCCGCGGCGATCCAGGCCGGATTGTCGATCACGACCTGGCGCTGGCCAGGATCGGGGGGGAGGATGGCGACGCGGTGCTCGTCGCGGTCGATCAGGCGCCCGAAGGCGAACCGCCCGCCGGCGCGCGGCACCAGCACATCGCGATTGAGCAGCTTGGCGAAGTCCTCGGGCGCATGTTGGCGCAGCCACAGCTGATCGCCGGGGCGGTATTGCCCAGCACCGGTTTCGACCGCGAGCGCGAGCAGCGGACCGTCACCGCCCAGCGCGGTCGGCAGGATTGCATCGCGCGGTGCGCTCAGCGGTTCGGCGCCATCGGCGGTCAGGCGGGCAACATATTTGGGCTGCTCGGCAGTTTCACCGCGCACCAGCAGCCCGGGTTCGACGCCCAGTGCCGCGCCGATCCGGTTCATCCACACCAAGGACAGTTGCCGCGTACCCGTCTCGAGCCGGCCGATCGTCTGCGCGGTGGTCGCCGGCTTGCAGCGCGCGGCGACGTCGGCCAGGGTCAGGCCCTTGCTGCGCCGGATGTCGCGGATGCGGTTGATCATGGCCTGCCCCCGACTAACCAATATGGTTTTTCTGCTTTCCTACAGAGCCGCGCATTTGGCAAGCCAATTCGCTTGAGCCAACAGCGAAGGGGAATGCGATGCAGCGCCAGCTTATCGAACGCGAACTTACCGATGACGGGCCGCTGCGCAGCGCACCGCGCAAGGGAAGGCGCTCGGTCTCGGTCAATCTTGCCGAGAGCCCGCTGACCTGGCTCCACGCACGCGGGCACTTGTCCGACGCGCAGTTCGCCGCGGGCGAATGCCTGCGCCGCGACTGGGAGACGGCGCAGCTCTCAGCCGGGGTGACGATGCGCTGGGACCCGGTGCGGGTCCAGGGCGGCGGAGCGGATCGCGGGCTCCACCCCAGCGAACGCCAGCTGGCGGCGCGGCAACGCTTCGATGGCGCTGTCAGCGCTGCGGGGCCGGGGCTCAACGATGTGCTGTGGCGGGTGGTTTGCGCTGGCGAGACGCTGCCCGACGCTGAACGCGCGCTGGCCTGGCCGGCAAGGAGCGGCAAGCTGGTGCTCAAGCTGGCGCTGAACCGGGTGGCGGGGTTCTACCGGATCGAGTGAGGGGGGGTGGTTTTTTTGGTTCCTGGGACCTGTCAGGTTTGTCAGGTTCCGAGCCGTCGCAGGGCCCCTCCGTCAGCCCTGGCGGGCTGCCACTTCCCCATTTGGCTTCGCAAAATGGAGAGGATCAAAGCCGGGCAAGGTCCTCCCCATTTTCGCGTCAGCGCAAATGGGGAGGTGGCAGCGCGAAGCGCTGACGGAGGGGTCTCTTCACCCTTCCACCAGCTCCGCCAGCTCCAGCCAGCGCTCTTCGGCCGCATCCTTCTCCGCCCGCGCCGCCTCAATTGCGTTGGTCAGCGCGGCGAACTTTGCCGGGTCGCGGGTGTAGAGCGCGGGGTCATGGAGGGCTTCCTCATCGCGGGCGATCTCGGCGAGGAGCGCATTGATCCGGGCGGGGAGCTGGTCGTAGTCGCGCTGGTCCTTGTAGGTCAGCTTGGCCTTGGTGGGTGCAGGCGCGGGCGCTGGAGCGGCTTCGGTCGCGGGCTTGGCGCTCTTCGCAGGCGTTGCCCGCTGGCTCCGCTGCTTAACCCAATCCTCGTAACCACCCGCGACGATATCGACCTTGCCCGAGCCATCGAGCCCCAGCGTCACCGTCACCGTGCGGTCGAGGAAGTCGCGGTCGTGGCTGACGATCAGGACGGTGCCGTCGTAGTCGGCGATCACTTCCTGGAGCAGGTCGAGGGTCTCGAGGTCGAGGTCGTTGGTCGGCTCGTCGAGCACCAAGAGGTTGGACAGCCGCGCAAACTCGCGGGCCAGCAGCAACCGCGAACGCTCGCCGCCCGACAGCGTGCCGATCCGGGCATCGACCAGCGACGGTTCGAACAGGAAGTCCTTGAGATAGCCCTGGATATGCTTCCTGACCCCGCGCACGTCGATCCAGTCGCCGCCCTCCGCCAGCACGTCGCGGACCCGCTTTTCCGGGCTCATCAGGCTGCGCTGCTGGTCGATCACCGTGCCCTGGAGCGTCTTGGCGAGGGTGACTGTGCCGCTGTTCGGCGCCAGTTCGCCGGTCAGCAGCTTGAGCAGCGTGGTCTTGCCCGTGCCATTGGCGCCGACCACCCCGATCCGGTCGCCACGCGTGATCCGAAGCGTGAAATCCTTGATGATGGTGCGCTCGCCAAAGCGCTTGGTGACCTTGTCGGCAACGATCACCGCCTTAGTCTTCACATCGTCGCTCGCCAGCGCGAGCTTCGCCGCGCCTTGCGGGCTGAGCATCGCGGCACGAGTGGCGCGCATTTCCCAGAGTTTCTCGAGCCGCCCCTGGTTGCGCTTGCGCCGCGCGGTGACCCCGCGCTCGAGCCAGTGTGCTTCCAGCTTGAGCCGGGCGTCGAGCCGTTCTGCGGCGCGGGTTTCCTCGGCATAGACCGCCTCTTCCCAGGCCTCGTAGCCGCCGAAACCGATCTCCTTGCGGCGCAGCGCACTGCGGTCGAGCCACAGCGTTGCCTTGGTCAACCGGGTCAGGAAGGTGCGATCGTGGCTGATCGCTACGAAAGCGCCCTTGTAGCGGCTCAGCCAGTCCTCCAGCCAATCGATCGCGGCGAGATCGAGGTGGTTGGTCGGCTCGTCGAGCAGCAGCAGATCGGGCTCGGAAGCCAGCGCCCGGGCGAGCGCGGCGCGGCGCCGTTCGCCGCCGCTGGCGCTCTCGGCAGGGCGGGCTCATGTCGATCCCCAGCTGCCCAGCGATCGCTTCGACCGCGTGTTGTTCCGGCGCACCCGGACCATGCAGCGCAAAGTCCATCAGCGTCGCATAGCCGGTGAAGAAAGGGTCCTGCTCGAGCATCACGATCCGGGTGCCCGGCTGGATCGAACGCTTGCCCTTGTCGGCCTCGATCTCGCCCGCGATCAGCTTCAGCAGCGTGGTCTTGCCCGCGCCATTGCGGCCGATCAGCGCGAGCCGGTCGCGCGGGGCGATGTGCAGGCCAAGCTCGCGAAACAGCCAGCCAGAGCCCTGCTGCAGGCCCAGGTCTTCCCAGGAAAGGATCGGTGCGGCGGCCATGAAGCGCGGCACCTAGGGGCACCTAGACGCGTTGACAAGGCGCACAGCGGCGTTGAGAGGGTTCAGATGCGCACAGTCTGGCTCAACGGTGAGTTCGTCCCCGAAATCGAGGCCAAAGTCTCGATCTTCGATCGCGCCCTGACTTTCGGGCAAGGGGTCTATGAGGTCTCGCCGGTGATCGACGGGCGGTTCTGCAACTGGCCGCACCATGCCGCGCGGCTCGAGCGCTCGAAAGCGATGGCGCGGATCGTTGACGACACCGACTGGCCGACAGTGCTGGCCGAGCTGATTGCCCGCAACGGTCTGGCCGAAGGCCGGGTCTATCTCCAGCTGACTGGCGGTGAAGCCGCGGACCGGGCGTTCCCTTTGCCCGATCCGGCGATCCCGGCGACGCGGATTGCCTATACCCAGGCCGATGCGCTGATCGCCAATCCGCTGGCAGAACGTGGGCATCGGATCGTGCTGCGGCCCGACCTGCGCTGGCATGTGCGCAGCGCCAAGACCACCCAGCTGCTCTACGCGGTGATGATGAAAGCCGAAGCGCGTGAGGCCGGGGTTGATGATGCCTGGCTGGTCGAAGGCGGCGTGGTGACCGAGGCGACCAGTTCCAACGCGCATATCATCGACAGCCGCGGCGTGCTGGTCTCGCACCCGGTCGATTCCGGGGTGCTGCCGGGAGTGACGCGGATCAGCGTGCTGGAGATCGCGCGCGCGATCGGATTGGAGGTGGAGGAGCGGCCGTTCACCCCCGAAGAGCTGTTCGCCGCGCGCGAGGCGTTCATTTCGGGGGCGGGAACCCTGGTGCTGCCGGTGGTTGAGGTTGACGGCAAGCCGATTGGCAACGGCGGCCCAGGCACGCTGACCGCCGAAATCCGCAAGCGTTACATTGCCTTGCTGCGGACCGCATGAACCATTCACACCTTGTTCAAGGCATTGGGCCTAGCCACCGGCGCACCATGAGGAAACTTGCCCCCTTGCTGATCCTGGCGCTGGCGCTGCCAGCAATGCCAGCGCTGGCCGGCCCCAAGGACGAACAGGGCAAGGCGCGCAAAGAGCTGCGTGCCGGCAATGTCCGCTCGCTGCGCGAGATCGAAACCAAGGTGCTGCCGCTGATGCCCGGGGCGCAGTACCTCGGCCCCGAATACGATCCGGCGGCGATGGCCTATCGCCTCAAGTTCATCCGCGAAGGCCGTGTGATCTTCATCGATGTCGATGCCCGCACCGGCGAGATCATGCGCCAGCGCCGTTAGGCACTCAGCTTGACGCTGCGGGGCTTTGGTCCCATTTGATCGCCACATCTTTGGGGAATTTGCGATGCGTATCCTGATCGTCGAGGACGAACCGACCCTTGGGCGCCAGCTCAAGTCCACGCTTGAGGCCACCGGCTATGCGGTTGACCTCTCGACCGATGGCGAAGACGGCCACTTTCTCGGCTCGACTGAGGAATACGATGCGGTGGTGCTCGACCTTGGCCTGCCCGAGATCGACGGACTGACCGTCCTCGGCATGTGGCGCAAGGAAGGCCGCAAGTTTCCGGTGCTGGTGCTGACCGCGCGCGATAGCTGGTCGGACAAGGTCGCAGGTCTCGATGCCGGGGCCGACGATTACCTCGCCAAGCCGTTCCAGACCGAAGAACTGATCGCCCGCCTGCGCGCGCTGATCCGCCGCGCCTCGGGCAATACCTCGTCCGAACTGACCGCCGGCGATGTCCGGCTTGATACGCGCTCGGGCCGGGTCACGCTGGCCGGAGAGCCGGTCAAGCTGACCGCGCAGGAATACAAGCTGCTCTCCTACCTGCTCCACCACAAGGGCAAGGTGGTCAGCCGTACCGAGCTGATCGAGCATATCTACGACCAGGATTTCGACCGCGATTCGAATACCATCGAGGTCTTCGTCACCCGTATCCGCAAGAAGCTGGGCCCCGATGTGATCACCACGATCCGCGGGCTTGGTTACAGCCTCGACGACCCGGCGGGGCCGGGGCGCGGCTGACGTTGCATGACTGAGGAGGCGCACAAGCCCGGCGCCTCCGCCGCTGCCCCCCACACCGGCTCGCTGTCGCGCCGGATGATGGTGATCGCGGCGGCGTGGATCACGGTACTGCTGCTGCTGGGCGGGGTGGCGCTCGACCGCACACTAGTCAGCCTGGTCACCCGCAACTTCGATAACCAGCTCGGCTACATGCTCACCGCGATGATCGGCTCGGCCGAGATCGGCCCGGATGGCGAGGTGTTCTTCAACCGCCCGCTGGGTGATCAGCGCTTCCTCGAGCCCAATTCCGGGCTCTACTGGCAGATCAGCGGCACGGGGCCATGAGGACTTCCCCTCGCGCTCGCTGTGGGACCGCAGCCTCAAGGGCAGAGGCGATCACACCGATCTTGCCCCGCATATCTATGACAGCGGCCAGTTCGACAGCGAACCGCTGAGAGTAATGGAACGCTCGATCGTGCTGCCCGGCAGCGAGACCAAATGGTGGTTCACTGTCGCTGAAAGCCGCGCCGAGCTTGACGCCCAGATCCGCCAGATCCGCGCGATTCTGGCCTACAGCTTCCTGGCGCTGGGGCTAGGGCTGATTGCGATGGCGGCCTTGCAAACCTGGTACGGCCTTGGCCCGCTGCGCAGGGTCCGGCTGGCAATTCAGCGGATGCGCAGCACCGGGGCGGGGCGGGTGACCGATCCCTTGCCGCTGGAAGTCCAGCCACTGGTCCAGGAGCTCAACGCGCTGCTCGCCCATTCGGAGAAGCAGGCCGAAGAAGCCCGGACCCACGCCGGCAACCTCGCCCACGCGCTCAAGACGCCGCTGACCGTGGTGATGAACGCCGCCACTGCCAAGGCTCCGGACCTGGCCGATACGGTGATCCGTGAGGCCGCGGTGATGCGGCGCCAAGTCGATCACCACCTCGCCCGCGCCCGCGCCGTCGGCCGCCGCGCGGTCGGTCAGGCGCGCGCCCAGGTCGGCGAGAGCGTCGAGGCAGTGCTGCGCGCGGTCACCGTGCTCTACGACCAGGCCCGCTTCGACCTCGACGGTAACCGCGAGGCGATGGTGGCGATCGAACGCCAGGACCTCGACGAGATCCTCGGTAACCTGATCGAGAACGCCGCCAAGTATGGCGGGGGGAGCGTGTTCGTGACGATCGACCCGGCAGCCCGATCCGCAATTCTGCGAAATCTGGGTTGAGGACGACGGCACCGGCATTCCGGAGGAAGAACGGGTGCGAATCTTCGACCGCGGCGCGCGGCTCGATACCGGCAAGCCCGGGACCGGACTGGGGCTGGCGATCGTCCGCGACGTGGCGGAGATCTATGGCGGGCTCCGTCATGCTCGACGAAAGCGAGGACCTAGGCGGGCTGCTGGTGAAGCTGAGGTTGCCTCGGGCGGGGGGATAAATAGCGAGTTAGGTGACTCGCGATCCTTCAGATCTGAAGAACGGCCAAGCCAACTGGACGGCAGCCGGGATCGGTGGCAAATTTTCCACTCCAATCTCGGCCGGGTAGCGCCGTGTGATCTTCGCGGTGCCGAACAACACATCCCAGAAGAACAGCAGGTTGCCAAAATTGCCTTTGTAGTTGGTAACGCCATCAGCTTTGTGCTTGCCGTGGTGCGCGCTGTGAGTAGCTGGGGTCGAGATGGTACGCTCGACCACCCACATGATGGGCGATAGCCATTTGATCTTGTAGAGCGGGGCATCCCAGCGCACGTCCGAATGCGCGCCATGGATCACCAATTGCTTGACCACGACGTAAGGCACGTAAACCCAGCCCAATCCGAGATAGATGAGTGCGCCTGAAAACCAGAAACTCGGCATGGTCAGGTAGTAGAAGAAGTTGTTCCGGTAAACGATCCGCACCGACATATATTCGCCGCTGTGATGTGCACGGTGGAGGTTGTAGAGCCAAGGAACGCTATGGGACAGGCGGTGCCACCAATATTGCGCCATATCATCAAAAACGAGCAGCAACGCGACCTGCGCGATGATCGGGAACGTTGACCAGCTCCCTGCTGCTTCTGGAAAAGCCAGCCCCATCAGCCGGTATGCGGCGAACATGATAAAAGGCTGCGTAATGAGCAACAGCACCGGTGAGCCGATCACCTCCACCCAGATGTCGGTCCGGGTTTGCGTCGGTTTGTGAAAGAAGTTGGTGCGCCACATTTCGAGCATTGCAAAGGTCAAGAAGATAGCCAGGACAAAAATGGCTTCCGGTTTCATAGCCTTAGACTCCCCCAACTTTCGCCTGCTCGTGATGCCGGATCACCTCCTGGATCACGAACCGCAGGAACTTCTCCGAGAATTCCGGGTCGAGCTGGGCTTCCACCGCGAGTTGCCGCAGCCGCGCGATCTGCCGTTCCTCGCGCGCCGGGTCGCTGGCGGGCAGGCCGTGCTCGGCCTTGTAGGCGCCGACCGCCTTGGTGATGCGGAAGCGTTCGGCGAGGATGTGGATCAGCGCCGCGTCGATGTTGTCGATCGAGGCGCGGAAGCTGTCGAGGTCGGGGTCGGACATATCCGGATGGCTAGCATGACATTTTGCGGAAGGCCATTGCCTGCTTTGCACTTGCGAAGGCATCGCAACTCTCGCTAGGGCGAGGGAGCAATGTCCGCCGAAGTGATCCCTCTCCGCCCGCGCCACGCCGAACCCTCGCTGGCGCCGATGATGGCGCTCACCGCAAGCGGGATGAACGCGGTCAACGCGGTAATCCTTGAGCGGATGCAGAGCGAGATCCCTCTGATCCCGGCGCTGGCCGGCCACCTGATCGCCGGCGGCGGCAAGCGGATGCGGCCGATGCTGACGCTGGCGGGCGCGGCGCTGGTCGGCTACCACGGCACCCGCCACCACAAGCTCGCCGCCGCGGTCGAATTCATCCACACCGCCACGCTGCTGCATGACGATGTGGTCGATGGCTCCGAACTGCGCCGCGGCAAGGCCGCCGCCAACCTGATCTTCGGCAATCCCGCCACCGTGCTGGTCGGAGATTTCCTGTTCACCCGCAGTTTTGAGCTGATGGTTGAGGACGGCAGCCTGAAGGTGCTCAAGATCCTCTCCCACGCCTCTTCGGTGATTTCCGAGGGAGAGGTCGATCAGCTTACCGCCGCGCGCCAGATCGAAACCGGCGAGGAGCGCTATCTCAGCATCATCGGCGCCAAGACCGCCGCGCTGTTCGCCGCCGCCACCCGGATCGCCGCCGTGGTCGCCGAGAAGGGCGAGGCCGAAGAGCGCGCACTCGAGGATTATGGCCGCAACCTCGGCATCGCCTTCCAGCTGGTCGACGACGCGATCGACTACGATTCGGACGCGTCCGAAATGGGCAAGGGCCGCGGCGACGATTTCCGCGAAGGCAAGATGACCCTGCCGGTGATCCTCGCCTACGCCCGCGGCACTGAGGCCGAGCGCGCCTTCTGGAAGGACGCTATCGCCGGCCACCGCACCTCCGACGCCGACCTTGCCCACGCGGTCGAGCTGATCGCCCGCCACGACGCCGTCAGCGCCACCCGCGAACGCGCCCGGCACTTTGCCGCTCGCGCGATTGACGCAATCGCCGGCTTCCCCGCCAGTGAAGCCCGCGCGGCGATGACCGAAGCCGCCGAGTTCGCGGTGGCGCGGCGGTTTTAGGTTAACGCGCGCTTCGTCGCGGGCACAAATCACCTCGTCGAAAGTCGCCCGATCCGCGCGGCGAACCGATCCCAGGATTCAGTTCTTTTTAACCAGGCCCCTCCCACTCTCAACGTGCTTGGGGGACCGTTGGTTAGACCAAAATCGAGGGTCCAAGAAGATGATTGAATATACCAATTCGCGTGCCGTGCGGATCATTGGTCCGTTTGCGGGAGTGCTTGATCGTGACACATTGCCGCCGTCCAATACCACTCGCTGGGTGGCGAGCCGCAAGGCTCAGGTGGTTGCCGCGGTCGAGGGCGGACTGATGACCATTGACGAGGTCATGGACCGCTACAACCTCAGCCCCGAGGAGTTCTATGGCTGGCAGCGCGCGTTGCACACCGCGGGTGTTCCGGGTCTGCGAGTCGCCTGGACCCAGCGCGACCGCGCGGCGCGGCGCCGTCCCCGCGAATATGCCGGACACGCAGCGCGGCAGCTTGAGCTGGTGTGAGCCGTTAGCGAGCCCCCAAGTGCCGGGATTCGTCTGCCTTTTCGCGGCGAATCCCGGCTGCGGGGGCTTGACCGTCAGGCAGTGAGGCGCCAACCCGGTTGCAATCCGCAACCGGGAGTATCCTTCGCATGCAACGTCGCCGCCTCGGCAAGTCCGCCATTGTTGTTTCCGAAATCTGCATGGGGACGATGACTTTCGGCAACCAGGCCGACGAAAAGAGCGCGTTGCGCATTCTCGACCAATGCTTCGAGGCAGGGATCGACTTTTACGACACTGCCGAGGGTTATCCGGTGCCGCCCGATCGCAAATATGTCGGGCGGACCGAAGAGATTGTCGGCAAGTGGCTCAAGACCAAACCGCGCGACGCGATCATCATGGCCACCAAAGTGTCCGGCCCCAGCCACGTCTGGTTCCGCAGCCCCAAGCGCGAAGGCATGACCGCGCTTGACCGGCGCAACATCATGGTCGCGGTTGAGGACAGCCTGACCAAGCTCGGCACCGATTACATCGATCTCTACCAGACCCACTGGCCCGACCACGAGCTGGCCTATGACGAAACCATGGAAGTGCTCAACGAGCTGGTCCGAGCCGGCAAAGTCCGGGTCACCGGCTGCTCGAACGAGACCAGCTGGGGACTGATGAAAAGCCTCGCCACCGCCGAGCGGCTGGGCACAACGCGCTACCACACGATCCAGAACAATTTCAGCCTCAACAACCGCCGCTTCGAAGACGAGCTGGCCCAGGTTTGCCGGATGGAAGGGGTCAGCCTGATTCCCTATTCACCGCTTGGCGGCGGGGTGCTGACCGGCAAGTATCAGGACGGCGCACGGCCCGAAGGCGCGCGGTTCAGCGCCTATCTAGGGATGGAAGGGCGGCAGGCGGCGATGGGCAAGCGCTTTGTCAACGAACGCTCGCTGGCTTCGACCGCGCGGTTCATGGCGATCGCGGCCGAGGCCGGGATCAGCGTGACCACGTTGGCGGTGGCCTGGTCCAAGCAGCACGATTTCGTCGCTTCGACCATTGTCGGGGTGACCAGCGAGGCGCAATTGCCCGATATCTTTGCGGCGGCCGATCTGGTGCTGCCGGATGATGTGATGAAAGCGATCGACCAGGTGTCGCGGGAAATCCGCTACCCGATGGGGTAATGATCAGGCGGAAGCTTCGGCGGCGGTGCGCAGGCGGCGCAGCACACCGAGGCGGCGTTCGGCTACGATCGGCACGATTACCGACAGCGCGATTCCGCCAAGCGAACAGAACCCCAGCCAGATCGCCATCAGGGTGCCGCCGGCCTGGTACATCCCGTATAGCACCGGCACCGCAAGGACGATGCCGCGCAGCTCGTTGAGCAGGAACATGACGAATGCTGACTTGAGCAGCAGGTCGGCGAGGGAGGCGATGGTGGCGCTCATGGCCAGCTTGATCGCAGAAAATCCTTAGGAAACGGTTGAAGCCGCCGGCGGATTGCCTAAGCCGCGCATGGTGAGCGCTCTTCCGATCCATGCCGTGCTGCCCGATCTGCTCGCCGCACTGCGCTCGGGCAGCAATGCGGTGCTGATCGCGCCGCCAGGAGCGGGCAAGACCACCGCTGTGGCCCCGGCCTTGCTCGATCAGCCGTGGTGCAGCGGCAGCGTGATCGTGCTCTCGCCGCGCCGGGTTGCGGCACGCGCGGCGGCGGAGCGGATGGCCGAATTGCTGGGCGAAGCGGCGGGGGAGACGATCGGCTACGTCACCCGGCTTGATACCAAGCGCTCGGCCCGGACCCGCGTGGTAGTCATGACCGAGGCGATCTTCGTTTCCACGATACTTACCGATCCGGAACTGGCCGGGGTATCGGCGGTGCTGTTCGACGAAGCGCACGAACGGCATCTCGATTCGCGATCTCGGTCTGGCGCTGGCGATCGAGAGCCAGTCGGTGCTGCGCGCGGAGCTGCGGTTGGTGGTGATGAGCGCCACCATCGACGGTACTCGCTTCGCTAGCCTGCTGGGAGGCGCGCCGGTGGTCGAGAGCGCTGGCAAGGCCCATCCCTTGGCGATCCGCTGGTTTGGCGCGCGTCCCGAGCTGCGGGTGGAAGACGCCATGACCAGCGCGATCCTTACTGCCTGGCGCGAGCAGAGCGGCGATCTGCTCGCTTTTCTTCCGGGCGTTGGCGAAATCGAGCGGACCCGTGAGCGGCTGGCGGAGAAGTTGCCCGACGCCTTGGTCCTGCCGCTCCACGGCCAGTGCGAACCCCCGGCTCAGCGCGCCGCGATCAAGCCCGATCCTGGCGGTCGCCGCCGGATCGTCCTCGCCACCGCGATTGCCGAGACCTCGCTGACGCTCGATGGAGTTGCGGTGGTGGTCGATGCCGGTCTTTCGCGGCGAGCTGAGTTCGACAAGGCGGCGGGGGTGACTCGGCTGGTCACCCACCGCGCCTCGCAAGCCGCCTCTGCCCAACGCGCAGGCCGCGCGGCGCGGCAAGGACCGGGAACGGCCTACCGGCTGTGGGAAGAAGCCAGCCACGCGGGACGTGCAGCATTCGATCCGCCTGAAATGCTGACATCGGACCTCGCACCGTTGCTGCTTGCCCTGGCGCAATGGGGCGCAGCAGAGCCCGCCGCACTGCCCTGGCTCGATCCGCCACCCGCCGCAGCATTGGCTGCAGCAAAGGCGACATTACAAGCGCTTGCCGCACTTGATGCTGCAGGCAAGATCACTCCACACGGGCGCAGCATGGCGGCGTTGCCGATGGAGCCAGCGCTCGCCCACATGCTGCTTTATGCTGCGCAGCATGGCGCGGCGGAAGATGCAGCAAAGCTGGCGTTGCTACTGCAGGAGCGTGGGCTGGGAGGACGCGGCGAAGACTTGGCTGCGCGGCTGGAGCGGTGGGATTGGGATCGCTCGGGAAGGGCCGAGGCCTCGCGCAAGCTGGCGGGGCGCTGGGCGAAGCGCGCGGCCGATTTAGCGGGCAAGAAATCGGCGACACCGCCGCCGCTCGGCGTTCTCCTCGGCGAGGCCTATCCTGACAACATCGCCCGCCGCCGCAATGCCAACGGCGAAGACTGGCTCGCCGCCGGGGGCAGGGGGCTGCGGCTCGAACCTGCCTCACCGCTCGCCCGCGCCGAGTGGCTCGCGGTGGGCGAGGCCCAGGGCGAGGCCAAAGGCGCGCGGATTACCGGGGCAATCGCGCTCAGCGAGGGTGAAGTCAGCCGTTGGTTGGCGCATCGCATCGAACGCAAGTCGACTTTGCGCTGGGTCGCCGAGGACCAGCGCGTCGAAGCCCTGCTCGAGCAGCAGCTGGGGGCAATCACAGTGTCGCGCGGGCCCGATCCGGCGCCGGATCCCGAAGCGATCCGCGGCTTCCTGCTCGATCGGATCCGCGCTGAAGGACTGGACCTGGTGCCGCTCGGCAAGGCCAGCCTGGGGCTGCTCAAACGCGCGCGCTTTGCCGGGATCGCGGCGCTGGCCGATGCCGCGCTGCTCGCCGAACTCGATCAATGGCTTGGGCCGCTACTTAACCGGCGGCTCGATCAGCTCGATCCCTGCACGTTGCACGAGGCCTTGCGGGCGCGGCTCGATTGGCAAACGCAACACGCCCTCGACCAGCTTGCGCCCGCGCATTTCAGCAGCCCCGTCGGGACCAGCCATGCGATTGACTATGACGATCCTGCGGGACCCTCGGTTGAGCTCAGGGCCCAGGCGCTGTTCGGACTCGACCAGCACCCCACGTTCGGCCAGCCAGCGCAGCCGCTGCTGCTCAAGCTGACCTCGCCCGGCGCCAAGCCAGTCCAGACCACCGCCGATCTCCCTGCTTTCTGGCGCGGATCGTGGCGCGATGTGGTCAAGGAGATGAAGGGCCGCTACCCTAGGCACCGCTGGCCGGATGAACCGTGGAACGAAGCCCCCAGCCTCAAGACCCGGAATGCGTTCGAGCGGAAGTAAGGCAAACCAGTTCTGGCCTTGATTCGAGACGCCAATTGCACCAAAGCCCAGCCATGCCAGCACGGATCTATCAGCGCCCCAAAAACGCCATGCAATCGGGCAAAGCCCTGACCAGCCAGTGGGTCCTCGAATTCGCCCCGGCCGAGGCGCGCAAGGCCGATCCCCTGATGGGCTGGTCCGGATCGGGCGATACCCAGAGCCAGGTTCAGCTGACCTTCGCCAGCGCCGCGGACGCGCAGGCCTATGCAACCCGGCACGGCATCGCCGCGCAAGTCCACGCCGCCCCGCCGCGCCGCCTCAAACTCCAGACCTACGCCGACAACTTCCGCTAAGCAGGCTTGCCTAAACGCGAGTCCGCCGCCATATGCGCCGCCGGGAGTCGGTCGGGCGTTTGCGTCCGCCAACCTGGTCAGGTCCGGAAGGAAGCAGCCACAACGGGTTGCGGCGGGTCGGCCGGCTCCTTTTTCGCTACACAGCCTTCGACTTTTGCAAGGCCACCGCCTAATCAGGTCACAATGGACGATTCACCCGACACTTTTGGCGACGAACCCGAGGACGAGGGGCCTTCTGCAGCGGAACTGGAGGCTGCCGGGCAGGAATCGATGTTCGGTGCGCCTGAGCCGGCGCCGGCCCCAGTACCTGCTCCCGCCGCCTCAACCCAGCCCTACCGCGTGCTCGCCCGCAAGTACCGCCCGCAGACCTTTGCCGAGCTGATCGGGCAGGACGCCATGGTCCAGACGCTGGGCAATGCGATCCGGCGCGAGCGGCTCGCCCATGCCTTCCTGATGACCGGGGTGCGTGGGGTCGGCAAGACCAGCACCGCGCGGCTGATCGCCAAGGCCTTGAACTGCATCGGCCCCGACGAGCAGGGCGGGCCGACCATCGACCCCTGCGGCAAGTGCGAACCCTGTGTAGCGATCGCCGAGGGCCGCCACATCGATGTGATCGAGATGGACGCCGCCAGCCATACCGGGATCGACGACGTCCGCGAAATTATCGAGGCGGTGCGCTACGCGGCGGTCTCCGCCCGCTACAAGATCTACATCATCGACGAGGTTCACATGCTCTCGCGCCAGGCCTTCAACGGCCTGCTCAAGACGCTTGAGGAGCCGCCGCCGCACGTCAAATTCCTGTTCGCTACCACCGAGGCCGACAAGCTGCCGGTGACCGTGCTCAGCCGCTGCCAGCGCTTTGACCTGCGGCGGATTACCGCGCCGCTGCTGGCGCAGCACTTCGCGATGATCTGCGCTGCCGAAGCTGTCGAGGCCGAGGCTGAGGCGCTGGCGATGATCGCCGCCGCGGCGGAAGGCTCGGTCCGCGATGGGCTCTCGATTCTCGACCAGGCGATTGCCCATGCCGACCTTGGCGGTGAAGGGCGGGTCAGTGCTGCGCAGGTTCAGGACATGCTCGGCCTCGCCGACAAGTCCGCCCAGCGCCGGCTGTTTGCGGCGATGCTTTCGGGCGACAGCAACGAACTGCTCGATATGGTCGACCAGCAATTCGCGCTGGGGGTCGAGCCGCTGGCGCTGATGCGTTCGGCGATGGAACTCACCCACCGCATCACCGTCGCCCAGCTCGGCAAGAGCGGCGCCGATGCGGTCTCGGCTGAGGAACGCGCGGCGCTTGAGGACTGGGCCGCGGGGCTTTCCGCTGGGCAACTCCACCGGCTCTGGCAATTGCTGCTCAAGGGCCACGACGAGGTCCGCAACGCTCCCGATCCGCTGATCGCTGCGAAGATGGCGCTGCTCCGCGTTCAGCATGCCAGCGATCTGCCCGATCCGGGGCTGCTGGTGAAAAAGCTTGAGGAGATGGCGGCGCGCGGTGCTGTTGCCGCACCGCCATCGCCCAGTGCCGAGGGCGGGACGGTCGCCGCCGCGCCGGCGCCGGGGACCGTCGAATGGGCGGCGCTGATCCAACAGGTCGACCAGTCAGGCCAATTGCGCGTGAGCCAGGTGATGCACGATTGGCTGCGAGTCATCGCCCTGGCCCCGGGCGAACTGACCTTCGCCATAGCGCCGGGCTACTCGGGCGATCCCACTGCCGAAGTCCGCGATGCCTTGCTCCGGGCGACCGGGACCCGCTGGCAAGTCACCCGGGGCGCCATGGAATCGGAGGGCGATGCCGAGCCCAGCCTGCGCGAGTCCGCCGAAAGCGCCAAACAGGCATCGCGCGATGCGCTGCTGACGCACCCGCTGGTCGAGGCGACCGTGGCCGCCTTCCCCGGCGCCGAACTGATCGATGACAGCGCCGAGCCCCGCGTGGCCGGGCAAGCCGCAAAGTGGAGAAACTGACGTGAAGTCGATGGAAGAGATGATCCAGGCCGCGCAAAAGGCCGCCGAAACCATCGCCGCGCAGATGGGCGACATGCAGGGCAAGCTCGAGGCAATCGAGGTCGAAGGCGCGGCCGGCGGCGGCCTGGTCAAGATCCGCTGCACTGCCAAGGGCCGGGTGATCGGGGTCAGCATTGATGACAGCCTGATGGTCCCCGCTGATAAAGTCATCCTCGAGGACCTCATCACCGCCGCCTTCAACGACGCCCGTGGTAAAGCGGATGCGGTGAGCGGCGAGGAAATGGCCCGGATGCAGCAAGGCATGGGCCTGCCGCCGGGGTTCAAGCTGCCGGGGATGTGAGGGGGTGACAACTACTCGGTATTTCGATGAGCAGGTGCTTCGCAAGCGGCCTTACCTGACCGTCGAAATGTGCCAGGCGGTTGTAGCTGCACCCTTGCGTCGTGTGGTTCAAGCAGATGGCCGCATCCGGCATTGGGGGAGGGTTTTCTTGCCAAACGAGCCAGACGCGCGCATCTTGCGGGTCGTAACGCTCGAGGACGGCGAGACTTTGCACAACGCATTTCTCGATCGCGGCTACCGCGAGGACCAGCTATGAAACTGCATTACTATCCCGAAACCGACAGCCTTTATATCGAATTACGCGAGGGCGCTTCGGTCGAAACGCGCGAGATCGCGGAGGGACTGAACGCCGATTTTGGCAGCGATGGGGCGGTTGTCGGGCTGGACATTGATGGGGCGTCAAAGAAGCTCGATCTCGGCACGCTGGAGACGATTGCCCTGCCGCTTGCATCGTTGAAGGCGGCGTGAGCGGGTTGGAAATGAAGGTTAAGATGCGAGTCACCAATGTATCCGGTTGAGGAGCAAATAGGTGAGTGCGGTTATGGTCTTCGCGGGCGTTTGGCTCTTTGTCTACTACATCTGCACGAGCCGCAACCGAGGACCATACAACTGGAAGCATAAGCCGCCATCAACTTCATCGGATCGCAGAATAGTCGCTGTGTTAGCGACCGTCGTGACAGCTACGCTGTTCATTTGGGCGTTCGTTTCGAATTGGCTAAAGGGTGGAATTAGCTGAGTAACGACTGCTGGTCCAAACAACTGCATAATTACCCGCAACCAACTTCGGCTCGACACCAGACGGGGTCACCCGATTGCCTGACTCACCCCACCATCCACAACCCATCGCCGCCCCGCCATTGCGCTGCCCACTAGCCAACCCCATATCCTCGCCAAAGCCGGGATTCACCCGGGCGGTGCTAGCGTGCCGTGAGCTATGGAACTGACATGATGCAAACGCTCCCTCTCCTCCCGCTGCGCGATATCGTCGTGTTTCCGGGCATGGTTGTGCCGCTGTTCGTCGGGCGCGAGAAGTCGGTTGCCGCACTTGAGGCGGCAATGGCGGCGCCGGGGGACAAGGACATTTTCTTGCTCGCCCAGCTCGATCCGGGCTGCGACGATCCGATGGCCGACGATCTGTTCGATATGGGCGTGGTCGCCACCGTGCTGCAGCTGCTCAAGCTGCCCGACGGCACGGTGCGGGTGCTGGTCGAGGCCAAGGGCCGCGGGCGGCTGGAATCGCTGCGGATTGAAAACGGCGATCAGGGCGAAATGGTGGTGGCTCAGCTTGAGCTGGTCGAGCCGGTCTCAGTCTCGGGCAACGAGGTCGCCGGGATGATGCGCTCGGTGGTCGATGCCTTCGCCGAATATGCCAAGCTCAACAAGAAGCTCCCGGCCGAGGCTGGCGAGAACCTGGGCGAAATCAGCGACGCCGGGCAGCTCGCCGATGCGGTCGCCGCGCATATCACCGCCAAGGTTTCCGACAAGCAGGCACTGCTCAGCCAGCCCGATCCGCTCAAGCGGCTGGAAATGGCCTATTCATTCATGGAAGGCGAGCTGGGCGTGCTTCAGGTCGAGCGCCGGATTCGCGGCCGGGTCAAGCGCCAGATGGAAAAGACCCAGCGCGAATATTACCTCAACGAGCAGTTGAAAGCGATCCAGTCCGAGCTCGGCGGCGAGGGCGAGGAAGCCAACGAGATCGCCGAGTTGCAGGCCAAGATCGACAAGCTCAAGCTCTCCAAGGAAGCCCGGACCAAGGCCAATGCCGAGCTCAAGAAGCTCAAGACGATGCAGCCGATGAGCGCTGAGGCGACGGTGATCCGCAACTACCTCGATGTGCTGCTGGGGCTGCCGTGGGGCAAGAAGTCCAAGCTTAAGAAGGATATCGCTGCCGCGCAGACTATTCTCGACGACGATCACTACGCGCTCGACAAGGTCAAGGATCGGATCGTCGAATACCTCGCAGTGCAGGCGCGGACCAACCAGCTCAAGGGCCCGATCCTGTGCCTGGTCGGCCCTCCCGGCGTCGGCAAGACCAGCCTGGGCAAGTCGATCGCGCGGGCCACGGGGCGTGAATTCATCCGCCAGTCGCTGGGCGGAGTTCGTGACGAAGCCGAGATTCGCGGCCACCGCCGCACCTATATCGGCTCGCTGCCGGGCAAGGTGATTTCCAACCTCAAGAAGGCCGGAACCAGCAACCCCTTGTTCCTGCTCGACGAGATCGACAAGCTTGGCCAGGATTTCCGCGGCGATCCGGCTTCGGCGTTGCTCGAAGTGCTCGATCCGGAGCAGAATTCGAAGTTCCAGGACCATTACCTCGAACTCGACTACGACCTCTCCGACGTGATGTTCGTCTGCACCGCCAACAGCCTCAACCTGCCGCAGGCGCTGCTCGACCGGATGGAGCTGATCCGGCTTGAGGGTTATACCGAGGACGAGAAGGTCGAGATTGCCGAGCGCCACTTGCTGTCCAAGCAGGTAAAGGCGCACGGGCTCAAGCAGGGCGAGTTCACGCTGACCACCGAGGGCCTGCGCGATCTGATCCGCTATTACACCCGCGAAGCCGGGGTCCGCACGCTGGAACGCGAGATCGCAAGACTGGCGCGCAAGTCACTGCGCCAGATCCTCGAAGGCAAGACCAAGAGCGTCACGGTTACCCCGGAAAATCTTGGCGAGTTCGCGGGCGTGCGCAAGTTCCGCCACGGCGTTTCCGAGGAGGAAAATCAGGTCGGTGCAGTCACTGGCCTTGCCTGGACCGAGGTTGGCGGCGAGCTGCTGACGATCGAGAGCGTCACCGTCCCCGGCAAGGGCGCGGTCAAGACCACCGGCAAGCTTGGCGAGGTGATGAACGAGAGTATCCAGGCCGCCTTCAGCTTCGTGCGTGCCCGGGCGCCGGCCTATGGGATCAAGCCTTCGCTGTTCGGGCGCAAGGACATCCACATCCACTTGCCCGAAGGCGCGGTGCCCAAGGACGGGCCGAGCGCTGGCGTCGGCATGGTCACTTCGATCGTCTCGACGCTGACCGGCATTCCAGTGCGCAAAGATATCGCCATGACCGGCGAGGTGACCCTGCGCGGGCGGGTACTGGCGATCGGGGGCTTGAAGGAAAAGCTGCTGGCCGCCCTGCGAGGCGGGCATCAAGACCGTCCTGATCCCCGAGGAGAACGTCAAAGACCTCGCCGAAATCCCCGATAATGTGAAGGAAGGCTTGGAAATCATTGCCGTTTCGCACGTTGACGAGGTGCTGGCCCAGGCTCTGACCGCGCCGCTCGAAGCGATCGAGTGGAGCGAAGCGGATGATCTGGCCAGTCAGCCGGGAGCCGCGGTTGCGCCCGCATCGGGGTCCTCCACCACCGCGCACTAATTCGTGCTGCACCGCAGCGACTCGGAGGCGATCTGCGCTTGCTGCAATGCGGAAAATGCACCGACTGATCCTTGATGCTGCCCGATTCGTCGAAAACCGCGGAAAATCGGGGATAATCGCGCGCTGGATTGGCGGTTTGGCTTTGACAGTCCCGGCAAAAGCGGCTCAATTCCGGCCACCTTTTTGAGGCGAATCCAGTTTTCAACCCGTTCAACGATCCTAGGGGGTTTCAACAATGAACAAGAATGACCTGATCAGCGCAGTCGCCGATTCCAGCGGCCTGACCAAAAGCGACGCGACCAAGGCCGCCGAAGCCGTGTTCGAAGCAATCACCGGCGCACTCAAGAAGGGCGATGAAGTCCGCCTGGTCGGCTTCGGTACCTTCTCGGTGGCCAAGCGCAAAGCCTCTACCGGGCGCAACCCGCGCACCGGCGAACCGATGAAGATCAAGGCTTCGTCGCAGCCCAAGTTCAAGGCCGGCAAAGGCCTCAAGGACGCCGTCAACTAAGACGCGTCTGCCTGGGCCGCACGCCTCGCGGCCCGCCAGTCAAGCGCCGCGCCTGCACCCGCTGCAGGCGCGGCGTTTGCTTTTGGGTGACAGCAAAAGCACACGGGCTGGACGCGGGGGACCGCACCGACTATATCGAGCGGTAATGAACCGCTTGCTGCTTGCCTTGCTGGCCCTGTTTGCGGGTCTTGCCACGCAGATTGCTCCTGCACAGGCCCGCTTGCCGGGCGGCGATGCGGTGCAGATCGGTTGCGCTGAAAACTGCCGCAATGTCCGGCCCAGCCCAAGCCCCAGTGCAGAGCCCGAATCCCCGGTTCTGCGGCAGGCCAAGCGCGAGCGTGATTCCGGCAGAAGCCGGCCGCTGCGCCCGCGGGTTTACATCCCCTCGGTACTGTTCGGTCCCGACCGCGCTTTCGAATAGCGCGCTTTCGACAATCTTACCGGCTGCAGCGTGGCACCCAGAGGGGTTGCGCGCGGCCCACGATACCTCTCTTTTTTCAGGAAATTCCTATGATCGGCGCCATCGCCAAGCGCATTTTCGGTTCGTCCAACGACCGCTATGTCAAAAGCCTCGACAAGATCGTCCGCCAGATCGCCGCCTTTGAGCCGATCATCGAAGCGCTGAGCGATGCCGAGCTGACCGCCCAGACCGACAAGTTCCGCCGCCAGCTGGGCGAAGGCAAGGAACTCGACGATATCCTGCCCGAGGCCTTCGCAACCGTGCGCGAAGCCTCCAAGCGCACGCTTGGCATGCGCCACTTCGATGTCCAGATGGTCGGCGGGATCGTCCTCCACCGCGGTGAGATCGCCGAAATGCGCACCGGCGAAGGCAAGACCCTGGTGGCGACGCTGGCGGTTTACCTCAACGCGCTGGAGGGCAAGGGCGTCCATGTCGTTACCGTTAATGACTACCTGGCCCGCCGCGATGCGGACTGGATGGGGCAGATCTATACATTCCTTGGCCTGACCGTGGGGGTGATCGTCCCCAATCTGGCCGAGCACGAGCGGCGCGAGGCCTACAACTGCGACATCACCTATGCCACCAACAACGAGCTGGGCTTTGATTACCTGCGCGACAACATGAAGCACGAGCGCGGCCAGATGGTCCACCGCCCGTTCAACTATGGGATTGTCGACGAGGTCGATTCGATCCTGATCGACGAAGCGCGCACCCCGCTGATCATTTCCGGGCCGACCGACGACAAGAGCGAGCTCTACATCGCCGTCGATGCGGTGGTGAAGCAGCTGCCGGCCGAGCTTTACGAGAAGGATGAGAAGACCAAGAACATCACCCTGACCGAAGACGGGGTGGAATGGGCAGAGCGCCAGTTCGAGGCCGCCGGATTGCTGGTCGGATCGAACCTTTACGATGTCGAGAACACCCAGGTGGTCCACCACCTCGACCAGAGCCTCAAAGCGGTGATGATGTTCAAGCGCGACATCGATTACATCGTCAAGGACGACAAGGTGGTGATCATCGACGAGTTCACCGGGCGGATGATGGAAGGTCGACGCTGGTCGAACGGGCTGCACCAGGCGGTCGAGGCCAAGGAGGGCGTCCAGATCGAGCCCGAGAACCAGACCATGGCCTCGATCACCTTCCAGAACTATTTCCGGATGTATCCCAAGCTTTCGGGGATGACCGGCACCGCGGCGACCGAGGCGGCCGAATTCTTCGATATCTACAAGATGAACGTGGTGACGATCCCGACCAACGTGCCGGTCAAGCGCGACGACGAGGAAGACGAATTCTACAAGAACACCGCCGACAAGTTCCAGGCGATTGCCAAGCTGATCGCGGAAAAGAGCAAGTCGGGTCAGCCGGTGCTGGTCGGTACGGTTTCGATCGAGAAGTCGGAAATGCTCTCTGACTACCTCAATCAGGAGAGCGTCGAGCACGCCGTGCTCAACGCGCGTTTTCACGAGATGGAAGCCCACATCGTTGCCCAGGCCGGGCGGCTGGGGGCGGTTACCATCGCCACCAACATGGCCGGGCGCGGCACCGACATCCAGCTCGGCGGCAATGTCGAGTTCCGCATCGAGGATGAGCTCAAGGAGCTGCCTGAAGGGGTCAAGCGCGAAACCGCAATCGATGCGATCAAGGCCGAGGTCGGAGCCGAGCGCGAGCAGGTGCTGGCAGCGGGAGGCCTCTGCGTTATCGGCACCGAACGCCACGAGAGCCGCCGCATCGACAACCAGCTGCGCGGCCGCTCGGGGCGTCAGGGCGATCCCGGCATGTCGAAGTTCTACCTCTGCCTCGAGGACGATCTGCTGCGGATTTTCGGGCCCGACACGCTGTTTTCCAAGATGATGAATTCAAACCTGGCCGACGGCGAGGCGATCGGTTCGCGGTGGCTGTCAAAAGCGATCGAGACCGCGCAAAAGAAGGTCGAGGCGCGCAATTACGATATCCGCAAGCAGGTGGTCGAATACGACGACGTGATGAACGACCAGCGCAAGGTGGTTTACGAGCAGCGCGCCGACATCATGGACGCCGAAACGGTCGATGATGTGGTGGTCGATATGCGCCACGACACGGTCAACATGCTGGTCGGCGATGCCTGCCCGCCGGGATCTTACCCCGAACAGTGGAACACCCAGGGGCTGGTGGAGCGCTGCGGCGATGTGCTGGGGATCGACATTCCGCTCGATGACTGGCTCAAGGAAGACGGGGTCGAGCCCGACGTGCTGGACGAACACATCGTCAAACTGGCCGATGCCAAGATGGCGGGCAAGATCGGCGATGACACCGCGCTGTGGCGCCAGGTTGAAAAGCAGATCCTGCTCGACCGGCTTGATCACTACTGGAAGGAGCACCTCGCCACGCTGGACGCCTTGCGCCAGGTGGTGTTCCTGCGCGCCTATGCCCAGAAGCAGCCGATCAACGAATACAAGCAGGAAGCCTTCGGGCTGTTCGAGAAGATGCTCGACGCGATCCGCGAGGATGTGACCAGGATCCTGATGAACAGCGAGCTGAGGATGCCCGAGCAGGTCGAGCTGCCCGATCTGCCTGATTTCCTCACCAGCCACATCGATCCCTTCACCGGCGAGAACGATGCCATGGGCCAGCGTATGGCGGGGGCCGACGCGATGATGGGGATGCTGGGCAGTGCCGATGCGCTGGCGCTGGCCCAGGGGGTTGAAGATCCCTACGTCAGCCTGGGTCTGTCGCGCAACGAAGCCGTGCCCGTGCGGTTCGGGGCAGAAGTACAAGCATTGCCACGGCGCGCGGGGGTGATGCGGAGCCGGGGCCAATGACTGACTGGCTCCCGCTCGGCTTTTTCGCCACCGCGCTGCTTTACGCCTCGGTCGGGTTCGGCGGCGGCTCGACCTATTCGGCATTGCTCAGCCTTGCCGGATTCGACTTCCGGCTGCTGCCGATCGTCAGCCTGTGCTGCAATGTGGCGGTTGTGAGCGGCGGGACGATCCGCTTCGCCCGTGCCGGGATCGTGCCGTGGCGGCGCGCGCTGATGCTGTCGTGCATCGCCGCGCCGCTCGCCTTCCTGGGCGGACTGACTCCGATCAACGAGGCGACATTCCTGTTTCTGCTCGGGCTTAGCCTGGTTGGCGCGGGGCTGGCGCTGTTCTTGCCGCGCCCGCCGGAGCTGGTGTCGCAGCCCGCAGCGGCGGCGCGCTGGGTGTCCTTCGCCGCAGCGCCGCTGGGCTATCTGGCAGGACTAGTCGGGATCGGCGGCGGGATTTTCCTCGCCCCGCTGCTCCACCTCAGCCGCTGGGCTGGCGCGCGGAGCATCGCGGCGACCACCAGCCTGTTCATCCTGATCAACTCGCTGGCAGGACTGGCCGGCCAGCTGGCCAAGTCCGGTCCAGAGCGCTTTGGCGAGGCCCTGTCAGGCGCGCTGCCGTTGTTGCTCGCGGTCGTGATCGGCGGCCAGCTCGGCAGCCTGCTGGCGCTGCGCTTCCTGCCCGAGCGGGTGATCCGCTGGCTGACCGCCGCGCTGACGATCTGGGCGGGCAGTCGGCTGCTGCTGGGCTAGAAATGCAAAAGCCCCGCCGAATGGCAGGGCTTGGGCAAAAAAGTGGCTCCCCGAGTAGGATTCGAACCTACGACCAAGTGATTAACAGTCACCTACTCTACCGCTGAGCTATCGGGGAGCAGCCCTCAGGCAGGGGTGCGCCTATAACAGCGCAAAGGGCTTTGGCAACCCCGGTTTCCTCAGAACTGGAACTGCTCGGCGAAGATCCGCTCTTCCAGCGTCTTGCCCGGATCGAACAGCAGGGTCAGCTGCCGCTCGCGCGCGACCTTGACCGAGACCGAGTGGATATCGCGCAGTTCCTTCTGGTCGGCGACCACCGCGACCGGGCGTTTCTTCGGGTCGAGCACGCGGAATTCGATCTCGTAGTGATCGGGCAGGATCGCCCCGCGCCAGCGCCGCGGGCGGAACGGGCTGATCGGGGTCAGCGCCAGCATGTTCGAGCCGAGCGGCAGGATCGGGCCATTGGCCGAGAGGTTGTAGGCGGTCGAGCCCGCCGGGGTCGCCACCAGCACGCCGTCGCAATAGAGTTCAGGGATCCGCACCTTGCCGTTGACGGTGACTTCAAGTCGCGCGGTCTGGCGGGTTTCGCGCAGCAGCGAGACCTCGTTGATCGCGCAGACGGTCTGGCTCGTACCCTTGCCGGTGGTGGCGACCATCGCCAGCGGCGCCACCGCCAGCGGCCGCGCCCGCGCGACCCGCTCTGCCAGGGGGCGGGCGCTCTTGGGTTTGTTCATCAGAAACCCGACCGTACCCAGATTGAGCCCGTAGGCCGGGATCACCCGGTCAGCATCGAGCATCTGGTGGAGCACGTGGAGCATGTGCCCGTCACCGCCCAGCACCACTGCGGCTTCGGCCTGGTCGAGCGGGACAAAGGCGTGCTCGGCGCGGAGCAGCGCGGCGGCTTCCTGGGCACGCTCGGTCTCCGAAGCCAGCAAGGCAAGGCGCGGGGTCTTGTTCACAATTGCGATCAATATGGTTGAGATCTCCCTTTGGCAATGCGAACGCTTTGGTAGGGGGCTTGCTGGTATGCGGCGAGGATGACTGCGCTGCACCCCGATGCGCTCGACGCGGGCCGCGATGCCTTGACCGGCCTTGCCCGGCGCGAGGCTGCGCGCACGCGGCTGGGGGAATGGCTGGAGCGGGGTGAGCAGGTCCACGCCCTGCTGCTCGGCCTCAGGCGGTTCGATACGGTCAATCTGGCTTATGGGCAGGCGGCGGGCGATGCCGCGCTGGCCGAGGTTGCCGCAAGGCTCAAGCACTTCGCCGCCGACGAACTTGACGGGGCCTGGCTGGCAGCGCGGATCAGCGGCGGGCAGTTCCTGCTGCTCTCGACCGATCCGTGCAGCCGTGAACGCTGGCAAATGCTGGGCGCGCAGCTGATCGAGGCGTGTACCCGGCCGATCGCCACTCCGGCTGGAACGGTGCGATTGTCGATGCGCGCGGCCTTGCTGCGCGGTCTGGCCAGGGAAAGTGCCGATTCGATGCTCGACCGGCTGGGGCAGGCACTCACCGCGGTCATCGCCCAGCCTGGTCGCCGCCTGCTGTGGGCCGATGGCGAGGCGACCAAGGGCAAGCGCAGCGCCGCCCAGCTCGAGGCGGATTTGCTGCGCGCGCTCGACATGGGCGAGATCGAGGTGGTCTATCAGCCGCAATTCTCTTGCCTGGATGACCGCTTGACCGGCGCGGAAGCGCTGGCGCGGTGGAATCACCCCAAGCTTGGCCGGGTCGGCGCCGGCGTGCTGTTTGCTGCGGCCGAGCGCTGCGACCATGTCGCCCAGCTTTCGCGGCACATCGCCCAGGCGGCGCTGGAAGGGGCGAGGGCCTGGCCGATGGATCTGCGGCTCTCGCTCAACGTCACCCCCAACGATCTGGCAGCGGGCGAATTCGCGCCCGAATTTCTGGCGCTGGCGCAGCGCACCGGATTTGCGCCGTGGCGGCTGACGCTGGAAGTGACCGAACAGGTGCTGCTGTCCGATGTCAACCAGGCCGCCCAGACGCTGGGCCTGCTGGCGGCGCAGGGGATGCGGATCGCGCTCGACGATTTCGGCGCGGGGTTCTGCAACTTCCGCTACCTCAAGCTGCTGCCGCTGCACTACCTCAAGCTCGATCGTTCGATGATCGAGGGGGTGGCGGGCAGCGCGCGCGATCTTGCGGTTTTGCGCGCGATCGTCGCCATGGCCGGGGCGCTTGAGCTCAAGGTGATCGCCGAAGGGGTGGAGAGCGAAGCCCAGCGCGCGCTCGCGGCGGCCGAAGGCTGCGCGTTCTACCAAGGTTTCCTGCGCGCCCAGCCGATGGGCGCAGCGGAGTTCTTGACCCTGGCGCGGGGTTAACGCGCTGCCTTCCGCGCAATCGCGCTCAGCCCTTTGGTCAACTGGAACAGGCCATTCAAGCGCGCCTGCGGATCGGCCCAGCTGCGGGTGACGACGATCTTGCTGTCGGGGCGCAGCTTGATCGTGCCTTGCAGCCGCTCGGCATAAGCGATCAGCCCGGCGGGATCGGGGAACTGGTCGTTGTGGAAGCTGACCAGGCTGCCTTTGGCACCGACGTCGATCTTGGCGATATTGGCACCGATCGCCTGGCGCTTGATCTGGATCAGCTTGATCAGGTTGGCGGTGGGCGGGGGCAGGGGGCCGAAGCGGTCGATCATTTCGGCCGACAGCCCCTCGATCTCGTCCTGCCCTTCAGCATCGTTGAGGCGGCGGTACAGCGCCATCCGCACCGCCAGATCGGGCACATAATCCTCGGGGATCATGATCGGGGCGTCGACAGTGATCTGGGGCGAAAGCGCCGCTCGCTCGCGCGCCAGCCCGATCTCTCCGGCTTTGGCCGCGAGGATCGCATCTTCGAGCATCGACTGGTAGAGTTCGAAACCGACCTCGCGGATATGCCCCGATTGCTCGTCGCCAAGCAGGTTGCCCGCGCCGCGGATATCAAGATCGTGGCTGGCGAGCTGGAACCCCGCGCCAAGGCTGTCGAGATCGCCGAGCACCTTGAGGCGCTTTTCCGCGACCTCGGACATTTGGGTGTCGGCCGGGGTGGTGAGATAGGCATAGGCGCGCAGCTTGGCCCGCCCGACCCGGCCGCGCAGCTGGTAGAGCTGGGCCAGACCGAAACGGTCTGCGCGGTGGATGATGATGGTGTTGGCGCTGGGGATGTCGAGCCCGCTCTCGACAATCGTGGTCGATAGCAGCACTTCGTACTTCTTCTCGTAGAACGCGCTCATCCGCTCCTCGACCTCGCTCGCCGCCATCTGGCCATGGGCAGTGACCGCGCGAACTTCGGGCACGGTTGTCCGCAGCCACTTTTCGACTTCTTCCATGTCGGCGATGCGGGGGACGACGATGAAGCTCTGGCCGCCACGGTGATGCTCGCGCAGCAAGGCCTCGCGCATCACCATGTCATCCCATTCCATGACATAGGTGCGCACCGCCAGCCGATCGACCGGTGCGGTCTGGATGGTCGACAATTCGCGCAGGCCCGACATCGCCATCTGGAGCGTGCGCGGGATCGGGGTGGCGGTCAGGGTGAGAACGTGGACATTGTGGCGCAGCTGCTTGAGCGTTTCCTTGTGGGTGACGCCAAAGCGCTGCTCTTCATCAACGATTACAAGCCCGAGCCGCTTGAACTTCAGACTCTTTGCCAGCAATGCATGGGTGCCGATGACCACATCGCTGGTGCCCTCGGCGAGGCCCGCCTTGGTTGCCCTGGTTTCCTTGTCTCCAACCAGCCGTGAGAGCCTTCCGACCACCAGCGGAAACCCGGCAAAGCGCTCGGTGAAATTGGCGTAGTGCTGGCGCGCGAGCAGCGTGGTCGGCGCGATCACCGCGACCTGCTGCCCGGCCATCGCGGCGACGAAAGCGGCACGCAGCGCAACCTCGGTCTTGCCGAATCCGACATCGCCGCAGACCAGCCGGTCCATCGGCTTGCCCTCAGCCAGATCGTTCAAAACGTCGTCGATTGCCGCGTCCTGGTCCTCGGTTTCCTCCCATGGAAAGCGTTCGACAAACTGGTCGTAGCTGGCACTTTCGGGCAGCAGCGCCGGGGCCTGGCGCAGCGCGCGCAACGCGGCGGTCTTGAGCAGTTCGTGTGCGATCGCGCGGATCCGTTCCTTAAGCCGCGATTTGCGCCGCTGCCAGCCTTCACCGCCAAGCCGGTCAAGCGCGACGAATTCGTTGTCGCTGCCATAGCGGCTAAGCACGTCGATATTCTCGACCGGGACATAGAGCTTATCACCGCCGTGGTATTCCAGCGCGACGCAATCGTGCGGGCTGTTGCCGACCGGGATCGATTGCAGGCCAAGGTAGCGGCCGATCCCGTGGTCCATGTGGACCACCAGATCACCCGGGGCCAGCGCGGCTAGTTCGGCCAGGAAGGCATCAGCGCCCTTCTTGCGCTTCTTGCGGCGGACCAGCCGGTCACCCAGGATGTCCTGCTCGGTAACCAGCTCGAGCTCGGCGGTGCTGAACCCGGCCTCGAGCGGCAGTACCAGCGCCACCGGCGCGCCTTTGGACGCCAGCCCGAACGCTTCTTGCCATGTTTCCGCCAGCACCGGCGCGGGTTTCGCCGCTTCGCCCAAAATCGCCGCGATCCGGGCTCGCGATCCCAGGGTATAGGCCGCGATCAGCACCTTGCGGCCTTGCTTGGCCTGCCCGGTCAGGTACCGCGCTGCAGCTTCGTAGACATTGTCACCGCGCGCGCGTTCGGGCGCAAAGTCGCGGCCGCCGGTGAAGCCAAAGTCGATCGTGGTGGCGCTTTCCGGTTGGGCGAAGATATCGGCGCGGTGGACCGGGCGGTCATTGAGCTGGACGGCGAGTTCATCCTTGCCGAGGTAGAGTTCCTCGGGTCCGAGCGGGCGGTACGAGCCAGGGGCTTTGCCCGAGATGTCCGAGCGCGAGGCGAAGTAATCGGCAATGTCTGACAAGCGCTCGTCGCTCGCGCCCAGTGCCGCGCTGTCGATCACCACGGTGTCTTCGCTGCCCAGGTGGTCGAACAGCGTGACCAGCCGCTCCTCGAACAGCGGCAGCCAATGCTCCATCCCGGCCAGCCGCCGTCCGTCGCTGACCGCCTGGTAGAGCGGATCGGAGGTCGCGGCGGCGCCGAAGCGCTCACGGTAGCGGCTGCGGAAGCGTTTGACCGAGTCCTCATCGAGCAGCGCCTCGCTCGCCGGGAGCAGCAGATGCTCGGCCACAACCCCGATTGAGCGCTGGGTGCCCGGATCGAACAGCCGCAGCGTTTCCAGCTCGTCGCCAAAGAAATCGAGCCGCAGCCCCTGCTCCAGCCCCGAGGGGTAGATGTCGAACAGCGAGCCGCGCACCGCATATTCACCGGCATCGGCGACGGTATCGGTGCGCGAATAGCCCTGACGCTGAAGCAGGCCGATCAGGCTCTCGCGGTTGATCGACATTCCGGGCTTCAACTGGCGAATCCCTTCGCGGATCCGGAACGGGGTTTGGACCCGCTGCAGCACCGCGTTGATCGTGGTCACCAGCAGCTGCGGCCCGCTGGCATTGATCTGAACCCGGTGCAACGCCGCCAGCCGCCGCGCGCTGATCGACAGGGCCGGGCTGGCGCGGTCATAGGGCAGGCAGTCCCACGCCGGGAAGGCGATCGTCTCAAGCTCGGGCGCGAAGAACTGGGCGGTATCGACAATCCCTTGCATCGCGGCATCGTCGGGGGCGATGAACACCACGCGCGATTTGGCCGCCCGCGCCAGGTCAGCGAGCACCAATGGCTGTGCCCCGCGGGCCAGCGCGGCTAGGGTCAGCGGGGTCTTGGCGGTGAAGATTCGTGAAAGGTCAGGCATCAAACTCGCACAAGCAATTGCCCCGCGGGCCGGTTTTGGGCCAGCGGGGTGGGGATTCGGTAAGGCGTCTTAGCCTGCCAAAGCGGCGCTGTCAGCGCGGGATTTTGACGAAGTCGAGTTTGCGAAAGGCGTCCATCTGCGGGCCAAGAAACTGGTCGGGGGCTACCACTGTGCCCAGCGCCCAGGCCATGACATCGGCATCGTCTTGGTCGAGCAGCGCTTCGAACCAGGCGAGTTCGGCCTCATCCCAGCCCGCACCGTAGCGATCGAAGAACCCGCCGATCAGATAATCCGCTTCGCGCGTGCCGCGGTGCCAGGCGCGGAACTTTGCGCGCCGGATTCGGGATGACAGGTCCATCGCTGGGCGACTAGGAGAGTGCGCCAGAACTGGCAAGCAACGCTCGCAAGATCGCGCAAAAGGGAACTGCATGTCCGCATCGTTTGAGAATGAACTTGCCGCGCTTCCGCTGGCTGCGGACCTTGCCCAGCAGTACCGCCGCGAGATCGCCGCTGCCGAGATGACGCCGACTTGTTCCTATGGTGACGTGTTCGCGCGTTTCGATGGGCCTGTACCCGAAACCGGTGCCGCTGGCAGCGCCGTCGTGAGCGAACTGGCCGAGGGTGTGCGTGGCGGCTTGCGCCCGATCGTCGCGCCTCGGTTCTATGCCTGGGTCAACGGCAGCTCGCACCCCACCGGGGTCGCGGCCGACTGGCTGGCTTCGGCATGGGGACAGAACGGAGCGGGGGTGCCGATGTCGCCCGCCGCCGCTGCGGTCGAAGCCGTGGTTGCACGCTGGCTGCTTGAGCTGCTGGAGCTGCCGCGCGCAGCTTCGGTCGGGCTGGTTTCGGGCGCGACGCTGGCCAGTTTCGTTGGCCTGGCGGCGGCCCGCGGGGCGCAGCTGCGCAAACGCGGCTGGGACGTCGAGGCCGATGGGCTGTTCGGGGCGCCGCCGTTGCAGGTGCTGGTCGGGGACGATGCCCATACCACGATCTTTTCGGCGCTGCGCTATCTTGGGCTGGGCGCCAACCGGGTCCGGACGATTGCCACCGATGCGGCCGGGCGGATGCTGCCTGGCGATTTCGAGCTGGCATTGAAACAGGCCGACGCCCCGGTGATCGCGATTGCCCAGGCCGGGCAGATCAACACCGGCGCGAGCGACCCTTTTGCCGAGATCGCGCCAATGGCCAATGCCGCCGGGGCCTGGTTGCATGTCGACGGTGCGTTTGGGCTTTGGGCCAAGGCAAGCGAGCGGCACCGGCATTTGCTGGCCGGGGTCGAGCTGGCCAATTCCTGGTCAACCGACGGCCACAAGTGGCTGCAAACTCCTTACGATTGTGGCTTTGCGATCGTGCGCGATGAAGCCGCGCATCGCAGCGCGATGGATATGACCGCCAGCTATCTGACCCCTGCCGATCCCGGCGAACGCCACCCCGGCGCTTATGTGCCAGAGCTTTCGCGCCGTTCCCGCGGATTTGCCGCCTGGGCGATGATCCGGCGGCTGGGGCGCAGCGGGATTGCCGACATGGTCGATGACGGCGTCCGCCTGGCCGCGCTGCTGGCCGAGGGAATCGGAGCGCTGGACGGAGCTGAAGTGGTCGGCGGGCCAGAACTCAACCAGTTCATTGTCCGGTTTGGCGCCGGACAGGGCGATACAGAGGGCGACCGTCTGACCCTTGCCACCGTCAACCAGATCCAGACCGATGCGATCGCCTTCATGGGCGCGGCGCAATGGCGCGGGCGCTGGATCATGCGGGTCTCAGTCTGCTCGATCGCCACGACCGAGCAGGATGTCGCTATCACCGTCGCTGCGGTGTGCAGCGCCTGGGAGGCGGTTCAGGCAAGGGAATGATGCTAAACTAGTGCTTCTCGCGCAGCGCCGCCAGAATTGTCTCGGGAGCTGTGCCGATCAGATCCTTGTTCACTTCCTTGCACAGCGCTCGCTCGGTCAGCTTGTGATAGTGCTTGCGCAGTTCGCCCAAGGTGCGCGGCGGTGCGACAACCGCCAGATCCTTGATCTTGTGGCTTAGTACTTGGCCGTTGAGCCAGGTAGCCGCGGCCAAGGCGTGGGCGTCCTCGACAACCAGACTGTCGGCATGGTTGCCGGCGCTTGAGCGGTGGCTGCCGCCCGAATGGTTGTGAAGATCAAGCCTGGGCGCGGGCAGCGGGTTCAGTTCCGGCGCCGCCTCGTTGCCGACATTGCGATAGAGTTCGAAATTGTGGCCATCGACCAGCGCGATCACGGCACCATGGGGCAGCAGCATTGCAGTCTCCTTTTTGCGGATGCCGCGATTGAAGGGGCCGGGAGGCAAAGCGTCCATGCGCTGAATCAAGAACCGAAAAGATGCTGTACCGACAACCAGTCCCGACGAGCCTCCAGAGGGTGAACAAGCGAAGGGGCGCCAGCCTTGCCGGTTGGCGCCCCTTGCTGCACTTAAGACCCCTGCGATCAGGGGACGGTTCGGCTCACGGGTGGGTGTGGCTGTAGGTTGTGCTCGAATTCGGCAACCAGCGAATCGCTTTCCTCATAGATCTTCTTGGCGGCGTCCTCGCTGCCGGCGATCTTGGTCATGGCTTGCCGCATTGCCGTGCGTTCGGGGGTTTCATGCTTGTCCAAAGTCGCCAGACCGCGCGGCAATTCCTGGACCAGCATCAGATCCCACGATCCGGTCACCAGCCAATAGACCGTCGGGCGCTTGACCTTGGCCGCATCCTGCGCCGGGCCATAGTACTTTTCGGACAACTCGCTCCAGCGGTCATCCTTGCCCGGCTTCAGCTTGAGGAATACGATTCGGAAGGTTGTCCGCGGCGCTTCGGCCTCAGTCTGAGCGGCAGCAGGAATTGTCGCAAACGCGAACGAAGCTGCCGCAATGGCAGCGGTTATTTTACGGATCATCGAAGGTCCCCTTTTCAGTTCGGACGAACGACCCAGTAGACCACACGGAATTTACGGAGAGGAAAGACGGTTGGTCCTTTCCCTACCTCCCCGAAATGTGGACTGCGCCGGTGCTAGTCGGCAAATTGGCGATAGGCAAGCGAAGGCTTCATCTTCGCATCTCCGGTCAAACCGGTTAGGACAATGGCGATGCGCCCCGAACGGCTCAACCCATTGTTTGCCGCCGCTGACAGCCTCAAGGGCGTCGGCGCGGGCCTCGCGCGCCCGCTTGAGCGGCTCGGGCTCGCGCGGGTCAAGGACTTTGCCTACCACTTGCCCGACCGCTTTGTTGAACGCCGCGCGGTGGCTGACCTTGATCAGGCTAGCGTTGGCGAGAACATCGTCGTCGCGCTGACCCCGATCGAATACCGCAGCTCGGCCGGACGCGGGCCGTTCCGGGTGCTGGCCAGCGACGGCCCCGGCAATATCTGCGCGATTACCTATTTCGGGCGCAACACCGGCTGGGCCAAAAAGGCGCTGCCCTTGGGCGAGAAGCGCTGGATCGCAGGAAGGCTCGATCAGTTCGGGCAGATGCTCCAGATCGTCCACCCCGACCATGTCGCCGAGGCGGGCGACGAAGCGCTGACCCAGCTGTGCGAGCCGGTCTATCCGCTGTCCGAGGGGATCACCCAGGGACGGCTGTCGGCGCTGATCGATCAGGCGCTGGGCCATGTTGGCGAATTGCCCGAATGGATCGAGCCGAGCCTGCTCGACAAGATGCAGTGGCCGGACTGGCGCGATGCGCTTGATGCTCGCCCACAAGAGCGAGCATGCCGCCGCGCGCGACCGGTTGGCCTATGACGAACTGCTGGCCAACAGCCTGGCGCTGCTGCTGGTCAAGGAATCGAACCGTAGCCGCGTCGGCACGCCGCTGGTGGGCGACGGGTAGCCTTGCGCACCCGGCTCGACCTGCCCTTCGCGCTGACCGGCGCTCAACGGCGTTCGATTGCCGAGATCGAGGGTGACCTCGCCCAGAAAGCGCCGATGCTGCGGCTGCTGCAAGGCGATGTTGGCTCGGGCAAGACCGTGGTCGCGCTCGAGGCGATGCTGCTGGCGGTCGAGGCCGGGGCGCAGGCAGCCTTGCTCGCCCCGACCGAGATCCTCGCCCGACAGCACCACGCGACGCTGACCCGGATGGCCGCCGGCACCGGCGTAACCATCGCGATCCTCACCGGCCGCGACAAGGGCAGGGCCCGCGAATCGATCCTGATGGGGCTGGTCGATGGCTCGATCCAGATTGTCGTCGGCACCCATTCGATCTTCCAGGACACGGTCAGCTACCGAAATCTGGCGTTGGTGGTGATCGACGAGCAGCACCGCTTCGGGGTCGGCCAGCGGCTGATGCTCGCCCAGAAGGGCAAGCGCACCCCGCACTGCCTGGCGATGACCGCCACCCCGATCCCGCGGACGCTGACCCTGGCGCAGTACGGCGAAATGGATGTCTCCCGGCTCGACGAGATGCCGCCGGGGCGCCAGCCGATCGACACCCGGGTGGTCGCGGTCGAACGCATGGCCGAGGTGGTCGCCGGGGTTGGCCGCCACATCGAAGCCGGACACCAGGCCTATTGGGTCTGCCCGATGGTCCGCGAGAACGAGCGCGAGGATCTCGCCGCGGCTGAAGCGCGGCATGCCGAACTCACCGCACGGTTCGGGGATACGGTGGTGCTGGTCCACGGCCAGCTCCGCCCCGAGGCCAAGGATGCGGCGATGGAGCGCTTTGCCAGCGGCGAGGCCAAGCTGCTGGTTGCGACCACAGTGATCGAGGTCGGGGTCGATGTGCCCAACGCCACGCTGATGGTGATCGAACAGGCCGAGCGCTTTGGCCTCGCCCAGCTCCACCAGCTGCGCGGCCGGGTCGGGCGGGGCGAGGGCAAGAGCTCTTGCCTGTTGCTGCGCGGGCTGGCTTTGTCCGAAACCGCGCGCGAGCGGTTGGCCTTGCTGCGCGAGACCCAGGACGGGTTCCGGCTGGCCGAGGAGGACTTGCGGTTGCGCGGCGGCGGTGAACTGCTTGGCACCCGGCAATCGGGGGATACGCCGTTTCGGGTGGCGGAGTTGGAGCAGATCCAGCGACTTGTTGCCCTGGCGCATGACGATGCGCGGCTGTTGATCGAGCGCGACGGCGGGCTGGCCGGGCCAAGGGGCGAGGCGGCGCGGTTGTTGCTGTACCTGTTCGAGCGCGATTGGGGAGTGCAGTTGCTGCGGGGAGGTTAGGGGTCTGCGGGAAACAGTCCCCCGGGCCCGGCGTTTTGCCGAAACGGGATTTCTGGCTGGAGCGAGTGCCCCTCGCTTGCGCTCGGGAGTTTTGCGGGAAACAGTCCCCCGGACTGTTTCTTCTTCCGCAAAACTGGTCGGGGAAAGAGGATTCGAACCTCCGGCCCCTGCCTCCCGAAGACAGTGCTCTACCAGGCTGAGCTATTCCCCGACCGATCGTTCACCCCTCCGGAGAGGGGCGAGGCAGGAGCGCGCCTATAAGGGGCGAAGTGCGGGGTGGCAAGCGGGCAAAGTCGCGTTTAACGTGTCGCCATGGCCAGCGCAGCGATTCCCTTGGACTTGAACGCAAATCGTCATTGGGAATGGCAATACCTCGAGCTGATGCGGCGCATCTGGGAGACCGGGGACGAACGCATCGACCGCACCGGGATCGGCACGCGGTCGGTGCTGGGCGCGCAGATTCGCTTCGATCTGGCAGGCGGGGCGATGCCGCTGATCACCACCAAGCGGGTCTACTGGAAGACCGCGACGCGCGAGTTCCTGTGGTTCCTGACCGGGAATACCAACATCCGCCCGCTGGTGCTGCAAGGGGTGGGGATCTGGAACGAGTGGCCGCACGCGCACTATGTCCGCGAGAGCGGCGAAGCGATTTCGCTGAAAGACTTTATCGCCCGGATCGCCGCGGACGAGGATTTCGCCGCGCGCTGGGGCGATCTTGGCCCGGTCTACGGCAAGCAATGGGTCGACTGGCCGACCTTTGAACCGGTGGGGGAGGGGCTCTATCGCCAGGGACCGGGGATCAACCAGGTCGCCCGGCTGATTGAGAGCCTGCGAACCAGCCCGGGCAGCCGCCGCCACATCGTCGAGGGCTGGAACGTTGCCGAACTCGACCAGATGGCGCTGCCGCCGTGCCATAAGACTTACCAGTTTCATGTTGGGGGCGGAAAAAATGGGGGCCGGCTCAATTGCGCGCTCTACCAGCGCAGCTGCGACGTCGCGCTGGGCTTGCCGTTCAACCTTTGGGGGGCGGCGCTGTTCACCCGGATGCTTGCCCAGCAATGCGATCTTGAGCCCGGTGAGCTGGTCTGGATGGGCGGCGACACGCATCTCTACATGAACCATGAAGCGCTGGTTCGCGAACAGCTCTCGCGAGTTCCTGCAGGTCTGGCCGAGATGACGATCAATCGTCGGCCCGATACGATTTTCGACTTCCGGATCGAGGATTTCGCGGTCAGCGGTTATTCTCCGCAGGCGGCGATTTCGGCGCCGGTAGCGGTTTAGTTGACGGTGAAGCAAGTTTGAAATAAAATAACATACGTCTAAAATAACCTTACCCGCGGTTGGGGAGAGCGCCGAATGGCCGAGCGGCCTGCCAAACAGGGAAAAACCCGCGGCAACCTGCCGCCGCTGGCGCTGCACGTCCCCGAGCCGCCCTATCGTCCTGGCGATCCGGTTGACTATTCGTGGCTCGACATTCCCGCCGCCGGCACCGCGCCGCGGCCCGATGAGAACTGCGCCACCGAACAGACCCACCCGCTCTGCCATAGCCTGATCCGGGTGCTCGATGACGAGCACCGCGCGGTCGGCGCCTGGGATCCCAAGCTCGATCCCGAAACGCTGCGGCGGATGCTGCGGACGATGGCGCTGACCCGCGCTTTCGATGACCGGATGTACCGCGGCCAACGCCAGGGCAAGACCAGCTTCTACATGAAGTGCACCGGCGAGGAGGCAACCTCGGTCGCCTCGGCTTTCGCGCTGGCAGACGACGATATGGTCTTCCCCTCCTACCGCCAGCAGGGGATCCTGATCGCACGCGGTTATCCGCTGACCGAAATGGTCAACCAGATCTACTCGAACCGCGCCGACAAGCTGAAAGGGCGCCAGCTGCCGATCATGTACTCCAGCCGCGAGCATTCGTTCTTCACGATCAGCGGCAACCTGGCGACGCAGATGCCGCAAGCGGCGGGCTGGGCGATGGCGAGCGCGATCAAGGGCGACAGCCGGATCGCCAGCGCCTGGATCGGCGAGGGTTCGAGCGCGGAAGGCGATGCCCACGCGGCGTTCGTCTTCGCCACGGTGTTCAACGCACCGGTGGTGTTCAACATCGTCAACAACCAGTGGGCGATATCGAGTTTTTCGGGCTTTGCCGGGGGCGAGCGGGCGACCTTTGCAGCCAAGGCGATCGGCTATGGCATCGCCGGCCTGCGCGTTGATGGCAATGACGCCCTGGCGGTCTATGCCGCAGCGCGCTGGGCCGCCAACCGCGCCCGGGCGAATATGGGCCCGACGCTGATCGAACACTTCACCTACCGCGCCGAGGGGCATTCAACCTCGGACGATCCCAGCCAGTACCGCTCCGCCCACGAGCGCGAGGAATGGCCGCTGGGCGATCCGATCATGCGGCTCAAGCGCCACCTGATCGCGCTGGGGGAATGGTCGCTCGAGCAGCAGGCGGCGATGGATGCCGAGCTGGTCGAGCAGGTCAAGGCCGCGACCAAGGAGGCTGAGAAGAACGGCGTGCTCGGCCACGGCCTCCACCATCCGTTCCACACCATGTTCGAGGATGTCTACGAGGAACTGCCCTGGCACCTTGAGGAGCAGGCGCAGCAGGCGATGCGCGAGCGGCGGACCAAGTGGCCGGAGTGGAAGGAAACATGAGCGACACAGCCGTGACCACCCGCCGCCTGAACATGATCGAGGCGATCAACGATGCGCTGAGCGTGATGATGGCGCGCGACCCCGACGTAGTGGTGTTCGGCGAAGACGTCGGCTTTTTCGGCGGAGTGTTCCGCGCCACCGCCGGCCTGCAGAAGAAGTTCGGCACGCACCGCGTGTTCGACACCCCGATCAACGAATGCGGGATCATCGGCGCCGCTGTCGGCATGGGCGCCTATGGACTGCGACCGGTGCCCGAGATCCAGTTTGCCGATTATATCTATCCGGGGCTTGACCAGCTGGTCTCCGAAGCGGCGCGGCTGCGCTATCGTTCGGCGGGTGAGTTCATCGCACCTATAACCGTGCGCTCGCCGTTCGGCGGCGGGATCTTCGGCGGCCAGACCCACAGCCAGAGCCCCGAGGCGCTGTTTACCCACGTCGCCGGTCTCAAGACCGTGATCCCGGCCACTCCTTACGACGCCAAAGGCCTGCTGATCGCGGCGATCGAAGACAACGATCCGGTGATCTTCTTCGAGCCCAAGCGGATCTACAACGGCCCGTTCAGCGGCAACTATGATCAGCCGGTTGAACCCTGGGCCAAACACGCCGACAGCGCGGTTCCCGAAGGCTACTATTCCATTCCGCTCGGCAAGGCGCGGGTGGTGCGCGAGGGTGAGGCGATGACCGTGCTGGCCTATGGCACCATGATCCATGTCGCTGAGGCAGTGCTGGCGGCCAAAGGGATCGATGCCGAGATCATCGACCTGCGCAGCCTGGTGCCGCTCGATATCGAGACTGTGCAGAAGTCGGTGGAAAAGACCGGCAAATGCCTGATCGTCCACGAAGCGACCCGCACCTGCGGCTTTGGCGCCGAATTGTCCGCGCTGGTCCAAGAGCGCTGCTTCTACCAACTTGAGGCACCGATCGAGCGCGTGACCGGGTTCGATACGCCCTATCCGCACAGCCTCGAATGGGCTTATTTCCCCGGTCCCGTCCGCATCGGCGAAGCGGTCGACCGGCTTTTGAAGGCATAGAGCAATGAGTCGCTTCACTTTCCGTTTGCCGGACATTGGCGAAGGCATCGCCGAAGCCGAGATCGTCGCCTGGCACGTCGCGGTGGGCGACAAGATCGAGGAAGACGGCCGGATCGCCGACATGATGACCGACAAGGCCACGGTCGAGATGGAAAGCCCGGTTTCGGGAACGGTGATCGAGGTCGCGGGTGAGGTTGGCGATGTGGTAGCGATCGGCTCGGCGCTGGTGGTGATCGAGGTTGAGGTTGAGGGTGTGGTTGAACCCTCTCCCCTTGAGGGGAGAGGGAGGAGCGCCGAAGGCGCGGAGGGTGTGGGGGCTGTTGAACAGGCGCCGTGCCTGCCTGACACTCCCCACACCCCGACCCTCTCCCCTGAAGGGGAGAGGGAGCAGAAGGCTGCAGTTTCCGAATCCCGAACCCCCCAGGCCAAAATCCTCGCCTCCCCCGCCGTCCGCGCCCGGGCGAGCGAACTCGGCATTGACCTCGCCCAGATCAAACCCGCCGAGGATGGCCGCTTGCGCCATGCCGATCTCGATGCCTTCCTTGCCTACAACGCATCCGGCGGCTTCCGTCCCGCAGCCAAAGCGGGCGTCGATCAGGATATCAAGGTGGTCGGCCTGCGCCGCCGCATCGCTGAGAACATGGCCGCTTCCAAGCGCCACATCCCACACTTTTCCTATGTCGAGGAATGCGATGCGACCGCGCTTGAGGTGATGCGCGCGCAGCTGAATTCAGCCCATGGCAACCGCCCCAAGCTGACCATGCTGCCGCTGCTGATCACTGCGATCTGCCGCGCGCTGGGCGAGTTTCCCATGCTCAACGCGCGCTTCGATGATGAGGCCGGGGTGATCCACCGCTCGGGCGCGGTCCACCTTGGCATGGCGGCGCAGACCCCATCGGGGCTGATGGTCCCGGTGATCCGCGATGCGCAGAACCGCAACCTGTGGCAGCTCGCCGCCGAGATAGTCCGGCTGGCCGAAGCCGCACGCAATGGCACCGCCAAGAGCGAGGAGCTCTCCGGCTCAACCATCACGCTGACCTCGCTCGGCGCGCTCGGCGGGATCGCCCATACCCCGGTGATCAACCGCCCCGAAGTGGCGATCATCGGCCCCAACCGGATCGTCGAACGGCCGATGTTCGTTTCCGACGGGATGGGCGGAGAGCGGATCGAGAAGCGCAAGCTGATGAACCTGTCGATCAGCTGCGATCACCGCGTGGTTGATGGCCATGACGCGGCGAGTTTCGTCCAGGCGGTGCGGCGGATGATCGAAACCCCGGTGCTGCTGCTGGCGGATTGAGCTATTCGGTCCTCCCCATTTTTGGCGAATGCCACAAATGGGGAGGATCTGAGAGGACTAACCAATGCCCCAGGACCCCCGCATCGACGCCTTCATCGCCAAAGCGGCGCCGTTCGCCCAACCAATCCTCAGCCATTTTCGCGCGCTGGTCCACCGCGCCGAGCCTGAGGCGGTCGAAACGCTAAAATGGGGCATGCCGCACTTCACGCTGAACGGAAAAATCCTTGCCGGAATGGCTGCGTTCAAGGCCCACGCCGCGCTGATCGTCGAAGGTGCGGGCGAACGCCACGGGATGGAGCGCGGCGGGATGGGGCACTATGGCAAGATCCGTTCGATGGCCGAGATGCCGTCCGATGCGGAGCTGGTGGAACTGGTTCAGAACTATGCGACCAAGCTTCGTTCGGGCGAGAAGAAAGCGAGGGTGGTCAAGCCAGCCAAGGCCGAAATTGCGATGCAGGACGACCTCGCCGCTGCGCTGTCACCGGCCGCTCGTGCCACCTTCGACGCTTTCCCTCCCGGTGCGCGGCGCGACTACCTTGAATGGATTGTCGAGGCCAAGCGCCCCGAAACGCGCGCCAAACGTGTCGCCCAGGCCGCCGAATGGATCGCCGGGGGCAAGCGGCGCAACTGGAAGTATGATAACTGCTAGGACTTCTTGCGATATCGCCCCGTTCCGAACACCCGCACTTCGCCGGACACGAAAGCGCTGTCGGTTACGGTCAACACGCCGTCCTTACCGAGCACATAGCTTGAATGACCGACCTCGCTGCGGGCATTGCCCCAAGTGACGCGCAGTTCGCCGTCCTTGGTTTTGCCCTTGAGTTCGTGGAAATTGCCGAAGCTGTCGGCCCATAGCCCCAGAACGCTGCCATCGGGTTTGACTCGGTAGGTTCCCTGGGCCTCGAAGCGCAAGGCGGGACGCTTGGCGCTGGCGGCGACATCGGCGGTAAAGGACAGGATCGTGGCGCTGCCGGCCAGCCCGGGGCGGATCACCAAGCGGCCTTTGGCGGGGCTGCCGATAAAATCGACTTCACCTTCCCATTCGCCGATGAACCAGGCGAGGCTGGCGGGGGCAAGGGCCTGCTGGTCAGATGCCGGCGTCTGAGCAGCAACCGGCACTGAACCGACAAGCGCCGCGGCGAGAGCGATCCTGAACATCAAGCCTCCTGTAGCGACTGCGCGAACATCATAGCATTGCCGTCGGGATCATAGAAAGTCAGCAGTCGGACCAGACCGGGGATGGTCTGGATCGCCCCATCTTGCCGCACATCGTGAGCGTCGAGGTGGGCCTTGGCGGCTTCGATATCGGTGACGCTCCAGACATTGGTCGCCCCGCCGCCTTGTTGGACCTCCTGGTTTTCCGACAAGCCGACGTTAACCCCGGCCATATGGGTGGACAGCTCGCACCAGCCGATCTCGTCAGCGCGGTAGAGCAACGCGAAGCCCAGCACTTCGCCGTACCATTCGATCGATTTGTCGAGGCTGGTCACCCCCATCGATGCGGTCACTTCGGGCACATAGTCCAGCGCCATGGCATCGTCTCCCTTGCCATTTGGTCCGATTTGTATAGCTACTAGGAAAATGTCGTCAACCGTTTCACCCGAATTGCTCGCCGCGCTGGGACAGCACCGCTGGATGGTGCCGCTGCTGGCCGAGCTGGCGCGTTCGAACGGCGCGCGGTTCGTCGAGCTGCATCGCCGGCTGGGGCTGCCGCGCGACAGCCTGGCGCGGACTATCGATGCGGCGATCACGGCGGGGTGGGCAATGCGCAATCCCGGGCATGGTCACCCGCTGCGGCCCGAGGTGATACTGACCGTGGAAGGGCAGAGGCTGGCGGCAATGGCGCTGCAATTGGCCGCGGTGATGGCCGGACAAGGGCTTGGACCTGCGGCTCTGTCGCGCTGGAGCCTGCCATTGATCCGGGTTCTTGCCAGCGGGCAAGAGCGGTTCAACGAATTGTCGCGGAGTCTTCCAGGTGCGAGCCCGCGGGCGCTGTCGCAGTCGTTGCAGAAGCTGGTGGCGAACGATCTGGTCGGGCGTTCGGTGGAGGCGGGCTACCCGCCAACCAGCCGCTATCGGCTGACCGCGCGGGGGCTGGCGCTGGCGCGGGCGGCCTAACGCACGATCGCGCTGTATGTTATCCGGCCGGTGCCTTTGGCTGCCTCGGCCGGGGCCACCCGCCAGCGCAGGTGGGTGACGTCTTCGGGCGTGGCGATCCGGGCGCCAATCCGCAAGCCTTCAAGTTTGCCCCAGCGCTTGCCGCCATCGACCGAAACCAGCTCGTCGCCTGCGGCGCTGCGCTGGTAATAGACCGTGCGCGGCAGCGGGTTGGTGACGGTGAAGCCGCCGTCTCCGGCCATGCGCTGCCAGCTGACCACATAGATCAGCCGGTCGCCGCGTTTGAGCCGATTGGCGGGTTCGAGCAGGCGCACTGCGCCGGGCCGCAGCCGCTCGACGAAGACCGCGCTGTCGAGCGCGACCAGCGGGGCGGCGAGCGCTGCGGCGGGAATGCAGATCGCAAGGATGGGTGCCAGGTGGCGCAGGATCACGATCGAAAGTCCCCTCATTGACGGGGCGGACAATCGCAAATCCGGGCAAAGGAATGGTTAATGCGGTCGCAGCAAATCGCCGGGCGGTTGGGCCTTGCAAAGCGCCCGCCAAGGCGGTTGACAGCCCCGGTTCGCTGGCTTAGTGGCGCCTCTCCTAAGTGGCTACGCGGGTGTAGCTCAGTTGGTTAGAGTATCGGCCTGTCACGCCGAGGGTCGCGGGTTCGAGTCCCGTCACTCGCGCCACTTGGGGATTTCTCCTAGAAAACCTGACTGAAATTGATCGCCTTGCTCCCCGCGGGCAGGCTGACAATCATCCCGTCCTGCCCGATCTTGAGCGTGCCGGAAAACTGCTTCGCGGCATCGCCCAGGAACATCGGCTCGACCATGCCCGACGGCAGCGGCGGGACCAGGTGATAGAGCACCAGCGCCTTCACGCCAGCCTCTTTGGCGGCGCGCGCGGCATCGGCCGGGCTGGCATGGTAGTTCTGGATATCGCGCATGATCTGGGCCTGGTTGGTCCGCTCGCGCGCGTCCAGTTTCTTGCCCAGCGCCGCGACCATTTCCATGCTCAGCGCCTCGTGGAACAGCACCTCGGCGCCCTTGGCGGTACGGATCAGATCGGGCGAAAAGACCGTGTCGCCGCTGATCACCAGACTGCGGCCCTTGTAATCCACCCGGTAACCGAACGCGGGATCGATCGGCGCGTGATCGACCCGGAACACGGTGATCTTCACCCCTTGCTGATTATAGGCAACCTGGCTGATTGCGTCTTCGGGCAGCGGGCTCTCGATCGCCTCGCCGCCATAACCGGCGGGATTGGCGATCACTGGCCCGTGATGGGCGACGCGGTAACCGCTGTCGATCTGGTAGGCATGGTTGAACCCCTCGACCACCTGTGCGGTGCCGGGCGGGCCGTAGATCGGCAGCGGCCGGCTGCGACCGCCGACAATCCAGGCCTGCAGCATCAGTTCGCCGAGCCCGTCGATATGGTCGGAATGTAGGTGGGTGAGGAACATGCCTTCGGTCCGCTCCATCGGAAAGCCCATCCGCATCAGCTTGCGGATCGAGCCCGATCCGGCGTCGAACACGAAGGCCTCGCTCCCCGCCAGCACGGCGATGCACGGCCCCGCGCGCTCCGCATCGGGCATCGGGCTGCCGGTACCGCACATATAGGCGTGGAGGCCGTCACCAAGCTTGGCCGACTGATCGATCCCGGCGTTTTGGTCGATCGCACGGTAGAACGCCCGCTCACCGATCCAGCCGCGCCCGAAGATCACTGCCAGCCCCGCCAGGATCGCGAACATCGCGGCGGCAATGCCCAGTTTCTTTTTCATCGAGATTCTCCCTGGTCCGTTCGGCCAAGGTTGCCCGCGGAACGCGCTTGCGGCAAGCATTGCTGGTGCCAATCGATCCCGCACTTCGCGAAACGCTCATTATGGTAGCGGAAGCGGTGGTGCCCGCGCGGCAGGATTGGTGGATTATCGCCAGTGCCGCGGTAGCGTTGCACGGGGCCGATCCGGGCGCGATCGGCGATGTCGATGTGCTGATCGATCCGCGCGACGCCGCGTCAGTGCTGACAGGGCTGGGGCTTGGGGCTGGGCCCGGTACGGCCGGTGCGATGTTCCGTTCTGATCTGTTCGCGTGCTGGGATGCTGCGCCGCTGCCGGTCGAATTTTTTGCAGGATTCCATATGCTCGAGGACGGTGCATGGAACCCGATCCACCCGCTCTCCCGTCAGGCAGTACAACTGGGTGAAGCGGTCTTGTTCGTCCCCGAACGCACCGAACTCAAGGCCATGCTGCTGCGCTTCGGTCGGCCCAAAGACCTTGCCCGCGCCGCGCTGCTCTAGCGCCAGCGGCCGGTTTCCATCCAGATCAGAAAGCGCTTCAGCGGCAGCAGCCAAACCAGCCCGAGCACCAGATAGACCGGGGTTTGCGCGAGCCCGTTCCACTCCGCAATCCTGGGCGCGATATAGCGCGCGATCAGCAGGCCATAGGCGGTCAGACCCAGCAGCAGTGCGAGGATCCCGAGCGGAATGCGGAGCGTGGGTTCCTTGCGCATCAGAACGGTCCGTAAAGCCGGGTTGGAGTGACGATCGCATCGAGCATCACGTCATGGGGTTCGAGCGGCAGATCATCGACCAGCTGGCAATCCCAGGCAAGCCCGATTGCGAGAGCCGGGGGGTGCGCGACCAGCCACTTGTCATAGAAACCGGCGCCGTAGCCGATCCGCCCGCCCGTGGCCGAAAACCCCAGCAGCGGGCAGAACATCACTTCTGGCAGCAGCGCGGCGGCATCGGCGGCGGGTTGCATCGCGCCGTAGGGATCGGGCTCGAGCAGTTCGGCAACAAACGGATTGGTCCATTCGCGAAACTGCATGGCCGCACCGCGGCCGGCGAACCAGGGCAGGGCGACGCGGTGTCCGGCTTCGAAAAACCAGCGTGCATAGTTGCTCGCCGGCACTTCGCTATGCATCTCGTGATAGACCGAGACCACCGCGCCATCTGGTACCAACGCCGTCACCGCGGCGGGTGGACGGCGGAACAGCAGGGCGCGCTGTCCCGCTGGAATTGCGGCGAAAAATTCGCGGCGGCGGTGCTTGAGTTCGGCGCGGAGCCGCTGCTTTTCAGTCACGCGGCGCTCCGCTCGGGTGGGTGACGGGACCACCATGGGCCGTTGCCGGGGAAATCCACTGACGCGTTCACGTCAGGTGGGAACCATATGCACCGGGCCTCATTGTAACCAATGCGACCCGGGCAGGGACAGCCCCCATAGGATTGCTTATAGCCTCAGGGATGTTCTGTCGGTTCGTACCGGGCAGTACCCGTCGTCTGCCTAGGTAGGGTAGTGTGGCTCAACCCTCAAGGGCTGAGACGCAATTCTCCAGCCGGGTGGCCAGCGCTTCGAGCGTCCCGGCGTGGAGATCGATCTGCGCCGTGGGTGCGGCCGGAGCTCGCGCCGCCTCCGCGATGCTTGGCGTCGTGGAGCTCATCGGCAAGCAACAGCGCGGCGAACAGCAGCTGACGCGGCTCGTTGTGGCCCGCACCCATCGCCTGAATTTTCTCGTCGATCAGCGCGCCCAGGCTGGCAACGTGCGCCTCTTCGCCCTCGGCGCAGGCCACGGTATAGTCGCGACCGCCGATGTGCAGGGTGACGTTGCTCATCCTTGGGCGCCTTCGATCAGCGAATCGAGCTCTACCAGGCCGTCCTGAACCGCGGCGCGCAAGCGATCATGCCGCGTCCTCAGTGCGCCAAGCTCGGCGCTGGAAGCGCTACCGGCACGGTGCGATGCGGCCTCGATCCGGGCCAGCGCCGCTTCGATTCGCGCCAGGGCGCGTTTGCTGCGATCCCCATCCATGGCGGCTGGCTAGCGCATTATCCGCCCCCGGCAAAGCGTTGGCCACCCCATTTGCCACAGTTTCGTAAGGGAAAGCATCAGCGGTGTGCTTGACGGGGGGCTGCGCCTTGGCAAAGGAGACCCCGCGCCGAATCGCGCGCAAGTCCTGTCCTTCAGGAGTCCCAACGCCGATGAGCCTCGATTCCGCCCGCCTTGCGCCCATGGCCAACGCCATCCGCGCGCTTTCGATGGATGCGGTGCAGGCGGCAAACTCGGGGCATCCCGGGATGCCGATGGGCATGGCCGACGTGGCAGCCGTGCTGTTCAGCCAGTTTCTGAAGTTCGATCCCGCCGCGCCGAAATGGCCCGATCGTGACCGGTTTGTGCTTTCGGCCGGGCACGGTTCGATGCTGCTCTATTCGCTGCTCCACCTCACCGGCTACGCAGCCCCGACGATGGCGGATATCCGCAATTTCCGCCAGTTGCACAGCCCCTGCGCGGGTCACCCGGAATGCACCGAACTCGCCGGCGCGGAATGCACCACCGGGCCGCTCGGTCAGGGGCTGGCGATGGCGGTGGGCATGGCGATCGCCGAACGCCACCTCAATGGCGTGTTCGGTGACGCGCTGGTCGATCACAAAACCTGGGTGGTGGCGGGTGATGGCTGCCTGATGGAAGGGCTCAACCACGAAGCGATTGGCCTCGCCGGCAATCTCAAGCTGGGTCGGCTGAAGGTATTGTGGGACGACAACAAGATCACCATCGACGGCGCGACCAGTCTTTCGACCTGCGAAGACGTGGCCGCGCGCTATGCCGCGACCGGCTGGCACGTGACATCGTGCGATGGCCACGACTTTGCCGACATCGCCCGCGCGCTGGCCGAAGCCGATGCCGATCCGCGCCCCTCGCTGGTTGCCTGCCGCACCACGATCGGCAAGGGCGCGCCCAACAAGGCCGGCAGCCATTCGGTACATGGTAGCCCGCTGGGTGCCGACGAAATCGCCGCGACCCGCGCCGCGCTGGGCTGGGATGCCGCGCCGTTCGAGATTCCGGCTGAGATCCTGGCGGATTGGCGTTCGCTGGGGGCCAAGGGCGCCGCGACTCGCGCCGAATGGGAAGCGCGCCTTGCCGCCGATCCCAATGCCGCTGAATTCTCGCGCCGGATGGCCGGAGAACTACCCGCCGACAAGGGCGCCGCGCGCGACTTCATGGCCAGCCTGCTCACTGAGCCGCCCAAAGTCGCCACCCGCAAGTCGAGCGAGATGGCGCTGGGCGCGCTGACCGCAGCGATCCCCGAGCTGATCGGCGGATCGGCCGACCTGACCGGATCGAACCTGACCAAGACCGCCTCGACCCCGTCGCTAACCCCGGACAATTACGCCGGCCGCTATGTCAACTACGGGATCCGCGAATTCGGAATGGCCGCGGCGATGAACGGGATGGCGCTGCACGGCGGGGTGATCCCCTATGGCGGCACCTTCCTGGTGTTCGCCGACTATTGCCGCAACGCAATCCGGCTTTCGGCGATCCAGCATGCTCGCGTGATCTATGTCATGACCCACGACAGCCTGGGGGTGGGCGAAGATGGCCCGACCCACCAGCCGATCGAACACGTGATGAGCCTGCGCGCGATCCCGGGGGTGCTGGTGTTCCGCCCGGCCGATGCGATCGAAACCGCCGAAAGCTGGGCCTTGGCGTTGAAGCAGGCAAACCGCCCCTCGGTGCTGGCGCTGACCCGCCAGAACTTGCCGCCGCTGCGCGATGATGCCGAGATGAAGACCGCGCGCGGTGCTTACCGGCTCAGGGCTGCGGAAGCGGCGCGGCAGGTGGTGCTGGTTGCGACCGGATCGGAAGTAGCGCTGGCGGTGGAGGTTGCCGCTGCGCTCGAAGCTGACGGGATCGGCGCCGATGTGGTCTCGATGCCCTGCGCCGAGCTGTTCGACGAGCAGGACGCAGCCTATCGCGCCGAGGTGCTGCCCACCGCTGTGCTCAAGGTCTCAATCGAGGCCGGGATAACCTTGGGCTGGCAGAAGTACGTCGGCGACGGGATTACCGTAGGCATCGACAGCTTCGGCGCCTCGGGCCCGGCCGACCAGTTGTTCAAGCATTTCGGCTTCTCGGTCGAAGCCATCGTCCCACGGATAAAGGCCCGGCTGGGCTGAGGAAGCGAAGAGTTCGAATTTTAAGACACCCCCATCCTCAAACCCGACCATCCTGAGCCTGTCGAAGGATTGTTTTTCTTCCTGCAGCGTGCGCCAGGCCCGAAGAAAAGGACAATGCTTCGACAAGCTCAGCATGGACGGTTTATGGGGCCAACTTCAAGTCAGGAGTTCAAATTATGGCGATCAAGGTTGCAATCAACGGTTTCGGGCGCATCGGGCGCAATGTCGCGCGGGCGATCCTCGAGCGCAGCGACCATGATCTTGAACTGGTCTCGATCAACGATCTCGCCTCGGCCAAGGCCAATGCCATGCTGTTCCAGCGTGACTCTGTCCACGGCGCCTTCAACGGCAAGGTGGAGGTCGATGGCAATGACCTGGTGATCAACGGCAAGCGCATCCACGTTACCGCCGAACGCGATCCGGCCAACCTGCCGCATAAGGCTAATGGCGTCGATATCGCGCTGGAATGCACCGGGTTCTTCACCGACCGTGCGGCTTGCGAAAAGCACCTTGCGGCCGGCGCCAAGCGGGTGCTGATCTCGGCGCCGGGCAAGAATGTCGATCTGACCGTCGTCTTCGGAGTCAACCATGACAAGCTGACCGCCGATCATGTGATCGTCTCCAACGCCAGCTGCACCACCAATTGCCTGGCGCCCTTCGCCAAGGTGCTCAACGATGCGATCGGGATCGAGCGCGGGCTGATGACCACGGTCCACGCCTATACCAACGACCAGAAGATCCTCGACCAGATCCACGAAGATCCGCGCCGCGCCCGCGCCGCGGCGATGAGCATGATCCCGACCACCACCGGCGCCGCCCGCGCGGTCGGAGAAGTGCTGCCCGAACTCAAGGGCAAGCTCGACGGCTCGGCGATCCGGGTGCCGACACCCAACGTCTCGGTGGTCGACCTGACCTTCCAGCCGAAGCGCGACACCACCAAGGACGAGGTCAACGCGCTGCTCAAGGCCGCCAGCGAAGGCGCGCTCAAGGGGGTGCTGGCGTTCTCGGACGAGCCGCTGGTGTCGATCGATTACAACCACTGCGCCGCCAGCTCGACCATCGACAGCCTCGAAACCACGGTGATCGACGGCAAACTGGTCCGCGTGCTGAGCTGGTACGACAACGAATGGGGCTTCTCCAATCGCATGGTCGACACCGCCGGGGCGATGGGGAAGTTGCTGTAAGGACCAGCTGACATGCCAAAGTTCCGCACCCTCGACGATCTTGGCGACCTGACCGGCAAGGTTGCCCTCGTCCGGGTCGATCTCAACCTGCCGATGCAGGACGCCACGGTCACCGACGACACCCGGGTGCGGGCCTCGGCGCCGACGATCCTCGAACTCGCCAACAAGGGCGCCAAGGTGCTGCTGCTCGCCCACTTTGGCCGGCCGCGGGGCGAGAAGGTTTCGACCCTGTCGGTCAGCATGACGCTCGACGCGGTCCAGGCGGTGCTCGGGCGCGAAGTGATGTTCGTCCCCGAGATTGCCGGGCCGGTGGTGGCGCAGTCGATCGGGATCCTCCGCCCCGGCGACATCGCCATGCTCGAGAACACCCGGTTCTGGAAAGGCGAGGAAGCGAACGACCCCGAGCTGGCGAGAGCGATCGCCGCCAACGCTGACCTTTACGTCAACGATGCCTTCTCCGCCGCGCACCGCGCCCATGCCAGTACCGAGGGGCTGACGCATCTGCTGCCAAGCTACGCCGGTCGTAGTATGGAGGCCGAATTGAGCGCCCTTGAGACCGCGCTAGGTGCCCCGGTGCGCCCGGTGTGTGCCGTTGTCGGTGGGGCCAAGGTTTCCTCGAAACTCGATGTGCTTCAACACCTTGTCACTAAGGTCGAGCATCTGATCATCGGCGGCGGCATGGCCAACACCTTCCTCGCCGCGCGCGGGATAGCGGTCGGCAAGTCGCTGTGCGAGCACGAACTGGCGCCGACCTGCGAGGCGATTCTGGACGCTGCTGACCAGGCCGGTTGCACTGTGCACTTGCCCTATGACGTTGTTGTCGCAAAGGAATTCGCCGCCAACCCGGCGAGCCTGCGGACTTGCAATGTCCACGAAGTCGCAGCCCGACGAGATGATCCTCGACATCGGCCCGCAAGCCGTCGAAGCGCTCGCCGACGTGCTCAAGACCTGCCGTACCCTGGTCTGGAACGGCCCGCTTGGCGCCTTCGAAACCGCGCCGTTCGATCAGGCCACCGTTGCGCTGGCCCGCAGCGCCGCTGCCCTCACCAAAGAGGGCGCGCTGACTTCGGTCGCAGGCGGCGGCGATACTGTCGCCGCGCTCAATCTCGCCGGGGTAGGCCAAGATTTCAGCTACATTTCAACCGCCGGCGGGGCTTTCCTCGAATGGATGGAAGGCAAGGAACTGCCCGGGGTCAAGGCACTCCAGATCGCCTGAGAACAACAGGGTTAGCGCGCTTGCGGGAGCGTCTGGTGGAGGCTATGGGCGCCGCACACATACGTATGTAGCGACAAGGACTGCAGGCATGAATCACGCCGAAATGACCGCCAAGATGGCCCAGGGCAATGGCTTTATCGCCGCGCTTGACCAGTCGGGCGGGTCGACCCCCAAGGCGCTTGCAGGATACGGGATCGGCGAAGATGCCTGGTCCGACGAAGCAGGAATGTACGCCCTGATCCACGAGATGCGCAGCCGGATCATTCGCTCGGCGGCGTTCACCGGCGATAAGGTGATCGGTGCGATCCTGTTCGAGCGGACCATGGACGGCATGGTCGATGGCGTACCTACCCCAGCGGCGCTGATCGCCAAGGGCGTGGTCCCGTTCATCAAGATCGACAAGGGGCTTGAGGACGAGGCGAATGGCGTTCAGCTGATGAAGCCGATGCCCGACCTCGATGCGCTGCTGGCGCGCTCCAAGGCGCTGGGGGTGCACGGCACCAAGGAGCGTTCGGTGATCAACTCGGCCAATGCCGCCGGGATCGCGGCGATCGTCGCGCAGCAGTTCGAGGTCGGCCGCCAGGTGCTCAGCCATGGAATGGTGCCGATGCTCGAGCCCGAGATCAACATCAAGAGCGCCACCCGCGCCGAGTGCGACACATTTATGCTCGCGGAAATCCTCAAGAACCTCGAGGGAATGAGCGAGCAGGTGATGCTCAAGCTCTCGCTGCCGGTAGTGCCGGGTACGTTCGATCCGCTGACCCGTCACCCCAAGGTGCTGCGCGTGGTTGCGCTGTCGGGCGGCTACAAGCGGCCTGAGGCCTGCGCCGAACTCGCCAAGAACCGCGGGATCATCGCCAGTTTCAGCCGTGCCTTGCTCGAAGACCTGCGCGCTGAGATGAGCGAGGCTGAGTTCGACGTCGCGCTGGCCAGTGCGATCGACGATATCTACCAGGGCTCGACCGTCAAAACCGCCTAAAGCCCGCCGCTGAACTTCAGCGCGAAGCGATAATCTTTGGGCGCAATCTTGCGCTGGGTGCTGGTCGGCGGCATCACGCCGACCAATTCGAGCGCCCCGTCTGCCACCGGCAGCGGGATGTTGCTGATCAGTTCGCGCACGGTCGTGCCAGAGCCAAGCTCGATCCGCACCTCGGCGCGGACCTGTCCGGCCCAGACACAGCGCGCTTCCATCGGGCAGCGGCTGTCTTCAAGCACGCGCAGCACGGTAACCTTTGGTCCGCCCAGATTGACCCGCTGGCCAAGCCGGGCCTCGGTTGAGCCATCTTCGTTGATCCGGGGCGTGACGCAGCCGGTAAGGGCGATGCCAATCAGAACTGCAAGAGTTGTGTGTTTCATGGCTGATTGCTTACCCGGCTTTGCCTGAACGCAGAATAACACTAAGGCCGCCGCCATGCCCCATTGCCAGCTTTACCTGATCTCTCCGCCCGACGTTTCGGGCGACTTCCCCGAACGGCTGGCGCGCGCGCTTGATGCTGGACCCGTCGCGGCGTTCCAGTTCCGGGTCAAAGGCCCCGACGAGCACGAAGCCGCCGAACTCGCCAAGCCGCTCCAGGAAATCTGCGCGGCGAAGGAGGTGGCGTTCATCGTCAACGATTCGGTCAGCCTGGCCAAGCGGATCGGCGCTGATGGAGTCCATCTCGGGCAGAGCGACGGCGATGTCCGCGAGGCGCGCGAACGGTTGGGCAAGGAGGCGCAGATTGGTGTCACTTGCCACGGCAGCCGTCATCTCGCGCTGGAGGCAGCCGAGGCCGGGGCAGACTATGTCGCGTTCGGGGCGTTCTATCCGACCACCACCAAGGAGGTCAGCCATGAGGCCAAACCGGCGCTGCTGCGCTGGTGGCACGTCTGGGCGGAACTGCCGAGCGTTGCGATCGGCGGGATCACGCTGGACAATGCCGCACCGCTGATCGAGGCCGGGGCCGATTTCCTCGCGGTTTCGGCGGGGGTCTGGCAGCATCCGGAGGGCGCCGAAGCGGCAGTGGCAGCATTCGGAAAGCTGGTGGAAGCACACCGCGCGTTCGATCCTCGGCAGGCCGACCTCGCCAAGATCATGGAAGACCTGGGCGAGCCACCTATCGGGATCGAATAGTCCCGAGTTTCCTACTTGCGCTGAATGTGCCAACACTCCGTCCAGAACGGAAAACCAGGGCACTTTTCAATTCCTGGACCCTGTCAGGTTTGTCAACTTCCGAAGGGGTATGCGATGCGTGAACTGACCATCAGGGGCGTGATCCTCGGCGCGGTGCTGACCGTGCTGTTCACCGCCGCCAACGTCTATCTCGGTCTCAAGATCGGCATCACCTTCGCCACCTCGATCCCCGCCGCGGTAATCTCGATGGCGCTGCTCAAGGCATTTTCCGACAGCACCATCCAGGAAAACAACATCGTTCAGACCATCGCTTCGGCAGCGGGGACGCTCTCTGCGATCATTTTCGTGCTGCCCGGGCTGATCATGATCGGGTGGTGGACCGGGTTCCCCTATTGGCAATCGGTCGCGGTGATAGCGATCGGCGGCATTTTGGGAGTAATGTATTCAGTGCCACTGCGCCGCGCGCTGGTCACCGGATCGGACTTGCCGTTCCCCGAAGGCGTTGCCGCGGCCGAAGTGCTCAAAGTTGGCGCCGGGGTTGGCGGCGCGGAAGAGAACAAGCGCGGGCTTGCTGCGATCGTGCTCGGCACCATGCTTTCCGCAGGCTTTGCCGTGCTCGCCAAGATGAAGCTGGTCGCCGAAGAAGCCGCTACCACCTTCAAACTCGGCGCCGGAGCAACCACCTTTTCGACCAGCTTTTCGCTGGCACTGATCGGGGTCGGGCATCTGGTCGGGCTGGCGGTGGGGATCGCGATGCTGGTCGGGCTGGTGATCAGCTGGGTGGTGCTGCTGCCGCAGTTCACCGCTGGCGGACCGCCTGCCGGGACCGAGCTGGCCGACTTCGTCAATAGCACATTCCGTCAGCAGGTCCGCTTTATCGGCGCCGGCACGATCGGCGTTGCCGCGATCTGGACCCTGCTCAAAATGCTTGGCCCGATTGCCAGGGGCATTTCCGGGGCTCTGGCTGCGGCGCGGACGCGCAAGGCGGGGCAGGGCGACAGTCTTGACCTGACTGAGCGCGATCTGCCGATCAGCATCGTCGGCGGCACCATCCTTGCCTCGATGCTGCCGATCGGATTGTTGCTTGCCGGGTTCGCCGCGGGCGGGCCGGTGGAGGGCGCGCTGGGCACGACGCTGGCGATCTCGATCCTCTACGTGCTGATCGCTGGCGTGGTGATCGCCGCAGTCTGCGGCTATATGGCCGGGCTGATCGGGGCCTCGAACAGCCCGGTTTCGGGCGTCGGGATCCTGTCCAGCCTGGGTATCGCGCTGCTGCTGGTGATGATCTTCGGGCAGGGCGGCGACGCAGCGGCGACCAAGGGTCTGGTCGCCTTCGCGCTGTTCGTTACTGCAATCATCTTTGGCGTGGCGACGATTTCCAACGACAACCTGCAGGACCTCAAGACCGGGCAATTGGTGGGCGCGACCCCATGGCGGCAGCAGGTCGCGCTGGTGCTGGGGGTAGTGTTCGGGGCGATCGTGATCCCGCCGGTGCTTGATGTGCTCAACGCCACCTTCGGGTTCCAGGGCGCTCCCGGCGCGGGCGAAAACGCGCTGGCCGCTCCGCAAGCCGCGCTGATCACCGCGATCGCGCAGGGCGTGCTAGGCGGCAACCTCGACTGGGACCTGATCGGCACCGGCGCGGCAATCGGGGCGGGCGTGATCCTGATCGATGAGCTTCTGCGCCGCAGCAAGCGCGGCAGCCTACCGCCGCTGGCTGTGGGCATGGGGATCTATCTGCCAATGGGGCTGACGCTGCTGATCCCGGTCGGCGCGCTGATCGGCCATTTCTATGATCGCTGGGCCAGGTCGCAACAGGACGCTGCCTTTGCCGAGCGCATGGGGGTACTTGCTGCCACCGGGCTGATCGTTGGCGAAAGCCTGTTCGGGGTCGCCTTCGCTTTCATCGCTTATCTCACCAACGATCCCGAGGCGCTGGCGCTGTTCCATGACAACACCTGGGCAGTACCGTTGGCGCTGCTGGCCTTTCCGATGGCGGTGGTCTGGCTCTACGCGGCGACCCGCAAGGCGGCGGTGCGCTAGCTAGGAGTTGTTCACTACCCGGCGGACACATCGCAGGTTGCTGTCTTCGCCACCAGGGCCAAGTTTGCGCAGGAAGTTGGTCGAAATCCGACGGAAGCGCTGGCCGTTCTTGGGGCCGCTGGTGATCGTGATCACATCGCCGGTGAGCAGGTAGGTACCGCGCCCAACGGAGGTCAAATAGCTGCTGGCGTTGAGCACTACGAACGTCTCGTCATCCTGGCGCAGTCCGGCAGGGCCGGCAGCATCGCCCGGCAGCTCGCAGACATAGCGTCCTGGCTCAAGCGTATCGAGCGGCCCGCCGGGCGCGGCCAGGGCCGGTCCGGTGGCAAGCAATGCGATCGTGGCCAGTCGCCGTTTCATGCCGCTCCCCTTGTGCGAGGGGCCATTAGCAGCGCCTGAACGGCAATGCTACCTTGCCGCGCTGGCTTGCCCGCGCTATGCGCCCGGCCTTCCGGTTCGCCCGGAGCTCTTTCTCAAGTTTGAAGGCAAGGCACATGGCCAAGATCAGCGGCGTCGACATTCGTCCCGGCAACATCATCGAATACGAAAAGGGCATCTGGAAAGTCGCCAAGATCCAGCACACCCAGCCGGGCAAGGGCGGGGCGTTCATGCAGGTTGAAATGAAGAACCTGATCGACGGGCGCAAGACCAACGTCCGCTTCCGCAGCCAGGACACAGTCGAAAAAGTCCGGCTCGACACCAAGGACTTCCAGTACCTCTATGCCGACGGCGAGGCGCTGGTGTTCATGGACAAGGACAATTACGAGCAGATCAACCTGCCGACCGACCTGCTCGGCGATGCTGCCGCGTTCCTCCAGGACGGCATGGATGTGGTGCTCGAGCTCTGGGAAGAGCGCCCGGTCAGCGTCGAACTGCCCGGCCAGATCGAAGCCATGATCGTCGAGGCCGATGCGGTGGTGAAGGGCCAGACGGCTTCGTCCAGCTACAAACCGGCAGTGCTCGATAACGGGGTGCGGGTGATGGTCCCGCCGCACATCGCCGCCGGCACCCGGATCATCGTCGACGTTTATGAGCGCACCTACGTCGGCAAGGCGGACTGAGCCGGCCCATGTCAGCAGTTTCAGGCATAATCCGCGTGATGGAAAAGGCCGCCCGCAAGGCCGGGCAGCGCCTGCGCCGTGACTTTGGCGAGGTTGAACACCTGCAAGTCAGCCGCAAGGGGCCCGCCGATTTCGTCTCCAAGGCCGATCAGCGCTCGGAACGCACGCTCTACGACGAGCTGCTCGTCGTGCGGCCCGACTGGGGCTTCGTGCTCGAAGAAGGCGGGACCATCGCCGGCGATCCCAGCAAGCCGCGCTGGGTGATCGATCCGCTCGACGGCACCAGCAACTTCCTCCACGGGATTCCGCACTTTGCGATCTCGATCGCGGTGCAGGAGCCAAAGCTGGACGGCAGCGGCTGGGGCGAAGTGTCGGCGGGGTTGATCTATCAGCCAATCACCGACGAGAGCTACTGGGCCGAAAAGACCCGCGGGGCCTGGCACAACAGCCAGCGGCTGCGGGTCTCGGGGCGGCGCCACTTCGACGAAAGCCTGATTGCCACTGGCATCCCGTTCGCCGGGGCCGGCGATCCCGAGGAGTGGATGAAGATCTATGCTGCCCTGGCGCCGCAGGTCGCGGGAATTCGCCGCTTCGGTGCGGCCTCGCTCGATCTCGCCTGGGTTGCCGCGGGGCGGTTCGAGGGGTTCTGGGAAAGCGGCCTTTCACCGTGGGACACCGCCGCCGGATGCCTGCTGGTGCGCGAGGCGGGCGGCTTCGTCACCGACTGGCGCGGCACCTCGCAGCCGATCTGCGACAAGCAGGTTCTGGCCGGCAACGATGCGCTGCACTCACGCCTGCACAAGACCATTGCCGCAGCGCTGCGCGGCTAAATTGCGGTTAATGCCGCAGCTACCGGCGATTGTAATCAGGACGTAACCATGATCCGCGAGACTCCGGCCTAGTCGCAAGGTCAGGGTGCAACATGGACCGTTTCGCTGCCTCTCTGTTGATCGCCGGGATCTGCCTCGGGCGTTTCGCCGCATTCGTGCTGATCGCCGTCGCTGCCGTGCCGGCGCTAGCCACCACGCCGCCCGAGCTGGCAGGGACAAGGCCGGGAGTTCCAGCTGACTTCAGTCCGGGCGCCGCGCCCCGCGAACGCAGCGAACGGGCAGCCTATCCCACCGATCAGCCCCGGGTTCCGGTCAACGACGCGCTGCGACCTCCCGACCTACTGTGGAACCCAACTCCTGCATCGCTGGTCAAGCTTGTCCCCACCAAGGTCCGCTACCGATTGAAATTCTGAACCATTGCAGTAGTCTGACCAGTAACACGATCTTCAGGACCGCTATCCTAGGACGCGAACCTGAGCTGAAGCAGGCGCTGCGTCGGGGGGATTGGTGGTTGGTGTAATCGTTCTTGCCGCGGCACTGTTCATGCTGGCGCTCGAATCGGCCAGGCCTGGCCGGCGCTGGCCGACGGTGGCAGGCTGGTGGACCAGGGCGATCCTGCTCAACCTGTTCCAGGCCGTCGCCGCCTATGTCCTCGCACCACTGTGGGACCAATGGCTCGCCGGGTCGCGAATCTGGCACGGGTCGGAACGGTTCGGACTGTGGGGCGGAGCGCTGTTCGGCTATTTTGTGATCACATTCATCTACTATTGGTGGCACCGCTTCCGGCATGAGGTGCCGTTCCTGTGGCGATATCTGCACCAGGTCCATCACAGCCCACAACGGCTCGAGATCATCACCAGTTTCTACAAGCACCCGCTGGAGATTGTGGTCAACTCGCTGCTTTCCAGCTTCATCCTGGTGGCGCTGTGCGGGCTTGATGCCCGGACGACCGCGTTGGCGGTGCTGCTGACCGGGCTGGCCGAGCTGTTCTACCACTGGAACGTGCGGACGCCCTACTGGCTGGGTTTCGTGTTCCAGCGCCCCGAGAGCCATTGCGTCCACCATCGCAAAGGCTGGCACACTCAGAACTATTCGGACCTGCCGCTGTGGGACATGCTGTTCGGGACGTTCCATAATCCCCGGACGTTCGAGGATCAGTGCGGCTTTATCGAAGACCGCGAACGCCTGTTGGGGCAGATGCTGGTCGGGGTCGATGTCAACCCAAAGTCGGAGCACAAGTGATGGTATCAGGCTTGCGCAACATCGCGGCGCTGGTGGTGCTGACCGCGATCGGCTGTATCCAGATGGCCGGAGACCTTGCCCGGATCCCGGCGCTCAAGGGCTTTGGCGCCGCATTGGCGGCATCGCCCGCACCCAAGGTCTTCACCGCGCACAAAGGCTTTGAGACCTACAGCTCGCAGTTCTATGTCCATTGGACCGACAAGCGGGGAACACCGCACACACTGGAACTTACTCCTGAGGTTTATCGCGGGGTTGCCGGTCCGTACAATCGCCGCAATGCTTACGGTGCGGCACTGTCTTACGCCCCGGTACTCCATTCCGACGCGCGTACCCGGCCGATGCTCGAAGCTGCGATCCAGCACACCTTCTGCGGCCGTTCGACACTGCTCGAGGAAGTCGGCATCGACCGCGCGGCAAGCAACGGACGCTACGTGCTGGAGCTGCGACCCAGGCAGAAGCTGCCGCCCGACCAGCCCTGGAAACTGCGCTTCGAGGTGAATTGCAATGGCTGACCTGTGGACCAGCGGCCAGTTCGGGGTGTTTCGCAACCTGTTCGCGCGGCGCGCAACTGCAGCTGAAACGTTGCCGCCCATGGCTGCGCGGGTGGACACCAACAACGGCTGGACCGGCGGTCAGTACAGCCTTTTCCGGGTGTTGCTCGGGGCCTACCTGTTCGTTCACTTTGCCTATCTTGCATTCTGGGCGAGCGACGTCTTTTCGAATGCCGGAATGATCCCGGAAGCCTCGCTCAGCCCATTGATCGCAGCCTTTCCCAATCCGCTGCGCTGGTTCGATTCGCCGGCGGCTGTCACTGCACTGGCGATCGCCGGAGCGCTCGCAGCTCTGTGGTTCACAATCGGCAAGTGGGACAAGCCGGCGGCGCTGTTGATGTGGCTGGCACTGGCCTGGTTCATCGGTCGTAACCCGCTGATTGCCAATCCGGCGATGCCCTATGCCGGGTGGATGCTGCTCGCCCACCAGTTCGTTCCCTCGGCGCCCTATGGCTCGTGGGCGGCGCGCGGCCGCAACGATCCCGGCAACGGCTGGCACCTGCCGTCAGGCGTGTTTCTGGCCGGCTGGCTGATCCTGGCGCTGAGTTACAGCTACAGCGGCTATACCAAAATGCTCAGCCCTTCGTGGGTGGCGGGCGAAAACGTCGCTTATGTGCTCACCAATCCGCTTGCACGCGACTGGTTCCTGCGCGATCTTTTCCTGGCGGTTCCGCCAATCATGGTCTCGGCTCTGACCTGGTTCATCCTGGTGATCGAGCTGCTGTTTGCGCCGCTCGCGCTGCTGCGCAGGGTTCGCCCATGGGTGTGGGGGGCGATGCTGTTCGTCCAGTTTGGCTTCGCCTTTCTGCTGAACTTTCCCGATCTGACCATCGCCATGCTGCTGTTCCACCTGTTCACGTTCAACCCGGACTGGGTGAAGGGCAACTCGCTGGCGGGAACCACGGTTCACTACGACGGCAACTGCGGGCTGTGCCATGGGACGATCCGGTTCCTGCTGGCCGAAGACCGCCGCGCCGAGTTGCGCTTTACACCGCTGCAAGGCCGCGCGCTTGAGCAGCGCGTTGGCAGCACGGCCATGGCTGGACTGGGTGATACGATGGTTGTCGAAACCGCCGATGGGACTGTGAGGACCGAGGCGAGCGCGGTGATCCACTTGCTTTGCGGACTGGGCGGGTTGTGGAAGCTGCTCGGGACGGCGCTGGGGATCCTGCCGCGCGGCTTGGCCAACGCGGCCTATCGCTTTGTCGGCGCGCGGCGGATACGCTGGTTCGGGGCGAAGGATGATGTCTGCCCGATCATTCCCGCGCATCTGCGCGAGCGCTTCAGGTTCTAGACACGGCTGCAGCGCACTTGAACCTTGTGCGCGGCGCGGCTAAGCGCTGCCCCGCAGGCAGGACGCCCTTGTGGCCGATGGTTTGACAGCTTGGTATGCGGGCGTGGTGGAATTGGTAGACGCGCCGGATTCAAAATCCGGTTCCGAGAGGAGTGCGGGTTCGATTCCCGCCGCCCGCACCACCTGACGGCGATTGGCACCTGTGCTGCTAAGCTCAGATGCTCGATAAAGCCGGCCGCCCCGTTTGCCCCTTTCAGGTCACCGCCGCGCGGGTGCGGTATTCGGGCCGGTCCCACTCACGATCAAGACAGACCGCGCGCAGCCGTTCGACCGCTTCGGCGATGTCGGCATAGCGCAGGTAGAGCGGGGTCAGGCCGAAGCGCATCACATCGGGCGCGCGAAAGTCCCCGATCACACCCCGCGCCTTCAGGGCCTGCATCATCGCGTAGCTGTGCGGGTGCGAATAGGCGATCTGGCTGCCGCGCTGCGCCGCCTCGCGCGGGCAGACCAGTTCGAAACCGAATTCACCGCAGCGCGCTTGCATCCGTTCGATGAACAGCTCGCCCAGCGCCACCGACTTGCGCCGTAGCTCAGCCATGTCGGCGCGCAGCATCAGATCGATCCCGCTTTCGAGCGCGGTCATCCCCAGCACTGAAGGCGTGCCGCAGAGGAATCGCTCGATCCCGCTCGCTGCCTCATAATTCTCCTCGAAGGCGAAAGGACGGGCATGGCCGAACCAGCCTGACAACACCGGCTGCGCGTGGTGATGCCGGCGCGCGGCGAAAATGTAGGCCGGTGCGCCGGGGCCGCCATTGAGAAACTTGTAGCCGCAGCCCACTGCGAAATCGGCCTTGGCGCCGTTCAGATCAACCTCGATCGCACCCGCGCTATGGCTGAGATCCCAGACCACCAGCACCCCCGCTTGATGCGCGCGCGCCGTCACCTCGGCCATGTCGCGGATGCGACCGGTCTTGTAGTGGACCTGGGTGAGCAGCAGCGCCGCGACATCGGTTCCCAGTCGATCGAGCACATTATCGGGTTCGACCGCCAGATATTCTGCGCCCGGTCCGGCAAACCCGGCAAGACCTTGAATCATGTAAGCATCGGTCGGAAAATTGGTCTGTTCGGTCAGCAGTACCCTGCGGCCAGGCTGCAACGAGAGCGCGGCAGTGAGTGCCTTGAAGATGTTGACGGAGGTCGAATCCGCAGCAACCACTTCGCCGGCGTCGGCGCCGATCAGCCGCGCGATCTTGTCGCCGATCCGGCGCGGCGCATTGACCCAGTCCGCGCCCAGCCATGAGGTAATCAGTCCCTCACCCCATTCCTCGCGCAGGGCCTTGTCCATCCGCGTCAACGTCGCCTTGGGCAGCGCGCCGAGCGAATTGCCGTCAAGATAGATCAGGCGGTCCTGCAGCGCGAATTCGCTGCGAAAATGGCGTAGTGGATCGTTGGCATCCCGGCTTTCGATTCTGGCGATTTGCGCGTTCATGCCGTCAGTTCCCGCAGGATCGCGCGCACCGGGCTGGCATCGGCGCCCTCGATGGCGAGCGGAAGCGCAATCAGTTCATATCGCCCCGGCGGCACCGCATCGAGCACCAGCCCTTCCAGAATCCGCATATCGCCGCGCAAGACCTCTTGATGGGCGTCCATTGTCTTGGAGTTCTGGGGGTCAAGCGAGGGGGTGTCGGTGCCGATCAACCTGCAGCCGGCTTCGCGCAGGCGGGCTACGACCTGTGGCGAGATAGCAGTGAAATTAGGGTCCCATGCTTGATGGGGAAAGCGATCATAAGTGCGCAGCAGCACGCGTTCGATTCCATCCAACGAAGCCCAGTCGCAATCGGCCACCTCAACCCGGCTGCCGGCGTGCCGCACGTCCAGTACCACACACGGCCCAAGGTAGGGATCGAGCGAGCTATCGGCGCTGGTCTCGCCGTCGTTGCTGTAATGCAGCGGTGCATCAGCGTGGGTTCCGGCGTGCAAAGGGAATGCAATCGCGCCGACGTTGACCGGGCAATCCGGGCCGATCGCGGCATTCCGGCTCAGGATCAAGTCGGGCTCGCCCGGCCACAGTGGTGTCCGGGTGCCTAGCCGCTGCGAAATGTCCCAGATCCGCGGCCGCGCCATCACCTACTCGCCCTCAGCATAGTTGGGCCCCATGCGCGGCGCGACCATCCGCGTGCGCATCGTCCACAGCTCAGGGAAGAACCGCAGGTCGAGCGCTTTGACCAGATAGCTGACACCCGACGATCCGCCGGTACCGGGCTTGTGCCCGATCACCCGCGAGACCGTCTTCATGTGCTTGAACCGCCACTCCTGGAAGTAATATTCAAGCGCGGTAACCTTTTCGGCCAGGCTGTAGAGCGGCCAGTGCTGATCGACATCGGTATAGATCGTCAGCCAGGCGTCTTCGACAGCGTCGCTCGGTTGATAGGGCTGCGTGAAGTCTCGCTTGAGCGTATCGGCAGGAATGGCGAAACCCTTGCGCGCCAGCAGGCGCAGCAATTCGTCGTAAAGCGAAGGTGCGACAAGGGCTTCCTCAAGCAAAGCCCGCTTGGCCTCATCATCGGCGTGGATGGTGATCAGGTCGGCCCGCTTGAGGCCGAGCCGGAACTCAAGCTCGCGGTATTGGTGAGACTGGAAGCCCGACGCTTTGCGCAGATAGCCACGGAAGGTGAGGAAGTCGTGCGGGCTGAGCGTGGCCAGCACTTCCCACGAATGGATCATGTGGCGCAGGACTGTGGCGATCCGGTCGAGCGTTTTCTCTGCCTGTGGAAGGTCGTCCCTGCTGATCTGGCCGGTCGCGACAATGGCTTCATGCAGCAACAGCTTGATCCATAGCTCCATGGTCTGGTGAATGATGATGAACAGCATCTCGTCGGGCTTGTCAGATACCGGAACCTGGCTGGAAAGCAGCCGATCGATCTGGAGATGGCGGGCATAGGTAAGCCCGCGGTCCCACTGGATCGTCTCGCCATCGATCACGGCTTCGAAGCTTTCCACGCCGTCTTCGATCGTGCGTTTTATGGTCACGTTCCAGGCTCCCTTGCCGCTTCGCCCGCGGTGCCGCCCGGCTGGTCCAGCGTGTCCGATCGATAGGGCCGGTCATCAGCTGCGGCTTCACCGGGCGCAAGCAACGGCAGCCCGCGCACCGTTTCATAGACATGGCTGAGGCTGGTGGTTTCCATCTCCTCAAGCAGCGCCGCGAAACTGTCGATCACGAAATAGGTCGGCTGAAATCTATCGAAGTGCCATTGGGTGCGCATCAGCCGCGGCAAATCGAAGTGCAAACGCCGCGCCGCGTCGCTGGTCACGGCATGTTTCGCTTCAGCGATGCTCGACAGCAGGCCCGCGCCATAAGCCTTCAGGCGCCCGTCTTCGCGGATCAGGCCGAATTCAACCGTGTGCAGATAGAGCCGACCCAGCCAGTCGGCCATCCCGAGTTTTTCCGCGCGCAGCCCGGCCCGGCCATAGGCGGACATGAACTCGCCAAACGTCGGATCGACGAACATCGGCAGATGCCCGTAAACGTCGTGGAGCATGTCCGGTTCATCGTTGTAGTCCTGCGAGCCACCTTTGCGCAGAAAATTAGCCACTGGGAAACGGCGCTCTGCAAGCATCTTGAAGAATGGCTCGTTGGGAATGACGCCGGGCACAGCGACAACTTCCCAGCCGGTCTCCTCACCAAACCGTTGGTTGAATGCGCCAAATTCGGGGACGCCGCCCTGGTCGAGACCGAGCCGGCGCACGCCATCAAGAAATTGCTCTGATGCCAGCCCGCGCAAGGCCTGAGTCTGGGCAGCCACCATGGCCTGCCAGCGCGCATGATCCGCCGCGCCGAACTGGTGCCAATCCTGCGATATAGCCCAATTGGCTGCCGCGTCTGGCGGCGGTGGGTCATTACCACACTGAGTCTGCATTGCGCTCCTTCCCTCAGTCCCTGATCCTAGCAGGAAAACCCGCAGAGCACTGTCCCAAAGATTTTGTTATCGGGCAAAAGCCCGGAAGCAGGCAAAAGTCCATTATTCGGAGAGTGCCCTATCAATAGGGCCGCTCAATCAATTCTTCCGATTACAGCGCTGGGAAAAACTCAGTGGCATTGTCGACCATCTGCGATAGTCTGATCCCCGACGTGCCGCTGCGCACGCAATCCCCGCACTGCAAGATTCTTTCAGATAGGAACCGCCATGAACGTGGAAAGCAAATGCCCGATGGACAGCAAGGTCAGCCGCGACGCAATGGTCTGGGGCATGACCAACCAGCTGTGGTGGCCCAACATGCTGAACCTCGGCATGCTCCACCAGGATTCGCCTGCAGGCAATCCGATGGGAGAGGCGTTTGACTATGCCAAGGCGTTCAAGAAACTCGATCTCGATGCGGTCAAGGCTGACATCGTTGCGCTGATGACCGATTCGCAGGAATGGTGGCCGGCCGACTATGGCCACTATGGCCCGCTGTTCGTCCGCATGACCTGGCACGCCGCCGGAACCTACCGGATCTATGACGGCCGCGGCGGCGGCGGCACTGGTAACCAGCGCTTTGCTCCGCTCAACTCCTGGCCAGATAACGGCAATCTCGACAAGGCGCGGCTGCTGTTGTGGCCGGTCAAGCACAAGTATGGCCGCGCGCTGAGCTGGGCCGATCTGCTGATCCTGACGGGCAATTGCGCGCTCGAATCGATGGGCTTCAAGACCGCCGGGTTCGGCGGCGGCCGCGTCGACATCTGGGAGCCCGAGCAGGATATCGATTGGGGTCCCGAGGCCGAATGGCTGGGTGACCAGCGCTATAGCGGCGATCGCGACCTCGCCGATCCGCTCGGTGCGGTGCAGATGGGACTGATCTACGTCAACCCGCAGGGCCCCAACGCCAATCCCGATCCTGTCGCCTCAGGCCGCGACATCCGTGAGACTTTCGCCCGGATGGCGATGAATGACGAGGAAACCGTGGCGCTGGTCGCAGGCGGGCATGCGTTTGGCAAAGCGCACGGTGCAGCCCCCGATTCCAACTGCGGCCGCGAGCCCGAAGGCGCGCCGATCGAGGCGCAGGCGCAAGGCTGGTTGAGCGGCTATGGCTCAGGCAAGGGCCGTGATGCCATCACCAGCGGCCTCGAAGGTGCCTGGACCGAAACCCCGACCCAGTGGGACAACAATTACCTCAAGAACCTGTTCGAACTCGATTGGGTGCTGACCAAGAGCCCGGCCGGCGCGCATCAGTGGACGCCGAAAAATCCCGAAGCGCAGGACATCGTTCCCGACGCGCAGGATCCCAGTATCCGCCACGCGCCGATGATGACCACTGCGGACTTGGCGCTGCGTTTCGACCCGATTTACGAGCCGATCGCACGGCGGTTCTACGCGAACCCCGATCAGCTCGCGACCGCCTTCGCCGAGGCCTGGTACAAGCTGACCCACCGCGACATGGGGCCGATCGCGCGCTATCTGGGCAAGGAAGTGCCGGCCAGCACCCGCATCTGGCAGGATCCGGTTCCGGCCGGTCCCAAGCTGAGCGACGCCGATGTGGCCGATCTCAAGGCCAGACTGCTCGGCAGCGGCCTGTCGGTGGCGCAGCTGGTCAAGACCGCCTGGGCGTCGGCCTCGACCTTCCGTGGTTCGGACAAGCGTGGCGGTGCCAATGGCGCGCGCATCCGTCTGGCACCGCAAAAGGACTGGGCCGCGAACGAACCCGCTGAACTCGCCACGGTGCTCGGCGTGCTCGAAGGCGTCCAATCCGACTTCGGCAAGCCAGTGAGTCTGGCCGACCTGATCGTGCTGGGCGGCTCGGCGGCGGTAGAAAAGGCCGCCAAGGATGCCGGTCACGCGGTGTCGGTGCCGTTCACTTCGGGTCGCGGTGATGCTTCGCCGGATCAGACCGACGCGCATTCGTTCGCGGTGCTTGAGCCCAGGACCGATGGCTTTCGCAACTATGCGAGCGGAGCGACCCGCCAGTCGCCCGAGGAGCAGCTGGTCGACAAGGCCCAGCTGCTGGGGCTGAGCGCGCCTGAGATGACTGTGCTGGTTGGCGGCTTGCGCGTGCTTGGCGCCAATCATGGCGGATCAAAGCATGGCGTGTTCACCGACCGGGTGGGCGTGCTGAGCAACGACTTCTTCGTCAACCTGCTCAAGTCGAGCTATCAGGCGAAGTGGTCGGAAAACGCCGACGGCAGCTTTACCGCCAAGGACCGCAAGAGCGGGGCCGAGACGATGACTGGCACGCGGGTTGATCTGATCTTCGGTTCGAACTCGCAATTGCGGGCGCTTAGCGAGGCTTATGCCACCGCTGATGCCGGCAAGGCCTTTGTCGATGCTTTTGTCGCGGCGTGGAGCAAAGTGATGAACCTCGACCGGTTCGATCTGGGCTGAACTGCTCAAGACCAACAAGCACAAGGGCCGTCGCTCATTTGAGCGGCGGACCTTGCCATGCTTACCGAACTTTCAATCGTCGGAGCTGGTGCTGCCCGAACGCTGCCGCGAGGCTTCGAGCATCGCCGCGAGTTCCTCCTCAGTCGGCTTGCGTTTGATTTCCTTTTTGGGTTGGCCTTTGTACCGCTCGCGCCCCTGACCTGCTGCGGCGCGGGCTAATTCGGCCTGCGTTAACCCGGCAGTTTGCGGCGTGGCTGTGTAGTCCGACGGCGGTTCGGGATCGAAGCCGCCGCCTCCGCCGCCGCCTCCGCCGCCGGAGCCTGAATCGCCGCCCATAGACATCCCGCTGCCGCTGGCTTTGCGGATCTTCAGCTTGCTCAAGACCTTCTTTTTACCAAGCTTCTCGGCTTCGGCGGTGGCCAGCTGGTTCTGGTCTGCGGCTGCATCAAGCTGGGCCTGCGCCCCCCAGTCCGCATCGCTGGCGAACAGCGCCAGCAAGGCCGTCACGGACACGGTCCCGATGGCGAAGTGCTTGATCAGCTGTGGTGAAAGCCCAGCAGAGGGTGCAGCGCGGCGCATGGACACGGCTCTAGCAGGCGAAGGTTAACCGCTCGATTTTTGTTTATGGTTACGAAACAATTGACGGCCGCCGGGGTGAAGGGGCACCCTGGCGACCGTCGTTTCTCCTCCCCAGGAGGGCGGAGCGGCAAATCAGGCCGCGAATTGACTCATCGTGTTGGCGCCGCCGCCGGCCTTGAGCGCGGCTTCGCCAGCGAAGTATTCCTTGTGATCGTCACCAAGGTCGCTTCCGCTCATGTTCTGGTGCTTGACGCAGGCGATGCCCTGGCGGATTTCCTCGCGCTGGACGTTCTTGACGTAGCCCAGCATGCCCGCCTCGCCGAAGTATTCGCGCGCCAGGTTGTCGGTGCTCAGCGCCGCGGTGTGATAGGTTGGCAGGGTGATCAGGTGATGGAAGATCCCGGCCCGTGCTGCGGCGTCGCGTTGGAATGTCCGGATCCGTTCGTCAGCCTCGGCGGCCAGCTCGGTAGCGTCATAGTCGACACTCATCAGCCGGGCGCGATCATAGGCTGACAGGTCCTTGCCCGCCTCAGCCCAAGCATCGAACACCTGCTGGCGGAAGTTGAGCGTCCAGTTGAAGCTGGGGGAGTTGTTATAGACCAGCTTGGCGTTCGGGATGACCTCGCGGATCCGGTCAACCATGCCGGCAATCTGCTCGATATGTGGCTTCTCGGTCTCGATCCACAACAGGTCGGCGCCGTTCTGCAGGCTGGCGATGCAATCGAGCACACAGCGATCTTCACCGGTGCCAGAGCGGAACTGGAACAGGTTCGACGGCAACCGCTTGGGCTTCATCAGCTTGCCGTCGCGGGTGATCAGCACATCGCCGTGACCGATTCCGGAAGCGGCAACCTCGTCGCAGTCCAGGAAGCTATTGTACTGGTCGGCAAGGTCCCCCGCCTCGCGGGTGAAAGCGATCTGCTTGGTCAGGCCGGCGCCGAGCGAGTTGGTGCGCGCGACAATGATCCCGTCGTCCACGCCCAGTTCCATGAAGGCGTAACGGATGGCGCGGATCTTGGCGAGGAAGTCCTCGTGCGGCACGGTGACCTTGCCGTCCTGATGGCCGCACTGCTTCTCGTCGGAGACCTGGTTTTCGATCTGGAGCGCACAGGCCCCGGCCTCGATCATCTTCTTGGCGAGCAGATAGGTCGCCTCGGCATTGCCGAAGCCAGCGTCGATGTCGGCTACGATCGGCACGACGTGGGTTTCGTGGTTGTCGATCTTGGCCTGGATGGCTTTGGCCTTGACCGCGTCGCCAGCGGCACGCGCAGCATCAAGATCGCGGAACAGCAGGCTGAGCTCACGTGCGTCGGCCTGGCGAAGGAACGTGTAGAGCTCCTCGATCAGCGCCGGAACGCTGGTCTTTTCGTGCATCGACTGATCGGGCAGGGGGCCGAAATCGCTACGCAGTGCGGCGATCATCCAGCCCGAAAGATAGAGGTAGCGACCCTTGGTGGTGCCGAAATGCTTCTTGATCGAGATCAGCTTCTGCTGGCCGATGAAGCCGTGCCAGCAACCCAGCGACTGGGTGTAGGCGCCCGGATCGGCATCATAGGCGGCCATATCGCGGCGCATGATCGCGGCAGTGTAGCGGGCGATATCGAGCCCGCTGCGAAAGCGGTTCTGCAGCCGCATCCGCGCGACCGATTCGGCGCTGATACCATCCCAATTGGCGTTCTGGCGGATGGTCTCGTCGGCCTGGGCAATCGATTCAGAATAGGTCACAGGATTCTCCGGTGCGAAAATGTTGCTGACTGGATAGCTCCAAAACCGATGACGCAGTATTGAAAATGACAAAATATCTTGTCGCAATGCGCGCCGTGCAGGGTTAATGTTTGCAAATCTGTAAAGAAAATTACATATAGTGCGGCAATGGTTGAAGCTGCGCTCCTCGCTGGACCAACAATCCGTCGGCTTCGTCGGCGCGAGGGCCTGACCCAGGCGGCGATGGCCGCGCGGCTGGCGATTTCCCCCAGCTATCTCAACCTGATCGAGCGCAACCAGCGCCCGCTCTCGGCACGGTTGCTGATCCAGCTGGCCGAACAGTTTGATTTCGACCCGCGCAGCCTGCGGCAGGACGAGGCGGTCGGTGGGGTCGATGGCCTGCGCCGCCGCCTTGCCGACGATCGCTTTGCTGACCTCGCGATCGACCGCGACGAGATTGCCGAATGGCTCAGCGCCGCACCGCAAGGCGCACTGGCCTTCGCCCGGCTTTACGATACTGCAGGCCGCGATCCCGATACTGCGACAAGCGATCCGATGGAGCTGGTACGTCGCGAGATCGAACGCTGGCGCAACCACTTCGCCGATCTCGACGCCGCGGCCGAGGCGCTGTCCGACGAACTACGGCTGTCCAACGCCGAGATTGGCGCAGCCTTAGCCGAGCGGCTGCGCCAGCGGCACCAGTTGTCGGTGCGGATTTTGCCGGTTGAGGTGATGCCCGATGCCTTGCGGCGGCTCGATCTCCACGCCCGCCAGCTCCAGCTGTCCGAATTGCTCGACCAGTCGTCGCGCAATTTTCACGTTGCGGTTCAGCTGGCCCTGCTCGAGCAGCGCGATGCAATTGCCGCGCTTGCCGATGGAGCGCAGTTTCCTGATCGGGCGGCCTGGCGGCTGTTTCGACGCCACCTGGCGGGGTATTTCGCGGCCGCGATGCTGATGCCCTACAGCCGTTTCATGCGTGCCTGCGAAGCCACCGGGTATGATCTGGCGATCCTCCAGCGCCGCTTTGGGGTGGGCTTCGAGCAGCTCGCGCACCGCCTCACCACATTGCAGCGGGTCGGCCAGCGCGGCCTGCCGTTTTTCATGGCGCGGGTTGATCGCGCTGGCCAGTTTTCCAAGCGCTATGCCGGCGCAAGCGGCACCATGCTGCTCGAAAGCGAGGCCTCTTGCCCGTTGTGGGTGGCTCATGAGGCATTCGAGCAATCTGGTAAGATATGTTCGCAATTTATTGAATTTATGGATTCAAGCGACCAGAATTCGCATTGGTTTACGATTGCCCGAACTGTCGAGGGCAGCGGCGCGCCGGGCGGGGCAGGGGCGCGCTTCGTGGTTGTACTTGGGCTTGAAGCCGGGCTTGCCGGACAGCTTATGCAAACCCGCGGGCAGTCGCTCGATCCGGCCCGGGCAACGCCGACCGGTCCTGGCTGTCTGCGTTGCCACCGGGCCGACTGTCGCCAGCGCTCGCTCGCCCCGCGCGGATTGCCGCTGGCCTTCGATGAGCGCACCCGCGGCCTGACCCCGTTCGATTTCGTGCGATAGTGAGCCGCCCGAATGGATGGCCGATGGCGATTAACCATAGCCTGTAAAATTTACCGACATTTCACCTCTGGCGCCTAGGCACTCTCTTTGAGACTGAAGGGAAGGCCGTGGCACGGACATGATCCGGCTGTTCAAACATTACATTCCCCATGCGGTTTTTCTGCTGGGTCTGATTGACCTCGCGTTCCTGCTGGTCGCGGGCGATTTTTCCTGGCGGTTGCGGGCGGCGCAGATCGAAATCGATCCTGGGGCGCTGGCCGATCGGTTCTGGCAGTTGGCCGGCTATGCCGGGATCATCCTGACCGCGATGATCTCGGTCGGGGTCTATGGCGCCGACGCGCTGCGCTCGATGCGGTTTGCCACGGCGCGGCTGCTGGTAGCGATTTCGCTAGGGATTATCGGTCTGGCGTTCGTTGATTTCATCCTCGGTGGCGGCAATTTCTGGCGCTCCACTCTGGCCTACGCGATGATTTCCTCAATCGTGCTGCTGGTCCTCAACCGCCTGGTCGTAGGCGGAATCCTTGGCGCAGCGGCGTTTCGCCGGCGGGTGCTGGTGATGGGTGCCGGACACCGCGCCGACCGGCTGCGCGAGCTTTCCGAACGGCCTGAGTGCGGTTTTGCGATCGTCGGCTACCTGGCCATGACTGATAGCAAGCCGGTGGTCGAAGAGGCGATCAGCCGCGGCGCGATTCACAACCTTACCCGCTTCGTCGAGAACCTGGGGGCGAGCGAAGTGGTGCTGGCGCTGGAAGAACGGCGCAATGCGCTGCCGCTGGCAGACTTGCTGCGGATCAAGACCACCGGGGTCCACGTCAACGATTTTTCCAGCTTCATCGAGCGCGAGACCGGCCGGGTCGATCTTGATACGGTCAACCCGTCGTGGCTGATCTTTTCCGACGGGTTTTCATCGGGCCGGGCGATCTCAAGCGTCACCAAGCGGCTGTTCGACATCACTGCCAGTATGTTGCTACTGCTGCTTTGCGCCCCGCTGATTGTGCTGTTTGCACTGTTGGTGAAGCTTGACAGCAAAGGGCCGGCATTCTTTCGCCAGTCGCGGGTTGGGCTTTACGGCCAGTCTTTCGACGTCATCAAGCTGCGCTCGATGCGCACCGATGCCGAAGTGGACGGCGCCCAGTTCGCACAGCACAACGATCCGCGCGTGACCCGCCTGGGGCGCTTCATTCGTATGGTCCGGATCGACGAATTGCCGCAGACCTGGTCGGTGCTCAAAGGCGAGATGAGTTTTGTCGGGCCGCGCCCGGAACGGCCCGAATTTGTTTCCGAACTGGAACAGCAGCTGCCCTATTATGCCGAGCGGCACATGGTGAAGCCAGGGATCACCGGCTGGGCGCAGATCAACTATCCCTATGGCGCAAATCTTGAAGATTCGCGCCACAAGCTGGAATACGACCTCTACTACGCCAAGAACTATACGCCGTTCCTCGATCTGCTGATCCTGCTTCAGACGCTCAGGGTGGTGCTCTGGCCCGAGGGAGCGCGCTGAGATGGACGCGGCAAGCGGCGCCTGGATCTTCGTCGGACTGCTCGCTTGGAGCGCGGGTGCGCTGGCCTGCTTTGTGGCTGCGAGCTGGCTGCTGGCGGCGCGGGCGCGCTTTGGCATTGCCCGCAGCGCGATCATCGCCGCGCTGGGACTGACCGGTACATGGGCGCTGGCCGGTGCGCTGACCGGGGTCGATGCGCGGCCTACTGCGCTGGCCGAAGCGGTTCGCAACCTGGCCTGGATTTTCGCACTCTACCGGCTCTATGGCTACGATGGCCGCCATGCCTCGATGCGCCCGGTGCGGCCGATGCTGGCGGCGCTGGCCTTTGTCGAGCTGCTGCAGGCCAGTACTGTGGTGCTGTTCGCAGCCTATGGCGCGCCAGCGGTGGCGGCGCTGTCTGGCTTTCAGACCACGACAATGCTCCACGTGCTGACCGCGGTGGGCGGTCTGGTGTTGGTTCACAACCTTTATGGCGGGGCCTCGGGTCAGGCCCGGCTGGTGCTGCGCTGGCCGGCCCTGGCGCTGGCCATGCTGTGGATCTACGATCTAAACCATTACGCGATCGGCTATCTCGGCGATAGCGCGCCGCAAGTTCTGGGCGCGCTGCGCGGCTTGCTGGGCGTGGCGGTGGCAGCGCTGCTGGCGCTGGGCGCGCGGGGCGAAAGCGATGCCCTGCGCTTTCGCGCGTCGCGCTCGATCACTTTCCAGTCGGCTTCGTTGCTGCTGATCGGCGGCTACCTTGTGGCGATGGTCGCGCTGGCGCAATGGCTGGCTTATTCGGGCGGCGATTTTGCTGCGCAGCTTCAGATCGCCTTTGTGGCGTTGGCAACGCTGGCGGCGCTGGCCGCTCTCCTCTCGCGGCGGCTGCGGGCGTGGCTGCGAGTGATGCTGACCAAGCACCTGTTCCAGCACCGCTATGACTACCGCGCCGAATGGCTGCGGTTTACCCGCACCATCGGCGCCGGCGGGACCGAGCCCGCTTCGATCGAAGAACGAGTGATCCGCGCAGTCGCGGACATCACCGATAGTCCAGCCGGAATGTTGCTGTTGCCAACCGAATCCGGTCAACTGGAACTGGCAGCACGTTGGCAATGGCCGACTGCCGAAGTCCCCGCCGAGGCTATGGATGCCGCCACCGCGCGTCATTTCGAAGGGCCTGGCTATGTTGCCGACCTCGACGAGCTGCGCGCTGGTCGCAGCGATGAGAAGCACGAGTTTGATCCTCCGCAATGGCTGCTCGCCGATCCGCGCGCCTGGGCGCTGGTGCCGCTGCTCCACTACGAACGCTTGATCGGGGTCGTCGTGCTGGCCCGCCCGCCGCTCGCCCGCAAGCTCGACTGGGAGGACTTCGACCTGCTGCGGGTCGCCGGCCAACAGCTCGCCAGCTACCTAGCCGAACACGCCGGTCAAGCGGCCCTGGCGGAGGCCGGACGGTTCGACGACTTCCACCGCCGCATCGCGTTCGTGATGCACGACATCAAGAACCTGGCGAGCCAGCTCAGCCTGCTTGCGCGCAACGCCGAACTCCATGCCGAGAACCTCGAATTCCGGGCCGACATGCTGGTCACCCTGCGCAATTCTGCGGACAAGCTCAATGCCCTGCTCGCGCGCCTGTCGCGTTATGGCCCGGCGGCCATTTCACAACTCGTCCCGGTGCGCGCTGACGAGGTTGCCAAATCCGTCACTGCCCAGCTTGCCGGCCGCCACCAGGTGACGCTGGTCGAATCCGAGCCATGTGAAGTCGCCGCGGCCAAACTCGAGCTGGAACAGGTTTTGCTCCATCTCGTGCAGAACGCGGTTGATGCCAGCGCTGCCAAATCGCCGGTGTTCCTGCGGGTAGCCAACGAAGGTTCCCACGGGGTGATCGAAGTGGTCGATGCAGGCGCGGGGATGAGCGCCGAATTCGTCCGCAACCGCCTGTTCAAGCCGTTCGATTCGACCAAACCCGGCGGCTTTGGGATTGGCGCCTACGAAGCGCGCGAGCTGGTCCGGGCGATGAACGGGCGGCTCGATGTCGAAAGCCGCGAGGGGCTTGGCACCCGATTTCTGATTCGCTTGCCGCGTGCTGACGCGGCCGAGATGCTCAAGACCTTGGGCCCCGGCACCAAGGCAGGCAGAAAGGTTGCATAAATGAGCGAGAGCAAACCACGGTTGTTGATCGTCGAGGACGATCCCGGGTTGCAGGCCCAGCTCAAGTGGGCCTGGCCTGACTTTGAAGTGACCATCGCCGGCGACCGGGCCAGCGCGATCACCGCGCTGCGTTCGGAGGAACCGGCAGTGGTTACGCTTGACCTTGGCCTGCCGCCCGATCCCGATGGGACCAGCGAGGGCTTTGCCGTGCTCGACGCGATCATGGCGCTCAAACCCGACACCAAGGTGATTGTCGCCTCGGGCCACGGCGCGCGCGAATCGGCGCTGCAGGCGATCGCCAAGGGAGCCTACGACTTTTATCAGAAGCCGGTTGATATCGAGGCCTTGGGGCTGATCGTCCGCCGTGCCTTGCAGTTGCAAAAGATCGAGGCGGAGAACCGCCAGCTCGCTTCGCGCACGGGTGAAGACAACCGGGTGCTTGGCCGGTTGATCACCGGCGCACCGGAAATGGTCAAAGTCGCGCGCACGATCGAACGGGTCGCCAACACCAACGTCTCGGTGATGCTGCTGGGCGCAAGCGGCACCGGCAAAGAGCTGCTGGCGCGCGGCCTGCACGAATCCAGCGACCGCTCGGGCGGCGCCTTCGTTGCGATCAACTGCGCGGCGATCCCGGAAAACTTGCTCGAAAGCGAGCTGTTCGGTCACGAAAAAGGAGCCTTCACCGGCGCGGTCAAGACCACCGAAGGCAAGATCGAGCTGGCCGACGGCGGCACGCTGTTTTTGGATGAAGTCGGCGATATCCCGCTGCCCTTGCAGGTCAAACTGTTGCGCTTTTTGCAGGAGCGGGTGATCGAGCGGGTCGGCTCGCGCAAGTCGTTGCCGGTCGACACCCGGATTGTCTGCGCCACCCACCAGGATCTTGAAGCGATGATCTCCGCAGGCCGGTTCCGCGAGGACCTGTTCTATCGCCTTGCCGAGATCGTGGTCAAAATTCCCAGTCTGGCCGAACGCCCAGGCGATGCGACACTGCTAGCCAAAACCTTCCTGGGCCGCTTTGCCCGTGAGATGAATCCGGCGGTCAAGGGCTTCGCGCCCGATGCGCTGGCCGCGATTGATGCCTGGCCGTGGCCGGGCAACGTCCGCGAGCTGGAAAACCGGGTCAAACGCGCGGTGATCATGTCCGAAGCAAAGCTGGTCGGCGCGGTCGATCTCGATCTGGCTGCCGGGGACGAGCAGGAAGCCCAGGTGCTCAACCTCAAGTCGGCGCGCGAGGCAACCGATCGCAAGGTCATCCGCCACGCGCTGGCGCGCAGTGAAGGCAACATTTCCAGCACCGCCAAATTGCTCGGGATCAGCCGTCCGACCTTGTACGACCTGTTGAAGCATTACGACATGCATGCCTGAGCCGATGCGTCGCTGGTTGCTTCTTGCTGCCCTGGCTCTGGCCGCGCCGCTGGCGGCGATGCCCGAGGCTGCGGATAGTGCTTTTGCCCGAGCTAAGGCAGCGCTGCAACGCGGCGACGGGATCGCCGCCGAGGCGGAGCTTGCCAAAGCGCTCGAGGCCGGGGCAGAGCGCGCCGATGTTGCCGCGGCGATGGGTGAAGCGCAGCTGATCCAGGGGCAGCTTGTCAAGGCCCGCAGCTGGCTGGCGGCGGGGGAATTTGCACCGGCAGAGGCTGCCCATGGCTGGCGTATGCTTGGCCTGCTAGAACGCCGCGAGGGCAAACTTGGTGCGGCGGCGCAGGCCTATGACCGGGCGCTGGGGTTGACCCCGGACGATCCGCAGCTGTGGGTCGATATCGGCCGGCTGCGCTACATCGGCGGCGAGCACCTGGCCGCGATCGAGGCTTCCGAGCGGGCGCTGGCTGCAGGGCCGGATCATCCTCGCGCACTGGAATTCCGGGCTGAACTGCTACGCGATGCGCAAGGCTGGGCTGAAGCACTGCCGCACTATGAGCGCGCGCTTGAGTTGGCACCAGGCGATCTTGGCCTGCTGGGCGGCTATGCCGCGACGCTTGGTGAAGCGGGCCGGCTGCGCGAGATGCTGGCGGTAACACGCCGCATGCTGGCTATTTCGCCTCGCCATCCCGCGCCGTGGCTGTTGCAGGCGGTGCTGGCTGCCCGCGCCGGCGATGTCACACTTGCCCGCGCGATGCTGGGCCGGGCTGGCGCGGCGGAAGACCAACCGGTGAGGTTGCTGATTGAGGGCGCGCTCGAACTTGACGCCGGTAACGCCAATATCGCGATCGGACCGCTCGACCGGCTGGTTGCAATCCAGCCGGCCAACCAGCGCGCGCGCCTACTGCTGGCCCGCGCCTTGTTCGAAGCTGGCGAATATGGCGCGCTGTTTGACCGGTTTGGACCGCTCGCTGCGCGCAACGATGCCCCGCCCTATCTGCTGACCCTGCTGGCGCGCGCCCACGAAGAGCGCGGTGACCGGGCTGCGGCCGCCGTATTGCTTGACCGTGCTGCGGCGGCAGCGGCGCTGCCAATCGCAGGAATCCCGCAAGGCGCGGTGCGCGGCGATCTGGCCGCGGCGTGGAGCGCCAGTCCTGGCGATCCAGACACGGCCGTCCCTTATGTCCGCAACCTGCTTGCCCGAGGCGATGTCGCGACGGCCGATAGCACTGCCGCGCAGTTCCTGAAGTTGCGCCCCGGCTCGCTCGACGCGCTCGGACTGGCGGGTGACCTCGACCTGGTCCAGGGCCGCAACGGCGCCGCGATCGAACGCTATTTGCTCTCGGCCAGGATCCGCTTTCCCGATAAGCTGCTGTTGCGGCTGTGCGAGGCCTATGCCCGTGCTGGCCGCGGCGCTGAAGGCCAAGCGCTGACCGCACGCTATCGCGCAGCCTTTCCCGGCAGTGTCCTGGCCGCGCGGCTGGCGGCTGACTATGCTGTCCATGCGGGCGATTGGTCAAAGGCCGCAGTTCTGCTCGAAAGCACCCGCGCGAGCGGTGGCAACCGCGATGCCAGACTGCTCGCCGACCTCGCCTTTGCGCAGCTGCGCGGCGGCGATGCCAATGCGGCAAGCTTGACCGCTGAGCGTGCCTGGCGGCTGCAACCGCACAGCGCCGCAGCGGCGCAAAGCTGGGGATTGGCGCTGGTCGAACTGGGTAAGGATCCGCTCGTGGCTCGCCAGCTGCTGGAACAGGCCCGCGCGCTGGGCGGCGACAACCCGTTGCTGGCCGCAGCGCGGCGCAAGCTCTGAAGGCTATTTGACGCTCGACAAGCCAGACCTGCCGCTTAAAGGCAATTTCATCGCGCGATTAAACCCGGGGGATGAGATGGCCGGCGTACTTGATGGGGTGACTGTAATCGAACTTGCCGGGATTGGTCCCGCGCCGTTCTGCGGAATGATGCTGGCCGATCATGGCGCGCGGGTGATCCGGGTCGAGCGGCCGGGCACTTCGAGCCGGTTCGGTGATGGCGGCAACCGCGACATTCTCAACCGCAGCCGCACCCGGATCGAGCTCGATCTTAAGGATCCGGCGGCGATCGCCCAGTTGAAAGAGATGGTCAGCGGCGCCGATGCGCTGATCGAGGGCTATCGCCCCGGGGTGCTCGAACGGCTTGGCCTTGGCCCCGATGTGCTACTGGGGATCAATCCCAAACTGGTGGTCGGGCGGATGACCGGCTGGGGTCAGGATGGGCCGATGGCGCCGCTGGCGGGCCACGACATCAACTATATTGCATTGTCTGGCGCGCTCCATACCTATGGCCGCAGGGGTGAAAAGCCGACCTTCCCGGTCAATGCCGTGGGCGATTTCGGCGGCGGCGGGATGCTGCTGGCGTTTGGCGTGGTCGCGGCGTTGCTCAATGTTCGCAGCGGCGGGCCAGGGCAAGTGGTTGACTGCGCGATGGTCGATGGCGCCGCGATCCTGTCGGCAATGACCTATACGTTCTTCGGCAACGGCCAGTGGCGCGATGAACGCGGGGTCAACCTGCTCGATTCGGGGACGCATTTTTACGACACTTATGAAACCAGCGACGGCAAGTGGATCTCGCTCGGGTCGATCGAGCCGCAGTTCTACGCTCTGCTGATGGCAGCCACCGGCAACACCGCCGATCCCGATTTTGCCCAGCAGATGAATCCGGCCAAGTGGCCTGAACTGAAGGACCGATTGACAGCGTTGTTCCTGACCAAGACTCGCGACGAATGGTGCGCGATCATGGACGGCAGCGACATCTGCTTTGCGCCGGTGCTCAGCCTGAGCGAAGCGCCCAAGCACGCGCACAACGCCGCGCGCGGAACTTTTATCGAGGATGGCGGGATGGTTCAGCCAGCTCCCGCGCCGCGCTTCTCGGTCACGCCCGCGCCTCCGGTCAAGCTCGCCGGACGGTAATTTGCTGAACCGGATCGATCCGATGCTGCGGCTGGTGCTGGCTGCGGCGGTTCTGGCCCTGGTTCTGCCCGCGACTGGAACGGCGCGTGAAATCGCGCAGGTAGTGTCCAACGTCGCGGTATTCCTGCTGTTCTTCGGCAATGGCCTGCGATTGCCCCGCCGCGAGGTATGGGCGGGCATGTCGAACCACCGCCTGCTCTGGCCGCTGACCGTTTGGAGCTTTGGCGCGATGGCGGCGGCAGGCTGGCTGCTGTGGCAGGCCGGGCAGGGGTGGATGCCGCCACTGCTGGCGCTGGGTTTCCTGTTCCTGGGCTGTATGCCCTCAACCGTGCAATCGGCCGCCTCGTTCTCGTCGCTTGCCGGAGGCAATGTTGCCAGTTCGGTGGTGGCGGCGGCGCTGCTCAACCTGCTTGGCGTATTCATCTCCGCACCGTTGTTCTCACTGCTCGCCGGTGGGGCAGACGTCACCTTTGGCAGCGCCGTTCTCGTCAAAGTCATTTTCATCTTGCTGCTGCCCTTCATCCTTGGCCAGTTGGCGCAGAAGAGGCTAGGCGGTTGGGCGCGGGACAACCGCGCGGTGCTGATCGCGATGGATCGCGCCACGATTGCAATTGCGGTTTATGTAGCCTTCTCGGGTGCGGTTGAGCAGCGGTTCTGGACCCTTGTCGACCCTTACGGATGGTTGTGGCTGGCGGGCGGCACTGCGCTGTTGTTGCTGTTCGCGCACCTTGGTGTCTGGCTGCTTAGCGCGGCGCTGCGGCTCGATCGGCCTAACCGGATTGCGATGCTGTTCGCCGGAGCGCAGAAGAGCATCGCCATGGGCGCGCCGCTGGCGACGGTGATGTTCAGTCCTCAGATGGCGGGATTAATACTGCTGCCGCTGCTGCTTTATCATCTTGCTCAGCTGGTGCTCGCAGCCCCCTTGGCGGCGCGGCTCAGTCGGACCTGACCGCGCTTTCCATTTCGGTTTCGGGATCGGGATTGCGCCGCTTATGACGCACCGACCACCACAGCGACAGACCGATCAGCACTGCACCGATCAGCCCGGTAACCGTCTCGGGAATGTGCCATTTGGCCGAAAGCAGCATGATCGCGCCCAGTGCAATGATCGCCCAAAAGGCGCCGTGTTCAAGGTAACGATACTGCGCAAGCGTGCCTTTCTGGACGAGGTGGATTGTCATCGACCGCACGAACATGGCGCCGATAGACAGCCCCAGGGCAATGATCACCATGTTGTTGGACAACGCAAAGGCGCCGATCACCCCGTCGAAACTGAAGCTTGAATCGAGCACATTGAGGTAGAGGAATCCGCCCAGCCCGCTGCGCACCACCGCACCCTGAGCGGCCAGGGCCTGATCGCGCATTTCCAGAATCGTGCTGATCGCTTCCACGGCAATGAAGGTGACCAGCCCGAGTGTGCCGGAGACCATGAAGGTCAGCGCCTCATCTGTCGGCAGCAGCCGCGAGATCAGGTAAAGGATTACCAGCAACAAGGCGATTTCGGCCGCCTTGATGCTTGAAACCACCGAGAGCTTTGCTTCGATCCATTCGATCCAGTGGACATCCTTGTCGCCGTCGAAGAAGAACGAGAAGCCGACCATCGCCAGGAACGCGCCGCCAAACCCGGCGATCCCGACATGGGCGCTGCTGACAATTTCTTCGTATCGTGCTGGATCGTTGAGCGAGAGTGTGATTGCCTCAACCGGGCCGAGCCCCGCGGCAATCGCCACAATCGCCAGCGGGAAGACAATCCGCATCCCGAACACCGCGATGACCATACCCCAGGTCAGAAACCGGCGCTGCCACACTGCGTCCATGTCTTCGAGCACCGAGGCGTTGACCACCGCGTTGTCGAACGACAGCGAAACTTCAAGGATCGAGAGCACCGCCACGATCCACAGCAGCGACAGCGTCCCGCTGATCGAACCTGACAGATACCAGCCATACCAGGCCGCGATGCCGAGGCAGATCAGGGTAAAGAGGATCGAGCCCTTGTAAAAGCGCAGCACGTCAGGTGTCCTTCGGATCGGTGGAATGCCAGCGCGGCCTATTTCGGCTGATAGGTCTGATCAACCCCCGGAAAGGTCCGGCTGCGGACATCTTGCGCATAACGCGCCGCCGCGCCGGAAATTGTTTCGGCGATTTCCTCAAACCGCTTCACAAACCGCGGCACCCGCTCAAACATCCCCAGCATGTCCTCGGTCACCAGCACCTGGCCGTCGCACTGGACCGAGGCGCCGATGCCGATGGTCGGAATTTCCAGCAATTGGGTGAGCGCGACCGCGATCGGCTCAATCACTCCCTCGATCACCACGGCAAAGGCGCCGGCATCCTGGATGGCCTGGCCATCGCCGATGATCTTTTCGTGTTCTTGCTGGCTGCGACCGCGCGCGTTGTAGCCGCCCAGCACGTTGACTGCCTGCGGGGTGAGCCCAACGTGGGCCATGACCGGAATCCCGCGCGCGACCAGGAAGGCGATCGTTTCGGCCATGGCCACCCCGCCTTCAAGCTTGACCGCGGCGCAGCCGGTCTCAACCATGATCCGGCTGGCAGTGGCGAATGCCTGCTCTGGAGAGGCTTCGTAGGCGCCGAACGGCATGTCGACCACAACCAGGCTATGATAAGAGCCGCGCACCACCGCCGCGCCGTGCGCGATCATCATCTCGAGCGTGACCTGCAGCGATGACGGCAGGCCATAGATCACCTGGCCGAGCGAATCCCCGCACAGCAACAGATCGCAATGCGGATCAAGCAGCTGTGCCTGCCGCGCGGTGTAGGCGGTGAGCATCACCAGCGGTTCCAGCGTCTTGCCCTCGAACTTGCGGCTCTGGATCGCGGGTACGGTCAACCGCTTCATCGGCACGGGGGTGGGGTGGGCGCGGCTGATCGCGGTGTCGAGCTGGTAGGTCGTGGACATGGGCCGCCTTTAGCGCTTTGCGCCGAACTGGGGAAGGGCGGGCAGTTACGCCTTGCCAATACGCGCCGTGCCGCTAGCTTCCGCGCCCAGGGATAGACATCGGCCGGGCGACAAGACCTGGACCGTCAGCTTAGGGGAATTACATGTTTGGTCGCGTCAAGTCGCTCGACGCCATTTTGGCTACCGCCGAAAAGAAATCGCTCCATCGCTCATTGGGTGCCTTCCAGCTCATGCTGTTCGGGATTGGCTGTGTCATCGGCACGGGGATCTTCGTGCTGACCGCGGCGGGCGCGCAGAAAGCTGGTCCGGGCTTGATGCTGGCGTTCGTGATTGCCGGTGCAGTCTGCATTGTTGCCGCACTTTGCTATGCGGAGATCGCGGCGATGGTGCCGGTTGCGGGGTCTGCATACACTTACAGCTACGCGACCATGGGCGAGTTCGTTGCCTGGACTGTGGGCTGGGCATTGGTGCTGGAATACGCGATTGCCGCCTCGGCGGTTTCGGTTGGGTGGTCCGGGTTCTTTTCCGGGACGATCCTCAACGAGACATTCGGAATCGTCTTGCCGCCTTACCTTACTGCCGGACCGCTGGCCCTGGGCGGTGCTCCGGGAGGTTTCATTAACTTGCCGGCGCTGGTCATCGCGCTGCTCGTCACCTGGTTGCTGATGATCGGCACCAATGAGAGCGCGCGGGTTAATGCCATACTTGTTGCGATCAAGCTGGTTGCACTTACCGCATTCATCGTGCTGACTTTGCCGAGGATCGATACGGCCAACTTCAATCCGTTCCTTCCTGCCGGGGTTTTCGGCGGGTTTGGCAGCGGGGTCGGTGCAGTTGGCGCGGCGGCGACGATCTTCTTCGCCTATGTCGGGTTCGATGCGGTGTCGACCGCTGCCGAAGAAACCCGCAACCCGCAGCGCAACGTCCCGATCGGGCTGATCGGCAGTCTGCTGTTCTGCACGGTTTTCTATATTCTGGTTGCTGCCGGAGCGATCGGCACGATCGGCGGGCAGCCGATCATGGGGCCGAACGGCGTGCCGTTCCCGGCCGGATCGGAAGAACTTGCGCGGCAATGCGCGATGGCGGCGCATTCCGAGGCGCTGGTCTGCTCTAATGAAGCACTGGCGCACGTGCTGCGGGTGATCGGGTTCAGCGGGATCGGCAATGCGCTGGGCTATGCCGCGATTATCGCGCTGCCTTCGGTGATCCTGATCCTGCTGTACGGCCAGACCCGGATTGCCTTTGTTATGGCGCGTGATGGACTGCTGCCGGACAAGCTCTCGGAAGTGCACCCCAAGTGGAAGACGCCCTATGTGGTCACCGCGATTACCGGGGTGATCGTGGCGGTTGCTGCGGCGTTTCTGCCGGTCGGCCAGCTGGCCGATATCGCCAATGCCGGGACGCTTTATGCCTTCGTGGCGGTGGCGATTTCGGTGATGCTGCTGCGCCGGAGCGATCCCACCCGGCAACGGGTGTTTCGCGTTCCCGGGCTGGCCATTATCGGTCCGTTGACGATCGCCGGCTGCCTGTTCCTGTTCTTCAATCTGCCGCTGGCGGCGATGCTGGTGCTGCCGATCTGGACGGCAATCGGATTGCTGGTTTACTTTGGTTACAGCCGCAACAGCAGCCATCTTGGGCGCGGGCTGGTCGAAGTTCATGAGGGCGAAATCGATGATCTGGCGCCGCACATGCCGGGGATCGACGATCCTGATCATCGCTAGGCGCGGATAAGGCGTTTTTTGGGGCCGCTTGCCTTCGGGCGGGCGGCCCTTTCCGTTGGGGTGAAAAGGACAATTGCGAATCACTGCAGATAAGAACATAAAAAGAACGAAAGAGTGATTCCCATGTCTCAGATCCTGCCCCTTGCCGCTTTCGCGCGGCGTAAAGCCCTGCCTGTTCCGCTCCGTGCGGTGCAGGCTGCCGGGTGGCGCCCGGGGTTGGCTGAGGGTGCTCGCCACGCCGAAGTGTTTGCCGCTGCGAGTGAGGGCAGCGGGGCGGGGCTGGCGCTCGCCTTGGCGCTTGATGCGGCAGGTGCGGGGGAGGAGCGGCCGTTCCTCTGGGTGCAGGATGCTGCCGCGCTGCGCCTTTCCGGACGGCCTTACCGTCCCGGGCTGCCCGCAGGTCTGCGCCACCGGCTGATCCATGTCGCGGCCAGATCGCCCGAAGACGCGCTGTTCGCGCTGGAAGAGGGGCTGCGCTGCCGCGACCTGGCCTTCGTGCTCGGCGAAGTAGCGGGCAATCCCCGTGCGCTCGATTTCACCGCCTCGCGCCGCCTCAGCCTGGCGGCGGAGAAGCATGGCACCCCGCTGTGGCTGGTGCGGCTGGACGCGCGCCGCGATCTCTCCTCGGCCCGGATGCGCTGGCAGGTGGGCGCCGCGCGCTCGGCCCCGCCGCGCTGGAACGCCGAGGCGCCGGGTACGCCCGCCTGGCACGCCGAACTGTTCCGCGCGCGCAACCATCCCCCGGGGGAGTGGGTGCTGCGGGAGGAGGGGGGGAAGCTCTGCGCGGGTGCTTCGATCCTTCGACAAGCTCAAGATGAGCGGATCTTGGGAAATACCCTATGCTCCGCTCAGCCTGAGCTTGTCGAAGGCTATGCGCATGCCTGACCGCCATGTCCCGCCGCATCCTCGCCATCTGGCTGGCACGCCTCGCGATCGACCGCTGGGAGCTGGCTGAGGGAGCTAACGCCGCTCCCTTCGCGCTGCTCGCCGAAACCGCGCATGGCCCGCGCGTCGCCGCTGCCAATGCCGCGGCGTGCGAGGCTGGAGTGCGGGGCGGGATGATGCTCGCCGATGCCCGCGCGCTGTGCCCGGAGCTCGCGGTCGCCCCGGGCGATCCGGCGGGCGATCTGGCGTTTCTGGAGCAGCTCGCGCTGTGGGCGCAGCGCTGGGGACCGTGGTCGGCGCTCGATCCGCCCGATGGGCTGCTGGTCGATGTCACCGGGGTTGCCCACCTCTACGGCGACGAGGCGGCGCTGCTCGGCGATGCCGCGCGCCGCCTGAGCGCGCGTGGTCTCACTGCCCGCCTCGCCATCGCCCCCACCGCCGGGGCGGCCTGGGCGCTGACGCATTACGGCCCGGACGCGGCGATCCATCACCCCGGGGACAGCCTTGACCAACTGCCCGTCGCCGCGCTGCGGCTCGATCCCGCCACCGTGCTGGTACTGCGCCGCCTTGGGCTCAAGCGGATCGGCGAGCTTTCGGGCGTTGCGCGGCCGGCGCTGGCGCGGCGCTTCCGCAGCCACAAGGCCCCCGCCGCCAACCCGCTGGTCCGGCTCGATCAGCTCCGCGGCCGCGTGCCCGAGCCGCTGCTGCCGGTGCTCCCCACCGCAGTGCCGCTGGTCCAGCGCCGGTTGCTGGAACCGATCCGTCACCGCGCCCTGCTCGACCAGGTGCTGGGCGACCTCTGCGCTGATCTGGCGCGGGTGCTGGAGGGCAAGGCGCTGGGTGCGCGGCGGCTCGAGCTGGCCTTGTGGAAGGTCGATGGCGAGACCGTGCTGCGCCGCCTCGAACTCGCTGCGGCGAGCCGCGATGCGGGTCATATCTGCCGGTTGTTTGGCACCCGTCTCGATGACATCGATGCCGGTTTCGGGATCGAACTCGCCCGGCTTTCCGCGCCGTGGTGCGAACCGCTGGCGCTGGTCCAGAAGGATTTTGAGGCCGCCGCTGAGGCTCACGGCACCAGCCTGGCTGCCTGCATCGACCGCCTCGGCGTCCGCCTCGGCGCCGAAGCTGTGCGCCGCCCCATGCCGCGCGCCAGCCACCTGCCCGAACGCGCCCAGCGCTGGCTGCCCCCGCTTGCGGCGGAGAGCGTCAGCCAGGAGGAACTCGCCTTTCACTCCCGTCCTTTAAAGCTGCTCGACCGGGCGGAGCCGATAGCGGTGCTTTATGCCAGCCCCGATGGCCTGCCCCGCCGTTTCCGTTGGCGAGGGGCAGTTCACGAGATCGCCCGCGCCGAGGGACCCGAGCGGATCGCCCCGGAATGGTGGCGCGAGCGTGGCAGTGTGCGGCTGCGCGATTACTACCGGATCGAGGACGGCGAAGGGCGCCGCTACTGGATCTATCGAGCGGGACTCCCGGGCGACGGGCGCGGGGGCGCGCCTGAATGGTTCCTGCAGGGGCTGTGTGCCTGAAGCCCCGCTCACTCCCGAGCGCCGCCATGCCGAGGGCGGGCTGCCGCCGCCGCCGCGCGCGACATTCGTCGAGCTGGGGGTGATGAGCTGCTTTTCGTTCCTGCGCGGGGCGTCGGATGCGGTTGATCTGGCCACCCAGGCCCGCGCTTTAGGCTATGACGCGTTGGGGATTGCTGATGCCAACACCATGGCGGGCGTGGTGCGGCTCCACACCGAGGCGAAGACGCTGGGGCTGCGCCCGGTAATCGGCGCCCGGATCGAGACTGTCGAGGGTCTCGAATTCCTCGCCTATCCGCAGAACCGCGCCGCTTATGGCCGGCTGTGCCAGCTGATCTCGGCCGGACGGATGGCCAAGCTTGATGGCGAATGGCAGGACAAGGGCGCCTGCGACATTTCGCTCACCATGCTGGCTGAGCATGCCGAGGGGACGGCGCTGGTGCTGATTCCGCCAGGGGAACTGACGGCGCGGTTCAGCATCGTGGGACAAAGCAATGTCGTTACGCTGGATGGCACCCGGCAGGAGGGTGCAGTCGCAGGAACCTTGAAGGAACTCCTCCCCCACCTCACCCAGCAACTCCCCACGCTGCGCCACCTCGCCGCGAGCTATCTCTACAGCGGCGATGATATTGCCCGGATTGCCGCGTTTGACGCGCTTGCGCAGGACAATGGCCTTGCCATCCTTGCCACCAACCTGCCGCTCTATCACGCTGCGTACCGCCGTCCCTTGCACGATGTGATGACCGCGATCCGGCACAAGACCACCGTGGCCGCGGCCGGGCACTTGCTCCAGGCCAATGCCGAGCGGCACTTGAAGGGGCCGGAGGAGATGGCCCGGCTGTTCGCGCGCTGGCCGCATGCGCTTGAAGCGGCGCGGGAATTGGCCGATTCCTGCGCCTTCGACCTTGAGGAACTGCGCTATGAGTACCCTGAGGAGACCTGCCCGGACGGACTTGAACCGCAGGCCCAGCTTGAGAAGCTGACCTGGGCGGGGGCGGACGGGCGCTATCCCGCGGGGGTGCCAGAGAGTGTTGCCGATACACTCCAGCGCGAGTTGCACCTGATTGGCAAGCTCGATCTTGCTCGCTACTTCCTGACGATCAAGGATATCGTTGATTTTGCACGTAATCAGCAACCGCCGATCCTCTGCCAGGGGCGCGGTTCGGCGGCCAATTCGGCGGTGTGCTATTGCCTGGAGATCACCGCGGTCGACCCCGCGCGGCACGCGCTGCTGTTCGACCGCTTCATTTCCGAGGAGCGCAAGGAGCCGCCCGACATCGATGTCGACTTCGAGCATGAGCGCCGCGAGGAGGTAATTCAGTATATCTATCAACGCTATGGCCGCCACCGCGCGGGGCTTTGTGCGACCGTGATCCACTACCGCCCGCGGATGGCGATCCGCGAGGTGGGCAAGGCCATGGGGCTCAGCGAAGACATCACCAGCGCCTTGGCCAAGACCGTCTGGGGCGGTCACGGCCGCTCGATCAAAGAGGCGCACATCGGCACCGAGACCGGGCTCAACGCCGCACAGCCCTACCTGAAACGGGTCCTAACCCTCACCGAACAGCTCATCGGAATGCCGCGCCACCTCTCGCAGCACGTCGGCGGGTTCATTCTCACCCAGGGCCCGCTGACCGAGACCGTGCCGATCGGCAACGGCGCCATGCCCGAGCGCAGTTTCATCGAGTGGGACAAGGACGATATCGACGCGCTCGGCATCCTCAAGGTCGATGTGCTGGCGCTGGGGATGCTGACCTGCATCCGCAAATGCCTTGACCTGCTCGGCGCCCACCACGGCAAACACCTGACCCTGGCGGAAGTTCCCAAGGAGGACCCGGCGGTTTACGACATGCTGTGCAAGGGCGATTCCTTGGGGGTGTTCCAGATCGAAAGCCGGGCGCAGATGAACATGCTGCCGCGGCTGCGCCCGCGCTGCTTCTACGACCTGGTGATCGAGGTGGCGATCGTCCGCCCGGGGCCGATCCAGGGCGACATGGTCCACCCCTACCTGAAACGCCGCCGCGGCGCGGAGAAGGTGGAGATCCCGGCGCCTGGGCCCGCGCATGGCCCGCCCGATGAACTGACCAGCATCCTCGGGCGGACGCTGGGGGTGCCGATTTTCCAGGAACAGGCGATGAAGATCGCGCTCGACGCGGCGAAGTTCTCCGGGCTTGAGGCCAACCGGCTGCGCAAGTCGATGGCGACCTTCCGCAGCCGCGGGATGGTTGAGGAGCTGGAGGAGATGATGGTCGGGCGGATGATCGCGCGCGGCTATGATCCCGAATTCGCCGCACGTTGCTTCAACCAGATCAAGGGCTTCGGCGAATACGGCTTCCCGGAAAGCCACGCCGCGAGCTTTGCCTTGCTGGTCTATGTCTCCAGCTGGCTGAAATGCCACTACCCGGCGGCCTTGGCCTGCGGCCTGCTCAATTCGCAGCCGATGGGCTTTTACGCGCCCGCGCAGATTGTGCGGGATGCGAGGGAGCACGGGGTGGAAGTGCGGCCGGTCGATGTGAATGCGAGTGAGTGGGATAATACGCTGGAGGGGCGGGATGAGAGGGCTGCCTTGCGCCTCGGCCTGCGCCAGGTTGATGGCTTCCCCGAGGCCGCCGCTGCCCGGATCGTGGCGGCGCGGGCTGAAGGCGGGCCGTTCCGCGATGTCCGCGAACTTAAGGAGCGCGCCGGGCTGAGCCCCGCGCTGATCGAGCGGCTTGCCAGCGCCGATTGTTTCAATTCGCTCGGGCTGACCCGGCGCCAGGCGCTGTGGGATGCGCGCAGCCTGATCGCCGCGCCCGATCTGCCGCTGTTCGCCGCCGCGGCCCAGCGCGACGAGGGGGCGGAGCGCAGCGCCACCCGGCTCCCGGCGATGCCGCTATCCGAGGAAGTTGTCGCCGATTACCAGACCCAGCGGCTCTCCCTCAAGGCTCACCCGCTCGCTTTCCTGCGCGCCAGCCTGGGTGATCGCGGCTTTATCCGCACCGCCGAGCTGCGCGAACGCCAGTACCGCTCCACCGTCCAGATCGCCGGGGTGGTGCTGATCCGCCAGCGCCCAGGCAGCGCCAAGGGGGTGTGCTTCATCACGCTGGAGGATGAAAGCGGGGTGGCCAACCTGGTGATCTGGCCCGATCTGATGGCGAAGCAACGCAAGGTGATCATGGCGGCGCGGCTGATCGAGGTGCGCGGAAGGGTGGAATACGACGACGAGGTGATCCACGTCATCGCCCAGCACCTGACCGACGCGACGGCATCGCTGCACGCGCTGTCGGACGATCTGCTGAGCCCCGCAATGGACCGCGCCGACCACGTCGGCGGCGGGCATCCAAGGAACCGCAGGGTGATCCCGAAATCCCGCGATTTTCATTGAGGAATGCGCTAGCCTCGGTACCAAACGGAGCGAATGACAATGCGAACCACCGCCCTGATCCTTGCCTTCGCCGCCGCGCTGGCGGCGCCCGCGCTAGCCGCCAAACCACCGAAGCTGCCCGCCGCGATCTATACCGATCCCGCGCCGGACAAGACGCATCCCGCGCGCATGGAAGTGCTGCATGTCCCGAGCGGCGGGGTGGAGATCAACGCGGTCGCCTATCTCGCCTCTGGCGCTGGACCGCATCCGACGCTGGTGATTTGCCACGGCTGGCCCGGCATCGAAAAGAACCTCGATCTTGCCCAGGCTGCACGGCGCGCTGGGTGGAACGCGATCACCTTCAACTACCGCGGATCGTGGGGCAGTCCGGGCAGCTTTCATTTCGCGCAGAACCCTGAGGACGCCGCAGCCGTGCTCGCCTACCTGCGCGACCCGTCTAACGCGGCGAAACTGGGCGTGGATAGCAAGCGCATGGCGATTGTCGGGCACAGCATGGGCGGCTGGGTCACCGCGATGGTAGCAGGCAAGGACCAGGGCCTGCTCGGCGCCGGACTGATCTCAGCCGCTAACATGGGGGTCGCGCGCAACCTCGACCGCGAAAGCCTGATCACGATGGCGGCGGGTAACTCCGAAACCCTTGCCGGAACCTCACCCGAAGCCATGGCGGACGAATTGCTGGCAGGGCGACAGGCCAACGATTTCCTCCAGGCCGCCCCCGGCCTTGCCAGGAAATCGCTGCTGGTGCTGAGCTCGGACGATGGCCTCGCCCCGCAGACCGACCAGCTGATTGCCGCGGTCAAGGCCCAGGGCGGCAAGCGGATTACCGCGCTGCACGTCGCCACCGATCACAGCTGGTCGGACCGGCGGATTCACCTGCAAGCGCAGGTGATCCGCTGGCTCGAAACGCTGCAGGCAGCCAAGGCCCAACCCTGAACTTTAGAGCAAGCTGCGTTCAACCCGCAACACTCACGTCACCCCGGCCTGCGCCGGGATGACGATTCAGATTTCGAGCACTCTGCTCTAGTACTTCAGGCGGATGTCCGCGCCGTAGAACCGCGGCGGCGAGAGTGAGGCGAACGGGGTTCCCAGCGTTGCGGCGGTGATGTTGTTGACCCCTTCGACATAGCGGTTCTTGAAGGCGTTGTTGGCGAACACACCCACTTCGATCCGCTCGTTGTCCGAAGTCCACTGCAGCCTGAAATCGGTACGGCCGCGCGCGGTGCCGAGCGAGAAGGCAGCGATGCCGCCGCCGCAGGTGCCCTGGCCGAGCGATTCGCTGTTGCTGCGGCACGCACCGGTATAGGCATGCGAGACCTGGAATTCGAGATCGCCGGAATTGCCCAGCTCGAAGCCATAGCTGCCGCCCAGTGAGTAGGCCCACTTGGGCGTTCCGGTCGGCTCGCCCGAAAGGTCTTGCCCGGCCGAGTTGATCCGCCGTTTGTAAGTGGCGTCGATGTACTGCGCATTGGCCCACAGCCGCAGCGGTACATCGCGCGGCGACCACGCAGTGCCAAAATCAGCCCCCCAGGCCTGCTCGTCGCTGGTGTCGGTGACATATTGCGGAATCGTCGTCCCCGGCGGCACCGTCAGCCGGATCGACTGCCGGTTCTTGTAGATATAGTGGAACACCGAGGTGTTGAGCGTCAGCCCGAGATCGCGGAACTGGCTCTTGATGCCGACTTCGTAGTTGTCGACATCCTCGTTGGTGAATCGCGAGCCGGGCTGGACCGAATTGAAGCCGCCTGCCTTATAGCCTTGGGCATAGCTGGCGAAGACCATGACATCGTCGTTGATCCTGTAGTCCAGCACCACGCGCGGACTGAAATCGGAAAAGCTGTCACTGAGGACGCAGGGGCTGCCCTCGGTAACATTGCCGCCATTGTCACAGGCAACCCCGTCGAAGTTGTTCAGGTCGAAGACCAGATCGAAGGTCAGGTCGGCCGGGGTCAGTCCCAATGCGCCGAGCACGCCGGCGTCGTCGAGAAGGGCGATCGCCTGATCGAACTCGGGTGCTTCGCGCGGCCCGTTGAGCCAGGAAAAGCGCTTCTTGTCCTTGGTGTAACGCGCGCCAACGGTCAGGTTGAGCCGATCGGTAACGTGCCAGATCGCATCGCCGAACACCGCATAAGCCTTGTAATCGCCGCGGTTGATCATCGCCTCGCGCCAGCCATGGCCAAACAGCGTGGCAGGAACGTCGCTGGGTATGAAGGATTCAACAAGGCCAAAGAAATTGCCTCCGGCGACATTCCCCAGCGTGGTACCGATGCTGTCGGTGAAGGCGAAGGTATCGCTCACCTGGTCGGCGTTCTCGTCAAAGAAGCTCGCGCCGACCAGCCAGTCGAGCGTGTCGCCGGTGCCGGACAGGCGCAGCTCCTGGTAGAAGCTCGAATTCTCTTCGCGGTTGTTGGTATCGAAATAGAGGTCAATCCGGTTGGTGCCGTCCTCGTCCTCGCGGTTGTTGGTGGTGAATTCGCGGTAGGAGGTAATCGAGGCGAGCTCGATCCCGCCAAAGTCATGAGTTGCGCGCAGGGTGAATTCATCGAGGTTGCGCCGTTCGGCCAGTCCGATGACATCGTTGCGCAGCGGCGCGGTGAAGGGGTTGATGTAGCTCGAGGTTGGTGGATCAGCTTGCGGGATTGCGCCAGGTAGGATCGTTACGATCCCGATCGCCGGACGCGCGTCCTGGTCGAGCCCGTCGTGAGTCCACGAGGCGATCACCTCGGTCTCCGTGGTCGGCCGCCAGGCGAGCTGCGCGCGCGCCGCCCAGTTCTTCTCGCGCGACAGCCGCTGGCCGGTCGCGGCATCGCGGAACAGCCCGTTGCGCTTGTTGTAGAGGCCGTTGACCCTGAGCGCGAGCGTATCGCCCAGCGGGAGGTTGAGCATGGCCTCGGCGCGGTATTTGCCGAAGTTGCCGGCGCGGGCCGCCAGCAACGCCTCGAACTTCTCACTCGGCTTCTTGGTCACCACCGCAACCGCGCCGGCCGCGGCGTTGCGGCCGAACAGGGTGCCTTGCGGCCCCTTGAGTACCTCGATCCGCTCGATGTCGTTGAAAGCCAACACGGCAGCACCCGAGCGGCCCGAATAGATTCCGTCGATGTAAACGCCCACCGCCGGATCGGTGCCCACTCCGAAGTCCGAAGTGCTGACTCCGCGGATGGCGTAACGCGGCTGGGTCGGGCTGCTGGCGGTTACCTCGAGCCCGGGAATGAAGGCGGCAATGTCGGAAATGTCATCGGCGGCGAGATCGGCGATCTGGTCGCCGCTCACAACCTGGACCGAGATCGGAACGTCTTGCAGCGACTGCGCGCGCAGCTGGGCGGTGACGACGATGTCGGCAACGTTCTCCGGTTCTTCGGCGGCAGCTTGTGCCAGCGCCGGAACCGCCGCGCCAAGCAGCCCCATTCCGGCGCCCGTAAGCAGCGCCAACCGAAAGGTTTTGGTAATGGTCATTGTCTTTCCCCCTCGCTCCCTTGACGGGCAAATAAGAACCGTGGGGAAAGTCTTGGCAACCAAAAAAAGGCTGCCATTTTTGAGAGTGGTGACCCCTACGGGAATCGAACCCGTGTTTCAGCCGTGAGAGGGCCGCGTCCTAACCGCTAGACGAAGGGGCCTTGTTAGGCTTGCAGCGGTGTGAGCGGATGGTGACCCCTACGGGAATCGAACCCGTGTTTCAGCCGTGAAAGGGCCGCGTCCTAACCGCTAGACGAAGGGGCCAAAACCGGCTCGCGCCGAAGGCAGGCCGCGCCTTTAGGCAAGGTGCCCTAGGGGGTCAAGTCCCAAGCGCGCGAATGCCTCAATCCGCCCAGGCAGCATCCTCGACATGCAGCTCGGCTGCCGGGCGGCTGCCCCAGTCGTCAATCCTGGCGCGGCCGGCCAGCCACAGACGGCGCTGGGCGGTGGCGCGGAGCAGGGCCTGACCCATTTCGGTCGTAGCGGCACGGAATGCGATGCCCTTGAAGTTACCGCCATCCTCGCCGCGTGCAATCAGGCGGACGTGATCGGTGCCGACCAGATCGGCCTTGACCAGCCGGACCGGCCCGATTGCCAGCCGCGGTCCTGGCCAGCCGACCCCGAACGGGCCAGCGCTCTCAAGCGTTTCGACCAAAGCGGGATTGAGCCCGCCCGGCGCAATCGCCAGATCGAGCAGCAGCGCCTGATTGGCCGAAGCCGCAGCAACCGCGGCCCCCAGCCTGGCGTCGAGCCATTCGCCCAGCGCATCGAGCTGATCGGGCGAGACCGTCAGCCCTGCCGCCATAGCATGGCCGCCGCCCGCGATCAGCAGTCCAGCCTCGCGCGCGGCGATGATCGCGGCGCCGAGATCGACGCCCGAGATCGAGCGGCCGGAACCTTTGCCCATGCCGTCGGCGTCGGCGTCGAGTGCAATCACCAGCGTCGGCTTGCCGGTCTTTTCCTTGATCCGCCCGGCGACGATCCCGATCACTCCGGGGTGCCAGCCGTGCCCGGCCAGGCACAGCACCGCGCGGTTGTGCTGCGCTGCGATCTGCGCATCGGCGGCTTCCTGGACCGCGGCTTCGATTGCACGGCGCTCGTCGTTGAGCTGGGAAAGCTGCGCGGCGATGGCGCGGGCCTCGTCCGGGTCCTCGGTGGTCAGCAGCCGCACCCCAAGGGTGGATTCGCCAACCCGCCCGCCGGCATTGATCCGGGGGCCAAGCGCGAAGCCAAGATCGCTGCAGGTTGGCGAGCGGCTGAGCCGGCTGGCGTCGATCAGTGCGGCCATGCCCACGCCTTCGCGGCGGCTCATCACCTTTAGGCCTTGAGCAACCAGTGCGCGGTTGAGCCCGTGCAGCGCGGCGACATCGGCGACCGTACCCAGCGCGACCAGATCGAGCAGGCCGAGCAGATCGGGCTCGGGCCGGGTTTCGAAATAACCGCGCTGGCGCAGCAACCGCACAGTGGCGACCGCGAGCAGAAAGGCGACGCCCACTGCGGCAAGATGGCCCTGCGCTGCGCCTTCCGCGCTCTCGTCGAGCCGGTTGGGATTGACCAGCGCCACGGTCTTGGGGAGTTCGGCTGAGCACTTGTGGTGATCGACCACGATCACGTCGATCCCGGCATCGTGCGCCATTTCCAGTGCCTGGTGGGCCATCGCCCCGCAATCGACCGTGACGATCAGGCTCGAGCCCTGTTCGCCGATCCGGACCAGCGCCTCGCCCGAGGGGCCATAGCCTTCGAGGAGCCGGTCGGGGATGTAATAGCGCGCCTCATGCCCGAGCAGGCGGACCAGGCGGACCAGCAGCGCCGCGCTGGTGGCGCCGTCGACATCGTAGTCGCCATAGATCGTCAGCTGCTCGTGGGTCAGCACCGCCTGGGCAAGCCGTTCGGCGGCGGCATCCATATCGCGCAGCAGGCTGGGATCGGGCAGGAACGCGCGCAGCGACGGGTTGCGGTGGCGCTCGACATCATCGGGCGCCACTCCGCGCGCGAGCAGCAGCTGGGTGACCAGATCGCGATCCAGCGAAGCGCCGCTCTCGCCCAGATCCATATTGCCGCCGCGCCAGCGCCAGACCTTGCCGGACAGCGATTGATCGAGGCCGAGGATCGAGGGCGGGGCGGAACTCACTTGCCGGGGTTAGCCCAGCTGCGCGTCAAACGGAAGGTTGCCAGGCTGGCTGTCGATAAATGACAACCACTGCAGCTAAGCTTCGGTTATGCTGCGGCAAAGGACTCGGCCGGGAAGGACCCTTCGTTATGGCGATCAATCGCAAACTTGCTGTCGTTCTGGGGCTTGGCGCGGCGGCGCTGGCGACATTGCCGGTGCTGGCGCAGCGCGGGCCAAGCAGCGGGCCGATCGCGCGCTATGACATGCGCGCCGGGACGCTCTCGGGCTTTGCCGCAATGGGCGGCGGCGGCATGGGCGGGGCGATGGGAATGATGTTCGGCGGCGGCAACAAGGCGCAGCACGAACTGCACTTACGGCTTGGCTCGTCGCAGGCGGCTGCCAAGGGTGGACCCAAGGCCGATCACTTCATGCCGGTCGGGGCCAAACTGGGCAAGTCGGTGGCGCTGGTTACGCCGCAGCTGGAAAAACAACCCGAGGACTTCCCTCAAGGGCAGAAGCCAAAGGGCCGGCTACTGGTGTTCTGGGGCTGCGGCGAGCACGCGCCCAAGGGTCAGCCGGTGGTGATCGACTTCGCCAAAATCGCCGCCGGGCAGGTTCCGCCGGGGCTTTGGACCTCCACCGTGATCCGCGACTGGGGCCCCAGCCAGACCAACAGCAAGACCTTCGGGCGCTGGCCGGCCGAAGACGGCAAGTTTGCCAAGCCTGACAGCAAACTTCCCGGAGCCCACCGCGTTGCCGGCAACTATTCGCCCGAGATCGCTTTCACTCTGGCCAAGGATTTCATGGCTCCGGTCAATTTGACCAACGCTGCGCAAGCCAGCGGCTCGACCTTGCTCAACTGGGGCGCGGTGCCCGAGGCGACCGGCTATCTCGCCTTCATGTGGGGCGGCAAGCGCGGGCCCAACAACGACATGGGCGACATGGTGATGTGGACCAGCAGCGCCGCACGCCAGTTCGGCGGCGGGCTGAGCGACTGGCTGACTACTGCCCAGGCCGCGGGCCTGGTCAAGGACCGCACTTTGCTGCCAACATCCGCGACCACTTGCACGGTCCCGGTCGAGGTCAAGAAGGCCGGTCCGGATTTTGCCATGGGCATGTTCACTGCCTTTGGTCCGCAGGAGGACTTTGCCTATCCGCCGCGCCCGGCCGATCCCAAGGCGGCGTGGAACCTGGAATGGACCGTCAGGGTCAGGCACCGCTCGACCACCAGCTGGATGGACATGCCGGGTATGGCCGGGATGCAAGGGCAGTCGCAAGGCAGCCAGACCCAGCCGCAGGAATGCAAGCCCAAGAAAGGGCTTGGCGGATTGCTTGGTGGGGTGCTCAAACCCGGCGGCTGTTGAGCGCGTCAGGTGCTTGTGATCGTCTGGCACAGTCGTACCGGCGCTGCTCAAGCGATGGCCGAAGCAGCGCTGGCCGGGGCGGGCGAGGGTGCGCTGCTGGTGCGGGCTGAAGACGCCGGACCCGAACTGTTGCTTGGCGCGAGTGGCTACCTGTTCGCCTGCCCTGAGAACCTGGGGACGATGAGCGGGGTGATGAAGGAGCTGTTCGATCGCTGCTACTACCCGCTGCTCGGGCAGGTTGAGGGGCGGCCCTACGCTAGCCTGATCGCGGCGGGAAGTGACGGCCAGGGGGCGCAGGCCCAGCTCGACCGGATCGTCACCGGCTGGCGGCTGCGGCGGGTGGCGGAACCGCTGATCGTTAACCTGGCGGCGCAAAGCCCCGAAGCCATCCTTGCCCCCAAGACCGTGCCGGCGGCGGCGCTGGCGCAGTGCTGCGAGCTTGGTGCGGCGCTGGCCGGAGGGCTGGAGCTGGGAATCTTCTGAGACGAAGCGCAATTATGTCCGAAGTCGAAGCATTTGTTGCGGCAGGACTCGACTATTGGCCCCGAATGGTGCCAGACAAAGCAAGCGAACCAATTGCGGCTGAGGGGAAGGTCATCGTCAAGACCGACGACAGCAAGGGAATTGTCCAGGATGCGGTGCTTTCGCTGATATTTGCGGAAGGCCAGCGTCCCGATGCACAGGCCGTTGCCGCGTTGCAGCAGCCGGGCGGGGAAGGCCTTGGTTTTGCGATCAGCCACTGTCCGCCGCCCGAAGCAGGCTGGGTTGAGTTGCTGGCGCGCGGCATGACCTTCGATTGCCGGGGGCTCGCACCCGGAGCAGGCGCGTCGATCCCTCCATCCGGCACATTGCTCGGGCTCGACCAGGCACCTGCAGGTCAGGCGCTGGCGTTGATGCCCGGCCCACATCTGGCCGAGGGACGCGGTCTGTTGCCGGTCGTGCGCGTGCTGGCCGGGCTTGGCGCGGCGCTGGCGGAACTGCCTGGGGTGCGCGCGGTGTGCTGGAATCCCGCGGGTAGCTGGATGGCGCCCGATTACTTTCGCAAGGTGGTGTTTGACTGGCTTGGCGGCGGAGCCTTTCCAGCGCTGGGGCTGACGACCCTGCATCGTGAGCTCAACGGAGCGATGGTATCGCATGGGCTCGAATTGCTGATCGGCCAGGAACTGCGGTTCGAACCCGACGCAGAGCTGAGTCCGGCCCAGGTCGCGCGAATCGCAGTGCGGATGATCCACGAACTGATCGAGCGCGGACCGCTGGCTGAGGCTGCTGAGTTTGACGGTCCACAAGGTGAACCGCTGCTCGCTGTCCCGGTCCGAGACGGGACGCAACTGCGGGTCATGGTGCGGCGATGAAAGTTTGCGCCGGGGCAGGCCTTGGCGATCGGGTCTGGGCTGTTGGCGAGCCGCTTTGCCAGGGCTAATCGGCTTGGGCGGCGGTTTGGGTCCTGGCGATCGCCGACGACTTTCATTTCGCGCAGTCAATCGGCGCGGTTCGCCCGATTACGATTCCGGATTGCAGCGCCATCACCTCTTGCCGCGCCAGCTGCTAGGCAAAAGCTGTTTCCGGCCGCTGCTGAGCGCGCTGGGTCGGGACCGGCTGTGCTTCGAGGATTTCCGTCGCAACGGCCTGCTGCTGCCCGCCAACGATCATGCCGCGGTGCGGATCGGCTTGCCGCTTCACCGCGGGCCACACCGTGAGTATAACGCGATGGTCAGCGAACGCGTCGGCCAGATCGAAGGGCATTGGTCGGCAATCCGCCAGCGCGCACCCGAAGTGGCACTGTTCGAGGCTTACCAGCGGCTCGAACTGCTCCAGTGCGCGCTGCGCAGCCGGTTGCTCGATCAGCAACGCCGCCTCAAGCTCAACCGCCGCGATCCGCTTGGCAGCGGGGTCGACTTCAGCGAGATCGACGCGATGGCCGCACAGCTCTGGCCGGTGACCGAGTTGGAACCGCTCTGACCCTTCCCGGTTCGGGGAAGAGGGATGCCAGCTCAATCTGAAACGGAAAAACCCTAAGCCAGCGCCATCCGCGCCTTGTCGGCCAATTCCTGTCGCGCCTGGTTGTATTCGGCTTCAAGCCGATCGACCCGGTCAGCGACGCTTTCCACCGCGGTCACCGCGCTGATCCCCTGGCCAGAGCCCCAGATATCCTTCCACGCCTTGGCTTCCGTATTGCCGCCCGAACCGAAGTTCATCTTGCTCGGATCGCTCACCGGCAGATTGTCGGGATCGAGCCCGGCGGCGACGATCGAGGGGCGCAGGTAGTTGCCGTGAACCCCGGTAAACAGGTTGGTATAGACGATATCGTCAGCTCGTCCGGCGACCACGCTGTTCTTGTAGCCCTCGGTGGCATTGGCTTCCTTGGTGGCGATCCATGGGGTGCCGATATAGGCGAAGTCCGCCCCCATCGCCAGCGCGCCCAGGATCGATCGACCGCAGGCTATCGAGCCCGACAGTGCCACCAGCCCGCCGAACCACTCGCGGATTTCCTGCATCAGCGCGAATGGCGAGAGCGTGCCGGCATGGCCGCCCGCTCCTGCGGCGACCGGAATCAGTCCGTCGGCGCCCTTTTCGATCGCTTTCCTGGCGAAGCGGTCGGTGATCACGTCGTGGAGTACGATCCCGCCCCAGCCGTGCACCGCCTGATTAAGATCCTCGCGCGCGCCGAGCGAGGTGATGACCATCGCTACCTGCCACTTGGCGCACAGCGCCATGTCCTCATCAAGCCGGTTGTTCGATTTGTGGACAATCTGGTTGACCGCGAAAGGCGCCGCCGGCCGATCGGGATGGTCGCGGTTATGCGCGGCCAGCTCTTCGGTGATGCGGTGCAGCCACTCGTCGAGCATGGCGATCGGTCGCGCGTTGAGCGAGGGGAACGAGCCGATGATCCCAGCCTTGCACTGGGCGATCACCAGTTCAGGGCCAGAGGCGATGAACAGCGGAGAGCCAATCACCGGCAAGCGCAAACGGTCAAACGGGGCGGGAAGGGGCATGCGGCATCCTTGCTTAAGCGAACGGTTAAACCCGTCTCATATGAGCGCAGAGGCGGGCTGTCGAGTAGCCGGAACCTGACAAACTTGACAGGTTCCTGGAATTGAAAATGCGGCCTGTTCCTCTGCTTAGGGAGCGACCATAGTCGGCTACGGCGCTGTAGGAAAACGCCGCGCACATCGATGGTTCGCATGGGGCAGGTTTGGGGCTATCATCGGGCCATGCCACCGCGTGTCATTGCCCTTGCCCGAGACGCTTCGCACCGCTTTTCCAAACAGCGCTGCACCAGCCTGCATTTGCTGCCGGGGCTTGGGGTGGAGGGCGATGCCCACGCCGGGCGCACTGTCCAGCACCTCTCGCGCATCGCCAGGGACCCGGCCGCACCAAACCTGCGCCAGGTCCACCTGATCCATGCCGAACTCTACGACGAACTCGCCGCCCAGGGCTTTGCGCTCGAACCCGGCCAGCTCGGCGAGAATATCACCACCCGCGGTCTCGATCTGCTCGGCCTTTCGTGCGGCACCCGGCTGCGGCTTGGCCACGAGGCGCTGATCGAGATTACCGGGCTGCGCAACCCGTGCCACCAGCTCAATGGCCTTGCGCCGGGCTTGATGGCAGCAGTTCTGGACCGAGCGGAGGACGGCCGCCTGATCCGCAAATGCGGGGTGATGGCGGTGGTGGTCAGCGGCGGGGAGGTGAACGAAGGCGACGGCGTGACGCTGGTGTCGTTACCGGCCGAGTTTGAGGAGCTGGGGGTGGTTTGAAGTGCAGCCGTCCCGCTCTAAGTGGCGCGGATCGCAAACAAGGTTGCGTTGTTGATCGCGTAAACTGCGCCATCGGCACCGATCAGCGTCGGCGTATAGGCTTCGCCGATGCCGGTGGTGAGCCGAATGTTCTGTGACAGCGTGTTCGTCGTCAGGTCCCAGCGGTACATGACCCCGTCCTCGTTGTTCGCGAGGACCGATTTTCTCTCCGGATCCGCGGCCATCGTGTTAATGCACCACTCGCGCCGCGCCGTCGCCGAACCGGCGTCGAGCGTGGGCCCAAGGATCGTCAGAATCTCGCGCATTACTGGCACGCTTGGCACGAACGGATCAGGTTGGCTCGCCTGCGGGTCAACCACGGCGAGCCGATTCAGACCGTCGCCCGAACCCACCCCCTCGTAATTGTTGTACTTGAGCGCGAGAAGATAGGTCGACGTCCCGTTGTACGGAGGCACCATCGAAGCCGGGATCACGCTGGGCGATACGTCCCATCCGAAGCTGCCCGGCACTCCCGCAGGATTGAGCTGGGCATCGAACTGCAGCAGCCAGCCGCGCGCATTGTGCGAAGGAACCTGAGCTTCCAGCACGCCATAGAAGACACGGCCGTCCGGGCCGATCACTGGCGTCGATGTGGCATTGTCGCTGACGCGTGCGGCGGTGAGCAGGTTCGGATCTGTCAACGCGACGAGCGCCCGCGTCGCGAGAGTCGTGCTGTCGAGCGCGAGCAGGAAACCCCGCTGGGTGACCCCGGCTGCCGCCGCAATGTTCACCGCGATGTAGACTGTGGTGCCGTCGATCGAGATGGCAGGGGCGCAATTCATCGCCGGTTTCTGGATCGCGGGGTCGCCGGCCGCCGTGGCGGCACCGACCCAGGTGCCGGTGCCGTCAGGAGCAACGCGCGCAATGCCGCTCACCAACCCCGCCGGGTTTGCACCGGTCACCTGGAAGCCGAAGAAGATGTTGCCTTGCGCATCGGCGGTGAGTGGGGTGTTGACGAACACACTGGCGTTGTAGGCTGCGGGATCGGCGTCGTAGGCAGCCGCACCGAAGAACACTTGCGATGCGAAGGTGAGGTTGGCCGTGTCCGCTTCGTCGCGCATCAGCAGCCTGCCGCCGGCAGCAGAAACGTAGAGGCGGCCCTGCTGCGTGAGCAGCACGTTGTAAGGCGGGAACCAGTTGTGCGGCGGCGAGACATAGTCGGTGGTCGTTGACCATATCAGCGCGCCGGTCACCCCATTGCGGGCTTCGACGCGAAAGCTTCCGGTGGCGGTCGTTTTGACCGGGATCACCACGGTGTTGCGGGTCGTAACCACCGGCGAGCCGTAGTGCGCGAGGAGCGCGCCTGACGGCGTGTATTGCGGCGCAAGATCAACAGCGGACGACCAGGCGATGCGCCCGAGATCCTGCGATGCGATCGCGCTGGCGGCGGTGTGCTGTGCGTCGTGGCCGTAACTGAACCACGCGGGACCCGTCACCGGCGGTGGAGTTGGTGTAGGGGTCGGCGTTGGCGATGGCGTCGGAGTTGGCGTCGGAGCCCCGCCGCTGCATGCTGCAAGCACGGCGGTCGACGATAGCATCGCCAGCGTACTGCGGCGCGAGAGGTGAACGATGGGAAACGAATCGGGCGGAGCAAGTCTGTGGCTCATAGCCCGCCAGCCTAACCAAAGTTTGGAGAAAGGCACTATTCAATCAAGGCCCCGGCGCAGAAATCCGGTATCGATTGGCTTGCATTGGACGCGAAACGGAAGGGTTTATACCATGCTGCGCCCGCTACCCCCAAGCCTGTTTGTACAATCCCACAATTTCCTCCGCTCCCGGCACCCGCGGGTTATTCCCCGGCGAGCCGCTGGCCAGCGCCTGCTCGGCCATCAGCGGGAGCAGTTCGTCCCAGCGGGCCTTGTCGATGCCATAGGCGGCGGGGCTGGGGACCTTGAGGTCGGCGTTGATCCGGTGCAGCGCCTCGACCAGCCGGCCGACCGCGCCCTGATCGCTTTCGCTCTCATCCGCCACGCCCATCGCGCGGCTGCATTGCGCGTAACGCCCGATTGCCGCGGGGGCCGACCAGGCGGTGACCACCGGCATCAGCATCGCGTTGGAGAGGCCGTGGCTGACGTGAAAGTGTGCGCCGATCGGCCGGCTCATCCCGTGGACCAGCGCTACCGAGCTGTTCGAGAAAGCGATCCCCCCTTGCAGCGCGCCAAGCATCAGCGCCTCGCGCGCGGCGCGGTCACTCGGATCGGCGCAGGCGCGCGGCAGGTTGGGCCAGAGCAGGCGCATGGCGGACAAGGCAACTGCATCGGTGAACGGGCTGGCGCGCTTTGAGACATAGGCTTCGACCGCGTGAACCAGGCTGTCGATCCCGGTATCGGCTGTCAGCCGTGCGGGCTTGGTCAGGGTCAGTTCGAAGTCGCAGATCGCCACACTGGGCAGATAAGCGAGGCCCATGCACAGCATCTTCTCGTCGGTATCGGCATCGGTGATCACGGTTACCCGGGTCGCCTCGGAGCCGGTGCCCGCGGTGGTTGGGATAGCGATGATCGGCAGCCCGGGTGCGTCCTGAACATGCGGCACCTTGAGCGCGGCGATCGGCAGATCGTGCACCGCCCTGACCGCGACCACCTTGGCGCTGTCGATCGCCGAGCCGCCGCCCAGCCCGATCACGCAGTCGTGCTGGCCCTCGCGCTGGAACGCGCAAGCGGCCTCGAGCGAATTCACGGTTGGATCTGGGACCACCCCGGTAAAGGCGCGCGCGGTGATCCCGGCCTTGGCCAGCAGCGCTTCAAGCCGCTCGAGCAGGCCGGAACTAACCATCCAGCCATCGGTCACGATCAGCGGGCGTGAGAGCCCGGCCTGGGCCAGCACCTCGGGCAATTCGGCCAGCACCCCGCCGCCAATCCGGATCGTGCGGGGCAGGTGGATCGCGGCCATTGCTACCTCTCCCGAATCGATTGACCCCGCGGGCTGTACCAGATCGGCGAGGTATAGGCGCGCTCCTGGGCCTTGAGCGAGGCGCCTTCGGGCGGCTTGGCCTTGAACCGGACCGCATCATAGAGCGTCCAGCGCGGGGTCGGAATCTCAATCACCCGGGCATAATAAAACGCGTGGCTACCCGGCCGGAATTCGGGATCGCGCCAGACGGTGTGTAATTCAGGCATGCCGATGCTGTTGCGATAGGTGGCGGTGGCCATGTCGACGGTGTCGCCGACCGGGGTCAGCCGGCCCTTGACCAGCTTGCGCTTGCCCGGCGCCGACCAGGCAACGTCGAAAATCTTCTCGTGGGCAATCCCCTGGGCATCAACCCAACCCTTGACCACCTGGATCCTGTCGAGGTTGGCGCCGGTCGGGTCCTTCATCGCCGAGAGCAGGAAGCTGGGCGCGCCCTTTCCGGGGCCCAGCTCGCCGCCCATCGGCACCCCGCGGGCATAACCGGCCTTGACCCAGTCACCCCGGAAGTCGCGCTTCGAGAAGTCCCAGCCAGCAAACATCCGCACCGTGATCCGCGGGCCGGTGGTGGCATAGACCTCGCGCCGGCGCATAGCATCGAAAATCGCCTCGCGGGTGTTGGCTTTGGCCCAGACTGCGGCGAGGCCGCCGGCCTGATACTGCCAGCCGATCCGGCTTTGCTTGATCCCCGGATTGACGACGGCGTTGACGCGGTCCGCCCCGGGGCCTTCGTTGGAGAACTTGCCGGAGAAGTTGTCTTCCTCCGCCGCTGCCAGCGCGGTGTGCGAATCAGTCGATCCGATCATCCCGAAGGCATAAGGATTGGCTCCGCTTGCCCGCGCGATCAGCAGTCCGCGCTTTAGCGCTTCGCGGGCATATTCGCCGCCGAACATTTCCGGCTGTTTGAGTGCGGTCAGCGGGCCGTTGCCGTTCTCCCATCCCCCGTCGCCGAAGCTCGCGAACTCGTCGTTGCGCGAGAGCGCCGGGTGGCTTTCGCCGTCGCCCTTGTACTGGGTCACCTCGGCCAGCGGCTCGTGGACTGCGCGGCGCCGCGCGGCCTCGGCGGTCCATGGCTGGTTGCCGTTGCTGGCCATGAACGCCAAGCCGTTGGAAAGGTTGGCGTTGTGGGGGATCGCCAGCATTTGCCCGCCAGTCTTGGCGGCGTAGGCGTCCATGTAGTCCCACAGCGCTTCGGGGCCTTTCTGGCCATCGGACGGGAACGGCAGAACCTGCCGCGCCCGGTCGCTCCCATCACGAAAGATGACGTTGCGGTGCAGAGTGTTGCCCTTGGGCTGGAGTGAGTATTCGAACCCGACAAGCGCGGTGAATGTACCCGGCTGGTTGTAGCGCTCGACCGCCTCGAGCTGGCCGTCCCAGACCCTCCGGGCAATCTCGCGCTGGCGCGCCGGATCGGCGAACGAGGGCGGCAGAGTGCCAGTCGATGCAGCGGTGTTCATCTCGCGGAAGGCGCCGTAGGCCGCGCTGCCGCCTGTGTGCATCATCTCGCGCCAGCGCCGCATGGCCGGGTCGGTGACCTGCTCGGCGGGAGTATTGTAGAGGTCGGCGGTCACTCCGATCGCGTCGGAATGATCGGTGATCACCAGAAAGTCGAGCGGCTGGTGGAGCTGGGCGAGCTCGCCAGAGGCGGTTTTGACCGCATCGCCGCGGGCAAAGCGCAGTGCCTCTTCCGGTCCGAGCCTGAGCCCGGCGGTGAAGGCATCGAACGAGTTGGCGGTGTGTAGGTGGGTATCGCCCCACAGTGGACGCTGGGGATGGGATGGCGGCGCGGTGACGGCCGGAGCCGAAGCGCTGGCCGGGGCGGGGGCTTCATCGCCAAGGGCAAAGGCAGCGGCGATGGCGAGCGCGCCCAAACTGGCGGATAGGGCATATTTCATGGCACTCTTCTCACCGGGGGCGGGGCATAGCTCTGCAACTGCAACGCCTGGTCGGGCAGATAGGCGCGCAGAAACAGGTTGAAGGGGCCGCGCGGGGTCGGCAGCCAGTTGGTCATGTGTTTCCTCGCCGGGGGATCGGGCTGGAGGTAAAGCGTCAGGCCGCCATCCTTGTCGTGGCGCAGACCCTTGTCGGCGCTGCCCAGCGAATAGCGCCCGATCGGATTCTCGACGAGGTCGTATTCCTGGTCGTAGAGCACAATCGACCAGAACGCCTTGGCTGCGGGGACCTGTCCAGGCGCGAAGCGGATAGTATAGCGCGCGGCGCTTCCGTCGAGCAGTGCGCCATCGCCGTCATGGTGCGCGCGCAGTTTGACCACCTCTTCGATCCAGTGTTCCTGCATCCCCGCGAAGCTCTGCGTCGCGCTGCGGGTCAGAAAGTCGCCGCGCGCGGCGGTCCGGCCCCAGGCCATCTGGCCATAGGCCCAGTGGTTGACCACTTTGGTGTTGCCGCCTGCGATCGAAACCTGGCGCAGGAAGGCAAGGCCATCGCCCATTGCCCGCCTGAGCCCGCGCAGGGTCGCCGGATCGAGTTTCGAGAAATCATCGCTTTGCCCCGGTCCCAGACCAACGCTGACAAACTGCGCGGTTAGCGCGGCATCGCGCGGTGGCGGAGGGCTTTCGCTCATCGCGCGGTTAAGCGTGCCGAAGAACGGCAACGGCGAGGTCCCCGGCGCGACCGGATCGACCACGTCGCGGCTGTGATCAAGCAGGGAGCCTTCGGGGCCCGCGATGGTCACCTTGTCCTGCAGCGCATGGACGGCTTTCAGCTTGGTGCGATCGGCAAGACCGACCCGCAGCAGGATCAGGCCAGTGGGGGTGGGAGAGCGGATCACCTTGGCGATCCCTGCTGGAGTTTGGCCTTGCCAGTCATTGGCGGCGAGTAGGTATTTCCCCGCTTTTCCACCCGATTCGCGGCTGCCGACATAGGCGAAGATGTCGGAATACATCTCCATGAACTGAAGGCTGTAATACGTTCCGCCGTCGTCGGGGACAGAAAGCACCACCGGACCCTTCCTGAGGTCGAACCACAGCGCCGAATAGAGCAGATCCGGCGTGACCGAGCTGTGCAGCTTGTCGCTGTAATCGCTGGCGCGGCGCGAATGGAACCAGGTGTGCAGCGGCATGTCGGCCTGACCGTTCGGCCGCTCGATCATCTGGTAGCGTGCGGTCACACTTTTGACCGCCGGATAGCCATAAACCACCGCCTGCATCCCGACCTGGTAAGCCCAGGTTTCGCGCCAGTCAGCGGCCTGGGTCTGGGCCGGAGCCGATGCAGGCGCATTCTGGGCAGCAAGCGGGCTGGCCAGCGACAGTGCCGAAAGCGAAGCGAGTGACAGGATGAATTGAGGACGCATGGTCAGAGTATCCCTTCGATTCGATAGACCCGCGCTGCGGTGCCGGCATAGAGCGCGCGTTTCTCGTCGGCCGAAGCGCCGTGGGTCAGGTGCTTGAATGCGTTCCACAGCGTCGGGTAATCGCAGCCCCAGCGATCGACCGGGAAGTTGCTCTCAAACATCGCCCGGCTCGGCCCGAACGCTTCGATGCAGGTTTCGATATAGGGCCGCCACATCGCCGCCAGGATCTCCGAGGCGATCCCTGGCAGCGGGCCTCGATCAGGCATGCCGCAGAACGCCATGGCCAGCCCGCCGAGTTTAACCGAGACGTTGGGGCAGGTCGCCAGCTCGCGGATGTTCTCGCGCCAGATGTCAAACCGTTCGTGGAGCTTGCCGTGGTAGCTGGCGATATTGAGCGGCGTGCCGCAATGGTCGAGCACGATGGTCGTGTCGGGAAAGGCGCGGGCAAGGTCGATCACGTCGCCCAGCTGCGGCTCGAGCAACCAGGCATCGAAGGTCAGCCCCCGAGGAGCGAGGTGGCGGAAAGCGGCGCGGAAGGTGTTGTCGCGATAGAGCCCGGCGGGGCGATTGATCCGCCCGCCCAGCACTTCCGGATCGGCATCCCAGGCGGCGGTGTGGCGGATTCCTTTGAAACGCTCGCGTCCGGCCTCGGTCAAGGCGTCGAGCACCCTGGCAACCCCGTCACCAAGCGTCAGATTGGCGTGGCCGACGATCCCGGCGCAGAGCCGCAAGTCTCCGTAAAGTCCGCTGGCGCTCTGCGCCGCGACCCCGTTGACGTATTCGACCTCGCCGACCACTTTCAGCGCATCGCTGGCCCCGGCGCGGTAAAACGCGCCGCATTCCATGAACACCGTGCCGACAATGTTGTGGCCGCTGGTAACGTCGGCGTGGACTTCATCGAAGGTGTAATAGGGCGCGGTGACCAGCGCTTCGATGAAGGGATGGCGCGGCTCGGGGAACAGCGGAACCGCCGGCCGCAGATCCCACAAGTGGTGGTGGGGATCGATGATTGGCAGTTCGGGTTCAAGGATCGTTTCGCTCATCGCTTTACCCTCCGCTTACTCCGTTGGCCGCGCTCAGCACCGCACGGACGCTGGCGGTGGCGACGTCCTCATCAATCCCGACGCCCCAGATCGTCTTTCCGTTCGGACCGGTGCATTCGACATAGGCCGCCGCGCGCGCTTCGGAACCGGCGCCCATCGCATGTTCGGTATAGTCCTTGATCTCAAGGCTGACCCCAAAGCTTTCAGCCAGGGTGGCGACGACCGAGCTGATCAATCCGTTGCCGCGGCCCGAGACCGATTGCGCCTTGTCATCGACCGCGATCTTGCCGGCGAAGATCCGGGTCCCGTCGGCGGCCTTGCTTTCCTCGTAGTCGAGCAGCTGAAAGTGCTGCGGGGAGCCGACATGATAGACTTGCTGGAACACCGCCCAGATGTCCTCGGCGAACAGCTCACGCCCAGCTTCGTCCGCCAGACGCTGGATATGGCCGGAGAAATGCGCCTGCATCTTCTTGGGCAGCTTCAAGCCCTGGTCCTGCTCGAGCACCCAGGCGAACCCACCCTTGCCCGATTGTGAATTGACCCGGATCACCGCTTCGTAATTGCGCCCCAGGTCCCATGGATCGATCGGCAGATAGGGCATTTCCCAGGTCTCGTCGTTCTGCTGCTCGCGCGCGGCGAAGCCCTTCTTGATCGCGTCCTGGTGGCTGCCTGAAAACGAGGTGTAGACCAGCTCGCCAACATAGGGATGGCGCGGGTGGATTGGCAGCTGGTTGCAGTATTCAACGGTGCTGGCGATCGCGTCAATGTCAGAGAAATCAAGTCCTGGATCAACGCCTTGGGTGTACATGTTCAGAGCAACTGTAACCAAATCGCAGTTACCGGTGCGCTCACCGTTGCCGAACAGGCAGCCTTCGACCCGGTCGGCTCCGGCCATCAGCCCGAGCTCGCAGGCGGCGATCCCGGTGCCGCGGTCATTGTGGGTGTGGAGGCTGATTGCCACCGCCTCGCGGTTGGGGATCATCCGCCCGAACAGCTCGATCTGGTCGGCATAGATGTTGGCCGTGGCGCATTCGACCGTGGCGGGCAGGTTAAAAATGATCGGCTTGTCCTTGGTCGGCTGCAGGACTTCCATCACCGCGGCGCAAACCTCGACCGAGAAATCGACCTCGGCGGTCGAGAACGTCTCGGGGCTGTATTCGAAATGCCAGTCGGTTTGCGGATACTTCGCCGCCTGATCGCGCATCACCTTGGCGCCGTCGACCGCGATCTTCTTGACCTCGTCGCGGCTCATCCCGAACACGATCCGGCGCCAGGCCGGTGAGACCGCGTTGTAGAGGTGGACGATCGCCTGCTTGGCGCCGGCCAGGCTGGCAAAACTGGTCTCGATCAGATCCTGGCGCGACTGGGTGAGAACCTGGACGATGACGTCATCGGGGATCTTGCCGTCCTTGACCAGGCCCGAGATGAAATCGAAATCGGTGGCGCCGCTGGCGGGGAACCCGACCTCGATCTCTTTTACTCCGACCTTCAGCAGCAGGTCGAAGAAGCGCATCTTCTTTTCCGCGCCCATCGGATCAACCAGTGCCTGGTTGCCGTCGCGCAGGTCGGTCGAAAGCCAGCGCGGGGCCTGGGTGATCTGGCGGCTCGGCCAGGTCCGGTCGGGCAGATTGATCGGCGGGAAGGGGCGATACTTGGCCCCAGGGTTCTTCAGCATGGTCATGGCTTTGTCTCGGATTGGCGGTGTGACTGTTTGGTGCGGTTCAGTCTCCCTTGGGTGCCGCTGCGCGCCGCCCAAAGGACACGCCAGCTCACGCCCAAGGGCGGATAAGTCGCAGGGTAAGGCCAAGCGCTAGGGTCACGTCCTTGGCTATGGCGGGCAGCACCGGGCTTGTAAAGGGGTCGCAGGGCGGCGATAGGGCTCTGCATCGCTCCAAGCAGGACCGCCGCATGACCTCTACCGGACGTTTCGACCCAAGCCGCCTTGCGCGGATCGATGCCTTTCTGAAGGACCAATATCTCGACACCGGCAAGCTGCCTTGTGCGCAGGTGCTGGTCGCTCAGGGCGGCGAGATCGCGTATTTTTCCTCGCAAGGCACGGCTCGCGAAGGCTCGGACGCGTCAATCGACGAAACATCGCTATTCCGCATCGCCAGCATGACCAAGCCGGTCACTTCGATCGCTTTCATGATGCTGCTCGAGGAAGGCAAGATCGCGCTCGATACGCCGGTCCATTACGTAATCCCTGAGTTCAAGAACCTGGGCGTTTACAACGGCGGCGGGGCGGGGGTGGGGTTCCTGACCAAGCCCTGCGCACGGCCGATGCTGATGGTCGACCTGCTGCGGCATACCAGCGGCCTTACTTACAGCTTCCAGAACCGCAGCAATGTCGATGCCGCCTACCGCGAGGGCAAGATCGAGAGCTGGTTTGGCAATCTCGATCTCGATGAGTTCGTCGCCGCATTGGGCAAGATCCCGCTGGAATTCTCGCCGGGCGAGGCGTGGAACTATTCGGTTTCGACCGATGTGCTGGGCGCGGTGGTGCAGCGGGTTTCGGGAACGCCGCTGGCCGAATTCTTCGCCGCCCGGATCTTTGCACCGCTGGGGATGGACGACACCTTCTTCCAGGTTCCGGCCGACAAGGTCCACCGCCTGACCGATTGCTATCATATAATCCCTGGCAAGGGCCGGCAGATACTCGACCGCGGCGCCAAGAGCCTGTGGAGCGCGGCGCCACGACTGGTTTCGGGCGGCGGCGGGCTGGTTTCGACCGCGCTTGACTATCATCGTTTCTGCCAGATGCTGCTGAATGGCGGCGAACTGAATGGAGCAAGGATTGTCAGCCGCAAGACGGTTCAGCTGATGACCGCCAACCACTTGCCCGGCAACGGCGATCTCGCCTCCTGGTCGCGCTCGCTGTTCAGCGAGTCGACCAATGCCGGGGTCGGCTTTGGCCTTGGCTTTGCGGTCAATATCGATCCGGCCGCGACGCTGCTTGCTGGCTCGAAGGGCGAATTCTATTGGGGAGGGATGTACTCAACCGGGTTCTTCGTCGATCCGGTCGAACAGCTCCACATGGTGTTCATGACCCAGCTTGGCCCATCGAGCACTTACCCGGTCCGGCGCGAGCTCAAGACCCTGATCTATGCGGCGCTGAACTGATGACCAAGGACGAACTAGATCAGACCATGGGCCTGGTCCGCGTGGTCGAACTGACCGCAGAGGGACGCGCGCTGATCGAATACGAGGCGAAGTCCGGGCAATGCCATTCGGGCGGCGTGGTGCAGGGCGGCTTCATCACCGGCTGGATCGATGCGGCGATGGCGCACGCGGCGATCGCCCGGGCCGGGTACGACGTCACCCCGATGTCGCTGGAAATCAAGGTCAGCTTCCTTGCCCCGGTCCGCCCCGGCCCGGTCTTTGCTGTGGCCTGGGCGGTGAAGCATGGCCGCAAGACCTGTTTCTACGAAGGCGAACTAAAGGATGCAGCCGGAACTTTGCTGGCCAAAGCCTCGTCGACGATCATGCTGGCCGATCGGGCCAAGGTGGAAGCGGCGGCTAAGGCCGTACTGACCGCTACCTAAAATGCGCTTCGCTTGCCGCACAAAGTTGCGCTAGACTGCGCGGCAAGCGGCAGGGCCGCGATCGCAAGGAGAGCGCACATGGCCGAAGAAAGCCTGATGGACCGTACCGCCCAGTTCCACACCATGACCGAGGGTACCCAGCAAGACTGGGATATCATCAGGACCCACATGCGCCCGTTCCAGGCCGATGGCGGCGCGCGGGTGCTCGATCACTTGCGCTTGCTAGATGGCGATTGCGGCGGCTTCGCGGTCGACCGGTTGACTCATTCGCTGCAAACCGCAACCCGCGCCCACCGTGATGGCCGCAGCGAGGACTATGTGATCATGGCCTTGCTTCACGACGTCGGCGATACGCTGGGCGCCTATAATCACCCCGATATCGCCGCCGCGATCATCAAGCCGTTCGTTTCGGAAGAGCTGCGCTGGATCACTGAGCACCACGGGATCTTCCAGGGCTACAACTTCTTCCACTACATCGGGCTTGATCGTGACATGCGCGACAAGTTCCAGGGCCACGAGCACTACGAGGCGACCGCGGAATTCATCGAAAAGTATGATTGTCCGGCGTTCGATCCGGACTACGATACCGCACCGCTCGAATTCTTCGAACCGATGGTTATGAAGCTTTTCGAGAAGCCGCTAAACAGCATTTACAAGCGGGCCACGGAATAGCGGTCGCCGCTGCTCGGGCGAACTGGCCCGGGCCGACGCTGCCATCAGGGCAACGTGCGACCCGGGCCATCGCCGGGATCAGATATCGAGCAGATCGTTGAGCCGTTCGACCACTTCGGGGGTCAGCGCCACGCCCGACTTGTCCGCCAGCATGGTCTGGGCAGCTGCCAGCATGGTCTGGGCCTCGGCAAGCTTGACCTGATCGGCTGCCAGCGCCTGTTGTACCGTCACCAACGCAGTGTTGAACCCGTCAAGGTTGCTGTTGGCGGTGGCCAGGTTGGTATTGGCGGTGGTCAGCTTGCCATTGGCCGCATCGAGCTCGACCTGAGCGGCAGTTACCTTGGCCGGATCGACCGGGACTTCTGCATTGGCCGCGGTGAGCTTGCCCTGGGCGGTGGTGACTTCGCCCTGGGCGGTGGTCACCGCGCCCTGGGCTTCGGTGACGGCACCCTGGGCGGTGTCAACATCGGCTTGCGCGTCGGCAACTGCAACGAGCCCGTCCTCAACCTTGTCGGTATAGGTCTCAATATCGGCCTGCGCCGTCACGGTACCTTCCTTGTATTCGGCAATCGCGCCGACGATCGACTTGTCCGAGGCCCGCTCAAGCGCGCGGTCCGAGGCGTGGGCGGCGTTGAGTTTCTTCAGTAACGAAGCGCCGCGCGCGATGTTCTTGGGGGTCTGAGCCAGACCCGGAGCGGTCGCGGCCTTGCCAGCGGCGTTGCCTTGCGAGCCTTGCAGCGAACGCGCAGCATGACCGTTGGCGTTGCCCTGCGGCACCCGCGCGGTTGCTGCGGTAGGCGCGCTTATCTTGGGTACGTTGGGGATACGCGCGGCGGCAGCTGCGGCAGCGGATGCTCCGCCACCAACGCCCGCGGGCGGACCGTGCGGAATGCCGGCGGGTGGACCCACCGGGATGCCGCCGGGTTTGGCGAACGCGGCGCTCGAGGCGACGAGGGCAATGCCGATCGCGCCGATGCGGAGACTGTGTCTGGCCATGTTGATCACTCCTTAGGTTGTTCGGTTATCTCACGGAAATATGCTGAGGCGAAGCCCGCCGCCGGCCCGCGGGCTGGCGTCGTTCAATCCGGCCACGCCATAGACGGTCAGGCCGACGCGGCGGCTGACGCGGTAGGTCATGTAGGGCGAGATCACCGCCTGCCCGTCGAGCCCGACCGCAACCGGCTCGCGCCAGGCGGCGCTGACGCCGTAGTTCTGGTTGTCGGCGGGGCGGAAATTGAACCCGCCCGAAGCGCTGACCCCGTCTTCCAGCTGGTACTGCGCAGGACTGCCGAGCCACGAATAGCCGACTGTGCCGAACAGCATGATCTTGGGCGCGACCGTCTTGTAGATGCTGGCGCTGGCCGAATAGTCCATCTCGCCGGTGCCGATCGTGGTCTTGGCGGTGCCGAGCTTGACCGAGCCGCCAAGCTCGATCATCGGCATCGCGCCTTCCTCTCGGGTCAGCGCATAGGCGGCAGATAGGTTGAGGTCGCCGATCCCCGAGCGCGAGGTGACGACCCCGCCGGGGGCCGAAACGATAACCCCGCCAACGATCTGGCCCGGACCTTTGACATTGACCCACGGCAGGCCGGCTTGAAGGCGAAAGCGCCCGGTAGTGAGCTTGAGCTCAAGCGGCACACTCCACACCGTGGTGTCATCGGGCGCGCCGTAATCGCCCACTGAATAGTCCGCGCCGGTGGCGATCTCGAACTCGGTGACCGATTCCGTGGGCGGAGCCTCAGCCGCGTTCTGGGCAAACGTCGCGGCGGATGTGAAAGCCAACGGCAACAGCAGGATCTTGCTGGCAATCCTCATCATCAAACTTTCACTCCCCAGGTGCGCAGCGGATTGCCCCCTGCTGGTTTAGATAGACTTTCGACTTGTGCTCAAGCGCTGCTTAACCAAGTGTCGCGGTTCGGGACTGTTCAACCGCAGTGCGGCGGAGTGTGCCGATTACCGCTTGAATCGAGTCGCCTGGTTCCAGGCTTTCCCAGTTGCCAGTATTTCCACTAGTCTTGGGGGCATGACCCAGATTCGCCCCTTCGCTCTCGCGGTCTCCCAAGCCCAGCTTGATGACCTCAACGCCCGCATCGACTTGACTCGCTGGCCCGAGAAGGAAGCGGTCGGCGACTGGTCTCAGGGGGTGCCACTGGCGGCGCTGCAGGACCTCGTCGGCTACTGGCGCAATGGCTATGACTGGCGACCCTGCGAAGCGCGGCTCAATGCACTGGGGCAACACGTCACAGAGATCGACGGGCTCGATATCCACTTCCTCCACGTCCGCTCGCCGCACAAACAGGCAATGCCGTTGATCATCACCCACGGCTGGCCGGGTTCGGTGATCGAGTTCATGGGGGTGATCGAGGCGCTGGCGAACCCTGACAATCCGGCGCAGGCCTTCCACGTGATCGCGCCGTCGCTCCCAGGCTTCGGCTTTTCCGGCAAGCCCGCCGCCGTCGGCTGGGGGGTGGAGCGGATCGCCCGGGCCTGGGGCGAGCTGATGAACCGGCTGGGTTACACCCGCTGGGTGGCGCAGGGCGGCGATTGGGGCAGCGCCGTCACGACTGCGATCGGGGTGCAGCAGCCTGCGGGCTGCGTTGGCATCCACCTCAACATGCCGATCGGGCGGCCGAACCCAGAAGATCTGGCCAATCCATCCCCCGCCGAGCTGAAGGCCATGACCGCGCTGAAGCATTATCAGGACTGGGATTCGGGCTATTCGACCCAGCAGCGCACCCGGCCGCAAACGGTGGGTTATGGGCTGGTCGATAGCCCAGTTGGGCTGGCGGGGTGGATCTTCGAGAAGATGTGGGCGTGGACCGACAATTCTGGATCGCCCTACGATGCGCTGTCGCGCGACCAGATTCTCGACAACCTTATGCTTTACTGGCTCCCGGCCACCGGTGCCTCCTCGGCACGGCTCTATTGGGAGAGCTTTGGTTCCTTCGCCCCGCACGAAATCGCCATGCCGGTGGCAGTCAGCGCCTTCCCCAGGGAAATTCTCCCCACCCCGCGCAAATGGGCCGAGCGGAATTTCAGGAACCTGGTCCATTGGGGCGAAATGGAGAAGGGCGGGCACTTTGCCGCCTGGGAGCAGCCTGAATTGTTCGTGCGGGAGCTGCGGACGGCCTTCGCGCTGATGCGTTAAGGCTTCTGCCGCTCAAACGCAGCGGAGATCGTCAGGCCAACCTTGTCGCCGACCAGTCCCATGTCGGCATCGAGCCCGAATTCGGAGCGGCTGATCTGAGTAGTACCGTGAAAACCTACAGTCGTCTTGCCGGTATAGGGATTCTTGCCCGCGCCGGCGAACTTGGCGGCGATGGTCACCGGCCGGGTCTTGCCATTGAGCGCCAGGGTGCCTGCGATCATTGCGGTGGTGCCGTCGGCGCCGGGTTTGACCGAGGTTGAAGTGAACACCGCCTCACCCGGGTTGGGACCGAAATAGCGCGGCTTGCTGCCCGCTCCGCCAGTCTTGCCGCGCGGCGGGGCAGAGCGGAGCAGCTCGCCGTTGAGCGCGGAGCTGGCGGTGAGGATTTTGCCGAGCGGGATCCGCGCAGTGACCTGCGCGGCCTCGGGCTTGGCGGGATCGAGCACCAGCGTCGCCTTGATCTCGCCCAGCAGCCCGAAATAGTCGTTGAAGCCCATGTGATCGACCCGCCAGGCGATCAGGGTGTGGCTGGCGTCAGCCTGATAGGTACCGGCAGCGACGCGGGCGATTTCGGCCTTGCCAGGCAGATCCTGCGGCGCGCTGCGCAGCGTGGAGGCAGCGGCCAGTGCCAGCCCGGCGGCGAAAACGACGACGGTGCGCATGGTCAGGACTGTTTGACGAAGGCCGCAGCGATCTTGAGCGAGACCTCGTCCGAGACCATCGGCACGCCGTAACCGATCCCGAATTCGCTACGCATGATCTTGGCCTTGGCGGTGAACCCGACGTTTTCCTTGCCGCCCATCATTGCCGGCCCCTTGCCGGCGCCATAGAACTTGGCTTCGAGCGTGACCGGCCTGGTGACGCCGTTGAGAGTAAGGTCGCCAGTGATTTTCGCCGTATTGTCGGAGCCCGCCTCAACCTTGGTCGAAACGAACCGCGCCGGGGCTGGATCGGCACCGAAGAAATCGGCCTTGCCGCCTGCTGCGGCCGGCTTGAGCAGGTGCGCAGTCAGGCCAGCGCTGGCGGTGGTGACCTTGGCGACAGGAATGGTGACGTCGACCTTGGCTGCGGCCGGGTTCTTGGGATCAAGCTCAAGCGTCCCGGTGATGTCGCCGAACAGCCCGTAATAGGGGGTGAAGCCAAGGTGATCGACCGACCATTGCACCAGCGTGTGATACGAATCGGCGGTGTAGCTGCCGCCGCTGATCGCCGTCACGTCGGGCGAGCCGGGCAGCTTTGGCGCGGTCTGCGCGGTCAGCGGTAGCGCCAACAACAGCGCGGCGGCGCCAGCGAGGGCGAGTGGCAGGGTCTTGATCATGGCAGGGCTCCTGGGGGCAGGCGAGGGGGAGGGACTCGCCAACAACCTGCCCCGAGAGCGCCGCGGGGTCAATTCTTCGCTTGATCGACCAGCTTGTTGGCGCCGATCCACGGCATCATCGCACGCAGCTGGGCGCCGGTTTGCTCGATCGGATGGGCGGCGGCGGCCTTGCGCGCGGCCTTGAGCTCGGGCTGGCCGGCGCGGTTGTCGAGCACGAAGGCCTTGACGAAACGGCCGCTAGTAATGTCGGCCAGCACCCGCTTCATCTCGGCCTTGGTCTCATCGGTGATGATCCGCGGGCCGGTGGTGATGTCGCCGTATTCGGCGGTGTTGCTGATCGAATAGCGCATGTTGGCGATCCCGCCTTCGTAGAGCAGGTCGACGATCAGCTTGGTTTCGTGGAGGCACTCGAAATAGGCCATTTCGGGGGCGTAGCCGGCCTCGACCAGGGTCTCGAACCCGGCCTGGATCAGGTGGGTGATCCCGCCGCACAGCACCGCCTGCTCGCCGAACAGGTCGGTCTCGCACTCTTCCTTGAAATTGGTTTCGATGATCCCGCTGCGCCCGCCGCCGACGCCGCTGGCATAGGCCAGCGCGACGTCGTGGGCGTTGCCGGTGGCGTCCTGGTGGACCGCGATCAGGCACGGCACCCCGCCGCCGCGGACATATTCGCTGCGCACGGTGTGGCCCGGGCCCTTGGGCGCGATCATGATAATGTCGATATCGGCCGGGGCCTCGATCAACCCGAAGTGGATGTTGAGCCCGTGGGCAAAAGCGAGCGCGGCGCCTGGGCGGAGGTTGCCCTTGACGTCGTCGGCCCAGATTGCCGCCTGGTGCTCGTCGGGGGCGAGGATCATCAGCACGTCGGCCCACTTGGCGGCATCGGCGTTGGCGAGGACCTTGAAGCCCGCGGCCTCGGCCTTCTTGGCGCTGGCCGAACCCGGACGCAGCGCAATCGCCACTTCCTTGACCCCGGAATCGCGCAGGTTCTGCGCATGGGCGTGGCCCTGCGAGCCATAGCCAAGGATCGCGATATTCTTGCCGGTTACCAGATTGAGATCGGCATCGGCGTCGTAGTAAACCTTCATGTCAGTCCCGTTCTCTTGCATTGTGGCCCCGCCTTGGCAGGGCGCGTTCCAGTTTCAATAAACTCTCAGGTTCCCTCAGCCCCGCGCATCATCCCGACCACCCCGGTACGGCCGACCTCGACCAGCCCGAGTTCGCGCATCAGCGCGACGAACTGGTCGATCTTGTCGGGCGAGCCGGTCAGCTCGAAGATGAAGCTGGCGGTGGTGGTATCGACCACCTTGGCGCGGAACACCTCAGCGAGGCGCAGCGCCTCGACCCGGTTGTCGCCGGTGCCGGCCACCTTGACCAGCGCCAGCTCGCGCTCGACGTGGGCGCCCAGTTCGGTGAGGTCGACCACTTTGTGGACCGGGACCAGCCGTTCGAGCTGGGCGTGGATCTGGTCGATCACCGCCGGCGGCCCGTGGGTGACGATGGTGATCCGGCTGACCGCGTGGTTCTCGGTGATGTCGGCCACGGTCAGGCTGTCGATGTTATAGCCGCGCGCGGTGAACAGCCCGGCAATCTTGGCGAGGATCCCGGCCTCGTTGTCGACCGTGATGGTCAGGACGTGGCGTTCGGAGGCTTCCTGTTTGATTTTCATCATCTAAATCCTCCTCGGAACGGGGAGGGGGACCGCCGCGAAGCGGTGGTGGAGGGGTCCCACCTCTCCACAAGCGTTGCGTGTGCGGGGAGGCGGGACCCCTCCGTCAGTCCTGCGGACTGCCACCTCCCCGTTCCGGGGAGGATTAATGGTTCATCCACCATCACACCAGCGCCTTGGCTTCATCGGCCATCGTGCCCGCAACCGAATCGCCATAGAGAATCATCTCGGTGTGCGCCGCGCCGCTGGGGATCATCGGGAAGCAGTTCGATTCCTTATGGACCAGGCAGTCGACGAACACCGGACCCTGGTGGTCGAGCATCGCCTGAATGCCCGCATCAAGCTCGCTTTCGTTCTCGATGCGGATGCCCTTCCAGCCGTAAGCCTCGGCGAGCTTGACGAAATCGGGCAGGCTGTCGGAATAGCTCTCCGAGAACCGGCTCTCATAGGTCAGTTCCTGCCACTGCCGGACCATCCCCATCCATTCGTTGTTGAGCACGAAGACCTTGACCGGCAGGCGGTACTGGGTCGCGGTGCCAAGCTCCTGGATGTTCATCTGGATCGAGGCGTCGCCGGCGATGTCGATCACCAACGCATCGGGGTTGCCGCACTGCGCGCCGATCGCCGCGGGCAGGCCATAGCCCATGGTGCCCAGCCCGCCCGAGGTCAGCCACTTGTTGGGCGCGAACAGCGGGAAGTGCTGCGCCGCCCACATCTGGTGCTGGCCAACTTCAGTGCTGATGATTGGATCGCGGTGTTTGGTCAGCTCATAGAGCCGCCGGATCGCCAGCTGCGGCATGATCGCTGTCTTGTTCTCGGGGAAGGACAGGCTCTGGCGGGCGCGCCACCCGTCGATCCGGGCTTTCCACTCGGTCAGGTCGGCGGCACGGCGGCTGCCCCAGGCCTCGATCAGCTGCTCGAGCACCGCGGCGCAATCGCCGACGATCGGGAGATCGACCGTCACGGTCTTGTTGATCGAGCTGCGGTCGATATCGATGTGGATCTTGGTCGAATTGGGCGCGAAGGCGTCAAGCCGCCCGGTGACCCGGTCATCAAACCGCGCGCCGACGCAGATAATCAGGTCAGCCCGGTTCATCGCCATGTTGGCCTCGAAAGTGCCGTGCATCCCCAGCATGCCAAGCCAGTCGCCATGATCGGCGGGGAAGGCGCCCAGGCCCATCAGCGTCGAGGTTACCGGCGCGCCGGTAAGCTTTTGCAACTGGCGCAGCAGCTCGCTGGCGCGGGGGCCGGAATTGATTACCCCGCCGCCAGTGTAGAGGATCGGGGCCTTGGCATTGGCGAGCAATTCGATCGCGCGGGCAATGTCTCGCTCGCTGCCGGTGGTCGGCGGGGAATAGCGGTTGCGGCGCTGCGGCGGGCCTTGGTGCCAAGTGGCCGAAGCGACCTGGACGTCCTTGGGAATGTCGATCACCACCGGGCCAGGGCGGCCGGTGGTGGCGATCTGGAACGCCTCGTCAACGATCGCGGCGAGCTCGGACGGGTCCTTCACCAGATAGTTGTGCTTGGTGCAGTGGCGTGTGATGCCGACGGTATCGGCCTCCTGAAACGCGTCCGAGCCGATCAGTGCGGTGGCGACCTGGCCGGTGATCACCACCAAGGGGATCGAATCCATCAGCGCGTCGGCAATTCCGGTGACTGCATTGGTCGCGCCGGGGCCGGAGGTAACCAGCACAACCCCGGGTTTGCCGGTGGCGCGGGCATAGCCCTCGGCGGCATGGGCGGCGCCAGCTTCATGCCGGACCAGGATGTGGCGGATCCGGGCATCGCCGAACAGCGCATCGTAGATCGGCAGCACCGCGCCGCCGGGATAGCCGAACACGAATTCGACCCCCTGGGCGACCAGGCTTTCGACCAGGATGCTGGCGCCGCTGCGCTCTTCGCTCACGTCACTTTGCCTTTCCAATCATGCCGCCCCCCGAAAAGGGCCGACCCGGCGCAGGGGTACTGTGCCGGGTCTCCTCAACATATCTCCGCTTTTCCGCAAGTGCGAATGCGAGGCGGCGCTCTAGGAGACAGGAAATATCATGTCAACCGTTAATCACGTAATAATAATGCGAATAAATCTTCCATCTCGTAATCTTGTGATTCAACTCGTGGCCACTCCGACGGCGACTGACGGCGGAACCAGGTGTACTGGCGCTTGGCATAGTTGCGGGTGGCTTGCTGGCCTTGGGTTTGGGCTTGGTCGAGGGTGATCGCTCCGGCGAGGAAATCGGCGATCTCGGGCACTCCGATCGCGCGCATAACCGGCATGGCCGGGTCGAGCTTGCGGGCCAGCAGGTGCCGTACTTCCTCGATCGCGCCGCGTTCAAGCATCGCGGCGAAACGCCTGTCGCAGCGCTCGTAAAGCCAGCTGCGCGGGGGCAGCAGGACTAGCGGGTGCAAGCTGATATCGCCAGCTATCCCGCCCAACTTCTCATGCTGCCACGCGGTCAGTTTCTGTCCCGTCGATCGCACCACTTCAAGCGCCCGAGAAATCCGGACGGTGTCGTTGGGGGAGAGGAGGGCGGCGCGCTCCGGATCTTCGGATTGCAAGGCGGCGTAAGCCTGCGCCACTGGCATGGCCCGAACCGACTGGCGTACCGCCGGGTCGATCGGCGGAACCGGGGCGATACCTTCGAGCACCGTACGCAAGTAAAGCCCGGTCCCCCCGACCAGGATTGGCACTCCGCCCATGCGATGCACCGCGGCAATCACTTCGCGCGCCTTGGCCGCCCAGTCCGCAGCCGAGCAGGCCCGCGCACCGTCCCATTCACCGAACAGCCGGTGCGGTACGCCTTGCATCTCTGCTGAGGTCGGGCGGGCCGAAAGCACGCTCAGATCGGCATAGACCTGCGCTGAATCGGCGTTGATCACCGCCGCTTCGCGGCCGCGCGCCTTAAGCGCCAGCGCCAACCGCACCGCGCAATCGCTCTTGCCGCTGGCGGTCGGCCCTGCAATGAGCGCGAGCGGCGGTTTTTCAGCCGAATCTGGAGTTTGATCCTTGCTCATCGCCCGCGTGATAGCAGAACCGGCGGCGCTGTCCGCCCATTGCGACGCGGCGGTCCATGCGATCGAGGCGCAGGGCGCGCGGGTGCTCGGCGCCGATCCGCTGGCCGGGCTGGACGAGGTGCTGCAATTCATGGTCGAGGACGGCGAGGCCGCGGCCTTGCGCGGAGTTCTCGACCGCCACTTTGCGCCCAGCGATCTGCTGGTGAGCGATCACTTGCCGCATTTGCCGCAGGTCTTCGTCTCGGACATGGATTCGACCATGATCGCCCAGGAGTGCATTGACGAGCTGGCCGATTTCGCCGGTCTCAAGGCCGAAATAGCCGCGATTACTGAACGCGCAATGCAGGGCGAGCTAGACTTTGCCGAGGCGCTGACTGGGCGGGTAAGGCTGCTCGGCGGGTTGGGCGAGGATGCTATCCAGCAATGCCTAGACGAGCGGATCCGGGACATGCCTGGCGCGGTCACCTTGGTCGCAACGCTCAAAGCGCACGGCTGCAAGACAGTGCTGGTCACCGGCGGCTTTCACCAATTTGCCGATCCGGTCGGCGAACGGCTCGGCTTTGAGCGGGTGGTGGCCAACCGGCTTGCAGTGCAGCACGGGCGGCTGAGCGGCGGGCTGGTGGGCGATCTGGTTGATTCGTCGATCAAGCAGCGCGTGCTTTGCGAGGCTGCCGATGGTGTCCCCAGCCTGGCCACCGGCGATGGCGCCAACGACATACCGATGCTCCAGGCGGCCAGCTATGGCCTGGCCTACCACGCCAAGCCCAAGGCCCGCGCCGCTGCGGATGGCTGGGTTGAGGCGGGCGATCTGACCAGCGTGCTGATGTTGCTCGGGATTGCGCGCGGGAACTGGGCGGAGTGTTAGGCGTTAGCGACCGTGCTCCGGCGGCCTTTGGCCCACGCCGCAATCCTGAGGCCCAGCGCGAGAAGCGCGATCGCGAAAGTGATCGCCGCATAGGGAAGTTCCCGCCCCTCGGCGATCCGGCCGAAGTAGGAGAAGGCGAAGACGAACCACAGCCAGTGGATGCCGAGCGTGTGGAGCCGTTTCCAGTTTTTGCCCAACGCGCGCATCGCCGCTCCGTTTGAAGTGAAGGCCATCAGGTAGAGCATGACATAGGCACCGCCACCGCCGAGCAGCACCGGCAACGGGCGGCCCTCGCCGCTGAGCTCCAGATAGGTAACCAGCGCATAGAGGTGGACGGTGTGACTGGCGGCAAAGCCCAGGCCCCACCAGCGCCGGTCGCGCCACAAGCCGCGGGTCAGCTCGCTCGGCCACAGTTTCGCCAGCGACGAAGCAGCGTAGGCCAGAATGAAGATCGGAAAACCGACCCGGGCAGTCCAGCGCGCCGCCAGCAGCCAGCTTTCGACCGATTCAGAGCCCGCCTGAAGACCGGCCCACAAGGCCAGAAGTCCAACCACCAAGCCCAGCGCCATTGGCCAACGGTTTGCCATGCTTGCTCTCCCAGTTATTCTATCTAATTGGTTGAGTAACCGATTTGGGTGGTGATAGGCAACCCTTTTGACGAGTTTATTGACATTCCTGTAAGTAAGTCGCATAAGCAACAACCATGAACATGATGACCGCCACTCCCGTTGCGGCTGCCGCCGCTGATGATCTGCCGCTGATGCTGCCGGGTCGCCCGAAGATGCGCTATGACTTTCCTAAGGCGTGGCGGCATTTCAAGGAACTGGTCAAGGACAAGGAAGACACCGCGCAGGTCAGCCCGATCTTCGAGGCTCTGCCTTGGCGCGGCATCTATGACGCGGCGCTGGCATTCCTCAACAGCGAGCGCGGACAGGCGATTCGCAAGCTCGAACCGTCGCTGGTTGCAGTGCTCGACGATCACGCCGCCTTGCGCAAGCTGCCCGCTGGCAGCCTCGCCCACGTCTATTGCGACTTCATGGAGCGTGAGGGGCTGTCGGCACAAGGACTGGTTGACGAACTCGACAAGAACCGCCCGGCCGAGATGTATTGGGACGATCAGGTTTCTTGGTACTTCAACCGGATGCGCGATACTCACGATCTGCTCCACATCCTGACCGGGTTTGGCCGCGATGCGCTGGGCGAACAGTGCGTGCTGGCCTTCACCTACAGCCAGCAACCAGCGCTGGCGCACCTGTTCCTGGGCTATGCCGGGGCGGTCGAGATTGCCAAGCGCAAGACCGTGCCGGTGCCGGTGTTCCGCGCGGTGCGCGAAGCCCAGAACATGGGCAAGGCCTGCCCGCGGCTGATCGAACTGCCGATCACCGAATTGCTGGCGCTGCCAATCGAGGAAGTTCGCGCGAGGCTCAACATTGCCGAGCCGGGCTATTACCGCCAGGCCCACAGCATGTGGCGCGCGGCGGGGGTCGATCCCTATGATCTGATGGCGCCGGTAAAGCAGGCGGCTTGAGGCTGGCTGGCTAGAGCCAGCTCGATATCCGCTCGAGCGGCTTCTTGATCAACGCGCGCTCCGGCACCCGCGCGTTCGGCGCGGGATGGCCAGCTACTACCAACATGAGCGGCTTCTCATTGGCCGGTCGGCCGCAAATCTCGCGCAGAAATCCCATCGGTGAAGGGGTGTGGGTAAGCGTCGCGAGCCCGGCCTCGTGCAGCGTTGCCAGCAACAACCCGCAGGCGATCCCGACGCTTTCGGTGACGTAGTAGTTGAGCCGGTTGTCACCCTCCTCGATCCCTCCGCGACGCTGGGCGAAGACCACGATCAGCCAGGGCGCTGTCTCCAGAAACGGCTTGTCAGGATCGGTGCCGAGCGGGGCCAGCGCTTCGAGCCATTCGGCGCTGGCCTTGTTGGCATAGAATTCGCGCTCCTCGGCTTCAGCGGCGGCGCGGATACGCGATTTCAGCTCCGGCGAGCCGATCACCGCAAAGTGCCAGGGCTGGTGATTGGCGCCGCTCGGCGCGGTGCCGGCGGCCTGGATTGCCGCTTCGATCACTTCGCGCGGCACCGGCTGATCGGTAAATTCGCGGCAAGTGCGGCGATGGCTGAGCCGTTCGAATGCAGCCTGCGCCAGTGCGATCCGTTCCGCGTCGCTGAGCGCGGGGAGCGGCGGGAAAGGCCGACTGGGGAAGCTCACCCCTCCATCCAGTCCTTGAAAAAGCTCTCATGCGCGGCGCGCAGGGTGTCGAGCGGGACTTCGGGATAGACCGGATCCTCGCCGCGGCACACCGCGACGGTATCGCCGCCGGTCCAGCCAATGTAGCAGCAGCCGACCCCGGCTTCGTGCGCCAGTTTCTCGACGATTTGCTGGTCGAATGGCTCGGTCACGACATAGCGCGCCTGGTTTTCGGCAAACAGCGACCAGGCGTGGCGGGTCCGCTCGCTGTCGACCATGTCCTCGAACGCCGAGCATTCCAGCCGCGCGCCGATGTTTCCAGCCAACGCCATTTCCGCGACCGCAACCAGGATCCCGCCGTCGGAAACGTCGTGGACCGCGGTGACATAGCCCTCGGCGATCAGCATGCGGATGAATTCGCCATGTTTGCGCTCGGCCTTGAGGTCGACCGCGGGCGGCGGACCTTCCTCGCGGCCGTGAATCTCGCGCAGCCACAGCGACTGGCCAAGTTCAGGCCGGGCCCGCGGGGTGGCGCCGATCAGGACAATTTTCTGCGCGCCGTCCTTGAAGGCAATCGTTGCCATCTGCGCATAGTCGTCCATCAGTCCGACCCCGCCAATCGCGGGAGTGGGAAGGATCGCCGAGCCGCCCCCAGTGGCCTTGCTCTCATTGTAGAGGCTGACGTTGCCCGAAACGATCGGATAGTCGAGCGCCCGGCATGCGTCGCCCATGCCTTCGAGGCAGCCAATGATCTGGCCCATGATCTCCGGACGTTGGGGATTGGCGAAGTTCAGACAATTAGTGATTGCCAGTGGTTTGGCGCCAACAGCTGAGATATTACGATAAGTTTCAGCGACTGCTTGTTTGCCGCCTTCATAGGGGTCGGCAAAGCAATAGCGCGGGCTGCAATCGGTGCTGATCGCCAGCGCCTTGCGGCTGCCATGGATCCGCACCACTGCGGCATCGCCGCCCGACTTCTGCAGTGTGTCGGCGCCGACCTGGCTGTCATACTGCTCCCAGATCCAGCGCCGGCTGGCGAGATCGGGGCAAGCCATCAGCTTGATCAGGTCACTGGCGACATCGCTGACCTTGGGCATGTTCTCAAGCGGCTTGGGCTTGGGCGGCTTGATGTGTGGGCGGTCATAGAGCGGGGCGTCATCTGCCAGCGGCCCGAGCGGGATGTCGCAGACCACCGCGCCGTCGAACTCCAGCACCATATGCCCGGTATCGGTAACCTCGCCGATCACGGCGAAATCGAGCTCCCACTTCTTGAAGATCGCCTCGGCCATCGGCTCCTTGCCGGGCTGGAGCACCATTAGCATCCGCTCCTGGCTCTCGCTCAGCATCATTTCGTATGGCGTCATGCCTTCTTCGCGGCACGGCACCATGTTCATATTGAGCCGGATTCCGGCGCCGCCTTTGCTGGCCATTTCGACGCTCGAGCTGGTCAGCCCTGCCGCACCCATGTCCTGGATCGCGACGATCGCGTCGGTCGCCATCAGCTCGAGGCAGGCCTCGATCAGCAGCTTCTCGGTGAAAGGATCGCCGACCTGCACGGTGGGCCGCTTGGCTTCGGAATCCTCGCCAAAATCGGCGCTGGCCATGGTCGCGCCATGGATCCCGTCGCGCCCGGTCTTGGAGCCGACATAGACGATCGGATTGCCAAGGCCCGTGGCAGCCGAATAGAAGATCTTGTTCTGATCGGCCACGCCCACGGTCATCGCGTTGACCAGGATGTTGCCGTCATAGGCCTTGTGGAAATTGGTCTCGCCGCCAACCGTCGGCACACCCACGCAATTGCCATAGCCACCGATCCCGGCGACCACGCCTTTGACCAGCGCCTTCATCTTGGGGTGATCGGGCCGGCCAAAGCGTAGCGCGTTGAGGTTGGCGACGGGGCGCGCGCCCATGGTAAAGACATCGCGCAGGATGCCGCCGACCCCGGTCGCCGCGCCCTGGTAGGGCTCGATGTAGCTCGGGTGGTTGTGGCTCTCCATCTTGAAGATCGCCGCCTGGCCATCGCCGATATCGATCACGCCGGCATTCTCACCGGGGCCGCAGATCACCCAGGGGGCTTCGACTGGCAGTTTTTTCAGGTGCAAGCGGCTCGACTTGTACGAGCAATGCTCTGACCACATCACCGAGAAAATGCCGAGCTCGACCAGGTTCGGTTCGCGTCCGAGCGCGTGGAGGACGCGGTCGTACTCTTCATCGGATAGCCCGTGGGCGGCGACTACATCGGCGGTGATTGCGCTAGCGGATTGTGGCATGGCCGCGCCCTTAGCGGCACCTTGGCGCCAAGGCTAGTCCGCCAGAATGTCTTCCCCACCACTGAGGAAGGCTTCGATCCGTTCCGCCGCTCCGGTTCCCTCGGCCAAGGTGTCGATGAACTCGCGCGCGGCGCTGGTCATGCCGTGTTCTAGCGATTCGCCAGCAGCCACCTGGCACACCATCCGCTTGATCGCGGCCAGAGCATGAGGCGGCTGCGCGGCCAGTTCGGTCGCGATCGCCAAGGCGCGGTCCAGCGCATCGGCAGCAATCTCGTGAACCAGCCCGATCTGTCCGGCTTCGTCGGGCTTCACAACCCGGCCGCGCAGCACCAGCTCGCGCGCCCGGGCGAGGCCGATAACGCGCGCCATCAATTGCAGTCCGCCCAGTCCCGGGACGATCCCCAGCAGGGTTTCGGGAAGGCCGATCGGATATTCGCCGCTCTGCGCAACCCGGATGTCGCAGGCCAGGGCAAACTCCAGACCGCCGCCCATGCAGATGCCGTTGATCGCCGCAATTGTGGGCTTTTCGCAGGCTACCAAAAGGTCGATCAGGGCATAGACCGGTGAGGCCGCGCGGTCGCCGCCGGCCCGGACTGCCCCGGCCCGGACCGCCTCGGCCACGGCCTTGATCTCGGAGACGTCGTAGTGGCGGATGAAGACGCCGGGGATCCCGCCGGTGAAGATGATGGCGCGCACCGCCGGATCGTCCAGCGCGGCATGGAGTGCGGCCAGTAGCTCGGCGGCGCCCGCGGCGTTCATGTAGCCGCGCGGCGGATTGGTCAGGGTTATCAGCCGCACCGCGCCGTGGTCACGAGTGGTGACCTGGCTCACGCCGGAGCCTTCTCGCTTTGCTCCATCCACCACGCCGCCAGGGTCGCCGCGCCATAGGCGAACATCGCGAGCAGGCTGGTGCTGGAGCTGACTTCGGGCTCGACCGGGCCGAACCAGTTGACCGCCTGGAGCAGCAACAGGACCCCGCCCAGTACTGCCAGGCGCAAGGTCGCAGGGCGCCGGGCGCGGGCATAAAACCAGAGCGCGCCGAAAGTGATCGCCAGTTCCAGCGGCATTTCGATCGCCGGATAGTTCCACAGCCCGAACCCAAGTTTGGGTGGACTGCCAAACAGCGTCAGATCGGGAACATGGACCAGCAGGTCGAGAAACCAGTGCGAGAGCACCACGCCGCCGCCGAGCAGCGCGGCCATGCGGTCCTTGCTCGCCAGCCAGATTGCTCCGGCAAATAGCGCTGCAAACCCCGCGCTCCCTAGCAAGCTGTGGGTATAGGGCATGTGATAGAGGTCCATCGGGTTCATCACGCTGACCCCTGGGGCAAAGCGCATATGTTCAATGCCCAGCAGCAGTAACCCGAAAAACGCCCAGTCAACAAGCTGCGCGGCTATAAACAGTTTGCCCAGGCCCGGCGCGCGCGGGTTGGCGGCAACGACGAGCGCAGGTGCCCAATGGCCGATGAACATCTCAGCTCTGCGCGAATTGCTTGAGCGCCAGCGCCGAGATTCCGCTGGCCAGCGCGGTGGCGGACATTCCCCAGGCAATGTCGATCAGGGTCAGCTGGATCGGCCAGTGGCGCAGCGTCGCCTGGTTGGTGAGGTCATAGGTGGCATAGGCGACCAGCCCCAGCAGCGCGCCGTTTAGCACCGCATTGGCGACACCGGCAAAGACATTGGGCAGCACCGCTCCGAACAGGTTGAGCGGCACCCCCATGCCCATCCCTGGCAGCACGGCAAACCACACGATCGCGCCGATGTAGATCAGGTAGAACACCAGCGCCGGGGCAATCCGAAAGTCCTCGGCCAGGAGATCGCCCAGTAGCGGGCGATAGAGGTGCGGCGCGGCCCAGCGCAGCCAGAGGAAATCGAGCAGGCCGAATGCCAGCCCCGCAGCCACATAAGCAATCAACCACTTCATCGAAATTTTCCTCAAAGCTGTGTGTCTCTGTCGCAGAGCATTGACCGCTGCGCCGCGCGCGGTCAATGCTCTGTCCCATGAGCGAGAGTGACCAGGCCATCGCCGCGCTGAGCTTTGAAGACGCACTGCGCGCGCTCGAAGAGATCGTGCGCAAGCTGGAAAGCGGCGAAGTGCCGCTCGATGAGACCATCACGCTTTACGAACACGGCGAGGCGCTGCGCAAGCACTGCCAGGCCCGGCTTGATGCCGCGCAGGCGCGGATCGAGAAGATCGTCACCGGGACAGACGGCAAGCCTGCCGGCACCCAGCCGTTCGACGCCGACTGAGCCGATGGGCGCGGCGCTCGTTTCCAATTCCCCGCTTGGCGAAGCGCTTGGGCGGATCGCAAGCGAGATCGACGCGCTGTTCGACGCGCTGCTGCCTGTGCCTGAGGACGGCCGCGCCGATCTGCTCAAGGCGATGCGTCATGCCACCATCGGCGGGGGCAAGCGGCTGCGCCCGCTGCTGCTGGTGACAACCGCTGAAATGCACGGCGCTGACCGCGGCCAGGCGCTGCGCGCCGCGGTCGCGATCGAGGCAATTCATGTCTATTCGCTGATCCATGATGATCTGCCCTGCATGGACGATGACGACATGCGCCACGGCAAGCCGACGGTGCACAAGGTTTTTGGCGACGCCACCGCGGTGCTCGCCGGCGATGCGCTGCACAGTTTCGCGTTCGAGGTGCTGGCCGATCCGGTCACCAGCGGCGATCCCTTTACCCGCGCCGAACTGGTCCAGGTGCTGGCAACCGCCAGCGGGACGGGGGGCATGGCCGGGGGGCAGATGATGGACTTGGCCGGCGAAGGCCAGCAACTCGATCTGCCCGCAATCACCCGGCTGCAGCAATTGAAGACCGGCGCGTTGTTGTGCGCTGCGGTGGAGATGGGGGCAGTTCTCGCCAAGATTGCGCCCGAGGGGCGTACCCATCTCAAAGGCTATGCTCGCGATATTGGACTGGCTTTCCAGATCGCCGATGATCTGATCGACCATGCCGGCGATGCCGCTAAAGCCGGCAAAGCCGTGGGCAAGGACGCGGCAGCGGGCAAGCAGACCTTCGTCGCCGTGGTCGGGGCTGAGCGCGCCCGCGAACAGGCGGCGATGCTGGTCAAACAGGCGATTGCGCACCTTGCCCGTCACGGGCATGAAGCCGACCTGCTGCGCGCGATCGCGCGCTACATTGTGGAGAGGGACCACTGAATGGCGACACGCGTTGGTGTTTATCCGGGCACTTTCGATCCGATCACGCTGGGCCATGCCGATATCATCCGGCGCGGTGCCACGTTGGTTGACCGGCTGATCATCGGGGTCACCACAAACCCGTCAAAGGATCCGCTGTTCAAGCCCAAGGAACGGATTGCGATGGTCACCCGCGAAGCTGCGACGCTGGGTCTCGACAATGTCGAAGTGGTTGGATTCAATGCGCTGCTGATGAAATTTGCCGAACACGAAGGGGCCAAGGTGATCATCCGCGGGCTGCGCGCGGTGGCGGACTTCGAGTACGAATTCCAGATGGCAGGGATGAACCAGCAGCTCAATCCCGATATCGAGACGGTGTTCCTGATGGCCGATGTCAGCCTGCAACCGATTGCCAGCAAGCTGGTCAAGGAAATCGCCATGTTTGGCGGCGACATTTCGAAGTTCGTCAGCCCCGCGGTGCGCGATGATGTGGTGGCACGGATCGCCAAGAAGGGTCTGCTGGGGGACTATTAGTCAGCGAAACGCCGCCGTTCATTGCCATGACAGCCTTGCCCCGCTAAGCGGCGCCAACGCCAGTTTTCGAGTAACCGAACCGATGATCCGTCGCTCAATCGCTACCCTTGCCGCCGGCCTTGCGCTTGTGGCCGTTCCCGCTCTCGCCAAGGACAAGCAGCCGGCTGCTCCGGCGCCGGTGCAGTTGAGCGCCCTGGTCAATCCCGACCCGGCGGTTGAGCCGGAAAATATTCTGGCGCTTGATCTGTCGAATGGCGGACGGGTGCTGATCCGGCTTATGCCGCAATGGGCGCCGGGCCATGTCGAACGGGTCAAGACACTGGTCGGCAAGGGGTTCTACAACGGGATCATCTTTCACCGCGTGATCGATGGCTTCATGGCCCAGACCGGCGATCCGACCGGGACCGGCGCTGGCGGTTCAGAACTGCCCGACCTCAAGGCCGAATTCAATTCTATGCCGCACGTGCGCGGCTCGCTGTCGATGGCGCGAACCGAACAGCCCGACACCGCCAACAGCCAGTTCTTCATCGTCTTCCTGCCGCGGTTTGCACTCGACAAGCGCTACACAAATTTTGGCCGGGTGATTGCCGGCATGGATACGGTTGATGCGATTGTCCGGGGCGAACCGCCGGCCAATCCGACCAAGATCGTCCAGGCCTCGCTGCTCTCGCAGAACCTGGCGCGTCCGGCGGCCCCGGCTCCAGCCGTGCTGCCGACGATCACCGCGGACATGCTGAGCGGTTCGAAGTCGAATTGAGCTACTTTTGCCGCTAGGGGCGGCCGATGCGCGACCTTCGACTAGCTCAGGATGATCGGACAACACGCAATGCGCGTTGATCTGTTCGATTTTGACCTTCCCACGGAACGCATAGCCCTGCGCCCGGTCCGGCCGCGCGATGCCGCCCGGTTGCTGGTGGTGCGGGGTGAGGGGGCATTCAAGGATCAAACCGTGCGCGATCTGCCCGCGCTGCTGCGGGCCGGCGATGTGCTGGTGTTCAACGATACCAGGGTGATCCCGGCGCAGCTTGAGGGACGCCGCGGTGAGGCCAGGATCGGGGCGACATTGCACAAGCGGATCGATCTGCGCCGCTGGCAGGCCTTCGTCCGCAATGCCAAGCGGCTGCGCGCGGGCGATACCATCGACTTTGCCCACGGCGTCCAGGCGCTGGCAGAGGCGCGCGGTGCGGACGGTTCATGGGCGCTTGCATTCCTGGGTGAGGAACCGGTCGAAGTCCTGCTCGAACGCGCCGGACAGCTGCCGCTGCCACCCTATATCGCCGGCAAACGCGCCACCGACGCGGATGATCGCAGCGACTATCAGACGATGTTCGCGGCGCAAGACGGTGCCGTGGCCGCACCCACAGCCGCGCTGCATTTCACGCCGCAGCTAATGGCCGCGTTGGCGGCGGCCGGAATCGGTCACGAGACGCTGACCCTCCACGTTGGCGCCGGTACCTTTCTGCCGGTCAAGGCTGCGGATACCGCCGACCACGCGATGCACGCCGAATGGGGCTCGATTGCTCCCGAGGTCGCCGCCCGGCTCAATGCGGTGCGCACCGCTGGAGGCAGGGTGATCGCAGTCGGCACCACCAGCCTGCGTCTGCTCGAAAGCGCGGCGGACCCGGACGGGGCTATCCAGGCGTTTGCGGGCGACACCGCGATCTTCATCACCCCCGGCTACCGGTTCCGCGCCATCGACGGCCTGATGACCAACTTCCACCTGCCGAAATCGACGTTGTTCATGCTAGTTTCGGCACTGATCGGGCGCGAGCGGATGCAGGCGGCCTATGCCCACGCGATCGCGGCGGAGTACCGCTTCTACAGCTACGGTGACGCTTCGTTGCTGCTGCCGTGAAAGCGGAACAGCGCTGCATCGTCGATTACCGCGTCGATGGTTGCGGGGTCGGGCGGGATCCGGCCGTCAAGCATCAGCATCGCCAGCCCATGGACCAGCGACCAGGCCTGGACCGCCAGCCGCTGCGCTCTGCCGCCGCCCAGCTCGGTGGCGAATGCGAGCAGCAGCCGTGCGGCATTGTCATCTCCGAACTTGGGCAAACCCCCGGTCCCGGCGTGGGTAAAGGCCAGCCGGAACAGCGCCGGATTCTCCAGCGCAAAGCGAACATAAGCCCGACCGGCCGCCGCAAAGCCTTTTGATCCGCCGCCTGCCGCGTTTGCAACTGCCTGTTGCGCTACGCCAAGCCTGGTAAAGCCTTCGTCCGCCAGCGCCGCCAGCAAGGCGCGCTTGTCGGGGAAATGGCGATAGACCGCGGTTGCCGAAACGCCGGTTTCGCGGGCCAGCTGGCGCAGGGAAATGTCCGCTTCGCCGCCGCTTTCAAGGTGCCTCAATCCCGCCTCGATCAGCGCCGAGCGAAGATCGCCGTGGTGATAGGCGCGGGGCGGCGGCTTCGATGTTGACACTGTTATCATAGCCCCTATGTTTACAGCATAAACATTAAGAGGTGATTCGCATCATGGCAAGCGTAGTCGAAACCGCGATCCGCGGCGTGGTAACCAAGGGCATTACGGCCGTGGCCGGTTTTAACCGTGCGCGCATGGATAATGACAAGGATCACCCGTTCCTGACCGGGATCCACACGCCGATGACCGGGGAACTGACCCTGGAAGGCCTTGCGGTCACCGGGCAGATCCCGGTCGAGCTTGACGGACGCTATGTCCGAATTGGCCCCAACCCGTTCAAGCCCGATCCGCGCGGTCACCACTGGTTTGTCGGCGATGGCATGGTCCACGGCGTAAGGCTCAGCGGTGGCAAGGCCGAATGGTACCACAACCGCTACATCCGCAGCCAGGTGCTAGAAGCGGCCGGCGGCCCCAAGGCTGCACCCGGCCCGCGCCGCACCCCGCGTGACGGGGTCAACACCAACGTCGTCCAGATCGCTGGCAAGATCACTGCGATCGTCGAGGCTGGCTCGAACCCGGTGGTGCTCGACGACAACCTGGAAAGCGTCGCCTACACCGATTTCGGCGGGACGCTGACCGCACCGTTCAGCGCCCATCCCCATGAGGATCCGCTGACCGGCGAATTCCATGCGATCACCTATGACGCGACGACCCCCAATGCGGTCTGGCACGTGGTGATCTCGCCCGAGGGCAAGACCACGCGCCAGCTCAGGATCCCGGTCGAGCATGGCCCTTCGATCCACGAGTGCGCGATTACGCGGAACTACGTGCTGGTGTTCGACCTGCCGGTTACCTTTTCGATGAAGGCGCTGGTTGGCGGGCAGGGCTTTCCCTATCGCTGGAACCCCGAGCACAAGGCCCGCGTCGGCCTCGCGCCAAAAATGGGCGGGGCAGACGACATCGTCTGGTGCGATGTCGATCCCTGCTACGTCTTTCACATCGCCAATGCCTATGAGGATGGCGAGGGCCGGGTGATTGTCGACTGCGCAGTTTACGAGACAATGTTCGCAGGTGGACCAGAAGGCCCCAACGGCAAGCCCTTGGGTTTCGAGCGCTGGACCATTGATGCCAAAACCCGCAGGGTTGAGCGCCGCACCATCGACGCCGCGCCGCAAGAGTTTCCCCGCCCGGACGAACGCCGCTTCGGGCAGGACTACCGCTATGCCTGGGCAATGGGCCTTCCTGCTGACGGCGATGCCGCCTTCCTCGGCGCCCAGCCGCTCTACCGCCACGACCTCAAGACGGGCGAGCGGCAGGTCCATGACTTCGGCCCGAACCGGATCCCCGGCGAATTCGTCTTCGTGCCGCGCAGCACCGACGCACCCGAAGGAGGCGGCTGGTTGCTGGGCTATGTCATCAATGTCGCCAATGAGACCACCGATCTGGTGATCCTCGACGCGACGGACATGACCAAGCCCCCGGTAGCCGCAGTGCATATCCCGCACCGCATTCCGCCGGGGTTCCATGGCAACTGGCTGCCCGACCTCGACTAGGCGGCGCGGCACGGCTAGGGGCGGGCTTGCATGTCCGCCCCGCGCTTCGCCTTCACTGTCCACGCCACAGACGGCAAGGCCCGCACTGGCCTGATCGCCATGCAACGCGGCGAAGTCCGCACGCCGGCGTTCATGCCGGTCGGCACCGCGGCCACGGTCAAGGCGATGAAGCCAGAGGGGGTGCGCGCGACCGGCGCCGATATCCTGCTCGGCAACACCTACCACCTGATGCTCCGCCCCGGCGCAGAGCGGGTGGCGCGGCTGGGCGGCTTGCACAAGTTCATGAACTGGGACCGCCCGATCCTGACCGATTCCGGCGGCTACCAGGTGATGAGCCTTTCCGAGCTGCGCAAGATCACCGAGGAGGGCGTAACCTTCGCCAGCCATATCGACGGCTCACGCCATCTCATCACCCCCGAACGCTCGATGGAAATCCAGCGCCTGCTCGGCTCGGACATCGTCATGGCTTTTGACGAATGCCCCCGCGCCGATGCCCCGCGTGAGGTGATCGAAGCATCGATGCGGATGTCGATGCGCTGGGCCGCGCGCAGCCGCGCCGGGTTCGATAGCGGCGCGGAGCACGCGGGCCGCGCCGCGCTGTTTGGCATCCAGCAAGGCGCGCTCGACCCAGAACTGCGCGGCGAAAGCGCCAAAGCGCTGCGGGAAATTGGCTTCGATGGCTACGCGATCGGCGGCCTCGCTGTGGGGGAAGGGCAGGCGGCGATGTTCGAGGTGCTCGACTATGCCCCCGACATGCTCCCTGCAGACCGCCCGCGCTATCTGATGGGCGTGGGCAAGCCCGACGACCTGGTCGGCGCGGTAGAGCGCGGCGTGGACATGTTCGACTGTGTCCTGCCGACGCGCTCGGGCAGGAACGGCCAAGCCTTCACCTGGGCCGGGCCGGTTAACTTGCGCAACGCCAAACACGCTGAGGACCAGGCGCCGCTTGACGAACGTTGCCAGGCCGATTGCTGCACCAAATACTCCCGCGCATACCTTCACCACCTGGTCAAGTCGGGCGAGATCCTGGGGGCAATGCTGCTGACCGAGCACAACCTGACGTTCTACCAGGCGCTGATGACTGGGATGCGGGCGGCAATCGGTGAGGTCCGCCTTGGGGCGTGGGCGAGGGAGTTTCGGCAGGGATATTTGCGCTAGGCGAACGGTCGCCCGTGCGGCCGCGTCCCCAAACAGTCAGCAGGGAGGGGGGTGAGCGAAGCCCACCCCCGCTCGATCCTAGATTCCGTCTACGCTCTTGCTGACCAGCACGTTGACAGACACGCGGCGGTTTTGGGCCTTGCCTTCTTCGGTGTCGTTGCTCGCCAAGGGGTCAGATTCAGCCATGCCGGTGGGAGTCAGCATGCGCCAGGGCTTCCATTTGCAAGCTTGCTGGAGATGGTTGATCACGCTGCCCGCGCGCTTTTCGCTAAGCGTTTGGTTGTATTCTTCGCTGCCGACCGAGTCGGTGTAACCGACGACCAGCATCAACGCGTTATCGGTCGCGTCGGCGGTGGCCGCTGCAGAGCAGAGCTCGGCCTTGGCCTCGGGTGACAACACCCATCTGCCCGTCGCGAAATAGGCGTTGGTCGTGCTCTTGATATTGTACTTGTCGATATCGGCCATGCGGCCGCGCAGCGCCTCGGTTGCCGCGGTCTGATCGGCGAAACCCTGGGCAGTACCCTGACGGATCATGTTCGCGGTCTTGAAATCGCCTTTGCGGAAGGTGACCTCGCTGGCGACCAGGGCGCCATCCGCCTGCAGGGTCTTGACGGTTACCGGCAAGCCATTGAGCAGTGATGCCGCGGTTGGCTTGGTCTTGCTGCCGCCAAACAGGCTGCTGCCGCCCTTGATCTTGGTAGCGGGATCGAGCGCAATGACTGTGCTTGTGCCGTCGGCCGAGGTGACTTTCATCTTATCGTCGTTGCGCGCGGTGATGATGCCCTTGATCACGGGCCCTCTGATCAGGCCCTCGACGATGATGGTGGAACTGCCAACGGCCTGTTCCTGTGCCGACAGGCTGACCGGCACTGACGCCGCTAACGCGGCAAACAAGAGCGAAACGCCCGTTTTTTTGTTTATGATACGCATAAATTTACTCCTTCGACCTCCAACATCCGGCGGTGCCTGTGCTGTTCGGTTCGTCTGATACTGAACACTTCCAGGAAACCAATGGGAGAACGGTTAATTCGAGCGCGGCGTGCGGTGAACCGATGCAAACTGCGTCGCACCGACGCGAATTCACGCTCTAGTGAGGCTTTCTGGCAAGGTCTTGGGTGCCATCGAATGGGTTTTTCGTGCTCCGCGGGCTTGCCACCACAACGCGAAAAGGGCGGCCCCTTGGGACCGCCCTTTCGAATTCCAAAGCGAAATCCGCAAATCAGCGCGAGTAGAACTCGACCACCAGGTTGGGTTCCATCTTCACCGGATAGGGCACTTCGTCGAGCGTGGGTACACGCACGAAGGTCGCCTTGTCGGTGCCGTCGGGTGCCACGTATTCGGGAACTTCGCGTTCAGCCAGGCTCTGCGCCTCGGCGATCAGCGCCATGTCCTTGGCCTTCTTGCCCAGGGTGATGATGTCGCCCGGGCGCACCCGGCGGCTGGCGATGTTGCACTTGACGCCGTTGACGAAGATGTGGCCGTGGCTGACGATCTGGCGGGCCGAGAAGATGGTCGGCGCGAACTTGGCGCGATAGACCACCATGTCGAGCCGCTGCTCGAGCAGGCCGATCAGGTTCTGACCGGTATCGCCCTTGATCTTGGCGGCTTCCTGGTAAGTGCGCTTGAACTGCTTTTCGGTAACGTCGCCGTAGTAGCCCTTGAGCTTCTGTTTGGCGCGCAGCTGGATGCCAAAGTCCGAAACCTTGCTCTTGCGGCGCTGGCCGTGCTGGCCGGGGCCATACGAGCGGCGGTTGACCGAGCTTTTCGGACGGCCCCAGATGTTCTCGCCCATCCGGCGATCGATTTTATACTTCGATGACTTGCGCTTCGACATGGCGCGTCTGATCCTTCAATTTGCATGCGCGGCGTTGATGCCGTCGCTTCTGGTCCGGAACCGCACCATTCCGCCAGTTACGGAATGCGAGACAGGCTTCACCGGAGTGCCCGCTCAATTGCGAAGGCGGGCCTTTGGCCGCACACCGCGCGAAAGTCAAGGCTTGCGCGGTTTGCGGCCGAGCGCGCGCAAAACTCCGCGCATGGTCCGCACTTCCAGGTGGTTCCAGCCGGGCTTGGTCAGCATGTTGCGCAAAGTCAGCCGGGTTGCTGGCGCGCGGGCCGGAGGGCGGAAATAGTCCGCGCGTTCGAGCATCGCCTGGAGCTGGGCGATCAGGCCCTCGAGCTCTTCCTGCGGGGCAGGGGGGAGCAGGTCTTCACGCGGGGGCTGGGCAAGGCCTGCCTGCTTCGACCATTCGTAAGCCAGCAGGATCACTGCCTGGGCCAGGTTGAGCGAGCCGAATTCAGGATTGATCGGCACGGTTACGATCGCCCTGGCCAGCGCGACATCATCGGTGTCCAGCCCCGAACGTTCGGGGCCAAAGACCAAGGCTGAGCGGCCAGGCTCCTGGCGGACGGCTTGCGCCGCCTGTTCCGGGGTCAGCACCGGCTTGGTCACCCCGCGTTTGCGCACTGTGGCGGCATAGACATGCGCGCAGTCCGCGACTGCCTCGGCCAGGTTGGGGTAAACGTTGGCGCGCTCCAGCACCACATCGGCACCTGCCGCTGCCGGTCCGGCGCTGGGATTGGGCCAGCCATCGCGGGGGGTAACCAGGCGCAGTTCTGTCAGCCCGAAGTTGAGCATCGCCCGCGCCGCCTTGCCGATATTCTCGCCCAACTGCGGACGGACCAGGACGATGACGGGGGGCAGGGCCTCAACCCTTTCCGGCATCCATCACCCGGCCAACGAACTCCTCGAAGTCTTTGGCATCGGCGAAGTCGTAATAGACGCTGGCGAAGCGGATGTAGGCGACGGTGTCGAGCGCGCGCAGCCCGTCCATCACCATCTGGCCGATCGCCTTGGCCGCGACCTCGCTTTCGCCCATGGTCTCGATCTGGCGCTGCACGCCTGAGACCAGCTGGTCGAGCCGTTCCTGCGCCACCCCGCGCTTGCGGCAAGCGAGCGCGACCGACTGGTCGAGCTTGGTTCGCTCGAACGCCTCGCGGGTGCCATCGGCCTTGACCACGGTAACCTCGCGCAGCTGGACCCGCTCAAAGGTGGTGAAGCGTGCGCCGCAGCTGTCGCACTGACGGCGACGGCGGATCGCGGTGTTGTCCTCGGTGGGCCGAGAATCCTTTACCTGGCTGTCATCATGGGCGCAGAACGGACAGCGCATTCAGGCTGAAACCGTCATGGGCGCAGACGCTTGTAGAACATGATGCCAGCGCCGAGGAGCAACCCGACCGGCACGCTCAGCAGCGGGAGGACCGCGCCAGCAACCCCGCCGACCGCGCCAGCAATTAGAACCGGCTTGGTCGAGGGATGGCGCATGCCCTGTTTGGCCATACCTGAGATTTCAACCTTGGCGTCGTCAACGATGTCACTCATGGCCTATAACTCCGGATAGATCGGGAACCGCGCGCACAACTCGCCAACCCGGGCGCGGACCCGCTGTTCAACCTGTCCGTCGCCTTCATCGCCGTTGCGCGAAAGGCCTTCTACCACTTCGGCGATCAGCTGACCAATCTGGTGGAACTCAGCTTCGCGGAAGCCCCGGGTGGTGCCGGCGGGAGTCCCAAGGCGGATCCCAGAGGTGACGAACGGCGAGCGGGTGTCATAAGGGACGCCGTTCTTGTTGCAGGTCAGGTAGGCCCGATCGAGCCCCTTTTCGGCGGCCTTGCCGGTGACGTTCTTGGCAGTGAGGTCAACCAGCATCAGGTGGTTGTCGGTCCCGCCCGAGACGATCCTGAGGCCCTGTTCGCTAAGCGAGGCAGCGAGCGCGCGGGCGTTGGCAACGATTTGCGCGGCATAGGCTTTGAATTCGGGCTGGAGCGCCTCGCCGAAAGCCGCGGCCTTGGCAGCGATGATGTGCACCAGCGGTCCGCCCTGCAGCCCGGGGAACACAGCTGAGTTGAACTTCTTGGCGAGATCCTCGTCGTTGGTCAGGATCACGCCCGAGCGCGGGCCGCGCAGGCTCTTGTGGGTGGTGGTGGTGACCACGTGGGCGTGCGGGAACGGCGAGGGGTGGGCGCCGCCCGCGACCAGCCCGGAAAAGTGCGACATATCGGCCAGCAGCACCGCGCCAATCTCGTCGGCAATCTCGCGGAAGCGCTGGAAATCCCACACCCGCGAATAGGCGGTGCCGCCGCTGATGATCAGCTTGGGGCGATGCTCGCGGGCAATCCGGGCGACCTCGTCCATGTCTATCAGCTCGTCGTCTTGGCGCACGCCATAGGGGATCGGCTTGAACCATTTGCCGCTCATGTTGACGGGGCTGCCGTGGGTCAGATGCCCGCCGCAATTGAGGTCGAGCCCCATGAAGCTGTCGCCGGGGCTCAGCAGCGCCAGAAACACTGCCTGGTTCATCTGGCTGCCCGAATTGGGCTGGACGTTGGCGAACTGACAGCCGAACAGCGCCTTGGCCCGCTCGATCGCCAGGTTCTCGACCACGTCGGCCCATTCGCAGCCGCCGTAATAGCGTTTGCCGGGATAACCCTCGGCGTACTTGTTGGTGAACACCGATCCCGCCGCCTCGAGCACCGCACGGCTGGCGATGTTCTCGCTGGCGATCAGCTCGATCTTGTCCTGCTGGCGCTTCAGCTCGCCCTGGATCGCGGCGAAGACTTCGGGATCGCTCTCGGCGAGATGGGCGGTGAAGAAGCCTTTGGAGCGGACTTCCGGCAACAGATCGGCGGTAACGGTCACGCGGTTGCTCCTGCAATAGGGGGATTGGTGAGTTTCTCGACGCGGCCGGTGTGGCGACCTTCGCCGAACTGGCCGGCCAGGAAGGCATTGAGGCAGGCCTTGGCCATATCGACCCCGATCAGCCGCGCGCCCATGGCGATGACGTTGGCGTCGTTGTGCTCACGCGCCAAGGTGGCGGAGTAAGGGTCGCTGACCCGTGCGCAGCGGCACGCCGGGTTGCGGTTGACCGCGATCGAAATACCGATCCCCGAGCCGCACAGCGCAACGCCGAACTGCGCTGTGCCATCGGCGATAACCGAAGCCAGCTTGTAGCCGTAATCGGGATAGTCGACCCGGTCGGCGGTCTCAGGCCCCAGGTCAGCGACTTCATGCCCGAGCCCGATCAGGTACTCGGCCAGTTCGGCCTTGAGATCGACCGCGGCGTGGTCTGAGGCTATGGCAATGCGCATGGGTGGATCACTTGGTCCTTGCGACTGGATTCGCAGGCCCCTTTAGGTGCGAGAGGCAGGCAAAGCCAGTGTTGAAGGTGCGATAGTTCCCAGCCATGGACCAGACTTCCCACAACCCTATATTTCATCCGCAAGGCGAAGTTCGAATTCCATCTGCGATGTCCGCGAAAACGGGCGGCGCATAAAGTCGAAGGCGGCACCCGCGATCTGCAGCAGGGGTATCAGCGGGTGATAGACTGCGGGTCGCTGGGCGGTGATGCGGACCAGGCCGAGCCGGCGCAATTCTTCAAGCAAGGACACGCTCCAGAACGGAGCGCCTTGGGTATGAGAGAAACGCGCGACCGAAAACCCGCATTCGCGGACCAGATGCTCAAGGCTCTCCTTGCGGAAAAGCACAAAGTGGCGCGGCGTGTGATAACCCGCCCAGCTGCGGTGCTGGAAAATCCGGGCGTCGAGCGAGTCGAAATTCGGGGTCTTGATCAGCAGACGGCCACCGGGCTTTAGCCAGCGCCGCGCCTTCGCCAGCACAGCGCGCGGATCGACGACATGTTCGATCAGGTTGAGCATCAGGATTAGATCAAAACGGTCGGGCAGGTCGACCTCCTCAACCCGGCCTTGGACATAACTATGCCCGGCCGCCCTCGCCATTTCGCCCGCTTCCGCGCCAAGATCGACGATGCAGGTTTCGCTCACCCGCTTGTCCGCAGCGCGTACCATGTCGAGCAGCCAGCCACTGCCGCCGCCAATGTCGAGGACCGAGAGCGATTCGCCCGGAATGCGCGAGAGCAGCTGCCTAAAATTGCGCCGGTCGAGCGCTTCCTTGACGCCCACAACCGTGGTCTTTTTCGCGCTGGTGAAGGAATAGTAGTTGGCGGGATAAATCTCGCCGAGCCGGTCATGCAGCATCGGGGCGATGAACAGGATGTCGCAGCGCGCGCAGGCATACCAGGCGAATTGCCCGTCGGTCGTGCGGTATTCAATGTCCTTTGCGCGCGCGTGCAGGTGGGCATCAACGCCGACGCACAAAGGGCAGGCAGGCGCCATTCAGCCAGCCCTGCCGGAGGCCGCGAACAGGCGCATGAACACCGCGCCATAGCCGGATCGCCTTGCGTCGATCACCGCGCTTAGCTCCGTCTCCATAAAGATCGTCTCGAGTTCAGCGAGCCGAGTGTAGGAAATCTGCGGCTCCCAGTGATGCAGCAAATGCCGGTTGAAACCAGCGCCTCCCAAAGTCGAGGCAATCAGCCCGGTGCCGAACATACGCGTCAGCGCGCCATGGTCGGTACTGGAATAGTCGGCAGCGGCATCGGCGTCTTCGCGGCGATGCTCAAGCAGTTGCCGGAGCGCCCCGAAGAAGGGGAAGACCAAGCCAATTCCCACCACCCAGCCAAACGCCGGCGCCAAGCCGCCAGCCAGCGCCAGCACCACAACGATGAACAGGTGCACGAAGATTCCACCCAGAACCACCGACCAGTCGCGGCCGGGTTTCGCTGCCCCAGGCTTGGCTACTTGCCGCTGCTCCAGGATTTTCCGGCGCGCGAGGATGACTTCGATTGCTCGCCACCCAGTCAGGCCCTTGAGCAGAAACCAGGCATTTAGCGGAACGAAATAGGTGAACTCGCTGTCTTCGACTGTGCCGAGCGCGCGGTGGTGCTGGAAGTGGATCGGGCGGTAGCCTGCGATGCTAGAGCCGGAAAGCCAGCCGATAAACAGGTCGCTCAGCCGGTCGTTTAACGTCCGGTCGCGCACCAGATTGTAGTGCGAAGCTTCATGCAGGAAGAGCTGCAGGTAAGCGACCAAGTAGCCGGTCGCCAAGGCGGCGAGAAGAAAGCCGGCGAATTGCCACCACCCGCCCAGTCGGGCAAGCCAGATGGCGGACGCGGCGAAGGCGGCTAACCCGAGATAGCCCGCCGCGATGTCGACCCATACCCTTGCGTAGCGCGGTGTAAGCAGCTGAAGCCGCTCGACATAGCGGAGCTTGGGGTCGGCCCGTAGTATAGCGCGGACCTGGCTGAAGCTGGACGAATGATCGTCGCCGGAAACGGAGAAAGCCGGATTTACCACAGAGGCCAGTTCCCAGCTACTGATCCAGAAAACTCCGCATCTTCCTTGACCGGCTCGGGTGCTTGAGCTTCCTCAGCGCCTTGGCTTCGATCTGGCGGATGCGTTCGCGGGTGACCGAGAACTGCTGGCCTACTTCCTCAAGGGTGTGGTCGGTATTCATGCCGATGCCGAAGCGCATGCGGAGCACGCGTTCCTCGCGCGGGGTCAAGCTCGCCAACACCCTAGTGACGGTTTCCTTGAGGTTCGCCTGGATCGCGGCATCGACTGGGATCACCGCATTCTTGTCCTCGATGAAATCGCCGAGGTGCGAATCTTCCTCGTCGCCGATCGGAGTCTCGAGGCTGATCGGCTCCTTGGCGATCTTCATCACCTTGCGAACCTTTTCGAGCGGCATGCTCAGCCGCTCGGCCATTTCCTCGGGAGTGGGCTCGCGGCCCTGCTCGTGGAGGAACTGACGGCTGGTGCGGACCAGCTTGTTGATCGTCTCGATCATGTGCACCGGAATGCGGATGGTGCGGGCCTGATCGGCAATGCTGCGAGTGATCGCCTGGCGGATCCACCAAGTGGCATAGGTGCTGAACTTGTAGCCGCGGCGGTACTCAAACTTGTCGACCGCCTTCATCAAGCCAATATTGCCTTCCTGGATCAGGTCGAGGAATTGCAACCCGCGGTTGGTGTATTTCTTGGCGATCGAGATCACCAGCCGAAGGTTGGCTTCGACCATTTCCTTCTTGGCGATCCGCGCTTCGCGTTCGCCCTTCTGGACCATGTTGACGATCCGACGGAACTCGGTGAGCGCCATGCCGGTGGCTGAGGCAATGTCCGACACTTCGGCGCGGATCCGCTCGACGGCTTCGCCCTCGTTCTCGGCGAAGGCTGCCCACTTCTTGTCCTTACCGGCCTGCGCGGCGAGCCAGCCATCGTCGAGCTCCTTGCCGACATAGCTGTCGAGGAAGTCCTTGCGGTTGACCTTGTGGCGCTCGGCGAGGCGCAGCATCTGCCCGCCCAGCGCGGTCAGGCGGCGGTTGAAGGCATAGAGGTTGTCGACCAGGTATTCGATCTTGGTGGCGTGGAACTGCACGCTCTCAACCTGCGCGGTCAGATCCTCGCGCAGTTGCTGGTAGGTCTTCTCGCGTGCCGCCGAGAAGGCGCCGCCAGCGCCCATCACGTCGAGCCGGTCGCCCTGGATCCGCTCGAACTTCTTGAACAGCGCGGTGATGCTGGCGAACTTCTCGAGCGCCTCGGGCTTGAGCTGCGCTTCCATCTGCGCGAGCGAAAGGGTGTTGTCTTCCTCTTCCTCCTCGACCGGACGGCGGGCGCGGCGTTCGATGCTGTCCTCATCCTCGTCCTCGTCGGCGGCGGGTTCTTCCTCAACCTCTTCCTCTTCCTTGTAGGAAGGGCCAGCGGTGGCTTCGGTAATCTCGCCGTCGCCTTCCTCTTCGCCATCTTCGGTGAGGTTTTCGGGCGGCGGTTCCTTCGACAGCATGGCGTCGAGATCGAGGATCTCGCGCAGCTGCATCTCGCCGGCGTTGAGCGCTTCGGACCACTGGATGATCGCGTGGAAGGTGATCGGGCTTTCGCACAGCCCCAGGATCATGGTGTCGCGTCCGGCTTCGATCCGCTTGGCAATGGCGATCTCGCCCTCGCGGCTGAGCAGTTCAACCGCGCCCATTTCGCGCAGATACATCCGCACCGGATCGTCGGTACGCTCGATGATTTCCTTCTTCTTGACCAGGTCGGGCCGCTCGGCGCCCGAATCGGGCTCATCGATCTCGTCGACTTCCTTCTCGTCCGGGTCGACCGCGTCCTCGTCGCTTTCAACGATGTTGACGCCCATTTCCGAGATCGCAGACATGATGTCCTCGATCTGGTCGGTCGACATCTGATCTTGCGGCAGGGCCTCGTTCAGCTCGTCCATGGTGATCACGCCGCGACGCTTGGCGCGCGCGATCAGCTTCTTGATCGAGGCTTCGTTAAGGTCGATCAGCGGCGCATCGCCGCCTTCCTTTTCACCGCCCGAGATATCGTCTTCGTCCATTAGTCCGCCATCTTTTGTGAGGCCGCTCCGATCGGAGCGGCGGCCCGCGCGCTGGCCATGTGGCGCAAGCGCGCATCGAATTCCAGCTTTCTCTTCAGCAATCGCTGTTGCTCGGCATATGCCCCCTCTGACAGGTCACGCTCGAACCGACCGGTCGCCTCGGCCAGCGCCGCTTCCAGAGCGGGCCGTTCGACCAGCAGCCCGATCGCCTGGGCCAACTCTTCGCGGGCCTGGGCTTCGGGAACGTCATCGGCCAGAAAGCCGAACCGCAGTGAAGCGTATTCCTGTGCTTGCGGGGGCGCCAAACCCCGCTGGGCCAATATGGTGGCGAGATGCCCGGTTTCAAGCGCTGTGCCGGCGTCGAGCGCATCGGCTAGTGCCTCGAAGCGCGGATCGGGCAGCCCGGCGTGGGCTAGCGGTTCGGCATGGCGGGCGAATTCCTGCGGGAAGCGCAGCAATCCGGCGAGCACCGCAGCGGACAGTCCATCGCGGTTCTCCGGGCGCCGGGCGCGGGCTACAGTCTCGCGGTTGGGGCGCATTGGCAAGGCCGGGCGCCCACCACCGCGCCAGTCGCGATGGGGCTTGGGCGGGAAGGCGAAGGCGGAGAACCGCTCGAGCAGCTCGCGGCGGTAGAGCGCCTGGATATCGCGGTCGGCGATGGTTTCGACGTGGGCCATCAGCCGCGCCTTGAGCCCGGCCTTGTCTTCAGGACTGGTCAGCGGCAGGGCATCGCGTTCGTGCTCCCACAGCTGGTCAAGCAGCGAACTTGGCCGTTCCAGCACAGCCTCCATCGCCGCGGCCCCGTCGCGCTTGATCAGATCATCGGGATCCATTCCGGCAGGCAGGCGCACGATCCTCAGCGAATGCGCCGGGCGCAGCAGCGGCAGCGCGCGCGAGACTGCGCGCATCGCGGCGCGCTGGCCGGCAGTATCGCCATCAAAGCAGAGCAGCGGGGTTTCGGTAACCCGCCACAGCAGCTCGATTTGCCGTTCGGTCAGCGCCGTCCCGAGCGGGGCCACGGCGTCCTCGATCCCCGCCGCCGCCAGCGCGATCACGTCCATATAGCCTTCGACCACCACGATTCGCCCGCTCTGGCGGCTGGCGGGACCGGCGCGGTGGAGGTTGTAAAGGGTGCGGCCCTTGTCGAACAGCGGCGTGTCGGGCGAATTGAGATACTTGGGCGCGTCAGTTTTGGCCGCGTCGAGAATTCGCCCCCCGAAGGCGATCACCCGCCCGCGCGCATCCTCGATCGGCAGCATCAGCCGCCCGCGGAAACGGTCGTAGGGGTCCTTGTCCTCGACAGCGATCCGGAGGCCAGCCTCGATCAGCAGCTCCTCAGGGAATGCCTTAAGCGCCGCCTTCAGCGCCTGCCGTCCCTCCGGTGCGTAGCCGAAACCAAATCGCTCGACCGTGCGCTGGTTGAACCCGCGGGTGGCCAGATAGGCGCGGGCCTTCTCGCCCTCGGCCGAGGCCAGCCGCTCGACAAACCAGGCCTGCGCCGCCGCCATCACCTCGTGCAGGATATTCGCCTGCTCGGCTTTCTGGGCGGCGCGTGGATCGGGGGCGGGGACTTCCATCCCGGCTTCGGAGGCAAGCTCCTTGATCGCATCCATGAAGCCAAGCCCGCGCTGGTCGGTCATCCAGCGGATCACGTCGCCGTGCGCGCCGCAGCCGAAGCAGTGGTAAAATCCCTTGCTGTCGTTGACGGTGAAGCTCGGCGACTTTTCGTTGTGGAACGGGCAGCAGGCCTTGAACTCATGCCCCGCCTTGGTCAGCCGCGTGGTGCGGCCGATTACGCCGGACAGCGTCACGCGCGCGCGCAGTTCATCAAGCCATTGCGGGGACAGGGTCACCAACCCGCCCTAGCCTGACGGGGTCTGTTGCTCAACCGCTGAAGCCGCAATCAACAGGCTTGTCCCCCAGCGCCGCAACACCGCTGCGGACACCCGATTCCGTATGGTTAATTAGTCCTTTTCATTCTCAAATAACCGTATAGGTTCCCGCTCGGGTCGCTGGGGGGTGGCCTGGGGGATATTCAACAACGCAAGACCCTTAGATTCCAGCTCCACCTCTCAGAAAAACAGGAGGGAAGAAGATGCTGAACAAGGTATGCTGCCTGGCCGGCGCGCTTTCGATCATTCTCGGCGGTTGTCGGCGGATTTCGTGGCGCAATGGCCGGATCTCGATGCCGGGCTGGTGCTGGTTGTTCTCGGTCTGTTCTCGGGATTGCATGCGCCAGACGACCGGATGCTCGGGATCGGCGTTTATGTTCTTGTCCTGCCGGCGGTCGGCTGCGGCGCTCGGAAACATCCCGATGATCGGCGAACAGCTGTCCGGGGTTGCCGGCGAATCTCGCCACTGGTCGCCGCAGCGGCGTTGGGCAGCGCGTTTGCGATCTATGCTGTTCAATGTGGTCAAGGGCGACCTGATGGCCTCACCGCCAAGGCCTGATATTTCACGCAACGCAAGGCCCGCCGGAGCGATCCGGCGGGCCTTCGCTTGTCAGCTGAGCGCGGCCTTCACCAGCCCGCTGGCCTTGCTCATATCAAGCTCGCTGCCGTGGCGCGCCTTCAGCTCGGCGATCACCCGGCCCATGTCCTTCATCGTGCTGGCGCCGAGCTCGGCCTTGATCGCCTCGATCGCGGCCTTGACCGCGTCTTCGCCCATCTGCGCAGGCATAAACCCTTCGATCACCGCCAGCTCGGCGCTTTCGGCATCGGCCAGCTCCTGCCGCCCGCCCTGGACGTAAAGATCGATCGACTCGCGGCGCTGCTTGGCCATTTTCTGCAGCACATCGACCACCAGCGTGTCGTCGTCGGGCAGCGGACTTGGCAGTGCGCAGCTCGATGTCCTTGTCCTTGAGTTTGGCCAGGATCAGGCGGACGGCGGCGAGGCGCGGCTTGTCGCCGGCTTTCATCGCTGTCGATCTGCGCGGCTTTGATTGATTCTCTGAGCATTTTGTCTCTCGTCTGGGGAAAGAGCCCCACTAACCGGATATTTCGGCTTTTCATAGGTTGACGGCATGGGGGCAGGGGTCTAGCCGCCGACCCTTAGCGACATCGCCAGAACCCAGCCAACGGAGCGCCCCACAATGGCCGACCCCGCCTCTACGTTTGCGCCCCGGCCAGCGGGCGCGACGGGAGTCCTCGTGCTCGCCGATGGCGCCGTGCTGTGGGGGCACGGTTTCGGCGCCGAGGGCGCTGCGGTGGGCGAGGTCTGCTTCAACACCGCGATGACCGGCTATCAGGAAATCATGACCGATCCCAGCTACGCCGCGCAGATCGTCACCTTCACCTTCCCGCACATCGGCAATGTCGGGGTCAACGAGGAAGACCTTGAAGCGCACGTCGATGGCGCGGTGGGGTGTGTGGTCCGCGAGGAAGTGACCCATTCGAGCAACTTCCGCGCCCAGGGCGAGTTCGGCGAGTGGCTGGCGAAGAAGGGCAAGATCGGCCTCTCGGGCATCGACACCCGCGCGCTGACCCGCCGCATCCGGCTGTCGGGCGCGCCCAACGCGGTGATCGCGCACAGCGAGGCGGGCAAGTTCGACCTGCCCGCGTTAGTGCAGCGTGCGCGGGAGTGGCCGGGGCTGGAGGGGATGGACCTTGCCCGGCTGGTCAGCCGTGAGGGGTCCGAGGAGTGGGAAGGCGGAGTGTGGACATTGGGCAAGGGCTACGCCCGCTCGCCGCGCACCAAGAGGCCGCATGTGGTGGCGATGGACTTCGGCGCCAAGGACAACATCTTCCGCAATCTGGTCAAGGCCGGGGCGCAGGTGACGGTGGTCCCGGCGCAGACTTCGCTGGAGGCGGTGCTGGCGCTGAAGCCCGACGGGGTGTTCCTCTCCAACGGCCCGGGCGATCCGGCGGCCACCGGGGCCTATGCCGTGCCGGTGATCCAGGGGCTGCTGGAACGCGACGTGCCGCTGTTCGGAATCTGCCTCGGCCACCAGATGCTCGGGCTGGCGGCGGGGGCAAAGACCACCAAGATGCACCAGGGCCACCGCGGCGCGAACCACCCGGTCAAGCGGCTCGAGGACGGGGTGGTCGAGATCACCTCGATGAACCACGGCTTTGCGGTGGATGGGGCGAGCTTGCCCGAGGGGGTGGAGGAAACGCATGTGTCGCTGTTCGACGGTTCGAACTGCGGGATTGCGGTGAAGGGGAAGAAGGCGTTCGGGGTGCAGTATCACCCGGAGGCGAGCCCGGGGCCGATGGACTCGTTCTATCTGTTTGAGCGGTTTGTGGGGATGTTGGGGTGATGACTTTCGAGGAATCACTGGCGCGAGTACTTGACCCCGAGGGGCTCTATTGGAGGTATCCAGGAGACGAAACCGATGATCAAACTCGCCTTCGAGTGATCGAGCAGCGGCTCGATGTTCCGGTGTCAAGCGTAGAGGCCGCTCAACTGGCGATGGAACGAGATGGGTGGCAACTATCCGAAGCGCCGGATGGCAGAGAGGATGACCTCCATCGCCTATATTTTCGGAAGGTCACTGCGCTGACCTCGGAGGCGAAGCGAAGCTTTCTTACCGCTGCGTTGCAGGTGGCTCACGATGCCGATGGTACTCTAATGTCGTGGATCAATGTCGAGGATTATGAGGACAATTAATGCCCAAACGCACTGACATCTCCTCGATCCACAACCTCACCCACGGGAAGCCCCTCCCCGGCGGGGAGGGGTTGGGGTGGGAGAGCGAGGCCACCAGGCCTCGCGTCGGCGCTGGCGTGGAGCCCCCATCCCCAACCCTTCCCCGATGGGGAAGGGGGCTAGAAAGGGTGCCTTCAGGATGCGTCGTCCTCGAACCAGTCGGTGCGGTTGGTGGCGAGGGCGAGGGCTTCGGTGATTCTCAAAACCACGCTATCGGTATTGCTGAGCACATCGTTGTTCCAGAAGCGGATCACCTGGTAACCGTAGGACTCGATCATCCGGGTGCGGACTTCGTCGGCTGCGTTGTCGGCATGCTGCCCACCATCGACCTCGACCACCAGTCTGGCGCGGCGGCAGGCGAAATCAGTGATGGCATTGCCGATCTGGAATTCGCGGGTGAACTGGACGTCGAGTTGTTTGCCGCGCAGCCGCGACCACAGGCGATTGGCCGCGTCTGTGGGTTCGCGGCGGAGCTTTTGCGCAACCGGTGTCAGGCGTTTCTGAGCCATCAAGACACTCCCTCAAAACTCCCCTCCCCAACGGGGAGGGGTTGGGGGTGGGGGCTCGGCGCATCGACCATACGCAGAACCCCCAACCCAACCCTTCCCCATCGGGGAAGGGCTCAAGTATCAAGCTCCTTTGACCACTGCGTGAGAATGTCCCGCCAGACCTCTTCGACGCTAATGCGGCGATCGAACGCGATTTCTGCAGACATATCCATCATGTCATCCGGAATATCTTCCAGCACTAGATCATCGTCCTCATCGAAGCTGAATTTCAAGGGCTTGTCCTCCCGCTTGCCGATCCCCGCAATTCTATCAGAAGCTGCCTGACAGCATGCCCAAACGCACTGACATCTCCTCGATCCTCGTCATTGGCGCTGGGCCGATCATCATCGGCCAGGCCTGCGAGTTCGACTATTCGGGCACCCAGGCGATCAAGGCGCTGAAGGAGGAGGGGTACCGGGTGGTGCTGGTCAACTCCAATCCGGCGACGATCATGACCGATCCGGATCTCGCCGACGCCACCTATATCGAGCCGATCACGCCGGAGGTGGTCGCGGCGATCATCGCCAAGGAGCGCCCCGATGCGGTGCTGCCGACGATGGGCGGGCAGACCGCGCTCAACACCGCGCTCGCCTTGTTCAACGATGGCACTCTAGCGAAATACGGCGTCAAGATGATCGGCGCCGATGCCGATGCAATCGACAAGGCCGAGGACCGGATGCGGTTCCGCGAGGCGATGACCAAGATCGGGCTCGAAAGCGCCCGCAGCGGCATCGCCCACAATGTCGACGAGGCCTTCGCGGTGCTCGAACGCACCGGGCTGCCCTCGATCATCCGCCCAAGCTTTACCCTGGGCGGGACCGGCGGCGGGGTCGCCTACAACAAGGCCGAGTTCGAGCAGATTGTCAGGTCCGGCCTCGATGCCTCTCCAACTACAGAGGTTTTGATCGAGGAGAGCCTTCTTGGCTGGAAAGAATACGAGATGGAAGTCGTGCGCGATCGCGCCGACAACTGCATCATCATCTGCAGCATCGAGAACGTCGATCCGATGGGGGTTCACACCGGCGATTCGATCACCGTCGCCCCGGCGCTGACCCTGACAGACAAGGAATACCAGATCATGCGCAGCGCCAGCATCGCGGTGCTGCGCGAGATCGGGGTCGAAACCGGCGGATCGAACGTGCAGTTCGCGGTCAATCCCGCCGATGGCCGCTTGATCGTGATCGAGATGAATCCGCGGGTCTCACGCTCATCGGCGCTGGCCAGCAAGGCGACCGGCTTCCCGATCGCACGGGTCGCGGCCAAGCTCGCGGTTGGCTACACCCTCGACGAGCTGACCAACGAGATCACCGGGGCCACTCCGGCGAGTTTCGAACCCAGCATCGACTATGTCGTCACCAAGATTCCCCGCTTTGCCTTCGAGAAGTTCAAGGGCGCCGAGCCGCTGCTGTCGACCGCGATGAAATCGGTCGGTGAGGTCATGGCGATCGGGCGCAGTTTCAAGGAATTGCTGCAGAAAGCGCTGCGCGGCCTCGAAACCGGGCTCGACGGGTTCAACCGGGTGCTCGAGCTCGAAGGCAAAGGCCACGACGAGATCACCGCCGCGCTCTCGCGCCAGACGCCGGACCGGATCCTGGTGATCGCCCAGGCCTTCCGTGAGGGTTTCAGCGTCGAGGAAGTCCAGGCGGTCACCCACTTCGATCCCTGGTTCCTGCGCCACATCGCCGAAATCATTGCCGAGGAAGCCGCGATCCAGAGCAACGGCCTGCCGACCGACGCGGCTGGTCTGCGCCGCCTGAAAGCGATGGGCTTTTCCGATAAGCGGCTGGCAGTCTTGGCGGTCCGCGGGGTCAACGTAGCGGGCGGGATGGGCGAGACCCAGGCGCGCCGCTCGGGCCTGCTCCACGATGTCCTGGAAATGATGGCCGGCGCCACCAGCGAGGATGAAGTGCGCGCGCTGCGGACGCGATTGGGCGTCCATCCGGTGTTCAAACGGATCGATAGCTGCGCCGCCGAGTTCGAGGCGATCACGCCTTACATGTATTCGACCTACGAGGCCCCGAGCTTCGGTGTGCCCGAGTGCGAATCCGCGCCAACCGACGCCAAGAAGATCGTCATCCTTGGCGGCGGGCCCAACCGCATCGGCCAGGGGATCGAGTTTGACTATTGCTGCTGCCACGCCTGCTTCGCGCTGGATGAGGCCGGCTACGAAACGATCATGATCAACTGCAATCCGGAGACGGTCAGCACCGATTATGACACCTCCGACCGGCTCTATTTCGAACCACTAACCGCCGAGGACGTGCTCGAAATCCTGCGCACCGAGCAGAAGAACGGCACGCTGGTCGGAGTGATCGTCCAGTTCGGCGGGCAGACCCCGCTGAAGCTAGCCCAGGCGCTCGAAGACGCGGGTATTCCGATCCTTGGCACTTCGCCCGACGCGATTGATCTGGCCGAAGACCGCGAGCGGTTTGCCGCGCTGGTCAACAAGCTCGGGCTCAAGCAGCCCGAGAATGGCATTGCCCGCAGCCGCGACGAGGCGGTCGCGGTGGCAAACCGGATCGGCTACCCGGTGCTGATGCGGCCTTCCTATGTACTCGGGCGGCCGGGCGATGGAGATCGTCGACAGCCAGGCCCAGCTCGACAATTACATTGCAACTGCGGTTTCGGTTTCGGGCGAATCGCCGGTGTTGATCGACCAATATCTGCGCGATGCGATCGAATGCGATGTCGATGCGCTGTGCGATGGCAGTCAGGTGGTGGTCGCCGGGGTGATGCAGCATATCGAGGAGGCCGGGATCCACTCGGGCGATTCGGCCTGCACCTTGCCGCCCTACAGCCTTGCGTCCGAAGTGATCGCCGAGATGGAACGCCAGGCCGAGGCGCTGGCGCTGGCGTTGGGCGTCAAAGGCCTGATGAATGTGCAGTTCGCGGTCAAAGGCAGCGATGTTTACCTGATCGAGGTCAATCCGCGCGCCAGCCGCACCGTGCCGTTCGTCGCCAAGGCGATCGGGCAGCCAGTCGCCAAGATCGCCGCGCGAGTGATGGCGGGCGAGAAACTGGACAGCTTTCCGCCGTTCAAGCGCGATCTGCCCTATATGGCAGTGAAAGAAGCGGTGTTCCCCTTCGCGCGCTTCCCCGGGGTCGATCCGGTGCTCAGTCCGGAGATGAAAAGTACCGGCGAAGTTATGGGCATTGATACTGATTTCGCAATGGCCTTCGCCAAAGCCCAGCTTGGTGCGGGGATGACTTTGCCGCAGGGAGGCACCGTCTTCGTCTCGGTCAAGGACACCGACAAGCCGGTGATCCTGCCCGCTGTCAGAACCCTGATCGAGCTCGGCTTCACGGTGATCGCCACCGGCGGTACGCAGAAATATCTCGTCGACGCCGGGCTTCCGGTCGAGCAGGTCAACAAGGTGGCGGAGGGCCGCCCGCACATCGTCGACAAGATCATCGACGGCGGAGTGACGTTGATTTTCAACACCACCGAAGGTTGGCAGAGCCTCAAGGATTCGCAGTCGATCCGCGGTTCGGCGCTCAAATCCAAGGTCTCCTATTTCACCACGGCGGCCGCCTCGCTGGCCGCAGCCGAGGCGATTGCAGCGCTGAAAGGCGCGAAACTTGAAGTTCGCAGCCTTCAGGACTATTATAGCTGACTAGGCCGCGTTCTCCCCACATCGCGACAGGCCAGCCTGCTTCTCCTTGGGGAAACGGGGCAGGGCGCTAGTCGCTGCGATGGGCGAGGCAAAAGGAAGAAGGGGCAATGGCAAGTATCGAAAAACTGCCGATGCTGGCGCAAGGCTATGAACGTCTGATCGCCGAGCTCAAGGCGCTGCGAGAAGAGCGCCCGAAGATCGTTGATGCGATCGAGGAAGCGCGCGCGCACGGCGATCTCTCCGAGAACGCCGAGTACCATGCCGCCAAGGAGCGACAGGGCCAGGTCGAGATGTCGATCTCGGACCTGGAGGACAAGGTCAGCCGCGCCCAGATCATTGATCCGGCCACTCTTTCGGGCGACAAGATTATCTTCGGCGCCACCGTTACGCTGCTCGACGATGCCGAAAAGCCGGTGCGTTATCAGATCGTCGGCCCGACCGAGGCCGATGCCCGGATCGGCCGGATCAGCTACAACTCCCCGCTCGGCCGCGCGCTGATCGGCCGCCGGGTCGAGGACGAGATCGAAGTGACGGTGCCTTCAGGCGACCGGTTCTATGTGGTCGAGAAGATCGAGTTCGTTTGATATTGTGGTCAGCCAACTCAATTGGCCGCTTTGACATAGCCAAACCAGAACAGGAACGGATAGGTCGTAACGATCGCGGCAAAGCAGATTGCGATGCCTGATGGCACCTTTTGCGCCGAGCCAGCCAGTTGCGGAGCGACGAAAACTACAAGCCAAAGCGCCTTGTAGAAAATCTGAATCAGCAGGACCGGTGCGAAGAAGCGCGGGAATGCGAGGCCAGCGACCGACGCGGCGAGAATGGCAGCCCACAGGCTGGCGACAAGCAAGCGAAGTCCGGCTGATTCATCCACTGCGCCATTGAATACAGATTTCACGCCCTGTCCGGCGAACATCGCCCAGCACACAGGCACCAGGATCAGAATGTTTGCGCCATAGGCGATCTTTAGAAAAATGGTCGGGTTCATGGGGTGTTACCTTGGCAGCTAGCTGGCACCGGTCCTCAGCGCCTCAGCATATCCGGCTCAAGCAAGCGGTGCAGGTGCACCACCACATAGCGCATCTCGGCATCGTCAACGGTGCGCTGGGCACAGCTGCGCCAGGCTTCTTCGGCGCTGGCGTAGTCCGGGTAAACCCCGACCAGATCCAGCGCCTCAAGATCGACGAAATCAAGCGTTTGCGGGTCGCTGACACGGCCGCCCATCACCAGGTGGAGTTTTTGCGTGCTCATCGCCGCGCCCATAAGGGGGCGTTGCGTTTGGCGCAAGTCGGTGGGCTTTTCCTAACCTTGATGATCACAACCTATAGCCCCCCTCCCCATTGGGGAGGGGTCGGGGGTGGGGGTTCCCCGCTAGCGAGGACGCGAGGCCTTGCGGCCTCGCTCCCCCATCCCCAGCCCTTCCCCGCCGGGGAAGGGGGAATGAATAAAAATCAACATGTCGTGGCCCTACTTGCGCACCCGCGCTGCCAGCCGGATTGCCTCGCGCGCGAGGGTGACCCCGGCGCTGCGTGCGCCCGAGCGGGCCGATCCTGCGGCGCGGCCGGCGCGGGCCCGCAGCGGGGCCGATCCTTCCTCGATCCGGGCCAGGCCTTCGGTGGCTTTGCTGCCCGCCTGGCGGCTCAGCGCCAGCCCCAGTTCCGCCGCGACAGTTGCCAAGCCCAGTGCGCGCTTGCCAAGCTTCGATCCGGCCCGCTTGGGCAGCAGCGCGCCCGCCAGCAAGCCAAGCCCGGCTCCCGCTGCCATGGTCAGCCACGGATATTCCGCTGCCAGCGAGCGATAGTCTTCGGGTGGGTAAGCATCGGGCAGCGTCTCGCGCACCGGCACTGCCGGCAGGTTGACGCTGCCGCGTCGCATCCGCTCTTGCGAGGCGGCGATCCGCTGGTTGATCTTGTCGCGCCGGGCGTCGGCTTCAGTCACTTGGCAATCTCCTTGGCCGGTGTTGGCCTGATAGGTCAGCTTTCCTGAACATCGTCTGGCTCGCCGGATTTGTCGAACCAGCCTTTTGCTGCGTCGATCAGCGGCTTGCGCAACAGCCATAGCGCCAGCGCCGCGACTGTGCCGGCAACAACGCCTTTGCTTTCCCTGGCGATTTCCAGACCTTGCTTGCCAGCATCGAGCAAGCGCTGGCCAGCCTCATCCTTGACCTTGCCGGTGATCCCGCCATGGGCATCGACATCGCCCTTGAGCCGCGCCAGGTGCGCATCGAATACGCCGCGCGCGGCGTTGCGGGTGGTGCGATCCTTAGCCAGACTGGACTCGTCCTCGCTCATCAACCCTCGCCCGGTTCGGCAAGCTGGGCGGCAGTGCGCTTCCAGCGCCGCGCTGCGACCCAGCCTGCCAGGGCGGCTCCAACCAGCAAGCCGATCACCGCAGCGGCCATGGCGCCCCACGGCCCGAGCAGTTGGGTCAGCGCCAGCACCAGCCCCATTACCAGCGCCATCAGCGCGAAGAACAACAGCGCCAGCGCCAGCGCACCCCAGCCCGCTACGCTTCGAGCGGCCTTGCCCGCCACCGCAGCGCGGCTCTTCTGGTAGGCCAGCTCGGCCTCGAGCAAGGTCCGGCCATCGCTGGCGAGCTGGCGCAGATCGTCTGCCAGCCCCGCTGTTTCGGGTGCATCGCTCACCTCGGCAATCAGAGGCTGTGCCGGTTCTTCCATGCCCGCGAGACAAGCCGCCTGGGAACCGCGCTGTCAATCCTTCGCCGCGCCACCTTTGAACAGGCGTGCAAGAAAGAATCCGACGACCGCGGCGATGCCGACAGCCAGGCCGGGACTCTTGCGGACGAATTCCTTGGCGTCATCGCCTAGTTCATTGAGGTCCTTGGCTTCGATCTTCGCCGCAGTTTCCTGCATTGAGCGTCCTGCGGTGCGGGCATAATCACCATAACGTGCGCCCAGCTTTTCATCGATCGTCCCGGCATTGTCGGTCACGACCTTGCCCAGCGTGGCCAGTGCATCGCTGGCCTTGGCCTTGCCTTCGACCGCAAGGTCGCCGGCGCGGTCCCTGGCCTGACCGGCAAGTTCCTTGGCATCTTCGACCCAAGGCTCGCTCTTGGCGGAGAACTGTTCACGGTAAAGGCCGGCCTTTACCTGCGCCTCGTGGCCAAGCGCAACTGCGCCGGCTTTGGCTTCCTCGATCGCTTTGGAAAATTTGGCCTTGGCCGCGCCGCCGTTGGCAGCGGCCTTCTTGGCGGGTGCTTTCTTGGTGGCGGGCGCCTTCCTGGCGGCGGGCTTGGCGGCAGTGGTGGAGTTGGTAGCCATCGTCTTCAACCTTTCTGCGCCCAGCGCAAAGGGGGGGTGGACTGCGCTGGATGTGGGAACGAATAAACCACACGCAAGGCCTTGTCATTGATCCATTGCAACTTGCCTGACCATGAGCCGCTGCTAAGGAGCGGCGCATAGCTTTCGCCCGGAGAAACCAGCGCCATGACCGCGATCATCGACATCCACGCCCGCGAAATCCTCGACAGCCGCGGCAACCCCACAGTGGAAGTCGATGTACTGCTTGACGATGGCTCGTTCGGCCGGGCTGCAGTGCCATCGGGCGCCTCGACCGGCGCACACGAAGCGGTTGAACTGCGCGACGGCGACAAGGCTCGCTACCTCGGCAAAGGCGTGTTGAAGGCGGTCCGCGCGGTCAATACCGAGATCAGTGATGCTTTGCTCGGCCGCGATGCCGAGGACCAGCGCGATATCGACATGGTGATGATCGAACTCGACGGCACCGAGAACAAGGCGCGGCTGGGCGCCAACGCGATCCTCGGCGTATCACTGGCCGTGGCCAAAGCGGCCGCCAACGCCCGCGGCCTGCCGCTCTATGCCTATGTCGGAGGGGTTTCGGCGCATGTCCTGCCGGTGCCGATGATGAACATCATCAACGGCGGCGAGCATGCCGACAATCCGATCGATTTCCAGGAATTCATGATCATGCCGGTCGGCGCCCCGACGCTCGCCGAAGCGGTGCGGTGGGGTTCGGAGATCTTCCACACCCTCAAGAAGGGCCTTCACGACAAGGGCCTGGCGACTGCGGTAGGCGATGAAGGCGGGTTCGCGCCCAACCTCTCAAGCACTCGCGCAGCGCTCGACTTCATCATGGAATCGATCGCCAAGGCCGGGTTCAAGCCGGGCGAGGAGATCGCCCTTGCACTCGACTGCGCCGCAACCGAGTTCTTCAAGAAGGGCAAGTATGAGATCAGCGGCGAGGGGCTTTCGCTGAGCCCGGCCAAGATGGCCGAATATCTCGCCGCGCTGTGCAAGGATTACCCGATCCGTTCGATCGAGGACGGGATGAGCGAGGACGATTTCGAGGGCTGGAAGGCGATTACCGACCTGGTCGGAGACAAGGTCCAGCTGGTCGGCGACGACCTGTTCGTGACCAATCCCAAGCGGCTGACCATGGGGATCGAGATGGGCCTGGCCAATTCGCTACTGGTCAAGGTCAACCAGATCGGCTCGCTCTCCGAAACGCTCGACGCGGTCTCCATCGCTAACCGCAACGGCTACACTGCGGTGATGAGCCACCGTTCGGGCGAGACCGAGGACGCAATCATCGCTGACCTGGCGGTTGCCACCAACTGCGGCCAGATCAAGACCGGCAGCCTTGCCCGCTCTGACCGGCTCGCCAAGTACAACCAGCTGATCCGGATCGAGGAAGAGCTGGGCGATGCCGCGCATTACGCGGGGGTCGGGGCGCTGAAGCAGTAGTCTGGGTTTCCTTCTTGCGCTGAGCGGCTCCACCAACGGTGTTGCTCAATCGACCAATGGCAATTGTCTCAGCATAAACCGGTCTTTAGGATCGCGGCCATGCCGCGCGGAATGAACGCGCTTGCCCAAAGGGACTATCATGAACAGCAAGATCTTGCTCGCTACCCTATTGCTCGGCGCCACCGCGCTGGGCGGCCCGATCGCCTGCAAACTTGCAGGCACCGATCCGGCCACGGAATTTGCCCCCGGTACCCAGCTTGGCATTGCGCTGAACGCGATGGACAAGGCAGTCAAACCGGGCGACGATTTCTATCAATATGCCAATGGCACCTGGCAGAAGGACACCGAGATCCCGGCCGAGCGATCGAGCGTCAGCAGTTCATTTGGGGCCCAGCTGCTGACCGAAGCCAACATGAAGGAACTGGTCGCAGGATTGCAGAAATCTGACCCCGCGGCGGGCAGCGACGGGGCCAAGATCAGGGACTATCACGCCGCCTTCATGGATACCGCGGCGATTGACGCAGCCGGACTTGGACCGGTCCAGGGCGATCTCGAGCGCTTCGCTGCGATCAGCGATGTTTCCGGGCTGTCGAAAGTGCTGGGCGAGCAACTGCGCGCCGACGTCGATCCGCTCAACGCCACCAACTACGTGACCGAAAACCTGTTTGGCGTCTTCATTACCCAGTCGCTCGCCGGAAATGGAGTGATGCCTTACATGCTCCAGGGTGGGCTCGGGATGCCGGAGCGTGCGTACTACCTTGATGCCGATCCCAAGATGGTCGGGCTCCGGGCCAAATACAAAGCCTACATCGCCCAGTTGCTGGGCGACGCGGGGATAGCGGATGCAGCCGCCAAGGCGCAGCGGATCTACGACCTCGAAATGAAGATCGCAGCCGCGCACATGACCCGCGACGAAACCGACGACTGGGGCAAGCGTGCGAGCGAATGGGCGCGGAACGACTTCGCGAAGAAAGCTTCCGGGATCGACTGGAATGCGTTTTTTGAGGCAGCACAGCTCGGCAAGCAGCCGACTATTGCTGCGTTTCACGAAGCTTCGCTGCCCCGGCTTTCGGCGCTGGTCGCGTCGCAGCCGTTAGCCGCCTGGAAGGACTGGCTGACTTTCCACCAGATCAACGCTCACGCCGAAGTGCTCCCCGCCAAGTTGCGGGCCGCGCATTTCGCGTTCTACGGGAGTGCACTGCAGGGTACGACGCAGGAACTGGCGCGCGACCGGCGGGCGATCGCCGCCAGCAGTCGCCCGCCCTATGCCAATGCGGTCGCGCTGGGCGATGTGCTGGGCGACGCAGTGGGCAAGCTGTATGTCGAGAAGCACTTTCCCGCCTCGTCCAAGGCCCAGGTTCAGGCGATGGTCGATAACATCAAGTCGGCTTTTGCGAAGCGGGTTGAGGGCAGCAACTCTCTCGCCCCGGCAACCAAGCAGGAAGCGCTTGCCAAGGTTCGCTCGATCGAGGTCGGGATCGGCTATCCCGATACCTGGCAGGACTATTCGGCGCTGACAGTCGACCCCAAGAACGCCTACGCCAACGCGGTTGCAGGCGGAAAAGCGCGATATACGCGCCAGATCGCCAAGATCGGCAAGCCGATGGATCGCCGCGAATGGTGGATGAACGCGCAGCTAATCAACGCGGTCAACCTGCCGGTGCAGAACGCACTCAACTTCCCGGCGGCAATCCTGCAAAAGCCCGATTTCGATCCGGCGGCTGACCCGGCGGCGAATTACGGCGCGATCGGGGCGACTATCGGCCACGAGATCAGCCACAGCTTTGACAGTTCGGGCGCACTGTTCGACGCTTCGGGCAAGATGCGCAACTGGTGGACCGAGGCCGATCTCAAACGCTTTGCCCAGGCGAGTCAGGTGCTCGCGCTGCAGTACGATGGCTATGCCCCGTTCCCCGATGCCCATGTCGATGGCAACCTTACCCTATCTGAAAACATCGCCGACGTGGTCGGCTTGCAGGCTACCTATGATGCCTACCGCGCTTCGCTCAACGGCAAGGAGGCGCCGGTGATCGATGGCTACAGCGGTGACCAGCGCTTCTTCATCGCCTTCGCGCAAAGCTGGGCGACCAAGATGCGCGACGAACTGATGCGCAACATCCTGGCAACAGACGGCCACGCGCCGGGGATGTACCGCGCCCAGACCGTGCGCAACATCGATGCCTGGTACAAGGCCTTCGACGTCAAGCCCGGCGACAAGCTGTACCTAGCCCCCGAAAAGCGCGTGAAGATCTGGGGTTAGCTCTGCCAATAGGCTGATCTCCGCTGCTTGCCTTGGCAAGTGAACTGACGTCTAAAGCCCTTGGCTTTGGCGTCCTGATGGCCGTCTCGGCGATCGGGCGGGCTTGGGCGCGAAGGCTGGCTACGTCTTGCTTCGCGGGCCATTGCCAGCCTCGAGCGGCTAGCCTAGCTTTGCGGCGTGGCCGAATTTCCCTCGCATCCTGATGCTATCACACCTGACTGGCTGAGCGATCAACTGCGCAGCGCGGGTTTGTTGGAACGTGGCGCAGTTTCGGCGTTGCGCTGGGAGGCGATCGGCACCGGGCAAGTAGGTGACAGCGTCCGGATTAACTGCAGCTATGATCGCCCCGGTGCTGGTCCTGCAACCCTGGCCGGAAAGTTTCCCGCCGCCGATCCGACGAGCCGCGGCACCGCCGCCGCGATGGGGCTCTACGCCAAGGAAGTTGGCTTCTACCGCGAATTACGTCAACATCTTGCGGTTCGCTCGCCTGAGGTTGTTTACGCCGAAATTGCTTCGGACGGGGTCGATTTCGTTTTGCTGTTCGAAGATCTTGGCCCGGCGCGAGGGGGCAACCAGCTTGCCAGTTGCTCTGTGGCGGACGCGCGCATGGCCATAATCGAGGCGGCGGCGCTGCATGCCCCCAGCTGGAACCACCCAGCGATTCTGGCGACCGGCTGGCTGCAACCAAAGCCCGAGCTGACCGCACAGATCGGCGCGCTCTATGCCAACGCGCATACGATTTTCCGCGAACGCTATGCCGGCGCGCTCGAACCCGAATTCATGACGCTCTGCGACGAACTGGCTGAGGTCAATGCTGCAAGGTTTGGCCGCGAGGAAGCTCCGCGCTGTCTGATCCATGGCGATTTCCGGCTCGACAACATGCTGTTCGATATCAAGGGCGGGGCCGAACCGATCGCGGTGCTCGATTGGCAGACCGTCGCGCTGGGCAATCCGATGACCGATATCGGCTATTTCCTAGGCACCGGGATTGGCAATCAGCTTCGCCGCGCCCATGAAACCGATTTGCTCGATCTCTATTGCGCCGCCATGACCGATCGCGGCGTCGCCTTGACCCGCGATGCGATCTGGGACGACTACGTTATCGGTGCGCTGCACGGCGTTTCTACCGCCGTGTTCAGCTCGGCTTATGTGGTGCGGACCGAGCGTGGTGACGCCAACTTCCTGTCGATGGCCCGCGGCGGTTGCGCGCTGGCGCTGGAACATGGCAGCCTCGCCAAGCTCAAAGGATGACGCAAAGATGGTGCTGACTAAAGGCGACGACTATCCGCTCCACCAGACCCCGGAGCCGGTCGCTTATGCCGGCACCGACCGCAATTTCTACGACCGCTATTTCTTTAACGGCTATGCGCCCGACGGCTCGGGGTTCTTCGCCGCCGCGATGGGGATCTATCCGCACCTTAACGTCGCCGACGCGCACTTCTCGGCGATCCGTGACGGGGTCCAGCACAACCTCCATGCCAGCAGGGAGCTGGGGATGGAGCGGATGGACCTGCAAGTCGGGCCGATCCGGATCGAGATCATCGAACCGCTGCACAAGCTGCGCGTGATCGTCGACGGCGAGGGGCTGAAAGCCGACCTGACCTTCACCGGCCGCGCCTTTCCGATCGAAGAGCCGCGCTTCATCCACCGCATCGGCCCGCGCACTTTCATGGACTATACCCGGATGACGCAGAACGGGCATTATGCCGGCTGGGTCGAAATCGACGGCGTTCGGCAAGAAGTTGCCGCCGGCACCGCGGGAACCCGCGATCGCAGCTGGGGGGTGCGCCCGGTTGGCACCCGCGACGAGCAGCCCCATGGCAGCGGCGCGATCCCTGGCTTCTTCTGGCAATGGACTCCGATCAACTTCGCTGACCGCTCGGTGTTCTTTCACGTCAACGCCGATGCCAAGGGCCATATCTGGAACACCCGCGCGGTGGTAGCGCCCGATGGCAGCGATGCCGCGGCCTTGTTCGATACCGACGGCGAGCTGAAATCACCGCTCGCCGCCGGTACGCGCTGGCCGGATGGCGGGACGGTGGTGATCGAAGGGCCCGACGGTCCCGAGACGCTGACCTTCGAGCCGCTCGGCCGCTTCCAGATGCGCGGACTGGGCTACACCTCGCCCAAATGGAACCACGGGCTCCACCATGGCCCGCTGGAAGTCGAGCGCGAGGACTTTGGCCTAGCCCAGTGCGATCCCGGATCGATGGACAACTTCCACGTCCAGATCCCCTGCCGCGTGGTCAGCGACCGCCATGGCGAAGGAATTGGGGTGTTCGAACAGTTGATCATCGGACCCTATGCGCCGATGGGCCTGACCGGGTTTATGGACCTGGGCTAGTAACCTACCAGCTGTGGCTCCAATAGGTCACCATCGAGGCCTCGGAAAACAGTCTCTTGGCGGTTTGATGCGGCAGCGGTTCGCACTTGCCGACGATCCGGTCGCGCAGCATCCGGTGCAGCGGGTTGGTCCAGTCAAGCCCGAACCATTCACCAGGGGGCAAAAGCTCAAGCCGGCCAAGTTCGGTCCGCTCGCGCCACTCGGCCGGCAAGCGTTCGAGCACCGAACGGCAGCGGCCCGCTACCGCGTTGCGGTTGGCAGTATAATAGTCGGTCACGTGTTTGAGCACGATCGGTCCGGTCAGGGCTTCGGGACCAGCTTCGTCCATCTCCTGCACCGTCATTCCCGCGGCGCGGTCGATCATTTCCTGGATGTAAAGCAGCCAGAACATCTGCAAGGGGCGCGAGGCCATGATCGCGTTGGGCACCGAATGTTCGAACCCGGGATCAAACCCCATCCGCCCGACCAGCACGTCACCGCGATTGCGCAGCGGGTCGAGCGGGCGCAGGCATTCCGCGTCCATATCGGCATAGAACCCGCCGAACAGATAGAGAAAGCACGGCCGGACGGCATCGGCGCGAAAGATCTCGCGCGGGTAGCGGTCATAAGTTTCGAGGAACCATGGCAGGCGGCTGGCGATCAAGGCACGGTTGTCGTCATCGTCCCACAGCAGGCAATCGTAGCTGGGGTTGACCGCGGCGAAGGTCGCGCGCCAGGCGGCATAGTTGCCCGGGACAACCGATCGCGACTTCCAGGTCTGGAACACTGTTGCGGGAATCGTGCCGCTGCCGGCAACGGGTCCTTCAAGGTGGTGCGGTTGAGCTGGCAGCGGGATGACGGGTAGTTCACCGACGCGACTCTCCTCACCGCGTTGCCGCGGCAACCAGAGGTAAGCGGCGACGCGCAGAAACGATGTGTGACGCAGTAGGCGCAGCCAGCGGCGCACATAGTTGAACAGCCGCGGGGCCAGCCCGCTTTTGCCAACAGCTGGTCGCACGGCCGTAGCCGAGGACGCAGTATAAAGGGTTGTCGTCGCCGCGTTCATGCCGATTCGCTTGCCCAATCGCCGAACAAGGCTGCTGATACTGGAAAAATGGCCGGAAACTTCAACACGTTCATACCTCAATACCCTGCACGGAAATATTATCAGTCAAAACCTTGCGCAACGCTCTATCTTAACCGGTTCGAACCAGCGCGAAGATACACCCTTGTTGGTAGAACGGGGTCTATTTGGGGGGATTCGGCGTGTCGCTCAGGCGGCGATCGCGGCGGCGCGAAATTTCCGCTCAAACAGCCCAAGCAGCGCGTCAGCCCATTCCGCGGGCGACTGGCACAGCGCGCGGGCGCGAACATGCCCGGCTTGGCTCATTCCCGCAATCACGGCGTCATTGGCGGCGAATTCGCTGAACAACCGCCCGAGGGCTCCGGGCTGAGACACGTCAAAACTCTGGCCAAAACCGCCTGTTTCGGCCTCGCTGGCGAGATAGGCCCGGTCCGAGACGATCACCGGCAGCCCGCTGGCGGCGGCTTCCAGGATCACCAGCCCGAACGGTTCGGTCACCCGGCTTGGCACCACCAGCGCGCGTGCCTGCGCCGCAAAGCGGGCAATCTCCGCACGATCGCACCATCCCGCGACGGTCACGTTGGGGTCAGCCGCCAAGGCCGCGCCGTCCGGGCCGGGATCGCCGATCAGCGTGACATGCTGCCCGGATTGCCGCGCTGCCGAGATCGCCAGATCCGAGCCCTTGTCGCTGCCAAGCCGGCCGACAAACAGGAACCCGCTGTTGCGCTCGGCAGCAATCCGGTCAGGCGTCCACGGCTCGACCGGATTGGCTAGCGTCACCAGATCGCGGGCCGGAAAACCGCTCGCGACGAACTTGTTGCGCATTCGCTCATGGAGGAAAGTGAAGGTGGCGTTGCTACGGGCAAAGCGGGCCTGCTGGCCAAGCCAGACCTGCCGTCCAACCCGCCACGCCTTGTGCAACCCATTGCGGCGGTCGCATTGGCTGGTCAGGCATTGCAGCGACAGTGGTTTCAGGCTGCATGGCTCTGACCGGCCATAGTGGACGAAACCGCCATTGGGACAAACCGCGAAGAAATCGTGGCAGGTAACGATCAGCCGCTGCTCGACCGGGCGCAGCGCGCCGAACACCGCCGGCGAAAGGATCTGCGACCAGTTGTGGAGGTGATAGACAGTAGCTGGCGTATCGTGGGCAGCGATCCAGGCGGATAGGGTCCGCGCGGCATCACCATTGTGCAGTCCCTGCAACAGCGCCTGACCGGCGGACAATTCGAGCAAGCGTTTTGCCCCAAGGCCAATGACATCAACACCAAGTGCCTCAAGTTCGGCGGTCGCGGCCTGCCCGGTCAGCAGCGTCACAGCAATGCCGCGGCGGCGATATTCGTGGATCGCCAGCATCGCGATCAGGCTGGCGCCGCCGCCGCTGGCCGAGGCAAAGTCGTTGATCACCACGATCCGGTCGATCTGGGTGGAGGCCGAGGTGGTGGTTTCCGGAGACTGCATCGCGCCTGGGCGTACCATTACATTCAAGGCGCAACCATCCCGGGCTTGTTGATGCTGGCTTGAGCCGGCACGGCGGTTGACTGGGCAGGGACGGTTTTTGCTGTGCGGTTGCCCGCTCGCCCGCCGCGGCGCTTGCGCACGTCGATCACCACTCTGCCGCCGCGCACGTCGAGGTGGTGGCAACCATCGATACCCGCTTCAAAGTTCGGTTCCAGGCCCCAGACCCGGGTCTCGGAATAGTCGTCCAGACTGAGCTGGTCGATCCGCATCAGGTTGAGGCCAAAGCCGTAGCGCCCGTGGGAGTTATCTTGCGAGGGGCGGTAATGTGTCCCGTCGATCTCAAGGACCCGGCCACCGCCGCGCGCGGTTCGCGAATCCATCACCACCGGGTTGTAGCAGTGCGGGATCAGCTCTTTGAGGTCAGGTCCGTCCGCAAGATAGATATGCAGTTCGGAATTGGCCTCGGCAAAGGCATCGGTCGAGATGTTGGTGAACAGCCACCATTGACCGTTGATCAGGTTGAGCGTGGAATCAGCCGCAATGATACCTTCAAGCGCAACCGCGTGGCGCTCCCAACGGTCGGGAAAGGCTGTGCAGCGCCAGACCTCAATGCGGCTCACCGCGCTCGTCTCGGGGATCATGTAGAGTGCGCCGTCGGCCTCAAACAGATAAGGGAACGACAAATGGTAGTCGGTCCGCAAAGCCTCGTGGACCTCGACCAGCTGGTCCCCCGCGAACCGTCCGACACCAATGTGACCGCGGTTGCTGGCGTAGTCAAAAACCTCGAAAAAGCAGTAACTCTGCCCGTCTCTGTCCCACAGGAAAGGGTCGGCGAAAAAGGTGTTGTCGGCGGGGATCTGGCTTGCAGCCTCGGTCGGGCAGAATGACATGGGCTGGGCGAGGGCGGACTTGAGGAAGAACATCCCGGGCCGGAGCCTGAGCGCCCCGGCAACCAGCTCTTCAAGCCGCAAACAGCAGATTGCCGCAAGTGCCAGTATATAGCCGACCAGATCGGTGCTGCTGGCAGCAACCGGAGCCGCGAACTCGATTTCGCTTGCGTGCGAATGTTGCTTGCCATCGGCGGCAAGGCGCAGCTCACGCAGGATTAGCGCAACCGATTTTTCGCGCTGGAAGTAGGCATTCCGGACAGCGCCGGGCTTCGCGATCAGGCGCGCGGTCGCAAGGCATTGCGGGCGCGGTGTTGTTACAGTTCGGCAAAACAGTCCAAGCCTGTTGCAGCCATCGCCACTCACAACCGCGCGGGCGCCAAACCGCGCAGCGGGGCCGGTATCGAAGTCCATGAACCAGATGCCTTGTCGGGCCAGCTCAGGGGTAAGCGCGGTGCCAAAGCCGCCTGACAGGTCCAGAATGACGTCGCTCTGCAGCGCGGCGATCCCCTGTGCGTCATCCAGCGCAAGCCGATTGTCGATACTGGAAAGATCGCACTTTTCGAGCGGCGCAGGTTCGGTCGTGACTTTGCGCTCAGCCCAGCACAACAGCCGTTGGACTACTCCGAGAAGCGGCGGATTGCGGAGAGACTCGGTGGGTTCGATCACCGCGCCCAAGTCGATCCGCGGATCGCAGGCGGCCGCATCGAGCAAGCGGACTACCCAATTTGGCTGATCGCCAGGTTTAGGCACTATCACAGCCAATCGCAGCGCTTTGTTAGCCGATTGGTCGGGTGCCAGTTTCATTCGGGAAAGTGTCCTGGATCAAGCAAATATCCCGCATACTTGGCAGCGGCACCGCGATCCTGCGTCAATCCAAGGCACGACATTGGCCCGATGCCCTTCCCCTCAAAATGCGACGCCGCGCCAGGATGCGCGGCTCATGCATTCTGGAGCTCTCGCAATGTGCAAGCAATCTGCCAGAAATCGCCACTGAAATCCCCTGACCAATCGGGCTAGGCCATCCGGGCCATTGCGACGGCCAATTAGAGGGGAACATGGGAAGTGCGGGCTAGTCGGCTTCCCTTCGGCCGCGAATGCGATAGGCATGCAGGATCGCACCGAACCCGCAAATTGCGAACTTGCGGAGCCGTGCTTTTGAACAACGCGAAATTGCTCGCGCCAAAAACGATTGGGTCACACTGTGATGGCTAACCCCCTGATGATGCCCGAAGATGGTTCAGCACCCAAATCGAGCTGGGTTTTGGCCGGAATGGACCACCTGTTCGATGACGGGGAAGGGCTGAACTTCCGCCACTTCGTTGATATCTCGGACACGGTGTTGGATGGTTACGCCCGCTTCGTGCGGATCGGCCTGCCCGGTCAGACCATCGGGCTGTGCATGCTGGGCGCCACGGTCAACCTTTACGACCTGTTCGAGATGCGCAGCGAGCTGCCCGCAGTGCTGCGCGAGCTGGCCACACGGCTGGAGCTGGAAACCCTAGAGCACTGACCTGCGACTGCTCCAGGGAGGGGCAACGTCAAGATCATGGTTGCGCAACTTGTCACGAGCCTGGAAGCCCACCCGCTGTTGCAGGCACCGGGGTATGTGCTGGCGCCGGCGATGCTGATTGTGGCATCGGCGCTTACCATTCTCTATCGGTATCTAAGTCAGGGCCGCCGCTATTCGGTTGCTGAGGTCGCCGAGCAGACCTTTGCGATTTCCGGCTGGAAGTCGAAATCGGCGCTGCTTGACGTCTTGGTCTATGCCGTCGGACGTGTGGTTCCAGTGCTTGCCACTGGCGCTTATACGCTGCTGCTGGCCGGCGGGATTGCCTGGCTTGTCGAGCCCTTGATCGGAACCTCTGCCCCCATCGAACCAAGTTTGTCCGGCCTGGTCATGATGGGTCTGATCCTGGTGGTGTTTCTCGATTTTGGTGACTACGTCGCGCATTATCTGATGCACAAGGTGCCGATCCTGTGGGAGATCCACAAGGTCCACCACTCGGCAACCTTCCTCTCGCCGGTCACGTCCTTTCGCAACCATCCGCTTGAGCCGCAGCTTTACACAATCTGCCACTCGCTGACCATCGCTCCAGCGTTGGCGGTGATGGCGACGGTAACCACGGTGAGCATGTCGCAGCTGCTGGTGCTGCTGTTTGCGGTCAACACGGCGGTGCTGCTGGTCACGTTCAACCACCTCAAGCACAGCCACTTGCAGATCAGCCTGGGGCCGCTCGATCGGGTGCTGATCAGCCCGCACATGCACCAGCTCCACCATTCGACCAAGGTTGAGCATTGGGACAAGAACCTGGGCATCGTCTTTTCGCTGTGGGACTGGATGTTCGGCACCGCAGTGCGTGCTGATACCCGCATTCCGGTGATTTACGGGATCGGCCGCGGTGATGCGGTCGATGCGCAGTACCGTACAGTTTACGGGCTTTTTGTGTTGCCGGTGGTCAACATGGCCAAGATCGCCGCAGGACGCCTTGCTCCCGAAACCAGGCCAGGGCTCGACGCAGCCAGCACCATGCCGCAGACCACCGGCAATGCTTGACCGTCTTACGCCCTGGCTGGCCCCGGTGCCGGGAAACAGCGAATCAAGCCGGATTGCTTACCTTGATGGCTGGCGGGCGATCGCGGTCGGGCTGGTGGTCATGGCCCACACGCTGTCGGTCTATGGGATCAAGATCCTGCCCTTCGGGGTGCTTGGGGTGTACCTGTTCTTCGGGATCAGCGGCTATATCATTACCCGCCTGCTGGTGCTGGAGCATCTGACCGCCGGGCGTATCGACATCGGCGGCTTCTACATCCGCCGCGTTGCAAGGATCCTCCCGCCACTGGTGGTCTTTCTCGCCGCGATGCTGCTCTTGGTGCCTGATCCGCAGCTACCCTGGCAAGCAGCGCGCAGTCTGGCGTTCACTTGCAACCTGGGCTTTGAAGGCGGCTGCACACGGCTGCTCGAACACACCTGGTCACTGGCATTCGAAGAACAGTTCTATCTGGTCTATCCGCTGTTGCTGGCAGGTCTGTGGCGCTGGTGGCTGATCCCGCTTGTGGGGTTGTGGGTTCTGCCGATGCTGGTCCCAGTGCCGTTCGTCGGCAGCTTTGGATTTGTCCGGATCGCCACGATCATGCTGCTGGGTGCCGCTTTCGCTGCATTCGAAGTTCGGCTGACCGAAGTACTGCGGCGGTTGCCGCTGGCACTGCTGTTGGCGATGCCACTGGTATTGCTCGGCTGGGCAGCGCTTGAACCGTCACTGCTGCAAAAGCTGCTTGGCGCCGCGGTACCGTTTGCAGCGGCGCTGACCCTGTTCGTCTTGCCGAGGCGCAGCGCGCTGCTTTTGTGCTTGCTTGAAAACGGGATGCTGACCCGGATTGGGCTCTACTCTTATACTTTTTATCTGTGGCAGCAGTTCTTCAGCTATCCGTGGACCTGGAACACGGGCGCAATGCCGATGATTGGTGTCATTGGCGGACTGGCGCTCGCGGCGCTATCTTACCACACTTTGGAAAGGTATTTTCGCGGGCTGGCGCGCCGTGCGATGGTTAACCGGCGGAAATCGACAAGCCTAGGCGTGGGGGTTGCCGCATGACCGGGCAGAGGCAACCGCGTTTTCCTGTGACCCTTTTGGGTAGAGTCCTAATGCAGGCTTCGAAGGCTAAGCTTCGTCCCGTAGAATTGCCGGACAAGTGCGATGAATGATCAACCTTTTCTTGATGGGACCCGGTCCGCAGCGCTGAGGCAGCCGTTCGTTTTCGAACCTGGCGCTGAGCTTGCTGCAGGATATCGCTCCGCGGCCAACGATGGAGATCTGGCGGCTACCGGCAAATTACGGCTGTTCGTGGCGATCGCCACAACCGGGCGGGCTGCGGTGCTGGCCAAAGTGGTTGAACGGCTAAGGCATCAGACCCGGCCGGCCGATGGCACGATCATCGTCGGTGTCGAACCGGCCGATGTTGCCGGAGTAGCAACCACCGGCGAGGGCGCCGAGATCGGCTTTGCCCAGCGGGGTCTGTGCCGGCAGCGCAATGCAGTGCTCGATGCCTTGCGCGGGCGGGCCGATGCGGTGGTGTTCTTCGACGACGATTTCGTGGCCGCAAATGACTATCTTGCCAATCTTGAGCGGCTGCTGCTTGCGCGGCCCGATGTCGTCGGGCTGACAGGACGGTTGCTGGCCGACGGCGCCCACACCAGCGAGATTGCTTTTGACCAAGCAATCGAGCTGCTCGATAGCCACCAGCGTCTGGCCGCTGCGGCACCATCGCCGCGAGCCTCGCTCTATGGCTGCAATATGGCGGTGCGGCTCGAAGCGGCGGGCACGCTGCGCTTTGACGAGAGGCTGCCGCTTTACGGCTGGTTGGAAGATGTTGACTTTACCTACCAGCTTGCGCGCCAAGGCGCGCTGATTGAGGCCGGGGAATTGACCGGGATTCATCTTGGTACACGCGGAGGGCGCACATCGGGACGGAGGCTGGGCTATTCGCAGGTTGCCAACGCGATCTATCTGCTGCGCAAGGGAACCATCGATCCCTGGCAAGGCGAAGGAGTGATGATCAGAAACCTGCTCTCCAATCTGGTGCGCAGCTTCTGGTCTGAACCTGAGATCGACCGGCGCGGCCGCCTGGTCGGCAACCTGCTGGCCATTGCCGACTGGGTGCGTGGCCGGGTCGATCCTGGCCGGATCGAATCGCTCTAACACCATGAGCCTTAAACTCGGTATGATCCGGGGCGCGGCAACGCTCAGCGCCGCGCGGATTGCGATCAATCTGCTCAGCGCGGCCAGCATTGTGATCCTGGCGCGGCTGCTGACGCCCGACGATTTCGGGATCGTGGCGATTGCTTCGGCGGTGCTCAGCGTGGTCATTTCGGTGACCGAGCTCTACTTCTTCCAGGCGTTGATCCAGCAACAGGAAGTCTCACGCGGCGAGATCGATTCGGCCTGGACCCTGTCGTTGCTGCGCGCGGTGGCGGTGATCGCGTTCTGCGCTGCGATTGCCTGGCCGCTGGCCTGGGCGTTTTCGGAGCCGCGGCTGGTTCCGGTGTTTGTCATCGCCGGAGTTACCGGTGCCTTCATGGGCTTTCACAACCCGCTGATAAGTCTGGCAACCCGCGATATGAGCTTTGGACCGCTGGTGATCTTTCAGATTTGTCAAAAAGGGGTGGGTCTGGTCCTGGCAATCGTTCTGGCGCTCAACTTCGGCAATTACTGGTCGATCATCATCGGTAATTGCGTCGGTGCGGTGCTTGCTTCGTTGGTCAGTTACTTTCTGATCCCCTATTGGCCGCGGCTGAATTTTGCGCATTTTGGCAAGATCTGGGGCTTCTCAAGCTGGATGTTCCTCAACCAGCTGTGCGAAACCATTGGCTGGCGGTTCGATCAGCTGGCGATCGGTCTGGTGCTGCCGGGTCGGCTGTTGGGGATCTATGCGGTAGCCGACAATCTCGCAGTGATCCCCTCGCGCGAACTTTCGGTCCCGCTCAACATCGCGCTGTTCTCGGGCATGTCCGCGATCAACGGTGATATGCCGCGGCTGCGCCGATCCTACCTCAGCGCCCAAGCTACGCTGGCGATGGTAACTCTGCCGCTGGTGATCGGGCTGGCGCTGGTCGCCGGTCCTGTGGTGCGGGTTGTGCTAGGTGAGCAATGGCTGGAGTGCACACCCTATGTCGCGCTGCTTGCGCTTGGCTATGCGATTGCCTCGCTTAACACCTCGCTGCGGCCAATGGCAATGGCGCTGGGGCAAACCCGGCTGGTGTTCGAGCGTGAGCTGTGGATCCTGCTGGTCAAGGTGCCTTTGATCCTGACGGGTCTGCTCAGTGCCGGTTTGCTCGGCGTAGCGCTCGGATCGCTGGTTGCTGCGGTGCTGGGCTGCGCGATCAGCTATCGTTTTTCGACCCGCCTGATCGGGCTATCGTTGGCAGAGCAACTGCGTAGCCACGGCTTGACGTTTGCTGGGCTTGCGGCAATGGCCGCAACGTTGCTGGGGTTGCAGGAGCTGACCGGGATGGTCGAGTCGCTCGGTGATCTGGTGGCGCTGGCGGTGCTGGTTGCTGCAGGCGGGCTGGCCTATGTGGGCACCGTTCTGGCGTTGTGGCGAATGAAGGGCAAGCCCGACGGGGCGGTGGTTGAGGTTGCGCAAATTGCCGAACGGCTGCTGGGCGTCGCTCGCTTGCGGACCAAACCGGCAGCCTGATCGTCAACCCCCTCCAGGCAAATTCACACCAGAGACCATCCGAGCTGCCGCGCGGCTTGGATAGGTCTCGAACCGGCCCAATGGCAGCCGTTCCGCCAATCCAACTGCACCGTCGGCAAGCCGCCGAATGACAGCAGCAAGGCTGCCTTCGCGGGTCATCGAGCCTTCGCAGAGCTCAACCGCCCGGTCGGCGAACTGCAGCTTGTACCGCTCGGTGCCGCGGCCGAAATCGATAACCTTGATTCCGTGCTCTTGAGCTGACTTTGCGCATTCGTTGACCAGGGTGATGCCCGGCGAGAGCTTGGCCAGCTCAGGATCGTAGGCCGGGAACCACCAGTGCCAGACGCTTTGCGAGCGCATCCCGAAATGCGTGGCCAGCAACCGTTCACCGGCATGGATAGTGCTCATGACCCCGGCGAAATCGGGTTCTTGAGCCCGGCGGATCGATTCGAGCACTTTGCCGGTCCAGCCTTTGGACACGCTGCCGCTGATGCCAAGCTCGCGGTAGTGCGCGTCCTTGAATTCGACGTGGCGCAGGTAAGTGGCGTCGGAGGGATCGTGGAACGTAAAACGGATTGGACCGAACTCCGCTTCTGTTTGGCGCCAGCGCCGACGCATCAGGCTTGCCGCCCTGCTCCAGGACAAATCCTTGCGGGCCACGCATGCCCCATACCCTTTAGAAAGGTCCATTTGGGGCGAGGTCGAACGGCGTCGGCAGCCCAGCGCAAGCGCTCCCAACCCGCAAGGCAAATGATTGTAGTCGTAGGCCGAGATCCCGGCGGCGCGGACCAGCTGTTCGGGTGACATCGCAATTTCAGGAGCAAGGATCGGCCCATGGTAGTCATTGATGGGACCGCCAATCGGTTTGGCACCGCCGCCGCGGGTGAGGTGCAGCGGCAGAAATCCGATCACCTTTCCAGCGGATTCTAGCACCGCGACTTTGGCATCATTGCGGGCACTAGCGACGGCTTTGGCAAAAGCATGGGAATAGAACGGGCTGGCGTAAAGTGGGTTGGCAGCGCGAAACAACTCCCACTGCTCCAGCAGTTCAGAGCCAAGCAGCAAAGGGTCAAGCAAGCGTGCAGGCATAGTGTCAGGCGGGCGCGGCTTCGCCAGCCGGCTCGCTGACCATTGGCGGCACGCTTTCAGAGCGGCGACGCTGTCTGCGCATCGGATCGCGGCGCAGCGCCAGCGCGGCACCGGCAAAGATCGCGAAACTGCTGTTGGGGTAGGCCTGGGGCGCTGCCACCAGCGAAGGGATCAGGCCAAGCAGCGCCGCTGTGGCGCAGGCTCCGCCCAGCGAATGGGCGATGTTTTCACCGCGAACCCAGGTTGAGCGTCGCCACGGCTGCAGCATCGATACGAGGTAGGCGAGGAATGACACCACCCCGATCACTCCGGTCGATCCGACGATGGCCATGAACATGCTCGACGAGCGGAAGCTGCCCGGGCCAATGCCAATCCCATAGGATTCGACAAAGGCGCGCCAGCCCGACAGCGCCCAGAACAGGCGCTGCTTGCCCGAATCGCTGCCTGATTTGCCATAGGTCATGGTCGCAATCATGTCGTAGAGCGATTGGGGCAGTGCGGGCACCGTGGCCAGCGCCACCGCGATTACGAACACTGCGAAACTGCCGAGCAGCAGCAGTTTCTTGTTCTTGGCACCCTCTCTGACCCCGGGCAGCGCAAACGGCCGCACGGCCAGGAACAGTCCATAGCCGGCCAACGCGACATAGGCAGTCGATGAGGTGCTGAACAGCAGCACCAGGCCCAGCGCCAGCGCTACCGCTCCGGTTGCCTTGGGGCGGATCGAGCGATACCAAAGCTCGGTGCTGAGCACGAACCAGGCATAGACCACGCCGGCGTAAGTCGAAGCCTCGGGCATCAGTCCCCTGATCCGGACAAAGCCGCCCAGATCATCGTCGAGCTGGCTGTAGTTGCCGTTGCGGAACAGGTCGAGCACGGCATCGAACGGAGTGCCGCGCACCGCAACTCCAATTAGTCCGGTGGCAATGAACAGCCAGCCGATCGTGATCGTTCCCGAAACCATCGTTTCCGCGCCGCCGCGAAACCGGCAGGCGATCCAGCCGACCATCGCCAATGCCAGCGTGCCGATGAAATAGACCGAGGCGGTGATGTTCTGGTTGTTCGGCGCCAGCGGCACCGTGTGAAACAGCCCCGAGGTGCTGAGGAAGAACATCGGCGGCACGTCGATCTCACCGGCAAATAGCCGCGGTCCGATATAGGCCATGGCAACCCCGTAGATCACGAAGGCCGCCAGCCAGCGGTTGGCGTGGAAAGCCTCGCGTACCGAGCCAAGGAAGCCGCCGCGTGGAATCAGGATCCGCACCACGACAAACGCCAGCGCGAACTGGATCGGCGGGATCGTGGAGCCACCCAGCGAAGTCAGGATGATCGCGGCGGACCCTTCGAACATGCCGCTCAGCAGCAGAAACAGGAACGCGCCGCGCAGGCTTCCAGCAAGCACAATCAGGCAGCCGATGACAAGCTGACCATAACCGATGAACGTCAGTTCCATGGCCCAGACCCGCTCAGCCGGTTTGCGCGAACTGCAGGATTTTGGCGTCGAAATGCTCGGGCGCGAAGCGGTTGGCCTGCTCGACCGCAGCGGCCGGATCGAAATGCGGCAGGAAACGCTCAAGTTCGAGGATCGCTTCGTTCAGCCCATCGGCGTCCTGCTGGTGATAGAATACACCCGTCCGCCCTGAAACCACGCTATCGAGCACTCCGCCGCGGCCATAGGCAATCACCGGACGGCCCGATGCCATTGCCTCTACCGGGGTGATGCCAAAGTCCTCCTCGGCAGTGATGATATAAGCGCGGGCGCGGGCATAGGCGCGGCGCAGCTCGTTGAAATCAAGCCGCTCGACGATTCTGATATTGGGCTTGGCGATCGCTTTCAGCCGCCGCGCCATGCCGCCGGTGCCGACCATCAACAGTGGCAGGCCGTTGGCGTTGAAAGCCTCGACGACCAGATCAGGGCGCTTGTAAGGAACCATCTGCCCGACCCACAGGTAGCTGTCGTCGGTGTCGATCGAAGGTGTGAACAGGTTGGTCTGGACCGGGGGATGGATCACGCTGGCCTCGCGCCGCCAGACCCGCCGGATCCGGTCGCGGATGAAGTTGGAATTGGCCGCGTAGCGATCGACCCAGGCGCTCGAGCTGACGTCCCACTGGCGCAGCTGGTGATAGGCGCGCGGCATGATCAGCCGGGCCAGCGGATTGGCCGCTTTGCGGTACTGGTGATAATGATCCCACAGGTAGCGCATTGGCGAATGGCAATAGCACAGATGCAGCGCATCGGGCCGGGTGATCACGCCTTTGGCTGGGCCGGATTCGCTGCTGATCACCAGATCGTATTCGCTCAGGTCCAGACCTTCGAGCGCCATCGGCATCAGCGGCAGATAGTACTGGTAGAAGCGTTTGGCGAACGGCATCCGCCCGACCGAAGTGGTCGTCACCCTCGCTTCGCGGATCGTTGCGGACATCTGCGCCGGATCATAGACATGGGTAAACAGATCGGCGCCGGGATAGAGCTGCAGCAGCCGCTCGACCACCCGCTCACCGCCGCGCATCGCCACCAGCCAGTAGTGGACTATGGCCACCCGCGGCGTCGAAAACTTGCCGGCGACGGGAGCGCCCCGGGGCGGCCCCGGCAAGCGGTCTTCGATCATCCGTAGTACTCACGGTACTGCGAGTAATAGTACGCTGGATCGTTGCTGTCGAAATAGGCGCGGCGCCGCAGATCGACCTGGCTCAGCGCCACCCCGACCACATTGACCTGGTCGGTTGGCAGCCGGCGAAGCGCGGTGCGCAAGGCAAAGCTGGTGGTCTTGCGCCACTTTGCCGCCACCACCACCGCGTCGGCGCGGCTCGCCAGAATACGGGTCGCGGCGATCGGCAGCACCGGCGGCAGATCCAGCACGATCCGGTCAAAGCTGCCGCGCAGCTGCTCAAGCAGGTCCATGAACGGCTGCCCGGTCAGCAGGTGCTCGGGCTCGTCATCGCTCGGGCTCAGCGGCAAGACGCAGAACACGTGGTCGCCGGCAAGTTGGTCAAGCTTGAGCGGAGCGCTGCCGTTGAGCACTTCGATCAGGCCCTTCTGACCGCCCTGAATATCGAGCAGCCGGCTGATCCCCTGGCGCCTGAGATCGCAGTCGATCAGCATGGTGCGCAGGCCGTTGGCGGCATAGACATGGCTGAGGCAGCACGAGATCACGGTCTTGCCCTCGCCGGGCAATGCCGATGTCACCGCAATAACCTGGGCGGTGCCATTGGTTGCCTGATTGATCGAGGCGCCCAGCGCGCGGAACGATTCGGTAAAGACCGAACGCGGCTCTTCCTGAACCACGTTGACCGCGTGCGGGCTGGAGGTGTTGACCGAATCGAGCAGCGGGATCGAGGCGAGATAGCGCGTCCCGGTTTCGCGCTCGACCTCGTCGGCGGTAGAGATGCCATGGAACAGCGCCTCGGCGATATAGGCCGCGACCAGCCCCAGCCCGAGCCCGATGACCACCGCGAGCACCAGATTGAGCGGCAGGTTGGGGCTGAGCGGTTTGGCCGGGGCCTCAGCAAAAGTCAGGATCCGGGCATTGGGTTTTTCGCTGCCTTCCGCGGCCAGCAGTTCCTTGTAGCGGGTGAGATAGGTTTCGTAGATGCCCTGAGAGGCTTCGGCTTTGCGCTCAAGTTCGCTCAGCCCAACCATGGCGGCATTGTTCTGCGACAACTTGCCGCGTGCGCCTGAAAGGCTGCCCTGAAGCGATCCGAGCCGGTCGGCCGAGACCGCCCGCTTGGCCCGCAGGTTGGAAATCACCCGGCCGATCTCGGCCTGGATCTGACCGCGCACTTCGTCAAGCTGGCTGCGGGTGCGGATCAGTTCGGGATGCTTCGCTCCGTAGCGCGCAGAAAGGTTGGCGACTTGACCAGCCAGTAAGGCCTCTTGCGAGCGCAGCGACGTGATCACCGCCGACCCCAATGCTTCGCCGACATCGTCACCGCTCGATCCAGAACGCAGCTGGGCCAGCGCGGTTTGCAGCCGGGCTTCGTCCTCGGCAGATTCGGCCCGGGCCTTGGATACCTCGAGATTGTAGCTCGAGATTTCCTGCTCGGTCAGCGACGCGCCCGAGGTGCTCAGCAAGTTGTTGGCAATGCGGTACTGCTGCAAGGCCTGGGTATCCGACTGCGCCTGATCGCGCAGCTCAACCAGCCGCGATTCGACCAAAACGCGGGCTTCGGAATTGCGCTGCTGGCTGGCCTGCAATTCCCATTGGGTGAATTGGCGGGCATATTCGTTGGCCCGCTGTGCGGCAGTTTTGGGGTCACCGGCTTTGTAGCCGATGGTCAGCGCGAAGCTCTCGCCAGTGCGTTTGGCTGAGATCTTGTCTTGCAGTTCATCAATCAGCACGCGGCGTCCGTCTGCATCGAGACCCTTGCTGAGCCCAAGTGCATCGCCCACTCGGGCTGCCATCTCGCGCGAGGTGATGATCTCAACCTGGGTGACCACCAGCTCACCGCTCATGGTCGAGCCCTCGGTGGTCGGCGCGGCCGCCGCAGCATTGGCAATGTCGGTCTTTTCGGTGAGCATCACCGTGGCATTGGCCAGGTAGGTCTTGCTGGTGAGCAACGAATAGATCAGCGCGGCCAGCACCACTGCAACCGCGATGCCGCCAATCAGCGGCAAGTGACGGCGGAAGAAGTTCATGCTCCCCGAAAGATCGAGACGGTCGGCGTTCATCGGCAAATTCTCGCCGATGTTGGCCAGGGCTCCGCCGTTGCCCGTTGCAACCAGTTGACGCGACGTAGTCATGACGAAGCTCCGATCGGCAGGGCCGGGGGATGTTTAGAAAAATAGCAGCCGTGCGTTACCATGCCGCCCGCACTCCGAGACTGGCAGTGAGGCCATCGTAACTGCGACCAGCTGCGCCGCCGTCCTGTTTGCGGTAACCCAAAGCGCCAACAATCCCGACCTGGTTGATCAGCCGGTAATGCAGCGAGCCCTGGGCGTACCAGCGCCGGTCTTGGCGCGGGCTGGCCGAGTAGTTCTCAACGTAGCGGCCGGCTTCGGCCTCGGCGAGCAGCCGGTCGCTCAGGGCATTCTGCGCGGTCAGACGAAAGCTGTTTTTGACGATTGCAGGTACGTTTGCCAGCGGGCTGTGCTCGACCGCCCGGTCAGCAACTGCGGTGAGTTTCCAGGTCGGGCGTGGGGTCCAGGTCCCGGCGAGGCGATAGTTGAGCCCACTGACTTTCGAGAACAGGGGATTTTTGAAGTTCTGGCGGATGAATCCCGCCGCCACTTCCAGATCGACCAGCGAGCTCACTTCGTAGTGAACCCCGCCCAGCAGCGCAAACCCATCGGAATTGCGCGATGGCACTCCGGGTGCGGAATAGTCGACCTTGTTCAAGCCGGCTTCGGCGAACAGTTTGGTGCGGGGGCTCAGTCCGAAGTCGGTGCGCGCTACGCCCGACCAGACGGTGACATCGCGGAACCCCAGGCCGATCGGAACCCCGGCAAAGGCGGTGGTGCCGTAATCGGTGCGAACAACCTGTCCGGTGACACTGACGCCGAACCGCGGACCGCTGCGCGCGATGCCAAGTTTGGCGTTCTTCTGATGGTAAACAACCGGAGAGTCGGTGGTGAACTGATCACCCGCCGTGCCGCGGGCCTCGATCCCGCGCAGGTATCCGGCCTGGGCTATGACGTCGATCCGCTGGCCCAGTTCAAGCTTGGCCAGCGCGGAAGCGTCGAACGATTCGCTGTTCTCGTCGCTGGTCTTGAAATAGCGCCGCAAGTCCGCACCGGCCTGGAGCTGGAGCATGTGGCGCGAAAAATCCGATTGCAGCACCAGCCGCGGGCGGATCGACACCAGCTGGTCGCTGCGCTTGGCGATATCGAGGTTGTAGATGTTGCTGTCGTAAGTGAAGTCGATCGCTGCTTGCGGCTTGAGAATGAAGCCGGGGCCGATCCGCAGGCCTTCACCGGCCTCCGGTTCAAACAGCTCGATCGGAGTGACCACTGCGGGATCTTCGGCCATCGCCGCGTGCGGGGTGCTGAAAACCGCAACGAACAATGCGACCCGCAGCGCCAGATTGGGGCTAGACGTGCGTTTCCGGCCGGAGCCAAGGTGAATGACGTGGCGGATCGCGGTATCGCGCGGAACCTCGGCACTGCCGATCATTCCCGAAAGGAGATACCAATCGCGCGGTGAGCCAAATCGTTTGTTGATCCGCTTCGCTTCTCGGTTGAGCCGATCGCTGCCTCCGTTCGTCCCCCTCTTACCCGAAAGGGGTTGGCGCGACCTAGCCGTTGGTGGTAATTTTTGCGCGATAAAAGACAAAAGGGTTGCCATGTTTGAACCTGGGAACGAGTCCTTCGTCAGCGCGTCGCGTCCAGAAAAACTATCGCGGCGCGGATTTGCCCGCGGCTTGGTATTCGCTCTGCCAGCTGCGGCGTTGCTGTGGGTTGCGATCATTTGGCTGGCCTCATAATTCGAAATCGAACCGGTCATCAGTATGCGCCCCTTCCGGCCAGAACTGCCGGTATTGTCACCAGCAAAATCCGTAAATCAAGCGCCAGCGATTTCTTGCGCGCGTAACAAACATCAGCGGCAACCCGGTGGTGATAGCAGGTCGCGCTGCGACCGCTGACCTGCCACAGCCCGGTCAGGCCGGGTTTGACGCTGAGATAGTGCGCCAGGTAGCGCCCGTAACGCGGCAGTTCGTCAGCCACCACGGGGCGAGGCCCGACCAGGCACATGTCGCCGGCCAGGACGTTGAACAGCTGGGGTAGCTCGTCGATGCTCGAGGTTCGCAGGAAGCTTCCGATCCGGGTAACCCGCGGGTCGCGCGCCAGTTTCTGGCGGGCTTGCCATTCTTCGCGCAGCCCCGGATTGTGTTCAAGCAGCTGCGCAAAGACCTGATCGGCGTCAGTCCGCATCGACCGGAACTTGTAGCATTTGAAGGTCTTGCCGTTGCGGCCGACGCGCCTGTGGGCGTAAATAACTGGCCCCGGATCGGTGATCGCCACCAGCGCGGCCACCACCAGCATTAGCGGCGCCAGCACCACCAGCATGCCCAGCGCCCCGAACAGATCGAGCGCCCGCCCAATCCAGCCGGTATCGCGTGGCTTGGCCGGTGTTTGCCGCCGCACACCAGCGATCAGTTCGCCCTCGGCCGCGCTCTGCGGCGCGGTCAAACCTACAGCGCGGCTCTGCGTGCCGTCGGCCGTGGTTCGTCCGGTCAGTTCCTTGCCGATCAATTGCATTGAAATTTCTGCATCGTTGAAGGCGCGCTCAATGCACGCGGTGGTGTTGGACAGTCTTTTCTAGGTTCAACGATTTCCCAGATCGGCTCGTGAGACAACCGGGCATAGGGCGTAAACACGGTCTATCCGGTGGAGCATTGGGCTAAGCCTTTGGCCCGAAGAGGTCCCTCGAAATGGTCATGCCCGGACAATCGCGGCTGAACTATCATCTGCGCACGTTCTGCGTCTGGCCGGCCGGTTGCCAGAAAGCCGCAGCGATTAAGGGGTGACGAGATGAACTGGATTGGGAAAAGCAAGCTGCGCGGACTGATCGCGGTTACCATGGTTACGGGACTTGCGGCGTTACCGGGCTGTTCGACAGGGGGAAACCTGCCACTAACCTCGGTATCGCAGGTCAATCAGGGGTTGACCCAGGGTTACCGGGTTGGCGCGGGCGACAAACTGAAAGTTACCGTGTTCGATGAACCGACCTTGACCGGGGATTATCAGGTTGGGGTTGGCGGCGAACTGGTGCTGCCGCTGATCAGTCCGCTGGCGACCGAAGGTCAGACTCCCGAAGCGGTCTCGGCGATGATCGCCAAATCACTGGCGGATGGAGGCTATGTGCTGACGCCGCGGGTTTCGGTGGAAATCACCACCCATCGCCCGTTCTTCATCCTCGGCGAGGTCAAGGCTCCCGGCGAGTACCCCTACAGCGGCGAACTGACCCTGGAACAGGCAGTCGCCAAGGCCGGCGGCTATACCCCGCGCGCGGAACAAAAAGCGGTGGTCCTGCGGCGTCAGGGCTGGTCGCAAAGCAAGCGTGTCAAATTGGGTGATTCGGCGCTCAGAATTGCCCCAGGCGACACCATCACGGTCCAGGAAGCCTTCTTCTAGTGGATAAACCGTCCCAAATTGAGAAAGTTTAAGAATCAAGGAGGTAGCGCCCTTCCAATTTTGCGGATAACAGAACATATTAACTAAACAGGCCGTCGAGGGTCGTCGCAACGGAGCACGAAATTTTCGAAGCTCCGGGGAACCAAAAAATTCAAACCGGCTGAATTTTTGTGTTCGTGTGATCCGATTTTCGTGGGGGCGTTAATGTCCAATGATCTGTGCCTGATTAGTCCCAATGACATCTCGAGAGAGGGACTGTCTCACATCCTTAATTCTGCTGGTTTCAACATCGTTGCGACGATGCAGAACGTCGGCGAATTGCCGGGCAAGGCGCTCGATGATGATTTTATCGCGCTGATCGATTGCCCCCATGCTGGTGAGCAATATGATGCGATTGACCAGGTCAAATTGCGCCATCCGTCGGCCAAGCCAGTTGTCTTGAGCGAGCAGTTCGACGTCAACGCGATGATCCAGTGCTTCGATCACGGCGCCCACGGTTATATCGTCAAAACAATGCGTTCGGAACCGCTGACGACGGCGTTCCGGCTGGTTGCGCTCGGCGAAAAAGTTGTTCCCAGCGAGTTTGTCGGTGCCCTACACAGCCACCGGTTCAACACCATGGATCAGGTTGAGGCCGACGAGGATTTTGACGCCGCCAACCTCTCGCAGCGCGAACGCGATGTGCTGTGCTGCTTGATGGCCGGCTATTCCAACAAGGTGATCGCCCGCCAGCTTGAGGTTTGCGAGGCCACGGTCAAGGTTCACGTCAAGGGAATCCTGCGCAAGCTGAAGGTCCGCAACCGGACCCAGGCTGCAATCTGGGCCAGCGCCCGTGGCATGTCGGACAGCCGCCCACGGCTGTAGTCGCGACAATCGGTCCGCTGTCAACTTTTATCAAGTAATCGTAGATATTTATTCGCCATTGTAGCGATCGTGTAGCAAGTGCTGCAACTCGCCGTCGCTGGCCGGCATGCATTGTCCGGCATTGGGCCGCTCGGCGCGCTCGCAGTCCCACAGGGTGATGGTCATGCGCGATTGCTGGTCGCGGATGAACAGGAACAGCGGGCGTTCCCGCTTGCCGGCCCTGGCCAGCCGGTTTTTACTCAGCTCCGAAGGGTCGCCATAGCCGAGCACCTGGCAATCCGCTTTGCCGGCGCAGACGTTCATGGCCGCCAGCGCCCAGCGGCCGTTGACCTCGGCGGGGTTGACCGCCAGGAAAATTGCTGGATTGGGCGGGGCGGAACTGGGTGCGATGTCAAACACCTTCGGGTCAGCGACGATTCGCGCCGGGAAGCCTGACGGGACCGCAGTTTGGCCGGGCGCGAATGTGACTGCAAGGGCGGCATCGCCGTCGGGTTCAAGCGCGGTTCCGGGTTTGAACTCGGGCTGCCAGCGCGACGCACTCTGCAATTGCCCCCGGGTTCCGGGCCAGCGATAAAAAATGTGGGCGCCAACCACTGCCAGCCGCTCAAGCTTGCTGGCCCACCACGGCAGAACGTAGTTGGCGTGGTAGTGCGTGGCTTCCAGCACCGAGTGATCGACCGACCCGTCGAGCGCGGCGGACGCTCGCACCCGCGCCAGTCGCCAGCTTTCGGGCGAGGGGCTCCGGCGCAGCAACGAACCGTCGCATGTAAATGTGAACTGGCAGCCGGTGCGGCGTTCTGAGCCCTGAAAAACCACCCCGCACACCGATTTGGGAAAACTTGGGTGGCGCGCCCGGTTTAGCACGACCTGGATTACCGAGCGCTGACTGGCGGCGTCGGTCCCAGCTTCGTACCATGCCGCCGCCGCAAGACAATCGGTAGCGGTGCTGCGATCATCGCCGGCGCCGCTGAAGAAGAACGGCTTGGCGCTCTTGAAGTCGGTCGGCTTGAGTGGACCAAGCAGTGTCTGAGCGAGTTCGGGCAGGGTCAGCATCGACAGCGGCTTGGCTGGATCGAGAACCACCACGGGCGGCACGACTCGGGGCGGTTCGATCCGCACCTTGCGGGGCTCAGCCGCCGAAGCATAGACCGCCCAGACCAGACCTGCACCCGCCAGGGTCGCACCCAGTGGCCACAGCCGCGCGGCAAGAGCCCGCGCGTTCCACCAGGTCCAGGTGAGGCGATCCTGACCGATCAGCCGGTCGGCAGTGGTGACAAGCGCTTTCACAGATGCCCTTGTCGCCAAGCTCTGCGCAAAGCACCATTGGCCATTGGGATAAGCCTTTCGGGTCATTCGTCTAGGCGCCAGTAAACCGATACCAAATCGGCGCGAATTCGCCGCTCGACGCGCCGCATGGCCAGACGGGCTAATCCCAATCAGACAGCCGCAAGGCCGCGGCGATGCGCTATAGAAGGCGCATTATGCCCCCTGCGCGCGCCCATTCAGAAGTCCACGCTGGCCTTGCCCTTGCTGCAGGGCCGCAGGATGGCGCGCTTGGTGTGGTCGATACCAGCGCGGCGTGCTTTGGATCCGAGCTTCCTGCGGACGAAAAGTGGGATGCGATTCGCCCGCTATGGCGCACTCCGATGCAGCACCGGATCTGGAGTGCTGCCTGCTTTTCTGCGCTCTATCCCGGGATGCGCCCGGCTGTATTTGAAGGCTCTGGCGGGATTGCCGCATTTGCACGGCGCGGTCTCCTTCCTAGCCTCGATCTGGTCGGCGCGGTCGAGCTGGCTGAGCCTATCGAACCATTGGTGGCGAACGAGGCTTCGGCGATCCAGCTGGCCAGGGCGATTTTTGCCCGGCGCATGCCGGTACGATTGGGGCAGGCACCGGCTGATACAGCTTTTTCCAAAGCTTTTCTGGACCTGGGACGCAAACGCGGGGTGATCCAGACCCGGCCGACTGATGGATCGCCTTACATTGAGCTCGGTGCGGCATGGACCGACGCGTTGAGCCAGATGAATTCGCGGCGACGATCCGATTTCCGGCGGATGCGCCGCCGCGCCGAGGAGAGCGGCGAAGTTGCATTCCAATTCCATGCCCCCGGACCGGAACAAGTGGCCGATTTGCTTGAACAGGCAATAGCGGTCGAGGCAAGGGGCTGGAAATCGCGGCACGGCACCGCAATTGCTGACAACCCGGCCCAGCAAGCCTTTTTCCGGGCCTATGCCCCGCTTGCCGCGGCGGCTGGAATTCTGCGGATCAATCTGATGACGATCAACGGCGAAGCCGCGGCAATGCAGCTCGCGGTCGAAAGCGATGACCGCTACTGGCTGCTCAAGATCGGCTATGATGAAACCTACGCCCGCAGCTCGCCGGGGCAGCTGTTGATGCTCGAGACTATCCAGCGCGCCGCCGCAGTTGGTCTGACAAGCTTTGAATTCCTTGGCAAGGCGGCCGAATGGACGCGGTTCTGGACAACGGTCGAACGTCCGCGTGCGGCGATTTATTATTATCCGAAGTCGATCTTGGGACTGACCGCACTGGCGCGCGACGGTGCGGCAGTTGGGCTGCGGAGGATCCGTGAGCGGCTGGCGGCGCGGAAAATGGCCGGAGGAACGCAATCGTGAAAGCGCTGGTCCGACCGATCCTGAACAAGGCCGCCGGGGTCTATGCTGCGGGTGAGACGATCGAACAAGCGCTGGTTGTTGCCCGCCGCGCCGCGCAACGCGGCTATGGCATTACGCTGTGCTACTGGCACCAGAACCTCGATCCGGCCGAGCAGGTGATGGAGGAATATCTGGCGCTGATCGGCGCGATGCGCGCCGAACAGCTCAATCTCCGGCTCGGCATCAAGCTGCCTGGGCTGGGCGAACAAGATGAGTTGATTCGCCGAGTGATCGACTGCGCGCGCGACGCCGGTTTCGGAGTCGATATCGACGCGCACGAAGCCCATCAGCATGACGCAGTAGTGCGCACGGTTGAAGCACTGGGCAGCGAGAAATCTTGGCATCGCCATCCCCGGCTGCTGGCGGCGCTCGGTTGAGCTGGCGCAGTGGGCAGTGGAGCAGCGCATTCGGGTACGGATCGTCAAAGGCGGGTTTCCCGATCCACAAGCCCCCGGAATCGACCTTGAAGCCGGCTATACCGCAGTGCTCGAGGCGCTGGCCGGACGCTGCCGCGAGGTTGCGATTGCCACCCATGATCCGGCGCTGGCCGCCCGCTGTCTGGCCCGACTTGCCGAAACCGGGACGCCGGCCGAACAGGAATTGCTATACGGCTATCCGATGGAGCCCGCAGCGGCGATGGGGCGCGCGGCCGGGGTGATGACCCGGCTCTATATTCCCTATGGCCATGCCTGGGTTCCTTATGCAATCAAGCGGGTGTTCCGCAATCCCAAGGTTGCCTGGTTTCTGGCCAAGGATCTGCTGACCGGCGAGCGCGATCCGCTGCCCTTGCCGCGACACCAGGACGCTGTGGTGGTGCCTGCCTGAAGCGGCAGGGCCTGACGAAAGGAGTTGAGCTACAATGCCGACTACGGGCAGCGACGGGCCAGAGCCGAACGCAAGCGTTGTTGCACCTGCTGCGACTCAATCGGCGTCGTGGAGCGGCGAGGCTGCCTTCGGCGATTTGTACTTTACGGTCCAGGTGATGAACCACTGGGCAAGCCTGCTCAACGGCCGCAACTATCCGTCGGTCGAACTGCTGACTGGCGCGCTTGCCGAACCAAGCGATCCGGACAGCCTGCTATTCGATTTCCGGGCGGGGAACGATCGCCCGCAGCTTAGCTTTATCGGCGCAAATCTGGCGCCGCTGTGCGAACCCGGCGTCAATCTTGGCGGCCTGGTGCAGGCGCCTGATTCCTCCTTGAAATCCTGGCTGCTGGAAGGCTGCACGCAGGTGCTTTCCAGCCGAACACCGAAAGTGATTGAAGGCCGCGCCCGGAGTGCGGGCGGACACGTGCTCGAACTGCGCGGGGTGCTGTTTCCCTATTCGGGCGAGGCTGACGAGGCGATCGAATTTGTTCATTGCATGGTGACCTGGCGCGACCTGGGTGCGGAGCGGGCGCCGCGCGAAGCCGCTGTCGCGCACGGGTCTGACTCGGTCTATCTGCTTGAAGAGGCCGATCAACTTACGGATTCGCGCTCAGCGATTGCGCTGCATGCGGACGGTCCCGAAGCAACCGCACGGTCAGCGGGAGATCTGGCCGGCGCCGACCTGCCGGAACTGCTTGGCGAGGCCAAGCGCCTGGTGACCGCCATGCTCGACAGCGAAGCGCGTTCACGGCGGGCGCTCTATCGGGCGGTTGCCTGTGCCTATGATTTCGCGCTCGCGGCTGCTGACAAACCGGATGACTATGCACGTCTGCTTTACCGGGCGGCGCTTTCGACCAACGAACATGCGCCGCTTGCTACCCTGACCAGGCTGGTGTTCGGCGACACCCATGACCCTACTCGGTTGGCCGAAATTTCCACCGCGATCGCTCACGGGCTGCGCCTTGGCGTCCCCTATGGCGGACTTGAAGCCCTGCTGGTCGGCCGCGAAGGTGGGCTGAAAGGGCTGGTTTTCGAAGAACGCCGGCTGCGGCACGAAGAGGCCGGCCGGTCGGACAAGGCCACGGCGGGGCCCGGATTGGCGATGGTCAGAAAGCTGCGCCGAATGCCCGCGCTATCGCTTGCTGCATTGCCGCGCGACGGGAGTGAGATCACCCTGATCCTGGCTCGGCGCGATGAGGGCGGCAGGCTCGCAGTGCTGGGCGAGGTCAGCAACGACGCATCGTTGGTGGCCCGTGCGGCGCGCAAGTTTCTTGAGGGTGAGGCGGCGGCCGGTTTACCGCTCAGCGGCGCGATCTCCTAAGCGGCTACGATAAGCACCGCGGCGCCCAGCGCAATCGTGCAGGCTCCGGCGATGCGGGCAGGGCCGACTCGCTCCTTGAGGATGAACAGCGCGATCAGCACGCCGAACAGGATCGCGCTTTCGCGCAAGGCGGCCAATTGCGGCACGTCGCCGATCCGGTAGGCCCACAACGCCAGACCGTAAGTCACCAGCGAAAGTGCGCCGGCGATCAGCCCTGGCTTCCATTCGCTACGGGCGGCGGCGATGAACCGCGGTCCGCGCCAGAGTGCGAAGAGCGTACCGATGCCAAAGCCAAGCAACAGGAACACCCAGACGATGTAGCTGAGCGCCGATGGCGCTGCGCGCGCACCCTTGGCGTCGATCACGGTATAGGCGGCGATCGTTGCGCCGGTGGCCAGGGCCCAAGCCAGTGCGCGTTTGTCTGGCGGGTTCCACCACGCCACCAGCGCGGTCCCGGCGCTGACCAGCGCCACGCCGATGGCCACACCCAGGCTGATCGGATCGCCCAGCCACAGCACCGAAACAATCGCCGCAAGCACTGGTGCCGTGCCGCGCATCACCGGATAGACCGCGCTCATATCGGCGCCTTCGAAGGCCTTGATCACGCAGATCAGATAGACCAGATGCACCGCGAACGATGCCAGCAGCCAGGTCCAGGCGCCGGTGGGGAGGGGGACCACGAACGCCAGCGGCAGGACCAGCAGTGCGCTCGACCCGTCGATCAGCGCGCGGCTCGACATCTTGTCGCCGCCGGACTTGAGGATCGCATTGACCACCGCATGAGCCGCGCCCGAGGCCAGCATCAACAGCGAGGCAGTCGTGATCACCCGGGCGATGCGGGCTTGAAAGCGTTAAGCCTGGCCAGCTGATCGGGCAGCAATTCAAGCTCGACCGCTTCGAGCAGATCATCGACCTGGTCGGCAGTGGTGGCGCTGGCGATCGGGGCGGCAATCCCTGGCTGATCGAGTAGCCAGGCCAGCGCGACCTGACCCAGCGTCGCCTCGCATTCGGCCGCGATGGTATCCATCAGCGCCAGCAAGGGCGGGCCGGACTGGGCATATTTGCGCACCCGGCTGCCGCGGGCATAGCGCTCGAAATCGGCTTCTTTGCGATACTTTCCGGTCAGGTAGCCGCTGGCAAGACCAAAATAGGGCAGCACTGCCACGTCGCTGGCGACGCAAAAGTTCTGGTAATCGGCGTCGTACTCACCGCGTTCCAGCAGGTTGTGCTGGTTCTGCAACACGCCGTAGCCCGGAACCCCGCGTGATTTGGCCGCAGCGAGCGCGCCGCGCAGGCGCGCTTCGGTGAAGTTTGACGCCCCCGCCTCGCGCACCTGGCCCGCCGCGATCAGCGCGGCAAAGCCATCGGCAACTTCATCCTGCGGGGTTTCGGGATCGTCGCGGTGGGCGTAGTAAAGATCGACATAGCCGGTGCTCAGCCGCTCGAGCGACTGCGCGAGATGCGCCTGCAACGCTTCGGGCTTCAGCCCGCCGGCCTTGCCTGCAACATTGGTCTTGGTTCCGATCCGCATGTCCTTGCGCACCCCGCGATCGGCCATCCATTCGCCGATAACCGTCTCGCTTTCGCCGCCTGTGTGCCCTGGGACCCACAGCGAATAGGCCTCGGCCGTATCGATCATCCGCCCGCCGGCTTCGTAGAAGGCATCAAGCACTTCGAAGCTGGTGTCGCGGTCAGCGGTCCAGCCGAACACGTTGCCGCCCAGCACCAGTTTTAGCCCGCCAAGCGAGAGATGCCTGCTCACGCAAACTTCTCCTTGAGCGCCAGCAGCGCGATCGCCGCCTTGGCTGCCTCGCCGCCCTTGTCGTTTTGCGCGGGGTCGGCGCGGACCAGCGCCTGCGCCTCGTTCTCCACCGTCAGGATGCCGTTGCCGATCGCCACGCCGTCCATGGTCAGGGCCATGATCCCGCGCGCGCTCTCGCCGGCAACGATCTCGAAATGGTAGGTTTCTCCGCGAATCACCACGCCGATCGCCACATAACCGTCGTAAGCGCCGGCCTGGTCGGCAAGCGCGATGGCACCGGGAACTTCGAGTGCGCCGGGGACAGTGATTACATCAACCGAATGTCCTGCTGCGGTGAACGCAGCCTTGGCGCCGGCGACCAGCATATCGTTGAGATGGTCATAGAACCGGGCTTCGACGATCAGAAACTTTGCCATTATTCGCCTGCCGTTCCGTCAATGGGCCGTTCGCCGACGATCGACAGGCCATAGCCTTCGAGCCCGGCAAGGGTGTGGTGGGTGTTGGTCAGGAGGATCATATCGTGCACCCCCAGTTCGGCCAGGATCTGGGCGCCGACGCCATAGTCGCGCAATTGCTCGACCTCGGGCGCGCCCGCTCCCTTGCCTTCCTTGCGCAACTGAATGAAGCGCGAGACGATCCCGGCCATCGGCTTGTTGATCAGAACCATTACTCCGACCCCGGCCTCGGCGATGATTTCCATCGACCGGGCAAGCAATCCAGCCCGCTCATTGGTTTCGCCGAAGACATCGACGAACATGCTCATGGTGTGCATCCGCACCAGGGTTGGCTGGCCTTCCGAGATGTGGCCCTTGACCAGCGCCATGGTTTCATCGCCGGTGGCCTTGTTGAAGAAAGTGAAGGCGGTCCATTCGCCGCCCCACTTGCTGGTAAAGCTCAGCTCTGCGCGCTTTTCCACCAGATGATCGTGCTTGCGGCGATAGGCGATCAGGTCGCGGATCGTCCCCATTTTCAGGCCATGGCGGCGGGCAAAGGGAACCAGATCGTCCATCCGCGCCATGGTCCCGTCCTCGTTCATGATCTCGCAGATCACGCCCGAGGGGTTGAGCCCGGCTAGGCGGGAGATATCGACCGAAGCCTCGGTGTGCCCGGCGCGGACCAGAACGCCGCCCTCGCGCGCGATCAGCGGGAAAACATGGCCGGGGGAGACGATGTCGTCGCTGGTCTTGGCCGCGTCGATCGCCACTGACACAGTGCGCGCCCGGTCGCCGGCGGAAATCCCGGTGGTGACCCCTTCGCGCGCTTCGATCGAGACGGTGAAGGCGGTTTCATGGCGAGTGCCGTTGTTGCGGCTCATCAGCTCAAGGCCGAGAGCCTCAGTCCGGCCGCGGGTCAGGGTCAGGCAGATCAGGCCGCGGCCGTTGGTGGCCATGAAATTGACAGCATCGGGCGTCGCCATCTGCGCGGGGATCACCAGATCGCCCTCGTTCTCGCGGTCCTCGTCGTCGACCAGGATGAACATCCGGCCATTGCGCGCCTCGTCGATGATCTCCTCGATCCCGACCAGTACCGGCGCTTCGTCGGCATCCCACAGGAATGCTTCGAGTTTGCGCAGAGTCTCGGCAGTGGGGTTCCAGCCGTCGTCGGTGCATTCGCGCAGGGTGTTGGCATGGAGCCCGGCGGCACGGGACAGACCGGCGCGCGACATTCCGCCTTCGTTGACGAGGCGGCGGACGCGATCGATGATGTTGTCAGACATGGAGCGCGGGTTATCACACTACAATGTGATGCTCAACTGTCGAATCACATAGGATGTGATTCAGTCACCCGTGAACACCGGTTTGCGCTTTTCAAGGAACGCATTGACCGCCTCGGCGTTGTCCTTGGTGGCGTGAGCCAGAGCCTGCATCGCCGCCGACATCTCCAGGACCTGAGCGATGCTCATCGATTGCGCGTCCCAGATCAGCCGCTTGGCCATCCGCACCGCGAACGAGGGGTTGCAAGCGATTCTGAGCGCAAAGGCGCGGGCCGCGGCCATCAGCTCGGCATCGGGCACGACCTGATTGACCAGCCCGATCCGCAGCGCCTCGGAAGCGTCGATGGTTTCGCCGGTCAGGGTCAGCTCGGCGGCCTTGGAGAAGCCGACGATCCGCTGGATCAGCCAGGCCCCGCCATCGCCGGGGATGATCCCCAGCTTGACGAAGCTCTCGGCGAACTTGGCGCTTTCCCCGGCGACGCGCAGATCGCACATGCAAGCGAGATCAAGCCCGGCGCCGATCGCGGGGCCGTTGACCGCGGCGATCACCGGCACTTCCAGCGCGGCGAAGGCCAACGGCAGGCGCTGGATTCCGCTCTTGTAATTGCGCCGGGTTCGCGCCGGCAAACTGGCGTTGAGCCCGCCGGCATCGGCCCGCATCGCCTTGAGGTTGCCGCCCGCGGAGAACGCCGGTCCCGCCCCGGTCAGGATCGCGACGCGCGCCGCAGGATCGTCTTCCATCGCTTGCAGTGTATCGAGCAGTGCTTCGATCAGATCCATGTCGGAAATCGGATTGCGCATCTCCGGTTTGTTGAGCGTGATCGTGGCGATGCCGTCAGCATCGAGCGAGTAGAGGACGGGGCTGTCCATGGACTGGGTCTCCGGAAGTCAGGTCGTAGCAGGCGCTTTGGCACGGCGTTGGCGCTGCGACAACCACAAGTCCAGCGCCAGGGTGACAAGCGCTACCGCAATGATCGCCGGGACCGGGCCAAGGCCCAGCAAACCGGCATTGTGCAGCACCGGCACGTTGACCGCATAGAGCGGGAACGAGAGCAAGCCGAGCCGCGCGGCCCACCTTGCTTCGCTTTTCAAGTTCAGCCCCCCGGCGATCAGCAGCGGACAGACCAGCACCACGAACAGCAGGTCATAGGCCCAGCCCAGCGCAGGCAGCGGCGCAGCGAACAGGATCGGCAGGGCCAGGAACGGCACCGCGGGGTGGATCGGCAGGACCGGACGGTCTTGCCACCACCGCCACAGCAGGATGCCGCCCAGATAGGGGACCAGGCTGCGGATGATCCCGGGGAACCAGTGCGCTGCGAGGGGCCCAAAATCGACCGAGCCGTTGATCCGGATCATGGCCACCAGCAAGCCCAGCAGCACCGCCAGCAAGCAGACCAGGCCGCGGATTCCGAGGCGCCACAGCAGCACCCCGTGCAGCAGATTGGCGATCAATTCGAAGAAGATCGACCATGTTGGGCCATTGAGCGGGAACAGTTCGTGGTTGAACGGGGCCGGCAGCAGCGCCAGATTGAGCAGCATACTGGCGGCAAAAAGCGCCGGATCGGGAGCGATGTGCCACAGGTAGGGAATACCGATCAGTCCGCCGATCAGCATGGTCAGCCACATCCGTTTGTAGCGGATCTTGAAGAAGGCCAGCGGCCCCAGCCCGGCCTGTATCCGCGCTTCATAGGTGCGGGCCATGACATAGCCCGATAGCATCATGAAGAAATCGACCGCGAGATAGCCCTTTGCCCACCAGTTCGGGACCGAGGCATAGGCGATGTGGAGATGGAACCCGACCACGCCGAGCGCCGCGATGCCGCGCAGACCGTCGAGGCCGTGGATGCGTTGGGTCTGGGTCACGCTGCGGCGGGTCGTAGCCGCGCCGGACGCTTTGTCCACCACAGGATTGCCAGCGCGACAGCGAATGCGGCGGGGAGGCCGAGCGCAGGGCCATAGCCGGCGAGCCTGGTCGCTTCGAGGACGGGGACATGGCTGGCGAACAGCGGGAATGCGATGTCGGCGGAAAAACCGCCAAGGGTTGTATCGCGGGCGATGTTCAGCGCGGCCGCGATCACCAGCGGGCAGAGCAGCACGACGAAGGCCAGATCGAAGCTCCAGTGGCGATAGCCGCCATACCAGCTCGCCAATATGGCTGCGGGCATCGCCACCAGCGCCAGCCAACCGGGCAACGGCAAGCGCAGGTCTGCGCCCCGCCAGCGCCACAGCAGCATGCCGATGGTGTAAGCGAGCAGCACCCGCGGCACTGCGTAAGCAACGTTGGATGGACGCGCGCCGACATCAAGCGAACCGTAATCGACCGCCACGCCGGTCGTCACTGTAAGCAGGATCAGCGTAAGTAAAGTTAGCTGCCGGGTTGAAAGTCGCCGCAGCACGAAAACATGCAAGGCATTGGCCAAGAGCTCGAACAGGATCGTCCAGACCGGCACATTGAGCGGGAAGATCAGGCGGTCGGCGGAAAATGGGATGAAAGCCAGGTTGGCTGCCAGCGCTCCAGCAAACCACGCCGGGTCGCCCTGGGTGCGGACCCACAGGTAAGGGATGCCGATCAGCGAACCGAGCGTCACGACCGGCCAGAACCGCCGGTAACGCGCGGCGATATAGCCACGCGGCGATGCGCCGGCGGCCAACCGAGGTTCGGCGATCCGCGCCATCAGATAGCCCGAGAGCATCAAGAAGAAATCGACCGCGAGATAGCCCTTGGCGAACAAGCCGGGAAAACTGCCGAACACCGCCCCGGTGTGCAGACCGACCACGCACAGCGCCGCGATCCCGCGCAGGGCATCGAGGCCGTGGAGCCTCATCCCACTATCCGCTCAATGAACCAGAAGCTGGCCACGGTGCCGATGCCATATGTTGCGATTAGCGTCGCGGGACGCAGCGCTTGCGGGGTGATGCGCCGGGCCAGCGCGATCACCGCGAGCATGGCCGCAACGATGGCCAACTGTCCGGCCTCAACCCCCAGGTTGAACGTCAGCAAGGCCATCGGCACGTCGGTTTCAGGCAGCCCGATCTCGCGCAGCGCCCCGGCAAAGCCGAAGCCGTGGATCAGCCCGAACAGGAACGCGACAATCCAAGGAATCCGCTCGGACAGACGCGGATTGGCAGGATCCTGTTTGGCAATCTCGACCGCAAGGAACACGATAGACAGCGCGATCAGCGCCTCGACCGGGGCCTGGGGCAAGCCGAATGCGCCCAGCGTGGTCCCAACCAGCGTGATCGAGTGAGCGACAGTGAAGGCCGTCGCCGCCTTGACCACGCTCAACAGGTGCCCAAGCAGCAGCACCAGCGCGATCACGAACAGCAGGTGGTCCCAGCCGAAGACGATGTGCTCGACCCCGATCACAAAGTAATTGCGCGCCACTTCCCAGCGATCGGGCACAGTCGCGACTTCGATCGAGGTTTGCTGCGGAGTCAGCCGCGCTGCCTGGACCGGGCGGCCGAGCGGGGCGATCCGGACCAGCGCATCGGTGAAGGTCGCCTCCATGCCCTTGAGGCCAATCCGCGCGCCGGCCAGATCACGGCTGCATGTCAGGCGCGATTCGGCGACCAGCGAGGTTCCCTCAAGCCGCGCGACCGGGGCGGACTGGGTGCAGAATTCCGGCACATCGGGGCGGGCTCGGGTGGCGAGGCCGCCCAGTACCGGCGCTTTCCACAGCATCCGCCAGTGCTGCGCGTCTTGCTGGGTCAGTTCGAGATAGCCGGGACGCAGCTCGTCGGCGCGGGCGGGGAGCGCGGCGAGCAGGGCTAGGCATGCCAACAACAGGCGCAGCAGCCTCATTCCTTCGGCTTCGCGATCACCACGTCATAGCCTTTGGCGATCTCGGCATAAGCACTGTCCTGGGCCTTTGTGACCGCCGCAGCGCGCCAATCGTTTTCGAGGCGCTGGCGGACGCTCGCGATGCTTGGCTTTTCCGGGGCATTGCGGGCGGTGACGCGAACCAGATGGAGTCCCAGTCCCGAAGCAACCGGGCCTGACCATTTTCCTTGCGGCAAGTTGCGCAGCGCCAGGGTGAACTCATCACCGAAAGTCGCGGCGATCTCGCTCGCGCTGACCAGATCGAGCTTGCCGGGGAGCGGGGCGGGCACGCCGTTCACCGCGATTCCCTGACGCAGCTGCGCCAGCTTGGTATCGGCCGCGATCCGCGCCTCGGGCGTATCGCCGCCGAGATAGACCTGATCAAACGTGGTCTTGGGATCAAGCGAATAGCGCGCCGGATCCTTGTTGAGCAGCGCCTGCAATTCCGCGTCGCTGGGCAGCGCCGCCTCGGCATCGGCGACGGCGAGCGATTCCATCTTGCGCCGCATCCGCCGCACCACCACTTCGTCGCTCTGGTCGAGGCCAAGGCTCAGCGCCTCGCGGTAATAGACCTGATCCTTGACATGATCGCGGATCATTCCGTCGATTTCGTCCTGGCTGGGGGGGCGGCGGAAGCTGTCATAGAAGCGCTGAACCAGCCCGGCGACGACGCGCTCATCGACCACGATCCGGCGCTCGCCAAGGTCCGGCGCGCGCCCAGAGAGCAGCCAGAATACCAGCGCCCCGGCAATCAGGAAGTGGACCAGCGGCTCCTTCAGCCAGCGCTGGCCAATGTCTTGCAAGCTCATGTCAGGCGGGGTTGTACCAGATCGCCGAGGTATAGGCGCGTTCCTGATGCCTAAGCGGGATTTCCGGCGGCAGCGTCAGCTTGTAGCGCACCGCATCGTAGGCCATCCAGGTCGGGGTCGGGATTTCGAGCACCCGGACGTAGTAGAACGCGCGGTTGCTGGCGCTGAATTCGGGATCGCTCCAGACCGTGGCGAGCGTCGGTGCGCCGATCGTGTTCTGGTATGTCGCGGTGGCCGGGTCGACGGTATCACCCACCGCGGGCAGTTTGCCGCCCACTGCCTTGCGGGTTTCCGCATTCGACCAGACTACATCGAACACTTTTTCCTGGGCCTGCCCGGCCTTGTCGACCCAGCCCTTGACCACCTGCACCCGGTCAAGATTGGCGCCGACTGGGTCCTTGAGCACCGAGATCAGGAAACTGGGCGTGCCGGTTCCGCCCTTCAGCTGACCACCCATCGGCACCCCGCGGGCATAGCCGGACTTGACCCAGTCGCCCTTCAGGTCCTCGGCCTTGAAGTCCCAGCCCCCGAACACCCGCACCGTCATCCGGGTGCCGGTGGTGGCATAGACCTCGCGCCGCATCATCGCATCGAAGATCGCGCCGCGGGAGTTGCTGGTCGCCCAGACCGCGGCGTAGCCACTGGCCAGCGCCTGCCAGTTCATCCGCCCGCTCGGCACCCCGGGAATGAATCCGGCGGTGGCCCGTTTGGCCGAAGGTTCGACGCCAGCGTGCTTGCCGAAGAAGTTGTCTTCATCAGGCGTTGACAGCGAAGTGTGGCTGTCGGTCGAGCCGATGATGCCAAATTTGTAAGGGTTCGCGCCGGTGCGCTGCTCGATCAGCAGCCCGCGCTTCAGCGCCTCGCGCACATAGGAGCCAGGCAGATCGCCGGGTTTGGTGGCGACATTGCCTAGAAGATTGAGCTTATCCCAACCGGCTGTGCCGTATCCAGCAAATTCGTCGTTGGGCGACATGAACGGATGGGCCTCGCTATCGCCTTTGATCTGGGTGACTTCAACCACCGGTTCATGGGCCAGGCGGCGGCGGGCATATTCGGCGCTCATCGGCCCGCCATTAGGCTCGGTGAACATGAACATCATGCCGTTGGAAACGTTCGAATTGTGCGGGATCGCCAGCACCTTGCCGCCGGTCGCCTGTTCATAGGCGTCCATGTAGTCCCACAACTTGTCGGGCCAATCGTGCCCGGTCTCATCGAGCGGAACCACGGTCCCGGCCTTGTCGCCGCCGTCGCGGAAAATGACGTTGCGGTGCATGTTGTTGCCGGTCTGCATCAGCGTGTATTCGAAGCCGATGAACGCGGTGAACTTGCCCGGTTCATTGTAACGTTCGACTGTGGCGATGTTTTCGTCCCAGATCTTGCGGGTGCGTTTCGCTCCTGCAACCGGATCGGTGAGTACTGACGGGGCCAAGCCTCCGCCCTTAGCGCGCGCGGCGAGCATTTCGCCAGTTGCCTTAAGCGAGCCCTCGGGTCCTTCGTGCATCAGATCGTGCCAACGCAATAGCATTGGGTCGCTGATCAGCGTGCGCGGCGCGTCGAAGAGCGCTTTGGTTGAACCCAACCCTCCGGCGTGGTCGCTGACCACCAGGAAATCGAGCGGGCGAGCCAGCTTGGCCTTACCCCCCGTGGTCGCGGTCACTTCCTCACCGCGGGCAAAGCGCAGCGCGGTTTCGGGATCGAGCCGGGTGCCGAAGCCGAAGGCATCGACCGAATTGGCGGTGTGGAGGTGGGTGTCGCCCCAGAACACTTGCTCGGGATAGGTGGTGTTCGTTACCTCGGCTTGACTGCCGGTCGCCTGTTTGAGCTGGTCACATCCCGATACCAATGATGTCGATGTCAGCAGCAGCGCTGCGGTTGCCATGAACTTGCGCATCTTTGTTCCTCCACCGGCGTTTGCGACCGTTCCCTGGAAACGCAGCTTGGCGCCCGCCGCGCTGCTGTCAACCGGGCTGTGCGTTAACTTGGGCCACAATCAGCCGTCCTTGCTGGTTGGACCAACAACGAGGGTAGGGCAATGCGGTTCGATTTCGTGGTTCTGGGCAGCGGTCCGGCCGGGCGCCGTGCTGCAGTGCAGGCGGCCAAGCTCGGCAAGTCGGTGTTGGTAGTCGACAACCGCGCGCGGGTCGGCGGGGTTTCGGTGCATACCGGGACGATTCCGTCCAAGACCCTGCGCGAGACCGCGCTCAACCTCTCCGGCTGGCGCGAGCGCGGGTTCTATGGCCGCTCCTACCGGGTCAAGCGCGAGATCGACGGTGCTGACCTGGCCGCACGGCTGGGCAAGACGCTAAGCCACGAGATCGAAGTGCTCGAACACCAGTTCGCCCGCAACGGGGTGCGGACCATGATCGGAGCGGGGCGGTTTCACGATTCCCACACCCTGGTGGTCGACAGCGGATGCGAAGGCGCAACGCAGGAACAGGTGGTCGAGGCCGAGCGCATCCTGATCGCGGTCGGGACCCAGCCGCACCGACCCGAGGCGATCCCGTTCGATGGCGTTAGCGTGCTCGACAGCGACGATTTCATCCTCAACCCCCGGGTGCCGCGCAGCCTGACCGTAGTCGGTGCCGGGGTGATCGGTTTGGAATACGCAACGATCTTCGCCGCGCTCGACGTGCCGGTGACGCTGGTCGAACCGCGCGCGGCGCTGCTTGAATTCATGGATCAGGAAGTGGTCGAGCATCTGGTCCACCAGCTGCGTGACCGCGGCATGAACCTGCGGCTGGGCGCGGAAGTTGAGCGGATTGTCCACGACGGCAAAGCGGCCGTCTGCCGCCTCTCCGATGGGCGCGAGCTGCGCAGCGACATGGTGCTTTACACCGCCGGACGGTTCGGGGCGACCGCCGCGCTCGATCTTGCTGCAGCCGGCCTCGAAGCCGATCCGCGCGGTCGGCTCAGTGTCGATCCCGCGACCTACCAGACTGCGGTTGGCCACATCTACGCAGCCGGCGACGTGATCGGCTTTCCCAGCCTTGCCTCAACCTCGCTCGAACAGGGCCGCGCGGCGGCCTGCCATGCGTTTGGTGCGCCGTTGCCCAAAGGCGGCGCCAACTTCCCGATTGGAATCTACGCGGTCCCCGAGCTGTCCTGCGTCGGGCTGACCGAGGAAGCAGCGCGCGTGCAGGGCCTCGCTTACGAATGCGGGATTGCCCGGTTCCGCGAAACCTCGCGCGGACACATCATGGGGGTCGATGCCGGGATCCTCAAGCTGGTGTTCGATCGACCGACCCGCCGCCTGCTGGGGGTTCACATCATCGGCGAGGGCGCGACCGAGCTGGTCCACATCGGCCAGGCCGCGATCGAGCTGGGCGGGACGATCGACTATTTTATCGACAACAGCTTCAACTATCCGACCTTGGCCGAGGCTTACAAGATTGCCGCGCTCGATGCCTGGAACCGGATGCCGCGCGGTGCCGGCGAAGTGATCAGGCTGCCGCGCCGCGCAGCACGCGGCTAACGGCCAAACACCTGCGGATTTTCGACTGCGGTGTGGCGGGCCGGAGTGGGCAGCAACACCAGCGCCTTGGCAACAGCATCCCAGGTGAATTCGCCGGGGCAAGCCTGGCTGCCAAAGCCGCCGCACTCGCCGCCGTGGAAATCGAACACGAACACGGTGTTGCCATCGCGCTGTTCGATCGACAGCGCGCGCATCTGGCGGTCGAACAGCAGCCGCGGCTCACCCTTGGTCCGCCCCGACCACAGCTGATAGCGGCAACCCCCGGTTCCGCACCAGCCCGCGCCAAACGCTTTCCAATCGATCTGCCAGTCCTGGATGGCATCGCCTTCGATATCGACCGGCTGGATCGCCATGTAGATCTCGGCCTGGCTGTGTTTGGCAAAATCGCCTTGCAGCTGCTGCTGAACCTTGGCTGCGATTGCCGCGCGCGCGGTGGGCGCACGCTCAGCCAAGGCCGGGCTGGGCAGACCGGCGGCAACCAAGATCAAGGCGAGGGCAATGCGCATCATCTGTTCCGATAGTGTCTAGCCGCTCGATTGGCTTGCAGCAACGCGACAGGTCTGGACAAAGTTCGTCGCCGGTTTAATCACGCGGTTAACACAACTCCCCGGGAGACAGTCAGGCTATGTCGATTCTCTATGATGAAGGGCAGCAGGCGATTGCGACCGAATCGCGCCGCGTGCTCGATGCCCGCACCGACAAGGCGCGGTTGCTCGCGCTGCTTGAGCAAGTCGGGAGCTGCGACAAGCCGTTCTGGGACACCGCGGTTGAGCAAGGCTGGACCGCACTGGCGATCCCTGAGGAGCACGGCGGGCTAGGGCTTGGCTTGGTCGAACTGGGCCTGGTAGCGCTGGCGACCGGCGCAGCGACAGCCGGGGCGCCGTTCCTGACCGCCGGCTATGGCGCCAGCCGGGCGCTGCTGGCGGGCGGGGACGCCGTATGGCTGCCCAGGCTGGCTTCGGGCGAAGCGCTCGCCGCAGTCGCCATGGCGGAGGGCAGCGCGGCATTGCCACCGGTTCCGGCGGTGCGCTACGCCGGGGGCAAGCTCAGCGGCACCAAGCCCGCGGTGGCCGGCGGCCTCAGCGCCGATATCGCGGTGGTCTGGGCCAGCGGCGAGAGCGGACCGGTGCTGGTGCTGGCCGAACTGGCGGGCGCGGCGCGCAGTCCGGTCAACAGCTATGACAACGCGCGGCTCTATGCCGATTTGGTGTTCTCGGAGACGCCTGCGACAGTACTGGCGGAAGGCGAGGTGGCCCGCGCGCTGGCGCTTGATATCCTTGCGCGGATGGCGGTGGTTACCGCGCACGAGCAGGTTGGCGGATCCGAGGCCTTGCTTCACATCGCCCGCGAATATGCGGTGACGCGCAAGGCGTTTGGCCAGCCGATCGGGGCGTTCCAATCAATCAAACACCGCATCGCCGAGATGTACGGGCTGGTCGAGATTGCCCGCGCCAACTGCATCCACGCCGCCGCCAGTGATGGTCAAGCGAACTTCCTGATCGCCGCCGCCGACGCACGAATTTCGGCGACCGACGGCTATGACACCTGCGCGCGCGATTGCATCCAGATCCACGGCGGCATCGGGGTGACCTGGGAGCAGGGCCTGCACCTCCACATGCGCCGTGCCCGTAGCCTCGCCGTCGAGCAAGGCAGTCTCTATTTCTGGGAAGACGTGCTGGTTGACCAGCTGGCAGGAGAAGCAGCATGAGCGATCTGGAAGCCTACCGCCTGAAGGCGCGCGCCTGGCTGGAAAGCATGGCGCCCAAATTTGGCCGCGATGCCCGCAAAGGCAATACCGTCGAGCAGGATCTGGCTATCGGCCGCGAGTTCATGGCAGCCAAGTACGATGCCGGTTATGCCGGTATCAACTGGGACACCGAGATCGGCGGGCAGGGGCTGGGTCACCTCGAAAAGATTACTTACGACGCCGAAGAAATGCAGTTCGGCATGCCGAGCGTGTTCTTCGGCATCTCGCTTGGCATGCCGGTGCCGATCCTGATCCGCTATGGCCAGGACCGGGAATGGGTGAAAGAGCGCGTGATCAAGGCGCTGAAGGGTGAGGAGATCTGGTGCCAGCTGTTCTCCGAACCCTCGGGCGGATCGGACCTGGCAGCGCTGCGAACCCGCGCCGAGCCTGACGGCAACGGCTGGAAGATGAACGGCCAAAAGGTCTGGACCAGCTGGGCGCAATATTGCGATTATGGCGTGATCGTGGTCCGCACCGATCCGACGGTGGAGAAGCACAAGGGCCTGACCTATTTCTGGGTCGATATGCGCGGCAAGGGGGTGGAGGTCCGCCCGATCAAGCTGGCGGGCGGTGACAGCCACGTCAACGAGGTGTTCTTCGACGACGTCCGCCTGGAAGACAACCAGCGCATGGGCGAGGTTGGCGGCGGCTTCGGGGTGGCGCTGGCGACCTTGATGATCGAGCGCTACATCGCCACCGACAGCGCCGGGTTCGGGCCGCACCTCAATGAATTCGTCAAGCTGGCCAAGGAAATCGATCTCAACGGCCGTCCCGCGCTGCAAGACGGGCGGATCCGTTCCGCCATCGCCCGCAATCACGCGATGCGCGCCGGGCTCGATTCGATCACCAAGCGGGCTTTCCTGATGATGCAGGCGGGGATGATGCCCGGGCCAGAGGGTTCCTTGCAGAAGCTGGTCGCAGTGCGCAGCCGTCAGAAGCTGTCCGAGCTGGCGATGGACCTGCAAGGCAATGGCGGGCTCGAATTCGATGCGCACGGCTCGGTCAAGAACGACTGGGGATCAAGCTGGCTTAATGCCCCGACTGGACGCATTGCCGGCGGATCGGACGAAGTGCTGCTGAACACCATCGCCGAGAAGATCCTGGGCCTACCGCAGGACCACCGCCCGGACAAGGGCGTGCCGTTCAACCAGATCCCGGCCTGACCGCCGGGATCAGGCAGCCAATACGCTATTTGGTCCCATGCCGATGTCATCGCCATTGGCCCAGGCTGAGTGCGTGCCCGAACAGAACCGTTCGGGCAGGATGATCCGGCAAACCGGCCCTTCGGCGAAGCGCTTGGCATCGATCAGCACGCATTCCGAGCGGTCATTTTCCACGTCGGCGATGAATGAGACAAGGTAGCCGTCATCTTCGTCCGTCGCGTTGATCCGCGGGGCGAACGGCGCTTCGCTGCCGAACCGGCCCGGCCCGAAGGAGAGCTCTTCGCTCGTCCCGGCCACGAGGTCATGCTTGATCAGGCCGCGAAACAGGAACCAGCCAGGCTCGGGTACCGCGCTGTAGGCATAGCGGTTCTTGCGTCCTGCTTTGGCCTGATTGATCATTCCGAACTCAAGGATGCGCTCGTCGAGGGGTTCTTCGCGGGTCTCCCCGGTCTTGAGATTGAAACGCCAGCGGTGCAGCCGGGGCTTCATCAACATCTGGTCAAGGTAGGCCATCATCCGTTCATAGCCCGCGGGTGCATCAGGAAAGCTTTTCGGCATCGGCTCGTCCTGGAAATAGCCGTCGAGCACCACCTCGTCGCCTTCCTCCCAGGCATTGAGCCAATGTAGCACATAGGTCGGCTCGGCCTCGAACCAACGGATGTCTGTGGATTTGCCGTAACGCGGGATGATCCCGAAGCGGCTTTTCCGCTCAGGGTGAAACTGCACCACATGAAGATTGCGTTCGAGCAGCTCGGGGTTCCAGAATAGCGGCATATCGTTCAAAATGCTGTAGTTCGGCGTAAAAGCCATGTCGTGCGGCAGCCGCGGACCTTCCAGCGGGATCGGGACGTAATGCTTCAGACGGTTATCCGCTCCGACCACGCCGTAATGCATGAACGGGGCATGCTTGGAATAGTTGAAGAACAGCAGCTCCCCGGTCGCTGGATCGACTTTTGGGTGGGCGGAAATTCCGTCGAGCGGGACCCAGCTTTCAGTCCCGAACTGTTCAAGCGTAAACGGATCGAGGCGGTAACCTTCGCCGCACTGGTAGAAGGTCGAAAGGATCTGTCCGGCGTGGACGACCACATCCGTCGAGGACGAGTCCTTGAGCCATTCCTGTGCGCCCCAGCCTGGCCGGGTTGATTTGTGCGGCGGTTCCATCAGGCCTGCCCAAAGCGCGCGGCCCGCCTCCTGCTCGGCCTGGAAGCCTTTGGTCCGCACGAACCGGCTGCGGAAGCTGGCGCGGCCGCCCTTGAAACTGATCGCGTGGATTTGCCCGTCGCCATCGAACGGATGATAACGCCCGATTGGCTCGTGGACTGGAACCTCGCCAGTGCGGACATAAACCCCGTCGATGTCGCCCGGGATCGTGCCGATGACTTCGGCATCGCCGTTTTCGAAAATGGCGTTCCATTCGTTGAATGTCGGACGCCAGGCACCTTGCATGTAGGGGTGGTCAGTGGACTGGAGGGTGGAGCGGACCGTTCCGACCAGTTCGACAGTCATCGCGCCACTCCTTCGCACCAAACCAGGACTTGCGCCAGACCAGGCAAACCCCCTGTACAATCATGGTAAGGGGGCCTGCCTGATCTGTGCAAGTATTGTTTACCGGTCGCCGCTGCCTCTATCGCCGCTGCCGCGATCGCCGCTGCCTCTGTCGCCGCTGCCGCGATCACCGCTACCCCGGTCGCCGCTGCCGCGATCACCGCTGCCCCGGTCACCGCTGCCGCGATCACCGCTGCCGCGATCACCGCTGCCGCGATCGCCACTGCCACGATCACCGCTGCCGCGATCGCCACTACCCCGATCACCGCTGCCTGGCTCAGCTGCGGGTTTCTTTTTTTCGGTCATGTCGCCGTCTCCCATTGCACCTCACCTTTGAGACTAGTTGAAGCCGAGCGCTCCGAGCAAGGCGACGAAGCGCGGGTGCTTGCGCAGCGGATCGACGAACGGATCGTTGCGCAAGTAGATCAGCCCAGAGTCTGCCTCGCGCCGCGCCGCGTCAAGCATTTCCAGCGCCGGTTCGATTTTTCCTGCCTGGGCCAGCACCTGCGCTTGCTGATAGAGGCTGTTGTCACCATTTTCGGCTATCAGTGCGGCCTGATGCTTGGCGGTCTGTTCGGCCTGCCCACGCCGCAGCGAAAGGATAGCCAGTCCGGTTTCGCGGAACAGGCTGCTCTTCTCCTGCGCCAGCTCCCGTTCGGCTGCGGCCAGGTCGCCAAGCATCAGATAAGCATATGCAATCGCAGCATGCGCCACCGACATTTCGGGATTGAGTTCAAGCGCATGGCGGATAGGTGGGATCGAAGCTGCCCATTCGCGTGCACAATACTCAACCTCGCCAATTTGACGAAAAGCGCGGGCGTTGAGCGGATCCAGCTCGGCCGCGCGCTTGATCGCCGGACGCGCCACGGCAATCCGCCCGCAGCGCGCTTCGTATGAAGCAAAACGGGTCAGAACGTCGGCGTTGCCGCGGCCGAGCTGATACGACTTGGCATAGGGCTCGCGCGCAGCGGCAATATCGACCTTGCCGGTAAACAGTGTAAAACCCAACGCTGATTGTGCTTCAGCGAGTTCAGGGGCGAGCTCGACAGCCTTGTGTGCTTCCGTGGCTGCTTCGGCATAGCGCGCGCGCCGCGCCGCGCCATGGTCATACTGGTTGCCGAATACCGTGAGCGAGCGCGCCCGGGCGGCGCGGGCCATGGCATAGCCTGGGTCAAGTTCGATCGCCTTGTCGAACTTGGCCAGTGCCAGCTCGTCGCCGCTGCGGTCGCTGGCGCGGTCATACTGGTCGATGCCCTGCAGATAGGCGTCATAGGCGGCGAAACTGGTGGTGCCGCCGGGGGCCTTGGCGGCGCCCTTGACCCCGATCAGCGCCATCTGAGTGGTCAGCGCCGCGACGACTGCTGCAGCGATCTCCTCCTGAACCGCGAATACATCTTTCAGATTGCGGTCAAAGGTCTGGGCCCAGCGGCTATGCCCGCTGCTGCCTTCGAACAGCTCGGCGGCAACCCGTACCCGCTCACCATCGCGGCGGACGCTGCCTTCAAGCAAGTAGGCAACGCGCAACTTGCGCGAGATATCGCTGGCGTCATCCTTGCTGTCGCGGAACTTGTTCGACGAGGTTTGCGCAGCGACTGCCAGCAGTGGTTCTGCGGCAAGTTGCGAGCGCACTTCAGCAGCAAGGCCGTCGGAGAAGTAATTGCCTTTGGGATCGCCGCCAAGATTGGCGAAGGGCAAGACCGCAACGCTGTTGCCCCGGCTTGCGCCCAGCAGGCCGAGCCACCAAGCCGCTCCGCCAGCGGTCACGGCGAGTGCCGCGGCACCCCCGGCCAGCGCAGCGCGGCGGCTGACCATCGGACGGGGGGGAGGGGTGTGCAGCGGCGCTGCCGGACCATCGTGCAAGCCAGCGACCGCTTGCAGCATTGCCGCGATCCCAGGGTCGCTGGCGGTGCGGTGGGTGCCGACATGATGGGTCTGGAACTGGCGAAAGCCGAGCGGCGGTTCGGTTCCGTCAAGCGAGAGCGGCACCAGCACCCCACGATCGCGACCGCGTGTTGCTTCATCGTGAACCCAGTGCGAGACGATCGCAGTGCTTGACCACAAGACCACTACGGCGCGGGCGGATTCCAGCGCAGCCTCGGTGGTGTTGGCAAACCGTTCGCCGGTCGCCAGCATGCCATCCCACCACACCGCATAACCGGCCGAGGTCAGCGCATCGATGATCGGCAGCGCGCGCTTCTGGTCCTTGCGCGCATAGCTGACAAACACCGTAGTCGGCGCGGAAGCTCCCTGATTGCGTTCAGCAACCATGATTGCCCGACATCTGCGGTCGCATTGTTTCCCCTCAGCCCACCGTCGCATGTGCATGAGCTGGCACAATTCTATGCCCTGCGCAGCCTTACGGCAAGCATTTGCGCGGTGAGCCGGCGACCGGGCCAACAGCGACAGCATTGCCGACCCCGCGGGTGAGGCGTCTAGGCCAATGCAATTGAGTTATTGAAAAGTGGTGGACGCACTAGGGCTCGAACCTAGGACCCGCTGATTAAGAGTTGGCCTTAAACTCTTGGTATTGCGTAGTAATTTGTTGCATTATGTTGCTTGGGGCACGCAATTGCGCGGCCTGTGGGTTTGCAAGGAATTGCAGGCTATTGCGATCCGTAGCAGCCAATTGTCGGCTTCTGATGCCCCGTTGGGACCCCGCAGCGAGGTTTATGGCGCCGCACCGCATAGATCGCTCAGGTAGCCGTCACATCCGCTAAAGTAGCCTGCAACACCCTGCATTACATCGGCTAGGTTGTGGAGATGAGTGGCGGCGAACGCCATGGGCAGGGGAGCGCCTTTTTGATCGACCGGATAACGGTAGGAGTCGGACTTCGGATCGATCTTCGCAAACTGCGCAACAACCGAAGCTACGACAGGGTCAGCCTCATCTGGATCGGGTGTTCCGTACCGCTCGAGCATCTTTTCGAAGCCTTGCCACAGGTCTTCCAGCTTGTGCGTATTCCAGTTGGCCTCGATATCGACCGGCCTGCCGTGCGTCGCTAGCTGGTATTTGAGCGATAACTCAATGAACTGCCGATAATTGAATATGATAGGATAAACGAGAAAGTCCCTGTCGACAGGGTGTTCGGCGCAATGGGCGACAGCGATGTCTGCTGCCCTTTTGTATCCGTCTGTCATGAGCACCAAGCGCGCAAAGTCGTCCTTCGCGATTAGCGCGTTGTCCATGGGGTCTGCGGCCTCGACGAAAGGTGTGTCACCTTCCATCGGCCACCGGAAATCCGAATTCAGGATGTCCTCAAATACATGCCGTTTTGACATAAATCCCCTTGGTTCCGCGAGAGTCTGTCAGCACCGGCGTTTCTTTGGCTTAAGCGGAGACGCACCGCGAGCAAACATCAGGAGCTGTTGATAGGTTGTGTGCCGGTCTAGGTCAATTCTCGGGGGCAGGAACGGCAAGCAGTCGATATAGTGTGTGGCGAGTTCCCGGCCATCGCGTTCGGCATTCTGGAAGACAGAGAGCAATTGCCTGCCCAAGTTAAGTGGAACCGGCTCGCGACGGGATCGAAATTTGCTGGAGAACTGCCCGACTGGCGTTGCTCTGGCCACGTTGCATATGATGTCGAGCAAGGCCGGGAAATCGGAGTAACCCATGTTGTCGATCAGGGTTGGCGCGAAATCGTAGGTCAACGGCATCGTGGCAGGTGACCAATTCAGTTCGACGCAGCTTGCATAATTCTGCACCGAAACCGGCGGCGTGACATAGACCAGCTTGATCCCATCAGGCCCGCCTTGGGCGAAGGCGATGCGCTTTCCGTCTATTTCATGCGCCTTCTTGGGATTGAGCAGGTTGGAGCCATGACATCCAGTGACGCCGAAACTGCCAAATTCCCAGAAGGGATCGTTTCGCTGCTCTGTTGGCTCATTGAGGCGGGGCTGGCGAAGCATGGCGATGACGACTTCATCGTGGACATCACCAGCGCATTCTTCACTATCTATTCCGGCAATGATTTCGTCGAGCCACGCTTTGGCAGTCGGATCGTCGCCAATGTCGCAGATGAACTCTTGGCCGCGAGCTACGCTAATAAGCGTGCCCGGAACCGGCCATCGCCAGCTTTCCCGGTGGTAGGTCAAACCATGCTCTTCGAGCCATTGGGGGATGGCCCATGTGCCAAGCGGACCTCCTGTCTGCGTCAACCGTAGGTCAAGCGATGCGGTCGCGCTTGTAGTACCGGGACCGAGATACAAGGTGTTGTTGCGATCACGCGCGCCGATGAAATGGGGATGGTCGGGGGCAAAGCGCGGCACGTGGCGGGGGTCAGGATCGATGCCAAGCGCGATTACCTCATCGACCAACATGTAGCCGAAAATCCGATGATGGCGCTCCTGCGTGTGTTCCTCGGTGAAAAGACCGAAAAACAGAAAGACATCGCCGCGACTAACGCCGTTCTTGGCGAGATGGCCTTGTGCGGACCCGGTTTGACCGAAGGCGCAACGTCCATCCGCGAAGTAGGGATCGGCATGGCAGAGGGCGTCAGGCCCATATTTGCCCTTGGTAACCGACTGCACCAGTTCGCCAAGGCCAAGGTCGCCGTAGGTCGTTCGGGAGTTTCGCGTGGCGGGGATCGGAAGACTGATCGGGCGCCCATCTCTGATTGGGGAAGGCTTGCCGCCCGAACTTGAAATCGAAGCCCTTTCGGCTGAAGATGATGCGCATGGCTTCAACTCTGCGGTTGCGGCAAGGGGCTGCCAATCAAGGCCTCGTATGCATATCGGGCGCGCTTTAATGTTACGTAATTCCGGGTCGATAGAGATGCGCTATTCCTCAACCGACACGAAATTACGTTAGTACGCAAATTCTCCAGCCTGTCGCGCGGCACTTGGTGCGCGTTCGTTGCCCGGAGTTTGGTTCTAAGCACCCCCCGGTCATCACCGGACATGTAGCAGCCCGTAGTTTTCTGACGCATCCCGTCCGCAATCAGGAATTCCTTTGAGAATGGCGGAAATCCGTGATTATTGAGGTGCCGTTGAAAGGAACGGCACATGCGCAAGGCACTCAGCGTAAAGGCAATCGAGGCATTAAAGCCGAAGGTGAAGCGGTATGAGGTCCATGACCTCTTGTGCCCGGGTTTCAGCCTTCGCGTATTTCCAACCGGCAGGAAGGTCTTCACGGTCAAGTATCGCTACGGATTGAACCAACGCCGTTTGCCTATTGGCGTTCACCCCCGCATTTCCCTTGCCGAGGCCCGCAACAAGGCGATCGAAGCCTTGCGTTGGTTGATGAGGGGATCGATCCCGCCGCGCGTCGTCGCACAGCTCAGGATGACTGTCGAGTCCATTTGCACTGATTTCATCCGCCAATATGCCCGCCCGCGCAATCGCAGTTGCACCAGAGACTGAGCGCATCCTGAAGCGTGAGTTCGTGTCCGTTTACGGGCAGCGCGATATTCGCGAGATCAAGCGGCACGACATCATCGAATTGATGGACGGGGCCATTGAACGCGGTGCTTCCTATCAGGCCAACCGCATCCACTCCAATCTGCGCAAGCTATTCAACGTGGTGCATGGAACGCGGCATCATCGAAACATCGCCCGTTGCGGGGACCAAGCCGCCAACACGCGAACAACCCCGCGACCGGGTGCTAACCGACGATGAAATCCGCGCCGTGCTGCGGGTCTGCGCCAAAGAACCTTATCCGTTCGGGCAATTCGTGCCGTTGCTGCTGGCGACGGCACAGACGGCGCGGCGAAGTATCGCAGATGAAATGGAGCCAGGTCGATCTTGAAGCCAAGCAATGGGTGATCCCGGCGGAGCTGTCCAAGAACGGCAAGCCGCATGTTGTCCCGCTCAATGATTTCGCGCTGCGGTTGCTGGCGGAAGTCCCGCGCTTCGCCGATTGCGATTGGGTGTTCACCACGACACGGCGCTCACCGATCAGTGGGTTCAGCAAGGCGTTGCGCCATATCCATGCAGAGTCCGAGACATCTGGCTGGCGGTTCCATGACCTGCGCCGTACCGCTGCATCAGGCATGGCTAGGGCAGGCATTGCGCCGCATGTCATCGAGAAGGTACTGAACCATATTTCGGGGACGATTTCTGGCGTTGCGGCGGTATACAATCGCTACGGCTATGACGCCGAGCGGCGGGAGGCATTGGACAAGTGGGGGAGCTTTCTTGATGGCCTTGCCTGATGCCTATGCAACCTTGAACGTTAGGGAGGCGATGGATCGGATCGGGACTCAATCTGTTTCCAGATCAGTGGACCGGAAAAGAATATCTCGATCACTGGCGATTGGGTTTGAACCCGAAGCCGCAGACAAAGCAGCGCGGCATGGCAGCAGTCCGCGAGCTTTTGACGCTGATATGGGACGGAACAGTCACAGTTGAGGTGGAAACATCAGAGGGGGTGTATGAACAACTCGCCGCCGAGAAAGTGCGACATTTCCATGGAGGGGAATCGTGGGTCGGCGATGCAGATGAAATCTATAGACCCTGTCGCCTGTGCTTCCCGCCGTCTTGCAGGTACCATTGACATCGAAGGGAGGACGCAAAGGGTATGACTGGCCGCCCATCGTGGTTCAGATACTCGAATATCTCGACGAGCACGGCACCGACGAAACCGCCGACCGGATCACCAACTCGATCAGGGCGGCAATGGAAAAGGGACCGGTCAAGCCGCCTGCGTATAGCACCTACATCGTCATGTGAGCGCGTTGCTGGCCTATCGCTGCACAGAATCGCAAAAATTCTCGAAATCGAATTCGGGAACTGATGGTTGCGACTCGGCTGATATTCGCCGCTAATTGTCTCGGCTCTTCGGGGGATTGTCCTCCGATTATGAGGAGCCGGTATGAATGACCAACCCCCTGTTAATCGACCACGCCGATCTTCGTCGGCGCGGCGTAAAGATTCACAATTCGACGCTGCTGAGGCTCGAAGCAAAAGGCCTGTGGCCGAAAAGGGTAAAGGTTGGCGCGAAGACATATTGGCTCGCCGAGGAGGTGGACGAGTTCATCAAGGCATTGAAGGCGGAACGGTAATCGTTGCCTTCATTCGCCCATGCACGACCCCGAAACAGGGCGTGAGTGGGATCGTGTATTCCTATTCGGGGTCGATACGCCCGAGGACATTGAGGCCGCCGAAGCATGGCTGGACGAGAACTACCCGCCGAGTAAGGAGGAGGGGCAATGAGCGCCGAGACCTTGCACATTAAGCTTGATCGGAGCGCTAGCGTCCTCAGCATGATGAATTGGTTCGCAGGGCAGGGTATTCCTGTCTTGCCAATCCACGGCGTTGTCGATGGCCGCTGCACATGCGGCGATGACGATTGCGAAAGCCCCGGTAAGCATCCGATCAGTTCGTTGGTTCGCAACGGCGTCAAGGATGCGACGGTCGATCTGAAAATCATCCAGCGTTGGCATCGCAAGCACCCGGACATGAATTATGCCGTGGCAACCGAGGGGCTGGCGGTGATCGACTGCGACAGCAAGGAAGCATTGCGGGATTTCCGCTCCGGTTATCATCCGCCGCCGACCTTCACGGTGAAAACGGCGCGCGGGTTTCATTTCTACTATCGGGGTGAAATGCCCGCCCGCAATGGAGCGCGAAACAAGCTGGACGTGAAAAGCGGTCCCGGCTGTTATGTCGTCGGGCCGAGCTCGATTCACGCCTCGGGCGCGATCTATGCGCTGTGGGAAGATGAGCCGATAGCCGACTTGCCGCAGAACATCGCGGACATCACCGAACGCCGTGACGATCCTCCCGAAGCTGGCGGTGGCGGGCCGATCCCGGTCGGGATGCGCAATTCCACACTGACGCAGTTCGCGGGATACATGCATGCCAAGGGGGTACCGCAAGCGGCGGTGCTGGAAACGCTGAAGGCATTGAACCGCACCATGTCCGAAAAGCCGTTGCCGGATCGCGAGGTCAGGCAAATCGCGCGCAGCGTGTCGCGATATCCGGTCAAGGCATTGCCCCAGATCATCCCGTTTTCCGAAATCCCCGAAGAGCGCCTTGATTTTCTTTGGTATCCCTACATCTGCCTCGGCACTCTGGGGTTGCTGGACGGCGATCCCGGCGACGGCAAAAGTCAATTTTCCGTTTGGTTATGCGCGGGGATAAGTCGTGGGGACAAGTTGCCCAAAGGGGATCGATTTGAACCGGCCAATTGCTTCCTGTTCAATTTCGAGGACCTGCCCGGTGCAGTCATCAAGAAGCGGCTAGAAGCGAACGGCGCGGACCTTTCGCGGGTGTTCATCCAATCGCGGCAGTTCAAGCTTACGGCAGAAATGGTTGAGTGGATGGATGGTGAAATAGCGGAAAAGAGGCCGCGCCTGGTCATTCTCGATCCAATTCAGGCGTTCATGTCCGGCGTGGACGGCAACAGCAATATCGACGTGCGCGAGTTCATGTCACGCTTGGGCGAGATCGCGATGAACCGAAAATGCGCGATCATTTGCGTCCGTCACTTCGGCAAAGGTGCCCAAGATAAGGCCATGAAGAAGGGGCTGGGATCGACCGACTTCGTCGGCATCTCGCGCAATCAGTTTGGCCTTGCCCGCCGTAGCGATGGTGTCCGGGGCTTCATCGTGTTCCACATGAAGACGAACTTCGAGCGCGGGGAATCTATGCTGTTCACGATGGGCGATGCCGATGGCCGGAAGGGAGAGCAGCCGAAGATTGGCTTCGACAAGTTCACCGAGATCAATGCCGATGACTTCTTTTCGGCCGAGGCGTCCGCGCGCGGCCCGGATCAGGATGAACGGGAGGTCGCCAAGGAATTCTTGTTGGAGGCGCTGGCGAAAGGTCCCAAGGCGGCGACCACACTGAAATCGCAAGGCGAGGCGCGGGCGATAAGCGCATCCACCCTTGACCGGCGCGGAAGGAATTCGGCATCATCACAGCCAAGAAGGGTAAGATATGGTACTGGTCGCTACCGCCTGAGTGACTCCAACTTTTCAAGTTTCCAAGTTTTCATCGCCGGGGATCGGTGGAAAGTTGCATCACGCACTTTCGTGCCGCCCCGGCACTTTTCATGATGTGCTGAGCGTTGAAAACATGAAAACATGAAATGTTGGATTGGGAGAGGCGAGGGGAGGCACCGGGGAACCGATGCCCCGGGCACGTCAAACGGTTGGCGTTGCGGACAAAGCTTTGCGGGCTTTTTTTTTTTTTTTTTTTTTTTTTTTTTTTTTTTTTTTTTTTTTTTTTTTTTTTTTTTTTTTAAAAAAAAAAAAAAAAAAAAAAAAAAAAAAAAAAAAAAAAAAAAAAAAAAAAAAAAAAAAAAAAAAAAAAAAAAAAAAAAAAAAAAAAAAAAAAAAAAAAAAAAAAAAAAAAAAAAAAAAAAAAAAAAAAAAAAAAAAAAAAAAAAAAAAAAAAAAAAAAAAAAAAAAAAAAAAAAAAAAAAAAAAAAAAAAAAAAAAAAAAAAAAAAAAAAAAAAAAAAAAAAAAAAAAAAAAAAAAAAAAAAAAAAAAAAAAAAAAAAAAAAAAAAAAAAAAAAAAAAAAAAAAAAAAAAAAAAAAAAAAAAAAAAAAAAAAAAAAAAAAAAAAAAAAAAAAAAAAAAAAAAAAAAAAAAAAAAAAAAAAAAAAAAGTCAGAGGTTGTGGGCATTTCACTAGGATACTCTGTACAATTTAGGTATGAAAGTGATGGCTTGAATGAAGCCCTGACTTGGGATCACTGTCTGCGCTAGACAACACCACTTCGCCTTTCAAGGTGCCGCTCATGAGGACATTAACCCCCCGACAGCTGCATTTGGTCACCTCTTTCGCTTCAATTTTGGCCACTCTGGCTGCGACTCCGTCTTGGGCACGATCCCAAGAGGTCTATCTGCAGAGGGATGCCGCAATGCGATGGGGCCTCACGCCAGCTCAGGCTCGGGAAGTGTATAGGCGGATAGACCAAGAACGCCGTATCTTCGTAAAAACAGCCCGAGCAAACGGTATCAACGAAAACGCATTCGTCTCCGTTGCGAAGGCTTTAGGCCTGCAAAACCCTAAACTGCCTGTCGGAGATTTGTTGCAGAAAATGCTAGATCGAATTACCACGCTAAAAGAGATCGAAGAGACTTTTTCAGAAATCTCAAATTACGCCTCAGACCTAGAGGCAAGTGATACAAATAAGCGCGTCCAGCAACTGACGGCAAATGCGTTGTCTGCGTACGAACGGGGTGATTTGGATCGGGCCTACGAACTGCTCAACGAGTTACGGGCTCTTGCGCGAACAGATCTGTCGCGAGCTTTCGCAGCCTGGTCAGGTTCAATGGAGATCTCGATAAGTTTGCTTCATTTGCCGGAGACCTTGAAACGGTAGACCGCCTAGTCATTGAGAACGAGCGAGAGATCCAGAATCAAGTGAAGGCGTATGACGTCCAGTTGTGGAACAACAGGCTCTTACAAGCCCTTGCATGGCAAAATCAGGGGCTTGCCAAGTCGGATGCGCCCCTACTTGAAAAGACGATCGCCCTCTATACTGATCTGGTGATCCCGTTGGCAACGAAGGTTGGCGATAGAAAGATCCTTGCACGAACATACAATGATCTTTCGGTCGCATATCAATCATTGGGCGAGATATCTGGGGACTCAAAACACTATAATTCCGCAATCGCCGTCCTGGAATCAGCAATCGCACTCCTGGTCCCAGACAAAGATATCGCTCAGTGGGTGATAGTAAAAAATAACCTTGGTAGCACCTTAAGATCTTTAAGCGCACGCCAAGTTGATCAATCTCTAGCGATTCGATCAATAGAACACTATCGGGATGTATTGGACAAAAACCATTCTTTTGACTATATGACTATCACTACATTTTCTAACAATTATTCCGTAGCATTGATGCAGGCCGGACAATTTAATATCAACCCAAGTTATCTCAGAGAAGCCGAACAGCTCTTAGAAACGATACTATTACAAGTAGTTGAGTAAGGTGACAATCGAATTCGCGGAGCTATACAGGGCAATCTTGGTGTAATAAAACTGACTCTCGGTGAACGAACGGGAGACGCAACGTTGCTCACAGAAGCCAAGATATTCTAACGGAAGCAATAAAACTGGAAGATTACCCGCGTAGTTCGGTCAAAACATCATACGAGAAGTACAATCTCGCGAAGGCAAATTTCGCTCTTTCAGCCCTTTCGGGTAATGTCGAAGAGACTTTTGCGGCTGAACGACTGGCCGATCAGCTTGTCGAAGATCTAAAAGACTACGAGTTCATCAGACGTCTTTCTGCAATCGATTGGTTTGAGCGCCCTAATAAAATCCGACCTGGCATCGCGCTTCTCGGATATCGACCGTTTCGCCGAAGCTATTCGCTTATTTCGGAGAGGAATTGCAGCAGCTGAAGCGTCTGGTGCGCAAATGCAACTTGTTCAACTCAAAGTGGCGCTATGTCAGGCGTTGTTCGGTCAAGCCAGCACCCTTCTTCTCATCAATAGCACATTATCGCAGGAAGAAATTCGTTCGCTACAGGAAGGTCTTAGAATTGACAATGAAATACTTTCCTTAGAAGCTCTGACGGAAGGCTCTCCGATTTGGGCTTCGGCCATGCAGTCTAAGGGTCAGATTCTCAGTGTGCTAGGAAATGCGCTCGGCGATCAAAGTTATACTCGCTCTTCAATCCAATCACTTGAAAGTTCACTTGATTACTTTTCGGGAACGACTTACTTCGCTAGCTGGGCGCAAACTAAATTGATGCTTGCAAATACCTACCTTGATTTGCACCAGACGTCTGGTAGTCAAGATGAGATCCGAAAGGCTGTTGAGCATGCACGCGATATCTATGACGTGACATCTGATAAAGGCATGGTTCAAATTCGAGACCTTGCGGCGATTTCAGTTCTCGGATTGTGGAGAAACTCGAGTGACATTGTAGACGAGAAGTTTGGGAGCGATGAGCTGATTTCGTTGCTTACCGCACTGTTAAAAGCTGATCTACCGGTAATTCGGCAGCATCCCGCACGCATGGGCATCATTCATTGGGTGAAGGGTTCAATACGGTTACGCCAAGGCAACCGGAACGCGGATGTGGCTCGCTATGAGGATGCGCGCAGTGAGTTCGAAGCTGCCGTGACCATGCTGGACAATCCTTGGAACGAAGATTGGTGCGAGGCCATCAATGGTTTGGGTGTGGCCAACTTTGAGATTGGAAATTTGCGCAAGAATGTGGAATTTCTACATAAATCAATCGCTAGTCATACGAGTATTTTAAGTGAGAGGCGATGCGAGAATTTGATGTTTCGAGACGTCGTTCGGTATAATTTGGCGACGTCATACATTCGACTTGGCGAAGTTGGTGGTGATCGTGATGCGAGTGCGTTGGGTGTTTCCCTTTTTCGCGAATTGGATGCCGAAGACGTCCAGAACCGGTCGCAAAAAATTTGGGGTTTGGCGCGAGAAAAAATTGCTCAACAAGTAGAGGTAACGAAATAGATGATACCTGGTTTGCGGTGTAGCGTGGGGTGATTGGCGAGATGTGGGCGACATTACTTCATGGCCGTTCGCAGAGCGCTTCGTAAGGTATTTTGTCTTTTGAGGCTCCATGCGGTCGATGGAAGTTGCAACAGTCCTCCCTTTCTTCGAATTGAGATATACGTCCCCCTTTGTATGACATAATCTTGTAATGTTCTTGGGTTGCCAGAGTGATGGAATTTCTTGTTATTGCTGTTCAGCTATGGCGAGCTGGGCGTGAAAGCGGCCATGTGGATGGCGAAGTCCTCGATGCGTCAGCGGAACTTGGCCTAGAGCTCATGGCTGTTGTCATGGGGATGCCTGGGTGCTTATGCGGGGCTTAGTGATGATGTCATTGGCCTACTTTGCGACCCCGGCACTTTTCATGATGTGCCCGGGAGTTGAAAACATGAAAACCGGAAAAGTTGAATTGAGATAGGCGAGGGGAGGCACCGGGGAAGCCGATACCCCTGTCTCCTCAAACCGTTGGCGTTGCGGACAAGGCCTTGCGGGCTTCCTCCAGCGCCTTCGATCCCGGCGCCCACAGCCACGGCTGCCTTGCGACGTGATGTTTGCCCAATGTCGGGTAGAGCTTAGTCTGCTTGGCAGCGAGCCGCAGCAGCATACGGGCATCACGCGCGGGCATCTTCATTCCGCGGGCGAGCTGGTCGAGTGTGACCATGTTCGTGGCGTCCTTGGTGATGGTCGCATTATCGCCTGCATCTGGTTGCGCCATTGCGGCCGGCGCAGGGGCGTTCTGGGTCGCGATATTCGTCATGTCGTTCACTCCTTGGTTGTTGTTGGTTGTTGAACGACCTTTCCATTAAGGGGGGCGGGCAAGCCATGTCAGGCGAAACCCTCATTGCAGGCAAGATAATCCTATTTCGGGGTACCCGCCTTGTCGAAGCGGCTGATTTCCGCCCTCTCTCAAAACCGTGTTCGGCCGTTCGGCTTTCGTGAGCCGTTAGGACCCGCTGATTGTAAATCAGGTGGTCGGTGTGCCCAAACGCTTGGAAATCCGTATCTCAGGCGAGCTACCGCCTTTCGCCGGGCATCCGATGGGAACCAGACCGATCAGCGAGTGCGCGGAGTCGATCTAAGTATAGCGTCTTTGCTTCGAAATCCGCTTGGCGAAGGCTGCTCACCATATCGATGCGATTACGTCCACGCGGGCGCGGCTTGCCACCCGACCCGCACAGTCGGCTGCGTAGTTTGGCGGTCTTGCGGCGGGCACGCGAAACGTCGTTCATGCCTTGCACCGCATAGCTTAGGCGCTGAGCCTCCCGCGAACCGAAACGGTCACCGGCATAATAGAGGACCTCGCAGCGCCGCGCAGTGAATGGGCAGATGAAATAGCAGCGGTGGCCGCCGAACGGCGATGGCACCATTTCGATGGCAACGTGCTGGTTGATGGCACCATTGGCCATTTCACCGATGATCGTCATGACGCCGCCGCGCTCAATGTCGCTGAGATCGACGCGCAGGCGCGCGCTGGCAGTGCTTAGGCCGCCGATTGACCAGTGCAACGTGTCGATGATGCATTCGCCCGGTGCGATGACACCCAGCCGCCGCAACGCGCGTATATCAAGTGCCAGCATTTCCTCGACGTTGCCGATAAGCGTTGAACGCCGTGCGCCTGAACCTAGTCCGCCCATCATCACCTCCTGCGTCTTGGACGGCATCATACATCGAGAACGGCGACGTCTCAGGCCCAACCTCCGGCTCTTCGGACGGCAGTCCTGTGCCTCTCAAGCTGGCCATTCAACGAAATACTGCGGCTTGGGGCAGGTTGGGCAGCTTTCTGTTGAGTGAAATGGTCCGCTGTCCCATATGGGTAACCAGAACCGCCACGAACGGCACCGGGGCGTCGATACCCCAAACCAAACGGTGATGCAGGCCAATCCTGCATCCCACATCTTTGACCCTTATGGTCGGGGAGCCCGCTACGTATGTTCAGTCCTCCCCGGCCTAAGGGAAATGAAAGGCCTAGAATGTCCGCGACAAATTTGAGTTGTACATCAATTTGGGCCGCACCTCCGGGCTTGCTTGCGAGTACATTATCGCGCGCTGACGAAGGATGGAAAATCATTGAGAAGCCCCATCTCGGTCACTTAGTGAATTGGTCTTCGACGCGCAGCGCTCCGATCCACCGCTGGATCCGCTATCGCGAAGGTTACTCGGCAGAACTGATTGATGCTCTTGGTCTGGGCAAGAGAATACTCGATCCGTTTTGCGGATGCGGATCGATCCTAGTCGGTGCGGCGCTGCGTGGGAGAGCGGCGACAGGCATTGACCTGAACCCCCTTGCGGCGTTTGCGGCGCGTGTGAAGACCACGCCACTCACCCTAGCTCAACTCAATGAGGTGCGATCGTTTTGCACTGATTTGCCGCGTAATTTGCCTGATAATACCGAACACTGGGTGCCTGATCTATCAATGGCCCAAAAAGTCTTTGAGCCTGAAATTCTGCGCAGCCTTCTTCGTATACGTGCCGCCATTCAGAGCGCGTCGATGGACTTATCAAGTCGAAACTTTCTGGAACTTTGCTGGATTTCTATCCTTGAAACGGTTGGCAGCTATTTCAAGGAAGGCAACGGCATCAAGTATCGTAATGTCATGCGACGTTCGGGAAAATATGTACGCCGCGATGAAGGAAGCTGGCAGTTAAAACGGTTCGGTGAAGATCAAGAAAAATTCGTTATTGAAGCATTTTCTTCACATTTGAGAATGATGCTTACGGATACTTCTCTTTGGGGGGATAATTGGGCACTAGCCGAAGTGATTGAAGGCAATGCACTTGACCTAGTCGACCTGACTAATGGCACATACGATTTCATAGTATTTAGCCCACCCTATGCGAACCGGTTCGATTATTTTGAATCCATGAAGGTGGAACTGTGGTTTGGTGGGTTCGTTCAAAACGCCTCGGAAATGCGAACTTTACGCAAAGCTTCGCTACGCTCCCATCTTTCAGCCGATATGAGCCGACCGAAAGTGAAATTTGATATTCTCGAGGAACTGATTGGACAAATGGACCCGCAATCAAGCAGCTGGCGAATGGCAGTCCCTGAGCTTTTGAGGGGTTATTTCTCGGACATTGTGGAGGTGCTGCGGCAATGCCGTCAGCGATTGCGCGGCGGGGCATGCCACGTTGTTGTCGGAAATTCTGCGTTCGGAGGGGCGATAATACCATCTGACAGTTTAACAGCCATGGCCGGTCGGATCGCTGGTTTCGACAACATCGAGATCTGGGTCGCACGCCATTTGACTGTTTCCCCGCAGCAACGATCGCAGCTAAGCGGCTATGAGCAGTATATGCGCGAGTCCGTTGTCGTGATGCGACCCTAATCAGTGAACTACATCATCGAGCCGCACGAGTTTTACGAAGAGATTCCGCCCCCCGAGTTCATCTCATTCGGGGAAATCTTGGGCGTTAGCCTCAGTGCATCCACGAGTGGGATGACCCATGGCCTCCATCGCTATCCAGCAAAATACATCCCGCAGATTCCGCGTTGGGCGATACGTGAATATAGCGCTCCAAGTGATACGGTGCTTGATCCTTTCTCGGGTTCGGGGACAACGTTGGTCGAGGCATTGGCAGAGGGGCGCAGTTGCGTCGGCGTTGATCTCGATCCGCTGGCTTGTCTAATCGCCGAGGCCAAGACCACGCCGCTTGATACCGTAAGGCTGGCAACATTTTTGCCCGCGCTGCTCAGACTGAGCCGAGAGACGCCGGTCGATCTGGAAGTGCCGCTACCCGGCGTAGTGAATTTTGGTCACTGGTTCGTGCAATCGGCATGGGCAGACCTTCAAGCGTTGCGCAAGGCGATCGCATCTATCGATGTTTTGCCTGCGGAGCGTAATTTCCTCCTTGTTGTCTTTAGCTCGCTTCTGCGCGCAGTCAGCAACGCCGACGATCAGAGTCAGAAGACTTATGTATCGGGCACGTTGAATAAAAGTCCGCCGGAAGTGCTTGCGACTTTTGAGAAGAAATTTGTCAAAGCCTTGGGAGGTATGGAAGCGCTGAACAGACGTCGTTCTAATAGCAGGTGTGCGATTTACACGGCGTCCGCGACTTCGATGCCACTGAGTGACGGATCGGTGAATCTGATCGTGACCAGCCCTCCCTATCTCTACTTCGTCGACTACATGTACAATCTCATGTTGGAATACTTTTGGCTCGGCAAAGATTTGGGAATTGTATCACGCAAGGACTATAATGCTCGCCGCCGAGCCTATATCGGATCTAAAAGCCCGATGGGCGGTGCGGGCATTCCCGAGGCGATTTGCCATCTCTTCACGCTGGATCAGGTCCCGGAATACCGGCGAGAGGCGCTCGGCCCTTATTTCACAAGCATGTCGAAACACTTCCACGAGGCGCAGCGCGTGCTCAAGGATGGCGGCAAATACGTGCTTGTTATCGGCAATAGCCGGACTCAGGACGGCATGCTTTGCCTCCACGATGGCTTAATCGCGCTGGCAAGCGATGCTGGCCTCCACATCGAACATGCCTTCGGTTACAGAATTCGCAGGCATTACATGAAGTTCCCTCGGAAGGGTCGGGGCGGCATCATTCTGGTGGACTGGGTCATCACTTTGCGGAAAGGTCCGCCACACGAGGGAATTCCGAATCGACTGCCCTTGATTGATGCGCAATTATCGCCTGAACTCGGTAGCGCACTGACGTTGTAGGACGGGGGATACCTATGTTTGTCTGGCCAACCGGACATGTGGGAATGATGCACCCCGCCGGCGGCGGCAGAGCGCGGAGTATTGCTCAGGATTTTATGATTTTTGCCAGAGCATCTCGGGCGAGCGTATCATATAATGATGCTAAACTCCTTCTTTCGGTAGGCAAGAATCAGGCAGAGACGCGTAAATCTTTCTATGAAGAGCTTGCGCTTCTCTACGTCCCATACCGCTCGAACCAAATAGTCTTGACACCTCTCGGGGCGCAATTGTTTGATTTGCTCGATGGCGAGGACCTCAACAACCTTACGCCAGCGATTTCGCGCCAAGCGACTGCGCTGATTGTCTGGGCAATGTGCCGCAGCCAGATCAACCGCCCCCAGTCGCGTGGGGTTCCCGCACCGAGCGAGGCCGATTGGCGTAGCTGCGATGTGCGCCCCTATGCTGCAGCATGGATGGCGGTTGGTGATCTTAAAGGGGTGCTCAGCCTCGATGAATTTTTAGGACCGCTCCGGCGCCTTCATAAAGCGTCGGACTATGTGAAAGTTATTCATTCAATCCGTCAGGCGCGCGCAGCCGGAACACAGCTTGCAAGTACCGCAGAGCTTAGCGGCAAGTCGATGATGAACTATCGCATCTACTGGCGGTCCCACCTCTCGTGCGCCGAGCAGGTGCTGCAATGGGATGAGAAATCCGGACAACTTCGAGCTTATTCCGCAAATTGGCAGGTAGTTGAGGCGGCGCTGAAGTTTCAGGCGGGCTGCGCTGGCAGTGCCTTACGCGCGATCCAGGGGCTGCCTTGGTCAAGTACTGACGAATATTTCATGAATGTCGCTGGGGCGGCATGCCCGCCCTTTCTAGCAAGTGGAAGTCCGACGGTAACAAAGTTTGACGGCCAGAACCTAGCTGACCTCAGCGACTTTACCGTCATTGTGCAGGACGGAGCATATCGTATTACCGGCGGTCCGGCGCTGTGTCAGCTCGCGCTTAAGATGCCTTGTTTCCATCCAGATTCACCATCTCGGTTGCTGCGGATCGATGCCAAGGAGCAACATTTGGACGGTTCGATCGAACTACTGCTTGGCCTTGGGCGTCCAATCGTTAATGTGACGGTACTGCAAAATGCACTTAAGGACAAAAATGGTTGATGGCGACGCTAGCGTGAGCGGACTTGCGAACGCGGGAGCCTTGCCGCCCCGAGACTTCACGAACGCACCGCATCGCGTTGCAGAAATCGCACGGTTGGCGCTCGAGCTGCCGTCGCTGGGCGCGGCAACCGATGCAATCGGCAAGGCAGGCCATTTTGATCCGCAGGTTCTTGAAGAGGCTGTTGCCGCATTGTGCATGGGCCATCTGATCCTCGCTGGTCCGCCGGGAACCGGTAAGACCAGTCTCGCCCGGGCGCTGGCGGCCGCGTTCAATGTTCGGTTGATCGTCGAAACTGCCAATCCGGAATGGTCAGTTTATGATACAATTGGAACCCAGACGCTCAAGGCCGGGGGCGAGGCCGCGCCGCGCCATGGGTTGGTGACTAGCGCCGTACTCACTTGCGCAACCGCGATGATCGATCAGTTCGACGAGGGCGATGGCCCGCAGGCGGTATGGCTGCTGATCGATGAAATGAACCGCGCCGACATTGATCGAGCATTCGGGCCTCTCTTTACAGCGCTGGCTGGAGGCGACGATGCTGGGATGGTGCTCGATTATATGGATGGACGGCCGTCGTTGACGCTACCGGCACGATTCCGCATCATCGCGACGGTCAACGAATATGACACGCGGTTCGTCAACGCGATGTCCGGGGCACTCAGACGCCGCTTCTCGAAGGTCGCGATACTGCCTCCGCCGAACGACGCAGATGGTCAATCCTCCGGCGCCGAATGGAAAACCGCTGCGCCAGCGGCGTTGGCTAGGACTGCGCAGACGCTAGATAAGGCAGCGCCACAGGATGCGCAGGACCTGCTCGCCGCTGCCGCTCCCCCAATTCGCGAAGTTTTTGGATTTATTCGCGCATCGCAGGACGGCAGCCTCCCCATAGGGACGGCGCAGTTGATAGACGTCGCCGAATATCTCCTCACCTACGGCGCGATCGCGGGCGTCGCTGAGGGGCAGGGCGTCTGGCCAATGATCGATCGTGCCTTAGTTGCCCGCCTTCTACCCGGGCTGGAAACCGACAGTACGCGCGCGCGATTGTCACAAGGATATCTGGAGCAGTTTCGCGCGAAGTTCCCATCGCTTACCCGCTTCCCCGACCGCATAGAAGCTTTCCTGCATGGACTCGATTGACGAAGTCCATGACGAGCAGCCTCTTTGGCATGCTGCTCTACGATCTGCGCTAGGACCATTGGCGGCGTATCTCACGCCCGAAAACTATGGGCTCTCCGCCGTAAGCTTGAGCGCCTTGCAAAGCGCCGATGACGAGTTTCAGGCGGAGATTGACAAGCGACTAGATCTGGCGCGCGCGCTACAGGTCATCGAGATTATTGAGACAATTGGCAGCGATCTACCGCAGAGTTATCGCCATTACGTGCACTATTGCGAGGATCGGATAGACGGCGCTTTACTCATCCCGCGCTTGGTGCAGGAGCGCACGGCGGGAAGGCATAAGCGAATCCCGGTTTTGCGGGCGTCGCGGTTCAAGGAAACCCCGGAAGCCCTTCTGGTCAGTGAAAGCATACGGATATCAAGCCGGATCGCGTCGGCGTGGCGAAACCGGGGGGGAGCCGAAGGAAAACTTGCTGGCGGTCTGGCACACAGGCTCGCGGCAATGGAAGCGCGCCAGCCTTGGGCCTCGCTGAAGTCCAAATCCCGACCGGCGCTTACATCACTTGCTGCGACTGTCAAAAGCCGAACCATCGCCGGCTGGAACGCGCGAGGTGCACCACTAGACAGGCTGACCGACGCGATGCTCGACGGCTCGAAGGCCGTGACCGAAGCGGCTGGTCCGATTTTCTATCTAGTTTCGAAAGATCCGCGTTTCGAAGACCGGCTCTTCGAACTCATTTGCCTCGGCTGGCTGCTGGGCGCGCTAAAGGCTTGGGACCCTAGCGGGACAATATATCCGAAATACCTGCGCGCGAGTGGTGCAATCTTCACAGGAGGAAAGCAGAATCTTCAAGTCAAACTCTTCTACCAGGCTGGCCATATCAGCCAGTCAGCTCGTTATTTTCGGCGAGGGACTAGCAAGCCACTGCGCGCGATACCCGACTTTCTATTGTCACTAAATCGAGGGGGCCGATCAATGTCAGTACTGCTTGATGCTAAAAACCGAGTGTTGAGCAGTAATTCTGAGATATTGTACAAGATGCTCGGCTACCGCGAAAACTTGGGCATGTCACCCTATTTCGGGTTGGGGATCGCCCCTGCGTACGACGGAAACCGTAATTTGGATAGCGTCCGATATTCTCAGCGGCTTGCTGCGGTCTTACGACTCCCGTTGAATGGGGGAGCGGATTTCGTGAAGCGAGTGCTTCCCTTGTGGCTCGCGCGTTTCGAACAATTCATTGATGAACCCCAATTTGAAGGTGATCCCTCCAGTTCTTTCGGAGAGGATGGGAATGGCCCGGGAGCGACAAGGTTTGGCCCCTAATCTCCTAAATGAACCCCATAATCTCTACCTTCCGGCAAAGGTTGGTTTCAGCGCAGCAGTGCCAATTTTCGATGTTTGCAAATTCGCCGCCCAACGATGGGGGTAGAGAGAATACCCTAAATCGGCTGCTAGGGTTAGTTCTCGACCGTATGTGAGTAAATCTGGTGCCCCATCGGTGCCCCGCGTGAAGGCGGTACCTAAATCTCGTCTCTAAGTCATTGAAAAGTGGTGGACGCACTAGGGCTCGAACCTAGGACCCGCTGATTAAGAGTCAGCTGCTCTACCAACTGAGCTATGCGTCCGTTTCCGGCATGCCGGAACCGCCGAGTCGGCGGAGGAGCGCTCCCTATAGCGGCAGTTTTCGCCGTGGGAAGGGCAAAGTTGCGCGCGGGTGGATCAGCCCCCCAGCGGTCCGCCGCGGCGGCTCCAGCGCTCAACCGCCATGATCGCGCCGACACAGCCCATGATCGTCATCAGCGATGATCCGCCGTGGCTGATCCACGGCAGCGGGATGCCAACCACCGGGGCAAGCCCCATCACCATCATCAGGTTGATCGCCATGTAGAAGAAGATCGTGAAGGTCATCCCCGCCGCCATCAGGCTGGCAAAGCGATCGGGTGCGCCGCGCGCAACCCTGAGCCCCCAGCGGAAGGTCCACAGGAATACCGCCAGAACGAACAATCCGCCCAGCAGCCCCCATTCCTCGGCCATAGTGGCAAAGGCAAAGTCGGTGTGCGCCTCTGGCAGGTATTCGAGGTGGCTCTGGCTGCCCTTGCCAAAGCCTTTGCCGTTGAGCCCGCCCGAACCGATCGCGATCTTCGACTGGGTGATATGATAGCCGGTGCCAAGCAGATCGCTTTCCGGATCGAGGAACACCAGCACGCGGTTCTGCTGGTATTCGCGCAGCAGGGTGAAGAAGGCAATCGGCGCGGTGATCGCGATGATTGTTCCGCCCGCGACGAACCACCACATCGGCAATCCGGCTAGGAAGATCACCACCGCCGCCCCGGCGCAAATCGCGAGGCCAGTGCCAAGGTCGGGCTGGAGCATGACCAGCCCCGCCGGCACCCCGACCAGCGCTCCCGCCGGGATCAGCGCCCGCCACGACCGGGTCATCGCCGGTGGCAGAGTCTCGAAGAATCGGGCCAGCGCCAGCACAATCGCCGGTTTCATCAGTTCCGAAGGCTGGAGCTGCATGAAGCCGACGTCGAGCCAGCGCTGGCTGCCGCCGCGCACCCCGCCGATCAGATCGACCAGCGCCAGCATCACCAGGACCACGCCGTAAATCGGATAGGCGGACCAGACGAACAGCTCACGCGGGAGGCGTGAGATGACGAAGGCCATCGCCAGGAATACGGTGAAATGGACCATGTGCAGTCCGGCCCAGGGGCCGATGTGTCCGCCCGCCGCAGAATAGAGCACGGCCGAGCCAAAGGCGTTGAGCGCCAGCAGCGGGAGCAGCACATGCCACGGCTCGCGCGCGATCGCTTCGGGAACGATCGCCCGGCTCACGGCAGGGCTTCAGCCGCGGGCGCGGCAGATGGCGCGGGGGCGGGGCTGGTGCTCGCAACCGGCTCGGGCGGAGGGGCGGCGGCTTCGGTCGCGGCGGTACGCGGCGCGGCGGCGGCGGCATCGGTGGCTTCACCCTGCCGTTCAACCTCCTGCTCGGCGTCTTCGGCGGGTTTGGGGGCGTTGCCGCCATACTGCGATGCAAACGCACCATAGCGTGCTTCCATCCGCTGCTGCGGTGTGCCGCCCCAGGCGCTTTCCATTCCGTGCAGCACATCCATCGCCTTGGCTGGATCGTAGAGGAAGGTCATGACATCGCGCGCGATCGGATAGGCCGCGCCCGAACCGCCGCCGTGCTCAACCACCACCGCGCAGGCATATTTGGGTTTGTCGAACGGAGCGAAGGCGATGAAGTGGCCGTGGTCGCGGTATTTCCACAGCCCGCCCTTGCCCTTGGATATGTTGAGCCCGACGACCTGCGCGGTGCCGGTCTTGCCGGCCATCAGAATATCGGGGATCGGCAACCGCGCGCGGCCAGCAGTGCCGCGGCCATTGACCACCTCGCTCATCGCCGCATGGACAAAATCGAGATGCTCCTGGCTGAGCCCGAGCAAGGGTGCCTGCTGCGGGCGTGGATCGTAAAGCAGCCGCGGATTGAGCGCCCGGCCCGAGGCGATGCGTGCCGCCATCACCGCCTGCTGCAGCGGATTGACCAGAAAATAGCCCTGGCCGATCGTGGCGTTGACGGTGTCGAACACCGCCCAGGGCTTGCCGTATTTCTTCTGCTTCCAGGCTGGATCGGGGACCGTGCCGTATGACTGTCCGGCCACCGGCAGTTCAAAGCTTTGCCCCAGGCCAAGGCGGCGCGACATCGCCGCGATCGGGTCCATCCCGATCTTCTGGGCGAAGTGATAGAAATAGACGTCGCAGCTCTGGTAGATGCCCTTGGCCATATTGACCGTGCCGTGGCCGCGGCGGTTCCAGCAGTGAAACACCCGGTTGCCGACCCTGAGGCCGCCGGCGCAAAAGGCGGTTTCTTCGGGATCGAGCCCGGCTTCCAGGAAGGACAGCGCGACCATCGGTTTGACCGTCGAGCCGGGTGGATAGAGCCCGCGCAGCACCTTGTTGCGCAAGGGTACATGGTCGTCATCCGAAAGCATCTTCCATTCGATCCGGCCAATCCCGTCGGAAAACCGGTTGGGATCGTAGCTCGGCATCGAGGCCATGGTCAGGATATCGCCGTTCTCGCAGTCGATCACCACCACCGCGCCGCTTTCCAGACCGATCCGGCGCGCGGCATAGTCTTGCAGCGGGCCGTTGATCGCCAGCTTCATCGGCAGGCCGGGGACATCGTCGCGCATCTCGAGATCGCGAACGACCTTACCGCTGGCGGTAACTTCCACCCGTCGCGCTCCGGGCTTACCGCGCAGGCGCTGTTCGAAGTACTTTTCGAAGCCGTCCTTGCCGATCTTGAAGCCCGGAGTAATCAGCAGCGGGTTGCGTTCCTTGTCATAGTCCTCAGCCGAGGCCGGACCGACATAGCCGAGCAGATGGCCGACCGAGGGTCCGGTCGGGTACCAGCGGGTGAAACCTTGCTGCGCGGTCACTCCCGGCAGATCGGGCAACCGCACCAGCACCTTGTCGTATTCGCCCGGCGGCAACCCGGCCGCGACTTCGACCGGCTGCGAGCCGTGAGCCTTGTCGAGCTTGTCCTTGAGGTCCTGGAGTTGCACCGGCGTCAGCGACAACAACCGGCCCAGTTCTGCCAAAGTGCGCTCGGGGTTGGCCACCCGGCTGGGGACGACATCGACCCGAAACTCGATCTTGTTGGAGGCAAGCTGGGCATTGTTGCGATCGAGAATTGCCCCGCGCCGCGGCGGGATCAGGGTCAGGTTGACCCGGTTGCTCTCCGCGGCGGTTTCGTACTTCTTGTTCTGGACCAGCGCAATCCAGCCCATCCGCGCTGCCAGCAGCACACCCAGTCCGGCCTGCAAGCCGCCGATCAGGAACGAGCGGCGCTCAAAGCTGTTCTTCAGTGTGCCCGAACTGACATGCTGTGGATCGCCGAACATTAGGGCTCGGACCCGCTACCAACAGGCCCGAGGCGCCCGAATGGCGAACAGATCGGACCGAAATGACCGACGGGAAGGCTGGTTGCCTTTCCAAGGTCAGTTCGGTTCGAGATGGAAGCCATTTGGGCGTCCCTACGGGATTTGGCCAGAATGGCCCACCCCGGCGTCGTTCGGTCTCGAATTATCGACATATTCCTTCGCCCTCACTCCTTGGACTGAGACATTCTGACTCAAACCTCGGGCCTGTTGGTAGCGGGTCCGAGCCCTAAACTTCCCGGATCGGGATCAGGCGGAACCGGTCGGCCGCGCCGACCAGCCGTGCGACGATCGGGTAGGCCAGCGCCGCCAGCGCAATTTGCGGCACGATCACCAGCAGCGGGGTGCGGCCCCCGGCCAGGTTGGCCAGCCCCAGCGTCAGCACCAGGTAGCCAGCGATGACCCCGATTGCGACCACCCAGTTGTGCAGAAACCCGCGCCAGGGAAACCGCCGTTCGACCACGTCGAGCCCGATCATGACCAGCGACCACAGGAACACTGCCGAACCGAATGGCTGACCTGAATAGAGATCGTCGAACAGTCCCAACGGCAACCCGACCCAAACCGGAAACAGTCCGGGGCGCAGTTGCTGCCAGGCGACCAGCAGCAGAAATCCGATCGGCGGCACTACCGGGGCCGAAGCGATGATCGGCCAGGTTGGACTGAGGCTGCCCAGCATGACCAGCAGCCAGGGTGTGGTCAACGCCAGCAGCGGCGAGGGTTCGCGATTGATCCGCGGCCGGCCCAGTTCGCGCAGGTCCTTGGGCAGGACAACCTTGGGTAGCGGCACCTTGGGCAGCGGCACCGGCATCAGCGCGTTTGCTCGGCAAAGGGGGGCGGAGGCGGCTGGGTTTCGTCCCAGGGGCGCATCACTGCGACGTATTCGGTCATGCCAGGATCGCTGAGCGGCCGGGCGAAAGCGCCGTCGCGGGTCAGTTCAGCAACAACCGCAACTGCGGTACCAGGACGATACATCCCGCCCGATCCGGAAGTGACGATCGCATCGCCTTTCTTCAGCGGGTTGAGCCCGGTATTGGTCAAGCGGATCAGCAAGCTGCCATCGCCGCGCCCGGTGGCATAGGCTTGCACCCCGTCACCGGCGCGGCGCACCGGGATCGAGCTTTCGGTATCGGTGATCAGCAGCACCCGGGCCGAACTATCGCCGGCTTCAAGCACGCGCCCGACCAGGCCGAGCGGCGAGATCACCGGCATGCCCACCGCCACGCCCTGATCGGTGCCAGCGCCAAGCGTGGCAAAGCGCCGGGTGCTGGCCGAGGTCGAGCCGATCAGGCGCGCAACCGCAATCGGTTTGGAATCGCTCTCAACCAGCCCGAGCAAGGCCTTGAGGCGGGCATTCTCTTGCTTGGTCGCGGCGGCTTCGGCGAGCCGCACCCGGGCCTCGGCGACTTCGCGCTTGAGCTTTGCAGTGCGGCTGCCCAGGGTGAAATAGCCTGACAGCGTCGCCAGCAAGCCCTGGCTTTCGGTGCGGGCGCCGGCGGCTACTTGCGCGGACGGGGCAGCGGCATCCCCAGCCGCACCGCGCAGGCCCGAAAAGGCCGTGCTGTCGCTGATAGATACGACCAGCAAGAGCACGCCCAGCCCGACCCCGATCGCGGCCCCGACATAACCGAAAAAGTTGCCGTACTGCGCCCGGCGGGAATAGCCCGGGCGCCGGTTACCCGGCGGCGCCATCGCGGCTTACTCCCCGCTTTGAGCTGAGCGGACCACGACCGCAGGCCGATCAGGTGCTCAGCAGCACGCCGCGGAAGATCGGGTCTTCCATGGCACGGCCAGTGCCTAGCGCAACGCACGACAGCGGATCTTCTGCGACCGTCACCGGCAGGCCAGTTTCTTCGCGCAGATATTCGTCGAGCCCGTGGATCAGCGCCCCGCCGCCGGTCAGGACGATACCCTGGTCGACGATGTCGGCAGCGAGTTCGGGCGCGGTGTTTTCCAGCGCAATCCGCACTCCTTCGACAATCGCGCCGATCGGCTCGCTCAGCGCCTCGGCGATATTCGCCTGGGTGATGGTGATTTCCTTGGGCACCCCGTTGACCAGGTCGCGGCCCTTGATGTGGATCGTCTCGCCGATCCCGTCGGCCGGCACCGTGGCGCAGCCATAGTCCTTTTTGATCCGTTCGGCGGTGGCTTCACCGATCAGCAGGTTGTGGTGGCGCCGGACATAGGAAACAATCGCCTCGTCCATCTTGTCACCGCCGACCCGGACCGAAGTGGTGTAGGCCAGCCCGCGCAGCGAGAGCACTGCGACTTCGGTGGTGCCGCCGCCGATATCGACGACCATCGAGCCGACCGGCTCGGTCACCGGCATATCCGCGCCGATCGCAGCGGCCATCGGTTCAAGGATCAGATAGACCGCGCTGGCCCCGGCGTTGGAAGCGGCATCGCGGATCGCGCGGCGTTCAACCGAGGTGGAGCCCGAAGGCACGCAGATCACGATCTCTGGCGGGTTGAACATCGAGGTGCGCTTGCCATTCACCTTGCGGATGAAGTGCTTGATCATCTCTTCGGCCACGTCGATGTCGGCGATCACGCCGTCGCGCAGCGGCCGGATCGCCTCGATGCTGTCAGGGGTCTTGCCCATCATCATCTTGGCATCGTCGCCCACCGCCTTGACCCGCTTGATCCCGTTGATCGTTTCGATCGCCACCACCGACGGCTCGTTGAGCACGATCCCGCGGTCCTGGACATAGACCAGCGTGTTGGCTGTCCCCAGGTCGATCGCCATGTTCTGTGAGCCGAATTTGAAAAGTCTCGAAAAGAACGAAGCCATTGAAAAATCCGTATGTTTTCCGACCACTTACCGCTGGGAAAGCGGCAGCGACGAGCCGGCGCGTTGGCGTGGAAGCGGCTCCCTTAGCGCAAGGTCCAAGGAAAGGCCAAAAATTTGTTCGAATGCCCGGTGGATAGCGCTCCGATTGGCTCGAAATTGTGGCGTTTCGCCGCTAGGGTAGCGCCATGCCCGTGATCCGCCGCCTGCCCGAAAACCTGGTCAACCGCATCGCCGCGGGCGAAGTGGTCGAGCGACCGGCATCCGCGCTCAAGGAACTGATCGAGAATGCAATCGACGCCGGCGCGCGCAATATCGCGGTGAGATTGCGAGCAGGGGGCCTCGACGGGATCGAGGTGACCGATGACGGCTGCGGGATGGCACCCGCGGAGATTGCCCTTGCGCTTGAGCGGCATGCGACTTCGAAGCTGCCTGATGAGGCGATCGAACTGGTTGCGACTTTGGGCTTTCGCGGCGAGGCGCTACCCTCGATTGCCTCGGTCGCGCGGCTGACCATTGAGAGCCGGACCCGTGAGAGTGGCGAAGGCTGGCGCCGGGTGGTCGATCACGGCTTGCTCTCCGACGAAGGCCCCGCCGCCTTGCCGCCGGGCACCCGGATACAGGTCGAGCAGTTGTTCGCCAAGGTCCCGGCGCGGCGCAAATTCCTGCGCTCGGCCCGCAGCGAATATGCTGCTTGTCTTGATGTGGTCCGCCGCCTGGCGATGGCCCGGCCGGAGATCGGCTTCACCCTGGAACACGATGGTCGCCGGGTATTGGCGGTGCAGCCGGATGACGCGTTGGCCAGCCGGGTGGCCTTGATCGTCGCGCGCGAACTGGCTGCGGACGGGGTGACGATCGACCTCCAGAGGCCAATGGCCGATGGCTCGGCGCGGCTGACCGGGGTCGCGGGCCTGCCGACCTACAACCGGGGGGTCGCCGATCACCAGTATCTATTCGTCAATGGCCGCCCGGTGAAGGACCGGCTGCTGGTCGGAGCGGTGCGCGGCGCCTATGCCGACATGCTGGCGCGCGATCGCCACGCGGTGCTGGCGCTGTTCCTCGAACTGCCGCCCGAGGAGCTCGACGTCAACGTCCACCCGGCCAAGACCGAAGTGCGGTTCCGCGATCCGGCCTTCGTCCGCGGTTTCATCGTCAGCGGCCTGCGCCACGCGCTCGACAGCGCCGGACAGCGCAGCGCGCAGGCCCCTGCCGTCCAGGCGATGGGCCAATGGCAGGCCGAGCCGATCGTTCGCTCTCCCGGGCCGGCGCTCGCCTCATTGTTTGCGCGCGAACATTCGGTGCGTGAGGCGACGCGGGGCTGGCGTGGCTACGAGGCGGCGATTCTGACTCCGTCTGCCAAGGCGGAAGCAGCAGATGAAGCCCTCGCGCCGTCGATCGAGTATCCGCTCGGGGTCGCACGCGGGCAGGTCGCCCAGACCTATATTGTCGCCGAGGCCGAGGACGGGCTGGTGATCGTGGATCAACATGCCGCGCACGAGCGGCTGGTGCTCGAACGCCTGAAGGCCGCCGGGGCGAAAGGGGCAATAACCGCAGCGCAGGCGCTGCTGATCCCCGAAGTGGTCGAACTCGACGAGCCTGACTGCGACCGGCTTGAGGCGGCGATGACTACTTTGGCGGAATTTGGTCTCGCGCTGGAACGCTTTGGCCCTAGTGCGATGCTGGTCCGCGCGGTTCCTGGTGCGTTGGCCAAAGGCAGTGTGCAGGCACTGGTCCGCGATATCGCCGACGACCTCGCCCAGAATGGTGCCGCGCTGCTGCTCGGCGAGCGGCTCGACCATGTGCTGGCGACCATGGCTTGCCACGGTTCGGTGCGGGCCGGGCGAGTGCTCTCGGTCACAGAAATGAACGCGCTGCTGCGCGAAATGGAAATGACCCCGCGCTCGGGCCAGTGCAACCACGGCCGCCCGACCTGGGTCAAGCTCGCCCACGGCGACATCGAGAAGCTGTTCGGGCGGAGATAAATCCTCCCCGTTTTTGGCGAATGCCACAAATGGGGAGGTGGATCGCCGAAGGCGAGACGGAGGGGTTGCTGCGCTGGCGTCAGAACCCCTCCGTCAGCCGCTTCGCGTCTGCCACCTCCCCATTTGCACTTCGTGAAAATGGAGAGGATCTAGGAGTTGCGCACCCTTATCAACCCGATCCCGGTCATGCTCATCACCAGCTGGTCTTCCTGATTAAACACCTGGATCTTCGACTTCATGCTGCCCATCTCGGGGCGCGAGCGGCTGCGGGTCTTCTCGAGCAGTTCGGTTTCGACCCGCAGCACGTCGCCGGGATAGACCGGCCTGTGCCAACGCAGTTCGTCCTGCCCGGGCGAGCCGAGCCCGGCCTGGCGATTGCGGGTGAGGTTGGCGACCAGCATCGCCATGGTCATCGCGCAGGTGTGCCAGCCGCTCGCAGAAATCCGCCCGAAATGGGTTTGCGCCGCTGCTTCGTCGGAGAGGTGGAACGGCTGGGGATCGTACTTGCGGGCGAACTCCAGCACTTCCTCGCGAGTCACCTCGTAACGCCCGAAACTGGCCTTGGTGCCGATCTCAAGGTCCTCGAAATAGATCAAGCCGTCGTCCATCCCTCAATGCCCCAAAGAAACCCGCGCAAACAGTGTGTAGCCCCATGGGTTGCTGCCATAGGCGGCGTCAAGCGCGGCGGGCTTGGCGTAGGCATTGGCCGAGCCGCCTAGCGCCAGTTCGAAAGGCCCCAGAGGCACACGCCGGGCATAGCCGAGCTGGAACTTGCTGACCCGGAACTTGACCTCGTGCAAGGGGTCGTCGTGGTCGGGGAACAGCTCGTCGTTGGCGACGTTCTCGAAGCGGCCGAACAGGGTGTTGCGATCGCCCAGGTTCCAGTTGGCTTCGGCCAGCCAGGCGGTGAGGGTTTCGCCGGGGACGCGGTTTTTGTTCGAGAAGGCGAGCATCGCCGACAGGCCCTTGCCGTCGGCATAATGCGCCGAGGCGGTGAAGCGGTGCTCGTCCTCGCCGGGATGGAGCGCTTCGGGTTGCTTGATTTGGCCGTAGCTCGCCTGCAGCGACCAGCGCGGTGAGGGGTTCCAGCTGCCGCGCACCGACCAGCTATCGAGTTTCGGGCTTTCGATGTTCCAGCGCCGCTCGTCCGGCTCGGCGCCGCGGAAGGCGCTGGCCTCAAGCTGCCAGGTCCGCGCAGCGTAGCCTGCGGTGATCACGCCATAGGTGATGTGCGTCGAATCGAACCAGTGATGGGTGATCGGCGGCTCGGGATTATAGCTCGCCGAGCCGCGATGCATGAACGCCGATGGGCCGAGCGCCGGTTCGCCGACCGGTCCGCCATAGAGGAACACGCTGCCATCGCCCGCGTTGACATCGACCCGCCCGGCGAGCTCCATGAACAGGTCGTGCGGATGCTGGCGATCGATCAGCGGCAGCCCGTTCGCGGTTTCGCCGCTGGCTAACAGGTTGGGATAGCCCTTGGCGTCCATCGCCGGTTCGAGGCTGAGCATGGTGTTGAACTTGATCCGGCCCCAGTCGGTGCCGCGCTCGGCAGTTAGCATCGCCATCGAGGTGGAATAGAGCTTGTCGTCGCCGCGCGGGCCGGAATGGTCGGTGTATTGCAGCGAAAGCTGACCGTGGGCCATCAGCATCCAGTCGCCGGACGAGAGGTGGAGGCCGCGCATCTCCCTCTCGTTGGCGGAAAGGCGGGCGGTGCCGGAGCCTTCGGCGGGCTGCGGCGGAAGCGTCTGGTCCCAGACCCAAGTCGATGCAAGCGGCTGCGGCTGCGGCATCTCGTGACCCGAATGATCTTGCTCCTGTGCCAGCGCCGGGGCGGCAAACAGGGCGAGGGCTAGCGCCAATCCTCCCCGGAACGGGGAGGGAGACCGGCGAAGCCGGTGGAGGGGGCCCACCTCGCCGCAAGCGCTGTGCTGCCGGAGAGGTGGGCCCCCTCCGTCTCGCCTGCGGCGCGCCACCTCCCCGTTCCGGGGAGGATTAGACATTGAACCTGAAGTGCAGGACATCGCCGTCCTGGATAACATATTCCTTGCCTTCCTGGCGCAGTTTGCCGGCGTCCTTGGCGCCAGCCTCGCCATTGAGCGCGACATAGTCATCAAAGGCGATGGTTTCGGCGCGGATGAAGCCGCGCTGCATGTCGGAATGGATCTCGCCCGCCGCTTCGGGGGCCTTGGCGCCCTGATGGACGGTCCAGGCGCGGGCCTCCTTGGGGCCGACGGTGAAGAAGGTGATGAGGTGGAGCAGGTCATAGCCCGAGCGGATGACCCGGGCGAGGCCGGTTTCGTGGAGGCCCATTTCCTCGAGAAAGACCATCCGTTCGTCGTCGGCCATGCCGGTGAGTTCGGACTCGATTGCAGCCGAAACGATCACCGCATTGGCGCCCTCGGCCTTGGCCTTGGCGAAGACCTGCGCGGAAAAGGCATTGCCCTCGGCGGCGGCGTCTTCCTCGACGTTGCAGACGTAGAGCACTGGCTTGGCGGTGAGCAGCTGGGCCTGATTGAACACGCGGAGTTCGTCCTCGCCATCGGGCCGGGCGAGTCGGGCGGGCTTGCCTTCGCGCAGCAATTCGAGCGCGGGGGCCAGCACCGCGGCGATCAGCTTGTTCTCCTTGTCGCCCTGCGCGGCCTTCTTTTGAGCGGCGGGGACGCGCTTTTCCAGGCTTTCGAGGTCCGAGAGCATCAGCTCGGTCTCGACCGTTTCGGCGTCCGATACTGGATCGATCTTGTTGTCGACGTGCTGGATATCGTCGTTCTCGAAACAGCGCAGGACGTGGACGATCGCATCAACCTCGCGGATGTTGCCGAGGAACTGGTTGCCCAGGCCCTCACCTTTGGAAGCGCCGCGGACCAGCCCGGCGATATCGACGAAGCCGAGCTGGGTCGGGATGATCTTCTGGCTACCGGCGATTGCCGCAAGCTGGTCAAGGCGCGGGTCGGGGACACCGACGTTGCCGACATTGGGCTCGATCGTGCAGAACGGATAGTTCGCCGCCTGCGCCGCCTGGGTCTCAGTCAGCGCATTGAACAGCGTCGACTTGCCGACATTGGGCAGGCCCACGATACCGCATTTGAAACCCATGATGATCCTCGTCTGTTGCGCCGGCGCCCATAGAGCGAGGCAGCTAGTCCTGCAACCGCAGCGCCACGTCGTTCATGAACCGAGCATCTTCGCCCTTGGCCAGCCAGGCGGCTTCGGCGGCAATCGCGCCGAGCAGGTCGGCGAGGGGGTCGAGTTCGGCCTTGGCGTAGTTGCCCAGGACATAGCCGGTTACCCGGTCCTTGTGGCCGGGGTGACCGATGCCGATGCGGACGCGGCGAAACTCAGGCCCAATGTGCTGGTCGATCGAGCGTAGCCCGTTGTGTCCGGCAGTGCCGCCGCCCAGCTTGACCTTGACCTTGAAGGGAGCAAGGTCGAGCTCGTCGTGGAACACGGTCAACGCCTCGGGCTCCAGCTTGTAGAAGCGCAGCGCCTCGCCCACCGCACGACCGCTCACGTTCATCGAGGTTGCGGGTTTGAGCAGCAGGATCTTCTTGCTGCCAATCTTCCCATCGCGCAGCCAGCCGGAGAATTTCTTCTGCTCAGGGCCAAACCCATGCACTTCGGCAATCGCATCTGCCGCCATAAACCCGACATTGTGGCGGTGCAGGGCGTATTGGGTGCCGGGATTGCCGAGACCGACCCAGAGCTGCACGGTTTGGTCCCTTCAAATACAAAGCCGGGTCGCATCGCTGCGACCCGGCCTGTGATGGGGCAGCAAGGGTGCCCGCGTCAACCGATCGGGGGCTACTCGCCCTCGGTTTCAGTCTTGGTGGTGTCACCTTCTTCGCTCTTCAGGCCCGAGGGCGCGACGATCGTGGCGATGGTGAAATCGCGGTCGGTAATCGCCGAAACCGAGCCTGCGGGCAGGGTAACGTGGCTGATGTGGATCGAATCGCCGATATCGAGCCCGGTGACGTCAATCGCGATGTCATCAGGGATCTTGTCGGATTCGCAGATCAGCTCGAGCTCGTGGCGGACCACGTTAAGCACGCCGCCGCGCTTGAGGCCGGGTGAGGCGGCATCGTTGACGAACAGCACCGGCACGTTGACGTTGACCTTGGAATCGGCCGAAAGCCGCAGGAAATCAACATGGAGCGGGCGGTCGCTGACCGGGTGAAAGGCAACGTCCTTGGGCAGCGTCCGGAACCTGGCGCCACCGACTTCGACCTCAACCACCGAGTTGAAGAAGTGACCGGTGCCAAGCTGGCGGATCAGTTCCTTCGCCTCGACGTGGATCGCCAGGGGCTCTTCTTTGCCGCCATAGACAACGGCGGGGACGCGGCCTTCACGACGCAGGGCACGGGAGGCTCCCTTGCCTGCCCGTTCGCGCGTCTCGGCCGGCAGGGTAAGCGTATCGCTCATAACACAAGCCTTTCGAAATACTGGATCTGCACAATTCGCCGTCACGCCTCCAGGGATGACCATAACGGGAAGCGCGCGCCGTTAGCGGCAAAGCAGCGCAATTGCAAGGCTACTGCACGCGGGTGACCGCGTAGCCCTTCGCGCCGAGCAGCGCTGGCAGCCCCTGCGGCCCCGCCATATGCGCCGCGCCGACTGCGACGAAGGGGCGGGCGCCCTTGGCCATGTCCGCTTCGAGCTTGTTGATCCAGGCGCGGTTGCGGCCGATCAGCAGCGCCTCGCGCAGTTCGGGGTCGGACAGCAGCTCTCCTGACACCTCCTTGGCGATCACTGCCATATCGCCGCGCGCCCAGGCCCGGGCGAGGCTCTCAAGCTCTTCGCCGGCGTCACCGCCGCGCAGCACCGCCAGCAGCAACGCGCGCTGATCGTCCTCGGCGAGGTGGTCGAAGATCGCCAGCTGGAAGGCGGCACCTTCGAACTCTTCAACCGGCTTGGTCCAACCGCGCAGCAGTGCCCGGTCGATGCCATTGGCGCTGTCGATCCCTTCGCGCGCCGCCACCGCCTGCTGGAGCGCGAGCGCGGCTGCCCAGGTTTCCAGCCCATCGAGCGCGCCGTGGGCAAGCCCGGCTGCGGCCAGGTCGGCTTGAAGTTCGGCGCGATCCTCAGGCGGCAGGCGCATCGGCAACGGTGCCAGACCAGGGCTCTGGCCCAGGCTTGCAAAGGTCTTGCCGATTGCCGCCTGGTCAGCCACCGCCGCAACTTCTAGCACCAGCCGGTCTGCAGCGGTCAGCGCAGCTTCGATCTTGGCGCTCCGCCATTCGATCGGCTCGGGCAGGGCGTGGATCGTGCCGAACAGCCAGGCTTGCTCGCCCTTTGGCCCCTCGATCTGCCACAGCGCGGGCTGGGCCGGCTCGGGCTTGGCACAAGCGCCCAGTGCCAGCGCAGCAAGCAGCGCCAGCAGCGCTCTATTGAACACGGCTGGTCTGATGGCCGGCCTTGGCGAGCACGTCCTGAACAGAATCTTTGCCGCCAAGGTGCCCGGCACCGACCGCGATAAACACCGTGCCGGGCTGCTCCATCCGCTTGGCGATCCACACCGCCCAGTTCTTGTTGCGATCTGTCAGCAGCGCCTGGTACATCGCCGGATCTTCCTCCTCGGCGTTGAGCAGCGCGGCCAGCGCCGCGGCATCGCCGGTGGCCCATGTCGTGACCATCTTGGCGACATCATCGCGGATTGTCGGCAAAGCGCCGATCACTTCGAACAGGTAGCGCTTTTGCACCGTGGGCGGGAATCGGTTGAAAATGGAGAGCTGGAATTCAAGCGTTTCCAGTCCCTTCCGGCCTTTGCCGCGCGCCTTGTTGCGGGTGTCGAGCTGGCTTTCCACCCCGTGGGTCAGGTTGAACCCCTCACGCTGCAGCGGCAAGTGTCGCCAGCACCACTGCGGCGAACCACGGCTTGTAACGATCAAACGCGGCGGGGGGCAGACCTTGCTGCGCCAAGGCCGCCTCATAGGTGCCGCGCTCGCTCTGGCTCATCATCGCCCGCAGGCTTTGGCCCGCTGGCAGAACCCCGTGCTTGAGCAACAGCGCGGCGCTTTCACCGTCCGGGGTTTCGGGGATTTCGGTGATCAGCTGGTCAGAGCTTTCGAACGCCTCGGCGATCGGTCCCGCGTACCAGTTGATCCCCTCGGGCAGCAAGTGGATCGTCCCGAACAGGTAGATCGTGGTGTCAGCATCGGCCAGCTTCCACAGCGCCGGGCGGACCACCTCTGCGGTGCTCTGGGGTTGAACCAGGACATCCTGCGCCGGCGCGGCCGAAGTCAGCGCCAGCGCGGCGAAGGGGGCGAGGAGGAGCGATTTGAGCGTCATGGCGGCGGTCATAGCGAAGCAAAACCTGTCAGTCGATGAACGAGGCCAAATCGTGCAGCGCCTTGACCCTGCCTTGACCGTTTCGGACCCATCCGCCAAAGGCGCGGGACCATGCCGGGCCCGCTTTCCTTCCAGGACATGATCCTGAAGCTCCACGCGTTCTGGAGCCAGCACGGCTGCCTGATCCTGCAGCCCTATGACATGCGGGTTGGCGCCGGCACTTTCCACCCCGCAACCACGCTGCGCAGCCTGGGGCCAGAGCCGTGGAACGCGGCCTATGTTCAGCCCAGCCGCCGGCCGACCGACGGCCGCTATGGCGAGAACCCCAACCGGCTGCAGCACTACTACCAGTATCAGGTGATCCTCAAACCCAACCCGCCGAACCTGCAGGAGCTCTACCTCGCCAGCCTCGCCGAGATCGGGGTCGATCCGCTGGCGCACGACATCCGCTTTGTCGAGGATGACTGGGAAAGCCCCACGCTGGGCGCCTGGGGGCTGGGCTGGGAAGTGTGGTGCGACGGCATGGAAGTCAGCCAGTTCACCTATTTCCAGCAGATGGGCGGGTTCGATTGCCGCCCGGTCGCTGGCGAGCTGACCTATGGGCTGGAGCGGCTGGCGATGTACATCCAGGGCGTCGACAACGTCTATGACCTTGCGTTCAACGGCGCCGGGGTGAGCTACGGCGAGGTGTTCCTCAAGAACGAGCAGGAATTCTCCAAGTACAACTTCGAGGTGGCCGACACCGCCAGTCTGTTCGACGGGTTCGCCAAGGCCGAGGCCGAGTGCCAGCGCTGCATCGCCGCCGATGTCCCGCTCGCCGCCTATGACCAGGCGATCGAGGCTAGCCACCTGTTCAACCTGCTCCAGGCCCGCGGCGTGATCTCGGTCCAGGAACGCGCGAGCTACATCGGCCGGGTGCGCGACCTCGCCAAGGGCAGCTGCGAGGCGTGGATTGCGAAGAACAAGGCCGATTGGGAAGAGCGCTTTCCGGGGTGGTCGGCGTGATGAGCCCTTCTCTTAGATCCTCCCTGTTTTTGGCGAATGCCACAAATGGGGAGGTGGCGCGCCCGCAGGGCGTGACGGAGGGGTCTCGGCCTCACCGCAGCACCCCTCCGTCAGCGCTACGCGCTGCCACCTCCCCATTTGGCTTCGCAAAATGGAGAGGATTTAGCGCATGAGCGACTTCCTCCTCGAACTGCGCTGCGAAGAGATCCCCGCGCGGATGCAGGCCGGCGCGCGGGCTGATCTGGAAAAGCTGTTCCGCAAGGAGATGCAGGCTGCCGGAGTTGAGCTCGGCGGGATCACCGTCTGGTCGACCCCGCGTCGGCTGGCATTGATCGCCCGCGAGCTGCCGCTGGCGACCGCTGCGGTCAGCGAGGAGCTGAAAGGTCCGCGGGTGGGTGCGCCGCCGCAAGCGCTTGAAGGCTTTCTGCGCAAGACCGGGCTCAAGGAGAGCGAACTCGTGGAACGCGACGGGGTGCTTTACGCCGTCACCGAAAAACCCGGCCGCGCCACTGCCGCGGTGCTCGCCGAGGCGATCCCGGCGATCGTCCGCGCCTTTCCCTGGCCCAAGTCGATGCGCTGGGGCGCGGCCTCACTCTCCACCGAAAGCCTGCGTTGGGTGCGGCCCTTGTCGGGGATCGTCGCGCTGCTGGGTGACGAACTGATTGAGTGCGAGGTTGGCGGTATAGCTTCCGGCGTCGCAACCCTGGGGCACCGGTTCCATCACCCCGGCGAAGTGACCATCGGTAACGCTGGCGATTACGCGTTCAAACTGCGCGCCGCGCACGTGATCGTCGATCACGACGAGCGCCAGGACCTGATCCGCGACGGGCGCCGCCGCCGCCGCCCAGGCCGAGGGGCTGGTGCTGGTCGCGGACGAGGGGCTGGTGGTCGAGAACGCCGGGCTGACCGAATGGCCGGTGCCGCTGCTCGGGCGGTTTGACGCGGCGTTTCTCGACGTTCCGCCCGAAGTGATCCAGCTGACCGCGCGGACCAACCAGAAGTATTTCGTCTGCGAGAAGGACGGCAAACTCGCCAACGCCTTCGTCTGCACCGCCAACATCGCCGCGAGCGACGGCGGCGCGGAGATCGTCGCCGGCAACCGCAAGGTGCTCGCCGCGCGGCTCAGCGATGCGCGGTTTTTCTGGGAGCAGGACCAGAGGAAGACCCTTGCCGCAGCATGCCGAAGGGCTGGCGCGGATCACCTTCCATGAGAAGCTGGGGACCCTCGCCGACAAGGTCGAGCGGGTTGCCAAGCTGGCGCGGTGGCTGGTCGAGGAAGGGATTGTCATATCCTCCCCGGAACGGGGAGGGGGACCAGCGCAGCTGGTGGAGGGGGCCCGCCTCTCCGCAAGCGTTACACCAAAGGAGAGGCGGGACCCCTCCGTCAGCCCTGAAGGGCTGCCACCTCCCCGGAACGGGGAGGATTTGGCGGATTTGGCCGAACAGGCCGCGCGGCTGTGCAAGGCCGACCTCGTCACCGAAATGGTCGGCGAATTCCCCGAGCTGCAAGGCCTGATCGGCGGCTACTACGCTCGCGCCGAAGGCCTGCCTGATGCTGTTGCTGACGCAATTCGCGATCATTACAAGCCGGTTGGGCAAGGCGATGATGTGCCAACCGCACCGGTGACGGTGGCAGTGAGTTTGGCGGATAAGCTGGATAATTTGGGGCGCTTCTTCGCTGCTGGGTTGCTTCCAACGGGATCACGAGATCCATTTGCTCTTCGTCGTGCCGCACTGGGATTTCTCTCGCTTATTCAAACGAATGAGATTCGATTCTCATTTCGCCGTTTGCTTGAAGAAACGGGAGCAATCACGAGCTACGCCGCTCTTGAACCGTTCCTCATCGACCGCCTCAAAGTCCAGCAACGCGAAGCCGGGATCCGCTACGATCTGATCGACGCGGTGTTTGCGCTCGGCGGCGAAGACGATCTGGTCCGACTGCTCGCGCGGGTTCATGCCTTGCAGGCCTTTGTCGGAACTGAGGACGGCGCCAACCTGCTCGCCGGCTACAAGCGCGCGGCGAATATCCTCAAGAAGGAAAGTTATACCGGCGGCGAGGAAATTGCTCTTTCCTACACTCCCGAACCTGCCGAAAAGGCGTTGATCGACGCGCTCGAAGCTGCCGCACCGCAGGCAGAGCAGGCCATCAAGGATGAGGACTTCGCCGCCGCCATGACTGCTCTCGCCTCGCTCCGTGCGCCCATCGACGCTTTCTTCGAGGAAGTGACCGTAAACGACCCCGATCCCGGCAAGCGCCTCGCCCGGCTCAGCCTGCTCGCGCGGCTGCGCGATGCGGTTCATGCGGTGGCTGATTTCTCGCGGATCGAGGGCTGAATTTTTTCATTCTCTAGACCCTGTCAGGTTTGTCAGGTTATTCAAGAAAGTGGCGCTGCGGATGAACGATCAGGTCTACACTTTCGGCTGCGGAACCAACAGCGAGGACCCCCGCAGCCGCGACAAGACCGTGGTCGGCGGCAAGGGCGCCAACCTCGCCGAGATGGCCGGGATCGGCCTGCCGGTGCCCCCAGGCTTCACCATCACTACCGAGGAATGCGTGCGCTTCCTGGCCAGCGGTGCGGACTTTTCCGAGAGCCTGCGCGCCGAAGTAGCCCAGGCACTCACCCACATCGAAGGCACAGTGGGCAAGCGCTTCGGCGATCCCGGCGATCCCTTGCTGGTATCGGTCCGCTCGGGCGCGCGGGTGTCGATGCCGGGGATGATGGATACCGTGCTCAATCTCGGGCTCAACGATGTCACGGTTGAAGGCCTGGCCAAGACCTCGGGCGATGCCCGATTCGCCTGGGATTCCTACCGCCGCTTCGTTCACATGTATTCCGACGTGGTGCTCGGGCTGGACCATCACCTGTTCGAGGACGCGCTGGAGATCGCCAAGGAAGACAATGGTTTCTATGCCGATATTGAGATGGAAGCCGAACACTGGCGGGCACTGGTAGCCGAATACAAGGGGATCGTTGCCTCCGAGCTTGGCCGCGATTTCCCGCAGGACGTCTCCGAGCAGCTGTGGGGTGCGATCCGTGCGGTCTTCACATCGTGGGATGCCGACCGCGCCAAGGTTTACCGCCGCTTGAACAACATCCCGGGCGACTGGGGCACCGCGGTCAACGTCCAGGCGATGGTGTTCGGCAACATGGGCGAAACCAGCGCCACCGGGGTCGCCTTTACCCGCGACCCGGCGACCGGCGAGAAGGCCTATTACGGCGAATGGCTGGTCAACGCCCAGGGCGAGGACGTGGTCGCCGGGATCCGCACCCCGCAGTACCTGACGAAATACTCCCGGACACGCGCCGGGGCCAAGCCGCTGAGCATGGAAGAGGCAATGCCCGCAGCCTTTGCCGAGCTTGCCGCCGTGTTCGACCTGCTTGAGACGCACTACCGCGACATGCAGGACATCGAATTCACCGTCGAGCGCGGGCAGCTGTGGATGCTCCAGACCCGCTCTGGCAAGCGCACCGCCAAGGCCGCGCTCAAGATGGCGGTCGACATGGTCGACGAAGGCCTGATCGACGAAGCCACCGCAGTGCGCCGGGTCGATCCGATGGCGCTCGACCAGTTGCTCCACCCGACGCTCGATCCCTCGGCGCTGCGCGACGTGCTGGTCAGCGGGCTTCCCGCCAGCCCCGGCGCGGCTTCGGGCGCGATTGTGCTCGATGCCGATACAGCCGAAAAGCGCGCTGAACGCGGCGATGCGGTGATCCTGGTGCGGGTCGAGACCAGCCCCGAGGACATCCACGGCATGCACGCCGCCAAGGGCATCCTGACCGCGCGCGGCGGCATGACGTCACACGCTGCGGTGGTCGCGCGGGGGATGGGGCGACCCTGCGTTTCGGGCGCCTCGGGGGTTTCGATCGACATGACGAGCCGGACGCTGCGGATCGGCAACCGCGAGCTCAAGGAAGGCGATGTCATCACTCTCGACGGTTCGACCGGCGAGGTCATGGCTGGGCTGGTCAAGACCATCGAGCCCGAATTGGTCGGCGATTTCGGGGTGGTGATGGAATGGGCCGACCAGCATCGCCGGATGAAAGTGCGAACCAACGCCGAAACCCCCGCCGATTGCCGCACCGCGCTGGCCTTCGGCGCCGAGGGGATCGGGCTGTGCCGTACCGAGCACATGTTCTTCGATGACCAGCGGATCGCAGCGGTGCGGCAGATGATCCTGGCCGAGGACGAAAGCCAGCGCCGCGCCGCGCTCGCCAAGCTGCTGCCCGAACAACGCGCCGATTTCCACGCTATATTCGAGGTCATGGCCGGTTTGCCGGTGACCATCCGCTTGCTCGATCCACCGCTGCACGAATTTCTGCCCCACGCCGATGCCGAGTTCGAGGAGCTGTCCGAAGCAATCGGAGTGGGCGCCGCGACGCTCAAACGCCGCGCCGCGGAACTGCACGAATTCAACCCGATGCTCGGCCATCGCGGTTGCCGCCTGGGGATCACTTTCCCCGAGATCTACGAAATGCAGGCCCGCGCGATCTTCGAAGCGGCCTGCGATGTCGAGGCCCAGCACGGCGCGGCGGTGGTGCCTGAAGTGATGATCCCGCTGGTCGCCACCCGCAAGGAGCTCGAAATCCTCAAAGCCCTGGTCGATCGCACGGCCGCGGCGGTTTTTGCCGAGAAGGGCCGCACCCTGGCCTATCAGGTCGGGACCATGATCGAGCTGCCGCGGGCCGCCTTGATGGCTGGTGAAATTGCCGAAGTAGGAGAGTTTTTCTCATTCGGAACCAACGATCTGACGCAAACTACTCTAGGTGTTTCGAGGGACGATGCGGCGCGGTTCCTGGGCGCCTATGTCGATCAGGGGATCTTCCCGCGCGATCCTTTCGTCAGCCTCGATATCGAGGGGGTGGGGCAATTGGTCGAACTGGCTGCGCAGCGCGGCAGGGCGACGCGGCCGGAGATCAAGCTGGGCATCTGCGGCGAACATGGCGGCGATCCGGCGAGCATTGCCTTTTGTGAGCAGGTCGGCCTCGACTACGTCAGCGCTTCGCCGTTCCGGGTGCCGATCGCTCGCCTCGCGGCGGCGCAGGCGGCGCTTGGCTAACGCTTCCAGCCGCTGAGGGTGAGGATTTCGAAGCGCTCGGGCGTTTTTGCCCCGAAGGTTACTTCCGCCTGGGCCAGTGCAACACGGCCCAACGGCGGGCCGGGGCGGGTCAGGACGTTGCTCAGCCCCTGCGCCCTAAGATCGTCTATCAGACTGGAAAAGCTAGAGAAACGCACCTCCAGCGGGCGGCTGTCAACCACCGGATCGGCCCAGCCGGCGCGCTGCAGCAACTGGCCGCCAGCGCGGACGTCGACTGCTGGGTGGAGCCGCGGAGCAGGGCGGTCCCTATCAGCAGCGAGCATCGCTGAGCGCAGCGCCGGCAGGCTTCCGGCTCCGACAAAGCTGGCGAGAGCAAAGCCGCCGGGGGCGAGCGCCTGACGGATGTGGATCAGCGCGCCGGGCAGGTCGTTGACCGTGTCGAGCGTGCCAAGGCTGGCGATCAGGTCGTAGCCGGTGGCGGGGAAGGGGGCGTCTTCGGCGAAGCCATGGGCAGGTTCGGCTTCGTCAACCGCGCAGCCTTGCGCACTGAGTGCGGTCGTCAGCGCCCCGATATAGTCACCAATAACCAGCGCCTGTGCCGGCTGGAGACGGACAAAAGCGAGACGCTCGAGCACATCCTCGACCATGTCATCGAGCAGGTAGCGCGCCGCGCCTGGCTCGGCCTGCAGGCGCAAGGCGCGCCGCCGCGCTGCAAGCCGCCGGGCGGGGGAGAACACCAAGGGCGGAGCAGGGCGATCCATTGCGCCGCCCCTGCCTTGCACCAGGCGGCGGTGCAAGCGATAGTCGCGGACTTCCATGCAGGTTCACCCGCTTCTCGCCCCCGTCGTCGATCTGGTCTTCCCGCCGCGCTGCCCGCTGTGCGGCGAGGGGCTGGCGGCGCAGACTGGCCTGTGTTCGGCTTGTTGGGGCGACCTGGCGATTCCCGGCGAGCCGTGCTGTGCCAGGTGTCAGCGGCCGTTTGCGAGCGGCATGGCAGCGGGCAGCGTCTGCGCGCCGTGTCTGGCGAGCCCGCCGCGTCACGATGGGATCGCTGCGGGAACGCTGTACAACGAGGCCTCGCGCAAGCTGGTGCTGGCCTTCAAGCATGGCCACCGCATCGCGCTGGCGCCGCTGCTGGCGCGGATCATCGCGGCGCAGCTGCCCAGCGAAGTCGGCAAAGGCTGGGGGTTCGTGCCGGTGCCGCTGCATCGCTGGCGGTTGTGGAGCCGAGGGTTCAACCAGTCGGCCTTGCTGGCGCGCGAGCTGGCGGCGTTGCGTGGCGGGGATTTGCTGGTCGATGCGCTGGAGCGACGCAAGCCGACCCCAGTGCTGGGTGGGCTAGGCCGCGCTGCCCGCGCCCGCGCCCTGTCCGGTGCGATTGCGGCGAAGCCGAGTCGGGTGCCAGCAATCCGCGGACGGCAGCTGGTGCTGGTCGACGATGTGCTGACCAGCGGGGCAACCACCGAAGCCTGCGTTGCGGCGCTGCGCCGCGCCGGAGCCGAGCGGGTTGTCATTGCCTGCTTTGCCCGGGTGCTCGACGAAGCGCTTGATCTGGCTTGAAAACGAAAACGCCCGGAACCGAAGCTCCGGGCGCCTTCGTGACGAAACTTGTGGAGCGCCGCTTGCGCGGTTAGGCCGTTCCCCCTTGAACCGCCTCGCTCGATCCCTCATGCGGTCGCCCTCCTTGTGGGGGCGCCCAAGTCCCTGAACTTGGCCTTCGGCTGATCCGCAGCGCCCAATTCCCCGAATTGCGCCGCGAAGGGAAGGGCGAAGCGCTCGCAAGTCAGTTTTTGGTCGACAGATGTGGTTATCTTGCAACAAGGCAGCGACATGAGTGTAAACCCTTCCGACGATCGCGAGCTGGGAAGCGCGTTTCAGCCCAAATTCGATGCTCAGGGTCTGCTCAGCGCGATCGCGGTCGATTCGGTCAGCAGCGAAGTGCTGATGCTGGCCTTCATGGACAGTGAAGCGCTCGAAAAGACCCGTGATACCGGTCTCGCCCATTTTCACTCGCGTTCGCGCAGGCGGCTGTGGATGAAAGGCGAAAGCTCGGGCCACGTTCTGCGGGTGCTCGAAATTCGGGTCGATTGCGATCAGGATGCGCTGGTGCTGGTGGTTGAGCCGCAGGGTCCCGCCTGCCACACTGGCGCGGCGAGCTGTTTCTATCGCAGGCTTGATGGCACGGAACTGGTCCGGATTGAGAATTGACGCTTACGTAAAGGTAAGCTAAAATTGGCGGTGATGGAAAACCTTGCAGCCACTCCGGCGCATGACGGTGCGCATATCGACCGTCCCGATGCCTTGCAGCGCGAAAACTATACCATCTCCGACCTTACCTCCGAATTCTCCACCACCTCGCGGGCGCTGCGCTTCTACGAGGATGAGGGGCTGATCTCGCCAACCCGGGCCGGGCTCAGCCGGATCTATTCAAAGCGCGACCGGGCCCGGCTGGCCTGGATCATGCGGGCCAAGAACGTCGGCTTCAGCCTGACCGAGATCAAGGAGATGATCGACCTTTACGATCTCGGCGACGGGCGCGCGACCCAGCGCCAGGTGACGGTCACCCGCTGCCGCGAAAAGGTAGAGCGGTTGAAGCAGCAACGCAGCGATATCGAGGCTGCGATCACCGAACTTACCGGCTTTTTGGCCGTACTTGAGAGCCGCGATTCCGCTGATCTCAAATCCTGATTCTGCATTCAAAGGAATATCCATGCCGATTTACAAAGCGCCGACGCGCGAAATCCGGTTTATCGTCAACGAGGTGCTGAAGCTCGACAGCTACGGAAACCTGCCCGGTTTCGAAAACGCAAGCGCCGAGATCGTCAATGCGATCGTTGAGGAATCGGGGCGATTTGCCGCAGAAGTGCTGGCCCCGCTCAATCCGATCGGTGACCGCGAGGGCTGCAAACGCCAAGCCGATGGCTCGGTTACCACGCCAACCGGGTTCAAGGGGGCGATGGATCAGTACCGCGCGGCGGGCTGGAGCACGCTGTCCGCGCCTGAAGCCTTTGGCGGGCAAGGATTGCCGCATGTGCTGGGTTTCGTGCTCGAGGAGTTCGTTTCCTCGGCCAATCAGGCCTTCGGGATGTACCCGGGGCTCACCAGCGGTGCGGTCAGCTCGATTCTGGTCAAGGGTTCGCCTGAGCAGCAAGCCAGGTACCTGCCCAAGATGATCAGCAACGAGTGGCTTGGGACGATGAACCTGACCGAGCCGCATTGCGGCACCGATCTGGGCCTGATCCGCACCAAGGCGTTGCCCCAGGCCGACGGCTCCTATGCGATCACCGGAACCAAGATCTTCATTTCGGCCGGCGAGCACGACATGGCCGAGAACATCATCCACCTCGTGCTGGCCAAAGACCCCCGATGCGCCCGGAAAGCGCCAAGGGCATTTCGCTGTTCATCGTCCCCAAGGTGCTGGTCAATGAAGATGGCTCGCTGGGCGCGCGCAACGCGGTCTCGTGCGGCAGTCTGGAGCACAAGATGGGGATCCACGGCAACGCCACCTGCGTGATGAACTACGACGGCGCCAGCGGCTGGATGGTCGGCGAGGAGAACAAGGGGCTGGCCGCGATGTTCATCATGATGAACGCGGCGCGGCTCGGGGTCGGCATCCAGGGTCTCGCGCAGGCCGAGGTCGCTTATCAGAACGCCGTTCAATACGCCCAGGAACGCCGCCAAGGCCGCGCTCTGACCGGGCCAGCCGAACCGCAGGAAAAGGCCGACACGCTGTTCGTCCACCCCGACGTGCGGCGCATGCTGATGGACGCCAAGGCCTTCACCGAGGGGATGCGCGCGTTGTACCTGTGGGGCTCGCTGCAGGTCGATCTGGTCCACAAGGCCGGCAGCGAGGAAGAGCGCGTTGCGGCTGACGACTTGCTCAGCCTGCTGACCCCGGTGATCAAGGGTTATGGCACCGACAAGGGGTTCGAGACCTGCGTCAACATGCAGCAGGTGTTCGGCGGCCACGGCTATGTCGGCGAATGGGGGGTTGAGCAGTTCGTTCGCGATTGCCGCATCACCCAGATCTATGAAGGCGCCAACGGCATCCAGGCGATGGATCTGGTCGGGCGCAAGCTCGCCAAGAACGGCGGCAGCGCGGTGCAGGCGTTCTTTGGCATCGTTGATGGCGAATGCGCCGACGCCAAGGCGCGGCCCGAACTGGCGAAGCTCGGCGAAGCGGTCGAAGCAGCCAATGCCGAGCTCAAGGCCGCGACGATGTGGTTCATGGCCCAAGGCATGGCCAACCCCAACCAGGTCGGCGCCGGCGCGCACCATTACATGCATATCATGGGGATCGTCGCGCTCGGCTCGATGTGGATCCGGATGGGTGAAGTCGCGCTCGACGCGCTGGCTGCGGGGACCGCGGACAAGGCTTTCTACGAAGCCAAGCTGACCACTGCGCGCTATTTTGGTGAGCGCTTCTGCCCAGATGCGGCGGCGCTGCGGCGCAAGATCGAGGCGGGCTCTGAAAGCATGATGGCGCTGCCGGTGGAGGCGTTTGCGACGGCTTAGCGGCATAGGCGGAAAAGCTTGGCTACGCGCGTGCGCCCAGATCAGTCCTGCTGGCGCCGCCACCTGATCATGCGGCTGCAGATCAGGCGCATTGCGCTCGCGTTGCTGATGCCATTGTTGCGGCTCAACTCAGCGCTGACAGGCCATTAGCATTCCACGGAAGGAATACCCTGATGTTGTTCGCTCGCAGACCACTCTGGTCTCACGACCAATGTGGCGCAACCGCGCTAGGCTCTGTCGCATCCGACTGCGATGGCTCAGGCGATGCCCAGCACAATGCCGAGCAGACCCAGTCAGCGGCGACAACATCGATAGCAACGGCGATGGCGCAGCCGACGCATGGGACCGTCGATAGGCGACAGCAAACGCCGAGGCCTGGGACAGTAACGACGAGCGCAGGACTTGCCCCTGTTAGCACGACGATAAGCGACGGCCTGCCCGACAAGACTTCGCCGCCTGCCAGAATCTTCGGAGGTGCATCCAGACCGCCGCGCCCATCGGCTTCGGCAGCGCGGCCGGTCTGACTTCAACGTTCTGCAGTTCACTACGGGGTTTCGCACATCCGCGCGAATCCTCTGATCGCAAGCCGATTTCAAGGTTCACTCCGGCAAGAAAGTCCGGCACCGAAAGATACCGCTCGCCGGTGTCGTAGTTGAACCCCATCACCCGCGCGCCTGCCGCCAGATCGGGCAGCTTCTGCGCGATCGCCGCCAGTGTCGCGCCCGAGCTGATCCCGACCAGCATGCCTTCCTTGGTCGCACAGAGCCGCGCCATTTCCTTGGCGTCGGCCGGATCGACCTGGATCGCGCCGTCGATCGCCTGGGTGTGGAGGTTGGCGGGGATGAACCCGGCGCCGATCCCCTGGATCGGGTGCGGCGCGGGCTGGCCGCCCGAGATTACCGGCGAGAGCGTCGGCTCGACCGCCCAGGCCTTCATCGCCGGCCATTTGACCTTGAGCACCTCGGCGCAGCCGGTGAGGTGGCCGCCGGTGCCGACCCCGGTGATCAGCGCATCGAGCGGGCTGTCGGCGAAGTCGGCAAGAATTTCCTGAGCAGTGGTGCGGACGTGAACGTCGATATTGGCCGGGTTCTCGAACTGCTGCGGCATCCACGCGCCCGGGGTGGAGGCGACGATCTCATGCGCGCGCTCGATCGCGCCTTTCATGCCCTTTTCGCGCGGAGTGAGATCGAACGAGGCGCCGTAGGCGAGCATCAACCGGCGGCGTTCGATTGACATCGAATTCGGGCATCACCAGCACCAGCTTGTAGCCCTTGACCGCGGCGACCATGGCGAGGCCAATCCCGGTGTTGCCGCTGGTCGGCTCGACGATCGTGCCGCCGGGCTTCAGGCTGCCGTCCTTTTCCGCCGCCTCGATCATCGCCAGACCGATGCGGTCCTTGATCGAGCCGCCGGGGTTGGCGCGTTCGCTCTTCACCCAGACTTCATGATCGGGAAACATCCGGGCGAGACGGATGTGCGGGGTGTTGCCGATGGTGGCGAGGATGCTGTCAGCCTTCATGGTGCCGGTTCCTTGTGGCGGTATTGCGGGGCGAATGTCTTGGCGTTCTTCAGCTCGGGGAACAGCCCGGCCCAGAGCGCGGTGATGACAATAGCACCAACGCCGCCCAATGCCACTGCCGCGACCGGACCAAGGAACGCGGCGACCAGGCCAGACTGCATCTCACCCAGCTCGTTCGAGGCGGAAATAGCGAGACCCGAGATCGAGGACACCCGGCCGCGCATCTCGTCCGGGGTGTTGAGCTGAACCAGGGTGCTGCGGATGAACACCGAAATTCCGTCTGCCGCGCCGAGCAGTGTCAGCATCGCCAGCGAGAGCAGGAAGCTGGTCGAAACGCCGAATACAAGCGTGGCCAACCCGAAAACCGCGACCGCCCAGAGCATCTTGGCGCCGACATCGCGGTGGAGTGGAAAGAAGCTGAGGAACAGCGCGACGCAGACCGCACCCAGGGCAGGGGCGGCGCGCATCAGGCCCAGCCCTTCATCGCCAACGTGCAGCACGTCGTATGCGAACGCCGGCAGCATCGCGGTCGCGCCGCCAAGCAGCACCGCGAACAGATCAAGCGTGACGCAGCCGAGCAGGAAGCGTTCGTGCCAGACAAACCGGGCCCCGTCGGCCATCAGCTTGAGCGGCGGATCTTTGGCCACCGTCGGCAGCGCGATTGGCTTGATCGCCAGCAACGCAACAATTCCGATCACCAGCAGCGCGCTGCCGTACCAATAGGGCAGGGCCGGGTCGCGGGCGAGCAGGAAGCCGGCCACCGTCGGGCCAAGCACTGCCGCGCTTTGCCAGGCGATCGAGCTGAAGGCGATCGCCTTGGGCAGCAGCTCGGCTGGAACCACATTGGGCACGATCGCACCGATCGAAGGGCCGGCAAAGACCCGCGCGGCGCCATGAGCGGCGGCCATCGTGAACAGCAGCTCAAGCGAGAGGAAGCCGCGGCTGTTGGCCAGCGCCAGGGTAACCAGGACACCCAGATCGATCAGGGCCGAAAACGCGGCAACATGGCGCCGGTCCATCCGGTCCGCGACCAGGCCGGCCAGCGGGGTCAGCAGCAGGAACGGTATGAACTGCGCGAGGCCCAGCAGGCCAAGCAGAAAGGCGGCCTCAGCCGGGCTCATCGCGTGGACCTGGCGGGCGATCTGATAGACCTGCGCGCCGATCACCACGACCATGCCAACTTGCGCGCTGACCGATGCAAACCGGGTCAGCCAGATCAGTCGGTAGTCACGAATGCGAAGAGGGTGGCTTGGCGAACTCACCCTATCGGCATGGCAGCGCCGCCGGGGCTTGCCAAGCGTTCAGATCGTTTGCCGGCGTGAAAGCTGTGCTATTCAGCGCGACTTGCGCAGCCGCGGGTTGGGCTGCAACGCTTCGATCATCCGGATAAAGTCCTCGAGCCGGACGATCCTTTCGAACTGGAAGCCCGCGCGGCCTTCGTTGGCCCAGATCAGGTGCGCTTCGATCCGGCCGATTTCGGGCAGGCGGATGGTAACGCGTTCGCCGCGGCTGAGATCAAGCTCACCCTCGACCATGAAACCGTGTGCCGAAACGTTGACGATGTGCATATGCACGTCGCCCAGCCGCCGGTGCTCGCCGATCACTTTATGGTCGATCGGGTGACGCGCGGCGCGCCGCATGTCGGTTACGGTCAGTTGAGCTCCTGCGCCCATGGTCCCGTTTCGCCTTCCTGCTGCATCATTGCAGCGGCGACTATGACCGCAAAAGGCGAAAAAAACGTAAATCCGGCGAAAATGGCCTCAGGCGGGGCGCAGAATGCCGTGCTTCTTCTTGCCTGCGGAGAGCCGCACCTCGCCGCCACGGCAGGGAATATAGAAGCCCTCGTCGCTGACCGCGAGCCCATCGACCCGCGCGCCGCCGCCCGCCACCAGCCGCTTCGCCTCGCCCCGGCTGGCGGCAAAACCGATTGCGACCAGGGCATCGACCAGGCCGATTCCGCCCGCCGGAACTTCGAGAACGGGGAGATCTTCACCCAGTCCTCCATCGCCGAATGTGGCCGCGGCGGTGGCTTCGGCGGCCTTGGCTGCGTCCTCGCCGCGGCACAACCGGGTGACTTCGTTGGCCAGCACCACCTTGGCCTGGTTGATCTCGCTGCCTTCAAGCGCTTCCAATCGCGCGATTTCGTCGAGCGGCAAGTCGGTGAACAGCCGCAGGAACTTGCCGACATCGCGGTCATCGGCGTTGCGCCAATACTGCCAGAAATCCCAGGCGGGCAGGGCATCCTCGTTAAGCCACACCGCGCCGGCTGCGGTCTTGCCCATCTTGGCGCCGTCGGCGGTGGTCAAAAGCGGGGTGGTGACCCCGAACACCTCGGTCCCATCCATCCGCCGGCTCAGCTCGATGCCGTTGACGATATTGCCCCACTGGTCCGATCCGCCCAACTGCAAGCGGCAGCCATTGCGCAGTGCCAGTTCACGGAAATCGTAAGCTTGCAGGATCATGTAGTTGAATTCTAAGAAAGTCAGGGGCTGTTCTCGTTCCAACCGCAGTTTGACCGAATCGAAGGTCAGCATGCGATTGATAGTGAAATGCGGGCCCACTTCGCGGAGCAGATCGACGTAGCCAAGCTTGCTCAGCCAGTCGTCGTTGTTGACCATCACCGCGTCAGTGGGGCCATCGCCGAAGCTCAGATAGCGTTCGAACACGGTGCGGATTGAGGCGATGTTGGCGTCGATATCAGCGGCGCTAAGCAGCTTGCGCGATTCGTCCTTGCCCGAAGGATCGCCAACCTTGGTGGTCCCCCCGCCCATCAGCACGATCGGCTTGTGCCCGGCCTGCTGCAACCGGCGCATCAGCATGATCTGGACCAGAGACCCGACATGCAGCGATGGCGCGGTGGCATCGAAGCCGATATAGCCGGGGATCACCTGCTTGTTCGCGAGCGCATCGAGCCCTTCGGCATCGGTCATCTGGTGGACATAGCCGCGCTCGTCGAGCAGGCGGAGCAGGGTTGAGGTGTAGGTCATGGCGCGGCGCGGTTAGCACGGAGTTGGCGGGTTGGGGAGAGTTTTAGGCAAGCATCGGCTGGTGCCGCACCCCGGATGCAAGCAACCTGAGCTAACGCTTGGCTGCAAGGTCACGCGGCTGGGGCATGATGTCATGCAGTTCGAGTACGTGGTGGTTGGTCCTGTTGGGCATGTGAAATTGCCAGGCCCAGCCATTCCTGAGCGCACCGAGGGATTGTGGAACGCGACTTGTTTCGAGGCATTTCTTGCCAGTTCCGATGGTACATACGTTGAGTTCAATTTCGCTCCGACTGGAGCATGGGCAAGCTACCGCTTCGCCGATTATCGGAATGGCATGGTCCCTGCGCTCGATGTGCCTACGCCACGGATTTACTTTGACAGCACTGTGCAGCGATTGGCTTTGACCGCCATTATTGAACTGCCGGGCGATATGGCGGCAGCCAAAAAACTCGCCCTCTCCGCCGTGATCGAGGAAACCGACGGCACCAAGTCTTACTGGGCGCTGGCCCATCCGCCCGGCAAGCCCGATTTCCACCACCACACTTGCTTCGCCGCCACTCTTCCGCCACCCACGACCCCATGAAGTTCGGCATCGATCGCCTGCTGGCGGACGCAGACCTGAGGAAGCCGCTGGCGGGCAAGCGTGTGGCGCTGGTCGCGCATCCGGCGTCCGTCACCGCAGACCTGACCCATTCGCTCGATGCGCTGATCGCTGCCGGGATCAATGTCACCTCGGCATTCGGGCCGCAGCATGGGCTCAAGGGCGACAAGCAGGACAACATGGTCGAGACCGCCGACGCGCTCGATCCCACCTACAACATCCCGGTGTTCAGCCTCTACGGCGAGGTGCGGCGCCCCAGCGGGCAGATGATGAGCACCGCCGACGTGTTCCTGTTCGACCTCCAGGACCTTGGCTGCCGGATCTACACCTTCGTCACCACGCTGCTTTACTTGCTTGAGGCCGCTGCGGGCACCGGCAAGGCGGTGTGGGTGCTCGACCGGCCCAATCCGGCCGGGCGCCCGATCGAGGGCACCACGTTACTCCCCGGGCAGGAGAGTTTCGTCGGTGCCGGGCCGATGCCGATGCGCCACGGGCTGACGCTGGGCGAGATGGGCCACTGGTTCGTCAAGCACTTCAAGCTCGACGTCGATTACCGGGTGATCGCGATGGAGGGCTGGGAGCCCGAGGGTCCCGGCTTCGGCTGGCCCAACGAGCCGCATCTGGATCAACCCCAGCCCCAATGCCGCGAATGTGAACATGGCCCGCGCTTATGCCGGGACGGTGATGCTGGAAGGCACCACGCTGAGCGAGGGGCGGGGTACCACTCGCCCGCTCGAGGTGCTGTTCGGCGCGCCCGATGTCGATGCCAAGGCGGTGCTGGCCGAGATGCGCCGCTTTGGGTCGGGCTGGCTGGCCGGCTGCGGCCTGCGCGAATACTGGTTCGAGCCGACCTTTCACAAGCACGCCGGCAAGCTCTGCAACGGTCTGATGATCCACGCCGAGGGCCCGTTCTACGACCACCACGCCTTCCGCCCCTGGCGGCTGCAAGCGCTGGCTTTCAAGGCGATCCGGCGACTCTATCCCGATTATCCGTTGTGGCGCGATTTCCCCTATGAGTACGAGCTTGAGCGCCTCGCCATCGATGTGATCAACGGCGGACCGGCATTGCGCGAGTGGGTGGACGATCCGGCAGCGCTGCCGGGCGACCTGGAAGCCCTGGCCAGTGCTGACGAAACCGCTCTGGCGGGAGGCGGTCGGAGGATTGCTGCTCTACCCTTGAGAGCTCCCGGTGCCACCGCCGCCGGCCTCGACCGTCCGACCCGGGTGATGCTGTGGATCCTGCTGGTGGTCTACATTTTCAACTTCATCGACCGCCAGATCGTCAACATTCTGGCCGAGCCGATCGCCCGCGATCTCAAGCTCAGCGATACCCAGATCGGGTTGATGATCGGACCGGCGTTTGCGCTGTTCTACGCCGTGCTGGGGCTGCCGATCGCGCGCTATGCCGACCGGCCTTCGACCAATCGCGGCAGGTTGATCGCCGCGGCCCTGGCGATATGGTCGGGCATGACCGCGCTATGCGGACTTAGCCAGAATTTCGGGCAACTGCTGCTTGCCCGGATCGGCGTGGGTATCGGCGAAGCGGGATGCACCCCGGCGGCGCATTCGCTGATCGCCGATCGGGTCCCACCCGAGAAGCGTCCCGGGGCGATGGCTTTTTATGCTCTGGGCATCCCGATCGGCGGCCTCTTTGGGGCGATGCTTGGCGGCTTCCTTGCCGACACCATTGGCTGGCGCAAGGCGTTCATGCTGGTCGGTACTCCTGGCCTTGTTCTCGCGGTTCTGGTGGTTTTGCTGCTCAAGGACCAGGATCGACCAGTCCGCTCGGTGACAGACCAGGGATCGGTCAAGTTGCCTCGAACGTCGCCATGGACGTTTTTCGTCGAGCTGTGGGGGTCTGTCGCCGAACTGCTGCGATCGCGCACCTTTGTTCTGCTGCTGGCGGCGGCAACGGCGTGCTCGTTCCTGTCCTATGGCAAGGTCAGTTGGTCCGCGATCTACTTTCAGCGCAGCCACGGCTTGACACCTGGCGAGGTGGGGTTCTGGTTCGGCCTGTTTGGCGGGCTGGCGGGCATATTCGGGACCTGGCTGGGCGGCTGGTTGGCCAACAGATACGGCAGGATCGACCGCCGCCATGTTGTGACCGCCCCGGCGATCGGCATGGCCGTGGCCGTGCCGTTTGCGATCTTCGCCTATCTGGCGACCGACTGGCGGGTATCACTGGCGCTGCTGCTGATCCCGAACGTGCTCAACTCGCTTTACTATGGACCGGTGTTTTCCTCGGCGCAGGGCCTCGTTGCGCTGCGCCACCGCGCGATGGCGAGCGCGCTGCTGCTGTTTTCTCAGAACCTGATCGGATTGGGGCTCGGTCCGTTGCTGTTCGGGGCGCTATCGGACTTGCTCAAGCCGACCTACGGCGGAGAATCGGTGCGCTACGTCTTCTACGGGGCCTCACTGCTCGGGCTGATCCCGGCGCTGTTGTTCTGGCTGCTGCGGCCCAAGCTTCACGCGGAACTCGACAAGCACGGCTAGACGGCGCGGCGCATCGCGCAGCGCTGGTGGGGCTGCGGTTCGGCTTTCAGTTGCCGGGCCAGGCGCGGCGGAATGTCCTGCCCGGTCAAGATCTTAAACCCGATCTGGAGGTACCACGGCGCATTCCACGGCAGGGTTCGATCGGTTGTCAGAGTGACAGCGTCCAAGCCGCGCCGTGCCGCTTCGTCGAGGGTATTCTCCACCAACGCGCGGCCAACACCCCGGCCCTGGCACTCGCGCGATACGGCCAGTTCCCTGATGTGAAGATCACCGTCCAGCGCCTCGGCAAGCAGGAAACCGGCAATCGCCACGTCAGTTTCGGCGACCCACAGGACGTTGTTCTCAACTCCGGTGTCCAGGATCCTCCGCAGGGGTGGAGTCACCCACTGCCCAGGCCATGTGGGTGCCTTCGAACAGGGTTCCAGCTGAGAGTTCAACCTGCTCTATCGCCGGAAAGTCGCCGCTTTGGCCGAGGCGAATCCGCATCAATGCTTCTTGCGGGTCAGCTCGCGCATCGCCCCATCCAGCCCAGCCAGCGTCAGCGGATGCATCGAGCCGCCGATCAGTTCGCGGATCATCTTGGTCGATTGCGAGTAGGACCACTGCTTTTCCGGCACCGGGTTGATCCACACTGTCGCCGGATAAACGTGGGCGACGCGCTGCAGCCAGGCTGAGCCACTCTCCTCGTTGAAATGCTCGACCGAACCGCCGGGATGGGTGACCTCGTAGGGGCTCATCGCCGCGTCGCCGACGAACACCACCTTGTAGTCGTGGCCGTATTTGTGGAGGATGTCCCAGGTGTTGGTCCGGTCCGACCAGCGCCGCTTGTTGTCCTTCCACACGCCCTTCGTAGAGGCAGTTGTGGAAGTAGAAGAACTCCAGGTTCTTGAACTCGGCGGTGGCGGCGCTGAACAGCTCTTCGACCAGCTTGATGAACGGATCCATCGAGCCGCCGACGTCGAGGAACAGCAGCAGTTTGACCGCATTGTGGCGCTCGGGCCGCATGTGGATGTCGAGCCAGCCCTGCTTGGCGGTGCCGTCGATGGTCGCGTCAAGATCGAGCTCGTCGGCATTGCCTTCGCGGGCGAAGCGGCGCAGGCGGCGCAGCGCGATCTTGATGTTGCGGGTGCCCAGTTCGCGGGTGTTGTCGAGGTTGGCGAACTCGCGCTTCTCCCAGACCTTGAGCGCGCGCTTCTGCCCGCCTTCGCCGCCGATCCGCACCCCTTCGGGGTTGTAGCCGTTGTTGCCGAACGGCGAGGTGCCGCCGGTGCCGATCCACTTGCTGCCGCCTTCGTGGCGCTTCTGCTGCTCCTCGAGCCGCTGCTTGAGCGTCTCCATGATCTCTTCCCACGATCCCAGCGCCTTGATCGCCTCCATCTCCTCGGGGGTGAGGAACTTCTCGGCGATGGCTTTGAGCCAGTCCTCGGGAATATCGATCGGGTTCTGGCCGTAGTCGGTGAGGATGCCCTTGAAGACCTTGTTGAACACCTGGTCGAAGCGGTCGAGCAGCCCCTCGTCCTTCACGAACACCGCGCGGCTGAGGTAATAGAACTGCTCCGGCGTCTGCTCGATCACCTCCTTGTCGAGCGCTTCGAGCAGCACCAGGTGCTCCTTGAAGCTGGCGGGGATCCCCGCGGCGCGCAGTTCGTCGACGAAGTTGAAGAACATCGGATCAGTCCTTGGGCGGCGGGGCTGGGGGTTGCCCCGGGTATTGCGCGATATCCGGATCGATCTGCGCCCAGTCAGGCGCGTCGTCGAGCCAGATCGCCATCTCCGGCTTCAGGCCATGCCCAGGATCGAGGAAACCCAGCCGAACGGTGCGGAACTGCGGACGGGCGCTGCTCTGGGCATAGACCTGGGTTCCGCAACGCGCGCAGAAGAAGTGGGTAAGCGTGTTACCGCTGGCGGCTAGGTAATCGTGGGTTGCCAATTCGCTTGAGAGATCGACATCGGCGGTGTTGAACATCGCGTTGTGGGTCGGGCCGCCCGCCGCGGCCTGCTGGCATTGCCGGCACCAGCATTGGCGCACGGCAATCGGTTGGCCTGCGATCCGCGCGGTAACTGCCTCGCAGGCGCAGCGCCCGGTGAAGCCCACAGCTAGTTCTGCCGCCGCGCCATGAACGCCAGCTTTTCGAACAGCATCACGTCCTGCTCGTTCTTGAGCAGCGCGCCGTGCAGGGGCGGGATTGCCTTGGTCGGATCACGGTTCTGGAGGACGTCGAGCGGCATGTCCTCGTTAAGCAGCAGCTTGAGCCAGTCGAGCAGTTCGGAGGTTGAGGGCTTCTTCTTGAGCCCTGGCACCTCACGGACTTCGTAGAACACGTCCATCGCTTTCGCCACCAGGGTCTTCTGGATCTTGGGGAAGTGGACGTCGATGATCGCCTGCATGGTCTCACGATCAGGAAACTTGATGTAGTGGAAGAAGCAGCGGCGCAGGAAGGCGTCGGGCAGCTCCTTCTCGTTGTTCGAGGTGATCACCACGATCGGGCGCTCGGCGGCGGTGATCCGTTCCTTGGTTTCGTAAACGTCGAAGCTCATCCGGTCGAGCTCCTGCAACAGGTCGTTGGGGAACTCGATATCGGCCTTGTCGATCTCGTCGATCAGCAGCACGGGGAGCTGCGGCGAGGTGAAGGCATCCCACAGCTTGCCCTTGCGGATGTAGTTGGAGATGTCGTGGACCCGTTCATCGCCGAGCTGGCCGTCGCGCAGGCGGGCGACCGCGTCGTACTCGTAGAGCCCCTGCTGGGCCTTGGTGGTCGACTTGACGTTCCACTCGATCAGCGGCGCGCCGACCGCCTTGGCGATCTCGTGGGCGAGCACGGTCTTGCCGGTGCCGGGCTCGCCCTTGACCAGCAAGGGGCGGCGCAGCAACACCGCGGCATTGACCGCAACCTTGAGATCGTCGGTCGCGACATAGTCGCGGGTACCATCGAAGCGCATGGGAACTCCCGTATCGTTTAACCGTTCGGTTAAGTCGATTAGGTTGCTTCGCCAGGGCTGGCAAGCGCGAAAGGGATAGTTCCAAACGCGGCTTTTGGCCGAAACGAAAGCGGGCGCCGCAGCTGTAAAAGCGCGGCGCCCGCTGCCCCTTCCCACTCCAATTCCGTCATTACGGTAAATCGTGCGACCCGAAGGGCATTTGTTATGTCCGCCCTATCGCTCACCGGACTTGGGGAATATACAGGTTTTGGGAATCGAGGAGCATTGGTGCCTTGGTCAACCTGTCCGGCCCCGTTTTGCTTGATATGCTGTCGCCCGCGTTGCGCGAATGGATGGCGGCACTGGCGGTGCGCCGCGAATATGCCGATGGCGAACAGCTTCATGCCCGCGGTGACCGCAAGCCGAGCATGGATGTGGTGATCAGCGGCAGCATCAGGCTGGTGCGGCTGCGCCTGGATGGCTCGCAAAGCTTTATCACCACGATCGGGCCGGGGCAGCATGTCGCCGATGTGCTGATGCTCGGCGGCGAGGCGCGCACTCACAATGTCGTCGCGAGCGGTGCCGCGACTGTCGACCACTACGACCTTGCAGCCTTCGAACAGCTGATCACGCAACCCGAGGTTTTGCTGGCGCTCTACCGGGTCGCGGGGTTTCGCCTCAACGCTGCCATCGCGATGGTCGATGATCTGCGCACGCTCTCGCGTGAGGCGCATCTGGCCAAACTGCTACTAACTCTGACCTCAGATGCTACTGCCGGGGATGCTGTCGAGGTGGTGCAGGAAGACCTCGCCTCGATCCTCGGGGTCTCGGTCGATGACGCTGGCCAAATCGCTGGCCTTGCTCAAGCGTGAAGGTCTGATCGAAACCGGATATCGCCAGGTTCGCGTGCCCGACCGAAAACGGCTCAAGCAATGGCTGGCTACCCAGGAACCTGATTAGAGCGGATTGACCGCAGGCGGGATCCAACGCCGGGCGAGCACATCCTCGCTCGGCAGGTAGATCCGCAGCGACAGCGTGATCGCGCCGCTGGCGGGGGTGGGCAGCCAGTTAGCGCTGAGCGCGCCGCCAGGGTCATCGGACTGGACCAGCAGATCGAGCGAGCCATCGGGATTGAAGCGCAGCGGATCGCGGTCGCCAAGCGCGTGACGGCCGATCGGATTGGCCACCGGGAAACCCTCGGCATCGTAAAGCGTCAGCGACCAGAAGGCGCCGGCCGGGGGCAGCAGGCCCTTCTCGAAGCGCAGCGAATAGCTCTTCCCACCTTGCAGCATATGCCCGCGGATATCGCTATAGGCGTGCATGTAGACCGCATCCTCAGGCGGGTTGGCGCCGAGACCGCGCCGCGCGGTGATCGCACGCTTGAGATAAGCGTTACCATAGACCCCGACGGATTCGGTACCATAAGCCCAACCGTTGCTGGCTGGGTTGATCCCGGCCTCGCGCGTGGTCAGCGTGCGGCGCGCATCGGTCACTCCGGCGGCAATCGCGGCCAGTTCGTCTTTGCCCAGCGGTTTGGACGCGAAGCGCCGGCCCGGCCCAAGCCCAATCCGCCTTAATCGCTCAAGCTGCGACCAGTCGGTATCATGAGGGCGAACGATTTGCAGCAGTTGCGCGCCATATTCGAGGAATTCGAGCGGTGACATCGCATCGACCTGGATCTTGGGCGGGATGGCCAGTTCGATCGGCGGTTCCTCGACCGCCCCAGATGCGGCTTTGGATGCGCCGGTCGGCTTGAGCCGCATGGCATCTTGAAAAGCATGAACCGCCGGATAGTCAGCAACCCCGTTGGTCTGGGTCCGGCCGATCAGCCAGACCCGCATGGTCGGTGCGGCGATCGGGGTCAGCCCTTCAGGCAGACTGCCTTGCCAGCCTGGCGGGACCAGCACCAGCGACAGCGGCTCCGCTCCATTTGTGCGAGTGCCAGGGATGGCGAAGCTGTCGGTCCACATGTCTAAGAACTGCAGCAGGTAATAGCGCCCCGGCGTCGGCGGTACGCTGATTGTCACCGGACCGCCCGAAAGATCGATCCAGGCCGTCGAATAGAGTGTATCAAAGTTGGGCCGAACCACAGTACGAAAGCTGGCAGCGGGAAAGGTGCGCCAATGGTTCAAGGTATTGACCGGATCAGCGCTGACCCGGTGGGTGATATCCATCGTCACCAGCGGATAGAGGTAGATATAGGCCTCGCTCGCGATCTGACGTAGCTCGGAGAGGCGCGCTTCGTTGGCGCTAGCCGGCACGACCGGCTGGGCCGCGGCGGGCAAAGGGATCAAGGCCAGTGCAGCCGCCAGAATTACGATCCTCACGCTTCGTCTCCCCAGTTCAGGTGAGAGACTAGCGCAGACTATACCACTTGCAACAAGTACCCCCGCGCCAGGAGGGGGAAGGGGCGGCGCGGGGGCGACGGAGCCCCTACAGGGGGGGCTGGGGCTCCGCGGGAGGGGTCTTGCCGAGCAGGCGGCGGAGTGGCGCTGAGCGCAGGATAACCACGATCAGGCCGATCAGCAGCAGCCAGGGCAGCGCGACCCCGGCTATCAAGGTAAGAAAGGCCAGCATGGATTCAAGGCTCGACCAGCTGGCCGACGCGGCTTTGCCGAAACTGCCCGAGCCGCCGATCAGGCCCTGGCTGGCATAAGCGAAGCTGACCGGGGTGGTGGCGATGGACTTTTCGAGGCTCTGCCGGGTCTGGGCATTGCCGCGCAATTGCTCGCGCAGATTGCCGAGCTGGCTTTGCAACTCGGCGCGCTCGCGGGCGGTCAGGCCCTTGGCGGCCAGGCGGGCTTCGATCCGCTCCGCCTCGGCCTCGATTGCGGCGCTGTCCTGCTGCGAAAGTTCGATTCGCTCGCCGGCGTTTTCGCCAGTCACGCTGGCGTTGTCGAGCTTGCCCTCGGCCTTTTCGACCAGCGCAACTCCGGCGCTGCCGAACGAATGGGCGATATCGGGCGCGAGCAGGAAATCCATCCGGGCGGAGACCTGGTCCTCGCTTGGTTGCTCATAACTCATGCCGGTCACTCGGCAGCGGCTGGTACCGAGCTTGGCGCAGGCGGCGGCGTGTTCCTGCTGGATCCCCGAAATTGCTTTTGCGGGGAGAGTGAAGGCGTAGCTGAAGGCAAAAGCGACCCCCGGGGCGATCGCGCGGTCGATGTCGGGGCCGGCGGGATCGCGGGCCGATGAGGCGTCGGCGGCGGCTTCAGCGGTTGCAGGCTCCGAGGTTGCCTCCTCGGCCTTCTGGCCGCAAGCGGAGAGCAACAGAACTGAGGGAAGGGTGGCAAGCAGGACGGATCTGGACAAGCGCATGACGACTCTCCCACAAGTATCTACCGAATCGGTAGAGTTATAAGTCTATCGATTTAGTAGAGGTTAGCAAGGCCAAACGTGCCTGACTGTTGGCTCGTTGAAACCACTAGAAAATCCTCCCCCACCGGGGGAGGTGCCGAGCGAAGCAAGGCGGAGGGGGATAGGGCCACAAGGCTGCCGGAGTGACCCTATCCCCCACCGACCCACCTGCGGTGGGCCACCTCCCCCGGTGGGGGAGGATCTTTGGACTCGGGCCACCTCCCCCGGTGGGGGAGGATCTTTGGACTCAGTCCCAGCGGACCGTATAACGCAGTGTGCGGCTGCTCCCCGGTAGCAGTTCCAGCTTGAAGATCGGCTGGCCGTCTTCCTTGCCCAATGGAACATCGGCATCGCTCAGGCGGATCGAGCCCCAGGCGTTGAAACGCAGCTCCAGGCTGACCGCTTCAGCCCCGGCGTTGCTCAGCCGCAGCTCCTGCTTCTGCTGCCGCTTCGCGCGGCTGACGGTGCGGCGCTCGATCGTCACGTCACTCGCCGTGCCGAGCGCCAGTTCGACCTTCTCGTCCTCGGCGGTGTCGCCCAACGCCGGCTCGCCCAGCAGCATGGTCCGCCCGCTGTGGTCCTGCTGGACCAGGAACGCGCCCGAAGGCAGCGGCAGCCCGAGTTCATGCGCCTTGTCATTCTTGGTGCGCAGGATCGCGACCGGATTGGCCAGTTCCCAAGCCTGACCGACCTTGTCGCGCAGGTATTCGCTGACGTTGGGGTCCATCGCATCAAGGGTGAGGGTGTGATGGCGGGTAAAACTCACCCCCGCCTTTTCGAGCAGCCGGGTCTGCTTCATCTGCTGCGCCGCCACGGTGGTGCGGTAAGGGATGCGGTAGAGCTTGAGGTCGCCGAGTTGCTCGGGCGGAGGAGGGGGTGGCGGCGGCGCTGCGGCCATGATCGCCATGGGGAGGTCCTGCCTCGAACTCCGAGCGCATCTGCGCGGTGACGACAATTGAATCGCTTTCGCTGTACTCTTCCTCTTCGATTATCAGTTCCTGCCAAGGCCGCACCAGTTCATAGGGCCGCTCGGGCTTCCTCGGGATCTGGTGGGTGCGTTGGATCGGCCAGCACTTCGCCACCGCGCGCGGAGTGCCATCGACCAGGCGGCGGAAGCCCTCGCGCCGCAGTCCGCCGGCGACGATCTGAACCTGGGCGTTCTCCAGGCTGACCGAATTGCCGTTGGCCAGCGTGATCCACCCGCCGACATCCATCGCCTTGGCCTCGGGATCGACCTGGGCCGTGTAGCTCGCGTTCCAGTCGAACCCCTGAGCGAGGTAGGTCAGCTTGACCTCTGCGGTGACCGTGCGGGCACTGCGGGTCACCACCGAAAGCACCGGGCGAGCGGAAAGCCCGGCAGTGTCGATCCCGTAGCTGAAGGTTTCGGGGAAGCCCGAACAGCGCAGCGCTTCCTGGCCTGCGGCGCTTTTGAATACCACCCCCTCGGCGCTGGCTGAAAGCACCGTTACCGGCACCTCCACGATCGTGCCGGTCTTGCGGTTGGTGCGCTTGAGGAACACTTGTTTGCCTTGCACCGCGTGCAGCAGCGCTGCGGGGGAAAGCAGCGCGGCATCGCGGTTCTTCTCAATCACCCCGCCGGGCAGGCCAGATACCAGCGCGCTTTCAGGCAGGATCCCATCGACCACCCCGACAAAGCGCAGCGTCGCGCGGCCGGCGGGCAAGGTGACGCGGCGGGTCTCGGTCACCACCGCGAACCCGCCCAGCGCGTTCAGCTGCAGGGCGCCGCCATTGCGATTGGGGTCGCGGTAGATGGTCACCGATACGTCGGTGGGTTCGCTCGAGTTGACCTGCTGCGCTTGCGCAGGCTGGGCCAGCGCGGCGAGAGACATCAAGAGGCCTGTGAGCCAGCGCACCGCGCCGCTCAGTACCGGGTATCGAACACGGCGGTCAGCTCGACCTTGGCATTGGCCGGCACCTCGACCAGCCAGGCCGCGCGGTCGGCGTCGCGCCACTGGGTCTGCTGGCTCTGCTCGGTGATCCGGGTATCGCCCCATAGCCCGTCTTGCACCACCGAGACCTTGACCGGCTTGGGCAGGGCATTGCTGACGATGTAGCGCATCGCCGTCTTCCAGCGGCTTGAGTTGATCCGGGTGCGGCTTTCCATGATCGGCTGGACTTTGACGTCGAACGCCTCACCAGTGTTGATCGAAAGCCGCGATCCCATCGGGGTATTGGCGATCGCATGCTCGCCGATGAACTGCGGCTGGCCTTGTGAATCGCGCAGATAAAACCGCACGATCCCGGCCGGCAGTTGATCGCCGAGACCGCCCTTGGCCGAGGTTGAGAATTCGTACATCGTCCGCACGCTGAGCGGATTGAGCGAGTTCTGCATCCATTGGAACCAGGCCTGATAACCGTGATTGGCAGGCGCGCCGTGAACGTCAAGGAAGCTGACCTGCTTGGTTTGCAGATTGGCGATCGTGGTCCGCTCGGCCAGGGGATAGAGGTAATAGTCGCCCAGCCGCCCGCGGGTGCCGCTTTCGGTCCCCGCTTCGATCATCGTGCTCAGCCCGCGCTGGTCGTTGTAGCGCCCGATCAGTTTGGGCGTGCCGGCCACCAGCATAGTCTTGGCCTGGTCGTAATTGATGCCCGAATTGTTGGTCAGAGTGACCCAGCCCTGGACATCGATTTTGCCCTCGGCGCCATTCGCGCCTTCCTCGAACAGCGCGACATAGTCGGCGCGCCAGCCCAGCCCAGGCGTCAGGTAACGCAGCGAAGCCTCGCGCGTGCCCGCCGCGCCTTGCAGCGTGATCGACAGCGTCGGATCGGCGCGCATGTTGGGCGGGACCTTGTCGAAGATCACCCGCACCGGCAGCCCGTCGTCGCGCAGCACCTCGATGCGGTTGCCGATCTGGAGCACCACCCCGCCGTTGGCCGCCAGCACTATGGCCTGCTCGCGGGTCTCGGCACCGCTCGCCGGGTTGGTCCGGACCAGGGTTATGGTCTGCCCGACCGCGTTCTCCATGATCTTGGCTGGGGAGAGCAAATCGTAGTCGAAGTTCTGCTCGATGATTTGCAGGTCCTTGGCCGCCAGGGTCGCCGTCTCGGGCCGGATTTGCGCCGAGACATTCTTGAACTCGACCTTCTGCGGCGCCCCGGTGAAAGTGACGCTGCGGGTATCCTGCACCAGCGCCTGGTTGTCGGCATAGATGGTGATGTCGATCCCGGGTTCGGCGGTGGCTGCGGTTGCAACCGCGATCAGTGAAGCGGCGGCAAGAAGCGGCAGGCGCGGCATGACAGGAATCCCCTCTCCGGTTGTGTGATACACTGTAACATCGGATTCTGTCAGCGCAATGAATGATCTGTGTGCTAAGAGAGAGGGTGATCCTTGCACCCGCCTGCGTTGCCCAATAGAATGCGTACTATGGAGCTCGAACCGATCCTGAAGCGCCACCGGTCTGCCATCCTTGCGCTAACCGAGCGTCATCGCGCGGCCAATCCGCGCCTGTTCGGTTCGGTTTTGCATCGCAGCGCCTCACCCGAAAGCGATATCGATATCCTGGTCGAGCCTTGCCCGGAGCGACGCTGTTCGATCTTGGCGGCTTGCAAGTCGAGCTTGAAGACTTGCTGGAGAACACCGGTCGATCTGCTCACCCCGCAAGACCTGCCGCCACACTTCCGCGACACGGTGCTGGCCGAGGCCCGCCCGATATGAGCGTACGCTCCGCTGTCGAATTGCTCGCACATATGCGCGAAGCGGCTGGGCAAGGCGGTGATCTTTGTCGATGGCCAGCCAAGGAAGACTTCCTTGCCGACAAGCGCACTCAGCAAGCCGTGATCCTCAACCTCATCATCCTTGGCGAGGCCGCAACCAAGCTGTTATGGACCAACCGCCCTGCCGTTGCCGAAGCCGAACTGGAAATCGGGTGCGCCGCTCCGAGCCGCGCGCATGCGCAACCGGATCGCGACGGGGACACGATCCTCATCAACGCCTGCATGTGGTGCGGAGAGAGCGGTGGTTCAGCACTGCCGGAATTGGTGGAAGGTTGACCGAGTAAGGAATTTCGAGTGTGCGGATGCCGATGCCTCCGGAACAGGCGGTCACGGTATTTTACGGCCATGCAGGAGGTATATTGAAAAAGCCAATTCGGACATGTTGGTTCATGGTTGCTGCCAGACTGGCAAGGTCGGAGCGCCTCCCATGGATCCAGAACACGCGTAATCGGCCCCTCGCTTATCGCACCGCCAAGGACGATATTGCGAGCCGTATCGCGTACTGGAGAACCAAATACGGCCTCGCTTCATAAGGCGCTTCGAAGATCCAAGTAAAAAATCCATATCTGCACGCATCACAGTTCGATCGACCGCATAGCTGCCAAAATGGCCTGTACTAATGCGACCAAACAGCTATGTGCCATTTCAAGATTACAAGCCACGCAGATAATTGAGCGGGAAATCGTCATATGACCCGTTCTGAAGGTACTTCAATACTTTCAACTAGTCATTCAAGTATGCCTTGATTTTGGTATTACACCTTGGAAGTTAATATCGTAGTCAATTATTCGATGAATGCTCAAGCATCAATCATCCCCGGATCAACCTCGCCCGCCCGGTTCTGGATGAACATGAACCGCTGCGCCGGGTCTCTTCCCATCAGCCGGTCGACCAGGTCTTTCACCGCCGCGCGGCCTTCGTATTCCGGCGGCAGGGTGATCCGCAGCAGGCCCCGCGTGACGCCGGGCCATCGTCGTCTCGCGCAGCTGCGCCGGGTTCATTTCGCCCAGACCCTTGAACCGCCCGACCTCGACCTTCTTGCCCTTGAACTGTCCCGCCTCCAGCTCCGCCCGGTGCGCATCGTCTCTCGCGTAGGCGCTCTCCTTGCCCGCGGTCAGGCGGTAGAGCGGGCGGTTGCGCGAGGTACAAGTGCCCGCGCCGGACGATGTCGGGCATTTCCTGGAAGAAGAAGGTCATCAGCAGGGTGGCGATGTGGGCGCCGTCGACGTCGGCGTCGGTCATGATGATGATCCGGTCGTAGCGCAGGTTGTCGGCGTTGCAGTCCTTGCGCATGCCGCAGCCGAGCGCGAGCGCGAGGTCGGCGATTTCGCTGTTGGCGCGGATCTTGTCCATGGTGGCGCTGGCGACGTTGAGGATCTTGCCGCGGATCGGCAGGATCGCCTGGGTCTTGCGGTCGCGCGCCTGCTTGGCGCTGCCGCCGGCGCTGTCACCCTCGACGATAAACAGCTCGGTTTCGGCATCGCCCTCGCCGGTGCAGTCGGTGAGCTTGCCGGGGAGGCGCAGTTTGCGGGCATTGGTCGCGGTCTTGCGCTTGACCTCGCGCTCGGCCTTGCGCCGCAGCCGCTCGTCCATCCGCTCCATCACCGCGCCGAGCAGGGCCTTGCCGCGCTCCATATTGTCGGCGAGGAAGTGATCGAAGTGGTCGCGGACCGCGTTCTCGACCATCCGCGCGGCTTCGGGGCTGGTCAGGCGGTCCTTGGTCTGGCTCTGGAACTGCGGATCGCGGACGAATACCGAGAGCATCACCTCGCTGCCGGTGACAATGTCCTCGGGCGCGATGTCCTTGGCCTTCTTCTGCCCCGACCAGCTCGCCGAAGGCGCGGATGCCCTTGGTCAGCGCGGCGCGCAGCCCGGCTTCGTGGGTGCCGCCATCGGGGGTGGGGATGGTGTTGCAGTAATAGGAATAGGCCCCGTCCGACCACAGCGGCCAGGCCACCGCCCATTCGGTCCGGCCCTGTTCGGCGCCGGGGAAGTCCTGCGTTCCGGCGAAGAACTGGGTGGTGACGCATTCGCGCGCGCCGATCTGTTCCTTGAGGTGATCCGAGAGCCCGCCGGGGAACTGGAACACCGCCTCGGCGGGAACCTCCTCGCTGGCGAGGCTGGCGGCGCATTTCCAACGGATCTCGACCCCGGCGAAGAGGTAGGCCTTGGAGCGGGCGAGCTTGAACAGCCGCGCCGGCTTGAACCGGGCATCGTCGCCGAAGATTTCGCTGTCAGGGACGAAGGTGACGCTGGTGCCGCGGCGGTTGGGGGTGGGGCCGAGCGACTGGAGCTTGCCGGTGGGCAGCCCGCGTGAGAATTCCTGGGCGTAGAGTTCCTTACCGCGCGCCACCTCGATCCGGGTCAGCGAGGACAGCGCGTTGACCACCGAAACCCCGACCCCGTGCAGACCGCCGCTGGTGGCATAGGCCTTGCCCTGAAAACTTGCCGCCCGAATGCAGCGTGGTCAGGATCACCTCGAGCGCCGACTTGCCGGGGTACTTGGGATGCTCGTCAACCGGGATGCCGCGGCCGTTGTCGGTGATGGTCAGGCGGTTGCCCTCTTCCAGCACCACCTCGATCCGGTTGGCGTGGCCAGCAACTGCCTCGTCCATCGCGTTGTCGAGCACTTCGGCGGCGAGGTGATGCAGCGCGCGCTCATCGGTCCCGCCGATGTACATGCCCGGGCGGCGGCGCACCGGCTCAAGCCCCTCCAGCACCTCGATCGCGGAACCATCATAGGCATCGCCATTGCTGGCGGGCAGCTTGTCAAACAGATCATCGGCCATGGGGCGGGCTATAGGGCCTCAGGAATCCGGGGTGCAAGCAGCGCCCGGGGTTTATCGTCAGGGAGCGAACTTGGCCGGGGCCGGGCTGACGATGGTCATCCCCCCGGCGCGGACCTCGCGCACTTCCAGCGCACGCTCGCTTTCTCCGCCGGCAATAAACCGGAACGGGCCATCGAGCCCGAGGAAGCCGTCGCGATCGAGCAGCCTGGTCGACGGAAACGCGCTGCCCGCGCGCCATTCGCGCGCGATCCGCACCGCCAGCAGCACCGAATCGTAGCCATAGGTTGCCTGGCGATAGGGCGCAGCGCCGAACCGGGCCTTGTAGCTGGTGGTGAACTGGCCAAACCGGGTGTCGGCCACCGCGGCGAACCAGGCTCCGCGCTAGCGCCGGGCTCTTGGTCACCGCAGAGCTCGCCGCTCCACAGCTCGGTGCCGAGAATGCGGGGGCTGGCGGCGCCTGCGGATTTGAGCCGCGGTGCGGCCAGCGCGGCAAAGCGCGGCGAATCGGCGATCAGCACCGCGTCGAACCCGCCCTTGGATTTCAGCCGCTGGGCGGCGCTGACCACCGAGGTGTTCGAGCGGTCGTAGCTCTCGCTTGAGACCATGGTTCCGCCCGCTGCGCGCACCGCCGCGCCATAAGCTGCCCCGGCGCGGGTGCCGTAATCGCCCTTGGGAGCCAGCAGGGCAAAGCGTTTTACGCCGCGGCCGTGGGCATAGCGCACCACCCGTTGCAGCGCATTGTCGGGCGTGGTGCCGAGCACGAAGACATCGCGCGCCGCTACGCTGGCATCGCCCGAATAAGTCAGCAGCGGGACCTTGGCGGCGCGGGTGACAGCGGCAACCGGGGCGACCTCATCCCCGGTCAGCGGGCCGAGCACCAGCCGGTTGCCATCGGCCATCGCCTGTTTGGCCGCCGCCGCCGGACCAGCGGCGGTATCGTAGGTGGTGATGCGGATGGTCTTGGCCTGGGTATCGAGCAGCGCCATCGTGGTGGCATTGGCGATCGACTGGCCAAGCGCGGCGTTGGGGCCCGTCAGCGGCACCAGCAGCGCGATGCGGTGGCGCTGCTGGTCCTTGGGCAGGGCATCGGTTGGTCCTGGCGGCGGCGGCTTGGGCTTGCCCTTGGGCAAGATGTTGCAGCCCCCGATCATCAGCACGGCGCCCAGCAGAACCAGGTTGCGGCGATTTGTTTGCGTCCCGAACATTCGCTTGTCGCACTCCTTCGCCCGCGCCTAATGGTGCCGTTATGGATCGGCCACTTCAACCGGGGGTGTATATTGTCGCCACCCCGATTGGCAATCTGGGTGATTTGACGGCGCGCGGCGTGGCGGTACTGCGTGGCGTAGCTGCGGTAGCCTGTGAAGACACCCGCGTCACCGGCAAATTGCTCAATCTTGTCGGGATCAAACAAAAGCTGATCCGCTATGACGATCACGCCAGCGATGCCGCGCGCGAGGGACTGCTGGCGCTGGCGGCGGAGCAGCCGGTGGCACTGGTCAGCGATGCCGGAACCCCGCTGATCTCCGATCCCGGATATCGCCTGATCCGCGCCGCGCGCGAGCGCGGGATCATGGTCACCACCATCCCCGGTGCGAGCGCGGTCATCGCCGCGCTGACCCTTTCAGGGCTGCCCAGCGACCGCTTCCTGTTCTCCGGGTTTCTGCCGAGCAAGGCCAAGGCCCGCGGCGATGTGCTGGCCGAGTTGGCGACGGTGCGGGCGACGCTGGTGTTCTATGAAACCGCACCGCGCCTGCTCGATGCACTGGCGGCGGTGGCGGAGGTATTGCCGGGACGCGAAGTGGCGGTGGCGCGCGAGCTGACCAAGAAGTTCGAGGAGTGTCGTTCAGGCAGGCCAGACGAATTGATCGCGCACTACACTGCGCATCCGCCCAAGGGTGAGATCGTGCTGATAATTGCCCCGCCCGGCGAGGTCCGGGCGAGCGAAGCCGAGGCCGAGGCGCTGCTGCGCGCGGCGCTGGCGACGCTGAAGCCCTCGCAGGCCGCGGCTGAAGTGGCCCGCGCCACCGGGCTTGACCGCAAGGTGCTTTATGCCCGCGCGCTCGAGCTGAAATGAGCACCCGCGCCGAACGCGAAGCCCACGGTCGGCGCGGCGAAGCGCTTGCCGCCTGGTACTTGCGGCTCAAGGGCTGGCGGATCGTCGCCCAACGGGCGAAGACCCCGCGCGGCGAAGTGGACCTGATCGCACGGCGAGGAAAGACGCTCGCGTTTGTCGAAGTAAAGTGGCGCAACAATGCGGCGGAGCTCGATTTTGCGATCGACGCGTATCGCTTGCGCAGGGTCGGTGCGGCGGCCGAAGCGCTGGCCGCGCGTTACGCCCGGCCGGGAGATGACCTGCGGATCGACGTGCTGCTGCTTGCGCCAAGGCGCTGGCCGCGCCACATGGCGAATGCCCTGTTGCTGTGAGTGGAGCCAAGTCAGAATGAGCCTACGCGTCGCCGTCCAGATGGACCCGCTGGAGACCATCCAGATCGCCGGGGATTCGAGCTTTGCGCTGATCGAGGCGGCGCAGAAGCGCGGGCACCGGTGCTGCACTACGATGTGAAGTCGCTGGCCTACGAGACCGATTTCGGCGCCGGCGGCCGGCTCAGCGCCTGGGCCGCACCGGTGACGGTGCAGCGGGTGCAGGGCGACCACTTCACGCGTGACGAGCACCGCCGGATCGATCTCGCCAAGGATGTCGATGTGGTGCTGATGCGTCAGGATCCGCCGTTCGACCTCAGCTATATCACCGCCACCTACCTGCTCGAGCGCTTGAAGGGCCAGACCCTGGTGGTCAACGATCCCGAGAGCGTGCGCAACGCCCCCGAAAAGGTCTTCGTGCTTGATTACGCGCGGTTCATGCCGCCCACCCTGGTGGCACGGCGGATCGAGGACGTCCGCGATTTCCACGCCCGCCACCCCGGTGATCTGGTGATGAAGCCCTTGCACGGCAACGGCGGCAAGGCGGTGATCCGCATCCCCGCCGATGGCTCGCAACCTCGGCGCGCTGATCGAACTGTTCGACAGCGCCTGGGTTGAGCCGCACATGTTCCAGCCCTTCCTCCCCGATATCAGCGAGGGCGACAAGCGCATCGTTCTGGTCGACGGCGAGGTGGCGGGCGCGATCAACCGGAGGCCGGGGGAGGGCGAATTCCGCTCCAACCTGGCGGTCGGCGGCTATGCCGAGGCGACCACACTGACCGCGCGGGAAGAGGAAATCTGCGCGGTGCTGGGGCCGGAGCTGAAAGCGCGCGGGCTAGTTTTCGTCGGGATCGACGTGATCGGCGGCAAGTGGCTGACCGAAATCAACGTCACCTCGCCGACCGGGATCATGGCGATCGATCGGTTCAACGGCACCGATACGCCGGGGCTGATCTGGGAAGCGATTGAGCGGCGGGTGGCCGCGATGTGAGAGATGTTGTCTGCTAACGACGATGTTGCGGACAAATTCCAAACCGGCGTGACAATCTTGGCGTCGATGTATAGCGGTTCAGGTGGTGAACTCTCCCAAAGATGAAGAGCCGGGCAATGATGGCGCCCCCGTCACCACCCCGACAGAACTCGATTTGCGGCAGCTGATGCGTGATTTGAACGCGTTTCGCGATCCGCGCGCTGCGCGGAGCTGGTGGGAGTTGGCGACGACGCTGATTCCGTTCCTCGCTTTGTTCGCACTGATCGTGGTGGCGGTGCAGGCGGGCTATCTCCTCGCGCTCGTGCTGACGCCGCTGGCGGGTCTGTTTCTGCTTCGCCTGTTCATAATCCAGCATGATTGCGGCCATGGGGCGTTCCTGCGTAGCAGGGCAGGGAATGACTGGTTTGGCCGGGCACTGGGCGTGTTTACGCTCACGCCATATGATTGCTGGCGCCGGTCTCATGCGCTGCACCACGCCGCGACCGGCAATCTGGACGCGCGCGGAATGGGCGATATTGACACGTTGACGGTCCGCGAGTTTCGCGAACGCACGCGCATGCAGCGGTTTTTCTACCGCTTTTACCGCCATCCGCTGGTGCTGTTGGGCATTGGCCCAGCCTATCTGTTTCTCCTGCGCCACCGGCTGCCGATTGGCTTGATGAAAGAGGGCTGGGTTTACTGGATAAGCGCGGTGACGACCAATTTGGCAACCGCGCTGATCCTTGCCGTGCCGGTTTATTTTGCCGGCATCGGAATAACCGCCTTGGTGTTTCTCCCTGTGCTGCTGACCGCCGCATCGATGGGTGTTTGGCTGTTCTATATCCAGCATCAGTTTGAAGATGCGCATTGGCGACAGGGGGCCAATTGGTCGTTTCACGATGCCGCATTGCACGGCAGCTCGTACCTCGACCTGCCGCCGGTACTGCGCTGGTTCACCGGCAATATCGGGATCCACCATGTCCACCATCTGGCCAGCCGCATCCCGTTCTACAGGCTGCCCGAAGTGCTCAAGACGCATCCGCGCTTGCGTGATCTGAACCGGCTCACCGCGCTCCAAACGCTTAGCGCTTTGCGCCTCGCCTTATGGGACGAAGGTCAGCGCAGGCTGGTGAGTTTTCGCGAAGCATCTCGGATCGCCGCGTAGGGTTGCGGGTGGAGTTAGGCATAGGGATGTCACTGTCCGACCCAAATGCCGACATCACTCAGATTGCATGCTGATGGGGGAGGTGATTGAGCGACGGGTTGCTGGAAAAATTGGTTAGGAAGTCTTGCCTATCGCTTGCATCGCTCAGCAAGTGCGCACTGAACTATATGATTCAGCAGTGACTGCGCTTCGCCAAGGCTTGTCGGATTTTGAGGTCTGGTTTCCCGCGCATGCCGATAGAAATTTGCGGTCCGTTTGAGGTTTTTGTAATTACTGCCTGAGGCACCAAGGAGGCGCTTCAACTTTCTCTCACCTCCTGCCAATTTTTCTGCCAGTTCGATGGTCTTGTAGATTTCATACCAGTTTTCGGACTTCCCCAGTTGCTCCAGCAAGTCAGCAACGATGTCATCATTCGCTGCAAGCATGTTCCAACGCTGGGGATTAGAAGGTTCGGGAGGAGGCGGAGGCAACGGCAGTCCGTCAGGTCCGATGGAAGTAAGGACGCCACGAGCCCTCAACCGAAGAGCGAGGCCTGACAGTTCTGCGAACACGTTTGCGAGTCGAGCGCCGTCTTCGGTAATTTGGATGATAGCGCCAATTTTACTGGGGCGAGAGTTGTGCATCAATCTCATCGAGCCATTGAGACGGTTAATTAGTGCTTTGCCTTTTTCACGCACCTCTAGCGCGTCAGACGCTGTCTGAAATTCTGCACTTCGCAGCAAGTAGGAACCATCCTGCTCTTTCAACGTTATCGGATCAAACGGCGCATTTAAAGTGTAGTCCCAGTCTTCGAGGTCAAGTGTTTCGCCAATAAGCTGAACATACCATCCAGGTTCGAATTCGGGTTCACCGTCGCGCTCAGTCTCTTTCATGCAATCACCTTTAAGCCGCCAAAGGGATCGGTAGCTTCGCAACTTGCCTCAATTGCCGTCACCATCCGGTCCCAGGGCACGGCCACCGCATCCTTGGCGCGGCGCTCGATCAGGCCGGCTTCAACCAGCCGCGCCGCCTCGCCGTGGACCGACTTGTAATCGCGCCCCAGCTGCTGGCTCAGCCGCCGCACCGACATCGCCTCCATGAACGCTTCCAGCCCAAGGAATGTGACATGATCGCGCGCGACCGGCTGGCCCGCTTCGGCAGCCTTCCACGCCGCGACAAAGCGCTGTCCCATATCCTCGAGCGAGGTGACATGTACCGAGATGCTGCGGTCGGTCATTGCCTGCCAGCTTACGGAAAGTGCAATGCTTCGACAAGCTCAGCATGAGCGGATTTGGAGGCAGCTTGAACTTCTCTGCGATCTCTGCGCCACTGCGCGAACAAACTACTTTTCCCGCGGATGCGCGTTCCGGCAAACATCCAGCAGCAGCGCCGCATCGACCTTGGTGTAAATCTGGGTCGAGCCCAAACTCGCATGGTCGAGCAACTCCTGTAAGCTCCGTAAATCCGCCCCGGCCCCCAGCAAATGCGTCGCGAACGAGTGGCGTAGTGCGCTCCAAACGCTTAGCGCTTTGCGCCTCGCTTTACGGGACGAAAGTCAGCGCAGGCTGGTGAGTTTTCGCGAAGCATCTCGGATCGCCGCGTAGGGTTGCGGGGACGAGGCAAGGCCACCCCTTGCCCCGCACTTGGCCGTCACACCAACCGGTGCATTCCCATTGACACTGCCGGCGTCGACGTTTCTAGAAAAGCAGAAAATCGAGATGAGGAATTTGGCTTGATGGCGACAGACCTTTCCCCGGTCCGGAAATCGATCATTCCGCAAGGCGGCGATAGCTGGAACTCGATTGCGCTCCGCGAACTTTCCGAAACGGCTGAAAGCGATGCGGTGGCGATGCTACAGAGCTGGAATTTGCACGTATTCATGCGGGCCGTCGGCGGAATCGGGCGCATCCGTGGCGATAATCCGATCCTGCCCAGCGATGTGATCTTTGTCGAACCACCCCGCGCCTGAGCCATGGCGGGTGCCGTGATCAGCCAGGTGGGGATTGCCGCTGCCCACGATGGTGAGGCTGAGCTGGTTGTCACTCTGACTTTTGACAATGGCGGGCAATCGTTGGTGACGCTAGACGAATTTGCCGCGCGCACTCTGCTCGCGATCAGCAACTGCAGCAGCGCCGACCAACTGATCGGGGTGGGCTGGGATCATGTCCGCGATGCGCTCATCGCTTCTTCAAGCCGTTTCACCGAACGAGCCGCATAGACGACAAAACCTAGGAGATCTCGCAATGTACGATCTGGTTATTCGAGGCGGACGCGTCATCGACGGCTCGGGAATGCCGGCCTTCAATGCTGATGTCGCTGTGCAGGGCGATCGCATCGCCAGAATCGGCCGGATCGAACAGCCCGGCCGACGCGAGATTGACGCTGCTGGCAAAGTCGTCGCACCCGGCTTTATCGATCCGCATACCCATTTCGATGCACAGCTGCTGTGGGACGGTTGTGCCAAGCCCGCGCTGTCGCATGGCGTGACCACAATCGTCGCAGGGAATTGCTCGCTTTCGCTGGCCCCGCTTAAGGCCGAACACCGGATGAAGCTGGTTGGCATGTTCAACCAGATCGAGGAAATGCCGCTCAAAGCGTTCAAAGAGGGCGTCGTCTGGGATTGGGAGAGCTTCCCCGAATATCTGACCCGCATTCGCAAGGGCCTGGCCATCAATGTCGGCCAACTCGTCGGGCATTCTGTGCTGCGCCTTTGGGTGATGGGTGATGCCGCGATGGAGCGTACCGCCACATCAGAAGAAATCGCCCAGATGCAGGAGCTGCTGCGCGAATGCCTGGATGCCGGCGCAATCGGCCTGTCGACCAGCTATGTCGATATGGACGAAACCCTGCAGCCGGTGCCGAGCCGCTATGCCGACCTTGATGAAGTCGATGCGCTCGCCAGTGTGCTAAGCGAGTATGGCCGCATGCTCCAGATCGTGCACGAGTTTTATGACGTCGATCTCACAATCGCGCGGCTCGATCAGCTCGCCGAACTTTCGCTTAAACATACGATCCCCACCACCTTCTCGCCCTTGTTTGTAGGTCTCGAAAACGTCGCAGGGGTGGAGCGAGTGATGGCGCGCGTCGATGAACAGTTCGCGCGCGGTGCCCGCGTCTGGCCGCAGGTGCAAACCCGTCCGATCGACATCAGCTTCAGCTTCGCCGTGCCCAGCCTGCTCTTCATTCGCCTGCCAGGCTGGTACAACGTTATGCGCTTTGGCACGCAGGACGAAATCATCCAGGCGTTCTCCGACCCGGACAGCCGAGCCAAGCTGGTCGCCGAAGCCTCCCCGATGCTGATGCTGTGGGCGATGTTGCGTTTGCGCCACGTGGGCAGCGAAGCCAACCAGCTGTATGTCGGCAAGACCCTTGCCGAAATCGGCGAAATGCGCGGCGTCAGCCCGCTCGACGCGATGATCGACCTGTCCATCGAGGAGAAGCTGGACGCCCACTTCCTTGCCGAGAACATGGGACACAATCTGGACGACAAGGTCGGCGGACTGCTCAAACACCCGCGCGTTCATATCGGCGCGAGCGACGGCGGAGCGCACATCCTTTCGTTCTCGACCTATGGCGACACCGGCTATCTGTTTGGCCACTTCGTCCGCAACCACGACCTGCTGAGCATCGAGGAAGCGGTAAAGAAAGTGACATCCGACACCGCCGCGATTTGGGGTATTCCCGAACGTGGGCTGCTGCAAACGGGCCTTGTTGCCGATATCGTCGTGTTCGATCCAGATGCAATCGATCGGGGCAAGGAAGTCTATGTGCAGGATGTTCCGGGTGACGGCAGCCGCTATGTCCGCGATGCCCATGGGATCGATACGGTGATCGTCGGCGGCGGTGTCGCGTGGAGCGCTGCCGAAGGTTATTCGCAAGATACGCGCGGAGTGATCGTCCCATCCGCAATCGCTGCCCATGCCGAGCATCTCGCAGCATGAGTTGGGAGGGAGGCGCTGGGATTTGAACATTGGGTGCGGTTTCTCCAATGTCCGCATCTCCACCCGATGCCGTCAATTGCGCTCCCTGGGATGCGCGTTGCGGTACACATCGAGCAGCACCGCCGCATCGACCTTGGTGTAAATCTGGGTCGAGCCCAGGCTGGCGTGGCCGAGAAGCTCCTGCAGCGAGCGCAAATCTGCCCCAGCCCCCAGCAAGTGCGTCGCAAACGAGTGCCGCAGCGCGTGGGGGGTGGCGCTTGGCGGCAGGCCGAGCGACACCCGCGCCCGGGCCATCGCTTTCTGGACCATGCCTTGCGACAGCGGGCCGCCCTTGGCGCCGCGGAACAGCGGGTCCGACTTGCCGAGCGGCCAGGGGCACTTGGCGGCGTAGTCGGCGACTGCTTCGGCGACCAGCTGCAGGATTGGCACTGCGCGTTGCTTGGCGCCCTTGCCGGTGACCACCAGTACTTCGCCCAAGGGCAGCGCGGCGCCGGTGAGCGAGAGTGCCTCGGCGATCCGCATCCCCGCGCCGTAGAGCAGCAGCAGCACCGCGCGATCGCGGGCGCCGATCCATGGCTCGCTGGCGTCCTCGTGGACCGTGTGGGCGAGGTTAACCGCCTCGTCGGGGGTGACCGGGCGCGGCAGGCCCTTCTTGAGCCGGGGACCGCGCATCCGCGGCGGGGCGGGGTCGGGCAGGCCAGCCTGCTCGCGGGCGAAGCGGATGAACTGCTTGAGCGCCGAGAGTTCGCGCGCCGCCGAGGCATTGCCCAGCCCCTCGCCGCGTCGCCGGGCAAGCTGGGCGCGCAAGGCGGCGCTGTCGATCCGGGCAAGGGCGGGCCAGCTTTCCAGTCCGGTCGCCTCCAGCAGCCGCGCCGCGGTGGCGAGATAGGCGCGCACGGTGTGCGGCGAGCGGCGGCGGCTGAGCGCAAGGTGGGCTTGCCAGGCTTCGAGAATGTCGGCGCGGGTCATGCCGCCAGCAGCCCCGCCGGAACCAGCTCGCCGAGCAGGCCGTCGAGCAGCGGCATTCCCGCCGCGCTCACCCCGATCCGCTCGCCCTTCTGCCAGCACAGCCCTTGTTCGATGTAAAACGCCAGCTTGGCCGGATCGCACAGCGCCTCGGCCGCCAGTCCGAACCGCGCGGCCAGGGCATCAAGTTCCACCCCCTCGGCCAGCCGCAGTCCCATCAGCATGGCCTCGCTGGCCTGCTCAGAAAGACCTAGCGGACGTTGCTCGGAAATTCCGTGCCCTTGCGCCGCCACTGCCTCCAGCCAGTTTTCCGGCTTGCGATGCCGCACCGTCGCCAGCCCGCCGCGTCGGCCGTGTGCGCCGGGACCGATCCCGGCGTAGTCTTGGTAGCGCCAGTAGGCGAGGTTGTGGCGGCTCTCCTCGCCCGGGCGGGCGTGGTTGGAGATCTCGTAGGCGGGCAGCCCGGCCTGGGCGGTGACTTCTCGAGTGAGCGCGAAGAGATCGGCGCAGGCATCTTCGCCTAGCGGCACGAAATCGCCCTTGCGGACCATGGTCTCGAACCGGGTGCCGGGCTCGATGGTCAGCTGGTAGAGCGAGAGATGGCTGGTGCCGAGCGCGAGGGCGGCGCGCAGCTCGTGTTCCCACGGGATCATTGTCTGCCCCGGACGGGCGTATATCAGGTCGATCGACACCCTTTTGAACGCCTGTTGTGCCGTTTCCACGGCCTTGAGCGCCTCGGTGACGTCGTGGAGCCGACCCAGGAAACGCAGCGTTTCATCGTCGAGCGCCTGCACCCCCAGCGAGGCCCGGTTAATCCCGGAAAGCGCCAGATTGCGGTAGTTTGCCGCCTCGACCGAGCTTGGATTGCCCTCCAGCGTGATCTCGATTCCGGGCGCAAAGCCCCACAGCTGCTCGGCTTCCACGATCAACCGCGCAACCAGCGCCGGAGGCATCAGCGAGGGGGTGCCGCCGCCGAAGAAGATGCTCTCCAGCTGCTCGCCTCCGCCCAGCTCAGCCTCGTGCCGCAGGTCCGCAAGCAGCGCCGCTTCCCAATGCGAATGGTCAACCTTTTCACGGACATGGCTGTTGAAATCGCAGTACGGGCACTTGGCCAGACAGAACGGCCAATGGATATAGAGCGCGCGGGCCATGCTCGCTTCAGGCTTCCTTAAGCCGGCAAAGTCAAGCAGGTGGCCATGACATTCGTCCGCCCATTGTTGGTTCTCTTCGCGCTGCTGACCTTTCCAGCCCGCGCCGATGCGCCCGATTCATTCGCTGTCAAGGTTCTGGCGAGCCACAATGACGAACGCACCCGGCTCGGCATCGCGCCGCTGGCGTGGAATCCGCAGCTCGCCGCCGGAGCCCGCGACTGGGCCCGCAATCTCGCCGCGCGCGGGCTGTTGCAGCATAGCAGCAACTCCGGCGGGACCGGCGAAAATCTGTGGATGGGAACCAGCGGTGCGTTCGCTCCCGAAGCCATGATCGGCGCCTTTGTGGGCGAGCGCAAACACTTCCGCGCCGGCCGGTTCCCGCTGGTTTCACGCACCGGGCGGTGGAGCGACGTTGGCCATTACACCCAGCTGATCTGGCCGCAGACCCGCGAAGTCGGTTGCGCGCTAGCGCAAGGTCGCAACTGGGACGTGCTGGTCTGCCGCTACTACCCCGCGGGCAATGTCTACGGGAAGATTGTGCCCTAGCCAAACTGCTCCGTGACAAGCTTGGCGAAGGCAGCGGCGCGGTGGCTTATGCCGTGCTTTTCGGCGGGATCATGCTCGGCAAAGGTGCGGCTATCGCCCAGCGGCACGAACACCGGATCATAGCCGAAACCCATGGTCCCGCGCGGCGGCCAGGTCAGGGTGCCATCAACCTTGCCTTCGTAGACAGCGTATTCGCCATCGGGCCATGCGAGTGCGAGGACGCAAGCAAAATGGCAGGAACGGTCGGCACTTGGCCCCAGTTCCTGAAGCAATCCCTCAACCTTGCCCATCGCCATGAACCAGTCGCGCCCCGGCGGGCCTTCGAACCATTGCCGCTCGGCCCAGTCGGCGGTGTAGACCCCGGGCCGCCCGCCCAAAGCCGCGACGCTCAGCCCCGAATCGTCGGCCAGCGCCGGCAGCCCCGAACTCTCCGCTGCCGCGCGCGCCTTGATCAGCGCGTTCTCGGCAAAGGTCTTGCCGGTCTCCGCCGGCTCGGGCAGGCCTAGCGAGCCGGCAGAAATGCAATTCAGCCCGTAAGGCGCGAGCAGGGCGGCGATTTCCTTGAGTTTGCCGGCATTGTGCGTGGCAATCACCAGGGTTTCGCCGCCCAGCCTGCGGGTCATCTCGACACAGCCTCACCCTGCGCCGCGAAAATCCGGTCGCAGCCGATCCGGGCGAGGCGCAGGAGGCGGAGGAGGCCTTCCTCGTCGTAGGTTGCGCCTTCAGCGGTGGCCTGGACTTCGGCGATCTGGCCGCCTTCGATCAGCACGAAGTTGGCGTCGGCATCGGCGGCGGAATCCTCGTCGTAGTCGAGGTCGAGTACCGGATTTCCGTTGAAGATCCCGCAGCTCACTGCCGCGATCTTGCGGGTCAGCGGATCCTCGGTGATCGCGCCGGCCGCCATCAGCTTGTCGATCGCGATCCGCAGCGCCACCCAGGCGCCGCTAATCGCCGCAGTGCGGGTGCCGCCATCGGCCTGGATCACGTCGCAATCGAGCGTGATCTGGCGCTCGCCGAGCTTTTTCAGGTCAGTGACAGCACGCAAAGATCGCCCGATAAGCCGCTGGATTTCCTGCGTCCGCCCGCTCTGCTTGCCCTTGGCCGCCTCACGCTGGCCGCGCGTATGCGTGGCGCGGGGCAGCATCGAGTATTCCGCCGTCACCCAGCCTTCGCCCTTGCCGCGCAGCCACGGCGGCAGCCGCTCCTCGACCGAGGCGGTGCAGATCACCTTGGTGTGACCGAAGCTGATCAGCACCGAGCCTTCCGCATGCTTGGTAAAGTGCGGTTCGAAAGCAATCACGCGCATCTCGTCGGGTGCGCGGCCGGATGGACGCATGGGATTTCCTTTGTGGCAAATATCGCCCGCCTGTGGCGCAATGGGCTTGAGCCTGCAAGTGGTGGGCCTACATTGCCCCCGATGCCCAGCCCCCCCGTCACCGAACTCAACACCCGCGCGCGCGAGATTTTTCGCCTTGTGGTGGAGGGTTACCTCACCTCCGGGCAGCCGGTCGGCTCGAAAACGCTGGCCGGGGCAGGAGGGCTCGACCTCTCGCCGGCCTCGATCCGCTCGGTGCTGCATGAGCTTGAGGGCCTCGGCCTGCTCGCCGCGCCGCATACCAGCGCCGGGCGCTTGCCGACCGATCAGGGGCTGCGGCTGTTTGTCGACGGGATGATGCAGGTTGCCGAACCGACCGCCGATGAGCGCGCCGCGATCGAGCGGCAGGTGGCGCAGCCCGGTCCGATCGAGGCGGCGCTGGCGGCGACCAGCGCCTTGCTTTCCGAGCTTTCCGCCGCCGCCGGGGTGGTGATGGTCCCGCGCCGCGAACCGCGGCTGGCGCAGTTGCAGCTGGTTTCGCTGGCTCCGACCCGGGCGCTGGCGGTGCTGGTGGGGATCGACGGTGGTATTGAGAATCGGGTGGTCGAGTTGCCCCCCGGGTTGCCGCCAGGTTCGCTCGAACAGGTTTCGAACTACATTTCCGCGCATTTAGGCGGGCGGACCTTGGCCGAAGCGGTCAAAGCGATCCGGGCCGAGATCAAGTCGGGCCGTTCGGCGCTCGATAGTGCCAGCCGCGATCTGGTCGAACGCGGGCTGGCGGTGTGGAGCGAGGATGCCCTGCAGCGCCCGGTGCTGATCGTGCGCGGCGCCTCCAATCTGCTCGACGAGGCGGCGCTGGGCGATCTTGAGCGGGTCCGCCAGCTGCTCGACGACCTTGAAAACAAGCAGTCGGTCGCCGAACTGCTCGATCTCGCCCGCGAATCGCAGGCGACCCGGATTTTCATCGGCGCAGAGAACCGGTTGTTCGCGCTTTCCGGCTCCTCTGTGATCGCCGCGCCTTATCGCGACCGCGAGGGCCGGGTGGTTGGCGTGGTCGGGGTAATCGGCCCGACCCGGTTGAATTATGCGCGGCTAGTCCCCATGGTGGATTTCACCGCCCAATCGTTGGGCAAATTGATCGGATAGCAGGGCGTTTCTGACCTATGAGTAACAAGACCAAACCGCAGGCCGACCCCGCGGTGGAAGCCGAACTGGCAGGTGTGCCCGAGGACCTGATCGATCTCGATTCTGCAGGCGCCGCGCTCGACGATGCGCTCGAGATGCTGAAAGGCGATCTTGAGGCAGCGCGGCAGGACATCCTCTATGCCAAGGCCGAGACGCAGAACGTCCGCCGCCGGCTGGAAAAGGATGTGGCCGACGCCAAGACCTATGCCGCAACCGGATTTGCGCGCGATATTCTCTCGGTTTCGGACAATCTTTCTCGTGCGCTGGAAGCAATTCCTCAGGAACTGCGTGATGATGAGCGGCTAAAGGGCCTGGTCGCCGGGCTTGAGGCCACCGGCCGCGAGATTGACAAGGTTTTCGGACTCCACGGCATCACCCGGATCGCCGCGGTCGGCCTGCCGCTCGATCCCAACCAGCACCAGGCGATGCTGGAAATTCCCTCCGCCGATGCCGCGCCGGGGACGATCATCCAGGAATTGCAAGCCGGCTACATGATCAAGGACCGCCTGCTGCGCCCGGCGATGGTGGCGGTGGCGAAGAAGGGGGACTGATCCCCCTTCCAGCTAAACCAATTGCGCCGCATTCTCGTCGCGGTGCTTCTTCAGATACTTCATGAACGGCGTACCCCCGGTGCCGACATCGGGATCGTTGCCCGGCTGCAGCGCGGCCTGTTTGTTGATGTAGGCGGCGGCGTATTCGAGGTGGCGGGTGCGGAAGCGGGCGACTTGCTCGAGGTTGGCGTTGAACGCGTCCTTGAGGCTTTGCGGGCCTGCAACGACGAATTCGCGCAGGGCTGAACGCGCGCCGAGGTCTTCAATGAAGCGGCGGTGCGGAACCGGGCGGTAGTGGTGGAGTTCGTCGAGGAAGGCCTTGAGCGGGTCGTCTGAGTGCCTCACCCCGAACAGGGCATCCATCGCCGGGACGATCGAGCTTTGCGAACCGGTCTGACCGCGCAACGCTTGCGGTTTGCCGCCGTATTTCGCCACGCCCTCATAGATCAGTCCGCCACCCAACGCCGGGTTGTTGGCCCAACCGTGGATCCACGGACGAACCCGGTTGAAGTACACGTAGGGGTCGCAATGCTCGGTCATGCGCTTGAACACTGCGTAGATCTTCTCCCAAGCCTGGTTCATTTCGGTGAGCAAGGCTTCGCAGGCGGTGGCATCGCCGGCTTCGCTGGCCACGACCAGCCGGACGGCGCAATCGAGCAGCACACCTGCTTCCAGCTCGATCCCGATATGGATCAGTACAAACCAGTTCTCGTCCTCGCCGCCGGCAAAGTTCTGGACCACGCGGACGTTGTCGAGGCTGAGCGGTTGGGCCTTGTCGATCCGTGACCAGTTGTCGAGCACATAGGCGGAATAGGGCAGCAACGGCGCCTGGCCGAGCCGGTCGGCGATCGCCACAATCGGGCGGGCGAGGTTGGCCGGCAGAGCCTTTGGCGCCTCTGGCTCGCCCCAGACATAGGCCTGGACCAGGAACGAATAGCGCACCATCGCGGCGCGGACTTGTTCTTCGGGAGCGGTCAGCGCCCAGTCTTCAAGTACCGGATCGGGCAATCGCTCCAGCCAGTGGCGCAGGCGGGTGCTGGAGATCAGACCAGAAAGATTGCTTGCGGCCTCGACGATCGGGGCAAACTGTTCGGGCAATTCGATTTGGTCGAGTTCGAATGCGGCGAGGAACCCTCGCTCGCGCGACAGGCCGTAGTCTTTGAGGTGCATGGCTGGCTCGTGGCCGGGCGCGGGTTGGGCCGCCCGTAGTGGTTTCAGGCGTTACCAGTTAAGCGGTTCGGGCTCAATCCTTGGCACCGGGAAAATCCACCAGAAGATCGTAGGCAGCCGGATCACCGACCCCGGCCACTCGCCAGCCATTGCGGAGCAGGAACGCGTGGCGCACGATCTCTGCCTGTTGCTCGATCCCGTACCGCTGCAACTGCCGGCCGGGCTTCAGCGCATAATCGTAGCGCCGCGAGAACGGGCGGCACAGCGGCAGGTACCACCAACCCTTGGTCTGGGCCTGCCAGACGTGGGTCATCTCGTGGATGAAGTGACCCTGCAGTGCGGCGGGCGCGAGGCTGAAATCATCGCAATAGCTATGCGAGCGCGGGTGGAAATGGAGGTGCCCCATCGGCGCCATGGTAATTTTGCGCGGTTGCAGCGGAAACCAGCGGCGGCGGCGGATCGACACCTGCGCAGTGTCGATTGCATCGCCGAACACCGAACGGGCGAGCGCGACCTCGCCTGGGGTGAGGCAGCGCTCGCCGCCGACCGGGCAGCCCTGATCGCTGCTGTTCAGTGGTCGTGCTCCGCGCCCATCGCCGCCTGACCGACGGTTTCGATCACCAGCGGGGCCGAGAGCTTGTCGCCATCGGCAAAAGTCAGGGTGATCTCGGACTTGCCGCCGGGCGCCAGCTTGGGATCAAGATCGAAGGCCATGACGTGCCGACCGCCAGGGTAGAATCGCTCGGTCCAGCTGGGTTTGATCGAAACGGCATCGATCTTGGCCATAACGTCCCTCATGTTGCTGTGCATTTCCGCATTGCCTGCGCCCTCGATAGCAACTGCAACCAAGCTTACCTCCTTGTCGCCGCCGTTGAACACCGAGAAATAGACCGCCCCGGGGTTGCCTTTGACTGCGGGCAAGACCAGCCGACCGCCGGACAGAGCCATCCCCGGTTTGCCCTCGGGCGCTGCGGCAGGGGCGTCCTGCTTCGCCGGTGATTGCTGGCAGGCGGCCAGTGCGATCATCAGGGACAGGGCGGCAAGGCGGGTAGGGCGCATCAACTTCGCAACCTTTCGGCTCGTTTCGGAACAGCCCTTGCGCTAATCGCCCGCCGCCCTTGTGCCAAGCAAAACCGCACCTATATCGACCCCATTCCAGAGCCGCCGGGCGGCCTTGCCGGGAATCCGGGGGGCAAACGAAGCGGTGTCAACTGAACATGTGAAGGATGGGGTAATAATGGCTAAAGTGATCGGTATCGACCTCGGCACCACCAACAGCTGCGTGGCAGTGATGGACGGCGGCAAGCCGAAAGTGATCGAGAATTCGGAAGGCGCGCGGACCACGCCTTCGATCGTCGCTTTCACCAAGGATGCGGAACGGTTGATCGGCCAGCCGGCCAAGCGCCAGGCAGTGACCAATCCCGACAACACGATTTTTGCGGTCAAGCGCCTGATCGGCCGCCGCTTTGACGATCCCATGACCAAGAAGGACATGAAGCTCGTCCCCTATTCTATCGTTAAGGGCAAGAACGGCGATGCCTGGGTCAAGGCCGGCGGCGAAGACTATTCGCCCAGCCAGATCAGCGCCTTCACGCTGCAGAAGATGAAGGAAACCGCCGAGGCCTATCTGGGCGAAACCGTCACCCAGGCGGTGATCACCGTGCCGGCCTATTTCAACGACGCGCAGCGCCAGGCGACCAAGGATGCCGGCCAGATCGCGGGCCTTGAAGTGCTGCGGATCATCAACGAGCCGACCGCGGCAGCGCTGGCCTATGGCCTCGACAAGAACGAAGGCAAGACCATCGCAGTCTATGACCTTGGCGGCGGCACGTTCGACATCTCGGTGCTGGAAATCGGCGACGGGGTGTTCGAGGTCAAGTCGACCAACGGCGACACGTTCCTGGGCGGCGAAGACTTTGACAGCAAGCTGGTCGAGTACCTGGCCGAGAAGTTCAAGGCCAAGGAGAACATGGACCTGCAGACCGACAAGCTGGCGTTGCAGCGGCTCAAGGAAGCCGCCGAAAAGGCCAAGATTGAGCTCTCCAGCGCCCAGACAACTGAAATCAACCTGCCGTTCATCACCGCACGCATGGAAGGCGGCAGCACTACCCCGCTGCATCTGGTGGAAACGATCACCCGCGCTGATCTGGAAAAGCTGGTTGGCGATCTGATCCAGCGCACGCTCGAACCGTGCAAGAAGGCGCTGATCGATGCCGGGCTCAAGGCCGCAGACATCGACGAGGTCGTGCTGGTTGGCGGGATGACCCGGATGCCCCGCGTCCGCGAAGTGGTGAAGGAGTTCTTCGGCAAGGAACCGCACACCGGGGTCAACCCCGACGAAGTCGTCGCCATGGGCGCGGCGATCCAGGCGGGGGTGCTGCAGGGCGACGTCAAGGACGTGCTGCTGCTCGATGTCACCCCGCTGTCGCTGGGGATCGAGACGCTGGGCGGAGTGTTCACCCGAATGATCGATCGCAACACCACGATCCCGACCAAGAAGAGCCAGGTCTTCTCGACCGCCGAGGACAACCAGCAGGCGGTGACGATCCGCGTGTTCCAGGGCGAGCGCGAGATGGCCAGCGACAACAAGATCCTCGGCCAGTTCGACCTTGTCGGGATCCCCTCGGCCAGAAGGGGCGTGCCGCAAATCGAGGTAACTTTCGACATCGACGCCAACGGCATCGTCAACGTCAGCGCCAAGGACAAGGGTACCGGCAAGGAGCAGCAGATCAAGATCCAGGCTTCGGGCGGGCTGACCGACGCGGACATCGACCAGATGGTCAAGGACGCCGAGCAGTTCGCCGAAGAAGACAAGAAGCGGCGCGAGGCGGCCGAGGCGCGCAACAATGCCGACAGTCTGGTCCACGCCACCGAACAGCAGTTGACCGAACACGGCGACAAGCTCGACGCCGAGCTCAAGGCCGAGATCGAAACCGCGATTGCCGAGGCCAAGACCGCGATCGAGAGCGGTGATGCCGATGAGATGACCGCCAAGACCCAGGCGCTCACCGAAAAAGCGATGAAGATGGGCCAGGTGATCTACGAGAAGGAACAGGCCGCTGCCGCCTCACCCGGAGCAGGGGCCGATGAAGCCGCCGATGCCGGCGAGGAAGTGGTCGACGCCGAGTTCTCGGAAGTTGACGAGAACAAAGGCTGATAGGGCAATGAAACAGGACCGCTGCCGTGCTCTAACGCGCGGCGGCGGTCTTGATTTCGGGGTGGGGCAATGGCCGTAGAAGCCGATTACTACGAACTGCTGGAAGTGGCCCGCGGCGCGGACGATGCCGTGCTCAAGGCCTCGTACCGCAAGCTGGCGATGCGCTGGCATCCCGATCGCAACCCCGGTGACGGAGCAGCTGAAGCCAGGTTCAAGGCGATCAGCGAGGCCTATGACTGTCTCAAGGATCCGCAAAAGCGCGCGGCCTATGACCGCTTCGGCCACGAAGCCTTCAAGCAGGGAATGACGGGCGGCGGCGGTCCGGGCGGTGGGGCCGCAGGCGGGTTCTCTGATCTTGGCGACATTTTCGAGACGATCTTCGGTTCGGCATTTGGCGGCGGCGGGCGTCAGCAGGCGCGCCGCGGCGCGGATCTGCGCTATGACCTTGAGATCGGGCTGGACGAAGCTTTCCACGGCAAACAGGCCGAGATCGAGATCGAAGTCGCCGGCAAGTGCATCCCCTGCGATGGCACCGGCGCCGAGCCCGGCACGGGTACCCGGCGTTGCAATCTGTGCGGCGGCCACGGCCAGGTTCGTGCCCAGCAAGGCTTCTTCATGGTCGAGCGGACCTGTCCGACTTGCCAGGGCCGCGGCGAAGTGATCGACAACCCCTGCCGTGCCTGTCGCGGTGAGGGCCGGATCGATCAGCCGCAAAAACTTGAAGTGACGATCCCGCCGGGGGTCGATACCGGCACCCGCATCCGCCTTTCGGGCAAGGGCGAAGCCGGCCCGTTCGGAGCGCCGCCGGGCGATCTTTACATCTTCCTCCACATCCGCCGCCATCCGGTGTTCGAGCGCGACGGCACCAACCTTGTCACCCGCGCGCCGATCCCGTTCACCAGCGCGGCGCTGGGCGGCGAGATCGAAATCCCCGGGCTCGACGGCAAGCACATCACGATCGATATCCCCGCCGGGATCCAGTCGGGCAAGCAGCTGCGCAAGCGCGGCGAGGGTATGCCGGTGCTGCAAGGCCGGGGTCGCGGCGACCTGGTTATCGAAATTATGGTGGAAACACCGACCAGGCTTTCCAACCGCCAGAAAGAATTGCTGCGCGAGTTGCAGGAAACCGAGACCGGTGATGAAACGCCGCAATCGAAGGGGTTTTTCGACCGGATCAAGGAAGCGTTCGGGGGCTAGTCTTTTTCAGCTTTCTCTAGAGACTCGGCTGAACTAGCCTGACGCATTAATCTTCCGGAGTTTTGCTTCATGCCCAAGTTCCTGCCGATCCGTCTGGCCGCGACTTTCGCGCTTGTCTTTGCCGCCCAGGCCTCTGCTCAGAGCCCCGATTTCAGCAAGGCCGAGATCAAGGCTGAGGTGCTCGCGCCGGGGGTGGCGGTGTTGTTCGTCTCCGGGGGCAATGTCGTCGGCGGCAATATCGGGGTATCCTATGGCCCAGATGGTACCGTGCTAATTGACGATCAGTTCAATCCGCTGACCGACAAGATCAATGAGGCGGTGGCCAAGCTCGGAGCCAGTCAGGTCCGTTTTCTGGTCAACACGCATTGGCACTTTGATCATGCCGGCGGCAACGAAAATATGGGCAAGATCGGCGCGACGATTTTCGCGCACGACAATGTCCGCGTGCGTTTGGCGGCAGGCGGAACAACACTTGGCAACGTTTCTTCGTCTGCGCCCGCCGTCGCATTGCCAGTGGTGACTTATGCCCACGGCCTGAGCTTTCACCTCAACGGCGATGACATGGATGCTGTGTTTACCGGCGGCGGCCATACTGATGGGGATACGGTGGTATTTTGGCGCAAGGCCAATGTCGTCCACATGGGCGATTTGATGATGAATGGATTGGGATTTCCCTTCGTCGACCTCGATTCGGGCGGGAACGCGGTCCATCTGGTCGCCACGCTCGATCAAGTTCTGGCCAGGACCAATGCTTCGACCAAGGTCATTCCAGGGCATGGCCCGGTTACTGATCAGGCCGGCCTGCGCGCCTGGCGCAACATGATTGCTGGCGCGGTCGAAACTGTGCGCAAGGCCCGAGGCAAGAAGCAAACTCTGGCGGGGTTCCTGAAAGCCAACCCGCTCAAGGCCAAGGAAATACCCGGTTCGTTCTTCTCCGCCGATGCGTTCGCCACCGCGATCTGGAAAAGTCTCGATGCGAAGACGGTTGGGCATCCGCACAAACACTGAGCAGGGTACCCCTCCGTCATTCGCTCCGCGAATGCCACCTCCCCATTTGCGCTGCGCGAAAATGGAGAGGACCTTCCTTGGCTTCGATCCTCTCCATTTTGCGAAGCCAAATGGGAAGGTGGCAGCGCGCAGCGCTGACGGAGGGGTAGTCTGCGCTACCGCTTTACCTCAATCTCCGCCCTGATCCCCGGCACCAGCCCCGGATCGGCCTTGAGCCGCCCCTCTTCCTCACCCAGCACCGCCAGAAACGCCTCGTGCTTGAACGCGGCCAATTCAGTCTCATCCAGTCCGATCCCCTCGGGCAGCGCCGAGGCGACCAGATCGACCATCCGCTCGGCCCCGTGGAGGCGTCCCCAAAGGTAGTCGTTTTCGCGGTAGGCACGGCTGAAGAAAGCGCCAAAGCTGTAGAATTCAGTACCGCGAAGGCACTGGTTGGCGCCGCCCTCGCGCACTGAATTGCAGTCCTCAGGCGAAATCCGGTCGACCTTGGCGGGTTCGAATTCGGTCGAGCCTTCGCCGCGCAGCAGCGGCAACGTGACCGTATCGTAGTAGGGAAAGCCCAGATAGGTGAGCAAGATCCGACGGCGCAGCTCGCGCGGCAATGGCGCCATGGCTTCGACCAACAGCGCATCGACCACCACGTCGGTCGAAGGCAGCTGGCGGCGATGGGCAATGGTTTCGAGCACCAGCCCGGGATCATCGAACAGCTGCCGTGCGACGGCGGGAAAATCGCCGCCCAGCGCAGCAGACCCTTCGCGGTCGAAATACATTGATAGCGCCCGGTAGATTGCATCGCGCGCGGCTTCGCAGGCATCGCTGGTGCCGGGCTCAAGGTCCTGCCAGTCTTCCGCCAAGCGTCGCGCCAGCAAACGCAGGCGGCGGATCCGGAAGGCAAGGTCGTGGTTGCGGAAGAACGCCACCGCCGCATCGCTTGCGCCGCCGCCGCGCGGGGCAGCGATCCGATCAAGGCCGTGTTCGGCCAGGTGTGCCGCGAGGCGATCGGCAATTGGGTCAGCGTTAGGCAGCATCAGTTCGGGAGCGGCATGGAGGATCACACTGCCCAGATCCTGCAGGATGCCGGCAAATTTGACCTGTGCATAGGCCTGGAAGGTGAAGCCTGCACGCTCGGCCGCGGCCTGCTGGGCCTTGGTCCGCCAGGCGAACAGGCGGCCTACTGTCGGTTTGTCAAGAAACAGCGTCCGCCCGAACAGCGCCTCGACCGCTTGCTCGACTTCGGGACGGAGCGAATCGACAATCCCCTTGAGCGCGCTGAGTTGGCGTGACCGGCGGCCGATCTCCTCCAGATTGTCACGCACCGGCTGCTCGCGCGGGATCGAGGAGAGCGAGCCGAAAATCACCGAGAAGAACCCCGGCGGGCGAGGATCGGCATGGCGGGCGCCGCCAACTTCATCGGGGTGGGGATCGATATAGACGAAGCGGCGATCGACCTCGCGGTGGGCGGGGCGATCGCGCAGCACCCCCATCGCCTCGGCGAAGGGGGCGTTGACCAGCACCGAACCGTCGATCAGCGCCACCCGGTCGGCATCGCCGCGGTGGCTGTGCTCGGGCATGATCCGCTCGACAAAGGCGGTGCGGCTTGGCCAGGGATCCCCGGTTTCGCGGGCCAGCTTGTCAATCTCGCCCAGTTGCAGTGCCGGGAATGCGCCAGGAAAGCTTGCCGTCGCGCGCGCCGCCAGCACCAGCTCGGGCTGAGCGGCCAGTGCCTCGCCGCCCATTTCCGGGGTCAGGCCACGGAAGCCGATCGAAAGCCGGTGCTCGCTCTCGGCAATCTTGGCGGGGCTGTGGAGACGCAGGATTTCCTCATGCCCGCGAAAGTCGGTGGCGGTGACAAACAGGTCAAGCGGGTGGCCGGCCGGGAGCAGCGGGGCATCGGCACCGCCCTTGGCCATGGCGCTGAGCGCTTCGGACAGCAGCCGCGAAAAGCCAAGCCCGGCGAATGGCGGCTCGAACCAGCGCGAACGGATCAGCCGGGACAGCTTGGTGCGCACTTCGTGGCGGGTTTCCGGCGCGACACTGGCCGAGATCATGTTGCCGGGGCGGGTCAGGATCCACCAGACCAGCGGCATCGCCCAGATCTTGGCCAGCCGCGACCACGGCCGCGCATCGGGATCGAGCAGCACATCGACATCGGCGCGTTCGAGCCACAGTTCGGTAAGCGGCTCCAAGCTTTGTCCGGAATGGATCGCTTGAGCAAGAAACACCCCGTTGATCCCCCCGGCGCTGGCCCCTGCGACAATATCGGGGAGGACCCGCAGCCGCAGCTTGCGGTGCTCCTCAACCCGTCTGAGCAGCTTGAGATAGACCGCCTCCGATCCCCCAGCCATGGCCTCGCCGGTCAGATGTGCGCGGCTCGCCCGGGCCAGTTTCCACAGTTCCTTGGTGACCCCGTGCATATAGACCGCCAAGCTTATTCCGCCGTAGCAGACCAGGGCGATGCGGAGTTCCTTCTGGCGCATAGTCGCTTCATTCCACGGCAATGGGCTGATGGCAATTGCGTTCTGCTTACGTTCTCGCTAGAGATTGCGCCATGGCCAAACCCAAACGCCGCTATATCTGTCAGGCCTGCGGGTCGCTCGCCCAGCGCTGGCAGGGGCAGTGCGGCGATTGCGGGGAATGGAACACGCTGGCTGAGGAAGCGCCAGAGACGGTGTTTTCGGCCAAGCACAGCCTTGCCAGCGGCGGCCGGGCGATTGCATTCGAAGCGCTGGATGCACCCGGTGAAGCGTTGCAGCGGCGCTCCACCGGGCTCGCAGAATTCGATCGCGCGCTGGGCGGGGGCCTGGTCCCCGGATCGGCGGTGCTGATGGGCGGCGATCCGGGGATCGGCAAATCGACCCTGCTGCTGCAAGCCGCGGCCAAGATCGCGGCTGCTGGCGGCGAGGTAGTCTATATCAGCGGTGAGGAAGCGGCGGGGCAAGTGCGGCTGCGCGCCGATCGACTGGGCCTGGCAGGAGCGCCGATCCGGTTTGCCGCGGCAACCTCGGTGCGCGATATTCTGACCACGTTGGGGCGGATCAGCCCACCGGCGCTGATGGTGATCGATTCGATCCAGACTATGCATTCCGACCAGATCGAAGGCGCCCCCGGCACGGTCAGCCAGGTTCGCGCTTCGGCGTTCGAACTGATCCGCTTCGCCAAGGAAAGCGGGGTCGCGCTGGTGCTGGTCGGGCATGTCACCAAGGACGGCTCGATCGCGGGCCCCCGCGTGCTCGAACACATGGTCGATGTGGTGATGAGTTTCGAGGGAGAGCGGAGCCACCAGTACCGCGTGCTGCGCTGCCTCAAGAATCGCTTTGGCCCGGTCGATGAGATCGGGGTGTTCGCGATGGAAGGGCAGGGGCTCAGCGAAGTCGGCAACCCCTCGATGCTGTTCCTGTCAGGCCGCGACTCCCCGGTGGCGGGCAGTGCGGTGTTCCCCGCGATCGAAGGCACCCGCCCGGTGCTTGTCGAGATCCAGGCGCTGATCGTTCGCCTCGCCAGCGGCGCCACCCCGCGCCGCGCGGTGGTGGGATGGGACAGCGGGCGGCTGGCGATGCTGCTGGCGGTGCTGGAGGCGCGCTGCGGCCTCAATTTTTCCTCGGCCGAAGTCTATCTCAATGTCGCCGGGGGTTACCGCCTGACCGACCCTGCGGCGGACCTCGCAGTTGCGGCCGCACTGGTTTCTGCGTTGGCTGACAAGCCCCTGGCGGCTGACGCGGTGTGGTTCGGCGAAGTTTCGCTGGCCGGCGAAATCCGTCCCGTTGCCCACACCGCAATCCGCTTGCGGGAAGGAGCAAAACTGGGCTTTCGCAGTGCCTTCGGACCAGCCGATGCTAGCCCCGGCAAAAGCGATTCATCCTTTTGTGCAATAACCATACTTTCAAATCTCGTTGACCGGATCATGACCGCGGCATAGTTTCGCGGCGATATGACCGGTTTCGATATTGCCATTCTAGTTCTGGTCGGCCTTGGCGCGATCACTGGTTTCATGCGCGGACTGGTGCAGGAAGTGTTTGCGCTGGCGGCCTGGGTGCTGGCGCTGGTGGCGATCCGCAACCTTCATACCCCGCTGACCGGGCTGCTGATCGATATCGTCGGGACCGAGAGCGGGGCGGCGGTCCTGGCTTTCGCGCTGCTGCTGCTGGTGCCTTACGCGATCGTCAAGCTACTGTCGGGCCGCCTGGGCGAAGCGAGCCGCAATTCGGTGCTAGGGCCGATTGACCGGGTGCTGGGGTTTGGCTTTGGCGCGGTCAAGGGCATGATCATCGCGGTCATGGCCTTTTCGGTGCTGGTGCTGGGTTACGATACGATCTGGGGAGCCGGCGGCCGGCCGGTCTGGATTACCCAGGCGCGGGCGTATCCGTTCGTCAATGCCGCCAGCGAAGAACTGGTCAAGCTGATCGCCGAGCGTCGCAAAACGGCGAGTGAGGCCGAAACCAAACGGCTCAAGAAGAAGTAGCTCCGATGGCTTCCACCGCTGCGCTCTACACGCCGGAGGTTCTGGCGCTGGCAACCTCGCTTGCCGCATTTCCGCTGGATGATGCGCTGACCCTGCGGGGCAATGCCCGCTCGCCGACTTGCGGTTCGACGCTCGAACTCGGTCTGACGCTTGACGAGCACGGGCGGATCGCGCGGCTCGGCCTGCGCACTTACGCCTGCGCGATTGGCCAGGCCGCCGCATCGATCTTTGCGAATGCTGCCCGGGGTCGCAATCGCAGTGAACTGGTGATCGCGCTTAACCAATTCGAAGCCTGGCTCGGCGGTTCGAATGCTGGTTCGGATTGGCCTGGTCTGGATGCGATCGCCGCGACGCGCGCCTATCCTGCCCGGCACGGCGCGATCACGCTGGCTTGGCGTGCCGCGCTGGATGCGCTTCCCTATGGCGAGAACGGTCGCTAGAGCAGCCTGGATTGCAACACGGGGAGACGAATTGATGACCGAACCGGCCCGGCACCCGGAGGTTCAGCCAAGCAAATCGGATATCAAGCTGGTGATCGCCGCCTCTTCGGCCGGCACCGTGTTCGAATGGTATGACTTCTTCATCTACGGCACCCTTGCGGCAATCATCGGCAAGGCGTTCGTACCTTCCGACAATGCGCTGGTGCGCGAACTGGTGACCTGGGCCGGCTTTGCGGTTGGCTTTGGCTTTCGTCCGCTGGGCGCGATCCTGTTTGGCTATCTTGGTGACAAGCTGGGCCGCAAGTACACTTTCCTGGTTACCGTCACGCTGATGGGGATCGCCACCGCCGGGGTCGGGCTGGTTCCGTCGGTCGAATCGATCGGCCTCGCCGCACCCGCGATCATCATTTTCCTGCGGGTGCTGCAGGGACTGGCACTGGGCGGCGAGTATGGCGGCGCGGCGATCTATGTCTCCGAGCACAGCCCGCCAGAAAAACGCGGCTTCTATACCGGCTTCATCCAGGCCAGCGTTGTGGGCGGTTTCATCCTCAGCCTGGCGGTGGTGCTGGGCTGCAAAACGCTGTTCGACGATGCCACCTGGGCGGCCTGGGGCTGGCGGGTGCCGTTCCTGCTGTCGCTGGCGCTGCTGGCGATCTCGCTGTGGATGCGGATCAAGCTTTCCGAGAGCCCGGTCTATCAGGCAATGAAGGAAGAAGGCCAGATTGCTGGCAACCCCTTTGTCGAAAGTTTCACTTACCCTGGAAACAAGAAGCGGATTCTGGTGGCGCTGTTCGGGGTTGCCGCCGGGCTTACTGTGATCTGGTACACCGCAACATTCTCCAGCTTGGCCTTCCTGACCGGACCGATGCGCGTAGAAGAGGGTGTCGCGCAAGTCATCGTGGCCGGAACTGCGCTGGTCGGGCTGGTGTTCTACATCGGGTCGGGCGCGCTGTCGGACCGGATCGGTCGCAAGACACCGATCATCTGGGGCTATGCTGCGGCGCTGTTGCTGCTGTTTCCGGCATTCTGGACGCTGAGCTGGGCTATGCAGCCGGCGCTGGCATTGGCTGCGCCTGGAGCGAAGGTGGTTCCCGATGTCGCCGCGATTGCGATCATCGTTGGCGCGCTGACGGTGCTCAACGCAATCTCCGGTTTCACTTACGGGCCGGTTGCCGCGCTGCTGTCAGAAATGTTCCCGCCCCGGATCCGCTATTCTTCGATGTCGATCCCTTACCACTTCGGGACTGGCTGGTTCGGCGGCATCGTGCCGCTGGTGGCGACCGTACTGGTCGCCCGGACCGGCGATATCTATGCTGGTCTGTGGTATCCTTGGGTAATCGTGCTGATCGCGTTTTTTGTAGCGCTCTGGGGGCTGCCGAGCGGCAAGCCTCGCGATTTCAGCGATGATGCCGCCTGACCCGCCGCAGCGGCTGGCGATCGACCGGGAAGCGCTCGCCGCCAACTGGCGCGCGCTGGACCGGCTTTCGGGCACGGCCAGCGCTGGGGCAGCGGTCAAGGCCGATGCCTATGGCCTGGGGGCGAGGGCGGTAGTGCCAGCACTGCGCGAGGCAGGCTGCCGGGACTTTTTCGTCGCTCATTGGAGCGAGGCAGCGGAGCTCGCCGCGCTGGCCCCGCCGGCAGAGATTGCGGTGCTGCACGGGCCATTGACCGCTGCAGATGCAGCCTATGCCAAGGCCCAAGGGATCCGTCCGGTGATCAATTCGCTGGCCCAGGCGCGGCTCTGGCTTGAAGCCGCGGGCGGGGCCTGCGACCTGATGGTCGATACCGGGATCAACCGGCTTGGCCTGCCGCTGACCGACCTTGGTGACGTCGCGATCGCGCGGCTCGATATCGACGTGCTGCACTCGCACCTTGCCTCAGCCGAAGACGCCACGCCGCAGAACGAGGCGCAGCGCCTGCGCTGGGAGCAAGCCCGCCGCGCACTGCCGCATCGCCGCGCCAGCCTGGCCAACAGCGCCGGGATTGCGCTTGGCCCAGCTTATCACGGCGACCTGACCCGGCCGGGGCTGTCGCTCTACGGCGGTGTCCCATGTGCCGCACTTGCCGGTGAAATCCGCCAGGTGGTCCGTCCCGAAGCGGCGCTGATTCAGGTCCGCACGCTGCAATCCGGCGACGCGGTGGGTTACAACGCGACCTATGTAGCCGAGCGTCCGATCCGGGTCGGCGTGGTCAGCCTGGGCTATGCCGATGGCTATCTGCGCTGCTGGTCGGGCAAAGGGGTGATGCGCCGGGATGGAAAGCCCTTGCCGGTGCTCGGCCGGGTGTCGATGGACATGACCGTGATCAACCTCTCGGCCGCGCCCGAACTGGTCGAGGGCGATTGGGTTGCGCTGGACTACGCGCTGCCCGAGGCTGCTGCCACAAGCGGCCTGTCCCAGTATGAACTGCTGACCTTGCTGGGCCGCAGATTTCCGCGCTGATGCTGCGCAGCATTGCCATGTTGCATTGCCGTTGTTGCAGGTGCTAACATCGCTGTCATAGGGGCGCTCCCGCCGCCGGGACATTCAACATGAGCGACGCCAAAGGCGACACCGTCATTATCAAGAAGTACGCCAACCGGCGGCTCTACAACACCAAGTCATCGAGCTACATCACGCTTGACCACCTTGCCAAGATGACCCGCGAGGGCGTCGATTTCAAAGTGCTCGACGCCAAGACCGGGGCGGAGATCACCCACCAGATCCTCACCCAGATCATCATGGAAGAGGAAAGCGTCAGCGGCGAACAGATGCTCCCCGTCAACTTCCTGCGCCAGCTGATCGGGATGTACGGCAATTCGATGCAGGGGCTGGTACCGCACTACCTCGAAGCCTCGATGGAAAACTTCCGCAACAACCAGTCCAAGCTGCGCGAGGCGTTCGAGGCGAGCCTGGGCAACAATCCGCTGGCCAAACTCGCCCAGCAGAACCTTGCGGTGTTCAAGGCTGCCGCATCGGCGTTTGTCCCCGGGCTTGCCGAAGATAAACCCGGAGCCAAGGCCAAGGACCAGTCCGAAGAAATCGCCGCGCTGCGCGCGCAGATGGCCGAGATGCAGAAGCAGCTCGACAAGCTGGGCAAGTGATCGCCGTTTGAACCGGCGGCGATAAGCCGCTAACGGGCGGCGCATGAGCTACCCTTCCAACGTCCGCCACGCCTTGTCCGTCACCCGCCAGGCCGATTTCGCCGCTTGGTACCAGGAAGTCATTGCCGAGGCAGAAATGGCCGAGGAAAGCGGCGTGCGCGGCTGCATGGTGATCCGCCCGTGGGGCTACGGTATCTGGGAACGGATCCAGTCGCTGATGGATGCGCGGATCAAGGCTGCGGGGGTGGAGAACTGCTATTTCCCGCTGTTCATCCCGCTCAGATACTTCGCCAAGGAAGCCGAGCACGTCGAGGGCTTTGCCAAGGAAATGGCGGTGGTCACTCACCACCGTCTGATCAGTGACGGCAAGGGCGGGCTGGTTCCCGATCCCGAGGCGAAACTGGAAGAGCCGCTGATCGTGCGGCCCACCAGCGAGACCGTGATCGGCCAGGCAATGAGCCGCTGGATCCAGTCGTGGCGCGATCTGCCGCTGCTCACCAACCAGTGGGCTAACGTGGTCCGCTGGGAAATGCGCACCCGGATGTTCCTGCGGACCAGCGAATTCCTTTGGCAGGAAGGCCACACCGCCCACGCCGACAAGGCCGATGCCATGGCCGAAACCCTGCGCGCGCTGGAAATGTACCGCGCCCACGCCGAGGAAGACCTAGCGATGCCGGTGATTGCCGGCGAAAAGCCTGAGAACGAGCGCTTCCCCGGCGCGGTCGCCACCTATTCGATCGAAGCGATGATGCAGGACGGCAAGGCACTGCAGGCCGGAACCTCACACTACCTCGGCACGGCTTTCGCCGAGGCCGCGGGGATCCGCTATCAGGACCGCGAAGGGCAGCAAGCGTTGTGCCACACCACCAGTTGGGGCGTCTCGACCCGGCTGATCGGCGGAGTTATCATGACCCATGGCGACGACGACGGGCTGCGCGTTCCGCCGCGGATCGCCCCGCACCAGATCGTGATCCTGCCGATGCTGCGCGAGGATGATGGCGATGCAGCGCTGCTGAGCTACTGCGAGGACCTGCGCGCGGCTTTGGTCTGCCAGACCGCACTTGGCGAACCGGTCCGGGTGCTGCTCGACAAGCGGGCGGGGAAGGCGACGCAAAAGCGCTGGGGCTGGGTCAAGAAGGGGGTGCCCTTGATCCTCGAAATCGGCGGGCGCGATGCGGCGGGCGGGCAAGTCTCGGTGCTGCGCCGCCACCGTTTGTGGAACGAGGCCGGCAAGGTCGATTTCCACGCAATGGCCCGCGACCAGTTCGTTGCGGCCGCCGCGGCCGAACTCGAACATATCCAGCGCGCACTCCACGACGAAGCCCGCGAACGCCGCGACGCCCAGATCGAACGCGGCGTGGCCGACATGGCCGGGATCGAGGCCTACTTCGCCGAGAACAAGCAATACCCCGGCTGGGTCGAACTCGCCTGGTCGAAACCGACTGGCGCGGCGCTCGAAGCGGTTGTGCAGAAGCTCAAGGCGCACAAACTCACCATCCGCAATACTCCGCTAGGCGGCGATCCAGTGTCAGGCACCTGTCCGTTCACTGGCGAGCCGGCGGTCGAGCGGATCTATGTCGCGCGGGCATATTGACTTGGTCAAGCACCCCAAACCCCAACCCGGCCTGCCTAGCCGCCAGCAGATCCTCGATTTCATTGCCGCCGCCAGCGAACCTGCCGGCAAGCGAGAGATCGCGGGGGCGTTTGGGCTGAAGGGGCAGGAGAAGATCGCGCTCAAGGCGCTGCTCAAGGACATGGCCGAGGAAGGCCTGATCGACGGCAACCGCAGCGCCTTTCACCGCATGGGCGGGGTGCCCAAGGTTACCGTGCTGAGCGTGATGGCGATCGAGGATGGCGAGGCGATTGCGATCCCCGATAGCTGGCAGCCCGATGATGCCGTGCCGCCGCCGCGGCTGCGGTTGCGTGAAAAGGGCAAAAGCTCGGCGCTCAGGGTCGGCGACCGGGTGCTGGCGCGGACCGAGGAGACCGCGACCGGGTGGATCGCTCATCCGATGAAAAAACTGCCCGCGCGCGCCGATCAGGTGCTGGGCGTGGTCGAGATCGATGCTAGCGGCAAAGGCTGGTTGGCGCCCGTGGATAAGCGTGAGCGCAACGGCTCCCCGATTTCCGATCTCGCCGGGGCCGAGGCCGGGCAGCTGGTACTGGCTGAGGCGGCCGGGCGCTCGTACCGCGCCGGGGTCAAGGTTACCCAGGTGCTCGGCGACCCGCTCGCGCCCAAGGCGTTCAGCCTGATCGCGATCCACAAGCACGGGATTCCCTTCGCGTTCACGCCAGAGACACTGGAGGAGGGCGCACTCGCCGCGAAACTGCCGCTCAGCGCGGACAAGCGCGAGGACCTGCGTCACCTCCCGATCGTCGCGATCGACCCCAGCGACGCGCGCGACCACGACGATGCGATCTGGGCCGAACCTGATGGCGCGGGCGGCTTCCGCGCGCTGGTGGCGATCGCAGATGTCGGCTTCTACGTCCGTCCCGGCAGTCTGATCGACCGCGAAGCCAGAGTGCGCGGCAACTCGGTCTATTTCCCCGACCGGGTGGTGCCGATGCTCCCCGAAGTGCTGAGCGCCGACGTCTGCTCCTTGCGCGCTGGCGAAGACCGCGCGGCGATGGCCTGCCACCTCGAAATCAGCCCTCAGGGCAAGGTGACGTCATGGCGTTTCACCAGGGCTCTGGTGAGAATTCAGGAGGTTATCGCCTACGAAGAGGCGCAGCGGCGGATCGACAGCAACGAGGCTGCGGACAACCTGATTCACCTTTGGGCCGCCTGGCGCGCGCTGGAGGAAGCCCGCAAGAGCCGCGATCCGCTCGAGCTCGAACTTCCCGAGCGCCGGGTGGTGCTCGACGATGCGGGGCGGATCCAGGAAATCGCGCTGCGCGAGCGGCTCGACGCCCACCGTGTGGTCGAGGATTTCATGATCGCCGCCAATGTCGCCGCCGCCAAAGCACTTGAGTCGAAGGTCTCGCCGGTGGTCTACCGGATCCACGAACCGCCGAGCCGTGAGAAGCTGGTTGCGCTCAAGGACTATCTCGAAACTTTTGAGCGCAAGTTCGCGCTGGGCCAGGTGGTCACCCCAGGCTTATTCAACCGGATGCTCAAAGATGTTGCCGATGAGTCTGAAAAGGCACTGATTATGGAGGCAGTGTTGCGCAGCCAGACCCAGGCCTATTACGGCCCGCGCAACGCCGGACACTTCGGGCTGGCGCTGGGTTCCTACGCGCATTTCACCTCGCCGATCCGCCGCTATGCCGACCTGCTGGTGCACCGTGCGCTGGTTGACGCCTTTCACCTCGAACAACCCGCACCCAAGGCCAAGTTGCCGCCAAGCTCAGGCCTATCTGATCGCGACCGCGCCGATCTTGGCCGGGTTAGCGAAGCGATCAGCGTGGCCGAACGTCGAGCGATGGAGGCCGAGCGCGACACGATTGACCGCTATGTCGCGGCCTGGCTGGCCAGCCGGGTGGGCGAAGTGTTCGAATGCCGGGTTACGGGCGTGCAGCGCTTCGGGTTGTTCGCGACGATCATGGGGCTGGGCGGCGACGGGCTAGTGCCGGTCTCGGTGCTGGGCGCCGAGCGGTTCTTCCACGACGAGAAAGCCAAGGCGCTGGAAGGCGAATCGAGCGGCACCCGGTTTGCCCTCGGCGACCGACTGCGGCTCAAGCTGGCCGAAGCCAACCCGCTGACCGGCGCGCTCAAGTTCGAGCCCGAGTTCAGCGAAGGCGGCCGGATCGAACCGCGCGGGCGACCGGGGCCGCTCAACCGCAAAGGCAAGCACCTGACCGGCCAACGCGGGCGCCCCGGCAATATCCGCCATCAGGGGCGGCGAAAAAAGTAGGGACTGTCCCTGTTTTCTAGCTCAACCGGTCAAGCTCAGCATCGCTCATCCCACCGGGGATGACATACAGCGGGCAGGGCAACTGCCCGGCGACCGCACTGAAGTGCGCCACCAGCGGTCCTGCGGCGCCGCTTGCCGCCGCACCCAGCACCAGCGCGGCAATTTCGGCATGTTCGCTCAGGTAATCGCGGATCACCGCCGCGCCTTCGCCCTGGCGCACCGCGATTGCCGGGGCAGTGCCGCCTTCGCTGAGCAGGCTGCCAGCGGCGGCGGTGACCAGCGCCTCGGCGCGGGCGCGGGCCTCTTCCTCGATTGTCGCCTGGATTCCGCCAAAGGCCACAAATTGCTGGCGCGGGACCAGTGCAAGCAGGTGAATCTGTCCGCCGGTGCGCGCGGCGCGACGCGCGGCAAAGCGCAGCGCGACATTCGCCTCTTCAGTCTCGTCCATGATCACCAGATAGACCCGCATGGGCGTTCTCCCCCAATCCCCGCGATATCCGCCACAAACGTATTCCGCGCAAGCGTCTTGCCCCGCGCCGTCATTTTGGCCAGAGACACAAGCGTAACCCTCGCTCGTCACAGGACCGGACTGCCCATGCCGATCGCCATCCAGATGCCCGCGCTTTCCCCGACCATGGAAGAAGGGACGCTCGCCAAATGGCTGGTCAAGGTCGGCGATAAGGTTTCCTCTGGCGACATCATGGCCGAGATCGAAACCGACAAGGCGACGATGGAATTCGAAGCGGTCGATGAAGGGACCATCGTTTCCATTGATGTCGCCGAAGGGGCCGAAGGCGTCAAAGTCGGCACGGTGATTGCGATGTTGGCGGGCGAGGACGAGGATGCGAGCGCGGTGCCTGCGCCCGAGCCTGCGCCCAAAGCCGCCGCCAAACCCGCAGAACTTCCAAAACCGGCTCAGGCTGAGCTTGTCGAAGCCCCATCAGACCACACAGCCGCACCTGCCAAAGCCTTGGAGGCCAAAGGAGACCGGGTGATTGCTTCCCCCCTCGCCAAACGGATCGCCGAACAGCGCGGGATCGATCTCAAGGCGCTGCAGGGCAGCGGTCCCGGCGGACGGATCGTCAAGGCCGATGTTGAAGGTGCGCGGCCCGGAGCCGCCGCGGCGCCAGCGCTCGCCGCTGTTGCGCCCGGCGCCGCAACTCCCGACTTCGGCATTCCCTACGAGTCCGAAAAGCTCAACAACATCCGCAAGGTCATCGCCCGGCGCCTGACCGAGGCCAAGCAGACCATTCCGCACATCTACCTGACCGTTGATATCCGGCTCGACGCACTGCTCAAGCTGCGCGGTGAGCTTAACAAGGCACTTGAACCCGATGGTGTAAAGCTCTCAGTCAATGATCTTTTGATCAAGGCGCTGGCCAGGGCGTTGATCCGGGTTCCTAAATGCAACGTCAGCTTCGCTGGCGTCGAACTGCGCAAGTACAGCCGCGCCGACATTTCGGTGGCCGTGGCCGCGCCCTCGGGCCTGATCACCCCGATCATTGTCGATGCCGCGACCAAGGGCGTCGCGCAGATCTCGGCCGAGATGAAGGCGCTGGCAGAGAAGGCGCGCGAGGGCAAACTGCAGCCGCACGAATACCAAGGCGGCACCGCCAGCCTCTCCAACTTGGGCATGTTCGGGATCAAGCAGTTCGACGCGGTGATCAACCCGCCGCAAGCCATGATTATGGCGGTGGGCGCAGGCGAGGCGCGGCCATATGTGGTCGATGGCGCACTGGCAGTCGCGACAGTGATGAGCGCCACCGGCAGCTTCGACCACCGCGCGATTGATGGGGCGGACGGGGCGCAGCTGATGCAGGCGTTCAAGGATCTGGTTGAGGCGCCGCTGGGACTGGTGGCGTGACGATGACTCGAACCGAAAAGATGGTTTTTATGGCCATTATTCCACTTCTGGCGGCTGGGATCGGGGCAGGGGCAACCTACCTTAATGGGCCGGAGAAAGAGCAGATCGTCGTAACGGGTGAGGCGGCGAAAGCCGCTAAGGACGGAAAGTTGACTATTGAAATTATTCGGAAAGACGAGACGGACTCAAACTGGCCTTTGGCATTTGGCGTCGCCGCTGCGGTAGCAGCCTATGCGGCAACAATGATCGCCGCAGCGAGGAGCAGATAGGTGTCATCTGAATTCGACCTCATCATCCTCGGTTCCGGCCCCGGCGGCTATGTCGCGGCGATCCGCGCCGCCCAGCTGGGCTTGAAGACCGCGATTGTCGAGCGCGAGAACCTTGGCGGGATCTGCCTCAACTGGGGGTGCATTCCGACCAAGGCGCTGCTGCGTTCGGCCGAGGTGTTTCACCAGATGAAGCACGCCAAGGATTATGGCCTGGTGGCGGAGGGGATCAGCGCCGATCTGGGCGCGGTGGTCAAGCGCAGCCGCGGGGTGGCGAAGCAGCTCAATCAGGGCATCGGTCACCTGATGAAGAAAAACAAGATCGCGGTGCATATGGGCGAGGGCAAGCTGGTCGCACCGGGCAAGCTGGAAGTGACGGGCGAGAAGGGCAGCGAAACTCTCACCGCCAAACACATCATCATCGCCACCGGCGCGCGGGCGCGCGATCTGCCGTTTGCGCCGGCCGACGGCAAGCGGGTGTGGACCTATCGCCACGCGATGACCCCCACCGAACTGCCGAGCAAGTTGTTGGTGATCGGCATCGGGCGCGATCGGGATCGAGTTCGCCAGCTTCTACAACGACATGGGCAGCGAAGTGACCGTGGTCGAAATGCTCGACCGGATCGTCCCCGTCGAGGACGCCGACGTCTCCGCCTTCCTCGAAAAGTCGCTGATCAAGCAGGGCATGACAATCCTGACCGGCGCCGGAGTGGAAAGCCTCGATGTCGGCAGCAAACGGCGATCAAGGCCAAGATCAAGGGCAAGGACGGCAAGGTCACGGAGATGCGAATTCAGCCACGTGATCGTCGCGGTCGGGATTGCGCCCAACACCGAGAACATCGGGCTGGAAGCGCTGGGGATCAAGGCCGAACGCGGGATCATCGCGATCGACGCCATGGGCCGCACCAATGTCCCCGGGGTCTGGGCGATCGGCGACGTCACCCCCGGCCCCTGGCTCGCCCACAAGGCCAGCCACGAAGGCGTGATCGCCGCCGAGGCGATCGCCCAGGCGCTCGGCAACAAGGACGTCCACCCCCACGCGATGGACAAGGCCAATATTCCGGGCTGCACTTACTGCCACCCGCAGGTCGCCAGCGTCGGCCTGACCGAGGCCAAGGCCAAGGAAGCGGGCTACACCGTCAAGGCCGGCACCTTCCCGTTCATCGGCAACGGCAAGGCGATCGCGCTGGGCGAGGCCGAGGGCTTCATCAAGACCGTGTTCGATGCGGCCACTGGCGAACTGCTCGGCGCGCACATGGTCGGCGCCGAGGTGACCGAGCTGATCCAGGGTTATGTCGTCGGCAAGACGCTGGAAACTACCGAGGCCGAACTGATGGCCACCGTGTTCCCCCACCCGACACTATCGGAAATGATGCACGAGAGCGTGCTCGCCGCTTACGGCCAGGCGCTGCACATCTAGAGCGAGAGATCGCGCGCCTGGCTCACCAGATGATCGAACACCGCAACGTGCAGCGGCGCCGCAAATTCACAACCGACCAGGTTGCCGGCCTCCCAGCGGATCTGTGCGCTGAGCAGCTGCATCCCGGGAATGCGGATCGAAAGCGGCGCGGCGGTTGTGGGATAGAGCAGCCCGGTGATGCGGAACCCGCACAGCGAGAGATCCTCCAGCCGCACCCGCTGCCAATTGCGCGCGCCTTGCCGAACTTCGCAGAACAGCGAGACAGTCGCCCGCGACGAACCGCGCGGCGGGTCTTCGGCATAGGGGTTGGAGGTCGCGGGAAAGCTCGTCATGTCGGCGCTAGGTGTGCCTTCAAGTTCTTGCCAATTGATTAGCAAGCGGCACCCGAAATAGTCCTGAAATGGCTAACTGGCCTGCCCGCAAAGGAAAATGGAAAAGCCTAACTGCGGATTCACCATTCCCTAGCTGCTTTGTTACTGGCAAGGCCGCAGCTTATCGGCTCTACTTGCCAAAATCGTTCCAGGCGGGGGAGAACTGCATTGACCGACGCGACACCAACATCAGCCCAGGAAGCGCCGCCGCCGGGCAAGCTTGCCGCTCTTCTGATCCTGGTTATCGTTATTGCCCTGATCGTCGTCTGGATCATGATCGCCACCCAGTTTATCGCCGATACCTCGCTGGTCGGCGGCTTTATGCTGCTGTGGTACTGGGCCGTCGTCGAAAAGCTGGAGACTTCGCGCATGCCTGCGGCGATGATCGGTGCCGTGGTCGGAATTGCGCTGGCGTGGTTCCTGGTCTGGGGCGCGGCGACATATGGCGCGGTTGGCCTTGGTTCCGCACTGGCACTGCTGTTGCTGACGGTCTATCTCGATATCCTCAAAGCAGTGCCGCTGGTGATCAACAACGCGACCACGCTGTTCCTTACCCTGGCAGCGGCACCGCTGGTCCAGCTCCATGTCCATTGGGGCGAGCTGGTGCTTTCGACCGTAGCAGGGGGGCTTTTCTTCGTCGCGGTGGCGGAGGGAATGAAGCGCATCGCCGCCAGGTTTGCTCCGGCGGGCTGAACCAACGGAAAAGCCCAAGGAATATTTTGACCTGCCTCCCAATCCATGAGAGCAAGCTGACCAGGGGTCGCAGCCGCAAGACTGCGAAAGGTGCAAGCAATGGCGAGGGTCTATGCATTGCTGGTCGGGATCAATGACTATCCCGAAGGCACGCGCAGTCTGCAAGGCTGCCTGAAGGACCTCGAAGACGTCGAGGACTACCTGACCGAGCATTGCCCCGACCGGGCGATCGAGGTTTTGAAGAACGGCGATGCCACTTACGCAAACGTGATTTCCACGTTCAAATCACACCTCGGCAAGGCCGGCAAAGGCGATGTCGCGCTGTTTCACTACAGCGGCCACGGCGCCCGTTCGCGGGCGGCTGCCGAGTTCTACCAGTACGATCTCGACAAGCGCGACGAAGGGCTGGTCTGCGTCGATAGCCGGATTGGCGACAATTATGATCTCGCCGACAAGGAGCTGGCGGTGCTGATCGCGGGCCTGGCGAAGAACGATCCGCACATCGCAGTGGTGCTCGATTGCTGCCATTCGGGCACCGGCACCCGCGATCTCGAAGGCGCGAAAGGTGCTGGCGTGCGCGGCACTGGCGAAGGCAACTTTCCGCGCCGGATCGAGACCTACAGCGACGGCTACTACGCCGCGATGCTCAATCAAGGGGCTATCACAGTCCCGCAGCACCGCCATATCCTGATGGCTGCCTGCGACCGCGACGAGACCGCCAAGGAGGATCTCGACAGCCACCGCGGGGTCTTCACCACTGCGCTGTATGAGGTGTTGCGCCAGTCCGGGGGCGATCTTTCCTATGCCGAACTGTTTGTCCGCGCCCGCGCCCGGGTCCACCAGTTCATCCGCGACAAGGGCGAGAGCCCGCAGCGCCCGCAGTTCGAGACAATCGCCGGGTTCGATGGCTGGGGTGGTTTTCTCGGTCCGGCGGGCTCAGCCAGCAAGAAAAGCTTTGTCGCCGCAGCTGCGCGGGTTGGGCGCAAGCCGATCTTGGTCGCCAAGGCTGGCGACAAATGGGTTGCGGATTGCGGCGCGGTTGGCGGAATACCGCTGAGCCCGGCCAGCCCGGTGACGCTGTCTCTCGCCCCGGAGAACGATCCCGCCAAGCCGGCCGGATCGGCAAGAGTGCTGCGGGTTGGCGGCAGCAGCAGCGAGGTTGCACCCGATTTCGCCGCCGACCCAGCGCAGCGCTATATTGCCAGCATCACCAGCATGCCCGCCGATCCGCTGCGCGTCGGCTTTGCTGGCGATCGCGCCCAGCGCGCGGCGATCGCCAAGTTGCTCGAAGGCGATCCTGCGCAGAGTTCGATGCTGGCTGGGGAAGGGGAGACTGACGATGGCTTCCTTATCACCCCCAGCGAGACCAAGATCGAGCTGACCCGCCGCGACGATGTCAGAGTGATTGCAGGGTTCGATTGGAGCGATCCCGCTGACGCCGGACCAAAGCTGCTGTCGGCACTGGGCCATATCGCGCAGTGGCTGCAATTGCTGGCGCTGCGCAATCCGGTACCGCAGCTCGATCCGGCCAAGGTCGATTTCGCCTTCGCCGCCAAGCGCGATGATGGCGGTGAAACGCTGCATGCCGCGCCGGCCATCACTCTGGATGTCGGGCGCAGGAGCGACGGCAAATGGGACGGCTGCCTGGGCCAGCTGCGGCTGCGCAACCGCACCGGGACCATGCTCAACTTCGCGCTGCTGCATTTTGGGTCGGATTTTTCGGTGAAGGTGCTGGCGACCGATCAGGTTGTGCCGGCCGAAGACTACATGACCATTGCGATCGACAAGGGTGACGGCACGTCTGATCCCACCGTCGGTTTCTGGCTTGATCAGGAACGCGAGGCGGTCGAGCAGTTCAAGCTGGTGCTGGGGACCGAACCGATCGATGCTTTCCTGCTCGAAATGGAGGCGCTGGCCCGCGATCGCGCCTTCGGCTCCGGCGAAGAGATGGCAGCGGCGCTCAAGACGATCGACGATGACTGGTTCACGCTCGACCTCAGGGTGCGGATCGCGCCGCGTCTGGCGGTGATCGGGCAAGCTCCGGCAAGTCTCGCCAGCGGCCAGATCACGGCACAGCCGCATAGCTCGGTCACCGCCAATCTTGCCCTGGTGACCCAGCTTGGCCCGTCACGCGGGATTGGCGCTGATGATGATTTCGCCGGAATGCTGGCCGGCGCGGGGATCTTCCCGGCGGAACTGGCCGGAGCGCGCGGCGGGGAAGTGGTCGCGCTTGACATCACCGGGATCTCGGACGCCGAGGCGCTTGCTGACAATCCGCTGATGCTGCGCCTGGCGCTGCCGCTGGAAACCGGCGAGGTGTTGGTGCCGATGGTTCGCGATGGCGCTTATCTGATGCCCGCCGGCGATTTCTGGCGCAATGACGATGGCAGCACCCAGCTATCGGTCAGCAACCTGCCCGCGCCGCTGGTCGATCAGCGCAGCCTCGGCGGATCGCTGCGGATGTGGTTCTTCAAGACGGTCGCGGGGATCGATCAGGTCAACCGCTTGCGCCTGGTCAGCTTCGATGCCGCAGGCAAGGCCAGCTATTCTGGCGACGGTATTGCGAGCGCGGTGCGCGGCAGCCGCAGGGTGTTGCTGGTGATCCACGGGATTATTGGCGATACCCGCGGCATGCTGGAAGGGCTCCATCAGATCGGAACCGACGCCGGTTTCGATTGCGTGCTGGCCTATGATTACGAGAACCTGGCGACCCTGATCGATCAGACCGCGCGGCTGCTGGCGACCGATCTGGCCAATGTCGGTCTGACGGCTGCTGACGACAAGAACCTGACCATTGTCGCCCATTCGATGGGCGGGCTGGTTTCGCGCTGGTTCGTCGAGAAGGAAGGCGGGGCGGAAGTGGTTGACCATCTGGTGATGTGCGGCACCCCCAACGCTGGTTCGCCGTTTGGTGAAATCGGCAAGGCCCGCAAAGTGCTGCAGGTTTTGTTTACGCTTGGTGCCAATTTTGCTCCGCCGTTCTGCGCCGGTGCGGCGGCTGTTCTAAGTGCCTCAGCCACGGTGACCCCGACGCTGGAACAGATGGCACCCGGTTCGGAGCTGATTCACGCGATCAACGCCGGCTCCGCTCCGTCAACCCGCTACACCATCCTGGCCGGCGACCTGGCGGCCTATCAGGCGCCCGATAAGGCGTTCTTCGACGGCCTGCTCACCAAGATCGGCCGCTCATCGCCACTTGATCTGCTGTTTTCGGACAGCAAGAACGACATCGCGGTGAAGCTCAGCTCGATCCTGCTCGATGATTTGCCGATCGAACGGCAGGCCGCGCGCAGCACGATCGGCTGCCACCATCTCAATTATTTCAGCAGTCCGGCCGGACAGGCCGCGTTGCAAGCGGTGGAGTGGGGCTGATGTCGGGTACACCAACAGTCCTGCTGGCATTTGCCAACGATCAAGGGGCCTTTCTGGACAGCCTGCAAAAGGAAACCGACGAGATCAGCGATGCCCTGCGTGACAGGATGGATGCCGGTTTCATCGATGTCCAGGTTCAGCAAGGGGCGACGGTCGAACGGCTGTTCAAGCTGGTCTCGCGATACGGCGATGATGTACACGTGTTCCATTATGGCGGGCACGCCAATGGCAGCGCGCTCGATCTCCAGTCCGCTGAAGGCGGCAATGTCGAAGCGCATTCGCAAGGACTTGCCGGACTGCTCGGCAGCCTCAAGAATCTGCAACTGGTGTTCCTCAATGGTTGCGCGACCCAGGGCCATGTCGAAGCGCTGATCGCGGCGGGAGTGCCGGCGGTTATCGCCACTTCGGCTCCGGTTGAAGATACGATCGCGCTGGAGTTTGCCAGCCTGTTCTACACCAATCTGGCTGAGCGCAATCAGGCCCGCACCGTCGAAGCCGCATTCAATATGGCCAAGAACCAGGTCGAAACCACCAAAGGCAAAGCGATCTCGTTCGCGGCGACCCGCGGTATGACCGTTGGCGGTGGCGATCCGCCTGCAGTTGGAGTGGACAAGTGGGGGCTCTATGCTGCCTCGGGCAAGGAAGCGCAGCTCGCCTGGAGCCTGCCTACCAAGCCCGCTGGGGTGGTGATGTTCCAGACTGCGGCCCAAGGGATGCCAGGCGGCGCGATAGCCACTCCCAACAGCAAGCTGATCGCCCGCCTGAGTGGACTGATCGGCCAGATGAACGTCAATTTCAGCAAGACAATTGCGCTGCAGATCGAGCTCAATCGCGGTGAGCCGCCCGAGGAGCGGATTGTCCGTGACGAGATTGCCAACGCCTTTCCCTCTCCGATCGGGGCCAGGCTGAACCAGTTGTTCTCAGGCGGCCAGCTGGGCGAGCCGCGGCTGCAGCTGCTGGTTGGCACTTACAACATCACCACCCGCTACATCGCGTTTTGCCTGCTCGCCCAGCTGTGGGATCTGTTCGATTCAAAACCGGGTGCAATCAAGCTGAGCGATGCCCAGTGGCAAGCAGTCGAGCAGTTCAACGCCTGCAACGAGGCCGACGCGGTCAGCTTTGACTTTCTCGCGCTGGCGATCGCGCTGGCCAATGCGATCAAGGCCAATGGCGAGCGACCGTTCATGACCGAATGCGAAGGGCTGGAAGCCGCGTTTGCAGTCGCCGATTGCACAGCCGCGCACAACTTCATGAACCAGACGCGCAAGGCGCTGGCTGAGGGATCGCTCGATCCTGCCGCAACCGCCGCGGCGACCGACGAAGCTGACGTCCATCTCGAGAACGCACTGGTCGCGATGACCTTTGTGGTTGGCTACACACTGGCGGTGATCAAGCAGATCAAGGTCAGCAAATCGCGCAACAAGGAAGCCTCGTTCCTCCACCAGCGGGTGATCCTCGATCGGGTGGTCTCGAAGCAGGCGCAGGTCGATCCGACCAGAGAGCTGACCAACTTTGCCGCCAACGAATCGGTGATCCTGCTCAAGGACCTCGACGATGTCTCTCGCTACCTCAATCTCGCGCCATTCATGGTCGATCTGAATGCCTTGACCGGCAATTCCGGGAGCAAGCTCTACTTCCTGCGGTGGTACGATCCAGAGGGCGATTGCCTGCACTACACCCATGTCAATGAGGCACGCGACCAGCTGGAAATCAACGCCAAGATCCCGGTCGCAGGCCAGCCGCCCAACCCGGCAGTACTCTACCATCCGCAGACGCTGCAACTCCACAAGGAGTTCCTTGCCGTGGTGGCACGGCGATGAGCGGCACCCCATCGGCACGCGCCGCGGGCAGGTCGCCGTTCAAATTCCTCGATCCCTATGGTGAGGGAGACCGTTCGATTTTCTTCGGGCGCGAGGAAGAAGTTGCGACGCTTTACCGCCTGCTTGGCGAATCCCGGCTGGTGCTGGTCTATGGCCGTTCGGGCACCGGCAAGACCAGCCTGATCCAGTGCGGGCTCACCCAGAAGTTCAGTCCGATTAACTGGTTGCCGGTGATGGTCCGGCGCGGCGATGATATCAATGCCGCGCTGATCCAGGCGATCGCCGCGCAGGCGATTACGCCGATTGCGGCGGGGACCACGCTGACCGAAGCGATCCGCTCGATCTACCTCGATCATCTGCGCCCGATCTACTTCATGTTCGACCAGTTCGAAGAGCTCTACGTGCTCGGCTCAAGGTCCGAGCAAGAGCGGTTCTTTGCCGCGGTCGACGACATCCTGAAAAGCGATGTTTCCTGCAGCATCATCGTTTCGCTGCGCGAAGAGTATCTGGCCTCGCTCGATCGCTTCGAACAGGTTGTGCCGGCGCTGTTCGACAAGCGGCAGCGGGTCGAGCTGATGACCAACAACAATATCGAGCGGGTGATTCTCGGCACGGTCGCGGCGCACGGCATCTCGCTCGAACATGGGCCGACTACCGCGCGCAAGATCATCGCCCAGATCAGCGACAATCACAACCGGGTGCAGCTGGCCTATCTCCAGGTCTATCTCGATCATCTCTACCGGATCGACATCGTCAACGGCCCCGACGGGACCCAGCGGTTCGACGATGCCGAAGTTGAAGAGGCCGGCAAGCTTGGCGACATCTTGGCCGGGTTTCTCGATAGCCAGGAACAGGCGATCCAGGCCGAGCTTGAAACCAGCAAATGCGGGATCGTCAAAGGCGGAATGGCCCGTCTGCTTGAGGAATTTGTTTCGGCCGAGGGAACCAAGCAGCCGATCACATCCGAGCAACTGATTGCGCGGGTTCCGGCCGCCAAGCCTTGGCTGCAGCCAGCGCTTGAAGCGATGGTCAAAAACCGGTTGTTGCGGTTCAGCGACGGGCGCTACGAACTGGCTCACGGCGCGCTGGCCGCGCACATCGAGGCCCGCCGTAGCGGTGAAGCCAAGCAGCTGCTCCAGGTCGAGAAGCTGGTGCGCAACCGGGTCGCCGAATTTGCCCAGACCAAGACCTGGCTCAACGGCGAGGAGCTGGCGCTAATCAACCAGGCCCATAAGCAGCGCGATCCGCTTGACGGCAGCCCCCGGCTGCGGTTCGACGATGATGCAGACAAGTTCATCACCAAGAGCAAGCGCCGTCGCCGCCGGCATATGATCACCCTGGCGGTAATCTGGGCAATCGGCGTGCTGATCCCAATTGTGCTGGGGATCGGGTGGCTCCTAACCCAGCAAGATCGCGACAACGCGCAGGCCAGGGCCAGTAACGAAACCGACGTCATGGGGTTTGCGACGCTACGCTACGTCTATGATCGCGAAGTCCGCAAAAAGGACTGCGTTGACTCTGATCCAAACTGTAAAACGCAGTGGGAGGAAGTTGAGACCAAGAACCAGAATGCGATGTATATCGAGGAACTTGGCGCAACTGCCAATAGTCGCCGCGAGCTACCAACCGATGCCCCCAATGACGCATATGAAAATAATTTTTGGTCCAAGTTGCGTGCTGCGGACCTGGCATTCCTGCTCAACCCTGAAGTTGGAGCTGGCCAGTATATGGCCTTGCTCAAGGAATGCCGCCCGGTCCACGAGAACGAGCCGATGGGTTCAATGGAATCCGTGAAATACAAGGCGATCCTTTGGCACATTTATTGGAGCCGGGTCGACGAGGTGTACAACAACAGTAAATATGAATTATTGTTACAAGATATCAGCGATGATCTATTTAAAATTCTCGACAAGCAGATTGAAGATGAAAGAGAGCGCGGCTACAATCCAAAAGAGAAAAATGAGCTAGGTTTCTACGATGACATGTACGAGCTCTGCCGCTTTACCGAGCCGTCAGAACTGCGCCCCAAAGGCTGCAAAAAATACGATGCTATCTTCGACAAGGAAGACCTCGAGGCGGCGAAAAAGGATTTGTGAACCTGACGGCCAGTTGATTGCCGGATCGGTGCGACATGGCATCTAGAGCGGGTTGCATGAAATCTGAATCGTCATCCCGGCGCAGGCCGGGACCCAGTCCGAACAAGCAGCAGCGACGCTTCGCGGAGTCACTTTGAGTGGGTCTGAGTTCCGGCCTGCGCCGGGATGACAGGGTGTTGCAGATTCAGCGCAACTTGCCCTGGCGGACGGGGTGGGTGCAAGTGCGCTCTCTCAACCAATTGAAACAAGCAATTGAGTTGTCCAGAATTAGACGAAGGCTCCCACGATTTCCCGACCTTGTCCGGACAGCACCAATGTCGGCTTTGGGTCTAGGCGAATGTCTGCCTGCGAAACCGGCGCGGTGAGATTCCGACCGCTTGCGTGTGCCAGCGGGTGAACGCCGATAACGACGCATACCCGCACAATTCGGCAACCTCAGTCACGGTCAGGCGGGGATTCGACAGGTGCCGGGCGGCTTGGCGACGGCGCACTGCATCATGGATAAGGGCGAAGGGTCGTCCGGCAAATTCGAGCCGTCGCTGCAGGGTCCGCGGGTGAACTCCCAAGGCGCGTGCAGTTGCCGCGAGGCTTGCCCCGCCCTCGGGAAGTTGCAGCAGGATTGCCTCTTCGACTTCCTGTTCAAGGCTGCGTTCCGCCTCGGCCATGATCGTTTCGGTCATACGCTTTGCATGCGCCGCCAGTGCGGCATCGGCGCGCGGATTATGACCATCAAGCAGCGATGCCGAAAGAACCAGCCCCGTAAAATCGCAGTCAAAGCGTGTCGGCGCCCTAAACAAGCGGGCGAATACGGCTCTATCAGCCTGCGATGGGGCTGGATGGGCGGAATGGACCTCCTCAATCTTCCATGCACTGCCGAGCAACCATGCGCCCAGACCAGCAAGAACGCCCAACGCCAATTCGTCGGCCTGGCGTGAAACCAGCGGCGGATCGAGTGTCCATTGCTCTTGCACAATTGCAATCCCGTCTCGTTCATCGACTTGCAGCACCAGCGTTGAATTGAGGCGGTTGCGATAGCGCTGCATGACGCTGAAGGCCTCGCGCAGGCTGGGCTGATGCGCGATCAGCAGGCTGACCAGGCCGAGGTCGGCAACGGTGCGACGTTCGGCCATGCGCACCGCGTAGCTGGGGCAATTCGCGGCCTTGGCGCTTTCTTCGAGCAAGTGGATAACCGAGCGTGCTGGGACCATCCGGTCCGGATCAGTCATGATTCCGCGCGCCAGTCCGGCATCCCGCAACAACGGAAGCGTATCCAACCGCAACTCGGCCGCGATCTGGAAGTAGCCAGTCAGTGTGGCGGCTCGAACGAGTTCCAAAGGAATCTCCTGCGTCGTCAACTGTGCAAAATTTGTCGCTATCAGTCAAATTGAATTTCCAGATGCGCTTAAGTTCGGGGCGCGGGAGAGGATGCCAGCATGGTCAAGACAGTGCGTTTCCATGAAACCGGCGGGCCGGAAGTTCTCAAACTGGAGGACATCGCGGTAGGCGATCCCGGCCCCGGTGAAGTGCTGATCAGGCATGCGGCAGTGGGTTGCAATTTTGCCGACACCTATTTCCGCTCAGGCTATTATCCGGTCCAGCCGCCATGCGGTATCGGAGTGGAAGGCGCAGGCACCGTGCTGGCCGTCGGTGACGGTGTCACCAGCGTCGCCCAAGGTGACCGGGTGGCTTACAATGGCAGCCCGCTTGGTGCTTATGCAACCGAGCGGGTGATGCCTGCCGCACCGCTCTTCAAATTGCCCGATACGGTATCTTTCGAAGTGGCCGCGGCGTCGACCATGCGCGGGCTTTCGGCCACCTATTGGCTGTTGAAGACCGATCCGCGACTCAAGGCCGGCGACACAATCCTGCTCCATGCAGCGGCTGGCGGTGTGGGTCTGCTGGCAGTACAGATCGCCAAGCTGCTTGGCCTGCGCGTGATCGGTACAGTCTCCAGCGAGGAAAAGGCCGACTATGCCCGCGCGATGGGCTGCGACGAAATCATCTTCTATCGCCGCGAAGATGTTGCCGCGCGAGTCAAGGAACTGACCGGCGGTGAAGGCGTGCAAACGGTGTTCGACAGCGTTGGCAAGGATACCTTCGCAGGGTCGTTGAAGTCGCTGCGACGGCGCGGGGTTCTGGTCGGCTGCGGCACCGCCTCAGGCCCGTTCCCGCCGATCGAGGCCATGCAGATGGTGATGCAGGGGTCGGTCTATTTCACCCGGCCGGCGTTTGCCGACTACTACGCCGATCCTGCCGAGCGAGCGGAGTTGGCAGGCTTCTGGTTCGATCATCTCGCTTCAGGCCGGATCAAGGTCAAGATCGGCCAGCGTTACGCACTTGACGATGCGGTCCAGGCGCACCGCGACCTTGAAGCCGGTAAGACCATCGGCTCATCGGTGTTTATTGTGGAGGACTGAGATCATGCGGATCGAACCCCTGACCTGTGCGCTTGGCGCCGAACTTTTCGACGTCTCGCTGGCCGAGGCAGTCACCAACGACGACCTGTTCGGCACGATCGAAGCGGCGCTGCTCGAGCACAAAGTGCTGTTCGCGCGCGGCCAGGATATCACCGACGCCGAGCATGCCGGGTTCGCGCGCCGGTTTGGCCAGCTTGAGGGTCACCCGCTGAATTCGAGTGTCGATACCGAACCGGGGATCATCCACATCTGGAAATCACCCGAAAGCCCGCCGGAACGCTACGAGAACGCCTGGCACACCGATGCGACCTGGCGCGAATGCCCGCCGATGGGGGCAGTGCTGCGGTGCCTTGAATGCCCGCCCGCCGGCGGCGACACGATGTGGGCTAACATGGAACTCGCTTACGAGCGGCTGCCCGACCGGGTGAAGGAAGACATCGCCGAGCTGCGCGCCCGTCATAGCATGGAAGCCTCGTTCATGGCGGCCAAGCCGATCGAAGACCGGCTGGCGATGAAGGAACGCTTCCCCGATCCCGAACATCCGGTGGTGCGCACGCACCCGGTAACCGGCAAGCAAGCGCTGTTCGTCAACAGTTTCGCCACCCATTTCACCAACTACCACACCGCCAGCCGGGTCCGCTTCGGGCAGGACTTTACCCAGGGTTCGGGGGATCTCCTGCAATACCTGATCTCGCAAGCGGCGATCCCCGAATATCAGCTGCGCTGGCGCTGGACCCCAGGCTCGGTCGCGATCTGGGATAATCGCTGCACCCAGCACTATGCAGTGATGGATTACCCGCCCTGCGTGCGGCGGATGAACCGCGCAACGATCATTGGCGACAAGCCCTTCTGAACGGAACGAGGAGAAAGACGATGCAATTCTTCGACGAAAGCCTGCTCCCTGAAAATCAGGACCCGCTGGTGATCCAGGTCGCGCCCTACGCGCCCAGCTTCATGCCGCAAGACAGCGACGATATTCCGGTGAGCTATGCCGAGCAGGTCCAGAAGGCGGTCGACTGCTACAATGCCGGAGCCACTGTGCTGCACCTCCACGTCCGCGAGCCCGACGGGTCCGGATCGAAGGACCTCGACCGGTTCAACGAAATGCTCGACCGGCTGCGCACCGCGGTACCTGACATGGTGCTCCAGGTCGGTGGTTCGATCAGCTTTGCCCCCAAGAGCGAGAGCGCCGCCGCCGAGTGGCTGTCTGACGACACCCGCCACATGCTGGCCGACCTCAAGCCGGCTCCCGATCAGGTCACCATTGTGGTCAACACCAACCAGATGAACGTGATGGAACTGATCACCGAGGACGATACCAAGGGCACGACGATGTGGGACGACTATCGCGAAGCCTATACCGAGATGTATTATGACGGCGGCCCCAAGTTCATGAAAGAGCACATGAAGCGCCTGACCGCGAGCGGGATCCAGACCCACTTCCAGGTCGGCTGTGCGCGCGATCTGGAAACGGTCGAGCGACTGGTCAGGAACGGGCATTACATGGGCCCGCTGGTCTGCAACTGGGTGGCGATCGGCGGCGGACATGACGGCCCCAATCCGCGCAACCTGATGGAATTCGTCAACCGGTTGCCGCAGAATGCGGTCTGCACGGTCGAGGGACTGATGCGCTCGATGTATCCGCTGATCACCATGGGCATCGCGATGGGGCTGCACGTCCGGGTCGGCCAGGAAGACAACCTCTGGGGCCGCAAGGGCGAACGCGCCACGTCGGTCCAGCAGATCGAAAAGGCGGTGCGGATTTCGGAAGAACTGTGGCGCCCGATCGCCAGCGGCAAGGAGGCCAAAGAAATCTACCAGATCGGCACCTTCTATTCGAGCGTCGAGGAAACGCTGGAGAAGAACGGTTGGCTGCCGGGAGTTCGGCCGGGTCGCCGGACCACCCCGATCCGCGCCGCGGCATGAGCGTAACGGTCCTCTTCGTTCCGGGTCTGCGCGACCATGTCGAAGACCACTGGCAGACCCACGCTGCCCGTGCTCTGCCCGGCTCGGTAACGGTTGAACCGCTCACAACCGACCGCCTCTCGCGCGCTGCGCGAGTGGCGGCGGTGGATGCGGCGCTCAATGCAATCGCCGGAGAAGTAGTCATCGCCGCGCACTCCGCTGGCTGCTTGATGGTCGCGCATTGGGCACTTAGCCCCACGCGCAAGATCAGGGGGGCGCTGCTTGCGACCCCGGCCGACGTCGAAAATCCGCTGCCTGCGGGCTATCCCACTTTCGAGGAGCTGAGCGCAAACGGCTGGGTCCCGATCCCGCGCCAGCCGCTGCCGTTCCCCGCGCTGGTCGCGGCCAGCCGCAACGATCCGCTGGCGAGCTTTGACAAAGTGACTGAGCTTGCTGCGGCCTGGGGGGCCGAGCTGCACGATGCAGGGGCAGTGGGCCACCTCAATCCGCCCTCTGGCTTTGGCCCCTGGTCCGATGGACTGGAGCTGATTGCGCGGCTGGCCGCTTAAAGAACAGCGGGGAGAGAACCGATGGCCGGACCGATTGCCACCAGCGGCGACCTCGCCGGCCCGCCCCGCGCGACGGGCTATGGCTGGCTGGTCTTCGCGCTGTGTTTTGGCTTGCTGATTTCCGACTACATGGCGCGGCAAGTGCTCAACGCTGTGTTCCCACTTCTCAAGGCAGAATGGAGCCTGAGCGACAGCCAGCTTGGGCTGCTTTCGGGAATCGTTGCGGTCATGGTCGGGCTGCTGACCTTTCCACTTTCGCTCGCGGCAGATCGCTGGGGCCGGGTCAGAAGTCTGACCTTCATGGCGATCCTGTGGAGCATTGCCACCCTGCTGTGCGGGGCAGCCTCGGACTTCGGCACCATGCTGGCCGGCCGCGCGCTGGTCGGAGTGGGTGAGGCGGCTTACGGCAGCGTTGGGATTGCCTTGGTGGTCAGCGTCTTCCCCCAACGCATGCGGGGCACTTTGGCTGCCGCGTTCATGGCCGGAGGGCTGTTCGGCCAGGTACTGGGTGTTGCCATGGGCGCCCAGATCGCTGCGAGCTATGGCTGGCGGCAAGCGTTCTTCGTGATCGGCGTCTCGGGTCTGGCGCTTGGACTGTTGTTCCCTCTGCTGGTCCGGGAGCGCCGCAACCGCGAACTCGCGGGCTTGCCGCAGCACGCCGAAAAGGCGCCCCTCGGAACTGCGCTGCGCAGCCTGATCGCGAGCCGTTCTGTCCGGCTCGCCTACCTTGGTAGCGGGCTCCAGATGTTCGCTGCAGGGGCCCTGCCGGCCTGGCTGCCAAGCTATCTGAATCGTTATTACGCATTGCCAATTGACCGCGCGGGCCGATCTGCGGCGCTGCTCTTGATGATCTGCGGCGCCGGGATGGTGCTATGCGGTATGCTGAGCGACCGGCTCGCCCACAACCGGCCCGAACGCAAGATCAGCCTGGCAATCGCCTACAGCCTCGGCTCCGCCGCTTGCCTGCTAGTTGCTTTCCAGCTTCCGGTCGGCATGGTGCAGTTCGCATTGATCGGACTTGCCATGTTCCTCGTAGCAGGGACCACAGGACCGGTCGGGGCGATGGTCGCCAACCTCACCCCTTTGGCTGTCCACGGCTCTGCCTTTGCGACGCTGACGCTGGCGAACAACCTGCTCGGCCTCGCTCCAGGTCCGATTGTGACCGGGCGACTAGCGGACGCGATCGGGCTGGACCACGCTTTGCAATGGCTACCGTTGCCCTGCCTGCTCGCAGCGCTTGCCTTCGCTGCAATGCGTCGCAGCTATGGCTCGGATCTCAACCAAATCAAGAATCGAGCGATGAGTTGATGAGCGCGTTACGGAATAGGTGGCGGACAGGGTGGGTGCAAGAGGCATCGTCGAACAGATTGCGCAACAACCGAAATTTCCATGCGGTAAGACCATCGCCCCCACATTCACCCCCTGTTGCGGTGCGGTTGCGCCTCTGAAGGGATGGGCCTTGCCTATCGATCAGGTTAGGTCCCGCATTGAGGATTCTATCGACCTCTCAGCGTAGCGCTGTCTCGCCGTGAAAAAGACTCTGATAAGATTCCTTATCGAAACTGCCCTAACAATCCGGGGTTTCCCTAGGGTCTTCATGATTAATAAATGAACTTTCGCCATAGCGGCGCAATGTCGATTTCAGGACGCATGGCAGACGGCCGGAGCCGCCTTGTGACATTGCTATGCGTTGTGGTGGCGACGATTCTGCTTGTCCTGATACCGCGAATGGCCATCTCGCAAGGCCTTGCAAGCTATTCCTCGGTGGCGACCAACAGCGCCAACTTCACAGCCGGTGTGGTGACTGGTACGATCACGATTTCCAACCGCACCAATCTCTCCGCCGGTAGCGGTCTGTTGACTACCACGGCGCCCTCGGGAAGCAATTTTCCAGGCAGCTGGTATTCGCCAAGCACTCCGGCCCTGAGCAATTTTCAGCGTTATGAGCTGTCCAATTCAAATGGCGCCAGCACGGGTTCCTACACGGTAACCTACCAATTCGACACGCCTGTGACCAATCCGGTGTTCTACTTCTACAACGCGGATGCTGGGACATTCAACTTTTCGGCGACCGCTCAGACCGACGGGTCGGCGGTGTCGATGACCAAACTTTCGGGCAACAATGAACTCGAACTCGCCGGCACAACTGTTAATTCAACCTCACGCACGCAAAACAACAATGGCTGCGAAGCCAATGACAACAGCAACGGTCAAGGCGGTTGCGGATCGATTCATCTTACCGGCACCTATCAGACCGTCACATTTGTCGGGACTGACACGACGCTATCCAATGCGGCTGGCGACGGCCACGGCATCGCGGTTTTTGTGATGTCCGACTATGGCGATGCACCCTCAAGCTATGGCGCGGCTGCCCATTCGGGCAGCACTGCGATCCGCTTGGGGGCACTGCGCGATGTCGAAGCCGCCAACCAGCCCAACGCCGGCGCAACGCTGGACGATACGACCACCAGCGACGACGAAGATGCCTTGTCCTCGATAACCGGGGTAAACCTGACCGCGGGCGCGACCCACACTCAAAGCGGGATCAGCTGCACGGGCACTGCGGCGCTCTATGGCTATATCGATTTCAACCGCGACGGCGATTTCTCCGACAGCAATGAACGCTCCTCGCTGACCACCTGTTCGGGTGGAACCGCAAGTCTGAGCTGGACTCAACCGAGTGGTTCTGGGGCGCTGGTCACCGGCGCAAGCTTTTTGCGCATTCGCTATGCCACCGACAGCACCCAGATTGACTCGCCGTCCGAAGGGGCCGCCTCCGGCGAGGTCGAAGACTATGCCGTCACGCTGGCCTTCCCCGCCGCCGATTTCGCGGTGACTAAGACCGATGGGGTCAGCTCGATCAGCTCGGCCAATTCAACAACCTATACCGTCGTCGTGACTAACAACGGCCCGACGACCGTCAGCGGCGCGGTCCTGACCGATGCGGCAGCGACAGGAATGACCAAGACCAGCGTTGGCTGCGCGGCGACGCCCGGCCAGTGCACCGGCGCTACCACGCCAACGATCAGTCAGTTGGAATCCGGTTATGCGCTGCCATCGCTGGCTTCGGGAGAGACCTATCGGCTCAGCGTGACCGTCACGATCACCGCCACCAGTGGCAATGTTTCCAACGTTGCGACTGTCGCCGTACCGTCCGGCTATTCAGATGGGACCAGTTCCAACAACAGTGCGACCGATACCAATTCGGTCACTGCCCGCACCGCTGGAACCGTGCCGACGCTTATCTGCACGGCCGGAACCAGTTTGTTTGATTGGGACACGAAGACCTGGACCAACGGCTCGATGAGCAACAGCTACGCGCAATCGAGTATAGGCACGATCAGCTATTCGATTGCCAGCACCGGAAACCTGATCAATTCTACACCGGGATTGCGAACCAGCTTGACGGGTGGACTTTCACCCGTGCAATCATCGCTGTTTTTTAATGCCGATAACGGCAGTAACACCCAGGTTATCACCACAACCATCACCCTACCGACCGCCGTGCCGGGTGCCCAGTTTCGTATTTTCGACGTCGACTTCGGCTCAGCTTCCTATGCGGACAAGATTGCCGTTACCGGCAGCTTCAACGGCAATGCGGTGACCCCTACCTTGACCAACGGACTGACCAACTATGTCATCGGCAATGTTGCGATCGGCGACGTATCGGCAAGCGACACCACAACCGAAGGCACCATTTTTGTCACGTTCGGCTCACCGGTCGATACCATAACGATCACTTATGGTAATCACACGACCGCGCCTTCCAACCCTGGCAATCAATGGATCGCTATTCACGATATTACGTTCTGCAAGCCGGTTATCGATATTGACGTCACCAAGATTTCGACGGTGATCAGCGACCCGGTCAACGGGGTGACCAATCCCAAGGCGATCCCCGGTGCAGTGGTCAGATATTGCGTCCTCTTGACCAACAACGGGTCCGCCACTGCCACTTCGATCGTCGCCAGCGATGCGCTACCGCCGGGGGTAAGTTACAATACCAGTACCTTGAAAACCGGGACAAATTGCGCAACCGCGGCGAACGACGAGGATGAGGATGCCGTCGGCGCCGATGAAAGCGACCCCTTCGGGGCCTCGGTCAGTGGCACGACCATCACGGGAACAGCTACAACACTCGCGCCCAATACCAGTTTTGTCCTGGTCTTCAACGGCACAGTCCTGTGAGCCGAGAGACGGCAAGGCGCTCGCTGTCGCTAATGTGGTCGTGATTAACTTGGCCGATCAATAGGCAGGCCGAGCATGCAATCAGTGTCGCAATTACGTCTCTGCGAGCCAACGGGTCGCTCCGGCATGAATCGCGCCGAGAACCTCGTTTAAGCCTGACTCGTAGGGGCTGTTCAACCACTGTTGCTTAACATCAAATTTACCCCCGTCGCTTAGTATTAACCCCTATGGTCACGATACCTCTCTTCAAATTCGAGTGGCCGCGCAAATGCGTGGTTTCTCCGCGTTCGCGTTCGCATCGCATGCCGCTGGCATTGGCCATGCAATCGCTTGATTGCGGAGCGGGGATTCGGATGCCTGCGCACCCAGCCTGCTCGGGACATGATCAGTCCCTGAGAAACAATCCTACCAACCGGTTTCGCCACCTGTTTGGCCTGGCGCTCGGCTTGTCGATTGCCATGCACTCAGAAAGCGCGGTCGCTTCAGGTGTCACGGCAGGAACCCTCATTCAGAATACCGCGACGGCGACTTACACCGCGGGTAGCAACAACGGCACCGTCCAGTCCAATACCGTGACGGTACGGGTCGATGAGTTACTCAACGTCGCCGTAGCCGGGCTCGACGGGGCGCCAGTACAGGCCGGTCCGGGCAATGCCGTGCTGTCCTACTCGGTGACCAATACCGGCAATGGCAACGAAACCTTCAACATCACCGCGAATCCTTCGGTCGCTGGTAACAGCTTCGATGCGACGGTTCAGTCGGTGGTGGTCGATACCAACAGCAACGGTACTTACGAGCCGGGGGTCGATCAGGTTCTCGCCAGCGGCGCCGCAACTCCCGCGATCGCGCCGGATGGCTCGCTCACCCTGTTCGTGATTGTCACACTGCCTTCCGGAGTCGCCGATGGTGACACCAGCCAGGTCCGCCTCACCGCCGAGGCGACGACCGGCACGGGTTCACCCGGCGCGGTTTTTGCCGGGCAGGGTGAGGGCGGCGGCGATGCCATGGTCGGCTCAACCGGCGCCAGTGCCAATGGCCTTGAGTCCCTGCTGGCGTACCTGACCAGCGTCGCTTTGACCAAATCCGCAAGTGTCGCCGATGCCTTTGGCGGCGCTCAGCCGGTCCCTGGCGCAGAGATCACCTACACCCTCAGCGCTGCGGTCAGCGGCACGGGCCAGGTTGACGATCTGCGCGTCACCGACGCGATCCCGGCGGGAACCACCTATCTGGCCGGCACGCTCACACTCGACGCCGCACCGCTGAGCGACGCGAACGACGCCGATCAGGGCACTGCATCCGCCGCCGGGATCGACGTCAATCTGGGCACGATCGCGGGCGGAACCACCAGGACCATCACATTCAAAGTCACGATCAATTGAGGAGCATGAAAATGAGAGGCTTGTGGATTTCGGCCGCTTTGGGCCTTTCAATCCTGGCCATGCAGCCGGCTCAGGCAGCTGCCCAGGTTGACAATGCAGTAGTTTTATCAAGTGATATCAAGGTTGAAAAGGTCATTATTGAGAACGGACGTGAGCGCCGAGTGCTGGAAGTACCCAAGATTGTGGTACCCGGCGACCGGCTGCTCTTTGCCGTGAGCTATCGCAATACCGGCACAACGGAAGTCAAGAACTTCGTTCTGACCAATCCGCTTCCGGCCGGGGTCATGCTGGCGCCAGACAGCGCTGACGGGCTCGAGGTTTCGGTCGATGCCGGAAAGGCCTGGGGCAAGCTGGCTACCCTGACCGTGCCCGATGGCAAGGGTGGCAAGCGTCAGGCCCAGGCCAGCGATGTAACCCATGTCCGCTGGGCCCTCGCACCGTTGAAGCCTGGAGCCGCGGATACCGTCACGTTTCACACCATTGTCCGCTGAGTCGCGGTTCAAATGGCGCGATCGTGAACCAACCAACTAACAAATAAATTTAAGATTGGATCCCAAATAATGATAAAAACAAGACAATTTTTTGGAACGGCGAGCGTTCTGGCGCTTGCGGTTCTTGGCGCAACTCCTGCGCTTGCCGATGGAACGGCAGCGGGATCGAGCATCACCAACAACGTGACGGTGCAATATCAGATCGGCGGAATCGATCAGACCGCGACCGGCGCATCGGACAGTTTTGTTGTTGACCGCAAGGTCAATCTGACCGTGGCGGAGGTTGGTACCACCACAACCCAGGTAACCCCGGGGCAGAGCGCCGCGGTGACCACTTTCGAGGTCACCAACACCTCGAACGCGACGCTCGACTTTGCTCTCGTCGCCAGTCAGCAGAACGGTGGCGCCGGCGCACATGCCAACACCGACAACTTCGATGCCACCAACGTCAAGACCTACCTCGATGATGGCGACGGCATCTACGAAGCCGGAATCGATCTGGAAATCACCTACCTCGACGAACTCGCGGCCGATGGCAGCGCGACCGTCTTCGTGGTGGCAGACATTCCGCTGGGACTCGATTCCGGCGATGTCGCGGCGGTGACATTGACCGCTACGGGCCGCGAGAGCGGCACGGCTGGGAGCCAAGGCCTGGCGCTGAGCGAAACGACCGGTGCCAACACCGCGTCGATGGATACGGTCTTTGCCGATGGCGCGGGTGCCACCGACGCGGCCGGCGATGCCGACTTCTCGGCCAAGGACGATTACACCATCCTTGCGGCGGCGCTTACCGTCACCAAGCTCAGCAAAGTGATCAGCGACCCGGTCAACGGCACTTCCCCTAATGCCAAGGCAATCCCTGGTGCGACGATCGAATATTGCATCATCGTTTCGAACGCATCGGGAAGCGCTACGGCCAGTTCGGTCGCGATTTCGGATCCGCTGCCGGGCGAAGTGACCTACAATTCTGGCTACGGGATCTTTGTCGATGGCACGGTGACTTCCGGTGCTTGTAACGAAGACGGCAATGCCGGTGGATCCTACGCCGCCGGAACGGTCAGCGGCACGCTGAGCGATGTCGCCGCGGACGAGACCAAGACGCTGCGCTTCCGCGCGGTCATCAACTGACGAGGCGTGGGCGGCGCGATAAGGGTCGTGCCGCCCACCTTCGCCGAAACAAGTATTGTCTGGTGCGTCCGTTCACCCAGTATCTGGTATGTCTCGCAGCACTGCTAATTGCAGTGCTGTTTGGCATTCCGGCGGCGCATTCGCAGACCATCACCAACATTGCTTCGGCCAACTGGACGCACCAAGGCAACGGCTTCTCGATCAATTCGAACGAGGTATCGATCGACGTGATTCAGCGGCCGGTGACGATCGAAACTTTTGTTGCCGATCCGCCGACCAACCAGCAGCTTCCCTATACCCCCGCGACCTGCGGCGGCGTTCCAATCACGGTACCAGGCGCCACTGGCCCGGGTAGTTCGCCGGTTGGAGTCAATCCGGCAAGTGCGTTGAACCTTGGCCAGACGCTGATGTTTCGCGTCGTCGCGCCCGCCGCCAATACCGATCCCGGTACCGTCAACACCTTAACCGCGGTCATCACAACGGTTTCGGGTGATCGCGAAACCGTGACCGTGTTCGAAACCGCCCCAGATAGCGGCCTGTTCGTCGGGGCCATCCGGACCCGCAGCGTGCCGCTCATCCCGGTACAGGGCGATTGCCTGCTCTCGGCTCACCAGGGTGAACTGGTTACCATCGAGGCAAGCTTCAACGGCACCAACACGCCGGTCGCAACCGCGCGGGTCAATGTGCTGGCCGACCCCTATGGCCTGGTCTTCGACAGTGAGACTGGCACCCCGGTAAGTGGCGCGCGAGTGACGCTGGTCGATGCTTTGACCGGGGTGCCGGCACGGGTCTTCGCCGAGGATGGGCTGACGCCCTGGCCTTCGACCATGATCAGCGGCGAGCCGGTTACCGACGGAGCAGGAAACGTCTATGCCATGCTGCCCGGCGAATACCGCTTCCCGCTGGTGCCGCTTGGCACTTACCGGCTGGTGATCGAGACGCCGTCTCCCTTTACCACGCCCTCCGTGGCGACGCTTCCCCAGCTTGCGTTGCTGCAGCGCCCCGACGGCGGCCCGTTCGAAATCGTTCCGGCGTCATTCGGTAGCTCGCTGACCTTGACCAGCCCCGCACCGGTCCGGGTCGACATTCCGCTCGATCATCCGCCGGTGTCGGTGACGCTGACCAAGACCCTGTCGCGCCCTACCGCGCTGCCGGGTGACGTGGTGTTCTACACCTTGACCGTGCGCAACCCCGATCCAGCCCGCCCCAAGCAGGGAGTGACGCTGGTCGATACCGCCTCGCCCCTGCTGCGGCTGCGGCTTGATACCGTGCGGATCAATGGCGCCGCTGTCCCTGGAGCAGTCCAGCATTCGCCGGATGGGCGGGTACTGACTATTGCCCTGGGCGATCTCGGTCCTGGCGCGACCCGCACCGTGACCTATGCCATGACGGTGCGCGCCGATGCGCGGGCCGGACAGGCGCCGAACACTGCCGTTGTAACAGATAGTCGCGGTATTTCATCACGTTCAAGCGCATTCTTAAGAATAGAACGTAACGACATCGCCGCGCGCATGACTTTGATCGGGCGGATAACCGATGGCGGCTGCAGCGTCGATGACCAGCACAACGGGATTCCCGGCGTGCGCGTGGTGCTTGAGGACGGCAGCTTTGCCATTACCGATATCGACGGGCGCTATCACTTCGAAGGGCTGGTTCCGGGCAGCCATGTCGTCCAGGCGCTTGGTCATACGCTGCCCAAAGGCGGGCAATTCGTTGACTGCGCCCGTTCGACCCGCAGCGCCGGCAGCGCGAGTTCGCGCTTTGTCATCGGCCAAGGCGGAAGCCTGGTGGTGGCCGACTTTTCCGCGATCTTGCCCGAAGGCGTTAGCTTGAAGCAGGCCGTGAACGAAGAAGCGGCGAACGAGGACGCCGCCAAGGCTGAGCGCAGGGCCTCCGGTGCGGATACCGACTGGCTGGCCAGCGGCAAGGGCCCGACCGAATTCCTCTTCCCCGCCGTCGATCACAACCCGCGAGCACCGGCTGTGCGCGTAGTGATCCGTCACAAAGTGACCGAAAAGATCGAACTCAAGGTCAACGGCAAGGCGGTGGATCCGGTCTTGTTTGACGGCATGCGTCAGGCGCCAGGCGGAACCTTTGCCGTATCGATCTGGCGCGGGCTTCCGCTTGAGGGCGAAACGACCCGGCTGTCCGCGATCGTTCGCGACGAGAAGGGCAAAGAACTTGCCGTGCTCGACCGCACTGTCCACTTCTCGGCAACCCCGGCGCGGGTAGAGGTGGTGCCAGAACTCAGCCGCCTGATCGCAGATGGCAGCACTCGCCCGGTGCTGGCCCTGCGCGTGCTCGACCGCGATGGCCGCCCGGTCCATGCCGGCCTCACCGGCGAATTCTCGCTCAGCGCCCCTTACGAGAGTGGCGATGCGCTCGATCGGATGCAAAGCCGGGCGCTTTCCGGTCTTGGCCGCAGCGCACCGCGCTGGCTGGTCAAGGGCGACGACGGAATCGCCTATGTCGAACTCGCGCCGACCATGGTCAGCGGCAAGCTTCACATGGAATTCAATTTCAACGATCGCAACCAGCGTCGGCGCCAACAGCTCGATGCCTGGGTGGTGCCCGGCGATCAGAAATGGACGCTGGTCGGGCTGGCCGAGGGGTCGGTCGGCGCGAAAAGCGTTGCCGATCAAATGCAGCGCAGCGGACAGTTCGACAGCGACCTGGGCAATGATGCCCGCGTCGCGCTCTACGCCAAGGGCCGGGTCCTGGGCAAATTTCTGCTCACCGCCACTTACGACAGCGCAAAGCAGCGCGACGACCAGCGCCTGATGGGCACGATCGATCCGCGCGCCTATTACACCGTTTTCGCCGACGGTTCCGATCGCCGCTTCGACGCCGCAAGCCGCGAAAAGCTCTATGTCCGGGTCGAGAGCAGCACCTTCTATGCCCTCTACGGCGATTTCGAATCGGGCTTCGACCAGACCCAGCTGGCCCGCTATCAGCGCGCCGCGACCGGGTTCAAGGGTGAGTTCAACGACGGCGGACTGCATGTCCAGGGCTTTGCCGCCAAGATCGCATCGAACCATCGCCGTGATGAAATCCAGGGTGGCGGAATCTCCGGGCCCTATCGCTTGTCGAGCCGCGAGATCATCGGCGGCAGCGAAACGGTGGTGCTCGAAGTGCGCGACCGGTTCCGCTCCGAAGTGATTGTCTCAAGCCGCACCCTAGTGCACTTCATCGATTACGACCTCGACCTGCTTTCCGGCACGATCACCTTCAAGGAACCGGTGCTCAGCCGCGACGCGAACCTCAACCCGCAATTCATCGTGATCGATTACGAACTCGACGAAGCCGCACGCGGCGGCCGGGTCAACGCCGGGCTACGCGCCGACTACACCGCGGCCAATGGCAGGCTCAGGGTCGGGGCCAGCGCGATCACCGACACCAGCGCCAATGGCGGTCAGGGCCGCAACCATCTTGCCGCGCTCGACGTCAAGGCCCAGCTAGGCGCCAACACCGAAGTCCGCGCCGAATCCGCGATGAGCTTCAATAAGGGCGAGTCCGCCACCGCCTGGCTGGTCGAGGTTGAACATCACACCGGCAAGCTCGACGTTCTGGCCTATGGCCGCTCGGCCGATGCCGAGTTCGGACTTGGCCAGCAGAACGGCGCCGAGCGCGGCCGCCGCAAGTTCGGACTCGATGCGCGGGTGCGGATCACCCCCGATCTCTCGGTCGCGACCAGCACCTGGCACGACGACAGTCTGACCGACGGCAGCCGGCGCTTCGCGCTGCAGACCTCGCTTACCTGGGAAACCCGCCAGGCCGAAGCGCGTCTGGCTTTCGCCCACTTTGCCGATCGGCTCGCCGACGGCCGCCATGCAAGCTCAGACGTGGTCGAAGCCTCGGTCACCCGCCGCTTCCTGAACAATCGCCTCGAACTCAGTGCCGCAACAAGCCTCGCGCTGAGCCAGGCCGATTCGGTCGATCAGCCCGAACGCCACCGCCTGACCGCGCGCTATTCGGTCACCTCCGACGTCAAGCTGGTTGGCACTTATGAAATCGCCCAGAGCGAGCAACTCGACGCCCGGACCGGGCGGATCGGCATCGAGCTGGCTCCGTGGAACGGCGCCCGACTGCAAGGTGGGATTGGCCAGCAGACCATCAGCGAATTCGGCAAGCGTTCGTTCGCCAATTTCGGTTTGGCGCAGAATCTGCCGGTGACCAAGAACCTGACGCTCGATGCAACCCTGGATTCGAGCAAGACCATCGGCGGGTTTGACGCCGCGCGGCTGGTCAACCCGCAGCATCCCGCATCGAGCGGCGGTTCGCTGGGCGAAGCCGGCTTGGTCGCTGAGGATTTCACCGCAGTGACCCTGGGTGCAAGCTGGCGCACCGGTCGCTGGAGCAGCACGATCCGCGGCGAGTGGCGCGATGGCGAACTTGCCAACCGCAAGGGTGTAACCCTGGGCGCGATCCGCCAACTTGGCGAAGGCAGCATGGTCGGTACCGGCCTGAGCTGGACCCAGGCGCACGGGGAGGGTGGCACTTTCACCCGGGTGATCGACGGTGCCATCGCCGCCGCACACCGCCCCTCCAACTCCGACTTCGCCTTTCTGGCCAAGCTCCAGTACCGCTCAGACAAGGTCTTGAACGCACAAGCGGGCGAAGCGGGTGGAGCAGGCCGAACCCTTTTCACGGTTGACGGCGATGCCCGCTCCGATCGCCTGATCGCCAGCCTCTCGACCAACTGGACCCCTAAGGGTCGCGATGATGGCGCCTTCGTCCAGCGCAACGAAGTGGGCCTATTTGTCGCGGCGCGGCACAATCTCGACCGCTTCCAGGGCTTCGACCTCGCCGGAACCACCCTTCTCGGCGGGCTCGATCTCAGGATCGGAATCGGTGATCGTGTTGAGCTGGGCGGCGCAGCAACGGTGCGCACCAGTCTCCAAGACAACAACACCAGCTATGCGATCGGCCCGCAGATCGGCGTCGTGCCGGCAAAGGATGTAATGCTGCTGGTTGGCTACAACTTCGCTGGCTTCAAGGATTCAGATTTCTCATCGCAACGGAACAGTGAAAAGGGCGTGTTTGCGACCCTGAGAATGAAGTTCGATGCGGATACTTTCGGTTTTCTGGGTCTGGGGCGGTAACCTGCGAGAGGGCAAGCTGTAGTGTAGCGACAAGTGCCTTGAGTGTGACGATACACTTTGTTCAAAGAAGCGTAAATCTTGGCAGGGGGAAGGTAGGAGGCCTGGTATTCCCAACCCTGGGTAACGTGCCCCCGATCCGAGTGCGAGCAAGATAACTCCGAAAATGTCACATTGAGCATGATCATCTTGCACCGTTTTGCAAATTTGCGTCGCGATGCAGATCGCCGGTCTCAATTCGGTCTTGAAATCGTGGAAGCACGACGAGATGTCTGATTGAAAGGGCAAGTAGTCGCGCTCACGTGCCGCTTGGCTTGTTGCTGAGTTAGGCCGCCGGTTAGTTCTCCTAAAGCCAATTCATCGTCGTTAAGGAATCTTCGCGCGCAGTTGGTTGACAAGCACACCGTACGCAGTGAACTGCATGGCATAAGATATTGATAGTAATCCTGAAAATACCGTTTCCTGGGAAGATGCAGATGTGAATTGCCCATGATCCATGGATCATCTGGCAAGGTGCTGGACGGGAATTCCTCGCCTATCACCCTGTAATGCAATGAGCTTTCCTGCATTGACTGACCTTCGCTCGTGATCCATTCTCCGTTCTGCCTTCCGCAAGGTCGAACCATGTTCGCAAGGGACTCTAGGAGTCACGAACATGGCAGTTTCTGCAAAGGTACAAGCCTACATTCCCTTCCCGGTTGCTGACTGGATTCGGTCGCGCGCCGAGGAGGCGGAGGTGTCGGTCAGCACCATCGTCCGCGATCTGCTGGTCGAGGCGTGGAGCGATGAATACCAGTCGCGAAGGGGGCCATCGGCGCTTGATCCGGTGCGGCAGAACCTGTTCATAACCGTCGCGCTCGATGCGATCCTGTCGAGTCTTGGCGATGGGACTCTGAGGCAGCGAACCCACGATGCCTATAGGCGCCGGTTGGAGCGCCATTGCCTGTCTGATTGAAGATCGTCAGAGCTGACCACTGGTACAGTAAGCTGCCCAATCGGCCATCATGTCGCGGCGCTTGTCGAGATAGTTGGTGCGCCGATAGGCTGCCTCGACCTTGTTGGTGACGGTGTGCGCCAGGGCCGCCTCGGCTACTTCGCCAGGGTAGCTGGTCTGTTCCGCTGTCCAGTCGCGGAAGGCCGAACGGAAGCCGTGCACGGTGTAGGGCAATTCCGCGTGGCGCGGGATCTTGAGCAGCGTCATGTCAGACAGAGGACGGCGTACGTCCCGCCCCGGGAAAAGGAGGTTGCTGCACGGAGCATGGAACTGCTTCGCGCGCTCCAGCACGTCGATGCAGGCTGCGGAAAGGGGAACAACATGCTCCTTGCCGACCTTCGTTCTGGTCGCCGGAATGGTCCAAAGCTTGGCGTTCAAATCGATCTCGTCCCACTTCGCTCCGCGTACCTCGCCCGACCTCGCGGCGGTCAGGATCAGGAACTCCAGCGCCAATCGAGGGACGCGCAACCGGGCGTGCAGATGCGTCATGAATGACGGCACATAGTCATAGGGCATAGCCGCGAAGTGACCGTCCTTCTTGGGCTGCCTTGGCAGAACCCGACTGACCGAACGCATCGGCGCCTCGGTGGGCCGCATGCCGCTGGCATAGGCCCAGTCCAGCACCACCCCGATCCGCTGTTTGACCCTTCTCGCGGTCTCCGGCTTGTCCAGCCAGATCGGCAGCAGCACCTCTCGGATCAGCGGGCCCTCAATGTCATTGACCAGGCGTTCGCCGAGCAGCTTGAAGGCATAATTCTCCAATGTAGTGATCCACTGGCTCTGGTGCTTGCCGTTCTTCCAGCTCGCCTTCTGTTCGGCATGGACGCGCAAGGCGGCCTCCTTGAAGGTCAGGATCTCGAGCTTGCGCCGCTTACGCTCGGCCACCGGATCGATCCCGCGCTGGATGTCTCGCCGCAGTTCGAAAGCCGCATCGCGGGCTTCCCTCAACGAAACCAACGCCAGCGAACCGAGCCCGATATCGCGCCGCCGACCGTTCACAGTAGCGCGGAGCTGCCAGTTGCCCTTATTTGGTCCTGTCAGTTCCAGGAACAGGCCATCGCCGTCGTTGTAACGCCCAGGATCCTTGAGGTTTCGAATCCGCAATGGCGTGAGCCGGCCCATGATTGATCATCCTGTTCCGCCCCCACAATCTCCCCCACATTCCAAGCCGGATTTGGGGAGATTATGGAGAACAATATAAGAACATAGAAAGCGCGATCAAGACCCAAAAACCGCAGAAACCTGAGACTTTCCGAGATCAATCGGGCTTTCCTGGGATGACATAGCTGGCGGACAGGGTGTCCCCCTAACTGACTTCCCATGATGGTCCATGACGTCCACAAATCGGTATAATTGCGCGGATTGTTGAATATAGAGCTTCCGTAACCGTTCCCATCCGTTCTCTTGCGTTCCCATAAAACCGCGCTATTGTTTGGGGAACGATTATGGGAACGGAGACGAAAAGCCATGCCCCGGAAGCTCAGCAACGCCCTTACGCCCTTGTCAGTCAAGAACGCGAAGCCCGGTCGCCACGCGGACGGTGGCGGGCTGCAATTGCTGGTGAAGGAAACCGGCGCGCGGTCTTGGGTCTATCGCTTCATGCTGAACGGCAAGAGCCGCGACATTGGCCTTGGCGCGGCGGCTGGCACGGATGCCATTTCGCTTGCGGCGGCACGCGACGCGGCAACGGTGCTGCGCTTGAAGGTCAAGTCTGGTGTCGATCCCCTCGCTGAAAGGGGCAGGGAAGCCGCACAGGCGCTTGCAGAGGCACAGGCGGCACAGATAGCAGGCGTCACCTTCAAGGCCGTGGCAGAGGCCCATATCGCCGCCAATGAGGAAGGCTGGCGCAACGCGAAGCATCGCCAGCAATGGGGCAACACGCTGGCCAGCTATGTCTATCCGGTGATCGGCGAATTGCCGGTTGGCCAAATCGAAACCGCGCATGTGCTCTCGATCCTTGAGCCGATCTGGAAAGCCAAGCCCGAAACTGCCAGCCGCATCCGGGGCCGGATTGAAACCGTGCTCGATGCCGCCAAGGCGCGGGGATACCGGCACGGCGAAAACCCGGCGCGGTGGCGCGGGCACATTGCCCAAATCCTGCCTGCCCGTAAGCGGCTTTCGCGGGGGCATCACAAGGCACTGGCCTATGAAGCCTTGCCCGCCTTCATGGCCAAGCTTCGCGGGCGCGGGGCGGTTGCGGCGCTGGCGCTCGAATTTGCGATTCTGACCGCGACGCGCACCGGCGAAGTGATCGGCGGCACGTGGGCAGAGGTCGATTTGGCCAAGGCAGTTTGGACAATTCCAGCCGCGCGCATGAAAGCCGCGAAAGAGCATCGCGTGCCCCTCTCGCCTCGCGCAATCGAGATACTGGAATCGCTTCGCCCGATGGGCAGCGACTTCCTGTTTCCCGCTCCAAGGGGCGGCACGTTGTCCGGCATGGCCATGTCGATGTTGCTGCGCCGCATGGCGGTTGATGTAACCGTGCACGGCTTCCGCTCCGCCTTCCGCGATTGGGCAGCCGAATGCACTGGCTACGCGCACGAGGTCTGCGAAATGGCACTTGCGCACGTGATCGGAAACAAGGCGGAAGCGGCTTACCGGCGCGGCGATCTGTTCGACAAGCGGGCGCGGCTCATGGCCGATTGGGCAGCCTTTTGCGCCAGTCACGGCGCGGCTGGTGCCAAGGTGACACCTATCCGGAAGGTAGAGGCTGAATAGCGCTCCGTCGGGAACGCCCGCTAGTTGTCCATAGGGGGACCGAACCGGGAACGAAAACCCTTAGATGGTTGCTGACCTCGCCCTGATGTCCTCCATGAGCACGATCAACTGAGAAGGCCAAACGGCTCCCTTATCGGTGGCTTTGGCTAACATTTCGTCGACGTGCTTCGTTGAAGCCGGACTTCCTGCGATGGCTGCATAAGCGTCCAACATCGCACCAATCGTTCCTTCGCTCTTCTTTTGAAGCGCTCTAACCTTGGGATAAAAAAATGGGAATGCGATCAACGAACATGCCGTGCTGAGCAGGGTGAGAGCTAAGACGATTCCGCCAATCCAGTTCATCACCGAACCACCGTCGCCGATCCAGAAGCAGAAGGCCGCAATCGCGCATCCGATTACCACGCTGAGGATGTTGTTAAGGAGCCAGCCGAGTAGCAGCGGTAGCTTCTTGTTCAGGATCGGCTGCACCTCATCCGCAAAGGCAAACATTTCTGAGGCCATGAGCATGTCCACAAGAATGCGGTCGAGCGCAGGCACGCGATATGGTAAGTGCAGGTAGTTGGCAGCCGCCTCTTGGGTTTCGTTGGCCGTGATGTAGGGCTCTAGGCGTTTCTTACCTGCAAGCCTAACGTGGCTCTTGTGATACCAGAAGGTTTTCTTGGTGTCGGAGTGCTTCTCGTCGAGCAGCTTCCAGCCGTCCTCGTTAACAGCGCGCATGATCGTTTCGACGACCTCAATGCCCTGATTGAGACGCCAATACTGATCGCCGGGTTCGGTCTTTCGAACCTCAGTCGCCACAGCTTCAATCAGCCGCCGGTAACTGGCGTCCCTTTTTAGCGGGTGCCGATCGATCACATTGCGAATTTGTGTTGCGTCGTCCTGGTCCCAAGTCGCTTCGTCATCGTTGATCATCACGTTTTCCCCGAATGGGAATGTGCACCAACGTCATCATGCTATCAAGCGCGAGACGAATCGATCCCGTGCTTGTCGCGTCAGTCTGCATAGGTTGCGCTCCTCGCCATGCTGATCGACTTCGGGATTCAAGCAGACGAATATGAGGATGGCTTGCTGAGCGCGGCTGGAAAGTCGCCCAGCGAGGGCTTAGAACCTTCGTCGGGGATAGGCTGGCCAGCCGACAAGCGCGCATCCCACGTGCTTCCCCGTCTCTTTTCGGGAACCGCAAGGGAGGCGGAGTTGGCACACGATCAATCAGACAATGGGCAGGTAGACCAGCCCCAGCCGAATGCACTTGCCGCATTTGCCATGCCGAAGATGGATTTGGTTGGGCCTACCGTCGATGACGATATTCGGCGCGCAATTGGGCGATACGGGGCAGATGCCGTCAAGGCAGCGGTAAAAGAGGCGACGAAGGCGAAGCGCGGTCGCAAGAGGGAGCCAGACTGGCCCGAGCTTCGACCCATTATCGAAGCCGACGCGCGAGATTGGCTAGCCGGGCGCGATCCATTTGCGGCGCGTTCAAACTATGCAATTGCAAAGCAATTTTCAGAACGAAGCCCAGGCCATAGCATCGTTTCGACGTACAAGCGGATTGAGCGAAAACTCTCTCGCGGTCCCCATGATCGGCGATGGTTCACTTTGGTAACAGCAGAAAACTTGAGCCAGAAAGTCGGTTCCTATCTGGCGCATTTGCGTGCCCTTAAAGCCTTGTCGGAATTGCCCGAATCCGCACACCCCGATATTTGGCGATTTAGGCTGGATCGCGCGCGGGCAACTGTCGCAGACTATGAGGCGCGCGAAGGCAAAGCACCACTTGCTGAAATGACAATTCACGAGATCGAAGAGGCAGTGCAGATTGCTGGGCTTGCCGCGTTCAATGCGCCGTCTCAACCTCGCGGCCTGTTCGGGCGCCGAACCTTGGGGCAGGGCTTACTTGGCACAAGCTCCAGCCCCAGTATCGCCAGCGATCCACCTAAGGAGTAGGGACGAAATTCCGCCTGAATTGCGCGGGTTCATAATTCCGCGATCATTCCAGGGGTTCGGAATTGTAGCCGCGAAAAGTGGTTTTGCGGCCCATTCGGCTGTGGTCTAGCTGGCTGTCCCATGAAGGCCGCGCACCTCCGCGCGGACAACGTGGGAATCCGTTATGAGAGACACCGCATCAACTCCTCGTTGGGGCAGCCTTGACCAGCTTCGCCAGCGCTACCCCCTCGGAAAAACGCGCGCCTATCAACTTTTGTCTGAGGGCAAGTTGAAAGCGAAACGCCTTGGCGGTCGCACCATTTGGGATTTTGCCAGCGCCGATGAATTGTTCGAGTCGCTGCCCGACTACGGACGGGAGGCGGCTTGAACCATGGCCCACACAAACGAAACCCCGGCGGACAAGGCCGGGGCGTCGCGCGATTTGCTTGGCGGCTGGTCGCGCACCCTCGATAGCCAATCGACCGATGGCCTGCAAGCGCGCCTTGCCGGTCTGCCGTTCAGCGAATTGATCGATGATGCATTGCTGCCGCACTGGCGCGACCTTGGCGGGCTGGCGACACTTGGCGATGCGCTGGCCATGGCGGGCAAGGTGCGCCGTGATCGGCTAACCGGGAGCGGCTGGCATGTCTGAGCCGTTTCCCCATCACAGGCCAGCCGCGCTTGCGCTGCTCTCCGATTGTCCGGACCTGTCGCACAAAGAGGCGGGCTTTCTCGGCAACATGTGCGTCGCTGCCAGCCCTTCCGAAAAGCAGTATGCTTGGCTTTCAAAATTGCTTGACCAGAAGGGCCTACCACCGCTGGCAGAGGGAGGCGCGCCATGAGCCGCTATCCCGACTTTCCCGGTCACAAGGGCGCAGATACCTCTCAGGAGGCCGCAGAGGCCATTTCAGACCACTTAGGGCGGTTGCAGGCCATGACCTTCGCTACCGTGCTTGGTGCGGGCCTGGACGGGCTTACCGCCCATGAGGCCAGCGATGCCTTAGCGTTTGATCGCGTTGCGATCCAGCCGCGCCTATCGGAGCTTCGCCGCAAGGGGCGCATTGTCGATAGCGGCCATCGCCGCCGCAATGCCAGTGGCAGGCGCGCGATTGTCTGGATCGCCAAGCAGGTCAAAGCCGATGGCTAAGGGGCGCCGGAAAAACCGGCTGCTGGTGAACGGGCGCAATGCAACGTCCGTCGCGTTCCTGATGCTGGACAACTACGTTTTTGACTGCCCTGCATACCGGGGGATGGCGCCTGGCCCCCGGACGCTGCTCTGGGAGTTGATCCGTCGTCACAATGGCTGCAACAATGGCCAGATTGGCCTTGGAGTTCGTGAAGCCGCTGAATGCCTGAAGGCAACCAAGGACACGGCGGCGGGATATTTTCGGACCCTGATCGTGCGCGGCTTCATTGCCCAAAGCAAACCCGGCGGCTTCAACATGAAGGACCCAAGCTCCCGTCGGGCTACCGAATGGCGATTGACCTGGCAACGCTGCAACGACCAGCCGCCAACCAAGGAGTTCATGGACTACTCGAAAAAAATCACGGTCCAGAATATCGAGACGCCACGTCCTAAAAATCTGGACACTGGCGAACAAAATGCCCCCGACTGTCCTAAAAATCTTGACCAATCGCGGCAAAAGCGCGCGCTCACTGGTCAAGATAATCTGGACACATATACATCTAGCCATAGGCACGGTGGTGAGATGTTGCTCGGCTGGTGGCAGCCCGATTGGACACCTCAAATAGCCAGTTGGGCATTTGCGACCTCATTGACCGCAATTGGCAATTCCATCCCCATGGATCGAAGGCACGCACCATGACGGCGAAGAATACCAAGGCCAAACCGGCGCGGCGGACCAAGGCGAGGGCCACCGCGCAACCGCAAGAGCGGACAGTGACAATCCCGTTTCCCGACACGGACAACGAGGACGAGGCCAATCGCATTCTGGAGAAAAGGATTCCCGGTTGGGACAAGCTCGACAAGGACGAGCGGAGTGAGCTGTCGCGCCTGATCCGCGATCATCGCAAGCGCGGGGCACCGGCGAAGGTGAAGTTGACCCGCAAGCCTGATGGCGGCTGGAGCATCGAACCGGCGGGCAAGAGCGAAGTCCTCGACGTGCTCAAACTACACCAGACGTTTGCGGCAAATTCTCTCGATCCGGTGAACGCCCGCGCCAGCGAATTGATAAAGTATCTCGATTTGGTCGGTGCCTGCAATGAGGGGCGCTATAATGCCGCGCTGTCATTCATCGAAAGCATGGAGCCGCAAAATCAGGCCGAGGCGCTGTTGCTGGTGCAAATTTATGTTACGCATGATGCCGCGATCCGGGCGCTGAGCCAGCTTGGTTCGGCGGAATGGGTGCCACACATGCAGACATTCGGAAACCTCGCTACGAAGCTACTGCGCACCTCGCAGGGGCAAATGGAAGCGCTTGCCCGGATGCGTCGCGGTGGGGAACAGGTCGTGCGTCATGTCCACGTCGATAATCGCGGCGGGCAGGCCGTCATTGCCGAAAACGTCCAGACCGGGGGGAGGGGAAATGAAAAAATTGACGAACAATCCCATGCAGCCGGAGCGGCTGGCATCGGCCCCGCGCTGCTTGGCGCGGACCCGTTCGGCAACGGAGTGCCAATCCCCAGCCGTGAAGGGGCGGAAGCGGTGCCGTATGCACGGCGGGACGAATCCGGGTGCGCCTGAGGGAAACAGGAACGCATTGAAGCACGGTGGACGCTCGGCAAAGACCGAAGCGTCAATCCGTTATTTGAAGTCAGTCGCCCGGCTAGTCAGCGAAGGTTTGGCCTAGGCGCGATGATGTTGCCTCAAGCGAGCTCTCAAGATTGCCGAAAAGCCGATCAAGGTTGTCGAAGCATGTTTGATCAGAATCGCCCCATACCCAAAATCGGATGCAGAACTCACTACCCGTCGTAACTCCTTCAATTGGCTCAGGACCTAAGCGCACAAAATGAGCGGGATAGAAGGCGTAACCGCACGCTCCCATATCCCATCCGGGATCAACTTTTGCTGTCTCTTCGTGAAAGACGTCTGCAAACATTGCCGAATGCTGGGGCGAGACGTTGTAAGCATGGTTCCGATATATCAGCATGATGCGTCCGATAATTTGCAGTGCTGCGCCCCCTCCCAGATGAGGCGTAGTGTTTGACAAGGGTGGACGCAGCAAACAATCGGTTGATTCCAAGATCGAAGCTTCGGAGTTTAGCCAATGGAGCAGGCGGTAAAATCGATGAATTGCCGGCTGAGAGGCGAAAGGTAGAAAGTCCTCGAGTGCGGTGGGGATTAAGTCCGGGTGGGTCACAAAATCGTAGTAGCCACCATCGCTGTCATGGGCAGCATATGTGTAGGGAACATATCGGCCATTGTCCTCTGCGCACGCCTCGTCGGCTTCGTCGTGATAAACGAGCATTGAACTTCACCCCTACTTTTGGCTTTGAAACTGGGCTGTCTGGAGCACCCGAAAAATACTCGCACAATTCATTTCAAATCAAGTGACGTGACCCCCAACCTTCATCCGGTTGCGATTAGAGTCTGGGCATCGTTGTTGCCCGGCTGGGCAGGTGAAGCAAGGGGCTGCGTAGCGTAACCTCAGGCTCACGTGGGCAGACGGCGAAGCGGGAGAGGCCGTCTCGTTGCTCAGAATCGCAAACTCCTGGGAAGCGATCTCGACGGTGCGCAAGGGAACCTGAGATATGCCGCGATGACCCCTGAGCAACACGCCCTGGCTTGCGCTCGCAAGGTCAAAGGGCGGTTTGGCGATCAGGCCGCATAGGGGCTAGCCGAAACTAGTTTCTCTGGGGGGTTTCGAGAAGCTGATCGTAGCGACGCCCCACCTCACGCCACATCGCCATGCCCTTGGCCAGTCCGAATCGGAACGGCCAATAACTAAGCGTTCTGCGGGAGCGCTTGAGGCCACCGCAAATTTTGCTGGCATAGCGGTCAATGTGTTCGCGGCTTGGCCCCTTGATCCGACAGGGCGGCTTGGAAAGTCAGTCGGCGCTTTGCCAGCAATGCGCATATGTATCGGGAAATATCCGTGCACATTCATGAACTTGGGGCATTTTCAAAGCGCAGCCGCATTGCAAAATCGCCGCGCTGTGCTGGCGCATCTGAAACGACATTCATGGATTACAGAGCTATTTTAGGGCCTTAAGCCCTGGATTCGCCGGGTAGGGTGTGTAGGCATCTACTCGACAGCCAAGACCGGGAATTGGACCTGTAAGGGGCTTTGAAATTTTGGGGCAATTACCACGGAGGGATTCGCGAACGCGCCGTCACTACAAACCTTAGTGCATTCTTAGCGCTGAAGGCATATATGTCTGCAAGGACGGGGCGTTATCGTGCCCATGGAGAGCCACATGTATAACCCGGTGAAAGCTGCGCAAGTGATTGCGTATCTTGCCTGCAAAGAGCCGGGCAAGACGTTGGACGTGCTCAAGGCAATCAAGCTGGTGTATCTGGCTGATCGAGAGAGCATCGCGCAATTTGGCGCGCCGATCTTGGACGAGAGCCGTGTGTCGATGCCGCATGGCCCGGTCAATTCACAAACCTATTCGCATATCAATGGCGAGCACGATCTAGATGCGTGCGGCTGGTCTGCTTACCTTGAGGACCGGGCAAATCATCAACTAGCCGTCAAAGATGGCGTGAGCGACGATGATTTGGAAGAATTGAGCGAAGCCGACATTCAATGTCTGGACGCGGTTTGGAGCAAATTTGGCCACATGGGGAAGTGGCAGCTTCGCGACTGGACGCATGAAAAAGACAATGTGCCCGAGTGGGAAGACCCTCACGGGAGCTCGATGCCCATTCCGCTAGAGCGCATTATGGCGATGGTCGGAATTGAAAGCGCATCCGCTCAAGCCGCTGTCGTTGAGGACCACAACAAAATTTCGCGTCTGCTAAAGCAGCTCGCCTAATCCAGTGCCGGGGATGCAGAAGAAAGGGACGGTCCTAATTCCGTCCGGGCCTTCCCATGATCCCGGCAGGATGCACCTTCACGTTGTTTGCACCGATCCTGATAACGATGGGTGCCAACTGATCGTGTCTGTCTGCACTAAGATCAACAATCTATGCGATCCGTCATGCACATTGCAGGCGCATGAGCATCCGTTTCTCACCAAGGAATCATATGTCCTTTATCGAAAGGCCGAAATAGTTAAGCAATCCGCTCTGGCCAACGGTGTCGCTGCTAACCTCTTTGTTCCCAAAGAGGATATGAACGGCCAAACTTTCCTCCGCATTGCGAAGGGCCTTTGCACATCAATTCAAACGCCAAGACGCATCAAGAATTATTTCGGTTGTCCGGAGCCTGCGCAGACCGGCGCCCCCTAGCGCATGGCCCATCGGGGAGCGGTTATGGTAACCAGGCCTCAGCCTTAAAATAAAATCAAGAAAATCAAAGGGGTGGCGGACAGGGTGGGATTCGAACCCACGGTGAGCTTGCACCCACGGCGGTTTTCAAGACCGCTGCCTTAAACCACTCGGCCACCTGTCCATCCCCGGACCCGAAACGCGGCTAGCGCCGCGTGGCGGTTTTGTCACCTGCGGTGACGTCTTCGAACTCCAAGACCGCTGCCTTAAACCACTCGGCCACCTGTCCGTTGGCGGCGCGCTAGCGCCAATTTGGCACATTGTCACGCATCGCGGTTTTGCGAATCGTCTGGGCTGTGCGAAACAATGTCTCATGGGTCTGTTGCGAACTTTGCGGCTGTCGCTGCCTTTGGGGCTGGGCGCCGGCTTGCTTGGCGCCAGCGCGGCGCAAGTCGCGGAACCGCTGCCGCTGGATGTCAGCGTGCCGGTGGTACAGCCATTGCCGGTGGGCGGAAGCGAAGCGGAAGATGCAGGCTTCGCCGGCTATGTCCAGCTGCTGGGCGCCAAGGCGCGCGGCGAAGGGGTCAGCGAGGTTACGGTCCGGGCGATGACCGCGGGGCTGACTTACAACCCCCGGGTGGTCGGATATGACCGCGCACAACCAGGCTCAACCCCCAATTCGCCGCCAGCGTTCTGGTCCTATTACCGCAAACACATCGATGCGGCGCGGATCGACGGCGGGCGATCGGTACTTGCCGGTTCGGCTGATATCCTGCCTTCAATCGAGGCTGAATACGGAGTGCCAGCCAAGATGCTGGTCGCGATCTGGGGCAAGGAAAGCTATTATGGCCGGATCAAGGGCGATTTCGACCTTGCCCGCAGCCTCGCCAGTCTGGCTTACGAGGGGCGGCGGCGGGCGCTATTCGAAGGCGAGTTCATCGCCCTGCTCAAAATGGCGGAACGCGGCGTGCCGCGCTGGCGAATGGTCGGCAGCTGGGCTGGCGCATTCGGCAATCCGCAGTTTCTGCCTTCGGTCTATCTGCGCCTTGCCCGCGACGGCGATGGCGACGGCGATGCCGACATCTGGAACAGCCGCGCGGATACCATGGCCTCGGTTGCCAACTATTTCCGCGATGCCGGCTGGCGCCGCGGCGAGCCTTGGGGAGTACGGGCGACGGTTTCGCCTGCCTTCGATCGCAGCGCGATCAATCCCAAGCTCTCGCCGCCGTCATGCGCCCGCGTTCACCAGCGCCATTCGGTCTGGAAAACCGTGGCCGAGTGGCGCGCGGCTGGCGTGACGCCGCAGGCCCCGATTGCGGATGCGACCATGGCAACCCTGTTCGAACCCGACGGACCAGGGAATGGTTCATTCCTGTTAACCGGGAATTATCGGGTCATCCTCCATTATAACTGCTCGAATTACTACGCTTTGTCCGTGGGGTTGCTTGCAGATGAGATTGCCCGATAGACGCGCTTTGCCATTGGCGGTGCTGGTTTTTGTAGCGGCGTGCGGCGGCGGCGGCGCCCGTGTGGCCGAGACCCCGGTACAGGCCACCAGCGGTCCGGCGGCCGACTATCCGGTGGTGGTCGGCGATCCCTTCGTGGTCGATGGCGAAACCTTCACCCCCAAGGACACGATGAACTTCGATGCGGTCGGCTTTGCTGCTGCAGGGCCCGAAGGCGGCGACACCGTCACCGGGGCGCATCGAACTTTGCCGCTGCCCAGCTACGTCGAAGTTACCGCGCTCGATAGCGGCAAGACCATTCTGGTGCGGATCGAGCGGCGCGGGCCGATGAGCGGCAAGGCGCAGGTCGAACTTTCACCAGGCGCTGCCGCACAGGTCGGCTTTGCCGGTCAGCCGCAGTTTCCGGTGCGGGTCCGCCGGGTCAATCCGACCGAGCCCGAACGCGCGCTGCTGCGCACCGGCCAGCCGGCTCCGGCGCGGATGGACACCCCCAAATCGCTGCTCGCGGTGCTGATCCGCAAGCTTGAGGCGCAAGGCGGTGTGATCCGCCCCGCGCCGCTGCCCGAACCCGTACCGCTGCCGACGCCGAGCGCGACGCCGTCAGAAAAGCCGACGCCTAAACCGGTGACCACACCAGCGCCCCAGCCGAAGCCGACCCCCAAACCCAAGCCTAGCCCCAAACCGACTTCGGCTCCGGCTCCCAAGCCGGCCGCCATGCCAATGCCTGCGGCGACAGCCAAGCCGGCGGTCAAGCCTGCACAAGGCCGCTTCGTGATCCGCATCGGCACCTATGGCAACAAGGCCAACGCCGATGCTGCGGTCAAGAAGACCGGCGGAGCGGCGGTCCAATCCGGCAAGTTCTGGGTGGTGACTGCCGGCCCCTTCGCCAGCGACGCCGAAGCCCAAGCCGCCTTGGCCAAAGCCCGCCGCGCAGGCTATAGCGACGCCCGAATCCAGCGCGCCAATTGACGAAGCCCGTCACCCGCGCTGGTCGGTGCAGGGGAGGGGTTTTGAAGCATTATCATCTGCCGCTGTTGTTGCTGCTGGCGCTGTCCACGCAGTCGGCTTCGCGGACTGTGGTTCTCAATGCACTGCCTCCGGGTACTGCGCCCGCACACCAGGCACCGATTGCGCTGCTGGTCGATCTCTCCTCCGGCCAGACGCTTTACGACCGCGGTGGCGGTGCAGGATTTCTCCCGGCTTCGATGACCAAGGCCATGACTTCGCTGATCGCGTTCGATCTGATTGCAGCCGGCAAGCTGGACGAGAACGCAATGATCACGGTTCGTCCCGAAACCGCCGCGCGCTGGGCGGGGAAGGGGACTTCGCTCAATCTGCGTCCGGGCGAACAGGTGCGCGTCGGCGACTTGCTGATGGGAACCACCGTGGTTTCCGCCAACGACGCTGCAGTCGCTTTGGCCGAAGGCGCATTGGGCAGCACCCAGACCTGGGTCGAAGCGATGAATGCCCGGGCGCAAAAGCTGGGGATGAACGGCAGCCATTTCGGTACCCCCAACGGCATGCCCGATCGGGCTGTGACCCATGTTTCCGCAAGCGACATGGTCAAGCTCGCAGAGGCGCTGATCAACAAGCACCCCGCGCTTTACCGTCGCTACATCGGCAAGCAGGCTATGGCCTGGCGCGGCCTACAGCTCACCAGCCACGATCCCTTCGCCGGGGTTGTCCCCGGGGCCGACGGAATCAAGACCGGTTTTACTCGCGAAGCTGGGTTCAATTTCTTGGGCGCGGTGGAGCGCGATCGCCGCCGGCTAGTTGTCGTCATCGGCCGCTCGCCAACCGAGCCGGACCGCGCAGCTGCGGCCAAAGCGCTGATCGAATGGGGCTATTCGGCGTTTGACAGCCACTCGTTTCTGGATCCGGAATGGATTGTCGGAAGCGTGAAGGTGCAGGGGGGTGATGCCAGACAGGTGCCCGTTGCGGTGCCTCGGGCATACTCTATCGCACAGCACCGGGACCACCCGGGGTCGGTAGTGGCTCGGATCGTCTATGATGGGCCGGTTCGCGCGCCGATCGCCAAAGGTGCGCAAGTTGCAACTCTTGTGGTTTCTGTCGAAGGGCAGCGAAACCACACCCTGCCGCTCGTTGCCACCCGGTCTGTCGCCAAGGCCGGACCAATCGACAGGATCGTGGGCGGCCTGCTAGGGCTGCTCGAATGACGGCAGGTAAGTTCATCGTTTTCGAAGGCGGCGAGGGGGCGGGGAAGAGCACCCAGGCGCGATTGCTTGCAGCTGCGTTGGAGGCGCGCGGCATTGCTTGCCTGGTCACTCGCGAGCCCGGCGGCACTCCAGGGGCCGAGGCGATCCGCGCGCTGCTGCTCGGGCGCGAAATCGACATTGGGGGCGAGGGCTGGAACCCCCGCGCCGAAGCCCTGCTGTTCGCCGCTGCCCGCTCGGACCATGTCGAGCGGCTGATCCGCCCGGCGCTGGATCGCGGGCAATGGGTGATCTGCGACCGGTTCGTCGATTCGAGCCGGGCCTATCAGGGCGGGGCTGGCGGCCTCGCCGATGCCGAAGTGCTCGACCTTCACCGGATCGGCAGCGCGGGCCTGCTGCCCGACCTGACCCTGCTGATCGAAGTCTCGTCCGAGGTCGCTGCAGCACGGACGGCGGCGCGCGACGGCGAAGGGGCCGACCGGATCGGCGGGCGCGACGGCGCCTATCATGCCCGGGTCGCAGCTGCCTTCGTCAGGATTGCCGAAGCCGAACCGTCGCGCTTCGCCGTGATCGCCGGAAATTGCAGCGCGGAGGCGGTTCACTGCGCCGTTGTGCAGGCGCTAGACCGCTTCTTGGTGCCGTTGTGACGCTTTTTGCCGGTCACGATGCTGCCTGGGCCGAATGGCTCGAAGCGCTTGATTCAAAACGGCTTCACCACGCTTGGTTGCTCGCCGGGTCCAAAGGCCTCGGCAAAGGGCAGTTCGCCCGTCAGGCTGCCGCCCGACTGGTCGCGGAACCGGGGCTCCATCAGCCCGACTGGCCGGTCCACCCCGATATTATCGTACTCGATCACTTGCCGCTCAACGATGCCGAGGAAGAGAAGAAGGCCGAGGGTAAACCCTTCCAGACCAAACGGAATGTCACCATCGACCAGGTCCGGCGGATGCAGCACCGGCTGACCACCCGGCCGACCTTGGGCAGCAGCCGCGTTGTGATCATCGATCCCGCCGACGACCTCGAGAAGAACGCCGCCAATGCGCTGCTCAAAAGCCTTGAGGAACCGCCAGTCGGCACTTTCTTCCTGCTCGTCGCGCACCGCCCCGGCCGGCTGTTGCCGACCATCCGCTCGCGCTGCAGGGTGCTCCGCTTCGCACCGTTATCCGACGGAGAAGTCGAGAAAATCCTCCGCGAATCAGTGCCTGAAGCCGATCCAGCAACCCGCGCTGCGGCGCTGGCGGCGGCGGATGGTTCACCCGGCGCGGCGCTTGAATTCGTCGCCCAGGACCTCGGCAAGCTCCACGCAGTGATGCTGCGGCTGATCGCCGAAGGCGACGATCACTTCGCACTGCGCGGCGCGTTGGCAGAAGAAATCGGAGCCCGTCCCGACCGCGAACGCTTGGCAGCCGCGCTCGATCTGGCCCGCGCGGTTGTCGCGGCGCAGCTCGCCGCCAGCAACCGCGATCGGCAAGCCCGGATCATCGCCGCGCATGGCGAACTGGTGCGAATTTCCGGGCAGGTGGTGACCTACAACTTCGATCCGGCGCTGCTGGTGCTCGAAATTGGCGCCTTGCTGGCCTCGCTTGCCATGCCTAGAGAGGCGGCCTGACCCGTTTTTCTGGAAGAGATTGCCCGCGGCATGGCCGAACCGTTCTACCTCACCACCGCGATCGCCTATCCCAATGGCCGCCCGCACATTGGCCACGCCTATGAAGCGATTGCCGCCGATGCGATCGCGCGGTTCCAGCGGATGCAGGGCAAGGATGTGCGGTTCGTCACCGGGACCGACGAGCACGGCCTTAAGATGGCCCAGACGGCGCGCGCAGCGGGGCGCGAAACGCTCGAATTTGCGACGGAAATGTCCAATTATTTCCGTGAAATGTGCACTAAACTTGATATTTCGATTGATGCCTTCTGCCGCACCACCGAAGCGCGCCATCACCAAGCCTCGGTGGCGATCTGGAAGGCGCTGGAAGCGGCCGGCGACCTCTATCTCGACCGCTACGAGGGCTGGTACTCGGTCCGCGACGAAGCCTATTATGACGAGAGTGAACTGGTCGACGGGGAAGGGGGGCAGCGCCTTTCGCCGCAAGGCACCCCGGTCGAATGGACGGCCGAGGAGACCTGGTTCTTTCGCCTCTCAAAGTACCGCGAGTTTCTGATTGAACTCAATGAAACGCCCGGATTTCTTGAACCCGAGAGCCGCCGCAACGAGATATTGAGCTTCCTCAAGGGCAACGAGCTGCGCGATCTCTCGGTCTCGCGCACCAGCTTCGATTGGGGGGTGCCGGTGCCGGATAGCCCGGGCCATGTCATGTACGTCTGGGTCGACGCGCTGACCACCTACCTGACCGGGATCGGTTTCCCCGACCGCGAGGGTGATTTCGCACGGTTTTGGCCGGCCGATCTGCATCTGATCGGCAAGGACATTACCCGCTTCCACACGGTTTACTGGCCGGCCTTCCTCAAAAGCGCGGGGTTGCCGGTGCCTAAAGCAGTGTTCAGCCACGGCTTTCTGCTGGCGCGCGGCGGTGAGAAGATGTCGAAGTCGCTCGGCAACGTCGTCGATCCGCTCGAGCTGGCGGAGCGGTTCGGGGTCGATCAGCTGCGCTATTTCCTGCTCCGCGAGGTCAGCTTCGGGCAGGACGGGATCGTACTCGGCCGAAGCGATCGTCCAACGCGGCAATACCGAGCTGGGCAACGCCTTCGGCAATCTGGCGCAACGCACGCTGGGGTTCATCGCCAAGAACCTCGATGGCTACCTGCCGGCAATTCGCGGCCACTCTCCCGCCGACGCGGATTTGTTCGCTCTCGTCGATCAGGTCGTCCGCGAGGGCGTGCCACAAGCCTTTGAGAACCTGGCGCTGCAACAGGCAGTCGATCGCTGGCTGCAATCCGTTTTTGCCTGCAACGCCTATATTGACGCCCAGGCCCCATGGACACTGCGCAAGACTGATCCGGAACGAATGGAAACAGTACTAGCGACGCTCTACATTTGTATCGCTCAATTGGCTGTGGCGATCTCGCCGATTATCCCAGGTAGCGCGGGTAAGCTGCTCGACGCCATGGGTATTCCTGAGACCAACCGCTCTTATCAAGGGATTCGCCAGCATTGGTATTCACCGCTGGCTGAAAGTGACTATCGGCTGGAAACCCCGACTCCGCTGTTCCCGCGGTTAGAACTAGTCGCGGCAGATCACGTCTGATGCTGATCGATTCGCACTGCCACCTTGAATACAAGGGGCTTGTCGAGGACCAGCCCGGGGTGCTGGCGCGGGCGCGCACGGCGGGGGTAGGGGGATTTCTCTCGATTTCGACGCGGCGGAGCGAATGGAATCAGGTGATTGCAACCGCCGAGCGTGAGGCGGATGTCTGGGCCAGTGTAGGTATCCACCCGCACGAAGCCGATGGCCATGCCGATATGGGCGAGGGCGCGCTGCTGGACGCCGCCGAGCATCCAAGGGTGATTGCGATCGGTGAGACCGGGCTCGACTATTACTACGATCACTCCGACCGCGAGACCCAGAAGGCCCTGTTCCGGCGGCATATCGCGGTGGCGCGCAAGACCGGCCTGCCGCTGATTGTCCACACCCGCGATGCCGAGGATGACACTCTTGCGATCCTGGGTGAGGAAATGGAGCTGGGGGCCTATCCGGCGCTGATCCACTGCTTCACTGCTACCGCCGACTTCGCCCGCAACGTGTTGGAGCTGGGGTTGACGATCTCGCTGTCCGGGATCGTTACTTTTAAGAATGCCAAGGACTTGCAAGCTATAGCTTCTGATATACCTGAAGATCGCTTGCTGGTCGAGACCGACGCGCCGTTCCTTGCGCCGGTGCCGCACCGCGGGCGGGTTTGCGAGCCGGCCTTTACCGCCGATACCGCGCGGTTCGTGGCTGGTTTGCGCGGCACTTCGCCCGAAGCGCTGGCTGAGGCGACCACGCGCAACTTCTTCAATCTGTTCAGCAAGGCGCACCTGTGAAGCTGCTGGTGCTGGGCTGCGGTACGTCGACCGGGGTGCCGCGGGTCGGCAACGACTGGGGGTTGTGCGACCCGGCTGAGCCCAAAAACCGGCGATCGCGGGTTTCGATCCTGGTTGAGAACGACGTCGGGGCGCGGCTATTGATCGATACCTCGACCGATCTGCGCGCGCAGTTACTCGCCAACGATATCGACCGGATCGACGCGGTGTTCTGGACCCACGAGCACGCCGATCACGCCCACGGCATCGATGATCTCAGGGTGCTGCGTTATGGCCGCGGCGGGCCGATTCCGGGCTATGCCGGCGCTGATACCGCGCGGATTTTGCGCGGCCGGTTCAGTTATGTGTTTGCCGGGCAATATGGCTATCCGACCTTGATCGAGCTCGACACGCTCGAGCGCCTGCGGCTCTGCGCCGGCTTTTCTGTGCGCCATTGCCAGATGCCGCACGGGCCCAGTGAAACCACCGCATACCGGTTTGATTACGACGGGAAATCAATTGCCTATGCGACAGACTTCAGCGAGATTACCCGCGAGATGGTCGAGCTGTTCGATGGTGTCGATATCCTCGTTAGCGACTGTCTGCGCCGCGAGCCGCATCCAACCCATGCCAATCTGGCGATGGCGCTGGAATTGATCGAGGCTTCGCGCGCCAAACGCGGGGTGCTGAGCCATCTCGACAAAAGCCTCGATTATGCCACTTTGAGCGCCGAGATCCCGGCGCACGTCTTGGTGGCCTTCGATGGAATGGAGCTTGCGGCATGATGCCAAGCGGAGATTGGATCGTTGGCTTGGTCGCGGTACTGATGGTGTTGGCGATCAACTGGCGGGCGATGCAATCGCAGAATATCCCAGGGCCGGCCAAGGTCCGGATGATCCTGATCTGGGGCGTGATCATCCTTGGCGTGGTGTTGCTGGTCAAGGTTTTCCAGGCGTGACCGGACGCTTCTACCACTCTGCTCATGTTTGTATTTAACATAATATATATTATCAATCTAAAATGACAAAAACAACCAGCACCCCTCTTGACCGTCTCCTCGCTATAATGGCGCGGCTGCGCGATCCGCTCACAGGCTGCGAATGGGATACTGCGCAAACCTTCGCCACGATCGCTCCGTACACCATTGAGGAAGCCTACGAAGTTGCCGACGCCATCGAACGCGGCGATATGCTGGCGCTCAAGGACGAACTTGGCGATCTGTTGCTCCAGGTGGTATTCCACGCCCGCATCGCCGAGGAAGCTGGCGCCTTCGATTTCAACGATGTAGCCGCGGCGATTGGCGCCAAGATGGAAGTGCGCCACCCGCACATTTTCAGCGCCGCACCCGACCGAGGGCAATCGCGCGAAGATCGCTGGGAAAGCGCCAAGGCTGCCGAGCGAGAGGCAAATGGCGCTGACAGCGCTCTCCACGGCGTCGCCCTCGCCCTACCCGCCCTCATGCGCGCCGAAAAACTACAAAAGCGCGCGGCGCGGGTCGGGTTCGACTGGCCCAACGTTGCAGGACCAACTGCCAAGGTCAGCGAGGAAATCGACGAGCTAGCAGCTGCCCGAACCGAACAGGAACGCGCAGAAGAGGCTGGTGACTTGCTGTTTGCCGCGGTCAATCTGGTTCGCGCCTATGGCGTGGCGCCCGAAGATGCCCTGCGTGCTGCCAATGCCAAGTTCGAACGGCGGTTCCGGGCGATGGAGCAGCTCGCTCTGGCGCAGGGAAGAAATTTCGCTGGACTGACGCTCGACCAGCAGGAGGAGTTATGGCGCGACGTCAAGAGATCGGAATGAGTGGCTATCAAAGCCGCATTGGACCGCAATCGACAATGGACTCCTGGTGGCTGCTAGAGCAGACTGATCGCAATCTGGGAGTCCTTGCATGAAGCGACTTTTGTTCGCCGTGTCGTTCGCCGCCGCGCTCGTTCTTGCGGTCGCTTGCACACCCCGTGGAACCAAGCCCACGGAACCCCTGGCAATCCCCTATGGCGCTAACAAGGCAGCCGGCGCGACTTTCGTTCACGATGGCGTGACTCTTTACTATGAGGCCTACGGCGAGGGCGAACCACTGCTACTGGTGCACGGGAATGGCGGCAGCATCGGGACGCTGGCAGCGCAGATTGACTACTTCAAGGCAAAGTACCGAGTCATCGCAATGGACAGCCGCGACCAGGGGCGGTCTGCCGACAGCCAGGGACCTATCACCTACGAGAAGATGACTGACGATCTCGCGGCCCTGATCGATCACCTCAAGATCGGTCCGGTGGACGTTGTGGGCTGGAGCGATGGCGGCGTCGAAGCCCTCCTTCTTGGGGTTCGCCATCCTGGCAAGGTGAAAAAGATCGTCTCCATGGCCCCAAACCTCAATCCGGGACCGGATGCGTTCGCTCCGGAGGTACGCGCACTGATCAAGTCGATGATGGAGCTTCCCGAAGAGACGAGGACCACGCCTGAAGGCCGAAGGCAACTCAAGGTGGTGGGCATGATGCTGAAGGAGCCGAATATTCCGCCTGCTTTGCTTGCCAAGGTTACGGCGCCGACGCTTGTGCTGGCGAGCGACCACGACCTCGTCCGGCTTGAACATGTCGTGACGGTTTACAGGAGCCTCCCTAACGCGCAGCTGGCCATCTTCCCCAACAGGACGCACTTGATCCCATACGACGACCCCGAGCAATTCAACGGCATGGTGGACCGTTTTCTCGCGGCGCCGTTCAAGAAGATCAACCTTGTCCCGGAGACTATGGGATCATTCGAGAAGATGATGGCCGGGCTAGCGGACTAACTTGTGCAGTCGGACGTCCGCGAGTGCCGATTACCCGCCTGACAAAGGCCCAATTGTGAATGGCAGCCCTGAGGCCGCTTCCGGCCGCAAGCTCCTAAGGAAAATTCGGACTGAGGCACTGCCCAAACGTCTACAACCGCGAGAACCGGCCTAGCTCGCGCGGTTCAAGCCGCACCTCAAGCCGCCGCAATGGCCCGCGCTCGTCCTCGCCGGCGTCGCCTTCGCTGACCACCTCGCCGTGAGCGTGCAGCCAGGCCAGGCGCTGGCCATCGCTGACAGGAAGCACGAAGCTGTGCAGCCGCGCGTCGGAAGTCAGCAGCTTGCTGACCGCCTCGAGCAGAGCGTCGCAGCCTTCGCCGGTTAGCGCAGAGACCGGCACAATCACTTCATCGCCGCGCATCGCCAGCTGCTCACGAAGTTCGGCAGTTCGTTCGCTGTCGAGCAGATCCCATTTGTTCCAGGCCTCAACCACCGGCACCTTGGGCGCTCCGCCCTCGGCCTCGATCAGTCCGAGTTCGCCCAGCACTGCCATCACCTGGCGCTTCTGCGCCTTGGTATCGGGATTGGCGATATCGCGAACGTGGACGATCACATCGGCGGCAGTCACTTCCTCCAGCGTCGCGCGGAAGGCGGCGACGAGCTGCGTCGGCAGGTCGGAGATGAAGCCGACGGTGTCGGACAGGATCGCCTTGTCGATCCCCGGCAGGCGGATCCGCCGCATGGTCGGATCGAGCGTAGCGAACAACAGGTCCTCGGCCATCACTGCCGCCCCGGTCATGCGGTTGAACAGCGTTGATTTGCCGGCGTTGGTATAGCCGACCAGCGCGATCACCGGCCACGGCGCCTTCTCGCGGCGGCTGCGGTGAAGCCCGCGGGTGCGGCGGACAGAATCGAGCTCACGGCGCAATTTGGCCATGCGGTCGCGGATCAGGCGGCGGTCAGCCTCAATCTGGGTCTCGCCTGGGCCGCCGAGGAAGCCAAACCCGCCGCGCTGACGTTCTAGGTGAGTCCAGCTGCGCACCAACCGCCCGGCCTGATAATCGAGGTGCGCCAGCTCAACTTGCAAGCGGCCTTCGGCGGTTGCCGCGCGTTCGCCGAAGATTTCGAGGATCAACCCGGTGCGGTCGATTACCTTGCGCTTCAGTTTCTCTTCGAGATTGCGCTGCTGGATCGCGCTGAGCGAACCATCGACAATCACCAGCCCGGCATCGTCCTGGTTGCAAGCGATGTCGATGTTCTGGATCTGCCCCTCGCCGAACAGCGTCGCGGCGCGCGCCTCGCGGATCGGGATTGCGACGGCGTCGACCACTTCAAGGCCGATCGCCAAGGCAAGGCCGCGCGCCTCTTCAAGCCGCAAGGCAGTGTCGGTGCCGGACCCTCCCCTGCCCCGGAACTCCGGGTACACGATTAGCACCCGCGCCCCGCGGGTTACCTCGCCGTCGGTCTGTTCACCGAATATCAGGTGGGATCGCCTTCTTCACCGTCCCAGGTTTCGCCGGTGAGATCGACCGGGGTCAGCGGCTGGATCGTCGAGACCGCGTGCTTGTAGGCCAGCTGGACATAGCCTTCGCGCTCAAGCAGCATGCAGAACAGGTCATAGGCGGCGACCCGGCCTTGCAGCATCACCCCGTTGACCAGGAACATGGTCACCTGGACGGCGGCATTGCGCACCGAGGCAAGGAACACGTCCTGCAACAGACGGACCTTCTTGCCGCCTTCGGCCGCGATCCCGAACTGGCGCACGTCGATCGGCTGGCTGGGCATGATGGTCGAGACCGCATGCTTGTAAACCAGCTGCGACTGGCCATCGCGGCGCAGCAGAATCGAGAAATTGTCGAACCAGGTGACGATACCCTGCAGCTTGACGCCCTTGACCAGAAACATGGTGACCGGGGTCTTGTTCTTGCGCAGCAGGTTGAGGAACTGGTCCTGCAGGTTCTGGCCTTTTCCGGCGCTGGCACCAGCGCTAACCGGAACGGCTGCATCCGCGATTTCAACCGGTTCTGTTTCGGGTTCAGCGCTTGCTGGGCGCGGGCGCGCAGTAAGGGTGCGTGAGGTCATTGCCTGTTCCTTTGTTGTTGGCGGCCGCTTGTGCGGTCCGCAATCTGGCTGCCCTGTGGGGAGCAGCCGGGACTCGATTGGCCTGATCCTAACCTTGTTGTGTTACGAATCAAAGACCAAATTTGCGGCGCTGCGTCACTCTTCGGCTTCGATCAAGTCATCTTCGCCTTCGCGCTTGTCGACCATGCCGAGCAGCTTGAGCTTGCGGTGCAGCGCCGATCGTTCCATCCCGATGAACGAAGCCGTGCGCGAGATGTTGCCGGAAAAACGTCTGATCTGAACCCGCAAGTACTCGCGCTCGAAGCTCTCGCGCGCCTCGCGCAGCGGCACTCCCATCAGCGAGGGCATGCCGTTTTCGCCGCTGATCTTGCCGCTTACCACTTCGGATGGCAGCATATCCGCCTCGATCCGCGCCAAACGATCGCGCGGGGTGAGGATAATCGTGCGTTCAACCACGTTGCGCAGCTGGCGGACATTTCCGGGCCACTCGTAACTTTGCAGGGCAGCGATTGCCTCGGGGCTGACCTCGGGCGGCGGCACGCCTTGGTCAGCGGCGAACCGCGCGAAGAAATGATCGACCAGCACCGGGATGTCTTCGCGCCGTTCGCACAGCGACGGGATTGCCACCGGGACGACGTTGAGGCGGTAGAACAGATCCTCGCGGAAGCGCCGCTCGGCGATCTCGCGCTCGAGCTCGCGGGCGGTCGATGAAACCACCCGCACATCAACGCGGATCTGGCGGTGCCCGCCGACCCGCACGAAAGCCTGTTCGGTCAGCACCCGCAGGATCCGGGCCTGGGTGGAAAGCGGCATGTCGGCCACTTCATCGAGGTAGAGCGTCCCACCATCGGCCATCTCGAGCAGACCGGCGCGAACCAGTTTGCCGCCCGATTCCTCGCCGAACAGCTCCTGCTCGAAGCGCTCCGGGGTAATTCGCGCCGAATTGACCGTGACGAAGGCATTGCCGGCGCGCGGGCTCCACGAATGGAGCAGCCGCGCCGCGACTTCCTTGCCCGCCCCGGCTGGCCCTGCGATCAGCAAGCGGCTGCCGGTGTTGGCGACGCGCTTGAGCGTCGCGCGCACCGAATTGATCGCGGCTGAGTTGCCGGTGAATTCGTCCGAAGTGACAAACCCTTCGCGCAGGCGGGCGTTCTCACGCCGCAGCCGCTCGGTTTCGGTGGCGCGCGCCACCAGCAGCAGCAGCCTTTCGGCCTCGAACGGCTTCTCGATGAAATCCATCGCGCCGCGCCCGATCGCCGATACCGCGGTATCGATATTGCCATGGCCGGAAAAGATGATCACCGGCAGCTCCGGCTCGCGGCCCTTGATCGCGTCGAGCACTTCAAGCCCGTCCATCGGGCTGCCGTGGAGCCAGACGTCGAGCAGCACCAGGCTGGGGCGGCGTTCGTCGATCATCGCCAGCGCGCTGGTGCTGTCACCGGCGGTGCGGCACTCATAGCCTTCGTCGCAAAGCACACCGGCGACCAGATCGCGGATGTCGCGCTCATCGTCGACGATCAGGATATCAAGCGCCATGGGGTCCTCTTATCTCATCACTCGGCCGCTTCGGAGGGCCGCTGGCCGCCCGAAACAGGATCGCGCGCGAAGCGCATGGTTACGACAGTTCCTTCGGCATCTCCGGGAGCGAAGGCCATTTCGCCGCCGTGCTCCTCGATGATCTTGTTGACGATCGCCAGCCCCAGCCCGGTCCCCTTTTCCCGGGTTGTGACATAGGGTTCGACGATCCGCTCGCGGTCGGTCGGCAAGCCAATGCCGTTGTCGGCAATCGTCACCCAGACTTCTTCGGAATTGCCGCGCAGGGTCACCGCAATCCGGCCGCGATAATCGGAACTTTCGACTTTTTGCCGCGCTTCGATCGCTTCAACCGCGTTCTTGAGCACGTTGGTCATGGCCTGGCCGTACTGATGGCGATCGCAAGCGATGATCCCGAGATCGGCATCGGCGGCAAAGGCAAAGTTGATATCCGGGCGCGCCACTTCCTGCAGGAACAGCGCTTGCCGGGCGAGATCGACCGGATCCTCGCCGCGGAACACCGGTTTGGGCAGGCGCGCGAACGAGGAGAACTCATCGACCATCCGGCGCAATTCGCCAACCTGGCGGATGATCGTGCCGGTCAGTTCCTCGAACAGCTCGGTATCGGCGCTGACCAGCTTGGTGTAACGCCGCTTGAGCCGCTCGGTGGCGAGCTGGATCGGGGTCAGCGGGTTCTTGATTTCATGCGCGATGCGCCGCGCGACGTCGGACCAGGCAGCCTGGCGCTGATCGATCAGCTGGCGGGTGATGTCTTCAAAGGTGATGACATGGCCGGTTTCGCCGCGAGTGGCGCGAACCGCCAAGGTCAGCAGTTCGGTGCCGCGTGAATATTGCACGATCGCGCCCTCGCGGCCCTCGTCGATCGCCTGGGCCAACTGCGGCAAAGCCTTGGTCAGCTTTTTGCCGATCGGCGCCTCAGCCCCGCGATCGAGCAGCAGCTTTTGCGCCGAGCTGTTCATCAGCCGGATCTCGCCCTTGGCATTGGTTGAAACAATCCCGGCGGTGATCAATTCAAGCACGGCCTCGATGAACACGCGACGCTCATCGAGCTGCTGGTTGGCCCCGACCAGAGCCTGGGTCTGGCGATCGAGTTGCTGGGTCATTCGATTGAAAGCGCGGTTGAGCAGGCCGATTTCGTCGGCCCCGGTGCGCCCTTCGACGCGCATCGAGAAGTTGCCCGCGCCAACCTCGCGCGCGGCATCGACCAGGTCGTAGAGCGGTTTGACCTGGCGGTCGGCAAACCGCAGCGCGAACCAAACTGAGAGACCAACCAGCGCCAGGCTGGCAACAAACAGCGCAACGTTGAAACGCAATTGCAGGATCCGCGCGCGACTGCTGACCTCATCGTAGCCGCGCAGGATATTCTGCGCATAGCCGCTCGACAGGAGGTCCGATTTGCGCACGGTGTAGAGGTAGATGCCCGCCCGGCGGTCGATCGGTGTAACCGCCTTGATCGCATTGCCGCTGGAGGAAACGACAATATCCTCGCCGCGATCGAGTTGGCGCAGAGCGGTGCCGGAAATCTCCGAAAGCGGGGCATCGCCGCGGGTGAACGCGGCCTTGTGCAACTGTCCGTCTGCACCTTTTTGCAGGATCGTCGATTCGTCGATTTTGCGGTGCAGTACCTGGTAGAGATAGTAATCCTGGAACTCGGCGCTGGCGGCCGGCATCTGGGCAAGTCCGGCGCCGAGATCACCCGCCATGGCCAGCGACTCGTACTCAAGATCGCGCTGGATCTGCTCGGAATAACCGCGCGCCAGATTGTTGGCGTTTTCCAGCAGGCCGCGCGACTTGCTGGAGAACCAGAATTCGACCCCTGACTGGAACAGGAACGAAGCGAAAATCACCACCAGCAAGGTCGGGACCGCCGAAATCAGCGAGAACAGAAACACCAGGCGGACATGCAGCTGACCGCCGGTCCCAGCCTTTTCAGCCGCGCGTTGCAGCGCAATTCGCCGCCCCAGCAGCACCAGGATCGCCATCGCCGGAACCAGCGTCCCAACCAGCAGCGTCGCGGTAAGGTCGGATGGCATCAGCTCGCCGCGCTTCGATTGTTCGGCTACGGCAAACCAGGTGATCAGGGTCATCGTCAGGAACGCGGCGATTGACCCGGCTTCCATGATCGGAAAGAAATTGGCCCGGCGGGTCCAAATCTGGAAACGGCGCCACCAGCGCGGCCAGCCTGTCTTGCGCGAGGCATTCATAGTTGCTCGATTACAACACCGCTGTTGCAACATTGCAAGACCTTTCGCCGATCGTGACTAAAGGTCGGTGGGATCTATCGCCAACTCGCTAAGGCGCTTGCGCAGCGTGTTGCGGTTGATCCCCAGGTGCTGGGCGGCACGCAGCTGGTTACCCCCGGTTTCGCGCAGCGCCGCGCGCAACAACGGCCGCTCGAACGCGGCCAGCGCTTCGTCGTAAACCCGGCCCGGTGCCGGACGATTGGCAACGAGCCATTGCGCAACCGCGCCGTCGATCCCTTCCCCCTCGCCGGCCGCGCTGCGAATTGCGCCTTCGACCAGTCCGGCAACGCTTGCGGCATCGATCGTGTCTTCGCGGGCCAACAACGCCAGCCGGAACATGAAGTTGCGCAGCTCGCGGACATTGCCGCGCCATGGCTGGCGGGCAAGCTGGGTCGCAGCCTCGTCGGAGAGATGTCGAAACGGCAGCCCCTCACTCGCCGCCAAGCGCAGGAAATGGCGCGCCAAGGCAGGAATATCGTCGACCCGTTCGCGCAGCGGCGGCAAGGTGATCGGGACGACATTGAGACGGTAAAACAGGTCCTCACGGAATTTGCCGGCGGCGATCAGCGGTTCGAGGTCGCGATTGGTCGCGGCAACGATCCGGACATCGACTGTCACTTCCTCGCGGCCCCCAACCCGGCGGATTGTGCCCGATTGCAGCGCGCGCAGCAGGCGGGTCTGGGCCTCAAGCGGCATATCGCCAATTTCATCGAGGAACAGGGTGCCGCCGCCCGCCTGCTCGAACTTGCCGACGTGGCGGGCAACCGCGCCGGTAAAAGCGCCTTTTTCGTGTCCGAACAGCTCGCTTTCGATCAGTTCGGATGGGATCGCAGCGGTGTTGACCGCGACGAACGGTCCGGCCTTGCGCGCGCCGAGCTGGTGGATCGCTTCGGCGACCAATTCCTTGCCGGTGCCGCTTTCGCCCAAGACCAGCACGGTCAAATCGTTACGCAGCACCCGGGTAATCATCCGGTAAACCGCCTGCATGGCCGCGCTGCGTCCGACCAGCGGCAGTCCGGCGACCGGCACTTCGTCATCAGTTCCGTCTGCAATGGACGACCGGCCCACTGCCTGGCGCACGGTGCGCGCCAGTTCGTCAATGTCAAACGGCTTGGGGAAATATTCGAAGGCCCCGGTATCGCTCGCCCGCACCGCGGTATCGAGAGTATTCTGGGCCGACAGGATAATCACCGGCATCTCGGGCGCAAGTTCGCGCACAGTATCGATGGTCTCGATCCCGTCACCATCGGTCAGGATCACGTCGGTGACTAGCGCCTCGAAACGCCGCTCGCGCAGCAGCTGGTCGCGGCCGGCGATCGAATCGCAATGGGTCACTGCAAAGCCCTCGGCTTCGAGCGCGGCTGTGATAACGATCGCAATGGTGGCGTCGTCTTCGACCAGCAATACGCTCATGCCGCTTGCTCGCGCAGGCTCTTGCCCAGCTCGGCGGCGACTGCGAAATGTAGTCTGAAGTGGGTGAGGCCGGCAGCTTCGTCGCGATCGTGACCGACCCTTCCGTTCATATCTCGGACCAACCGGCGAACCAGCGCCAGACCCAGACCCTGCCCGCTTTTCTTGGTGGTGACGAATGGCTCGAACAAGTGCTCGCGCATCGCCGGATCGATCCCAGCGCCGTTGTCCGAAACCCTTAGTTCGATCGGCAGCCGCACAGTTGAGCCATCGGCACCGATGTGCAGCTGCAAGCCGCTGGCAAAGCGGGTGCGGATGACGATTCGCGGCTCCGGCATCGCGCCGCAGGCATCGGCGGCATTGGCGATCAGGTTGATCAGCACCTGCAACAGGGCATCGGCATTGCCTAGTACCGGGGGCAGCGAAGGATCGAATTCCTCGACGATTGCCGGGGCCGCGCCGCCTGCCTCGATCACTGCACGGGCGCGGCGGACCGCTTCGTGGAGGTTGCACGGAGCAAGCTCAGGCGCGGTTCGGCGCGAGAGCGATTGCATCTGGTCAATCAGCTTGGCGATCCGGTCAACCTCATCGGCGATCAGACCAGTCAGTGCGCGGTCGTCGCCGATCAGCTTGCGCCCGAGCAACTGCGCGGCGCCGCGGATCCCCGCCAGCGGGTTCTTGATTTCGTGCGCCAGCACTTCGGGCGCGCGCAGCAAGCTGTCTTCGCCCGCGGCGGGATTATCGCGCATCGCTTCGGCCCCGCCGATATCGTGGAGGCTCAGCACTTGCCAGCCAGGCTGGTCGATCAGCGGCGCCACCACCAGGTCGATCCGCCGTGGCCCCTGCCCCGGCACGGTCACCCCAGTTGCGCGGGCCGAAACCTGAGCGTCAGCTTCGGCGAGGCGCTCGGCCAGCAAGGGTTCGTCAAAACGCAGCAATTCGGCCAAGCGGCGTCCTTCAAGGCGGCGCAAACCCTGGCCAAAGAACTGCTCGGCGGCGGGATTGGCCGCAGCCAGCGTCTGCCCGGGGCCAAGCAGCACCACAGCGAGCGGCAGGCTTGCCAACTGACGCTGCGCCTCGCCGTTCATGCCGCTTCGCGGGCCAGGAACGGATCGTAGAATTCGGCCAACTGGCGCATCACTTCATCAGCATCATCAACGAAATTGATCATGTTGCGGAACGAGGCCGAGCCCGGAAGCCCGCGGGTGTACCAGCCAAGGTGCTTGCGGGCCATTCTGACGCCGGTCTCTTCGCCATATAGCTCGAGCATCCAGCGGTAATGCTCCAGCACCAATCCAAGTTGATGATCAAGTGTTGGATCAGCCAGTTGCTGGCCAGTCCTCAGCCAATGCATGATCTGAGCGAGCAGCCAAGGCCGGCCATAGGCGCCGCGCCCGATCATGACGCCATCGGCACCCGACTGCTCGAGCGCGGCAGCGGCATCGGCGATCCCGCAAATGTCACCGTTGACGATCACCGGAATGGTGACCGCGGCCTTGACCCCGTGGACAAAGCCCCAGTCGGCCGAACCCTTGTACATCTGGTTGCGGGTACGGCCGTGGACTGTGACCATCTGTGCGCCGAGATCCTGCGCAATTCGCGCGAGTTCCGGGGCGTTGAGGCTATCGTGGCACCAGCCCATGCGCATTTTCACAGTGACCGGCACCGAAACCGCCCTGACCGTCGCCTCGATCAGTCGTGACGCCAAGTTGACGTCGCGCATCAGCGCCGATCCGGCCTCGCCGTTGACCACCTTGCGCACCGGGCAACCCATATTGATGTCGATGATCGCAGCCCCGCGATCTTCGACCAGTTTCGCTGCCTCGGCCATTTGCGCCGGTTCGCAGCCGACCAGCTGCATCGAAACTGGCTCTTCCGCTGGATCCCACATTGCCTTCTGCAGCGACTGGCGGGTTTCGCGGATCGCCGCGGGGCTGGCGATCATCTCGGTAACGTTGAGGCCAGAGCCAAACCCGCGCACCGCCCGCCGGAACGGCAGGTCGGTGACGCCGGTCATCGGCGCCAGGATCACCGGGCAGTCGATCCGGACCGGGCCGACCATGATCGGCTCAAGCTGAGGCGGTGGAGGAAGTGGATTCATTGTGAGTGCCTAAAATTTGGGCAGCACATAGGGAATTGCCCGCCACCCGGCAAGTCTTTACCGGCAAGCACGATGAACCCGCCGTCCTCCCCTCCCCGTGTCGCCGCGGTGATCGTCGCTGCCGGGCAAGGACTGCGCGCCGGACAGCCGCTGCCCAAGCAGTTTGCGACGTGGCGCGGGAAGCCCGTGATACGCCACTCGGCAGAGGTTTTCGCGGCCAACGGGATCGTGACGATTGTGGTGGCGATCCCGACGGGAGCGGATCAGGTTGCAGCGGCCGCCTTGGCTGGGATTGAGGGCGTTCGGCTCGTCACCGGCGGGGCAACACGCCAGCAATCGGTACGATTGGCGCTCGAAGCTCTTGCGGACGATCCTCCCGAGCTGGTCTTGATCCACGATGCGGCCCGGCCTGGTCTTGGCAAGCCGGTGATCGACCGCCTGATGGCGGCGTTGACCCAGACGCCCGGAGCGATACCGGTGCTGCCGGTGATCGACAGTCTTGCCCACGCCCATGGCGAGCGCATGGGCGCCCCTGCCCCCCGCGAGGCATTGCGCCGGGTCCAGACCCCGCAGGCGTTCCGGTACCCTGCAATCCTCGCCGCGCATCGCGACTGGCCGGGCGAGGCGAATGCCGGAGACGATGCCCAGGTCGCCCAGGCCGCAGGCCTCGAAGTGGCACTGGTCGAAGGAGACGAAGCCTTGCACAAGTTGACCTTTGCCGATGATTTCGCTCCCGACCTGCTCCCGATCCGGGTTGGCACCGGGTTCGATGTCCACCGCCTGGCCAAGGGCGAGGAGTTGTGGCTTTGCGGGGTGCGGATCGCGCACGAGCGCGGGCTTTCCGGGCACAGCGATGCCGATGTTGCAATCCATGCGCTGGTCGATGCGATCCTTGGAGCTATCGGCCAAGGCGATATCGGCAGCCACTTCCCGCCCAGCGACCCTGAGTGGCGCGGTGCCAGTTCCGATCGATTTCTGCTCCACGCGGTCAAACTTGCAGCGGAAACGGGTTATGCGATCGGCAATGTCGACCTGACGATTGTTTGCGAAATGCCAAAGATCGGCCCGCACCGCGAAGCCATGCGCGCGCGACTGGCTGAATTGCTCGGTTGCACAGCCAGCGCAGTCAGCGTCAAGGCAACGACCACCGAACGGCTGGGCTTTGCCGGGCGCGGCGAAGGGATTGCCGTTCAGGCCGTGGCAACGCTTTTCAGGCAATAGCGGCCACTGGATTTTTCGAGCCATGCGCGGCATGCCTGTCGACCAGCCTCAAAGGAACCCGAAATCATGCGCAAACTTGCTTTTCAGGCCGCTGCTGTATTGGCGTTGACCTCTGCCGCCCAGTTGCAAGCAGCGCAGGCCCAGCAGGCGCAATCCTGCATGACCCGCCCCGAACTGCGCGGGCTGGTTGCCTATTTCCTGCCGACAGTGCTGCAATCGACGATCGACACCTGCACCCAGCGCCTCGCTCCTGATTCCTATTTGGTCAACCGTGCACCTCAGCTGCTGAGCTCGCTCGAATCGGGTCGCACCGATGCCTGGCCGATGGCCAAGCGGGCATTCGTGAAAATGGGCGGAGATAGCGACAAGAGCTCAGCCGAGCTGTTCGCCTCGCTGCCCGAAGCGGCGGTCCGTCCGCTGATCGAGGCGGTGATTGTCCAGAAGCTCGGCACGACGATCAAGCCCGAAAGCTGCGGCGATATTGACCGGGTGATGGCTCCGCTGGAGCCGCTGCCCGCAACCAACCTGGTGGATGTCTTGACCGAGGCAATGGCGATCGCTGGCCGCAACGACAAGCAACTTAAAGTATGCAAGGAAGCCTGAACGGCTGCAATGCGATGAACCAAGGCCTCCTCCCTGATGATCTGGTCCAGCTTGCGGCGCAGGTTATCGCTGAAAATCGCGCTGCCGGCCGTACGGTTGCGCTGGCGGAAAGCTGCACCGGCGGTCTGGTGGCGGCGGCGCTGACCGAGATTGCCGGATCCTCGGCGGTGCTCGATCGCGGCTTCGTGACCTATTCGAACGAGGCCAAGCATGATCTGCTGGGGGTCTCAAACGATATCCTGGAGACCTTTGGCGCCGTATCGATCGCTTGCGCCTGGGCGATGGCGCAAGGCGCGCTGCGGCGCTCGGGTGCAGATGTTGCGGTGGCGATCAGCGGGATTGCCGGGCCCGATGGCGGCAGCGAGATGAAGCCGGTTGGCACGGTGGTTTTCGCTCGCGCGATCCGCGGTCAGGACGAGGCCGAAGCGCTGGCCGAAGAGCGCTTGCTCGACGGTTCGAGCCGCGCGGCGGTGCGTCGTCAGGCGGCGCTGGTCGCGCTGGAGCTGCTGCTGCCGTAAAGCTTGTCGGCGCGCTCCTCGAAGGCTGCGACCATGCGGCGGAAGGCGCGGTCGAAATACTGCCCGGCCAGCGCCTCGAACATCGCATTGCGGAAGGTGAACTCGACGTGGAAATCTACCTCGCAGCCGCCATCGGGCAGCGCGGAGAAGGTCCAGACATTGTCGAGATCGCGCATCGGCCCGTCGAGGTAGATCACCTCGATCCGGTCAGGATAGTGCTTGAGCACTTTCGAAGAAAACTTCTCGCGCAGGCTTTTGAAGCCGACCAGCAAATCGGCAGTCATCTCGGTATCGCTGTCCGAGCGGACCCGCGCCGCTACTACCCATGGCAGAAATTCGTGGTAGCGAGCGACGTCGGCGACCAACGCGAACATCTGTTCGGCGCTGTAGGGCAGACGGCGGACTTCGCTGATCCCTGGCACTAGCGCGCCTTGGCCGGGTGCACCCGCTCATCCTGAGCCTGGCGAAGCACGCGGGCGGCGCGCATAGCCCGGAAATCATCGCCAGCGTGATAGCTCGAGCGGGTCAGCGGGCTTGATGCGACCTGGAGAAACCCCTTGGCCCGGGCGATCGCGCCATAGGCCGAGAAGGCCTGCGGGGTGACGAATTCGGCGACTTTGGCATGTTTGGGGGTGGGCTGGAGATATTGCCCCATGGTCAGAAAATCGACCCCGGCGACGCGCATATCGTCCATCACCTGGTGCACCTCAAGCCGCTCTTCGCTCAGTCCCAGCATGATCCCGCTTTTGGTGAAGATCAGCGGATCGTGGCACTTCACTTCTTCGAGCAGACGCAGCGAGGCATAGTAGCGCGCGCCGGGGCGGATCGTCGGATAGAGCCGCGGCACGGTTTCGAGGTTGTGATTGTAAACATCTGGTCCCGCCGCGACGATCGCTTCGACCGCGGCACGCATCTTGCCGCGGAAATCGGGAGTGAGGATCTCGATCGTGGTGGCCGGCGTGGTCCGCCGTAGCGCCTCGATCACCTTGACGAACTGCCCGGCCCCGCCATCGGGCAGGTCGTCGCGGTCAACCGAGGTAATGACGATGTGTTCCAGCCCCAGCTTTGCCGCGGCGATTGCGGTATGCTCGGGCTCGAGCGGATCGACCGCGCGCGGCATTCCGGTCTTGACGTTGCAGAACGCGCAGGCGCGGGTGCAGACATCGCCCAGGATCATCACCGTGGCGTGCTTCTTGGTCCAGCATTCGCCGATGTTGGGGCAGGCGGCTTCTTCGCACACCGTGTTGAGACCCAGCTCGCGCATCAGCGCACGGGTTTCGCCATAGCCCTTGCTGGTCGGAGCCTTGACCCGGATCCAGTCGGGCTTGCGCTGACGCTCGGGTTTTGGTGCGGACGAGAGGTCGTTCATGGCGCCCAGATAGGCGGATGTCCGTTCGCTTGCCAGCGGGAAAATCTATCGCCATGGACGAAGCGATGACCAGCAATTCCTCCCCTGCCCGCGACCGGCTGATCGCCGGGTATCGTCGATTCCGCGAAACCGGCTGGGAACCGCGGCGTGAACGCTGGGCAGCGCTGCGCGAAGGGCAAGAGCCCGACGTGATGGTGATCGCCTGCAGCGACAGCCGGGTCGATCCGGCGCAAATCTTCGATGTCGATCCGGGCGAGATTTTCGTGATGCGCAACGTCGCCGCAATGGTCCCGCCGTTTGAAACAACTCCAGGTTATCATGGGGTTTCGGCCGCGCTGGAATTTGCCGTGCAGTTCCTCAAGGTGCGCGAAATCGTTGTGATGGGCCACGGCATGTGCGGCGGCTGCAAGGCCGCTCTGACCCGCGAGATGCACGGCACTGAGCCGGGCGAAGGCGGCTTCATCGCTGACTGGATCGGCTTGCTTGACGAGGCCCGCGCGCCGATCGCTGCCACCCTGGGCATCGAAGGCCGCGACGCAGAACGGGCGATGGAGCAAGCCGGGGTGCGGGTCAGTCTGGCCAACCTGCGGACTTTTCCCTGTATCCGCCGCAAGGAGCGCAGCGGCGAACTCAGTCTAACCGGGGCGTTCTTCGCTATTTCCGACGGGGCCTTGCACCTGCTCGACGAAACCAGCGACGAGTTTCACCCCGCCATCTGAGCGCAACGAGAAAGGGCGGCAGTTGCCCGCCGCCCATTCCTGCCTTGCGCAAAAGATCGCGTTCAGGTTGCCGGAGCGACTGCCGGGCGAGCTTTGACATTGGCGTATGCTGACCACAGCTGAGCAATCGCCGCGCGTTCACCCGTGACCTTGGCAAAGGTTGCCTGGGCCTCAGCGTATTTTCCGAGATCCGCCTGGGCAATCCCGAGACGGGTCATCACCCGGGCCATATCGACCCCCGGCTTACCCAAGGCAATCTGGTACAGCGCCTCGGCTTTGGCCGGATCGTCATAGCTGAGGAACGCATCGCCCGCAGCCATTACCGTCGCGGCGCTTGCCGGACCGGCCCGAGCATCGCGCTCAAGCCCGACCAATGAGGCTTTGTCGGCTGAAATCCGGCCTGACGAGGTGGTTTTGGCGTCGCTGACGAAAACGTCGCTGGCGCTGAGCTTGCCCGAGGCGAGCCCCAGGTTGACGATCTTCAGCACTTCGCCGGGTAAGCGCCGGGGATCGGCAGCCTGGATATACTCAACATAGTCGCGCGCTTCGGCGAAGCTTTGGGTGCGTTCCATTATCCGCAGCAGATCGATCTGCTCCTGGCTCTGGAACTTGTTGAGATCGCGGACCACGGCAACGGTCAGCGCCCAGTTCTCTTTGGTCGGATAACCGGCAACCAATTTGCTGCCGAAACCGGCCGCCTCGTTCGCCATCTTGGCCTTGTAGGCGACCACGATTCCGCGGCGAAGCAAATCTTCGGGTGTGGCAGCTCCTTGCTTTGCAACAGCGCTCTGCAACACCTTCAGCCCCTCAAGCGGCTGGTTGTCGTTGATATAGGCTTCGGCCAGCAGTCCTTCGACCCCGCCTTCGGTGTAGCCACCGGCCATGGCCGCCTGGAAAGCGGTTCGGGCCCCGGCATAGTCCTTGGTGTCAAACGCCAAACCGCCGATATAGTATTGGTACCTGGCAACCTCCGCGCCAGGCAGCTTGCCGCTGTCGATCATCATCAACAAGCCGCGGCGTTGCTCAGCCTTGCTGATCGCTAGGTTGCCCAGCGACAGCCCGAGCTGGCCGGCCAGAAACTTGTCATCTGCGTTGCCCACCGCAGCATAAGTCGTCTCAAGCAAGCCCAATTCGGCCGTCAGCAAACCTCTCAAAGCACTTAAGGCGCCGTCATAGGCAGTCGTCGCTTCAGCGCGTGCCTTGGCACCGCGAGCAGCCCGATAGGTGTTTTCGGTGCTGGTCACAGTGGCGCGCGCAGCAACCACATCAGGGCGCTTGGTAGCGTTGTCGATCGCGGTCTTGAGTGCGCCAAAGGCTGGGAGAAAGGTCTTGGTCGGCGCGAACTTGGGCGCTGCAGGAGCTTTTTCCTTCTTCTTGCTTTGCGCCTGGATTGGCGCCGAAACGGTCAGGCCGCCGGCAGCAAGGCCAATGGCCAGTGCCAGACCCAGCGCCGAACGGGTAAACAGCGAGCTGCGGATCATCGAATTCATCTCCTTTGCAACCCCCCGGCAAGCGCCGGAAAAGGGCAACTTCCACACACGCGCCATAGGCTTGGCAAGGCCGGTTTGGCAACAGGGACGCGCACTAGGCAGCGGGGCGTGAACGGTGATTGAATGTGGCTCGATCCTGCCGTTCAGCAAGTGTGGAAAAACCGCGAGAAACGGGGGCTTTCCGGGTTGCCGGACTGGCCTTTGCAGCGGCCTTGGCCTAAGGACTTGGGCATAAACCCTTCCCGACAACAGCTGGCTGAACCTGCGCGTGAGCGACGATCCCGAAATTCCCGATTCCACTCCCGAACCCAGCGGTCCCCAGGGTGAGTATCAGCGCATCGACATCGTCGATGAGATGAAGACCAGTTACCTCGATTACGCGATGAGCGTGATCGTGGCGCGGGCGCTGCCCGATGTGCGCGACGGGCTGAAGCCGGTCCATCGCCGGATTCTGTTCGCTGCGCAGGAAGGCGGCATGGTTGCCGGGCGACCCTATCGCAAGTGCGCCAAGATCGTCGGCGATGTGATGGGTAACTATCACCCCCACGGCGACCTTGCGATCTACATGGCGCTGGTGCGAATGGCGCAGGATTGGTCGATGCGGGTGCCGCTGGTTGACGGCCAGGGCAATTTCGGCTCGATGGACCCAGATGCGCCGGCCTCGATGCGCTACACCGAGGCGCGGCTCGCCAAGATCGCCAACAGCCTGCTCGATGATCTCGACAAGGACACGGTCGACTTTACCGAGAACTACGACGGCTCGCGCGAAGAACCTACCGTGTTGCCTGCGCGCTTCCCTAACCTGCTGGTCAATGGCGCTGGCGGGATCGCGGTGGGCATGGCAACCAACATGCCGCCGCACAACCTGGGAGAAGTGATCGACGGCTGCCTGGCCTTCATGGACAACCCGGCGATCACCTCGGAAGAGCTGATCGAGTTCATTCCGGGACCGGATTTTCCGACCTCGCCACTGATCCTCGGCACCCACGGCGCACGTTCGGCCTATCTCACCGGGCGCGGCTCGATCATCATGCGGGCCCGCCACGAGATCGAAGAAGGTCGGGGTGATCGGCGCTCGATCGTACTCACCAGCATCCCTTACCAGGTTGGCAAAAACGCTCTGGTCGAGAAGATCGCCGAAGCCGCCAAAGACAAGCGGATCGAGGGCATCTCTGACATTCGCGACGAATCGAGCCGGCTCGGGGTGCGGGTGGTGATCGATCTCAAGCGCGATGCCAGCCACGAAGTCGTGCTCAACCAGATCTGGCGCAACACTCCGGCGCAATCGAGTTTCCCGGCCAACATGCTGGCAATCCGCGGCGGCCGACCGGAAACGCTGGCACTGCGCGATATCATCGCCGCTTTCATCACTTTCCGCGAGGAAGTGATCACGCGACGCACCAAGTTCGAGCTAAACAAGGCGCGCGACCGAGCGCATATTTTGCTGGGTCTGGTGGTCGCTGTGACCAACCTTGACGAAGTGGTGCGGATCATTCGCGGCTCGCCCAACCCGGCGGCAGCGCGTGAAGCGCTGCTTGCGCGCGAATGGCCGATCGGCGAGATCGCACAATATATCCGCCTGATCGAGGCGATCGAACCCAGCGCCGAACAGGACGACGGGACCTATCGCCTTTCCGAGGCCCAGGTGAAGGCGATCCTCGAGCTCAGGCTCAATCGCCTGACCGCGCTGGGCCGCGACGAGATCGGCGACGAGCTCAAGGAGCTCTCGCTGGCGATCGAAGAATACCTTTCGATCCTCGCTGACCGAGTCAAGCTTTACGGGGTGATGCGCGACGAGCTGGTGGCGATCCGCGAAGCCTATGCCACTCCGCGCAAGTCCGAGATCACCGCCGCTGCCGACGGGATCGACGACGAAGACCTGATCGAGCGCGAAGACATGGTGGTGACGGTCACCATGGACGGCTATATCAAGCGCACCAGCCTCTCTACCTTCCGCGCCCAGAATCGCGGCGGCAAGGGCCGCGCGGGCATGGCGACTAAGGAAGAGGACGCGGTCACCAACATGTTCGTGACCAGCACCCACAACCCGGTGCTGTTCTTCTCGACCGCGGGCAAGGTCTACCGCCTCAAGGTCTGGAAACTGCCCGAGGGCGGACCGGCCACCCGCGGCCGGCCGATCGTCAACCTGCTGCCCGCGCTCGACAAGGACGAGACGATCCGCACCGTGCTCGCGCTGCCCGAGGACGAGGCGGAGTGGGACAAGCTGTCGGTGGTCTTTGCCACCGCCAAGGGCAGTGTTCGGCGCAACAGCATGGATGCTTTCGCCAACGTTCCCAGCAACGGCAAATTCGCCATGCGCTTCGACGAAGACAGCGAAGACCGCCTGATCGGGGTCGCACTGCTCGAAGCTTCGGACGACGTGCTGCTCGCCACCAACCAGGGCAAGGCGATCCGCTTCGCCGGAGACGATGTCCGCGAATTCCAGAGCCGCACCTCCACCGGGGTGCGCGGGATGACGCTGAAAAAGGACGATGAGGTGATCTCGCTCTCGATCCTCCACCGGGTCGGCACCACCAGCGAAGAGCGCGAGGACTATGTCCGATTCGCCCCGTGGAAGGCCGAGAAGGAAGGCGAGCCGGCGATGAGCGCCGCGCGCTTTGCCGAACTGCAAGAGCGCGAGCAGTTCATCCTCACGGTCTGTGCCAACGGTTACGGCAAACTGTCCTCAGCCTACGAATACCGCCGCACCGGGCGTGGTGGGCAGGGGATCACCAATATCGACAACATCGCCCGCAACGGTCCGGTGGTGGGAAGCTTCCCGGCGACCCGCGCCGACCAGCTGATGCTGGTGACCGACCAGGCCAAGCTGATCCGTCTGCCGCTGGAGAGTTTGCGGGTGATCGGGCGCGGCTCGGCTGGGGTGCGGCTGTTCAACGTCGCCGACGAAGAACACGTGGTCAGCGCGGTAAGGCTTGCAGAACAGGATGATAGCAGCGAAGATGGCGAGGAGGCAGACGAAAGCGGGGATTGATGACGCTGAGGGTCGAACCATCGGGGCAAGCGTGCGGCGCGCGCGTTACCGGGATCGATTTGTCGCAACCGCTGGATTGCGCCGTGGTTGCCGAAATCCGGGCGGCATGGCTGGCCCACCACGTCCTCGCCTTTCCTGGCCAGTATATCGACGACCAGCAGCTGGAACGCTTCACCCTGCAATTCGGCAGCTTCGGCGAGGATCCGTTCTTCGCACCGATCGCCGGACACAGCCATATTGCCGCAATCCGCCGCGAGGCAGATGAGCAATCCCCGTTGTTTGCCGAAAACTGGCACACCGACTGGAGCTTTCAGGCCCGCCCGCCCTCGGGTACTTGCCTCAACGCGGTCGAAATCCCGCCCGTCGGTGGCGATACGCTGTTCGCCAACCAACACTTCGCCTGGGAGGCGCTTGCGCCGTCGCGGCAGTCCGAGCTTGCCGATCTGATCGCTGTCCACTCCGCGCGCTTGGCTTATGCCCCCGACGGTTCCTACGGGACCAAGGACAAGGGCCGCTCGATGGATATCCGCCCGAGCGAGGCGGCGCTGGCGACCCAAACCCACCCGCTGGTCGCTGCCCATCCCGAAACCGGGCGGCGCGGGTTCTATTCGACTCTGGGCTATATCGTCGGAATCGAAGGCATGGCCGACAGCGCGGCGATAGCGCTGCTGTTCGAACTCCAAGCCTGGCAAGGCGATGACCGCTTCGTCTATCGCCACCGCTGGGAACCCGGCATGCTGGTGATGTGGGATAACCGCTCGTTGCTGCACAAGGCCACCGGCGGCTATGAAGGTCATCGCCGCGAGCTGCACCGTACAACTATTGCCGCCTGGCAAGGCGAGGCGATCTGAATGCAGTCGATCCACCGCGCCCCTTCTGAACCGCTGCGCGACATCGTTGCACGGCTGTACCTGTTCGGCGCCGAGCTGCCGGCGGATTTCGAGCTGGTCGACAACCTGCTCTCCGAAACTGCCTTTATCCGCATTCTGCTCAAGGGTGACTGGGCCGCTAAGAGGCCCGACGGTTCCTGGCAGAGTGCCGGTCCGGCGCTCTTGTTCGGAGCGAATTCCAGCCCGTTTACGGTGCGTTGCATCGGGCCGTTCGAAGTGATCGGGATCGCCATCCGACCGGCCGGCTGGCTTGCCTTGTTCGACCAGCCCGCGCACACTTTCACCGATCGGATGCTGGCACTTGACGAAGTGTGGGGTGCGGACTGCGATCGCCTGATCCGCGCTTTGGATTCAGTCGGGAGCGACATCGACAAGGTCGTCGCAGCGGTTGAACAGGTGCTGCTGGAGCGGATAGAGTCCCGGCCAAAATCCAAGCCCGATGCACAAATGCTCGAATTCGAACAGATCGCCCGGTACAATTCGACCTTGAAGATCGCTGACATCTGTGACCGGCTGAACATCGCCCCGCATACACTTGAACGGCGCTGCCGGAGGACTTTTGGAATGACCCCGAAGCGGGTTTTGCGCCGCAGCCGCTTCCTTGACATGGCCTCGGTGATGCGCGGGTTGTTTGAGCCCGATGAAGAAGTGCTCGCCCAGCTGCGCTATAGCGATCAATCGCACCTCAATCACGAATTTCGCGAGTTCATCGGCATGACCCCGGGGCAATTTGCCCAGACACCCACGCCGCTGCTTACCGCTGGGCTCGAACTGCGCAACGGCCGCCGCTATAGCAACCCCAGCGCGGTGTTGCGGGCGTTTGACTAGCGCTTGCGCAGTTCGCCGACCACCCCGGTGCAGATCAGGAACTGGCCGAAATAGTAGAGCGGCCAGATCAGCAGGCCCGGGATCGGACTTGCCGCCAGCGGCCCCAGCCGTGCGAAAATCAGCAGGTCCGAGGCAACGAACAGCACTGCGCCGATCCCGACCCGGTAGCGCGGGAAGCTGCTGGTCCAGGCTGCGGCCGCCATTGCTCCCAGCCCCAGGGCATAGCCTGCAACCGCTATGCTGCCAGTTAGCTGCCAGCCGACCAGCGGGGTCAGTACCAACAGAGCCATCGCAGCGAGCTTCTGACTGGCCGCCAGAACATCGCGGCGATGGCGCCAGTACAAGTGGATCGCGATCAGATGGCCAACCAGGAACGCAGCCGCCCCTGCCTCCAGCCAAAGCTCGATCAGTACATCGCCGAGTGCATCAAATCCCATGACCGCCGCGATTTGGCGCGAATCGGCGCCTGAGTGCCGGACCAGCGCATAGACCGCGAGCAACAACACCCCGGCGCCTTTCCAGGCCATCATCTGGATCCCGGGCAAGCCCGCATCGCGCACGAAATAAAAGCTGATCCCGGCGATCAGGCTGGCCAGCAGCCACGGTCGTTGCTCGATCAAGGCGCGCTTGGGCATGGCTCCGTTCCTTCCATGTCAAGCTTGGCGTTGGATTCTGCTGCGCGCAAGGCTAGGCGCCTAAGGACATGGACTATGACGTGCACATCATCGGCGGCGGGCTCGCCGGAAGCGAGGCGGCCTGGCAGCTCGCTCGGCGCGGAGTTCGGGTGCGACTATCCGAAATGCGCGGTGGCGGGGATGGCACAGCGGCGCACCAAGGCGCGGGGCTGGCCGAGCTGGTCTGCTCCAACTCGTTCCGCTCGGATGACGATGCCAACAACGCGGTCGGCTTGCTTCACCATGAGCTGCGCGCACTCAATTCGCTGGTGATGGCGGCGGCGGCCAAGGCGCAGGTTCCGGCGGGATCGGCGCTGGCGGTGGACCGCGACGTGTTCTCGGCCGAGGTCGAAGCCGCGCTGGCCGCGCAGCCGACGCTAAACGTGGTGCGCGAGCGGATCGATGTCCTGCCCGAGGCTGGATTGACCATCGTCGCCACCGGCCCGCTCACCGCCGCTGCGCTTGCCCAGAGCATCGGCGCGGCCACCGGAGCGGAAAGCCTGGCGTTCTTCGATGCGATCGCGCCGATCGTCCATCACGATTCGGTCAATCTCGACGTTGCCTGGATGGCGGCGCGCTGGGATAAAGGCGGCAAGGACTACATCAACTGTCCGTTGAACCGTGACCAGTACGAAGCCTTCCACGCCGGTCTGCTTAGCGGCGAAAAGACCGAGTTCCGCGAGTGGGAAGCCAACACCCCGTACTTCGAAGGCTGCATGCCGATCGAGGTGATGGCATCGCGCGGGCTAGAGACCTTGCGCTTCGGGCCGATGAAGCCGGTGGGCCTCGACAATCCGCACGCCGCTACGCCCGAATTTCCGAACGGGCGCTGGCCCCACGCGGTGGTGCAGCTGCGCCAGGACAACAAGCTGGGGACGCTGTGGAACATGGTCGGGTTCCAGACCAAGCTCAAACACGCCGAGCAGGTCCGGCTGTTCCGGACCATACCCGGGCTGGAGAACGCCGAGTTCGCGCGGCTCGGCGGGCTCCACCGCAACACCTTCCTCAATTCACCGCTGCTGCTCGATCGGCAATTGCGGCTCAAGACTGCGCCGCACATCCGCTTTGCTGGCCAGATCACCGGCTGCGAAGGTTACGTCGAGAGTTCAGCGGTGGGACTGGTTGCGGCGCTGATGGCCGAGGCTGAACTGCATGGGCGTGATTGGCACCCCCTGCCCCGCACCACCGCGCTGGGCGCGTTGCTGGCGCATATCACCGGCGATGCCGAGGCGGAGAGCTATCAGCCGATGAATATCAATTTCGGCCTGTTTCCGCCGCTCGACGAAGCCGTGACCAAGAAGGCGAAGAAGCCGGCATTGACCGATCGGGCCAAAAGCGATCTGGCTGACTGGATCTCCGCCTAGCAGCGACATGCCGGCTTCTTTGCTGGCTTTGGCCGGGTCTTAACAAACTCCGGACGGGTCAGAGTGCGATCACCGTTGGCGTCGGCGCCCTTGAACCGGTTGGTGGTTGCAACCGCCCACTCCTCGAAGCTGAGCAAGTTGTTGCGGTCGGCATCGAGCTTCTTGAACGCCGCGACCCGGGGCTGCAAGATTTCGGTGCGGCTGATGATATTGTCGCGGTCACGATCGAGCCGGTTGAAGCGCTTTTCCTCGCGCGTGGCATCGTCGGCTTCGGGCAGGTCCTCGCCCTCCAGGCCTTCGCCGTCTTCACTGGGGAGCTCTTCCAGCGGCGGCGGCGGGGCTTCGACCGGTCCGGGCGGGGGCAAAGGCGCGGCAGCCTCGGTCGTGGCCCGACCCTGCCACCAGAACAGCCCGGCCGAGGCCAGCAGCAGCGCCGCGACAGCGCCAAGGATCGTGCGGTTCATCGTTTCGCCTCCCGGTACTGCCGCAACATAACCTAGCGGCCGAACAAGCCAAGCCTGAGCGCCGCGACCATTGCCAGCGGACCGTCGAGCAGCTCGGCGCGGCCGCGCTTGCGCCGGGCAAGACCATACAGCACCGCCAACGGCCGCAGACCGCAGGGCAAACATGCCGCCCGCCAGTCTTGCCGGTCTGCAAGTTCCACTGCGGTATTGCGCTCGGTGCTCTGACCAAGCCGCACCGCCAGGTCGGCCAGCGCCCAGTTGCGTCCGACTCTTTGCGCCTCGTTCGCACACACTGATGCTCCGGTCAGCCGGGCCAATGCCGCCCAAGCCCCGGCCCGAGCCTCGGCGTGTCCGGCCAGCGCGGTGGGATCGAGCGGACTTTCGCCGAGCAACAGCTCCCAGCCATCAACCAGCGCCGCGAGGCTGGCTTGCTCGTCCTCCCACGCCTCCAGCAAGGCCAGCAATGGCTCACCGCGCGGACGCAATTGGGCGGGCAAGGCCAGCTGATCGCGCCACCATGCCAGTTGCAATTGGCCAATCAACGGTTCGCTCGCGCCCCGGACGATCGCTGCAAGCCGGGAATCGAGTGAAAAAAGTCCAAGCAGCACCCGGCGCTGCGCCGCGCCGGCATAGGCCAGGGCAAGTCGCTGTTCGGTTGGCAGCAAGGCCAGGAATGGCGCGGTTTTCATCGTTTTGGCGCCATAGCCGTACCGCACGGGCGGGCAAAGCCCCGTTCTGCGCAAGGAAAAAACATTCGCTCCTAAGTGCTTATTAACCCTGCTGCTTGAAGGAGCGATTACCACGCAGGTCTATAGGCATGGTGTTGAACTCGCAATTGGGGGCGTCATGCTCGGCTCGATTAAGCGCACACTTCGCGGTCTGAAGAACTCGACCGGCGGCAATGCAACACTGCTGGTGGCGCTTGGCATGCCTGTGCTGATCGGCAGCTCGGGGCTCGCGGTTGACGTGGCTCAGTGGTACATGTGGAAGCAGGAGCTGCAGTTCGCCGTCGATCAGGCAGCGCTGGCGGGAGCCTGGGCGCGCAGTTCAACCTCCTCGCGAGACTCCTATCAATCGCGGGCCCGTCAGGAATTCGGCACCAACCTGGCAACAACCACCGGGACCACCACCACGCCGCAAGTATCTTTGGGCGACTACAATGACGGATCGAACAACGCCGTTCGGGTTACTGCCAGCGCGACCAAGGCGTTGCCGTTTTCCAACATGCTGACCGGAAACGCAGCTACCGTATCCGTCACCGCTATGGCGACCTTTTCCGTTGCCGCCACTTACAACACCTGCATCCTGGCGGTGAACCCGGTCGAAAACCGATCGGCTGTCTTCGGCAATGCCATCACCGGCGGTTCGGATTGCGGGGTCGGCGCGCTTTCGGACGGCACCCAGGCGATCGTCGAAACAGGCGATTCCGAGGTTGCTTTGGGCGACATCATATCGGCCGGCGGGGTCGAGGAGACCTTCTCGAACAACGGTACGATTCACGAAAACGTGACTGGTCTCTCTGATCCCTACGCCAGTCTGATCGCGCCCACTCCCACGGGCTCATCCTATACCTACTCATGCCCGACGGCATCCTCTGGCACCACAGTCTGGACTGCCGATCAGACGGTCCGGACCGTGGTCAGCTACCTGTACAAGAAGGGCAATCCGGTCGCGAGTGCCACGCCCGTCACCCTGACCTCGGCGCAGGCCGGGTACATGGCCCCGAGCGACACCACCTCCCCGCTCACCAGCGTGTCGTTTGCCAGCGCGCCAACGATTGGATCCATTACCGCTCCCGCGGTCACCAGCAGCTATTCTCATGTTGCCGGTACTGGTGGCAACCGCATCTGGCGTGCGTCGATGACTACGGTTACGACGACGAACTCCAACCTCGATGGTCCGATCACCACAGGCGCTTCCGACGGGATCGCCCGGCCATTGCCAGGGATCTACACGGACATTTCGATCAACTGCGACACGGTGTTTTCCAGCGGCATCTACTTCGTCAGCGGATCGATCGATTTTGGCAATAATCGGTCTGTTACCGGGTCGGACATCATGTTCGTAATGACCGGATCTGCGGGCGATGTCAGGATCAATTCAACCTCGAATGTGACCTTGTCGGGCATCAGCGCTTCGACACTGGAAACTCGCTATTTCTACACGGCGACCCAAGCCGACAAGTGGAAGAACATGCTGTTTTTTGATAAGAACAATGACAGCGACTTCGACATCAATGGCAACGCCACACTCGATCTCAACGGCATTCTCTACATGCCGGCACGCGAAGTGAAGATCAACGGCAACATGAGCCAGGGCAATCGTTGCATCATGCTGGTGGCCGATACGTTCTGGATCACCGGCAGTGCCAACCTGACCAACTTCTGCTCGCCGGATGGCGGCAGCGGAATACAGATCGGCGAGCGAACAGCTTCCGTTAGGCTGGTGGCATGATGAAAAGGATCGGCACCTTCACGGCGCTTCGCCGCAACGAGCGCGGGACGATGATGATTGAGACAGCGATCATTGCCCCCTTGCTTATCCTGATGAGCATGGGTGTTTTCCAGATCTCTCAGGTGATCGCCAGGCAAACCGAACTGCAAGGGGCAATGGCAGAGGCAACGTCAGTTGCCCTTTCCGCTCCACCCACGACAACTGAGCAACGCGCCATTCTGAAAGGGGTAATTGTCGCTTCGACCGGCCTGGATGCAGCCAATGTCACCCTGACCGAGAAGTTCCGGTGCGGTTCTGCTACTACCTATGTGGACTCTGCTGACGACTGCGTCGGCACGAAGGTGGCACATTTCGTATTGGTCGAACTGAACGATAGCTACACACCGGCCTGGACCCAGTGGGGTTTTGGCGAACCGCTTGAATTCAATGTCAATCGTTATGTGATGGTCAAGCAGTCATGACAATGCCGAGCAAACTATTCGCCAGGCTTCGCAGCGATCGGGCCGGATCCGTGGTGGTTGAGTTTGCCCTGATTGGACCGACCATGTTGGCGATGCTGTTCGGCGTTCTCCAGTTTGGCATCGGCATGCACAACTATAACGCGCTGCGATCCGTCTCGGCGGAAGTCGCCCGATATGCGGTGATCAACGCGCAAGACGCCGCCGCGCAATCCGACATGAGCTTGCGCGATACCAACGAGGAACTGGAGGCCTATGCCAGCGAAATCGCGGGTGTTGCGCCCTATGGCCTGCAAACCAATCGCCTGACGGTAACCGTGACCAGCGTACCCACCCGCGTCGAAGGCGCGAGCGAGCGGACCATTAACCTGCAGTACAACGTCCCTTCGATGCTGGGCATGATCGGGATAAATTCAATTCCTATCAGCTATTCCCGTCCAGTATTTATCGCCTGACGCAGCTTCGGACACTAGCCCCGGGGATCGCCGTTGCGCCGTCCGATCTTTGTGGTCAGCCCTTGAAGCTAACCTGCGTAAACTCCTGAAAAAATTAACCGTGTTCGTTCGCTATTGGCTTACGCGCAGATGCTATTCGGGCAGTCCTGAAAACTCCCGGAGCTTGGCTGCAGACCATGGTCCCCAATACCAACACCAGTCCCGTCAGAGGCATGCTTGCCCGCTTGCGCCGCGACAGCAGCGGCAACACGCTGGCGCTGATCGCGGCCGGCCTGGTGCCGTTGCTGGCGCTGGTTGGCGGCGGGATCGACATGGGCCGCTCCTACCTCTCGCAAACCCGCTTGCAGCAGGCCTGCGACGCCGGGGTGCTGGCGGCGCGCAAGAAGCTGGGTTCGGCGGTGGTGGCCGATGGTCTGGTTCCCGCCGATGTGGCGGTCGATCGGCGACCGGTTCTTCAATCTTAACTTCCGCGACGGCTCCTACGGCACCGAAAATCGCGATTTCGAGATGACGCTGGAAGACAACTATTCGATCTCAGGCGAAGCCAGCGTCGACGTACCGACCACTATCATGACCCTGTTTGGCTACACCCAGATGCCGATCACGGTTAAGTGCGAGGCAGCACTCAATTTCTCGAACACCGACATCATGTTCGTGCTCGATACCACCGGGTCGATGCGGGAAGAGAACGACGATGACGACAAACCCCGTATCGACGTTTTGAAGGACGTTGTTCGATCCTTCCACACCCAGATCGAGGGCAGCAAATCGCCGGACACGCGGGTGCGTTATGGATTTGTGCCCTATTCCGTCAACGTCAATGTCGGTTCGCTGCTCAGCGACGATTGGGTCGTCGACAACTGGGCATATCAGTCGCGCGAAAATTACGGCACCGAGCCTAGTTCTGAAGTCGGCGAGCACACCTATACCGACAATTGGACCTATATCTCGGGGACCTACAGTGAAGCAGTCACGGGCGGTTACCTCGCAACCTATCACCCGGCAGACAGTGAGACGGCGGAACCATATTGGAGTTGTGACACTCCGCCACCGGCAGGAACCAATGATCCGGACTACACACTGCTCTCAACCGACGTGCAGCCCTATGCCGGACCACCGACCGGGGACCAAACAACCAAACATTACCGCAGGGCCAACAACGGCACCTACTATTGGGTTGAACTGGTTGCATTCGGCTGCGTCATCAAGCGCGCCACCTACACCAATTACGTCGACGAATACGATGAAATAACAATTCCATACACCCGAACAATCGACCGCTACCGCTATGCCCCGATCGCCCGCGACGTCAGCAACTGGCGCACGGAGACCAATGGCTGCATCGAAGAGCGCGACACCTATGAGATTGATGACTGGGATAATGTCGATCTCTCGCGCGCGTTGGATCTCGATATCGACCTCGTGCCTACTGCCGGAACTGCCGCAACCCAATGGCGCCCGATGTATCCGAACATCATCTATGAGCGTTCGATCGATTCAAGCGGCGAAGGCTCGTTCACGGTCGATCCGGTTGTTACAACCGATCCCTGGTTCTTCCAACCCTCTGCAGCTCCGAGCTTGATCGCGTGCCCGACAGCTTCGCGCAAACTCGCAGAGATGGACGCATCCGAACTCAATTCCTTCCTGACCTCGATCAATCCCGGCGGCAACACCTACCATGATATCGGCATGATCTGGGGCGGAAGGCTGATCTCGCCGACTGGCCTGTTTGCCGCCGAGAATGCCGATGTCGATGGCAAGGCCACCAGCCGGCACATGATCTTTCTGACCGACGGCCAGACCGCGCCGCGTGACATCGCTTATGGCGCCTATGGGGTCGAGCCGCTCGATCGGCGACGTTGGTCTGAGACCAGTTCGATGTCGCTTACCGAAGTGGTCGAGGGCCGTTTCACCGTTGCCTGCAACGAAGTGAAGAAGCGCAACGTCACGGTGTGGGTGATCGCGTTCGGGACCGAGATGAACCCAATCTTCACCGAATGTGCCGGCCCAGGCCGCGCCTTTGAGGCCGCCAGCGCGGTCGAGTTGGAAGATGTGTTCAGCAAGATCGCCGCGCAAATGGGCGACCTGCGGATCTCGAAATGATCCGGCGCGGCTTGCCTTTGCTGTTGCGCGACGAAGCCGGTGCCACGGTCACTGAGTTCGCGCTGATCTTGCCGGCGCTGATGGTGGTGCTGTTCGGGCTCTTCGACCTCAGCTACAACATGTACACCGCACAGATGCTGCAGGGCGCAATCCAGGATGCAGCGCGCGATTCCACAATCGAAGGGGCTGAAGGGGGTCAGGCGGCGATCGACGCCAATGTGACCCGCGCGGTGCAGGCCCTGGCGCCAGGCTCGACACTGACATTCGCCCGCAAGTCCTATGCCAGTTTTTCCGGGGTCAGTCGGCCGGAGGACTATGAAGACGTCAATGCCAACGACACCTGTGACGACGGCGAAGCGTTCGAAGACGCCAACGGCAACGGTACCTGGGATCTCGATCCGGGAAGCGCGGGCTTTGGCAGTGCGCGCGATGCGGTCCTCTACAGTGTGACCGTCAATTACAAGCGTGCCTTCCCCGTGGCGAAGTTCATTCCCGGCCAGTCCGACGATTTCACGCTGGTGGCCAACACTGTACTGCGCAATCAGCCCTATGGTGCGCAGCTCAACGTAGCGCCCTTGGTTGGAGCCTGCACATGAGCCGCGTCGGCCTTCTGCGGCGCTTGCTGCGCAGCCGCTCCGGCGTGGCGATGACCGAGTTTGCGCTGGGTGCACCGTTCCTGCTGGGGGCTGGGCTGTGGGGCACCGAGGTTGCCAACTATGCGCTGACCAACATGAAGATCGGCCAGCTGGCGGTGCATATCGCTGACAACGCTTCGCGGGTTGGCGACACCAGCACGCTGCAGAACCGCAAGATCTACGAGAGCGACATCAACGATGTGATCATTGGCGCCCAGATCCAGTCGGGCAGCTTGGGGATTTACGACAACGGCCGGGTGATTATCTCCAGCCTGCAAGTGAACGACGCGGGCGAGCAGTACATTGACTGGCAGCGGTGCCGCGGCGCGAAAGCAGTCACGTCAAGCTATGGCGACCAGGGCGACGTGATGGCTGACGGGATGGGGCCCGAAGACGAGGAAGTGATCGCCCAGGAAGGCGAAGCGGTAATCTTCGTCGAGGTGCGATATACCTATCAGCCGATGATCTGGGGGCAGGTCTTCACCAACCGTGAAATCAGCTCGATCGCCTCATTCACCGTGCGCGACAGCCGCGATCTTTCGCAGATATACCAGCGTGACGCGGGTGATCCGGACAGCGTCCAGAACTGCGCCGCCTATAAGGGCAACATGGTGATCGATAAGGACGGCGCGGTCACCTAACGGTAACAGACCTTGCGTACCGCCGCGGCAATTCGTGCCGCATCGATCAGCGCGATTTTCTCCAGGTTCGCCGCGTAGGGCAGCGGGACGTCCTCATCGCAAACCCGCAGCACCGGGGCGTCAAGGTGATCGAAGCCCTGCTCCATGCATAGTGCGACGATTTCCGAAGCGATCGAGCACTGCGGCCAGCCCTCTTCGGCCACGACCATGCGGTTGGTCTTGGCCAGCGAGGTCAGCACCGCCTCGCGGTCAAGCGGGCGCAGGGTTCGGAGGTCGAGCACTTCGGCCTCGATCCCCTCGTCCGCCAGCACCGCTGCTGCTTCCAGCGCCAGCCCAACCCCGATCGAGTAGGTGACGATGGTCACGTCGCTGCCTGCGCGCACCACCCGCGCCTTGCCGATCGGCAGCACGTAGTCATCGACATCGGGAAGCTCGAAACTGCGGCCATAGACCAGCTCGTTTTCGAGGAAGACCACCGGGTCCTCGCTGCGGATCGCGGCCTTGAGCAGGCCCTTGGCGTCGGCGGCATCGTAGGGCGCGATCACGATCAGCCCCGGAACATTGGCGAACCACGGGGCATAGTTCTGGCTGTGCTGCGCGCCCACTCTGCTGGCAGCGCCGTTGGGACCGCGGAACACGATCGGACAGCGCATCTGCCCGCCCGACATGTAATTGGTCTTGGCCGCAGAGTTGATGATGTGGTCGATCGCCTGCATCGCAAAGTTGAAGGTCATGAACTCGACGATCGGGCGTAGCCCGCCCATCGCCGCGCCGGTGCCGATCCCGGCAAAGCCGTATTCGGTGATCGGGGTGTCGATCACCCGGCGCGGGCCAAACTCGTCGAGCAGACCCTGGGTGACCTTGTAGGCGCCCTGGTACTGCGCCACTTCCTCGCCCATCACGAAGACGCGGTCGTCGCGGCGCATTTCCTCGGCCATGGCATCGCGCAGCGCTTCGCGGACGGTTGCTTGACGGGTGGCAGTGCCAGTGGGGATTTCGGGATCGGAGATGCGGGCAGCTGGCGCCGGCCGTTCGATCGCAGCGGGCGCAGTTTCGACCGGGACCGGCGGCGCAGCTGGCGTGGATGCCACGGCGGCCTCCCCTTCCCCGCCGATCACCGCGATCACCGTGCCGACCTTCACACCCTCGGTCCCTTCAGGAATCAGGATCTTGCCGATCACCCCTTCATCGATCAATTCGAACTCCATCGTCGCCTTGTCGGTCTCGATCTCGGCGAGGATGTCCCCCGATTTGACCGCGTCGCCTTCCTTGACCAGCCATTTGGCCAACGTCCCCTCTTCCATGGTCGGGGACAGCGCGGGCATTTTCAGCTCGATGCCCATCAGTAGCTCTCCACCAGCACGTCGGTGTAGAGTTCGGCAGCTTCCGGTTCGGGTGAACTTTCGGCAAAATCGGCGGCTTCGCCCACCTTCGCGCGGATCGCCTTTTCCAGCTCCTTGAGCCGTTCTTCGGTGACGCCTCGCTTCAGCAGTTCTTCCTTGGCGGCGTCGATCGGATCGTGTTTCTCGCGCATTTCCTGCACTTCCTCGCGGCTGCGGTACTTGGCCGGGTCGGACATCGAATGGCCGCGATAACGATAGGTGATCAGTTCCATCAGCACCGGCCCGTTGCCGCCGCGGACATGGCCGAGCGCGACTTCGGCGGCGGCGCGAACCTCAAGCACGTCCATGCCGTTGACGCTCATCCCGGGAATCCGGAAAGCGGTGCCGCGGCGGTGGAAGTGGGTTTCGGCCGAACCGCGAGTGACCGCGGTGCCCATCGCATAGCCATTGTTTTCGACCACAAAGATGATCGGCAATTGCCACAGCGCCGCCATGTTGAAGGCTTCGTAAACCTGGCCCTGGTTGGCGGCGCCGTCGCCGAAGTAGGCCATGCAGACGCCGCCGTCGCCGCGGTACTTGTGGGCAAAGGCCAGGCCCGCGCCAAGCGGCACCTGCGCGCCGACAATGCCGTGGCCGCCGTAGAATTTGTGATCGACACTGAACATGTGCATCGAACCGCCCTTGCCGCGGCTGATCCCCGCCGCGCGCCCGGTCAGCTCGGCCATGATCACCCTGGGATCGATCCCGTAGGCCAGCATATGGCCGTGATCGCGGTAGCCGGTGATGACGCTGTCCTTCTCCCCATCGAGCGCTGATTGCAGCCCGACCGCGACCGCTTCCTGGCCGATGTAAAGGTGGCAGAACCCGCCGATCAGCCCCAGACCATAAAGCTGCCCGGCCTTCTCCTCGAACCGGCGGATCAGTAGCATCTGTTCGTAGAATTCGAGTAATTGCGCGTCGGTCGCGGCGAAACGGGGAGCGGCGTCGTGGGCTTCCTGCAGGCTGTGCAGCGCAAAATTGGCTTCGCTGGAAGCAGCCTTGGCTGGGGTTTTGCGGCGCGCTGGAGACTTGGCCAAAGTGGGATCCCCCGGGGAGTTAAACGTCAACCCGGAGCTATAGGGCGAAGCGCCTGCAAGTAAAACCGCCGCATACGAATTTGTTGCCTGGCCCGCAACGCCAGCGCTCAATCGAGCAGCATGACCATTTCGTCGGGGTGAACCACGTTGAGATTGGCACGCAGCAATTCGCCCGCCATATCGGGATCGATCTGGCGTGGATTGAGCAGCGCCACCCGGTTGCGCAGTTCATCGCGCTGGACGCTGAGCACTTTCAATTCATTCTGGCGTTCGACCAGCAAGCGGTTGTTATCGCTCCAAGCGAGCAGGCCTGACGGGCCAACCAGCACCATCGCCCCCATAATCAGCAGGCAAACCAATGCGATAGCCTGTGTCAGGCTGTCCCTTGCCACAATGACCTCGCTGTGATGCCCCCGCATGCTGCCTAAGAATCACAATTGAATCAGTGTTTCAAGTGGAAAGTTAACCATGGTGCGCGAATTGCGACGAGGTGTGACCGCGAAGGTTCAAGTGAAATGTGAAGTGGTGCGCCCGACAGGATTGACCTTCGCTGCGCTGCGGTCGTCTCCGCTGCGCTCCGACTCCGAACCTGTTTGATATGGTGCGCCCGACAGGATTCGAACCTGTGGCCCCCAGATTAGGAATCTGGTGCTCTATCCTGCTGAGCTACGGGCGCCCGCGTTTCCCATAGGGAGGGAGGTGGCGCTCTGCAATCAGTTGAGTTCCTCGGGTGGAGCAACCGGGATCAGCAGCGGCATCACCGCGATGCCCTCTTCAACGAGGTCCTTGGCCTCGGTCGGAGTAGCCTGGCCATGGATCGCCTCGGTCTCGCGTTCGCCATAGTGCATGGCGCGCGTGGCGTCGGCAAAGTCTTCCCCGACCCAGCGCGATTGCTTGAGCGCTTCGGCCTGGATGGCGGCGAGTTTGCTCATCGCTTCGCGCACTTCGGCCGGCAGAGCACCGCCGGCGACTGGCTTGCGCTCGGTCTGCACGGCGGGCAGCTGATTGCCCTTGCGGCCGATACTGGGCGCCATCGCCGCCTTGGCGACGTCGGGCGAACCGCAGTGCGGGCAGGTGAGCAGCCCGCGCGCTTGCTGGCTGGCATAGGCGTCCGAATTCGCGAACCAGCCTTCGAAACGGTGGCCAAGCGCCTGGCATTCAAGGTCAAAGACAATCATTTCACCCCCAATCTGGGGATTTCGCGGCGATTGGCAAGGCTGGGCAGCTGGGCGCGAACATCGGCGATCCGCGCCAGGTCGACCTCGGCAAAGCCCAGGGCGCTGCCTTCACCACCCAGGTCGAGCAGAATCTCACCCCAGGGATCGACTACCAGCGAATGTCCATAGGTGTTGCGACCATCAGCATGAGAGCCCACCTGCGCCGCGGCGATAACGAAAGCGCTGGCTTCGATCGCGCGGGCGCGTTGCAAGACGTGCCAATGCGCCTGTCCGGTCGACACAGTGAACGCTGCGGGAATTGCGATGACATCGCAGCGTTCGCGGCCAAGCGCTTCGAACAGTGCCGGGAAATCTCAGGTCATAGCAGATCGTCAGTCCCAGCTTGCCGATTGGCGTCTGCACCGTCACCACCGCATCACCTGGGGCATAGGCTGAAGATTCACGCCAGCTTTCACCAGTATCCAGATCGACATCGAACATGTGGATCTTGTCATAGCGCGCAGCGATTGCCCCGCCTGCGTCGATCACAAACCCGCGATTGGCCCAGCGGCCGTCGTCGCGGGCAACCGCAAGGCTGCCGATTGCTACCCAGATCCCCGCCGCTGCAGCTGCATCGCGCATCGCCGCCAACACCGGGTTCTGGTTCTCGCTGACAATGTGGGGGGTCGCGCGCGCGCGCTCACGATCAAGCAATCCCGACATTTCGGGGGTGAACAGCATCGTCGCGCCGCCGGCTTTGGCTGCGGCGACGGCGTTCACCATCGCCGCTGCGTTGGCCGCGGGATCAATCCCCGAAGTCATCTGCAAGACCGCGATCCGTTGGGTCATCGACTAGCCAGCCAGCATCGCATCAAGCTTGCCGGCGCGGTCGAGCGCCTGGAGTTCGTCACAGCCGCCTACTGCCTGTCCTCCGATCAGGATTTGCGGCACGGTCGCCGCGCTCGGCACCCGGGCATGCATCTCCGCTCGTTTGGGTCCACCAAGGGTGATGTCATACTCGTCAAATGCGACGCCCTTGGCTTCAAGCAGCGCCTTGGCACGGACGCAAAAGCCGCAGCCCCATTTGGTGTAGATTTCGACTTTGGGTGCGACCACGGGCTGCTCCTCTTGAAACGCGGCCGAGCTAACATACATCGGTTGCGGTGTCATTGTCCTGAACGGAGATGACGCCAGCATCGGAGGTGCCGGATCCCCGGACCTCCTCCACAAGATTGCTCAAGCACGAGGATTTTGGACATGAACCGTTTTGATTTTACCCCCTATCGCCGCACCATGGTCGGGTTCGACCGCTTGTTCGACCTCTTGGAAAACCAGGGCCGGGTCGGCGGCGGCGACAACTATCCCCCGTTCAACATCGAACGCCGCAGCGAGGATGCCTATCGCATCACTTTGGCAGTCGCCGGGTTCAAGCCAGCCGATATCGATATCACCGCGCAGCAGAACCTGCTGGTGGTCCAGGGCAAGAAGGGCGAAGAAACCTCGGCCGGACAGTTCCTCCACGTCGGCATTGCCCAGCGCGGCTTTGAGCGCCGTTTCGAGCTGGCCGACTATGTCCGGGTTGAAGACGCCCAGCTAGAGGACGGCATGCTGGCGATCGATCTGGTCCGCGAAGTTCCCGAAGCGATGAAGCCCAAGAAAATTCCGGTCGGCACCCAAAAGACGCTCGCCGTAGTCAAGGATGCAGAGACCAGCGAGGCCGCCTGATTTTTCAGGGAGTCTGAAACGAATTGGGGGTGGAGCCTTAGGCCCCACCCCCACGACGCTTGCACGCCGTCAAGTCGCTTCGTGATCGTCCGGGTCGCAGAAGACGATCAGAGCGCGACAAGCCTGCCCCCCATCAGCTGCAATCATGCAACAGCCTTTGGGTATGAAGCCGCAACGAATGCGGTTGAAATTACCTTACCGAGCGCCCGCGATTCGATTTTGTTGCGCCTCGCTATGGGAATGTTCCGGGTCTTGGCAAGGCGTTTGTGGATAAATCGATCATTGGCTTAGGGCCGGAATTCTGCGGGTCTTGCCCGGTCACACCAGCCGGGCTTGCTGCAAGGCCGCAGCGATGAATCCGGCGAACAGCGGATGTGGTTCAAAAGGCCTGCTTTTCAGCTCAGGATGGAACTGTACCCCGATGAACCAAGGGTGGTCGGGACGCTCGACGATCTCGGGCAAAAGACCATCCGGGGACATTCCGGAAAAGACCAGCCCGCCACCCTCCAGCGCCTCGCGGTAAGCCCCATTGACCTCGTAACGGTGGCGATGCCGTTCCGAGATCGTGGTCGCGCCGCCGTAGATCGTCGAAATGTGGCTGTTGCCGGAAAGTTTGGCTTCGTAAGCGCCGAGCCGCATTGTCCCGCCCAGATCCGAATCGGCGCCGCGTTGCTGCAATCCCTCTTCGCTCATCCATTCGGTGATAATCCCGACCACTGGTTCTTTGGTCGGCCCGAACTCGGTCGAGCCGGCCTCGCCGATTCCGGCCTCGCGCGCGCCTTCGATGCAGGCCATCTGCATGCCCAGGCAAATCCCGAAGAACGGCACCTTGCGCTCGCGTGCAAAGCGCACCGAGGCGATCTTGCCTTCGGTGCCGCGCACTCCGAAGCCCCCCGGCACCAGGATCGCGTGCATCGGCTCAAGCCGGGTGACGATCGCTTCGTCGCCGGCCTCAAACAGCTCGGCATCGATCCATTGGATGTTGACCTTGACCCGATTGGCCATACCGCCGTGGACCAGCGCTTCGTTGAGGCTCTTGTAGGCGTCGGGCAGCCCGACGTACTTGCCGACAACCCCGATTGTCACTTCGCCTTCGGGGTGCTGATAGCGGTCGACGATATCCTCCCAGCGCGCCAGATCGGGTGCCGCGCTGGTCAAGCCGAAATGGCGCAGCACTTCGGCGTCGAGCCCTTCGGCGTGGTACTGCAGCGGCACTGCATAGATGCTGCTGGCATCGAGCGCCTGGATCACAGCTTCCTTGCGGACGTTGCAGAACAGCGCGATCTTGGCGCGCTCGTTCTCAGGCAAGGGGTGCTCGCAGCGGCACAGCAGCAGGTCGGGCTGAACGCCGAGGCTGGTCAGCTCGCGCACCGAGTGCTGGGTCGGCTTGGTCTTGAGCTCGCCCGCGGCCGCAACATAGGGCACCAGTGTGACGTGGATCGAACAGGTCGTTTCACGCCCCAGCTCGTTCCTCAGCTGGCGGATCGCCTCTACGAACGGCAGTCCCTCGATATCGCCGACGGTTCCGCCGATCTCACACAGCACGAAATCGAGATCCTCGGTGTCAGCCTGAGCAAACTCCTTGATCGCATCGGTGACGTGCGGGATCACCTGGACGGTGGCGCCCAGGTAATCGCCGCGGCGTTCGCGGGCGATGATATCGCGGTAGATCCGGCCCGAAGTGATATTGTCTGCCTGGCGGGCCGAAACCCCGGTGAAGCGTTCGTAATGACCCAGGTCAAGGTCGGTCTCTGCGCCGTCATCGGTGACGTAAACCTCGCCGTGCTGATAGGGGCTCATGGTTCCCGGATCGACGTTGAGATAGGGGTCGAACTTGCGGATCCGGACCTTGAAGCCGCGGGCCTGCAGCAAAGCCGCAAGGCTTGCCGCCATCAAACCCTTGCCAAGCGAGGAGACCACGCCGCCGGTGATAAATATGAACCGCGCCATGGGAGTCGGGCCTTAAGCCACTAGGGCGGGATCGGGCAAGTGAAGCTTGCCCCAATCCACAGCTGTGGTTGAACGCCCGGGCGTTATTGCGTGGCGGGCGTAGTGGCCGGAGCCGCCGCAGGAACGGTCGCCGGAGTTGCCGAAAGCGGATTGGCCGGCAGCGGTGCCGGGGCTGCGGGCAATTGCGCCGGGGTGATCTGGCGATTGAGCGAATCGTCGATTTCGCGCGCCGAGCCGGCCCGAACCGCCATGGCGGCGAGCGTAATCGACAGCACCACGAAGACCACCGCCAGGATTGCGGTTGAACGGCTGAGAAAATCGGCCGCGCCGCGCGCGCTCATCAGGCCGGCCGGGCTGCCGCCCACCCCCAGCCCGCCGCCTTCGGACTTCTGCATGAGGATCACCGCCACTAGCAGCGCGGCGACGATGGCCTGAACAACCATGAGCATGATGAAGAGCGAGGACATGAAGGGCTTTCGCAGAATTGGCGGTGCAGCGCGCATCTAGGCGCGCGGGCAGCGATGTGCAAGGCGTCGGCTCAGTCTTCGATCGGTCCGGCGGCTGCAACGATTGCCAGGAAGCTCTCGGCAGAGAGGCTGGCGCCGCCAACCAGTGCCCCGCCCACCTCATCGACGCCAAGCAGTTCGGCGGCGTTGGCGGCGTTGACTGAGCCGCCGTAGAGAATCCTCACCGCAGCGCCGTCCGCGCCGTAAATCACCGCCAACCGCGCACGGATCGAGCGGTGCATCGCGCCGACATCGCCCAGCGATGGGACCCGCCCCGTGCCGATCGCCCAGACCGGCTCGTAGGCGACGGTAACCTGGGTCGAAGCGCCCTCGCCCCGCGGCAGCGAGCCATCGAGCTGGGCGGCGACCACCGCTTCAGCCTGGCCGGCATCGCGCTGGGCTTCGGTTTCACCAACGCAGACGATCACGCCAAGGCCTGCTGCAAGAGCGGCCTCAGCCTTGGCCTTGACCAGCGCATCGCTTTCACCGCGCAGCGCGCGGCGCTCGGAATGGCCGACAATCACAAAGCCGGCGCCGGCATCGCCCAGCATGGCCGCCGAAACGTCGCCGGTAAACGCTCCGGAAGCTGCCTGGTGGCAATCCTGGCCGCCGACCGCCGCAGTCTCAAGCGCGTCTGCCAGCGTCTGGATCAGCGTGAACGGCGGGGCGATGCCCACCTGCACCCCGGGATGGCGTGCCGCGCCGCGATCAATCGCGCGCGCCTCGGCCAGCATCGCCCGGGTCCCGTTCATTTTCCAGTTGCCGACGATGTAGGGTGGATGGGACATGGATTTCCTCGCTGAACCGGGTTGCCGGCTCGATCGGCCGGCGCTTGCCTTTGCGCCTAGTGGCTTTGGCCGAGGCTTGTCAAAGCCCTTGCGCCAGGGTGTCCCATTGCCTGCCAGTCCATTCGTGCCTAAAGCCCCGCCGCAAGGCGCAGGCTGCGCCGCCAACCCCAATTTGCGAGTGATCGATGCTGCAATTCTTCCGCAAGGGCATTTCCTCAAAGCTCGGGATCGGCATTGCGCTTGGCTTCCTGGTGATGATCGCGCTGGCGTTCGGACTGGGCGATGTGTCTTCGGGCGGCACCTTTGGCGGCGTGGCCGGGGGCGACCGGGTGGCCACGGTCGGCGATTCGCGGATCGACACTGCCGATCTCGAACGCACCGCTAGCACTGTGGTGGACAACATGCGCCGCCAGGACCCGACTGCGACGATGCGCAGCTTCGTTGCCAAGGGCGGGCTTGAGGATTTGCTTGAGTACCTGCTCGCGCGCCGCGCCACACTCGAATTTGGCAAGGATCAGGGGATCCACATCGGCACCCGCCTGATCGATAGCGAAATCGCCAAGCTTCAAGGCATCCAGGGACCCGACGGCAAGGTCGATCCTTTGCTCTATGCTCAATACGTCGCCCAGCGCCGCCAAACCGACGCTGAGTTCCGTCTCGGGCTGGAAGAAGACCTGATGGCGCGCCAGCTGATCGCGTCTTCCCGGATCGGCTCGAAAGTGCCAGCCAGCGCGGTGCTGCGTTATGCCGGGGTGGTGACCGAACGGCGCAAGGGAGCGATCGGGCTGCTGCCGTCCGCGGCCTTTGCGCCCAAGGCGCCGCCTAGCGAGGCAGAGGTCAAGGCCTGGTACGATGGGCACCGCGGCGATTACCAGCTGCCCGAACGCCGCACCGTGCGTTACGTGGTGTTCGACGAGAGCGTGGTCAAAGCCCTTCCCGCCCCCACCGAACCCGAAATCGCCGCGCGTTACACCGCCAGCAAGGCGCAATACACAGCCACCGACAAGCGCAAGCTGGCCCAGATGGTCGTGCCGACCGAGGCCGCGGGCAAGGCGGTGCTGGTCGAAGTTGCTGGCGGCAAGACGCTCGAGGCTGCTGCTGCCACCAAGGGACTGGGCGTCGCCGTGCTGGGTCCGGTTAGCCGCGAGGAATATGCCCTGCAAGCCTCTGCCGCCGCCGCCGAGGCGGTGTTCGCGGCCCCCCAAGGCAAGTTGGCGGGTCCGTTCAAGGCCCCGCTCGGCTGGCTGGTGGTGCGGGTCGATGGCGCCGAACGCAAACCCGGCAAGACGCTGGACCAGGCCCGCGCCGAGATTTCCACCGCCCTCGCCAGCGAAAAGCGCCGCGCCGCGCTCACCGATTTCTCGGCCAGCATCGAGGATGAGTTCGACAATGGTGCGACTCTGACCGACATGGCCAAGGAGCTGGGCCAGACCCCGGCCACAACCGCGCAATTGCTGGCCAACGGCGCGGTGTTCGGTCAGCCCGGCGCCGCGGCTCCGGCAGTGCTCGCCAAGGTGCTGTCGACTGCCTTTGCGATGGAAGGTGAAGGCCAGCCTCAGCTTGCCGAGATCGAACCGGGCAAGACCTTCATCATCTTTGATGTCGGCACACTGACCACCACCGCCCCGCCCCCGCTGGCGGAAATCCGGCCGCTTGTGGTGCAGGACGTGCAGCTTTCCAAGGGCGCCAAAGCGGCCGCCGCAGCGGCCAAGCAAGTCGAAGGGCAGCTTGCCAAGGGAGTACCGATGGAGGTTGCCATGGCTTCGCTCGGGGTGGCCTTGCCGCCGGTTGACCGGGTCGACCAAGCGCGGATGGATATTCAGGCAATGGGCCCCAATGCGCCCAAACCGCTGGTGCTGTTTTTCGCGCTGCCCAAAGGCAAGGTCAAGCTGATGGCGGCACCGCGCAACCGCGGCTGGTATGTGGTGACGGTCAGCGAGGTTGCTTTCGGCAAGGTCGATCCCAAGGACGCGCGCCTGCCCGGTCTGTTGCAAAGCCTGCAGCAAGCCCAGGGCGAGGAATATGCCGATCAGCTGGCCAAGGCAATGCAGGCCGCAGTCGGCGCCAAGCGCAACGATGCGGCGATCGCAGCGGTGCGCAAGCGGTTGCTGGGCGGCTCCTGAGCGCAATGAGCGGAGCCGGTGTCGAGAACCGCGAAGCCGCGCTGAGCGCTCTGACGGCGGGACAGCCGGCTTTGGTCTGGCGGCGGCTGGTGGCCGACTGCGAAACCCCGGTGGGCGCAGCGGTCAAGCTGATCAAGGAAGGGCGCGGCGACTTTCTGCTCGAATCGGTTCAGGGCGGCGAAGTTCGCGGGCGTTATTCGCTGCTCGGGCTCGATCCCGATCTGGTGTTCCGCGCCACCGGATCGGCGTGCGAGATCAACCGCGTCTGGCGGCACGACCGGCAAGCGTTTGTGCCACTTGAAGGCGGCAGCCTGCGCGAACTGCGCGCGCTGGTTAAAGCCTGCCGGATTGACGTCCCACCCGAGCTGCCGCCATCGCTGACCTGCCTGGTCGGTTACTTCGGTTACGAAACGTATGGCCTGGTTGAGAAGCTGCCGCGTCCGGCGGCGAACCCGCTAGACTTGCCGGACATGCTGTTCGTCCGGCCGACCGTAATCCTAGTGTTCGACCGGCTGGGTGACACGCTGTGGTGCGTCGCGCCGCTGTGGCCATCAACCGCCCCCGCCGAGCAGGTTGTCAGCGCCGCCGAGGACCGTCTCGAGACGGTGCTGCACCAGCTCGCGCAGCCCGCTCCGGCGCCGATGCGGGACGCGATGCTGGCCGAGCCGGTGCTCGAGCCGACCATGGCGGAGGGCGACTATGCGCGCATGGTCCTCAAGGCCAAGGACTACATCGCCGCGGGCGATATCTTCCAGGTGGTGCTGGCGCAGCGCTTTACCTGCCCGTTCACCCTGCCCCCGCTGGCGCTGTACCGCGCATTGCGCCGGGTCAACCCGTCGCCGTTTCTCTATTTCCTCGATCTCCCCGGCTTTGCCCTGACCGGATCGAGCCCCGAGATCCTGGTCCGGGTGCGCGAGGGCGAAGTTACGATCCGGCCGATCGCCGGCACGCGCCCTCGCGGCGAAACGCCAGAGCAAGACCGCGAAAACGAAGCCAGCCTGCTCGCCGATCCCAAGGAGCGTGCCGAGCACCTGATGCTGCTCGATCTTGGCCGCAACGATGTCGGCCGGGTGGCGCAGGCGGGGACGGTGCAGGTCACCGAAAGCTACACCGTCGAGCGCTACAGCCACGTCATGCACATCGTCTCGAACGTGGTCGGGCGGCTCGACAGCGCACGGCATGACGCAATCGACGCGGTACTCGCGGGGTTTCCCGCGGGCACCGTCAGCGGTGCTCCAAAGGTTCGCGCCGCTGAGATTATCGCCGAGCTCGAACCCGAAACCCGCGGGGCCTATGCCGGCGGGGTCGGCTACTTCGCGCCCGACGGCAACCTCGACAGCTGCATCGTGCTCCGTACCGGAGTGGTCAAGGACGGGGTGCTGCATGTTCAGGCCGGCGCCGGGATCGTCGCCGACTCTGACCCCGCCTACGAACAGCGCGAATGCGAGGCCAAGGCCGGAGCGCTGATCGCAGCGGCCAAGGAGGCAGTGCGGGTGGCGGGTGAGGCAGGGTTCGGGCAGTGACAAGCGACTGGGAAGCGCTGGAAAGCTTCGCGTTCGGCGATTCCAGCGAGATGGCCGACCGGCTGCTTGGGTTCGTGATTGGCGGATCAAAGCGTGCGACGTGCTGGTCTGTCGCAGATGGCGAGCAGACCCATGTCGGCAAGCAGATGGTTGCACTCGACGGCAGCGGAAATCCGCGTGTCGTGATTGAGACGGTCGAACTCGAACAGCACCGGTTCTGTGACGTGGATCTGCAGTTTGCGCTCGATGAAGGCGAAGGCGACGAAACGCTGGAGGATTGGCGTAAGGGCCACCGTACTTACTTCGAACGCAACGGCGGCTTCGATCCAGAAATGATGCTGTGGTGCGAGCGGTTTCGGTTGGTGCGGGTGATCGACTGCTAGCTTGACCTTGCGCTGCGCCCAACTAACTTGCTGGTTATGCGCACCCTTTTCGCCCTGATCGCCGCTTCGCTCCACCCTGGGAACTGGACCAGGTTCTGGCAGCAGGACCTGGTGAAACCGATGGCGTGGAAATGAATATGCCCGACCAACGCCGCAAACTCTATCCACCGATCGAGCCTTATGCCAGCGGCATGCTCGAAGTTGGCGACGGGCACACGGTCTATTGGGAGCGCTGCGGCACCCCGGGCGGCAAGCCGGCGGTGTTTCTCCACGGCGGGCCCGGAAGCGGCTGCAACGCCGAGCAACGCCAGCAATTCGACCCCGCGCTCTACGACGTGCTGCTGTTCGATCAACGTGGCTGTGGGCGCTCGCTGCCGTTCGCCAGCCTCGAAGCCAACACCACCTGGCACCTCGTCGCCGACATCGAGGCGCTGCGCACCATGGCTGGGTACGAGACCTGGCTGGTGTTCGGCGGCTCGTGGGGCTCCACGCTGGCGCTGACCTATGCCCAGGCGCATCCCGAACGGGTCAGCGAACTGGTGCTGCGCGGTATTTTCCTGGGCGGTCAGAGCGAATACGACTGGCTCTACAAATCCGGTGCGAGCGCGTTTTACCCCGAAGGCTGGGATGATTTTGTCGGCCATATACCCGCCGCAGAGCGCAGTAACCTGCTTGAGGCCTACCACCGCCACCTGACCAGCGAAGATCCGGACGTGCGGCTGGCTGCGGCCAAGGCCTGGTCGCTGTGGGAGGGATTGACCGTTACCCTGCTGCCCGACCCGGAGATGCTCGCCGATTTCACCGCCGACGATCATGCCGTGGCGGTCGCGCGGATCGAGAACCACTTCTTCCGGAACAAGTGTTGGCTGGAGCCCGGACAATTGCTGGCCAATGCGCACCGGTTGAAGGACATCCCGGGGGTCATCGTCCAGGGCCGGCACGATTGCTGCACGCCGCCGTCAGTAGCCTGGGCGCTCAAGCAGGCCTGGCCTGAGGTCGAGCTGCAGATCGTTCCCGACGGCGGCCATTTGTTCACCGAACCGGGGATCACCGACGGGCTGATCCGTGCAAGCGACCGCTTTGCCGGCAAGGCAACCCCATAAATCAAGCTTCACTGGCAAATCATTCGCCGCGCTTCTATGGGCGGCCCCATGATCCTGGTTATCGACAACTACGACAGCTTCACCTGGAACCTGGTCCATTACCTGATGGAATTGGGCGCCGAGGTGCGGGTCGAGCGCAACGATGCGATTTCTGCCGGACAGGCTGTATCGAGCGGGGCCAAGGGCTTCTTGATCTCGCCCGGGCCTTGCACGCCCAACGAGGCCGGAATCAGCCTCGATCTGGTTGCGGCCTGCGCTGAGGCCAGTTTGCCCCTGCTGGGGGTTTGCCTGGGCCACCAGTCGATCGGTCAGCATTTTGGCGGGCAAGTGGTGCGCGGCGGGTTGATGCACGGCAAGACCTCGGCCGTGACACATGATGGCAGTGGAGTTTTTGCCGACTTGCCCTCGCCTTTCACTGCCACCCGCTATCACTCGCTGATTGTCGATGACGTACCCGAAGGGCTAGTGATCAACTGCACCTCCGACGATGGCCACGTTATGGGATTTCGCCATCGCGCGCTGCCGATCCACGGGGTCCAGTTCCACCCAGAAAGCATCGCCACCGAACATGGCCACGCCCTGCTCGCCAACTTCCTCAGGATCTGCGGACTGCCGGTCAAGGAACTGGTGTGAGCGAGGCTGCGGCGATTGCGGCGGGCATGGCCGAGTTTCGCCGGACAATTCGTCCGCGGATCCGGGTCCATGCTGTGGTCATCGTCGCAATTGTCGGGCTGTGCGCGTTCCTGGCTGAGGCTCCGCCGCGCCGGATCATCGGTTTTGCTGCGCTGGCCGCGATTGCCATGTGGTTCGTGCTGGCCTGGATCGAACGAACCTGGCTGCCGGCCAATCTGCGCGATCGCTATCGCCGTTCGGAAACCCGGTCATGAGCGATCCGAAGCTGGCCGCAGCCGAAGCCCTGTTTGCAGAGATGCTCGACGGCAAGCTGACCGATGCAGAGATTGCCGCCACCCTGGTCGAGCTGGCCGAACGCGGTGAAACCGCCGTTGAGATCGCCGGCGCCGTGCTGGCGATGCGCGCGCGGATGACCGCCGTTTCCGCTCCGGCTGGCGCGATCGACGTCTGCGGCACCGGCGGCGACGGCCAGCATTCGCTCAACGTCTCGACCGCGGTGGCGCTGGTGGTTGCGGCCTGCGGGGTGCCGGTAGCCAAGCACGGCAACCGCGCCGCCTCGAGCCAGGCCGGCGGCGCCGACACGCTGGAGGCGCTGGGGCTCAATTTGGCGCGGGCCAGCGAACTGGCCGAGGCAACCTTGCCCGATCTTGGCATCGCCTTCCTGTTCGCGCAGGCGCACCACCCCGCGCTAGCCCGGCTCGCCCCGATCCGTAAAGCACTGGGGCGGCGGACCATTTTCAATCTCACTGGCCCGCTTGCCAACCCGGCCCGAGTGACGCGCCAACTGGTCGGAGTGCCGCATCCCTCGCTGATCGCGCTGTACCGCGATGCCATGGAACTGTTGGGGACTGAGGCGGCGCTGATCGTTTCAGGCGCTGAAGGGCTAGACGAACTGTCGATCGCCGGGACCAGCTACGTCGCGGCAATCGGCCTGCCCGGAATCGGAATCGAACTGCGACCCGAGGACGCCGGCCTGATCTCGCACCCGCTCGAAGCCTTGCGCGGCGGCAATGCCCAATTCAACGCCGCAGCGCTACGGCGGCTGCTCGATGGCGAACCCGGCGCCTACCGCGACGCCGTGGTGCTCAATTCCGCCGCCGCGCTGATCGTCGCGGGAGCGGCCGAGGACTGGCTCGAAGGCGCAGAAGAGGCCGCCGAAGCACTCGACAAGGGGCTGGCCAAGGCGCTGCTCGATTGCTGGATCGATACCGTCAAATGACCGACAAACTCACCGAAATCTGCGCCACCAAACGGGATGAAGTGGCCGCGCGAAAGGCTGCTGCTTCGCTCGCTGAACTCGATGCCCGCGCCGCCACGCAATCGGCCCCGCGCGGGTTTGAGGCAGCTTTGCGCAACAAAGCCGCGACTGGCTTTGCCTTGATCGCAGAAATCAAGCAAGCTTCGCCGTCCAAGGGGTTGATCCGCAGTGATTTTGATCCGCCCGCTCATGCTAGGGCCTACCAAACCGGCGGCGCTGCGTGCCTGTCGGTTCTGACCGACGCGCCCTACTTTCAAGGGCATGAGGACTATCTGATCGCCGCTCGCGCCGCCTGCACACTCCCGGTGATTCGCAAGGATTTCATGGTCGATCCCTGGCAGGTGGCCGAAAGCCGCGCGATCGGCGCAGATGCCATCCTGATCATCGTTTCCGCGCTGGAAGATGGCGTCATGGCGGAGATCGAAGCCGCAGCACTGGAACGCGGGATGGACGTGCTGGTCGAGGTCCATAACGAAGCCGAAATGGACCGCGCCGCGCGGCTCAAATCGCGTCTGATCGGGGTCAACAACCGCGATTTGAAGCGCTTTGTCACCGATCTGGCGACCACCGAGCAACTCGCTCCGCTGGCGCCGGAGGGGACACTGCTGGTCAGCGAAAGCGGGATCATTTCGCACGCCGATCTGGTGCGACTGCAAGCCTGCGGAGTGCAAACCTTTCTGGTCGGCGAAAGCCTGATGCGGCAAACTGATGTCGCAGCGGCAACTCGCGTGCTGCTCGAAGGCTGACAGCCAAAATGGCGACTGTCCTACAGGCCCGCGCTCTGGCATGTTGGCGGCGATGATCGATCTCCTGACCTTGTCACCGCCAGCCGGAACCGCGTCGCTTGCGGCTGGGCCTGCGCCTCACCAGATCGGCATTTTTTTTGAGGAATTTTTCTGCTCCCTGGACCCTGTCAGGTTTGTCAGGTTCCAGTCCGGTTTTGGACCGCGATGAGCAAGCTCACTCACCTCGACGCGGCTGGCAAAGCGCGAATGGTCGATGTCGGCGGCAAGCCCGAATCGCTGCGCGTGGCGGTAGCTTCGGGCAAGATTTCCATGTCGGCAGAAGCGCTGGCAGCGATCCGCGATGGCGCGGCCCCCAAAGGCGATGTGCTGGCAGCGGCACGGATTGCCGGGATCATGGCCGCCAAGAAAACCGCCGAACTGATCCCGCTATGCCATCCGCTGGCGCTCGATGCGGTGACAGTCGATTTCACCATCGAAGACGGTGCTGTCCGGGCAACCGCCAGCGCCTCGCTCACCGGACGTACTGGCGTGGAAATGGAAGCTTTGACAGCGACTTCTGTGGCACTTCTGACAATCTACGATATGGTCAAAGCGCTCGACAAGGGCATGGTGATTTCCGATCTCCGCCTGATCGAGAAGCGCGGCGGCAAGTCGGATGACTGGAAAGCGCCAGGCTGATGGCGCTGCTGCCGCTTGCCGAAGCCCAGGCGCGTTTGTTTGCGTTGGCCCAAGACCGGTTGGGGCCGCTGCCGATCGAACGGGTGCCGGTCGATGAAGCGCTGGGTCGCTACCTCGCCGAACCGTTGATCGCGCAGCGCACTCAGCCCCCGGCCGACCTTTCGGCGATGGATGGCTATGCCTTGCGCGCCGCTGACTTGCCCGGACCCTGGCGGGTGATCGGTGAGAGCGCCTGCGGACACCCCTTTGGCAACTCAGTCGAGGCCGGTGAGGCAGTGCGAATCGCCACCGGAGCGCTGATCCCGGCGGGCGCCGACATGGTGCTAATGCAAGAGGATGCGTCGCGTGACGGTGATGCTTTGACGCTCACCGGAACACCCCCCGAACCGACCGCCAAACATATCCGCCGCAAAGCCATGGACTTTGCCCTAGGCGCAGAACTGCTAAAGGCGGGATCGCGGCTTGGCCCGACCCAGCTCGCGCTCGCGCTTGGCGCCGGCCACAGCCATGTCGCGGTGCACCGCTTGCCCAGGATCGCGATCATCGACAGCGGCGACGAGCTTTCGCGCGATCCTGCAACCTGCGCGGTTCACCAGATTCCGGCGAGCAACGGGGCGATGCTCGCCGCGCTGGCGACCTCGACCTTGCCCTGCATCATCGAGCGGATTGGCCCGGTCGCTGACAGCATGGATGCCCTCGCCGCGGCCCTCGCCCGGGCTGAAAGCGCCGATGTGGTGGTGACCAGCGGCGGCGCCTCGGTCGGCGATCACGACCTGATCCGCCCCGCTCTGCTCGCCTGGGGGGCCACGCTCGATTTCTGGAAAGTGGCAGTCAAACCCGGCAAGCCGATCATGGTCGCCAGCCGGGGTGCGCAGCTGGTGGTTGGGCTGCCGGGCAATCCCGTGTCGAGCCATGTCACCGCCTACCTTTTTCTGCTGCCGTTGCTGCGGAAACTGGCGGGTGCAGCGCATCCCCTGCCCCGCCCGATGCTGGCGCCGGCGGCGGAGCAACTGGCTGGCGGCGGCGCGCGGCAGGAGTTCCTGCGGGCGCATTGGGACGGTCAGCAAGTCTCGGTCCGGCTCAACCAGGACAGCGGGGCGCTGGCGACGCTGGCGGCGAGCAATGCCCTGATCGACCGCCCGGTTGATGCCCCGGCGGTGAGCGCCGGCGATCAGGTCTCGGTCTATCTGCTCGATAATGGCGGTATGGCTTGACTCGATTCGCGATGTTGCTTAACTGTTCCGCATTCGTTCACTGAAAGGCGCTGGAACATTCCACTGGCGCAGTTCGCAGGGAGAGAGCCCATGCTGACCCGCAAGCAGCACGAATTGATCCGCTTCATCCAGACCCGGCTTGAGGAAAGCGGGGTTTCACCCTCGTTCGAGGAGATGAAGGAAGCGCTCGACTTGAAGTCGAAGTCGGGGGTCCACCGGCTGATTTCGGCGCTCGAAGAACGCGGCTTTATCCGCCGCCTGCCCAACCGCGCCCGCGCGCTGGAAGTATTGAAACAGCCTGAGGATGTGACCAGCAAGGCCCCAGCGCGGCCCGCTGACAATGTCGTCGCACTCAAGCGGCCTGAACCGGCGCGGCCGGCTCCGGCCAACGACGTGATCGAAATTCCGCTCCACGGCAGAATCGCGGCGGGTATGCCGATCGAGGCGATGGAAACCGCGGCGATGCTGCCGGTTCCCGCCGCGCTGCTCGGCGCAGGCGAACATTTTGCGCTCGAGGTTTCGGGCGATTCGATGATCGAAGCCGGGATCTTCGACGGCGACTACGCGCTGATCCGCAAGACCGACGTCGCCCGCGATGGTGAGATCGTGGTCGCACTGGTCCGCGGCGAGGAAGCGACGCTCAAGTATTTGCGGCGTGAGAACGGCCGGGTCCGGCTCGATCCCGCCAATGCCGCTTACGAAGCGCAGCTCTATGAGCCGCGCGACGTGCTGATCCAGGGCAAGCTGGCGGGGCTGCTGCGGCGCTATCACTGAGCGCGCAGCTGCACACCGGGTGCGGCTGAGTGAATAGCTGAAGGTGGCCGGTAGCGGGCGCGAACCGTGGGCTGCCACCAGCCGTGCTTGCCTTCAAGCTCGGCGACGGTCTCAATCCGTCCCTCGGTAAGGTTCAGCGTCAGCCCGCCGGTACGGTCGAGCAATTCGCGGTCGGCCTTGAGCCAGCGCGGATGGCAGGCGGCGGGCAAGCGGCGATCGGCGATCACCACGTCGGCGCGGTCGCAAGCCGCGGCCAGCGCACGGGCTGAGACATAGTCGTTGCCGCGGGCGATCAGCAGCTGCCAGGATCGCCCGCCGCGTTCCAGAGTTGCGGCGCAGAAATCGGCATTGCAGCGCGCGCCGGGCCATGCTGACAGGATCCGGGTTTCGCCCGCCATCCCGGCAATCTCGGTCAGGTTCTCGCGGACGTAGTCGCTCTTGCTCGCGCGCAGCACCAGCAGTTCCGCCCCCTCTCCAGTGATCCCGACATGCCGCCCGTCTCCCGAAATCAGCACATCCGGCGGGTCCAAAGTGGCGAGCAGGAACAGCCCCAGCGTTGCCGGGATCAGTCCGATCGCGCGGATCTTGCCGCGCCACAGTGCGATCCACAGTCCCCCGGCCACGAATAGCGCAAAGGCCCCGGCGCCGATCGCGGGCAGCGTGGTGACTGCTCCTGGGACGCCCGCAGTCCAATGCGCCAGCCCCAGCAGCAGTTCGAGCGACTTGCCCGCCAGCCACCAGAACGGCGCGCCCAGGCCAGCCAGATCGAACAGCAGCGCCAGCGCGATCAGCGGCATCGAGACGAATGTGGTGAGCGGGATCGCCACCACATTGGCGAGCGCTCCGTAAACCCCGGCGCGGTGGAAGTGGAACAACCCGATCGGCATCAGCGCCGCTTCGATCATCACCCCGGTCAGCAGCAGCATCGCCAGACCACGCAGGCCGCGCTCCCACCACGGCCGTTCGGCCGGGGCATGGAATGCACGCAATGGACCCGCGCCATGCAGCGCGACAATCGCGATCACCGCAGCGAAGCTCATCTGAAAGCTTGGGCCGACCAACGCCTCGGGCCACAGCAGCAGCACCGCGATTGCTGCCACCGCAACCATCCGCATCGACAAGGCCTCGCGTCCCAACGCCAATGCAGCGAGCACCAGCACCGCGCCGATGCACGAGCGGATGGTTGGCACTTCACCGCCGGTCAGCAGAGTGTAGCCGATCCCGGTCAGGGCTCCGCCGGCGGCGGCAACCAGCGGCAGCCGCACGCGCAGCGCCAACCACGGCATCAATCCGAGCAGCCGCAAGCTAAGCACATAAGCTGCGGCGATCACTGCGCTGACATGCAAGCCGCTGATCGAGAGCAAATGGGTGAGCCCTGCATCGCGCATCGCCTCCTCGTCCACCTCCGCAATCGCGCCGCGGTCGCCGCTAGCGAAGGCCGCGGCGATCGTCCCGGGCGAGCCGTCTAGGCTGGCGCGGACATGCTGCGCCAGGCGGCGCTGCGTCCGCGCAATCAACCCGCCTTCTCCGCCGGGTTCCAGTACCTCAACCTTGCCCAGCACGCCGCCGGTCGCGGCGATTCCGGAAAACCAGGCGCTGCGGGCAAAGTCATAGCCTCCGGGCAGCATCGGCGGAGCCGGCGGCACCAGCCGCGCCCGCATCCGCAGCAGCGCGCCTTCACTGATCTCGGCGCGGTCCTCGTCGAGATCGAGGTTGAGCCGCACCCTGATCGCCCTGCCGGTGCTCGCCTCGCGAGTCGCCAGCAACAACCGCACCCGGTGTTCGGCGGGTTGCTCCTTGCGTTCGATCAGGCGCCCTTCAAACGCGGTCACTGTGGGCCTTGCGATCGGCGCCGTCCCAACCAGCGCCGATTTGGCCCAGACCAGCGCGCAACCTCCGGCCAGAGCCAGCGCGGTCACCGCCAGCGCCTGCCTGAGATAGGGGAATCGCCCCTCGGCAGAGAACAGAGCAAGGCTGCCCAACCCCAGCCCCACGCCCAACGCGATCACCGCCAGCCATTGCCACAGACTGCCCAACGCGAACCAGGCAGCGATCCCCGCGGCCCAGGCCACAACCAGCCACGGTGCGCGATCAAATGCCGCAGCCTCAAGGAATTGTTCCACTCTGGCGAGGCTACTGGACAAGGACAAGCGCTTGCGCCAAGGGTCATGTTGCAGTGCAGCGCAATCCGGCGCATCATTGCCTATCGGCACGTCTGGCGGGGCGCTGGAAGCCATGGCCCGCAAGAGACAGGAAGGCGCAAGCGATGGCAAGTGCAAGTGCAGCGGACGCGGTCTCGGCCACAGGCCGCGGCGTCGTCACGCGCTTTGCCCCCTCGCCCACCGGGTTTCTGCACATCGGCGGCGCCCGCACCGCGCTGTTCAGCTGGCTGTTCGCCCGCCATCACGGCGGCACGTACCTGCTGCGGATCGAGGATACCGACCGCGCCCGTTCGACCGAACCCGCGATCGCGGCGATCTTCGATGGCCTCGACTGGCTCGGGCTGATGGGCGACGAGCCTGCCACTTTCCAGTTTGCCCGCTCTGAACGCCACGCCGAAGTCGCCCGCAGCCTGCTCGAAGGCGGCCACGCCTATCGCTGCTACCTTACACAGGAAGAGCTGGCAGCGCGGCGCGAAGCAGCCCAGGCCGAGCGCCGCAGCTTCCGGATCGAGAGCGAATGGCGCGATGCCGATCCCGCGACCTGGCCCGAAGGCCAGCCTTGGGTTGTCCGGATCAAGGCCCCGCGCGAAGGCGAGACGACGATTGCGGACCAGGTCCAAGGCCCGATCACCGTCGCCAATGCCGAGCTCGACGACTTCATTCTGCTCCGCTCGGACGGTACCCCCACCTATATGCTGGCAGTGGTGGTCGACGATCATGATATGGGCGTTACTCATGTGATCCGCGGCGATGACCATATCAACAACGCGTTCCGCCAACTGCTGATCATCCGCGGCATGCATGCCATCGAAGGCGGTTGGCCCGATCCGGTTTATGGTCATGTCCCGCTGATCCACGGTGCCGATGGCGCCAAGCTGTCCAAGCGCCACGGCGCGCTGGGAGTGGACAGCTATCGCGACGATCTGGGGATCCTGCCCGAAGCGCTGTTCAACTATCTGCTCAGGCTCGGCTGGGGCCACGGTGATGACGAAATCATCAGCCGCGAGCAGGCGGTTGAATGGTTCGACATCGCCGATGTCGGCAAAGGTCCCTCGCGATTTGACCTTGCCAAGCTGCTCAATCTCAACGGTCATTACCTGCGCGAGGCCGACGATGAGCGGCTGGCCGGACTGGTCGCGGAACGGATGGCGGGCTCGATCGACCTGGCGCTGCTGACCCGCGCCATGCCGGTCCTGAAAACGCGGGCCAAGGACCTGAACGAAATCGCGGCTGGCGCCGGGTTCCTTTTCGCCAAGCGTCCCCTGGAGTTCGACGACAAGGCTGCAGCGTTGCTGACACCGGAAGCGCGCGGCCTGCTCGATGCGATCCAGTTCAGGATTGCGGCCGTCAACGATTGGTCCGCCGAAGCGCTTGAGGCCAGCCTCAAGGCGATGGCTGAAGAGATGCAATTGGGGCTTGGCAAACTTGCACAACCCCTTAGGGCGGCGCTAACCGGACAGACGACCTCCCCAGGTATATTCGATGTGCTGATTCTGCTCGGGCGTGAAGAAAGTCTGGCGCGCATTGCCGCCCAGGCCGCTTCTGCCGACGTGCAGCAGGTTTGAGGAGCAAGGCAAGTTGGGCAAGACAATGACACTCGGCCAGGATGGGTCGAACCACGAACTGCCGATCATCACCGGAAGTGTCGGTCCCGAAGTGATCGACATTCGCAAGCTCTATGCCCAGACCGGCATGTTCACTTTCGATCCGGGGTTTACCAGCACCGCCAGCTGTGAAAGCGCGCTGACCTATATCGATGGCGACGAAGGGATTTTGCTCCACCGCGGCTATCCGATCGGTCAGCTGGCCGAGCATTCAAGCTTCATGGAAGTGTGTTACTTGCTGCTCAACGGCGAATTGCCGAGCCAGGACGAGCTGGATACCTTCAGCCGCACGATCATTCGCCACACCATGTTGCACGAGCAGCTGGCGACTTTCTATCGCGGTTTCCGTCGCGATGCCCACCCGATGGCGATCATGTGCGGTGTGGTCGGGGCATTGTCGGCGTTCTACCACGACAGCACCGACATTTCCGATCCGGTCCACCGCCGGATATCCTCGCACCGGCTGATCGCCAAGATGCCGACGATCGCAGCGATGGCTTACAAGTATTCGGTCGGCCAACCGTTCATGTACCCGGACAACAAGCTGTCCTACACCGGCAACTTCCTGCGCATGACCTTTGGGGTTCCGGCTGAGCCCTATGTGGTCAATCCGGTGGTTGAACGCGCGCTCGACCGGATCTTCATCCTCCATGCCGATCACGAGCAGAACGCTTCGACCAGCACCGTCAGGCTGGCCGGCTCGTCAGGCGCCAATCCATTTGCCTGCATCGCGGCGGGGATTGCCTGCCTGTGGGGCCCTGCCCACGGCGGCGCGAACGAAGCCGCGCTGAACATGCTCAAAGAGATCGGGACACCCGACAAGATCCCGCACTACATCGCCCGCGCCAAGGACAAGAACGATCCGTTCCGCCTGATGGGTTTTGGCCACCGCGTGTACAAGAACTACGATCCCCGCGCGACGGTGATGCAAGAAACCGTGCGCGAGGTGTTTGCCTCGCTCAAGGTTACCGATCCGCTGTTTGAAACTGCGTTGCAACTGGAAGAGATCGCCTTGAACGATCCTTACTTCATTGAAAAGAAGCTGTTTCCCAACGTCGATTTCTACTCGGGCATCATCCTCTCGGCGATCGGCTTCCCGACCACCATGTTCACCGTGCTGTTTGCGCTGGCCCGGACGGTAGGCTGGGTCGCGCAGTGGAACGAGATGATCTCGGACCCCGGGCAGAAGATCGGCCGGCCGCGCCAGCTCTATACCGGGCCGGACCAGCGCGAATATACGCCGCTTACCAAGCGCTGATCAGTCGCTCCGCGGTGTGTTGGGGGCCGCTGCCAGCAAGTCGGCGGGGACTTCGAGGATGAACCGCGCGCCCTGGCCGGGGGCGCTTTCAACGCTCAGCTCGCCGCCCATTGCCCGGGCCAGTCGCCGTGAAATGTAGAGGCCAAGCCCCGATCCGCCATCTTCGCCGCTCCGGCCGAGCCGCTCGAACTTCTCGAAAACCCGGACCTGCTGCTCTTCGCTCAGGCCCGGACCTTGATCGGCGACGATCAGCCGCGCCCGCGAACCGGCGTCCTCGAGCCTGATCCAGACCTGGGACCGATCAGGCGCATAACGGATCGCATTGCCGACCAGGTTGAGCAGCACCTGAAGCACGCGGCGGAATTCGGCGATCGCCGGCAGGTGTTCGCCCAGTTTGGGCGGATCGATGGCGATCCCGCGCTCCTGCGCGCGAACCGCGAGGATCCCTGCGGCACGGCGGGCAACATCGGCCAGATCGATGCGGTCTGGTGCAGTGTTAAACTCTTCGGCTTCAACCACTTCCAGATCGGCCAGATCCTCGACCAGCGCCAGCAAGTGCTGGCCCGCAGCGGCGATGTCGGCCGCATACTGGCTATACTCTTCGGCGAGGGGACCGGCCATGCGGGTGCGGATGGTTTCGGCGTTGGCGATGATCCGGGCGATAGGTTGGCGCAGCACCGGGGCGATGTCGCGCCCAACCAGACCGGGACCGTTGCTGGGCATCGCCAAACTTTCAAAGGTTGGCGCAGCCGGACTTGGCGCAAGCGGTGCCGGCAGTGGCGTATCGGCAGTCAAGCACAGCTCGAAGCCGCTCGGCTCGCCGCCAGTTCCGGGCTGCGGCAGCAAGGTCGCGCGCCAGTTCCGCGCCGAACCTGCTGCCTTGAGCGCAGCACCATCCAGCAGGCGCCAGTGCATCGGCTGGCGGTGGCTGTTGCCTTCAAGCGTGACGAAGTCGGTCCACGGGCTGCCCAATCCTTCGCGCATCGACGCGGCAAGTTCGGCAAGATCGGGTGCGGAGCATTCGAGCGCAAGCAGGCGCTGTTGCGCGTCGAGCCGCGCGGTGAGTTCAGCCAAGGCTCGATCGATTGCGGCGCGGTGTCCGGCAATCTCGGCGGGATCCTCGTCGGGGACCGGACGAACTTGCCAGCCCGTCACCGCGATCGCGGCGCTGCCATCGGCGCGCGGTTCAACTTCGACCCAGGCGGTCACCGTCTCGTCATCGTTGCCGGCACTGATTGCTCGCGCGAGCTTGAGCTTGAAAGCCTGCGCCTTGACGGTGAGTTCAAGCAACGCAGGAATGGCAATCGTTCCGGGGATTTCGCCTCCGCAGCGCAGCTGCAGCGAGGCGAGCGGTTCGTCGGCAGTGATCAGCCTGCCTGCGCCGTCGCAGCTTGCGCGCGCCACTACATCGCCAACGCCAGTCATAGCTCTCAGCCGCCCGGATAGGCGGCAGAATGCGCCAGCAGCGCCGCGGCGCGATCAGGACTGATCTGCTCGAAGTCTGCGGGCAACGCCGCGTTGGGGTGAAGCGAGACGAACTGGTCAGCCAGCGCATCGGGTTTGAGGCCCGCCGCGCGGAGCGCCAGCGCCAAGCGGGCAAGCTGGCCTTCGTTGGTCGCCAGGATTGCCATGTCGCGGTCTTGCCGTGAAGCGAGCGCCAAGGCAGAGGCGAAGATTGCCACTCCAGCGTGGGTTACCGAAAGTGCCGCACCGGCACCGCCGCCCATGCCGGCAACCAGCCGGGCGATCAGGCCCAAGCGGCTGCGGCTTTCGTCATAACGCGAACGAACCAAGCGTTCGGCCTCAGCCGCATGGAGCTGGGCTTCTTCTGCTTCACCCACCTGGTTGCGCAGACCGATCAACGCGGCTTGGAGCAGGTCTCCAGGCAGTTCCAATAGTGGCATTTGCATGCGCCGCTGGGTCTGGGCAAAGCGCGCCTGGGAAGCAAGCAAGGCCATGGCATTGGCCGCAACCTGCGCCTCGGTCGAGGCAATCTGTGCCTGAAGCAACGGCGAAAGCGCCGGATCAAGCGCCAGTCGGGCGTGGAGCCGCTCGGTCAGCTGCCATTCCAACGCCAGGGCGTGCAGATGCGCCAAAAACCCGGAATGCGCGACAAAACCAAGCTTGAGCGTTTCGATCGCAGTGCGGGGATGTTCGCTGTCTTCGCTTTGACCTGCCGCCATCGCAAAAGCGCCGAGCAATTGCCGCGCCAGGTCCTCCATCGTTCCGCGCACTCTGGCGATAATCTCGTCGCTGAAAACCGAATGCTCGTCGTTGGCCAGCAAGTGGCGCAAGATCGGCGCGATAGTGCCAATCAAGGCGTCGCCATGGGCAAGCTCGCCGCGCAAGTCGGTCTCAACCGAAGCATCGCTAATGGTCGGGGCAACTATCTCAATCATGGCCACTGCCATAGCCTTGCTTGGTTAAGGTCGCGTTAGCCGCGATGTCATTGCGGGAAGCACGATTCCGAAGAGGGCTGCGGCACCTGCTGCCAGATGAATGAGTTGATAGCCGAGCCCCGCGACAATTGCCGCGCCCAATCCCAGCGCCAGCATGGCGCGGTCTTCCAGCCAGACCGCAGCCTGTGGGCTCAATCGCTGCGCCAGGATTCGGAGCAGCGCGACCAGCATGAATGCGGGGAAAAAGCGGTCAAGCAAAGGTTGCCCGGGCCCGGTCATTGCCCCCCACCCGGCCAGCGCCACGATTATCCCGTCGAGCAACCAGCCATAAGCTGTCCGGCTATCCAGCCCGCGCCGGGGACGCGATGGATCGCTGTCGATCCGGGCGAGCAGCACTGCACTTTCGCGAAGGACCCATCCCAGCGCGCAAAAACTCAGGCCCAGCGGTGCAAGTGCAAACCATCCGGCACCAAGCGCCAACAACGCGACCACTGCCGACGCAATCACCAGCGTCAGCGGCCCGCTGCCAGCATGAAGCAATGCCGGCCCAAGTCCCCTGACCGCAAGCCGCGCCAGCCACCGCGATGGACCAAGCGGCACCCCGTCGGCGGTTCGCTGGCGGATCCACTGCGGCTCAAGCGCGTGAGCCTCATCCTCATCGCGAACCAGGGTCCAAAACAGCCCGCCTTGTCCGGCCACCGGGATCGGTCGCAGCCGGACCCCGGCTTGGAGCGCGATCCGCTGCAGTGAGGATACCGCATCGCAGTCGGCCGGCAGATCGGCTATCCGCTCAATCAGGCGCCCGGGCAGCCGCATCGCCCCCGCAGCTGCCTGATTCAAGTCAATCCGCTCGAATCCGGCGTTCAGCCCTTGCTCGATCGGCTGGACCAGCACGGCCTGACCCTGTTCGAGCAGCGCCGCAGCTTCGGTCGTCGAAACGAACAGGCCGTCGGCCAGCGCGATCAGCTCGTCATTGGCGGCAACCAGCCCGGCCAGCGGCCGCGCCCCAGGGATGACGTGGAATTGCACGCGCGCCGCCTCGGCAGCGTGCTGCAGCGCGATCAGTTCGGGAGACAAGCCCTGGGCAATGCAAACCACCCGCTCGCAGCCCAAGGCCAAAGCCAGCGACAGCTGCTGCCGCGCCACGCTCACCCCGCCAACGCGCAGGAATGCACGTGGCTGGGCGCTGCCGGCTGCAGCAGGTTCGAGCATGGTCAGCAAGGCGACCCGCAGCGTCTTTCTCCGCGCATGTCAGGATGGGCGGCTTAGCCTAACCCAGCCGCTCGCCTGTGCCAAGCACTGTGCGCGTTGTCAGATCGCGGCGAACTCGTCGCGGAAGGCCTGAATGCGGCGGACCACGGCGGGGTCACCTGGCGCACCTTCTAGTGCTTCTTCAGCCAGTTCGATCAGCGTTTCGGCGTGAAAACTCGCCGCAAGGCCCTTGATCCGCATCGCCGCCATCTGCCAGTTGCCGTCGCAGCGTGAGCGCCGCAAGAGATCGATCTGACGCTCGAGGCTTTCAATAAAGGCTTGGCGAAGCTCGGAAAAAAGCACGGCATCGGCGCCGGCGGCAGCGGCCAGTGTGGCGTCCAGGGCTCCGACTTCATAGGCCATGGCGACGACGTTACGCCGATTTGGTTAATCCGGGGTTTATTGTCGGGGCGAGTGTGGTAAATAGCGGCCATGACCGGGGGAACGCGCATAGTAGCCGTCGATGCAAGCGAGGTTGAGGCCGCGCCTGCCGTTGAAGCCATCCAGACCGCGGCCGAGGCTCCTGCCGAAGCCGCCGATGACTGGTATGAGGAAGCGCCTGAACCCGTCCGGCGACCTTGGCTGGCGATTGGCGCCGGACTGGTTTCGAGCGCCGCGATCCTCGCCTGGAGCGTGCTGCTGGTCTATGCCAACTGGGCCCAGATGCGCAGCGGCGCGGGGCTTGGCCAATGGCTCGGCTGGATCCGCGATTGGTCGCTGCCAGTGCTGCTGGTGGCCGTGGTGTGGCTGCTGGCGATGCGTAACAGCCGCCGCGAGACCCTGCGTTTTGCCGATGCGGCACGGTCATTGAGCGAAGAATCGGCCGCGCTCGAGGCGCGCCTGACTACTATCAACCGCGAACTCAGCCTCGCCCGTGAGTTCCTCTCCTCGCAATCGCGCGATCTTGATGCGCTGGGCCGGATGGCCACCGAGCGCTTGTCTGAGCATTCGGCCAAGCTAGCGGGGTTGATCCAGGACAATGGCTCGCGGATCGACGCAATCGGCGATGTCAGCAGCGCTGCGCTTGAGAACATGGAGAAACTGCGCGGGCAGTTGCCGGTGATCGCCAGCTCGGCGAAAGATGTCAGCAACAATATCGCCGCGGCGGGCCGCACCGCGCATGCCCAAATCGACGAGCTGGTGGGCGGTTTTACCCGGCTCAACGAATTCGGTCAGGCCAGCGAACGCCAGGTCCATGCTTTGCGCGATACGGTCGATCAGTCGCTCAGCGAGTTCACCAAGCAAACCGAGGCGCTCGAGACAACCGCGCGCGATCGTTTTACTGCACTGGCTGAACGTGGCGCCGAATTCCGTACCCAGCTTGAGGGCCATGAGGTCGAGGCGCTGGCCGCAATCCGCAGCCGCGCCACTGCACTGACTGAAGAACTGGAAGCCGCACGTTCGCAGCTCGACAGTCAGGAGGCTGAAGTTCTTACATCACTACGCGCCCGCCTCACTGCCGTGCGCGACGAAAGCGCGCTGCTCGGACGCAACCTGCGCGAAGCTGAAGAGCGCTCGCTCGAATCCTGGAAGGGCGCAATCGGCCGGCTTGAGGAAGACCTCAGAGCAGCCATCCAGCAAGTTGGTGAGATCGACGAGAAAGCGATGGAATCAGCCCGCAGCCGGCTGACCGCGCTGGCCGCAGAGGCCAAGGAGGTCGATGAACGGATGGGCGAGCGTGACCGCTTGTTCGGCGCCGAACTCGAACGCCGCCGCGCTGAATTTGATGAGAGCCACAGCCGTTTTGTCGCGCGCCTGACCGACCAGATGGCCGCGCTCGACACGCAGCTTGGCGAACGCCGCGAGGCCGAGGAAACACACGCCGCCGGCCTGGTTGCTCACGGCGAGGCGATTTCCGTCCGGCTTGGCGACTTCTCCGCAAAAATCGCCGAGGTTTCAACCTATGGCGACGATGCCGAGCGAAGCCTTGTCGCCAGTCTGGCGGTGCTGACCGAAAAGCTTGCCGCGAGCCGCGAAGCACTCAGTGGCACCGACACCGCCATCGCCTCGTTGACCGACGGCTCGGTTCGCTTGCTCGAACTGATCCAAGCCAGCGTCGAGCATTCCAAAGTCAACCTGCCAGCGGCCATGGATGTGAGCGAGTCCCGCCTTGCCGCGGTCGAGGCGCGGATTGTCACCCTGCGAGCGCGTGCAGAGGAAGCCGAAGCGAGCGGTGCTGCGCTTGGTGGGCACGCCGCCAAGGCTGGCGAAGACCTGGCTGAGACCTTGGCTAAGGTTGAGGCGTTACATGTCGCGATCGGTGAACGCGCCGGAACTAGCCGCGAAGACCTTGCGGCGATGCAGCGCTCACTGGAGACCCTCCGCGGTGAAAGCCTTGCGCTTGCCGAGACCGCGCAGGACCAGTTGCGCAAGTCAATCGACGAGCTCAGTGCCTCTGCCCGCGCCGCTGTGGGCGGGATCGAGGAAATGAGCGCGGCTTCGGTTTCGGCCCTGGCCGCGCGGATTGGCGAGGAAAGCGGCGCGGCGATCGATCAGGTGATGCGCGCGCGCGCCGCCGAGGTGTCGAGCCAGCTCGAAGAAGCCGCAGGTCAGGCAGCTGCCGTGAGCCGCGATGCCGCGATCCAGCTGCGCGACCAGCTGGCCAAGGTCAGCGAGCTCACCAGCCATCTTGAGCGCCGCGTTGCCCATGCCCGTACCCGCGCCGAAGAGCAGGTCGACAACGACTTCTCGCGCCGGGTGGCATTGATCACCGAATCGCTCAATTCCAACGCAATCGACATTGCCAAGGCGATGGACGTCGACGTCGCCGACACCGCCTGGGCGGCCTACCTCAAGGGTGACCGCGGGATTTTCACTCGTCGCGCGGTGAAACTGCTCGATACGCCGCAAGCCAAGGCAGTGATGGCACTTTACGAGAGCGACCGCACCTTCCGCGATCATGTCAGCCGTTATGTCCACGATTTCGAAGCCATGCTGCGCCAGCTGCTCTCGACCCGCGATGGGCACGCGTTGGGGGTAACGATCCTGTCATCAGACATAGGCAAGCTTTACGTCGCGCTGGCCCAGTCAATCGAACGGCTGCGCGGTTAAATTCCGACCAGGCGCCCGATGTCGAGCTGGTCGGTACCGATCCAGCCATTGACGTAGTTGAGGTAATAAAGGCCGAACAGCACCGCCGATAGCACGGTGGCGCGTTTGACAATCTGCTTGGGATTGAAATGCGCCGGCGCACTGTCGGCTTGGCCCGGAACCTTGGCAATCCCGGCCTCATCGTGGGTCTTGACGCCAAACGGCAGGCACATGAACGCGCTCATCACCCAGAACAGCAAATAAATTGCCAGGATTGAAGTGACCTTCACGGCGATCAATGCTCCGCCAGGATGACCTGGACCTGCGGCTTTTTTCCCGACCAGCGCTTGGCGGCGCGGCGCGCGGCAAGGCGCGCAGCCTCGACGATCACTTCACGGTCGTGACGCTGCCCGCCCTTGAGCTTGGCCAACGCGGCCGAAACATCCTCGCGCGCTTCGCCGAGAAACTCGGTCAGGTCTTCGTCGAGCGGCAGGCCGATGGCTTCGACCTGGACCTTGCCCTTGGCCCCGAGTACCACGATCACCAGACCATTGGCGGCCAACCGGCGGCGCATCACGATCGCCTCACCATCGGCGGCGGTGATGATATCTCCATCGAGCACCAGGCGTCCGGCGCGCACTTCGGCGATCTTGCCGGGTTTGCCGGGAGCAAGGCGGACCAGATCACCATTTTCCTGAAACACCGCCGTGCCGATCCCGGCGGCACGGCCGACCCGGACCTGCTCCTTCATGTGGCGAACCTCGCCGTGAACCGGGACCAGGATTTCCGGACGAATCCAACCGTAAAGCGCTTCGAGTTCGGGTCGGCCGGGGTGGCCTGAAACGTGGATTTCACTCTGGCGATCGGTGACGATGCTAATGCTGCGACCGGCCAGACGGTTCTGGATCCGGCCGATCGCGATCTCGTTGCCTGGAATCTGACGGCTGGAGAACAGCACCACGTCGCCTGCTTCGAGTGCGATCGGGTGGGTGTCTTCAGCGATCCGGGCCAGCGCGGCGCGGGGTTCGCCCTGCCCGCCAGTGGCCATGACCAGCACCTCGCCGCGCGGCAGGCCCATTGCGCTGTCCATATCGACGCGGTCGGGCAAGTCCTTCAAATAGCCGCTTGCCTGGGCAACCCTCACGATCCGGTCGAGCGAGCGCCCGGCGATGCACAGCTTGCGATTGCTGGCGCGGGCCACCTCGCCCAGTGTTTCAAGCCGCGCGACGTTGGAGGCGAAGGTGGTGACCACCACCCGCTTGCCGTGATGGCGCTTGACCTCCTCTAGCAACGCAGTCCGCACCGCGCCTTCCGATCCTGAGGCCTTGGGATTGAACACATTGGTCGAATCGCAGACCAGTGCCAGCACCCCGTCATCGCCGATCGCTGTGAGTTCAGCGGCAGTGGCCGGCACCCCGACCAGCGGTTCGTCATCAAGCTTCCAGTCGCCGGTATGGAAGATATTGCCATAGGGCGTGTCGATCAGCAGCGCGTTACCTTCGGCAATCGAATGGGCCAGCGGAACATAGCGGATGCCGAATGGCCCGAGTTCAAACCGGTCGAGGTGATCGATGACGTTGAGTTCGATTTCGCTGGCGATTCCCGCCTCGACCAGCTTCTCCGTGACCAGTCTGGCAGTAAAGGGCGTGGCGTAAAGCGGCACCCCCAGTTCTTGCGCGAAATAGGGGACCGCGCCGATATGATCTTCATGCGCGTGGGTCAGCACCACGCCGAGCAGATCGGCCTTGCGCTCCTCGATGAATTCAAGGTCGGCAAAAACCAGCTCGGTCCCGGGGTACTCGTTGGCGCCAAAGGTCATCCCCAGATCAACCATCAACCACTTGCCCTCGGAGCCATAGAGATTGACGTTCATGCCAATTTCGCCCGAACCGCCGAGCGCGCAGAACAGCAGTTCCTTGCCTGGCTTCACTTGGATTGCGTTCGGTTGGCGTAAAGCAAGGCAATTCCTCTCAAAGTCAAATCTGGCTCGACCCGGTCAAACAGATCAGCGCGGGCCTGGAACAGCGGGGCAAGACCGCCGGTGGCGATGACTTTCGCGGGGCGGCCAATCTCCGCCTTCATCCGCGCGATCATCCCCTCGATCATCCCGACATAGCCCCAGTAGATGCCAATCTGCATCTGGCTAACCGTGTCGCGGCCAATCACGCTGGTATCTGGCGGCGGTTCGATCGCGATCCGCGGCAGCATTGCGGCGGCATTGTAAAGCGCATCGAGCGAAAGGCTGACCCCGGTGGCAATCGAACCGCCGAGATAGGCACCATCCGCGCCGATATGATCGAAAGTGGTGGCGGTGCCGAAACTGATCACGATCTTGTCGCCGGGTTCAAGCGCCTGCGCGGCGATCGCATTGACCGCCCGGTCAGCACCCAGCGCGCGCGGCTCATCGACCTTGAGCGCGATCCCCCATTCGACAGGTGCGCGGCCGCCGATCAAGGCCTCGGTCCCGAAGTACTTGGCCGCCAGCTCCTGCAGGTTGTGCAGCGCGCGCGGCACGACCGAGGCGATCACCACTGCATCGACGTCACTGCGGGAAAAACCTTCCATACGCAGCAATTGATCAAGCCAGACCGCATATTCATCGGCGGTGCGCTTGATGTCGGTGGCAAGCCGCCAGCGCTGAACAATCGTGCCGGCCGCGTCGACCAGCGCGAATTTCACATTGGTGTTGCCGTTGTCGATCGCCAGCAGCATGGGCGTCCCTTCAAACCTGTCCGGCCAGGCGCACTTCGCCAGCATGGATCACGCGGGTGGTGCCGTCAGCAAGGCTCAGTTGCAAGGCTCCATCGTCGGTCAACCCGGCGAAAGTTCCAACGATCGGCTCCTCACCCGGTTCGCCAAGCTGTAGCGCTGTTCCTGCGGCATGTCCCGCAACAAGCCAGCGGCGCACCAGCGGCTCGATCCCGAAATTGCGCCAGCGTTCCAGCTCGATCACAAACTGGCGGGCAAGCGCAGCGGCGAAAGCATCGCGGTCTGGCGCTGGTCCGAACGCGGACAGCGCCACCGTGCGGCGGTCGGCAAGTTCGGGCGCGGCGGCCAAGTTCACGCCGATCCCGATCACCACCGCTGCGCCCTCGCCCTCCAGCAGTATCCCGGAGAGCTTGGCGTCGCCGATTAGCAGATCATTGGGCCACTTGAGTTCGGCGCGGTGCGGCGGCGGGACCAGCGGCGCGATTACTTCGTGCAAGGTCAACCCGGTCAGCAGCGCGAGGCTGGACGCTGCGGGGTCGCTTGGCTGGCGATGGACCACGGTCGAGCCCATGAAATTGCCCAATCCGTCAAACCAGGTTCGCCCTTGCCGGCCCCGCCCCGCATCCTGACGGTCAGCAACCAGCCAGGTGCCTTCGGGCACATGCTCGCCCGCGCGCAATTGCGCCAAAAGGTCGGCATTGGTCGAACCGGTGCGGGAGGCGATGTGGATCAAACGCCGGACAGGAGCGCGGCCACGGCAGTGTTGGCGAACGCGCCGAGGCACTTGGTGAGGAGGTAGCCGAGCGGTGAAATGAACAGCACGCACAGCGCCAGGATCGCCTGGTGAACCCAATCGCTGCGGCCCAATGCCTTGCTGGCAGGCACATCGAAATACATCACCTTGATCACCTTGAGGTAATAGAACGCGCCAATCACACTGCCGAGAATGCCGAGCGCCGCGATCCAGAACAGTCCGGCCTGGACCGCCGCCTGAAACACCACGAACTTGCCCCAGAACCCGAACAGCGGTGGAATGCCGGCCAGACTGAACATGATCATGGCGAGGCAGGCAGCGAGCACCTTGCGCTCAGCCGAAAGTCCGGCGAGATCGGCAATCGCCTCGATCTGGTTGCCGTCCTGGTCCTTGAGCATGAGCACTGCAACGAACCCGCCGATCGTCATGGCCACATAGATCGCCAGGTAAACCAGCATCGCCGAGGCTCCGGCGGGAGTCGCGGCAGCCAGACCGATCAGCAGAAAGCCGACGTTGTTGATCGAGGAGTAGGCGAGCAGGCGCTTGATGTTGGTCTGCCCAATTGCCCCGACCGCGCCGAGGTAAATCGAGGCGAGCGCGGCGAACACCACGATCGGCTGCCAGGAGGCGGCCTGGGTGCCGAACGCCTGAAACGCAACCAGCATGGTCAGCGACAGCGCCGCTACCTTGGGGGCTGAGGCGAAGAACGCGGTGACCGGGGTCGGCGCGCCTTCGTAAACGTCGGGCGTCCACATGTGGAATGGCACCGCGCTGATCTTGAAGGCGAGGCCGGCGAGGACGAAAACCAGCCCGAAGGTCGCGCCGGTACCGATCTCTCCTTGCAGCGCTGCTGCGATCCCGCCGTATTCGATGGTACCGGTAAATCCGTAGAGCAGGCTTGTGCCGTAAAGCAGGATACCGCTGGCGAGCGAGCCGAGCACGAAGTATTTGAGCCCGGCCTCGGCCGAGCGATCATCATCCTTCAGGAAGGCGGCGAGCACATAGGAGGCGAGGCTGTTAAGCTCGAGCCCGATGTAGAGCGTCATCAGATTGGTCGAGGAGACCATGATCGCCATGCCCAGCGCGGCGAACAGCACCAGCACCGGATATTCGGGACGATAGGCGCCAAGCTTTTCAAAGAACGGCGGCGCGACCAGCAGCGTTGCACCGGCGGCAGCGAAGATCAGAAGTTTGGCGAAGGCGGAGAAGGCGTTGGCGCTGAACAGGCCGGAGAAGGCCATGCCCGTCCTCGAGCGAAACGCCGTCGCACAGCGTCGGAGCAACCATCACGGCTGCGACCGCAAGCGTAGCGACAGCGAGCCAGGTGACCGCGCGGGCATCGCGCTTGCCCTTGGCCCAGGCCGATGCCAGCAGCAGTACCAGCCCGGCGATGCTGAGCAGTTCCTCGGGAGCGGCGAGGCGGAAAGAGGTGGACCAGTCCATCAGTGCGCTCCCCCGGCGTGTGCAGGTTCAGCGCGGTGTTCAGCCGCAGCCTTGGGCTTGGGTGCGGTCAACCGGGCATCGCCTTCGGGCCGGGCCTGGGCAAGCCGGGCATCGAGCGCGGCAATGTCTGCGCGCATCGGTGCCATGAAGCTTTCCGGATAAACCCCCATCCAGAACACCACCGCCGCGATCGGTGCCAGCATCACCAATTCGCGCAGTGACAAGTCGGGCATGGCCGCTGCATCGGCATTGCGCTGCACCCCGAAGGCGACCCGCCAGTAGAGGTAGAGCATGTAGGCCGCGCCCAGGATCACGCCGGTCGCGCAGACGAAGGCAACCCAGCTTGAAGCCTGGTAAATCCCGGCCAGGCCGAGGAATTCACCGACAAAGCCGCTGGTACCCGGGCAGCCCAACCGAGGCCATGGTGAAGACCATGAACATCAGCGCATAGCGCGGCATGTTGATCGAAAGCCCGCCGTAGCGATCGATCTCGCGGGTGTGCAACCGGTCGTAGATAACCCCGACGCAGAGGAACAATGCCCCCGAGACGAGCCCGTGGCTGAGCATGACCACCATCGCGCCTTCAAGGCCTTGGACGTTGAACGCGAACAGCCCGGCGGTGACAATCGCCATGTGCGCGACCGAGCTGTAGGCAATCAGCTTCTTCATGTCGTGCTGCACCAGCGCGACCAGCGAGGTATAGACCACCGCGACCATCGACAGCCCGAACACCAGCCAGGCGAACTGCGCGCGCGGCCTCAGGAAACATCGGCAGCGAGAAGCGGATGAAGCCGTAGCCGCCCATCTTCAACAGCACGCCCGCCAGGATCACCGAACCCGCGGTCGGCGCCTGGACGTGCGCGTCGGGCAGCCAGGTGTGGACCGGCCACATCGGCATCTTGACCGCGAAGCTGGCGAAGAACGCCAGCCACAGGATCGGTCTGCGCCTCAGCCGGGAAGTCGTAGGCCATCAGCGTCGGGATATCGGTTGTTGCAGCCTCATTGGCCATCCACAGCATCGCCAGCAGCATCAGCACCGAGCCAAGCAGGGTGTAGAGGAAGAACTTGTAGCTGGCGTAGATCCGTTCCTTGCCGCCCCAGATGCCGATGATCAGGTACATCGGGATCAGCCCGGCCTCGAACATGATGTAGAACAGGAACAGGTCCTGGGCGACGAACACGCCGATCATCAGCGTTTCCATCAGCAGGAACGCGGCCATGTATTCGCCGACCCGGGTTTTGATCGCATCGCTGGCGAGCACGCAGATCGGCATCAGGAACAGGGTCAGCATGATCAGCATCAGCGCGATGCCGTCGATCCCCAGCTTCCATTCGAACCCGGCGAACAGCGCGGCGCGTTCCTGAAACTGCCACTGCGCGCCGCCTATGTCGAAATTGGCCCACAGCACGATGCCGAGCGCGAAATCGATCAGCGTTGCCGCCAAGCGCGATGCCGCGCGCCGCCTTGGCCTCGACCAGCAGGCAGGCGCCCGCGGCAACCAGCGGCACCAGCAGCATCACCGAGAGGATGGGAAAGCCCTGCATGCTACTTCACCACCACCCAGCTGATCGCCGCGGTCAGGCCGAGCAGCATCACCAGCGCATAGGAGTAGAGAGTACCCGGACTGGAACCGCGCGGCGAGCTTGCTGCCCTGGACCACCGCCCAGGCCGAGCCGTTGGGCCCGAGCCGATCGATCAGGCCGATATCGCCAAGCTTCCAGAACCTGTCGCCCAGCCAGAACGCGGGGCGGATGAAGATCAGGTTGTAGAGCTCGTCGAAGTACCACTTGTTGTAGACGAAGCGGTAGATCACGCCGAGCTGCTCGACGATCTTCGCGGGCATCGCCGGATTGCGGATATAACAGTACCAGGCGCCCGAGAGGCCGAGCAGCATCACCACCGTGGCCGAGAGCTTCACCCACAGCGGCACCTCGTGCATCGCGTGCATCAGGTGCTCGTTGTAGAACACCGAGCCCTGCCAGAACGAAGCGCTGTCCAGAAACGCATGGCTGAACACCCAGCCGGAGAACACCGCGCCCAGCGCCAGCAGGCCCAGCGGGATCAGCATGGTGAGCGGGCTTTCGTGCGGGTGATAGCCGGCGGTGCCGTCATCGTGGTGACCGTGGCCGTGATCGCCATGGTGCGCATCGTGGACCGCGTGCTGGATATGCTCGGACCCGGCCCAGCGGGGCTTGCCGAAGAAGGTCAGGAACACCAGCCGCCACGAATAGAAGCTGGTCATCAGCGCCGCGACCACCCCGGTCCAGAACGCGAAAGCGCCGATCTCACTGCCGCTGGCATAGGCCGCCTCGAGGATCGCGTCCTTGGAATGGAAGCCCGCGAACCCGGCATGGAGCCAGTAGACCCCGACCCCGGTGATCGCCAGAGTGCCCGCGGTCATCACCCAGAAGGTCAGCGGGATGTGTTTCCGCAGCGCACCGTAGAACCGCATGTCCTGTTCGTGGTGCATCGCGTGGATCACCGAGCCCGCGCCGAGGAACAGCAGCGCCTTGAAGAAAGCGTGGGTGAACAGGTGGAACATCGCCGCGCCATAAGCCCCGACACCGGCGGCGAAGAACATGTAGCCGAGCTGCGAACAGGTGGAATAGGCGATCACCCGCTTGATGTCCCACTGGGTCAGCCCGACCGTGGCGGCGAAGAAGCAGGTTGCGGCGCCGACGAAAGTGACCATGCCCAGCGCGACCGGGCTGGTCTCGAACATCGGCGAGAGGCGGCAGACCATGAACACACCCGCCGTCACCATGGTCGCGGCGTGGATCAGCGCGGAAACCGGGGTCGGCCCCTCCATCGCGTCGGGCAGCCAGGTGTGCAGCCCAAGCTGCGCCGACTTGCCCATCGCGCCGATGAACAGCAGGATGCAGAGGATCGTCATGGTGTCCCAGCGCATGCCGAGGAAACCGATGGTCGATCCCGCCATGCCCGGGGCGCGGACCAGGATTTCGGGGATCGAGACGGTGTTGAACACCAGGAAAGTGCCGAAAATCCCCAGCATGAAGCCAAGATCGCCGACCCGGTTGACCACGAAGGCCTTGATCGCCGCGGCATTGGCGCTGGGCTTGCTGGAACCAGAACCCGATCAGCAGGTAGCTCGCGAGGCCGACCCCTTCCCAGCCGAAGAACATCTGGACCAGGTTGTCGGCGGTCACCAGCATCAGCATCGCGAAGGTGAACAGGCTGAGATAGGCGAAGAACCGCGGCTGATCCGGGTCCTCGTCCATATAGCCCCACGAATAGAGGTGGACGAGCGCCGAGACGGTGGTCACCACCACCAGCATCACCGCGGTCAGCGCATCGACGCGCAGGCCCAGTCAAAGCTCAGCGAGCCCGATTGCACCCAGTGCAGCACCGGCACCACTTGCGCTTCGGCGGTGCCGGCAACGAAGCTGAGGAAGATCGGCCAAGCACAGCGCAGCAGCTGGCAAACAGCGCTCCGGTGGTCAGCACCTTGGCCGCGAGTATTGCCGAGCGCGCGGTTGCCCAGCCCGGCCACGAAGGCGGCCAGCAGCGGCAGGAACACGATCAGGAGGATGCCGTAGTTCACCTGATCCTCCCCGGAACGGGGAGGTGGCAGTCCGCAGGACTGACGGAGGGGTCGGGACCTCTCCTCACGCGCAGCGCCGGGAGGATAGCTCGCGACCCCTCCACCACCCTTCGGGCGGTCCCCCTCCCCGTTCCGGGGAGGATTTCAAAAGCCGCCTCATTACCCCTTCATCCGGTTGACGTCTTCGACCGCGATGGTGCCGCGGTCGCGGAAGTAGATCACCAGGATCGCAAGGCCGATCGCCGCTTCGGACGCGGCCACGGTGAGCACGAACATCGCAAAAATCTGCCCGGTCAGGTCGTTCAGGAAGCTCGAGAAGGCGACCAGGTTGATATTGACCGAGAGCAGGATCAGCTCGATCGCCATCAGGATCACGATCACGTTCTTGCGGTTGAGGAAGATCCCCAGCACGCCGAGCACGAACAGGATCGCGCTGACGGTGAGGTAGTGGCCGATGGTGATCACAACACCACCCCCTTGCCCACTTCCGGCTGCATGTTGACCGTCGCCTCCTCGGGCCGCCGCTGGTTCTGGCGGGCTACGTTCTGGCCGCGCACACCGGGGCGCTTGCGGTGGGTCAGCACGATCGCGCCGACCATCGCCACCAGCAGGATGATCCCCGCCGCCTCGAACAGGAACAGGTACTTGGAATAGAGCAACCGGCCGATCGCCTCTGTGTTCTGGACATCGCTCAGGCGTCGCGGCGGTTCCATCGGGCGTGCCAAGCTGGATGCCCCCTGCACCTAGCGCGCCCAGCCCGAGCAAGATCTCGCTCAGCAGCACCAGCGCCAGCAGGATCCCCAGCGGGAAGTTGCGGATGAACCCGGCGCGCAAGGCAGCGAAATCGATGTCGAGCATCATCACCACGAACAGGAACAGCACCGCCACCGCGCCGACATAGACGATCACCAGCAGCATCGCGATGAACTCGGCGCCAGCAAGGACCATCAGGCCCGGCGGCGTTGAAGAAGGCCAGGATCAGCCAGAGGACCGAATGGACCGGGTTGCGGGAGAGGATGGTGAAGGCGCCAGCCAGAATGGTCAGGCTGGCGAACAGATAAAAGGCGATCAGCTGGATCATGGCTTAAAATCCTCCCCCGCTGGGGGAGGTGCCGAGCGAAGCGAGGCGGAGGGGGCTTGCCACGGCGAGACCGAATGCCCCCTCCGTCAGCCCTGCGGGCTGCCACCTCCCCCAAGAGGGGAGGATTTCAGTCGAGTTGCTTGCCCTCATCACCCGGCGCCCCCTAGCGATACGGCGCATCGGCTTCAAGGTTCGCGGCGATGGCCCGCTCCCACTTGTCCCCGTTGGCCAGCAGCTTGGCCTTGTCGTAGAGCAATTCCTCGCGCGTTTCGGTGGCATATTCGAAGTTCGGCCCCTCGACGATCGCATCGACCGGGCAGGCTTCCTGGCAGAACCCGCAGTAGATGCATTTGGTCATGTCGATGTCATAGCGGGTGGTGCGGCGGCTGCCGTCGTCGCGCGGCTCGGCCTCGATCGTGATCGCCTGCGCCGGGCAAACCGCCTCGCACAGCTTGCAGGCAATGCAGCGCTCCTCGCCGTTGGCATAACGCCGCAGCGCATGCTCGCCGCGGAAGCGCGGCGACAGCGGGTTCTTCTCGAACGGATAGTTGATCGTCGCCTTGGGCTTGAAGAAGTACTGCAAGGTCAGCCAGTGCGCCTTGACGAACTCCCACAGGGTGAACGATTTGATGAGGTGGGCGAGGGTCATGCTTTCACTCCCTCATCTTTCGAATGGCAAGAACCGCTCCGGTGAGTGCCAGTTCGCTGTGCAAGCCCCGGAACTTCATGGCCAAGCACACCAAAATCCAACCGGCATCCCCATTTGTCGACCACCACGTCCTTGCCTTCATCCCGAACAGTGATCTGCTCAGATCACATCCTGTGGCAGTGTCTAGAATCAACGTGAGGATAGCCAGTAGCTTCGCATCCCGATACACCAAATGCTAACGGCCCAATCATGCAACCGGTGGCCTTTCTGACCGACTGATCACGATTGACCGATTTCAGCATGCAGATATAAATCGCACCAGCAGCGAACTTGCAAGAATAACCTTACGAAATCGCTCGTTCCACGTCACCGTACCTCGTAGCCATCAGGTACCCGCTCACCAGAAACACCCAGAACAGCGACACCGGCAGAAACACCTTCCACCCCAGCCGCATCAGCTGGTCATAGCGATAGCGCGGGACGGTCGCCTTGACCCAGCTGAACACGAAGAAGAAGAACAGGATCTTGCCGAACAGCCAGATCCACCCCGGGATCCAGTAGAGCGGCGCCCATTCGATCGGGGGGAGGTAGCCGCCCCAGAACAGCACCGCGTTGAGCGCGCACATCAGCAGCACGTTGGCATATTCGCCGAGCCAGTAGAGCGCGAAGCTCATGCGCGGAATATTCGGTCTGGTAGCCGGCGACCAGCTCGCTTTCGGCCTCGGTCAGGTCGAACGGCGCGCGCTGGGTTTCGGCCATGCCGCTGATCAGGAACATCACCCACATCGGGAACAGCAGCGGGTTGAAGACGAAGCCGTTGAGCAGCCCGAAGACGTGGCCCTTCTGCGCCTGGACGATCCCGTTCATGTTGAAGGTGCCGGCCCACAGCACCACGCAGATCAGGATGAACCCGATCGAGACTTCATAGGAAATCATCTGAGCACAGGCGCGCATCGCGCTGAAAAACGGGTATTTCGAATTTGACGACCAGCCCGCGATGATCGTGCCGTAAACCCCGAGCGAAGACGACCGCGAGGACATAGAGCAGCCCGACGTTGATATCCGCCAGGATCGCCCCGGCGTTGAACGGGATCACCGCCCAGGCCATCAGCGCGACGGTGAAAGTGATGATCGGGGCGAGGATGAACAGGCCCTTGTTCGCCGCCGAGGGGATGATGGTTTCCTGCAGGAACACCTTGAGCCCGTCGGCAAAGCTTTGCAGCAGCCCCCACGGCCCGACCACATTGGGCCCGCGCCGCAGCGCCATCGCCGCCCAGATCTTGCGATCGGCATAGATGATCATCGCGACGCTGAGCATCAGCGGCAGGGCGATCAGGAGGATGCCGAGGATGGTGGCGGTGAGCCACGCGGCTTCGTAGCTAAGGCCGAGGGTTTGGAAGTAGGCGGTCATGCTCTAAATCCTCCCCGGAACGGGGAGGTGGCAGGTCGAAGACCTGACGGAGGGGTCCCGCCTCGCCGCCAACGCAGCCTTCGCGGAGAGGTGGGACCCCTCCGCCCCTGCGGGGCACCTCCCCGTATCGGGGAGGATCTGCGTTGCGCCGCTCATTCCGCCGCCTCCGCAAAATCCACCCCGTGCAGCAGTTCCGCCGAGCAGCGCTGCATCGTCTCGCTGGCGCGGGCGATCGGGTTGGTGAGGTAGAAGTCCTTGATCGGGTAGGCTTCGATGGTGCCTTTCGCCCCGGCCTTTGCCCCAGAGCGAATGGCTGGCAGCTTACCGTAATCGGCCAGGCCCTCTTGCCCGAGCGCCGGAACCGCCTTCGCCATGGCCGCGCGCAATTGCTCGAAGCTGTCGAAGCCCACTTTCACCCCCAGCGCATCGGCCAAGCGCCCGCAGGATCGTCCAGTCCTCGCGCGCGTCGCCGGGAGCGAACACCGCCTGGTCGGCGCGCTGCACCCGGCCCTCGGTGTTGACATAGGTCCCCGGCTTCTCGCTGAACGCCGCGGCGGGGAGGATCACATCGGCGGCATGCGCGCCCTTGTCGCCGTGGTGGCCGATATAGACGACAATGCTGTCCGCAAACCTGGTGTAATCCACCTCATCCGCGCCGAGCGAAAGCAGCAGCTTGGGCTTGGCCGCGACCAGGTCCGCAATCCCGCCCTTTTGCGCATAGCCGAGCATCAGCCCGCCCATCCGGCTCGCCGCCATGTGGAGGACGTTGAAGCCGTTCCAGCCTTCGCGGACCAGCTTGTACTTGTCGGCCAGCGCCAGACAGGCCCCGAGCGCGCCCTTGCCCAGTCCGGCCCCGCCAAGGATCAGTGTGGGCCGTTGTGCGCCCGTGAGTGCCGTTGTGGCCTCCTTGGGCAGTTTGTCGAGAACGCCGAGATCGTTGCCAAGGTTGACCACCGGATAGGTCGCATCCCATTCAGGACCCACGACAAAAACCTTGGCCCCGCGCTTCACCGCCTTGCGGATGCGGGTGTTGACCAGCGGCGCTTCCCAGCGGATGTGGCTGGCGACGATCAGCACCGCATCGGCCTCTTCAATGCCGTTCAATCCCGAATTGAAGTTCACCGCAGCCAGGTTCGAACAGTCGTAATCAAGGCCCGTCTGGCGCCCCTCGAGCAGGCTCGAACCCAGCGCCTCGGCCAGCTTTTTCGCCGCAAACATAGTCTCGCAATCGACCAGATCGCCCGCGACCACCGCCACCGACTTGCCCGGCTTGACCTTGGCCACGGCGGCAAAAGCCTCGTCCCAGGTCGCCGCGACCAGCTTGCCGTCGCGCCGAATCCAGGGCTTGTCGAGCCGTCGGCGGGTCAGGCCGTCGACCTGATAACGCGCCTTGTCGCTGATCCACTCCTCGTTGACGTCGTCGTTGATCCTGGGAAGAATCCGAAGCACTTCGCGGCCCCGGCTGTCGATCCGGATGTTCGATCCCAGCGCATCGGAAACGTCGATGCCAATCGTCTTCTTGAGCTCCCACGGCCGCGCCTCGAACGCGTAAGGCCGACTTGTCAGCGCGCCGACCGGGCACAAGTCGATGACATTGGCCGAAAGCTCGTGCGCCGCCGCCTTTTCCAGATAGGTGGTGATCTGCATGTTCTCGCCGCGGTAGAGCGCGCCGATTTCGTCCACGCCCGCGATCTCCTCGCTGAAGCGCACGCAGCGGGTGCAGTGGATGCAGCGGGTCATCACCGTCTTGATCAGCGGGCCCATGTACTTCTCGGTGACCGCGCGCTTGTTCTCGTCGTACCGACTGGCGCCGCGGCCATAAGCAACCGCCTGGTCCTGCAGATCACACTCGCCGCCCTGGTCGCAGATCGGGCAATCGAGCGGGTGGTTGATCAGCAGGAACTCCATCACGCCTTCTCTGGCCTTCTTGACCATCGCGCTGTCGGTCTTGATCACCTGGCCCTCGGCGGCGGGCAGCGCGCAAGACGCCTGCGGCTTGGGCGGCCCCGGCGCCACCTCGACCAGGCACATCCGGCAATTGCCGGCGATGCTCAGCCGCTCGTGGTAGCAAAACCGCGGGATTTCCTTGCCCGCCAGCTCGCAAGCCTGGAGCACGGTGGCGCCTTGCGGAACTTCGAGTTCGATGCCGTCGACGGTGAGTTTAGGCATTATGGGTTACTCGCCGAGATTGATACTTGTGCTTCGCGGTAAAAAGCTTCGGCAACAGCGGCCGAGAGATAGTCGCGACCAAACGACAACCGTTGAGTTGCCCCAACACATGCATCCATTGCCGGACGCAGCGCGTTCACTGCCTCTATTTCGCCCTTGGATCCGGCTTTCGACAGAATGAGAGCCTTGCTGTGTTGGGTATCGTGGCGAACCAGACAGCCTGCGAAATTCAGCATTTGCGCAGCAGAGCTAGCGATGGGAAACCCGGTCGCTGTCATTTCGAGCTTCTCGAAATCCAGAGGCGTCGGCGAAAATTCAATCCTCTTCGACTGCAGATCATGAATGACTAGGGCTTTGTACAAGCTCCCTTGGACCCCCACCGACGAAAAAGACAAAGAGCCATTATTCAGGCAGTTGCGATCCATTAGATTGGTAATCGCCTTGTTTCGTTCAGCGCTCCCGACAGGCGTCGTAAGTGCCTTAAGGACTGCCTTGTAATGGCGACCTACCACGCAAACGGCAAAACCATCTGCAATACGACGTGCAAGATCGCCGCGGACTGTACCATCATGATCGTTCGTTACCGGCCTCGTCTTTGGAATAATGCTGCCGATGTCTGGAGATTGGGCGGGCGCGGCTGTGCTCATCAGCCCAAGCGCCGCGATGATGACATGGGAAGCAAATCGCTTCACTCCGCCGCCTCCCTTACCCGCTCGCCGATACGCCGTTCCAGCTCGGGCCTAAAATGCCGGATCAGCCCCTGGATCGGCCAGGCCGCGGCATCGCCAAGCGCGCAGATGGTGTGGCCTTCGACCTGCTTGGTGACGTCCCACAGCATGTCGATTTCGGCCAGCTCCGCGTCGCCGGTGCGCAGGCGTTCCATCACCCGCCACATCCAGCCGGTGCCTTCGCGGCAGGGGGTGCACTGGCCGCAGCTTTCGTGTTTGTAGAAGTAGCTGAGCCGCGAAATCGCGCGGACGATGTCGGTCGACTTGTCCATGACGATCACCGCGGCGGTGCCGAGCCCCGATCCGGCCTCCTTGCAGCCATCGAAGTCCATCGGCATGTCGGGGCACATCGATCCGGGGACCAGCGGCACCGAACTTCCGCCGGGGATCACCGCGAGCAGGTTGTCCCAGCCGCCGCGGATCCCGCCGCAGTGCTTCTCGATCAGCTCGCGGAACGGGATGCTCATCGCTTCCTCGACCACGCAGGGCTTTTCGACATGCCCGCTGATCTGGAACAGCTTGGTGCCCTTGTTGTTGTCGCGCCCGAAGCTGGCGAACCACGTGGCGCCGCGCCGCAGGATCGTCGGCGCGACCGCGATGCTCTCGACATTGTTGACCGTGGTCGGGCAGCCATAGAGCCCTGCCCCCGCCGGGAACGGCGGCTTCAGCCGCGGTTGGCCCTTCTTGCCCTCGAGGCTTTCGATCATCGCGGTCTCTTCGCCGCAGATGTAGGCGCCGGCGCCGCGGTGGACGAAGACGTCAAAATCGTAGCCAGACTTGCAGGCGTTCTTGCCGATCAGCCCGGCGTCATAGGCTTCCTGGACGGCGGCAAACAGCGTCTCGGCCTCGCGGATATATTCGCCGCGGATGTAGATGTAGGCAGCGCGGGCGCGCATCGCGAAGCCGGCCACGAGGGCGCCTTCGATCAGCTTGTGCGGATCGTGACGGATGATCTCGCGGTCCTTGCAGCTGCCGGGTTCGGACTCGTCGGCGTTGATCACCAGGAAGCTCGGGCGATCGGCGCGCGGTTCCTTGGGCATGAACGACCACTTGAGCCCGGTCGGAAACCCCGCCCCGCCGCGCCCGCGCAGCCCGCTGGCCTTGATCTCCTCGATGATCGCATCGGGGCCCTTGGCGAGCAGCACCTTGGTATCATCCCAATCGCCGCGCTTCTGCGCAGCCTTCAGGGTCCACGGCTGATAGCCGTAGAGGTTGGTAAAGATGCGGTCCTTGTCGTGAAGGCTCATGCGCAGCCTCCGATTGATTCACGCGGAGACACGGAGACGAGGAGAAGTGAAGTGGTTTCATCACGCGAAGACGCAAAGGCGCGAAGATGTTTCGCTTTGGGCGAAGCCCCTTCAATCTCCAAGGTCACCATAAGCGGCAACCTGCGGATCGAGAGATTTGCCTGCGGCGCAGACGGGCCACTTCGCGTCTTTGCGTCTTCGCGTGACGCAAAAAATCTCCGCGTCTCCGCGCCTCCGCGTGCAAAAATGGCCATCACCACTCCCCCCGGTAATCGTGGTTGGCCTTGACCATTTGCTTCAGCGTCGTCGGCCCGCCCAGTGGCTCCACCGTGTGCCGCCCCTTGAGCTGGGTCCCGGGCTTGGGCGTCTTCCCCGCCGCCAGCGCGTCGAGCACCTTGTCGAGGCTTTCCGCCGTCAGGTCCTCGTAATTGTCGTCGTTGATCTGGACCATCGGCGCCGAGGCGCAGTTGCCCATGCATTCGACTTCGGTCAGCGTCCACAACCCGTCGTCGGTGGTGTGGCCCAGGTGCATCCCGCGCTGCTCGCAGGCTGCCATGATCGCGTCCGAGCCGCGCAGCAGGCACGGGGTGGTGCCGCAGACCTGGACGTGGAAGCGGCCAACCGGGACCAGGTTGTACATGAAATAGAAGGTCGCAACCTCGACCACCCGGATCACCGGCATGTCGAGGTAGCTGGCAACGTATTCCATCACCGGCAGCGGCAGCCAGCCCTGGGTCCTGGTCTCCTCGCCAACCTGGCGCTGGGCGAGATCGAGCAACGGCATCACCGCCGACCGCTGACGGCCAGCGGGATAGCGCGCGACGATCGCCTTGGCCTTGGCCGCATTGGCCTTGGACCAAGCGAACTTGCCCCACCGCGCGCGCAGTTCGGGACTGTCAGGTTCGAGATGGCGGTCAGCCATGAAGTTTCCCGGGCGGAAAGGTTCGGCCTTGCCTTGCAAGGACGTGAAAGTCGCGCTTTAGGTTTGGTGCGGTCTGCATTTTCAACCTTTGGTTTCCAATTTCCTCAAGGAAGGGGCGCCAAAGTGTTTCTGAATTGCCTCTCCACATTGCGCGTCGACAACTTTGAAACCAATCTTAAGTGCATCGCTAGGTACGCAGATTATTTCAATAAGGTTCGTCTCACGGATCCCTATAATGTGCGCCTCAATCACCCCTTGCTTATGAGCTGCAGTGACGAGAATTAGCCCGTCGGGCTCGGAACCCACCAATTCTAAGATCGTGGCCAGAGATTTCGTGTCTTGTCCCTTCTTGTCGAGCGTTTGCCTGACTTCCTGATCGAAGCCGGATCGAATTCGTTCGGCCCGAGCGCCCTCAAGGCTTGCAATTGAAGCTCCCTTGGCAACCGGAGTAACCTCAACCTCGACGTAGACTGAGCCACCCACCCGTTTCGGATCAGCTCCAGTTGCAGTAACGTCAGAACTGGCACCAATTGTTGAAAGAGCCGAGAGTCCCACCAGGACAATACTTACAACAAGTGGCCACCACACAAACTTTTTGTCGGGACGCTTGTCGCCGAGGTAACGACCGACCGCAAAGCCGATCCCTACGATAATCAGGACTCCTATTGCCCGGCCGATCAAATAACCGATCGCTTCCATCTGTGCGTCGTTCAACGGTCACACTCCCCAAACACGATATCCAGCGCGCCCAGGATCGCGGTCGCGTCGGGCAGCATGTGGCCTTTGCACATGAAGTCCATCGCCTGGAGATGGCTGAACGCGGTCGGGCGGATCTTGCAGCGGTAGGGCTTGTTGCTGCCGTCGCTGACCAGATAGACCCCAAACTCGCCCTTGGGGCTTTCGGTGGCGACGTAGACCTCACCGGCGGGGACGTGGAAGCCTTCGGTGTAGAGCTTGAAGTGGTGGATCAGCGCTTCCATCGACTGCTTCATCTCGGCGCGCCTGGGCGGCGAGACCTTGCCCTCGGTGCTGGCGACCGGGCCTTGCGGCATGTCGCGCAGGCACTGGCGGATGATCCGCGCCGACTGGCGCACTTCCTCGACCCGGACCATGAAGCGGTCGTAGCAGTCCGAACGGGTGCCGACCGGAACGTCGAATTCCATACGGTCATAGACGTCGTAGGGCTGGCTCTTGCGCAGGTCCCAGGGGATCCCGGCAGCCCGGATCATCGGCCCGGAGAAGCCCCAGGCGAGCGCGTCTTCCTTGCTGACCAGCGCGATATCGACATTGCGTTGCTTGAAGATGCGGTTGTCGACCACCAGGCTGAGCGCGTCCTCGTAGAGCCGCGGCAGGCGGGTATCGAGCCACACCCCGATATCGTCGAGCAGCTTCTGCGGCACATCCTGGTGGACCCCGCCGGGGCGGTACCAGGCCATGTGCATGCGGGCACCGGCGGCGCGTTCGAAGAAGTTGAGGCAGTCCTCGCGGATCTCGAACAGCCACAGGTTGGGGGTCATCGCCCCCACATCCATGACGTGCGAACCCATGTTGAGCATGTGGTTGCAGATCCGGGTCAGCTCGGCGAACAGCACCCGCAGGTACTGCGCGCGTTCGGGCACCGGCAGGTTGAGCAGCTTCTCGATCGCCAGCACGTAAGAATACTCCATCGCCAGCGGCGAGCAGTAGTCGAGGCGATCAAAGTACGGCAGCGCCTGGAGGTAGGTCTTGTGCTCGATCAGCTTCTCGGTGCCGCGGTGGAGCAGCCCGACGTGGCAATCGATCCGCTCGATCACCTCGCCGTCAAGCTCCATCACCATCCGCAGCACCCCGTGCGCGGCGGGATGCTGCGGCCCGAAGTTGATCGTGTAGTTGGAAATGACCTCGTCGCCGGTGGTCGGGGTCTGTTCGAGGGAGAGGCTCATGCCAAAACCCTCCCGTCACACCGGCGAAGGCCGGTGCCCAGACCCGCAACAAGGGAGTCCTTTGTGTTGGACTGGGTCCCGGCCTTCGCCGGGATGACGGCGGATTGCGAGGTCACTTCTTTTCCTCCGCCTTTTCGTCCCCGGGCAGCACGTATTGTGCGCCTTCCCAGGGCGACATGAAATCGAACTGGCGCAGGTCCTGGGCGAGCGCGACTGGTTCATAGACCACGCGCTGATCCTCCTCGGAATACCGCAGCTCGACATAGCCGGTCAGCGGGAAATCCTTGCGCTGCGGGTGGCCCTCGAAGCCGTAGTCTGTGAGGATCCGGCGCAGGTCGGTGTTGCCTGCGAAGATCACCCCGTACATGTCGAACACCTCGCGCTCGAGCCAGCCGGCATTGGGCCAGAGCGTGGTGACGGTGGGGACCGGGGTGTCCTCGGCGGCTTGGACCTTGACCATCAGGCGGTGGTTCTTCGTCACGCTAAGCAGCATGTAGACCACTTCGAAGCGCTCGGCCCGGTCGGGGTAGTCGACCCCGGCGATCTCCATCAGCTGCTGGTATTCGTGATCGTCGCGCAGGGTGCTGAGCGCGTTCGCAATCTCCCCGCGCGCGACGGTGATCACGATTTCGCCGTGCTCTTCCTTGCTCGCGACCACGGACTTGCCGAGCGCCTTGGTCAGCGCAGCGAGCACGCCATCATTGGAAGCGATGCGCGGGGCGGAATGCAGAACTCTGCTCACCGTTCGATCGTCCCGATCCGGCGGATCTTGCGCTGCAATTGCATCACCCCGTACATCAGCGCCTCGGCAGTCGGCGGGCAGCCGGGGATGTAGATATCGACCGGGACGATCCGGTCGCAGCCGCGCACAACGCTGTAGCTGTAATGGTAATAGCCGCCGCCGTTGGCGCAGCTCCCCATCGAGATCACATATTTGGGCTCGCTCATCTGGTCATAGACCTTGCGCAGCGCCGGGGCCATCTTGTTGCACAACGTGCCCGCGACGATCATCACGTCCGACTGGCGCGGGCTGGCGCGCGGGGCGAATCCAAAGCGTTCAAGATCGTAGCGCGGCATGTTGGCGTGGATCATCTCGACCGCGCAGCAGGCGAGCCCGAAGGTCATCCACCACAGGCTGCCGGTGCGGGCCCACTGGAACAGGTCCTCGGTGCTGGTGACAAGGAAGCCCTTGTCACCCAGCTCAGCGTTGAGATCGCCCAGGAAGTCCTGGTCGGGCGGCAGCAGGCTGGTGGTTTGGGGGGGGGTCACGGTGCTCATTCCCAATCCAGCGCTCCGACCTTCCAGGCATAGGCCAACCCGATCACCAGTTCGAAGATGAACACCATCATGGTGATCCAGCCCGGCCAGCCGGTGAAATCGAGGCTGACCGCCCAGGGGAACAGGAACGCGGCTTCGAGATCGAAGACGATGAACAGGATCGCGACCAGATAGAAGCGCACGTCGAACTGGCTGCGCGGATCCTCGAAAGCGGGAAAGCCGCACTCGTACTCGCTATTCTTCTCGGCAGTCGGATTGTGGGTTCCGGTCAGCCGTGAAACGCCCATCGGCAGGAACACGAAGGCCGAAGAAAGCGCGAAAGCGATGCCGAGGAAGATCAGGATCGGCAGGTACTGCGTTAGGTCCACCAAGGGGCTGACTCGCCTTTGCAAAACAATAGCCGCGCCCTAGGCCCGCCCCGCGCGGCGCGCAAGGGCGGGTTTGCCCTGAATCGCCCCTATTTCGGGGAAAGTGGCAGCGAATGGACTTCGGTAGCGCCGGGACTGGCCCCTTCGGGCAAAGCCCCGCCCTTGCCATAGAGATCCCAGCGGGCATTGGCGACATAGCGCAGCTGGGTGCCGCGAATCGTTCCGGTTGTGGGCTCACCTCCTCCGGGTAGCCGCTGCATCAGCACTCTGAGCGAGACCGCGCGGCTTCCATCGGCCGAAAGCCGGACGGCTATCACCCGGAATGGCCGGGTGCCGTTCTGCAGGCCGATCAGCTCGTTGCCATGGCGCAGCAGCCCGTCGATCCCGTCGAGCATCATCGGTGATCCGCTCGCCAGCCGGCTAACCTGTCCGCTCGCCAGCTCGATCACGGCCAGCCCATAGGCATAGTCGCTGGCGTAGAGCCGCTTGCCGTCGGCAGACAGCGCCAGCCCCTGCGGACTGCGCAGCTGTTCCGGGCTAACCAGCTGGACCAGCGCAGTTTCGCGAGGGCGGACTCGCCAGATCCCGCCCACGAACGGATCGCTTGCATAGACGGTCCCGTCGGGTGCCAGCAGGATGTCGGACGGATTGACCCCCTTGGGCGCAGCGATCCGGCGAACAACTTTGCCGCTGAGCGGATCAACCGCGATCAGGCCGATGAAGGCTTCCTCAGGCCGCGGGGTCTGCTCAAACCGGGCGGATGAAGTCCAGACCAGTCCGCGCCTTTGGTCGACCGCCAGTCCCCCGGGGCTGGCCAATCCCTTAATGCCCAGCGCGCGCCAGTCCTTGCCGCCGCGCGAAACGATCAGGTCTTGCGCCGTGATGCTGCTCGCAACCATCATGCCGCGCGTCTCGACCGCACTTTCCACCAATCCGAACCGCGCAGGAACACTGGTGACCGATCTGGGCGACCCAAGACCGGTGCCATTGGCGGCGAAGCGGGCGCCAGTTGGTTTGTCAATCAGCGCTGCCAGCTGCGCCTGTCCGGCTGGCGACAGCGCATATCCCAGGTCAGCAAGCCGCGCGATCGCGTCGCGCGCTTCACCGGTGCGTCCAGCATCAACCAGGACAGGGATGGCGCGGCGCAGCAGGGTCGCGCTTTCCGGAAACAGCTTGGCTAATTGTTCCGGACTTTCATTACCTGTGCGCTGCGGCCAGTCTGGCGCCACCGGCTCCGAAGCGGCGAGCGCCGCTGCGACCGGCAGCAAGGCCAGAGCAACGGCAAATATCCTCACGTCCCTAGTTCGCGCGCCAGCGTCTTGCGGGTTGCATCGCCGTAGGGCGGCTTCAGCCCGGCAAACTTGGCCAGATCGAATCCGGGCTGGCGATAGACCGAGCGCGCGTGGCTGAAGGTCCTGAACCCCTCAGGGCCGTGATAGCTGCCCATCCCCGATGGTCCGATTCCGCCGAACGGCAAATCATCGATCGAAACGTGGAACACCACGTCGTTGACGGTAACCCCGCCCGAAATGGTCCGGGTCAGCACCTGCTCGCGCTCCGCCGCATCCTCCCCGAAATAGTAGAGGCCCAGCGGCCGGTCGTTGGCGTTGACGTAATCGATCGCCTCATCGATCGTCTTATAGGTCTTGATCGGCAGCACCGGACCAAAGATCTCGTCCTGCATCACCTTCATGCTGTCATCGACATTGCGCAGGATGGTCAGCGGCATCTTGTGGCCGTTCGAAGCGGCGAAATCCTCGTTGCCGGGATTGACCTCGATCGCCTCGGCGCCTTTGGCCCTGGCGTCATCGATCAGGCCCTGAAGCCGGTCATGATGCCGGGCATTGACCACCGAAGTATAGTCGTCGTTGTTGAGCAAGGTCGGGTACATCGCCGTGACCGCGCCCTGCACCGCGCCAATTGCCTGATCTTCCAGTTCGCTCGGCACAATCATGTAATCGGGCGCCAGACAGATCTGCCCGGCGTTCATCATCTTGCCTATGGCAATCCGCTCGCCAGCACGTTTGATATTGGCGCTGCGGCCCAGGATCGTCGGCGATTTGCCGCCAAGTTCAAGCGTAACCGGCACCAGGTTGTCCGCTGCGGCATGCAGCACGTGCTTGCCAACCGAGGTCGCGCCGGTGAACAGCAGGTGATCGAACGGCAGACCGCAGAACGCCTGACCAACATCGGGCCCGCCAGTGATTACCGCCAGTTCCTCCTCGGCGAAGAACTTGGCGAAAACCTCTTGCATCAGGTTTGAAGTGTCTTCGGTGAATTCGCTGGGCTTGACCATCACCCGGTTGCCGGCGGCAAAGGCCTGCGCGACCGGGCCAATGGTCAAACCGACCGGAAAGTTCCAGGGGCTGACCACGCCGACCACGCCTTTGGGTTCAAACCGCACTTCAGCCCTTGCCCCCAGCAGGCCAAGCGGAAAATTGGGCTTGCGCCGCTCGCTCCGGGCCCAGCCATCGAGATGCTTGAGGCAGTACTTGGCAGCGGTGACCGAAGGCATGATGTCGGTCATCATGCTCTGTTCGTGGCTGCGATGGCCGAAATCGCGACTGATCGCCCGGGCCAGATCCTCACCGCGATCTTTCATCATCGCGATGATCCGGTTGAGCCGATCTTTGCGCGCAGCGATCGGTTCCGGCCGCGCGAGGGTGAATGCCTGACGTTGGCTGGCCAAAACTGCCTTCATCCGATCCAGTCCCTGTTCGCTCATTGCATGTTCCTGTTTATTTGCGTTGTACTTTGACGCTCTTGTTTCGCAAATGCGCCCGATTGGCAATGCATACGATATCACGCCGATTGCCATTGCCGCAGTGCAGCATTAAGACTCGGCCGAGTCCTCCCTCCCATCCGCAAAGGCGCACTGCCATGGCCCAGCTTTCCCCCGCCGATCCGATCGTCATCCTGTCCTACGCGCGCACCCCGATGGGGGCGATGCAGGGCGTGTTCTCTGACGTTGCCGCGACTGATCTTGGCGCGACCGCGATCCGGGCTGCGGTCGAGCGCGCCGGGGTCAACGGCGCCGAGATCGAGCGGGTCTATATGGGCTGCGTCCTGCCCGCCGGGCTTGGCCAAGCCCCTGCCCGCCAGGCCACGATCAAGGCGGGCCTCCCCAAGTCTGTACAGGCCACCACGGTCAACAAGGTCTGCGGATCGGGGATGCAGACGCTGATCATGGGGGCCGAGGCGCTGGCCGCCGGGACCATCGACCTGGTCGTTGCGGGCGGGATGGAGAGCATGACCAACGCCCCCTACATTCTCAAGAAGCACCGTTCAGGCGCACGGATCGGGCACGACACCGCCTATGACCACATGTTCCTCGATGGCCTTGAAGATGCATACGAAGCCGGCCGGGCTATGGGTACTTTCGCCCAGGACACCGCCAACGAATACCAGCTGACCCGCGAAAACCAGGATGCCTACGCGATCGAATCGCTGCGCCGCGCCAATGCTGCGATCGCCGGCGGAGCTTTTGTCGAAGAAATCGCTCCGGTCACCGTGATTAGCCGCAGCGGCGAGAGCGTAGTCGATACCGATGAGGGTCCCGGCAAGGGCCGTCCCGACAAGATCCCCGGCCTGCGCCCCGCGTTTGCCAAGGACGGCACGATCACCGCCGCCACTTCCAGTTCGATTTCCGACGGCGCTGCGGCGATGGTCCTGACGCGCGAAAGCGTCGCCAAGGACAAGGGCCTGACGCCGGTCGCCAAAGTGGTCGCTGTTGCCGCCCACGCCCAGGAACCTAAGGACTTCACCACCGCCCCGGTTGGCGCGATCAACAAGGTGCTGGAGCGGGCCGGCTGGTCACTGGGCGATGTTGATCTGTTTGAGGTCAACGAGGCTTTCGCCTGCGTCGCGATGTTTGCGATGCACGATCTTGGCATTGCGCACGAAAAGATCAACGTCCACGGCGGCGCCACCGCGCTGGGCCATCCGATCGGCGCCTCGGGCGCGCGGATCGTCACCACGCTGATCGCCGCGCTCAAGCGGCACGGCAAGACCAAGGGCGTTGCCAGCCTGTGCATTGGCGGCGGCGAAGCCACTGCGGTTGCAGTGGAATTGATCTAGCGCTTGCCGGCAAGTGGTCCTAATCATGGCTTTCCAATCAATCAGGAGAGGCTGACCATGCATCGCAAATCAACTATCGCCGCAGCGGCAATTCTGCTGGCAGCCATGTCCGGTTGCAGCAAGCCGGAACCGGCTGCCGAAGCCACCGCTGCTGCTGACGCCGCGCCGGTCGCCGCCGCCACCTGGACCCCTGCGCTTCCCGCAGCCGGTGCCTACGAAGTAACCACCGCTGACGGCAAAGTCGCCGGCAAGGTGACGATCGAAGCGGATTATTCCTATGCCCAGCAACCCGCAACCGGGCTGGCCGAAGCCGGGATCGTCAAGCTTACCGATGGCAAGGTTTGCTTTGATCCGTCGGGCAAGGACAAGCCGACCCGCTGCTACACCGAAAGCGTCCGCGCGCCTGACGGCAGCTTTACGGCGACCGATGAAAAGGGCGTGGTTGAAACCATCAAACCGGTCGCCAAATAAACGAGCGAGGCTCTTTGGGGGAGCTGACTATGGCTCCCCCGCCCCCCACAACCGGGCGGCCTCGACGTGGCCCTTGCGGCCACCGACATAGAGTTCGCACCATCCGGCCTGGCATTCGCCGAGCAGTCCGACCACGCCCGGCGCCAGCCGCCACAGCAGCCGTGCCGCGTTGGCCGGATCTTCACGCATGTCGGCAGGTCCCGCCCCGCGGACAAAGCCGGTGCGCTGCCGGGTCAGAAACTGCGAACGCATCCAGCCCTGCGCTCCGTCCGGATCCTGAACCAGGCGCCAGCCATCCTTGATCCGCAGCACTTTCAGCGGCAGCTGCGGGCGGCGATAGACCCAGGCGATCCGGTAGTCTTCGCCAGGCCCGACCCGCAGGTTGACTTCATCCGAGCGGATCGATGCCCAATAGGGCGTCTTGGCGGTTTCGGCTGAAACCGGGGCGGCGAAAGCAAGTGCAAGGACGGCAACGAAAATCAGCGGGCGAATCTGCATGACCCCAGTTAGACCGAGGAGCGCGCTCGCTTCAAGCGGCTTGACCATCCGGCGTGCATCGTCCTAGCGCTCAGCAGGCAATGACCGTCGTTTCCGATACCCCCCTCGCTCGCCGCGTCCACGGCACGCCGCGGGTTCATGTTACCCGCCACCTGCTGCCCTCGGTCGAGGCGCGGATGGGCGAGTTGTTCGATGTCGTGCTCAACACCGACGACCGCCCGCTGACCCGCGAAGAGCTGGTTGCGGCGATGCGCGATTGCGACGTCCTGGTGCCAACCGTGACGGACCGGATCGACGCAGCGATGATCGCTGAAGCGGGCGACCGGCTCGGTATGATCGCCAATTTCGGTGCCGGTACCGAACACCTCGATCTGTCAGCTGCGCGGGCCGCCAAGATCATCGTCACCAATACCCCCGGCGTGTTCACCGACGATACCGCCGACCTGACGATGATGCTGATCCTCTCAGTCCCGCGCCGTCTGGGCGAAGGCAGCCGCCTGGTCCGCGATGGCCAGTGGACTGGCTGGACTCCCACCGCAATGCTCGGGCGCTGCATCGGCGGCAAGCGGCTGGGGATCGTTGGGATGGGCCGGATCGGCCAGGCCGTCGCGCACCGCGCCCGGGCATTCGGGATGGAAGTGGTCTATCACAACCGCCACCGCCTGCCAGAGAGCCTCGAAAAGATGTTTGGCGCCGCATATGAGCCCGACCTCGACCGGCTGGTGGCTGAGGCAGATATTCTGACCCTGCACTGCCCGGCCGGACCCGGCACGCATCACCTGCTCAATGCTGCACGTCTGGCGACAATGAAACCCGAAGCCTACCTGATCAACACCGCCCGCGGTGACCTTATCGACGAGGAAGCGCTGATCGCCTCACTAGAGGCCGGGGGGATCGCCGGCGCGGGGCTCGATGTGTTCGCCTGCGAGCCGGCGGTCGATCCGCGACTGATCGCGTTACCCAATGTCATCACCCTGCCCCACCTGGGCAGCGCCACGGTCGAAGGGCGCGAGCACGCCGGCGAAAAGGTGATCGCCAACATCCGCTTCTGGGTCGATGGCCACCGCCCGCCCGATCAGGTGCTGGAAGGCTGGGCATAAGCAACTTTCAACCTCGCCCGTGCTTGCAGAGCGATGGATTGTTGCTCTAAGCCGCGCGGCGAAGAATCGCGCGAAATCGAGCCGGTTCGCGGGAGATACACAGATGCGCAAGATCGCCGCCCTAGGCCTCGCCGCCACCTCCATCCTCGCTCCAGTTGCTGCTCTGGCGCAGGACGCGGTTGAGGAAGGCGTGCTCAATAGCGGCGATACCGCCTGGATCCTGGTCTCCTCGGCGCTGGTGCTGCTGATGTGCATGCCCGGGCTGACGCTGTTTTACGGCGGGTTGATGCGCGCCAAGAACTTCCTCTCGGTGATGATCCAGGTTGGCGCGATCGCCGCGGTCGCCTCGGTGCTGTGGGTGGTTTGCGGATATACCCTGGCGTTCGGCGATGCCACCAACGGCTGGCTGGGCGCGGGCAATTTCTGGATGCTGCTGGGCACCGAAAACCTGCTGCGCGGCACTTATCCGATCTCTGAGCGAACGTTTGCACTGTTCCAGATGACTTTCGCCGCGATCACCCCGGCGCTGATGGCCGGCGCCTGGATCGATCGTGCGCGGTTCGGCTGGGTGCTGGGGTTCTGCGCGCTGTGGGGGCTGATTGTTTACGCCCCGGTTGCACACTGGCTGTGGGGCGATGGCTGGCTCTATAGCAGCATCGGCACCAAGGACTTCGCCGGCGGGATCGTGGTTCATACCACCGCCGGGGTTTCGGCGCTGGTCGTGGCGCTGCTGGTAGGCAAGCGTCAGGGCTTTCCCAAGACGCTGATGCTGCCGCACAGCCCCTCGCTGACCATGGCCGGAGCGGCACTGCTGTGGGTTGGCTGGTTCGGCTTCAACGGCGGCTCGGCGCTGGCGGCCAACGACAGCGCGGCCTCGGCGATCATCAACACCCACTTGGGCGCCAGCGTTGCAGCCTTGGTCTGGATCCTGATCGAGCGGTTCAAGGTCGGCAAGCCGACCAGCGTCGGTTTCGCCACTGGCGCGATCGCCGGTCTGGCGACGGTGACTCCGGCGGCGGGGTTTATCTCACCGGGCGGTGCGATCCTGCTCGGCGCGATTGCCGCGGCGGTCTGCTTCCCGATGATCCAGGTGGTCAAGCGACGGCTTGAAATCGACGATTCACTCGACGTTTTCGCGGTCCACGGGATCGGCGGGATGACCGGCTCGATCCTGCTCGCGGTGCTGATGTCGGAAAGCTTCGGCGGCGCCGGTTATGACGAGGGGGTGACCATGGTCAACCAGCTCGCCGCGCAGCTCGTCGGGGTCGGCGTGGTCGCAATCTGGTCGGCAGTGGCAAGCGCAGTGATTGCGCTAGGTGTGTCGCTGATCCTGCCTATGCGGGTCAGCGAGGACGACGAGCGCGAAGGGCTGGATCTCTCAAGCCACGGCGAGCGGGCCTGGGAGTTGGATTGAACTTCGCGTAGAGCTCAATCCCCCGTCAAAATCCGATCCACCAGCTCCTTCACCGTCGGGGTGAAGTTGTTCGAATAGAACGGATCCTGCTTGAACTGGTAAGCGCCGTGCCCGGCGAACATCAGGTTGTTGTGGATGTCCTTGCCGTGGGCGACCTTTTGCAGGGTCTTCTGGATGCAGAAGCTGCGCGGATCGGCGAGGTAGCCGGTCGAGTGATCGTCGTGGTCCTTCCACGCCGAGAACCCGCAGTGCGAGAGGCAGCCCATGCATTCGGTCTGATCGGTGTGGATCTTGCTGCGTTCTTCGGGGGTGACGAACACCACGGTGTCATCGGGGGTCTTGAGCGCCATGACGAAGCCCTGGGCAGCCCAGCCGCGGGCGCGCTGCAGGTCTTCTGGCGTGACCCAGAAGCTCTTGGACTTGACCCCGACATCGAGCCGCACGGTGTGCGCCCCTGCCTCGATCTTCGAGTACGGGATTTGCCGCGCCGAGCGTGCCTCAAGGTTGCGGATGAAGGGATTGCGCACCGCCGATGAATAGAACCCCGTCGGCGAGAAGCGGTGGAGCAGCACGTCGCCGTCTTCCAGCGTGCGCAGGTGGTCCTTCCAGTCCTGCGGGATCGGGCTTTCCTGGGTGAGCAAGGGCCGGGTGCCGTACTGGAAGATGATCTGGCCGAGTTCGGGATTGTCGATCCAGTTGTCCCAGTCGCGCAGGTACCAGACCCCACCGGCCATGACGATCGGCACCGAATCGGCAATCCCCTCGGCGCGCATGGTGTCGCGCAGCGCCTTGACCCGGGGATAGGGATCTTCAGGCTTCAGGGGATCCTCGGCGTTGGACAGGCCGTTGTGCCCGCCCGCCAGCCACGGATCCTCATAGACCACCGCCCCCATCAGGTCGGCGAACTTGTGATAGGCGCGCTTCCACAGCGCGCGGAAGGCCCGGGCCGAGCTGATGATCGGCAGGTAGTGGACATTGAACCGCGCCGCGATCTCGGCCAGCTTGTAGGGCATGCCGGCGCCGCAAGTGACCCCGGTGACCATCCCGCGGGTGCGCTCGAGCACACCTTCGAGCACCCGCTGGGCGCCGCCCATTTCCCACAGGATGTTGATGTTGATCGCGCCCTTGCCGCCCGAAATCTCATAGGCGCGGCGAACTTGCTCGGTCCCGCCGGTAATGCCGAATTCGACCAGTTCATTGTGCCGTTCGAACCGGGTCTTGCCCTGATAGACCTGATCAAAAATCTCGCCGTTGGCATCGTAAAAGTCGGCATTGACCGCGCTGACCGTGCCGATCCCCCCGGCTGCTGCCCAGGCACCCGAGCTGGCGTGATTCGTCACCGCCACGCCCTTGCCGCCCTCGACCAGCGGCCAGACTTCCTTGCCGCCGTAAACTATCGGCTGCAACCCTTTGAAACTCATTGCGTCCCCGTCTTTCCTTTGGCCGCGCCGCAGGGCTTGATTGCCTGCGGTTCCGGTCGCTCCCCCACGGCCTCGAACTGGGCATAATAGCCCTTGAGCTCGGGTTTACGGACAAATTGGACCAAGCGAAAGCCCAAGGCCTCGAATTCGCAGAACAGCAGCTTGGGCGGCATCCCATGCTGGTCGGTCGGACGCTCGGTATCAACCACGATCACCTGGCCGCCCTGGCTCAGCGCTGGTCGCAGCCGCCACAGGAAGGCGTAAGGCTCGCTGACCTCGTGATACATGTGGACCAGAAACACCCGGTCGAAACTGTTAGCCGGCAGCCGCGGATCGTCCGCCGCGCCCAGCTTGATCGAAACATTGTCAAGCCGCTCGCGCTCGACCCGCGCGCCCAGCCGCTCGATCGCACCGGGATCGATATCCTGCGCCAGCACCCGGCCCTCGGCTCCGACCCGCTCAGCCAGGCGAATGGTGTAATAGCCCTCACCCGCGCCGATATCGGCGACCGTGGTGCCGGCGCGGATCTGCGCCAGGTCCATCACCACCTCGGCCTCGCCCAGATTGTCGCGCTGGTCTTCGGTCGAGAACTCGTTGTCGCCGAGCGAGGACACCGGGCGATAGGGCTGGGGAAAGTCGCGCGCGGTTGCGGCGCGATCAGACTGGTTCGCGCCCGGCTGGCAAGCACCAAGCGCCAGCACGACAACCAGGGGGAGAAGGAACGAGCGGTTCGACATAGCCTCGGCTTCGCGCCTTAGCGAAGGTCGCACGCTTGGCAAAGCAATTGAGCAGGGTCGGGATGTCAGCATATCTCTTGCCGATCAGCGGTATTCGAGATCGCACCCATTGGTGTAAGCCTCTGTCCGCTGCATGGTTGCGATTCGGGGGAGACAAAGATGAGGCATGTTTACCTGCTTGCTGCGGCCCTGGCTGCGGCAACCTCTGGCGCCGCTGCGCAAACCGAAGCGCCCGCCTTGCCGGCAATTTCTATGCCGGCCAAGCCCGGACTGGCGACCCCGCCCGAAGGCTGGGCCTATCATCCTGCACTCGCCTTCCTGGGTCCTGCCGAAATCTATCACCGCCAGCTGGCCGCGCCGAGCGATACCGGCCCAGCAGTGCAAATACACGCGGACACGGCCAAGAATGCAGGTATCCTGACCCGCGACGTCGCCGTACCGCTGACCGCCGGCACACGGCTGAGCTGGCGCTGGATGATCAAGCGGCTGCCTTCCAAAGTATCGGAGATCACGGCCGACAAACACGACTACTTCAGCATCGCGGTCAAGTTCGAGAACGGCAAGGACCTGACCTACATGTGGAGCGCAGCCATGCCCGAAGGGACGCACTTCGTTTGCCCTCTGCCCGGTTGGGACAAAATTGAATGGCACAAGGTGGTACGCACGGGAGAGACCGATCTAGGCAGGTGGCTTGAGGAAGAGCATGACATATTGGCCGACTACAACCGTGTGATCGGTGGCAAGGCACCGGGCCGGATCGTCCAGGTCTGGCTGATCAGTGCAAGCATCATCCAGCAAAGCGAAGGCCATGCGCGGTTCGGCGATATCATGCTGACCAGCCCGGGAAGCCCACCGCTGCGGGTGTTCTAAGCAGATTTCTGCGAGGATTCCGGCAGCAGTTGCAATAGCCACTCAACTCTCTCAACCGCGCCGCCGAACAGAAACTCGCAACAGCGCGTCCCCTCCACCCTCAATCCACGTCCTCAACCTGTACCTTCTCCCCGCTCACCCGCTGCGCCAGCGCCGCCGCCATGAACGGGTCGAGCGCGCCGTCCAGCACGTCCGCCGGGGTTGGGCTGGTGTATCCGGTGCGCAGGTCCTTGACCATCTGGTAGGGCTGGGGTTACGGTGACAGGTGCATTAACCCCCAAACTCACGATTACGGCATGTCCCCGCCCCCTCAATCCACGTCCTCAACCTGAACCTTCTCCCCGCTCACCCGCTGCGCCAACGCAGCCGCCATGAACGGGTCGAGCGCGCCGTCCAGCACATCCGCCGGGGTTGGGCTGGTGTATCCGGTGCGCAGGTCCTTGACCATCTGGTAGGGCTGGAGGACGTAGGAGCGGATCTGGTGACCCCAGCCGATCTCGCTCTTGGCGGCGTGTTCGGCGCTGGACACTTCCTCGCGGCGGCGCATTTCCGCCTCCCACATCCGGGCCTTGAGCATGCCCATCGCGGTCGCGCGGTTCTTGTGCTGCGAGCGGTCGTTCTGGCTGGCGACGATGATCCCGCTGGGAATGTGAGTGATCCGCACCGCCGAATCGGTGGTGTTGATGTGCTGGCCGCCGGCGCCAGAGGCGCGGTAGGTATCGATCTTGAGGTCGCTCTCGTTGATGTCGATCTCAAAATCGTCGTCGATCACCGGATAGACCCAGACCGATGAAAAGCTGGTGTGGCGCCGCGCCGAGCTGTCGTAGGGGCTGATCCGGACCAGGCGGTGGACCCCGCTTTCGGTCTTGGCATAGCCATAGGCGTTTTCGCCCTTGACCTGGATCGTGGCAGACTTGATCCCGGCCTGCTCGCCGGCCTGGTATTCGATCACTTCGACCTTGAAGCCGCGTTGCTCGCCCCAGCGGGAGTACATCCGCAGCAGCATTTCGGCCCAGTCCTGGCTCTCGGTGCCCCCGGCGCCGGCGTGGATTTCGATGAAGGTGTCATTGCCGTCAGCCTCTCCGGCGAGCAAGGCTTGGACCTTGTCGGCATCGGCGCGGGTCGCCAGCGCGGCGAGCGCGGCGATGCCCTCGTCGGCCGTCGCCTCATCGCCTTCCATCTCGCCCAGTTCGACGAATTCGATCGCGTCGGCCATCTGCGTGGCGATGTCTTTGACGGTACCCACCGCCGCCTCAAGCCGGCGGCGCTCGCGCATCACCGCTTCGGCGTCCTTGGGGCTGTCCCACAGCTTCGGGTCCTCGACCCGGGCGTTAAGCTCGTCGAGCCTGCGCAGCGCGCGGTCCCAGTCAAGGAACTTGCGGACCAGCGCCAGCGCCGCCTCGATCCGATCGATATGGGCCTGCCCTTCGGCACGCATGGCACGCAAACTCCGTCAAAGTAGCGGGTCTTGGACCCTTCGCGCCTCGCTTAGCGAGACGCCTTCGATTGTAAAGGGCGGCAAGTGGCACGCAGCGGCGCCTGCCTATTCCGCGCTGACCGTTTCGTCTGCCGCGATCGAGGGTGCGGGATCAGGATTGGCGTCGGCTTGGGTTGCTGGTCGCGGTCCTTGCGCACGAACCTGCGCGCCGCGGCGCAGCGCTGCCAGCAGGGCTTGACGCTGGGCCGCGAGTTCGGCGGTTGAAAGCCCGCGTTTGGCCTCGGATTCGGCCTTGAAGGCCTCCCAGATGATCCCTGACTTAGGGTCGATCCCAGGGCTGCCGTCGAGCACGCGCTTGCCCGAAATCCGATCGACCCGGACCATGTGGATGTCGCGCGGGGCAACGAACGGCTTGCTGTCCCAGCGCGCCCGGGTGTTCTGCACCAGTTGTTTGAAGATCGGCGCGGCGAGCGTACCGCCCTGGGCAAAGCCGCCCAGCGACTTGGGTTGATCGTAACCAAGATAGACCACCGAGACGAAGTTTGGTGAGCCGCCGGCGAACCACACGTTGGTTGGTCCAGTTGTGGTCCCGGTCTTGCCAAACAGCGGCAGATTCAGGTCGCGCAAGACAACCGCCGTACCACGAGTAACCACCCCTTCGAGCATGTGCACCACCTGGTATGCGGTCCGCGCGTCCATCACCTGCTTACCGCGCGAGGCTAGCCGCGGCATCGGCTTGCCGTTCCATTCGGCCATCATGCAATTGACACAGCGCCGGGTGTCGGCGCGCCAAATCACCTTGCCGGTGCGATCCTGGATGAAGTCGATCAAGGTGGGTTGATATTGCACCCCGTTGTTGGCGAGCGCCGCATAGGCGTTGGACATCTTGAGCACCGTAGTCTCACCCGCACCCAGCGCGAACGCGAGATAGGCAGGATACTTGCCGATCCCGACCCGGTCGATCTGTTTGACGACATGGTCCATTCCCGAATCGTTGGCGATCCGCACTGTCATCAGGTTGCGAGACTGCTCAAGGCCCCAACGCATGGTGTGGGTTCCACCGGCGCCGCGCATGTCGAAGTTGCGGAAGCACTTCTGGCCGAGCTGTGAACCTTGATAGACGCAGAACTGGCCGTCGACCACTTCGCTGGCCGGGTTCATCCCTTGATCGAGCCCGGTTGCATAGACAAACGGCTTGATTGTCGAACCTGGCTGGCGTTCGGCCTGACTGGCGCGGTTGAAGCTGCCAAGCCCTGAATCGAACCCGCCCTGCATCGCCAGAACGCGCCCGGAAGTGGGATCCTGCACGACCATCCCACCCGAAATTCGCGGGACGCTTCTAAGTGCCCAGGCGCTGGATCCAGCCGGCGCCGCGGCAACCACATCACCTTCCTTGAGCGCTTCAGGCACGCTGACCAAAGGTCCGCTGGTGCCATCGGCAAAGCCAATTTGCGCGCTCGGTCCATCGCGCTCGATGATCATCCCGACCCGCCAGTTCTGATAGCGCAGCGACCGGTTGAGCAAGACCAGCTGGGTCTGCCAGCCATCGGCATCGAGCTGCTGGTGCTCGATCGGGCCAAACCACCCGCTTCCGGCGCTGTTTACGTAGCGCATCAAGCCGGCACGAAGCGCGTCCTGGGTGGCCTTCTGAAGCTGCGGATCGACCGAGGTCCGCACCCACAAACCGCCAGCATAAATGCTGTTCGGCCCGTCTTTCGCTGTCTCGCCGTATTTGGCGATCAATTCGCGGCGAACATCCTCGACAAAATAACCAAGCGCCGAATCCCAGCTTTCCGCACGGCGCGGAATCAGTCCAAGCGGCTGTGATCTCGCGGCATCGGCCTCGCTCTCACTCGCAACGTCGTTCTTGACCATCTGGCCGAGCACCCAGTTGCGCCGCTCAAGTGCTTCGGAGGCATAGCGTTCACGGCCATACTTTTCCGGGGCCTGCGGCAATGTCGCCAGGAATGCGCCTTCGGCCAGGCTCAGCTTGTCGACATCCTTGCCGAAATAGGCCTGGGCCGCGGCCTGAACCCCGAAGCTCTGACGACCCAGAGGGATCTCATTGAGATAGAGCTCGAGGATTTGCTGCTTGGTCAGCACCAATTCGATGCGCCGCGCCAGGACCATTTCCTTGAGCTTGCGGGTGATCGAATATTCATTGCCGATCAGGATGTTCTTGGCGACCTGCTGGGTAATGGTCGAGCCACCAACCGCGCGTCGGCCCGATCCGATCTTCGAGGCGTAGTCAAGCACCGCACCGGCAAACCCGGTATAGTCGATCCCGCCATGCGACCAAAAGGTCTTGTCCTCAGCCGAAAGGTAGGCGTTGATCAGCGGCTTGGGGAAATCGACGAAGCGCAGCTGCACGCGCCGTTCGCGGGCATAGGAATAGACGATCTCGCCATTCACGCCGCGAACCATGGTCGGCAGTTGCGGCTGATAGGTCAGCAAGCTGTCGGCAGAGGGCAGATTGCGGGTTACCGCCACCCACAGCAGCAGGTTGAACAGGATCAGCGCGCCCAGTGCATAACCGGCAAGCCGGATCAGCTTGCTGGCCTGCCAGCGCGCATCGATCCATTGGCCATACTGGCTTTGCCGCGCTTGCTCGAACAGCTCGCGCAGGCGCCCGAACAGTCCCCCGGCTTCGCGGCGGATGCGCAGGCGGATCGATTCAGGCGCGTCGGATTCGGGCATGGACCAGGATCTCTAGCACGGCGCGAAGCTTGCGCGCTAGTAATGGAAGCCTGCGGTGCGGGCGATCGGCGCGCTGCGCGCGAAATGCGCGCGGATTGCCCGCGCGGCAACTTCGGCAATGGTCAGTCGTCCGGCCTGCGAGCCCAGCCGCGCCGCATCTTCGGGATTGTTGATATAACCGCTCTCGAACAGCACCGAGGGGACGTCGGGGGCCTTGAGCACGACGAATGCGGCCGATTGCCCCTCGCTCACCTTGAATGGCAATTCGCCGCGCCCCTCGCGCAACAACAGTTGGGCGAACTGTTCGGAGCGTGCCTGGGTCTCGCGCTGCGAGAGATCGACCAGGATCGCGCCGACGGCATCGTTTTGTCCGGCAATCCGCACCCCGTCGATGATATCCGCAGCGTTTTCGCGCGCCGCCATCCGCTCGGCGACTTCGCTCGAGCCCTTTTCGGACAAAGTGTAAACCGTTGCTCCGGTCGCGCCAGTGGTCTCTTCTTCGGAACTGTCGGCATGGATTGAGATGAACAGATCGGCGCCAAGCCGCCGCGCTATCGACGAGCGCTCGCCCAGGAACAGGTAACGATCGTCACTGCGGGTCAAGGCAACACGCACCCCGCCGCCCTTCAGCAGCTCGTCGCGCAGCGCCCCGGCAAGTGCCAGCGTCAGCTCCTTCTCTTTGATTGCACCGGCGCCCGCACCGGGATCCTTGCCGCCATGGCCAGGGTCGATCACCACCAGCGGCCGGCTTGAATCGATCGGCCCTTCGATCTTGGGCAGCCCGACGATGCCTTCCGCCGGGGGCAAATCGACGCTGACGACATAATCGTAACCCCGCCCGGGCCCGCCGAGCTGACGATCAACCAGAACCATCGCCGCGAATACCGCGATTGGCACCAGAACCAGAGCAGAATACAGGAGGACGCGCCGCATTGCCTGCTGGTTAGTCGGCGCGGCCGCGCTGTGCAATCACTTGTCACATAACGTTCTTGCGGCTTGCCGCACCCGGCAAGCGATGCTACCCAGCCTGCGCCTGAGCAGCCCATGCGGCCTCGGGCGAGAGAATCCGGGCATTTTACCTACCGGATCAAGCAGGTTGATGCACCAATGAGAAGCCAAGTCCTGTCCAACCTCGAACGAACCCGGGCGGTTCGGACGGTGCGGACGGATGGTTTTGCGCGCGCGGGGTTGCCGCGCCTTCTTGTTGGGGCAGACACACACCACGCCGCCGGACGCGCCTTGCGCCCCGGCACCACCGATACTGCCGGACCAGCAAGGTTCGGCCGTTCCGCACAGCGCCGCGCAGTTTTCCGGATCGCCATCACATGGCCGGTCTGGCGCTTGCGCGCATGGAGAATACACAATGACAATGCGCATGCTAATCGATGCGCGCCACCAGGAAGAAACCCGGGTGGCGGTACTCAAGGGCAACCGGATTGAGGAATTCGACTTTGAATCTGCCGAACACAAGCAGATCAAAGGCAACATCTACCTAGCCAAGGTAACCAGGGTCGAACCGTCGCTGCAGGCGGCTTTCGTCGATTTCGGCGGCAATCGCCACGGGTTTCTGGCCTTCAGCGAAATCCATCCCGATTACTACCAGATCCCCAAGGAGGACCGCGAGGCCCTGCTGGCGGAAGAAGCCGCCCATGCCGAGGAAGAGGCAGCGCTGCGCGCCATCGCCGAGGGTGAGGAAGACTTTGTCGGCGACGACGAACTGGGCGAATCGCTTGCCGACGATCTCGCCGGGACCAGTCACGAAGACTACCACAGCGAGGACGACGACAACGGCGGGCTGACCGAAGTTGATACCGACGAAAAGGACGAAGTCGCGACGATCGAGGACGGTCATGTCGAAAACGGCTTCGACCACGACGGCGAAGAGGCTGACGAAAGCGATGAGGCCGAACCGCGCCGCCGCGGTCGCGGGCGCCGCCGCCATGGTGGCAAGGACAACCGCGGTCACGCCAAGGAAGCGGACGAACTGCGCGCCAAGCGCATGGCGCTGCGCCGCCGCTACAAAATCCAGGACGTGATCCAGCGCCGCCAGGTGCTGCTGGTCCAGGTGGTCAAGGAAGAACGCGGCAACAAAGGCGCGGCGCTGACCACCTATCTCAGTCTGGCTGGCCGTTACTGCGTGCTGATGCCCAATTCCAGCCATGGCGGCGGGATCAGCCGCAAGATCAGCTCGGCCGCTGATCGCAAACGGCTGAAATCGATCATCTCGGAGCTCGATCTGCCCAACTCGATGGGTTGCATCGTCCGTACCGCAGGTCTCAGCCGCACCAAGGTCGAGATCAAGCGTGACTTTGACTATCTGGCGCGGCTGTGGGACGAAATCCGCGAGACCACCCTGGGCAGCACTGCCCCGGCGTTGATCCATTCCGACAGCGATCTGGTCAAGCGCGCGATCCGCGACATCTACCACCGCGAGATCGAGGAAGTGATTGTCGAAGGCGAGCACGGTTACCGCGCCGCGCGCGACTTCATGAAACTGCTGATGCCCAGCCATGCCAAGCGGGTGAAGCACTATGCCGATGCCGTGCCGCTGTACCAGCGTTACGGCGCCGAGGATCAGCTTTCGGCGATGTACGATCCCGAAGTGCAGCTGAAAAGCGGCGGCTACATCGTCATCAACCCGACCGAGGCGCTGGTTTCGATCGACATCAACTCGGGCCGCTCGACCAAGGAGCACGGGATCGAGGCGACCGCGCTCAACACCAACCTTGAAGCAGCGCGCGAGATTGCCCGTCAGCTTCGGCTGCGCGATATGGCCGGGTTGGTGGTGATCGACTTCATCGACATGGAGTACAACAACAACGTCCGCAAAGTCGAAAAGGCGATGAAGGATGCGCTCAAGAACGATCGGGCGCGGATCCAGGTTGGCCGGATTTCGAGCTTCGGGCTGATGGAAATGAGCCGTCAGCGGCTACGCACCGGGGTGCTCGAGGCGACTACCCGCGGCTGCCCGCACTGCGATGGTACCGGGCTGGTCCGCACCGCATCGAGCGCCGGTCTCTCCGCGCTGCGGCTGATCGAAGAGGAAGCTGCCAAGGGCCGCGGTTCGGTAATCTCGCTCTACGCCTCGACCGAGGCGACGATCTACCTGCTCAACGCCAAGCGCAGCGACCTTGCAGACATCGACGCCCGCTATGGCGTCCGGGTCGAGGTTCTGCCCGAAGGGGAGAACGAAGGCGCCAAGATGCGGGTCGCCTCATCGGGCCCACGCCCCGAATTCGTCCCCAGGTTCGAACCGATCGCGATCGAGGAAGAGGACGACGAGGTTTATCCCGACGACAAGGAAACCGAAGCCGAAGAGCGCGGCGGTGATGACGATGAGGGCCGCGACAAGCCCCGTCGCAAGCGCCGTCGCCGTGGTGGCCGTGATCGTGATGAGCGCGGCGAAGAAACCCCGCGCGCTGCTTCCGAAGCCGACGCCGAGGATGGCGAGGAAAGCGAAGAACGCGACGACGAACCGCGAGACGACGAACCGCGCGACGATGATGGCTCCGAAGGGCCGCGCAAGCGCCGCCGTCGTGGCCGCCGCCGGCGCGGTGGTCGCGGCCGCAATGGCGGGCAGGACGAAGGCACTGCTGAAGACGAAGGCGGCGAAGATGCCGCTCCCGCCGAGGCGGTCGAAGCCGAGGCCGAACCGGTAGCCGACGAAGCTGCCGCCAAGCCCAAACGCAGTCGCCGCAAGAAGGCCGAGCCTGAAGCTGAGAGCGAAGCCGCGGTCGAAGTTGCCGCGCCCGAGCCTGCTGTCGATGAGCCGCCGGCCAAGCCCAAGCGCAGCCGCAAGAAGGCAGCGGAGCCCGAAGCGGAAGTTGTCGCAGAGGAACCCGCTCCGGAACCTGTTGCCGAGGAAGCCCCGGCCAAGCCCAAGCGCAGTCGCAAGAAGGCCGAAGCGCCCGCAATGGCCGAAGCCGAGGGCGAAGACGTTTCTGGCGAACCGCGCCGCGGCTGGTGGCAGCGCACCTTCGGGGAATAGGCAAGATGGTGAAGGCGGTCCTCTACCCCGCCTTCACCGCCTGCCCCCATTCCACCCACCCGGCAAACCGGGGCGTCTTGGGGGCGTAGCGCTCGCCACGCTCGACGACGGTGAATCCCGAGCGTTCGACCGCGCCGGTAACCGGACGGGTCAGATGGCAGCCGCCGGCGAGGCGCTTCCACATCGGTTCGATCCGGTCCTGCCATTTGGCCACCCCTGCATCGGGCGCGCGGCCATGTTCGGCGTAGAGCAGTTTGCCGCCGGGTTTGAGGATCCGGCGCAGCTCGCTCAGGGTCTGGGCCTGGTCCGCAACCGAACACAGCGTGAAAGTGCAAACCACGCTGTCAAAGCTGGCGTCTTCAAAGGGAATTGACTCGCCAAACCCCTGGTGGATGTCGGCCTGCCAGCCCTTCTTTGCCGCCACGGCGCGGGCGAATTCGAGGCCTTTGCCTGAAGGGTCCATACCGGCAAAACCGCTGACGCGCCCGGGATCATAGTATTGCTGGTTGATCCCCCCGCCGCAGCCGATCTCGAACACCCGGCCCTCGGCAAACGGCACCACCTTCTCGCGCAGCTGCATGATCGCGGGGCTCGAACAGGCGCATTGAATGATGCGTGGAACTATGTGCGCATCGTACCAGCTTGCGAAACCCATGGCCTTGCCCTCCCCTTCAGGCGGGCATCTTGCACGGTTTCAGCGATGGGACGCAAGCCATCGATCGAGCGCACGGGAATTGTACAGGCTGACGCTGGCATGGCGGATCAGTTTCGGGCGCAACTCGCGCTCAAACCACAGCCTCCAATCGGCAAGCCGGTCGGCCTTGCCCTCAGCTAGTGCCAGCTCGCGCGAAGCCGTCAACAGCCGCCGCCTGACTGGCGTCAATTGCTTGCCTGCCATCCGCTCCTCGATCAGGCCCAGCCGAAACCGTGCGGCTTTGACCAAGATCCCGGCGGTGCGAGCATCGCCGCGATCGAGCATGGCAATCGCCGCATCGACCGAACTGGTCACCAGGCGCAGTTCGCTGGCCAGCGGTCTTGGTTCAACCTCGACGCCGGGGCAGGCCTGCAGCGCGCGAATATAGGCGGCCAGAGCGGCCAGCGCCGCGGGACTTGGTTCGGCGCCCGAAAATTCCTCGACAATCAGGCCGCGCAGGAACGGTTCCAATTTATCGCGCGGCACCTTTCCCGGAACGGCAAGGTCGGGGATCGGCTTGGGATCAAACGCCGCATTGGCGCGCGCCAATGCAAAGAAACTGGAGCTGATATCCGCCGTGCCGGGTTCGCCGGAAATTCCTTCGAGAAAGAACCAGGCGCTGCGCCTTCCATTGGCATGGCAACCCGCACAGCTGAGGCCGGCCCGCTCTGCCTGACCGCCTAGTAGCGCCGGGGTATAAAACAGCGCCTCGCCAATTGCCGCTTCGCGCGGTGCAGCCGGGTCAAGGCAAGTCGCGGGCTGCTCCAGCAGGACCTGGCGCTCGTGTCCCGGCGCCGTCCAGTTCAGCGCTTGCAAGGTCGGTCGGTCGCGGGCGAGCAACGCGCTGCCCGAAACCAGGATTGCCGCGGCGATCAGGAAGCGGATGGCCGCTCCCCAATGATCCAGCTGCGCAGTTCGTCAGCCTCCTGGCAACCGAAGCCGCAGAGCTGATCGAGCCTCGCCAGATGCTGCAAGGCACCCACCCGGTCACCGCGTTCGAGCTTGAGCTCACCGTAATATTCCAGTGCCCCGCGATGTCGCGGCGCCACGGCCAAGGCCTGACGATACCACTCGCTTGCCTGGTCATAACGCTGCAGCTTGCGATTGGCGAAGCCAAGATAGGTCAGCAGATCCGGGTGCGGCCCGGAATTCCACAAGGTTTCCCGCAGCAGCGCAATCGCCGGATCGTAATGTCCTGCGTTGATCAACGCGACCGCGGCGACATAGCTGCCATCGATCGAGGCCAGCGGCGCCAGGGTCCGGGCGGGGCCAAGCGCTTGCGGCGGCGCTCCCGTCAGGGCGGCATTGACCGCTTCGAGCGCGGCATCAAGCTGCGCGGATTGCGGGCACGTTGCCGCACAGGTGGTCTTGAGCGCCTGGAGCTTTTCGATCTGCAGGGCCGCTTTGTCTGCCTCGCCCAGCTTGGCGTAAGCCACGCCCAGGTCGCGCTGCGCTTCGAGCAGGCCGGGATCGGCCTTGACCGCCGCTTCAAGCGGGCGTTTGGCCTTCTTGTAATTGCCCAAACCGATCTGACTGGCCCCTAGCAAGTATTGCGCCGGGGCATGATTGGGCACCACTGCAACCACCCGGCCGAACGCCGCGGCGGCAGTCTTGTAGTCGGCTGCCTGATAGGCCTCGACGCCTTTGCGGTATTCTGCCACCGGGTCATATTGCGGGGCGCTGGAACTGGGCATGCTTGCGCCGCTACCGCCACCGCCGCCTGCCGACCAGGCCGGCTGGAGCGGAAGCATTGCCAGCGAGAGCGCAATCGCTCCAGCGAGGCTGACAGACCGACCGGACATCGCCATTCTCCCGTATTCAGAACCGGATGCGCTGCGCTGCAATTGGCGCAGACCCATGCTTTCGCCCTGCGGTTCCAAGGGCGATGGATCATGCGCGCATTTAGCCGCAATTGAAACCCTGCTGCAATCAGCCCATCAAGGTTCGATTTGCTCCGCAGCATCAGAATTCCGCATGGATCGCCGCAAATGCCCATAAGTGCACAGTTGAGACACAAACTGGCAATTGTCCCCTGCGTGCAAGCAAGCTAGTCTCTGCATCAAAGGGACTGTGATGACCAAGGCATCTGCCTCCTTGTCCGTACTAACCGACAAGCAGCGTGAAGTGCTGGCGCTGGTCGCCGACAATCGCACCAGCAAGGAAATTGCCGGACTGCTCGGGGTTTCGGAAAGCGCCGTAAACCAGCGGATCGAGATGGTTCGCGCGCGCCTCGGCGGGTTGCCTCGCGGCGAGCTGGCGCGGCTCTACCGGCAAGAGTTTACGCCCGAGGATTCGGAGCTGGAAAAACTTACATGGCAGAAAATCCATCTTCCGGCCGGCGCATTTGGAAGGCATGGGGTCGGCACGGAAGGTATCCCTTCGCCGGTTTTCGGTGGGTCGCACACCGGCCAACTTGGCAGCGGGGATGGGTCGCAACTTTCCGCTTTTCTCCTCGGCTCAACACCGGCCTGGCTATCGCGCGACAATCGCGCGATGGCTTTGGCCCGGTTTGGGGCGATGACGGCGATCGTTGTCGCTGGCATGGTCATCGCCGCGCTGATTACGCAAATACTCGCTGCGGGACTTGGCTGAACCGCAACTTTCCTGCCTCAACTGCTTGCTCCGGCGCGTTGAAGCGCTAGAGAGAGCCGCATAGCGGCGCGCCGCCGCGGTCTGACTGGGGTTGTCATGGCGAGTTTTACTCTTCCCGCGAACAGCAAGATGCAGCGCGAAGGCAAGGTTCACACCGCTCAATGCGCCGCGCGCGGGCGCAGGTTCACCGTCTATCGCTACGATCCCGACAGCGGCGAAAACCCGCGTTACGATGACTTCGTGATCGACCTCGACAGCTGTGGGCCGATGGTGCTCGACGCGCTGATCAAGATGAAGGCGGAGATGGATCCCAGCCTGACCTTTCGCCGCTCGTGCCGCGAGGGAATCTGCGGGTCCTGCGCGATGAACATCAACGGGCGCAATGGCCTTGCCTGCACCACCGCGATCGAGGATCTCAAAGGCGATATCCGTATTACCCCCCTCCCCGCGATGCAGGTGATCAAGGATCTGGTGCCAGACTTCACCCATTTCTACGCTCAATACGCCTCGATCCGGCCCTGGTTGCAAACCGTCACCCCCACCCCCTCAGGCAAGGAACGGCTCCAATCGCCCGAACAGCGCGAGAAGCTCGACGGGCTCTACGAATGCATCCTGTGCGCCTGCTGCTCGACCTCGTGCCCGAGCTACTGGTGGAATTCGGACAAGTTCCTCGGCCCGGCCATCCTGCTCCAGGCCTACCGCTGGCTGGCCGACAGCCGCGACGAGATGACCGGCGAGCGGCTTGACGAGCTGGAGGATCCGTTCCGGCTCTACCGCTGCCACACCATCATGAACTGCGCCAATGCCTGCCCCAAAGGCCTCAGCCCGGCCCGCGCGATTGCCGAGATCAAGAAGCTACAGGCCGAACGGCACATCTGAATGGCGACGGCGTTCCATGAGTGACGACAGAGGTTTCAAGGCTGAACCCGATCCCGAGAATCCGGGTTGGCACAGCTGGCTTCCCAATGATCCGTCCCGGTTCAACAGCTGGATGTTTTCGCGAATGCTGGTCCGCACGGAGCCAGACGGCAAGGCGCGTCTGCGGGTGTTTCCAGCGCACCACCACACCAACCTGGCGGACAATTTGCACGGCGGCACCGTACTGGCCTTGATCGACATCGGCTTGTTCGCTTGCTCTCGAATGCTTGGCGTCATCGAAGCGGGAACTGCTGTAACGATTGATCTTTCGGTTCAGTTCGTCGGCGCTGGGAAGCCGGGCCAACCCTGCGATGCGGTGACCGAACTGCTCAAGGAAACCCGCCGCCTGGTGTTCCTGCGCGGGGTGGTCGAACAGGGCGACGGCAATCTGATCGCCGCCTATTCGGGCACAATCCGCAAGCCCACTGCCCCTAGATGACTGGCATCCTCGCTGCCTACGAGGCCCTGCTGGCGGCGGGCGAGCTTCGCCCTGATCCCGAGCAACGCGCCGCTGCCGAAAAGCTGGGCGCACTTCAGCGAGAGCTGGAAACGCCGCGATCGAGCGGGCTGCTGGGCAAGTTCTTCAGCAGCAAGCATCCTGCCCCACGCGGCATCTACCTGTGGGGCGGCGTCGGGCGCGGCAAATCGATGCTGATGGATCTGTTCCACGATTGTCTGGCGATCGCGGAGAAGCAACGGGTCCACTTCCACGCCTTCATGCTGGAAGTCCACGCCCGGCTGCACGAGGCACGCAAGACCGAAACCGGCGATCCGATTCCGCCGGTCGCCGCCGCCTTGGCAGAAGGTCTGCGGGTGCTGGCCTTCGACGAGATGGTGGTCAACAATTCCGCCGATGCGATGATCATGAGCCGGCTGTTCACCGCGCTGATCGAAGTCCACGGCGTTACCATTGTCACGACCTCGAACCGCGCACCTACGGAGCTCTACAAGGATGGCCTCAACCGCGAGCATTTCTTGCCGTTTATCGCCCTGATCGAGCGCGAACTTGAGGTGCAGGCGCTCAACGGCCCGGTCGATTACCGGCTCGAACGGCTTGGCGGGATGGACACCTGGCACACTCCGCTGGGTGACAGCGCCACCGCCCAGGTCCGCGAAGCCTTCTTCCGGCTGACCGACTACCCGCCGGAAGATTCTGCTCACGTCCCCGCGGCCGATCTCGATCTGGGCGGCGGGCGCCAGCTGCATGTTCCCAAAAGCCTCAAAGGCGTCGCGGTGTTCAGTTTCAAAAAGCTGTGCCAAGAAGCGCGCGGCGCGGCGGATTATCTGGCGGTGGCGCAGACCTATCACACCGTGATTCTGGTCGGGATCCCCCGAATGGGGCCCGAAAACCGCAACGAAGCCGCGCGTTTCGTTACCCTGATCGACGCGCTTTACGAGAACAAGGTCAAGCTGCTGGTCACCGCCGCAGCCGAACCCGAAGAGCTTTACCCGTCAGGCGACGGACGCTTCGAATTCGAACGCACGATCAGCCGCCTCAAGGAAATGCAAAGCGCCGAATACCTCGCAGCCGGCCACGGAGAGAGTTAGAACTCGGCGCGCGCACTCAGCCGGATGTCGCGTCCGGCCAGCGGTGCGTAGTCCTTGAGGAACGAGGCGTGGCGCCGCGCGACGACGTCAAACAGATTGTTGCCCGAAAGCACCAGGCTGATCATCCGCGCGCTGCCCCAAGGCCGCCAGATCGCCTCGAGATTGACCATGGTGAAGCCGGGAGTTGCAGTTTCAAAGGCAGCGACTCGGCCTTGTCTGGACGTGCGCTCAACCTCGATCGCCAAGTCCAGGCGTGGTGATTTGGCGTGCAGACCACCTTTTACCCGCAGCGGCGGAATCCTGGGAGCGGAACCAGCGCCCTTGATCGAGGCCCGGACATGGTCGGACAGCCCCTCCGCTATGATCGTCCACCTTCCTGGGCGGGCCAGCACGACTTCAGCCTGAACCTCGAAGCCATAAAGCCGCGCATCGGCCTGGCTGATCTGGAATTCGGGCAGCCCTTCGGCAGTGTTGCCGGTGGCGGCTTCGTAGATGAAATTGCCGAACCACGAATGGTAGGCTGAAAATTCGATATCGAAGCCTTCGCCGCTGCCGCGCAGGATCGCCTCAACGCTGCGGGCGCGCTCCTTGCGCAGCGCCGGATCGCCCAGTTCGAAGGTTTCTGTGCCCTTGTGGGCGCCGTTGGCGAACAGCTCCTCAGCTGCGGGTGCGCGGTTCGCTTCGGACAGATTGATCCCCAGCTTCCAACCCGGGGCGAAATCGAAAGCCGTCCCAAGTGAAGCCGAAACCGTATTGAACCGGCGCTCTCCGCTGAAGAACTGGGGCTGGTCTATGTCCGGAAGCGACCGCTGCCGGGTGCGTTCATAGCGCAAGCCCGCTTCGAACCGCCACGGTCCTGACTGCAGCTGTTGCACGGTAAACAGGCCAAGCTGACTGGATTCGTTGCGCGGCAAATAGGCTTCTTCGCCAGCAACGTCGAAATCGCGCTGCACGAACTGCAATCCGCTGGCCCCGGTCCAGCCACCGCGCTCGGCCTGGATCAGCTCAAGGCGTCCTTCCATCCCCTGATTAAAGAAGGTGGTTGCAACCGCGCCGTCTTCCTCGATCTCCGAATGGCGGTAGTCGGCATAGGCATAACGCAGCGCCAGCTTTTCGAGCAGGCCTTCGCCCAGGACGACTTCGGCGCGCGCGTCGATACGGTCCTGCTTGATCTGGATGCTCGGGGCTTCCTGCTCCATGCCCAGGGCCGTGGCAAAGCGGATCGGAATGCCATAGCGGTTGTTGAGCCGACTATAGGCGACCCCGATGTTGCCGCTCTCACCGATGTAGGCCGCGCCGCCGGCCACACTCCAGGTTTTGGCCGCGCTGTTGGGCAAGCGGTCTTTGACTGCAGCGTTGCCAGCGAAATCGAATTCCGGGGGATCTTCGGGATCAACCGGCAGCAGGCTGGTCGCAATCGCCTCGGCCCGCAAGGCCGGGGTCAAGGCATAGCCGCCGATCCGCAAGTCATCGGTCTTGAGCCAGCCGCCGTCGACATGAGCAACCCAACCCCCGCCCAAGGCGACATCGGCAGATGCCGTCAGCGAGCGTTCCTTTGCGGCCGAAGCCAATCCGCCCATTGCCGCGAAGTGGACCGGCTCATCGGGTACGGCATCGGGGATGCGGCGATCGATCACATTGACCACCCCGCCGATCGCGGCCGAGCCATACTGCAGCGCTTGCGGCCCGCGCAGCACTTCGATCCGCTTGGCCAACAAGGGATTGATCGCCGGGGCATGATCGGCCGAGGTGTTCGAGGCATCGATCGAACCGATCCCGTTCGACAGCACCCGCACCCGCTCACCCTGTAACCCGCGCAGCACCGGGCGCGAAGCGTTGGGGCCGAACGAAGTAGCCGACACCCCGGGTGTGTCGGTCAAGGTATCGCCGAGCGACGAGCGCATTGCCGAGGCCAGTTCTTCGCTGGTCAGCACCGCCACCCCTGACAGCGCATCCTGGCGCGATACCCGCAATGCACCCGTAACAACGATGTCCTGGTTGTCTTCGGAATGGTAGGAATCTTGAGTGTCCTGAGCCAGGGCAGGAGCAGTTGGCGCGCTACCAGCTAACAGGATGCAAATGGCATAGCGGCGCATGTTGGTAAGCAACTTCCGGTTCTAAGGCTGCCTCATTTGCAGCGATTTGGGCTAACGGGATATGAACTGAGGGGCCGCCTATAGCCTCCACAAGTGTTTGTTACAATATCTCATTACCGTACTGCCGCGAGCCTTGAACTGATCGTCGCAATCCCTACTTCCCAGCCATTCCGGCGATCACACCCCGCCGATGTGGAAGTCTCCATGATAGAAATCAGACCTTTTTCTGAATTGGGTCATGCCAATCACGGCTGGCTCGATGCTGTTCATCATTTCAGCTTTTCCGGCTATCAAGACCCCAATCGCATGGGCTGGGGTCAGCTACGGGTCTGGAACGACGATACCATCGCCGCGCAGAGCGGATTTCCGGCGCATCCCCATGCCGACATGGAAATTGTCACCTTTGTCCGCAGCGGCGCGATCACGCACCAGGACAGTCTTGGCAATCAGGGCCGTACCATCGCCGGCGATGTGCAGGTGATGAGCGCCGGAACCGGGATCACCCATTCCGAGTATAATGTTGAGGATGAAACCACCTCACTGTTCCAGATCTGGATTCTGCCCGATCGAACCGGTGAGTCGCCAGCGTGGGGCCAGCGCGCGTTTCCCAGGGGCGAGCGCGCTGGGCGCTGGGTAACTGTGGCTAGCGGCGATAGTGCGAGCAACGAGACGCTACCGCTGCGCGCCGATGCCCAGGTGCTGGCAGCGACGCTGCCTGCCGGGCAAGAGCTGCGCTATCCGGCCGACGCCGCTCGCCACCAGTACATCGTTGCACCGCGCGGCCGCATTCGGGTCAACGGCAACGACGCCATGCCCCGCGACGGCATTGCAATAACCGGAGAAGCGGAAATTGTAGTTGAAGCGATCGACGACGCAGAAGTGGTAATGGTCGACGCCCGTTAGGGTTCAGGCCGCGGCGCGCAGCAGCTTGGCCTGGGCTGATGCGAGCCGATGCATCAGCTTGAGGTCCTGTTCACGCAATTGCAGCGCGGCATCGGCCCAGTGGTCAACGATGTCGCGCAGCTCGGCCAGGGTGATATTCTCAGCGCGGCGACTGGCGCGGCGGGCACCAACCAGGCCTGCGTGGCGGCGGGCCGACTTGGTGATAAAGTCGCGCACTGCCGCTTCGCCGCAACCCGGCTCGGCAAGCTGGTGGACGATGCCCATATCGTACATCGCTTCTGCACTGTAGGTCTCGTTGCCCATGATCACCCGGTCAGCCATGGCCGTGCCTAGCTTGCGCGAGAGGATCGCGTGCGCACCCATCCCGGGGAACAGCCCGAACATCACTTCGGGCAGGCCAAAGCTCGCGCCGCGCTCGGCAATGATATGATCGAACGAAAGCAGCGCCTCAAACCCGCCGCCAAGCGCCTGGCCCTGGACCAGCCCGATGGTCAGCATCGGCACATCGAGCGCGTGCATGTTGCGGTGAAGGATTTCGACACAGCGATAACCGTAAGCGGCCAGCCCATCGCGATTTCCCTCGCGGATCAGACCTTCGAACAGCGCCAGATCACCCCCGAAGCAAAACACACCCGGCGCGCGGCTGCCAAGGATGAGATATTTCAGCGGGACGTGATCGGGGCCGAAATGGGCGCCGATCAGGCGTTGCCAATTGCTGAAATCTGCCAGCATCGGCGGTGTAAAGCTCGGCCTGCCTTCCGGGCGCATATAGGTCCACAAGGCGGCTTCGCGTTCATCGTAGAACACTTCAAGCTCGCCAAGGTTGAAGAGCTCGTCGGGAACCGAAAGCCGCAGTTGCGACTGCAAAACCAGTGCTTCAGTAGCGGGGGAAAACGCAAATGCAGGCTCGTGCCCGGTTTCAAGACCCGGTTCGTGACCTACCAGATCGCTCGAAAGTCGATCCATAACCCCCTCTTTCACAAACAGATCTTCTGACCTGATCCGTAGATATACTAACCAAAGATAGTAGAGTCTAAGCGAGGGAAGAGTCGCTTGGCAAAGGAATTCTCGTGCTGCTGCGGCGAACCGAGTCCCAATTCAGGGCAGGCGCTGCTTTAGGGCAACACCCCCGATCTAGATGCTGTGCACAGTTGCTTCGCCCCGCGTTCCGGGATGGAACAGGGTTACAATGGCCTGCCCAACACTGCTGGACAAACCCGTGCGAATCGGAGCACTCAGGCTTCAGAGGTAGAACTCTGGGCAACCCACCTCTCCCGGCCGGAAGGACATGAAAGCGATGAACGACAGGGAACTGGGGGCCTTTGCGCAGGTCGATGCGACCGATGCAGGCGATTTTATCGACCGGCTTGACCGGATGCACCGGGTTGAAGACGTGCGCGCCTACAAAGTTCACAGCTTTCAGGAGCTGCGCCTGTTTCCCGGCGCCAAGGTTGCCGACATTGGTTGTGGAGCGGGCGACGATGCCGCTCAGCTTGCCACAATGGTCGGTCCCGAAGGCATGGCCACCGGCGTCGATGCCAGTGAGGCGATGATCGATGAGGCGGCAAAGCGGCTGGCTGGAACGCCGGGTCTGTCGTTTGCCCGCGCCGCGGTTGAGCACTTGCCGTTTGACGATGCCTCACTCGACGCAATCCGCGCCGACCGGTTGCTGATCCACGTCGCCGATCCCGGCGCCGCGATTGCCGAGATGCTGCGGGTGCTCAAGCCAGGCGGACAAATCGCCTTGAGTGAGCCCGATATCCTTGGTTCCTGGATTTCCAGCGACGATCCGGAAATCGGCGATGCGGTTTGCCGCGCTGCGGCGCTGTCTTGCGCGCAGCCGTTCCTGGCACGCAACCTGGGAATTCGTTTCGCCGACATGAACCTGGATGCGGCCGGACATCGTGCGCAGGCCATGGTCACTTACGATTTCGCCACCGTCAATCACGTGTTCCAGTTCGAACTGATCAGCGGCATGCTGGCCAAATCGGGCAAGGTCGATCCTGACCGCGCCGCCGCGTGGTATGCAGACCAGCTCGCCCGCAAGTCGGCAGACCGGTTCTGCGCCTGCATGATCATGGTCAGTGTCTGGGGAACCAAGCCTCTGGGCGACGCTTCTGGGTTCATGCTGGCCCGTCCTTGATCCGAATTTAACCTTGTCTGCCTATGGGGAGGCATGGCCCTGCTCCGCTTTGCCGAGACCCGGGAACACCGGGGATTCGCCTGGCGCGATGCGCTTGGCTTTGTCCGGGCGGTCCCGGCGATGGCTTGGCGCCGCGATCCGCGGGTTTCCTGGCAATCGTTTGCCGGCCTTTCCGCGATCAATCCCCGCCAGCTTCAGCCCCAACGCCAGTTCGTTGCTGCTGACGGCGGGCTGATCGCCTATCGCAGCTACGGACAGGCCGGAAGCCCGCAACTTGTGCTGATTCACGGCTCGGCCTGCTTTGGCGACCAGTTGCACCGCCTCGCCCAGCATATCGCTGCCAGCGGTCGGTTTCAGGTCCATACGCTTGACCTGCGTGGTCACGGCGCCAGCAGCCCGGCTACCGACTGCCCAGACCGTTTCGCACGCGACATCGGCGAATTCGTCAAAGCGCTGCGCGCAGCGCAACACTACGCAACCGGTTCTGCTGGGCGGCCATTCGGCAGGCGGCGGACTGGTACTCAACGCGCTCGCAAGTCCGTTCGTCGAAGGGGTTTGTAGTGCTTTGCTGATCGCGCCGCTTCTTGGCATCAACAGCAAAACCGTGCGGCCCTTGTTCGGCGGCTGGCTGAAACGGGTGAGGTTGCTGCGGCTCGGCCTGGTGATTCTTGCCAACCTGTTCGGCATCACCCGCTTCAATCAACTCCCGGTTGCCGAATTCAACACCCAGGCCTGTCTGCACGATCCCCGCTTCGCCCGCGAGTGGGGATTTTCGAGCGTATTCGGGTTTGGTCCCGGCCCCGCCCAGAGCAACTGGGCGCAGCTGGCTTCGCTGCCGATCCTGTTGATCGCGGGCGATCAGGACGAGTGTTTCCAGTCAGAGCACTATCCCGACGAGCTCGAACGGCTTGCGCCGGAGGCCGAGACTGTAATACTGCGCGGCCTGGGTCACTGGGATGTGCTGACCGATCGGGCCGCGCTGGACGCTTGTTCCAGCTGGCTACAAGCGCAGCTTCCCATGTCCTCAGAGTTGGACACCGGAAGGGAACAGCAACGGCATGCGCGCACTGGCTAAGGGTTTCGCCAAAGTTTTCTTGATTGCAGCGGCGACGCTGGCCGGGCCAGTAACAGCCCATGCTGACAGAAGCGATCGGCTGGCAATCCGGCGATCTGGTGGTCAAGGCCGGGGTTGCGGGCGTTTTGTTCAATTCGTCGGCCAATGTAAGTCTAGCCGAAACCCCGGTCCCCGGCAGCGACGCCCAGCTGAGCAATGCCGCCACGGCGTCGCTGGAAGCTGAGTATTTTTTCTCTCCCAATTTGTCGACCGCGCTGGATTTTGGTTTCCCGCCGCCCGAAGCCAACATCACCGGCAAGGGCTCGCTTGGGGCACTGGGCAAGGTGGGTGAGACCAAATACGGCATTGCCGGGCTCACCATGCGTTACCACTTCAACGGTTCGGGGCGGGTCTCTCCGTTTGTCGGCGCCGGTGTTGGGCGGCTGTTCATTTTCGACACCAGCGACGGAGCAGTGACCGATCTCGATGCCGAGAGCGCCTGGGCGCCGGTCATCCAGGGCGGCGTTGATGTGCACCTCAATCAGCGCATCGGCCTGTTCGCCAATGTCGCCTATGCACCCATGAAAACCGATGCCAGCGGCATCGCGCTGGGTGCACCGATGACCGCGCGGGTCACGCTCAACCCCACCGTCGTCCAGGGAGGGATGTCGTTCCGCTTTTAAAAGGCTAGGCGATTCCCATGCGGGACAGCGAGCGATCGAGCATCAGCAACTGCCAGAGCAGCCGCGAATGGTCCGAACGGCCGGCGATGTGGGCTTCGGCCAGTCCAGCCAACCGCGGACTATCGAACCAGCCGGTTCGGGCCAGCGCCGCGCTGGTTCCGATCCCACGCGCCGCTCCGGCCAAAGGCCCGCGAAACCACTGCGCGATCGGGGTGACGAAGCCCTGTTTCTGGCGAAACAGGATTTCGTCGGGCAAATAACGGCGCATGGTCTTCTTGAGCAGCCATTTGCCTTCACCCCGGCGCAGCCGCAGTCCTTCGGGCAGGCTTGCGGCGAATTCGATCAGCCGGTGGTCGAGCAGCGGCTCGCGCGCTTCCAGGCTGACCGCCATGCTGGTGCGATCGACTTTGGTCAGGATATCGCCGGGCAGCCAGAACTTGAGGTCGGCATATTGCGCGCGGTCGAGCCCTGAACGTGCGGGAGCGGAGCGCATCAGCTCCTCGAACGGTTGTTCGGCGCGGTAATCGCCGCGCAGGCGAAGAAATTCAGGCGAATAGAGGCTGGCTCGCAACTCTGGGGCAGTAAATCCCACTGCTCGGGCATAGCCGGCCTCGCTGCTCCCGGCCAGGCTGAGCAAAGTGGATTTGGCACGAAGCGGCCGCGGCGCCCAGTCGGCTTTGGGGTAAAGTGCGCCGAGCGATCCAAACAACGGTCCGCGCAGTGCCTGGGGCAGCACCGCGCGCAAGCGGTCTTCGCCATTCTGAAAGGCGTGGCGGCGGTATCCGGCCAGTGCCTCGTCCGCGCCGTCGCCCGAAAGCGCGACCGTCACGCTTTCACGCGCCAACTGGCAGACCCGCCAGGTCGGCAGCGCTGAGGCATCGGCGAAAGGTTCGTCAAACATCCCCGCCAGATCGTCAACGTGCGCGAAATCATCGGGCGAAACCTGGCGCGCGCGGTGATCGGTGGCGAAGCGCTGCGCAACCTGGCTGGCATAGCAGCTTTCATCGAGCCCGGCGGCGTCGAAGCCGATGGTGCAGGTCTTGACTGGCTGACCGCTTGCCTCGGCCATCAGCGCCACCACCGATGACGAATCGACCCCGCCCGAGAGAAACGCACCCAGCGGCACGTCGGCGACCATCCGCGAGGTTACCGCCTGGCGCAGCAGGTGAAGCATCTCGGCCTCAAGATCGGCGGTGCGGCCCTTGCGGCGTTCGGCGAACGACACGTCCCACCAGCGCACCGGCGCAGGCAGCGGGCTATCGTGACGCAGCAGCAAGAAATGCCCAGCCAGAAGCTTGTGCACACCCTGCAGGATCGAGCGGTGATCGGGGACATAGCCCCAGGCGAGGAAATCTTCGACCGCCAGCGGATCGACTTCACGTCGCAGCAAAGGATGCGCCAGCAAGCCTTTCAATTCTGAAGCAAAGGCCAGGCTTCCGTCGCTCAACGGCGCATAGAACAGCGGCTTTACGCCCAGCCGGTCACGCGCCAGAAACAGGCTGCGCGACCCGATATCGTAGATCGCGAAAGCGAACATGCCGTGCAACCGGGTCAGACAGTCCGGCCCCCAGCGCTGCCACGCGGCCAGGATCACCTCGCTGTCGCCGTCGGTGTGGAACTCGGCGCCGAAGCCCTTCAGCTCTTCGCGCAGCTCGCGGTAGTTGTAGATCTCGCCGTTGAAGATCAGCATCGCCCGGCCATCGCTTGAGGCCATTGGCTGCGGTGATCCGACCAGGTCGATGATCGACAGACGCAGATGCCCTAGCCCGACCCCTGGTGCAGTCCAGAAACCGCGCCCGTCGGGTCCGCGATGCGCCATCGCCTCGCACATCCGTTCGAGCCGCGCCGGATCGACCGGCTTGGGCGTTGCGAGATGGAAAATTCCGGCAATTCCGCACATGGCGCAGGCGCTTAGCGCAGCGCGGCGATGCGGTCCATCCAGCCATCGATCGGGCCGGTGGACTGACGGAAATCGGCCAGCAGCGCTTCGACCTCGATACCCGGCTGAGCTTCCGCGCTGAGGATCAGCACCGCGGTCGGGCGCGAACGCAGCAGCAGCCGGTCGCCAATCGTCGCCAGTTTGAGCCGGGTGTTGCTGCCGGTGGTCAGCGCGCCGCTGCGGTACCAGGTGTAGGCCAGCCGCTCGACCCGCCCTTCGCCGCGCAGCCATTCCGAGCGCGCCGGCGGCAGTGCAGGCCCGGATCCTTCCCACGACCAGCCGCTGTCTGGACGCAAAGCGCCCTCGCCGAACCCGCCGGCTTCCTTGCCTTCGCGCTGCGCCGAATAGGCGGCGAAAAACACATCAACCTTGCGCCCCCGGGCATCGGCATAGGAGCCCAGCAAGCGATGCTCGGCGCCGGTTGCGCGCGGTTCCCACCAAACCTGCGGCCGGTAATCGACCCGTTTCCAGCCCGGCACCTCGGGCAGGAAGAGCTGCGTCGGCAACGGCGCCTCGAGCGCCTCGGCACCGCGCGCCCAGCCTTGCGCACCGCCAAGCGCCAATACCAGCCCGATCAAAGCCACGCGCGGTGAAAGCGAAGCCCGGTCAAGTCTGGTCAGCAACCGCGAACTGGCAATGCCCGCCGGGTCAATCATTGGTTCGTCGATCGCGCGGTCGAAAAAGCGCCATGAGGCCCCCAGCACCGCAGCAATGACCAGCGCGAAGAACACCCAGCCATAGATCAGATGGTCAACCCCGGCGGCCCGTTCGGCGCCGACGTGCTGCGCCGCCCAGACGATCCCGAAAGCACGCAGGCCGTTGGCCAGAATCGGCACCACCAGGCAGAGCGCCATGAACGCGCTGCGGCGGCGCCAGCTCTTGAAACACAGGTTGCAGACCAGCACCCCCAGCGCAATCATCGCGACCAGAAACTTGACCCCGGAGCAGGCCTCAGCAACTTCGAACAAGCCCGCAGGAGTGTCGATGAAAACTCCGTCGATGGTTGCCGGAATCGCGCTTAGACGGACCAGCGCGATGGTCATGTCGGCGGTGACGATCTGCAACGATGGAACCAGTTCGTCGCCGAACGGGACGAGGAAAGCCATAAAGGCGAGCGGAAACAGTTGGACAGCGACCGTCCGGGGGCCAAGCAGCAGCAGCACGCTGGCCGGCAGCAGCGCCACCGCGCCGGCCTGGCGTAGCAGGCTGAGGCCAGCGGAGGCACCCAGGACCCAGATCAGCAAGGCCGCGCCAACAGCCGCCAGCCCCCAGCGCGACGGCTGCGGGTCGATGTTTGTCAGCAAATCCCGGCGTTGCCAGCCCAGCCAGGCGACGATCCCCGGGACCAGCAGAATGTGATTGTAAGTCGAACTGTTCCACCACTGGTTCAGCATCGCCGCCCAATCGGCAGCGAACAGCGCGATCAGCGCCAGCCAGACCAGCGCCAGCTGCAGCAGCGCGCGGCGCCACGGCGATGCCGCGGCGTCCTCGCTCTGGCCGGCTGCCACGCCATGGGCCTCAGGCAGCATTGCGCCGCGCCGCACCGTCGCGGGCCAACATCGCGGCGAGCGGAGCCAACGTTGCCTGCCAGCTTAGCTCGTCAACGACAAAGCGGCGCGCTTCCTGGCCCAGCGCCCAGCCCTGGCGCGGGTGCGACAGCAACGCGGTGGCGCGATCGGCAAGTTCGGCGTCACTATCCGCCACCGCGAAGTGCGTGCCCTCGCTGCCGCCAATCCCGCAGGCCGCGGCGGGGGTGAGGACCACCGGCAGGCTCATCGCCATCGCCTCAAGCACCTTGTTCTGGACGCCGCGGGCAAGCTCCAGCGGCACCAGCGCCAGATCGGCAGCCGCCAGCCAGGTTCGGATGTCGTCCACCGCGCCCCAGACATGGCAACCGCCCTTGCCGTGGCAAGCGAGCAGTTCCTCCGACGGATTGCGCCCAACGATATGGAATGTCGCCTTAGGCAAGGTTTGCCGGATCAGCGGCAGCAGCCGTTCGGCAACGCGCAGTGCCGCCTCGATATTGGGAGTATAGTCCATCTGCCCGGTGAAAATCAGCCGGGGTCCTTCGCATTCGAGCATGCGCGCTTCGGGCTTGACCACTGCGGGATCGAAAAAACGGCTGTCGATCCCGTTTCTGAGCGCGCGCACGTCGCTTGCCGCCAGGTCTTCCGGGCTGAGACGAGCGCGAAACAGCGCCGCTTCCTCAGCCGAAACCAGCAGACTGAGATCCGCGCGCTGCGCCAACCGAGCCTCCTCGGCACCCAGCATCACCGCCTCGCGGGCATTGACCCAGTGCTTCAGTCCACCATAGCGCTCAGCATAGGCTTGGAACTTGGCCGAATCGACATCGACGAAATCGCAGATCACCCGCCCGGTGAAATCGGCGGGAACATACTGGCCCATCTGGCCGGAGAAGATGTAAATCGTGGCGATCGGCCGCTCGCGCAGCACCTTGGCGACGTAGTTGGCGATTTCCGGGCTCTGGAAGGCCACCAGGCTCGTTGGCTGTCGCTTGATAAGCGATTGGATTCCAGCCAGGATCAATGGCTTGGTTCGCCGGACAAGGCGATAACTCTGCGCCACAGCGGCCAGTTCGACCTCCTCGGCGATGTCGCGCTCGTCATCGGCGAAAGTCGCAACGTGGACCGGGGCAAGGCCAGCGATCCGCTTGAGAATGTGATGCGAACGGATTTTGTCCCCGCGGTCAGGCGGGAACGGCATCCGGTGCGACAGGAACAGGACTTCGTTGCTCATCCCAGCCCCCGCGCGATCCACGGACCAAGCCGGTTGGCGAGCGGCAGCGGCAGGCGCTTCCACAGCGCAATCTGGGCGGCGTGGCGGGCGCTGGTTGGGTCGGCATCGCGCGGGCTTGCGCCCGGTGCGGTCCAGGCGGCATAGCCCAGCGGCTCGGGTTCAAAACCCCAGTTCTTCTTGAAATCATGCGCACCGCTGCCGGTTTTGGACCGGCCAAAATCGAACGTTACACTGCCACGGCGGCGGGCATGGAGCATCAGCTCGTAATACATCCGGTCGTTGGCGCGCAGCTGGCGCGCGGCCTGGGTGCCGCCCCCCCAATAGGGCATCACCGCACCCTTGTGATAAATCGAAAGCACGCTCGCAACCGGAGCACCGCAATGCCTTATGGTGAGGATGTCAGCATCCTTGCCGAAGCCATCGAGCACAGCTTCAAACAGGCTGCGCGGGAACACCGGGGTACCCAGGTTACGGACGCTTTCAGCATAGACGGCGTAGTGCGCGGCGCGGTCGTCGCGGCTGGTGCCGACTTCGACTGTCAGATCACCCCCCAGCCCCTTGCGCACCTCAGCGCGCTGCTTGCGCGGGATCGCGAGCAGTTCGGCTTCGTCATCGGCGGCCAGATTGCGGACGAAGCCGCAGTGCGAATCGCGGCGTAGCATCCAGCTCTGGCGGCCTTTCGGCAACACCCCGCCGCGCAGCTCGATCGCCGTGCACGAGCGGCGCAGCGCCAGTTCTTCGAGCGCGGCGAACAATCCGCGGGCATCCTTGTCGCTTGCCGTCAGCACTCCGCCACCGACTGCAAAGCCGCTGGAGGCCAGCACTTGCCCGAACAGCGGCGAATGAATGTGATGGAGCGGCAGAAATGCAACCAGGTCGCCGCGCCGTTCGCCGACCAGCGCCAGCGCGCGATTGCCGGTGCCGCGCGACACTGCTGCAAGCCAGGCCGGACGGTGAAAGGCGGTGCCTTGCGGGTGGTCGGCAACGAAGCTCTCCAGCCGGCGGATTTCATCCGGATCGGCCAGGTCGGCTTCGCGCAGCGTCATCGCAGCAGGACGGAACGGTGCGTTCATGCTGCCAGCTCTACCGCTGCGGGAGCCTCGCGGTGGGCCAGCAGGTCCATCCGCCCCCAGGCGAAATCGCGGATCAGCTGCTCCAGCTTATCGGCCATAATCCCCAGATTGGTGTAGTGTCGCATCCGTGAGCGCAGCGAGGCGCCGGTGACGCGCGGCTGGCCGGGATCGATTTCCCAGGGGTGGAAATAGAACACCGCCGGGCGCCGGTCATGCTCGTTGACCTGGCGGATTGCCCAACGCGAAAAGCCGTAAGGCAGCACCCGGAAGAACCCCCCACCCCCGGCCGCCAGACGCTTGCCGGCGAAATGGGCGGTGGTCACCGGGATTTCGACAAGTTCGGCCCAGGGGATCGGCTTGAAAGCAAAGCGCGGAGCGCTGCGCCAGCCATAGTGATCGTGGGTGATCGGCGCGACGCTGGAACTATAGGCAAAGCCTTGCTCGGCCAAGGCGATGTAGGCCCAGGGTGTGCGCTGGTCGATCGAAAAGCTGGGCGCGCGGTAGCCGGTGATCGGCATGCCGCTGGCATCTTCCAACACCTTGCGGCTGCGTTCGAGATCGCGGGTAAAACTGTCCCGATCGAACCGGAACACCCGTTCGTGGTCCCAGCCGTGGCTGGCGAGTTCGTGCCCAGCATCGACGATCCGGCGCATCAGCAGTCCGTGGCGCTGCGCGATCCACCCGAGCGTGAAAAAGGTTGCCTTGACCTCGGCGGCCTCGAACATAGCCAGGATCGCATCGACATTGGCTTCGACCCGGCACGCCAGCGAGCTCCAGCTGTCCTTGTCGATCACCCCTTCAAAGGCGCCGACCTGGAACCAGTCCTCAACATCGACCGAAAGGCCATTGACCAGCGGGGGCGCGGGCACGCAGGGCTTCCTCGCGCTTGATCAGGCAGCGACGCGGGCGGCGTCGTCGGCTTCGATCCACTCGATCAGCATAGTCAGGGTGTGACGGATCGTCCGCTCCTGTTCCAGCATCTTGCTTTCCAGACCCGCCAGCTTGGCTTCGATCGCGGCGATCGCATGGGCCTGTGCCGGATCGGCAACCGCGGCAACAGGCGCTTCCTCGCGCTCGTTGGCCAGTTCGATCACCGCCTGCTGCAGCTCAAGGATCTGCGAATCGCGCTCGGCCAGCAGCGACTGAAGTAGTTCCAGCGCGACGCCGGCGACAGGCGCCGAAGCCAGCGACGGCAAGCTCAGCGGCTCGGCGTCCGCAGCCTTCATCGCTTGGGGCCGCTTGAGCTGCATCGTCCCGTCGAGTTCGAGCTCTTCAAGAACCTGGCTGAGCATCGCCCCGTCGATCCGGCTGCGCTGCTCGACCGCGCCCAGCAGCATCAGCCGGTTGCAGATCTGGTTGATCCGCCGCGGCACGCCGCCGGTGGCCTCGAAAATCTCGGTGAACACGCGCTGGTCGAACTTGGGATTTGTATCCCAGCCCACGCATTTCAGGCGGTGCTCGATGTATTGCTGCACCTCGGCCAGTTCCATCGCATCGAGGTGATGGGCTGCGATGACCCGCTGGCGCAGCTGTTCAAGCTGCGGGTGGTCCTGGATCAGGTCGCGGAACTCGGGCTGGCCGAGCAACAGAGTTTGCAGCAGCGGGTGCGCGCCAAGCTGAAAGTTGGAGAGCATGCGCAGCTCTTCCAGCGCTTCGAGCTGGAGGTTCTGCGATTCGTCGACCACCAGCAGGCAGCGCCGACCGGCCCGCGCTTCATCATGGAGAAACGCCTCGATCGCGCCCAGTGCCGAGGCCTTGTCATGCCCGTCAACAATCAAACCGAACGCCTGCGCGACCAGGTGAACCAGTTCCTCGCCGTCAAGCTTGGAGGTGACGATCTGCGCCGCGGTCAGTCGCGCCGGATCGATCGTCGCCATCAAGTGCGCGACCAGCGTCGATTTGCCCGCCCCGACCTCACCAGTGATGACCACGAAGCCTTCGCCCTGGGCAAGCCCATAGGACAGGTATGACAGCGCCTTGCGGTGCGTCAGGCTCTCGAAATAGAACACCGGGTCTGGGGTCAGCTGGAACGGCCGACCGGTGAGCCCGTAAAAATCGTTGAACATCATGCCTTCCCTTCACCCCGGCTCAGAACGAATACCGCACGCCGACCATACCCTGGGCCGACCAGACATCTTCGAGCAGTTCGCGGTTGACCCCCTGAATGCCGACCGCTGCGGTCGCCGTCAGGTGGCTCGTGATTGAACGATAATAGGCAGCCGTTGCGCCAAGCGCGCTGACATCGCCAGACAAGGCATCTCCGCTTTGGTACCAATTGGCCCAGGCGGTGGTGCCGAAACTTGAATCGCGGTCGATCCGACCGTTGAGATAGGCCGCGAGCCAGATGTTCTCGTCGATCACCCCGTTGGCTGCGGCCAACACCGTCCCTGGCGCGGCAATGAACTTGCGGCGATCGTAACCGGCGCCAATCCCATATTGCAGCGCCGAACGGCTGATTCCGAGCGTTGCCATCACCCCGCGGCCGCGGAACGCTGACGAGCGGATCGAACCGAGTGCACCAGTCAGGCAAGTGTTCTGCTGGCCGCTGACGCTGCCGGTAGCCGCCACGCACGAACCGATATCACCATTGAGCGGGTTGCGGATCGCTTCGAATTCGGTCGGCAGTCCGGCCAGCGCCGTATTGAGCCTGCCGCCCAGGCTGCTGACGTTGTCATAGACCGAAACGTTGAAACTGGTCGATCGGCTGGGCGCATAGGCGAAGCTGCCGTAATAGCTGGTCGAGCCATAGCGCTTGCCAACGTGCGCTTCGAGCGCGGTGCGCTTGCTGGGGCGCCACATCACGCCGGCGTCCCAGATCAGTCCGTCAGCCTCGTAGGCGATCTGGCGCGGCAGGCTCTTGTCTGTGACATAGCGCCCGTCAGAGCCGATCACCGGCAGCCCGGTGATCGTGTCGAACACCGCATCGCGCCCCGAAATCTTGACGTCTTCGTAGCCGACACCGCCCACCAGCGCGACATCGCTGCCGACCGGCAGGGTTAAATCGCCGCGGACATGCTTGTCATCGATGCGCTGATCGAAATTGGAGACATCTTCGCGGTTCCAGCCCGCGCCGACCCCGATTCCCACCGGCAGCGGCTCGCCCGCCTTGGTGCCAAGGTGGATCCCGGCGTTGTGGACAATCGCATCGTCGAACACGTCGATCAGCGGCTGCCCGGGGGCAAGCGCAATGGCATCGGGCTGTTCGACCCGGGTGTAGCCAATCCGGTAGTGACCCTCGACCCCGACATCGCCCATATGGGTTTGCAAAGTCGGGCCGGCATAAAGCGAATAGATCTGCGAAACCGAATCGCCAAACGCCTGCCCCGGCACCGCAGCTCCGTTGCCTTCAAAGCTCATTCGGGCAGCCATTGCGCCGCCCTCGATGGTCAGAACTCGCGGGACGATGGCGCTGTTGGCACGGGCGACGCCGCTGAACGCATCACCGTCGGTGACGCCATTGCCCCAGCCAAACCGGCGTTCGTAGCGCAGCGACAAGGCACCTTGCGTGTTGCGTCCGTTGATTCCGGCATCAATCCCGGCGGCAAGCGTTGTCCAGGTCAACACCTCGTTGCCGGGTGAAAGTTCGGCTGCAACCACTTGCTGGGCTTCGATGTAAGGGGTCACATAGCCGCGCTTGCCGCGCAAGCTGACCTTGGAGCCGAGCTCTTCACCCTGATCATCGCCGCTAACGGCTTCGTCGCTGTCGCCTCCGGCCACCCCGGAAACGTCGCCATAGGGCAGCAACTGGGCATGTGCGGCCAGCGGCACGAGTGCAGAAAACGTCGCAGCAAAAAGCGCGAAATGCGTGAGAAGGTGTGACTTCATGGTCATCCCCCATATCCATAATAGGTGCCAAAACGGCGACCGCTTGGGCTGAAATGAACGGCGTTCAGCAGCAGCTGAATGTTCGGGCAGGCGGAAAGCAGCTTGATCGCATCTTCGAGCGCGCCCTGACCGGTGCGGTCACAGCGCGCCACGACCACCGCTTGCCCCACATATTTGGCCAGTTCCGCCGCGGGCGAGGCCGCTAACGCCGGGGGCGAATCGAAGATCACGAAACGGTTGGGTGCACCCTCGGTAAGCCGATCGAGCACCGGCCGGGTGCGCGATGTGGAGAGGTATTCGCTGTCTTGCGCAGTCGTGCTGCCGGCCGGCAGCACCCACAGCCCGGAAATGTCGGTTCCGATCACGCAGTCGGCCACGTCGATCTTGGGATCGCTCAACGCGTCCATCAGCCCAGGTCCGCCGGGCAAGCCCAACATTGAGAGCACCGAGGGCTTGGCGAAGTCGGCATCGACCAGCAACACTTCGGATTCCTTCTCGGCGGCAATCGCCAGCGCAAGGTTGACCGCGGTGAAGCTCTTGCCCTCGCCAGGATGCGGCGAGCAGATCAGCACGCGTTGCGCAGCGGGGCCCATGCCCTGCCGGGTCAGCTCTGCGGCGCCCAGCAGCAGCTGGCGCTTGACGATGCGGAACTCCTCGAGCAGCGTCGAGACGCTGCCTTCAGGCACAATCAGGCCCTGCTCGCGCAAGTGCTGGCGATTGACCGGATGGGCCTCGCCCGTGAACCGCACCGGCGTGACCTTGGCTGCGACCGGCTTGGGCGCGGCAACGGAGGCCGGGATCACTTCGCCTACGACCACTTCGGTTATCGGCGAAGGCTGCGCTGACGTTTCGGACGAAGCTGCAACCTGCACCTCCTCCGCTTCATCAGCACGGCGATAGCGGCGGCGCTGCGACGGCGGCGGGATCAGGTTCTCCGGGATCGGTGCCGGATTAAGCTTGGTCAGATCATAGTTGCGCACCACGCGTTCGATCAGCGAGGCAGCTTCCTGCTTCGCGGCTTCCTGCTCGGGCACGGGGATCTTGGAATGTTTGGTCATGGCCATCCCCTCAAGCGACCATGCCGCGCTGAATGAATTCGGCGGCGAGCAGCAGGACGAACAGGCCGCCCAGCGCGCCCGAGGCGGCGTAGAAATACTTCATCCGCTTGACCCTGAGCTCGCGCCCGGTGTCGGTCAGAGTCTGGCTGATCGCGCCGAGCACCGGCAAGCCAAGGGCTTTTTCAAGCCCCGACGTGGTGGCAAAGGTCGAACGCAGCTGACCCAGCGCGAAGGCGGTGGCGACACCGGCGCCCAGCCCCATGATCAGCACCCCGACCAGCAGCAGCGGACGGTTGGGCGCGACCGGGCTACGCGGAGTGGTTGGCGGGTCGATCACCTGGAATTTGATCGCGCTGCGCTCGGTCTGAACCTGGCCGCGCAGCCGCAGTTCTTCGCGGTCAGCCAGCAGCTTGTCGTACTGCTGTTTGAGCACATCGTAGTCGCGGTTGATCCGGGCCTGCTCGGCGGCAACCTGGGGATTCGAGATCTGCTGCGAAGTCACCGTCGCGATTTCGCTCTGGACCGAGCCGCGCCGCGAGCTGAGCGAGGACACGTTGGCCTGACGCTCAGCGCGAATCGATTCGAGCGAGGTGTAGGCCGGGTTCGGCGTTCCCCCGGCTCCAGGGCTTTCCAGCGCCGCTGCAGAGCGCAGCGAGGCGACCTGGTTGCGGGCCGCGATCACATCGGGGTGGTTGTCGGTATAGCCGCGGGCGCGCAACGAATTGAGTTCGCCCTGGGCCTGCGCCAGCGCGCCGCGGGCGCCGCCTGCGGCACCGGTTCCAGGAAGGCTTTTTGGGGTGCCGGCCAACTGGCCGTTGATCGCCGCAAGCGCGCTTTGCGCCGCGGCCAGGTCCGCATCGATCCCGCGCAGTTCGGCGCGGCTCGCTTCAAGCCTTTGCAGCACCGAATTGCCGCCGCCAGCCAGCGCCGGATTGGCGGCTTCAAAGGTCAGGCGCTTCTGCTCAGCCGATTCGAGCTCTTTCTGGCGATCGGCCAGCTGCTGATCCATGAAGTCGAGCGACTGGGTCATCTCGCCGCGGTTGCCGGCCAGGTTCTCTTCGCGGAAAATGTCGATCAGCTTCTGCACGATCGCCTGGGCGATCCGGGAATTGGCGGCATCGGAATTGCCGCCCTGGCCATAGGACGCGGTGATTTCGAACAGGTTATCCTGCGCGGCCTCGACCTTGATCCGCTTGGCCAGGCCGAGCACGGCCCCTTCCATTTCGCGCGGATTGGTAATGTCTTCACCGATCGCGGTGCCGCGGATCACCTTTTCGAGGTTGACCGCGCTGGTCAGCGTCTGGCGGACCCGCTCGATATCGCGCTTTGAGCTGGAGGGAACGCCGGTGACGTCGGCCAGCACGTCGTCAAGCTGGACGAAGATCCGGGCGTTCAATTCGTAGCTGTTGGGAACCATCGCCACCACCAGCCAGCCGAGCAGGCAAACCCCCCAGGCCACCGCCAGCGCCAGCCAGCGGCGATGCCAGACCGAATAGAGCGCCGAGCGCAGTTCGTCGTAAATGTTGTTCATCTGCCCCCCGAGCCATCCCTTCTCAGAACGTGCTCTCAGGAATGATGATGACGTCGCCCGGCATCAGCATCACATTGGCTTTGCTGTCGCCCTTGCGCAGCAGATCGGCCAGACGGACGGCGAATTCCTTTTGCGTGCCGCTGGCCTTGTCGAAACGGATCAACCGGGCGCGATTGCCGGCAGCAAATTCGTTAAGCCCGCCGACCGCGATCATCGCATCGAGCAGGGTCATGTTGGCGCGGTAAGGCAGCGAGGCCGGCTTTTCGGTCGCACCGACCACCCTAACCTGCTGGCTGTAAGTGCCCGAAAACTTGTTGATGATCACCGAGACCAGCGGATCCTGGATAAACTGCGAAAGCTGCAGGGTGATATCGTCAGCCAGCATCTTGGGGGTCTTGCCCACCGCCGGCATGTCAGTGATCAGCGGCGTGGTAATCCGTCCGTCGGGCCGAACCTGAACCTTGGAACCCAACTCGGGATTGCGCCACACGAAGATCGTCAGCTCATCAAGCGGGCCGATGATGTAATCCTCGCCCGGACCTTCCTGCATCGCCACGAACGCAGCGGGCGGCAGCTGCGGGCCGCTGGCAGAACCGGCGCATCCGGTCAGCATCAGGCTCAGCATGGCGCTGCCGGCAAGCAGGCGGGAAAAGCGGTCGATCGGCATCGGGCATATCCTTCATCGAACGCCGAACCGTCGTCTGGGCATGCCCTACCCAAAGCCACGACCCGGCTTGTCGTGCTTCCGCTATCGGCAAAAAGGGTGAATATTGCGTTAGCTTTGCCTGTAGAATCCGGGATTTGGCCGGTTAATTGCGGGCCAGTGCCATTACGGGACAGGGTGAAACGGTGTAGTTAACGCAGCATCTCGGCAGCAGGACCGTGGCCCAGAAACTGGGCCGGACTGGCGCTGGCACCATAGGCCCCTGCGCAGAACACGGCGACCAGATCGCCGACTTCGGTGCGGGGGAAATGGCCCTTTTCAGCGAGCCGGTCGAGCGGGGTGCACAGGCAGCCGACCACACTGGCTTCCTCAGCCGGATCAGCATCGAACCGCGAGGCGATCGCGACGGGGTAGTTGCGCCGCACCACGGTGCCGAAATTGCCGCTGGCGGCCAGCTGGTGGTGGAGCCCGCCGTCAACCACCAGAAAGACCTCGCCGTGGCTGACTTTGCGATCGACGATCCGGGTCAGGTAGACCCCCGCCTCGCCAACCAGATAGCGGCCCAGTTCGACGCAGAACTGCGTGGATTCGAGCACCGCGGGAAGATTCGCCAGACGCTCACCCAAGGCATCGCCGATGTGCCGGAGGTCGAGCGGTTCGTCGCCCGGAAAATAAGGAATGCCAAAACCCCCGCCCAGGTTGCAGTGCGGCAGCGGTGCTCCGCTCGCCTCGGCCAACCGGGCGGCAAGCTCAAGGGTCTGCGCCTGGGTTTCCACGATCGCCGCAGCGTCGAGCGCCTGGCTGCCCGCGAAGATATGAAATCCGCGCCATTCGGCACCCGCAGCTATGACCCGCCGGGCCAGATCGGGGACCCGTTCGGCATCAATCCCAAACGGCTTGGCGCCGCCGCCCATCTTCATTCCCGAACCCTTGAGATCGAATTCGGGGTTAACCCGGATCGCCAGCCGGGGCGTGGTCCCAAGCCGCTCGGCGATGGTCAGCGCGCGGCTCGCCTCGTTCTCGGATTCAAGATTGAGCGTGACCCCGGCGACAATCGCCGCCTCAAGTTCGGCATCGCGCTTGCCCGGTCCGGCAAAGCTGATCCGCGCCGGATCGACGCCCGCACCGATGGCCAGCGCCAGTTCACCAGCAGAGGCAATATCGAACCCATCAACCAGTTCAGACATCAATTCAAGAACTGGCCTATATGAATTTGCTTTTACGGCATAATGTACGGCAACGCGTGATGGCAGCGCGGTCAGCACCGCACCCACCCGGCGGCGGATGTGCTGGCTCGAATAGACAAACAGCGGCGTGCTACCAGCTTGCGCCACCAGCGCGCTTGCGGTCTGGCCGGCGATGGCAAGTTCGCCGTCGATCAGCGCATAGCCAGCAGGGATCGGACCGAGCGGTTTCACGCCGCCAGTTCCGCGTAAAGGCCGGTCCGGTCGATCTTGCCATTAGCCGAGATCGGCATCGTCTGGCGCCAGTGGATATGCTTTGGCTGCATGAAATTCGGCAGCTCTTGCATAAGTTTACGAGGTAATTCTTGCTCGTATTCTGAGGTTCCAGGCGCCGCCCGCACGATCAGATGGACGGCGTGGCCAAGCCGCGCATCGGGAATTCCCAGCGCCACTGCCTCGGCAACCAGGCCGGTGGCCAGCGCGGCTTCCTCGATCTCTTGCGGGCTGATCCGGTTGCCAGCGCTCTTGATCATCGCATCGCGGCGGCCGGCAAAGTACAACAGTCCATCGGCGTCGCGCCGGACCCGGTCGCCCGACCAGACCGCCGTGCCGCCATAGCGTGAGGCGACTGGAGCCGGCTTGAACCGCTCCGCTGTCCGCGCCGGGTCCTGCCAATAGCCTTGCGCCACCAGCGGTCCGCAGTGGACCAGCTCGCCCTCTTCGCCGTCAGCCGCAACCGCGCCCGCATCGTCGATCACCAGGATTTCAGCATGCGGGATGGCCTGGCCCATCGAGGTCGGGTGGCTGTCGATCTGCGCGGGATCGAGATAGGTCGAGCGAAACGCTTCGGTCAGCCCGTACATTGCGAACAGCCGTGCAGCGGGGAACAACGCGCGCAGCCGCGGCACCAGATCGGCGGTCAGCGCCCCGCCCGAATTGGTCAGCCGTCGAAGCTGTGCTGCGGTTTCAGCGGGCCAATCGAGTTCCGCCAGCTGGACCCACAGCGGCGGCACCGCGGCGAGCGTGGTGACACCATGCCGCGCAATCGCTTTCACCACATCGCGCGGGGTCAGATAGTCGAGCGGAACTACGCTGGCCCCGGCGTACCAGCTGGAAAGCAGCTGGTTCTGGCCATAATCGAACGACAGCGGCAGCACCGCCAGCGCGCGGTCTTCCGAGGTCAGCCCGAGATAGGCGGCGACGCTTTCGGCGCCCAGCCACAGGTTGGCGTGGCTCAACACCACCCCTTTGGGCTTGCCGGTCGAACCGCTGGTGTAAAGGATCGCGGTGATGTCTCCCGGATCGGCCGACGAGGGTCCAAGTGGCAGCGCGGTGCGGCAGGCAGCCTGCACCTCGGGTTCGGATGCAATGCGGCAATTAGGCGGGCAATCGCCCACTTCAAGGCTTGCCAGCCGCGAAGGCGCAGCGATCAGCAAGCGCGCCCCGCTATCCACCAGGATATGCGCCGCCTGGGCGCGTTTGAGCAACGGGTTGATCGGCACGTGGACCAAGCCAGCCCGCGCCGCGGCGAGCGGCAGCAGGCATGTCAGCTCGCCTTTGGCCGCCCAGCTTGCCACTCTTGCGCCCGGTTCGGGCAGTTGCTTCGCCAGCCATCCGGCCAACCGCCCAACACGATCCCTTAAGTCCTTGAAGCTAAGCGTGTCCTCGCGCAGAACCAGCGCAGCCGCGTCGTCCGCCCCGGCCAGAGCCAGGTGGTCAAGCGGTCGAATTGCGCTATCGAATTGGGCAGGCACGGGAATTCCGGAGCTCCGGGCAAGGGAAACAGGTGGGTTGATCGTCGTTACCTATCACGAGCACCTTAACGAAGTGCAAGGCGATCCGCGCCTGAACGAGCTGCTTGGTGCGGAAACCGCGCGCGCACCGTTTGATCGCGCCGAATGGTTCGCGCTGCTCGCAGAACACTGCGCGCTCAAGCCCTTGCTGGCGGTGGCGAGCGACGGCGAGGCCCGCGCGGTGTTGCCTCTGCAGAGGGTGGACGAGCGGCTTGAGGCGCTGGGTACCTGGTATAGCTTCACGGTGAAGCCGCTGTTGACCAAGGATGCGCTTGGGCCTGGTCTGCTGCGTGCGATCGCCCGCGATCTCAAGCTGCGCGCCTGGCGAGTGACGCTGGCGCCGTTGCCCGACGAAGATGGTTCGGCACTGCTGCTGCACGAAGCTTTCCGCAGCGCCGGCTGGCAAGTCGGGCGGCGCCAGTGCGACGTCAATCATGTGCTTGAATTGAACGGACGCAGCTTTGCCGAATTCCTCGCCAGCCGCCCCGGGCAGCTCCGCACCACGCTCAAGCGCAAGGCGAGCAAGGTCGAAGTCCGGCTCTATCGCACTTTCAATCCAACCGCCTGGGCCGACTATGAAGCGGTCTATGCCGCCAGCTGGAAGCCCGAGGAAGGCTCGCCGGCGTTCCTGCGCGCCTTTGCCGAGCAGGAGGCCAAGGCCGGCCGGTTACGACTGGCAATCGCCAGGGACTGAAGGCCGCGCGGTTGCCGCGCAGTTCTGGACGGTGGAAGGCTCTACCGCATTTATCCACAAGCTTGCCCACAGCGAGGAGGCCAAATCGCTTTCCCCCGGCACCACCCTATCCGCGGCCTTGTTCGAAGAAGTGATCGATCGCGACGGGGTTTCGCTGGTCGATTTCGGGACTGGCGATGATCCCTACAAGCACGACTGGATGGAAGTTGTTCGCCCACGCTACCAGCTCGATTGCCTCGATCCCCGTAACCCGCGCGCCTGGCCTGAGATCGCCTTGGCGAGCTTGCGCCACCTTGTTGGCCGCGACTAAGGCCACTGTCATGACCGAACATTCCGATACCGATCGCAAGCTGCGCCGCATTCTCACCGATGTGCTGGGGCTCAAACCCGGTCAGGCGGACGCTTTCACGGCCGAAACCGGGTTGTTCGGCGCGCTGCCCGAACTCAATTCGATGGCAGTGGCAGGACTGCTGACCGAAATGGAAGACCGCCTCGACATCGTCATCGACGAAGACGAGATCGATGGCGAGCTGTTCGAGACATTTGGCAGCCTGCTGGCTTTTGCCGAGACCAAGCGCGGCGAGTCGTGACCCCCACAAGCTACCCTTGCCCGTTACCCGGCGGCGCTGAGGCGAGCGAACTGGCGCTGGCTTTCGATCGCGACCGGACGCCGCGCTTGTTGATTGCGCCGGCGTTGTTCGACGAGGCCAACCGGATGCGGCGCCTGACAGTTGAAGTGATGCGGCGGCTAGACAAGTCCGGGATCGATTCGTTCCTGCCCGACCTGCCCGGCTGCAATGAAAGCACCCAGGATCTGGCGCTGGTCGAGCCTGAGGATTGGCGGATGGCGCTGGAGGCGGCGGCGCGGCACTTTGGCGCAACCCATCTGCTGGCGATCCGCGGCGGCGCGCTGCTTGCTCCCGCCAAGCTGCCCGGCTGGCTCTATGCCCCGGTCAAGGGTGCGAGCCTGCTCAAGACCATGCTGCGGGTGCGGATGATAGCCGCGCGCGAGGCGGGCCGCGAGGAAAGCGCCGAGGCCCTGCTTGCCCAGGGCCTGCAGATGGGGATTGATCTGGCCGGCTGGTCGCTTTCGGGCGAGATGCTGCGCCAGCTTCAGGATGCAGTTCCGCTCAAGCGCGACAATCTGGCGCTGATCGATCAAGAGACGGTGGGCGGCGGCGCCTTGTGGCTGCGCGCCGAACCCGGCGAGGATTCCGCGCAGGCCGATGCCCTGGCCGCGGTGATCGCAGTGGGGATAGCGGCATGAGCCGACGTCACTTAACCTTCGAGTGCGAGGGCGCACGTCTCGCAGGGACGCTCGATCCAGCGCCTTCGGCCACGGGCTTGCTGATCGTTAGTGGCGGCAACGAGCTGCGCTGTGGCCCCTGGGGCAGCCAGGCCGAACTGGCCGCGCGGATCGCAGCGACCGGGTTTCCGGTGATGCGCTTCGATCGCCGCGGGGTTGGCGACAGCGAGGGCGAAAACACCGGGTTCACCGCTTCCCAAGCGGATCTCGCCGCCGCGCTCAACGCTTTCAAGGCGCACGTTCCAACGCTGCGCCGGGTTGTTGCCTATGGCAATTGCGACGCGGCAAGCGCGTTGATGCTGACCGCCGGCCAGGGCTGCGACGCGCTGGTGCTGTCCAACCCCTGGACCTTTGAGCCCGGGCCAGAGCCAGAACTTGCTGCCACGATCGCGCCCGAACCAGAGCCTGCGCCGATGCCGCCCTCGGCGCTGCGTGCGCACTATTTGCGGCGCTTGACCAGTCCTGCCGCGTTGTGGCGGCTGCTGACCGGCAAGGTCAAGATTGGCAAGCTTGCCGGAAGCCTGGTCGAAGCGGTCAAGCCGGCTGCTCCGCCCAGCACTTTGGCTCAGCAGATGGCCGCGGGGATCGCCGAATTTGCGGGACCGCTTACAATCCTGCTGGCCGAGCGCGATCGCACCGCCCAGACTTTCCTGGCCAACTGGGACAAGACCGACCCAAGGCTGCGTCAATGCCCCGAGGCGAGCCACAGTTTCGTCGAGCCGCAAGCGCGGATCTGGCTGCTGGGGCAGCTGCTTGGCGCGCTCCGCTCGGTGTGACGTGGCGGATTGACGCGGCTTGGGCTTGGGCGCAAAGCCCCCGGCCATGACCCCGCACGGCCCCACATCCAACTCCTTCACCTCGCAGCGACTGCGGCTCCACTACGTGGACTGGGGGAACCCCAATGCGCCGCCGCTGATCCTTCAACACGGCGGACGCGATCATTGCCGCAGCTGGGACTGGGTGGCGCAAGAGCTCGCTCGTGATTGGCACGTGATTGCCCCGGACCTGCGCGGCCATGGCGACAGCGCCTGGGCGCCTGACGGCAATTACGAGACGAGCGCGATGGTCTATGACTTCGCCCAGCTGGTGCATACTCTGGGTCACGATGAAGTATCGATCATTGCCCATTCGCTCGGCGGCAACGTCGCCTCGCGGTTCACCGGGCTTTATCCTGAGAAGGTCCGCCGCCTGGTCAACATCGAGGGCCTTGGTCCCTCGCCCGAGCTCAGGGCCAAGCGCGAAGCGGCTGGCTATGCCAACCGCTTTCGCAAGTGGATCGAAGACCGCCGCGCCGCATCCGGCCGGATCCCGCGCCGCTATCCGACAATCGAAGCCGCCTATGCGCGAATGAAGGAAGAAAACAGCTTCCTCACCGACGCCCAGGCCCGCCACCTCACCGTTCATGGCGCCAGCCGCAACGAGGACGGCACCTGGAGCTGGAAATTCGATCCTTACCTCAACATCTGGTCGTTCGAGGACGTACCCGAGGAGCGCACCGAGGAACTCTGGAGCGCGATCACTTGCCCGATAATGCTGCTTTATGGCCTTGATTCTGTGGGCCTCAAGCCCAGCCAAGGATGGTCGCGCCGAAGTCTTCCGCGACGCCTGCGTTGTCGAGTTCGAAGATGCCGGACACTGGCTCCACCACGATCAATTTGAGCGCTTCATCGGCGAAGTCAGGGCGTTCCTCTAAGCCTCGAGATAGAGCGCGCGAAGCAACTCGCGCATACCTTGATCAACCCCCAGCACCGTCTCGAGATAGGCATCGAGCGTGCCATGGCTGGCTTCGATTGCGCTCAGTGCCGCCGCCAGATAGGCTTCTTCCACCCCCCATAAGGCTCTGACCGCCGCTTCGCCGAGCTGCGCGTAACGCGGCAACTCACGGAAGGCACCGGCGGCCAGCCTTTGCTCAAGCTTGTTGGCGCTGTTGGTCAGCAGGTAGTCGTGCATGATATCGTCGGCATGAACCCCCAGCAGATGCTGCAGCAGCGCCACGGCAAAGCCGGTGCGATCCTTGCCGGCAACGCAGTGGACCAGGTTCGGGCCTTCGCCGCGCTGCAAGACCAGCAGATAGAGCCGCAGCATCGGCACCAGGTTGGGCCGGTAGGCAATCCCCTGGTAGAGCCGCAGCATCGCCGCACGCGCTTCGGCCGCAGTTACGATACCGTCGGCGGCCTCGGTGTGGAGCGCGAGCCCGGCGGTCTCTTCGGGATAAGTGAACACTTGCGCGGCAAAGCCCTGCGACCGGCGGCACGGCTTGTCATCGCGTTCTGAGGGACCGCGCAGATCGATCACTGTCGCCAGCCCCAGCGCGTCGACCGCGGCCAGATCGGACCCGCTCGCCTCGCCATGCTGGGCCGAGCGCCACAGCAAGCCGGTCTTGACCCGGCTGCCATCTGCACTGGCGTAGCCGCCATAGTCGCGAAAGTTGTTGATCCCCTCCAGGGGCAGGACACGGTTGTTCATCGCCAGCGCGCTTGGCAGCAAGCCGCGCTCAAGGCAACAATTCGTCGAACGCTTGTTGCCAAAATGGCAAGTGTCAGGGTTCGCCCCGCAAACCCGAAAAGCGGCTGATCAGCCAGCTGCGAAACACCGCGATTTGCGGATCGGAAAGATCGTCAGCGTGGAGCTTGAGGTAGTAGCCATAGCCGTCGTCGATCACCGCATCGAACGGCATCACCAACTGGCCCTGGGCGATCTCTGCGGCGAACATATCGACATCACCCAGGATCACCCCGCCCGATGTCATAGCATAGCGGGCGGCCGCGATCGATGTGTCAAAGGCAAGTCCGGCTTCGAGCGCAATCTCGATCCCGCTTTGCCGCAAATAAGCGCTCCACAGCAGTTCGCGCGGCTGATTGTCGAGCTTGAGGTGAAGGAGTTCTTGTTCGGCGAGGAAATCCGCCAGGCTCTTTCCCGAAGCAGCCAGACCGGTTTCGGGCGAACACAGCGGTGCCACCCGGACCAGGCACAACAAATCGGTAACCCGGTCATCGACATTGGGGCGGTCGTAAACGATCGCCATGTCGCAATCCGCAGTTGGCAAGCCGGTGACATGCGCGCTGGAAACGTCGATCCTAATTTCCGGGTTGTCGCGGTGGAACTGAGCGAGCATCGGCATGAAGGTCAGCTGCAGCAGCGATGGCGGGACATGCAGCTTCAACGCCCGCCCGGGGACGTGATCCTCACGAATTGCGTTGAGCGTGCGTTCGACCCGGTCGAGCGATTTGGTGACTTCGCCGAGTAGCTGCTCACCATCCGCGGTCAGCTGCAATTTGCCGCCGTCACGCTCGAACAGTTGCTTGCCCAGCAATTGCTCAAGCCCCGCGACATGCCGGCTCATCGCGCTTTGCGAAACCGAGAGGGCTGCCGCACCGCCGGTGAAGCTGAGATGCCGACCGACCGCCTCAAACGCGCGCAACGCGTTCAAGGGTAGCCAGCGGCGGTTGATGGAACTTGTTATTGCGATGGTCCTGCCCCTCCAACTCCGGTCTTCGCCAGCTATCCTTTGGCTTAGGATTAGACATGGCGCTATGCCAAAAGTCGATTTTTCTATGCGCCCGATGTTCGTCACTAGCGTGACTGATCGGCTTGGAGAATGATCATGATCGACCTGGCCTGGGCTGCCAGACAATTCGCCGAACGGCGCGCAGGGCCATGCACTGCCGCAGGCGCTTTACCTCGACCAGCGCGCTTTCGATTTCGATATGGCGGCGATCTATGGCCGCAGCTGGCTGATGGCCGGTCTGGAATGCGATCTGCCAGCGGCGGGCAGCTACCTAGCCCTTACTATCGGCGACTGGCCAGTGCTCCTCGTCCGCGACCGGGCAGGCGCGATCCGGGCGTTTCACAACACCTGCCGCCATCGCGGTTCGATCCTGTGCCAACCCGGCCAAGGCTCGGCACCAAAGCTGGTCTGCCCTTATCATCGCTGGACTTATGATCTCGACGGATCGCTATTTGCCGCAGGACGGATGGCACCGGATTTCGACAAGTCGACCCACGGCTTGCGCTCGGTTGCCTTGCGCCGGGTCGCGGGGGCGCTGTTCATCTGCCTGGCCGATGATCCCCCGCCGTTCGATGACTTTGCCGCCAGCTTTGCCGAATATGCCGGCCCGCTGAACTTTGCCGAGCTCAAGCTGGCTGCCACCGACGTTCTGGTGGAGAAAGCCAACTGGAAGCTGGTGATGGAAAACGCGCGCGAGTGCTACCATTGCCCCACTGGCCATCCCGAACTTGGCCAGAGCTTTCCCGTCCACATGGTTCGCCATTTCGACACCACCCGCAATCCCGAGAGCGCGGCCTTTGCCGCGCAGATGGACGAAATCGGCTTGCCCCAGGTCGCGATCGAAGGCAGCTGCTGGCAAATCGCGCGGCTTGCACTCAACCCCGGCAGCAGCACGATCAGCATGGACGGCAAGCCAGTCTGCGCCAAACCGCTGACCGGGCTCAACGGCGGCAATGTCGGCTCGCTGCGCTGGGCGATCGATCCACATCAGTTTGCCCATGCCACTGGCGATCATGTCTATACCTTCAGCTGCATGCCGGTCGGCCCGCGTGAGAGCCATGCGTTCAGCCGCTGGTACGTCCACAAGGACGCGGTTGAGGGAGTAGATTACCAGGTTCCGGAACTGACCGAGCTGTGGCTCAAGACCAACGATCAAGACAAGGCACTGGCCGAAAACAACCACTGCGGCGTGCTCAGCCCGGGCTTTGTTCCTGGCCCCTACTCGCCCGAGGGCGAAGCGCTGGCTGCGCGCTTGATCGACTGGTACTGTGATCGCGCCCGCGACTTTGTAGATAGCCATGACTAAGCAGAAACCGCCCGCCCTGCATCCCGAAACCCTGGCAGTCGCGTTCGGCTATGATCCCGAGCTGGCGATGGGTTCGGTCAAGCCGCCGATCTTCATGACCTGCACCTTCGTCTACCCCTCGGCGCAGTTTGCCAAGGACGTCCACGAGGCGTTTTTCGACGGCACCGGTCCGCTAGTCGGGCAAACCAACCACATCTATGCCCGGCTTGGCCATCCCGGACTCGATTTCCTCGAAACCCGCCTCGCCGCGATCGACGGAGCCGAAGGCGCGGTGGCCTTTGCCAGCGGCATGGCTGCGCATTCGGCCATCGCCCTCGCCTTCCTGCGCCCCGGCGAAAGCATGATCCACGGCCGCCCGATTTATGGCGGGGTCGACATGCTCTACAACCAGGTGATGCCGAAGTTCGGCACCCACGGAGAGGCCTATCTCGACGGCACCGACGAGGGCGAAGTGCGCCGCGCCGCCAGGGCGGCAATGGCCAGCGGTCCATTAGCGTTGATCGTTGCCGAGACCCCGGCCAATCCGACCGCTGCGATCGTCGATCTGGAACTGATGGTCCGGCTGGCCGACGAGATCGGCAAGGAGCAAGGTCGCCGGCCGCTGGTGGTGACCGACAACACCTTGCTTGGCCCTTTCGCCCAGCGCCCGATCGAACTCGGGGTCGATCTCAACATGACCTCGCTGACCAAATACTGCGCCGGACACAGCGATCTGCTGGCTGGCGGGATCAGCGGCAAGGCGGAGCTGATTGACCAGCTGCGCTACCAGCGCACGGTCTGGGGCAGTCACCTCGATCCGTTCACCGCATGGCTGGTGCTGCGCAGCCTTGAATCGGTGAGCGTGCGGACCGAACGGGCGATGGACAATGCCCGCGCGGTGGCCGAATGGCTGCGGGATCACCCAAAGGTCGCGGGCGTCACCTATCTTGGCTTCCTGCCCGAGGGTTCGCGCCAGCGGGCAGTTTATGACCGCCAATGCAAGGCGGCGGGATCGACCTTCTCGTTCCACCTCCACGGCGGCGAGGCTGATGCTTTCCGGATGCTCGACCGGCTGCAGCTGATGAAACTGGCAGTCAGCCTGGGCGGTTCGGAAACGCTGATCTGCCACTCGGCCAGCACCACGCATTATGCCGTGCCGCGCGAGCAGCGGCTGGCCGGGGGGATCACCGATGGCACCATCCGCCTCTCGGTCGGGCTTGAACACAAGGACGATCTGATCGCCGATCTGGCGCAGGCGCTGGAGGCGATGTGATGGAGTACAATTTCACCGGCACCGATCTCTGCGCCATTAACGGCACCCGCAGCAGGGCAGAAGCACATTATGACGTGATCGTGATCGGCGCGGGGCCAAGCGGGATCGCTGCGGCAATCGGAGCCGCACAGGGTGGTGCATCGGTGCTGCTGGTCGATGAGAACCCGGTTTCCGGCGCACTGATGGGCAACGACGTGCCGCTCTATTTCGGCGGGCGGATGACCGCCGCGGTGCAGAATAGCCGAGCGCATGCTCGAAGCGGTGTTCACCTCGCTGCCGGAACTGGAAACGGCGATCGAAGCCGGGCGTCGAGCTGCTGCTCGGCACCTGCGCCTGGGGGGTCTATCGCAACGGACCCGGGGTCGCCAGCCTGCCCGAGCAGGTGGTCGGCCTGGCCGACGCGCAGCGCTCATGGCTGGTCGGGTTCGATCGGATCGTGCTGGCCACCGGCGCGCGCGATCTGGCGCTGGCCTTTCCCGGCTGGAACCAGCCGGGAGTGATGGGCGCTGCGGCTTTGGAAATGCTGCTGAGCCGCTATGACGCCTTTGCCGGGCGCCGCGTCCTGATCCTGGGGTCGCACGATCTCGCGCTGGAAACCGCACTGCTGGCGCTGGAGCACGGGCTGGAAGTGGCCGGGCTGGTCGAGGTGCGCAGCAGCTCCGCAAGGCTCGCGCTGAGCTTGCCGCGAGGATCGCAGCGGCCGGGAATCGCGATCCACTGCGGCGCGGCGGTGGCTCTGGCCAAAGGCGGGATCGACGGGGTCGAATCGGCGACGCTCACTACTGGCGAGACGACTCGCCTGCGATACGATCTGCGTGGCGGTCGGGCTGGTGCCGTCGATCGAGCTGGTCGATGCGATGCACGGCCCGCGCGTGCTCTACGGCAAGCGCGGCGGCTATGTCCCGGGCGGTGAGGAGATTGTATCGGCGGTCGGGCTCTGTGCAGGTTTAGCCGATACCGGCTTCGATCATGTCGCCTACCGGATGGACTGGATCCGCGCCCTGGCGAAGGTCTGCGCGCCGGAGACGATCATCTGCCAGTGCGAGGAAGTTACCCTGGCCGACCTGATCGGGGTGCAGCCGCCCAATTACCTCGCCCGCCCGGTGCAGATGTGCGGGCGCTCGCTCGAGACGCTGCTGCAGGACGGCCCCGCCAATCCCGACCAGATCAAGCGGCTCACCCGCGCCGGGATGGGGGTCTGCCAAGGGCGGCGATGCCGCGATCAGGTGGCGATGCTCCTGGCGCTGGAAGCGGATCAGCCGTTCGGCACCATCCCGCTCGCCACCCACCGCGCTCCGGTCCGCCCGCTGCCGCTGAAGATCATGGCTGACTGGCAGGAGGAGCCGGCGATGGATGCCGCCTGGGACGTCTGGTTCGGGATCCCGACCCAGTGGACACCCTATGACGACATCGGCACGCCGCGCGAGGACGAGCACCACGAAGCCTACTACAAGGGAATGTACGAGTGAGCGCCGGGCATGTCGTGATCGTCGGCGGCGGTTGCACCGGGCTCAGCGCCGGGTGGTGGCTGGCGCGCTCGGGGGTCAAGGTCACCGTGCTCGACAAGTTCATCGTCGGCTGGGAAGCCTCGGGCCGCAACGGCGGCGGCTGCTCGCACTACCAGAGCCCGCTGTTCGACGAAGAGCAGCGGCTGTGGCCGCAGATGGACGAATTGCTGGGCTATCCCACCGAGCACCAAAGCGAGCGCATCGTGATTTCGATCACCGAGACGCAAGCGCAGCAGCAACATCATACCGCCGAAATGCTGGAAAGGCGCGGCTACCGGGCCGATGTGCTCGATCCGCAGCAGGTCCGCGATGCGGTGCCGCTGGCGGGCGAAAACCTGGGCGGGCTGCATTATCGCTTCGGCGGCCATGCCAACCCGCAACGCAGCACCCAGGCCTATGCCTGGGCCTTGCAGGACCTCGGCGGGACGATCGTCCAGCACAGCCCGGTAACCGGCTTCGAGACCACCGGCGGACGAGTAACTGCAGTCAAAACGGCGCAGGCGAGCTATGGCTGCGACGCCGTGGTGATCGCCGCCGGGCCGCAGACCGGCATGCTCGCTGCACAGCTGGGGATCGACATCCCGCTCGCCGCCGCCCGCGCCGAAATGATCGTCACCGAACCAGCGCCGATGATGCCGCTGACCGGGGTTGATGGCCACAAGCTCTATGGTCGCCAGACGCTGCGCGGCAACCTTGCTTACGGTGGCGGCCCGCACGAGTGGATCGAGGTTGGCGAGACGGGCCCCGCCGCGCGTCCCTCTACCCCGCTGGCACGTAACCTGGCTTTGCGGCTGGCGCAATTGCTGCCCGGTGCGGCGCACCTCAACGTGATTCGTTCTTGGGCGGGCGTGATCGAGAACACTCCTGACGGCCGCCCGGTGATCGACCGGTTGGAGAATGTCACCCTGGCGACCATGTCGGGGGTCGGTTTCGGGCTCTCACCCGCCTCGGGCCACACGATACGCGATCTGGTGGTGGACGGGGCGTGTTCGTTCGCCGACATCGCCAAATTGGGCCTTTCGCGCTTTGCTGGGCTTGAGCATGACTGGCGCGAACGGCGGGGCTGGCTTCCGCTCTGATGGGCAAATACTCGGCATTCAGCCTACTACGCGGCGCGTTCAACGGGCAAAGCCATTGGCAGCCCGCCTGGCGCGATCCCGATCCGCAGCCGAATTACGATGTGGTGATCATCGGCGGCGGCGGACACGGTCTGGCGACGGCCTACTACCTCGCGCGGGTTCACGGCATCCGCAACATCGCGGTGCTGGAGAAAGGCTACATCGGCGGCGGCAATACCGGGCGCAACACCACGCTGGTGCGCTCCAACTACCGCCTCAAACCGCTCCACGACTTCTTCGAATTCGGGATGGAGCTGTGGCGGCACCTCTCGGACGAGCTCAACTACAACGTCATGTTCAGCCCGCGCGGCTCGATCTTCCTCGGTCACAACGACGGCGATATGATCAAGCTGGCCGAACGCGGCGATGCCATGCGGGTCAGCGGGATCGACGCAGAACTGCTCAGCCGCGACCAGGTCGCCCGACTCGAACCGCTGCTCGATATGTCGCGCCAGGCACGCTTCCCCATCGAAGGCGGGCTGATCCAGCGCAGCGCCGGCACTGCCCGCCACGATGCGGTGGCCTGGGGCTATGCCCGCGGCGCCGACCGGCTCGGCGTCGATATCATCCAGAAGTGTGAGGTCACCGGCATTGTCCGCCAAGGCGGCGCGGTGGTCGGGGTAGAGACCAGCAGAGGCCGGATCGGCGCCGGCAAGGTCGGGATCTGCGTCGCCGGGCATAGCGGCCACGTTGTAGCGATGGCGGGACTGAGGCTGCCGATCGAGAGCCAGACGCTGCAGGCGCTGGTCACCGAAGGGGTCAAGCCGATGATCCGCCGGGTGATCATGTCGCAGTCGCTGCACTGCTATATCAGCCAGTCGGACAAGGGCGGGATCGTGATGGGCGGCGATCCCGACAACTGGCCGTCCTATGCCCAGCGCGGCAATCCGATGATCACCGAGCACGCGATTGCCCAGGCGATCGCGCTGGTCCCAGCCTTGTCGCGGCTGCGGATGCTGCGGACCTGGTCGGGGGTAACCGATATGAGCTTTGACGGCTCGCCAATCATCGGCACCACGCCGGTGCCCAACCTCTATCTCAACGGCGGCTGGTGCTACGGCGGGTTCAAGGCAACCCCGGCCTCGGGCTGGACCTTCGCCCACACGCTTGCTACCGGCACCCCGCATCCGCTCAATGCTCCGTTCGACCTCGAACGCTTCCGCCGCGGCGACACCATCGACGAACCTGCGGCCGGCCCGATGCCGAACCACCGCTGATGATGCTGATCCCCTGCCCCCACTGCGGCAAGCGCGCCCAGGCCGAATTCGTCTATGAACGCGCGCTGGAATTGGTGATCGTGCCGAGCGAAGACGATGCCGCGGCATTGGACAAGCTCTACACCCGCACCAACCCGCGCGGACCCGATAAAGAGCTGTGGCGTCACACCTATGGCTGCCGCGCCTGGCTGGTGCTGACCCGCCACCGGGTGACCCACGAGATCATCGAAGTGCGCGCCATAGGTCCGGAGGCGTTGCCGTGATCCGGTTCACCTTCGATGGGAAAGCCTTGCAGGCGCAACCCGGCGATACCCTGGCCGCGGCATTGCTGCGCAACGGCATCAGACTGGTCGGCCGCAGCTTCAAGTATCATCGCCCCCGCGGGATCATGGCCGCCGGGGTGGAAGAGCCCAACGCGCTGGTCACCGTGGGCGAAGGCGGTCGGGCCGAACCCAACACCCGCGCCACTGATGTATTCGTTTATGAGGGGCTGGTCGCGAGCAGCCAGAACCGTTGGCCCAGCCTGTCGTTCGATATCGGCGCGGTGATCGGGCTGCTTTCCAAGGCCTTGCCCGCCGGGTTCTACTACAAGGCCTTCTTCGGGCCCGCGCGGCTGTGGCTGGCCTACGAGTGGTTCATCCGCCGCGCCGCCGGGCTGGGCAACGCCCCCGCCCTGCCCGACCCCGACCGCTATGCGCAGCGCGCCGCGTTTTGCGATGTATTGGTGGTCGGCGGCGGGCCGGCGGGCCTGGCAGCAGCGCTGGCAGCGGCCGAGGCCGGCCAGAAGGTGATACTGGTCGAACAGGACTCCGTGCTGGGCGCCTCGCTGCTGCGCGATCCGCAAGAACGGGATGCGGGGTGGATTGCAACTACCACCGCGCGCATCCGCGAACGCGGCGGCACGATCCTGACCCGGACCAGCGCCGCGGGGTATTGGGAGCACGACCTTGTCACGCTCACCCAGCTGCTGGCCGAGCCGGGACAGGTCCCGCAGCGCGGCACCCCCCAGAGGCTCTGGCATGTCCGCGCCGGGCGGGTGGTGCTGGCGAGCGGAGCGCTCGAACGGCCTGTGGCTTTCGCCAACAACGACTTGCCCGGGGTGATGCTCAGCCAGGCGGTGCGCGACTACGTCCGCAGGTTCAAGGTGGTTCCAGGCCGGCGTACGGTGATCGCCACCAACAACGATGATGCCTACCGCACGGCGCAGGCACTGCGCGAAGCAGGCGCCGATGTGGTCGCGATCCTTGATTCGCGACCCGCTCCTGCCGGTCAGACGCTTGCTGGCGATTTGCCGCTGTTCAACAATGCCCAACCAGTCGCGGCCAAAGGCGGCAAGCGCGGGGTCAGGTCAATGACCGCCCAGATCGGCGCCAGCAAGCAGACCTTCAACGCCGATCTGATCGCGATGTCGGGCGGCTTCACTCCAGTCGCGCATCTCCATATGCAGGCCGGGGGCACTCTCGACTGGAACGAGGAGGCGCAGGCCTTCGTCCCCGCCGCCTCGCGCCAAAACGTCACCTCGGTTGGCGGTGCCATGTCCCCTGCCCCGATCCACGCAGCACCGCCCGCAGGCGATCCGAAGAAGAGCTTCGTCGATTTCCAGAACGACGTGACGCTTGCCGACATCGATCTCGCCTGGGCCGAGGGTTATCGCTCGGTCGAACACCTGAAGCGCTACACCACGCTGGGCATGGCGACCGATCAGGGCAAGCTTGGAAACATGGCCGCACTCTCGCGCCTCGCCGAGCGGCAGGGCGTCGCTATCCCGCAGGCCGGACTCACTACGTTTCGCCCACCTTACACCCCCGTTACCATGGGCTTGCTGGCGGGGCGCAACCACCGCGATGCCGGCGCGCATTTGCGGCGACTTGCACTCTATGACATGCATGTTGCTCGCGGCCCGATCTGGCAACCGCTGGGCTACTGGAAGCGGCCACGCGCCTACCCCCGGGGCGCAGAAGACCTTGCCGCCGCTGCCCGGCGCGAAGCACTAACGGTGCGCACCGCGATCGGCATGACCGACGTGTCGACGCTGGCCAAGTTCGAAGTGACCGGCCCCGATGCCGCCGTGCTGCTCGAGAAGGTCTGCGCCACTTCGGTGAGAAAACTGGCGGTCGGACGCGGGCGTTACACCTTTATGCTGCGCGAGGACGGGCTGGTCTGCGACGATGGCACGGTCTGGCGGCTCGGCGAAAATCGCTACCTCCTGACCAGCTCGACCGGCGGCGCCGACCGCATGGCGACGGTGCTGTCTTATGCCCGGCAGGTCTTGTTCCCGGCGCTGCGCGCCTCGGTGGTCAATGTCCAGGAGCACTACGCCGGGATTGCAGTGGCGGGCCCGCGCGCCGCTGCCGCGCTGACCGTGCTGACAGGCAGCGAACCGCCGCGGCATATGGGCTTTGCACCCGCCACTATCGCCGGGATCCCGGTCCTGCTCCTCGCCGCCAGCTACAGCGGCGAGCGGGCCTTTGAGATCTATGTCGAGGCCAGCCATGCCGAACCGGTTTGGGCCGCCTGCGAGGCAGAGGTAACAGCACTAGGAGGCTGCCTCTACGGGCTTGAAGCGATGGAAGTGCTGCGGATCGAGAAGGGCCACGTGGTGGTTGGCGGTGAAGTCGACGGGCGGCGAACCGCGCCCGAACTCGGGCTTGGCGGCATGCTCAACAAGGCGGGCGGCTTTATCGGCGCGGCGGGAATGCAGCGCCCCGGCCTGACCGCGCCAGGCCGGCTGCAACTGGTCGGGCTCGAAGCATTGGAAGGCACGATCCCTGAGGGATCGATGCTGCTCCCGCGCCACGGCAAGCCCGCCGAGGGGCACGTCACCGCGTCGGGCTACCGCGCAATCGAAGGTGGTTCGATCGCGCTGGCCCTGCTCGCCGATGGCCAATCACGCCACGGTAAGGAACTGACCGCGCTTTCGCCAACTCGGGGCCAGTTCGCCCGGGTCCGCGTGGTCGCACCGCACTTCTACGATCCGGCCGGAGTGCGCTATCGTGACTGAGGTAACGATCACCCGCCTGCCGCCTGCGCCGCTCCATGCAATGGAGGTGTGGAGCAATACAGCTAAGGTTGCCGCGCGGATCGCGAATGCAACCGGCCTTGCACTTCCGGCGAAGGGTCGTTCTGCGGGCAACGATGCGCTGCGGCTGATCCGCTTCGAGCCGACTGTCTGGCTGGTCGAAGGCGATGTCTCAAAGCTCTCCGCCCCGCTTGGCGACGACGGCGCGCTGACCGCGATCGGCGGCGGAATTATGCGGGTGGAACTCTCCGGCCCGCGCTGGCGGCGACTGCTGATGGAAGGCGGGGTATTCGACGCTGAATCACCGGACTTTGCTGCGGGATGTAGCGCCGCGACGGTGATCGATCACGTCGCGGTGCGGCTCTTGGTGACCCGCGAAGACGCTTGCCTGTCCTATGTTCCCGCGAGCTTTGCTGCCGACCTGATCCAGTTCTGGGAAAGCGCCGCAGCAGCGCTCGACTAAGCGCGAGTCAGTCCAGGTGCGAAGCCGCCTTGGTCAGCGCCAGCTGCAACCACGGCGCGAAGCTGCGCCAGACTTCGACCTCGAAGCGTTGCTCACCGGTGCGCAGGACGATGACTTCGACCCCTTCAAACACGGTGCGCGCCGCGCGTCCAACCGCGAACTTTTCCAGATCACGCGGGCAGCCGGCCATCAGCACCTCGGAGGCGCGCGGGCCTTCGAGCACCAGGGCAACCTGACGTTCGCTGATCTCGACCACCGAGAGCTTCTGCCCTGACCCGTCCGGTAGGCGCGTCCCAGCCTCCGCGCGGAGCAGCCATTCATCTGGTCCGAGGCAGACCACTTCGCCCGCGATTTCATTGATCTTCGTCGGCACCTTGCGCCCGATCAGCTTGCCCAGCGCAGCAGCATCGCGGCCGCGCAGCGAATAGCGCGCGAGCGCGGGACCAAGCGCGATAGAGACACCGGCGTCAGCCATTGAGGCGGCTCCCATCGGGGTCGTAAAACACGGTGCCTGATACCTTCGCGGGAATCGTCCGCCCCGGCATCGGCACGAACAGCGTCTCGCCGATCCGCTCGCGCCCGCCCTCGACCAGCGCCAAAGCGATCGACCGGCCCAGCGTCGCGCTGTGATAGGACGAGGTCACATGCCCGATCATGGTCATCGGCACCGCCTGCTTCGGATCAGCGACGATCTGGGCTCCCTCCTCCAGCACTTCGTTCGGATCATCGGTCAGCAACCCGACCAGCTGCTTGCGCCCCGCTGCGACAATGTCCGGCCGCGCCATCGAGCGTTTGCCAACGAAATCGGGCTTCTTCTTGCCAACCGCCCAGCTTAGCCCGGCATCGTAAGGCGTCACCGTCCCGTCAGTATCCTGCCCGACGATGATGAAGCCTTTCTCCGCGCGCAGCACATGCATGGTCTCGGTGCCGTAGGGGGTGATCCCGTGCGCCTGCCCGGCAGCGAAAACCGCGTCCCAGACCTGCAGACCATAGGCAGCAGGCACGTTGATTTCGAACCCCAGCTCGCCTGTGAAGCTGACCCGGAACAAACGCGTCAGAACGCCGCAGATCGTGCCCTCGCGCACCGCCATGTGTGGGAAGGCTTCCGGGGCAAGATCGATCCCTTCGACCAGCGGCGCAATCACCTCGCGCGCTTTCGGGCCTTGCAGCGCGATCACCGCCCATTGCTCGGTGGTGCTGGTCAGCCAGACATCGAGATCGGGCCATTCGGTCTGGAGGTAGTCCTCCATCAAGTTCAGCACCCGCGCCGCGCCGCCGGTGGTGGTGGTCAGGTGGAACCGGTCGGGCGCGAGCCGCGCCGATACTCCATCGTCGGTGATGAACCCGTCCTCGCGGCACAGCAGCCCATAACGGCAGCGCCCCGGCTCGAGCGCCTTCCACGGGTTGGTGTACATGCGGTTGAGGAACTCGGCGGCGTCTGGCCCGACCACTTCGATCTTGCCGAGAGTTGAGGCATCGAAGATCCCGACGCCGCTTCTCACCGCCAGACACTCGCGGGCGACGGCGGCAAGCATGTCCTCACCGCCTTGCGGAAAGTAGCGCGCGCGGCGCCACTGCGCGACCGGCTCATAGACCGCGCCTTGCGCCTCGGCCCATGGATCGATCGGGGTCTTGCGGGTCGGTTGGAACAGCGCGCCCTGCGCGTGACCGGCCAGCGCCCCGAAGGTCTGCGGGGTATAGGGCGGACGGAAGGTGGTCAGCCCGACCGCTTGGACTGGCCGATTGAGCGCGTCCGAGGCCAGCTGCAGCGCGTTCAAATTGCTGGTCTTGCCCTGATCGGTCGCCATCCCGTTGGTGGTGTAGCGCTTGATGTGCTCGACAGACTTCATCCCCTCACGCACGGCAAGCGCGATGTCCTTGGCGGTGACGTCGTTCTGGAAATCGACGAAGGCCTTGATCTTTGCCGGATCAAGCGGAGTGGGCAGCGCGCCGACCGAAAGCCCCGAACCGAAGCTCCACTTTCCCGCGCAGGCACCCACACAGCGGACGTTCTCGTTGGGCTTGTCGGGCAAATAGGCGCCCCATTCGTCCGACCAAACCAGACTGCCCTTGCTGTGCGACCAGAGGTGGACCGAGGGCGTCCAACCGCCCGCCATCAGCAGCGCATCGCAGGCTATTTGCCCGCCGAGGTATTCGTCATTGTGGCAGACCTGAATCGACCTGACCCGGTGTCGACCGTTCACATCGATGACGCTGTGATTGAGATAGACCTTGATCCCAAGTTTGTCTGCCTCAGCCAGCAGTTCCGGATCGACCGTGTCGCGGGCATCTACTATCGCGGCGATCTTGACACCCGCCTGGGCCAGATCGAAAGCATCGCGCCAGCCGCTGTCATGCGTTGCCATCACCGCCGCGTTGTGCGCGACCGCGACGCCGAAACGATTCAGGAAGGCCCGCGCCGCCGAGGCCAGCATCACGCCGGGCACATCGTTGCCGGCAAACACCAGTGGGCGCTCAATCGCGCCTTGGGCAAGGATCACCTCCCTGGCGCGAATCCGCCAGAGCTTCTCGCGGGCGCCGTGACCCGGATCGGGCAAGTGATCGCTCAGCCGCTCGATCGCACCAACGAAGTTGTCATGGTAGAAACCGAAAGCCGTGGTCCGCGCCAACAGCTTGACGTTGGACGCGGCGGCAAGGTCCTTTAGGCTCCCCGCCAGCCACGGCCACAGCGCCGGATCGGCCAGGGCGCCGCCGCCCAGCTCGTCCTGTTCATCGACCAGGAGCACCTTCTTGCGCGCGGTGCTGGCTTCCAGCGCGGCGTCGATCCCGGCTGGCCCGGCGCCTACGATCAGCACATCGCAGTGCTCATAGCTCGCGGCATATTCGTCAGGATCGGCCTCGCTCGGCGCATCGCCCAGCCCGGCCATGCGGCGGATCGCAGGCTCGTAGAGTTTCTCCCAGAACGAGCGCGGCCACATGAAGGTCTTGTTGTAGAAACCGGCGGGGAAGAACCGTCCGAGCCGATCGTTGATCGCGCCGAAATCGGTCTTGAGCGAAGGCCAGCGGTTCTGGCTGTTTGCCGTCAGTCCTTCGTAGATCTCCACTGCCGTGGCGCGCAGGTTGGGAGTGAAGCGCCCGCCGCCACGATCGACGCTGACCAGGGCATTGGGTTCCTCCGCCCCAGCGCCGAGCAGTCCGCGCGGACGGTGGTACTTGAACGATCTGCCAAACAGGGTGACCCCATTCGCCAGCAAGGCTGACGCCAAAGTGTCACCCGCAAAGCCGCGATAGGGCTTGCCGTCAAAGCTAAAACTGACCTGACGAGTACGATCCACCCGCCCCGTCCCGTCAATCCGATAGCCACTCATCGGCGGGGCTCTCCCGCTTTGTAGGTCACTTCGAATTTGTCGCTGACGGTATCACGTACTGCGTTGAAAAACCGCCCGCAGCCATGGATGTGGCGCCAGCGTTCGTGATGACGACCCTTGGGGTTGGCGCGGATGAACAGATAGCGTTCCCACTCTTCGTCGCTCAACGCAGAAGGGGCGGGAGGGCGAGCAATGTGCGCTTCACCGGCATAAGCGAATTCGAGCTCGGGCAGCCGCTCGTCGCAATAGGGGCAGTGGATCAGTAGCATCTCAGTGCGCCACCGCCGCCGCTGCCGCCTCATCGATCAGCCGGCCATTGCGGAACCGGTCGAGGTTGAACGGGGCGTTGATCCGGTGCGGTTCGTCCCTGGCCATGGTCCAGGCGAGCAGGTCGCCGGCGCCCGGGGTCGCCTTGAACCCGCCGGTGCCCCACCCGCAGTTGACGTAAAGCCCCGGCACCGGGGTCTTGCCCAGGATCGGCGAGCGATCCGGCGTCACGTCGACGATCCCGCCCCAATTGCGCAGCATTCGCATCCGCCGGAACAGCGGGAAAATCTCGCAGATCGCAGCGAGAGTGTGCTCAACGATGTGGAGCGCGCCGCGCTGCGAGTACGAGACATACTGGTCGGTCCCCGCGCCGATCACCAGCTCGCCCTTGTCCGACTGGCTGATATAGGCGTGGACCGCATTGGACATCACCACGCAAGGGAAAACAGGCTTGACTGGCTCGGAAACGAGCGCCTGCAACGGGTAGCTCTCAAGCGGAAAATCGAGCCCAGCCATCGCCATGATCACCGAGGAGTTGCCAGCCGCCGAAACTCCAACTTTCTTGGAAGCAATGAACCCGCGCTCGGTTTCAACCCCCTGCACCGCCCCGTCCGGCCCCCGCCGGATCCCCGTCACCGCGCAGTTCTGGATGATATCGACCCCCAGCGCAGCGGCGGCGCGGGCATAGCCCCAGGCGACGCTGTCATGCCGGGCGGTGCCGCCGCGGCGCTGCAAGGCCGCGCCAAGCACCGGATAGCGTGCGGTTTGGGAGATATCTAGCGGCGGGCAGTAAGCCTTTGCCTCCTCCGCGCTTAGCCATTCGTTGTCGACCCCGTTGAGCCGGTTGGCGTGGATATGGCGCTGGAAGCTCTGCACATCGTGGACATTGTGCGCGAGCATCAGCACCCCGCGCTTCGAATACATCACGTTGAAGTTGAGCTCCTGACTGAGCCCGTCCCACAGCTTGACCGCATGATCGTAAAGGTGGGCACTCTCATCGTAGAGGTAGTTCGAGCGGATAATCGTGGTGTTGCGCCCGGTGTTGCCGCCACCGAGCCAGCCCTTCTCGATCACCGCGACATTGCTGATGCCGTACTTCTTGGCGAGGTAATAGGCCGCGCCCAACCCGTGCCCGCCGGCGCCAACGATAATCGCATCATAAGCCGGCTTGGGGGCAGCGTCGGGCCAGAGCTCGGGCCACGACTGGTGGTGGCCGAGTGCTTTGGCGAACAGGCTGAAAACGCTGAACCGGGTCATCACGCCCTCAGCGCGTTGTTCTCTGGGTCATAGGGGCTGTCGGTGATCACCACCGCCTTGTGCCGCTTGCCCAGAATGGAGATTTCCAGCGCGGTTCCCGGCGCGGTCAGATCGGGGCGGACCATCGCCAGGGCCAGGCTCTTGCCCACCCGCCAGCCATAGCCGCCCGAGGTGACCCGGCCGACCAGCTCATCGCCCAGCCAGATCGGCTCGCTGCCGCGCGCGTCGGCGTCGGTTACGCCCAGCACTTCCATGGTGACGAGTTGGTTGGCGAGGCCCTTGTCCTGCCACGCCAGCAGCGCTTCCTTGCCGCGGAAGCCGGGTTTCTTCAGGCTGATGAAGCGGCCCAGTCCGCTTTCGTAGGCGTTGTATTCGATCGACAGCTCGCGCGGGATCAGCTTGTAGCTCTTCTCCAGCGCCATCAGCGTCATCGCCCTGATCCCGAACGGCTTGATCCCGAATTCGGCACCCGCCGCCATGATCTGGTCGAAGATATAGTTCTGCATCTCGATCGGGTGGTGGATTTCCCAGCCGAGCTCGCCGATGAAATTGACTCGCAGGGCATCGACCGGCGCCGCGCCGATGCTGATCCGCTGGCCGGTGAGCCAGGGGAAGGCTTCGTTCGAGAGGTTGGCACTGGTCAGTTTGGACAGGACATCGCGGCTGCGCGGGCCGGCGAGTACCAGCACCCCCATCGCCGTGGTCAAGCGCTCGAACTGCACCGAGCCGTCGCCGGGCAGCGCCTTCCTGAGATAGTCCTGATCGTGGCGCTCATAAGCGCCGGCCGAAACCAGGTAATAGCTCTGCGGGTCTTCCTTGTAGACGGTGAACTCGGCGCGGACCCCGCCCCTGGCGGTCAGCAGGTAGGACAGTGTCACCCGGCCGGTCTTTTTGGGCACCGCATTGGTCAGCAGGCCATCGAGCCAGCTTTCCGCGCCGGGGCCGGAAATGCGGCACTTGGCGAAGGCGCTCATGTCCTGAATGCCAACCTTTTCCGCGACATGGCGACATTCACTGCCAACATGCTCGAAGTAGTTGGAGCGGCGGAACGACCATTTCTCGCGGATTGGCTCGCCGCTAACGTCTGGGTGGTTGTGGTTGAGCAACACATCGGGCCGGTTGAGCTCAGCCTCGACTCAATGCATATCCCTCCGGCGCAAACCAGTTCGGGCGTTCCCAGCCGAACACCGATCCGAACACCGCGCCGAGGCTCTTCATCCGCGAATAGCACGGGGTCTGGCGCAGCGGTCGCGCGCCCTCGCGCTCCTCGTCGGGATAGTGGACGGTGAAGACCTTGGCGTAGGCTTCCTCGTTCTTGGTCGTCAGGTAGCCCTCACCCGCATAGTCACCGAAGCGGCGCGGATCGACGCCCATCATGTCGATGCTCGGCTCGCCCTCGACGATCCAGTGCGCGAGTTGCCACCCAGCCCCGCCCGCCGCGGTGATCCCGAACGAATGTCCCTCGTTGAGCCAGAAGTTCTTCGCCCCCCAGGCCGGGCCGACGATCGGCGAGCCATCGGGGGTATAGGCAATCGCGCCGTTGTAGACCTTCTTGACGCCAACCTCGCCAAAGGCCGGAACCCGGGTAATCGCGGTTTCGATGTAGGGCATCAACCGCTCGAGATCGTCGGGAAACAGCTCATACTCGCTGTTCGCCGCCGGGCCCTTCACATAACAGGCCGGTGCGCCGAATTCGTAGGGTCCGAGCAGCAACCCGCCGGCTTCCTCGCGCATGTACCAGCTCGAATCGCTCTCGCGCAGCACGCCCATTTCCGGCAGCCCCTGACGCTTGCGCTCCATGATCGCGGGATGCTGGTCGGTAACAAGGTACTGGTGCTCGACCGGGATCACCGGAATGTCGAGCCCGACCATTGCCCCGGTCTGGCGGGCAAAGTTGCCGGTGGCGGAGATCACGTGCTCGCAGGTGATTTCACCCTGATCGGTCGTGACCAGCCATTCGCCGTTCGGCTTCTGCGCGATCGCGGTGACGGTGGTGTTGCGGTAAATCGTCCCCCCCAGCTGGCGCGCGCCCTTGGCCAGCGCCTGGGTCAGATCGGCGGGCTGGATATAGCCGTCGGCTGGATGCTGGATCGCGCCCAGGATCCCATCGACGTTGCAAAGCGGCCAGATTGCCTTGACCTGCTGCGGGGTAAGAAAGTTGAATTCAACCCCGATCGTTTTCGCCACTCCGGCGTAGTACCTGTACTCATCCATCCGGTCCGCAGTGCGCGCCAACCGGATGTTGGAGACGTTGGAAAAACCCACGTTGAGTTCGGTCTCGGCCTCAAGGCTGGGGTAAAGCTCGACCGAATACTGGTGCAGCTTGCCCACCGAGTACGACAGGTTGAACAGCGGCAGCAGTCCGGCGGCGTGCCAGGTCGAACCCGAGGTTAGCTCCTTGCGCTCGAGCAAAACCGCATCGCTCAAGCCCAGCTTCGCCAGGTGATAGAGCGTCGAAACGCCGACCACACCGCCGCCGATCACCACTGCCCGTGCCGTAGATTTCATCGAATGTACCTGCCATGACGCGATTGTATGCCCCTATGTCAGCTAAGCTGGCGCGCCAACAACCGCGACTGGCGTCCATGGCGCATTCTAATGATCGGGATTAGCCAAGAACCAGTGCTTGCAAGTTCGCGCAGGCTTGCCAGAATTGGGCCTGATAACAATGGGGAGCACGATGGCCAGCACCGCAGGACCACTCGGCGAAGATCGCGCCGCCACTCAGCTCGCCCGCTCATTGAAATCGCGCCATGTCTCGATGATCACCTTTGGCGGGATTATCGGCGCCGGATTGTTCGTTGGTTCCTCCACCGCGATCGGCACGATCGGTCCGGCCGCGGTTATCTCCTATGCCATCGCCGGCTTGCTGGTGCTGCTGATCATGCGGATGATCTCGGAAATGGCCCTGGCCATGCCGGGGGTCCAGACCTTCACCGATTTCGCCCGCGAGGGGATCGGTCACTGGGCCGGCTATATGGTCGGCTGGCTCTATTGGTGGTTCTGGATGGTGGTGATCGCGATCGAGGCGATCGCCGGGGCCAAGATCATCGTCCAGTGGCTGCCGATGTTCGAGGTCTGGCAGGTCGGGGTGGTGATCATGGCGGTGCTGACCGGCGTCAACCTGCTCTCGGCGCGCTCCTTCGGCGAGTTCGAATTCTGGTTCGCCTCGATCAAGGTGACAGCGATCCTGGTGTTCATTCTGATCGCGGGACTGTTTGCCTTTGGTGTCACCTCGCCAACCGGTCCGACCTGGTCGAACCTCACCGCCCACGGTGGCTTCGCCCCGGCGGGCTACGCGGCAATCCTGGCCGGGGTCACGACCACGATTTTTTCGATGTGCGGCGCCGAAATCGCGACGCTGGCCGCGGCCGAGAGTGAGGAAGGCACCAAGACCATCGCCCGCATGACCATCTCGGTCGCGATCCGGATCACGATGTTCTTCGTCCTCTCGATCTTCCTGATCTCGGCGATCGTGCCCTGGAACACCCTGGTCCCGGGGCTTTCACCCTTTGCCCACGCCTTGCGGATCATGGGCTATCAGCATGCCAACCTGATCATGGACGGGATCGTACTGGTAGCGGTGCTGTCATGCCTCAATTCCGGCTTCTACATCACCTCGCGCGCGATGTTCGGCCTGGCCCGGCTCGGCGATGCGCCGCAATCGTGTGTGCAGCTTAGCAAGAGCAAGGTCCCGGCCCGCGCGATCCTGATCGCCTCGATTTTCGCCTATGGGGCGCTGGCCGCATCGGTGATCTCGCCCGATCTGGTGTTCAACTTCCTGATCAGCTCCTCAGGCGCGCTGATGCTGTTCATCTACATGCTGATCGCGATCGCCCAGTACAACCTGCGCAACCGCTTCGAACGCGAAGCGCCCGAGCGGCTCAAGCTGCGGATGTGGCTGCACCCCTGGGGCACGCTGGGCTGCGTCGCCGCGATGGGGGCGGTGCTCGTGATGATGGCGGTGGAACCGGCACGGCGGATCGAACTGGCATCGAGCGCGGCTGTGGCCGGCGTTTTCTTTTTCGTCTGGTGGTTTACCAGGCGCGGCAAGGCTTGATCAGAACTCGAGCACAATCTTGCCGACGTGGCGCTTTTCCATAAACAAGCGCTGTGCGGCCTCAATCTTGGTCAATGGAAAGGTCGCGCAGACTGCCGCGCGGATCTCGCCGCGTTCGATATAGCCGATCAGGTTTGGGAACACTCCGGGATCGAGCACCGTGCAACCGTAAAGCGTCAGGTCCTTGAGGTAGAGCGTGCGCAGGTCAAGCTCGACCAGCGGTCCTGAAATCGCCCCCGCAGTGGCGTAGCGCCCACCTGGCTTGAGCGCGCGCAGCAAGCCGGCAAAGCCAGCCCCGCCGACTACGTCAAGCACAACGTCGAACTGGTCTTTTCCCAGCGGCGCATGGCGTTCGAGCACCTGTTCAGCGCCGAGTTCTGCCACCGATTGCTGCTTTGAGGTTCCCGCCAGCGCCGTCACCCGCGCTCCGCGCCGCCGTGCCAGTTGCACCGCCGCCGAACCAACTCCGCCCGAAGCCCCCGTGACCAGCACCGCATCGCCGGCAGCCACCCGCGCCCGCTGAACCATATTCTCCGCCGCCGAATAGGAACAGGGGAACGAGGCAAGTTCAGTGTCGCTGAGATCGGTGAGGATCGGGTGGGCATGGGCCGCTGGTACTGTGGCGAACTGAGCGAAGGCCCCGTCGCATTCCGAACCGAAATAGCGCACTGCTCCAGCGGCATCACGAAAGCAGGGTTCGACCAGCACTCGCTCGCCGATCCGGTGATCGCTCACTCCAGCGCCCACCGCAACGATCCGACCCGCAGCATCGGCGCCCTGTATCCGCGGGAAATGGAACGGCGCGCCGCTCCAGCCATCGTCCTCGGCCTCGGCAAAGCCGCCCGCCCCGCCGGCCTCGGTCGATCCTTCGACCGTCTTCGAATACCAGCCGATGCGGGTGTTGATATCGGTGTTGTTGACCCCCGCAGCGCCGACCCGGATCAGCACTTCGCCCGGCCCGGGGCGCGGCACCGGCAGATCAACACGCCGCTCCAGCTTTTCGAACCCGCCGAAACCAGTCAGCACCACTCCGTACATGTTGAACGGCAAGGTCATTCAGCGCGCTCAAGCCCGAACTGGTGGAGATACCATTGCTGAAACTTGATCACGCTGCCTTCCTGATCCGAATAGCGCCCCGGCCGATAGCGGCTCGACATGATCCCGGCCTGGTTGTTCTCGGTGATCACTTTGTCCTGACTCGTGGTGGCGTGATAACCCCAGATCATCTTCTCGATATCCACCTCGGCCTCGCTGGCGCGGCCATCGACCAGCCAGATCATCTCGACATCGGACTCAAGCGCCGAACGCGGGGTGAACTGGAACAGGATGGCGAAATGATCGTCGGCAACGATCTGGCTGAACGGGCTGAAACTGAGGTGCATGCGCCCGCCATCGGGCTGACTGCGCTTGCCCATCAGCGGCGCCGGGGCGCTGCCATCTTGCGTTTCCGCAGCCCAGCCCGACTTGTTCATCCGCTGCATCAGCAAGCGCAGGTGCGAGGAATTGGTTGCATCTTCGATAGTGCCAATCGGGCGTCCCAGAGCAGCTGCGCAGGCTTCCCAGGCTTGGACCTTGGGCATGTAGCTGGCGACGGCATCGGCGGGGCCAGAGCTTGGTCCGGCACCAACCGCGACAATCGAATCCGCCGCGTGCATTGAGCAGAATTCGGGGTGCGAGGGAACGCAGTGATAGCATTCGAAGAAATTCTCGACCACCAGCTTCCAGTTGGCGGTGGTCGGATAGCTGCCGGCATGGGCGACCCGCGCATTGGCCAGCCCGTGGTATTCGAGGATCGGGCCCAAATCGCCAAAAGTCGCGTCGAAATCGTCGGGCTCGTCTTCGCTCATGTTGATGAAGATCAGGCCGTGGAATAGGCGGATGTGGCAGGCAAACAGGCTGTTCTCGGCCTTGTCGAAATCCGCAGGCATCAACCGCGCGGCGAGCAGCTTGCCGTCGAGCCCGAAGGTCCAGGCATGGTAGGGGCAGACCAGCTTGGGGGCATTGCCGGCATCGGCCTGGCAGATCGTCGAGCCGCGGTGGCGGCAGACGTTGAAAAAGGCGCGGACGCTCGCTTCATTCTCACGGATGACGATGATCTGTTCCGCCCCGACCCGGAACAGGAAGTAATCGCCCTTGATCGGGATCCGCGAGACATGGCACGCCAGCAGCCACTTACGACTGATGATCTGCTCCATATCAGCCTTGAACACGGCCTCGCTGGCGTAGAATTCCTGGTCGAAGCTATAGCCAACCCGCGTATTCGCGGCGAGCCGCTGCATCAGCTGGTGAGAGGTTTCCTGCATCACGACTTGATCCGTGCACTGGTGGGGTCATAGAGCGGCTTCAGCGAAGCCTGTGCAGGATAGCGCGTGCCGGCAATCTCGATCTCGTAATCATCCGCCCCGATCGCGCCGACAGTGCCGTCATCGGCAGCAGTGACATAGCCCAGCCCGCCCGCCGCACCCAAGGTGTGGCAGTACATGCCCGAGCGGATGTAACCGGCGATCCGGGTCCCCTGCCAGATCGGCTCGTTGTGGTAGAGCATCGGTTCGGGGCCTTTCAGCAGGAACTGCACCAGCTTCTGCCGCACCCCGGCTTCCCTCTGTTTCAGCAGCGCTTCGCGGCCAATGAACCCGCCCGGCTTGTCGAATTTGACCGCGAAACCGAGCCCGGCCTCGAGCGGGGTATCCTCGTCAGTGACGTCATGGCCCCAATGGCGATAGGCCTTTTCCATCCGCAGCGAATTGAGCGCATGATAGCCGGCGTGCCGAAGGCCAAAGGCTGCTCCGGCGCCGACGATCTCATCGTAAACACCCTGGATAAACTCGGTGGGCACATAGAGCTCCCAGCCCAGTTCGCCGACGTAAGTGATGCGGTTTGCCCGGACCAGGGCATAGCCCAGCTCGATCTCGCGGCTGGTGGCGAAAAGAAAGCCCTCATTGGAAAGATCGTCGGGGCTGAGCGATTGCAGCAGGCCGCGCGAATTGGGGCCCATGATCGAAATCACCCCCATGCCAGAGGTGACGTCGGTCAGCACCGCATGCGCGTCCTCTGGAATACTGCGCTTGAGCCAGGCAAAGTCCTTGGTCGCGGTCTCCGCGCCGCCGACGATCAGATAGGCGGTTTCGGACAAGCGAGTGACGGTCAGGTCCGCCTCGATCCCGCCCTTGGCGTTGAGCCACTGGGTGTAGATCATCCGGCCCGGCGCGACATCGACATCGTTGCCGCAAACCCGGTTCAGCACCGCGCAGGCATCGCGGCCTTCAAGGCGGAACTTTGCGAAGCTCGACTGGTCAAACAGGCCGACCGCCTCGCGCACCGCCTTGCATTCCGCGGCGCTGTTCTCAAACCAGTTCTGGCGGCCATAGGAGTATTCGTAGCTGGGCGTACTGCCAGGCTCGCCGTACCAGTTGGCGCGTTCCCAGCCGAAGGCCTCGCCAAAGCAGGCGCCCGCCGCAGCGAGCCGATCATGGAGCGCCGATTTGCGCACGCCGCGCGCGGTTTCGTATTGCTTGAAGGGATAGTGCGTCGCGTAAAGCAGGCCCAGGCTCTCGCTGACCCGCTCGCGCAGGTATTTGCGGTTGATCTGAAAGGGCATGTTGCGGCGGACATCGGCCGTCCAGAGGTCCGCCGGAGGAATCCCGTCACGGATCCATTCAGCCATGACCTTGCCGACCCCACCGGCCGATTGCAGCCCGATCGAATTGAGCCCCGCCGCGACGAAGCAACCCTTGAGCTCGGGGCTTTCACCGAGGTGATAGCGAACATCCGGAGTGAAGCTTTCAGGTCCGCAGAAGAACTTCTGGATCCCCGCCTGCTCCAGCGCAGGCACCCGCTTCATCGCGTCGAGCAGCAGCGGTTCAAAGTGCTCGAAAGAACCGGCGATCTCGTCGAAGCAGAAGTCTTCGGCGATGCCCTCCATCCCCCATGGGCGGGCATGGGGTTCAAACGCTCCGACCAGCAGCTTGCCGGCATCGTACTTGTAATAGCCGCAGTGATCATAATCGCGCAGCACCGGCAGGCTCATGTCGATCCCGGCGACGCCTTCGAACAGCACGTAATAGTGCTCGCAGGCATGGAGCGGCACGGTGACGCCGATGCTGGCACCCAGATCGCGGGTCCACATTCCGCCAGCCAGCACCACATAGTCCGCATCAATCGCGCCGTGTTCAGTATCGACCCCGGTTACCCGCTCACCGTCGTGGCGGATCTTCGTGACCTTGCAGTTCTCGACAACCTTGGCGCCCCCTGCCCGCGCGCCCTTTGCCAGCGCCTGGGTGATGTCAACCGCATTGGCATAGCCGTCCGAGGGAATGTGGATTCCCCCGACCAGATCGCCCACCTCGACAATCGGGGCGAGCGCCTTGATCTCCTCGGGCGTGACTACATGCACCGGCAGGTCGAACACCTTGGCCATTGAGGCAGAGCGTTTCAGTTCCTCGAACCGCTCGGCATTGGTCGCCATCGAGACCGAGCCGCATTGCCGGTATCCGGTCGCCTGCCCGGTTTCAGCCTCAAGCCCGCGGTAAAGCTCGCCGGTATACTTGGCGAGCTGGGTCATGTTGATCGAAGGGCGCAGCTGCCCGACCAGCCCCGCGGCATGCCAGGTGGTACCACTGGTCAGCTGCTTGCGCTCCAGCAGGACCACGTCCTGCCAGCCGATCTTGGTCAGATGATAGGCGATCGAGGTGCCAATCACCCCGCCCCCGACGATGACGACGCGCGCGCGCCCAGGCAGGTCCACGGCCATGACGCTTAGACCCTCATCTTTGCGCTGCTGGGATCATAGGCCGGTTCGCCCAGCACCCGCGCCTTGCAGCGCTCGCCTTGGAGGATGATCTCGAATTCACTGCCTGCGCTGGCCTGCGCCAGCGGCACGCAGGCGAAGAACAGGCTTTTGCCGGTGCGGTGGCCATAACCGCCCGAGGTGGTCAGGCCGATGCACTGATCGCCCAGCATGCAGGGTTCCACCCCGCGGACGTCGACGTTGCCGGCATCAACCTCGCCGTAGACGATCCGGTAGCGGTCCGGCGCATCGAGCGTCGCCTGCTTGCCGGTAAAATCGTCCTTGTCGAAGCGAATGAAGCGGTCCATTTCGGCCTCGATCATGGTCAGCTCGTTGGTCAGCTCGCTGCCCCAACCCTTGTAGGCTTTTTCCATCCGCATCGAATTGACCGCATAGAGCCCGTAATCGGCGATCCCGAATTCCGCGCCCGCCGCCCAGATCGTATCGTACAGTGTTGGCATATCCGCCATCGCCGGGTGCAGTTCCCAGCCCAGCTCGCCGACGTAGGATACGCGCAGCGCCAGCAGCGGCACCCCGGCCACGGTGATCTCCTGTCCGCTCAGCCAGCGGAAGGTGCCGTTGGAAAGGTCGGCATCGGTCAGCTTGCTGAGTACATCGCGCGAACGCGGCCCGCTCAACACCAGCACGCCGCGCTCTGCGGTCACATTGGCCACCGCAACGGCCTCGCCCGGCAGTCGCGCTTGCTCAAGCCAGTCGAGATCGCGCTGCTCGGCGCCAGCGGCGGAGAGGCAGTAGAAGCAATCGTCAGTGAGCCGGGTGACGGTCATCTCGCCGTAGATGCGGCCGTTGTTTGAAAGCATGTGGACCAGGCCAATCCCGCCCAGTTTGGCAGGCATCTTGTTGGCGCAAACACGGCTGAGGAATGCCGCAGCATCCGGACCGGTTACCTCAAACTTGGCGAAACCCGAGAGATCGAGCACCCCGACCCGCTCGGCCACCGCCTGGACTTCGGCGGCGACCACTTCGAACACGTTGGTGCGGTGGTAGCCGCCCTCCTCCTCGCGCCCGTCGAGCGCAAACCACTTCGGCCGCTCCCACCCGCGAGTCTCGCCATAGTTCGCGCCCTTGGCCTTCAGCGCTTCAAACATTGGGCTGGTCCGCTGCGGGCGGGCGTCCGGTTCCTCTTCGCCGGGCAGGCGAGTGGTGAAGGTCATGCGGTAATCGAGGAACACCTTGTCGCGCGAATAGACCTCGTCGGCATAGTCGCCGTAACGCCGCGGATCGAACTCGGCCATGTTGATCTCGGAGTCGCCCTCGGCGATCCACTGCGCGAGGTACTTGCCGGCACCGCCCCCCTGCGCGATCCCGAAGCTGGTCCCGCAGCAGTGCCAGAAATTGGTGAGGCCACCAGCGGGCCCTAGCAGCGGGCCACCGTCCGGGGTGTGCGGTATCGCGCCGTTGACGATCCGCCGGATCCCGACCTCGCCGAACACCGGCATCCGCTCGATCGCGCGCTCAAGCCACTTTGATATCCGGTCGAGATCGTCAGGAAACAGCTCGCTGGTCGAATCCCATTCGGGCATCCCGCCGCGCGGCGCCCAGGCCTCGGCCAGGCCCAGGTTCTCATAGACCCCGATCAGCCCGCTCTTCTGCTCCTGGCGCATATATCCGGACATATAAGGGCAGCGCATCACCGGGATCTCTTCCTCACGCTCCTGGAACGCGGGGATCGGATCGGTGACGAGGTAGTGGTGCTCCATGTTGGTGATCGGCACGTCGATCCCGGCCAGCTGCGAAACCTGACGGGCATAGCAGCCCGCGGCATTGACCACGATCCCGGCACGGACCGTGCCCTGTTCGGTTTCGACATCCCATTCGCCCGATGGCAATTGGGTGAGGCCCGTCACACGGTTCTTGCGGACAATCTTCGCGCCCATGTTCTTGGCACCGATCGCCAGCGCGTTGCAGATTCCGGAAGGGTCGGCGTGGCCATCGTCGGTGGTGCGTGCGCCGGCGATCACGCCGTCCAGCGTCATGAACGGGTTGTGGCGCAGGATCTCCTCGGGCGGGATGATCTCCATGTCGAAGCCGACGATCTTCGCCATGCCTTCAATCTGGCGCATCCACGCCAGTTCACGCTCGTTGGTGGCGAGCCGGATCCCGCCCGACTTGTGCCAGCTGACATACTGCCCGGTCAGCCCTTCAAGCTCAGGATAGAGCTGGTTCGAATAGGCGTGCATCTTGGCAAGATTGTAACTGCCGGTGATGTTCGGGCATTGACCTGCCGCGTGCCAGGTCGAACCGGAGGTTAGCTCGTCCTTCTCGATCAGCAGGCAATCGGTCCAGCCAAGTTCGGCGAGATGGTAGAGCAGGCTTGCTCCCATGATCCCTCCGCCGATGATGACTACGCGTGCCTGACCCTGCATCGACCTCACCGCTCCCGCAAACTGCTTGTCCCAGCTTAGAGCCTGAACCGGACCCGCGACAAATGTCCAATTCCGCGCGATCGGTTCAAAAATTTTTTGAGTTGTCGGCGCGTAGTGCAAGTCTCGGCTGGAAAGTCACGCGCCGGTCATACATGGCGGCTAGATCGCGCTCGTTCACGGCCCTTATTGGTGTTGGAGCAGATCAAGTTGACCTCGATCCCGATTTCAATCCCCAAAGACGAGCCCCAAGCCTATCTGCTGTGCGCGGTCCGGGTGTTGCTGCTGGGCCTGCCGCTGGCAGTGCTGCTGCCGCTCCACATGATCTGGCAGCGACTGAAAATGCCGTCACCCTGGGCGATGCTGTACCTGCGGATCGTCTCGCGGGTGCTGGGTGCGCGGGTCAAGGTCTATGGCAAGCGGCGGCGCAAGGATGTGTTCTTCGTTGCCAACCACATTTCATGGCATGACATCGCGATCCTCGGCGGGGTCACCGGCACCGCCTTTGTTTCACAGGACGGAGTGCGCAAGTGGCCGGTCACCGGTTGGCTGGCGGTGCAGAACCGGACCATCTTCGTCAATCGCGCCGACAAGCAGAATGTCGCCGGCCAGATTGCTGAACTTCGCGAGGCAATTGCCGAGAACTGGTCGGTCACGCTATTCCCTGAAGGCACCACTTCAGACGGCAGCGGGCTGCTGCCATTCAAACCCTCGCTGTTTGCCACACTGGCGCCGCCGCCGAAGCCGATGTTGATTCAACCGGTCCTGCTCGATTTTGGCGCAGTTGCCGGTGAAATCGCCTGGCTTGGCGAGGAAACCGGCTGGGAAAGCGCCTGGCGCGCTTTGACCCGTCCGGGCAGCTACAAGGTTGGCGTCCATTTTCTCGATCCGTTCGATCCGCGCTTTCTGGGGGATCGTAAAGAGGTTTGTGCAGAAGCGCGCGCGCGTATCCTCGGGGCAATGGCGCACGGCCAGGTTGGCTGAGGCTGCCCGCTCGAACCGCGGGCCTGCGGCGCATACCCTTCAGCAAAATTATTGACCCCTTCGCCCAAATTTTTCATTTGTGGCAGAAGGTTTGCTGCGGCCAAATCCGTCACTGGTCGCAAGGCTTGCTTGCGCGATAGGCCGTGACAGGAGGCTGGATCACCCCATGAAAGTCGGATTTGTTGGCCTTGGCAATGTTGGCGGCAAGCTGGCGGGTAGCCTGATCCGCAACGGCCATCATCTAACCGTGCGCGACCTTGATGCGGCGCTGGTGGCGGACTTTATCGGTCGAGGCGCCGGTTCCGCTGCAAGCCCGCGTGAACTGGCAGAACAGGTCGATATCATCATCACCTGCCTGCCCTCGCCCGCTGCCAGCGCCGCGGTAGCCGAAGGTGCGGATGGGTTCCTGGCGGTGCTGCGCCCCGGCCAGATCTGGCTGGAAATGAGCACCACCGATTCCGTCGAGGTCGTGCGGCTGGGTGCGCTGGTTGCGGCCAAGGGCGCTTTGTTCATGGAATGCCCGGTCTCGGGTGGTTGCCACCGCGCCGATACCGGCAACATCTCGATCTTCGCCGGCGGCAGCAGAGCGGCTTTCGAGCAGGTGCTACCGTTGCTGAAATCGATGGGCCGGCGGATCCTCCACACCGGTGAGCTGGGCAGCGCCTCGCAGCTCAAGGTCATGACCAATTACCTGTGCACCGTCCACCTGGTCGCGCTGGCCGAGGCCTTGACCACCTGCAAGGCGGCGGGGCTGGACATGAACACCACCTATGAGGCGATCCGGATATCATCGGGCAACAGCTTCGTCCATGAGACCGAAAGCCAGGTGATCCTCAACGGCAGCCGCGATATCAACTTCACCATGGATCTGGTCAGCAAAGATATCGGCCTGTTTGACGAAATCGCGCAAGCGCACAATGTCCCGCTCGAGCTATCGCCGCTGATTGTCCGGCTGTTCAAGGAAGCCCGCGCCGCATACGGCGACCGCGAATTTTCGCCCAATATCATCCGCCGCTACGAAGAGCCGCTGGGCCTCAAGGTTCTTGGCAGCGGATTCCCCATCGAAATGGTCGACGATGAGCCCGAAGAGCCGGGTTACGAAGTGGTTCCGCGGCGGTGAACAACCCGCCCGCCAGTCTGGCCGGGTGGCAGGCCCTGGCCAAAGGGCTGCGGATCGAAACCGGACTGGTGATCGAAGGGCGATCGGTTCCAGCGCTCGACGGCAAAACCCTATCCGTGATCAACCCGGCAAACGGCTTGGTGGTTACGGAAGCCGCTTGCGGCAGTGCCGCTGACATCGACCGCGCCGTAGCATCGGCCAAGGCTGCTTGGGACGACGGCCGCTGGCGATATCTGTACCCGCGCGAGCGCATGGCAGTGTTCCGCCGCTTCGCTGACCTGGTTGAGGCCCATGCGGTCGAGCTCGCGCTGCTCGAAACGCTCGCAATGGGCAAGCCAATCACCGACGCTCTGACCATCGACCTGCCCGAAGTGGTGGTGACGATCCGCTATTTCGGTGAAGCGATTGACAAGGTTTCCGGCACTGTCAGCACCAGCGCGCACGATGCAGTGCACATGGTTGCCCGTGAGCCGCTGGGCGTGGTTGGTGCGATCAGCCCGTGGAACTACCCGCTGCTGATGGCGACATGGAAGATCGCCCCGGCGCTCGCGGCGGGCAATTGCGTGGTGCTCAAACCGTCGGAACTGGCGCCGCTGTCGTGCATCCGGCTGGCGCAGCTGTTCCTTGAGGCTGGCGGCCCGCCCGGGGTGTTCAACGTGGTCAATGGCACCGGGGCCGACGCTGGCCGCGCGCTCGCGCTGCATCGCGATATCGCCAAGATCAGCTTCACCGGTTCGACTGCGGTAGGCAAGCAACTGCTGGTCTATGCTGGACAGTCCAACATGAAACGCGTGGCGCTGGAGACCGGCGGCAAAAGCCCGCAGATCTTCATGCCCGATCTGGCCGACCTTGATCGTGCAGTGGAATATGCGGTGCGCGGGATTTTCGACAACGCCGGGCAGGTCTGCAACGCCGGTTCAAGGTTGTTGGTCCATAAGTCGATCCACCACGAATTCCTCGCCGCCTTCACCCGCAAGGCCGCCGAACTCTATGCACCCGGTGATCCGCTCGATCCGGCGACCACGCTTGGTCCGCTGGTTTCGCGCGCGCAGCAGAGCAAGGTGCTGCAACGGATCGAGCAGGGCGCGGCCGAAGGGGCGGTGCTTGACTTTGGCGGTTTCAGCGACCCATCGCGCCCGGACGGCGCCTATGTAGCACCCACCCTGTTCAGCCAGGTCGCACCGACCATGGCGATCGGGCGCGAAGAGATCTTCGGCCCGGTTGCCGCGCTGCTCACTTTCGAAAGCGAGGAAGAAGCCCTCCGCCTCGCCAACAATTCGCCCTATGGCCTCGCCGCGAGCGTCTGGACCGCCGACCTCTCGCGCGCCCACCGCATGACCAAGGCGCTGGAAGCCGGAGTGGTCTGGATCAACTGCTTTGGCGATGGCGATATGACCCAGCCGTTCGGCGGCTACAAGCAATCGGGCAATACCCGCGACAAATCGCTGGAAAGCCTGGCCGGATACATGCAATCGAAGTCCTCGTGGATTGCACTCGGCTGATCCAGGAAGGAATTCCCATGCGCAAATGGATTGGATTGATCGCGGCCGCGGCGCTTTGCATGCCGGTACTCGCCCAGGCGCAGCAAGCGCCGCTCAGCCCGGCCGACAGCGACCCGGCGAAAATGGGCTGGATGCTGGGCAGCCCGCCGCCGCCCGCGCGGACCATCCGCGCAGATGATGGCAGCTTCCTGAACTTCCCCCAGATCCGCTGGACCCTCGCCAATTACCGCGAACTGTTCCCCACTGCACGCATCTCGCGCGGCAAGGGGCCGGTTGCGGTCCTGCCAACGGCGCTGCGCAGCGATGTTGCGCGGCTGACTTTCATCCCCAGGGGCAAGACCGCGGCAATTGGCTGGGTCGAGGCCTTCGACGGGATCTACGCCGATGCGATCCTGGTGCTGCATCGCGGCCAGATCGTGTTTGAGAAGTACAACGGGGTGATGCACCGCAATCAGCCGCACATGCTGTTCTCGATCACCAAGTCGATCGTCGGCACCCTGACCGAAACCCTGATCGTCGAGGGCAAGATCGATGAAAAGCAGACCGTCGCGCACTATCTGCCTGAGCTCGCCTCCAGCGGCTTTGGCGATGCCACGGTGCGGCAATTGCTCGATATGACCACCAGTCTCGATTACAACGAGGATGCGCCCGACGCTGACGTCAAGATGTTGCAGTTCGGCTATGCTACAGGTCTGATCCCGCTGCCGACCGGATATAACGGCCCGCGTACGACCTTCGACCTGCTCAAAACCGTGAAGAAAGTTGGTCCGCACGGTGAACGCTTTGACTACCAGTCGGTCGATACCGAGGTTCTGGGCTTCATCATCGCCCGGGTCACCGGAGAGCGGATCGATCGGGTCATCGAAAAGCGGATCTGGTCGCAGCTTGGCGCCGAGAACGACGGTCAAATCGTGCTCGACAAGGTTGGCAGTCCGCGTTCGACCGGGGGCCTCAGCGTGACCCTGCGCGACATTGCCCGGTTCGGCGAAATGGTCCGCCTGAACGGCCGCTTCAACGGCAAGCAGATCGTTCCTGCCAGCGCAATCGCCAAGATTCGCGCGGGCGCCAGTCAGAAGGACTTCGCCAATGCCATCTGGGACTACAACACACGCCGCGGCTTCAGCTATCGCAGCCAGTGGTGGATGACTCAAAATGCTGGCGGCGCCTTCTTGGGCATTGGCGCATACGGGCAGGCGCTCTACATCGATCCCAAGGCGGAAATGGTGGCGGTACGGTTCATGTCGAGCCCGGTTGGTTCTACCGTCGACTACGATTACATCACCCTGCCAGCCTTCGCCGCGCTGGCAGATCACCTTATGCGGACGGCGCCGCCACGTGCAATGCAACCCAGTCGATAAAGGTCCGCACCCGGACATTGTCTTTCAGGTCTTTCCGACAGATCAGCCCCCAGGCGCCAGGGCAGACCTCGCGGTGCTCGACTGGCAAGACCAACCGTCCCTCGGCCAGGTCAGCATCGACAAACGGCCCGTTGACCAGCGCCACCCCCTGACCGGCCAGCGCCATTTCCAGCGCCACCGCCAGGGTGTCGACCTTGATGCAAGGCACCTGCGGGGCGAATTCGATCCCGCCGCTCTCAAACCAGCCTTGCCAGTTCTGCTCCTCGGTATAGATCGCCACCAGCGGCTGGGCCATCAGTCCGGCGAGATCGACCTTGCCACCAATCGACGCGAGGAAATCCGGACTGCACACTGCAAACAACGAGTACTCAAACAGTGGCACCCAGTGAAATTTGGCCGGATCGGGCGGGGTCTCGCAATAGACCAACCCGACATCGGCGTGGTGATCATCAAACTCCCATTCGACCGCGCAGGTCGCCAGGGTCAGCTTGACCTCGGGATGATCGTGCAGGAACATCGGCACCCGCTTGGCCAGCCAGCGGATCGAAGCGGTAACGTAGGTTTGGACCCGCAGCGGCTTGTCGAGCGCGTTGCGTTGCACCGTCTCAACCCCTTCGAGCAGCAATTCGAACGCGGAGCGGACGTAGGGGTATAGCAGTCGGCCCTCTTCGGTTGAAACGATGTGCCGGCCTTCCTGGGCGAACAACTGTACCCCCAGCGCTTCCTCGATCAACTGGACCTGGTGGCTGATCGCCGGATGGGTCAGGCACAGCTCTGCCGCCGCATCACGGATCGACTGGTGCCGCGTCGCCGCCTCAAACCCCTTGAGCGCTTTCAGCGGCGGCAGACGCCTCAGTTCGATCTTGCCTTGGATATCCCCGCTCCCGCCAATTTGCCTTAGCGTGGGCATATCAGCGCGGAGGAAACCGGTAAATTATTTTTTCCGTTAGGGCCGAGCAGACTCCAGCACCATGGCCGCACCTTTTTCTGCCACCATGACCGTCGGGGCATTGGTATTGCCCGAGGTAATCGTCGGGAAAATCGAGGCGTCGATCACGCGCAACCCGTCGATTCCGTGGACCTTGAGGTGCCGGTCGACCACGCTGGATGCCGGGTCGGGCCCCATCATGCAAGTTGAGGTCGGGTGGAAAACGGTATCGGCGCGCTGCCGGAAATCTTCGAGCAAGGCCGCTTCGCCCTGCACTTGCGGGCCCGGCACCAGCTCTTCGGTGATCACGTCGGCCAAGGGCTCAGCCGTGGCAATCTGGCGCAGCAGCGCAATCCCGGCACTGGCTTCGGACAGATCCTGCTGGGTGGCGAGATAGTTCGGCGCGATTGTGGGATGGTAGTCTGGGTCGGGCGAGACGATGTGGAGTGCACCGCGGCTGCTCGGACGGCATGAATTGAACCCGAGCAGAACCGCCGAGAATGGATCGGGATTGAGCAGCCGCCGCTCTGACAAGGGGGTGCGCAAATAGCTGACCGGGCTGAAATAGAGCTGAAGATTGGTCCGGGTTTGCTCTGGCCCGCTGCGGACAAAGCCGCCGGCCTGGTTGACGCTGAGCGACAAGGGGCCGCCGCGGTTGAAAGCATAGTGCAGCCCCGCCCAGGCCTTGCCCCACCACGGCCCCAGCTGATCGTTGATCGTCGGCACGCGGGTCTTGTAATAATAGCTGACCGCCAGGTGATCCTGCAGGTTGCGGCCAACTTGCGGCGCGTCGAGCACCGGTTCGATCCCCAGATCCTTGAGCCGCGCGGCATCACCAATTCCGGAAAGCTGGAGCAATTGCGGCGAATTGATCGCGCCGCTGGCCACGATCACCTCGCGCCGCGCCCGCACCGTATGGGTCCGGCCGTCCTTGCGGTACTCAACGCCGATGGCCTTGCGTCCGGCAAACAGCAAGCGCGTTGCCAGCGCCCTGGCCTCCAGCCTGATCCCGCCGCGGCGCAGTGCCGGACGCAAGTATTCGATCGCGGTCGAAGAGCGGCGGCCGCCTCGGGTGTTGATCTGGAAGATCCCGACGCCCTCGCTGCGCGGCCCATTGAAATCGGGGGTAGCGGCAAAACCCAGCGAGCCTGCCGCCGCGATGAAGCTTTGGCACAGCGGGTGCGCCTTTGCGGTGATGTCGCTGACATGCTGCGGTCCGCCCGCGCCGTGCCATTGGCTGGCACCAAAATCGTGGTCTTCGGACTTGATGAAATATGGCAGCACGTCGTCCCAGCCCCAGCCAGGATTGCCCGCCGCCCGCCAATCGTCGAAATCGTAGGGTTGACCGCGAACGTGGACCATGGCGTTGATCGAGCCCGAGCCGCCAATCACCTTGCCGCGCGGCCAATAGGAACTGCGCCCGCCCAGCGCCGGCACAGGTTCGGTATCGTACATCCAGTTGATCCTGGGATCGAAGAACGTCCGGCCATAACCAATCGGCAACTGGATCCAGACTTTGCGATCCGAACCGCCGGCTTCGAGCAGCAGCACGGTAAACCGGCCACCTTCGGCCAGCCGGCTCGCCACCACGCAGCCGGCAGTACCGGCGCCGACCACAACAAAGTCAAACTCATCCATCAGCGCACGGGGTGCTGGTTCATTTCAAGGTGCAGCATGTCGCCGGTATAGGGATGCGCCAGCGCCACTTCCTCGTCCAGCTCAACCCCTAACCCCGGCGCGGTTGGCGGGATCACATGGCCCTGCTCAAAGCGCATCGGGGTTTTGAGGATTTGGGCGTGGAACCCGCTCCAGTCCTCGATGCTTTCAAGGATCAGGAAATTGGGCGAACAGGTTGCCAGCTGGACATTGGCCGCCCCGACCACCGGCCCGCAATAGAGATGCGGCGCAATCTGGACATGGCGGACCTCGGCCATTCCGGCGATCTTCTTGGCCTCGAGCAAGCCGCCGACCCGCCCCAGGTTCATCTGCAGAATCGCCGCCGCGCGGCAATCGAGCACCCGGGCAAAGTCGTACTTGGTGGTGAGCCGCTCGCCGGTTGCGATCGGGATCGAAGTGGCACGCGCAACCTTGGCCATTTCTTCGGGCGCATCGGGCGGAACCGGCTCTTCCAGCCACAACGGATCGTAAGCCTCGAGTCGCTTGGCAAGGCGGATCGCGCCGGCCGCGGTCATTTGCCCATGGGTGCCGAACAGCAGGTCAGCCTTGTTGCCCACTGCCTGACGCAGGGTCCGGCAGAACCGTTCGGAGAGTTCGAGCGCTTCGAGCGACAACTGGCGTCCGTCAAATGCCGAATAGGCCCCGGCTGGATCGAACTTCAGCGCGGTGAAGCCCATGTCGAGGTAGACTTGCGCGCGCTCGGCTGCGAGATCGGGATCGTGATAGACATCGGTTTTGTCGTCGGGTCGCGTGTAAATATAGGTGTAGGCGCGCAGCTTATCGTGCACCTGGCCGCCCAGCAGCTTGTAGACCGGCTGCCCGGCCTCTTTGCCGACGATGTCCCAGCAGGCCATCTCCAGCGCGCTGAGCACCCCCATCAGCGTCAGGTCGGGATGCTGGGTGAATCCGCTGGAATAGACCCGGCGCCACATCGCCTCGATATCATGCGGGTCCTGGCCTTCGAGGTAGCGGGCGAACACGTCCTCGCACATTTGCGCGACCAGATGCGGCGAAAACGGGACACAATAGGCCTCGCCCAGCCCGGTCGAACCGTTGTCGGTGCTGAGCTTGACGAACACGAAATAGCGCCCGCCAAAATGCGGCGGCGGATTGCCGACCACGAAGGTCTGGATGCCGGTGAGCTTCATGCCGCCCTCCTCATGCCGGCTTGTACCCGTTGATCACCTTGAGCTCGAGGAAGTCATGCAGCCCCCACTCACCCCATTCGCGGCCGTTCCCTGATTGCTTGTAGCCGCCAAACGGCGAGCAATAGTCCTGGCCCTGGCCGTTGAGATAGACGCTGCCCGCGCGCAGTTTTCGGGCGACCCGTCGGGCGCGCTCGATGTCCTGGCTCTGGACATAGGCGGCAAGGCCATAGGGGGTGTCGTTGGCGATCCGCACCGCCTCGCCTTCATCGCTGAAGCGGAGCATGGCCAGGACCGGGCCGAATACCTCCTCGCGGGCAATCCTCATGTCGTTGGTGACATCGGCGAAGATCGTCGGGCGGACATAGTAGCCGCGGTTAAAGCCCTCGGCACGCCCCGGCCCGCCGCAAACCAGCCGCGCACCTTCGTCGATCCCGACCTGGATCAGCCGCTGGATCTTGTCGAACTGCGGTTTTGACACCACCGGACCAAGGTGCGGTCCCGGCAGCTGCGGGTCGCCCAGCGTCACCCCAGCGGCACAGTCGCGCGCGATCTCTACCGCGCGGTCATAGGCCGAAGCCTCAACGATCAACCGCGTCGGGGCGTTGCATGACTGACCTGAGTTGTTGAAACAGTGCTTCACCCCTCGCTGCACCGCCGCTTCTAGGCCAGCATCGTCGAACACCAGATTGGGCGATTTGCCGCCGAGTTCCTGCGAGACCCGCTTGACCGTATCGGCCGCGGTCTTGGCGACCTGAATTCCTGCCGCGGTCGAGCCGGTGAATGAGACCATATCGACTTCGGGATGCCCGGTCAGCACCGGTCCGATAGCTGGGCCGGTGCCGTGAACCAGATTGACCACACCCGCCGGAAAGCCCGCTTCCTCGGCGAACTCGACGAGCAACTGTGCAGACAGCGGTGCCACCTCGCTGGGTTTGACCACCATGGTGCAGCCCGCCGCCAGCGCCGGACCGATCTTGGCGGCGAGCTGGTTGATCGGCCAGTTCCACGGAGTGATCAGCACGCAGACCCCGATCGGCTCGCGGACGAGCCGACCGCCGGTGCCGATCGGCCGCTCCCATTCCAGCGCGCGCGCCGCCTTGATCGTCTCGCGCAAGTGCCCCGGCCCACAGGCGGCTTGCGAATTGCGGGAAAGATCGTGCGGTGCGCCCATCTCGGCGGTGATCGCCGCGACCATTTCGTCATAGCGCCGTTCGAACACCACGATCAGCCGCTCGATCAGCGCCAGGCGCTGCTCGAGCGGGGTAACGCTCCAGCCGGCAAAAGCCCCCCGCGCCGCCATGACTGCTGCTTGAGCCTCAGCCGCACCGCACAGGGCGACTCGGGCGCAGACCTCTTCAGTAGCGGGGTTGATCGCCTCGAACACGCCGTTCGCTGCATCCGGAGCGATCCAGGCCCCGCCGATGAAGGATTTCAACGCTTCAGACACTTGCGGTCACCTTCGCCTGATCGGCCAGCGCATAGCGTTCGGCCCAGATGTAATGGAACGCCGCCCAGAACCCGGTCGGGGCCAGCACCAGCAGCGCCAGCCGCAGCGACGCCGCAATGGGCTCACCCCCACCGGCGAAATAGTCGCTCATCCAGCCCACCGCTTGCGGCGCGACGATCAGGTTGAAGACATTGGCGACCAGCAGCGAAATCGCGATGAACATTGCGCGCATGTTCGATGGCGCGAAGTTCTGCGCCAGGGCAAAGGCCGGACCGATGTAGAAATAGATCGCTGGAATAAACAGCCACCACATCCACTTCGCGGTCTCGATTGAATGGGTGTAGTAGGCCAGGAACGATGGCACAGTGGCCAGCGCGGTGACCACCCCCAGCACCCGCAGGATCTTGCGTGGATCCTTGTAGGCCGGGCGCGCAAACAGCCAGGCGGTGAACAATGAGGCGCCGATCCCGCCGATCAGGTGGATCGGGGCGAGGGTCTGTCCGCCCGCGCCAACTTCAAGTCCATAGGCGCGCTCGATATAGGCCGGGGTGAACCACATCAGTCCCCATCCCCACAGCGCCGAGAGCCCGCTGCCCATCATCGCGTGGACCGCCGCCTTCTGCTTCCACAGATAGCGCATGCTCTCCATAACCGACGGCGCGGCATCGGGCGGCGGCACGTCAAACCGGCCGCGCGGCGGCTCCTTGATGGTGGTCATGATCAGCACGGCGAGCAGCAGTCCAGGAATGCCCAGCACATAAAACGCATAGCGCCAGCCATAGGTGTTGGCGACCTGGCCCGCCATGTCAGCGCCCAGCCAGGCGCCGATCGGGGCACCCAGCGCAAAGATCGTCATCGCCATGGCGCGGCGGTCGGGCGGGAAATAGTCAGCGACGATGGTATTGCACGGCGGGGTGCCGCCGGCTTCGCCAACGCCAACGCCAATCCGCGCGAACAGCAAGTGCCAATAACCCGCCGCCATCCCGCACAGCGCGGTCATCGCCGACCACACCGCGATCGAGGCGGCCAGCAAATTGCGCCGGTTGTAGCGATCCGCCACCCACGACAGCGGGATCCCCATGGTGACATAGAACAGCGCCAGCGACACCCCGGTCAAGAAGGCAACCCCGCCGTCGGACAGCCCGAGCTCGACCCGGATCGGTTCGAGCACGGTCGACATGACATAGCGATCGGCGATGTTGATCGTATAGACCAGCATCATCACGAACAGCACGTACCAGCGCTGGCCCATGCTTGGCAGCGCGGTGTCCGCCTTTAGTGCCGTTGTAGCCATGCTCAACCCCTTTTCAGTTTGCGACCAGTTCCGTCCCCAGAACCTCGCGCAGCGAGTTCAGGTAGGGTTCGTAATTCTTCCATTGGTCGAGCCCGTCGCGAAAGATTGGTTGGCGCACTTGCTCGGAGCTCGGCGTCCGCACACTACGCTTGGTCTTGTGGAACTCTATGCACGCCGTCTCGAAAGGCAGGCCGCAATAGTCCAGAATGCGCCGCACGCTGCCCTCCAGATTGTCGACCACGTCCTCGTGCTGCACCCTCAGTATGCGTCCGGGCAGCACCGCGTCCCAGTGGTCCATAAGCTCGACGTAGGTTCGGTAATAGCGGGCGATATCCTCGATCCCGTAGGTGAATTCCTGCCCCTGCGCGAACAGCTGCTTGAGGTTGCTGAAACAGCATGACATCGCATCGCGCCGCGCGTCGATGATCCGCGCATTGGGAAGTATCAGGTGGATCAGGCCGATGTGCCGAAAATTGTTGGGCATCTTGTCGATGAAATGCGGCCGGCCCAGGATCCGGTGCGGGTTGGTATCGGCAATGTATTGCTCGCCGAAGCGGCGGATCGCGGCCGCATCGAGCTCCGGCAGCACACCGGGATAGCGCGGCATGTCGAAATTCATCTCGCGGCCCTGCAATTCGTGAACGATGCGCTGGATATCGGGCAATTCCTGCGTGCCCTCGACCATACTGTGCGAGGCAAGAATCTGCTCGATCAGCGTCGAACCCGAACGCGGCAGGCCGAGCACGAAAATCGGCGCCGGGTCGTCAAGGCCCCAGTCGGCACGTTCGGCAAAGAACGATTTGGTGCATACGCGCCGCTGTTCGCGGGTATTTGTCTCAAACAACTCGGCAATGTAACCATTGCTCGCCCGGTGCAGGGCGTTTCCTTGCATGTAAGCGGCCCAGGAACCGGCATAGTCGCTCTCGTCCTCAAGCGCCTTACCCAGGGCGAAAGCGATGTGTATCCGGTCGATCTCTGCTGTAGCAGGATCGTCAAGCCGCTGGCGCATGACCGCGATTGACTCGGGCGCGAAGCGATAGGTCTTCAGGTTGGCGAGGCTCCACCACGCATCGCCGAAATCGGGCCGGTCGGCAGTCGCTGCCATGTAGGCCTCGATCGCCTCGTCGGTATGGCCCTCGGTCTTGAGCGCGTGGCCGAGCCACAGGTTGAGATCGGCGCGGCGCACCCGCGCTTCGGGCGCGTCACCGGGGATTTCGCGCAGCATGGCGCGATAGACCGGGATCACCCCCTCAAAATCGCCGAGCCCAACCTGGATCGTTGCGGCCTGCGTGCGGTGCGCGTGATTTGTCGGGTCGAGCCTCAGCAGCGGCTCCAGCGCCTCGCGCGCCTGCGGGAATTTGTGGCGGGCGATCAGAATCTGAACATATTCGTGGCGGGCTTCGTGATGGTCGGGCACCATGGCCAGCACGCCGGCATAGAGCGTTTCGGCATCGTCGAGCACATTGCGCACCTTGCCGATCTGGCCGAGCAGGCGCATCGCCTCGGGATGATCGCCGGTTTCGACGAGGAACCGGCGGATCAGCGTTTCGGCAGCATCGATCTCGCCATCGCCGAACAGCACCTTGGCATGGACGATCGGTGGCGGCAGGCTGGTGAGGTGGGCAACGTGGCGCTCGGCGATGGCGGCGCTCGCGGTATCGCCGGTCATCCGGTAGAGCCCGTCAAGCATCTGCCAACCCTTGGCAAGCGCGGCATTGATCGTCACCGCCGCACGCAGATCGCCTATGGCTGCGGGTGCATCGCGGCGCGCGACATGGCACAGGCCGCGCTCGAGGAACATCTGGCTGAATTCGGGATGGTGACCAGCAAGCCGTTCCAGCGCGGCCAGCGCCGCGTCGGTCTGCTTCATCATGCGCAACGAATGCGCTTCGATCAGCAGGAGATCGCGGTTGGCCGGATGGGCCGCAAGCATGCTCTGTGCGCCTGCCGCTGCGGCTTGATAGTCACCTTTGGCCTGAAGCGCATGCAGCGCCCTGATTTCCGCCTCCAGCGGAGCGGCAGATCGCGGTGCAGGTGGAGCCTTGTCAGACTTGGGCAGGTTGATCTGCGTGGCCATTGCGCACTTTCCTGTCGGCAATCGCCGCGTGCCTATCAAACTCGCTCATCAACCTAGTAGTGCCGCCGGAAGTCAAGGGGCGGCGCTTGCAACGCCGCCCCCTTCTGTTCAGCAATCAGCATTTGGTCACATCTTGACGCCGATCTTGACGCCGTATGTGAGCGGACGCACGATCGTGGAGGTCTTGATGTACTGCGACGAGTTGGTGAAGGTCGACGCCCTGCTGTTGAAGATGTTGTCGCCGAAGACTGTAAACGTCACGTTGTCACGGGTGAAGCCCATCTGGAAATCGGCCAACGCATAGCCCTTCATCTTGTAGCGCAGCACAGTCGTGGCCGGAACGATGATGCCGTTCGGGCCAACCACGTTGCCGTTGCCCGGAACATCACCCGCCGGGTAGGTCGCCGGCTCATTAAACATCGAGCTGGTGTAGTTCACGCCGCCCGCAACGAACCAGTTCATCTCACCCTTGCCTGCCCATTCGTAGCGGGCGCGGATGTTACCCTGGAATTTGGGGCTGAACGGGGTGACGCCACCCTTGTTGCCGAACGGGCTCTGGACCGGCCGGGTCAGCGGTACGCCGTTGGCATCATAGCTGCCGGCAAAGGTTGCGGTGATGCACTCGCCGAAGTCCGAAGCCGTGGGATTGTTGGCGATGAAGCATGGCGCATTGGCCTGCTTGCTATTGTTGTAAGTAGCCGAGCTGTTGATCGTCAGTCCGTCGCTCGGCCGAATGGCAAGCTGCGCTTCGACACCCTTGATGTCGTAGGTCGGGCCATTGGTTGCGAACGCAGTGTTGCCGAAGCCTGCCGCCGGGTTGAAGAAACCGATCTGGGTATCCTGCCACTGCATATAATAGCCCGACAGGTTGAGCGTCACCTTGCGGTCGAACAGGTCGGTCTTCAGGCCGATTTCCCAATTGGTCAGGTTGTCCGGCTTATAAGCGGCCGGAACGAGGAGCTGGAAGTTTTTGCCATTGCCAGTGTTAAGCACACTGCCTTGGCCGCCGGCGGTGAGGAAGGGCAGCTGGGGATCCTGCACGCGCGCTGAAGACCCGCGGTTAAAGGCACCCGGGCGGAACCCCTGGCTGAACGTGGCATAGACCATGGTGCCGTCCTTCGGCTTCCAGGTGATCGTGCCCTTGCTGCGGAAGCCGTTGTAGGTCGACTTCAGGTTCTGCGCATCGAGGTTGGACCCGGTGGTGCAGACCGGGACCTGATAGCAGCTAGCGCTGAACGACGAATAGACCGAACCAGTTTCGTAGTTGTCGTAGTGGTAATAGCGGGTGCCGGCCGTGATCGTCAGGTTCGGCAGGATGTCGAAATCGACCGATGCGAAGGCTGCATACTGCTTGAAGCCGCGCTGGATGTCCTGACCGAAGGCGACGGCCGGGCCGCGCGGACCGGCAACGTTGAGCGTCGCATTGGGATTGGGCGCGACGCGGCCAAGGCAGACCGTTCCAGCCGTTACCAGGTCAGCGGCGATCGAGTTGAGGCCGCAGTCCGGAATGGTCTTGTAGGACCAATCCATGTTGTCTTCGATCGCGAACGATTCGTAGAACCCGCCGACGATCGCCCGGATCCGACCGCTATCTGGCGAGGAGATGCGGAATTCGTGGGTCTCGTGCGTATTCTTGACCTTGTCCAGCCAATAGCTGGTCGGTTCGTAGCAAAATGGCGCGCCGCCGAAAGTGCCAAAGTAGTAGTTGGCGGCACCGGTGCACTGGTAGAAGATACCGTACGTCGCGCGCGCGTAGTTGGTGTAGTCACCCTGCTGCGTGATGTTGCGCCGCAGATATGCGCCGGTGTAGATCACCTTGAAATCGCCGATGCTGCCGTTCACCGACCAGGCGGTATTGTAATACTCATCCTTGTTGTACTGCGGCGAGAACAGCGTCGACGACAGACCTGTCAGCGGGGCGTAGTCGTAGGTATAGCTCTGGTCCGCGAAGGTGCCCTTGGTGTTGAGGCTCTGGTAGGCTTGGCTCACCAGGATATCCCAGTCCGGGGTAATTTCCCACTTGAGCGCCACGCGGCCACCGGCGTAGTCAACCGGATTGAAGTTGTCCTCGACAAGCGCGGCGTTGTCGTACTGGCCGCCGCGGGTCTGCTGGGCCGGGGTCAACTGGTTGCCGTTCCCTTGGAAGGCCAGGTAGTACGAACCAAGATCGGTCGGCCGGCGCGTGAAGGTCGAGTACTTGTTGTCGATGTAGCCGCCGCGGTGATCGGCATAAACAACTGCACGGATCGAGAGCTTGTCTTCGACGATCGGCAGGTTGACCATCGCGTTGAACGCGCCGTTCACCGCGCCGCCGGCAGTGCCCCCGAAGCTGCCCTCGACGGCGGCCTCGAACTTGTCGGACCGAGGCTTGTTGGTGATGTAGCGCACCACACCGGCCTGCGCGCCGCCGCCGAACAACGTACCCTGCGGACCTTCGAGCACTTCGATACGCTCGATATCGGCGACATAGACGTCCGCGTTGCGGGCCGGGAACTGCATCGACTGGTCATCGAGATAGAGCGCGACGTTCGGGAAGCCGCTGATCGTGGCCGACGACTGCTGGCCGGCAAAGCCTGCCGAGAGGCCGCGCATAAAGATCGCGCCATTGCCCGGGCCGTTGTTGCCGAAGGTTACGTTCGGGGTGTACTTAATGAACTCGTTGAACGTGGTGACGTTCAGCTTGCCCAGCGTATTGCCCGAGAACGCCTGGATGGTGAGGGGAACTTCCTGGATGCTCTGATCGCGGCGCTGCGCCGTCACGATGATATCGTCCGACGTGGTGTCGGCGGCCGCCGTATCCTGGGCCAGCGCCGGGCCGCTGCCGGCACCGAACATCGCAATCGCGAGCGCTGCGCTCGACAGCTTCAACGTGCTTTTCACTCTACACCCTCCCTTGTTGTGCAACCGTTGCACGCTGCCCGGATTCTCTAAGACCGGATTAAAACGAAGCGCAGGCTGTTCCCCTACTGTATCGTCAGCAATTGATGTTTTTTTGCCGACTGGTAAAATGCCTTTTTTCGATGCTGCCACAATCGAAAGCGATTGCAATCACAACAAATGCAATTTCAAATCAGACCTGCTTATGCTGGACCCTGTAGGTGGACCCTGGGCCGCAGCAATTCTAGCCAACCGTCTGGCCACATGCTGCGACCAACCGGCTACCGGGGGAAATGATCGGGTGTCTGACGAAACCGCACTGCTTGCCGCTCTCGATGCAGCCGGGATCGCCTGGAACCTGCACGAGCATGAGGCAGTTTTCACCGTTGAGGCCAGCACGCGGCTGCACCGCGAAATTGCCGGTCACCACACCAAAAACCTTTTCCTGAAGGATGGCGGCGGGCAGTTCTGGCTGGTCAGCGCTCCGCACGATGCGGCGATCGATCTCAAGGCGTTGCCCGCGGTGATCGGATCCAAGAAGGTCAGTTTCGGCAAGGCCGAAGACATGGCGCGGCTGCTTGGCATATCGCCTGGTTCGGTGACGCCCTTGGCGGCGTTCAACGACACTGGCGGCGGCGTTAATATGGTGATCGACCAGCGCCTGGCCGAAGCGGACATTGTCAACGTCCATCCCTTGCGCAACACCGCCACGCTGGGCTTGTCCGGCGAAAATCTGCTGGCCTTCCTGACCCTTGTCGGCCACCCGCCGGCGGTGGTCATGCTCCCGGTACCATCATGAGCATCAGCCTGTTCGAACTGTTCAAGATCGGGGTTGGCCCGTCGAGCTCGCACACTGTCGGGCCGATGGTGGCGGCGCGGCGGTTTGGGCTATGGCTTGAAGCGCAAGGACTGCTTGCCGCGACTGCGCATGTTCAGGTCGAACTCTACGGATCTTTGGCGCTGACCGGGCGGGGTCACGCCACCGACAGCGCAGTGATCATGGGGCTATGCGGCCTGGCACCAGCTTCGGTTGATATCGAGGCGGTTCCGGCGCTGCTCGCCGAAGTCGCGTGGACCCGGGTGGTGACGCTGGGCGGCATGCATCCGGTCCGGTTCGATCCCGAAGCGGATCTGATTTTTCACCAGCGCAAGCGCCAGCCGTTCCACACCAACGCGATGGCGCTGACCGCACGCGATGAGGATCGTGAGATTGTTGCGCGGCGGCTCTACTATTCGATCGGCGGCGGTTTCGTGGTCGATGAGGACGAAGCCGGCAGCAACAGCAACGCGGCCAGTGACGCCTTTGACCTGCCCTATGACTTCAATTCGGGCGCCGAACTGCTCGAACTGGGCGAACGCTCGGGCAAGAGCTTCGCCGAGCTGGTCTTCGCCAACGAATGCGCGCGCCGCAACGCTGATGAGGTCAATACCGGGATCGACGCGCTTGCCCAGGCTATGTCCGACAGCATCGATCGGGGCTGCCGTGAGACCGGCGTGCTGCCCGGCGGGCTCAAGGTCAAGCGCCGTGCGCCGGGTCTGGCCGCCGAATTGACCGAACGCCAGGGCGCCAATCTGGGCGATCCGCTCGCGGTGCTTGACTGGATCAACCTATGGGCAATGGCAGTCAACGAGGAGAACGCCGCCTGCGGCCGGGTGGTGACCGCGCCCACCAACGGCGCGGCGGGGATCATCCCCGCGGTGATGCGGTTCCACGATCGCTGCTATCGGGGGACTGCCGAGACTCGCCGGACCTTCCTGCTCACCGCCGCGGCAATCGGCGCTCTTTACAAGAAAAACGCTTCGATTTCAGGTGCAGAAGTCGGCTGTCAGGGCGAGGTTGGGGTGGCTTGCTCGATGGCGGCAGCAGGGCTCACAGCGGCACTTGGCGGCAGCAACGCCCAGGTTGAGAACGCCGCAGAGATCGGCATGGAGCACAATCTGGGGCTGACCTGCGATCCGGTTGGTGGGCTGGTCCAGATCCCCTGCATCGAGCGCAACGCGATGGGCGCGGTCAAGGCAATCGACGCCTCGCGCCTCGCCATGATCGGCGACGGTTCGCACATGGTCAGCCTCGACAAGGTGATCGAGACGATGCGCCAGACCGGGCTCGATATGCGCAGCAAATACAAGGAAACCTCGCTCGGCGGGCTTGCGGTCAACGTGGTCGAGTGCTGACGCGGATCGCGCTTCGCATTTTCGCAAGGGTTTGATAGAAGAATCCTCTTAAGGGAGGGTTCGATGCAATTGCAGCACCTGCGCTATTTCGTCGCTCTCGCCCGGGCGCGCCACTTTGCCACCGCGGCCAATGCCTGCGGGGTATCGCAGCCGACCTTGTCGGCGGGGCTGGCGGCTTTGGAGCATGAGCTTGGCAAACGCCTGGTCGAACGTGACCGGCGCTTCATCGGCCTGACCGAACACGGCGAGGCGATCTTACCGTGGGCCGAGCAGGCGCTGGGCGCGGTGCGCGGGCTCGGGCAGGCCGCAGCGGCGAGCGCCATGGCATTGACCGGCGAGTTCCGGCTCCACGCGATCCCCGCCGCACTGCCGCTGGTCGGGCCGTTCGGCCAGGCGCTGCTGGCGGCCAATCCGGGGTTGACCATGTCGGTGCAGACCGGCACCTCGCGCGAGATCGAGCATGGGCTGTTGGCCAATGATTTCGACGGCGGGCTGACCTATCTCGACCACGAACCGCCCGCCAACATGCTGACCGCTCCGCTCCACCATGAGCAGTACCGCTTCATCGCGCGGCGTGGCATGGGTTTCGATGATCACACCACAATCAACTGGGCTGAGGTCGCGGACCTGCCGCTGTGTCTGCTCCATCAGGGCATGCAATACCGGCGAATTCTCGACCGTGAGTTCGCGCGGCATGGCCTTTCGGCCAATCCGGCGACGATTGCCGACAGCTATATCTCGGTGTTCTCGCTGGTCCGTTCGGGTGCGTTTGTCTCGATCGTCCCCGATGGCTACGCGCGGTTGATGGCGGGGCTGGAGTGGTGCCGGTTCCTGCCACTCGAACCGGAAGCCAGCCTGCGCCGGGTCGGGCTGGTGGTGGTCAACCGCGATCCGCTTGGGTCGATGGCGCGGGCTGGATTGACTGTGGCACAGCAGCTCGATCCGCAGGTTATGATAGATAAATTCTATCAACCTTCGGATAATTCGATTTGACCGCGCCCGCCCACGCGCGGAAGGACGGGCCATGAAAGCACCCGATCTCGACGCGATCATTGCCGAACATGTCGGCCGCAAGGGCGCGCTGCTGCCGATGCTGCGCGCGGTCCAGGAAGCGTTCGGCTGCATCGATCCCGCGGCCGAGGCGGCGATCGCCAAGGCGCTCAATCTCAGCCGCGCCGAAGTCCACGGGGTGGTCAGCTTCTATCACGATTTCACCCCTTCCCCCGATCCTCGGCCGATGGTTGAGCTGTGCCGCGCCGAAGCCTGCAAGGCTCGCGGGGTCGAAGCCCTCGTACCCGCTGCTGCGGCGGCAGCGGGCGAGCGGGTCAACCTCAAGGACGTGTTCTGCCTCGGGCTGTGCAGTGTCGGACCCAATGCCCGGATCGGCCCCAAGCTATACTCCGGGCTCGATGAGGCCGGGCTGGTCAAGCTGGTGAAGATGTCATGATGACGGTCCGGATCTCCGACGATGCGCTCGCCCTGGCGCTGGGCGCCGATGCGGTGGCGGCAGCATTCGAAGCTGCCGGGTGCGAGGTCGAACGGGTCTCGAGCTGGGGCATGCACTGGCTTGAGCCGCTGGTAGAGATCGAGGGCCAAGGCTTTGGCCCCGCCAAGCCGGAGGACATCGAAACGATCCTCGACGGCACGTCACCCAAGGCAATCGGCCCGATCGCCGCGCACCCCTTCATCGCCGGCCAGCAGCGCCTGACCTTCGCCCGCGCCGGCAAGACCCGGCCGCTCAGCCTTGAGGACTACGCAGCCAGCGGCGGCTGGTCCGCGCTGACCCGTGCTCGCGCCATGGCGCCTGCCGAGGTAGTCGCCGCGGTCACCGCCTCGGGCTTGCGCGGCCGGGGTGGCGCTGGCTTCCCGGCCGGGATCAAGTGGCAGACCGTGCTCAATGCCCCCGGCGCGACCAAGTACATCGTCTGCAACGCCGACGAAGGGTGACAGCGGCACCTTTGCCGACCGGATGCTGATGGAAGGCGATCCGTTCCAGCTGATCGAAGGCATGGCGATTGCTGCCCACGCAGTCGGGGCAGGCGAAGGCTACATTTACGTCCGCAGCGAATATCCCCACGCGATTGCCAAGCTTGAAGCTGCGATTGCCCTGGCCCAGCCACACATCGCCCACTTCGCGCTCGAAGTTCGCGTCGGCGCCGGGGCCTATGTCTGCGGCGAAGAAACTTCGCTGCTGAATTCGCTCGAAGGCAAGCGCGGCGAGGTCCGCGCCAAGCCGCCGCTGCCCGCGCTCGAAGGCCTGTTCGGCTGCCCGACTGTGGTCAACAACGTCCTGACCCTGGCTGCGGTGCCGCATATCATGAGCGAGGGCGGCGCCTCGCTCTACTCGCAGCTTGGAATCGAACGGTCCAAGGGGACCATGCCGATCCAGCTGGCGGGCAACATCAAGCATGGCGGGCTTTACGAAACCGCTTTCGGGGTCACCCTGGGCGAACTGGTCAACGAGATCGGCGGCGGAACAGCCTCCGGCCGCCCGGTCAAGGCAGTGCAGGTCGGCGGGCCGCTCGGTGCCTATCTCCACCCCGACCAGTTCGACATTCCCTTCGATTACGAGGCCTACACCCTCGCCGACGCGCTGATCGGCCACGGCGGCATCACCGTGTTCGACGACAGCGCCGATATGGGCGCGATGGCGCGCTTTGCCATGGAATTCTGCGCGATCGAGAGCTGCGGCAAATGCACTCCATGCCGGATCGGATCGACCCGCGGGGTGGAGCTGATCGACCGCATCCGCAGCGGCGGCAGGGCAGAGGCCGATGCGGTCGAGGCCTTGCCGCAGATGCACAATGCGCGCAAAATGGGACGAACTCGCGAGGAGGACCTGACCTTGCTCGAGGACCTGTGCGAAACCATGCAATTCGGCTCGCTCTGCGCGCTTGGCGGGTTCACGCCCTATCCGGTGCGGAGCGCGCTGAAGCACTGGCCGGAGGACTTTTCGTGATCCTCGGCGCGGTTCTGGCCGGCGGGCAATCGACCCGCTTCGGCAGCGACAAGGCGCTGGCCGAGCTGGGCGGGCACAGCTTGCTGACTCTCGCGGTTGATGCGCTTTCAGGCTGGTGCGAGCATGTCGTGGTGATCGGGCGCGAGGTGGCCCCGGCCGCAACCCTTCCCGATTGGCCGCGCCCCGGGATGGGTCCGCTGGGCGGGCTCGCCGCGGCGCTGCACTGCGCCCGCGACGAAGGTTATGATTTGGTGCTGAGCTGCGGGGTTGATGCCGCCGGATTGCCCGAAAACCTGCCGTTCCTGCTCGCCCCTGCCCCGGCCTTTCTGGCCGATCAGCCGGTGATCGGCTTGTGGCCAGCAGACACGGTCAAGCAGCTCGAAAAGATCCTGCGCGGCGATGGCCGCCATTCGATGCGCGCCTTTGCCGAGGCAATCGGCGCCCGCGGGGTCAGAGACCGCTACCGCGCCGGCCAATATCAACACGCCGGCCGATCTGGCCGCAGCGGAGAAACGCTCGTGAGCTATCAAACGCAAGCCGATTTCGGCACCCCCGCAGTCCTGTCAGAGACCCTGGTCACCCTGACCATCGACGGGCGCGACGTCACCGTTCCCGCCGGCACCAGCGTGATGCGCGCGGCGGCGGAAAGCGGTGGCTCGATCCCCAGCCTCTGCGCCACCGACAGCGTCAAGGCGTTCGGATCATGCCGGATGTGCCTGGTCGAGATCGACGGGCGCAAGGGTACGCCGGCCAGCTGCACCACCCCGGCCGAAGCCGGCATGGTGGTCCACACCCAGAGCGAGCGGATCGCCCGGCTGCGCAAGGGGGTAATGGAACTCTACATTTCCGACCACCCGCTCGATTGCCTGACCTGCAGCGCCAACAACGACTGCGAACTGCAGGATACCGCCGCCGAAGTCGGACTGCGTGATGTCCGCTATGGCTACAGCGGCGACAATCACCTCGGGCTCGAGACCGACACTTCGAACCCCTATTTCGATTTCGATCCGAGCAAGTGCATCGCCTGTTCGCGCTGCGTGCGCGCCTGCGACGAAGTTCAAGGCACTTTCGCGCTGACCATCGACGGGCGCGGCTTTGCCTCCAAAGTCAGCGCCGGGCAGGCCGAGTGACGACTTCCTCGGTTCCGAATGCGTCTCGTGCGGCGCCTGCGTCCAGGCCTGCCCGACCGCGACCTTGCAGGAAAAGGCCGTCAAGGAGATCGGCAAGCCCGAGCGCGCGGTGATCACCACCTGCGCCTATTGCGGGGTCGGCTGCACGTTCCGCGCCGAGATGAAGGGCGAACAGCTGGTGCGGATGGTGCCGTGGAAGGACGGCAAGGCCAACCGCGGCCACTCCTGCGTGAAGGGCCGGTTCGCCTGGGGCTATGCCAACCACCAGGACCGCATCCTCGAACCGATGATCCGCGCCAGTGTCGATGATCCCTGGCAAGTGGTGAGCTGGGACGAGGCTTTTGCCTACACCGCCACCAGGCTTAACGAGATCAAGGCCAAGCACGGCCCCCGCGCGCTCGGCGGGATCACTTCAAGCCGCTGCACCAACGAAGAGACTTTCCTGGTCCAGAAGCTGGTCCGCTCGGGCTTCGGCAGCAACAATGTCGATACCTGCGCCCGGGTCTGCCATTCGCCCACCGGCTATGGGCTCAAGACCACCTTCGGGACCAGCGCGGGAACGCAGGACTTCGACAGCGTGATGGATTCGGACGTGATCCTGGTGATCGGGGCCAATCCCACTGACGCACACCCAGTCTTCGCCAGCCGAATGAAACGGCGCTTGCGCCAGGGCGCCAAGCTGATCGTGATCGACCCGCGGCGGATCGATCTGGTCCGCATGCCGCATGTCGAGGCCGCGCATCACCTGCCCTTGCAGCCCGGCACCAATGTCGCGGTGCTGACCGCGATCGCCCACGTCATCGTCACCGAGGGGCTGGCCGACGAGAAGTTCATCCGCGAGCGCTGCGACTGGGACGAGTATCAGGACTGGGCGCGGTTTGTGGCGGAAGAGCGCCATTCGCCTGAAGTGCTCGAGGCAGTTACCCGCGTCCCAGCGCAAGACCTGCGCGAAGCCGCGCGGCTGTTCGCCACCGGTGGCAACGGCGCGATCTACTACGGCCTCGGCGTTACCGAGCACAGCCAGGGCAGCTCGACCGTGATGGCGATCGCCAACCTCGCCATGGTTACCGGCAACATTGGCCGCCGCGGCGTCGGCGTGAACCCCTTGCGCGGGCAGAACAACGTCCAGGGCGCTTGCGACATGGGCAGCTTCCCGCACGAACTGCCTGGATACCGCCACATCTCGGACGCCGCCACGCGCGAGCTGTTCGAAGGCGAATGGGGCGGCAAGCTCGACGCCGAACCAGGCCTGCGCATCCCCAACATGCTCGACGCCGCGCTCGATGGCAGCTTCCGGGCGCTGTATGTGCAGGGCGAGGACATTCTCCAGTCCGATCCCAACACGCACCACGTTGCTGCAGGCTTGAAGGCGATGGAACTGGTCATCGTCCACGACCTGTTCCTCAACGAGACCGCCAACTACGCCCACGTCTTCCTGCCGGGCAGCACTTTCCTCGAAAAGGACGGTACCTTCACCAACGCCGAACGCCGCATCCAGCTGGTCCGCAAGGTGATGGAGCCGGCCAACGGGCTGGGCGACTGGGAAGTGACCCAGGAACTGGCGCGGGCGATGGGGCTGGAGTGGAACTATACCCACCCATCTGAGATCATGGATGAGGTTGCTCGGCTAACCCCCTCGTTCGCAGGCGTTTCGTTCGACCGGCTCGACCAGGAAGGCTCGCTGCAATGGCCGGTCAATGCCGACGCGCCCCGATGGCTCGCCGATCATGCATGTCGATGGCTTCGTGCGCGGCAAGGGCAAGTTCGTGGTCACCGACTATGTCCCGACCGACGAGAAGACCGGCCCGCGATTTCCGCTGCTGCTGACCACCGGGCGGATCCTCAGCCACTACAACGTCGGCGCCCAGACCCGGCGCACCGAGAACACCGTCTGGCATCCCGAAGATCTGCTCGAAATGCACCCGACCGACGCCGAGAACCGCGGCCTCAAGGATGGCGACTGGGCCAAGCTCGCCAGCCGAACCGGTGAAACCACTCTGCGCGTCGAAGTCACAGACCGGGTTGCTCCCGGCGTGGTCTACACCACCTTCCACCACCCCGCGACCCAGGCCAATGTCGTCACCACCGAGTATTCCGACTGGGCGACCAATTGCCCCGAGTACAAGGTCACGGCAGTGCAGGTGATGCCTTCGAACGGCCCGACCGACTGGCAGGAAAGCTATGCCTCATGGTCCGAAAAGAGCCGCCGCATCGCCGTGTCCGAGCCGGCGGAGTAGGCGCGATGGACCTCGAACGGCTCACCTACATGGCCAACCAGATCGCGCGCAACCTCGCCGCGCAGGGCGAGGAGGCTGCGGTGCAGGCCACTTGCCAGCATCTCAAGGATTTCTGGGACCCGCGGATGAAAGCTGCGATCCTGGCCGGTGACCGTAGCATGCTCGATCCGATTGCCAAGGCGGCGGTAGCGCGGCTCGCCGCCTAGCGATCGCGACTGGGCGGCCGGCCGTGGACCCGTCCATAGGCTTTGGCGAAATGCGTGGCAGAGGAAAATCCTGTTGCGACCGCGATCTGCATCATCGACAGGCCGGTTTGCTGGACCAGCTGGCGCGCGCGCTGCAATCTGAGGCTGCGGTAGTAGAGCCCCGGCCTGATCTGGAGCTGCGCGGCAAACAGCCGCTCGAGTTGGCGCAAGGACAGTCCCGCGCCTGCGGCCAGCTCGCCCAGCGATAGCGGGTTTTCGAGGTTCGCTTCCATCGCCGCGACTACATCGAGCAGGCGCGGATGGCGCACACCGGTGCGTTCGGACAGCGCCAGCCGCTGCGGTTCGGCGGCCTGGCGCGCGGAATGGTGGAGCATCTGATCTGCGACCCGCGCTGCCAATTCGCGGCCGAAGTCCTTGGCGATGAAATGGATCATCAGATCGAGCGGCGCGGTGCCGCCCGAGCAAGTGAAGCGGCTGCCGTCGATCTCGAAAATGCTTTTGGTCACCTCCAACGCAGGGAAATTCTCAGCCAGGGTCTCCAGGTCTTCCCAGTGCCCGGTGCAGCGCCGCCCATCGAGCAGTCCGGCATGAGCGAGCATGATGCTGCCCGAACAGACCGAGCCGATCAGGCAATCGCGGCGCGAAAGACGGCGCAGCTGCGCGGCAAGCCCCGCGTCGAGGTGATCGTAGGCATTGATCCCGGCGCAGACGACGATGGCATCGACCTGATCGCACGTTGCCAGGGTTCCATCGACCTGCACCGGCGTGCCGCAGCTGGCGGCGACTGGCGCGCCATCCTTGCTTAGCGTGGTCCAGCGATAGACCTCGCGGCCATGCATCCGGTTGGCGACGCGCAGCGGTTCGATCGCTGCGGAGAACGGCATCATCGAGAACTCTGGAACCAGCACGAAGGCAAAGCTGCGCGGCCACCCGGAGCGTGCGGAATAAGCCTCGCTGATCACGAATCATGCCAATTTGTCATGACGTGATTATGCCAGAAAATGTCGCTCAGGGAACATAAGACTGCGGCGCTTTACCGCATGATGTAAAGCGGCCCGCTGGGCCTGGTTTGACGTTCGACAAGAGGGGTACTCCATGGCCGACGGCGAAGACATCATCTTGCGCGATCTCAGCGACGACGATCTGGTTGAGCAGATGAAGGACGACCTCTACGACGGATTGGCCGATGAAGTCCATGAAGGCACCCAGATCCTGCTCGAACGCGGCTGGGACGCCAATCTGGTGCTCAGCGAGGCACTGGTCGAAGGGATGCGGATCGTCGGGATCGATTTCCGCGACGGCATCCTGTTCGTCCCCGAAGTGCTGCAATGCGCCGGGGCGATGAAGGCCGGCATGGGGCTGATCCGCCCGATCCTGTCGGAGTCCGAGAACAAGGCTAGCCTGGGCAGCTATGTGATCGGCACGGTCAAGGGCGACATCCACGATATCGGCAAGAACCTGGTCGGGATGATGCTCGAAGGCGCCGGGTTCGAAGTGATCGATCTTGGCATCAACAACCCGGTCGACAACTATCTCGCCGCGATCGACAAGCACAAACCTTCGGTGATGGGCATGTCGGCGCTGCTGACTACGACCATGCCTTATATGCAGGTGGTGATCGAGGAACTCGACAAGCGCGGGATCCTGAAAGAGCTGCCGGTGATGGTCGGCGGCGCTCCGCTCAACCAGGAATTTGCCGACGCGATCAACGCCACCAGCTATGGCCGCGACGCCGCGGTCAGCGCGGAACTTGCCAAGGCGCTGGTCGGCAGAAACCGCTAATGCGTGATTCCGCTGACCGCCGGACCGGTGGCCGCCAAGCAAGGCTGGGCCGCCGCGCTCGGCCGCAGGAAGCTCTGGCGGTCGCGCCAGAATCGCTCGCAACTACCAGCGCCAACCCCGACGGTGCTACACTGGTGCTGGCTTGCGGGGCGCTTGCCAATGAAATCATTGCCCTGCGCGAGCAACTTGGAATCGCAGACGATGCCATGGTTCTGCATTGCCTGCCCGCCGAATTGCACAATCGCCCGGGCCAAATCGCGCCGCGGGTGGATGCCTTCTTGACTGAGAACCGCCACAAATATTCTCGGGTGTTGATCGGCTACGGTGATTGCGGCACCGGCGGCGCGCTCGACAAGGTGCTGCAACGGCACGATGCTGACCGGCTGCCGCATGCGCACTGCTATGAATTCTTTGCCGGCACGCCGCTGTTCAACCAGATCACTGAAGCCGAGATTGGCAGCTACTTCGTCACAGATTTCCTTGTGCGGCATTTCGACCGACTGGTTTGGGAAGGCCTTGGACTCGATACCCGGCCGGAAATGCTCGATATCTATTTCGGCAATTATCGCGACCTCGTCTATCTCGCCCAAACCGAGACGCCGATGCTGCAGACCAAGGCGCAGGAGGCCGCCGAGCGGCTGGGCCTGAACTATGTCTACCGGCAGGTTGGCTACGGCGATCTCACCGATGCGATCCGGGGAGCGGTGGATGTATAGCGCGCGGCTGTGGTCGGTGCGCCATTCGCGCAGGCTGGAAAGCGTCTATAACGCGGTCAACCCGCTGATCCTCAAGGCGCTGCGCGGGGTCACCCGGGTGTTTGGCACCCGGCTCGATCGGCCGATCACCAAACTGGAAGCGGCGGCCAAGGGCCTGCTGTTCGATTGCCAGATGTGCGGTGACTGTGCGCTCTCGAAAACCGGGATGTCGTGCCCGATGAACTGCCCCAAAACGATCCGCAACGGGCCTTGTGGCGGAGTGCGCGAGAACGGCATGTGCGAAGTGCGCCCCGAGATGCGCTGCGTCTGGGTCGAGGCCTGGGACGGCGCTGGCCGAATGAAAGGTGGCGAGGCGATCCGGGAAGTGAGCTTTGCGGTCGACCACCGTCTGCGCGGTACTTCAACCTGGCTCAAGTTGGCGCGCGATGACTGATCTGGCGATCCTCAACGAAAGCGGGCTCAACCCCGGCGATCCGCTGACCAAGCTGCCCGGTCACGTCTCGCACGGGCGCTTCGAGCGGGTACTGCGCGCTGGCCAGTTTGCGATTTCAACCGAGATCGCCCCGCCCGATTCGGCCGATCCTGAGGAAGTATTGCGCCGCGCTGCGGTGTTCGATGGCTATGTCGATGCAATCAACGCCACCGACGGTTCGGGTGCCAATTGCCATATGTCGAGCCTGGCGGTCTGCGCGCTTCTGACAAGGGTAGGCTATTCGCCGATCATCCAGGTCTCATGCCGCGATCGCAACCGCATCGCGATCCAGGGCGACCTGCTCGGCGCGGCGGCGCTGGGGGTTTGCTCGGTGCTGTGCCTCTCAGGCGATGACGTATCGGTCGGCGACCACCCGGAAGCCAAGCCGGTGTTCGATCTGGATAGCGTGTCGCTTCTGCAGACCGCGCGGACGCTGCGCGATGAAACCCGGTTTCTTTCAGGCCGACACATCGAATTCGCACCGCGGTTGTTCCTAGGCTCTTCGATCAATCCCTTCGCTCCGCCCCACAGCGCCCGGATCGATCAGTTCGCCAAGAAAGTCGCGGCGGGCGCTCAGTTTGTCCAGTCGCAATACTGCTTCGATGTCACCATGGCCCGCGAGTTCATGGCCCGCGCCCGCGACATGGGGCTGACCGAGCGCTGCCATGTGTTGATGGGGGTGGGCGTGCTCGCTTCGGCCAAGACTGCCCGGTGGCTGCGCAGTGCGATCCCCGGTGTGCATATTCCCGATGAAATCATCCGCCGCCTCGAACAGGCCGAGAAGCCCAAGGCCGAAGGCCGCCGGATCGCGGTCGAGCTGATGCAACAGCTCGCCGAGATCGAGGGCATCCGCGGCATCCATGTGATGGCCTACAAGCAGGAGGACTGGGTGGGAGAGATTGTTACTCAGTCGGGCGTGCTTGGCAGCCGCAAACCGTGGATACCGTCGCACCCCGCAGTTTCAACCCAACTCGCTCCAGTTTAAGGGAATTTTGATGACCCGCACCGTTCTCAGCTCTGCCACAAGGGAAGTCATTATCGGCTTCGATCAGCCGTTCGTGATGATCGGCGAGCGGATCAATCCCACCGGGCGCAAGCTGCTTTCCGCGGAAATGAAGGAGGGCAATTATGACCGGGTGGTTGCCGATGCCCTCGCCCAAGTTGCCGCGGGCGCACAGATGCTCGACGTCAACGCAGGTATCCCGCTGGCCGACGAACCCAAGATCCTGGCCGAGATCATCCAGCTGGTCCAGTCGGTCACCGACGTGCCGCTGTGCATCGACAGCTCGATCATCGAAGCGCTCGAAGCGGGGCTTTCGGTCTATCAGGGCCGCGCGCTGGTCAACTCGACCACCGCCGAAGATGAGGTGATGGAACGGGTGCTGCCGCTGGTGAAGAAGTACGACGCCGCGGTGGTCGCGATTTCCAACGACGACACCGGCATTTCCGAGGATCCCGACGAGCGTTTCGAGATCGCCAAGCTGATCGTCCAGCGCGCCCAGGATCACGGGATCAAACCGCAAGACGTGGTGGTCGACCCCCTCGTGATGCCGATCGGCGCGATCAACAAGGCCGGGCGCGACGTGTTCTACCTGGTCCGCCGCTTGCGTGAGGAGCTCAAGGTCAACACCACCTGCGGTGCCTCTAACATCGGCTTCGGCCTGCCCAACCGCCATGCGATCGGCAACGCCTTCCTGCCGATGGTCGCCGGCGCAGGGATGACCAGTGCGATCCTCAACCCGCTGCACGAAGGCATGGTCGCCGCGATCAAGGCTGCCGATACCCTCAACGGGGTCGATCCCAACTGCGCCCAGTGGATCCGCATGTTCCGCGAGCCAAGCGCCGAGGGTGAAGGCCGCGGCGGGCGCGGTGGACGCGAAGGCCGCCGCCGCCGTGGCTGAGGAACACACCGGACAGTGCCTGTGCGGCGCGGTGACCTACCGCGCACGCGGGCTTGCCGATATCTGGTACTGCCACTGCCGCCAGTGCCGGCGGCTGACCGGGCATTTCCTGCCCGCTTGCCGCACAACGCGTGCGCAGTTGTCCGTTTCAGGCGAGGTCGTCTGGGCGCTGCATTCGGGCAAGTCCGAACACGGTCGCTGCGCTGGCCTGCGGCAGCCTGCTGTTCTGGGCGACTAAGGGCAGCGATCATATCAGCGTGCTCCCCGGGTCGCTCGACCACACCGCGGGAATAGCAGTGCGCGGCCATATCTTCGTTGCCGAGAAGGGCGACTACTACGAGATCACCGATGGCTTGCCGCAATTCGCGCGATATCCAGAGCAAGGTGTGCAGAGCCAATGAGCAGCACCGCACACAAGGTGATCTTCACCCCTTCGGGCATCCGCGCCACCGCGCAGGACGGCGAGAGCGTGTTCGACGTGGCGCTGGCCGCTGGAGTCGATATCCAGTCGATCTGCGGCGGCAAGGGGCTGTGCAAGCGCTGCCAGATCGAACTTGAGCCGGGCGAGCATGCCAAATTCAAACTCAGCGTATCGGCCGATGCGCTTTCCCCGCTGAGCGACAGCGAGACCAAGGCGCTTAGACAAGGGCCTGATGCGCGAGGGCCGCCGGCTCGCCTGCCGCGCGCAGGTTCACGGTGATGTGGTGATCGAGGTGCCGAGCGACGCGCGCCAGCACCGCTCGGTGATTTCCAAGGCCAGCACCGGCTTCACCACCGCGCTCGATCCGGCGGTCAAGCTCTACATGTGCGAGCTGCCCCGGCCCGAGATGGACGACAATCCGAGCGACGCCGAGGCGCTGATCGCGGCCTTGCGCGGGTTCGGGGTCGAGGCGACGCCTGAGCTGCGGACGCTTGCAGAAACTCCAGCCGATCCTGGCCCAGAACGAGCGCCAGCTAATTGCAGTGGTGCGCGACGACGCGAAGATCATCGACGTCTGGCCGCCCTCACCCTTCGATGCCTATGGCGCGGCGATCGACATCGGCTCGACCTCGATCGCGCTCTACCTCTACGACCTGACCCGCGGCGAACTGGCCTTCGAAACCTCCGCAATGAACCCGCAAATCCGCTACGGTGAGGACCTGATGAGCCGGGTTTCGTACATCATGATGAACAAGGGCGGCGAGGAGCGGCTGACCGAGGAAATCCGCAAGGCGGTCGCCGCGATGCTCGAGGAAGCACGCGCCGCGCTCGATCTTGGGCCCAACCAGATCCTCGAAGTGGTGCTGGTCGGAAACCCGATCATGCATCACCTGTTCCTGGGAATAAATCCGGTCGAGCTGGGCCAGGCGCCCTTCACGCTAGCGGTCAAGGACTGGTTCGAGGCGCCGGCCTATCGCTTCGACCTCGGCATTTCCGAAACCGCGCGGATCTCGACGCTGCCCTTGGTCGGCGGGCATGTCGGCGCCGACACCACCGGGGCTTATCTGACGCAGATGCGCGGCATGGCAGGCCGCTCGGTGGTGCTGGTCGATATCGGCACCAACGCCGAGATCGTGCTCAGCCACGGTGGGCGGGTTGCCGCCGCTTCCTCGCCCACCGGTCCGGCCTTTGAAGGCGCCGAAATCAGCGCCGGGGTCCGCGCCAGCCCGGGAGCGATCGAGCGGGTGCGGATCGATCCCGCCAGCGGCACTGTCGAGGTCAAGATCATCGGCCACGATGGCTGGCTGTCCGACCAGCGCCCAGAGGAACTTGTCCAGCACAAGATCACCGGGATCTGCGGTTCGGGTATCTTCGAGGTGATGGTCGAGCTGGCCAGCGCCGGGATCGTCAACCCCAGCGGGCTGTTCCGCCCCGAGACCACGCCGTTGCGAATGGTCCAGGAGGGCCAGAGCTGGAAATTCCTGCTGGTCGACCGTCCCGAAAATCCGATCTACGTCAAGCAGACCGATGTCCGCGCGGTGCAGCTGGCCAAGGCAGCGCTCGCTGCGGGGGTGCGGCTGCTGACCGATTTTCTCGGCTGCGAAGCGGTCGAGGAAGTGCTGCTCGCCGGGGCCTTCGGCACGCACCTCGATGCCAGGTACGTCGCCGATATCGGGATCATTCCCGGCGCGACTGCCGACAACGTCCGCTCGATCGGCAATGCCGCCGGGATGGGCGCGGCGATGGCCTTGGTCAACCGCGCCGAAAAGGCCGCGATTATTGAGGCGGTGAAGCATATCATCAAAGTTGAGACTGCTACCGAACCCAAGTTCCAGGACTATTTCGTCGCTGCTATGAGCTTCCCCACAGCGCCCGTCGCCGCAGGGCAGGCAACGAGCGGCCGGGGCCACCGCAGCCGCCAGCGCGCCAGATAAGGAAGACAGAGATGTCGAGAGAAGGACGCACCGGAGGCCGCCGCGGCCGTGCTGCCGCCAATGCCGCGGAAGCTACCCCGCGCGAGCCCTTTATCCGGCGCAACATCCCGCCTTACTCGGTGCTGGGCGATGCCGATCTGGCGATCCTGGAGGCCAATGCCGACACGATCCTCGAAGAGATCGGGATCGACATCAAGGAAGATCCTGAGGCGAAAGCGCTGTTTGTCGCTGCCGGCGCCACGCGCCGATGGCGACCGGGTGCGCTTCCCGCGCGGGATGTGCCGCGAGATCATTCAGCGCAACGCGCCGGGAATTTTCACCCAGTACGCCCGCAATCCGGCCAACAATGTGGTGATCGGCGGCAACAACACCGTGCTGGTTCCGGCCTATGGCTCGCCCTTCGTTTACAGCCGCGAAGGCGGGCGGCGCTATGCGACGATCGCGGACTTCCGCAATTTCGTGAAGCTCGCCTACATGGCCGACAGCCTGCACCATTCGGGCGGGACGATCTGCGAACCGGTCGATCTGCCGGTCAACAAGCGCCACTACGACATGGTCTACAGCCACATCAAATACAGCGACAAGCCGTTCATGGGCTCGGTCACCCACCCGGACCGCGCTGAAGACACGGTCAGCATGGCCAAGATCCTGTTCGGCGAGGATTTCGTCGAGGAGAACTGCGTCACGGTCAACCTGATCAACGCCAATTCACCGCTGACCTACGATGCCACCATGCTTGGCGCGCTCAAGGTCTATGCCCGGCACAACCAGGCGACCATGGTCAGCCCGTTCATCGTTGCCGGGGCGATGGCCCCGGTGACGGTCGCGGCGGTGGCGGCGCAAAGCCTGGCCGAGGGGCTGTGCGGGATGGCGCTGGCGCAACTGGTCCGCCCCGGCGCGCCGGTGATCTATGGCAATTTCGTTTCCTCGATGTCGATGCAGTCGGGCGCGCCGACTTTCGGGTCGCCCGAGGCTTCGCTGATCCTCAACGTCGGCGCGGCACTGGCGCGGCGGCTGGGAGTGCCGTTCCGCAGCGCCGGGGGCTTCACCGCCTCCAAGGTGGCCGATGCCCAGGCCGCTTACGAGGCCGCCAACACGCTCCAGCAAGGGCTGCTCGCCGGCGTCAACTTCATGCTCCACACCGCCGGCTGGCTCGAAGGCGGGCTGGCGATGGGCTATGAGAAGTTCGTGATGGACTGCGACCAGGCGGCGATGATGGCGGTCTATGCCAAAGGCGTCGACATGAGCGAGAACGGCATGGCGCTCGATGCCACCCGCGAGGTTGGGCCGGGCAAGCACTTCCTGGGTTGCGCCCACACCCAGGCCAATTTCAAGAGCGCGTTCTACCGCTCGACGATCGCCGACAACAACAGCTACGAACAATGGGTCGAGGACGGCAAGCAAGATGCCGAACAGCGCGCCGAGAAGCTCTACAAGGAAGCGCTGGCCAGCTACACCGCGCCCGAACTCGATCCCGATATCGACGCGCGGCTGGTGGCGTTCATGGAGGAGAAGAAGGCCAGCTTCCCGGATTCGAACATCAGCTAGGTCAGGTTGCGTGTAATCTGTACCACACTCGTCATCCCGGCGAAGGCCGGGACCCAGACCCACTCAAAGTGACTCCGCGAAGCGTCGCTGTTTCTTGTTCGGACTGGGTCCCGGCCTCCGCCGGGATGACGATTCAGATTTTTTGCACTCCACCCCTACAAAAACGGCAGCTCCACCAGCCTCGCCGCAGTCGGTCCTGCCGGCCGCGCGATTTCGACCGTGTCACCGATCTGGTGTTCGACCGCAATCAGCGCGTAGCCGATATTGGCCTTCATTCGCGGCGACCACATGCAATTGGTCATCTGCCCAACCTTTCGGCCATTCACCAGGATGTCCTCGCGCTCAAAGCCCAGCGGGGCGGGCGTTGCGCCGTCAAGGATCAGCCCGAGCTGGTGGCGCTTCACGCCTTCGCGCTTGATCTGGCGCAGCGCCTGGATCCCAAGGACATCATCGCCAACGTCCAGATTGACGTATTTCTCCATCCGCACTTCGAACGGATTGGTATGGTCATCGGTATCGCCGCCGACCGAAACCAGCCCGCTTTCGGTGCGTTCGGCAGTCGCTGGCGCGCCCGGACCGATGCCCCAGGGCTGCCCCGCTTCCTTGAAGATGTTCCACAGCTGCGTGCCCTTGCTGCGATCCTTGAGATAGATCTCGAAGCCCCCCTGTTTCGACCAGCCCGAGCGCTGCACGGTCACGGGAATGCCCTCGATCTCGGAATCGCGAAACCAGAAGTATTTGATCTCGCGCACCCAGTCGCCCAACACCGAGGCGACCACGTCCTCTGCCTTTGGCCCTTGCAGCGCCATTGGCGAAACATCGGGCTCGCTGATTTCGACATCCAGCCCGCGCTCGGCAACGATCGCGTTGGCCCACAGCCAGAGGTCATTGTCGGCGATCGAGAACCAGTAGAGGTCATCAGCGTGTTTGAGCAGGATCGGATCGTTGATGATCGTCCCGCGGTGGTTGCAGATCGGCACATATTTGCCCTGACCGTATTTGCACTTCGACAAATCACGCGCCGCCAGGATCTGCGCGAGCTTGCCGGCGTCCTTGCCCTTCAGTTGAACCTGCCGCTCGCAGCCGACATCCCATTGCGAGACGCCTTCGATCAGCCGCCAGTATTCGCCGTCAGGATCGCCATAAGAGGTTGGCATGATCATGCTGTTGTAGATGCTCGCGGTCACCATGCCTTCGGCAACCGTGGAATCGTAAAACGGCGAGACCCGCAGCCGCGCAGATGGAAAAACGGCAACCATGGAATTTGTCCCCTTAGACATTGTTCCAAAAAGACTGTGGCACTCAAAGCCAATTGGCAAGATGCCGGGCATCAGTTTCGGTGATGGTCTGGCCTCGCACCGGCACCGCGCCTAGCCTCCCGCCTGAAGAGGGGATTCGGGCATGGCAGATTGGGCGAAGACAATCGACACCGCGGGTTACGGCAAATCGACCCGCTCCGTCCTGGGCATGCAGATCGACCCGGTGGTGTTCTTCCCGACCGCGTTGATCTCGCTGGCGGTGATCGCCTGGTCGATCCTCTCGCCCGATGGCTCGGCGGCGCTGTTCAATGCGATCCGTACCGGCGCGACGACCAATTTCGACTGGTTCTTCATGTCGGCGGGCAACCTGCTGCTGCTGTTCTGCGTCGGCGTCGCTATTTCCCCGCTCGGTCGAATCCGTCTCGGCGGCAAAGATGCGCGGCCTGACTATTCGCGCATGTCGTGGTTTGCGATGCTGTTCGGCGCGGGGATGGGGATCGGTTTGATCTTCTATGGCGTGGCAGAGCCGGTGACGCACTTCACTGCCTCGATGGCCGGCGGCCCGGCAGCTCCGCTGGGCGGCGCAGCGGGAAACCCGGCATTATCGCGCGATCTGGCCATGGCCGCGACAATCTTTGACTGGGCGCTCCACCCCTGGGCGATGTTCGCAGTAACCGGGCTGGCGCTGGCCGTGTTCGCTTATGATTTCGGCATGCCGCTGTCGCTGCGCTCGGCGTTCTACCCGCTGCTGGGCAAAGCGGTTTGGGGCCGGACCGGCGACGCGATCGAGATCCTGGCAGTGCTGGCGACGATCTTCGGGCTGGCGACGTCGCTGGGCCTGGGCGCGCAGCAGGCGATGGCCGGGATCACCTTTCTTTACCACATCACTAGCTCGCCCGCTTCGATCCTGACGTTGATCGCAGTGATGGCGGCAATCACATTTCTGTCGGTGCGCGGCGGGATCGACCGCGGGATCCGCATTCTCAGCGAAACCAATATGGTGCTGGCGCTGGCGTTGTTGGTATTCGTGCTGGCCACCGGTCCGGCGCTGGATCTGCTCGGCAATTTGGCGCGCAACCTGTGGTTCTACCTTGCCAACCTGCCCGCGCTATCAAGCCCGGTAGGCCGCACCGATAGCGACTTCTACCGCGACTGGTCGGTCTACTATTGGGCCTGGTGGATCAGTTGGGCACCGTTCGTGGGCATGTTCATGGCGCGAATTTCGCTGGGCCGCACGGTGCGCGAATTCGTGGCCGGAGCAATGATTGCCCCCAGCTTGCTGGGCATGGTCTGGCTCACGATCTTCGGCGATAGTGCGATCGCCGCGATCCTCTCTGGCAAGGTCCCCGGCTTCAGTGCAGTCGTGCTGGAGAACCAGCTGTTCGTGCTTTTGGGCACCCTGCCCTGGCCGCAGGTCACTTCGTTTGCGGCAATCTGCCTGATCCTGGTGTTCTTCGTTACCGGCTGGGATTCGGGGACGCTGGTGATCGACACCATGACCTCGGGCGGACGCACCGATACCCCGCTGCGGCAAAAGGCGTTCTGGCTGTTCGCGGTCGGCGGGATCGGGGTGATGCTGCTGCTCAGCGGCGGGCTCAATTCACTTCAAGCCGGGGCGATCGCCACCGGCTTGCCGCTGGGCCTGGTGCTGCTGGTGATGTGCTGGGGGACGCTGAAGGGACTGCTGGAGCTGCACCGGCGATCAAGCTAGCTGCCCGGCAACCGCGCCCACATATGCGTCGCCCAGACCAGCGCGGCGCATGCAGCCAGCGCCACGTAGGGCAGCCACCCGGCCTTTGGCACCACCAGTTCCCGCTCGAACGGATCGTCGGCAGTGCCTTCGGAAACCGGGAACTTGCCCTTGTCCTGCACATAGTGGCGGAAGGCGAACACCGGAATGATCAACAGCGCTGCCAGCAGTCCGTTGCGCAGTGTCCCCTCGCCCCAGACATCGGCGCCCGCGCCCATCCACGCCATGTTGACGAAGCCCAGCACCGCGCCCAGCGCCAGCAGCCAGCTGGGGCAGCGATAGGGCCGCGCCCAGCCCTTGCGGTCGATCCGGTGGATCCACCCGGCCTGGAGGTTGAGGAAGTTGAAGATGAAATAGCAGACGTTGCTCATCATCAGCACCGCGAAATAGTCTGAGGCGAGCAGCAGGATCAGGTTGAAGCCAAGGTCGGTCCACATCGCCGAGGTTGGCGCGCCGTGGTGGTTGACCTTGGACAGGTAGCGCGGCAGCCAGCCATCGACCGAAGCCTGATAGAGCGTACGCGAAGAGCCGAGCATCGAGGTCATGACGATCAGCAGCAAGGCCAGGATCAGCATCACGATCACCAGATTGCCGATTATGACCCCGCCGCCGACAATCTGCGCCAGCGCCTGGGCCACGCCCGAACCGTCGTAGATCGCCGGATCGAGCATCCCTTCCAGCCCCAGCGAGGCCTGGAACGCCAGCGGCACCAGGATGAAGATAGCCATGCACAGCAAGCCCGCGGCGAACAGCGCCCTGGCGGTGTCCCTGGCCGGATCGCGGAATTCGCGGGTATAGCAGACCGCGGTTTCGAACCCGTAGGTTGACCACCCGGCCCCGAACATCGCCCCCGCCAGCAGGGTCAGCCCGAGCGTGTCCCAGCTGCCGAAACCGATGTTGCCGGCGGCATCGCGGATCATCGGCAGCAGCGGGAACAGGTTTTCGGTCGGCAGGTCGCCGGTCAGGAATGGCACCAGCCCGACCAGCAGCAGCGGGGCCATGCACAGCAGCCCGAGCACCTTTTGGAAATTGGCCGCGCGCGCGGCGCCGTGATGCTGCAAGGTGAAGGTCAGCAGCAGGAACCCGGCGGCGATCAGCGCAACCAGATTGATCCGCATGGTCAGCCCCTCGCGCACCACGCCAAGATCGAACAGCGTGATCTGCCAGGTGCGGATCGCCGAATCGGCCTCAAACAGGCTGGCCATGACATAGCCCGCGGCCAGACTGGTCCCCAGCGCCAGCACCGGCGACCAGGCCAGCCAGTTGCACCACACCGAGATCGGCGCGATGAACTTGCCATAGGGCAGCCACCCCGCCGCGCCATAGACCGAGGCGCCGCCCGACTTGTTGGGATAGAGCCCGGCAATCTCGGCGTAGACGAACGACTGCATGAACCCCATCAGGATCGAGGCGATCCAGATCACCCAGCTGGGTTGACCGATCGTCGCGGCGATCCCGCCCATGGTCAGGAGTACGCCCGCGGGCACCCCGCTCGAGGCCCAGAACGCGTCCTTCCAGTCGAGCTGGCGGCGCAGTTGCAGCTGGTCTGCTGAAGCCTGGCTAGCCACGCGTCCCCCTTTGAAAGATCAGGCCCGCCTCCGGATTATCTCCAAAGGCGGGCCCTTTCGGCATTGGCGCGATCCCGAAGGGCTCAATTGCCGAAGTTGTAGCGCACCGTCACACCCCATGTCCGCGGCTTGGCATAGACACCCAGGCTGTCTCCCCAGAACAGCGAGCCATCGAAGGCGTAAACCCGGTACTTTTCATTGAACAGATTGTTGACGAACAGTGCGACCGAGAGCTTGCCGTCGCCCGGCTCGAACCCGATGCGCAGATTCTCAACGTGGTAGGATCCCTCTTCCTCTACCGGTGCGCAGAGCACGGTGAAGCAGGTGCTGCCCGAATAGAGCGCATCAGCTTGGAGCGATGCCTTGCCGCCAGCCACCGGGAACTCATAGCGGACCAAAGCGCTGCCTGAGAAGCTGGGCGCCTGCGGCAGATCGTGATCCTCGACCGTCACGCCGTCAGGCAGCAGCACGTCTTCAACCTTGCTGTCCTGTAGCGAGGCGTTGAGCGAGATCGTCAGCCCATCGACCGGACGGGTGGTGAACTCGGCCTCGATCCCCATGTTGCTGGCCGAGAGGTTGCGGATCAGCTGCGAGAACCCGTCCTGCACGAAAGCCTGGTAGTCCTTGTAGTCGTAGTAGAACGCAGCGAGGTTGAAATCGGTGTTCGAACCCAGCCGGGTCTTGAGACCGACTTCGAAGGAATCGAGCTTTTCCGGATTGTAGGGAATATTGTTGATCGTATCGATCACGAACTGGCCAAGGAACGGCGTCCCGGTCGAGAAGGTGAACCCGCCCGATTTCGACCCGCGGTTGTAGCTGGCATAGACCAGCGTGTCGGGGCTGGGCTTGTAGTCGAGCCCGATCCGCCAGGTCAGCCCGTCGAACGTGGGCTTCGCGTCGGCCGGAGTAACGGTAACCCCGGTCAGCGGGGTAGCCCCGGTGGGATCGTTGTAGGTGATCGCGTCCGGACCCCAATGCATGGTGAAACCGGAATGAAACTCGCTGGCATCATAGGTGCCTCGCTTGCTGTCATTCCAGTAGCGGATCCCGGCGATCAGCTTTAGCTGGTCGCTGAACTCGTAGTCGTTCTGGGCGAAGAAAGCGAAAGACTTGGTCTTCTGCTTGATCGCCACGTCGGGATCGTAGGCCTGGAACGGCGTGGCATATTTGGCCTCGAAATCACCGTCGATGATCAGGCCGTATGCGCCGACCACCAGATAATTGTTGTCAGTTGAATAGGCCGCGCGGAATTCTTGCGAGTACTGCTTTACGTCGGCATCCTGGAAGAAGATCGTGCCCGATGGATAGCAGGTCACCGCCTGGGCAGGAGCTGCGCAGGGACCAGTGGTGAACCCGAAGTAGAAGTCTGGTGGACCGTTGAGGTCGTAAGGCAGTTCGGGCACCCCGTTGCCGCCTTCGATGTAGAACTTCTTCAGGCTCTGGTAGTCGGTGATCGAGGTCAGCGTCACCGCACCCACGTCGGCTTCGAGCTTTAGCGTCGCGCCAAAGATCTTGCGATCGACATAGGCCGCCCCGGTGCCCGCAGTGCGCCACGGGTTGCCGCCCTGCGAGGGTGTGATCGCCGGGTTGGTGTAGCCGTTGCCGGTCGAGCCCGGGACGCCGCCATTCAGCGACGAACCGAAGTAATTGTTCCAGTAATCACAGACCTGGTTGGCGGGAAGGAACTCACCTTGGAACTGGGCATTGGGGCAGGCCGGAGCGAGCGAGTAGATCCCCGCCTGGCGCTCCTTGTCGGCCCGGGCATAGCGCACCGTCAGCTTGGCCTTGAAATCTTCCGAAGGCTCGATCGCGATGATCCCGCGCAGCGCCCAGTGGTTGTTGGCGCCGCGATCCTTCTCGCCGGGGGTGATGTTCTTGATGTAGCCGTCGTCGCGGTTGTACATGCCCGCGATGCGCGCCGACACGCCCTCGCCCAGCGGGCCGGAAACGGCGCCTTCGACGATGGTCTGGTTGAACCGGCCATAGGTGCCGCTGATGTAACCATCGAGCGCGTCGGTCGGCTGGTTGGAAACGAACTGGACCGCGCCGCCGGTGGCGTTGCGACCGAACAGTGTGCCTTGTGGGCCCCGAAGGGCCTCAACCCGGGCAAGATCGAACACCGGGAAGCTCGCGGTAGTGATCGAACTGGCGTAGGCATCGTCCTGATAGACCGCGACCGGTGGCTCCTGCTGATCACCATAGTCGTTCTGCGACACGCCGCGGATGTTGAACACCACCTGGCTCGAGCCATAGGCGTTGTACTTGAGGTTGGGGATCGCGCGAACCACGTCGGTGGCGCTGGTGATGTTGAATCGCTCGACATCGTCGGCGCCGAGCACTGAAACCGCGATCCCGACATCGCGCAACTTCTGTTCGCGCTTCTGGGCGGTGACAACAATATCGTCGGCATCGCCCGCTTCCTCGGCTGCGGACTGGGCCAGCGCCGGTGCGGCGGCAAGCGAGAGCGCAATGGCCCCGAACGACAGTCCATGGCGGACCAGTCTGGCGGTAGTAAGAATTTGTGACGAGCGGCTCACGGTGCTCTCCCTCTGTTTTGCAGAGCTCCTGGCAGTCTGGCAGGGGCTCTGTCACTCCCCGAATTGTGGTTTCAAAACCGGAAAGTGACGCATATTGAACGTCTGCGCAACCCATCGCGTCGGCGATCTGTTGGTTCGCCCGACGCCGATGCCGATCAAACCAGCCCTGCTCAGGCAACCACGCGTTCGGCTTAACAAGCTCAGTTATAATCATATTTTCACACGAATCGCTTAGATCATCAGAGTTAATGTGGGGTATCATTGTTGCTGATGCGGACACCTGAGAGCAAATTGCGCTTCTCTAGTCGGTCAGCCTGCTTGTATTGAACGGCTCCTCAATAGCGAGGACGAACCATGGTCAGGCATGCAGCACGGCGGCGCGAGCCCGAAGACCGGCGGGACCAGCTGATCCAGGCGGCGATGGAAGTGCTGGGCGAGTCCGGGATCGACAACTTCACCCTGGCTGAAGTTGCGCGCCGTGCGCAGGTTTCCGCCGCGCTGATCGTTCATTACTTCGGCGACAAGGACCGCTTGCTTGAAGCCGCGTTCCGCTTGCTGGTTGAGCGCGTTACCACCCTGCCGATGCAAGCGCTGGCCGCGAGCCGCGATCCTGAGACGCGCCTGCGCGCGTTCGTTCGCGCGCATCTTGGTCCGACCGAACAAACCGCCGAGGCGTGTCGCGGCTGGCTGGCGTTCTGGGGGCAGGCGCTCTACCGGCCCGAGCTGGCGCGGCTGCAGCGGGTCCATCAGGAACGCATCCTCTCCAACCTGCGCCACGATCTGCGTCGGCTGGTCGCACCCCAGGAAGTTACCAGGATTGCCGAGACCATCGCCGCGCTGATCGACGGGTTCTGGCTGCGCTCGGCGCTGGCCGGGGCCTGGACCACCAATAACCCGATCCACGAGGATTGGATCTTCGAGTTCATCGATCGCAGTCTGGCCGAACACCGCCTCGAAGGGGCCGAGCCGGTCCGTGGTTCAACCTCGCGGAGTTTCGTTACCCGCAATCCGGCGACCGGAGAACAGCTGGCGTCAATCAAGATTGACGGGTTGGCGGAAATCAATCGCGCGGTCGAACGTGCCGCTGCAGCACAAAAACTATGGGTCCGCACACCTGGGGCAGAGCGTGGCAGGATCCTGGGCCGCGCCGCGCGGCTACTGATCGAGCGCAACCCCGAACTTGCCCGGATTGAGTGCCTGGACACCGGCAAGCCGATCCAGGAAACCATAGCGGTCGATGTCCTCTCCGGCGCGGACTGCATCGAATACTTCGCCGGCCTCGCCCGGACCATTGCCGGCGAGCACATTGACCTTGGCCCCGGCGCTTTCGGCTATACCCGCCGCGAACCGCTGGGGGTGGTCGCCGGGATCGGGGCGTGGAACTATCCGATCCAGATCGCCTGCTGGAAGAGCGCTCCGGCGTTGGCCTGCGGCAATGCGATGATCTTCAAGCCGGCCGAGCTGACCCCGCTGACTGCGATCGAACTGGAGAAGGTCTACCTCGAGGCCGGGCTGCCCGAAGGTCTGTTCCAGGTGGTTCAGGGCAAGGCCGAGACCGGCCGGCTGCTCAGCCGCCATCCCGGGATCGCCAAGGTCTCGCTCACTGGCGAGGTTGGCACCGGCAAGAAGGTTATGGCCGACGCCGCCTCGACTCTCAAACTGGTTACACTCGAACTCGGCGGCAAGTCGGCGCTGGTGGTGTTCGAAGATGCCGATCTCGATGAGGCGGTTTCCGGCGCGCTGCTCGCCAATTTCTACTCGGCCGGAGAGGTCTGCACCAACGGCACCAGAGTGTTCGTCCAGCGTTCGGTGCGCGAGGCGTTTCTGACAAAGCTCAAGGCGCGGACCGAGGCGATGGTGATCGGCGATCCGCTCGATCCGGCCACCCAGGTCGGTGCGCTGATCAGCGAAGCGCACATGGAAAAAGTGCTGGGTTATATCGAGCAAGGGGTACGGCAGGGCGCAACCTTGCTCACCGGCGGCAAACGCGCCGCCGCTGGCGACCTCGCCAAGGGAGCCTTCGTTCAGCCGACGATCTTCACCGGCTGCACCGACGAGATGACCATCGTCCGCGAGGAAATCTTCGGCCCGGTCATGGCGGTGCTCGATTTCGACGGCGAGGACGAGGTGGTGGCGCGCGCGAACGCCACGCCGTTCGGGCTCGCCGCCGGGGTGTTCACCCGCGATCTCGCCCGCGCGCACCGGGTGGTCGCCGCGCTAGAAGCCGGAACCTGCTGGATCAACACCTACAACGTCACCCCGATCGAACTGCCGTTTGGCGGCAACAAGCAATCGGGCCTGGGCCGCGAGAACGGCAAGGCGGCGATTGAATACTTCACCCAGCTCAAGAGCGTCTATGTCGCGATGGAGCCGATTGATGCGCCTTACTGACGAGGTAGATTTCGTCATTGTCGGTGCCGGATCGGCGGGCTGCGTGCTGGCCGACCGGCTGAGCGCCGATGGCCAGAACCAGGTACTGCTGCTCGAATATGGCGGCTCGGACCGCTCGATCTTCATCCAGATGCCGGCCGCCCTAGCCTATCCAATGAACACCAGGCGTTGGAACTGGGGGTACTACTCCGAGCCCGAACCGCACCTGAATGACCGCCGCCTGCACTGCCCGCGCGGCAAGGGCCTGGGCGGCTCGTCCTCGATCAACGGGCTGGTCTATGTCCGCGGTAACCCGCTCGATTTCGAGCGCTGGCAAGATGAGGACGGCGCCCGCGGCTGGGGCTATGCCGACGTCCTCCCTTATTTCAAGCGCGCCGAGGGCCGCGAGGAAGGCGGCGATTTCTATCGCGGCGCTGATGGCCCGCTTTCGGTCGCTTACGGCACCTTGCGCAACCCGCTGCATCAGGCCTGGCTCGACGCCGCGGCAAAGGCCGGTTACGCCTTGACCGAGGACTACAACGGCTTCCGCCAGGAAGGTTTCGGGCGGATGGAAATGTCGGTGCGCAACGGCACCCGCTGTTCGGCGGCCAAGGCCTACCTCTATCCGGCGCGCAAACGCCCAAACTTGCGGGTAGTGCAGCATGCATTGGCGACCCGGGTGCTGTTCGAGGGAACCCGCGCGGTCGGGATCGAGTATGAGCGCGGCGGCAGGCTCCATCAGATCCGCGCCCGCCGCGAGGTGATCCTTTCGGGCGGCTCGATCAATTCGGTGCAGTTGCTCAAGCTTTCCGGGATCGGCCCCGCCGCAGAACTGCGTGAGCATGGTATTGCAGTGCTGGCCGACCGGCCGGGCGTCGGTGCCAATCTCCAGGACCATCTCGAGTTTTATTTCCAGATGGCCTGCACGCAGCCGATCACACTCTACGGTCAGTCGGGCCTGCTTGGGAAAGCGCTGGTCGGCGCGCAATGGTTGTTCCTGCGCAGCGGGATCGGGGCGAGCAACCAGTTCGAAAGTTGCGGCTTTATCCGCAGCAAGGCCGGGATCAAGTACCCGGACATCCAGTACCACTTCTTCCCGATGGCGATCAATTACGACGGTTCCTCACTTGCCACCGAGCACGGTTTCCAGGCCCACGTCGGGCCGATGCGCTCAAAGAGCCGGGGCACGGTGACGCTGGCCAGCGCCGACCCACGCGACAAGCCGCAAATCCGCTTCAACTACCTGAGCCATCCCGACGACTGGGAAGAAATGCGCGCCTGCGTGCGGCTGACCCGCGAGATCTTTCAGCAGGACGCCTTCGCACCCTTCCGTGGCCGCGAGATCCAGCCGGGCGCCGATTGCGTGAACGACGCAGCGATCGATGCGTTCATCGCCGCCAAGGTCGAAAGCGCGCTGCATCCCTCGTGCACCTGCAAGATCGGTCCGCCCGGCGATCCGATGGCGGTGGTCGATCCCGAACTGCGGGTCATCGGGGTCCAGGGCCTCAGGGTAATCGACAGCTCGGTGATGCCCTCGATCACCACCGGCAATCTCAATGCGCCAACGATCATGATCGGGGAAAAAGGCGCAGACCATGTCCTCGGCAAGGGCCTGTTGGCGCCGTCCAATGCCCCCTTTTATGTGGCTCCGGACTGGGAGAGCGCACAGCGCTGATGCAAGCAAGCTTGCTTCGCTGCGGCTCGACATTATAAGTGCTGCTTATGATGACCGGGCGACCCTCCACCAGCGGCCAGCTTCCCAGCAGCTTCGAATTCCGCGCGCTGCAGGTGTTCGTGGTCACTGCCGAACAAGGCAGCATGACCCAGGCCGCCAAAGTGCTCGGGCTGACCCAATCTGGCGTATCACAGATCATCGCCGGGCTTGAAGACAGCGTCGGCCGCCAGCTGTTCGACCGTTCGATCCGCCCGATCGTACTGACCAAGGTCGGGCAGGCGCTGCTGCGCCAGAGCCAGAAGATCCTCGGCGATCTTCAGTCCGCATTCGTCGAGGCGACCGAAAGCGAGAGCGGCGAGCTGTCCTCGCTCAACATCGCCATGCCCGAAAGTCTGGCCAATGTGCTCGGCCCCCGGCTTTACCGGCGCAAGGCCGAAATGGCACGGTTCTGGCGGATTTCCAACGGCCTGATGCCCGACCAGCGGGCCAAGTTCAACACCCACGCCGCCGATCTGATGATCACCGAGGAAAGCAACACCTCCGACATGCTCGAGGTTGATCGCTACAACCTGTTCACCGAACCCTATGTCCTGATTTTCCCCAAAGGCTTCGCGCAAGCACCCGAACTCGGTCCGCACCTGAGCGAAAGCACCTTCATCCGGTTTTCACTGCGGTCTTCAGCGGGCCGCCAGACCGAGGCGCAGCTCAACCGGTTGCAGCTGAAATTCCCTTCGCAGATCGAATTCGATTCGGTGGTCGGTCACGCCATGGCGGTCAGTTTCGGGCTGGGCTGGGGGATCACCACCCCGCTGTGCCTGTTCCAGGTGCCGGGGATCTTCGAGCAGCTCGATGTCTTCCCGATTGTCCGCGGCAAGTTCGGGCGGCGCATGACCATGCTCGCCCGCCAGCAGGTCCTGGGTTCAGCCCCGCGCATTCTGGTCGATGAGTGCCGCGCGATCCTGGTTGAGGAGGTTTTCCCGGAACTGCTCACCAAGCTGCCGTGGCTGGAAGAGTCGCTGCGCGTTGGCGAAGACTAGAACCGCCTTCATAAGTCCGCGACATGATAGCGATAATTCTGGGCGCCAGCTCATTTTAGCATTTGTGAATTGCTCCAACCTGCAACAGACCTCGCCCCGGTCAGGACAGGTTTGCCCCGCCGCTTTTTACCGATTGCCAAAAACTCTGAAATTGAGGGGGGAGAGCCATTGGGCTCTTGAGTGCCGATGCAAGAGAATCAACTGCCGCCGCCTGGCGCACCGGATATCGAGATTGCCCGCGCCGCGCGGATGGCGCCGATCCTGCCGCTGGCTGAGCAGCGCCTGGGCATCGCGCCTGAAGCATTGGTGCCGTTTGGCCATCACAAGGCCAAGCTCAGCCTCGAATTCATTGCCACTTTGAAGGACCGCCCGAACGGCAAGCTGGTGCTGGTCACCGCGATCACCCCGACCCCGGCCGGCGAAGGCAAGACCACCACCAGCGTCGGCCTGAGTGACGGGTTCAACCTGATCGGGGTCAATTCGATCGTCTGCCTGCGCGAGCCTTCGCTTGGTCCCTGTTTCGGGATGAAGGGAGGCGCGGCCGGGGGCGGGCGCGCGCAAGTCATCCCGATGGAGGACATCAACCTCCACTTCAACGGCGATTTCCACGCGATCACTTCGGCGCACAGCTTGCTCGCGGCCTTGCTCGACAATCATCTGCAGTGGGGCAACGAGCTCAATATCGATCCGCGCCGCGTGGTCTGGCGGCGGGTGGTCGACATGAACGACCGGGCGCTGCGCAACATCAACGTCGGCATGGGCGGACCCGCGCACGGGATCCCGCGCGAGACTGGGTTCGATATCACCGTCGCTTCGGAAATCATGGCGATCCTGTGCCTGGCAACCGACCTCAAGGACCTGCAGCGGCGGCTGGGCGACATCATCGTCGCCCGCACCCGCGACAAGCAGCCGATCACCGCGCGCGACCTCAAGGCCGATGGCGCGATGGCGGTGCTGCTGCGCGATGCGATGCAGCCCAACCTGGTCCAGACGATCGAGCACAACCCCGCCTTCATCCATGGCGGCCCGTTCGCCAACATCGCCCACGGCTGCAATTCGGTCATGGCCACCCAGACCGCGCTCAAGCTCGCCGATGTGGTGGTGACAGAGGCCGGGTTCGGCGCCGATCTCGGGGCCGAGAAGTTCCTCGACATCAAATGCCGTCAGTCTGGCCTGCGCCCCGATGCGGTGGTGCTGGTGGCAACCGTGCGCGCGCTCAAGATGCAGGGCGGCGTCGCTAAGGCAGATCTCGGCATCCCTGATGTCGCGGCGCTCGAACGCGGCGCGGTCAACCTCGCCCGACATATCGAGAACCTGCAGAAATTCGGCCTGACCCCGATCGTGGCGATCAACCATTTCGTCAAGGACACCGACGAGGAAATCGCCGCGCTGAAGGCGGTTTGCGAGCGCTACGGTGCCCGCAGCGCGATCGCCAGGCATTGGGCCGAAGGCGGCGCCGGGGCCAAGGAGCTGGCGCGCGAGGTCAAAGCGCAGCTTGATGCCGGAACCCCCGAGGTCAAGCTGCTCTATCCTGACGAGATGCCGCTCGCCGCCAAGATCGAGACCATCGCCCGCGAGATCTATCACGCCGGCGAAGTGGTGATCGTCGAAGAGGCGGCGCGCAACCTCAAGGAATACGAGAAGCTCGGCTTCGGCCACCTGCCGGTGTGCATCGCCAAGACCCAGTACAGCTTCTCGACCCATCCCGCCGAGATCGGCGCGCCCAGCGGCCACCACTTCGAGGTCCGCGAAGTGCGGCTGTCCGCCGGGGCCGGGTTCGTGGTTGCGGTCTGCGGTGATATCATGACCATGCCTGGTTTGCCGCGCCGTCCGGCCGCAGCCGAGATCGGGCTGGACGAAGCTGGGAACATCGTCGGGCTGGCGTGAACCTGCACAGCAGCCAAATCATGGCCGCATAACGATTTCTCATGCCGGGGGCTGACGCATTCGCGTTACACCTCTGGCATGAGCGAGGGCCCCACCCTGTCCCGTCGCGGCGGCGGGCGCGAAGCCAAGCGGGCGAGCCGATTGGCCGCGGTGACTAGCGCTGCCCCCTATATCAGCCGCAAGCTGCCCTATGTCGAACTGCTCGACGAGGAGGGGCTAAGCCTGATCGAGGAAAACGCCGAAGTCATCCTTACCGAAATCGGCGTCGAATTCCGCGACGATCCAGAGGCGATCGCAATCTGGCGCGCCGCCGGAGCGGATATCGAGGGCGAGCGAGTACGAATGCCGCGCGGGATGTGCCGCCAGCTGATCCAGACCCACGCCCCGCGCGAATTTACCCAGCAGGCGCGCAACCCGGACCGCAACATCGTGATCGGCGGCAAGCGCACGGTGTTTGCCCCCACCGCCGGTCCGCCGTTCGTGCGCTGCCTCGACAAGGGCCGGCGCTATGGCACGATCGAGGACTTCAACAATTTCGCCAAGCTGACCCAGGCCTCGCCGTGGCTGCATTCGACCTCGACCGCGATGTGCGAGCCGGTCGACCTGCCGGTCAACAAGCGCCACTACGACATGTTCTATGGCAACGCGACCTTGCAGGACAAATGTTTCTTCAGCGCGGTTTCGGCGCCAAGCCGCACGCAGGACTGCGTGGACTTGGCCGAAATCCTGTTCGGCGAACGCTGGTTCAACGCTGAAGCAGGTGAGCCCAACACGTGTCTGGCGGGGGTGATCAACGGCAATTCGCCACTGACCTACGATGCCACCATGCTCGGCGCGGCCAAGGTGCTGGCGCGGGCCAACCAGGCGACGCTGATCACTCCGTTCATCATGGCCGGGGCAATGGCGCCGACTGGCCTCGCCGGAGCGATCGCGGTGACCCTTGCCGAAGCGATGGCGGGGATGGCCTTCCTCCAGCTGGTCAAGCCCGGGGCACCGGTGATTTTCGGCAGTTTCGTCACAACATTGTCGATGCAGTCGGGCGCGCCGACCTATGGCACTCCCGAATGCGCGCTGATCATCAATGCTCTGCTGGCGCTGGCACGGCGGCTGGGAGTGCCTTCGCGCACCGGGGGTAGCCTCTGCGCCTCGAAAATCGCTGATGGTCAGGCTGCATACGAAAGCGCGCAGACGCTGCTGCCGACCGTGCTGGGCGGGGCCAATTTCGTGCTGCAATCGGCCGGCTGGCTCGAGGGTGGCCTCGTCACCGGTTACGAGAAGTTCATGATGGACTGCGACCAGCTGGGGATGATGCACAAGCTGCTGGCCGGCTATGACCTCAGCGAGAACGGTCAGGCGATGGATGCCATCCGCGAGGTTGGCCCGGGCAAGCATTTCCTGGGTTCCGCGCATACCCAGGCCAATTTCGAGACCGCGTTCTACCGCTCACCGCTCGCCGACTATACCTCGTGGGAGCAGTGGGAAGCCGATGGCGCGCTCGACATCCAGAGCCGCGCTAACGCGGCGTGGAAAAAGGTGCTGGCCGAGCATGTTTCGCCGCCGCTTGACGAGGGCATAGATGAGGCGCTGCGCGACACCATCGCCCGCCGCAAGGGCGCGATGCCGGATGCCAGCTACTGACAGATGCGGGTTGCGCTTAATCTGCTCCACCCCGTCATCCCGGCCCTTCGGCTTGCGGCTTAGCAGCCGCGCTCAGGATAAACTGCCCTTCGGGCAGGCCGGGACCCAGACCCACTCAAAGTGACTCCGCAAAGCGTCGCTGTTTCTTGTTAGGACTGGGTCCCGGCCTTCGCCGGGATGACGATCCAGATTTCATGCACCACGCCTACCCCGCCTCAGCCTCTGACCCTGCCGCCGTTCGCAACAGGCCGCGGAAGATCTCACCGGGACTGCGGTTGCCCTGGAGCACGTCGTACACGTCGCGGCTGATCGGCATTTCGATCCCGCGCGCCTCGGCCAGCGCCATCACTGTCGGCGCACTCTTCACGCCCTCGGCGACCATGTGCATCGAGGCGATGATCTCGTCGAGCTTGCGGCCCTTGCCCAGTTCGACCCCGACGCTGCGGTTGCGGCTGAGCGGGCTCGTGCAGGTCGCGATCAGATCGCCCATGCCGGTAAGGCCCGCAAAAGTCTCGGCTCGCCCGCCCATCGCGACCCCCAGCCGGGTCATTTCGGAGAGGCCGCGAGTGATGAGGGCCGAGCGGGTGTTGTCCCCCGCCCCTTGCCCATCGCCCATGCCCACCGCGATGGCGATGATGTTCTTGAGCACCCCGCCGAGCTCGCAGCCGATCAGATCGGTGTTGGTGTAAACCCGGAACAGCCCCGAATGGAACAAGGCCTGCAAGCGGCGCAGGATGATCTCATCCTCCATCGAAATGACGCTCGCCGCGGCCTGACCGGAGAGGATCTCGCGCGCCAGGTTGGGTCCGGTCAGCACCCCGACCGGGTGGCCGGGAAGGCATTCGACCACCAGCTCGGTCATGCGCTTGCCAGAGGAAAGCTCCAGCCCCTTGGTCAGGCTGAGCACCGGCACCCACGGACGGATGTGCTTGGCAACATCCTCAAGCACGGCGCGGAACGAATGCGAAGGCACACCCATCACGATCACATCAGCCTGACTGACAACCTCACCGATATCGGCGCTCGCCGTGAGCGCAGCAGGCAAGGTCAGATCAGGCAGATAGCGGCTGTTGCGGTGGTTGGCGTTGATATCTTCAACCGTGGCCGCATCGCGCGCCCACAGCGTCACCGGGGCGTTGCGCGTGGCCAGGGCCGCCACCGTGGTTCCCCAGCTTCCCCCGCCGAGCAGGCCGATCTTGAGTGTCATGCGCCCTCCCTTGGGGAGAGAGTGCCGACCAAATCAGTGCTTGGCAAGGAACGCCAGATGGTGCCGCGCGGTTGCGGCCGGTTTCTCGATCATTGGCACATGGCCAACATCCTCGAAGACCACCAGTTCGCTGTGCGGAATTCCTTCGTGCTGGACCATCGCGCAGGTCACATCGATCAGCTTGTCGTGCCTTCCCCAGATGATCTGGGTCGGGATCTTGATCTCGCCCAGCCGGTCATTGAACGGGCCGTTCAGCGCGTCTTCGACGATCTGGTTGAAGATCTTGTCGAGCAGCGCTTCGTGGCGCTTCATGTCGTCGAAGAACACCCGCTTGAACTGGTAGGGAGCCCAGCGCGGCTTGTGGACGACAAAGGCCATCAAGCGGTCGATATCGGCCATGGTCCGCGGCACCAGCGGGCTTTCGCCTTGCATGACCAGCTGCTGCAGTTCGCTTTCCTCGGTGCCGATCACTCCGGCGTTGTTAAACAGCGTCAGCGAATGCAGCCGCTGCGGGAAGTCGAGCGCAAAGCGCAACGCGATCGCCCCGCCCATCGAATTGCCGCCCAGGTGGCACTTGGCGATCCCCAGCGCGGTCAGGAATTCGCCCAGCCGCGTCGCCTGCGCGGCGATCGAATGATCGGGCGCCATGCTTCGGTCGTTCTCGCCGAAGCCGGGCAAGTCTGGGAAGATCAGACGGTAGTCCTGCTTGATGTAGGGCGCATAGAACGACCAGTTGTCCTTGTCCCCACCAAAGCCGTGGACCAGTACCAGTGGCTTGCCCGCCGGGTTCCCGCCCTCAAGATAGGGCCAGGTCATATCACCGACGCGGACTGATTTCTGCACCAGCCCGCCGCGGCCGCGTAGCGCACTACGGCCCCACTGAACCAGCGCCCGAGGCGCGAACAGGTAAAGCGCAAAACCGGCCGCAACCAGCGCGGCCAGCAGGATAAGGAAAGTGGTCATGACAGGTGCTTTGCGATCCAAGTGGTTACGTCGCCGATCACGCTGTCGCGCTCAGGCTCGTTGAAAATCTCGTGATGGAGCCCAGGGTAGATAGTTAGGGTTCGATCGGCGGAGGAGACGTGCTCTGCAAGGAACCGCGAGCCTTCCGGAGCGGTTGCGCGGTCTTCATCGCCGTGGAGCAGCAGCACCGGCAGAGAAATCTCACCCGCCCGGCTGCGCACCTCGGCCATGGCATCGAACAGCTCGGCTGCCAGCCGTGCGCTCATCTTGCCATGATAGACCAGCGGATCGGCGATATAGGCGGCGACCACCGCGGGGTCGCGGCTGACGCCGGTAGCATCGAACGGCAGCACCCCGGCGTGCGGCAGGAACCGCGAGAGCAGGCGGCTGACCCAGATCAGCAGCCTTGATGGCTCCTCTGCCGCCTTGATCGCCGGACCGGACAGGACCATCCCGGCGTAGTCCGACTGATGCTTGAGCAGATGCAATACAGCGACAGGACCGCCCATCGAATGACCGATCAGGAACCGCGGGGTATCGGGGTGGCTTTGCTCAACCTGAGTCAAAAGCATATCCATGCCATCGGTAAAGGCGCTGAATCTGGGAACAAAGCCATAGTCGCCATCCGACTTGCCGTGGCCCCAGTGATCGATCGCATAGACTCCGATTCCGGCCTGGTTGAGCTGTGCGGCGAAATAGCGGTAGCGCCCGAGATGTTCGGCATAGCCATGCGCCAGCAGCACCACCGCGCGCATGGAGCCTGAAGGCAGCCAGGCGTGCCAGCGCAGCGTTGCCCCAACCCCCGCCGATGCGGGGCCAAGTTGCAGTGTGCCTTCCATCAGCCCAGCTTCTTCTTCATGGCGCGCTTTTGCGGTTCAGCCTCGGGATGCTCATAGACGGTCAAGATCCTCTCGAGCGTCTGGCTGATCCGGGTCTGGACCCGAACCATCTCGATCTTGGGCCAGGTCGCGCGTTCGCCCAGCTCGATCAGTTCCTTGACCTCGTCGAGCGAGAGGTTGGAGAGGATCTTGTCGGGCGACCACAGCACAGTCGGGCGGATGATGTTGATGTCGCCCGAATAGTCCTGGTTGATCACCGACATGGTCATGTTGGCCAGGCTGTGCAGCGGCGGCACCAGCGAGAGCGGCTTGTCCCACAATTGCATATTGACGTTGAGCCAGGCCTTTAGCGTCGAAACCGAAGCGCGGCGGATTGCCGCCAGCGGCGAACTGCCCTGGGTGACGTCGCTGGCGAACGGGGTGATCAGCGGGTTGGCCTGGCTGACGATGTGGTGGTTGACCCCGTACAGCCGCGACAGCCGCTTCGACGGCAGATCGTGGGTGACCGAGCCATCAACCCACTTGCGCCCGGGAAGGTAAGGGACGCGAGCGCCATCGTGGTCGCGTGCCATCAGCGTCACCGGCTCGTAGATCCCTGGCACCGCGCAGGATGCCAGCACCGCCTCGCGGATGAACACGTTGGGCGAAGTGATCGCGTTGAGCAGCCGTCCGTTCTGGTGCTTTTCGGAGGGAGCGACCGAAATGTTGAGGTGCCGCCCGGTCTCCTCAAAGGCTTCCTGAAAGGTCAGGTCGGGCAGAATTTCTTCGAGTCGCTCGCGGATCTGCTCCTGACTCATCCGCTTGGCCGCACCGAACGGGTTGAGCAGGGTCTGCCCGGCCTCGTTTTCATACTCGCGAACCAGCCGCTCGGGATCGAAGAACGGCCCCAGCTCATCGTCGCGGTGGGCGCAGACCAGCGAGCCGATCACCGATCCGCCGCTCGATCCGGCAAGAATTCCCGGCAGCAGTCCCTCAGACCACAGCGCCTTGACCACCCCGGCGTGGAAGAACAGGAACGCCCCCGATCCGCTCATCAGCAGCGCCGAGCAGCCATAGCAATGGTGCGCACGGCGAAAGAAGTCGCGCTTCTCTTCGAACGGGATCTCATCGACTTCGGGGCTGGCCAGGTGCTCAAGCGCCGCGGCCACCGCATCGACATAATCGTGGATCAGCTGCTTGGTGCCGAACCGGGCTTCCTGCCACAGCTGGTCGTTGGCGATCCCGTCCATGTTGCCATGGATGCCTTCGTTGAGCGTGAACAGCAGGCCCTTGTTGTCGCCCGCCTCGCGCAGTTCGACCAGCCGTTCAAGCCGGCGCCGGATCGAGCGGTAGTCATAGTGCTCGCTGCGATCGCGCTCCCGCCAATCGGCCTTGCCGCTGCGCCGGTCAAGCTCGCGCGCGGCCTCGGCCCATTCGCCATAGGTTGCCGCTTTGGCCAGCGCGGTTTCAGAGCGAAGCGAAGGGTTGAGCATCATGCGTGGAGATTTCCCGTGGTCGGTTCAGGGCTTTTTCGCAGGCTTGCGCGGCTTGCGTGGTGTTTTGCCTGTACCAGTTGCGCCCCCTGCGGTTGCAGACCCGCGTTTTGCCGCGGCGATTGCCCGGGGCCTTACCATCCGCTTGGTTCGCGTTGCAATCGGAGACTTTTCCTTGCCCACAGCTGGGACAGGTACCGGATGCGGTTTTGCCACCATCAGTTCGGCGAACGAAGCTTCAATACAGTCACGGAAAAATGCGACATCGGGCATAATCTTGCGTTCGGAAGTGATGCTGAAGCTGACCCGGCCGTCATAGCTGGGGGTGGCGATAAACAGCCCCATATTGTGCGAAAGCGGCGCCATGCCGAACTGCTGTGTGACCTTGGCCCCGGCCATGTAGAGCGGGAATTGCGGCCCCGGGACGTTGGAAATGAACACATTGGCGGCCTTGGGCGCAAACCGCGGGCTGGTCAGCAGCCGCGCCACCCCGGCCATGGTCGCACCGGGGATATGCTTGGTCAGATCGGTCATGACCCGCGCCGAAAGTCCGGTCTTGGCCTCCTTGGCATCGCGGGTATAGGCGCGGATCGCCGCCAGCCGCGCGGCCGGATCGGCCAGCTGGGTGGCCAGTTCAACGCTCATCGCCGAGATATTGTTGCCGGGATTTTCCGCCTCTTTCCCGCTGGTCCGGCGGTTGATCGGGGCGATTGCGACCAATGTGTCCTTGGGCAGTTCCTTGTGGTGGATCAGGTAGCGCCGCAGCGCCCCCGAGCAGATCGCCAGGATCACATCGTTGATCGTTGCGCCATCGACCAGTTTGCGGATCTTCGACAGATCGGCAATCGCAAACTCGGTGGCATCGAACACTTTGTGGACGGTGATAGCTGCGTTGAACCGGGTCTGCGGGACGCCCGCGCTGCCCTTGGAATAGTTCTTCTGCGCCGCGGTGAGCATCGCCGGGGCAAGCTTCATCAAGGTCTCGGTAAAGCGCACCGGCGAAGTCAGGTTGGCGGCCGTCGCGCGCGCCAGAATTTCGGCCGGGTTTGGCTGTTTGCCCAGTTCGTACTTGCCCGGCTCGACCTTGATCACCGGATTGCCCAGCGGATCAATGTCGCTCAGCGCGACGAACATGTGCGCCGCCGAAGCGCCATCGATCGCGGCATGGTGAATTCGCATCAGGCTGGCGTAACTGCCCGGCGCAATGCCGGGGATCCGGTCCAGCCCCTCAAGGATGTAGAGGTCCCACAGCGGCCGGCTCATATCCATCGGCCGGCTGAAATGCCGCGCGGTCTGGATGCAGAACTGCCGCCAATCGCCCGGTTCGGGCAGGCGGGCATGGGTGATATGCGCCTCAAGCTCGAACTCGGTGTCTTCAATCCAATAGGGATAATCGAAATCGAACGGCAACCGATAGAGCTTGCGCTTGAACACCGGCGAAGTGTCGATCCGGCTGCGGACGTGCTCGATGATATCGCGAAACCGCACTTTGCCGCCCGGCGCGGTGGCGGGATCATAGATATTGATCCCCATCACGTGGGTCAGGGTGCTGCCGGTCTGCGCGTAAAGAAACTGCGCGTCTTGCGCGCTCAATTGCTGGATCATGGTGCGCTCTCCATAGCATCGTCGCGCTCGGCAGTCGCTAGAACTTCGAGCCGCATCCGCTCCATGCGGCGGGCCAGCGCCCGCAGTTCGGCCAGCAGCGCCCTGCGCCGCGCTGCCACGCCCGGATCGGTAACCCCGGCAAGTTCCATATTCGCGGCCAGTTTGTAGCCATTCTCGAACAGGATCTTGCCGATCGACGCCTCGCTGGAAATGCGCCGCAGCAGATAGGCCTGACGCCCTTCAACCAGCCCCTGTTCGACGCATTCCTGCTGGTCGAGCGCTTCACCCGGCCCCAGCCGCGCCAATTGTTCGAAGACCACGATATAGGCCTCGACGAACGGCAGCAGCGCGGCGTGGCCCAGCAATGGCTGAAACCGCCGGATCAAGGTTTTGACTCCGTCCCCGCCAGCATTGAGGTGGGCCGACCACTGCCCATCGGTGCGGTCGAGCTCGGCCTCCAGCTCGCGGCGAAAAACCTCGCGCGGCTGGTAGAAGAACTCGAACTTGAAGAGATTGCGCAGGCGGTCGATCTCGGCCCAGAACCGCGCCGGGGCGTCGTCGCCAGGCTCTTCGTCAAGCTTGAACAGCGCCAGTTCGATCAGCGTCTTGTCGAGGAAATGGTGCACGACTGTGTTGCGGTAATAACTCGCCATGGGATGCTTTGACGGCTCGATCGTATAAACCGTTTCGCGCCCGGCTTCATTGCGAAGGATCAAGCCCGAATTGACCAGCGTATCGGCGGTGGCACGAATCGCCTCGCGATCAAACTGCGCCAGCTCGTCGGACAGACGAATGCCGCGCGCGCGCGCCCAATCGGCAAGGTAGCGGGTTACCCGGGCGAGTTCCTCGGCGGTCGCCCCGCGCGGCGCGGTGCCAAGCAAAACCATGCACATCACCGAGGTGACGGTCAGCGGGGTCGCCCGGTTGGCGCTGACCGAAGCATCGAAGGCGATCCGCGACAGCGCCAGCCGGTCCTCGGGATCGGGGGCGTGGCGCACCACCACCGGCGCGCCCAGATCGATCCGCACCCGCCCCATCGGTTCGCGCAAGCTTCTGAGATAGCCGAGGAACCAGGCGAGCGATTCGGCCTGTTTGGCGCGCCCGGTCTGTTCAGCGGCATATTCCTCGACATCGCGGATCAGATCGAAGCTGGTGACAAACGGAACGATGTGCAGGTCCTCGATGCCGCCGTGGTGCGCCGCATCGACAACATATTTGAGGATCCCGAACTTGGGCGGCATCAGCTTGCCAAGCCGCGATCGGGTGCCTTCCAGCGCCCACGACATTGGAAAGCGCTTTTCCAGAAGGTAGGCGATGTACTGGCGCAGTACCGCCTTATAGACCGGCAGATCATTGAAACTGCGGCGGATAAAGATCATCCCCGAGCGGCGGAATAGTGTGCCAATCCCGAAAAAATCGAGGTTGATGCCGCCAAAGCTGTGCAGCATCGGCATGTCGTTGTCATAGGCCAGCGCGTTGGGCGTGACCCCGTCGAGATAGGTCTTGTGGGTGAACAGCAACACCGTTGGCCGGGTCCGGATCATCTCGCGCAGCGCTTCGAGCTCGGCGGGATCATAGCGGAAGCCCTTGTCATAGCCCTGGGTCATCATGAACCGCTCGAGCCGGGCGCGGAGATCGAGGAACAGCGCGCTGGGCGTGGAGATCACCTCCTTCATGTATTTGCGCGCTTCGGCCATCAGCTCACGCGGTTCGCGATCCTGCTCGCTGGCCAGCGCCGCGATCTCACTGCGAAAGCGCGGGCTGGCGGCGATCGAATCGCCGACAAAGCGCGGCACTTTGTAGCGTGTCCCCCGCACTCCGCGCTCTTCGACCTCAAGCGTCAGCGTCGCCTGCCGCGCAACCCAGGCGGGAAAGCCGGCGGCGGGATCGCCATCGGGGCTGCCGATCGCCTGCGAAAAGCGCTCACGCAGCGCGCCGACGGTGGCCGGCTCGCCCAGCAGGCACTGGGCGCGGCGTTTGTTGCGCAGCAGGATCAGCCGCGCCCGAAGTGCGCCGGGCATCCGCGGATCGCCGAACAGCAGGTCGCGAAAGCGCAGCGGACGGTCCTTGTCGAACTGCGAGATCCGCCAGGCAATGCGCACCGGGATAACCAGACATTCGCTGGCCGCAGCCGTCAGCCGCTGCGCAAGCTGGCTGAGATCGAGGTCTGCGTCCTCTTCGTCGAGCGGCAGGACCACGTATTCATCGCGCGCGATCTCACCCCACGTGCCGTGCAGCCAGTCGAGCAGATGGCGCCGCTCGGGCCGATTGCGCGCATCGATGATGAAAAGCCTGGGGCCGGAATGGCGCAGCGGATCTCCGCCCCATACCGTTGCCGGAGGCTCCACCCGGCTAATCCGCCTTGGCCTGCTTGCGCGGCTTTGACGGAGCCTTCTTGGGCTTTGGTTTTTTGGGTCTTTCGGCCGCAGTGTCAGCCTGACCAAGCGCCTTGAGGAACATCGCCCGGACTTCGCCGACATGGGCGTTCATGGTCTTGGCAGTCCAGTCCGAGGTATCGACCGGCGGCAAGACATCGACCCTGACTGTGGCGCCGCGCATCACGAATTCGTTCTTGGGGGCGACATCGCCGGCGTTGTGGATCACGATCGGCACGATCGGAACCCCGGCCTGCATCGCCAGGTGGAACGCGCCCTTCTTGAACGGCCCGAGTTTGGGCGACAGCGTGCGGGTGCCTTCCGGCGCAATGCAGATCGAGCGGCGCTCCTTGCGGATCGCTTCGACCAGCGGTTCCATGGCTTTGATTGCGTCCGAGGTATTGCCGCGGTCAACGAACACCGTGCCGGCCATTTCCATGACCTTGCCCAGCACCGGAATATCGCGGATTTCCTTTTTGCCGATCCCGCCCATGTCTTTGCGGATCAGTTTGGCCAGGATCACCACATCGGCCTTCGACTGATGGTTGAAGATGAACACGCAAGGCCTTGCCGTACAAAGGTTTTTCTCGCCGTAAACATCAAGATCGATGCCCACCATGGCAGCCGCGAAATCGCCGAACAGCCCCATCGAGAAGTTGACCGCCTCGCGCTGCGATCCGGTCAGCGCCCAGATCGGCAGCCCTGCGGCGAACGAGCCAACTATCGAACCGGTGGCATAGATGGTGCGGGCATAGTCAAGCACCGAGGGGGTGCCGCGGCTGCCAAAGTCCTGCACTTCCCAGTCGCGCTCGCGGGCGATGGTGCGCAGCTTGGTGTTGGGGTTGAGCACGCGCGGCTCACCCACCCGCTCGAGCAGTTCGATGTCGTCGCTGCTGTCCGAATAGAAGAAGCTGCGGTCGAGGTTGCAGCCGTGCTCGGCCGCGAGCTTTTCGGCGGCCAGCACCTTGCCCTCGCCGAAGCACAGCGGGCGGATGATCTCTCCGGTAAACTCGCCGTTTGCGATCTCGTATTCCGAGCACAGGATGTGGTCGATATCGAGATCGCGCGCGGTTGGCTCAATCTGGTAAATCGTCGCAGACGAGACGATCGCCACGGTATGCCCCTTGGCCTGGTGGGCCTGAATGATTGCGCGCGCTTCGGGATAGACCTTGCGGGCGATGTGTTTGGCGTAAAGTTCCTCGCCGAATTCGCGAAAGCTCTCTTCGCTCATCCCCTTCATGAACTTTGCAGCAGATGTCATCAGCCCGGAAAAACTCATCCCCCCCATGCTGTACTGCGACATGACGTTGGCGGTCTCGATGATCTCCTGGGCGCCCATCTCGCGCCGCTTGAACTTCTCCTGGAGCAGCGCCATCGCCGAATAGCCGGCGATGATGGTGCCGTCGAAATCGAACAGCGCAGCGATCTGCGGGCCGCTTTCGGCCGCTTCGAGGTCTCTAAGATAGCTGTCGATCCTGCCCAATTCCGTTCCACCCCACCCTTGCTGTTCGGGCGCTGACAGGCCCAGGAGGAAAGCCTAGGCTGTGCGCCATGAATCGCAACCTCTACCTTCAACTGACCGAACGCCTGCAGGATGATGCCGCACCGTTCATCGTCATGCCTGACGAGCGCACCTTTACTTACGGCGATCTCAAAGCCTGGAGCGGGCGGCTGGCCAATGGCTTGATCGCGCTGGGTGTGCGCGAGGGCGACCGGGTGGCGGTGCAGGCCGCCAAATCGCCCGAGTTCCTGTTCCTCTACCTCGCCTGTCTGCGCGCGGGCGCAGTTTTGTTGCCGCTCAACACCGACTATACCGCCCGCGAGGTTGGCTATTTTCTGAACGATGCGCAGCCCAGTCTGTTCGTCTGTGCGCCAGACCGTCAGGCAGACTTTGCCCGCTCCGGGGGTCCAACCCTCGCCACTTTGGGCGAGAATTGCGAAGGATCCCTGATCGAGACTTGCCGCAACTTGCCCGAGGAGTTCGAGACTGCCTTGGTCGGCGACGATGATCTGGCGGCCATCCTTTACACCTCAGGCACCACCGGGGTGTCGAAGGGCGCGATGCTCAGCCACGACAACCTGGCCAGCAATGCCCAGGTGCTGGTTGCTTGCTGGCGCTTCACCGGCAGCGACGTGCTGCTGCATCCGCTGCCGGTCTATCACACCCACGGCCTGTTCGTGGCAACAAACGTCTGCCTGATGGCCGGCGCCGCGATGCTGTTCATGCCGCGCTTTTCGGGGGCCGAGGCGATCCGGCTCTTGCCAAAGGCAACTGCGATGATGGGGGTACCAACCCACTATCACCGCCTGCTCGCCGAGCCAGGGCTCAGCCCCGAGCTGGTCAAGGCCATGCGCCTGTTCGTCTCAGGCTCGGCGCCGCTGTCGGCCGAAAGCCACCGTGAATTTGAAGCGCGCACCGGCCACCGCATCCTTGAACGCTATGGCATGACCGAAACCAACATGATCACCTCCAACCCCTATACCGGCGAGCGCCGCGCCGGTTCGGTCGGGCCGGCACTGCCGGGGGTTGAGGTGCGGATCGCCGAGTCGGCCAGCGGCACTGTTTTGCCCCATGGCGAGATCGGCGTGATCGAGGTGCGCGGCCCCAACGTGTTCAAGGGCTATTGGCAGATGCCCGAAAAGACCGCGCAGGAATTCCGCCCCGACGGCTTCTTCATCACCGGCGACATGGGCCTGATTGATGCCCAGGGCTATGTCACAATTGTCGGGCGCGAAAAGGATCTGGTGATCAGCGGCGGTCTCAATGTCTATCCGGCCGAGGTTGAGGCCATGCTCGATGCCCTGCCCGGGGTGCGCGAAAGCGCGGTTATCGGCCTGCCCCACCCCGATTTCGGCGAGGCGGTTACTGCGGTGATCGTGCCAGACACATCCGGCGGATTGGTTGAGCAGACTATCCGTGACGCGCTCAGCCGAGACCTGGCGGCGTTCAAAGTGCCAAAGCGGGTGCTGTTCGTCGATGAACTGCCGCGCAACGCCATGGCCAAAATCCAGAAAAAGGTCCTGCGCGAAACCTATGCGGATATCTACCAGCCCGCCCGCTAGCCCACCTTTGGCATTGCCGGCGTTATGGGCATGTCCGGGGCTATGCAGCGCGGCAACAACCGCATAGCTTGATATGTGAGCCTGTAGCGGGCGCGCGCATTGGGGAGATGGACCGATGGCAGTTTCCGACCACGTAGATTTCAATCAGTTCATGGCCGGCGTGAAGCGCCGCAACCCGCACCAGGATGAATTCGTCCAGGCGGTGCAGGAAGTGGCCGAGGACATCTTCGACTTCATCGCCGACAAGGAAGAATACCACTCAGCCCAAATCCTGCGGCGGATTGCCGAGCCTGACCGGGTGGTGTCATTCCGGGTCTGCTGGGAAGACGATGCTGGCAATATCCGGGTCCAGCGCGGCTGGCGGGTGCAGAACAACAATGCGATCGGTCCCTACAAGGGCGGCCTCCGGTTCCACCCCTCGGTCACCGAATCGGTGCTCAAGTTCCTCGCCTTCGAACAGACCTTCAAGAATGCGCTGACCGGTCTTCCCATGGGCGGCGGCAAGGGCGGATCGAACTTCAACCCCAAGGGAAAAAGTGTGCGCGAGATCATGCGCTTCTGCCAGAGCTTCATGACCGAGCTCTACCGCCACATCGGTGCCGACATCGACGTGCCCGCGGGCGATATCGGCGTTGGCGGCCGCGAGATCGGCTTCATGTTCGGTCAGTATAAGCGGATCACCGGCGAGTTCACCGGGGTGCTCACCGGCAAGGGGCTGGAATGGGGCGGCTCGCTGATCCGCACCGAAGCAACCGGCTATGGCGCGGTCTATTTCCTGGCCGCTATGCTCGCCACCAAGGGCCAGGATCTGAACGGCAAGACCGCCGTGATCTCGGGCTCGGGCAATGTCGCAACCCATGCCGCGGAAAAGATCGTCCAGCTGGGCGGCAAGGTGCTGACGTTGTCCGATTCGGGCGGGTTCATCCACGATCCCGACGGCATTACCCAGGACAAGATCGACTGGGTCAAAGCCCACAAGACCCACCGCCGCGGCCGGATCGAGGAGTATTGCGAGGAATTCAAGAGCGCCTCTTTCCACGCCGGCAAGACCCCCTGGGGTGTGCCTTGCGATGTCGCCCTGCCCTGCGCCACCCAGAACGAGCTGCTCGGCGAAGATGCCAAGATGCTGGTCGCCAACGGCTGCGCGGCGGTGGCCGAGGGCGCCAACATGCCGACCAATCTGGAAGGCGTGCACCTGTTCAAGGCCGCCAAGATCCTGTTCGCCCCAGGCAAGGCGGCAAATGCCGGCGGAGTGGCGGTGTCGGGGCTTGAAATGAGCCAGAATTCGGGCCGGCGTTCCTGGCAGGAAGCTGAGCTGCAGCAGATGCTGAAAGACATCATGGCAGGAATTCACAAGTCTTGCCAAACCTATGGCGATCAGGGCGGCGGTTATATCGACTACGTCAAAGGCGCCAATATCGCCGGATTCAAGAAGGTTGCCGATGCGATGCTGGCGTTCGGGGTGGTGTGATGCCCGAAGAACCGCGCAAACTATCGGTGCAGGCAGTGCACCTGGTCCGCACCGCGACCCAGACCAACCTGACGCTGAGCCAGATGGCCGACCAGAAGGCCTCGATCCTGATGGGCGCGACGTTTGTCGTTTTCACCATTTCGATCGGCCAGGCGCGCGGCGGCTCGGTGCCTTATGCGCTGCTGGTGTTGGCGGGATTCGCGTTTCTTTCGGCGATGTGCGCAGTGGCTGCGGTGCTGCCCTCGATCTCGGGCAAAGGTGGCAGCGGCGGGCGGCCCAACTTGCTGTTCTTCGGCACCTTCACTCACCTCGATGAAGACGAATTCGCCGAACAGGTGCTCGCCGAGCTGGGCGATGACGAGCGCATCTACCGCACCATGCTGCGTGACATCCATCAGAACGGGATGGTGCTCCAGCACAAGAAATACCGCTTCTTGCGGCTTGCCTACCTGCTGTTCCTGACCGGCTTGATCGTGACCTTCATCACCTTCCTGGTGGAGAATCGCGAGCTGCTGGGCGGTTGAATCTTAAATCCTCCTCCGCTGGGGGAGGATTTTGAGGCAATTCAGCTATTTCAGTCGATCCATCACCGTACGCCAAGCAGCGCCGCCTGTTCGCGCAGCATGTCTGCCTTGCCAGGATTGGCCGCGACGGCCTGAGCAAGCGCGGCGCGGGCGCGGCCCGTCTCGCCCAGAGTCACGCGGCTGCGGATCAGCATGATCCAGCCATCGACATTGCCGGGATCGGCCTTGAGTTTGCCCTCAAGGCGGGCGACCATGCCTTCGGCCATCTCGCGCTGTTCGCCGGGGCGCATGGTTTGGGCGCGAGCGAGGTCTTCGGCGCTGGGTCCCGGGATTGCGCGGGTTGCAGGTGGGGCTTGCGCGGCCGGCTGGCTTACCGCCGCCAGCTTTGCCGCGACCGCTATGTTGTTGATCTTGCCGACCTGCTCGATCGTTCGCCTGAGATCGGCCTCCCACACCGCACCAGGCGGAGTGTCGGCCAGCAGAGCCAGCCAGGCGTCGACCGCACCGCGATGATCGCCCGCCAGGTCTTGCCGCACCGCCAGGAAATAGCGCGCGCGGGGGTCCTTGGGATCGAGCCCGATCGCGGTCGCGAAATCGGCAGCGGCGGCAGCAGGCATCGGATCGCGCTCACTGGCCATGACCCGCGCCTCGCCCCGCGCCGACCACAGCGCGGCGTCTTTTGGGGCCAATTTCAGCGCGGCGCCATAAGCCGCCGCGGCATCATCAAACCGCGCCGAGTCGAAATAACGGGCCGCAAGCTCGGCCCAGGCTTCGCCATCCTCGGGATTGTTTTGGGTTCGCGCTTCCAGTGCGGTCAGCGGGTCAGCCGATGTGGCGGTCACGCTGGCCGGTTCGCGGTCCACAGCAATGGTCCGGCCGATTCCGACTACCACGGCCAAGCCGGCCACGATCATGACAATGCGTAGCGGCAGCGATCCGCCGCGCCAGCGCTTTCGTTCTTGCTGTTTCATTGGCTTGCGGTGTGGATTAGCCGCCGCGATTATGCAACAACCGGTGCCATGACAGGGAGCAGGGATTTGCGCGCGTGACCGAGCTGGTGCGGATCGCCATCGTCGGTTCAGGCCCCGCCGGGCTGAGCGCGGCGGCGCGCGCGGCAGACCTCGGGATTGCGCACATCCTGCTCGAGAAAACCGCGCACCTCTCTGACACCATCTTCAAGTACCAGAAGGGCAAGCACGTGATGGCGACGCCCAGCGCGCTGGTGCTGCGCTCGGACATGCCGTTCGATGCCGGCAAGCGCGAGACGGTGCTGGGCGGCTGGGATGCTCAGGCGGAAGCGCTCGGGATCATGGTCCGCTACGATGCTGAAGTCTCCGCCATCGAGGGTGCGCAAGGCAACTTCATCCTCAAGCTCAAGAATGGCGATGAAATCACTGCTGAAACAGTCATTCTTGCGATCGGCACACAGGGCAATCCCAACCTGATGCAATGTCCGGGCGGCGGCTTGCCGCATGTCCAGTATCAACTCAACGACCCCGCCGAATATATCGACGAACACATCGTCGTAGTCGGCGCCGGCGATGCCGGGATCGAGAACGCGCTCGGCCTCGCCGCCGACCCGGCACAGCGCAACACCGTAACGATCCTCAACCGCACCGCTGATCTATCGCGCAGCAAGCCGGCCAATGTCGCCCTGCTCAACGATGCGGCGGCAGCGGGACGGATGACAATCAAGCTTGAGGCGAGCCCGTCTGAAGTGCGCGAGGGCGAGCTGGTGCTCGACACCCGCGACGGCCAGGAAACGATCCGTTGCGACCGGATCATTGCCCGGATGGGCTCAGCCCCGCCGCGCGCGTTCATCGAAGGCTGCGGGATCGAATTCAGCGGGCCCGACCGCGAGGCGCTGCCGGTGCTGTCCCCGGCCTTTGAAACTAGCCGTGCCGGGATCCACGTGATCGGCGCGCTGGCTGGATACCCGCTGATCAAGCACTGCATGAACCAGGGCTACGACGTCGTTGAATTCATCAACGGCAATCGCACCCTCAAACCGGCTGACGAACCGATCCTCAAACAGCGCTTTGCCGGCCTTCCTGGCAACCGTTCGGTCGATCAGTGGCTAGAATTGCTGGGCAGCAATATCGAGATCTTCCGCGAAGTCTCGCCCTTGCAGATGCGCGAGCTGATGCTCGACAGCAAGGTGACTGCCTTCGCGCCGGGCGAACCGCTGTTCGTGCGCAACGACACCGGCTCGTCGCTGTTCGCACTCGCCGAGGGCTCGGTGCTGGTCGAGGTCGACAAGGACGATCCGGCCAGGGTGGTGGGAATCGAGCAGGGCCAGATCGTCGGCGAAGTCGGGCTCATTTCCGGGCGACGCCGCGGCGCGACCGTGCGCGCCAAGGGCCCGGTGGTCGCGGTCGAGCTGTCGCGCACCGCAGCGCTCAAACTGATCGCCACCGTGCCCGCCGCTGGCCGCGCTGTCACCCGGGTTTCGATCGAGCGCCAGTTGCTGCAGATGTTCGGATCGGGCCTGACCCGCGAGGACGTTGCCGAAGTGGTCGAACTTGCCGAGGTGCGAACCGTCAGTGCCTGTGACACGGTGCTCATAGAGGGTGAGAGCGGCACCGATGTGTTCGTCATCCGTCGCGGCTCGATGATCGTCGAGAAGGCCATCGCCGGCAAGGCGGTGTTCCTCAACTACCTGTCCGCCGGCAGTTATGTCGGCGAAATGGCGCTGCTCGATGGTAAGCCCAGGAACGCCACGGTGCGCGCTGCGATCCGCTCCGAAGTGATCCGCCTGCCCGGCGAGGCTTTCGCCCGGCTGCTTGAGAAGAAGCCCGAACTGCGCCGCAAGGCCCTGATCGATTCGGCCGCGCGGCGCGACATCAACGCCTTTATCGAAGGCCGCAAGGACAGCTTCTCCGGGTCGGTCGACATGTATTCCGAGACCGCGCAATTCCTGGTCGAGAATGGCCTGGGCGAAGCCACCGACGTGCTGCTGATCGACGAAACGCTGTGCGTCGGCTGCGACAATTGCGAGAAGGCCTGCGCCGACAGCCACGACGGCCTTAGTCGGCTCGACCGCGAGGCCGGGCGGACCTATGCCCACCTCCACGTCCCCACCTCGTGCCGCCACTGCGAGCATCCGCACTGCATGGCCGATTGCCCACCCAATGCGATCAAGCGCGGCCCCGACGGCGAAGTGGTGATCGATGAGACCTGCATCGGCTGCGGCAACTGCCAACGCAACTGCCCTTACGGCGTGATCCGGATGGACGCGGTGCCGCCAGCGAAACCGTCCTTGCTCTCGTGGCTGTTTTTCGGCGCAGGTCCTGGGCCGGGCGAGGCACCCTACAAATGGCGCAAGCAGCACGCTGACCCTGAGGCACCCAAGAAGGCGATCAAGTGCGACATGTGCTCGGGGATCGAAGGTGGCCCGGCCTGCGTCCGCGCCTGCCCGACCGGCGCGGCGATCCGGGTTGCGCCCGAGACGATGCTCTCGGTCGCGCAGCTGGCGAAGGACACCTGATGGCGAGCCGAGCCCGTCAGACCGGCCGCCAGCTCGATGCCGATCACGAGGGCTTCCTGCGCCACCGCGGCTTCCGCTGGCTCAAGTGGGCGCTGGGTCTGTGCCTTTTCGCGATCCTCGCCTACGCCTTGGCAGACGTGCAACCCCGACCCAATGGCGGCAGCTGGCTGGGCTATACCTTGGGAACGCTTGGCGCCGCCCTGATTGTCTGGCTGGCACTGCTCGGCGTGCGCAAGCGGAGCATGACCCGCGGCGGCTGGTCGCTCAAGGCCTGGACCTCGGCGCATGTCTATCTCGGTCTGGCGCTGATTGTGATCGTCACGCTGCACACCGGCTTTCAGCTCGGCTGGAACGTCCATACCCTGGCCTATGCGCTGATGATGCTGGTGATCGCTTCGGGGATCTTCGGGGTCGTGGCCTATTCGGTGCTGCCCGCCGCGCTCAGCAACAACCGCGAGGAGATGACCCAGCCGCAGATGCTCGAGGCGCTAGGCGCGGTCGATCGGCAGCTGGAGGATGCCGCACAGCCGCTTGAGCGGCGCTGGACCGAGCCGGTACTTGCAGCGCTAGCTGAGGGGGTCAGCGATGGCGGACTGTGGCGCAGGCTCTCCGGCAACCACCGCGGCGGCGCAACCGCGCAGGCGATCGATGCCTTCAACCGCGCTGCGCTGGAGGAAACTGGCGATCCAGCGCTGATCCGGGTCGAGGCGCTGCTCCAGCGGCGCCAGGCCCAGCTCGGCCGAATGCGACGCCACATGCGGCTCAAGGCACTGCTCGAGATCTGGCTCTACGTCCACGTACCCGCGACCTTCGCGCTGCTTGCGGCGCTGACCGCGCATATCGTCTCTGTGTTCTACTACTGGTAGCGGCGCCATGGCATTCCGGATCAGGACCGTCGAGACCACCGTTCAGGGCCGCGCGATCGTGCGCGACCGCGATCTTGCCGAGACCCGGGTTACCATCGGCCGAGCGGCTGACAATACGCTGCACTTGCCCGATCTCGCGCTTGATCCCCGCCATGCAACGATCACTCTGCAAGGCGATGGACGGGTTGCCGTCAGAGGCGCTGGGAACGCTTGGATTCACGCTTGACGGCAAACAGCTGCGCAGTGCTGTGGTTTCCCCGCATACTGGCGGCGAACTGCGTTTCGGCAGCTATCGCATCGCGGTATCGCAGGACAGCGACGGTGCGGTGCTGCTGACCGTCGGCCAGATCGCGGAAGACGAAGCAGCCGACGAGAAGTCCGCATTCTCGCTCGCCGGGAAACTGCCGGGCAAGCGGGCGCTGTCTTGGCTGTTCGCACTGTTGGTGCTGCTCTCGTTCCTCGCCTACCCGATCACCAGCAGCCTGACCCGCGATCCTGCGGCGAAGGAAACGGTCAAGGGCGATGCCGCCTGGAGCCCAGGCCCGCTCAGCCGCGCTCACCACCAGCTCGAGGGCAAGTGCGAGAGCTGCCACGTCAAGCCGTTCGAACCGGTCGCCGACAAGACCTGCCTGACTTGCCACAAAGCGGTCCACGATCACGCCACGCCCGACCGGCTGGCCAATGCCCGCGGTCCTGGCAGCGCTGGCGACCAGGCGCAGTGGCGGATCGCCCACATGCTGGGCAAACCCGGCCCTGGTGCCTGCTCGGACTGCCACACCGAGCACGAGGGCGCGGGCCGGATGCCGCCCCCGGCGCAGGCCTTCTGCGCCGATTGTCACGGCACCCTGAAAGATCGTCTGACCGATACTGCGCTGGGCAATGCCGCCGATTTCGGCAAGCTTCACCCGCAGTTCCGCCCTGCCCTGCCGCTGAGCATGGGAAGCGACAAGCTGACCCGCGTGTCGCAAGCCCAGCGCCCGCGCGAAGCGAGCGGGCTGACCTTCCCGCACGACCTGCACCTTGACCCGCGCAGCGGGGTTTCGCGAATGGCGCAGCGCCTGGGCCAGGGCAATCAGCTGGCCTGCAAGGACTGCCACCGCCCAACCGCCGATGGCGTGCGCTTTCTGCCGATCGATATGGAGCGCGATTGCGAAAGCTGCCACAGTCTGGCCTATGACAAGGTTGGCAGCACCTTCCGCAAGCTGCGCCACGGTGATGTTGACCAGATGATCGCTGACCTATCGGTGGCGCCGCGCGCCGCTGCGCCGATCATCAGCGGGCGGCAACGGCCGGGCGACTTCGCCAATACCGGGCCGTACTTTGCCCGCTTCGCCCCGCCTGCCGGAGGGGTCGGAACGGTCCAGCGAGCACTATCGCGCGATGGAATCTGCGGCGAATGCCATACCCCGTCGCTGGCAGGGGGCAGGTTCTCGGTGGTGCCGGTGACCCAGGTCTCACGGTACTTCAACCACGGCTGGTTCACCCATGCCGCGCACAAGCAGGAGAAGTGCACCAGCTGTCACACCGCCGAACGCTCGACCACATCGGCTGACCTGCTGCTGCCCGAGCTCAAATCTTGCCGCACCTGCCATCTGGGCGAGGATGCGCCGCGCGGCAAGGTTTCGTCAGGCTGCGCGATGTGTCACGATTATCACCTCACCGCGCAGGCCCCGCGCGGTCTCGAACCGCGGCGGCGGCCATGAAGGAGAAGCCGGTGCTGATCGCGCAGATCACCGATTGCCACATCGGCTTTGATCGGGACAATCCGGAAGAGGACAACGTTCAGCGGCTGCGCGCGGTGCTGCAGCGGTTGCGCGATGGCCGCAACCGCCCTGATCTGGTCCTGCTGACTGGCGACCTCACCGGCTATGGCGAGCGCGAGAACTACACGCGGCTGGAACGGCTGACCGCGGGACAACCATTTCCGGTTCGCATGATGATCGGAAACTGGGACCGGCGTGATGTGCTCTGCGCTGTCATTCCCGAAACCCAGACCAATGACGGCTTCGTCCAGTTTGCGGTAGCTCTGCCCGGTCTCAGACTGATCGCCCTGGATACCAACGAGGCGGGTCGTCACGGCGGCGCGTTCTGTGATCGGCGCGCGACCTGGCTTACCGCCCAGCTCGATGCCGACCCGGCAACACCAGTCGTGATCGCGATGCATCATCCCCCGGTCGAAACCGGAATCGTCTGGCTTGATAGCGGCGCCAACGAAGCCTGGATCAAACGCTTCGCCGCGGTGATCGAGGGCCGCACGCAGATCCGCGCGATCATCGCTGGCCATATCCACCGCCCAATCTTCACCATGTTCGCCGGAGTGCCGCTGGTAATCTGCCCGTCAAGCGCGCCGCATGTCGAGTTGGATCTCAGCCCGCTCGACCCTGAAACGCCTGACGGCCGACCGCTGGTGGTCGATGACCCGGCGGGCTATGCCCTGCACCGCTGGGACGGCGAGCGGCTGGTCTCGCATTTTGAATGGGTGCGGCCAGGCCTGTCAAAGACCGTCTATGCCAGCTTTGATGCCAGCATGGCCAAGGCGGTAAGCCAGAACGCGAAGGAACGGCGAGATTAGAGCGAGTTGCGTTTAGTCTGCAACAGCCCGTCATCCCGGCGAAGGCCGGGACCCAGACCCACTCAAAGTGACTCCGCGAAGCGTCGCTGTTTTTTGTTCGGACTGGGTCCCGGCCTTCGCCGGGATGACGATTCAGATTTCATGCACTCCGCTCTAAAGCCTCCCCCACCGGGGGAGGTGGCCCGCCGCAGGTGGGTCGGAGGGGGATTGGGTCACACCGCTGGCCTTGTGGCCCCATCCCCCACCGTCAGCGCTGCGCGCTACCACCTCCTCCGATGGGGGAGGATTGAAGTCACTGCCCCGCCCGCCAGGCGCCCATGTCCGCTTCGTCCCTGACCTTGTAGGGCTTGCCCCGGCTGGTCAGGAACAACTTCTCCATCTCGCTGCGGTTGAACGGACGCGCGCCAAGCCGGCCGAACACCGCGATCTGGCCGCCGGTTTCATCGACCGCGCGGTCACGGTCGAGACCCTTTGACAAAGCCAGCGCCGGGCTGGCGGTGCGCGCCCAGGCGATCAGTTCGGGTTTGGGGGCGGGCGAGAAGCCGTAGAAGTTGGGTTGGCTGGCAGGCGAAGTCAGCTGCAGCACCTTGAGGCCGTTGCGGCCATCGGCGACATAGGCGAACAGCGAGGCATTGGTCGATGCCACCACCACGTCCTCGGCATCGCTGAGCTGCCCTCCCAGCGTAACCCGCTGATAGACCTCAGGCGCGCGCGGCCGGGTGACGTTGACGATCACCAGCCCCTCGCCCTTGGCCGCGACATAGGCATAGGTCCGCGCGACATAAACCCGCCGCGCATCGGCCAACGGCACGGTCGCTTCGGGCACGGCGACCGGATTGCGCAGATCAGTGACGTCGAACAGCTTGAGCCCGTCGCGGTCGGTGACCCAGAGATAGCGGAACTGGACCGCGCTGGCGCGGGCATCGGCCAGCTCGCGCACCGCGGACACCCTGGGCCGCAGCGGATCGGCCAGGTCGACCACCACCAGGCCCTTGGCGGCGGTGATATAGGCCACCTCACCCGCCAGCACGATATGCCGCGCCCCAGCCAGCACGCCGTCCGGGTTCCAGGTCAGCGCGCGCTTCAGTCCGTTGTTGCGAAACTCACCATCAGCGAAGGTGTTCACGTTGACCAGGATCAGTCCCTCGACCGAATCGGTGATCGCAGCGTAGTTGTAGATCGGCAGGAACGGCTGTTCCTGATTGGCCTCGCGCATGATCGGAGTATTTCGCTCCGGCGCGATCGGCTGCATCGTCGGCAGCGCCATGCAGGTGGCGTTCTTGGTATCGACGTGGGCATCGCCCTTGAACGGCGCCGAGAGAATTGGATCGGCGATCCCCTTGTTGGCGACCGAAGCGACATCATAGACGTGGAAACCGCCCTTGCCCTGCGCAACGAACATGTATTCCCCGCGCAATTGCAGGCAGCCGACCCGGTCCGGGGTGCTCTGGGTGGCATTGCGGAATTCCTCAAGCGCCTTGGTTTCGCCCGAAAGCTTGGCATCAAACGCCTTGCCGCGGGTCCAGTTTTTCAGCTCGCGGCCATTGTCTTCAACGTGCATCCGCCAGAAATCGGGATAGGCATAGCGGTGGAGGTAGGAGCCGAGCACCGCTTGCGGCTCGTCCCACTCGGTGACGCGAACTGCCATGATCCCGCCTTCCAGACCGGTCCAGGCGTTGAACCCCATGAAGTTGACGAAATTGGTCCCGAGCAGCAGCGTCTGCGCCATGATCGCATTGTTGTCCTCGCCCGCAGCGACGTGGCAATCGCTGCACCGCTTGGTCTCGGTGGTGCGCACGGTGTGCGGGAAATGCGGGGCGAAGGCCTGGCTCGAGAAGCCCGGCGCGCTGATCGGCGGCTGCTGGATATAGATCCGCTCGCGGCTGGCATTGGTCGAGGACAGCACCAGCGCCGAAGACGAGCGCACCGGCGCCACCTGATTGCCCTTGGTGGTCATGTGTTTGCCCAGGTGGAACATGTCATCGCGCACCACTTGCGGGTTGTAGGTCGCAAAGTTGCGGGTCTCCTCGCCCTCGAAATGGTGCTCGGTGCTTTTCCAGTTGGCCTCGATCGGCAAGTGGCAGCCGCCGCAGCTGGTGGTCCAGGAAAGATGGCAGGTGAAGCAGGCCATCTTGGTATCGAGATGCGCGCGGTCCTTCTTGGCAACGCCCGGGCCGAACCCGAAGCTGCCGTCTTCCGCTCCTGATTTGCTCATCAGCTTGGCCCGCGCGGCCTTGAGGTTGAACTTGGGATTGGCCGGATCGACGCTGTCCTTGGTCAGCCGCATTTCCCATTCAAGGCTCGGATCGACGATCGAGCGCTGGACCAACACCCGCCGCCCGCCCGGCCCGTCGAACCATTCAAACCGACGCTTGCCATCTGGGTTGCGCAGCAGCGCCAGGTTGTTGCCTTTGGGCGGGGCAGCGGGTCCGGAGGTCAGCAGCGTGGGATAGGCATCGGCGGTGCCATGGCAGTCAGCACAGCCGATCTCGACCGCGTTGGCGACTTCACCCTGGATCAGCCCGTTGCCGTGGCTGTCCTGGGCGAAGTGGCAGTCGGCACATTGCATGCCCTTTTCAGCGTGGATATCCATCAGATGGACGGTCTTGCCGGGATTGGTTCCAGGCGGAACAAACTGCCCCTCGCCTTGCTTGCGCCATTTCTCCGGATCGGCAGGATCAACTTTCGCGCCCTCCGCATCGAGCAGGTTGCCTTCGCGGTCGCGCTTGAAGATCCCGCGGAAGTTCCAGCCGTGGCCGTGATAATCGGCGAACTGGGTGTCCTTCAGCTTGGGGTTGAGGCTGTAAACGTCGCGGAGGAAATCGACATCGCTCCACAGCCCGCGCGCCGCGGCGGCCTCCGGGTTGCGCTCATTGGCTTCGCGCACTTCGGCGGCATCGGGATAGCGCTGCTGCTTGTAACGCTTCTGGTAGTCCGCCTCGCTCATTCCATCAGGCCGCGGCGCGTTGTTTTCCGGGCCCGGCCACATCGTCGCCGCATCAGCCTCATAGTCCCACATGGTATAGCCGAGGTACGAATTCACGAACACGTTGGGCTGATGCATGTGGCACGACATGCACTGCGCGGTCGGGATCGCGCGGGTAAAAACGTGGCCGAGCGGGTGGCCCGATTCCTTGGCGTCGTGTGGGTCGGTGTTGGCACCATGCTGAGCATCGTGTGCGCCCTTGAGGGCGCCGTGTGTGCCTTTGAATGCCGTTATGGCCGGATCGACACTCGCGCTCTGCCCGTCGCGGCCCTTGTCGGCGTAGATCAGGCTATGGCGCGGTTCGCGGTCGTTGGCGTAGATCACGTGGCAGCCGGCGCAGCCCGAGTGGCGATAATCGCCGGGCTGGTCGTTGGTCCCCATGAACCACATCAGTGGATCGTTGAGCCGGGTCTTGTGGATATTGAGCACCGGTATGGCGACGCGCAATCCTGTTCCAGGGCCGCGGTTGGACTGCTTGAGATCGGGGCGCCCCGGCTCTTCGAGCACCTGGATCGCCCCCGCCGAGTTGGGCAGCCCAACCTCGGCAAAGCCGCTGCCCTTGTTGCGCCCGCCGTCCTCGAACACGCGGAACACGTCGCCGGGAGGAATGACGTTCCAGCGCGGCAGCGGATAGAGCGCGGCGAGCGCGCCGCGCGCGGCCTGGCGTTTGGTCACCGTTCCCGGCGGGTTGCCCGGTGAGACCACCTTGGCCGGCTCGCCGTGGCGGGTATAGGCCTCGCCGAAGGTGTAGTTCTTCAAGGGCACGATCCCGTTGTTATAGGCCGCCCCGCCCCACAACATTGCGCCCGATGCCATCAGCGAACGCTCGCCCGCCTCGATCGTCGGCAAGTGGCAGGCCCCGCAGGCCTCGCGCGCGACCCGGTAGTCGCTGGGGTTGACGAAGCGGATGAACTCGGGTGCCTCGCGGTTAAGCAGGGCATAGCTGCGCTTGGGATTGGCCGAACTGGGCCAGTGCCAGGCCCCGGGATAGCGCGGCAGCACATGGGCGGCATCGCGCGCGGCGGTGTATTCTGGATGATCGCGCGGCAGCTCGGGCTTGCCGCGGATCGCCGCATTGCCGCCGTGACAATCGGTGCAACCAAGCCGCACCGCCGGGGTGGCGTGCATGGTCACCGCTTCGGTGGCGACGTGGCACGATTGGCAGCCCTCGGTCTTGGTCAGCATCGCCTCGACGCTCTGGCGCGCAGGCGCAGGCGGCGCGGTGACCAGGCGATAATCGCGCTCGACCGGCTTCTCGCCCTCGCTGGCGGCGATCCCGGAAGCGCAGAGCAGCGCGGCGAGCATCAGCAGGAGGCGTTGTCCGCGCATCAGTAAGCCAGCGTCACGTTGGCCAGCACCGATGCGTAAACCCGGTGGCGCTGGGCATTGGCGAACAGGTCTTTGAAGCCGCCGCCTGGCAGCAGCGCCGCAGCCGAAAGCCGCGCAACGACGTTCTGGCTCGCCCAGGGCCGCCAGATCGTCGAGACCGAAAGGTCCCAACCGATATCCTTGGGGATCGACCCCTCGTTGCGCAGATCCTTGAGCACCGCGGTGTTCTGGAACCACAGGTGGTTGGCATTGGCCGAGACGCGCAAAGTGGGCTTGAGATCGAAATCGCCGCCGATCCCGAGCAGGATCGTGCCAGGATTGTTGAAGTTCGACTGCCCCTGTTCTTTCGAGGAGCGCAGCGAATTGAGCACGCCGTTGCGGCCGTTGATCGCCACTGCTCGCCCGCCCCCGGCAAACGGAATAGTCTGGCGGATCCAATAGGAGGTGTCAGCCCCAGCGAAGACCGGGTTCTCGAACACCGCATCGAACCCGCCCTCGGTGTTGTCGCGGGGCTTGCCATCGCCGCTGGCATAGAGCCCTGAAAGGCGAAACTTCATCCAGTCCTTGTCATAAGACAGCTCGGCGGCAGCGAAGCCGGCTCGGATCTTGGCCTTCTGACCAGTGAGGAACGAGTTCCGATCCTGCCCCAGCGCATAGTAGGCCGAGGCAGTCAGACCCAGCCGGCCGATCCGGCCATCGGCGTTGTAGCCCAGATAGGTCACGTCATAATCGCGCCCGCGCAGCGTTCCGAGCAGCGCCGGGCGGACAGGAAAGCCGTTGTCGTCGATCTCGATCGAACTGCCTTCGCGGTTGCGGTTGTAGACCACCGTGACCTGGCTGGTCAGCGCCGCGATGGGGAAATCCTGGCGATAGAGATTGGCGACGAAGAGCAAAGTCGTCGCGCGGGCGTTGGACCACCGAATTGAGCCCCGAATTGGTGTCCTTCTCCAGCCGCCAGAACGCCGCGAAGTTGTATTGCCAGCGGTTGCCGTCGCGATTGCCGAACAATCGCACTCCCAGCTGGTTGTCGTTGAACAGGAACCCCCGGAAATCGGCCTGAAACGGCTGGATTCCAACCCGGATCGAATCGAAGTCAAACCGTTCCGAAACGTTGCGGATGTGGTAATCCACGAACAGTTCCTGCACGCCCACGAAATGATCGCTGCGCCGGCTGGGCTTCGAAGGTTCAACGTTCAGCACGCGCCGTTCGGGGACGTCGACATGGTTGAAATTGAATGCCAGCGCGACGCGGTATTCGATCTCGGGCGGCTTGAACGCGGTATTGCCCTTGGTCAGCGCCGCGCCAAGCAGCACGGTTTGCGAGAACACATAGCTGGCGTCCCTGCCAAACACGTCAAGGCTGCCCGGGCGCGAGGTTGTTTGCACCCCGACCGGGATCGGAAAGGTGCGCGGCTCAAGCACCGTGTCGGAAATCGCATTGATCGTCAGGAACCAGTCGTCGCCCTTGAGGAACCCAGGACGCTTGCCCTTGGCCAGCGGCAGATCGCCCTTGAGCAGGTTCTGGTGGAACGGATCGCGCTTGGAATGGCAGACCTGGTTGAGGTTCGAATAAAGCTGGAGCAAGCTCTGATCCGACCCAGGCTTGGGACACAGCCCGGACAAGATCCGCCAGCGATCGGGCACCGGGATCTGGTCGGTCGGGAAGGCTTCGGGCGGCGGGGTGCGAACCGCGCCGGGGTTGTCCTGCTTGGTCCGGTCGGGCAGGCCGGTTTCAAAGCCGGGGCGGCGGCGGCCTTCCAGCACCTCGGGATCGACTTCTGGCGGGGTCATGTCTTCGGGATCGGGCGGCGGAACCGGCGGCGCCTCGACCCCCGCCTGAGCCAGCAGCAGCGGCAGAAACAGCGGCGAGGCTGCCATCACAGCCCCTGGCAGACGTTCTGATCGCTGCTGCCGACAAACGGCGCGAAAGGACAGCTGACATAGCGCAGCCGCGATGTCTGCCCGCCGCTGAGCGCGACCACGATCTGGTCCGCACGAATTGCGGTGGGCGCATTGCCCAGCGTGTTGCCGAGAACGGTTGAAGCCTGGGCCAGGCCGAGGAAACCGATCATGTCGTCCTGATCGATCCCGTCGCCCGAAACCCCGATCGCGCCGACCAGAGTGCTACCGCGATAGATCGGTACCGCGCCGGGGAAGATCTGCAGGCCGTTGTGCATGCGGTTCTGCCCGGCTGCCACATCGGGCAGAAAAGTGCAGCGCTGCTGGGTATCGGAGCCACTGGCGCCGGTGACGAAGTTCAAATGCTGCGCCAGATTGGTCAGCACCAGCGCCGATTGCAGCCCGGTCGAGAACGGGCTCCACTTGGCGATCGGACGCGACAGCGGGCCCTGTGGCCGGGCGACCTCGCCATCGGGGAAGAATGGCCGTGAAAGGTTGCCGATCGCCCGGTCAGAGATTGCGGTCCGCCCGGTCAAGGCCGCCGGATCGGCAAGGAAGGTGCGCGTCGCCGGAACGAAGGCGCGGACATCGGCGCTGGGATCGGCCAGCAGATCGGCTCCGGCATTGGCATTGCTGAAAAACGCCGCCGAGCGTGCTTTTTGCAGCGACACGTCGATCCCGAACAGCGGGGCATCGGGCGAGCGCACGATCCCCAGCGGCACCCCGCGAGTATCCACCAGCGAGATCGTCACCTGCGCCAGACTGTCAAGCGGCTGGCGGATCTGCGCGCGGGCGCGGGCCATCACGGCAAAGGCCTGCTCAAGGATCCGCTGTGCTTCGATGGCCGTGATCGCAGTGCCAACTTCGGCCGCGTCAGTGCCGGCGCGCAACGGGAAGCGATTGGCGCCCGCTCCGTCGCTGAGGACGAAGGCATCGTTGTCGGAGAATTCGGCTGCGGTGGCGCGGCGCACACCCGATGCCTCGCTGCCGTAGATCGCACCCGACTGGATCGCCGCAACCGGGAAGTACCCGGTCACCGCCAGCCAGGCTGCCCAGCGCGGGAACGGTTGCGGCATAGGTTGCGCCCGAAACCGCCGAAAGATCCGCATAGTCTGCATCGGTGTAGCGCAGCGACGTGCCGTCCACCGAAATCCGGTTGGCGCGGACGTTCAGCGGCGCTTCGAACCCGACTGTTCCGGCCAGTGCGATCCGCTCGTCGGTGTCGCTATCGACATCGAGCACATTCGGATCGAGCCCATAAGTCCCGTCAGCCGCCACCCCGATCCCGCCGACCACCACGCCATTCTTGTAAAGTGGAAAGCCGCCAGGATCGGCCGACAGACCCAAAGGAGAGCGCTTCGGCCCGATCAGCGCCGATGGACCTGCGGCAATTCGTGCGGACAAGTCCGAGCAAGGCAACTGGCTGAACTGCACCCCGAACAGTGGCCCGCTTTCAAGGCCAGCGGTCGAAGGCGCGGGCGGAAAATGCTGCTGCACGATCATGCTGGCGGTGCGGCTGGAAAAGGCATTGCCGCTGCTTGAGAGGTAGGCTCCGGTGATGGCCTTGGCGATCGCAGCGGCTTCGGCAGGAACGGTAAGGCCTTGCACATCCTGCGCCGTGCCGTCGCTCGCACGCGGGATCGCGGCGGTGGCAGGAGCGGCGGTCATCCGCAGCACCGCCAAGACATTGCCCAGCCGGTCGGTCACCGCAATCACACCAGGGCGGCCATCCGCCTGGGCCTGGGCGGCGGCCTGGGCGAGCACCTTCTGGACATCGGCCACCGCCAGCGATTCTGGCGCCGGAACGACGTAGGACTGACCGGCAGGCGGGGTTGGGGTCGTGCGTTGGCGTCGGCGTCGGCCCTCCGCCTCCGCCACTCGAACCACCCCCGCCGCCGCACGATGCAAGCAGCAACAGCGCCGAAAGTAGCGGCCAACGCGGGCTCATCGCAGCGCCTCGATGTTGCGCACCGCTTGCCCCAGCGCGGCGCGGAAGTTGGCCGGGCTGTAGTCGGTCGGGCTGGCCACTGCGCCATAGGCGCGGTTGATCTGGGCGCGGATCCCCGCCGCCGCGCCAACCGTTACCCGGCCCTCGCGGACCAGCGCGTTGAGCAGGGTATCGACCGCCATCACCGCTTGCGCAGAACCGGCATAATCGGTGAAGCGCGGCGCAATCGCTCGCCCGCCGATCGCCGCAATTACCCGGAAAGCGGTGTCGCCGCCGCCGGGTCCCTGCGCCATCGCAGCACCAAGCGAGCTTGCCGCTGCGTCGAGCTTTGCTCCGGCAGCCACCGCATCACCCCGACCGCGGCCCATCGCGGCGTGAAACTCGCGCGCGGCCCGGTCGAACTGCGCCGCCTGCGCGGGTGCCAGCACTTGCGCTACGGCAGAAAGCATGATGATGTTTTCATCGTTGAACGGCGGCTGGCCGAATTCGATCGGGCGCCCCGGGTTTGGCTCGAAAGTCCGCCCACCCGCCGGATTGTCGTCGATCGCGCGGTGGCAAGAATGGCAATCGTAAAACGTGAACTCCGGGAACACCCCGTTGCTGGCGAGGTTGCCTTGCACAAACAGGCCAAGCGAGCGCTGCACTGCCTGGGTCTGGCCGACCGCCCACAGCCGCACAGAATCGACGCGTGGTTTGCGCGCGGCATAGTCCGTATCCTCATCCCAGTGCTGCTGGAGCGAGGAGAACAGGTCTAGCTCGAACGACAGCCGCGGATGCCCTGCCGCCATCATCGCATGGGTGACGAACTGTCCGGGCTTGCCGCTGCCAAGGTGGCAATCGAGGCAAACCCCGGCGCGCGCGCTGGGATCGTCGAGCGGGATCATGCCATTTGCCAGATTGCCGGCATGGCTTGCCCCCACCGCATAGTGGCTCGCAATCCAGCCCGAAGCGGCTCCGTGGCAACCCTCGCAGCCTACCCCGTCAGAGACCTGAAAGCGCTCTCCGCGTTCACCTGGCGGAGTGACGTGGCAGCCCAGGCAAGCCGCCGCCGAACCGGCGCTGCCCAGCCCCAGCGTCCCGGCAATCCGCTCGCCGCGCGGCGAAATCAGCCCGGCATAGGCCCGGCTGTGGGCGCCGCTCCGCGCGGATGGTTCTTGCCACAGCCTCAGTTCGTCCTGGCGCACCACCGCGCCGTTGCCCTCGGCCCGGCCGTGGCAGGTCGATCCGGCGCAGCTGGCAACGCCTTCATAGCGCCCAGCAGCCAGTGCCGCGCTGGCGGCGAGCACGGCGAGCAAAATCGCCGCGCCAAGCCCGATGCCCCTGACCCGGGGGCCTTGCGACATTGCGAATTTCGGCATCACGCCCTCCAGCCGAGTGCCAATTTGGCACGGTCCACCCACCGGAGCAAGCTGGCGTTGCTCGGTTCGTCGCAGTTGTCAGACCCCGGCACCGGGGCCATAGCTGCGCGATGGATCGTGGACTGATTGCGAAACTGGCCCGCTTGCCGGGTGGGCGCTGGCTGGCGCTGGCGGCGCTGTTCGCGGTTCTGGCACTGGCCGACTATGGCTGGCTCAACGCGACGCGGTTCGCCGACCAGCGCGGCGGGGATGTGTTGTTGGCGCTCCATGCCCAGCGCCGCGCCCAGTCGGACCGGGTGGTGATCGTCGATATCGACCAGAAATCGCTCGAGGATATGAACGATGATGCCGGCAACTGGCCCTGGCCGCGCTCAATCCACGGCGAGCTGATCGATCATATCGCAGCGCAGCAACCACAAGCGATCGTCTTCGACATCCTTTTCAACGAACCCGACGTATTCCGCCCCGAACACGACGCTGCCTTCGCCGATGCGGTGGCCCGCAATCCCAATGTCTGGCTGGGGATGACGCTCAACAGCGACGGCACCGGCGCGGTGGTCGAAAATCTCCCGGCGGCGGTCGGCGCGAAGCCGGTCGGCCGTCCGGAACCGGGCGCCCGCGCCCCGATCATGCTGCCGCTGGTGGTCGCCGAATTCCCCGAGGCGATGCGTGGCGGGCTGATCAATTTTACCGCCGACAGCGATGGCAGCGGACGCCGTCATGCGCTTTACGGCGAAAGCGGCGGGTGGCGTTTTCCCTCGCTGCCGGCCCGGATCGCCGCCGAACGGGGGCGCAAGCTGCCTGATACACAGCAGGTCATGCTCAACTGGCGCGGCAGCTGGAAGCATGTCTCCTATGCCGATGTCTATCTCGATAGTCTCAGTCGCGAGTCCCGGCGTCCGGCAGACGAGTTCCGCGGCAAGATCGTGATCGTCGGCACCGCCGCGCCGGGGCTGCAGGACTTCCGGGTGACTCCGCTGGGTACCGCTTATCCCGGGGTCGAAATCCTCGCCACCGCGATCGACAACCTCGATCGCGGCGACTGGCTGCGCGAAATCAAGCGTCCCGCCATGCTGCCACTGGCGCTGGGGCTGATCGCGCTGCTGGCGATTGGATATGCCCGCAACATCAGCGCACAGCGCTTGCTGTATGCGATGATTGCGCTGTCACTTGGTGCCTTTGCCGCAGGCTGGTTGATGCTCTCCGGTGGCACTTTCGTTCCAGTGTTCGGGGTGCTGGCCTTCGGCTGGGCCTATCACTTCGTCGCGGGCGCCATTGCTTACATGGAGGAGCGCAATCGCCGGCTGCGCACCGCCGCGATGTTCACACGTTTCCTCGATGCCCGGGTGGTCGCCGAACTGATCGAAAAGGGCGAGATCGACTATCGCCAGCAGGCCGAAGCGCGCGAACTCAGCGTGCTGTTCTCCGACATCCGCGGTTTCACCGCCTTGTCCGAAGTGACCGCCCCGGAGCAGGTGGTGGCGATGCTCAACAGCTATTTCTCGCGCCAGGTCGGAGTGATTTTCGCCCATTCGGGCACACTCGACAAGTTCATCGGCGATGCGATCATGGCCTTCTGGGGGGCGCCGGTGGCGATGGAGGATCACGCCCGCCGCGCAGTTGCCGCCGCCTTGGAGATGTCGGACGCGCTGGACGAGATGCACGGCAATCTTGGCGAGACTTGGTCGCCGATCTGGAAATCGGCATCGGCATCCACAGCGGCAAGGCGGTGGTCGGCTTCATCGGCTCGAACGATCGGCTCGACTACACCGTGATCGGCGACACGGTGAACCTTGCCAGCCGGGTTGAAGGGTCTGACCAAAGGGATCGCACGGATTCTGGTGACCGAAGCAACCCGCGTGGCCGCCGGCGATGACTTCGCCTGGCGCGATTGCGGGGTTCATCAGGTCAAGGGGCGCGAAGAGGGCGTTCGGCTCTTTGAACCCTCACGCAAAGCTGGTAGTTTGGCGCACGGGAGTGACGGCAGCGGCCATGCATAACCTTCGCGCGATCCTGCTTGCTGCGGCACTTCTGCTGCCCGGAGCGGCGTTGGCCAGCGAACGCGGCATGACGATCCGTGCCGGCGATCTCTTCGCCGAACCGTTCATCGATGCCGCCAAGCTGGGTCCGCTGTCGGCCAACCAGCCGGTCACGATCGTTGCCCGCAAGGGCGGCTGGTTGTCGGTTGAGACCGGCGGCAAGCGCGGCTGGGTGCGGATGCTGATTGTCCGGCTCGAATCCGCCGCGGCCGGCGGATCGACCGCCGCGCTGCGCACCGGCAGCACCGGGCGGACCATCGCCACCGGGGTCAAGGGGCTGGACGAAGGCTCGATCCGCAACGCCGCGATCGACCGCGCGCAGCTCGCCCGGCTCGAAGCGCTCGGCGCCAGCGAGAGCGAGGCGCGGGCGCTGGCGGCACAAGGCGGTCTCAAGGAAAGCCAGGTCGCCGCGCTCAAACCGGGGAAAGTCAAGTGATCCGCCCCGCCCGCTTGGTCTGGCCATTGATCGCCGCAGCGGCGCTAAGCTCTGCTCCTGCCGCTGCGCAGTTCGGGGTGCTGAACGACCTCGTCAACAAGGCCCAGTCAGCACAGAAGATCGGTGAGGGCCTGCGCAAGATCAACGAAGCGGAAGAGATCAAGATCGGCGGCGATCTGGCCGGGATGCTGCTGGGTGCGGCACCGCTGGTCGAGGATCCGGCCAAGCAGGCCTATGTCAACCGGCTCGGGCGGTGGCTGGCGCTGCACAGCGGCCGGCCCGCGCTGCCGTGGAAATTCTGCATCGTCGACAGCGACGATTTCAACGCCTTCTCGACCCCCGGTGGCTACATTCTGATCACCCGTGGGCTGTTTGAGCGGATGCGCAGCGAAGCCGAGCTGGCCGGGGTGCTTGCCCACGAGATCGCCCATGTCGAGCGCAAGCACCATCTGGAGGCACTGCAAAGGAGCCTGCGTGATCAGTCCCTGACCGAGATGCGGCGCTATTTCACTGTCTCCACTGGCAACAGCATCGCCGATCAGTTCAGCACCGCGTTGCTCAATGCCGGCAAGGATCTTTACATCAAGGGCCTTGACCCCAACGCCGAGTACGAGGCGGACCGGATCGGCGTGGTGATCGCGGCGCGCTCGGGTTATTCGCCCTATGGCCTGGGCGGCGTCCTCCAGACCCTGACTGCGACCACCGAAGAACAGGCCTATGGAATGCACCGCCGCACCCACCCGCTGCCGCTTGACCGCCTGAACCGGCTGGACGCGGCGATGGGGACACGGTTCGAGGCGGTGCCTGATCTGGTCGAGGATACTCCGGGTTACCTGGCCCTGCGTCGCCCGGCACCTGCTCCAGCGCCAACACCACCCAAGCCGCCGAAGAAGAAACGGCCGCAATGAGCTTGGCCGGGGCGTGATGGCGAAGCGAGGCTTGGTCCAGTCAGAAAACCGAATGCCGGTGCTGGCAGGGGTGCTGCTGGCGCTGCTCGTCGTCGTGCTTGCAGCTGATCCGGCCTCCCGGGCTTGAACGGATCGGCCTGTTGCTGTTCGACAGCTACCAGCGCGCCGCACCGCGCGCCTTTGAAGACGCTCCGGTTCGGGTCATCGATATCGACGATGAAAGCATCCGCCGGCTGGGCCAGTGGCCGTGGCCGCGCACCGAGATCGCCCGCATGACCGAGCGACTGGGTCAGGCCGGGGCCTCGGTGATCGCCTTCGACGTCGTGTTCTCCGAGCCCGACCGGACTTCGCCCGCCCAGCTTGCCGCGCAGCTCGAACGCAGCGGGGCTGACCGGGCGGTGGTCGGCACGCTGCGCCGCCTGCCTGATAACGACGCGCAGCTTGCCCAAAGCATCGCCGCGACCCCTACGGTGCTCGGCTATTTCCTGGTCAACGATCGCGCTGGCCCACCAGTGTCGCCCAAGGCCGGTTTTGCCGTCGCCGGATCGCCGCCGCGCGAAGTTCCCGGGTTTCGTCGCGGGATCGAATCGCTGCCGGTACTGAGCAGCGCCGCCGCTGGGAGCGGATCGGTAAGCCTGGCTGCGGATAGCGATGGAATTCTGCGCTCGGTGCCGCTACTGGCACGGCAGGGCGACCAGCTGCTGCCATCCTTGTCGCTCGAAGCGCTGCGGGTGGCGCAGGGGGCCGGCTCGATCACGGTCAAGACCAGCGACGCGAGCGGCGAAACCCAGGGCGCACCGGGCCGGGTGGTGGCTGTCAAAGCTGGCGAGTTCGAAGTGCCGACTACCGCCAGTGGCGGCTTGTGGCTGCACTGGACCGCCCCAACCAGCGCCCGCACCATTCCCGCCTGGCAAGTGCTCGACGGGTCGCTCTCGCCTGAGCAACTCGAAGCTGCAGTGGCGGGTCGGATCGTTTTCGTCGGCGCGGGTGCGATCGGACTGCGCGATCTCGTCTCGACCCCGCTCAGCGAGCGCGAGCTGGGCGTGATGGCCCATGCCCAAGCGGTTGAACAAGCTGTGCTGGGCAAGTTTCTGCTGCGGCCGGACTGGGCGCCAGGGCTCGAACTGGCGCTGATCCTGCTACTGGGGATCGCGCTTTCGCTGCTGTTGCCCAGGTTGGGGGCCGCCAAAGGCGCGGTAGTAGTGCTTGGCGCGATCGCGTTGGTGATCGCGGGGAGCTGGCTGGCCTTCTCCCGGCATGGCTTTCTGCTCGACCCGCTCTATCCGGTGCTGGCGCTGGTGCTGGTTTATAGCGCCCAGACCGTGTTGGTGTTCTACCGCGAGGAACGCCGCCGCGCCTACATCCACAGCGCCTTCGATCGCTATCTTTCACCCGAACTGGTCAAGCGTATCGCCGCCGATCCGGACCGCCTCGAACTCGGCGGCGAGGAGCGCGAGATGACCGTGTTGTTCGCTGACGTGCGCAATTTTTCGGGCATTTCCGAGCAGCTTGCGCCCAAGCAGCTGATCGGCTTCCTGATCGCACTGCTGACTCCGTTGTGTGACGTGCTGCTGGGACGCAAGGCGACAATCGACAAGTTCATCGGCGATGCGATTGTCGCGTTCTGGAACGCCCCGCTCGACGATCCCGACCAGCACCGCAACGCCGCCCGCGCGGCGCTGGAAATGGTCCGCAAGCTCGATGCACTCAATACTGGCGAGGGCCGCGACCCTGACGTGACCTGGCCAGGAACGGTGCGGATCGGGATCGGCCTCAACTGCGGGCTGTGCTGCGTTGGCAACATGGGCTCGGCGCAGCGCCTGTCCTATTCGCTGATCGGCGATACGGTCAATCTGACCTCGCGAATCGAAGGCCTGACCAAGTTTTACGGGGTTGCGATCGCCACTGGCACTGCGCTGCATGACCGCTTGTCCGACTTTGCAATGATTGAGCTCGACCGGGTCCGGGTAGTCGGCCGCGAAGCGCCAGAGACGGTCTATGCCTTGCTTGGCGACGAGACCATGACAGTCAGGCCTGAATTTGCCGATCTGCTTGCGCTCCATAACGCTATGCTCAGCGCTTACCATGCGCGGGATTGGAACTCAGCCACCGGCCATCTTGCAGCGCTGAACGGGCAGGCCGGGTTCTTAGGTTTGGCCCCGCTCTACACACTCTACGGCGAACGGATCGCGGCGTTGACCGCCATTCCCCCGCCAGCCAGCTGGGACGGGGTTTACATGGCGCGCAGCAAGTAGCTCCGGCTCAGGGCTTGCCAGCAGGACTGTTCGGCGAGCTCTGCGGGGTGGTCGGGCGTTCGGTATTGCCGTCATTGCCGTCGCCAAGCACTCCGGGCAGCACGCCAAGCAAACCGCCGATCAGCGCCGCTGTCGCCGCATTGCCTCCGCCCGCAGCCTGGCGCGGAAACACTTGGTCCTGCAGCTTGGCGAGGCCAGCCGACGAAATCCGGAATGCAATCGGCGCGGCGCCGGCGCGCGGTACGTAGGCTGCCTGCATCGGGCTAGTCAGTTCGATCGTTACCCCGCCCGAAGTGACCGAGGCCGCGCCGACTTCGGCCCCAGGCTGGGTGCGGCTGCCGGGACCACGTAGCACCACCAGGGTTGCGGTTTTCTTGTCCGCTTTGGCATTCTTCACCGCTTTGACTTCGCCTTTGGCAATGTTCTGCACGGCTTCGCCGACTGCGCCATCCAGAATGGTGCCGCGAACCCCGATGGTCGCGACGGGTGAGGACACGCTGGCGCTGTTGGCCGCGGTGCGTTGGCCCGACATGAACCGGAACGCGCCTTTGGTCACCGTCGCGCCGGTGGTCCGTCCGCGCGCTGGATCGTAAACGAACCGGTCGATCCGCAGCGCCGCATTGGCCCCGATCGAAAAACTCGAGCGATCAAGCAGCAGCACTTGCAGCTGGCTGGCCTTGCCAGTCTTGATCAGATCGCCCAGCGCGATCCGCTGCTTGACCGTTACCTGCTTGCCCTTGGGTGTCTGGGCGTTGCTGAGCTTCACTTCCTTGATCACCGATGCGGCAACCCCGATCGCCGCGCTCTGGGTGGCAGCGTAGCCGCTGCTGGCCAGCGCCAGCGCGGCTGCGAGGGTCAGCGCCTTGCCTGACAGCCTCATGCCCCACCCTCTTTCAAAGCATTGCACGGCGCCATCGCGGCGGCCCAATCGGCTTTCTTGTAGTCGCCAGACTTGATCCGAGCGAATTCGACCTTGGCCCCGTCGCGATCATCGAGCTGGCACAGGATGCTCGCGCGAAGCAGGCGGCCCTGCTTGTGTTTGGGATCGGTAGCTAGCACCCGGTCGAGCGTGGCGAGCGCGTCGAGCCAGGCTCCGCCGCCAGCCTGGTTTCGCGCCAGTGCCAGCCCTTCCTTGGGCTTGGAGCTGGCATCAACCAGGCGGTCGAGCTCTTCCAGCGTCTGCGCTGAGGCCGGGCCCGCCGCAGCCACTGACGCATAAACCAGAAGCTTTAGAAGCAGACGAAATGAATTGCTTGGCATGAGTTCCGACGTCCTCCAGCTGGATGCATCGCGCTCCGGCCAGCTTACCACTAAGGATTCGGTGCAGCAACTTGGCTGGCAAATGGCGCTGCGGGCAGGCTAGCGCCCCTGCCACATCGGCTTGCGCTTTTCAGCGAAGGCCCGGGGTCCTTCCCGCGCGTCGTGGCTGTTGTAAGCTTGCTCGTGCGCGGCATAGGCAGCATCGAGCGCCGCGGCGCGGCCCATTTCGGTCGCCAGCATCACCGTCTGCCGCGCCGCAGCGACTGACAGGGGCGCTCCGGCGAGCACCTCCTTGGCCAGTTCGAGCGCAACATCAAGCGCGGCGCCAGGATCGGCAAGGCGGTTGACCAGCCCGATCTCATAAGCACGCTGCGCGGTGATCGGCTTTCCGGTCAGCACGATCTCCATATAGATCCGCTGCGGGATCATGTGGATAAGCGGCGACGACCACGGCGACCCGCGCCCAACCCGCACTTCGGTGATCGCGAACTGAGCATTGCTGCTGGCCACGCACAAATCGCAGGCCTGGGCGATCATCCAGCCGCCGGCAAAGGCAACCCCGTTGACCGCAGCGATTGTCGGTTTGCTCAGCACCAGGTTTTCATAAGGCACCGGAAACATGTCGCGCGGCGGGACCTTGAGCCCGGTTTCAACCATTTCCTTGAGGTCACCCCCGGCGCAGAACGCCTGATCGCCCGCACCGGTCAGGATCGCGATCCGAGCCTTGTCATCGGCCTCGAACCGCGCCCATGCGGCGCGCAGCCCGTCGCGCACTTCACGGCTAAGGCAATTGCGTTGTTCGGGCCGGTTGATGGTGATCAGCACGATCCCATCATCGCGCAGTTCGAACAGGACGGCTTCGGACATTGCTCGCTCTCCATCGTCGCCGCTAGCGCGGTTGGCATCTTTCATAGTCCGAGGAACCTACAGATTGCGACTCAAGTCAGTGGAAAATACCGAAATCGCCTTCGCGACACGGCAAGATCTCCCGGATTGGAATTTCGTTGCAGCGAAGGCACAACCTGTCCCCGGCCAAGAATGTCTTGATTGCAAGCAGCGCCGCAGCCTGACAGGGAACCACAATGACCCGTCCCCTTACCCACCTTGAAAGGCTCGAAGCCGAAGCGATCCACATCATGCGCGAAGTGGTGGCCGAGGCTGACAAGCCGGTGATGCTCTATTCGGTCGGCAAGGACAGTGCGGTAATGCTGCACCTGGCGCGCAAGGCATTTTACCCCTCGCCCCCGCCGTTCCCGCTGCTCCATGTCGACACCACCTGGAAGTTTCAGGACATGTACGCGCTGCGCGACCGGATGGCGGCAGAGAGCGGGATGGACCTCCTCGTCTATCACAACCCCGAGGCGCAGGAGCGCGGTATCAACCCGTTCGATCACGGCCCACTGCACACTGACATGTGGAAGACCGAGGGATTGAAGCAAGCGCTCGACAAGTACGGCTTCGACGTTGCCTTCGGCGGGGCGCGGCGCGATGAGGAAAAGAGCCGGGCCAAGGAACGGATTTTCAGCTTCCGCACTGCGAGCCACGGCTGGGACCCCAAGAACCAGCGGCCCGAGCTGTGGAACCTCTACAACGCCCGCAAGCAGAAGGGCGAATCGATCCGGGTGTTCCCGATCAGCAACTGGACCGAGCTCGACATCTGGCAGTACATTCATCTCAACGCGATCCCGATCGTCCCGCTCTACTTCGCCGCCAAGCGCCCGACCGTGGAGCGTGATGGGCTGCTGCTGATGGTCGATGACGAGCGCTTCCCGCTGCGCGAAGGCGAAGTTCCGGTCGAACGCTCGATCCGCTTTCGCACCCTGGGCTGCTATCCGCTGACCGGCGCGGTTGAAAGCGAAGCGGCGACCTTGCCCGAAGTCATCCAGGAGATGTTGCTCACCACCACTTCGGAACGCCAGGGCCGGATCATCGACAAGGACGGCGGCGACGCGAGCATGGAGAAGAAGAAGCAGGAGGGGTATTTCTGATGGCGGATGCGGACCCCATCTACCGAACCGACGCCCTGATCACCGCGGATATCGACGCCTACCTTGAGCAGCACCAGCACAAGAGCCTGCTGCGTTTCATCACTTGCGGCTCGGTTGACGACGGCAAGTCGACGCTGATCGGGCGGCTGCTCTACGATTCGAAGATGATCTTCGAGGACCAGCTGGAAGCACTTCAGGCCGATTTTAAGAAGGTTGGCACCCAGGGCCAGGATATCGACTTCGCTCTCCTCGTTGACGGCCTCGCCGCCGAGCGCGAGCAGGGCATCACGATCGACGTCGCTTACCGCTTCTTCGCCACCGAAAAGCGCAAGTTCATCGTCGCCGATTGCCCCGGGCACGAGCAATACACCCGCAACATGGTCACCGGCGCGAGTACAGCCGACCTTGCGGTGATCCTGGTCGATGCGCGCAAAGGCGTGCTGGTCCAGACCCGGCGGCACAGCTATCTGGCCAAGCTGATCGGCATCAAAAACGTCGTGCTGGCGGTCAACAAGATGGATCTGATCGGTTATGATCAAGCCAGGTACGAGGCGATCGTCGCCGACTATGCCCAATTTGCGAAGGACATCGGCCTGAGTGGCTTCACTGCCATGCCGATCTCAGGCTTCAAGGGCGACAACATCACCGCCAACTCAGCCAATACCCCGTGGTACATGGGCAAGCCGCTGATCGCGCACCTCGAAACGGTCGAACTCGACAACGACAGCGACCAGGCCAAACCGTTTCGCTTGCCAGTGCAATGGGTCAACCGCCCCAACCTCGATTTCCGGGGTTTCTCCGGGCTGATCGCCGCCGGCAGCGTCAAGCCGGGCGATGCCGTCCGGGTGTTGCCTTCGGGCAAGACCAGCACGGTCTCCCGCGTCGTTACACTTGGCGGCGACCTTGATGAGGCAGTCGCCGGCCAATCGGTGACGCTGTGTTTAGCCGATGAAGTCGATTGCTCACGCGGCGATGTCATTGCTCTGGCCGATGCTCCGCCCGAAGTCTCTGACCAGTTCGAAGCGACGCTGGTATGGATGGACGACGCGGCGATGCACGTCGGCCGCTCGTACTGGCTCAAGCTTGGCACCCAGATGGTCTCGGCAACGGTCCACCAGCCAAAGTATACAATCCAGGTCAACACATTGGAGCATCTTGCCGCCAAAACGCTTGAACTCAATGCGATCGGCGTGGCTGAGATCGCCACCGACAAGCCGCTGGTGTTCGAACCCTATGCTGACAGCCGAACGCTTGGCGGGTTCATCCTGATCGACAAGCTGACCAACCGCACGGTCGGTGCTGGCATGCTGCACTTCAGTCTGCGCCGCGCCCAGAACGTCCATTGGCAGGCAACCGACGTCAGCCGCGAAGCCCATGCCGCGCTCAAGAACCAGAAGCCCGCGGTGCTGTGGTTCACCGGGCTTTCGGGATCGGGCAAGAGCACCATCGCCAACGCGGTCGAGAAACGCCTCAACCTGATGAACCGGCATACCTTCCTGCTCGACGGCGACAATGTCCGCCACGGGCTCAACAAGGACCTTGGCTTCACCGAGGCCGACCGAATCGAAAACATCAGGCGAGTCGGCGAGGTTGCCAGGCTAATGGCCGACGCCGGGCTGATCGTGCTCACTGCGTTCATCAGCCCGTTTCGCGCCGAGCGCGACATGGTCCGGGCGATGCTGGCCGAGGGCGAATTCGTCGAGATCTTCGTCGATACCCCGCTCGAGGTGGCCGAGGCGCGCGACGTCAAGGGGCTTTACAAGAAGGCGCGCAGCGGTGCGCTCAAGAACTTTACCGGGATCGACAGCCCCTATGAACCTCCGGAGAATGCCGAGATCCGTGTCAACACGGTGCAAATGACCGCCGATGAAGCCGCCGATCACATCATTCGCCAGCTGATCCCGCTGAAATGAGCATGACCGACGCCGAGCTCGCCGCGCACCTCGCCGAAGTCGCCGGCCGCTTGCTGCTCGAAGTGCGCGAATCAAACCTGCTTTCGGCCAAAGCGCTGGGCAAAGCCGGCGACCAGACCGCCAACCAGTTCCTGGTTCACGCGATCCGCGAAGCGCGGCCCGACGACGCCCTGCTTTCCGAAGAGGAGAAGGACAACTTCGATCGCCTCGCCCACTCGCGCGTCTGGATCATCGACCCGGTCGACGGGACTCGCGAATTCGGTGAACGGCGGAGCGATTGGGCAGTCCATGTCGGGCTTGCGGTTGACGGCGTGGCGAGAGTCGGAGCGGTTGCCTTGCCGGGACTGAGTAAGGTGCTCCGCAGCGATCAGCCGCAGCCGCTTTCAGCTGTAGCGCCAACCCCGCGGATGCTGGTCAGCCGCACTCGCCCAGCGAAGGAAGCGGTCGCAGTTGCCGAGGCGCTCGACGCCGAACTGATCCCGATGGGCAGCGCCGGGGCCAAGGCCATGGCAGTGGTCCTTGGGCAGGCCGAGATTTACCTCCACACCGGCGGTCAGTTTGAATGGGACAGTTGTGCCCCGGTTGCCGTGGCGGCCGCGCATGGTCTGCACGTCAGCCGTGCCGATGGTTCTCCGCTGATCTACAACCAGCCCAACACCTACATGCCCGACCTGCTGATCTGCCGCTCCGAATGGGCCGAACGCGTGCTCGAACTGGTCCGCGCATTGCCGCAATGAAGATCCGCACTCACTACCGGAGAAAACCTATGACCCCCGATCCGCTGTTCGATTTCACTGGCCAGGTTGTGTTGGTCACCGGCGGATCGCGCGGACTTGGCTATCAGATGGTCAAGGCCTTCGCCACGCGCGGCGCCGATGTGATCATCGCCAGCCGCAAGCTTGATGCTTGCGAAGCGGTTGCCGAAGAAGTCCGCGCACTGGGCCGCAGAGCCCTTGCTGTTGCCTGCCATGTCGGCCGCTGGGACGAAATCGACCACCTGATCGAGACCGCCTATGCCACTTTTGGGCGCGTCGATATCCTGGTCAACAACGCCGGAATGGGGCCGCGGATGCCCAGCCACGAAGTGACCGAGGAGCTTTTCGACGCAGTGGTCAACCTCAACTTCAAAGGCCCGTTTCGACTTGCCAGCCAGATCGCCAAGCGGATGGCCGATGCGGGCGGCGGAAGCATCATCAACGTCTCCTCAACCGGCGCCCTGGTTCCTCTGCCGGAAGTTATCCCCTATGGCTCGTCGAAGGCGGCGCTCAATGCCATGTCGGTCAGCCTGGCCCGCGAATATGCCCCCAAGGTCCGGGTCAACACGCTCTCACCCGGTCCGTTCCTGACCGATATTTCCAAGGCCTGGAGCGAGGACGCGCGTGAACACTCGCCCAATGCCCGCGGCAGACCAGCCGACCCGGTGGATATCCTCACCGCTGCATTGTTCGTCGCCAGCCCCGCATCGATCAATGTCACCGGCAGTCTGGTGCGCTGCGACGGCGGTCAGACCTGATCCGGCTTGATCAGATTGCCCCGACTGCCTTGAGATCAGCCAGCGCCGCCTCGTCCAGGCCCAGCAGTTCGCCATAGATTTCAGCATTGTGTTGTCCGACTGATGAAGGCGCAGGGCGGCGTATGCCGCTGGGCGTGGCGGAGAGCCGGGGAAAGGCGCCCTGCATCTTGAGCTTGCCGAACCGCTCGGTCTCAACCTCGACAATCGCCTCACGCGCCTGAAAATGCGGGTCAGCCAGCATGTCGGGCGCACGATAGACCCTGCCGGCGGGAATCGAATGTGCGATCATCATCGCGTCAACCTCGCCGACGGTGAGCGTTGCTGTCCAGGCGTTGATCAGCGCATCGAGTTCGAGCTGGTTCTGCCCGCGGGCGAGGTGGGTAGCATAACGCGGATCGGTGCCAAGCTCGGGCCGCCCCATCGCCCCGGCGAGCCGCTGCCACAGCGAATCCTTGTTCGCCCCGATCATATATTCGCCGTCCTTGCAGCCATAGACATTCGACGGTGCGATCCCGGTAAGGATCGATCCCGACCGCTCGCGAATAAAGCCACCGTGGTCGTATTCGGGGACCAGCCCTTCCATCACCTGCAGCACGCTTTCATAAAGCGCGGCATCGATCACCTGCCCCTTCCCGGTCGTACCGCGAGCGTGCAAGGCAGCCAGCACGCCCATGCACCCGTAGGTTGCGGTCAGGGTATCGCCGATCGAAACTCCCATCCGGCTGGGTGGCCGGTCGGGCTCACCGACGATGTACCGCCAGCCGCCCATCGCTTCGCCGATCCCGCCGAACCCGGCACGGTCTGAATAGGGGCCGCTCTGACCATAGCCAGACATCCGCGCGATGATCAGGCCGGGGTTTTCGGCATGGAGTGATTCGGGTCCGAGCCCCCATTTTTCCATCGTCCCGGGTTTGAAATTCTCGATCAGGACATCGGCGCCGGCGATCAGCTTGCGAACCAGCGCCTGACCTTCGGTCATCCGCAGGTTGGCCGAAACCGAGCGCTTGTTGCGCGCGATCACTTCCCATTGCACCTTTTCAGCGCCCTGACCCCATTCGCGCATCGGATCGCCGGCGCCGGGCGGTTCGACCTTGATCACGTCCGCGCCCATATCGCCAAGCAACTGGCCGCAGAACGGACCGGCCAGCAGCTGGCCCAGCTCGATCACGCGGATATCCTTGAGGGCGCCGGTGTTGGTCACGGCCTACTCCGCCACTTCAAGCTGATGCCAGACCGGCTGGATCGGTGCAGGCAGCCCGGTTTCCGCCAGACAATTGCTGCGCAGTTGTTCAATCCCCGGACCATAGTCGAACAATGGCAGCTCACCCCGGTCGGTCCGCAGCTGCGCCCGCATTGCCTCGGTCGCGACAGTATCGACCTCGCCACTGGCATCGGCAACCACGCCATAAGCCTTCGCGCCTTCTGGCGTCACCAGCCCCTGGGTGATTTCAAGTCCAACCAGCGCCGGATCACGCTCCAAGGGATCGCCCCAGCCGCCGCCGCCCCAGGTGATGAAGTGCAGTTGGTCGCCGACCTCGACGGTCACATCTTCAACCTTGTTGCCAACAATCTGCTGGGTGCCATCGGCCTTCTCCAGAATCTTGCGCGCGCGCTGGCCTGGCAGCCCGCCGTTGACCCCCCAAGGCGGGACGAACCAGCGATCGTCATGGATCGAGATCGTTCCAGCGGCCAGGAAGCGATAGGTCATGTGGATGCCGTTACCGCCGCGGTGCAGCCCTGCCCCGCCGCTGTCAGGCGCAGTCTCGTAACGCTCTATCAGCATTGGGAAATAGCGCTCGAGGAATTCGTTGGGGACATTGGTGAAACCCGGCCACAGCGAGTGACCATCGGGTCCGTCGCCGAGCGGCCGCCCGGGGATGCCGCCAAAGCCGATCTGGAACAGCTGGAACCACTCGCCGCCTTTGCCTGGGCGGTTGTCATTGCCCGAATAGAACAGGTGGGGGCTGGAGCTGAAACCCGCGGCGTTGAGGAATTCCGGGGTCTTCTGCCCAAGCAGCCCGCCGAGGATGTCAAAGATCCGCCCCAGCGCATGGGTCCGGCCGGAGAGCGCGGCAGGGAACTTCGGTTTAAGCAGCGAGCCTTCCGGGATCCGCACCTCGATCAGGTCATAGAACCCGTCGTTGAACAGGATCTGCGGATCGAAGACCATGATCATGTAGATCCCGAAGAACATCTTGAACATGTTCTCGTTGAGATAGAAGTTGATCGAGGCTGCGCTCTGCGGGTCGGTGCCGGCGAAATCGAGCACCACCTTGTCGCCATCGCGCCACATGCTGCATTTGATCCGGTAAGGGCCGGAACCGACTCCGTCGTCGCAAATGTAATCCTCGAAGCTGACCGGTTCCTCGCCGACCGCCATCCCGATCAGCTGCTTCATCGCCCGGTGGTTGCGCGCCAGCAGCTCCTGCGTCGCGGAGACATAGACGTCGTCGCCGAACCGCCCGGCCATCTCGATCACCCGCCGCGCCGCGACCCGGCACGAGGCGATCAGCGCGTTGAGATCGGCCTGACACCAATCCGGCTTGCGGGTCTGGTGCATCACCAGCTTCATCAGGTCTTCGTTGTACTCGCCCTTTCTCCAGATCTTGACCGGGGGAATCCGCACCCCCTCCTCAAAGATCGAATGGGCCTTGATCGGCATCGATCCGACCACCTTGCCGCCGATGTCGGACATGTGGCCGAACATTGCTGTGTAGGCGATCAGCCGCCCGTCCTTGAACACCGGCAGCAGCACCAGCCAGTCGTTCGAATGGCTGATCGCACCTTCGCAGGAATAGGGATCGGACAGGAAGATCATGTCGCCGTCTTCAAGGGTGCCATCGAAGCCTTCTAGGAAGCCGCCGATAAAACTGCCGAACTGGCCGACAATCATCTTGCCGGTGTGATCCGCGATCAACGGAAAGGCATCGCCCTGTTCGCGGATCCCCGGCGACATCGCGGTACGCACCAAGGTGGCATCCATTTCGATCCGGGCGTTGCGCAGCGCGTTCTCGATGATGTCGAGCGTGACCGGGTCAATCGCGATCTTCTTGAACGGGACCGGGTTGGTTTCGACGATGGTTGCAGGCATGTCTTGTCCTCCCCTCAGGCCAGATTGATCAGGATGTTGCCGACGGCATCGACAGCAGCGATGCAGCCGCTTTCGATCAGCGTGGTCGAATCCATCTCGACCACGATCGCGGGTCCAGCAATCACATCGCCCTGGCGCAGTTTCGATCGGTCATAGATCACCGCCGCCTGCCGCCGCCCGTCCATCCACAGGGTGTGGTCGCGCATCTTCGCAGCGGCAGGAGTGCCATCGCCCTTGGGTAGTTCGGCGGCAGGCAGGTCAAGCGCCTGGCCCAGCGCCACCGCGCGCAGGTTCACGATCTCGTGCGGGGTATCCATGTTGAAAGTGAACAGCCGGTTGTGCTCCGCATCAAAGCGCCCCAGGATTCCAGCAATCCCGTCGGCTCTGAGGGCCTCGGCGGTAATTGTCAGCGGAACTTCGAAAGCCTGCCCGGCATAGCGCACATCGACTTCGAACTCGCTGCTGATCTCGGCTTCGGGTACCCCGTCGGAGCGAAGTTCGGAGCGGGTCTGTTGTGCCATTTCGTCAAGAATTGCGATGAGTTCCTCGGCTTTAGTCTGGCTAGCCAGACGCGAGAAGCTGCGGGCGGTTTCGGTCCGCATCCGCGTGGTCGCGTCACCCAAGGCGCAAAGTACACCGGGGGAAACCGGCGAAATTGCCGGCCACGAACCCATCAGCCGCGCCACCGCGTTGACATGCAGAGGCCCCGCCCCGCCAAACCCCATCAGCGCGAAGTGGCGCGGGTCATAGCCCTGCTGCACCGAGATCATCCGCAGCGCGCCGAACATGTTCTCGTTGACGATATCGATGATCCCGCGCGCTGCGGCCATCAGATCAATCCCCAGCGCATCGGCGATGGTCTGGACCGCGCGGCTCGCGCCGTCGCGGTCGAGCTTGAAAGTGCCACCAAGCAGGTTCTCGGGCAGGTAACCCAGCACCACGTTGGCGTCGGTCACGGTCGGCGCCTCGCCGCCCTTGCCGTAAGCCACCGGCCCTGGCACCGCGCCGGCGGACTGCGGACCCACTCGCAACGCCTTGGTCAGGTCGGGGACATAGGCGATCGAGCCGCCGCCCGCGCCCACAGTCTTTACGTCGAGCGAAGATGCCCGGACCGCCAGATGCCCGACCTCGGTTGTGCGCACTCGGCGCGGCTCAAGATTCTCGATCAACGCCACGTCAGTGCTGGTTCCGCCGACATCGAGCGTCAGAATGTTGCGAATGCCTGCGTTCCTACCCACCCACAGCGCCCCGGTGACCCCGCCGGCTGGACCCGACATCAGGATATTGACCGGGTGCTCTTCGGCCTTTTCGGCGCTCATCAGGCCGCCGTCGGAGCGCAGCAGCGAGAGTTTTCCGGCCATGCCTGCCTCGGCCAACTTGGTCCGCAGGCTGGCGACGTATTTGCCCACCACCGGCCGCACCGCTGCATTGGCAACCGTAGTAAGGGTGCGCTCGTACTCCTGCATTTCGGGCAGGACCTCATGGCTAAGCGAGACCGGCACTTCGGGCATGATCTCGGCGGCGATCGCACCGACCCGCTGCTCGTGCGCGCCGCTGGCGTAGGCGTTAATCAGGCTAACGGTGATCGCCTCGACCCCCTGCGCCTTGAGCACGCCAAGTTGAGCACGGATGTCGCCGTCATCAAGCGGACGCACTTCGTTCCCGGCCGCGTCGATCCGGCCCTTGATCGTGACCGTGTCCTCCAGCCGCGCCAGCGGGGTGGGCTTGGGCCAGATGATCCAGGCAGCCAGCCCGCCCGGCACAAAGCTGCGGGCAATCTGCATGATGTGGCGATAGCCTTCGGTGGTGACCAGGCCGACGCGAGCACCTTTGCCTTCGAGCATGGCATTGGTCGCGACGGTAGTGCCGTGTAGGAAGGTATCAATCTGCTGCGCGCCAATCCCTGCCTCAGCGCAGATCGCAGTGACGCCGTTCAGGATCCCCTCCGAGCTGTCGTGCGGGGTTGATGGGGTCTTGTGGCGCCAGAACGCGCCGGTGTCGACGTTGAACAACAAAAGGTCGGTGAAAGTGCCGCCGACATCGACTCCCAGGCGATAGCCCATTCCTATTCTCTCCTCACGCTGCCTTTGGGAAGGCTGGCGCCTGCGCCACCATCCCAGGCAGTTTGCGTCCCATTATCCCGGCAAACCAGCGGCTCGCTTCGATCAGTGCGGCCAAGTCCATACCCGTTCCAACTCCAGCCCGCTCGAGCATATAGATCACGTCCTCGCTCGGCACATTGCCTGCCGCACCCGGAGCAAACGGACACCCACCCAGACCGCCCAGCGAGGCATCGACCACGCTCGCCCCGGCTTCGATCGCAGCCCAAACATTGGCGAGACCGGTACCACGGGTGTTGTGGAAATGGACCCGTACCGGCAACGGATTGATCGCCTGACGGACACGCTCGACCAGTCGCGAAACCTGGGCCGGATTGCCCACCCCGATTGTATCGGCCAACGCCACCTCGATCGGGCCCGCTGCGGCCAGTTGCACGGCCATCTCAACCACCCGGTCTTCGCTGACCTCGCCTTCAAAGGGACAACCGAACGCCGCAGAGATTGTCACCTGGCCAGTTCGACCTGCGGCCTTTGCCATGGCCACGATCTCGCAAGCTGCGGCGATCGAGCCATCGCTAGTCTGGCCCTGATTGGCCATCGCAAAGCTGTCGGTAGCGACCGAAACCGCACCAAGCTGATCGATCCGCCTGGTGGACAGCGCTCGTTCGGCACCGCGCGCGTTGAGCACCAGCCCGATAAAGGTGACGTCGCTGCGATCGGGCAGGCCGGCGCAGACCGCTTCGGCATCGGCCATCTGCGGCACCTTCTTGGGATTGACGAAGCTGGCGACTTCTATCCGCCGCGCGCCGGCGGAAATCGTCCGGCGGATCAGCTCAAGCTTGTCGGCGGTGGCGATCAGCTCCTTCTCGTTCTGCAACCCGTCGCGCGGGCCGACTTCGACGAATTCGATCAATTTTGTGCACATATTCTCAGACCCCAACTGCACTGTCGATGGCGGTAAGACCGTGATGGGCATCGGCATAGGCGTGGAATGCGCGGCGGATGTGGGCAGACATCACCGCCTCGGCCCAGGCTCCGTCGCGGCGGGCAAAGGCGGCTAGCAATTCCTCGTGCTCGGCGTGCGAGCGCAGCAGCGCATCGCGCCCGTAATGGTGCGCGGTTCGCCACACCACAGGTTGTTCAATCAGTGCCGAAAGCAGTGACGACAGACGCCGCGACGCCGCCCTGTCCAGGATGATTTCGTGAAACTCCCGATTGGCCTCGAGGAACCCTTGAATATCTGCCGGGGTCTGCTTTACTGCCTCAAATATCATTCTATTACAATCACGAAGCAGCCTTAAAGCAACGTCATCAATGCGCTCTGCCGCACGCCGCGCGGCGCGACCTTCCAGGATCGCGCGCAATTCGAAAGCATCGGCAATATCGTCGAGCGACCATTCGGCAACGAAGCTGCGCTGCGATTCGCTCCGACGAATAAAGGCCTGACTTTCCAGCCGCCGAAGCGCGTCGCGCACGGGCGTGCGCGACACACCGCAAGTCTCGGCCAATTGCTCCTCGCGAATCTGGGCGCCCGGGGGCAGATCGCCTTGCAGGATCATGTCCTTGATCCGGCCATAGGCTCGATCCGAGGCTCGCGACATAGCAACTCCCTTCCGAGGCTTGACCTTTGCAATTTTGTACACAATACTGCAAGCACAAAACAATGAGGGAGTACGCTCCGCAATGACCGGCGAACACCGCATCAAGGTGATCGTGCCGATTCCGATGGACGCGGCCGGCGTTGCCAATCGGGCTGCACAACTGCCGCCCGAAGCGATCGCGCCGGGCTTCAGGCCAGAGTTTGCGGCGGTCACGTGGGGTGCGGCGCTCGGCGACTCCTACCACGACATGATGCTGATGGACTTCACCGTGTTCCAGGCCGGGATCGGCGCGGAGGACGAAGGATATTCCGCTGTGGTCATCGATACGGTGAGCGATTCCGGCCTGCGCGCACTGCGCTCGCGATTGACAATTCCCGTACTCGGACCGGGTGAATGTGCATTCCAGATGGCGATGACGCTGGGCAAGAAGTTCACCGTGCTGACGATGTGGGACGAATGGTTTCCGCTCTACGAAAAGGCCCTGACCGAATATGGCTATTGGCCGCGGGTCGCCTCGCTGCGCTCGATCCAGACCCGGCCCGATCTGGCCGAACTGCTTGAAGGCAAGGAAGAGGTGGTGTTCGCCAAGCTCAAGGCCGAGGCCGAAAAGGCGATCGAGGACGACGGCGCTGACGTGATCGTGCTCGGTTCCACCACCATGCACCAATCCGCCAGCTGGCTCGCGGCCAATCTCCCGGTACCGGTCATCAACCCGGGGCTGGTCGCCTACAAGCAGGCCGAATTGTTGATCCAGCTCGGGCTGACGCACAGCAAAATTGCCTTCCCAGCCCCAGGAGTCGGTAACGATGCAGGGGTCAGGAAGGGAGCCGGCTGATGGCGGACTGGAGCGAAGGCGGACCAGGGCAAGTCGCCCTGCCCTATCCCTACTACATCGACATCGTCACCAAGCGCTATTTCGACGGGGTGGACAACAAGGCGCTGGACCAGGTGCTCGATTGCTTCACCGCCGATGCGGTGCTCACCGAAGTGACCTCGAACACCGTTCACCACGGACGCGACGCCGGAATCCGCGCGATGTTCGTCAAGCTGTTCGCCGATTTTTCGGAGATCTGGCACGGCAATTTCGTACACACCGCCGACCCCGCCAGCAACGCGGTCTGCTCGCAGTTCACTGTGCTGATCACGCCGCACGGCGGGCCGGAACTGCGCTATGAAAACTGCAATCGCTTCTATCTGAAGGGTGACAAGTTTCACCGGGTTTATGTGTACATGTCTGGCGACAACCTGCTGAAGGAAGGAGACGCCTGATGCAGTACGAACCCACCCTAGACCGTACCGAGCTGATCGATCTCGCAGTCAAACGCTATTTCGGCAATGTCGATGCCAAGAACATGACGGCGGTGCTCGACTGTTTCAACGACGAGGCGCTGTTCTGTGTCCAGACGGCGTTTACCCGCCACGTCGGCAAGGCCGAAATCCGCCGCATGTTCGAGGATTTCTTCGGCGCCTGGGAAAGCATCGTCCACAAAAAATTCACGTGCACCGCTGATGACAAGAACGGGCGGATCACCGCCTCGTTCGAAGCGGTGCTGACCGCGGCCGACGGGCACAAGGTCAACTTCTTCAACACCAATTTCTGGCGGGTCCGCGACGGCCGGTTTCAAGAAGTCTATGTCTATTTCAGCGGCGAGAATGTACTCGTCTGACGGGCGAAATTTAGGGAGGAATATCATGCGCAAGTTCAAGTCAGTATTGCTAGGCTCGATCGCTGCCTGTGCACTTTCGCCGTTGCCGGCATTCGCTCAGGCATCAGAGGATGGGGCCGAAGCCGAGGAGACAGTCATCATCGTCACCGCGCGGCGCCAGAACGAGCGGCTGCAGGATGTGCCGGCATCGGTCTCGGTGCTGTCGGCCGCCTCGCTCGAGAAGACCGGGGCAACCAAGGCTGAGGACTTTGTCCAGCTCACCCCTGGGGTCACGATCGTCACCGGCACGGCTGAGGCCGGCGACACCCAGATCAACATCCGCGGCATCAATGGCGCGCGCGACGCGGAAAGTTCGATCGCGCTGGTGGTTGACGGGATCCTCAAGACCAACACCGCGCAGCTCAACCAAAGCCAGGGAACCCTGCGCCAGGTCGAAATCCTGAAAGGTCCGCAAGGTGCGCTGTATGGGCGCAACGCCGCGGCCGGCGCAGTGGTGATCCAGACCCTCAAGCCCACCGATACGCTCTCCGGCGCGGCCAGGGCATCCTATGCCAACGAAAAGACCTTCGAAGGTCAGGCGCATGTTGCCGGGCCGATTGGCGAAGGCGCTGGCTTCGTGCTGGGCGGGTCTTACCGCACCACCGACGGGTTCTATCGCAACATCTTCCTCGACTCCAAGACAGTCGATGACCAGGAGGTCTGGTCGGTCGATGGCCGGGTGATGTTCGGGATGGGCAGCGACACCGAGGTCGACCTCAAGGCCCGCTACAGCAAGCTCAGCGGCGCCTCGATCAACTTCAATGCGGCTTTTCACCTGCCCAACTTCGGCGGCGCGTTCTACGAAGACGTCAACAAGCATCCATTCAATTTCTACTCCAACATTCGCCCGACCAACGACCAGAAGAGCTTCGACGCCTCGGCCAAGATCGAGCACGACTTCGGAGAAATGAAGCTGATCGCCTGGGCGCTCTATTCGGACGTCAAACAGAACCTGGTGGCAGACGGAACTTCGGCCGATTTCGCGCGCTATATCGCGCCTGCGGCAGCGGGCGCGCCGCCCAATGCCGTCAACCTGGCCGTCCAAGATCAGTGTTTCGCAACTACTGCGGCCAATACCGGATTTCCGGTCAACCAACCCGGCTTCATTGGCGCGATCCCGGTGCCGTTCATTTTCGCACCGGCCAATGGTTCGACCTTCGGTCCCTACAGCCCAACGTCATGCGATGGGATACAGTTCCAGGTTCGCAACCAGCGCGATTTCAGCGGCGAAGTGCGGCTGGTTTCGGACAGCGACGGGCCGTTCAGCTGGCAACTCGGCGCCTATTACCTGCACATCGATCGCAAGGTTGGAGTTAGCCTCAGCGCGGACACCGGGGCCGGCGTGATCAAGCAGCTCTACAATGCGCCAACCAGCGCTAATCCCACCTCGCTGCTGCTCGCCGACAAGTTCAAGACCGACGTTATCGCCGGCTTCGGTTCGATGGAATGGAAACCCAGCGAACAGTTCACCGCAGGCGTGGCGCTGCGCTATGACATCGAGGACCGCTCTTCCAGCTCGCTGGTTCCGATCGCGACCGATCCAATCACCGGCGGTCCGATCAATCCTGGACAGGCGTTCGGTCCGCTCACCCCCAAGAGCGAAAAGTTCGAGCAATTCCAGCCCAAGATCACGCTCAGCTGGCGGCCTTCGGACAGCTTCAACCTTTATGCTAACTGGGGAATTGGCTTCAAATCGGGCGGGTTCAACAACCAGGGATCCTCAGCGATCATCAACGCCAACTTCAACAACGGGATCACCCCGGGGACGATCGACGCCGACGTTAATATCACTGACCAGTACCGCAAGGAGCGCTCAAGCGCGTTCGAGGCCGGGGTCAAGGGCAGTGTGCTGGACGGCCGGGTGACCTTTGACCTTGCCGGTTATTATACCCGTGTTACCGACATGCAGTTCTTCGAATTCTTCGTCGGCGGCTTCGGGCTGCTGCGCGTGGTTTCCAACATCGACCGGGTCGACATCAAGGGCGCCGAGCTCAACATGACCGCCCGGATCATCGACGGCTGGCGTGTGTTCGGATCTTACAACGTCACCGACAGCGAGATCAAACGCAACACCTCGCGGCCTTACACAGTCGGCAACAAGTCACCCTATACCGCTGACTGGACGATCAACCTGGGCACCGACATCACCGCCCCGCTGAGCGAGACGATGGACCTGGTGCTGCGCGCCGATTACCGCATTACTGGCCCGACCTGGTTCCACACTGTGCAGGACCAGACCCGTCCGACGCTGTTCTCTGGCCTGCTGCCGATCTCGAATTTGCCGGGGCCACCCCCCGGCTTCGTCGGCGATGCCCGCTATGACGTCGCGCGGCGCGAGGCCTTTGGGGTGCTTAACCTCCGCGCCGGGATCAAGACCGATCGGTTTGGCCTGTCAGTATTCGCCGAGAATATGCTCGATCGCAAATATCTCGCCGAGGTGATCCCGGCGATCGAATTTGGCGGCTCGTTCATTTCGCCGGGCGCGCGCCGCCTGATCGGGGTGGAGGGCAGCGTCAAGTTCTGATGCCGCTATAACCAGGCGATCAAAGGCCGGTGTCGGGTTTGACACCGGCCGGATCGCCTGCTCTGCTCACCCACAGGTCGCAATCATCACCACCTGTGGGGGCAGACATGTGCGGATTGATTGCAGCGCAGTTGAAAACACCTTGGCTAATGCCAGAGACACTGCACAGCGCGCTCAGCACCATTGCCCACCGCGGACCTGACGGCAGCGCCGACTGGTTCTCGCCTGATCGGCGCACTGTGCTTGGGCATGTCCGGCTCAGCATCATTGGCCTGGACAACGGTGATCAGCCGCTGAGCCACGCACGCGGCGATCTCAACGTCGTGGTGAACGGCGAATTCTATGGCTACAAGGTGATCCGCGAGCGCCTGCGCGAACAAGGCTATCGCTTCGCCACCGATTCCGACAGCGAAATTGCGCTGCATCTCTACGACCACTACGGCGCCGCATTTGTCGACCATTTGCGCGGCGAATTTGCGCTGGTCATCGCCGACCGGCGCAGCGGCGAACTGATCGCCGCGCGCGACCGGTTCGGGATCAAGCCCTTGTTCTACGCGGTCTGGAACGGCGACGTGCTGTTTGCCTCAGAGATCAAGGCACTGCTGGCGCTGGGGGTGCCGGCGCGCTGGGATGCCGATGCCGTGCTGGACGAACTCTCGAGCATGCGCAGCCATAGCTCGATGTTCCAGAACATCCGCCAGGTTCCGCCCGGCTGCCTGCTCTACGCCAAGGATGGCCTGGTGCGGATCGAACCCTACTGGGAACCCGATTATCCCGCGCAGACAACACTCGCCAGCGACACGCGCAGCGAGGCGGAAATCGTCAGCGGGTTCCGCGCCGTTCTGGACGATAGTGTCGCCGAACGCCTCACCGCCGACGTCGAGGTTGCCTGCTATCTAAGCGGCGGGCTTGATTCCTCGGCCGTTCTGGGTCTGGCGCAGGCCAGACTGGATCGCCCGATCCGGGCCTTCACGATTGCTTTTGAAGGCGCCTATGACGAATCCCCACTGGCCGAACGGACCGCGGCATTCACCGGTTCGAACTATGTACCCGTGCCAGTTTCGCCGCAAAATCTTGCCGACGCGCTGAGCGACGCGATCTGGCATAGCGAAAAGCCGATCTTCAACGCCAACACCGTCGCCAAATACCTGCTTTCGCGCGCGGTGCGTGAGGCCGGGATCAAGGTGGTTTTCACTGGCGAAGGCTCTGACGAAATTCTGGCCGGCTATCCGTTTGAGCGCCGCGACCTGATCCTCCATGGCAGCGGCTACGGCAGTCAGGCAGAGCGTCAGGCGGCGCTTGCAGCCCTGATCAAGGCCAACCCGCTGTCGCGCTGGATCTTTGATCCATCGGGTACGCCTGCCGCCGGGGTGGACCATATCCACAAGGCGATTGGTTACTGCCCGTCCTGGATTGAATTGTTGTCAGTCCAATACGCTCAACTTGGAAACTTGATGAGGCCCGATGCACCGCTCGGCGCTGACACTGACGCACCCTATGCACGGCTGATGGCCGAACTCGATGTCGAACAGCGCGTTGCCGGTCGCGATCCGACTAACGTCTCGCTCTATCTCTGGCAAAAGACGATGTTGATCAATTTCATCCTCACCGTCCTGGCCGACCGGATGGAGATGGCGCATTCGATTGAGGGCCGGGTGCCGTTCCTGGATCACCACGTCACCGAGTTCGCCGCAGGCTTACCGATCGCTTACAAGATTCGGGAAACCACCGAGAAATATGTCCTGCGCGAGGCGACCCGCGATGTGATTACCGCCGAACTCTATGCCCGCGAGAAGCACCCGTTTATTGCCCCGCCGCTCAGTCAGGCGGGACAGAAGGCGGCAAGCGACCCGTTGCGCCAGCTTTGCGAAGACATCATCCGCGCGCCCAGCTTTGCCGACCAGCCGTTTTTCGAACCCGCCAAGGCCAGCGCCTACCTCGACGGCGTTGCCACGGGCGATCAAGCCCAGGTGACCGAAGCCTCACCGATTATCCTGCGCATGGCGACGCTCAGCCTGATGCAGCAACGCTTCGGAATTACGGTGTGACGTCAACCGGAAAGGTCGGCAGCCATTGTGCCGCGCTCAACATCCCAGACACCAGCGGCACCGCACCGCAGGTGGCCACAAGGGCAACGACCGCGCAGCCGTTCGAAATCGGGCAGGTGTTCGTGATCAATACGACTGCGGCGAATACCGCTGCAGGGAGCTGAGCCAGCTTGAACACGGTCCTTGAAATTGCTTCCGGCGAATCTCGCTGTACCATCGCCCCGCGGCTCGGAGGCAGCCTGACTGGCTGGAGAGTAGCCGGACAAGCGCTGCTTTACTGCGCCAGCGACACGGATGTAGCGCTCGGCGATTGCCTGATGCTCGCCTCGTTCCCGCTGGTCCCTTATTCGAACCGGATCGGGAATGCCCGCTTCGAATACGCCGGCGCTTCGATTGCATTGACCGCTAACTCTCCGCCTGAACCCCATGCGATCCACGGTACCGGATGGAAAAACGCCTGGACTGTCAGCGCCCAAAGCGCCGATGCCGTGATTCTCGATCTCAACCACCGCGCCGACGCACGCTGGCCCTGGCCTTTCTCGGCAAGACAAGAGATCGCGGTTACGCCCGCAGGGCTATCGCTCAACCTCACGGCTACCAATCTGGCTGACCAGGCTGTGCCGCTGGGGTTTGGCCACCACCCTTACTTCGACAGTGCCGGAGCTAGATTGCAGTTTGTGGCCGATAGCGTCTGGCAGAACGGTCCAGATATGCTGCCGACCACGCAGGTAGCCGCTCGCGGCCTGTTTAATTTTGCCAATCCAACCGCTGTGGCCGAACGACAAATCGATCATTGTTTTAGCGATTGGGATGGCCGCGCCCGCATCAACTGGAAGGATCGTCCGCTCGCGCTCGAGATCGCTTCCGATTTGCCCGCCGCTGTGGTCTATATACCTGCCGGTGGCGACCGCTTTTGCTTTGAGCCGGTGCCGCACTGCAACGATGCACTCAACCGCCACGATGCCATGCCGCGATTTCCGGTGATCGAACCAGGCGAGAGTTTTACGGCACGGATTGTGTTCGCGGCAATTCCTGCAAGAATTGGATAGTTGCAGCTTCGTTAGCTCTGACCGCGCGGCCAATCTTTGCCGATGCCGCAGCAGGTACCCGCAGATGCCACCCAAATTGTCAGACCTGATTTGGCGGACTATCCGCGCGTTGGTGGTGACTAGCCGCCGACCATAATGCCTTCTCAAACCAGGCCGTTTTGTAGGCCTGACTCAAGCAGCCGAGCAGCTTTCCCCAGATCGCCTGAGCTGTCCACATCGAGCAGAACCTCACTGCTAACCGCGACAAGGCCCAATTCTGCCAATCCTGCCAGCAAGCGACCTGCTCCTTGGTCGCCGGTCAACGCCTTCAGGTCGGAATACATATGCGCTGGAAACAAGGCTGGCACCCCTGGGATGCCGCCGGGGTGGCTGCAGGCGGAAGGTGCGCCGCAAGCAATCAACCGATTGAGCAATGTGGAGGTGATCAACGGCATGTCTGCCAGCATGATCAACAAGGCATTTGCACTGCGCGATTCAGCGACCTGAACAGCGATTGCCAAAGACTGGCTGAGGCCGCGTTCGGGATGCGGGTTCTCGAAGATTTCAGCCCAGCCAGCCGCGATCGGATTGACCTCTGGGGTGCCTATCCAGACGATCGGATGGCCAGTTCCCGCAGCCGCGTCCAGAGCCCATTGGCCAAGCGGTTTTCCGGCCACATCGGCAAGCAACTTGCCGCCGCCAAAACGCGATCCCCTGCCCGCAGCAAGGATGGCGATCAAGGGTGGCACGATCTGCTCAATTCATAGTTATCGATGATCTCGGCCAGAATCGAAATTGCCATGACCCGCGAATCTCTGGCTCGCTTGATCAATCCGATCGGACTTCTGACTCGGTCGATCTCAGACTTCGGCCAGCCGCGCTGGGTCAGCATTGCCTGCCTGCTCTCGCGCGCGTGCTTGCCGCCAATTGCGCCGATGAACTTCGCGGGGGTAGACAAGGCCCAGTCAAGGATCGGCCCCTCCCATTCATGGTCATGGAACAGCAGCGCAATCGCCGTCCATTCGTCGGCAACCAGTCCCGCTGATAGCTGGCCCAGGGACGCCCCAGACCCGGACCCAATCGTTTCAAAATCGAATCCACAATCCGCTGCCAGATGCTGCAGGCAGTCCGCCTCAGGCCCTTGACCGAAGATCAAGATCTTGAGGCTGGGGATATAGGTTCGGCGGGTCAGCAAACCGGGTCTGTCGATCGGCAACGGCAAGACCGCAGGTTGTCGCTTTCGCAAATGTTCGACTGCGCTGCCGACGGCGCGCAGATCGGGAGCTGGATCGATCAGGATATCAAGCCCCGACCCGCAAGGAAGCCGGAAGTCGATGAACGCAGAGCCTTTGCCATACCGCAGGACGCTTGGCCCCTGCCCGCGCATCGCCCGCGCCTGCACAGCAAGTTCACGTTCTAGACAGCCATCTGCGAGTGATCCAACCATGCTGGAATCAGGCGCGATTGCCAATTGCGCGCCCAATCGCCTCGAGAAGCTGCCGTCGATCCCGACAATGGTGCACAACGCCACCTCGGGGCCACTTTGGACAAATCGCAGTGCTGCGTGATCGTCATCAGTCATGACCGGCGGCAGAACTGGTCTATGCGCGCGACTGGAATCCATCACGCTACCCTAAGCATAGGACTCGCTGATCACAACCTGCCGCAATGACGCGCCGGTTACCGAATTTTCATTGCCAGGCAGCCGAGGCTGTCTGGCATCCATGCCAACGTAAGCATCAAGCGGCTAAAGTGAGATGACGAGCCTGGTAGCGGAGGAGGGACTCGAACCCCCGACACGCGGATTATGATTCCACGCGTTTATCTAGCATTTCTGCGTCCGGAATGACCTTTTGTTGCATTTCTGTTGCATCAGTAAGATCTGCTTTCGCCAAGTTCTACTGAGAACGGCTAATTTTTGGCCCTTCAGCAAGTGCTCGTGATGCAGCGCAGAGCTATGTTTGGCAAGGGTGTAGGAAGGCCGTCAATTGGGCCATCTGCTGCCTATCCGGTTTAGGACACAGATCTTCGGAAAGCCGACATTCGATCAACTCAGTGAGGCTGTCAGCTACCGCTAACAATGCGGCAGTTCAGCCCGTTCAAAAGAGGTCGTTATAGCTGCCGCATATTCTCACGTTGAAATCGACGATCCTGATGGCTGGGAATGGGCCAAAGGGAGAACGTCAACTTATAAACGCGTATCCGTTTAACTCGACAAACTTTGCCGCGAGCAAAATCAGTTTAAGGTCTGGCGCAAGCTGGCGCCGTCTCGGGCATACGCCAAAACACCACGATCACACATAAAGCGACAAATGCTATCATTGCGCCGGGTGCAGCGGCCCATCCGCTTTTCGTCACCAACAAATGGGCAACCAAAGGCGTGAGACCACCGAATATCGCTGTTGCAGTTGTCGCGCCCAATGCGAGGCCGCTCAATCTGCCCTCGCCGGGAAATTGCTCGGCAGTCGTGACGGCACCGACTGCGCTTACTGCCCCGCCAAGCGCGGCCATGACAATTGCACCAGCCCAGGTCGCAGCACCGCCACCGGTCATTACCGCAAACATGCCCGTTGGCAGCAATATGCCGCCAAGTGCTAGCACAAGAAGCATGGGGCGACGACCGAAACGGTCCGAGGCAAGCCCTATTAGCGGCGTTACCAGGATAACGGTCAGAGCTGCGAGGACCGAGATCGACAGCGCGCGCGTCTCCGGCATTGTACCAGTCGCATCGAGAAATGCCGGAACATAGGTAATGCCGACATAATAAGTGATCGAACCCAGCGCAGAGATCGCAAAGCCGCGTGCAATCGCGCTGCGGTGTCGCTTCAGTGTCTGCCGGATCGGGCTTTTCGGCACCGTGCCGGCGTCGCGTTGACGCAGGAATTCCGGTGTTTCTTCGAGCGTTGCGCGGGTTATCAGTACCAGGCCGGCGAGCGCTGCACCGAACAGGAAGGGCAGGCGCCATCCCCACGACACAAGCGCGTCTTCGGGCACAGCCCAAACGGTCAGCGCCGCTGCGCCAGCCGCCAGCAGCGCGCCGATCTCGCTTGCCGCCGAGGCGCAGCTGGTGATCAATCCGCGCCGACTGTCCTTCGCACCTTCCAGCAAATAAGCGACGACGCCGGTATATTCGCCGCCAACCGAAAACGACATCAAACAGCGCAGCGCAATCAGCAGCACACCGGCAAGCGGCCCAATCTGGGCATAAGTCGGCAGCATTGCGGTTGCGAGCATCGCTCCGGTCATTAGCGCCATCGAACCCAGCATCGTCACGCGTCGGCCCAGCCGGTCGCCGAAATGCCCAAAAACCAGCGCTCCGAATGGCCGCATCAGGTAAGCGATTGCAAAACCGCCGAGCGTTTCGGTCATCGACTGCGGACCCGATCCAAAGAACACGCGCGCCAGCACCGTCGAAAAATAAAGATACAGGGTGAAATCATACCATTCAACAATGGTCGAAAGCCCAGCGACGACCATCGATCGCCGAGACATCTGCACGCGCGAAAAGGGCGAAGCTTGGTAAGCGATTTCAACCACGAGACAAGTTGGCGAATTTCGCGACAGGTGACAAGGCACCTTGGCCCGTCGCCAGTCCCTTTGATCAACAATTGAGCCCCCACCGGACGTCGTTTTGTGATCGCCAATATTTGGAGCATTTCGGTGAGGCTGCGTTCAGTTTTCAAACGTTGGTAAGCCGACGTTCTCTGCATCAACGACAGACCTTCCACTCTCGCGAACAAAGCCGCTCTTCCCGGCTCCAATCGTCTCGTCGAAAGCCGTCGTTCATCGACCTACGGCCCAAGTCTGCAAGTGGGCCGGTTGCTGACTGTCAGCTCCTGGTGATCATTCCATGGGAAGCGGCCAAATTTCAGCGATCAGGTGGATGACTGAAAACGACCCTCTTGCGCACATGGGAGAAACCGAACCCAAGGTGCGAATCCCTGTCGCACCCTCGAAACATCAAAACAACGCTTGCGTCAGGATCGCACAGCGAAGCCTTCTGGAGCCTGGCAATCTTCTGGCTGTCAAGACTTAGCCGCGAACATGCCCAATAGCGCGACCGCGGCGACTGCCAGCCCCTGGAACAGCACACGCTGAGACATCATCCGGTTTTGCTGCATCCCCCGTCGCAAATCAAAATCAGCATCGCCATGCTTAAGCACTTCGCCGTCTTTGTAGAACGCAAATAGACCGCGAACGAGGGCGGTGGCTGCCGCGATAGCGAAGCCGACGATGAGGAGAATAAGAAGCCATGTCATGACGTAGAAATAAGGCCTTCTCTCGGCCTTGCACAACCTGCCCCATTGGGCATCTTTGTTTGATGGGGGCTACCAACCATCTGAGGATCGCATCCTGCACAAAATATTTCCTAATGTTAGCTGACTTACCGCTTGGCCTGAAGGTTCGGATCCCTGGACCTTTCAAGCCAGGTTAGTGCAAACAACCGATCCAAGGTAAAATATTGAAAAACCTTAGTCTTCTTTGGATTCGTCAAGACCTGCGGCTGCGAGATAATCCGGCGCTGCTTGCAGCTATTCGCGATGGTGCGGTGATTCCCGTCTATGTCCTTGATCACGGGTCAGACCGCAATTGGTTCGGCGCGGCACAACGTTGGTGGTTGCACCATAGCCTCTCTGCACTGGGCGCAGACTATGTGAAGACTGGCAGCCGCCTGATCTTGCGCCGCGGTCGTGCTGCGGACGTCTTGACTGCCTTGATAGCTGAAACCGGGGCAGTTCGGGTGCACGCGCTTCGGCACTATGAGCCTTGGTGGCAAAGGGCAGAATCAGAACTTGGGACGCGCGCCGATCTGATCTTGCACGACGGCAACCTTCGGCCGCAGCGTGTGAACGATCAATGAGGCGAGCAGTTGTTTTTGGTGCCTCGGGCGGAATTGGAGGAGCCGTTGCTGCGGCGCTCCAGCAATCAGGGGACTTCGAGGTGCTGACCGGTTCACGCACCGGCAACACGGATTTTCATTTTGACCTGACAGACGAAACGAGCATCGCCAATGCCGCAACGCTTGTTGGCAAGGACGGCCCAGTCGATCTGGTATTCGTTGCTACTGGCGTACTCCACCGCAGCCACGGCCCTAAGCCAGAGAAAAGCTGGCGGGTGCTGAACGCAGCAACGATGGCTCACGTTTTCGCGATCAACACCATTGGCCCTGCGCTTATTGCAAAGCATTTCATGCCCTTGCTTCATCGTGATCGCCGCGTGGTCTTTGCCGCACTTTCTGCCCGGGTCGGTTCCATCGCGGACAATGGGCTGGGCGGTTGGCACAGCTATCGGACGTCAAAGGCTGCGCTCAACATGCTGATGAAGAACTTCGCGCTGGAATTGTCGCGGCGCAATCCGCTGGCAATTGTCGCGTCACTGCACCCAGGGACCGTCGCAACAAATCTATCCGAGCCATTTCACCGCAAAGTTGACCCCGCAAAGCTGTTCACGCCCGCGAGCAGCGCGACGGCGTTGCTCGATGTAATCGAATGCCTGACTCCGGATGATAGCGGCGGACTGTTCGCATGGGATGGGGCCCGGATTCCATTCTGATGACTGCTCAGGTCGGCTGGTTCGAACGCGCCTTGCCGCCGGGTGATCCCGCCAGCGCTCGCAGCTGCCCTGGGTGGCAATGCGCTGCTGCCGGCCATTGCACTCTGATCGCTACTAGTCGGCGAAGGATGTTTTCCAAGCGCAGCTGGTGACCCGCTCCAGCACCAATTCCCTCAGCGGCAACATTGCCTCCAATTTGATCGCAAGCATGGCCGTGCCGCTCACCTTGCGTTGAACGAACAGCGCATCCGCAGGCGGGATGTGCCAGGTGGCACGATCGGCAACGATGGTCTCGGCGTGGCCGCGGACCTCTTCGATGAAGCTGCGGTCGGCGAAGTTGAACAAGCCCGGTTTGCCCAAGTGTGCCATCAAGATGTCGATTATGCCGTCCAGAGCGGGTTGATGGCGTTGCACGGTGAGGGGCGAGACAAAGCCAATCTCGATCAAGGTATCGCGCAGGGCAGCACTGTCTTCATCGAGGCCTGCTCGCATCAAGCGGCGATAGGCCTCTATCGTTGATGCTGGAACCGGGCGAGCGGCGCCGAAATCGAGCAGGACAATCTTGCCGCTCGCCGCCTGCCAGCGATAGTTGGCGAAATTGGGGTCGGTCTGCATGAATCCGAATTCGAATAGCTCTCTCAGGACAAGATTGAGCAGGGCGGCCATCGCTGCATTCCGCACCTCACGCGATTGGCTTTCCAGCTTTTCAATCGATACGCCGGAGATGAAGTTCATCGCCAAGACGCGTTTTCCGGACAGTGGCGCATAGGGAGCCGGCACCAAAAAGGCTGGATCATCCGCCAGCAATGCTCCGTAATGCCGCATCTGCTCTGCCTCGCGGACATAGTCGGCTTCTTCGTTGAGCTGCTTTTTGGCTTCAGCCAGCAAGGGTGCAATGTCGAGGCTGCCGGGCAGCAGGTTGGACAGGCGCAGCAGGCTGGCAACATTGTCGACATCGGCATCAATGCTGTCGGCAACGCCTGGATATTGAACCTTGATGGCGAGAACCGTGCCATCCGGCAAAGTCGCGCGGTGGACCTGGCCGATCGAGGCAGCTGCGATCGGGGTAGCTTCAAAGTGTCTGAACTTGCGCCGCCAATCCTTGCCCCATTCAACGATCAGCACCTTGTTGAGCTGGGCTGGCGGCATGAAATGGGCTGAGTCGCGAAGCCGGGCGAGAATTGCGGTCAGTTCGGCCGGCAGGATGTCGCCCGCATCCATCGAGATCATCTGACCCAGCTTCATCGCCGCGCCGCGGAGTTTGGACAACTGATCGGTCACGCGCATCGCGTTGGCAGGTGTCAGCAACAGGTCCGAGATGCGCGGGCGTTCTCCGTTGGACCATCTGCGCGCACCCTCTGCAAGCACGCCGCCGGCAATTCCACCTGCCAGCTGTCCGAACGCGGAAAGGCGCGACAAGCGGCCGGCCGGGACTTTGCGATACCGATCATTAGTCATTGAAGAACCTTTGCAGGCGCGGCCTGATCTTCAGAAAATGCCCATATAGCCAATCAAGCAGCCGCTCAAAAATCGGCAATCTGGCTGCCATACCAAGCGGCCAGAGGAGGGGTATCGCCCGCCACATTGCCGCAAAGGCGGCGGCACCGGAGAGCAAACTGCCATTTTCCAGCGCGTGAAACCGGGCGAGCATTTCGGAGCGATCCAGTGGGCAGGGGGCATTGGGATCAGCGACGTCAACAAATTCGATACGTTTTGCCCGATCAAGCCAACGCATCGCCGCGATTTCCCTTCGGCACAAGGGGCAACCTTGATCATACCAGACCGTGAGCTGGCCTTTACTCATGACAGTCCGTCAAGGAACTGCGCCGCATCGCTCCTTATCTCGGCCTGACGAGCTGCGCTGAATTTATCCCAAGTCCGCACCGTTTGCGCCATGCGCGGGTTTGCTTTGACCAGGTCTTTGTGGCGAGCAATGAAATCCCAGTAAAGGTAGTTGAACGGGCAGGCCTTTGGCCCGGCTTTGGTCTTCACGCTGTAGGCACAGTCACCGCAATAATCGGACATGCGGTCAATATACGCGCCGCTTGCCGCATAGGGTTTGGAGGCGAGAAGGCCGCCATCGGCAAACTGGCTCATGCCGATGGTGTTGGGCAGTTCCACCCATTCATAGGCATCCACGTAGACTGCAAGATACCATTCATGGAGCTCATGCGGATTGATGCCGGCGAGTAGTGCGAAAGTGCCCGTCACCATCAGCCGCTGGATATGATGGGCATAGGCTTCCTCGCGGGTTTGCATCACGCAGGCACGGACGCAGGCCATATCGGTTTCAGCAGTCCAATAAAAACCGGGCAAGGGCCGGTTGGCCTTGAGGGCATTGGCTTGGGCGTAATCCGGCATCTTGAGCCAATAGATGCCCCGCACATATTCGCGCCAGCCGATGATCTGGCGGATGAAACCTTCTGCGGCGTTGAGCGGCGCTCGACCTGCCCGATACTCGGTTTCGACCGCGCGGCACACCTCAAGTGGATCAAGCAAGCCGCAGTTGAGATAAAGCGAGATGACGGCATGGTAGAGAAATTTCTCGCCCCGAAGCATTGCGTCTTGATAATCACCGAAGTGAGGGAGCGCCGTTCGGAGGAAGTGCTCCAAGGCTTCTTCAGCTTCGGCACGCGTTGTGCCGAACCAGAATGGCATCAAATCACCGAAATGAGTTCCGAAGTGAGCAGCCACCAGCACCAGAACTTCCTGCGTGATGGGGTCTGGCTTGACTTGCAGCGGCTGGGGCATTGGCAAATCGCGCGCCGCAGACTTGCGGTTGTCATGGTCAAAATTCCATTGCCCGCCTTCAGGCTGATCTCCGTTCATCAGCAGCCCGGTCTTGCGCCGCATCTCGCGGTAAAAGTACTCCATCCGAAGCGTCTTGCGACCATCCGCCCATGTTTGAAATGCAGCGTGGTTGGCGATGAATCGATCATCGGCGAGCATCACAACGTCTAATGTGGCATCGAGCGCACGAAATTCCTCGCGCAATCGCCACTCACCAGGTTCGGTCATTCGCACCGTGGTCGCGCCATATAGGGCTGCTGTCCGCACCACTTCCCCGACGAGCGATCCGCTATTCTCGGTGTCATCCAGAAATCGATAGTCGACGTTCCAGCCAGACACTCGCAGCCCTGCAGCGAAATGTCGCATCGCGCTGAACACGAATGCAATCTTCTTCTTGTGATGCTTCACATAGGTCGCCTCTGCAGCAACCTCGGCCATGAGTATGACCGAGGTCGCTGGATCGGCATTTCGCAAGGATGAAATGGTTGGCGTCAGGTGATCGCCAAGGATGACGATGATGGTGTTGGCCGACGGCACAAGACTTTCATCCAGGACAGACTAGGCGCCCCATACATCGTCGTAGCGGGCCGTACCGTCCTCCATAGGATAATCTCGATAGGTCTTCGGCTGCTTCGAGGCGGCGCGGAATGTAAGTCCAGTCACCAACGTTCCAAATGCAAGCAACAAATGAAACACCAAAAGCTCTCCGTAATAAAGCCAGGCACTGGTTCCCAGACAAAAAATCGTTGTCCACATCGTTCCTAAAACGGCCATGGCCTGAAAGCGTTGAGCGGGTGCCAAATGGCGCAACGGGCTCACTCGGGGGTCCATGACCCAGCGGAAAGCTTCGACCGGCAGTACAAGCGGACGTTTGATCATGAGTTCTCTCCTGTCGCGCACGACTTTGGACTTTCGCAGCTGATCGACAACCTGCCCATGTGGGCAGTATTCGTCGCACAAGCGATTCATGGCATCCGCACTCCTGCGAGAGCATGCCACCCGCAAATCGATCAGCGCGTCGGACGGTCCTTGCTTCCTCCTACGGCGGTGTCCACAGATGTATTTCAGGTTTCCGCTGCCGTTGCGGAGCGTTGAGGATCTTCTGTTCAGGTGTGTCCGATTTTAGATACTAGCCCGGACTGGCTCGAATGACCGATATGAGGGCGCATAGCTGTCACTGACCACCGGCAGCAGGAATGTCAAATCGTCGTACTTGCCACCCCGATGGCGCCGTTCCGGATCGTCCAACGAGCCCGACGGCAGCGCACAATTGGCTACGGGCAAACTTAACGAGCAGATTGTCTACGACCTGGGAATCATCGAGCGCACCGCGAAGTTTCACCGCTCTGCGGTCTTTACTGCACTGTGTGTGCGAACCAGTGCCGATGCGATCCACCTCGCGATCGAAGCCGGCTGCTGAGTCCTGATCTTCGACCTGCCCCAAGAGACAGGTATTGATCGTAGTCGCGATAGGCCAGTGGGCCGTCAACGCGGTCAACTCTCTCCCCTCCTTACCGCGGTTCAGCATCACAGGACCCAATGACATGCAAAAAGCCAAGACACTGCTCGCCGCGACGATCATCTTCGTCTCCACGCCCCAGATCGCCAATGCCAGCGCGTTCGCCGAATTCCAGTTAAAGAAGAACGAATTGGCGACTTCCGCACAGCGCAACTTGCTGCTCGATCGCATCGTGAAGTCCTCCGAGCAAGCATGCGAGCAGTCGTCCAGGCTCATGACGAAATCCGCTGTCAGCAGCTGTGCGGCCGATCTCGTCGCCAAGTTCGTCGTGGCCATCGGGGACGACTCCCTTATCCAGAACACCACTTCGCAGACCGGAACGGCCCCCGCCAACGCGCGGCGATAAGGCAAATCCGATCGACACTGATAAGCTCCGGCTCGGCAATTCGAGCTGGAGCCAAATCGGTGCGCAATGACCACCAGCTTTGGCTTGCCGATCTGGTGGAGAGCAATTGCGGATACAGCTGAGCCCAACGACAGCAACGTCGTAGTAAGTGGACAGGTGGCTCTCAGGCAAATAGGTCCTGGCTGGCAAGCTTAGCCAGTTCGGCATCTCGTTCCTGATCCGCGAGCAAATGCCCGTAGGTATCAAGCGTTAGCTGGATGCTCTCGTGACCGATCCAGACCTGCAAGCGCTTCAGGTCAATCTTGCTAGCGATCCAACGCGCGTGGCGCAAGGTATGGAAGCTGTATTTGCCTGTTAAAACAGCCTCGCCCTCATCTTCGCAGACTGGCTTGCCAGCGGCGTCCAGTTTGGCAACGCCCAGCCCTGCCCTCACCTGCAACGGGAAAAACGTGCGGCGGAGCATGTTGTTGTGCCGCAACGGCGTGCCGGTGCTGCTAGGGAAGGCCAGCCCCAGCCGCGAAATCGGGCTGCGCAGTTTCCACGCCTTCAGCTCCGCGACCAGTTCGGGCGGGACAGGAATGGTGCGCTTGCCTGCCTCGCTCTTGGGCGGTCCAATCTGCCCCCATTGATCGGCGCGCTGGCGCACGGTGATGGTGCCAGCCGCAAGGTCGATATCCTGCCAACGCAAACCGCGCAGCTCGCTGGAGCGCAGGCCGGTTGTGATGGCAGTCAGGATCAAGGGCCGCTCGGTAGCGGTTGCCGCCGCGATCATGGCCTTCAGATCGGCCCGGCCCGGCACAACGATCTTTTCGGCCTCGCGCTTGAGCTTCCCGACTTTGACCATTGCCGCGACATTCTGATTGATCGCGCCAATCTCCATTGCGTTGCCCAAAATGGCGGAAAGCGAGCGCAGCACCTTAGCCGCCATCGCGCGCGATTTGGTCTGGAGCAATTCCAGCCGGAAATCCTGCACCAGCGGCTTGGTCAGCGCGGTCAGCTTCAGCTCGCCAAGGCGCGGCTTGATATGGAGGTCAGCCAGTTCGCGGTAGCGCATGAGGGCGAGTGACGTCACGAGCATTCGAGCAAAAAGTGGTGTTTGCGTTTTAACAGCGGTTTTCGCTCGCCGTCCGGCTGGAAGCCTCCAGGGATTTGCCCTCCCCCTCCCTCCCGTTTGCCTTGTTGCGCGCATGTTGCCTGTAGCAGCCGGGAGGCAATCGGAAGGGGCGGAAATCAGCGAGAATCGACGCAACACGATGCAACATGGCCCTTGCAAGGTGAATTGGTGCATCGGGAGACGAAAACGGCGGATTTCTGCGGCTGGGGCTGGTAGCGGAGGAGGGACTCGAACCCCCGACACGCGGATTATGATTCCGCTGCTCTAACCAGCTGAGCTACTCCGCCCCTGAAGGCTGCGCCGCACCGCCGAGGCGGGGGCAGGAGCGCGCACATAAGGGGGCATTGGCGCCGGGTCAAGCTTCGCCCTTGCCGCGAAACCGCCAGCTGCCGATGCTGTCCCAATGGGTGGTTTGGTAGAGGTGCAGACCAAGCCCGGTGAAAGTGAATTCCCAGGGGTTCAGCGCTGGAGCGAGTTCCGCCTGGAGCGCACGGGCAGCGGCGCGATCGACCTTGTTCTGGATGGTGATGTGGAGCCGCGGTGCGTGCTGGTCCTGCGCTGTCAAGGCGCCGTGGAAATGCGTTGCAATCGCCTCACGCACGGCCAGCAGCGCCGGACAACGGATCGCCAGCGCGGTCCCGCCACCTAGGTCCATCAGCCCTTCAAGCCGCGCTCTGGGCGGCGCGAACTCGCTAGCATAACGGCCCAGCACCCCGATCAGTTCTTCGCGCAGCGACGGTGCGAAGGCGTGAAACAGGGTGACGTGGGCGGCGAGCTTGTTGCGCTCAGGCGGATAGTGCGCGCGGCGCAGGCCATCGGCCCAGGCGAGGACATCTCCGGGAAGCTCGCCGGTGACGATGAAGGGCGCGTTTGGCAGCCTTGCTGGGAGGGAATCTACAGTCACCGAGTTCCCCTAGCTTGCCACGCGCGCTGCGGCAAAGCACTGTGGGCGGCAAACAGAAAGGATCAGACGATGAGTCACGCTACCCTTCGCGCCGCTGCGCTAGCTCTGCTGCTGGCGAGCAGCTCTGCCCTTGCCGCTCCGGCCAAGCCGGTGCTGGCGCCCGCGCCCAAGCCGCCGACATTACCGGCCCCTGCCCTGAACCTCGAGCCCAAGCCCGCCAGCGCTGCCACCCGGGCCGCTCAGGAGGCCGCCGTCAAGGGTCTACCTACCGAGGACGGCCGCGACGCGGAGTTTGCCGCGCGCGGGTTCGTAGCCACTCGCAGCGATCCGCTGATCCGCAATACCCAGGGCCGGACGGTGTTCAACATCGCAGCATATGACTGGGTCAAAGGCCCTGCCCCCGCCACTGTCCATCCCTCGCTATGGCGCGAGATGGGAATTCTTAAGGCCCATGGTCTTTACCAGGTGACCGACGGAGTCTGGCAAGTGCGCGGCTTCGACGTTTCGAACATGACCGTGGTCAGCGGCGCCACCGGCTGGATCCTGATCGATCCGCTGACCTCCAAGGAGACCGCCGCCGCCGCGCTGGCGCTGGTCAACGACAAACTGGGCGCCCGGCCGGTCAGCGCGGTGCTCTATAGCCACAGCCACATCGATCATTTCGGGGGAGTGCGCGGCGTGGTCAGCGAAGCCGAATTCGCTGCCGGCAAGGTCGCAATATTTGCCCCGGCCCACTTCACCGAAGAGACCGCATCGGAAAACATCATGGCCGGAGCGGCGATGTCGCGGCGCGCCAACTACCAGTTCGGGATGGGGCTTGCGCCGGGTCCGCAAGGGCAGATGGGCAGCGGCATCGGCATGGCAGTGGCCAGCGGCGAATCGACATTGATCGCCCCGACCGACACGATCGAAAAAACCGGTGACAAGCGCACCATCGATGGGGTGGCGATGGAATTCCAGATCGTCTCGGGCAGCGAGGCGCCATCAGAATTTAACGTCTATCTTCCCGGGCAACGCACCTTGCTCTCGGCCGAAATGACCACCTGCTCGCTGCACAACATCCTGACCCCGCGCGGCGCCAAGGTCCGCGATACCCATGCCTGGGCGGGCTATATCGACGAGGCGCTGCGGCTCTATGGTGAGAAGAGCGACGCTGTGATCTCAAGCCACTGCTGGCCGCGCTTCGGGCAGGCGGAGGTGGCTGCGATGCTGGCCGGGCAGCGCGACAACTACCGCTACCTCCACGATCAGTCCGTGCGCCGGATGAACCAGGGCGAGACTCAGGTGGAGCTGGCCGAGGAGCTGGTCCAGCCGCCCGAACTGGCCGGGCAATGGTACAATCGCGGCTATTACGGCACCTACAGCCACAATTCGAAAGCGATCTACCAGTTCTACCTCGGCTGGTACGATGCAGTCCCGGCCAACCTCAACCCGCATCCACCGGTGGCGCGCGCGAAGAAGTACGTCGCGGCGCTGGGTGGCGGCGCGCAGGTCATAGCATTGGCCCGCAAGGCGATGGCAGCGGGCGACTATCGCTGGGCTTCCGAGCTGCTAAACCACGCGGTATTCGCCGATCCCGCCAGCGGGAATGCCCGGGCGCTGCTCGCCGACAGCTATGAGCAACAGGGCTATCAGGCGGAAAGCGCGCTCTGGCGTAACATGTTCCTCACCGCCGCGCGCGAACTGCGCGCCGGTTACCAGGGTTCGGGCGTGAGCACGCAAGGCCAGGACCTGGTCGCCGCAGTACCGACCCAGCTGTTACTCGATTCGGTGGCGACGCGGTTCGATCCGGCTAAGCTTGCCGGCGGCCCAGTGCGGATCAACCTGGTGGTCACCGACCGCAAGGAACAGGTCGGGATCGAGGCTGGCCCTTCGGTGTTGATTGCGCGGGTCGGATTGCCCGCCGCGGACCCGCAGGTTACGATCAGCGGGCCGCGCCGCCTGCTGCTGGGGTTGTTCTTCCTGGGCATTCCGATCGAACAGTTGCAAGCTGCGGGGCTGAAGGTTGAAGGCGATGTTTCTGCATTCAAGGGTCTGGCCGCAGCGCTTGATCCGGTGACCGGCGGGTTCAACGTGGTTGAGCCGTGAATGCCGCCAAGTCAGAACGGGGATTTCAATGAAATCGCGATCGCTCGGCAATTCGGGATTGTCTGTCTCGGCGCTCGGTCTCGGCTGCATGGGGATGAGCTGGGCCTATGGCGAGCCGCCAGAAAAGAGCGCGATGATCGCGCTGCTGCGCAAAGCGGTCGAACTGGGCGTGAGCTTTTTCGACACCGCCGAGGTTTACGGCCCGTTCGCCAACGAGGAGCTGCTTGGCGAAGCGCTTGAACCACTGCGCGAGCAGGTGGTGATCGCCACCAAGTTCGGCTTCGACCTGACCCGCGACCCGGCCAGCGGCCCCGGAACCAACAGCCGCCCTGACCACATCCGCGACGTGGTCGATGCCTCGCTAAAGCGCCTGCGGACCGATCGGATTGACCTGCTCTATCAGCACCGCGTCGATCCCGAGGTGCCGATCGAGGAGGTGGCCGGAACCGTGAGTGAGCTGATCCGGGCCGGAAAAGTCAAGCATTTCGGCCTGTCTGAAGCTGGCGCGGCAACCATCCGCCGCGCCCATGCCGTGCAACCGGTGGCCGCGTTGCAATCCGAATACTCGCTGTGGCAGCGCGAGGTCGAGGCGGAGATTCTGCCGGTGCTGGCCGAACTGGGGATTGGCTTTGTCCCCTACAGCCCGCTGGGCCGGGGCTTCCTGACCGGGGCGATCACCGCCGATACGGTGTTCACCAAGGGCGATTTCCGCGCTCGGTTGCCGCGCTTTCAGCAAGAGGCGATGGCGGCGAATGAGGCGCTGGTTGCGGCCTTGAACGCAATTGCCTCTCCAATCGGCGCCACCACCGCGCAAATCGCACTGGCCTGGCTGCTCGCCCAGCATGACTGGATCGTTCCGATCCCGGGTACCACCAAGCTGGCGCGGCTCGAGGAAAACCTCGGCGCGCTCAACCTGGTCCTCAGCCCTGCCCAGCTGGCCGAACTCGACCAGAAAAGCCGCGAGGTTGAAATTGTCGGAGCTCGCTATCTGCCGGCGATGGAGGCGATGACCGGGCGCTAAAAATCGCCGCGCTGTTTGCGGATCGTGTACCAGCGCTCGACATTGAGGTTGTGCTGTTCGAGGGTGGCGGCGAACAGGTGTCCGCCGGTGCCGTCGGCGACCATATAGAGCGCGCTGGTCGGCGCCGGATTGAGCACCGCGGCGATCGAAGCGCGGCCCGGGTTGGTGATCGGACCGCGCGGCAGCCCGATCATAGTGTAGGTGTTGTATTCGTTGATCGCCTGGATTTCGCTCTGACGGATCCGGCGACCGAGCGGCTTGCCTCGGGTAATCGGATAGATAATCGTCGGATCGGCCTGGAGCATAATCTGCTGGCGCAGCCGGTTGGAATAGAGCCCCGCGACCACCCGGCGTTCACTCGGTTTGCCGGTTTCCTTCTCGACAATCGCGGCCAGGGTCAGCGCCTCTAGCGGGGTCTTGACCACGGAACTCGGCGCCTTTTTGGCCCACAGCTCGGCCAGGGTACGCTGCATCGCCGCCTGCATCCGGCGCAGCACCGCTTGCCGGCTTTCCCCGCGTTCAATCTCGTAAGTATCGGGCAGGACCGAGCCTTCGGGCGGCACTTCGATCGCCCCGGTCAGCAGCGAATTGGCCATCAGCCGATCATAGACCATCACCGAGGGCATGCCTTCGGGAACCGTGACGAACCGGCGCAGCACTTCATCGCCCTGGATAATCGACAGAATCCGCGATGGGCTAGCCCCCTTGGGCAGCAAGAATTCGCCGGCCTTGATCGGCGCGCCGCCGGAAAACAGCCGCGCGCGCAGGCGGAATGCCTCGGCCGAAGCGATCGCCCCTTCGGCTTCCAGCTTGGTGGCCACTGCAGCCAGACTGGAGCCATCGGGGACGATGAAAGCGGTCTCTTTCGCCAGCGGCCCGGCAGTCCACCAGCCGCCCAGCAGCCAACCCAGCGCGGCCAGCGCCAGCAGCCCCGCCGCGACGATCGGCAGGCAGCCCCGCCGTGAGCCCAGCATCAGTCGGTCACCGCTTTCACGATTACACTGGCGTTGGTGCCGCCGAAGCCAAACGAATTGTTGAGCGCGGCGCGGACCACCCGCTTCTTCGCCTTGTGCGGAACCAGATCGACCCCCTCGGTGCCCTCATCCGGATTGTCGAGGTTGAGCGTCGGTGGCACCACCTGGTCGCGGATTGCAAGGATGCAGAAGATCGTCTCGACCGCGCCAGCGCCGCCCAGCAGGTGGCCGATCGCCGACTTGGTGCTGCTCATCGAAGCGCCGGTCAGATCAGCGCCGAGCACGCGCTTGACCGCGCCCAGCTCAAGCGTGTCGGCCATGGTCGAAGTCCCGTGGGCGTTGACATAGTCGATGTCACCCGGCCCCATCCCGGCCTTGCGCAGCGCCATCCGCATCGAAAGTTCGGCGCCCTTGCCTTCAGGATGCGGCGCGGTGACGTGGTAGGCATCGCCCGACAAGCCATAGCCGACCACCTCGGCATAGATCTTGGCGCCGCGGGCCTTGGCGTGCTCGTACTCCTCAAGCACCACGACCCCGGCCCCTTCGCCCATGACGAAGCCGTCGCGGTCCTTGTCATAAGGGCGGCTGGCTTGTTCGGGGCGATCGTTATAGCTGGTGTTGAGCGCGCGGGCCTGGGCGAAGCCAGCCACGCCAAGCGGGCAGACCGTGCCTTCCGCCCCGCCCGCCAGCATCACGTCAGCATCGTCGTCCTTGATCATCCGCGCGGCATCGCCGATCGAGTGGGCGCCGGTCGAGCAAGCAGTGACCACCGCGTGATTTGGGCCCATCAGCCCGTACTTGATCGAGACCTGGCCCGAGATCAGATTGATCAGGCGGCCGTGAACGAAATGCGGCGAAACCCGGCCGGGGCCTTTCTCGGCCAGGACCAGCGATTCGCTTTCGATCCCCGGCAGTCCGCCGATCCCCGAACCGATCGAGCAACCGGTGCGCTCTTTCAGTGCGTCGTCCATCTCGGTGAGGCCAGCATCCTCAAGCGCCTGTCCGGCCGCATCAATGCCATAGATGATGAATGGATCGACCTGGCGCTGAACCTTGTGATCGACCCGCTTGTCGGGGTCAAAGCCCCAGGGATGGTCCTTGGCCTTGACCTCGCAGGCGATCGTGCACTTGTGACCCGCGGTATCGAAGCGCGTGATCGGCCCCGCCCCGCTCTTGCCGGCGATCAGGTTCGCCCAGGTGGTCTCAACATCGGCTCCCAGCGGAGTGACCAGGCCAAGACCAGTTACAACGACGCGGCGCATCACTTCTCTCCAAGTCGAAAAAACAACAGGCCCAGCCCGCTAAGGGCTGAGCCTGTCAGAGACCGCGCCCGCCGTCAAAGCGCATCACGGGATGCTGCGACACGGCGGCTTGGTCGTTCGGCCAAAGGCGGATCAGCCCTTGTGTTCGTCGATGTACTTGATCGCATCGGTGACGGTGCCGATCTTCTCGGCGGCATCGTCGGGGATCTCCACGCCGAATTCTTCCTCGAAAGCCATCACCAGCTCGACGATGTCGAGCGAATCGGCACCGAGATCGTCGATAAAGCTGGCGTCTTCGGTGACCTTTTCGGCCTCTACACCAAGGTGCTCGACGACGATTTTCTTAACCCGGTCGGCGGTGTCGCTCATGGATGGTTCCCTTCGTGAACGGCAGAATAAATGTGGTTGATTTGGCCCCTAGAGAACGCCGGGGCGGCTGGCAAGAGGGGGCACTCCACTTACCCCTTCGGCGGCTCCACACCCGGATGTGCAGATTCGCGCAGCGCCCTGGGTTCCGGCATCGACGGCGCGCCCATCAGCAGGTCTTCGGCGCGCTGGTTCATCGGGAACAGGGTGATCTCGCGCAGGTTCTGGACCCCGCAGAGCAGCATCACCATGCGGTCGATCCCGGCCGCCATGCCGCCGTGCGGCGGAGCGCCGAACTGGAAGGCGCGGTACATGCCGCCGAAGCGGTCCTCGACGTCCTGCTGGGTCAGCCCGGTCAGTTCGAAAGCCTTGACCATCAGGTCGGGATGCTGGTTGCGGATCGAGCCCGAGGCGAGTTCATAGCCGTTGCAGACCATGTCGTACTGATAGGCCTTGATAGTCAGCGGATCCTGGGTCTGAAGCGCTTCCAGCCCGCCCTGCGGCATCGAGAACGGGTTGTGCGCGAAATCGACCTTCTTGTCCTCCTCGCTCCATTCGTAGAACGGGAAATCGACGATCCAGCAGAACCGGAAGGCGTCGGCCTCGATCAGGTCGAGCTGCTCGCCCACCCGGGTGCGCGCCGCGCCAGCCAGCTTGGCGGCCTGATCGGGCTTGCCGGCGGCGAAGAACGCGCCGTCGTCCGGGCCAAGACCAAGCGCATCGAACAGCGCGGCCATCTTGTCCTCGCCGTGGTTCTTGGCGATCGGTCCGCCGAACACACCACCCTTGCGGGTGACGTAGCCAAGCCCGGCATGGCCCTCGCTGCGGGCCCATTCGTTCATGTCGTCGAAGAACTTGCGGCTCTTCTCGGCGGTGGCGGGCGCCGGGATCAGCCGCACTACGCCACCGCCGCCCACGATCTTCTCGAACAGTCCGAAGCCGGACTGGGTGAATTCCGAAGTAACATCGCGGATCAGCAGCGGATTGCGCAGATCGGGCTTGTCGGTGCCGTAATCGAGCATCGCCTGGGCATAGGGAATCCGCGGGAAATGCGCCCGCCGGGGTGACCTTGCGGCCCTTCCGCGAAAGCCTCGAAAATCCCGGCCATGACCGGCTCCATCGTCTCCCAGACTTCTTCCTGGGTGACGAAGCTCATCTCCAGGTCGAGCTGGTAGAACTCGCCCGGCAGCCGGTCGGCGCGCGGGTCCTCATCGCGGAAGCACGGGGCGATCTGGAAATAGCGGTCGAACCCGGCGACCATCAGCAGCTGCTTGTACTGCTGCGGCGCCTGCGGCAGCGCGAAGAACTTGCCGGGATGGATCCGGCTCGGCACCAGAAAGTCGCGCGCGCCTTCGGGGCTGGAAGCGGTGAGGATCGGGGTCGAGTATTCGGTAAAGCCGATCTCTTCCATCCGCCGCCGGGTTTCGCTCACGATCTGGGTGCGCTTGACGATGTTGGCGTGGAGGGTCTCGCGGCGCAGGTCGAGGAAGCGGTATTTGAGGCGGATTTCCTCAGGATATTCCTGCTCGCCCGCCACCGGCAGCGGCAATTCCTCGGCGCGGCTCAGCACAGTCGCAGCACGGGCGTAGACCTCGATCTCACCGGTTGGCAGTCCGGGATTGACGGTTCCCTCGCTGCGCGCCTTCACCGCGCCATCGATCGTCACCACGCTTTCCAGCCGCAGCCCTTCCAGAACGGCCAGCGCGGGACTGTCGCTATCCGCAACGATCTGGGTCAGGCCGTAATGGTCGCGCAGATCAACGAACAGCACCCCGCCATGATCGCGTTTGCGGTGGACCCAGCCCGACAGGCGGATGGTCTGGCCGACATCGCTGGCGCGCAGCGCGCCGCAGGTGTGGGTACGATAAAGATGCATCGAAACTCTTTCCAATCGTCCGCCGATCAGGCAGGGGGAGGCGGCGGCTAACAGGCGATGGCCGCAGATTTGTCAAGCCGCGGGCTCGCACGGGCCCATACAGAAAAGAAACATGAAGATACATCCTCTGATTACGACGTCCGCCGCGCTCGCGGAGCTCTGCTCCCGTCTCGCCAAATCCAATTTCGTGTGCGTCGACACCGAATTCATGCGCGAGAACACCTATTGGCCCGAGCTGTGCCTGGTGCAGATCGCCGACAGCGAGGAAGCCGCGGCGATCGACCCGCTGGCCAAGGGCATTGACCTGACCCCGCTGCTCGACCTGCTGGTCGCCAACGAGGACGTGCTCAAGGTGTTCCACGCCGGGGGCCAGGACGTCGAGATTGTCTTCAACTTGTCCGGCAAGACCCCGCATCCGATCTTTGACACCCAGATCGCGATGATGGCGGTTAGCCAGAGCGAGCAGATCGGCTATTCCAACCTGGTCGAAGCGTGGCTGGGTATGGCGGTCGACAAAGGCGCGCGGTTTACCGACTGGTCGCGCCGGCCGCTGACCGAGCGTCAGATCGATTATGCCATCGGCGATGTCACCCATCTTGCCAAGATATTCCCCAAACTCCTTGCCCGACTTAAGAAAACCGGGCGCGGACTATGGCTGGATATCGAGATGGAGAAGCTGGCCGATCCGGCCGGTTACCGCAACGATCCGGCGCTGGCGTGGAAGCGGATCAAGGCTGCTGGTCGCAATCCGGCGATGCTTGGGCGCCTCAAAGCGATCGCCCACTGGCGCGAGCTTGAGGCGCAGGACAAGAACCTGCCGCGCGGTCGCATCGCCCGCGACGAGACCCTGGCCGACATCGCCAGCCACCCGCCCAAGAAGCAGGAAGATCTCGCCAAGGTCCGCGGACTTTCGGCCGGGTGGCGCGACAACGAAATCGGCCGCCGGCTGATGGCGGCGATCGAGGCAGCCGAGCCAATGGGCGAAGATGAGCTCCCGCCACGCACCCCGCGCGGCGCGCCGCTGGGCAAGGAAGGCGCGCTGGTCGCCGACCTGCTCAAGCTTCTGCTCAAGATCCGCAGCCGCGAGATTGACGTCGCGTCGCGGTTGCTGGCGCGCAGCGAAGACCTCGAACTGCTGGCAGCGGGCGTGCGCGAACTGCCGCTGCTGCAAGGCTGGCGGTTCGATCAGTTCGGCAAAGATGCGCTCGATCTGGTCGAAGGCAAGATGGCCTTCGCGGTGGTCAACGGCAAACTCAAGATGACCCACGTCGATGATGTCGAGGAGCCGGTCGAATAAAGAAGCCTTTTCAAGGAACCGTCACGGTTACCTTGAGGAATGTAGCGGGAATATGGGTCTTTCCGGGTTCGCCGCTCTGGTTCTGGCTGGTGAACAGTGCGTCCAGCTCCCGCAGGAGATCGCCCGCTCGCCCATCCTTTTCCGCAGCGTCGAAAGCATTCATCGTCGGCCCGTAATAGGTCCTGAACTCACCGAGCAGCGCCGAAGGCGGGCCGTCCATCGAAAAAGCGTAACTTTCCCTGACGCAGGAGATGTTGGCCGCAGGCACACCCGCAGCGCCGAACCGTTCGAGAACGTTGGCCTCGATCCCCCAGGTCACCGGGCTGACAAAGCCTTCGGGCGGCGGCGGCGAATAGGACCCGCTGATCTTCAGGATCTGCGCGACAAGCGTCGGATCGCCGGGGATCCAGTTGCCCATGACGATCCGGCCACCAGGCCGCGTCACCCGGACCATTTCCTTGGCGACATCGATCGGCCGGGGTGCGAACATCGCGCCAAAGATGCTGACCACCAGGTCGAAGCTGGCATCGCCCAGACCGGCCAGATCAGAAGCATCGCCCTCCTGAAACTTGAGGTTCGCCAAGCCCAGCTGGCCAGCGCGCTGATTTCCCGCTGCGACAAGGTTGGCGGCAATGTCGACCCCCAGCACCTCAGCGCCGAGTCTCGCTTCCGGAACCGCGGTGGTGCCGTCGCCGCAGCCCAGATCGAGGACCCGCATCCCCTGGTTTATGCCAAGCCCGGCTACCAGGGCCTCCCCACTCTCGCGCATGCAGGCGGCAATTCGCGTGAAGTCGCCCTTCTCCCAGAGCATCTTGTTCGGATTCATGAGGATTTCCAATCTTCGAGCTGTTTCGTTGACTGTCACGACCCTCTGCGCAGATGAATACAAGGGCTTCCTGTCCAGCGCGAGAGAATTGTCGAAACCCTGCCGTTAATCTCGGTTCGACCTGTCCTCGCTCTGCTTGGCTGACACCGGGCACTGTGCGATAGCCGGTGTCGATGACCACCCACCACCCCACTCTCAAACAGCTACAATACCTTGTCGCGCTGCACGAGCATGGCCATTTCGGCCGTGCTGCGGAGGCCTGTTTCGTTTCGCAGTCAACGCTGTCCGCAGGCTTGCGCGATCTCGAAACGCTGCTCGGTGTGATCCTGGTCGAGCGGACCAAACGCGCGGTTCGCTTCACCCCGCTTGGCAATGCCGTGGTCGCCAAGGCTCACCGGTTGCTGCGCGAGGCCGAGGAACTCTCCGACATGGTCCAGAGCGCCGGCCAGCCGCTGTCGGGCGAGGTGCGGATGAGTGTGATCCCGACCATCGCTCCCTTCCTGCTCCCTCGAATGCTCCCGCGGCTGCGGCGCGAACGCCCGGCGCTGAAGCTCTACCTGCGCGAGGAAACCAGCCAGGCGGCGATCGAGAGCCTCCACCACGGCCGCTCCGATTGCGTGCTGCTGGCGCTGCCCTTTGCCACCGGTGAGGTTGAGAAGGAGACGATCGAACTCGACGCGCTGTGGGTCGCCTTCCCAAAAGACGACCCCCGCGATCCGCCGGAGGAAATCGGCCCTGAGGCGATCGACGAAAACCGCCTGCTGCTGCTCGAGGACGGGCATTGCCTGAAGGAACACGCGCTCGCCGCCTGCAACCGCCCCGAATTGCGCGCCTCAGTGCAACGATGATCGGCACCTCGCTGCATACCCTGGTGCAGATGGTCGACAACGGCCTGGGGCTGACCATGCTGCCCGAAATGGCGCTCGATGCGGGGATTCTGAACGGGACGAATGTGGTGGCGCGGCCGCTTCGGAGTGACACTGCCAACCGCGAGATTGCGCTGGTGTGGCGCAAAAATTCACCGCGGAGTGAGGAGTTCAGGCTTCTGGCGGAGGAGTTGCGGGCTGGTTAGCCCTCAATCCATGTGCTTCAGACCAACCCGCAGATAGTCCCACCCGGTCACCACGGTCAGACCCGCCGCCAGCCACAGTGTGACCAATCCCACGGTGTGCGGAAAGTTCATCGTCAGCCCGCCCAGCGTCACATTCCACTCCGGCAACGCCTTGCCGAGGATCAGCGCGCCCAGGCAGACCATCTGGAAGGTGGTCTTCCATTTCGCCAGCCGGCTGACCGGAACCGAGACCTGCAGCCCGCCAAGAAATTCGCGCAGTCCCGAAACCGCGATTTCGCGCACCAGGATCACCCCTCCCGCGATCACGTGCATATCGCCCACGTAAGGCCCGCGCAGCACACCTTGTGCTGCGAGCACCAGGATCACGGTGGCGACCATGATCTTGTCGGCAATCGGATCGAGAAACTGCCCAAGCTTGCTGACCGCGCCGCTGGACCGGGCCAGATAGCCGTCGAAGTAGTCAGTTATCCCCATCATGCAGTAAAGCACGAAAGCCATCAGATAGCCCCACTGCCAGTCGGGCCACCACAGCAGGAAGGCCAGCAACGGCAGCGTCACGATCCGTGACAGCGTCAGCAAGTTGGGCAGCGTCAGCATGCCCTGTCTCATAGCGGGCAACAATCCTGCAAAAAAGGGGTGCTACGGGCTTGTCCGCAGGGCAATCGCCGCTAGGGTCCGCCGCCATAACGGGACGCAAGCGACTATTTCATGACCACCCAGACCCACCTGATCCACAGCCGGCGCTTCCTGCCGCTGTTCGTGACCCAGCTGCTCAACGCTTTTAACGACAACCTGTTCAAGAACGCCATGGTGCTGTTCGTGGTCTATGATTATTACCGCGATGAGCGAGCTGAGGGCTTGTTCAGCGCGGTCGCCTCGGCGGTTTTCATCCTTCCCTTCTTCCTGCTTTCAGCGATCTCGGGCCAGTTGGCCGACATGACCGACAAGGCGCGGATCGTCCGCTTCGTCAAGGCCGCCGAAATTGGGATTATGAGCGTCGGCGCAGCCGGCTTGCTGATGGCGTGGCAAGGCATCGCGGTTTCGGCAGTAGCGATCCCGCTGATGTTGCTGGCCTTGCTGGGGATGGGTATCCATTCGACCTTCTTCGGCCCGATCAAGTACGCGATCCTGCCCCAGCACCTCCACAAGGACGAGGTCCTGGCGGGCACCGGGCTGGTTGAAGCCGGAACCTACATCGCGATCCTGGCGGGTACGATCCTGGCCGGCTGGATCGCCGTCGAATGGGCAGCGCTGGCCGTGGTCCTGCTGGCGCTGGTGGGCTATGTGACCAGCCGCCAGATTCCCCCGGCCCCGCCGCATCACGAGCCCGAACCGCTCGATTTTCACGTGCTGCGGGCCTCGATCGATCTGGTTCGCAACACCTCGCATGACCGCCGGGTGTTCCTGGCAATCATGGCGATCAGCTTCTTCTGGACGATCGGGGCGGTGCTGTTCATCCAGTTCCCGCCGCTCGCCAAGAACGTCCTCCACGCCAGCAAGGAAGTCGCCAGCCTGTTTCTGGTGATCTTCTCGATCGGGGTGGCGCTGGGTTCGATCTCGGTCAACGCGCTGCTCAAAGGCACCGTCTCGGCGCGCTATTCGCCGGGTTCGATCCTGGTGATGGGGCTGTTCGTGGTTGCCTTCTTCATGGTCTGCCGGGTCTGGACGCCTGCGGCCGGCCCGGGCTTGCTCAACGTCGGCCAATTTCTTGCCGAACCGCTGGCGATCCCGCTGCTACTCTCGCTGCTGGGAATCGCGGTAGCAGGCGGAATGTTCGTGGTGCCGCTTTATGCTTTCCTGACGACATTCGTCGACAAGTCGCAGACTTCGCGGACGATCGCCGCCAACAATATCGTCAATTCGGGCGCGATGGTGCTGGGTTCGGTGATTGCGGTCGGGCTGTCAGCGGCGGGGGTGGCGATGGTCGATCAGTTGCTGCTGGGTGCGGCGATGTGCCTCTACGCCGCTCATCTCGGCCGCCAGCTGGTCCGGGCGGAACGTCCGGTTCAGGCGATGTAGAGGCTGACCGCCATGAAGCAGGCGCAATAGGCCATCAGGAAATCGCGCAGATCGTCCAGGCTGACTGCACGCTTGCGCTCCGCCGGAAGCGCCATGGCGCCAGTGCGCACATGCGGAGGCAAGCTTGCCAGAAACGGGTGGCGCGAAGCCTCTTCGGTAAGAACGAGTGACCTTCTCATGGCGGCATCGTTAAGACGCTCTTCACCATCGTACCAGCCGGAAAATCGCGGTTAACGGGACACTTCCCACAGTGGGACAGTAACCATGACGAAGGTTTAATCCCCGGCAAAGATTGCGGGCCGCGGCGCCCCTCGCTAAAGCTCCAAAATGACAGAAACCAAGACAGCGAATGGCGGGCGGCTGCTCGTCGATTGCCTGATCGCCCAGGGCTGCGACCGGATCTTCACCGTGCCGGGCGAAAGTTTCCTCGCGGTGCTCGATGCGCTGCACGATTCTCCCGAGGTGCAGACCGTGGTCTGCCGCCAGGAAGGCGGGGTTGCCTATATGGCCTGCGCCGACGGGGCGATGACTGGTAAGCCTGGCGTGGCCTTCGTCACTCGCGGGCCGGGCGCGACCAACGCCTCGGTCGGGGTCCATGTCGCGTTCCAGGATTCGCAGCCGCTGCTGCTGTTCATCGGCGATGTCGATCGCGGGATGCGCGATCGTGAGGGGTTTCAGGAAGTGGATTTCGGGGCGATGTATGGCCCCTTGGCCAAGGCGGTGCTGCGGATCGACGATGCGGCGCGGATTCCGGAATATGTCGCCCGTGCCTGGTCCACCGCGATTGCCGGACGGCCCGGCCCGGTGGTGGTGGTGCTGCCAGAGGATATGCTGCTTGATGTGGTCAGCGGCGTCGAACCGCGCCCGGCCGTTGTCCGCCCCGCCCAGGCAGTCTGCCCCGACGCGCTTGGTACCATGATGCGCTTGCTGGAAGGCGCCGCCGCTCCGGTCGCGATCATTGGCGGCGCCGGCTGGCACGCCAAGGCGCGCGAGCACTTCACCCGCTTTGCCGAGCGGATCGGGCTACCCGTCGCTGGCGCCTTCCGCCGCCAGGATGCGATTGCCAATTCAAGCAAGGTCTGGGCCGGCAACCTGGGCTATGGACCCAATCCGGCACTGGTCGAGCGGATCAAGCAGGCCGATCTGGTGCTGGCGATCGGCGCGCGGCTGGGTGAGGCGACGACCGATGGCTATACCTTGATCACCCCCGATCACCCAGGACAGACCCTGGTCCACGTCCACCCGGACCCTGAGGAACTCGGCCGGGTTTACCGCGCTGATCTGGCGATCTGTGCCGACATGGCCGAATTCGCCGAGGCGGCGCAGTTGTGGGACGACGATATCGTGCCGTTCGACGCCGGCAAACAGGCCCACCGCGAATGGCTGGAGTGGAGCACGCCAAAACCTGCCGACTGGGCACTGGATATGGCGGCATGTGTCGCGGCTATGCGCGAGACCGTGCCCGACGATGCGATCATCTGCAACGGTGCTGGCAATTTCTCGGGCTGGTGGCACCGCTACTGGCACTACAACGGCTTCCCCAGCCAGCTCGCCCCGACCAATGGCTCGATGGGCTACGGCGTCCCCGCCGCGGTCGCCGCGGCGCTGCGCCATCCTGAGCGCTGCGTGGTCGCGCTGGCCGGGGACGGCGATTTCCTGATGAACGGGCAGGAACTGGCGACCGCGGTGCAATATGGCTGCGACCTGCTGGTGGTGCTGGTCGACAATTCAACCTACGGCACGATCCGCATGCACCAGGAACGCGAGTTTCCTGCGCGCGTAGTCGGCACCGGCCTGACCAACCCCGATTTCGCCGCCCTCGCCCGCGCCTATGGCGGCTGGGCCGAGCGGGTTGAAACCACCGGGCAGTTTGTGGCCGCGCTGGCAGAGGCACAGGAGCGCAAGGGCCTGCGCCTGCTTCATCTGTTGATCGATGTAGAGCAGCTCAGCGCGGGGGGAGCAACGGTGTCCGGACTGCGGGCGAAGGCCGCGAAATAGTCAACCTTCCGCCAGCTTGAGGATGTGCCGCCACTCCTCAGGCTTCACCGCCGAGACAGAGAGGCGGAACTTGGTCAAGAGGTCCATGTCGGCCAGCGCCACATCGGCCTTGATTTCCTTCAGCGTCACTGGCCGCGCCAGCTTGCGCACCGGCTTGAGTTTGACTGCCGACCAGCGCCCGGTATCATCGGTGGGATCGGGGATGTTCGAAGCCGTAATCTGAGCAATTCCAACAATCTCAACACCGATATTCGAGTGATAGAAGAACACTTGATCGCCCGGCTCCATGGCCCGAAGGTTGAGCCGGGCGGTATAATTGCGCACTCCGTCCCAGGTCCCTTCGCCTTCCGCGACCAGATCGTCCCAGCCGTAAACGTCGGGTTCTGACTTCATCAGCCAATAGGATTTGATTTTGCTCATGTCCGTCCCGCGCAAACCGTCTATGATGGCGCCATAACCCCAGACAAGCGGACCCGTCCACACATGGTGATCGACCAACTACCCGTTCTCTCGCTGAGCGCTGACAAGGCCAGCTTCTCAGCTGCAATCGGCGACAGCTTCAAGACCTTCGGCTTTGCCCTGGTCAAGGATTTCGCGATCGACCGCGGCCTGATCGAACGGGCCTGGAAGCTCTCCGCAGCGTTCTTCGCGCTGCCTCTCGAGGAAAAGCTTGCCTTCCACGATCCCGCGATCGGCGGCGCGCGCGGTTATACCCCGTTCGGGATCGAAATCGCCAAGGACGCGCAGCATCACGACCTCAAGGAATTCTGGCACGTCGGGCGCGATTTGCCGCCGGGCAGTCCGCTCGCCGATGCCTCGATGCCGCCCAACGTCTGGCCGGCGCAGCCCGAAGGCTTCCGCGAGGTTTTCTCCGAGCTCTACCGCCAGTTTGACGCTGTCGGCGCGACGATCCTCTCGCGCATCGCGCTCTACCTTGGGCTTGACGAGCAGTGGTTCGATGGCCCGATCGAAGAGGGCAATTCGGTGATGCGCCTGCTCCACTATCCGCCGCTGGAGGATATCCAGGGCGAGGCGATCCGCGCCGGAGCGCATGGCGATATCAATTTGATCACGCTCCTGCTCGGCGCTGAAGAGGCGGGGCTTGAGCTGCTGACCCGCGAGGGCAAGTGGATCCCGGCCAATCCCCCCGAAGGCGCGCTGGTGGTCAACGTCGGCGACATGCTTGAGCGGCTGACTAACCACATGCTGCCCTCGACCATCCACCGGGTGCGTAATCCTGATGCGGCGCGGGCGCGCTTCAGCCGCTATTCGATGCCGTTCTTCCTCCACCTGCGCAGCGATTTCTATTTCGTCACGCTGCCGCAATGCGTCACCCCGGACAATCCCGACCGCTATCCGGTCTCGATCACTGCCGATCAGTTCCTGCAACAGCGGTTGCGTGAGATAGGCCTCAAGAAGTAACGGCTCGCCTGGTCTTAACCCTAATTTCACGCGCTTCTGAGAGTTTGCGTTCCATCCAAAGCCATGGGGACCGGCTTAAGTGGTACAGCGCGTAACTGAAGGCAAGGGCAAGCAATCCGAGCGCAAACTCGGCAGTTCCGAACGCGACGTCCTGACGCTGGGCATCGCGATTGCCGCGATCATCATGTTTGTTGGCACCGGCGGTTCAGTGCTGCCGCGCGTGGTCCAGGCCCTGGCCGGAACCGGGGTTGGCCCCGACAAGATGCTGACCAATGCGATGCTGCTCAATATCGCGCTGATCGTGTTTGGCTGGCGGCGGTACCGTGAACTCAGCGGCGAAATCGGCGAGCGCCGCAAGGCCGAAGAGCAGGCGCGGGTGCTGGCCGAGACTGATGCGCTGACCGGATGCCTCAATCGCCGCTCGATCGGACCGGCGACCGAGGTGCTGATCGCCAGCGCTGGTGATCGCGGCGATGTGGTTGCGTTCATCATGCTTGATCTCGACAACTTCAAGCAAGTCAACGACCTGCATGGCCATGCCGCGGGCGATGTGCTGCTGCGCGAAACCGCCAGCCGGATGTCCGCGGCGCTGCCCGCCGAAGCGCTGGTGGCGCGGATCGGTGGCGACGAATTTGCCTGTGTGGTGCCGTTCGATCCGGCCCAGCGCGAAGCGATCGATCGCCTGACCGAGCGCCTGATTGAACGGGTTGCCCGCCCGGTGATTTATAATGGCAGCGAACTCGAAACAACCATCTCTGCAGGCCTGACCCGCAGCGATCAGGAGGGTGGCGGCGACGCCCAGTCCCTGTTGCATATGGCCGACATCGCCATGTACCAGGCCAAAAAGCAGGGCCGCAATGGCCACTTGTGGTTCGATCCCAGCATGGAAAGCGAACTGCGCCTGCGCAGCGAACTGGAAAACGGCATCCGCCGCGGGGTTCCGGCCGGCGAATTCGTGCCCTACTACGAAAAACAGATCGACCTTGCGAGCGGCGATCTGGTTGGCTTCGAAATGCTCGCGCGGTGGAATTCGCCCAACCTGGGCGTGATCAATCCCGACATTTTCATTCCGGTCGCCGAAGAGATCGGGCTGATCGCTGACCTTTCGGAAAACCTGATTCGCCAAGCGCTCCACGATGCGCGCAGCTGGGACCCCAAACTGACTCTGTCGGTCAACATTTCACCGGTCCAGCTGCGCGATCCCTGGTTTGCGCAGAAGATCCTGAAGCTGCTGGTCGAATCAAACTTCCCGCCCAGTCGGCTCGAGATCGAGATTACCGAGAGCAGCCTGCACGAGAACATCGGCCTGGTCCGTTCGCTGATTGCCAGCCTCAAGAACCAGGGTGTCCAGATCAGCCTCGATGACTTCGGCACTGGCTATTCATCGCTATCGCAGTTGCGCACCTTGCCATTCGACCGGATCAAGATCGATCGCAGCTTCGTGATGTCGCTGGTTGGCAACAAGGAAAGCGCAACGATCGTCCGCTCGATCGTTTCGCTGGGCCAGGGCCTGGGACTGCCGATCACCGCCGAAGGGATCGAAAGCGAGGAAGTGCTGGCCGAACTGCTCAGCTTCGGAGAATTTAAGGGTCAGGGCTATCTCTACGGCCGTCCCGCAACGGCTGCGGCAACCGAAGCCGAACTCGCCCAGCTCGACCTGCTGCTCGAAGTGCCCGAACAGCCGCAGCAATCCCGGCAACTCCCGCAGCAACGCTCCGCTGCGGTTTGAACTGCTGGACGGCGCCGGACCCAGCGCATAGAGCGCTGCGATGCGCGTCCCCTTCGTCAAGATGCACGGCCTCGGCAACGACTTCGTCGTGCTCGACGCACGTGAGGCTGACATCCCGGCGATAACCACGCGGCTCGCCGCGGCCTTGGCCGATCGCCACACCGGGATCGGCTGCGATCAGCTGATCCTGCTTGAACCCTCCGCAAGTGCCGACTTCCGCATGCGGATCTTCAACCATGACGGCGGCGAGGTTGAGGCTTGCGGCAATGCCAGTCGCGCGGTCGCGCTGCTCCATGGCGGTCCGGCGCGGATCGAGACGTTGGGCGGCATGCTGCTGGCCGAGCCCGCGAACGGCGGCATCGGAGTGGACATGGGCCAGCCGCGGTTCGAATGGCAGGCGATCCCGCTCGCCTACGCGATGGATACCCACACGCTCCCGCTCGCATGGGAAGCGTTGGAGAACCCCACCGCGGTCAATGTCGGCAACCCACACGTGATCTTCTTCGTCGCCGACAGCGAGGACGTCGAACTTGACCGACTGGGGCCGGAAATCGAGCACGATCCGCTGTTTCCCGAGCGGATCAACGTCAATGTCGCGACGATCGAAAACCGCGAGCTGATCCGCCTGCGGGTCTGGGAACGCGGCGTGGGTGAGACGCTGGCTTGCGGCACCGGGGCCTGCGCCACTGCGATCGGGGCAATGCGCCGCGGGCTGACCGAACGCAGCGTGACGGTGCGGTTGATTGGCGGTGATCTCAGGATCGAATGGACCCCTGAAGGCCATATCCGCATGACCGGTCCGGCCGCCGAGAGCTTCCGGGGCAGCTTCGAAAGCGCGGATTACGGCGCGTGAGTTTGGAAGTGATTTCGCTTGGTTGCCGGCTCAACCTCTCTGAGAGCGAGCAATTGCGCGCGCTGCTGGCGGGTGAGGATGAACTGGTGGTGGTCAATTCCTGCGCGGTGACCGCCGAAGCGGTGCGCCAGACCCGCCAGGCGATCCGCCGCGCCAGAAAAGCACGGCCCGATGCGCGCCTGCTGGTGACCGGCTGCGCGGCTGAGGTCGAGCGCACCTCTATAGCCGCAATGCCCGAGGTTGATGGGCTGATCGCCAATACCGCCAAGTTGGATCCGCGCGCCTGGAACGTGGCGCCGCTGCGAACGCTCGGCACCGCAACCCACACCCGCGCCTTCATCGCGGTGCAGAACGGCTGCGATCACGCCTGCACCTTCTGCGTGATCCCGCAAGGCCGTGGCCCAAGCCGCTCGCTGCCAGTGGCAGCGGTGCTGCGCGAGATTGAACGCCACCTCGAAGCCGGCGCGCGCGAGGTGGTGCTGACCGGGGTCGATCTGACCAGCTGGGGGCAAGATCTGCCCGGCGCCCCGGCGCTTGGCGCGTTGGTGCAATCGCTCCTCGATGGCTTTCCCACACTCTCCCGGCTGCGGCTGTCCTCGCTCGACGGCGTGGAGATCGATCCGCTTCTGCTTGAACTGATCGGCGGCGAAGCGCGGGTGATGCCGCATGTACACTTGTCACTCCAGCACGGCGACGATCTGATTCTCAAGCGGATGAAGCGCCGCCATTTGCGACGCGATGTGCTCGATCTGACCGAGCATCTCCGCGCGCGCCGCCCGGACATCGCCTTTGGCGCGGATCTGATCGCCGGGTTTCCGACCGAAAGCGAGGCAGCGCACCGGGCCAACCTTGCGATCATCCGCGAACTTGGCGTGGTCCACGGCCATATCTTCCCCTATTCGCCCCGCCCCGGCACGCCGGCTGCGCGGATGCCGCAGGTGCCACATGCGACCGTCAAAGCCCGCGCTGCCGAGCTGCGCGTTTCCGTAGCCGAGGTTCGCGCGCAGTGGCTGGCTGCGCTGCTGGGAACGCCGCTTGCGGTGCTTGCCGAACGCGACGGAACCGGCCATGCGCCCAGCTTCGCAAGGGTGCAATTGCCACCCGGTACTCCAGCCGGACAGATCGTGAGCGTCACTCCAACCCGTATCGTTGAAGGCTTGCTGGCATGAGTTCCGAAAGCTGGACCGACCGCGTCTTTGGCGGTTTCAAGAAAACTTCAGAACGGCTCAGCGAAAACCTCGCCGGGATCGTCAGCAAGACCCGGCTCGATGAAGCCCAGCTCGACGATATCGAAGATGCGCTGATCCTCTCAGACCTTGGCCCGCGCGCCGCGCACCGGATCCGCGAGCGGCTCGCGGCCGAGAAGTTCGAGCGCGGAGCCGATGAGGCTTCGATCAAGCAGGCCGTTGCCGAGGAAATCGCCGCGATCCTGCGCCCGGTTGCCAAGCCGATCGACATCGTCGCCTTTCCGCGCCCGCAAGTGGTGCTGGTGGTGGGAGTCAACGGTTCTGGCAAGACCACCACCATCGCCAAGCTGGCGCACTATTTCCAGGAGCTCGACTATGGGGTGATGCTGGCGGCGGGTGACACCTTTCGCGCCGCGGCGATCGGCCAGCTGCAGGTCTGGGCCGACCGCGTCGGGGTGCCGGTGATCACCGGGCCTGAAGGCGGCGATCCCTCGGCGGTGGTGTTCGATGCGGTCAAGGCCGCGACCGACAGGGGCACCGACGCACTGATTGTCGACACTGCCGGGCGGCTGCAGAACAAGCGCGAGCTGATGGATGAGCTGGCCAAGATCCGCCGCGTGCTCGGCCGGCTCAACCCTGAGGCGCCGCACGATGTGGTGCTGGTGCTCGACGCCACCCAAGGGCAGAATGCGCTGCAACAGATCGAAGTGTTCAAGGAGGTGGCGGGAGTGACCGGGCTGATCATGACCAAGCTTGACGGCACCGCCCGCGGCGGCGTGCTGGTCGCCGCTGCCGAGCAATATGGCCTGCCGATCCACGCGATCGGAGTGGGCGAGAAACTGGATGACTTGAGACCGTTCGACGCCGACCTGGTGGCGCGGGTAATTGCGGGAGTTGCACAATGAGCGATGCTCCGACCAAACCCAAATCGGGTTGGCTCAACCTGGTGGTCGATTACGGCCCGGTGCTGGTATTCTTCGCGAGCTATCGCTACTTTTCGCCCGAAAGCCGCGACAACGCGGTTGGCGAGGTGTTTGCAGTGGTCCGCGCAACCGCCGCGTTTATCCTGGCCGCGATCGTCGCGCTGGCCGTCTCGAAGTGGAAACTCGGGCGGATCTCGCCGATGCTATGGCTATCGACAGTGTTGATCGTCGGGTTCGGCAGCGTCACGATCTTCCTGCAGGACCCGTTCTACATCCAGCTCAAACCCACCGCGATCTATCTGCTGTTCGGCACTCTGCTACTCGGCGGGGTAATGCGCGGCAAGCCGTTGCTGAAATATCTGCTCGAGGCCGCATTCGAGGGTCTGAGCGATGCCGGCTGGATGAAACTTTCGCGCAATTGGGGCTGGTTCTTCTTCGTGCTCGCCGCGCTCAACGAAGTGCTGCGCCGCCAGCTCGATTTCGGTGACTGGATTGCGGCCAAGCTGTGGGTGTTCCTGCCGCTGACATTCCTGTTCACCTTTGTCCAGATCCCGATGCTGCTGCGCAACGGCATGGCCGAGCCCGCCGCCAAGGACGTGCTGACCGACCCGCCGCACGAATAATTCCGGTTCGCAAAAAGGGCTGACAACTGCCTGAAACCGGCGCATGATCAGCGCCGCTCAACAACGTTTCAAATTTGGGGGAAGCAATGGCCAAGTTTTTCGGAAATCTGCATCTGGTGCTCGGGATCGGACTGGTCGCTGCGATCGTGGTGATGTGGCACTTCGCTGGCGGGGGGGTGCCGTTTGACGCCAATTCTGTCATGCGCTGGCTCCACGTGTTCTTCGGCATCCTGTGGATCGGGCTGCTCTATTACCTCAACTTCGTTCAGGTTCCGACCATGCCCGCGATCCCAGCCGAAATGAAAGGCGCGATCACCGGGCATATTGCCCCCAAGGTGTTCTTTTTCTTCCGCTGGGCCGCGCTGCTGACCGTGATAACCGGGCTGCTGATCGCCTACTTCGCGGGCTATGTGCACCGCGCGATGGCTTTCGCCGGCGCCAATGCGCACGAAAATCTGATTGGCCTTGGCATGTGGCTGGCGCTGATCATGGCCTTCAATGTCTGGTTCATCATCTGGCCGGCGCAGAAGAAGATCCTCGGCATTGTCGAGGCAAGCGCTGAGGAGAAGGCCGCAGCCGCACCGCGCGCGCTGATGGCAAGTCGCACCAATCTGCTGCTCTCGCTGCCGATGCTCTACGCGATGGTCAGCGCCAACCTGGGTTGATCCATCCGCAGTTCTGACAAGCCAAGGCGCGGCGCTCCCTTCCGGAGCGCCGCGCTTTCCTTTTGGCCTCTGCATGGTAATTGCCGGACTATGACAGCCGAAGTCGACCAATTCCACGCCATCTCCGTCTCCGCGCTCGCCCACCGGCTGAAAGAGGCGGGGCGATCGGTGATCCACATGGAGTTCGGCCAGCCTTCGACCGGCGCACCAGCCGCCGCGATCACTGAGGCACACCGGGTGCTCGACGCCGATCCGATGGGCTATTGGGAAAGCCAGCCGCTGAAGGCGCGGATCGCGCGGCTTTATGCCGAACGCTACGGCGTGGAAGTCACCCCCGCGCAAGTGATCCTGACTTGCGGTGCCTCGCCCGCGCTGGTGCTGGCGCTGAGCATGAGCTTTGCCCCCGGGGACCACGTCGCTCTCGCCCGCCCCGGCTATGTTGCTTACCGCAATACGCTGAAGGCGCTGCACATCGAGCCGGTCGAGCTGCCCTGCGGCGAGGCGACACGCTATCAGCTGACCGCCCACGCGCTCGCCGCGCTTGATCCCCCGCCCCAGGGGGTGATCCTGGCGAGCCCGGCCAATCCCACCGGTACGATCATCGCGCGCGCGGAGCTTGAAGCGATTGCCGAGATTTGTCGGAAACGCGGCATCAAAATCGTCTCTGACGAGATCTACCACGGCATTTCCTATGGCATGGAAACGCCTTCGATCCTTGAGGTAGAGCAGAGTGCGCTGGTGGTCAGCTCGTTCTCCAAATACTATTCGATGGCCGGCTGGCGGCTTGGCTGGCTGGTCGTGCCAACCACGGGGATCGACGCTGCCCGGGCGCGGATGGGCAGCCTGTTCCTGACCCCGCCCAGTCTGGCCCAGCACGCGGGGCTTATCGCGATGGACTGCGCCGCGGAGCTGGAAGCCAACATCGCAACCTACGCCCGCAACCGAGCACTGCTGCTTGAGGCGTTGCCGCAAATGGGCCTCGGCCGGATCGCTCCGCCCGACGGAGCGTTCTACATCTATGCCGACGTGTCCGAATTCACCGACGACTCAATGGAGTTATGCAAGGCGCTGCTCGAAGCCACCGGCGTCGCCGCCGCGCCGGGGATCGATTTCGATCCGGTCGACGGCCGCCGCTTCATGCGCTTCAGCTTCGCGGTTTCGACGCCCTTGGTGGAAGAAGCGATTGCGCGAATGCGGCCGTGGTTCGCGGAGCGCAACCGAGGAGAACGCGGCTAGAGCAGAATTCGTTGAAATGTGAATCACCTTGCCCCACACCCGGCCGTCCTGAGCCTGTCGAAGGACTGCTTTTTTCTTCAGCCGGTTACGCATTTGGCACGAAGTAAAAGGCAGTCCTTCGACAGGCTCAGGACGGTCGGATTTTGGATCAGAAAATTGGTTCTGTGCTCTAACCCTTGGCCAACCGCGCCAGTGCCTCGCGGAAAAACGCACGGTGGGCGGGGGAGCGAAACAGATCGAGGTCGACCTCCGCATCATCCGCGGGCAGGCGTTTGCGCATTTCCCGGGCTTCATCGATCCGGCCAAGGTGAACATAGGCGGCGAGCAGCCCCAGCGAGATATAGGGCGCGCCCGGGACCATTTCGAGAGCCTCCTTCAACGGCACCAGCGCCGCCTCGTACTGACCGTCGAGCACCATGGCGCAGCCCAGCATGTTGAAGATGCCCCACCGGTCCTGCGCTCGCGGTTCAAGCTCGAGCGCCTTTTCGAACCGCTGGATCGTCAGCCCGATGTCGCCAATGGCCATCTTGACCTGGCCGTTCCAGCCCCAGGCCGATGCCCAGCCCGGATTGCGGGCAAGGGCCTGCTCAGCCATCGCATCAAGGATCGCAATGTCGCCGCCAAGCAGAATTCCGGCCCACGAAAGGTAGCCCAGGACAAACGGATCGTCTTCTCCCGTCAACAGCGCGCGCCGCGAATAATCTTGCCCGGTCAGCCGCAATTGGTCCCGGTCTACCGCCTCGTGCAACAGCAGCAACGCGCTGCAGCTGGCGCTGGCCGACACAAGCAAATAGGGGTCTTCACGATTATCAACCAGCGCCGCTTCGATGATCTCGAGCGCATGCCGATGCGATGGGATCGAGAATGTACGGAACGCGAGCAATCCCGCGATCACGCCGTAATAGGCCCCGCGCGCCTCCTCGGGCCGGGCAAGCGCCCAGCGCATTTCGGCCTGCTCGATAGCCATCACCACTTTGCGGGCAAGCTGGTTGGCCATTTCGTCCTGTACAGCAAACGGGTCGTCGCCCTCAGCATCAATCCGATCGGCCCAGATTTGCTTGCCGCTCTGCACTTCGATCATCCGCGCCGTAAGCCGCGACTTTGCACCCGAACGGCGCAATGCCCCTTCGAGCAAATATCTTGCGCCGGCAGATTTTGGCTGGAAATTGAGCATATACTGATAGCGGGAGAATACCGTGGCCGTTTCGTCGGCCAGGTCCCGCGCAAATTCCTCGTCTGCAGCGCCGTGCTGGAAAGGCACGATCGCAAGCCCAGGCCGCCCGCGCGTGGTTTGGCCGGACCGCGCAGGAGTCGACTCCGGTCTGATATCTGCTCGCGCCTCGCGGCCGATGAAACGCAAGACGTCGCCAAGGAATGCGCGCCATGCTGGATCATCGGGCGAGCCGGTCCAGTGGGTCAGCTCTGCAGTCTGGGTAAGCTCGAACATGACCGGGCGCTCGCACGGCTCGATCATCACTGGCATCAAGGTCTTGTTGCGGTCAGCGATCGTAGCCTCGGCGCGGACCCAGCGCGATTCGACTGAGCGCGGCGACCACAGCACAACCACCGCTTTCGCGCTGCGCAAGGCGGCTTCGGTAACCTTGTCATAGGCTTCACCCGAACGCAGCGCGGTGTCCCACCACACGTCAAGCTGCTCTGCCTCGAAAGCCTCGACAAATCGCCGCGCAATTGCCTGATCATCGCGGTTGTAGGAGAGAAAAATGTCGGGAATGTCAGCGGCTCCCCCAAGCTCCGGGAATGCAGGCTAGAGCGAGAGCGGAGGCAAGTCGAGGCCGTTTGCGGCGCTTAAATCTCCACCTGGCTGCCCAATTCGACCACGCGGTTGGTCGGCAGGCGGAAGAACGTCATGGCGCTGGCGGCGTTGCGTAGCATCCAACTGAACAGCTGCTCGCGCCAGATCGCCATGCCTGGCTTGGCCGAGGCGATCAGGGTCTGGCGGGAGAGGAAGAAGCTGGTCTTCATCATCTCGAACGGCGGACCGCAATCCTTGACCTGCTTCAGCGCGGCCGGAACATCGGTTTCCTCAAGGAAGCCATAACGCAAGGTCAGGCGATAAAAGCCCTGGCCAAAATCCTTGACCATCACGCGCTGCTCGGGATCGACGTAGGGCACATCCTGTATAGCGATGGTCAGGATCACCACCCGTTCATGCAGCACCTTGTTGTGCTTGATGTTGTGGAGCAGCGCCGAGGGCACCCCCGATGCCGCCGAGGCCATGAAGATCGCAGTGCCGGGCACCCGCGCCGCGCTGGCATTGGCCGATTTGGCGAAAACCTCCATCGGGATCGCCCCTTCGGAGAGGTTGGCGCGCATCAGTTTGCGCCCGCGTGACCAGGTGGTCAGCAGGGTGAAAATCCCCAGCCCCATCACCAGCGGCACCCAGCCGCCATCGGGAACCTTGATCAGGTTGGCGCCGAGATAGGCCATGTCGACCACGAAGAACACCGCGACCAGCGGCACCGCCTTCCACATCGGCCAGCGCCACAGGCTGAACAGCACCACCGCCAGCAGGATCGTGTCGATGAACATCGCGCCCGTAACCGCGATGCCATAGGCGGCGGCGAGGTTGCTGGAGGAGCGGAAGAACAGCACCAGCACCACTACCATCACCATCAGCGCCCAGTTAACCGCGGGAATATAGATCTGCCCGGCGGTGTGGGCGCTGGTGTGCTTGATCTGCATCCGCGGCATGAAGCCCAGCTGGATCGCCTGCTGGGTCAGGCTGAACGCGCCAGAGATCACGGCCTGGCTGGCGATGATCGTTGCCGCCAACGCCAGGAACACCACCGGAATCCGGATCAGATCGGGGATCATCAGAAAGAACGGATCCTTGATCACCTCGCCCGCGACGACATCGGGCGAAAGCACCATTGCGCCCTGGCCCATGTAATTGAGCATCAGGCAAGGCAGCACGAAGCTGACCCAGCTGACCGCGATCGGCCGCCGCCCGAAGTGGCCCATATCGGCATAGAGCGCCTCTGCTCCGGTCACCGCCAGCACCACGCTGCCCATCGCCACGAAAGCGCGGAACCCATCGGTGAGGAAGAAGTTGAACGCGTTCAAGGGATTGATCGTGTGAGCAATGATCGCCGGGTCCTTGGCGATGTACATCAACCCCAGCCCCGCCAGGGTTACGAAATAAACCAGCATGATCGGCCCGAACAGCTTGCCGACCTTGTCGGTCCCGCGCGACTGGATCGCGAACAGGCCAAACAGAATCGCAACCGCGATCGGGACGATATAGGCTTTGAAACCGGGGTGGACATATTGCAGCCCCTCGGTCGCCGACAGCACCGACATTGCAGGCGTAATCATCAAATCGCCATAGAACAGCGCGGTGGCGAACACCCCCAGCAGGATGATCGGCGCGGTCCACTTGGCGCCCTCGCTCTTGCGGTTGATCAGCGCCAGCAACGCCAGGCTGCCGCCTTCGCCCTTGTTGTCGGCCTTCATGATGGTGAGGACGTATTTGAACGTCACCACGATCATCATCGACCAGAACACCAGGCTGAGCACCCCGTGGATATGCACAGGATCGACATGGATTCCCGGCACCCCATGGTGCGAAGCGAAGGTTTCGCGGAAGGCATAGAGCGGGCTGGTGCCGATATCGCCGAACACCACGCCCACCGCGCCGATCGCCAGCGCCGCAATCCCGCCGCGTTTGAGGCCATGATCTTCAAGGCCGTGCGCGCCGCTGCCTGGGCCCGGAACTGGAGGGGACGCTGCGGCGCCGTCCTGATCTGGTGTACTCATGCGATCGGGCGCCCTTGTTTGTCAGTCCCTTGCAACTCCCCCTTACGGGGCGGGAAACGCTGTGCAATTAGCAGCATGACCGCAGGCCAGCAACCAGCACCGGCTATTGCGCCGGAACTGCGGCCTGGGCGGCGATGAAGGCATCGAGCCGCTCGAGTCGGGCTTTGAGATCATCGCGCCACGGCGCATCGGCGGGGCTTCGCGCAAGCAGATCAGCCCATACCGCGCGGCCTTCAGCCAGCTTGCCGCCGCCGGCCAGTGCCAGCCCGAGGAAAAACGGCGGCCCAGGGTCTTGCGGCGCGGCACGGGCGGCCTGTTCATAGGCATGGAGCGCGGCCGGGGTAAGATTGCCTTCGCCGTGCGCGGTCAGGTTGTTGGCCAGCGCAAGCCAGGCATCGGCATTGCTTGGCTCCTGCTCGACTGCGCCCAGCACCACAGCGGCGGCGGCGGCGTATTGGCCGTTGCGCGCCAAGGCATCGGCGATCACCACCCAGCGATTGACCGCCACCGCGCCGCCTTCGCTGGCCAGCTGGCGCCGCGCTTCGACCAGCGCCTTGCCCGCGGTATCGGTCTGCTGGGCCGGCTGCTTGGGTGCGCCAGGCTGGGCCGGACTGGCCTGATATGCGAACCCGGCGAGCCCGACCAACAGCGCTGTGCCGATCGCTTCCCAGCCCTGGCGCGGCGCTTTGAACACCAGCGCCAGCAGCGCGAGAGCCGCAATCGCAAGGCCAATGGCTATCGCCCATCCTATCACTTGCTGCCCCCGGTAAAGCGGCGGCGCAGCAGCGCGGCGGCGAGTACCATCAGCAGCAACGGCGCGGCATAAAGCGGCCAGGTGGTGGCGGTGACCCGCGGGGCGTAGCTGACATAGTCGCCATAGCGCTCGACCAGCCAGCCCCGCACCGCCTCGGGCTCCTCGCCAGCCTCGATCATCAGCCGCACCTGGTTGCGCATGTCGCCGGCGATCGGAGCGTCGGAATCGGCAATTGATTGCCCCTGGCACTGCAAGCAGCGCAGCGTTTCCATCAGCGCCCGCGCCTTGGCCTCCTTGGCCGGGTCTTCCAGCTGGTTATAGGCATAGGGTGCAGGCGGCAGGCCTTGCTGCGCGGCGACCGGGGCGGCAAGCACGAACAGGACAAGCAAGAGGTGTCTCACTGCTCCGCCTCCTTCAGTTTGGTCAGGATCATCGACACCTGGTCGGCGCGGATTTCGCCGATGTGCTGATAGCGGATGGTCCCGTCAGCGGCGACAATGAAGCTCTCCGGAACCCCCGATGATCCCAGCGCAAACTGGACCGCGCTGACATCGTCGGCGCCGATCCGGGTGTAGGGATTGCCGTGGCGGGCAAGGAACATGGTGACGTCGTCCTCGCGGTCGCGGATTGCCACCCCGACGATCTCGACCCCGGCGAGCTCGAGCTGGCCCAACACCGGTGCCTCGGTGATGCATGGAATGCACCAGCTGGCGAAGACATTGAGCAAGCGCGGTTTGCCGCCAATCATGTCGCCGCGCGCCAATCCGGGCCGATCGGTCACTCGGGCAGGGAGAGTGAACTCTGGCATCGGCTTGCCGACCATCTGGCTCTCGATGGTGCGGTCGGCCGGACGCAGCAGCCCGATCAGCACCAGCAACACAAACCCGGCGAACAGGCCAAGCGGAAGCCACAGCGCCCAGCGCGAAGGGGCGGCGGGCGTGTTCACCGGCCTTGCCGCATCCGGCGGTAAGCGATCTTGTCTTTGGCGATCAGCCGCCGCACGTCGCTCGCCACCCGGCCAAGCAGCGCCAGCAGCCCGCCGAGTGCCACCAGCAGCCCGCCGTACCAGATCCAGGTGACAAACGGCTTCCACCACAACCGCAGCTGCCATCGCCCGGCCCCGGCTTCCTCGCCCAGCACAGCATAAAGCTGGCCGTTCCAGCGGGTCGCGAGCGCGCTCTCGGTGGTCTGCTGCGGCGGCGACCAGAAGGTCCGCGCCTGGGGGTGCAGCACGATCGCTTTACCGCCCAGATAACTAGCTGCCATGTCGGCCTGCAACGCGGTCCAGTTGGGCCCGGCGACCGGGGCGATTGCCTTGAGCGTGACCTGCCACGGACCGACCTCGACCGTATCGCCCAGCTTGGCAGCAATCAGCCGTTCCTTGGTAAAGGCGCTGTCAGCCCCCATCCCGAACAGCGCCACCGCGATCCCGAAATGCGCGACGACCATACCCCACATTGGCAGTTTGACGGTGCGCAGGTTGCGTCTGGCAAGCGGCAACAGGCTGGCGGCGCCAAGCCCAGCGCCCAGCGCCATGCCGAGCAGCGGCAGCAGGCCAATCCCCTGAGGTGCCAGCCATACCGCCGCGCCCAGCACCAGCAGTGCCGGAATGGCGAGCAATTTGCCGATCCGCGCCAGCCCGTCGCGGCGCCAGCGCAGCAGCGGCCCGACCGCCATCACCAGCAGCATCGGCAGCACGAACACCGCGCCGACCGGGTTGAAATAAGGCGGCCCGACCGAAACCTTGCTGCCCAGCGCTTCGGCCAGCAGCGGATAGAGCGTACCGACCAGGACGATCCCCAGCGTTGCAGAAAGCGCGACATTGTTGATCACCAGCGCACCCTCGCGGCTGGTCAGGGCAAAGCGCTCACCCTCGCTGATGGTCGCGGCGCGCAAGGCGAACAGCGTCAGCGCCCCGCCGATGTAAATCGCCAGCAGCACCAGAATGAAACTGCCGCGGGTCGGATCGACCGCGAAGGCATGGACCGAGGTGAGAATTCCCGAACGGACCAGAAAGGTCCCGACCATCGACATCGAAAAGGCCACCACCCCCAGCATCAGTGTCCAGGCGCGCAGCGCATTGCGCGCGGCCAGCACCGAAACCGAATGGAGCAGCGCGGTCGCCGCCAGCCACGGCATCAGCGAAGCGTTTTCGACCGGGTCCCAGAACCACCAGCCGCCCCAGCCCAGCTCGTAATAGGCCCAGTACGAGCCGGCGGTGATCCCCGCGGTCAGGAACAGCCAGGCCCCCAGCACCCAGGGCCGCATCGCCCGGGCAAAAGCCGGCGAAACCTCGCGCGTGAGCAATGCGCCCACCGCAAAACTGAACGCCACCGAGAGCCCGACGTAGCCGAGATAGAGCGTCGGCGGGTGGAAGGCGAGGCCGGGGTCCTGGAGCAGCGGGTTGAGCCCCAGCCCCTCGATCGGCACCGGATCGAGCCGGGTAAACGGGTTGCTGGCGGCGAGCAGGAAGGCATAGAAGCCAAGCGAAACGAACGCCTGCGCGGCCAGTGTTGCCAGGATTGTAGGCTCGGGCAAGCGCCGCTCAACCAGCGCGACGAAACCGCCGGCCAGCCCCATCACCGTGACCCACAGCAGCATCGAGCCTTCGTGGTTGCCCCAGGCCCCGGCGAATTTGTAAAGCAGCGGTTTGGCCGAATGCGAACTTTCGGCGACCAGTTTGACCGACAGGTCGCTCTGGACGAACAACCAGATCAGCGCGGCGAAGGCCAAGGCGGCAAGCACGCCCTGGACCACTGCGACCGGCCGGACCAGCCGGGCGAAAACCTCGCCCCCGGTCCGGAACGACAACAAACCCGCAGCAAGCTGCAACCCGGCCAGCGCCGCGGCGAGCCACAAGGCGGCAAGGCCAAGATTGGCGATCACCGCGTCCGCTTCCACGGCTTTGCGGGCCTGCGCCGCGGTCATGTCCTTCATCTCGCGGGGCACGTATTTCTCATCGTGTTTGGCGAGCAGGTTGTCGGCCACGAAGGTCCCGTCGGCTTGGCGCTTGCCCTCAGCAACCACGCCAGAACCTTCGACGAACAGGTCCGGCGTGATGCCCGAGAAGCGCACCGGCACCCGCGCCTTGCCATCGCCAACGACAAAGCGGATCGTCACGCCATCGGCCTCACGCTGCAACGAACCGGCCTCAACCATACCGCCAAGGCGAACTGCACGGTCGGGCGCGGGCGGTTTGGCGGCCATTTCGGCGGGAAGGTAGAAGAAACTCGCCTGATTGCGCAGCGCCCAGGTGGCGAGCAGCGCGGCCCCGATCAGCGCGGCCAGCGCAACCAGGACCAGGATCAATCGTTGATGCTTTGCCTTGATCACGCTTTAGCCTTCACGCGCCCGCGCACGCCGTGCTTCGGCGCGGCGCATCGCGATCCAGCTTGCGGCTACCAGCAGCGCACTGCCGCCCACCGTGATCGCATAGGCGGCGATCACGAAGCTCCAGTGGTTCAGCCCCTCACTCAAGGCCCGACTCCATCGCCCGGCGACGCAGGCGGGCTTCGGCCTGACTGTCGGCCAAGATCGTCCGCATTCGCGCCAGTACCACACCGCCGAACAGCAGCGAGAAGCCCAGCGTCGCCGCCAGCAGCCCGAGCAGGAATTCCGGCGCCATTTCGCTCTTGCCCAGCGCGATCGAGGGCGGTTGGTGAAGGCTGTTCCACCACAGCACCGAATAGTGGATCACCGGGATATTCGCCGCGCCGACCAGCCCGAAGATCGCCGGGATCCGCGAGTTTCCCGCCCCATCGCGGTTGGCGGCATCGGCCAGCGCAATATAGGCGCAGTAAAGGAAGAACAGCACCAGCATGCTGGTCAACCGCCCGTCCCAGACCCACCAGGTCCCCCAGGCCGGCCGGCCCCACAGCGCGCCGGTGATCAGGCACAGCGCGGCGAAAACAGCGCCAGGCAGCGCCGCCGCCCGCGCCGCGATCCCGGCCAACGGATGGCGCCAGACCAGCTCGGCCAGACTGGCCAGCGCGATCGCACTCCATCCGCCCATGCCCAACCACGCCGCGGGGACATGGACGAACAGGATTCGCACCGAATCCCCCTGCAGCCGCTCGGCCGGAGCACCCAGCAGCCCCCAGGCCAATGCCGCGAGCGCAATCAGCCCGCCCGCCAACAGCAGCGGGCCGGTCAGCAGCCGGGCGAGGCGCAGAAATCGGGCGGGATTGGCAAAGCCGTGCATGCGATCCAGATCGTGTAAGCCGGTCCCCGCTTTGGCGGCGGAATCAGTCTAACGCAAGCGGGAGAAATGGGGCGACCGAGGGGTCTCGAACCCCCGACCTCCGGTACCACAAACCGGCGCTCTAACCAACTGAGCTACGGTCGCCACAACCCGCCCGTCAGCCCGTTTGGGCTGCGCTTGCAGGCGCGGGCCTTTTGCACAAGCTGCCGTCATTGGGAAGCAAAAACTGCGGCGAGCTGAAGCGCCTCTAACCGATTTGACCCGGTCAACAGAGATGCTGAGCACGATGGCAACAATTCTTAACCAAGCCCTGCTAGGTAGTTAGGCACAACAGCTGGAAAGAGGGGCCAGAAGTGGTCGCAAAAGCACATCTGCAATCGCCGAATGGCACGGCCAATTCCGCGGAAAAGCGGCGGATTTCCCGCCGAATCTCGGGTCGCTCGGTGATTATCAAATCGTCGCACGGAGACCGCGCCAAGGCGGTGATCCGCGACGTTTCTATCTATGGTTGCAACCTGGTTGGCGATGCGCCGTGGATTCGGGTCGGCTCGTTCGTGGCGATAGTCCTATCGCCGGAGCGTTCGATCCAGGCGATCGTGCGCTGGTCGCGCGGCGGCTCAAGCGGGGTCGAATTCCTGCGTCCGATCCCCGATGCCGAAGCCGAGGTTATCATCGAAAACTGATGTGAAAAGGGCGGCCCCGAAAGGCCGCCCTTGTCGCGTTCCAGCTATGCCAGGTCCGCTTAGTTCTTCTTGAGCGAAAGCCCGCCGAAGCGCTTGTTGAACTGCGCGACGCGGCCGCCCTGATCGAGCTGACGCGTGCCGCCAGTCCAGGCCGGGTGCGAGGTCGGATCGATTTCCAGCACCAGCGTGTCACCTTCCTTGCCCCAGGTGGAGCGAGTTTCGAACACGGTGCCATCGGTCATCTGGACCTTGATGGTGTGGTAGTCGGGGTGGATTTCGGCTTTCATCGAACGGACTTTCGCTGTGGCCGGTTCCGACCGGCCTGAAAAGGAAGCGCGGCGCTTAGCGTCGGTTTGCGTCTTTGTCCAGCCTAGCTGGCTGGGTTGCAACACCGGCCCGCACCCATCAGGACTCCGGCGGGTCCGCTACCATCGCGGTAAACTGGACTTCGCATGTGGTGCGGCCTTCGATCGAAGCCTTGCCCCAGAATTTGCAGACCCGCGACCGCTTCTGAATGAAGCCGACCTCGAGATCGAGCAGCACGCCGGGTTCGACGGGCGCGCGGAACTTGGCCTCTTCGATCGCCATGAAATAGACCAGCTTGCCCGATCCGGCGAGTTCGAGCGTTTCGATTGCCAGGATCGCTGCGGCCTGGGCCAGCGCCTCGATCTGCAGCACTCCGGGCATGATCGGGCGACCCGGGAAGTGGCCCTGAAAGAACTGCTCGTTGAACGTAACCGCCTTGACCGCCTGGATCCGCTCACCAATCTCGAGCGACAAGACCTTGTCGACCAGCAACAGCGGATAGCGATGCGGCAGAGCGTTGAGGATCTTGACGATATCATAGGCGGGCGCAGCCGCAGCCGCGCCCCTACCTGATGTGTCCTCGCTCATCGCTACTCTCCGCTCATCCTGAGCCTGTCGAAGGACCCGCGCGAACTAGCGCCCGTCGGGCTGCGGTCCAGCCGGTGTCGCCGGACGCGGGGTGACCGCTGCGGGAGCGGCAGCAGCACCGGGCTGAGCGGCTTGCTGCCGTGCGGCCTGCTGCTCACGCATCTGGCGCGGCAGCCAGCCTTGCGGCGGAACCAACCCGGCGGTCGGGATCAGGGTGTTAAGCTCGGTGGTGATCGCCGCTGTCAGATCATAGCTGCTGGCGAAGGCTTCGGTCGCCTCGGGCCGGATCACCAGCGTAACGCCGCGCTTCTGCATCGCTTTCTGCAAGGCCTCGGCACGCTTGTCGACGATCTGCTCGTTGACATAGGCCTCCGACAACGCGACCGGCAGCAGGATCTGCTGGATTTCCTGCTTGCCGCGCTCTTCCAGCTGCTGGATCGCCTGGTATTGCGGCGCCAGCACCGTATCGCCCTTGTTGGCGGTGCGATCGGCCTGGAACTTGTCGATCATCGGCTTCATCTGGACTTCAAGCTGCTTGGCGCGCGCTTCGGCCTGATCATAGGTAGACTTGTACGTCACCTGGCGCTGCTGTCCGGCCACCCGGAACGCATCCGAATTGACCGCCGCAGCGTTGAGATCGGCAACAGCGATGCTGGACGCTGCGGCGGAGGCCGGAGCAGGCGCGTTCTTGTCCTTCTTCTGGGCCAGCGCGGGCTGCGCGCCGAGCGCCAGCACCAGGGCGAGGCCGAACAAGGGCTTGGAGAAATGAGTCATCAGAATTGGGTTCCTACGTTGAAAGTAAAGGCTTTGGGATCGTCGCCCTCAACCTTGAGCAAGGTCCGGGCAAAATCGATGCGGAACGGTCCGAACGGCGAATTCCAGTTGACCCCGATGCCGACCGAAACGCGCGGCCTGGGGGTGTTGCCGAGAAACTGTTCGCGGAAGGCGGGAACGGTGGAGCCGAGCGCGGTATTGGTATTGGCGGTAACGCCAGGAGGGAGACAGACCAGAGTGATGGTGTTGGTCGGCGCGTTGGGTTGCTGCGAGGTCGTCCCGACTGTACAGGTAGTGCCGGTCAGAACCGCCGTATCGACCTGCAGAAACAACGGCGCACCGGCGGCGTTGCGGGTGGCAACGAAGACATCGCTCGTCTGGTCCTGCACACCAGGCGAACTTACCCCCCAGACCGCGCCGGCATCGAGAAACACCGATGGACGCAAGCCAAGTTCACGCGCGCCCGAGCCGAGCGGAATCTCAAGTTCGGCCCTGCCGAGGTAATAAAACCTGCCGCCGATCGCATCATCGAACCAGTTGCGCCGATTGGTATCGGTGGCGTCCTTACCCAGCACGTGCGCCGCGCTGAAAGCTGTGCAATTCGCCGTGGTCGCCGTAACAATCTGACGATCGTATTCATTGGTGGTTGTCGTCGTCAGGTTGTCAGGCCGGAAGCAGACCGTGTTGAGGCCGTCGCGAACTCCGTCGGCGTTGGAATCAAGATAGTTCCGGCGGATGATCCGCGGGCCAATGCCGCGGATATCGAAGCCGCGCATCTGTGGTTCGCCAAGGTAGAACCGATCGGTCAAGCGGACATCGTCGACACCCGCGCCGCGGTTCGCCAGACCCTTGATCACCCCACCCTCAGCGCGCAGCGAGAAGATGAAGCCCTTGCCGACCGGGAAATACTGCGCCGCATTGGCGCGCAGCCGGGCGTATCTGACCGAACCACCCAGACCAGCAAAATCGGCACTGACCGAAACCACCCGCCCGCGCGAAGGCCGCACCCGGTTGTCCAGCGAATCGTGGATCAGCGAAAGCCCCAGAATCGAGCTGGTGCGCTTGCCCAGCGCGTCGCACAGATAGCGTCCGGCGATCAAGGGATCGCACTGCAGTGTGTTCGTGGGGGGCTGGCGATTGGTAAAATACTGGCTGCGGTCGACGTTGATGTCATCGTAGTTGAAGGTGTAGCTGCCGATCGCCGAGAGGTATTCGGTCAGCGGCACCCCGGCGCGGACCTGCAAGCCGGTGGTAGACTGCTTGTAGATCGTGTTGCGCTGGTTGCCGAAGTAGTTGAAACTGTTGAGATCGCGGCGATAGAGGTTGACGCCCAGGCTGATATTCTTGTCGAACACATAGGGCTCGGTAAAGCTGAGATCGACCTGCTTGGAATAGTTCGAATAGGCCAGACTGATCCCCACTGTCTGGCCCCTGCCGCGGAAGTTGCGCTGCTGGATCGAGCCCTGGAAGATCAGTTTTTCAAGGCTCGAATAGCCCGCCGACAGTTGCAGTTCGCCGGTCGGTTTTTCCTCGACATTGGCTTCCAGAATGATCCGGTCGGGCGCGGAGCCGGGCTTCTGCTCAACCTCGAACTTTTCCTGGAAATAGCCCAGCGAATTGATCCGCGCGGTCGAGCGCTTGACCTGCAACGAGTTGAACGCGTCGCCCTCAGCGAGACGGAATTCGCGGCGGATCACCTTGTCCTGGGTCAGGGTGTTGCCATTGACGTCGATCTTCTCGACATAGACCCGCGGCGCTTCGGCGATCTGGAACACCAGACCCATGGTCAGCGCGTCCTTGTCACGCGCATAGTCGGGGCGCACGTCGCCAAAGGCATAACCGAACGCGCCCAGCGTTTCGTTCAATTTCTCGATCGTGTCTTCGACCAGCTTGGCGTCGTACCAATCGCCAGCCTTCATCGGCAGCTGGGTGGCCAGCCGGTCGCTGTCGAAATCGCGCAGCTGACTTTCAACCTTCACATCACCGAATTTGTAGCGCGGCCCTTCCTCGACCACATAGGTCAGGATGAAATCCTTCTTGTCCGGCGTCAGTTCGGCCACCGCCGAGACGATGCGGAAATCGGCATAGCCTTTGGTCAGGTAGAACTGGCGTACTTTCTGCTGGTCGAACGCCATCCGGTCGGGATCGTAGCTGGTACCCGAGCTGAAGATCCGGGTCAGGCTGGCTTGCTTGGTGACCATTTCGCTGCGCAGATCGCCATCATCGAAGGCGTCGTTGCCAATGATGTTGATCTGGCGAACCTTGGACTTGGGGCCTTCCTGGATCTCGAACACGATGTCGACGCGGTTCTGGTCAAGGCTGACCATCTTGGGTTCGACCGAGGCGGCAAACCGCCCCTGACGCTTGTACAGCTCGATGATCCGGGCAACATCGGCGCGAACCTTGGACCGGGTGAAGATCTGGCGCGGGGCAAGCTTGATCTCGGGTAGGATCTTGTCCTCTTTCAGCCGCTTGTTGCCTTCCAGCACGATCCGGTTGATCACCGGATTTTCCTTGATCTCGATCGTCACCGCGCCGCCTTCGTTGCGGATCTGGACGTCGGCGAACAGTTCGGTGGCAAACAGGTCCTTCAGCGCCTGATCGGCTGCGGCCTGACTATAGGGCTGGCCGATGCGCAGCTTGATGTACGAACGGATCGTATCAGGCTCGAGCCGCTGGGCGCCGGCAACGTTGATCGATTGGATTGTCTCAACCGCGGCGAGTGGCTCAGCCGCGAGCGCAGGTGTCGGCGCTGCAGCAGGGGCAGTCTGGGCCAGCGCTGCAGACGAAGTTCCGGCCAGGATCGTCGTGCCCAGCAACAGTGCAGCAAAACGCGCATGAGCACGAAGCGCCCGTCTGGCGGGCTCCTGGCGATCCAAAGATTGGCAATTCATCGGCACGGCGTTTCCCGTTTTGGTGCGCAAGAGCACGCGATTTGCGCCCCCCCGCAGGCATGTCGCCGCCCTCTGCCCGATGCGTCCCCGTCGATCAAGCAAAGTTGGCCAAATGACCGCAGTTATCCTAGTTTTCTTGGCCGCTACCCTCAGCTGAACAGCGAAACCAGATCGTTGAAAGTGACGAACACCACCAGCGCCAGCACGAGTGCGAGACCGGTTCGGAACGCCCATTCCTGACTGCGGACGTCCAGCGGTTTGCGGCGGACTGCTTCCGCGGCATACATTGCCAGATGCCCGCCATCGAGGGTGGGGATTGGCAGCAGGTTGATGAATGCCAAATTAATCGAAATCATCGCTGCAAAGCCGACAAAGGCCTGCCAGCCAAGCACCAGGCTCTGGCCCGAATACTGGGCGATCTTGATCGGTCCGCCCATCTCCTTGACTGAGCGTTCGCCCATCACGATCTGCTTCAGCCCAAGCACCATCTTGCGAACAATTTCAAAGCTTTCACCGAAGCCGAAGCGAACCGCAGCGATCGGACCGACCGCGGTAAACTCACGATCAACTCCTGCCGCCACGCCCAGGAAACCGCGGCGCAGTTCGTTGCCGAAGCGGTCCTTCTGAACATCGGTGGCCAGCGTGACCGGCAAGGTGAAATTCTTGCCATCGCGCACAGCGCTGATCCGCACGGTTTCGCCGGGATGCAGCATCACCCGGTCGGCAATATCCTTGAAGCCCTCGGTCTCTGCTCCATCGACCGCGGTGATCCGGTCGCCGAGCTTGAACCCGGCCGTTTCGGCCACCGATCCGGACGAAAAACCGCCGATCACCGGGGGGTTGGAAGGCACCCCATAGGCCATGGCGAAAGCGGCGATGATCGCCACCGCGACCAGCAGATTGGCGAACGGGCCGGCGAAAACGATCAGCGAACGCTGCCACAGCGGCGCGCCGGTCAGCGTGCCCTTGAGCTGTTCGGGGGTGGCGTTCTGCAATTCGGGATTGGGCTTGCTCGAGGCATCGGCATCGCCCGCGAACAGCACGTAGCCGCCGATCGGGAACGCCGCCAGCCGCCAGCGCGTGCCGCGCTTGTCGATCCGGTGCCACAGCTCTTTGCCCATGCCGATCGAGAACACATCGGCGCGGACCTTGAACAGCCTTCCGGCGAAGTAGTGGCCCAGCTCGTGGAGCACGATCAGCGGCCCGAGCAGCAGCAGGAAAGCAAACAACGTCAGAAAAAGACCCGGTGATTCCATGTTTTTATACCAATTCCAGCAATTCTCGCGCCCTCGCCCTCGCTTCGGCATCGACCGCGATTACCTCACTGAGCGACGCCGGAGCCGATGGGCTATAGCGCGTCAGCACTTGCTCGACCATTACCGCGATCCGTGTGAACGCCAGCTTGCCGTCCAGAAACGAGGCAACCGCGATCTCGTTGGCGGCGTTGAGCACCACCGGCGCCGCCCCGCCTGCCTGCGCGGCCTCGCGGCAAATCCGCGTAGCGGGAAAGCGGACCTCATCAGCCTCGCGGAAGGTCAGCTCGCCCAGCGCGGCGAGATCGAGCGGCGCGCAGGGGGTGTCCATCCGCTCCGGCCAGGCCAAGGCCGAGGCGATCGGCACCCGCATGTCCGAGGGGCCAAGCTGCGCCAGCGTCGAACCGTCGCGGTATTCGACCATCGAATGGATGATCGACTGCGGATGGACCACGATCCGCAGCTTCTCGAGCCCGACCGGGAACAGATGATGCGCCTCGATCAGCTCGAGCCCCTTGTTGAACATGGTGGCGCTGTCGACGCTGATCTTGGCGCCCATGTCCCAGTTGGGATGCTTGACCGCTTGCGCCGGGGTTGCGGCGGCGAGTTGCTCAAGCGACCAGTCGCGGAACGGCCCGCCGCTGGCGGTGAGGGTAATGCTGCGGACATGATCGTAAGAGTTACCGGCAAGGCACTGGAATATCGCATTATGTTCGCTGTCGATGGGAAGCAGCGTGGTGCCATGCCGGGCGACCGCCGCCATCATCACGTCGCCGGCCGAAACCAGCGCTTCCTTGTTGGCGAGCGCCACGGTGCGCCCTTGTTCGATGGCGGCCATGGTCGGCGCGAGGCCAGCGCAGCCGACGATTGCCGCGACGGTGAGATCGGCAGGGCGGTATGCGGCTTCGTTGAGGGCGGCGGGGCCGCCGGCGGTGGCGATATCCGGTTCCCGCCAGAGCTTCGCGCAATGCCGGCAGCGCGGCCTCGTCGGCGACCATCGCCAGCTCAGCGGAAAATTCACGCGCCAGTTTCGCCAGCTCGGCAGCGTTGCCATTGGCGGTCAGCGCGACGACCTTCCACTTGTCCGGCTCGCGCCGGATCAGGTCGAGGGTCGAAGCGCCAACCGAGCCTGTAGCGCCGAGGATGGCGATGGTGCGGGTCATTAGGTCAAGCGACCGATCGCGAATAGGCAACTAAGCACAAACAAGACAGCCAACAAACCATCAACCCGGTCGAACAGCCCGCCGTGACCTGGGATGAGATTTCCCGAATCCTTGACTCCTGCGCGCCGCTTCATCCAGCTTTCGAAGAAGTCGCCTGCTTGGGCCACGATAGCGATCAGCGATCCAACGATCGCCGCCCAAGGCAGCAGATACGGCGTAGGATGCATTCTAATGTAGCCGGAACATGTGCCATCAAATCCAAACTTTGTGGTTAGCGGGTAATTTGTGGTTTGCGGGTAAAATGCCTCACAAAGACCGGCATCCCAAGCTATTGCAATGAGTACGACAGCCAGAGATGCACTCAACATTCCACCTAAGAGTCCGGCCCAAGTCTTGGAGGGGCTTATTGCCGGTGCGATCTTGGGTCCGCCAATAGCACGCCCGGCAAAGTATGCGCCAATGTCGGTGAAAATGACTGCGCCAACGACCAACAGAACCCTTCCTACGCCTTCGAACCCATTGCGCAGCAGCAGCAGCATAAAGGCGCCTAAAGCGACATATCCAACACCTCCCACGATCCATAGGGTTCGTGAGGAAAAGCCATTTACTAGTCCCTGCCACTCCCAAAGCACTCCCAACGCCACGACGGCAACAAACGCCGTCCACACCCAGCCGCCTAGCCACAGCGCCGTCCCCGCCACCCCAACCATGACCACCGCCGAGGCGACCCGCACGCCGAGGTCGGATTTCTTGGGCTGGGCTTGGGTCATTGCACTGATCCTCCCCCATCGGGGGAGGGGGACCACCGCAGGTGGTGGAAGGGGGCATACAAGAAAGCACGCGACAGCGTGCTGGCCGCTTCCGCGGCCAATTCTCGCTCAGCCCCCCTCCGTCTCGCTGCGCGAGCCTCCTCCCCCGCAGGGGGAGGATTTTTGTGGTCGTTACCGCCCGCCATAGCGCCGCTCCCTCGCCTCAAAATCCTCCAGCGCCGCTTGCAGATGCGCCGGAGTGAAATCCGGCCACAGCACTTCGGGAAAGGTCATCTCGGTATAGGCCGCCTGCCACAGCAGGAAGTTCGACAGCCGGACCTCGCCCGAGGTGCGGATCAGCAGGTCGAGCGGGGGCAGGCCATGGGTGTCGAGCTCGGCCTCGATCGCCTCCGGCGTAACCGCGCCCTTGGCCGCCGCCTTGGCCGCGGCGCGGGCGATCTCGTCCTGCGAGCCGTAGTTGAGCGCGACCACCAGGGTGGTGCCGTCATTGCCCGCGGTGCGCGCCAGGGCATCCTCGAGCAGTTCGACAATATCCGCCGATAACTCACGGTAATTACCGATTATCTTGAGTCGGACATTGTTGGCGACGAACTCTTCAAGATCGTCGACGATATAGCGCCGCAGCAGCCCCATCAAGGCCGAGACTTCCTCTTCCGGACGCCGCCAGTTCTCGGTGCTGAAGGCATAGAGCGTCAGCGCCTCGAGCCCCATTTCGCGCGCCGCGCGGACCACTTCGCGCAGCGCCTCCAGCCCGCGCTGGTGCCCGACTGCGCGCGGCAGGTGGCGTGCCTTGGCCCAGCGCCCGTTGCCATCCATGATGATGGCGACGTGACGCGCGCCTGGATTGGCGCGCTCGCCTGTCACTGGGTAAGGATTTCCTTTTCCTTGCTCGCCGCAACATCGTCCGCCGCCTTGATCATCTCATCGGTCAGCTTCTGGACCTCGGTCTCGCTGCGCTTGCGCTCGTCCTCGGAGATTTCCTTCTTGTTTTCGTCGGTCTTGAGATTGTCCATCCCGTCGCGGCGGACATTGCGGATCGCGATCCGGGCCTTTTCGGCATACTGGTGCGAAAGCTTGGCCAGTTCCTTGCGGCGTTCCTCGGTAAGATCGGGGATCGGCAGGCGCAGGGTGTTGCCATCGTTGATCGGGTTGAGCCCGAGCCCGGCCGAGCGGATCGCCTTTTCCACGGGGCCGATGTTCGATTTGTCCCAGACCTGCACCGTCAGCATCCGCGGTTCGGGCGCGGACAGCGTCGCGACCTGCGAGATCGGCATGTGGCTGCCATAGACCTCGACCGTGATCGGCTCGAGCAGCGTGGTGTTGGCCCGCCCGGTCCTCAGCCCGCCGAGATCGTGGCGCAGCGCTTCGACCGCGCCCTTCATCCGACGCTCAAGGTCGGCCTTGTCGTATTTGGCCATGGTCAGGCTCCTTTCTGGACAGATCGGATACGTCGAGTGCCTTCGCCGCGCAGCACCTTGGCGAGGTTGCCCTTTTCGCGGATCGAGAAGACCACGATCGGAATGTTGTTGTCACGGCACAGCGCCACAGCAGAGGCGTCCATAACCTTGAGATTCTGGGCAAGAACTGTGCCATAATCAACTGTATCAAAACGTTTTGCCTTGGGATTAGTCTTGGGATCGCTGTCATAGACCCCGTCGACCGAGGTGCCCTTGAGCAGCGCATCGCAGTTCATCTCCGCGGCCCGCAGCGCCGCCCCCGAATCGGTGGTAAAGTACGGACTGCCGACCCCGGCGGCGAAAATCACCACCCGGCCCTTTTCAAGATGCCGTTCTGCGCGGCGGCGGATCACCGGTTCGCAGACCTGGTCCATCTCGATCGCCGACTGGACCCGGGTGTGGACCCCCAGCTGTTCGAGCGCGTTCTGCATCGCCAGCGCATTCATCACCGTCGCCAGCATGCCCATGTAATCGGCCTGGGCGCGGTCCATGCCCTTGGCCGCCCCGGCCATCCCGCGGAAGATGTTGCCGCCGCCGATCACCAGGCAGATTTCGAGGCCGGTTTCCTTGGCCGCCTTGACCTCTCGCGCCAGCTCGGCAACGAATTCGGGGTCGATCCCGAACTGCTGATTGCCCATCAGCACTTCGCCGGACAATTTCAGCAGGATGCGCTTGTAGGCGGGCTTGCTCATGGGTGTTTGCATCGCTCTTGGAAGGGTTTGAGCGGCCTTATACCGCTGGGGTTTCGCTGCCAAGTGCGCGCAAACGAAAAGGGGCGCGCCCGTCGGCACGCCCCCTCCGGCATCGCCAGGCGATGCCACCTCCCCCGCTAAGGGGAGGATCCTTTAACTCAGCTCAATCCTGCGGCGGCCGCCACTTCAGCGGCAAAGTCGCTCTCGACCTTCTCGATGCCTTCGCCGAGCTGGAAGCGGACGTAGTCCTTGAGCACGATCTTGGTGCCGGCGGCCTTGCCGGCGGCTTCGACCACCTGGGCGACCGGGGTCTTGTTGTCCATCACGAACAGCTGGCTGAGCAGCGCGTTGTCCTTGGCGAACTTGGCGACCGCGCCGTCGACCATCTTGGCCTGAACTTCGGCCGGTTTGCCGCTTTCGGCAGCCTTCTCGGCGGCGATCTTGCGTTCGCGGGCGATCATCTCGGCGTCGAGGCCGTCGGCGCTCAGCGCCAGCGGGAAGGCCGCGGCGATGTGCATCGCGATCTGCTTGCCGAGCGGCTCGAGCACGTCGGCGCCGGCTTCGCTCTCGAGCGCGACCAGCACGCCGATCTTGCCGAGCATTGGCGCAGCGGCGTTGTGCATATAGGGCACGACCAGGCCGGAGCCGACCGCAACCGAACGCATCCGCCGGACCTGCTGGTTCTCACCAATGGTGGCGACGTTGCTGGTCAGCTTGTCGGTGACGGTGCCGCCATCAGGATAGGCCGCGGCTTTCAGCGCTTCGACATCGTCCGAAGCCTGGCCCAGCGCAACCCCGGTGGTCTTGCGCACGAAGTCCTGGAACTGCTCGTTCTTGGCGACGAAATCGGTTTCGGAATTGACCTCGACCGCGACGCCCTTGGTGCCGGCAATGGCAACGCCAACCAGACCTTCCGCGGCAGTGCGGCTTGACTTCTTGGCGACCGCAGCGAGGCCCTTGGCGCGCAGCGCATCGACCGCCGCTTCGATATCGCCGCCGCTCTCGTCGAGCGCCCTCTTGCAGTCCATCATCCCCGCGCCGGTGCGCTCGCGCAGGTTCTTCACGTCAGTGGCAGTGTAGGCCATTGCCTGAAATCCTTATGAATTCAATGGGTGCGCCGGGCCCGCTGGACTCGACGTGTAACGGTTGGGTTGCGACCGGACTCAGGCCTCGGTCGCGGGTTCCTCAGCGACGGCCTCTTCGGCTGCGGGTTCCTCGGCGACCGCCTCTTCGACAGTCTCTTCGGCAGCTGCTTCGGCGGCGGGTGCTTCGGCGGCAGGTTCTTCGGCAGCCACTTCAACCGCAGCTTCCTCGACGACCACAACTGCTTCGACGGCCGTAACTTCTTCAACGATCACCGCTTCTTCAACCGGCGCTTCTTCCATCGCGCCGATGTCGGCACCCGAATCGATCACCCCGTCGCGGCGGCCCTTGGTCGCCGAGGCGGCAACCGCATCGCAGTAGAGCCGGATCGCGCGGCTGGCATCGTCGTTGGCCGGAACCGGGAAGGCAATGCCATCGGGCGAGACGTTCGAATCGAGGATCGCGACGACCGGGATACCCAGCACGTTGGCTTCCTTGATCGCCAGCTCTTCCTTGTTGGCGTCGATCACGAACATCACTTCGGGAATTCCGCCCATGTCGCGGATCCCGCCGAGCGACAGCTCAAGTTTGTCACGTTCACGGGTCAGCTGCAGCACTTCCTTCTTGGTCAGCCCCATGATCTCGCCCGAAAGCTGTTCGTCGAGGCTCTTGAGCCGCTTGATCGACTGGCTGATGGTCTTCCAGTTGGTCAGCATGCCGCCCAGCCAACGGTGGTTGACGAAGTGCTGGCCTGAGGCGCGCGCGGCCTGAGCGATCGGCTCCTGGGCCTGGCGCTTGGTTCCGACGAACAGCACCTTGCCGCCAGCACGGACAGTGGCGTCGATGAAATCGAGCGCGCGCGCCATCAGCGGCACGGTTTGCGACAGGTCAAGAATGTGGATGCCGTTGCGGGCGCCGAAGATATACGGCTTCATCCGCGGGTTCCAGCGGTGGGTCTGGTGGCCGAAGTGAGCGCCGGCCTCGATCAATTGCTGCATGGTGACGACGGGAGCCGCCATAAGATAATTCCTTCCGGTTGAACCTCTGGGAAGCTGGAACCGTGCGGAAAAGCCCGCTACGGCACCGGGATGTCAGTGCTTCCCATGTGGATTTGCCTGACGGAACGGCGGGATGCCGAACCACTGGGCGCGCGGCCCTTAGCGGGGATTGGAGGGGGAATCCAGTAGAAAAATCCTCCCCCGCTGGGGGAGGTGGCAGGCGCGAAGCGCACTGACGGTGGGGGATAGGGTCACAACGCCAGCCTTGTGACCCCATCCCCATCCCCCTCCGACCCGCCTGCAGCGGGCCACCTCCCCCGCTGGGGGAGGATCATATCGCTTGACACGTCGGAACAAATAGCGAACAGATGTTCCAAGCAGAACGAACAGGGAACTTTCCTGCTTCAACTGCGACTTGTCCACAAGTGCTCAACAGGCTGTCCCCAGCCTTGGCAGCACTGCCGAAGGGAGCCTGCCGATGTTCGCGTTCGAATTTGCCGCCCTGTTCGCCGTTGCCGCGCTGTTGGCAGTGGGATCGCTGGCCGGTTCGCTCCGCAAAGCCTGGCCGATGGCTAGTCAGCTCAAGGCCGAACTCGCCGCCTGCCCAGACAAGCTCGAATTGCGCTACACCATTACCGAAACCGTGGTGCGCTGGAACGATGGCACAGTGGTGGCGCTGCCGCTCAGGACGCGTCCGCTTGCGCAGCCCGCAATGCGCGCTGCCGCTTGACCCGGGCATAGAGCACCATCGCCAAGGGCAGGCTGGCGAGATAGATCACCGCGATCCCGATCAGGGTCAGCCAGGGTTCGGTAATTGCGGCGCCGCCGCCGAACAGGCCGAGCAGCGCGATCAATTCAAGCCGCACGCTCTTCCTGGGGCGCAGCTTGCTCCAGCCCAGCGTCGGCAGCGCCGAGATCAGCAGGAAAGCAATCGCCACCAGCCAGACCCCGACCAGCAGCGGCTCGCGAAACACCGGCATATCGGTGGCAAATGCCAGGTACATCGGCAGGAACACGAGGCCCGCACCGACCGGGGCCGGCACTCCGGTCAGGAAGCCCGCTTCCTTGCGCGGCTCGTCGGCGAGATCGATCCGGGCATTGAACCGGGCAAGCCGCAGCGCCATGCAAACCGCGAACGCCAGCGCCGCGAACCAGCCGAACCGCGCCGCATCCTGCAGCGACCACATGAACAGCACCAGCGCCGGGGCGACCCCGAACGAGACATTGTCGGCCAGGCTGTCCAGCTCCGCCCCAAACCGCGATTGCGCCTTCAAAAGCCGCGCGATCCGCCCGTCGATTCCGTCGAGCACTCCGGCGATGACAATCGCGGCGATCGCGAGTTTCCATTCCTGCGCCGCCAGCGCCGAGCCTTCCTCGCGTCCGGCCGCGGTGATCGCAAAGCGCACCCCGGTAAGCCCCGCGCACAGCGCCGCAGCGGTGATCGCATTGGGCACCAGCGCGCGCAGGGTTAGCCCGCCGGGCAGCCGCCGTCGTGGCGTGCGCCCGGACTCGGTTTCGCTCACTGCGCCACGCCCTCGATCAGCAGGCTCTGCCCAACCTCAGCCAGCACCGTCTCACCCGCGATCACTTTCTGTCCGATCAGCACGCGCGGTTCGGTGCCGCGCGGCAGGTAGACGTCGACCCGGCTGCCGAAGCGGATCAGCCCGAAGCGTTGCCCGGCAGCCAGCATGTCACCCGGCTTGACGAACGGGATGATCCGCCGCGCTACCAGTCCGGCGATCTGGGTGAAGCCGATCATCAGCCCGTCGCCGCGTTCGATCAGCAGGTGCTGGCGCTCGTTCTCGTCGCTCGCCTTGTCGAGATCGGCGTTCATGAACTTGCCGGGGATATAAACCACCCGGCGCACTGTTCCGCCAATCGGCGCGCGGTTGATGTGAACATCGAACACGCTCATGAAGATCGAGATCCTGGTCACCGCGCCCGGCAGCAGCCCCGGATTGCCCGAGCCATCGTCCTGGATCAGTTCGCGCGGCGGTTCAATCTGGCGGATCAGCGTCACCAGGCCGTCGGCCGGCGCAACGATAAACGCATCGCCTTGCGGAGTTACTCGCACCGGATCGCGGAAAAAGGCGGCGATGCACAGCACCAGCACCGCGAGCGGCCAGGCCAGCGTTTCCCAGGCCATGAACGCACAGAACCCGCTGACGATCGCGGCGGCGAGCGCAAACTTGCGGCCTTCGGGATGCACCGCAGGCCAGTTCCACCCGGCTTCGCCGCGGCCGCGGTTGTCGAGAATTTCGCTGCCCATCTATGCTACCTTCCGAAGCACGACCGTGCCGGCTGAATAGCCTGCACCGAACGAGCAAATAATTCCGGTATCACCCGGCTTGAGATCGGCGCTGTTGAGGTGAAAGGCGATGATCGAGCCGGCGCTTGAAGTGTTACCATAGGTATCGAGCACGGTCGGGCTTTCGTCATCATTGGCCTCGTGTCCCAGCACCCGCTGGGCGATCAGGCGGTTCATCCCCTGGTTGGCCTGGTGCAGCCACAACCGCCGCAGTTGGGCAGGCTCCAGCCCCAGCCGCGCCGTCTCTTCAAGGATCATGGCCGCGACCATCGGCACCACTTCCTTGAACACCTTGCGCCCCTCCTGCACGAACAGCTTGTCGGGCGCGCCAATGGTTTCGGGCGTGGCGCTGTTGAGAAAGCCGAAGTTGTTGCGGATGTTGTTGGAAAACACGGTCTTGAGCCGAGTGCCAACGATTTCCCAGTGCGGCTGCGGCGCCAGGTCCGCTGCCTCGACCAGCACCGCGCTGGCAACGTCGCCGAAGATGAAGTGGCTGTCGCGATTGCGCATGTTGTTATGGCCGGTGCAGATTTCCGGGCTGACCACCAGCACCGAGCGGGCGTTGCCGGCGCGGATGAAATCGGCCGCGGTCTGGATCCCGAAGGTTGCCGAGGAACAGGCAACGTTCATGTCGAAGCCGAACCCCTCGATCCCCAGCGCGTCCTGGATCTCCACCGCCATCGCCGGATAGGGTCGCTGCATGTTCGAAGCGGCGCAGAGCACTGCATCGACATCCTTTGGGTCGCGCTGTGCGCTGTTGAGGGCATCCTGTGCCGCTTTGACACCCATCTCTGCAAGGACCGAAATTTCCTCGTTGCCCCGCTCTTCCCAGCGCGGAGTCATGATCGCCGGGTCGAGCAGCGACGCCTTGCTGACGACGAAGCGGGACTTGATTCCACTGGCCTTTTCGATGAATTCAACCGAGCTTGGCTGCAGCGCGTCAACCGTTCCAGCAGCGATCCCGCCAGCATGATCGGCATTGAAGCGATCAACATAGGCGTTGAAGCTCGCCACCAGCTCTTCGTTCGAAATCGAGTTCAGGCGGAGTGTAGAGTCCGGTAGCGGAAATGACGGGGGTGATAGTGTTCATGGCTCGCCGGTCTAGTGCGGGGTTAAGTCTGCGACAAGGGCGAAGGGTGGTGGACAGGGGTGGATTCGAACCACCGTACGCTCTCGCGGGCAGATTTACAGTCTGCTGCCATTAACCACTCGGCCACCTGTCCACACCAGCCTGCCGGTGTCGGGTCGCCCCGTCTGCGCCCCTGCGAAGGGGCCGTCCGACCGAGGAAGCGCGCCAATGCCGAACGCGGGCTTGCCTGTCAATGGGGTGACTGGCAGGGAGGCGTCGATGCAAAGCGAAAACACACCATGAGCCGCAAGGATGATAGCCGCAAGGACGAAGCCCGCAAGGACGACGGCCGCAAAGGCAAAGCGATGCGTGGCCGCGCCGGGCGGATGCAGGGCGGGCGCGGCTCGGGCCGGGCCAGCACAGGCGCGGTGCGGCTGTGGGGGCGGCACGCGGTTGAGGCAGCGCTCAAAAATCCCGAACGCCAGCACCGCAAGCTGTGGGCCACGCGCGAGGGGATTGCTTCGCTCGACGGCGAACTGCCCGACAATTTCCCGGTGGAATATGCCCAGCCCGCCGATCTTGGCCGGCTGGTCGCGCGCGATGCGCCGCACCAGGGGCTGGTGCTGGAATGCGACGCGCTGGAGGATATCTTCCTCGACGATGTGCTCGCTGGCGATCCGGCACGGCCGCTGGTGGTGCTCGACCAGGTCACCGATCCGCACAATGTCGGCGCAATCCTGCGCTCGGCGGCGGCGTTTGGCGCGGCCGCGCTGATCACCCAGGACCGCCACGCTCCGCCCGAATCGGGTGTCCTGGCCAAGAGCGCCTCGGGCGCGTTGGAAGCGGTGCCGTGGGTCCGGGTGGTCAACCTCGCCCGCGCGCTCGAAGAGATCGCCGAGGCCGGCTATTGGCGGATCGGGCTTGCGGGCGAAGCTTCCGCGACTTTGGCCGAGGCTCTGCCCACCGGCCCAGTCGCACTGGTGCTCGGCGCCGAGGGCGAAGGGATGCGCCAGAACATCGCCGCGCACTGCGATGCCACCGCCCGGTTGCCGATCACCGTGGCCATCGAAAGCCTCAATGTATCCAATGCCGCCGCGATCGCGCTTTATGCCGTCGCCACCCGGGAGAGCATGCCATGACCCTACCCTTGCGCCGCCTGGCTGCCGCCGGACTTGTCCTGGCCCTGTCTGCGCTGCTGGCCGCCTGCTTCGTGCTGCCAGGCAAGTTCGCCTCGACCCTCGACCTGCGCAAGGATGGGCGCTTCGCCTACACCTACAAAGGCGAAGTCTGGGTGATGGGGTTAAGCAAGCTCTCCGAGCTGGGCGGGGGAGCGGGAAAGTTTGAGCCGTCGACCTGCTACAAGGACGACGAAAACATGTCCGTGCGCGAATGCACCAAAGACGAGCTCGAAGCACAGAAAGCCACCTGGGAGACCGAACAGCAAGCCGGCGCCGAAAAGCGCAAGAAAGAAGCTGAGGAAATGAAGGCGCTGCTCGGCGGGATCGACCCTTCTGATCCCAAGGCCGGCGAGGAACTTGCCCAACGCTTGCGCCGTCAGGCCGGGTGGAAAAGCGTGACCTACAAGGGCGACGGACTCTACGATGTCGACTTCGCGATTGCCGGGCGGATCGACCACGATTTCACCTTTCCGACGATCGAACGGATGGCGATGGTTACGCCGTTCGTCGCGATGGGCCGCCGCGCCGATGGCACGGTGCGGATCGACGCCCCGGGCTTTGCGATGAGCGGCAGCGCGAACCCGATGGCGGCGATGGGCGGCCTGGCGGCGATGGGCGCGGCGGATGAAGACGGCGCGAAGGGCGGACCCAAGTTCCCCAAGATCGAGGGCGCTTTCACCATCACCACCGACGGCGCGATCCTCGCCAACAACACCGACGAGGGCCCGCAGGCAGACCCGGCTGGCCAGCGGCTGAGCTGGACCATTGATGCCCGCAATACCGCAGCACCGACTGCGCTGATCCGGCTGGGGAACTGAGGTGCTGATTAGGGTTGGGGCGAGTCATCTACTGTCGAAGTGACTGTTAAGCTTGCCCGCTTGCGCACCGGTTTTCCCTTGGCGTCGAGGTACGGTTTGTAGGGTTTCGTGGCCGCACAAGGGCCTTCTGGCCGCTCCAGGGTCTCTGCGGTATTGTTGGTAATCAATACGCAATCGCTGGTTGAGCCGTCCGGTTCGATGAAGAAGCGAAATGTTATTTCGGCCACCACAAAACGCCCGTCCACGTCGACGAATGGGTTCGGCCGCGTGTTCTCCGGGATAACCCAGCGCACGCGCCCTGCGTAGCTGCCAATGGCCTTCTTGCCTTTGGGATCGGTGGCGGGCTTGAAGCTTGCGCGCAGAGTTACCAGGCTGCAGGTTGCCGCATCCAGGTCTGGCGACCCTGAGCTGGAGGTGACAACACAACTGCTGACTTGGCCCTTGGGGTCAACCTTCAAGAGAAAACCAACAACGCCCCCGCGATTCTCACGAAGGGCTCTGAGCGGATAGTCGCTGGTCATCACCCAGCGACCTGGATCGTTGAGCGGAGACGTTGGTCGCGGATGGCCTGCCCGGGTTTTCGCAATGGGCGGCGGTTGGGGAGCAGGCGGCGCCACATCGACCGGTGAAGGCGCTGGCAATTCGGCTGTCGGCGGTGAAGCGATCTCGACAACCGGTGGTGGCAGCGTTGATGTCGCAGCCTGGGCGATAAAGATGACAGTGACAATGCTCATTACCCGATCTTAGCAGATGGGGCTCCAATTCAAACCTTGCCTTAGCAAGCTTGCCCCTGCGACTGTGCAATCCTAAGGCGCTGGGCGTCATGTCCAACCCGATCTCCCCCCTCGCCCGCCCGTTCCCGGCGATGCCGCCGATTGCCGGGGTGGCGCTGCGCGTGGCCCGCGCCGGGTACAAGGATTGGGGGCGCTGCGATCTGACCTATGTCGAGCTGGCCGCGGGGACGACGGCGGCGGGGGTGTTCACCCGCAACGTCTGCTGTTCCTCCGAGGTCGAGATCGGGCGCGACAGCGCGGCGCTGGGTCAGGCCCGCGCGCTGGTGGTCAATGCCGGGAATTCCAATGCCTTCACCGGCTATCGCGGGCGCGAGGCGGTTGAGGCGATCATGGCGCAGGTGGCGGAGCACCTGGGCTGTCCCGCTGAACAGGTGTTCGTCTCATCAACCGGCGTGATCGGGGTGCCGCTGCCCAAGGACAAAGCCCACGCCGGGGTTACCGCCGCGCTTATGGAACCTGAGTGTTCGTGGGAAGAAGCCGCCGCAACCATAGGCACAACTGATACTTTTCCCAAAGGCGCTATGGCCACCGCGATCGTCGATGGCCGCACGGTAACACTCGCGGCGATCATCAAGGGCTCAGGCATGATCGCCCCCGACATGGCGACGATGCTCGGCTACATCTTCACCGATTGCGCCGTGGATTCTGCCTTCCTGCAAGAGCTGCTGTCGGCCGCAAACCAGCGGACATTCAGTTGCATCACTGTCGATTCAGACACCTCGACCAGCGACACGGTGCTGGCCTTTGCCACCGGCCAGGCCGGCAATGCGGCGCTAACCGGCTGGGATAGCCCCGGCGCCGATGCCTTTGCGGCGGCGCTGAACGATGTCTGCCTGCAGCTTGCCCAGTTGGTCGTGCGCGACGGAGAAGGCGCCCAAAAATTCATCGCGGTGAGTGTGACCGGCGCGGTCAGCGATGACAGCGCGCGGCGGGTCGGGCTCGCAGTGGCCAACTCGCCCTTGGTCAAGACCGCGATTGCAGGCGAGGACGCCAACTGGGGCCGGGTTGTCATGGCGGTTGGCAAGGCCGGCGAACCTGCCGATCGCGACACGCTTTCGATCGGGTTCGGCGGAGTGTGGTGCGCGAAATACGGGGTGCCGCTGGCTGACTATGACGAAGCCCCGGTCGCCGCGCACCTCAAGGTGCAGGAGATCAACGTCGAAATCGACCTTGGTCTTGGCGAAGGCCGCGCCACGGTGTGGACTTGCGACCTGACCCACGGCTACATCTCGATCAACGCGGACTACCGGTCATGAGCGCCGCGCTCGACGCCGCGATTCTTGAGCTGGTGCGCGAAACCAGCCGGCGGGTGATCTTGCCGCGCTACCAGAACCTCGCCGCGCACGAAGTGTTTGAGAAGGCTGCGGACGATCTGGTGACGGTAGCCGACCGCGAGGCCGAGGAGATGCTTTCGGACGGCCTTGCCCGGATCGATTCCTCGCTGGCGATCGTCGGTGAGGAAGCCGCCGCTGCCGACCCCGCCGTGCTTGATCGGCTTACCGGCCAGTGCTGGATCATCGATCCGATCGACGGCACCGCCAACTTCGCCGTCGGCAAACCGCCGTTCGGCATCCTGATCGCCCGCTGCGATGCACGGCAAGCGATGTCCGGCTGGATCTATGATTGCCTGACCGACCGGTTCTGCACGGCGCACCGCGGCGGCGGTGCACTCGTCAACGGCGAACATATTACATCTCGCGGCACAGGCAAAAGCCCGCCGGTCGCAGGGCTTTCCAAGCTGTTCATCACTCCCGAGGTGGCCGCCTGGGTAGAAGCCAATATCGAACCGCATTTTCAACTGGTCGAGATTCCGCGCTGCGCCGCTGAGCAATATCCGCGACTGGCGCTAGGGCAGAATGACGTTTCGAACTACAACCGCACGCTGCCTTGGGATCACGCAGCAGGCGCGCTGTGGCTCAACGAAGCGGGCGGCAAGGCTGCGCGCTTTGACGGCGGCGAATACTTCGTTGACGAGCACACCCGTCCCGGCCTGCTAGCCGCGTCCACCCCCGCGATGTGGGAAGCCTATATGGCGATCATCCGGCCGCTGATCAAAGCACGCTCTCAAGCCAACCCTTGAGCTGGCTCTTGGGCGCGGCGCCAAGCTTTTGCGCGACCGGTTCGCCGTTCTTGAACAGCACCATCAACGGGATCGACTGGACTCCGTACTTGGTCGGGGTGTCGGTGCTTTCCATGATATCCATCTTGACGATCCGGACCTTGCCCGCCAGCTCCGCGCCGATTTCCTCAAGCGCGGGGGCGATCATCTTGCACGGGCCGCACCATTCGGCCCAGAAATCGACCAGCACCGGGGTGTCGGAACCGAGCACGTCGGCAGCGAAACTGGCGTCGGTTACGGCTTTGGTGGACATCACAAATCTCCTTGAGGGGTTGAGACCAATCTAGGCCGCGCTGGCCGGATAACAACTGCCATGGGTCAAAAGCTTTCCTCCGCCGCGGTCAATGCCTGCTTGTGGATATCAAGCAGCTGCGCCGGGATCGCCAGCAGCATCGGCATCTGGGTGTAAAGCAGCGCCGCCTCCACCGTGCGTCCGGGATAAGCCACTTCGAGCGCAGCCGCATAGGCCGCCATCTGCCGCAGGATCGAGGTCGGCACTTCGTCAAGACTGGTGGGCGGCCGCCGCGCGGTTTTGAAATCGACCAGGCGAATACGGTTCGGCTCGATCAGCAGCCGGTCGATGGTTCCGGCCACCACTTGCCCGCCGACTGTCGCGGCGATCGGCACTTCGGCTAACGCGGCGGGCGTGAACAGCTCGGCCCAGGCTTTGGTTTCCAATACAGCGAGCGCAGCGCCGAGCATCTCGGCACGCGCCGGGGCATCGAATTCGGCGCCCGAGCGCGCCAGCCAGGCCTGAGCCGCGGTTTTGCGCTCCGCGGACGGAACTTCGGGCAAGCGCTCGAGCAGCTTGTGCATCAATACCCCGCGCCGCGCCGCAGCCCCGCCCGATCCCGGCGGCCAGGGCGGATCGGCTTCGAACTCCTCACCCAGCGAAGACGGTGCCAGCGGCCGCGGTGGACGGGGTTCGGCGGCAACCGCGCGGTGCAACCACGGAGGCGGCAATGGCAGTTCCTGGATGATCGGCGCGGCCCAATCGGCAGGAACCAGCTCCGGCGCCTGACCGTGTTCGACCCGCGCACCCCAGATCGCATCCTCAAGCCATTCCTCTGGCTGAAACTGAGCCTCGATCCGCGCGTACCACGATTCGGGGGATGGTCCGTTCCTGTCCCTTGGTCCCAGCGCTCCGCCGATGAACAGTGCCTCTTCCGCCCGGGTCATGGCTACGTAAAGCAGGCGCCAGTGCTCCTGCATTTCCTCCAGCTGCTGCTGCGCTTCGACCGCAGCGATCGGGCCGGCCTTTTCCTCCTTGCGCAGCGACGGCAGCGGGATCTGGCGCGAATTGTCGTGCGGATCGGGCAAGACCAAGGGGCTGCCTTTGCTGCTGCGGGGATTGTCCGCCGCATCGGCCAGGATCACGATCGGCGCCTGCAGTCCCTTTGCGCCGTGGACGGTCATGACCCGGACCTGACGGTCGCTCTTGCCCGCCTCGCGCTTGAGTTCACCTTCACCGGCATCGAACCAGCGGATGAAGGTCTGCAGGCTTGGCACTTCGCTGGCGGCAAAGGCACCGGCGGCGTTGAGCAGTTCGTCGATCGGATCGCCTGCCTCACGCCCAAGCCGTGCGATCAGGCGCTGACGGCCAGCCCAGGGCCCGGTCAGAATCCAGTGGAGCAATGCCTGGGGCGGATCGAAATCGGCGATCCGCAGCAGTTCGAGCAACTGCGCCACCGCAGCCCCTGCCCCAGCTTGGCGCGAGCGACGCAGATGCTCCCACAACGCCACGCCATCGGGCCGGTAGCCGTACTCCAGCAGCTGCTCCTGGCTCCACCCGATCAGCGGTGAGACCAGCAGACAGGCGAGGTTGAGATCGTCGAGCGGCTGTGCGGCAAAGCGCAGCGCCGCCATCAGATCGCGCACCGCCAGCGGCGCGGCAAGCCGCAGCCGGTCAACCCCGGCGACCGGCACCCCGGCGGCATGAAGCCGCGCCACGATCAATCCGGCCAGTTCCTTGCGCTTTCTGACCAGCACCATCACGTCACCGGGACCGGCCAAGCGCCGTGTACCTTTTTCCAGCGGGAAGCCGCGATCCATCCATTCACGCACCTGGCGGGCGATCTGGTCGGCCAGGACCCGGTCGGAGCGGCCCAGCCAGGTCTCTTCGGCCTCTTCGTCGGCATCCTCGTCGGCCGCCTGCGGGGTCACCACCTGCCACAGCGTGACCAGGCCAGGTCGATCCTCGCCAAGGTGTTTCTTGGCGACCTCGGCCGGGCCGAAACTGGCCTGATCGATCCCGGCGATGGTCATATCGACGAAGCTGAGCACCGATTGCGCAGTGCGGAAACTGGCATTCAGGCCAAGCTCTTGCAGGCTCCGTTCGTTTTGGTCGGCCCTTAGGGTCTGAGCATTGTGCGCCGCGCCGCGCATTCGCTCGCGGACCCGCAGCTTCGCCGCCTCGAAGTTCTCCGGACTGGTACCCTGAAAGCGGAAGATCGCCTGCTTGTAATCACCAACCACGAACAGGGTGCGCAGCTTGTCACCGTGGGCGCCCACACCCGAAAAGTAGTCGGCGACCAGGGCGTCGATGATCTGCCACTGCGCGGCGTTGGTGTCCTGGGCCTCATCGACCAGGATATGATCGAAGCGGCGGTCAAGCTTGTAGCGGATCCACTCGGACAAGTCGGAGCGGTTGAGCAGCCGCGCGGCCTCGCGGATCTGGTCGTCGAAATCGATGAATCCGGCGCGGGCCTTGGCCTCGCTCCAGGCGAGCGCAAAGCGACGACCAAGTTCGAGCGCGGGGGCGAGCCATAGGGCGAGTTCGAGCAAGGCCTTGTAATCGCGCACTGCAAGCGCGGAGGCGAGCACGGCCTCGGCGGCTTCGGCGAAGTGCTCCTCGAATTTGGTCAGGTACCTGGTGTTGCTGACCGTATCGTCCTTGTTGAACAGGATCTTGTGGAGCTCGCTCAATCCTGCAGCGCGCTGCTCGGAAGTGCTGGCCAACCAGTCCGCAATAACCGCGCGAGCAGTCTGTCCAGTCTTGGCGTTCCACTGCGAGTAGGCCGAAAGGCACAAACGCAGTGCCTCGACATCGAACACTTCGTCCGCGCACAACGTTTCCAGATCGGCTTCGCTGGCATCGCTGGGCAGGCCGAGCAACTGCATCACCCGCGGCGCCATCGGTGGCTGCCAGCCGCCCAGTCCTTCCCACGCCTCGTGCGCCTTGGCGCAGCGCAGCAAGAAGCGCTCGACCTCGTCGGGGCCAGAGCGGACCGAAAGACGCTCCAGCGTGGCCAGGGTTGCGGCTTCGTTGCTGCGTTCGGCCGCCACCAGCATACCGGCAAGCACTTCGCGCAGCAGCAAGTCACGGTCACGGTCTTCCATAGCCTTGGTGCCGGGGGTTAGGTTGGCCTCGTGCGGGAACGCGGCGAGCAACCACTGCGCAAAGGCATGGATTGTGTCGATCCGGAGGCCGCCGCCTGGGCAATCGAGCACGGCGGCGAACAAAGTGCGCGCGCGGGCAACCGCTTGCGGTCCGTAGTCGGCCCCGATCGCGTCCAGTTCGGTGGCCAGATCGGTGTCAGACGCCCGTACCCAGCGCGCCAACCGCGAATTGATCCGCCCCGCCATCTCGGTCGCGCCGGCCTTGGTGAAGGTCAGGCACAGCACCTGTTCGGGCCGCACCTCGGGCTGGAGCAGCAGCCGCAGCACGCGTGATGACAGCACCTGGGTCTTGCCTGTCCCGGCCGAAGCGGAGAGCCACACCACCTCGCCCGGATCGACCGCCGGCAGCTGTTCGTGCGTAAGCGGCTGGGCCTTGCGCTCGGCCGCGCTCATTTGTCCGCGCTCCCGAGCGCCTGCCATTCGTCAAGCCGCATCAGCTGGTCGTAATCGTTGTAGCCGAGCAGATCGGGTTGGAGACTGGCGGTAAACGGCTTGGTCCCGCGGATGAAATCAGCGATCGCCTGACGCAGAAAGTCTTCGGTCGCGTCGAGGAACTCCTCCTCAAGCAGGCCCGCTGCCTTGTCGGTGCGGAACGGCTTGAAGGCATAGCCGAAGCCATCCTCGCCGCGCTTCTTGTCGCGTCCCAGCGACCAGTATTCGAAGCTCACAGGCTCGCCGCTAACCCCGCTAAACCCGCCCTCGCGCGCAATCAGCCCGAGCACTCCCAGTTGCAGCGAATTGCCCTCGGCCACCATCGCCCGGCTCGGCGGAATGCCGGTCTTGTAATCGACGATTGCGAGGCCTTCGCCATCGAGCAGATCGACCCGGTCGGCCCGGCCATGAACCTTGACCCCGTCAAAGCTGATCTGACCGCGGATCTCGCTTTGTAGCACCGCGCGGCCTTGTTCATCGCGCAGCCGGACAATCTCAGTATCGATCCATTCGAGCGCCCGGGCCAGCCGCGGCCACCACAGCGAACGGACCAGCGGGTGCGCCTGCATCGCTGCGAGTTCCTCACTCGCCAGCGCCAACAGTTCGCCCGCCCTGCCGCCTGCCTTGTGCCAGCGCTCAAGCACCTTGTGCACCACCGTGCCCTTCCACGCCGCGCTGGGTTCAGCATCGAGCGGATCGAGCTTTTTGAGGCGCAGGATCGCGCTGGCATAGAACTGGTAAGGATCGCCGCGCAGCCGGTCGATCGCGGTCACCGCCAGCGGCACGTCGCGCTGCGCCAGCGATGGACTGGGCGATGGCCTGGGGTGGGGCGGGATAGCGGCAGACCGGTCGATCTCGCGCGCCAGTTCGACTGCGCGGGCCTCGCGGTGGCCATCCGCCAGCTCGCCAAGCAAGGCCTCAACCCTAAGCACGAAGCGGCTGGCGATCACCGGTCCGCTCTCGTCGCGTTGCGCCCAGCTCAGCACCACTTCGGGAGCACCGAGCGCGCCGGCCAGATCGTGCGCGGAAAGCCCGATGCGGAACTCGGCCCCCGGCACCCCGAGCGCGCGCAGCACCGCCGGGGGCAGCAGCGGATCGGGCGCCGGACTGGCGGGCCACGAACCCTCGGTCAATCCGCCGCAGATCACCAGATCGGCCCGGCTCATCCGCGCTTCGAGCAGGCCATATATCGCAACCCGCGGATGCCCGCCCCACGACGGGCGCACCGCGACCCGGTCCATCGCATCGCGCAGCACCGCGGGCAGGTCTTGCGGAGCGAGCATCAGCCCGGTCCCGGCGGCGGCTTCGCGCAGTTCCTCAAGCCAGCTGGCCAGCGCGCGGCCATCGGCATTGGCCCACAGCGCCGTGCCGCACAGCCCTTCGCCCGCCGCGGCCAGACCATTCAGCGCATCGGCCAGCGGCAGCTCGTCCGGCCAGCCGAGCAACGGGGCGAGGATCGCTTCGACCCCGTCCCACCAGCCGCGGATGTCGGGATTGGCCTTCGCCAGCTTGTCCACCGCAGTTTGCAGCGGCGCCAGTCCCGGCATCGGCCGCGGACCGCGCAGCGCCTTGTCAAGCGCTCGGGCATGATCGAGCCAGTCGGCCCGCTCGTCCCCGGCTTTGACCCAGGGGTGCTGCAGCAACGCCAGCAAGGGCACCGGTGCGGCAGCCTGGGCGACCACTTCGGCAAGCAGCAGCAGCACCCGCCCCGCAGTGGTTTGCGGCAAGGGCCGCCCGGCGGTGTCGTCGGCCTCGATCCCCCAGCGCCGCAGGTGCGCGACCACCCGGCCCGCGAGACCCCGGTCAGGGGTGATCAGCGCAGCGCGGCGTTCGGGAATTTCCAGCGCCTCGCGCAGCAGGATCGCGATCGCCTGGGCCTCCTCGCCAGGATGCGCGCTTTCCATCAGCCGGACGCCGGCCAGGCGGCGCTGGCCAGCGGGCAGATCGACCCAGGTGCCGCTTGCCGCGGGCGGCAGAAACAGGTTGGAGATAGCCCGGCTGCGCTCCGGCGGCGCGGCGGCCAGGCCAGCGCGATGCCATGGCTGAACCTCATCGCGGCGCAGCCCCATGCGGTTCAGCAACAGCTTGAGGTGGTACTGCGGGTGGACCGCCGCATCGCCCTCACCAAACGGCTGATCGCCGCCGCCGGCGCTGCCAAGCTGATCCCAGACCGCTTCGTCGAGCGCAAGATCGAGATCGGGCAGGATCACTGCCCCGCGCGGCAACCCCGCGATTACCCGCAGCAGTCCGGCCAGCGCGGGTGAAGCGCTGGTCACCCCGGCAGCGACAATCGGCTGGGCCGGCGGCGCATCCTTCCAGCGCCGCGCGGCGCGTTCGAACAGCAAATTGCGGCGGACCGGCGGATCAACCTCACCGCGCAACGCCAGGTCTGCTTCCCAATGCGCCCGAACCCGCGCAAACTGCCGGGTCGAAGCCTGCCAATGCCCTGCAAGTTCACCAACGATTCCGCGGATCCGATCGTCGAGCAGGTCGCCAAGTTCGATTCCTTCAACCGCCAGACGGTCCATCGTCCTGGCCATTTCGAAAGCCAGCCGCAGCAGCCCCGGGGTTTTCAGGTCACGATCGGTCTCAAGCCTGAGGAATTCCGTCAGCCGCAACCAGCGCCGGGTTGGATCGGCTGCGGGGGGGACCTCGCTTCCCGCACCAAGTGGATCGAGCAGCGGCCCCAGCGTCTCATCGAGATCAAGATCGCCCACCACCGCGATGCGCGGGAGCAGCAGCCCCCCTCCCGAGAGCCTCACAAAGGCCTCGGTGACGATCCGTTCAGCGCGGCGGCTGGGGAGCAGCAGGGTCAGCCGGGCGAGGCCGGTGTCGACTTCGGCGTAGCGCGGGATCAGTCCGGCCACCAGCGCATCGGCAAAGCCGCGGTGCGCGGCGATCGAGTAAACCTGTGGGCCGGACCGCTCAGCCACCGGAAAGTCGGGCTTCGGCCGGGGCGATCGCTTCGGGGGTGCCGAGATCAAACCATTCACCGGCATGAACAACCCCGAACAGCCGCCCCTCGGCGATCGCTCGCTCCCACAACAGCATTGTCGAAAACGGGCCGGACGGTGCGTCGCGCAGCAAGCGATGGGCAACGATCTGTGCGCCAATGTAGATAAACGGCGCTGAATCTTCATCAGGGCCGCGCCGCCGCAAGCGGCCGTCCAATTCAAGGTGGAAATCGCCCTTGCCGCGATGTTCGAACGCCCGTTCCTTGGGCACGATCAGCAGCAGTGCGTCCATCCGCGCGGGGTCCCAGCCGTCGGACAGGTCAAGCAAGGTATTGCGCGCTCCGTCGATCCACACATTGTCGCTGTTGACGCAAAAAAAGGGGTCGGGCAGCAGGCCGTCACGCCAGGCCTTGACCATGCCCCCACCGGTTTCGAGCAATTGCCCACGCTCATCGGAAAATGTGATTACGGGGTGCACCCGCGTTGCCAGATAGGCTTCAACCTGTTCGGGCAGGTAATGGACATTGACCACGGCTTGCTCAATTCCCGCATCGCTAAGATGTTCGAGCATGTGGTCGATCAGCGCCTTGCCGCCGACGTCGATAAGCGGTTTTGGAGTGTGCGCCGTCAGCGGCAACATCCGTTTTCCAAGGCCGGCGGCCATGACCATCGCCGTATCGGACGCTAACCGAACGGGCTTCATTCGGGCCATTCGCCGCCGCCCGCATCGCGCAGTTTAGCAGGCACATTGGCGTCGAACCAGTGCGCCACTGGGGCGAGCGCGGGATGGCTTAGATCGCGTTCCAGCGCTGCCCAGACGCGCGGAATATAGCCCAGATACTTGGGTTTGCCGTCGCGCTTCCACAGCCGCACGAAGATGCCGACGATCTTGGCGTTGCGCTGCGCGCCAAGGGTGGCGTAGTCGGCAAGAAAGTCAGCGCCGGCACCGGTCTTTTCGACATAATAGTCGAACATCTCGGCCTCCAGCGCGGGATCGACATCGCGCCGCGCATCCTGAAGCAGCGAGACCAGATCGTAAGCCGGGTGGCCGGCCAGAGCATCCTGAAAATCAAGCAGCCCCTGATCCCTCACCGAACCCATCAGCATGATGTTCTCGGCATGGTAATCACGCAGCACGGTCACTCCCTGGCGCTGGCGTGGCAGCAGCTCACCCAGCACCCTTTGCCAGGCGGCGACATAACCGGGGCCGTCGATGGCCAGGTCTTGCGCCGAACAATACCATTCGATGAACAGCTTTGCCTCGCGCATGTATTCGCTCATGCTGTAGTCCAGGAACGGTCCTGCCGGCAGATTGCGAAGCTGGATCAGCGTATCGATCGCGGCGGTATAGATCTCGCGCTCGTCGATCGGCCATTGATCAACATATTCGCGCATCCGCACGTCGCCAAAGTCTTCGAGCAGCACCAGCCCGCGGGCCAGATCCTCGGCGAACACCTGCGGCGCGCGCAATCCGTTGGCATCAAGCCACTTGGCAGCGCGCAAAAACGGCGCCGGATTTTCATTCGGCGGCGGCGCGTCCATCACCATCGCCGAGCGGTCGCCGTGGTGGATGCGGAAATAGCGACGGAACGAAGCATCACCGGCAAGCGGCAACACGATCGACCCGCCCCACCCGGCACGCTCGAGAAAGTCTTCCAGTCCCTCTGGCAAATTCTCACTCATGGCAGGCGCCCTAGCCAATCCGTACCCGGTTCGACAATGGCAATCCGGCCCATTTCCGCAGTTTCAAGGCGAATTGCCAGGCAAGCCGGCTCGTGGGCAAATCCGCCCGCGTTTTCAGGCCATTCCGCGATCAGCGCGGCGCCTTCACGGTAGTGGTCGAGCCCCAGTTCGGTCAGTTCGTCCGGTCGCTCGATCCGGTAGAAATCGGCGTGGACCAGCGGCAGGCGCACCGCTGGCGGATCATAGGTCTCGATGATCGCAAAGCTCGGCGAAGGCACCTCACCCTGGTGGCCCAGCGCGGCGATGATTGCGCGCGCCAAGGTGGTCTTGCCCGCCCCCAGCCCGCCCGACAGCGCGACCACGTCGCCGGCGCGCAATAGCGCTGCGATCCGGGCGCCGAAGGCGCCAGTCGAGGTTAGATCCGGCAGTTCAACCGTCACGGCAATTCGACAATTGCGGCGGTCCCCTGCCCGGGTTCGCTGTGCAGCGCGAAGCTGCCGCCGTGGGCCTCGATCAGCTGGCGCGCAAGCGGCAGACCGATGCCCTGACGGCGCTCAACGCTTTTGCCATCGGCGCTGACCTTGATCCCTTCGAGCGCGCGCGCCAGCGTCGTGCCGTCCATTCCGGGGCCGTTGTCGGAAACCACGATCCGCGCCCGTCCCTTGTGCGCACCAAGTTCGACCAGGATCCGCCCCCCGCGCGGGGTTGCAGCAATCGCATTGTCGAGAATGTGGCCGAGCGCGCGGGCCAGCCGGCGTCTGTCACCTTCGATCCGGCCGATGCCCTTGTCGCCGCGCAGGTCAAGCGTCAGCGCTCCGTCGCGCACTGCGGCGCTGCGGTCGTCAACCAGCGCGGTGACGAACGGCAGCAGTTCGATTTCCTCGCGCGCCAGCGGCAACATTCCGGCTTCGCTTTGCGATAGATCGAGAACCGATTCGATTTGCTCGCCAAGCCGTTCAACCGAAGCGAGAATCGCTCCGACATATTCGGTGCCTTGCTCTGACAGGTCGCCGCCCAGGCCTGCCTGCAGCAGCTCGGCAAAGCCGCCGATCGAGGTCAAGGGGGTGCGGAATTCATAGCTCATGTTGGCCAGAAAACGCGTCTTCATCGCATCCGCCTCGGCCAGCGCGGCAGCCCGCTGCTTCAGCGCTTCCTCGGCCTTTTGGGCATCGGTGATGTCGAGCACGGTGAGCAGGCTGTTGCCATCGGGCAGAGGCACCCCGGCAAATTCGAGCGTGCGGCCATCGGCCAGATAGGCGCGGTTCTTGACCTGCTTGCGGTCGAGCGTCGCAGCACGAACCGCATCGCCAACCAGCTTGGCCCGGACCGGGCGCTTGAGCCGCGCGGCGATCCGCTCGAGCAGCGCTTCGATCCGCGGATGGGTATCGAGAAAGCTGTCTTCAAGCCCCCAATCGGCCGCGAACCGCCGGTTCCACAGCTGCATCCGCCCGTCGGGGGCGAACACCGCAACCGATTCGAACAGGCTGTCGAAGGTCGCGGTGCGGGTGCGCAACAAGGTGTCGCGCGTTGCGGCGAGGCGCAGCTGCTCGGTGCGGTCTTCGGCGATCAGGATCAGCCCGCCATCGGGAAGCGGTTGCGCAACCACGCGCAGGTGGGTTCCGTCAGGCAGCGACCAGGCCTCGTCCTGCGGCGCATTGGCGCTGAACCAGGCCGCATGCTCGCGCCGCCAGGCAGGGAAGTCGCGCGCTTCAGGAACGCGTCCGGCGTCGCGCGCCATATCGAGCAGCCGTTCGAACTCGGGCGGATCGAGCATCGCCGCCGGGGACAGCGCGAAGATTCGCTGGAATGGCTGGTTGGCGAAGGTCAGCTGGCGCTTTGTGTCAAATTGCGCGACCCCGGCGGAGAGCTGGTCGAGCATGGTCCGCTGCGCCTCGCGGAAGGCGCGGAAACCCCGGTCAAGCTCTTCCATTTCCTCGACATCGACCGCGTAGCCGGCAATCCCGTCCTGCCCCAACGGCAGGTCGGAAACCCTAAGCGTCCTTCGCTGGCCGCCGATCGTGGCCGAGACCATCCGCTCGATCGGCAAATGTTTGGCCGCAGCCTGAAGCGCGATCTGCTTTGCGGTCAGCCCATCGACGCTTTCGACCAGTTCGATCCCGTCGGCGGCAACCTGCAGCGCATCGTTGCCCGCCACGGCTGCAACATAGGCCTGGTTGACAAGTTGCAGCTCACCATCGGGCCGGCGGAACCACATCGGCATTGGCGCGGCTTCGATCAGGCCGACAAGCGCTGCGAAATCGGCATTGGCCCGCGCCGCCTCGCCGCGGAGCTGGACCAGCTCGCTTTCGCTGTCGGAAAAATCGAACACCCAGACCAGCGCCGCGCCGCCGGGGGAAACCTGCGGGTCGGCCAGGTGTCCTCGAAAGGCCAGACTGCGCTTTGAGCCGCGTGGGGTTGCAACCATGCGGAACGGCGCCGCAGTCTTCTGGGTGCGGCGTACCGCTTCGGTCAGTTGGTCCAGTTGCTCGGTGGTCAGGCCACCGCCGCCGCCGTCGATCCGCCCGCCATCAAGCTCGGTCAGGAACTGCGGGACCTTGTCCAGGCCAAGCCAGCCCGCCAGCCGTTGCGGCGCCTCGATCTTGCCGTCGACCCGCACCAGCAGGGGCAAGGCAGGACTTTCATCGACCATCCGCGCCAGCCGCCGGGCATGGCGCAGCCCGCCTTCGGCCTTCTTTTCACGCTGCCGCGCCGCCAGTACCGCCCAAGCTGCTGCCAGCGTCCAGGCGGCAAGCAGCAGGCCGAGCAGCAGCGTGGCGGTGGCGGAAAGCGTCATGCTTTCCCGCTATGCGCCGGGGGCGGTGAAGGCAAGCTCCTCGCCGTGCCGAAATCAATACCTATAATGATCCGGCTTGAACGGCCCCTGCTCTGGCACCCCGATATAGCTTGCCTGCTTCGGGCTCAGCGTGGTCAGCTTGACCCCAAGCTTCTCCAGATGCAGCGCCGCAACCTTTTCGTCGAGGTGCTTGGGCAGGACGTAAACCCTGTTCTCGTACTGCGCAGGATTGGTGAACAGCTCGATCTGGGCGAGGGTCTGGTTGGTGAAGCTGCTGCTCATCACGAAGCTGGGGTGGCCGGTGGCGCAGCCCAGGTTGACCAGCCGGCCCTTGGCGAGGATGATGATCTGCTTGCCGTCAGGGAACTCAACCAGGTCGGTGCCGACCTTGACCTCGGTCCATTTGTAATTGTCGAGCGCGGCGATCTGGATCTCGCTGTCGAAGTGGCCGATGTTGCAAACGATCGCCATGTTCTTCATCGCCTTCATGTGGTCGGCGGTGATGACATCCTCGTTGCCGGTGGCGGTGACGAAGATGTCGCAGCGCTGGACTGCTTCCTCCATCGTCACCACTTCATAGCCTTCCATCGCCGCCTGCAGCGCGCAGATCGGGTCGATTTCGGTGACCATGACGCGGGCGCCGCCCTGGCGCAGCGAGGCAGCGCTGCCCTTGCCGACATCGCCGAACCCGGCAACGCAGGCGACTTTGCCCGCCAGCATCACATCGGTGGCGCGGCGGATCGCATCGACCAGCAATTCCTTGCAGCCATAGAGGTTGTCGAACTTGGACTTGGTGACACTGTCATTCACATTGATCGCCGGGAACGGCAGCTTGCCGTCCTTGGCAATTTGGTAAAGCCGGTGGACCCCGGTGGTGGTCTCCTCAGACACCCCCTTGATGTGCGCGACCGACATTGTCAGGTAGCCCGGCTTGGCCTTGACGAAGGCCTTGAGAGCGCGCTGAAACTCGACTTCCTCGGCGTTGGTCGGCTCGGGCATTTCGTCGCCCGCCTCAAGCCGCGCGCCCCACAGCGCGAACATGGTGGCATCGCCGCCATCGTCGAGGATCATGTTGGCGGTGTGATCGCCCCAATCGAAGATCTGCCCGACATAGTCCCAATAGTCGGCCAGGCTTTCCCCCTTGATCGCGAAAACAGGGACGCCGGTAACGGCGATCGCGGCGGCGGCATGGTCCTGGGTGGAGAAGATGTTGCAGGTTGCCCAGCGGACTTCGGCGCCCAGAGCCGTCAGCGTCTCGATCAGCACCGCGGTCTGGATCGTCATGTGCAAGGATCCGGTGATCCGCGCGCCCTTGAGCGGCAGGCTGGCGCCAAATTCGTCGCGCAGGGCCATCAGACCGGGCATTTCGGTTTCGGCGATCTTGATCTCCGCGCGGCCGAAATCGGCCAGACTGAGGTCGGCAACGGCATAGTCCTTGGCGGATTCGAGCACACTGGCCACGGGGCAACTCCTGAGGTTTGTTCTGGCATGGGGCGCGCCCGCAACAGCGCAAGGGCAGCGCCTCGACTGACGCCGCCCTTAGCTGCTCGTGCAGCTCGAAGCAAATATAAAGATTTCTTTATATGCTTCCCGAAACGGCAAATGGCCAGAAAACGGCAAATGGCCAGAAAACGGCAAATGGAGCGAACCGCCGACGACCCACGCGGCGCTTCGCTCCATCCTGGTCCGGTAAAGTCATTGCCCCCAAGAACTTCCGGGCCCGCTTGCCTCGGGTGTTCAGCGCGCGAGGGCGATCTGGGAATTGCCGGATTCGGTCAGCAGTTGATCCGCAGCGGCCAGCAACGGCGCCGAGCCACGGGCGACAGCCAGGTTCTTGGTGATCTGCTTGAGCTGGCCGCAATTGAGCCAGGGGTGGCCTTGGCCATAGCTGTTGGCCATCTGCACGCTCAGCCGGTCCATCGCGCGGTTGACCCCGGCAGCGCCATGGCGCGCTGAGAGCTCGTGCTTGAGGCTGTTGCTGGCGGCATTGAGCGCCGGGAGATGAGCGGTGGTGAAGCGGCCATAGTCGCCCTGAAAATTATCCGGACCGGTGCGGCACCTGAGGCCGGTGACCATCAGCATGATATCCAGCCGCCGCAATTTCTCGGCCTGGCTCCAGCCGCCGGCCTGGGCCGGAACCGAAATCAGCATTGATGCAGCGGCAAGGCCAGCCGCGACCCCTTTAGCGAAACCCATGGTGCAGTCTCCCGGCGGAATGATCCCCGCAAGGCAGACATTCGCTCAAAGCGGTTTACTCCTTCTTAAAGCGGCGCGGTAAAGCGAAATTAGGCATAACAAAAGTTGCCCCGGCGCGATTGGTGCCTATATCCAGCGCTGCAATTGCAACCCCCGACAGGAGAATCCGAGATGACGATCGCAGTTGGCGACAAGCTGCCCGACGTAAAGCTGGTCAAGGCCACCGAAGCCGGCCCCGAAGCGGTCCAGGCGGCAGAATACTTTAAGGGCAAGCGCGTCGCGCTGTTCTCGGTGCCGGGCGCTTTCACCCCGACCTGCTCGGTCAAGCACCTGCCCGGTTTTGTCGACAAGGCCGGCGAACTCAAGGCCAAGGGCATCGACGAAATCGTCGGCACCGCGGTCAACGATCCGTTCGTGATGGGCGCCTGGAACAAGGCCGCCGGCTCGGCCGACATCACCATGCTGGCCGACGGCAATGGCGATTTTGCCGAAGCCCTTGGGCTCACCATGGACGGCAGCGCGTTTGGCCTGGGCAAGCGCGGCCAGCGCTTCTCGATGGTAGTCAACGACGGCACCGTCGAACAGCTCAATGTCGAAAGTGGCGGCGAGTTCAAGGTCAGCTCGGCTGAATACATGCTCGAACAGCTATGAGCTGAAGCATCACGAGTCGGGCAGCGCGTAGGTCACCGTCGCCTGCCCGACCGGGCGCTCCTTGTCGTCCTGCCACAACAGGACGTCAACGGTGGCCAGCCGCCGCCCGAGGCGCAACAGCCTTGCCTCTGTATAGAGACGCTCAAGCTGCACCCCGCGCAAGAAGGTGTAATTGAGGTTGCTGGTCACCGCCCCGATGTGCGCCAGGATCACCGCATAGGCGGCATGATCAGCCAGTCCCATCAGGGTCGGGCCAGAAACCAGCCGGCCAGGGCGCAGGTTGGCTTCGCCTGGATCGAGCCCGACCAACGCCCGGCCGGGACCGAGTTCGAGCAATTCAGTGGGATTGGCGCGACCGGGAAAAGCCTGGTCGAGGAAGGCCCCAAGCTCGGCCATGGTCATCACCGGTTCGGCCGTGCCGGCCATGCTCAATAGCCCATCAGGCTGAGCACTTCCTTGCGGCTGCTCTGGTCTTCCAGGAAGCTGCCGAGCAGCCGGCTGGTGATCATGTTGACCCCTGCCGTGCGCACCCCGCGCCCGGTCATGCAACCATGCTGCGCCTCGATCACTACCGCGACGCCGTGGGGGTGGAGATTGTCCCAGATGCACTGCGCAACCTCGGCGGTCAGGCGTTCCTGGATCTGCAGCCGCCGCGCATAGCCGTGCAGCACCCGGGCCAGCTTGGAGATCCCCACCACCCGCTCACGCGGCAAATAGGCGATCGAGGCGCGGCCGGTTATCGGGGCCATGTGGTGTTCGCAATGCGACTGGAACGGGATGTCTTTCAGCAGCACGATCTCGTCATAGCCGCCGACTTCCTCGAACTGGCGCGAGAGGTGATAGGCCGGATCCTCGCCATTGCCCTCGCAGTACTCTTTCCAGGCCCGCGCCACCCGCGCCGGGGTATCGACCAGACCTTCGCGCGTTGGATCATCACCAGCCCAGCGGATCAGGGTGCGGATCGCTTCCTGAACATCGCCGGGAACCGGCAGCTTGGCCATCGATCCTTCATCGCCTCCCATTCGCGTCTTACTCCCTAGCGTGGCCGCTGCAGCAGCCCGCCGCGGCGAAACAGACCGCGTTTGGCGCTGAACGGTTCGAACAATTCCCCGGGCCGCTCGGGATCGAGCAGCGAGGTGTCGGCCAATGCTTTCTCCGTATCGGAAAGCGGACGCAAGACAAAAGGTTCGGACCGCTTGCCTTGCTTAGGACCATTGTCGAGCAGTTCGATCATCGAGTCGCCCCCGGCCAGCGCGGCCGCGACCGCTTCTCGGGACAGCCCCGCATGTTCGGCCAGCAAGGCAACCCGCAACCGCGCGATCGGCGCGGCGGCGTGGGAATTACCGGGGCGCGCCGCGTCGATGAACAGGTCGCATTCGCTGTCGAGCCCCATCGAGCGGTTATTCAGGTTGGCCGAGCCGATCCGGACCACTTCATCGTCGATGATCATCACTTTAGAGTGGATGTAGATCGGCTGATTTCCGGCGTTGAAGGGCAAGAAAATGCGAAACCGTCGGGCATGATCGCGTTCGGCAATGGCATGACACAGCCGTACCCTGGCGCCGTCCATCGCCGCCTGTTCAAGCCAGCCCTCGGCGGTGGCCGGGTTGATCAGCACGATCTCGGGCGGATCGGGCTCGGCGACCCTTTGGGCGATCGCTTCGGCAATCGCGCGCGAGGCAAAGTACTGGCTTTCAGCGTAGATGAAGCGCCGGGCGCGGGCGATATGGGCGAGGAACAGCGCCTCCACTTCGCGCACTTCGTCAAGCCCGCCCCAGGCCGAGCGGGTCCGGGCGATGCCGATCTCGACATCGTGGAATTCGGCCTTGAGCGCCTTGGGCCAAGGGCTTCCGGGTTGCGCCGAACAGGGCAGCAGCGTGGTTCCGCCCGCGTTGAGCCAGCGTTCGCGGCCAAGTTCGGCGAGCGTTGCCGCGGCCTCACCCTCGACCATGATCGAGAGGTCGTGCCAGGGGCCATAAAGCCGCGCGCCATAGGGCCGGCGGCGGCGCGAATCGTCGGCGCGGTGCTCGGGCGTGTCCCACCGCTCCGAGGTCATGTCGATCCCGCCACTGACTGCAAACTGATCATCGATCACCACGATTTTCTGGTGGTGACTGCAACCGAGCGGATGGGCGGCATCGAACTTGAAAGCGATGCCCGGGGTGAAGAACCAGCGCAGCAGATCGAGGATCATTGAGCCGCGAAAAATGAACTTGAGCGCACCGAAATTCCACTTGAGCACTCTGACCTCTAGCCCCGGAGTGCGCCGCACCAGCCAGACCACGAACGGCCCAAGCCGCGCGGGCCAGGCCTGCCGACTGATCCCGTTCCACCAGCGCCGCCCCGGCCCCAGCCGCACCCGCGTATCGAAATCCCAGCCGATCATATGAATCCGCTGCCGCGCGCCAAGCATGGCCTGTTGCATCAAAGCGAAATAGGCCGCGGCGTCGATCACCACATGGGCGCGGCTGGCGCGGACAAAGCGCCAGACGGATCGCGTCGGTTCGGTAAGGTCGTCGGCCATCGCGCGGGTCATAACCACCGCCACGCCACGCGTCACCTGTCGCCAGGCGCTGCGCCGGAACAGGGCCCTAGCGAGCGCGCAGTTGGCCTATTGCGAGACGCTGATGCTGATGCTGTCAGCTCCGGCGTTGTAAGCGACATCAAAACCGGCTGCGCGCAGGGTTGCCAGGCTGACATAGTCCCCGGCGCTGGATGCGGCTGCGAACCGCGCGGCGCTGTCCGGGTCCATCCGGTCCGACACCAGACCGAGCAGATCACCGACCTTGAGCGACGGCTTCATATCGCCGCCGATCCGGACATCGACCGTCTTCTCCCCGGCACCCGCAACCGTGACGGTAAGCTGGTGAAAGATCACATCGCCAACCACTGTGCTTTTGCTGGAAAGCGAGTCGAGCTTGCCCGAGCTGGCCGGTTTGGCGTTCGGCTTGACTATGCCGGCGGGGACTGACTTGACCGACCGGCCCATACGGGCAAGGTCGAACCCGCGCAGTTCCGGGGGATTGACCAGCCGCAACGGCGCAGCTGCTGGAACCAGTTTGGCTTGATCGCCCAGTGGCGAGATTTCGGGCGCTGCCACCGGGGCGCTAACCGCCAGACCCGCCGGGGCCGCGAGGGCAGCCGCGAGCGGTGCGGACGGAACCGCCAGCGCGGCGACCGGCGCCTCAACCGGTAGCGGCACAACAACCTGGGGGCCCGGCACAACCGCGATCTTTGGCGCGAGCTCGACCACCAAACCTTGCGATTGCGGTACCGGCGCAGCCTTTGTTTTGGCCGGTTCGATCAGTCCGATTCGCGGGATCCGCGCAGCCACAGTGATGCGCGGCGCGGCGGCGTTGGTTACAAATGGCAAGGGCAGCTTGAACTCGGCAGGAGCTTGCATCGGTGCCGTGGCAGGCAGCAAAGACGAGGCAGTGAACGCGCGCGCGTCCTTGCCAGAATCGAACCCGACATGATTGACCGGAACCGCGATTCCCGCAGAACTCAGCGCCGCGGCGCTGCCAACCAGGACTGTTGCGATCGCCATCTGGCCCAGCAGCGGACGATCCGAAAACATCAAGCTCGCTGCATTACCCCTGTCCATCGCATCGTCCCTTGCTGATCGAGCAAACGCGCGAGTGTCCGTTAGATCGGCCCACCGAGTTAACAAGGATTCCTCAGAGGGTCCTCACAATATCGATTTAACAGACTGATCTAACGCATTTAAAGCCGAACCCGGCTAGCGCTTGAACGGATCCGGAGGTGGGAACTGACATGTTCTGGGACGGATCTTCTGTGGCATGCTGCGGAACCTGGTTAATCCCCGGCGCGCATCGGCCTTAACTATCCAGAGCGCTGAAAGGCCGCATTTTTTCCTCCGAGATTCGGCAACAATCGAACCGCAGAATCCCGAGTCGCAAGCTTTTTACCGGCCATCGCGGTGCCATCCTCGCCCGCCGCCATGTGCTTGAAGGTTACTGAAATAAGTTAATCAACTTGCGGGAGGGCGCGGTCAGTGGTCTATTTTTTCCATGAGACGAGGGCGCGTCTGAGTCGGACCATTCGAGTCCGGGGACAAGCCACCGTCAGTACCAACAGGTCGCAGCACGTAATCACGCGTTGATTCGCACGAATTTGCGATCTGGGTGGCTGCGTTCTGCGTCCCTCTTCCGGCGGCCCACCTTGGGGTTGGCAGCCTTGAAAGCGAAGCGAACGCTATGGACTACGAAGGCACGCGAGACACCGCATCCGAGGTTCCGATGGGCGAAGTAGCCCTAGGCCGTCCGGCTTCCGACGTAACCGCGGCTGCGGCAGCAAGCGCCAACCTGGGCGGCACGCCGCTGATCCCCGACGCCAACAACACCGTGGTCCTGCCCGACGGCGCTTCGCTTGATGATATTGCGGTGCGCGGGCGCGATCTGGTGATTGCGCTGGACGATGGCCGGGTCTTCATCATCCCCGATGGCGCGGTGTTCGTGCCGCAGATCGTGGCGCAAGGCGTCACTGTACCGCCGCTCAACCTGGCAGCGCTGCTGATCGGGCAAGAGCCTGAGCCTGCCGCCGGCCCGGTGCGCAGCTCGGGCGGCAACTTCGCCGATCCGGTGAACCCGATCCAGGACGCCTATGACCTTGGCGATCTGCTGCCCTACACCGAACTGGCCTTCCCCGACCCGCGCCAGCGCGAAATCTTCCCGCCGGTCGATAGCGAGCCGGAAGTCATCATTATCACGACCGACAATCCCGCCGGTGCGGTCGATGCCACGGCCTCGGTCGACGAGGCCGGCTTGCCCGAACGCGAAGGTGATGGCGAGGATGACGCCGAACCCGAAGGCAGCACTGCCGCCGCGACCAGCGAAACCACCACCGGCACCATCCAGATCAATTCGCCCGATGGGATCGGTTCGCTCACGATCGGCGGTGATCCAGTCGATCTAGACGGCGTAACCGTGATCACCACTGATCGCGGCGTGCTGACCATCACCGGCAACGGCACCGCGAGCTTTACCTACAGCTACACCCTGACCGATAACACTGCGGGCGAAGGCACCACCGATCCCTTCACCGTGGTGGTCACCGACACCGACGGCGATACCGCAACCGGCACGCTGACCATCAAGATCATCGACGATGAGCCGATCGCCCGCAACGACACCGATACCGTCGCGGCCGGCACCTTTGGTCCGGAAACCGGCAATGTCCTGAGCGGCGCAGGCACCACCAGCGGCGCTGCGGGCGCCGACACCAAGGGCGCTGACGATGCCAAACTGACCTCGATTGCCAGCAACAACGTTCCGGCAAACAGCGACACCGGCTTCGACGAGGGTGGCCAACTGGAGGTCAAGGGCCAGTACGGCACACTGCGGATCGATGCCAATGGCGAATATACCTACACCCGCGATGTGGGCACGCCCGGCGGCGTTGCGGATGTCTTCACCTATCGGCTGACCGACGGCGACGGCGATACCAGCGATGCAACTTTGACCATCCGCATTGCAGATGCCCCGGCCGTGATCACCTTTGTGCCTGAGATCGGCGAAGGCACCACGGTGCTGGAATCGTTCCTGCCGCCGCGTGGCAGCGAAACGCAAGGCTCGCAGTTTGATGGTGACGGTGATGTTACCAGCAGCACCATCACCTTCAATTCGCCCGATGGCGTTTCCAGCGTCTCGATCGGTGGAACCACGATCACCCCCGGCGCGCTGCCCCAAACCGTGGTCAGCAATGCCACTGGCATCCTGGTGATCACCGGCTACAGCTATAACCCGGTGACCGGCCAAGGCTCGATCTCCTATACCTACACCCTGCTCGACAATACGCTGAACACCGATGGGTCGACAGTCTCGTTCCCGATCACTGTGGCGGATCTCGACGACGATAGCGCCAGCGCCACGCTCGACATCAAGATCGTCGACGATGCGCCGACCGCACGCGATGACAGCGGTTCGCAGGAAGTCGAAGACCAACCCATCACGGTCGATGTCATCGCCAACGACACCAAGGGTGCCGATGGCGTCAATCTTGCCACCAGTGTGGCGGTCGTGGCCGGCTCGCTGACGGGCGAGGGAACACTGGTCTACAACAACGACGGCACCTTCACCTACACCCCCGTTCCGGGCGAAGAAGGCGACGAAAACGGCCAGGTTACGTTCCAGTACACCATAACCGATGGCGACGGCGATCCTTCGACCGCAACGGTCACGATCGAACTGCTCCCCGATTCGACCCCTTCGATCAGAGTGATCGGCGAAAACGTGGTATTGGAAGCTGGTCTGCCCGCCCGCGACGACGAGTTGGAAGGTTCCAATGAAGCTGCCGATAGCGAAACCACTTCCGGCACGCTGGCGATCGAAACCGGCAACGATACAGTCAAGACGCTAATCATCGGCGGCGAAGACGTCACCGCAGGCGGAATGGTTGCGGGCGATCACGGCATCCTGACCGTGACGCTTAACGCCGGCGTCTACAGCTACAGCTATGCCCTCACTGACAACACCTCGGGCGATGCCACCAGCGAAACCTTTGCAGTCACTGTCACCGATAGCGACGATGATGTCGCCAATACCGACCTGATCATCGAGATCAGGGACGACGAACCTGCCGCCGAAATGGACACCGATATTGTGCCCGGCGGCTCGCTTGGCCCGGCAACCGGCAACGTTATCACCGATAACGCGGCAGGCGATTTGGGCGACCTCGATGACGGCCAGGACACTCCTGGCGCCGACGGCGTGATCTTGAACGCAATCGCAAGCGACAACGAACCCGGCAACACCGCGACCTACGACGAGCTGACCAAGACCTATACCATCGCGGGCGAATACGGCACACTGAAGATCGAAGCGGATGGCGACTACAGCTATCTCCGCAATGCGGGCACGCCGGGCAGTGTCGAGGACACGTTCACCTATTCGCTGGTCGATGGCGACGGCGATCCTGCCACGGCCAAGCTGAAAATCTTTATCGACGACAACACGCCAGTCACCGGCGAGAATGTCACCGCGCTGCTCGACGACGATGCGCTTGGCGGCAATCCCGGTGGTGACGGGGACCGTGATCCCGATACCGGCGCCCTTTCCGGCACCCTCGCCGGTTCGGGCGGCGATGGGGCGCTGACCTGGTCGTTCCTGACCACCAGCAATCCTTCCGGCTTCACTTACGTTCCTGCTGGCGACGACTTGCAGGTCTGGCAGGGCACCACCAAGGTGCTGACGATCACGCTGGATCCGGCCAACGGCGCCTACACCGTCACCCAGAACGCCCCAATCGATCACGCTCTGGCCGGCACGGAAGACAACCAGCCTTTCACCATCGACTACCAGGTCGAAGACACCGACGGCGACCAGGCGTTCGGCGTGCTGACCATCGATGTGGATGATGACAGCCCTGAGGCGAGTGATGACACCGACGCCGTGACCGAAGACGGCCCGCTCAGTGCGTCGGGCAATGTTCTCTCAGGTGCAGGTTCGGATAGCAACGCGGCAGGCAAGGACGAGCTCGGCGCCGACGGCCCAGCCACCGGCGGCGCTGTGACCGCGGTTACCGGCGGCACGGTGGGAACAGCGTTCACCACCGCGCACGGGTCGCTCGTGCTTAATGCCAATGGCAGCTACACCTACACACTGAACAATGCCGATCCAGCCGTCCAGGCGCTCGATACTGGCGAAACGCTTGAGGAAAGCTTCACCTACACGATCACGGATCATGATGGTGACACGACCACGGCGGTCTTGCTGATCACCATCAACGGCGCCAACGACGCCCCGGTGGCGGTGGCTGACACCAACTGGACGATCGAGGATGCGGCCGCGGCGATCACTGGCAACGTGCTGCAAACGCTGGCCCATCCGGGCGCGCCTGCGGGCAGCTTCTCGGATCAGGCAGACACCGACAGCGATGTCGAACCGCTCAGCGTCGGCAACCCCGGGGTCTATGTCGGCACTCACGGTACGCTCACCCTCAGCGCCAACGGCACCTACAGCTACGTGCTCAACAACGCCAACCCGCTGGTCCAGGGCCTCGATACCGGCGAGACGCTGACCGATACGTTCGCCTACACCGCAAGCGACGGCACCACATCGACGCCTTCAGCGCTGACGATCACCATCTTCGGCGCCAACGACGCTCCGGTGGCGGTAGCTGACACCAACTGGACGATCGAGGATGCGGCCGCGCCGATCACCGGCAACGTGCTGCAAACGCTGACCCATCCGGGCGCGCCTGCGGGCAGCTTCTCGGACCAGGCAGACACCGACGCCGATGTCGAACCGCTCAGCGTCGGCAACCCCGGGGTCTATGTCGGCACTTACGGCACGCTCACCCTCAGCGCCAACGGCACCTACAGCTACGTGCTCAACAACGCCAACCCGCTGGTCCAGGGCCTCGATACCGGCGAGACGCTGACCGATACGTTCGCCTACACCGCAAGCGACGGCACCACATCGACGCCCTCAACGCTGACGATCACCATCTTTGGCACCAACGACGCCCCGGTGGCGGTGGCTGATACCAACTGGACGATCGAGGATGCGGCCGCGCCGATCACCGGCAACGTGCTGCAAACGCTGGCCCATCCGGGCGCACCTGCGGGCAGCTTCTCGGACCAGGCAGACACCGACAGCGATGTCGAACCGCTCAGCGTCGGCAACCCCGGGGTCTATGTCGGCACTTACGGCACGCTCACCCTCAGCGCCAACGGCACCTACAGCTACGTGCTCAACAACGCCAACCCGCTGGTCCAGGGCCTCGATACCGGCGAGACGCTGACCGATACGTTCGCCTACACCGCAAGCGACGGCACCACATCGACGCCCTCAACGCTGACGATCACCATCTTTGGCACCAACGACGCCCCGGTGGCGGTGGCTGATACCAACTGGACGATCGAGGATGCGGCCGCGCCGATCACCGGCAACGTGCTGCAAACGCTGGCCCATCCGGGCGCACCTGCGGGCAGCTTCTCGGACCAGGCAGACACCGACAGCGATGTCGAACCGCTCAGCGTCGGCAACCCCGGGGTCTATGTCGGCACTTACGGCACGCTCACCCTCAGCGCCAACGGCACCTACAGCTACGTGCTCAACAACGCCAACCCGCTGGTCCAGGGCCTCGATACCGGCGAGACGCTGACCGATACGTTCGCCTACACCGCAAGCGACGGCACCACATCGACGCCCTCAACGCTGACGATCACCATCTTTGGCACCAACGACGCCCCGGTGGCGGTGGCTGATACCAACTGGACGATCGAGGATGCGGCCGCGCCGATCACCGGCAACGTGCTGCAAACGCTGGCCCATCCGGGCGCGCCTGCGGGCAGCTTCTCGGACCAGGCAGACACCGACAGCCGATGTCGAACCGCTCAGCGTCGGCAACCCCGGGGTCTATGTCGGCACTTACGGCACGCTCACCCTCAGCGCCAACGGCACCTACAGCTACGTGCTCAACAACGCCAACCCGCTGGTCCAGGGCCTCGATACCGGCGAGACGCTGACCGATACGTTCGCCTACACCGCAAGCGACGGCACCACATCGACGCCCTCAACGCTGACGATCACCATCTTTGGCACCAACGACGCCCCGGTGGTCAGCCCCGGCGTGGCCGTGGTCTCCGAAGAGGGCCTAGGCGGCGCCAATGATGATCCCGACGGCAGCACCGACACCACCGACAGCCTGATCGCGGGTGGAACGATCGTCGCCAGCGATGGTGATGGCGAGACGCTCAGCTATACGCTCGGCGATCCTGGCCCGGTGCTGACCTCGAACGGGGCGCCGGTAACCTGGACCGGAACTGGCACCGGCACACTGATCGGCTCGGCCAATGGCGGCGAAGTGATCCGTGTGACCATCGATGCCAGCGGAGTCTACACGGTGACGCTGGGCGACAATGTCGACCACGCCGGGATCGGCATCGAAGACATCGAGAGCTTCATCGTTCCGGTAAATGTCTCTGATGGCACCGCCACTTCCGCCACCACCATCACCGTTACCATCGAGGACGACAGCCCGATTGCGTTCCACGATCCGTCGGTGACGATCGAAGGCGCTGGGCCGATCACCGGCAACGTGCTCGGCAACGATCTGGTCGGCGCCGACACCCCCGGCACAGTGATCTTCCTGGGGGTCAACCCGGTTGGCACCAGCACCGTGTTCGTCAGCAGCTATGGGACGCTGACCATCAGCAGCACCGGCAGCTACAGTTACCAGCCCAACGCTTCGGTTCCGTCGGGTTCGGTTGACAACTTCTCCTACACCATGCGCGACGCCGATGGAGACACCGCGATTGCAACGCTGAGCTTCTCCTTTGAAGGCGATGCGAACTTGCCGACCGCTGGTACGACCACCGCCACGGTCGATGACGAGGGTCTGACCGGCGGCCTGCTGGGCGGCGCTGGCGATCTTGACGCCAACGTCGGGGACAATCCGCTAACCGCCAGCGAGGCGATCTTTGCCGGCACCCTGCCGCGCAGCTTCGGTCTCGACGGCCCGGGCGTGGTGTCGCTGTCTCACATGGCCGGGACCACTGCAACGATCGGGTCCGAATTGGTCACCTATGGCTGGAACGCCGGATCGAACACCCTGACCGCGACCATCACCGGCGGGGCCAGGGATACAGCGCCGCTGTTCACGGTTCAGGTCAACCCCTCGACCGGGGCCTATACGGTGAACCTGCTCGATAACGTTCTGCACGCCGCAGGCGGCACCGAAAATGAATTCGACGCGGTTTTGACCTACCGGGTTACCGACAGCGACAGCACGGCGAACCCGGCGACCTATGCCACTGGCACGCTCAACATCACCTTTGACGACGACAGCCCAAGCGTGACTGCGCTCGGCGCGCAGCCGGCCCTCGTCGTGGACGAGACCTTGTTAGCGAGCAACGCCACGGCAAGCTTCGCGGGCACCTTTACCAATAGCTTCGGCGCCGATGGTGCTGCGGCGGGAGGCGGCGTGGCTTATGCGCTGGGGATCAACGCCGGAGCGACCGGAGTGTTCGACGTGGCGACTGGAAACCAGGTCGTTCTCACGGTCGAGGCGGGCCAAGTGGTTGGCCGCGCCGGTGCGCTCGGACCCATCGTCTTCACCGTCAGCGTCGCTGCCAACGGCGATGTCACGCTCGATCAGCAGCGCGCGGTTGAGCACAACAATCCGGCCGATCCCGACGAGCCCGGCGCCAGCGCCGTCACCCTATTGGCGGACAACCTGATCACCCTGACCGCGACCGCTACCGACGCTGACGGCGACCAGGCCAGCGCCACCGCAAACATCGGCACCAACCTGCAGTTCGAGGACGACGGGCCATCAGCCTTCGCTCCGACCGCGGCCAATCTCAGCAACACCGCTGGACCGGTCTCGGGGCCGATCGCGCTGAGTTTTGATCCCGCTGCCGGGGCAGACGATGTCGGCGACGTGGTGTTCAACGTGACCAACGGCACTCCGCTGATCGATACCCTTGGCCGAACCCTGCAATTCGGCGGCGAAGAGCTGTTCCTGCAGAACCTTGCCGGTTCGAACGGTCATGTCATCGAGGCGCGCACTGCGGACGGCGATCTCGCCTTCACCGCAACGCTTAATCCGGGCGGTGACAGCTACACGATCGACCTCGATGGACCGATCTACAATGTTGACCAGTTCAGCTTCTCGGCGGTGACCAGCACGGTTGGCGGCGGCAACACCAACTACAAGGGCCTTGGCATCGGCACCGGCGGGACCAAAGATATCCTGATTTCCGGGACCGACTCGGTCAATACCAACAATTCCGACATTGGCATTGGCAGCGGCAACGATCTCAGCGGCACCGATATTGCCCGCTTTGACATGGTCTCCAACCTTGCGGTTCAGGCGGTGAGTCCGGCTAACGGCGGCACCGGCTTCACTCACACCGGCCACTACGAAGTTGGAACCTTTGTCCAGGCGATCAACTTCGTCCAGGGCGGCCCAGCCAACACCTGCGGCTTTACCGTGACGATCCGAAATGGCGACAGCGATTTCGCCTATCTCGGCGACGGAACCGGTGAAACCGCGCCGCCGGACATCACTGTGCGGATATACAACGGCGATCCCAATGCCGGTGGCACGCTGGTTTCGACCTTTACCGACAGCGACAACAACGTCGTCGTAACCGGGGTGCGGCAAGGCTACTTCGTTCAGATCACGTCGAGCGATCCGTTCGCGATTGTCGAGTATTCGAGCCCAACTGGCCGCGAGTTCAAATTGGGCGCGATCCAGATAGAAACCGCCAACACGCTCGATCCGTTTAGCTTCCAGCTGCCGATCACCGGGATCGACGGCGACGGGGACAGCGTCAATTCCAACATCACGGTCAATCTCACCCCGTTCGTGCCCCCGGTGGTGCTCGACCTCGACGGCGACGGCGCTGAATTCCTTGGCCTGGATGCGGGCGTGGGCTTCGATTACAATGGTGATGGCAGCGCCGAGAGCACAGCCTGGGCTGGCGCGGACGACGGCCTGCTGGCGATCGATCGCAACGGCGACGGCGCGGTCAACGATGGTTCGGAAATCGTCTTCGGCGGCAATGGCCTGACCGACCTGCAGGGGCTGGCAGCCAGCTATGACAGCAACGCCGATGGCGAGCTGAGCGCTGCCGATGCCGCTTTCGCCCAGTTCGGGGTGTGGCAGGATGCCAATTCCGATGGCGTGACCCAGGACGGCGAGTTCACGTCGCTGAGCGACATGGGCATCACCAGCATCGATCTGGTCAGCGACGGAATCGCTTACAGCGCGGCCGACGGCGATGTCGAAGTGGCTGGCGAGGCTACCTACACCACAGCCAATGGGACCACCGGAACTGTGGCCGACGCAAGCTTCGCGCTCGGCGGCTCGCTGCGCCAGGTTGCCCGCACCGGCGAACTGCTGGCGGCAAGTTCCGCCGCGGCCGGCCTGCTTGCGGCGATGGCGATCGAACATGCCAATCCGGCGGCATCGGACGGCATCGGGCAGGCGACCCTTGCGGTCGAAACCAATGGTCAGGCAGCAGCGATCGAACCGACCACCCGCATGAGCCTCGATGCGGGGCTGGACATGGCCATGCCTGCTGCCAAGCAGTTCGCCGATGGACCGGCACCGTCCGGTCGCAGCGGTGACCAGAGCGAACTGGCGGCCGATCGCGCCGAACTCGGCCAGTCAGCCGACCGCCAGGATCAGGCCGCAACCGGCAACGACGGGGCCAAAAGCGCACTGTTCGATTTCAGCGACAATGCGGCAATGGATGCGCTGCTTTCGCACGGTGCAGCCGGAACCGCCAAGGGCGCAGAAATGGCCGCCCATCCGGCAATCGTCGCGGCGCTGGAAGACAGCACTGGCGCCGAGGCGGTGGACAGCATTGTCGATCACTTCGCCGGTACCGACAGTGCAATGCCCGAGCAGCTTGGCATGAGCGCCAGCTTCGGGTTTGAAAGCCTGCTGCAACTGGGGGTCAGTGGCGGCGGAGCGGATCTTGCCGGGGTTCAGTTCGGCATGATGCAGATGATTGACCACGAACAGGCCGATGCCATGGCCTGAGAATGACTTAACCGAGACATCAGGGATAATTGGGGACCAGCCAATGCTACCGAATGCAAAGACAATGACAGCGATGCTTGCGCTAGCAGCCGCGGCCTTACCAGCCGCGGCTTACGCACAAGCAAGTGCGAGCGACCTTATGGCCATGTCGGTCGGTCAGCTCAAAGATGAAATCGGCCAGCGCTACAATGCCGCGCTGACCCTCACCCGCGATGGCGGCACGATCGCCGCCGACGATCCGCGCTACTTGTGGGCCAGTCAGGCCAAGGCGCAGTGCGGGATCGCGCTGGGCTTCCTCAAGAGCTCGACCAAGGATCCGGTCAGCATCGGCAAGTGCATCGATGCCGCGCTGCGGATGAACCAGCAGCGCGTCGTCGCCCCGCCGCCGCCACCGCCCGCAGCCAATCCGGCCTGCGCTGAGCCGATCGCGGGCATTGTCTTCTTCGAATGGGACAGCGCCCTGGTGCCCGACAGCGCCATGCCGACGATCCAGGCTGCGACCCAGAATCTGGCCGCTTGCGGCTGGCGCGGGATCAGCGTTGCCGGCCATACCGACCGTTCGGGCGGCGATGGCTACAACGACGCCCTCGCCCGCCGCCGCGCCGATGCGGTTGCAAGGTTGATCGCCGGCCAGGGAACGGCAGCAAATCAGATCGAGGTTTCAAGCTTCGGTGAACGGACCCCCAAGGTCCCGACTGCGGATGGTGAGCGCAATCCGCAGAACCGCCGCGTCGAAATCACCGTGAAGAACTGAGTTGGGGTCCGGACAATGACTATGCACAAGCTAATCGCCGCCGGCATCGCCACGCTGCTGGCCGGCTCTGCCCACATCGCCCTGGCGCAATCGGGCGCCCTGCCCGCGCCCGGAGCGAACCAATCAACCTCCGCCGCGCCGATCTCGATGCGCGACATTGTTGCGATCGCGGTCGATTCCAATCCGGAAATCGCCCAGGCCCAGTACAACAAGGAAGCGATCCAGTTTGAGCGCAAGCAGGCCCAGGGGCTGTTCGCCCCGCGGGTCGATGTTGAAGCGTCAGCGGGGATCCGCTACCTCGACAATCCTGGTCGCCGCGCGCTCCAGATCGACGATGACGAGCTCTATCCGGTCGGCGGCGAAGCCCGCGCCGAATGGACCGTGATCGACTTCGGTCGCCGCGGCGGCGAACTGCGGCGTCAGGCCGCGCGGGTCGACGGGGCCTCGCTCAGGGTGCTCGAGCGTTCGGAATTCGTCGCGCTTCAGGTCAGCCGCGAATACCTCAATGTGCTGCTGCAACAGCGCGTGGTGGCCGCGAGCGTCGACAATGTCGCGTTCCACGAGGCACTGGCGGGTGATCTTGGCTCCGGGGTCGAGCAGGGCTCGATCTCGATCGCCGATCAGCAGCAGGCGCAGGAACGGCTCCAGGCCGCGCGGGTGCGGCTGGCCGAGGCCGAGCAATCGCTGGCCGAAGCGCGGATCATCCTGCGCCGGCTGAGCGGTATCGACGTCGATGCGGTGCTGCTGCCGCCGGTGCTGGGTGAAGCGATGCCGGGAACCGTGGTCGATGCGATCGGCCTGGCCCGCGCCCAGAACCCCTTGGTCCGCGAGGCCGAAGCCGATGTCGATGCCGCGCACGGTCTGGCTGACAGTGTCAAGGCTGAGCAGCTGCCACGGATCGGAGTCGATCTGACCGGCCGGATCGGCCACGACATCGATGCCACCGACCACAGCACCCGCGATGTCCAGGCCCGCGCCTTCCTGCGCTGGAACATCTTTGACGGCGGGATCAACCGCGCCAACTATCAAGAGATGGTGCGCCGCGCGAGCGAGGCCCGCTACCGCCTGTTCGACGTGGTCCGCCGCGCCGAGGAGGATGTGCGGATTGCCTGGTCGAAGCTGGAAACCCAGACCCGGGTAACCGGCGATCTGGAAACCCAGAGCCGGGTCAGCGACGATCTGCTGCTGTCCTACCGCAGCCAGTTCAACGTCGGACGGCGCTCGCTGCTCGATGTGCTTGACGCCCAGAACGCGCGCTACAACACCCAGGTCCGGCTCGAAACGGCCCGGTTTTCGGCAATGTTCGCGCGCTATCAGGTGCTGGCCACGACCAACAAGTTCCTCACTGCCCTCGACGTCGCCCCTGGTGCCGGCGCGGGTGAGAAGGAGCGTGAACGGTTCAATTACGGACCGCCCAAGCCGGCTGAACTGGAAATCCGCCGGAACCCGAAGTAGCCAGCGGCGCGCCCTTCGGGGCTTGAGTAAAGTAGAGACGGGAACACCAGTCTATGGCCGACGGGCCTCATCAGACCGCTATGCCGGGTGATCCGCTGGTTGCGGCGATCATCCGGCTGGCGGAGCGTTTCGGCGTCCCGTTTGCCCCGGCGATGCTTTCCGGACTGGCGCTGGACGGCGCTGGCCGGCTGCCGCTGCACCAGCTTGAACCGGCGCTGGAAGTGCTCGGGCTCAATTGCCATCCCCAGCAGGTCAAGCGCCTGCCACGCCGCGCGGCGAGCTATCCCGCGGTGGTCTCGCTGGCTGACGGCGGGATCGCGATCATCCACGAGCTCAAGGACGGCGACGCGCTGACCTGGCGGCCCGGGGGCGGCGAAGAACGTTGGGAGCCGCTTGCCGCGATCGAGAGCGAATTCGCCGGCTGGTTCGCAGTTGTGTTCGGTGATCCCTCGGCGCTGCGCGAGGCCGGTCAGCCGTGGGAGCAGAGCGCCCGCCAGCATTGGTTCTGGAGCGAGATCGGCAAGCTGCGCCGCCGCTTCCGCTGGGTCTGGGTGGCGACCCTGCTGGTCAATCTGCTCGCGCTGGCGCTGCCGCTGTTCACGATGAACGTCTATGACCGGGTGCTGCCCAACCGCACCGAGGCGACGCTGTGGGTGCTGGCGGTGGGCGTGCTGATCGCCTTTGCGCTCGACTATGCCTTGCGCAGGGCGCGTTCGGCGGTGCTCGACGATCTTGGCCGCGAGCTTGACCTCAAGCTCAGCCAGAAAATCTTCTCGAAGATCCTCTCCGCCCCGCTGGCCGATCGCAAGGGCCACACCGGCAATCTGGTGGCGCGGGTATCGGAATACGGGATCGTCCGCGAATTCTTTGCCTCGACCACGGTGGTGCTGGTGGTCGATCTGGTGTTCCTGGTGCTGTTCGTCGCGCTGATCGCCTGGATCGCCAAGTGGCTGGCGCTGATCCCGTTGATCGCCATCGCGATCATGGCGCTGGTCGGGCTGCGACTGCGCGCGCAGGTGATCGACGCCGCCAAAGAAGCCCAGGCCGACCACGGGCTGCAGCAGACCTTGCTGGTCGAATCGATCGCCGGGCTCGAAACGCTGAAAAGCGTATCGGGCGAAGGCGCGATGCTCGGGCGCTGGCGGCGGATCTTCGAACTTGGCGCGCATTCGCAGCAACGCCTGAAAGACGTCAGCACCACCGCGATCGGGCTCGCCCAGACCTTTCAGCAAGTCTCCAACATCGCGCTGATCGTCGGCGGCTATTACCTGTTCGACGCCGGCGAGATTACCATGGGCGCGATCATTGCGATCGTCATGCTATCTTCGCGCTCGCTCCAGCCGGCCGGCCAGCTGGCGTTTCTGCTCTCGCGCGGTCAGCAGGCCCAGCAGACCATGGATTCGATCCAGAAGCTGTGGGAGGCCACCGACGAGCGCCGGATGGGCAGCGCCTCGCTGACCCCGACAGTACGTTCAGCCAGCATCCGCACCGAAGGGCTGGAATTCTCTTATCCCGAGGCGTCGGTGCCCTCGCTCAAGGACATCAGCCTAACGATCCGTCCGGGCGAGCGGATCGCGGTGATCGGCCGGGTCGCTTCGGGCAAATCGACATTGGGCCGGGTGCTGTGCGGGCTTTATCAGCCCAGCGGCGGGTCGGTGCTGGTCGACGGGATCGACAGCCGCCAGTACCGACCGCAAGACCTGCGCGAGGCGTTCCGCTTCGTCGGCCAGGATGCCGGACTGTTTTCAGGCACGATCAAGGACAACCTCGCGCTTGGTGCCGGGCCAGTCGAGGACAGCAAGCTGATCGACGCGCTGCGCCATGCCGCGGCCGATCAGTTCCTTTCGCAAGACGCCGGCGGCTTCGATCGCGGCGTCGGCGAAGCCGGCAGCCAGCTTTCGGGCGGGCAGCGCAGCTTCCTCGCGCTCGCCCGCGCGCTGGTTAGGCCGTCAAAAATGTTGTTCCTTGACGAGCCGACCGGGGCGATGGACATCCAGTCCGAGAAACTCTTTGTCGAGCGACTGTCCCAATCGCTGACACCGACGCAAACATTGATTATTTCTACGCACCGTCCGGCGCTTTTTGCTATCTGTGACCGCCTGATTGTCCTCGACAAGGGTCAGGTTGTGGCGGATGGCCCAAGGGATGAAATCATCAAGTCAGCAGGACTGAGAACGTGACCACCCGCGATCTGACTCTATCGGCAATGTTCGAACTGGCTGCCAAGCGCGGCTGGTCGGCAGAGCGCTGGCTGGTGTTTGCGATCTTTGCGATGATGGTCGCCCTGGGGCTCGCCTTTTCCGTGCCGCGACTGTCGCAGCAACTCTCCCCGGCGGCGCTGGAGCGGCTGCCCGAGGCCGGCAGTACGCTCGACGGAGTTGGTCGGATCGACGCGATCTCGGTCGACGACAAGTCCCAGATCGTGGTCGAGGGCGCCGATGCCCAGACCGGCAATGCCGCCATTCCGTTTCTCGATCAGCCGCTGGGCGCGGTCCAGGCGTTCGGCCTCGCCGCGGCCAAGAACGAAACCTATGCCACCGCACTCAAGTGCCTGACCCAGGCGGTCTATTACGAGGCCGCGGTCGAGCCGCTGCAAGGCCGCCGCGCGGTGGCCCAGGTGGTGCTCAACCGGATGCGTCATCCCGCCTATCCCAAAAGCGTCTGCGGCGTAGTCTATCAAGGGGCCGAGCGGCGCACCGGCTGCCAGTTCAGCTTTACTTGCGATGGTGCGCTGCTGCGCGCGCCGTCAACCGGACCGTGGCGCGAGGCTGACCAGATTGCCCGCGCCGCGTTGTCGGGCTTTGTCGAACCGAGCGTCGGCACCGCAACCTTTTATCACGCCGATTACGTGCTGCCGAAATGGGCATACGAGTTGGGCAAGATCACCCAGATCGGGCGACACCTGTTCTATCGCTTCAACGGCAACTGGGGCGCGCCTGCCACGTTCAAGGGCCGCTACGCCGGAACCGAACGCATCCCCGCGCTTGACATGATGGCGCTGCGCGAACGTGCGCTGGATCTGGGGCTCGCGCTGGAACTGCCAGCTGAACAGTTCGTACCGGGACTGACCGTGGCCCCCGACGTCACCGATCGCCATGCCGAAAGCGACGTTGGCGGGCGGATCGACATGACCAAGGAATGGCGGCCGACGATGCCCGATCCGGTCGCTTCAGGCAGCCGCTACCGTGAAGTGCTGGCCGCAACCGGAAGCACCCCGCCCGCCGCCGAGGTTGCCGCCCCCGCGGCCGCCGCATCCGGCCTGATCGCCGCCACTACCGCGCCTTGACCATGGCTGGAGGTTCCGCTTGAGCCTGCGCAATACTTGGTACGGCTGGGATGCCAGCCGCCGCCTGATCGCGGTTTGCGCGGTGGGTATCGGTGTACTTACGCTGTGGGCCGGAATTGCCCAGGTTGATGAAATCACCCGCGGCACCGGCAAAGTGATCCCCTCCAGCAAGGTCCAGCTGGTTCAGGCGGTCGAATCGAGCGTAGTCGGCGCGATCCTGGTCCGGCCCGGCCAGCCGGTTGAAAAAGGCCAGCTGCTCGGCCGGCTGGAAAGCGCGCAAAGCCAGGCCCAGCGCGGCCAGCTCGAGGCCGAGAACGAACGGCTTGCCGCGCGCGCATCGCGGCTGCAGAACGAGGGCACCGGCGGCGGGGCGAACTGCGGCGCGGGAACGATCTGTGCCGAGGAAGCCCAGCTTTCAGCCGCACGCCGGGCCACTGCGGCCAGCCGGCAGAACGCGCTGGGTGCCGCGGTCGAACAGCGGCGGCGCGATCTTTCCGAAGGTCAGGCCACCGTCTCCAGCCTGGAAAGCAGCGTGCGGCTGGCCCAGCAGCAGGTCGATACGCTCGAGCCGATGGTCGCCAAGAAGGTGATCCCGCAGACCGAGCTGCTCTCGGCCCAGCGCGAACTGGTCGATCTCCAGGGGCGCTTGTCGGCCGCGCGGCAGGGCATGGCCCGCGCTTCGGCCTCGATCCGCGAGGCCCAGGCCCAGGCCAGCGAGGCGCAGCTCGATTTCCGTCAGCAAGCTTTGGCCGAACGCAGCGAAGTGACCACCAAGCTGGCGGTCAATGAGGCGATCAAGGGCTCCTCGGCCGAATTGCGCGCGCCGGTCAACGGCTTCGTCAACGATGTCCGGGTCAGCACCGTCGGCGGCTTCGTCAACGCCGGTGACATGATCATGCAGATCGTCCCGCAAGGTGACAAGCTGCTGGTCGAGGCGCGGGTAACTCCCAAGGACATCGCCTTCATCAAGGTTGGCGATCCCGCGGTGGTCAAGGTCACCGCTTACGACTTTTCGACCTATGGCGGCCTTGCCGGAAAGGTGCGCAACATCAGCGCCGATTCGATCTACGACGAGAACGAGCGCCAAGCCTATTACATCGTCATGGTCGAAACCGACCGCGCCTTTATCGAGAAGGGCCAGTTCAAGTTCCCGATCATGCCGGGAATGATCTGCGATGTCGAAATCATCACCGGCAGCAAATCGATCCTCAGCTACCTGTTCAAGCCGGTGCTGAGGGCGTTCTCGGTGGCGATGACCGAGCGCTAGTGCGTGATGACATGACATTGATCCACCCTGATTGGACTGCAAGGACCCGTGGCGAGGCGCGGCGTGCAGCAGGGGCCCATTGCCCCTGCAAGGGCCGCAACGCTGTCCACGGGTCCTTGCAGTCCAACCCCTCCGGGGCGGGCCGATTTTGGTCCGTGGGAGCGTTGCTCGTCGATCACGATGCTACGGCATCGCTCACTCCTCACGCCTCCCCACAAACCAAAATCGGCTCCGTCAGGGCGGGTCAATGTCATGTCATCACGCTCTAGGTCGCTTTGTGTGCGGCCTGTGTGCCGCTGTGCATCAGTAGCCGTGAATCCACTTGTTGCCCTGGCTGAACGACATAATCGGGCGATAATCGTAGCTTAGGCTGGCATCGAGGACTTGATCGGTGGCGTTGTCGAGCAGCCAGCTTTGCTCACCGATCCGCACCACCAGCACGGCATGATCGGCCCCGCGGACCAGATCGCGCGCGATCACCAACTGCATGTCCGAACGCGCTACGCCTTGTGCGGCAAGTAGCTGCATCTTGACGATCGCAATATCCTCGCAGTCCCCGGCGCGGCGGCGCAGCGTTTCGCTGGCCGTGGCCCAGCGGTCTGCCTGACCGTAAAGCTGACGATCCTCGACATAACGAATCTGCGAATTGGCCCAGCTGTTAACCGCGGACAGCGCGGTCAGACCCGGCTTGCCGCGGTGCTGGCCAATGACCGAAGATACGGTCGACCTGCCCAGCCCGCTGCCGCGAACCCGGTTCCAGTCGCGATCGAACGGGGTATTGCGGATCGCCAACCGCTTGCTGGCCAGAATTGTATCGGGCGAAGCCGGCACTGGCAGCAGCGGCACAGCGCCATGGCGCGGCGCCGGCAATGCTACGCGAACCGCCAACCCCAGCCCGGTTGAACAGGTCATCGAACCACCCCGAAGCGCACCAACAGCACCAGCGCCGGGTTCGGGCACGCCGATCGCAGCCAAGCCTGCAACTTGCGGAGCTACCGCCGAAGCAGCTCCGGCCTGCTGCTGGCGCATCAGTTCAAGCTGGCTGACCTGGCCACCAAGCAAAGCTGCGGCCTTGGTTTGCGCTTGGCTCGCGGCAAACGGTGCGGGTGTCCCCAGTGCCGGCATCGCCGCCGCCGGACAGCTATCGGCCGCTGCCAGTGCCGAGGTCACGGCCATCGGCATCGCCATCATTCCCAGCGCCGCATGGGCGGGCTGGGTAATCAGCAGACCTCCGGCAACGGCCAGCGGGGCGATCCATCGAGGGCGGCTTCGAACCATGCCATGCAACTGCACCGCTGCGGTTCAAGGCTACGTGTAGCTACGTGGTTAACAACAAAGGCTCTGTTCTTTCACCACGATCGGGGCGCGCATTTGTGGGAGCGGCGCAAGCCCGCTTTGCTTCTGGAGTCGCCTGAACGACTAAAGCCCCGGCTTGCGGCTAGCCCCTGTAGTCTGTTGGCGCGCCCGGAACAATTCGAACGTCCGACCCTCAGATTCGTAGTCTGATGCTCTATCCAGCTGAGCTACGGGCGCGTTGGAGTGGCGCATAGGGTTAGGGCCTGCGCTTGGCAAGCCGCTAAATACGCGATTCAAGCGCCGCGCCCACCACCCGCGCGAGCGGCACGTCGAGCGGCAGCAAGGGCAGCGCTGCAAGTTCGGCGGCGCTGAACCAGCCGAGCGCGGCGGCATCAAGGCATTGCGGCTCGCCGGCCCAATCGCGGCAGGTGTAAAGCAGCACGACATGGGCATTCCCCGGAGCGCTGGCGAAGCTGAGCGGCACCAGCGAGTCAGCGCTCACGGCGATAGCAAGCTCTTCTGCGATCTCGCGGATCAAGGCCATTTCCAGCGATTCCCCGGCTTCCACCTTGCCCCCGGGGAACTCCCAGAGCCCGGCGTGACCCCTGCTGACCGACCGTTGCTGCAGCAGCACCCGCTCCGAATCGTCCACCAGAGCCACCGCAACGACCGGAATGATTGTCGGATATTCTTTCACTCTGCGTGCGCTTCTAAACGATTTGTTAGCGAGAATGAACCTAATCCTTCCAGGCGAGTGCAAAGTTGCAGGGATCAGAAGATCATGAAGGCCTTTCTCAAACGCCTGATTTGCGATGCTCGCGGCGCCACTGCGCTCGAGTACGGTCTAATCCTCGCACTGCTGTTCATTGCCATTTCCAGCACCATCTCAGGATTTGCCGACGAGAACGGCAACACCTGGAACAAGGTATCGACCGCGATGCACAACGCCGTCGAAGAGTCGACCTAGGATTAAACATTTAGCAAGAACTTCCCCCTAATCCGGCAATTGCTCAATCCGGGTGACAGGGAAAGAGCCGGGAATACTAGACTGCCAAACAGGAGACTAATCATGAAGTTCATCAACAAGCTTATCCGTGACGAAGCTGGCGCCACCGCCATCGAATATGGCCTGATTGCCGCCCTTATTGCCGTTGCCGCGATCACTGCGCTGCAGGGCCTGGGCAGCGAGCTGCAGACCACCTTCAACACCACTTCGTCGGCGATGCAGGAAGCTAACGATCAGACGTAAGTCTGACGTAAGTCTGAACAGCGAGGGGCGGCAGGGAAACCTGCCGCCCCTTTCTTTTGTTGGTTTGGGTCCTGGTTCGGGTGCGCTATTCGCATCCGCGAATAACTTGCAACACCGGCCCGCTCCCCCGGCCCGACCACCCCATAGGGTACCATGTCACGGGTGGTCGGGCCGGGGGAGCGGGCCGGTGTTGCAAGGACAGGCCGGATGGCCTGTCCGCACCCAACAAGGACTCCTCAGTACGTGACCAGCTTGACCTTCTGCCCCGCAGCGATCGTGCTGTTGGCGGCAAGGCCGTTGAGCACCAGGAAGCGATCGACCTGGGCGCTGGTATAGGCCATCCGGGTCGCCAGCGCCTGCACGGTGTCGCCTTTCTTGGCAGCAATCACCACCAGCTTGCGCGGTTTTACCTTGCTTGCTTCGGTCGAGGTGATGCGCCGCATCGACGCATACATCGGATCCCACACCGCGCCGCCGCCGGCCTGGGCGATGGTGACGAAGTGATAGGCTTTGTCCTTGGCAAATTCGTAGGCGAATACGGTCACGTCAACCTGGCTTTTGTCGCTTTGCGCAACTCGCGCGGTGGCATAAGCGGCGGTTAGGCCATTGACCGTGGTGCGGGTGACATTGCCGGGGCTCAGCGCGGGCTGGCCCTGCTGGGTCAAGCCGGCAAAAGCGGCGCGGACATAGGCATCGAGATCGCCGCTATATTGCGCGCCGGTCAGCTGGCCCTTGCCCGATTGCCCGCTGATCGCGACAGCTCGCGTTCCATTGAGCAGGAAAAAGCCGTTGGGTGCGTGGAAATAGAACATTTCCACCGGATGGGTAAATTCGTTGCCCTCGACGATCCCTTGTACCGGATCATCGCCATAGGTTATCCCGTTGATCTTGCTAAGGAACAGATCGCGGTTGGTGCTGCCACCGGTGCCCGTGCCGGCCATGGTCAGCGCGGTGCGCACCCGCCCCGCTGGATCGGGGTGGGTCGAGGCCCATTCCGGCACCCGGTCGGTCGATCCCAACAGCTTGGCATCGAGCGCGTTCTGGTTGGCCAGGCTTTGCAGCACGGTGGACATCGCCCGCGGATCGTAGCCAGCCTTCTTGAGATAATCGATTCCCAATTTGTCGGATTGGGTTTCCTGCTTGCGCGAATAGCGCAAGGTCAGCAGCTGCGAACCCTGCATGAAGCCCTGCTGCAGCATCTGACCGATCTGGCTGTTGCCCAGCAGCACGCCTGAAAGCACCGTACCCAGCACCCCGATGATCGTGTTTTTGGTCGCCGCGCTCTGCCGTTTGGACGAATGGCGCGCCGCGACGTGGCCGACCTCGTGGCCGAGCACCCCGGCCAGTTCGGCCTCGTTGTTCATCAGTGCAACCAGCTGCCGGGTGGTGTAGATGTAGCCGCCGGGGATCGCGAAGGCGTTGTTGACCGGTGAATTGAGCAGCGTCACCGTGAAATCACCTTGGGCGTTGCTCAGCCCGGATTGCACTGCGATCCGCTTGCCAACGCTTTCGACGTAAAGCGCATGCGGCCCGGTAACCGCGCCGCCGAATTCGGGCACCAGCTGTTCGTGGGCCTTGGCCCCTTCGGCCTTGTCCTTGGCGCTGATCGACTGGACTGGCGCAGCAGCGGTCTGCGCGAGGCCGGTTCCGGCGGGAAGTGCCAATACGGCAACCGCGGCGCTGGCGGTTAGCAGACTGCGGAACGAAATGTACTTGCGGGTCATGGGCGAATCCCCTGCGACAGGATTGTCAGCGCAAGGGCTAAGCCCCTGCAACCGGCTTGAAAAGCCCCAAAACGGCTAACTCAGGGCTGAACCGTGTTCAGCCCTCGCCAATCCGCAGGAACCGTTCCTCGCGCTGGGTCCGCAGCTTTTCCGGTTTTAGCGGGGCCAGGGCATCGAGCTCTTCGCCGATCGCCTTGGCAAGATTGGCCGCAGCCTTGGCGGGATCGCGGTGTGCCCCGCCGACCGGTTCCTTGACGATCCGGTCGATCACCTTCAGCGCGAGTAAGTCCTGCGCCGTAACTTTCATCGCTTCGGCGGCGTCGGCGGCCTTTTCGGCGGTGCGCCACAGGATCGAGGCGCAGCCTTCCGGGCTGATTACCGAATAGACCGCATGCTCCATCATCAGCACCCGCTCGGCGCTGGCCAATGCTACCGCGCCGCCCGAGCCGCCCTCACCGACAATCGCCGCGACCATCGGCACCGGCAGCGCCAGGCAAGCCTCGGTCGATCGGGCGATGGCTTCGGCCTGACCGCGCTCCTCAGCCTCAAGTCCTGGGAAGGCGCCCGAGGTATCGACCAGCGTCACCACCGGGATCCCGAAGCGCCCGGCCAGATCCATCAGCCGGATCGCCTTTCGATAACCCTCCGGCTTGCCCATGCCGAAGTTGTGGCGGATCCGGCTTTGCGTGTCGTTGCCCTTCTCGTGCCCGATCAGCATCACCTTGCGGCCATTCAGACGCGCAAAACCGCCAATGATCGCCTGGTCGTCGGCAAAATTGCGATCGCCCCCCAGCGGCATGAAATCGCTGAACACCAGGCCGACATAGTCACAGAAGTGCGGCCGCATCGGATGGCGCGCAACCTGGGTCTTCTGCCACGGGGTCAGCGCGCCGTAAGTGCCGGCCAGCAGGTCAGTGCTTTTCTTTTCAAGCCGTGCAATTTCAGGAGCGAGATCGACATCGCCCTGCTCTGCGGTCTGGCGCAGCTCGGCAATCCGGGCTTCGAGCGCCGCGATCGGCTTTTCGAACTCAAGGTAAGAAATCATCGTACAGCGCTAGACCGAGCCTGAGCGTACCGCAAGCGGATGCCGCGCGTTGACCAGCGCGACCAGCCGCGCGGCATCGACATGGGTATAGATCTGGGTGGTGGCGATATCGGCGTGGCCAAGCAAGGTCTGCAGTACGCGCAGGTCCGCGCCGCCTTCGAGCAGATGGGTGGCGAAAGCATGGCGCAGCACGTGCGGACTGACCTTTTCGGGATCGATCCCGGCGCGCGCGGCAAGTCCGCGGAGCAACTGGAACAGCCGCACGCGGGTGAGATGGCCCAGCCGTCCGGTTGAGGGAAACAGCGCCTTGGTGCGCGCCTCATCCGCCACTGCCAGCCAGCGCGTCAGCGCGGCCCGGGCCCGGCCGCTGACCGGAACCAGGCGCTGCTGACCGCCCTTGCCGGTCACGGTCAGGAACGGCGCGTCGCGCGGCACCGCGTTCAGGGGCAGCGAAACCAGCTCGGTCGCGCGCAGACCCGACCCATAGAGCAGTTCGAGCAGCGCCAGCATCCGCACCGCCTCACTGCGGTCCCCGGCCGCTTCCTCTTCGGCCATGGCAAACAGCGCTGCAATCTCTGCGTGGCTAAGGAGCCGCGGCAAAGGCCGCCGGCTGCGCGGCCGCGGCAGAGCCGGCGAGGGATCGTCTTGGCGCAGCCCCTCATCGACCAGAAAGCCATAGAACTGCCGCAAGGCTGAGCATTTGCGCGCCAGGCTGGACGGCGCCAGTCCGGCCCAGGCTGTGCCAAGCGAAGCCAGCGCGGCGCCATCGGCCAGCGCCAGATCACCGATTGCCGCTTCGGCGCCGGCCAGATCGCGGCGATAGGCCATCAGGGTATTCGCCGCGGCCCCGCGTTCGGCTGCAAGCATGGCCAGGAAGGCCTCGGTCTGGCTCAACCGCGCGCCACCGCCTCGGCCGCGATCATCCGTGCCTCAGCAGAGAGGCCAACCCGGTTGAGCGCCGCAACGATGTGGTAGAGATTGACGCTGGTCATCTTGTCCCAGCCGTCGCCCTGCATCCCGGCCCCGGCCAGCAGCGCCACCAGCGCCGCATTGTTGACGTCGGCAGCCTGATCGATCAGCCGGGTCCAGCGGGTCTGCCGGTTGAGGTTGATGCCCAGTTTTTCGCCAAATTCCGCCGCCGTCTGGCGATCGACCCGCCCGAGTCCGGCCAGTCCGGCAATCAGAAACCGCGAGCGGCGGTTGCCGTCGGACGGATCGTTGTCAAAGAAGCTGTCCAAGCCGCCAGCATCGATCGATCCCGAGCGCTGCGGTGCGGCAAGCGCCAACATCCCCCAGGCCTGCGAACCCGAATCGACCTCTCCAGCCCAACGCATGGCATTGGCATCGAGTCCGGCCGCGAGCATCGAGGCGACCAGATCGCCGGCCTCCTTCTTGTAAGCCGCCTGCACCGGCATCCGCGCCGCGGCATAGGCCGTCAGCACCTGGCGCGAATAGCGCGCCCACGGGTCGCTGGCGCCGTCCCACAACTGACGGATCGCCGCCATCCGCGCTGCCGGACTTTCGCCGACATAGGCATTGCGCAGCGCTTCGGACTGACCCGCCCAGGCACCGCTAAGATCGTCCTGGGCGTATATCTGGCTGTAGAGATCGACCATCGCCGCGCTGGACAGGATGCCTGCCGCAGCAGCGCGGTCAGCAGCGGCCGCGCGCGCTTCAAGCCCCAGCATCGGCGCGGTTGCCGCAGCATAGGCATAGCGCGGCGCCGCACCCTCCAGCAAGGCGGCAGGCGGTTCCAGCCCGACCGCGATGGTCAGGCCGTAACGCCACGGAGTGATCTCCTTAACCCCGTCCCACTCGATCTTGACCGCGCGCCGCGCCTTGCCTGCGGCGCCAGCGTATTTCTGGGCCAGCAACATATCGACCTTGGGCCAGGCGCCTTCGCGCATCAGCCGGTCGAGCTGGGCCATCCCGGAAACCCCGTCACCTTGGAAAGCGCTGCAAATTGCCCGCAGCACGCGCCAATCGGCATCCTTGCGAACCCCGCCCTGGACCGCGATCACCGGACAGATCCCGGTGATGTCCGCAGTGAAGGCGTAGGTATCGACTGCGGCCTGGGTCAGCGCTGGCGTGTAGTTGCCGGCATCGACGTCCTGCACAATTGCGCGCGCTGCTTCGCCCTCACCCATGCGCACCAGCAATGCGGCGCGGGCCGCGGCAAAGTCAGCCGGGTTCATCCCCGCCGGGGCATCAAGCCGCGAGGCCAGCGCCCGGCGCAGCAGGATATGGCCCCAGCGCGAAACCATCGGGCCCTTGTTGCCGTCCAGCACTGCGCGGACCAGAACCGGGCTTTGACCACCAAGCGAACCAGCGGGAAAACCGCCCTCATCCACGGCGAGCAAACCGATCTGGGTCATCGCCCGCCGCGCCGCGCCCGGCATATCGTATTTGGGCTTGAGGCCGAGCAGCTCATCGAGCTCGTCGGGGCTCATCGCTTCGATTTCGGCCAGGCTCGGCAGTCTGACACCGGCCGGCGGCGCTGGTGCTTTGGTTGACGCGGACGCAGCGCTGCCCCCCGATGGCAGTGGCTGAACTACCGGCGAAGATTGGCCACCTGGCGTCGCGGGCGAAGCGGGCGCGGCCTTGCTCTTGGGCCGTTCAAACCCCGGCGGCAGCAGCGATTCAGGTGCCGCCAGCGCCGCCCAGGCTGAGCCCAGCGCCAGGGCTGCGCTGCCTGCCAGCAGGATCAGCCGATTCACCGTTGCAGATCCGGCAGTTTGGCCTCGGCGCTCATCGGCTGCAGCTCCCGGATACCGCCATCATACCCGGCCCAAACCGTCAACAAGCCCAGCCCGAGCGCCGCACCAAGGGCAAAAGCCAGCCAATCCCTGCGCATTCTCAATGCCACCCGCTTGCCTCTTGTTCGACAACTTGCACTGCGGCCTAGCGCATCTATAGGCAGCCTCGCAATGGAACTTGACGAAACTCCGCTCGCACAAGCCGAAATCGACGCTCTGGCGCGGCGGATCGACCGGCCGGTGGTGCTGGTCGGGATGATGGGCGTGGGCAAGTCCAGCGTTGGACGCAAATTGGCCGCGATGTTGCATTTGTCGTTTGTGGATGCTGACGAAGAAATCGAGCGCGCCGCCCAGATGTCTATCTCCGAAATCTTCGACCGTTTCGGCGAAACCTATTTTCGCGACGGCGAACGCCGGGTGATCGCCCGGCTGATCGACGGGGCGGGTGCGCGGGTGGTCGTCGCCACCGGCGGCGGGGCCTTCGCCAACGATCAGACCCGTGCGCTGATTCTGGAGCGCGCGATCGCAGTGTGGCTCGACAGCGATGTCGAGACCTTGCTCGAACGGGTCTCGCGCAAGGACAACCGGCCACTGCTCAAACAGGGTGACCCGCGTGAGATCCTGACCAGGCTGCGTAACGAGCGCGAGGCAGCCTATGCCCAGGCGCCGATCCACGTGCAAAGCACCGGCGGACCGCATACAAGGACCGCGCAGACGGTATTAAAGGGGATCGAAGCGTGGCTGTAATCCCGGTAAACATCGCCGGAGCGCCCTACGAGGTGCGGATCGGCACCGGCTTGCTGGCGGGCCTGACCCAGCATTGCAGCGGCAGACTGCGCAAGCGCCGGGTGCCGGTGGTAACCGACGCCAATGTTCATGCTGCCTGGGGGCCAACTTTGGAGCGCGCCCTGCACGAGGGCGGGCACGAGCCGACCTGGCGAATCCTCCCTGCCGGCGAGGGAAGCAAAAGCTGGGAACAGCTGGCCGCCACCCTCGATTGGCTGCTCGCCGAGGAAGTCGAGCGCGGCGATCATGTGCTGGCGCTGGGCGGCGGGGTGATTGGCGACCTCACCGGGCTGGCGGCGGCGCTGCTCAAGCGCGGCTGCCAGTTCATCCAGCTACCCACCACCCTGCTTGCCCAGGTCGATTCGAGCGTCGGCGGCAAAACCGCGATCAACACCGCCGCGGGCAAAAATCTGGTCGGCGCGTTTCACCAGCCCGCGCTGGTGCTGGCCGATCTGGCGGTGCTCGACACCTTGCCGCGGCGCGAGCTCCAGGCCGGCTATGCTGAGGTGGTGAAGTACGGTCTGCTTGGCGATGCCGATTTCTTCGGTTGGTGCGATGCCCACGGTCGCACGATGCTGGATGGCGATCCAGCCTTGCGCGAATATGCCGTGGCCCATTCGGTCGCTGCCAAGGCGCGGATTGTCGCTGCCGACGAGCGCGAGACCAAAGGCCAGCGGGCGCTGCTCAACCTGGGTCACACTTTCGGCCATGCGCTTGAAGCCGCGACCGGGTTTTCCGATGCCTTACTCCACGGTGAAGCGGTGGCATTGGGCATGGTGCTGGCGGCCCGGTTTTCGGCGGCGCGCGGCCTGTTGCCACGGGCGAGCGCCGAACACGTCGCACGCCACTTTGCCGACGCGGGGATGGTGAGCGAGATCGCCTCGCTGCAACTCGATTGCGATGGCCATGCGCTGACCGCGCACATGCTCCACGACAAGAAGATGGACGCCGGCACGCTGCCGTTCGTGCTGCTGAACGGGATCGGCGAGGCTTTCCTGGCCCGCGACGTCGCGCTGGATGAAGTGGCCCGGTTCCTCGACCAGGAGTTGCAGCGCGCCGCCTGAGCCGCTAGCCCGGTTGCAACCAAACCAACAACCGGGGGAGCACCATGACCGCAGCCGAAGCCACGCCCGAGTTCGAAGCCCCGCCGCATGACCGCGCCTTCCTGGGGCACCCCAAAGGCCTTGGCTATCTGGCATTCGTCGAAGGGTGTGAGCGGTTCTCGTACTATTCGATGCAGACGCTGCTGGTGCTGTACATGGTCAAGTACCTGCTGCTGCCTGGACAGATCGGCGGCGTGATCGGCCTGCAGTGGCTGCAGAACGCGGCCTATGGCGGCAAGGAAGGCCAGCCGCTCGCCTCGGCGATCTTCGGCGATTATACCAGCCTGGTCTACCTGACCCCGATCGCCGGCGGGCTGATCGCCGACCGCTGGCTGGGGCGCCGCAACACCCTGATTGCGGGCGCGGTGGTGATGGCGATCGGCCATTTCCTGATGGCGTTCGAGGGCCTGTTCCTGTTCGCTCTGCTATCGCTGGTGGTCGGGGTCGGGCTGTTCAAGGGCAATATCGCCAGCCAGGTTGGCGAACTGTACGACGCCAAGGATCTGCGCCGGGCGATGGCCTTTCAAATCTTCTACATCGCGATCAACGTCAGCGTGATCATCGCCCCGCTGATTTCGGGAACGCTGGGCGAGAAGGTGGGCTGGCACTATGGATTCGGCACCGCCGGGATCGTGATGGTCGCCGGGCTGCTGCTTTACCTCAAGGCAGGGCCTTGGCTGCCCCAGCAAGACCGTACACAGCAGGCCGCAGCCAATGCCGACGGCGTAAACACCGGCAAGTTGCTGGCCTGGGGCGGGCTTGCCTTTGTGGCGCTCAGCGGGCTTGCCATGGCGGTGCCAGTGCTGGCAACGATTGGTGTTTCGGGGCGGATCGGGCTGGCGGTTGCGATTGGCCTGCTGGCCGCGGTCCGGCAACAGGACCGCCCGCGACTGCTGGCGCTGCTGCTGCTGATCCCGATCCTTGCATTGTCGCTGCTGACCAACCAGGAGATCTTCAACGCCTATCTGGTCTGGGCCGACGAGCAGTTCCAGCTGACCTTCTTCGGCACCACCTTGCCGACCAGCTACATGATCACCATCGACGCGGCGCTGAGCTTCTCGATGCTCGCCGCGGTCGCGCTGTTCTGGAAGTGGCGCAGTATGCGCGGCGGCTGGGAGCCCGACGAGATCGGCAAGATGATCATCGGTGCGGTGTTCGTGATCGCTGGCGGACTGTGCCTGTGGTTCGCTGCGGCGACGCAGGGTTCGGCCAAGATCGGGCTGTTCTGGCCGGTGATGTTCCACCTGCTCAACTCAATCGGGTTTTCGCACATCATGCCGGTCAGCCTGGCGCTGTTCACCAAGGTGGCGCCGCCCGCGATCGTGGCGACCGTGGTCGGGATCTACTACCTCGCCTTCTTTACCGCCAACAAGACCGTGGGGATCATCGGCGGCTGGTATTCGACCATGGACACGCCCAGCTTCTGGCTGGTGCATGTTGCCACTGCCGTTGCCGGGCTGGTCGGGTTTGTGGTGTTCAAGCTGGTGATCGGCAAACGACTGGACGTGGCGACCTAGCCGAACAGCGCGATCGACTGCATTCCCACCGCAACGGCCTCGCCGCTGGTATTCCACACGCCCATGTCCTGGCTCGAACAGCCTTGCTCGGCATAGTTCCCGGCCGCGCGCAGCAAGAACCAGCCATCCTCGGTCTGCGGCAACGGGGTGAGGAGGTTGACCAGCCAGGTCATCGAGCTGATCGCGGTGGAGCGGCCGATCAGCGGAAACACGCCCGGCGGCAAGGCATCGCCCATCAGCAGCAGCTCGACCATCGGGTCGAGCCCGTCGCGGTCTTTGAGTCGCATCCACCAGGCCAGCTCGGACTGTTTTTGCTCAGCCCTCGGCAGCGCAAAGGCAGCATCGAAGTGGGCCGCGAACGTTGGCCTGCGGCCGTCCGGCAAGGGTACTGCCCGATCGTGCGCGATCCAGCCGGAGGGCGGCGGCACATCGTGCAGGTGCAGCGTGCTTTCAACCGGGCCCATGAACACAAACGTGGCAATTAGCCCGACCCCAGCCTCGCCGGAAATCTCGGCGCTGACCCAGCTGGCATTGCGCCCGCGCCGCAAAAACCGTGCTCTCACCTCGAGCTCGCCTGCCAGCGGCCCGACGAAACTGATCTGGGCCGAGCGCAGCGGCGGCAAATCGGGCGCGAGCACCCGCGCGGCCTCCAGCGCCAAGGCGGCGGAAAATCCGCCATAAGTGGTGCGGCCCTGCTTCCAGTCGTCGGGGACCATGGCGGCGAAACCGCCGTCAATGCGGCGGATGGCGGAGAGGGTGTCGGGGAGGCTCATGGCGCCCGCCATTGACGTAAACGGAATGCGGGTCAACACTCACAAATATGACCCAATTCATCGACCTTTCGATCCCGATAACCACCAAGGTGGTGTCCGACCCACCGGTAATGCTGCCGCAGATCAGCTACACCGATCACAGCGAATCCTGGGCCCAGATCGCCCACTTCTTCCCCGGCCTGACCAAGGAAGACCTGCCCGACGGTGAGGGCTGGGCAGTCGAGACGCTGACCCTTTCCACCCACAACGGTACCCACATGGATGCGCCGTGGCACTATCACCCGACCACCGACAGCGGCGCCCGCCGCGCGCCGACCATCGACGAAGCTCCGCTCGACCGGTTCTTTCGCCCCGGAGTGAAGCTGGATTTCAGCGCCCTGCCCCACGGCACAGTGGTCGGCGCCGCGCAGATCGAGGCGGAACTGGCGCGGATCGGGCATGACCTCCAACCGCTCGATATCGTCCTTGTCCAATCGGGTGCGGTCTATGGCACTGACAACTTCACCGATCAGGGCGTCGGCCTCGGTGCGGAAGCGACGTTGTGGCTGACCGAGCATGGCGTCGAGGTGGTCGGCACCGATGCCTGGTCGTGGGATGCGCCGTTCAGCTACACCGCCAAACGCTGGGCCGAAACCCGCGATCCGTCGATCATCTGGGAAGGCCACAAGGCGGGCCGCATCCGTCCCTATTGGCAGATCGAAAAGCTGATGAACCTCAGCGCCCTGCCCGCGCACGGCTTCACCTTCAGCTGCTTCCCGGTCAAGATCGAAGGCGCCAGCGCGGGTTGGATCCGGGCGGTGGCGCTGATCGACGGCTAAGCGGGCTCGCCGCCTTCGATGGTTCGCCGCATCAGACCGATGCCCATGGCATAGACATTGCGGGTGAAGGTGATCGCCTCGTCATCGGCGATCCCCAGCGGCTCGAACTCCCCGGTCCAGCGCAGCCGGGTGCTGACGGCATCGACCGGCTCGACCGCCATGGTCGCGCGGTAGCTCTTGTAGGGCAACGGGCTGGTGACGATCGAATAGGTGTAGCTGAAGGGACCCTGCGCCTCGAGCCGATCGACGATCACGCGCCCGTCATCGAGGTACAGCGAGCGCAGCGCGCCGATGCCCTCGCCTTCCTGCACACAGGCTTCTGGCGGGCGCCCCGACCATTTGCCGGTGCGGCCGAAATCGCCCAGGACTGCCCACAGCGCATCGATCGGCAGGGCAAAGATGTGTTCGGCCTCAACCTTCAGCATGGGCGCAGCTCTAGGCATGCTCTGCCAGCGGAACCACCCGCAAGGCGGCCAGGGGATTCTCCGTCCGCTCCGCCAACTGCACCTGCTTCAGCTCATCGTGTTCGGCAAAGATCCGTTCGATGTCCTTGCGCCGTTCGAGCAGCATGGTGGCGATGCCGGGGGCCAGACTGTCACCCTCACCGATCCGCCCCAAGAGCAACGCAAGGTCGCTCAGCGTCGCATCTTCCGGGGTCTTGAACATATGTCCGCGGCTGTCGAAAAAGCCGATACCCTTGTGGGCCATGAAATCCTCCATCGTGATCGCATGCGCCCGACCGGCGGCTCTGCTTCACCATAGAAGCGGCCACGTCTTGACACCCAAGTACAGTCGCGCCCGGAGTTGCGGCAAGGCAATTGCGACGAATTGTTGTGGAGTTCTATTCCAGCTCCAGAATAACCGCGTCCACCGCCAGACTTTCGCCTTGCTTGGCGTTGACTTTCCTGACCGTCGCAGACTTTTCGGCGCGGAGGATGTTTTCCATCTTCATCGCCTCGATCACCGCGAGCGGCTGGCCGGCCTCGACCGTGTCGCCCTCGGCAACGTGCAGCGCCACCAGCAGGCCGGGCATCGGGCAGATCAGGAATCTGGAGAGGTCAGGCGGGATCTTTTCGATCATATACTGGGTCAGCGGCGCGATCCGCGCGGGCAGCACCTGAACTTTGTGGATCGCCCCGTGGGTGGTCATTTTCAGCCCGGTGCGGGTCGGCTCCAGCTTGATCCCGTAGTTGACCCCATCGGCATTGGCTTCGACCAGCCGCTCGCCGGGCGTATAGGACACCCCAAGATCGACCGCTTCGCCATCGACCAGCACATCTTCATCAAGGTTCACCGCGAAAGTGCGCCCGCCCAGCGTCACTGCCCATTCGTAGGGCGGTTCGAGCGGGCCATCGAGCTGGCCGTCGACCTGCCGCGCCCGATCGGCGCGCGCGGTCATGATGAAAGCGGCGACCGCCGCAAGGTGTCGCAGAGTCTGGTCCGAGGCCGCAGCGCCGCTGAACCCATCCGGATATTCCTCGGCGATGAACCCGGTGGTCAGCTCGCCCGCGCGGAACCGCGGGTGCTGCATGATCGCAGAAACGAAATCAATGTTGTGACCAAGCCCCTCGATCTCGAAGCTGTCGAGCGCCTCGATCTGCTTGTCCGCCGCCTCATCGCGGGTCGCGCCCCAGGTTACCAGCTTGGCGATCATCGGGTCATAGAACATGCTGACTTCGCCGCCTTCCATGACCCCGTCGTCGACCCGCACCCCCTCGACGCCGCGGATACCGCCTTCCCAGCCGGGGACTGGCGGGCGATAGCGGGTCAGGCGGCCGGTTGAAGGCAGGAAACCGCGATAGGGGTCTTCGGCATAGACCCGGTTCTCGATCGCCCAGCCGTCGATCTTCACGTCCTTCTGGCTGAACGAGAGCTTCTCGCCATACGCGACGCGGATCATCTGCTCGACCAGATCGATCCCGGTGATGCATTCGGTGACCGGATGCTCGACCTGGAGCCGGGTGTTCATTTCGAGGAAGTAGAAGCTCTCGCCCGTCGGGTCCGCGCCCGAGACGATCAGTTCGACCGTCCCGGCGGAATAGTACCCCACCGCGCGGGCCAGCGCGACGCATTGCTCGCCCATCGCTTTGCGCATCTTCGGCGAAACGAACGGCGAAGGCGCTTCTTCCACCACCTTCTGGTGGCGGCGCTGGATCGAGCATTCGCGCTCGTTGAGGTAGAGAATGGTGCCGTGCTGGTCGCCAAGGATCTGGATCTCGATGTGGCGCGGGTTCAAAATGAACTTCTCGATGAACACCCGCTCGTCCCCGAACGAGTTGAGCCCCTCGCGCTGGGTCGCCTCGAAGCCTTCTTCGACATCCTTGTCATTGTAAGCCAGCCGCATCCCCTTGCCGCCGCCGCCGGCCGAAGCCTTCATCATCACTGGATAGCCGATCTCGCGGCTGACCGTGAGCGCCTCGGCGGTATCCTTGATCGCGCCTTCCGAACCGGGGACGACATTGACCCCGGCGGCCTTGGCGAGCTTTTTCGACTCGATCTTGTCGCCCATTGCGGCGATCGCGTTCACCGGCGGGCCGATGAAGGCGATGCCCTCCTTGGCCAGCGCCTCGGCGAAGCTGGTCCGTTCGGACAGAAACCCATACCCCGGATGCACCGCCTCGGCCCCGGTCTGCTTGGCCGCAGCGATGATCTTGTCGGCGATCAGGTAGGACTGCGCGGCCGGCGACGGCCCGATGTGTACCGCTTCGTCAGCCATCGCCACAAACGGCGCCCGCGCATCGGCATCAGAATAGACCGCGACGGTCCGGATACCCATGCGGCGAGCCGTCTTGATCACCCGGCATGCGATTTCGCCACGGTTGGCGATGAGGATTTTTTTGAACATTAGTCGTTCAGCCTTCGAAATAATGAATATGAAATTGTCGCACCAATAATTAATGAAACCAGGACGAACAAATATACTGGATCCACTTCAAATGGTGACAAACATACTATTATTCTATACAATAGAGCGCATATCGATAAAGTAATAGCACAGCAAATGACCTGAGCCAGAACCCTTCCCACCAGTTTGATGAGTTTCTCAAAAGCAGTAGTGATCACCCCACCCTCGCCAGACCGGCACGGGCGAAATCCTCGCCCTTGTAGAGCAGCGGCTCGCCGCGTTCCATCGCCAGGGCATAGGCGAAGCAATCTCCGAAGTTCAGCTGCGCTGGATGCCCACCGCCCTTGCCGAAATCGCGATAGGCCTGGCGGGCGATCTTCGCCTGTTCGGGGGAGACGGGGACGATCTCGATGCCGAGTTGATCGAGCAGCAGATCGAGCCCCGCGCTTAGCACGTCATCGCTGCCGCGGTCGATGACGATGCCTGTCTCCAGATAGTTTCCCGCCGACATCACGGCATCGGATTGCTCCTTGATGCTCGCCAGAAACTGCCCAGCTTCGAGTTCTCCGCGCACGATGGCAACGATGGCGGAACTGTCGATGATCATTTCGGCAGGCCGTATTGGTCGTAGAGAAGATCATCGATGTCGAGCGCAAGAAATTCAGGCGTCATGCGCGAACGCATGTCCTGAATGATATCCATGGCCCTTGCGAACCGCGCTTCCTTCGAGACCTCGCGCTCGCGCCGTCGCAGCGCCTCGATGACCGCTTGGGTCAGGCTGATCCCTTCCGCCGCGGCAATCTTGCTCGCGAGTGCATAGGCTTCCTCGCTTTTGATGTTGAGTTGCACACCCATCGCTCTACCTTTCTACCATTTCAATCTACCATAGTAGAAAATGAAGCAAAAGCAACCCTCACACCCCCTCCAGCGCCTGCGCCAGATCCGCCACAATATCGTCGATATGCTCGATCCCCACCGAGACCCGGACCACGTCCGGCCCGGCCCCGGCAGAGAGCAGTTCCTCCTCGCTCAACTGGCTGTGGGTGGTCGAAGCCGGGTGGATGATCAGCGAGCGGGTGTCGCCGATGTTGGCGAGGTGACTGAACAGCTTGACCGCGGAGACCAGCTTGACCCCCGCTTCGTGCCCGCCCTTGACCCCGAAAGTGAACACCGCGCCGCCCTTGCCGCTCAAATAGCGCTGGGCAAGCTGGTGATAGGGGTCCTCGGGCAGGCCGGCATAGCGCACCCAGGCGACCTTGGGATGGGCCTGCAACCACTGCGCGACATGCAGCGCGTTACTGCAATGCCGCTCCATCCGCAGCGCCAGCGTTTCCATTCCGGTCAGCGCCAGGAAGGCGTTCATCGGCGCCAGTGCCGGGCCAAGATCGCGCAGGCCGAGCACGCGGCAGGCGATGATAAACGCAATCGGGCCGACCGCGTCGCTGAGGACCGCGCCGTGGTAGGATGGGCAAGGTTCCGTCATCGTCGGGAACTTACCGCTCGCTTTCCAGTCAAACTTGCCCGAATCGACGATCACGCCGCCGATCGAATTGCCATGGCCGTTGAGGAACTTGGTGGTCGAATGGACGACGATATCCGCGCCGTGCTCGATCGGGCGGCACAGCGCCGGGCTGGCCATGGTGTTATCGACCACCAGCGGCACCCCGGCGGCATGGGCGACATCGGCGATCGCGGCGATATCCTGCACCACCCCGCCGGGGTTGGCGAGGCTTTCGATGAACACCGCACGGGTCTTGTCGCTGATCGCGGCGGCGACATTGGCGGGATCGTCGGCATCGACGAATACCGTCTTCCAGCCGAACTTCCTGAACGCATGGCCAAGCTGGTTGAGCGAGCCGCCGTAGAGCTTCCTGGCGGCGACGATCTCACACCTCGGCTCCATCAGGGTGTGGAACACCAGCAGCTGCGCGGCATGGCCCGAAGCCACTGCCAACGCCGCCGCGCCGCCTTCCAGCGCCGCGATCTTGCCTTCCAGCGCGGCGTTGGTCGGGTTCATGATCCGGGTGTAGATGTTGCCGAATTCCTTGAGCGCGAACAGATTCGCCGCGTGCTCGGCGCTGTCGAAGACATAGCTCGCGGTCTGGTAGATCGGGGTGATCCGGGCATTGGTAGTCGGATCGGGCTCGCACCCGGCATGGACTGTCAGCGTTTCGAGCTTCTGGGTCATTTGGTGCCTCTCCGTTATGCGTCGACTGGCGGCATGTTGTGCCCGAGCAGCCGCAGCATGTCCGCAGCCGCTTCGACCACGTTGGTTCCGGGCCCATAGATCCCCTGCACACCCGCCTCGCGCAGAAAGTCGTAGTCGCGCGGCGGGATCACGCCTCCGGCAACGACCTTGATGTCGGGGCGACCGGCCTCTTTCAGGTGGCGGATCAGTTCGGGGACCAGGGTCTTGTGCCCGGCGGCGAGCGAGCTCGCACCGATCGCATCGACGTCCTTATCCAGCGCCAAAGCGCAGGTTTCTTCGGGGGTCTGGAACAGCGGGCTGCTGGTCACCTCAAAGCCCATGTCGGTGAAGGCGCTGGCGATCACGTTGGCGCCGCGGTCGTGGCCGTCCTGGCCCATCTTGGCGACCAACAGGCGAGGTGCGCGCTGAAGCCTGCGGGCGACTGCTTCGACCCCCGCGATCACCTGGGCGTAGCGTGCGTCTGCGGCATAGGCCGGGCCGTAGACCCCGGTGACCGGCACCGGCTGGGTGCCATAGCGCCCGAACACCGCCTCCATCGCGTCGGAGATTTCGCCGAGCGAGGCGCGGGCGCGGGCGGCATCGACAGCGAGAGCGAGGAGGTTGCCGCCGTCCTTTGCACCCTCGGTCAGTGCCACCAACGCAGACCGGCACTTCGCCTCGTCGCGGCTCGCGCGCATCGTTTTCAACCGCGCGATCTGGCCATCACGGACCGCGTGGTTGTCGACCTCAAGCGTATCGAGATGCGCTTCCTCGGCGAGGCGGTACTTGTTGACCCCGACGATCACGTCTTCGCCCTTGTCGACCCGCGCCTGACGCGCGGCGGCGGCTTCCTCGATCCGCTGCTTGGGCATGCCAGTGGCGACCGCCTTGGTCATCCCGCCGAGGCCATCGACTTCCTCGATCAAGGCCCAGGCCTCATCAACCAGCGTCGAAGTCAGCGCCTCGACATAGTACGAACCGCCCAGAGGATCGACCACCTTGGTGATTCCGCTTTCTTCGGCGAGCACGATCTGGGTGTTGCGCGCGATCCGCGCGGAAAAGTCGGTCGGCAGCGCAATCGCTTCGTCGAGCGCGTTGGTGTGGAGGCTCTGGGTGCCGCCCAACGTACGCCGCCATCGCCTCGATCGTGGTGCGGATGACGTTGTTGTAGGGGTCCTGCTCCTGGAGCGAGACGCCGCTGGTCTGGCAATGAGTGCGCAGCATCTTGGAGCGTTCGTCCTTCGCGCCGAGCCCGTCCATCACCCGGTGCCACAGCGTCCGCGCAGCGCGCAGCTTGGCGACTTCCATGAAGAAGTTCATGCCGATGCCGAAGAAGAAGCTCAGCCGCCCGGCGAAGGCGTCGATATCGAGCCCCGCGGCCATGGCGCGAGTAGCGTATTCCTTGCCATCGGCGATGGTGAAGGCGAGCTCCTGCACCGCGGTCGCCCCGGCCTCGTGCATGTGATAGCCCGAGATCGAAATCGAGTTGAATTTCGGCATGTTGGCGCTGGTATAGGCGATGATGTCCGAGACGATCCGCATGCTCGGCTCGGGCGGGTAGATATAGGTGTTGCGGACCATGAACTCCTTGAGGATGTCGTTCTGGATGGTGCCATCGAGCTGGGCCAGCGCCACCCCCTGCTCCTCGCCGGCGACGATGAAGAACGCCAGGATCGGGATCACCGCGCCGTTCATGGTCATGGAGACCGACATCTGATCGAGCGGGATCCCGTCGAACAGGATCTTCATGTCCTCGACGCTGTCGATGGCAACACCCGCCTTGCCGACATCGCCGACCACGCGCGGGTGATCGCTGTCATAGCCGCGATGGGTGGCGAGATCGAACGCGACCGAGAGGCCCTTCTGCCCGGCGGCAAGGTTGCGGCGATAGAAGGCGTTGCTCTCCTCGGCGGTGGAGAAGCCCGCATACTGCCGGATCGTCCACGGCCGCCCGGCATACATGCTGGCGCGGACCCCGCGGGTGAACGGGGCGAAGCCGGGCAGGCCAGGATCGCCGGCGTCCTCCGCGGTGTAGAGCGGCTTGATGTCAAAGCCCTCCGGCGTGTGCCAGGTCAGGTCCTTGCCCTTGACCTCCTTGGCGGCGGCGGCTTGCCAGTTGTTGACGGTCGGTTTGCTCATGATGACACCATTCAGGCCGTTGCGCTGGGGCGAGCGGAAACGCGCGTGTGCCAGTCGCGCAGGTTGATCAGGTCATCGGGTAGCGGGCACGCCGATGAATCCGGCGAAATCGACGGTGGTCAGCAGCAGGATGTCAGCGATCGTGTAGCTGTCCAGCGCGAGCTAGGTCCGGCCTTGCAGCGGAGGTCGAAAAAGCCCATCGCCTCGATCACGCGCGGGCGATTGGCCTCGCCCCATTCGGCGTTGCGCCCGGGAATCGCCGCAGTGAAGCGGTGGGTGTGGACCCAGACCGCGCCGACCGGGGCCATCAGGATCATCTCGGCCCGCCGGCTCCACATCTCGACCTGCGCCTGCTCCAGCGCGCCAGTGCCGAACAGCGGCGGCGCCGGCTGAAGCCCCTCCAGATAGCGGCAAATCGCGACGCTTTCGGTCAGTACCGTGCCGTCATCGAGTGCCAGCGCTTGGCACCTGCCCGCGCGGATTGATCGCCAGATATTCGGGCGACTTGTGCTCACGCGAGACGATCGAAACCGTCTGCGTCGGCAAAGTGATCCCTTTCTCCGCCGCGAAGATCCGGACGCGGCGGGGATTGGGAGCAGGATTGGGGCTGTCGTAGAGAATCACGCGCCTTTGAACTCGGCCTTGCGCTTCTGGATGAAGGCCATGCCGCCTTCGGCCGCATCGGCGCTGGCCCCGGCGCGCAGCTGGCCCTCGGCCTCGGCCAGCAGGGTATCGGCCAGACCATGCTCGAGCGCGGTGAGGATGTTCCTGCGCATGATCGCGTAAGACAGTGTCGGGCCGCTGGCGAGCTTGGCCGCCAGCGCCGCCACTTCTGCCGACAGGGCATCGTCCTCGACGCATTTGTAGATCAGGCCCCAGGCTTCGGCCTGCTCGCCCCCGATCTTCTCGCCCAGCATCATCATCCGGGTCGCGCGGGCCTTGCCGACCAGCTGCGGCAGCAGCCAGGTCGAGCCGCCATCGGGGACCAGCCCGATGTTGACGAAGGCCTGGAGGAAATAGCCGCTCTTGCTTGCGACCACGAAGTCGCCGCGACAAGCGCCAGCGAACAGCCCACGCCCGCCGCCGGGCCCTGCACTGCGGTGATGATCGGCATGTTGAGCCGTGCCAGCTTGAGGATCAGCGGATTGTAGTGCTGGGTCAGCGCGATGTAGGCGCCCTGCCCGCCGCCAATAGCCCGATCACCGCGCGCGGCCAGGTCAGCGCCCGAACAGAACGCGCGGCCCTCGCCCTTGATCACCAGCACCCGCGCATCGCCAAGGTTGTCGACCGCATGGCTGATTTCGTCGGCCATGTTGGGCGGACAGGCATTGAGCCGCTCGGGGCGGTTGAGAGTGATCGTGGCGATCTGGTTGGCGATGCCAAGCGTGATGGTTTCGTAGCTCATGTGTTTGGTTCCTCTGCTGCCCGGTCAGTTCGACCAGTGGGCGTTGTCTTTCGGGGTTTCCATGATTTCGGTCAGCACCCGCCTGCATGTCCCTGGGGTGGACGAAGAAGATCAGCGTGCCGTGCGCGCCGATCCGGGGTTCGCCCAGCACGCGCTTGCCCATGGCCTCGAACTCGGCCTTGGCGGCATGGATATCGGGGACTTCGTAGCACATGTGGTGCTGGCCGCCCGCCGGGTTCTTCTCGAGGAAGCCGGCGATGCTGGTGTTGCCGGGCAAGGGCTCGATCAGCTCAATCTGGGTGCCGTTCAAGGCCCCGTCCGCGCCCGGAGTATCGACGAAGCAGACCTTTACCCCCTGCGATTCAAGATCGAACGGTTCGTGGATTTTGGTCGCGCCCATGACGTCGCGGTAGAACACGATCGATGCAGCAATCGAGGGCGTGGCAACACCGATATGGTTGAGTCGGCCGAGTTTCACGCCGCCGGCTCCACCGAAACCGGGAAGTTGACCGAATTGGCGATGTAGCACAGCTCGTGCGCCTTGTGGTGCAGGCCGGCGATCTTGTCAGCATCGACCGGCGCGGCATAGCTGATCTGCGGCCGCATCGTTGCGCTCAGCATCGCCACCACCCCGTCCTCGCGCTTGCCGATCTGGCCGACCGCGTGATCGACATAGGAGGTCACCGAGACCCCCGAACGCGAGGCGAGATCGAGGAAGAACAGCATGTGGCAACTCGCCAAGCGCGGCAACCAGCCCCTCCTCCGGATCGACCCCGGCGGGATCGGAGTACACCGTGCCGACCACCGCCGGCGAGGCCGACGCGGGCACATCCGCGCCGCCATCGAACTTCCAGCGATGGGCGCGGCTGTACTTGCGGGTTTCAAACGATTCCTCGGCGCCGATGTGCCATTCGACGGTTGCTTCGTAGGTGCTCATGGGGTGGGCTTTCGGTTGAGAGTGGGAGAAGGAAGTAACAAAACGCTATTGATCGGCAATCCTTGGCTTGCGGGCTTGCCGTGCGCCCAGATCCATCATCCGTTCGATCGCATAGAGGCGCTTGTCGATATCGGTTACGCTTCCCGCCAGCCTTTCGACACGCTCATTTTGAGCAGTAATTTGCTCTTCCATTCGCTCGACCTGCGACTGCAGAAGCAGCACATCCTTGACCGCGCGCAAGACGTCGCTGATGGCGCTCATTTCCACATACCCGCTTTGCGCATCTTGCGATCGATCTCCGCGTTGGTCTTTTTCAGCCGCTCAATCGACCGCTCCAGACTGGCCCGCATCTTCGGCACAGCCTCTTCGAGTTCAGCGGCCAGAAGTTTGAGCGCTTCCTCTTCGTCAGCCGGTATCGCCGGTTCCGCGATATACCGTGCGGTCGCCTCACGCACGACATTGCCGACGCTCTCGCCGCGCGATTTGGCAAAGGCCTCCAGCGCGGCCTTCTGCTCGGCGCTGGTCAGGTAGGTGACACGTTCGGTCTGCATGGCGGAGGACTCCTTCACATTATAAGGTCATTATAATGTTTGCGGGAGCCGCGAGCAACGGAAATCCTCCCCGGAACGGGGAGGTGGCGCGCAGCGACGGAGGGGTCGAATGCTCTCGACCCGCCACGAAGCACGCGATGGCGAGCTTGCGACCCCTCCACCACCCGGCGGGCGGTTCCCCTCCCCGTTCCGGGGAGGATCGAGGGCGTCGCGACGCCGATGTGGTTGAGACCTCCGAGTTTCATATTGCAGTCCAAATTAGGTAGGTCAGGCAAGCGGCACCGAGCGCACCGATGAAATTGAACGAAATTATCAGTCCGAACATTGTCTCGCCTCGCTTGAACTCGTCGCCCCCAAATGGCCTGAGCGGAAGAGATGCGATACCCGACCGCAGTCCTCTAATTCCTTGCAAAGCGAACGTCACCGCAATGAAAACGTTCAGTGCTGTTGCGTACCATCTGAAACCGTCATCTATCATAGCGGAATATTGTCATGTTTCTTCCACGGGTTCTCGAGACTCTTGTTCCGCAATTTCCTCAACCCCAGCGCAATCCTTCGCCGCGTGTTCCGCGGGTGGATCACCTCATCGATAAACCCCTTGCTCGCCGCGACGAACGGGTTGGCGAACCGCTCCTCATACTCGCGCGTCCGTTCGGCGATCTTGTCGGGGTCGCCGAGGTCTGAGCGGAAGATGATCTCGACCGCGCCTTTGGCGCCCATCACCGCGATTTCGGCGGTCGGCCAGGCGTAGTTGAGGTCGCCGCGGAGGTGTTTTGAGGCCATCACGTCGTAGGCGCCGCCATAGGCCTTGCGGGTGATCACGGTGATCTTGGGGACGGTCGCCTCGGCGAAGGCGAACAGCAGCTTGGCGCCGTGCTTGATGATCCCGCCCAATTCCTGCGCGGTGCCGGGCAGGAAGCCGGGGACATCGACGAAGGTCAGGATCGGGATGGAGAAGGCATCGCAGAACCGCACGAACCGCGCGGCTTTCTTGCTGGCGTTGATATCGAGGCAGCCCGCCAGCACCATCGGCTGGTTGGCGACCACGCCGACGGTCTTGCCCTCAACCCGGCCGAACCCGCAGAGGATGTTGCCGGCGTGGCCCGGCTGGATCTCGAAGAACTCGGCCTCATCCAGCACTCTGCGCACAACTTCGTGCATGTCGTAAGGCTGGTTGGCATTGGCCGGGATCAGAGTGTCGAGGCTGTCCTCGATCCGGTCCCACGGGTCGCTGGTCGGCCGCTCAGGGACGCCTTCCTTATTGTTGAGTGGCAGATAATCGAAGAAATCGCGCGCGGTCAGCAGCGCCTCGATATCGTTCTCCAGCGCGAGATCGGCGACCGAGGTTTTGGTGCTGTGAGTCACCGCCCCGCCCAATTCCTCCTGGGTCACCACTTCGTTGGTCACGGTCTTGACCACATCCGGCCCGGTGACGAACATGTAGCTCGAATCCTTCACCATGAAGATGAAGTCGGTCATCGCCGGCGAATAGACCGCCCCGCCCGCGCAAGGCCCCATGATCAGGGAAAGCTGCGGCACCACCCCGCTGGCAAGGACATTGCGCTGGAAGATCTCGGCATAGCCGCCGAGGCTGGCGACGCCCTCCTGAATCCGCGCGCCGCCGCTGTCGTTCATCCCGATCACCGGCGCGCCGACCTTCATCGCCGCGTCCATCACCTTGCAGATCTTCATCGCGTGGCGCTCGGAAACCGCTCCGCCAAACACGGTGAAATCCTGGCTGAAGACATAGACCAGCCGGCCGTTGATCGTGCCCGAACCGGTCACCACGCCGTCGCCGGGGATGATCTGCTCGGGCATGCCGAAATCGGTGCAATTGTGTTCGACGTAGCTGTCGGTCTCTTCAAAACTGCCCTCGTCGAGCAGGATCGAGACGCGTTCGCGCGCGGTCAGCTTGCCCTTGGCATGCTGCGCGTCGATCCGCTTCTGCCCCCCGCCCATCCGCGCAGCGGCGCGGCGGCGCTCCATTTCGGCGATATTTGCGGACATGAATCCCCCGTCGGAGCCTTTGAAGCGACCGCAATGCGGCGGATTCTTGACAATGTCCAATGTGAATTTGCGAAGTTGCGAAGTTCATATTTGCAAAGTAATGACTCAATCCTCCCCCGACGGGGGAGGTGGCAGCCCGCAGGGCTGACGGTGGGGGATCGGGTCACAAGGCCAGCATGGTGGACCCATCCCCCTCCGCCTCGCTTCGCTCGGCACCTCCCCCAGGGGGGAGGATTTGGAGGATACATGGTCAAACGTCGCATTTTCGCAGGAGAGAGGTTGAAAGCGCTGCGCGCGGAGCGGGGGCTTGAACCAGGCTGCCATGGGCGAGTTGCTGGCGATCTCCACCTCCTACCTCTCGCAGCTCGAGAACGACGACCGCCCGCTCACGCCCGGTGCTGGTCGAGCGCCTCGCGCGCGCCTTCCCGCTCGACTGGCGCGAGATTGGCGCGGGTGAGGCGGAGACGCGGCTGGCGGCGCTGCGCGAGGCCAATGCCGATCCGCTGTTTGCCGAGGCGATGGACGCCGCGCAGCTCGCCCGCTTTGCCGAACAGCAGCCCATGCTGGCCGACCGCTTCGTCGCGCTCCATGAGGCCTACCGCCGCTCCGGCCAGCGGCTTGCGATGGTCGACGAGGCGCTGGCCAGCGACAGTTCAAGCGCCTCGCGCCTGCCATGGGAGGAAGTGCGCGACTGGTTCCATCTTGCGGGCAACTACGTCGACAGCATCGACCGTGCCGCCGAGGCGCTGGCGGCGCGGCTAGGCGGGATATCGCCAACGACCGGGGCTATCGAGGACCATCTCAAGCAGTCGCTGTCGATCTCACTGATTTACTCAGGCCAGGCGGGCCTGCGTTCCTACGACGCGGAAATGGGCCACCTGACCATCGATCCCGGCCAGCCCGCCGAAAGCCGCCGCTTCCAGCTCGCCCACCAGCTCGCCGCACTGGCGCTCAAGAACGAGATCGCCGCGGTGGTCGAGGCTGCCGCGCTCAAGAGCGCCGCCTCGCGCCAGCTGCTGTTCGTCGGGCTGTGCAACTATGCAGCCGGGGCCTTGCTGATGCCCTATCGCCGCTTCCGCACCGAAGCGCGCGCGTGCGCCACGATATCGACCGTCTCGCCCAGACCTTCGGCACCAGTTTCGAGCAGACCTGCCACCGCCTCTCCACCCTCCAGCGCGAGGACATGCGCGGGGTGCCGTTCTTCTTCTGCCGGGTCGACATGGCCGGAAATATCACCAAGCGGCATTCCGCCACCCGGCTGCAATTCGCCCGGTTCGGCGGGGCCTGCCCGCTGTGGATCGTCCACGAGGCGGTGGCGATCCCCGACCGGATCCTGGTCCAGCTGGCCGAAACTCCCGACGGGGTGCGCTATGTCTCGATGGCCAAGGGGCTGGTCAAGCCCTCGGGCCGCTATGACCGGCTGCCCCGCCGCTACGCCGTAGCGCTGGGCTGCGAGGCCGAGCATGCCAGCGAATTCGTCTATGCCGACGGGCTCGACCTGACCGCCAGCAGCGCCGCCGCCCGGATCGGCATCTCGTGCCGGATCTGCCCCCGCCCCGATTGCGACCAGCGCGCCTTCCCGCCCAGCGACCGCCCGATCAGCGTCGATCCCGACAACCGCGGGGTAGTGCCGTATCGGCTCGCCTAAACCTTTACGATGCCCAGCCGGATCAGGTCGCGCGCGGTATCGAGGATACTTTCCTCGACCGGCCGCGGCACCCAGCCGAGCACTTCGCGGGCGTGATCGGCCGGACCTTCGCGGCGATTGCCTAGCTCGCCGATGACCTGGCCGATGAGCGGATCGAACCGCGCGGCGATCCGGACGATCCAGTTGGGCAACCTGATTTTCGGCACCTTGCGCGCCTGTTCACCCAGCCCGGAGCGTAGGATCTCGGCGATCTCGGGCATCATCAGAAACGGCCCGGAACAGATGAAGCGTTCGTTCGCCATGCCGGGCGCGTTGAGGCAGCGGACATGCATATCGGCGACATCGCGGACATCGACCATCCCGAAGCCGAAATTGGGCAGGCCCGGCATCGAGCCTTCGAGCAGCTTCTTGATCGCCTCCAGCGAGGTCGAGAAGTCACCCGATTGCAGCGGGCCGAGCACCAGCGAGGGATTGACCGTGCAGAATTCGATTCCCCCGCCTTCGGCCGCCACCCAATCGCGCGCGGCGCGCTCGGCAATGGTCTTGGACTTGACGTAGGCATAGGCATCCGGACTGGCCAGATTGGTCCAGTCAGCTTCGGTAAAGCGGGTCTGGCTGCGCGGGTGGCCATAGGCGATCGCTGCCATCGAGCTGGTCATGACAAACCGCCTCACCCCCGCCGCTTTAGCCGCCCGCAAGGCGCGCAAGGCGCCGTCGCGAGCGGGAATGATCAGCTCATCCTCATGCTTGGGTTTGTCAGCCGGGAGCGGCGAGGCGACGTGGGCGACATGGCTGCACCCGGCCATCGCTTCGGCCCAGCCGGCATCGCTCATCAGATCGGCGGCAAAGAACCGCACTTTGCTCTCGTCCACCTTCAGGCTGGCGCGCACCTCGGCCTCGCGCGCCAGATTGCGAACCGTGGTGTGGACGTTCCAGCCCTCGGCCACCAGCTGGCGGATCAGAAACCCGGCGATATAGCCGCTTCCACCCGAAACCAGGACCGTCCCTGCCATTGCGCTTCTCCCCCTCAGAACTTGAGCATGATCCGCCGCGCCAGGGCGGGTGAGATCGAGTGGACCAACTGCAGCAGCTTGACCTGGCCGACACTGATCGTTTCGGTGCCGCGTTCCATCCCGGTGACGATCTGCCGCGCGCATTCCGCCGCGCTCATCTTGTTGTCACCGCGCCCCGAAGTCATCCGGGTCTCGACCAGCGGCGGCAGAGCCTCGAGCACTTTGACCCCGCTACCCTGCAACTGATGCCTGATCGCCATGGTATAGGAACGCAGCCCCGCCTTGCTGGCGCAATAGACCGGCGATCCGGCATTGGGGGCCACCGCCAGACCGGACGTGACGTTGACAATCAGCGCCTCGCTCCGGCTGAGCAATCCGGGCAGCAGCCGGGCGATGATCTGCACCGGGGCTTTGAGGTTGAGATCGAAGGTGAATTGCGCACCTGGCAAATCGACATCGCCAGAGCGGAAATCATAGCTGGTCTGGACCCCGGCATTGTTGACCAGGATATCCAGGTCGCGCGAGCCCAAACCCGCGATCAGCGCATCCACCCCGGCTGACGTCGCCAGATCGGCCTCGATCACCTCAAACCCGTCGGCCCGCGTCGCCGCGCAGCGCTCCGGATTGCGGCCCGAAGTGATCACGGTGACGCCCTTGTCGCGCAGCTGGCGGATCAACTGCGCACCGATGCCGTCGGTCCCGCCGGTAACCAGCGCAGTCTTGCCCTGAAGGCGCATTGTGCTCTCCCCTTGTGTTTTCGCGGGGAGCCTAGCCGATTGGTTGCAGACATGCAACCTAGCGCATCAGCACCAGTTCCTCGGCCATGCTGGGATGCAGCGCGACGGTGTCGTCGAACTGCGGCCTTGGTGAGGCCGGCCTTGACCGCGATTGCCGCGGCCTGGAGGATTTCGGCGCTGTCCGGGCCGATCAGGTGGAGCGCGATCACCCGGTCGCTCGCGCCATCGACCAGCATCTTGTACAGCGCGCGTTCGTGCCGTCCGGCCAGGGTGTTCTTCATCGCCCGGAAATCGCTCTTGAACACCTGAAGCTCGGGATGGAGCTTGCGTGCGACTTCCTCGGTCGGACCGACCGAAGCGATCGGCGGGTTGCTGAACACCGCGGTGGGAATGGAGTCGTAGGCAATGGTCCGCGGCTTGCCGCCGAATACCGTGTCGGCAAAGGCGTGACCCTCGCGGATCGCCACCGGGGTCAGCTGGACCCGGTTGGTGACGTCGCCGACCGCGGAGATGCTCGGCACATTGCTGCGGTTATACTCGTCGACCACCACCGCGCCGTCCTTGTCGAGCGTCACACCAGCCTCGGCGAGCCCAAGCCCCGCGGTGTTGGGCACCCGCCCGATCGCCCACAGCACCAGATCGGTCTCGATCATCCCGGCCTCGCCGCCATCGACCAGCAGGCTGCCATCGGCCTGCTTGCTGACGCCCTTGAACGGGAAGTTGAGCCGCACGTCGATGCCCTTTTCGCGGCTGATCGCGAGCAGCTTTTCGACGATCTCCTGATCGTAGGAGCGCAGCATCTTGTCGCCGCGGGTGGCCAGCGTCACCTCAACCCCAAGCTCGTTGAAGATCCCGGCGAATTCGTTGGCGATATAGCCGGCCCCGGCGATCACCGCGCGCCTGGGCAGCGCGGGCAGGTGGAACACCTCGTTCGAGGTGATCCCCAGTTCGGCTCCCGGGATCTGCGGCAGGCCCGGCCAGGCCCCGGTCGCGATCAGGATATGCCCGGCGCTGATCTCGCGCCCGCTGGCAAGCCGGACCGTGTTGGGCCCGGTCACCACCGCGCGCTCGGCGAAAACCTCGACCTTGGCATTGCCCAGCGTCTGGCCATAGAGCCCCTCGAGCCGGTCAACCTCGGCAGCGACATTGTCGCGCAGGGTCGACCAGTCAAACGTCGCGCCTGCGGTGTCCCAGCCAAAGCGGCGGGCGTCGGCCAGGTCCTCGGCGAAGTGCGAGCCATAGACCAGCAGTTTCTTGGGCACGCAGCCGCGGATCACGCAGGTTCCGCCAACCCGGTACTCCTCCGCCACTGCCACCCGCGCACCATGCGAGGCCGCGATCCGGCTGGCCCGAACCCCGCCCGAACCGGCCCCGATCACGAACAGATCAAAGTCAAAGTCTGCCATCAAGCGCTCCTGTTGCGAAGGCGATATGGGGTGCTTGGCGCGGCATTACCAATCGCTTTTGCTGATCGGATTGATAGACGAAACTACGGTGCGGTCTTTGGCTCGACGATCACATAGATCGCGGTGGTCGAGCCGATGTTAACGGCCTCGTGCCATTTGACGCCGTCGCTCCACCAACTGGAGCCGGTTTCAAGGACGCGCTCAGCCGTACCGCTCTGGTCGGTTATGCGCATCGTCGCACCCTGGACGACGTAGCCAAAGTGTTTCGGATGAAAATGCCGTTCATGGCCGATGCCAGGCGGGAACGTGCATCGCGCTGAACGCATGTCGGCATTTTCGAACAACAGCTCGCAGACCGGTTTGCCTTGCCATCCGGCATCGAACGCCCGGGGCAACGGCGCCGGATCGGCCGCGCCAAGCTGTGTGGCGGCTATGAATACGGCGGCAAGCGAACGTACAATCATCGACATCCTTTCAAACAATCCCCGCCTCGGCGAGCAGCGCTTCGGTGCTCGCGTCGAAGCTTGCCCCACCTGAGAGGATCGACTTGGCAATCTCCTTGCCGAGTTCGACCCCGAACTGGTCGAAGCTGTTGATCTCCATCAGCACGCCGCCCGCAAAAGTGCGGTGTTCGTGAAAGGCGATCAGCGCACCCAGTGTTGCCGGGTTGAGTTCCTCGACCAGGATCGTCGCCGATGGCCGGTCACCGGGATAGGCGCGCGCTGGGTCTTTCGCCGCTTTGCCCGCCATCAGCGCCGCGCCTTGCGCGAAGCAGTTGGCGAGGAGGTTGTGGTGGTGCGCGGGATCGAGCCCGTCGCCCGGCGCAATGCAGGCGATGAAATCGACCGGGATCAGGTGGGTGCCCTGGTGAAGCAGCTGGAACACCGCGTGCTGGGCATCGGTCCCGACCCCGCCCCAGGTGACCGGCGCGGTCGGGCCATCGACCGGCGTGCCATCGACCTTCACCGCCTTGCCGTTCGATTCCATCTCGAGCTGCTGGAGGTAGCTGGGAAACAGCCGCAGCCGCTCGTCATAGGCGAACACCGCGCGGGTCTGGCAGCCGCGCAGCCGCGCATAGAGCAGATCGGCGAAGGCCGCGCGCAGCGGCAGGTTGGCGGCGCCATCGGTGTCGAGGAAATGCCGGTCGATCGCCGCCGCGCCGTCAAGAAACTCCGCGAACTCCGTCCAGCCCAGCGCCATGGCCACCGGAAAGCCGATCGAGGACCATAGCGAATAGCGCCCGCCGACGCTTTTCGGAAACGGCAGCACCCGGGTCTCGTCGACCCCCCATTCGACCGCCTTGTCCGGGTAGGCAGTCAGCGCCACCACCCGACCATAGGGATCCGCCACCCCGTTCTCGCCCAGCCAGGCCAGCGCCGACATCGCGTTGGTGATCGTCTCGGTGGTGGTAAAGGTCTTGGAAGCGACCGCGATCAGCGTGGTCGCCGGATCGCAGCGCGCGAAGGCGGCTTCGAGCGCGCAGCCATCGATATTCGCAACCACATGGGCATCGACCAGCGCGCCGTCACGCGCCAGCGCATCGACCGCCAGCGCCGGACCCAGCGCCGAGCCGCCGATGCCGATGTGGATCAGGTGCTTGACCTCACCCAGCGCGCCAGCGTGGATCGCCTCGACCAGGCTTTTCATCCGCAGGTGCAGCGCCTGGGCTTCCTCGGTGCTGGTCTCGCGCCCGACCCCGCGCAGCGCGGTGTGCTCAACCGCGCGGCCCTCGGTGAGATTGATCGGCTCGCCCGCAAACATCGCGGCGCGCTTGCCGGTAAAGTTCACCGCGGCGGCCAGCGCCGCGAACCCCGCCAGATGCGCAGCATCGAGGTGGGTTTTCGACCAGTCGAAGCGGATCGCTCCGCCAGGCAGGTCGAGCTTGCTCGAGAGCGCCGCGAGCCGCGTCGGATCGGCGAACAAGGCCTTCAGCGTGGGCCGCGAAAGCCCGTCCAGCGCCTGCCAGGCGGCCTTGACCGTGTCGTTCATCGCTTGCGCTCCTGCCTTGGTCGAAGCGGCGCTATGCCCGCCCGCGCAGGCGGGGCCAAGCGGAGAAAACGTATTCAAGGTCGGGCCCGGGCGGTTCGTATCCTATTCAGCCGATCCGCCATAAGCCTTGACGCGCGCGGCCCGGACCAACATGGAGCGCCAGATGAGCGAACCCAGCAGTGTCCCCGGCAGCCAGACCCCGGCCGCCAGCCCCGCGAAGGCGGCGAAGCAGGAAGACAGCTTCCCCGTGTTCCTGCTCAAACTGGCGATCATCGTTGTGGTGTTCCGCAGCTTCATCTTCTCGCCGTTCAACATCCCCAGCGAATCGATGCTGCCGCGGCTGTGGAATGGGGACTATCTGCTCGCTTCGAAGTGGTCTTACGGCTTTTCGCGCAAGTCGCTGCCATTCGGAGTGCCGCTGCTGCCCGAAGAACGGCTGCTGGCCCGTACCCCAGCCCGCGGCGACGTGGTGATTTTCAAACAGCCGCCGCTGGCCGAGCTTGACTATATCAAACGGGTGATCGGCCTGCCGGGCGATACCGTGCAGATGCAGGGCGGCCAGCTGTGGCTCAACGGCGAACCGGTGCCCAAAGTGCGGATCGCCGATTTCGAAATCCCGTTCAGCCCCAACACCGGCTGCGTTTCGCCGCAGTTCGATGCCAAGGCCGCCGATGGCAGCGATGTTTGCCATTACCCGCGCTACCGCGAGACTCTGCCTGGCGGGCGCAGCTACGAGGTGCTCGACCTTGGCCCGCGCGAGAAGGACGATACCGATCCGGTCGTGGTCCCCGAGGGCCACCTGTTCCTGATGGGCGACAACCGCGACAATTCCGAAGACAGCCGCTTCCCCGCCGAGCCCGGCCGCGGGATCGGGCTGGTGCCGATGGACAATCTGGTCGGCCGCGCCACGGTGATGATGTGGTCGACCGACGGCAGCGCCGAATGGATCAAGCCCTGGACCTGGTTCACCGCCGCGCGCTGGGACCGGATCAGCGGGACTTTCTGAGGCCGTGCTCGGCAAGGACACCCGCACCTTCCTCTCCACCCTTGCGGGTCGCACGCCGACTGACGAGGCACTCTGGCTCGAAGCCTTGACCCACGGCAGCACCGGCGCGGCGCGCGATTACCAGCGGCTCGAGTTTCTGGGCGACCGGGTGCTTGGGCTGGTGATCGGCGAATGGCTCTACACGCTTGAGGCCGCCGACGAGGGCCGCCTGTCGCAGCGGCTCAACGCCCTGGTCAGCCGTGCCACCTGCGCTTCGGTCGCGCGCGCTGCTGGGCTTGGCGAACACATCCGCCTCGGCAAGCAGGCCCGCGACGATGGCGGGTACGACAGCGACAATATCCTTGGCGACGTGATGGAAGCGCTGATCGGCGCCAGCTTCACCGCCCACGGCTTTGAGGCGACCCGCGATATGGTCCGCGCGCTGTGGGCCGACGAGGTCGCGGGCAAGGCCGGCGTCGCCAAGCATCCCAAGTCGGCGCTGCAGGAATGGGCCGCGGGCAACAAGCGCAAGATGCCCGAATACCGCCTGGTCGAGCGCTCAGGACCGGATCACGCCGCCAAGTTCAGCGTCGCGGTCAGCATCAAGGGCGTCGGCGAGGTTGAGGCCGGCGGCTCGTCAATGCGCGAGGCGGAGACGGCTGCGGCCGAAGAGTTCATGCGGAGGTTCGGATGATCCAACATTGCGGCCTCGTCGCGGTGATCGGCGCGCCCAACGCGGGCAAATCGACGCTGGTCAATGCCCTGGTCGGCCAGAAGGTGGCGATCGTCAGCGCCAAGGCCCAGACCACCCGGGCGCGGCTGATGGGAATCGCGCTGGCCAAAGACGGCGAAACCGAAACCCAGATCATCCTCGCCGATACTCCCGGGCTGTTCGAACCCAAACGCCGGCTCGACCGGGCGATGGTCAGCGCCGCCTGGGACGGCGCCGCCGAGGCCGACGCGATTGTGCTGGTGGTAGACGGCCGCAAGAAGCGTCTCGACTACCTTGAACCCATCCTGAGTGCCCTTGAGGGCCGTTCTGAGCGCAAGATTCTGGTGCTCAACAAGGTCGACGAAACCGCCAAAGAACCGATGCTGATCGCCGCCCAGGCGCTGGCCGGGGAAGGCGCAGTTCGACGAAGTGTTCTTCATCTCGGCGCTGACCGGCGACGGCGTCCCCGAACTCAAGGCGCGGCTTGCGGCGCTGATGCCCGAGGGGCCGTGGCATTACCCCGAGGACCAGGTTTCCGACGCCAGCGAACGCCTGCTCGCTTGCGAAATCACCCGCGAACAGCTCTACCGCCAGCTCCACGACGAACTGCCCTACGACAGCGCGGTGCGTCCCGAAAGCTACACCCCGCGCAAGGACGGCTCGGTCGAAATCCACCAGCAGATCGTGATCGCCCGCGACAGCCAGAAGGGCATCGTCCTGGGCAAGGGCGGCAGCAAACTCAAGGCGATAGGCGAAGCATCTCGCAAGGAGCTTACAGAGCTGCTCGGGGTCAAGGTCCACCTCTTCCTCCACGTCAAGGTCGACGAGAAGTGGAGCGAGGACAAGGAAATCTACGAGGAGATGGGGCTGGACTGGGTGCGCTTACCGCAGCTTGGCGATCCCGATCCCGTCCAGTTTGGCCCGCTCCTTGGTCGATTCCTCGCTGCGGTTGAGCGCCTTGGCGATTTCCTTGAGGCCTTTGCCCTTGCCAGCGAGCGTTCGCAATTTGGCGACTTCGTCGCTCTTCCACGGCTGGCGGTGGCGGGTGAAGTTTTCGCTCACGCCTTCACCGCCTTCTTCTTGGGTGCGGCTTTCTTCTTGGCCGGAGCCTTGCGCCGTCCGCCCTTCTTGGCCGGACCCTTCGCGGCACGTTCGGTGATCAGCGTAATCGCCTCTTCTGCCGTCAGGTCCTCGGGCGCCTTGTCGCGCGGCAGGGTCGCGTTGGTGGTACCGTCGGTGACGTAGGGACCATAGCGGCCGGCCATCAATTTCATTTCGCCGCCGCTTTCGGGGTGCGGGCCGAAGGTCTTGAGCGGTTCCACCGCAGCGCGCGCGCCTCTCCCCCCGCCGTTGGCGGCTTCGGCGAGCTTGACCACCGCGGCGTTCATCCCGACTTCGAATACCTCCACGGTGCCGCGGAGCTTGGCATACTTGCCGTTGTGCGCGAGGTATGGTCCGTAACGACCTATACTAGCAGTAATTTCCTCACCGGTTTCGGGATGCTTGCCAATCGCGCGCGGCAGATCGATCAGCTTGACCGCCCAGTCGAGCGTCATGTCGCCGACGTCCTTGGGGATATTGGAACGCTTGGCTTCCTTGCCGCTGCCCATCTCGAGGTAAGGTCCGAACCGGCCAACCTTGCGCATGATCGGCAGCCCGGTTTCGGGGTGCGTGCCGAGCTCGCCGCCATCGCCGTTATCACCGTTGCCGCCGGGTTGGGCGAATTTGCGGGTGAACTTGCACTCGGGGTAGTTCGAGCAGGCAACGAACGCGCCGAACCGCCCGCCACGCAATGACAGTCGGCCGTTGCCGCATTGCGGGCATTTGCGCGGATCGGCGCCGTCCTCGTTCTCCGGGAACAGATAGTCGGACAGGAATTCATCCAACGCCTCGGTCACTTCCGAGGGTTTCTGGGCCATGACCTCGTCGCTCTTGGGCTTGAAGTCCTTCCAGAACTTGGCGAGCAGGACTTTCCAGTTCTCGCGCCCATCCGAGACTACGTCGAGTTCCTCTTCCATCCCGGCGGTGAAGTCATAGGCGACGTAGCGCGGGAAGAAGCGTTCGAGAAACGCGGTGAGAAGCCGCCCGGATTCCTCTGCAAAGAAACGGTTTTTCTCAGTCCGGACGTAGTCGCGGTCCTTCAGCACCTGGATCGTCGAAGCATAGGTCGAAGGGCGGCCGATGCCCAGTTCCTCGAGCCGCTTGACCAGCGTCGCCTCGCTGAACCGCGGCGGCGGCTGGGTGAAGTGCTGGCTTGCCTCGACCGCGCGCTTGGCCGGCATGTCGCCCTTGGCCAGCACTGGCAGCATCGCGCTTTCATCCTCGTCATCGCCGGGCTTCTGGTCGAGGCTCTCGTCATAGACCGCCAGGAAGCCGGGGAACTTGATCACCTGGCCAGAGGCGCGCAGCTCGTGCTTGCCGGTGCCTTCGCGCAGGACCACGCTGGTCCGCTCGATCACCGCGGAGGCCATCTGGCTGGCAATCGCGCGCTTCCACACCAGCTCGTAGAGCCGCGCTTCGTCGCCCGAACCGAACTTGTCGCGGCCGAATTCGGTCGGCCGGATCGCCTCGTGGGCTTCCTGCGCGTTCTTGGCTTTGGTTTCGTAATGCCGCGGCTTTTCAGGGAGGTAGTGGCCGTTGTTATAGCGCTCGCTGATCGCGAGGCGCGCCGCCGAGATCGCACTGGGGTCCATCTGCACCCCGTCGGTGCGCATGTAGGTGATCGCGCCGGCCTCATAGAGGTTCTGCGCCACCCGCATGGTGTGCGCGGCGGCAAAGCCGAGCTTGCGCGCCGCTTCCATCTGCAGCGTCGAGGTGGTGAACGGCGGCCAGGGATTGCGGCGGGTGGGTTTGGTCTCGACCTCCTCGACCCGGAAGGTCGCCGCCTCGACCGCGGCCTTGGCGCGCTCTGCGCTGCCCTTGTCGCCCAGGCTGAGCTTGTCGAGCTTGGCCCCATCAAACTTGACCAGCCGCGCCGCAAACTCGGTGCCGAGATGCTCGAGCTTGGCCAGCACCGACCAGTATTCCTGCGCGCGGAACAGCTCGATCTCGTGCTCGCGCTCGCAGATCAGCCGCAGCGCCACCGATTGCACCCGGCCCGCGCTCTTGGCCCCGGGCAGCTTGCGCCACAGCACCGGCGAGAGCGTGAAGCCGAACAGGTAGTCGAGCGCGCGGCGGGCGAGATAGGCGTCGATCAGATCATGATCGAGCTCGCGCGGGGCCAGCATCGCCTTGGTCACCGTCTCCTTGGTGATCGCGTTGAAGGTGACCCGCTGGACGTCCTTGGGCAGCGCCTTCTTCTTGGCCAGCAATTCGCGCACGTGCCAGCTGATCGCCTCACCCTCACGGTCAGGGTCGGTGGCGAGGATCAGGCGGTCGGCGGTCTTGGCGGCATCGGTGATCGCCTTCACCCGCGCTGCCTTGTCGCCATAGAGTTCCCAGTCCATCGCGAAATCGTCGTCGGGACGGACCGAGCCGTCCTTGGGCGGCAGATCGCGGACGTGGCCATAGCTGGCGAGGACCTTGTAGTCCTTGCCCAGATACTTCTCGATGGTTTTGGCCTTGGCGGGGGATTCGACGATAACAAGTTGCATGATTGGAGAACGGCCCCTTACGCGTATGTGTACACGCGCGAGGGTGGCGGGGTGGATATGGCGGCGTCAAGCCGGTGTTTGCCGCCACGCCAGAAAGAACCCTAACCCGAGCAGCACATCAATCCCCGCGAACACCGCAACCGGCGCCGCCATCGGATAGCCCTGCGCGAACAGCGCCAGCGCCGGGACCCCAAACACCAGCTTCTCCGCCACCGCCAGCGGCATCAGCGCGCGGAATTTGATCGGATCGCCGCCGATCACCCAGAACACCCCCTGGAACACCAGCGCCAGGCCGATGAAGCCTAGCAGCGTCTCGCCCAGCGCCGGGGGCAACGGGGTGAGGTATAGCGGCGCGAGGACGATCACCCCGTAGATCGCCGCCCAGCGGAACATCCGCGATGGAAATTTGCCAAGTGCCATGTGCTGCCCTCCCCTGCCAACAGAGGAGGTCGGTATTCCTGCCTGGCGGCTCGCGGTCAAGCCTCAGCGCAAGGTCGCCATCAGCGCCGCCAGTTGGCTGTTGGCGAGGCTCGCTGCCTTGACCGCACCAGTTTCGTAGTTGCCGGGCTTGGCGTTGAAGGCGAACTTGCGGGTCTTGCCGAAGCTGAAGCCGCCAAACCCCGCGCCGCCAGCAGTCCCCCGGCCACGTTGGCCGCCGCCTGGGTGCCCTTGTCCACTCCGCTCGAGGCATCCTGCTTTTCGATGAAATCACCGTCGACTGAAACCGGCTCTTTGAAGGTGACGGTGGTGGTCTTGCCGTTGGCGCCGATCACCGTCATCCGCGAGTACCTGGCCGAGACCGAGAGGTTGGCGTTGACCTCGAGCCCGCCGAAGCTGAATGCCCCGGGTCGTTTCTGCTCGGAGAAATCGATCAGGTAGGTAACGTCGACGATCGGCACCCCCTGCTGCTTGGCAAAAGTGTGGAACTGGCCGCTGGCCTGGCCCGCGGCCATGTTGGCGCCGATGCTCGACATCCCCGAGCCGGTGAAATCGCCCGGCAGGAACACCAGCACCGGCAGCGCACTGGGCTTGTAGTAAACCGCTTTGCCCTTGCTGCCTTTTTCGAGCGCAATGCTGACCTCGGCCGGGGTCTTCTGCGCGCTCGGCTTGGCCAGCGCCGGAGCGGAGAAGACCGCGCCTGGATCCTGGATGGTGAAGCCGCCCGCGGCGAGCTGCGCCGCGAAATCGGCGTAGGCGGCATCGGTGATCTTCTGCATCATCTCGGGGGTCACTCCGGCCAGCTCGCTCTTGGCCTTGGTGGTGCCGCCAAACGCCCCGACCAGCCCGCCAGTGGTCTTGGTCGCATCGATCGATTCGAAGATGAAGCCGACGTTGAAAGCGCCAACCGCGATCGTGGTCGAACCGCGCAGCGCTTCCTGGCCGCTGACTTTGAGCGGCGCTTCGAGCAGTATCGGCAAAGGTAAGGCTTGGCGCGCCGAGCGCGAGCCCGGCAATGGCAGCGATCAGTGCGATTCTGGTTTGACGTGACATGGCAATTTCCCCCTGCGCAAACTTGCGAGCGGGAGAACTACCAGCGCGGCCGCGCCGCCACCTTGGAAATACGCGTCAAACTTGCTGGAAATGTCCGCGCGGAATCACGCACTTGCCGTTGTCGTACTTGCCGACCTCGCGGATCACTTCCTGCTCGCCGGGTTCGATGCGGCGGCCGGAAAGCTGGCTGTCGATCACCCGGGTCAGCAGGCGGTCGAGCCGGGTGACCAGATAGCAATCGATCGCCGGGGCGGCATGGGCATTGCCGATGCCGCTATCATCGGTGAGGAAGGTGTAGCGGCTCTGGGTCGCCGCAGCCATCGCCCGCATCACGTATTCGGCCTTGTCGGCGACGCCCGAGGCGGCGACCGGGACGATGTGGACGCGGCTGGCACGCAAGTGTTCGGTCGCGCGCCAGGTCAGCGCGACGTTCTCATCGTGCGGCGGGGCATCGGCGACCAGCAGCAGGCTTTTCACCGCATCGGGGCGCCAGGCCTGCCCGGCGGCGCGGATCATCGCCTGGTCCATCGCTTCGGGATAGTCACCCCCGCCGCTGGCCCGGTGCTGGCGCAGCGCGCCCTGGGCAGCGGCGAAATCATGCCCCAGCGGCACCGTGGCGGTGACGTAGCTATCCCCTAGATCCTTGTAGAAGACGAAGCCGACGCGCAGGTCGAGGCCGCGGTGGCGGGCGCGCAGCGTGTCGAGGATCGCCGCCAGCTCGCTCTGGAGATAGCGGATTTCATCGCCCATCGATCCGGTAGTGTCGATCGCCAGCATCAGATCGAGCTTGCGCACTGCCGGGGCCTGGCGCGCAACGGTGAAATCGACCCGCTGCCCGCCGCGGCGGCTGGCCAGCGTGACTTCGCGCCAGTCCTCGGCGCCGGTGCGCAAGCCGGACCTTGCGGCCAAGCCGGTCAAGATCGGGGAAGAAGCTGACCGTGCCGTCGGCCATGGTCGAGAGCCGCAGCCGCGAGCCATCGGCGCAGGCCAGTTCGACCGTGGCGAAGGGCACCGGGCGCCCCGCCTCGTCCTTGACCGTGACGGTCAAGACCCGCTGGGTGTCGAGGCTGGGCAGGCCCGGGATCCACTGCGCCAGGTCAGAGCGGCGGACATAGTCGGCGTAGAGTTCGGGGTTGAGCAGATCATCGTGTTCGCCGGCGGTCAGCTGACCGGCATGCGGTTGCGGCGGATAGCGGCGCGGCGGCGGCATGCGTTCGGCATGAGCGATGTCGACTTCAGCATCGGAGCCATCGACAGCGGGCTTTGTCCGGGATTTGGATTCGCTCGCACGATCACTGGCGCTCGCCAGCTCTTCGGAACCTACCACAGTGACTGGAACTGCGCTGTCCAGCGCCGGCTTTTCCATCCGCCGCGAGGTAACCACAACCTCACCGTCCTCCTCAATGGCCTCCGCATAGCTGGGCGCGGGTGGCGGCGATGCGGGTGCGTCGCTCTTCGACTCTTTCGCTACCGAGCGCAGCACTGGTTCCGGGTACACCGGGCGCTGCTGATCATACTGGCCCTGGTCCTCGGGCGCGAGCCGCGGCAACGCAGCGGGCTGGCGGCACAGCGCGGTCTGGCTGCGCGGTTGCTGGTTCTGCTCGGAAGGCAGGGCACTGGCCGGTCCCTGGGCGAGCATGGCAATCATCGCCGCGATCGAAATTCCCGTTTTCATCCGTCGTCCTTCCAGCACGTTTCACCGCGAAGGGTAGCGCGCCAGGTCCTGAACTGCCGATGAATGTAACTTTATAACATCAAGCGCTCAGGCTGACCCGGCCTGCGGCATGGCGCACCAGCCGTCCGGCTAGTTCGAGCTCGAGCAGGGCTAGCTGAACTGCCGGCGCGCTTGCCCCCGATTGGCGGATCAGTTCATCCACTGCGACCGGGGCAGCGGTGAGCAGGGCAGCAATATCGGCGGGGTCATCGCCGAGTTCGTCATCGGCCACGAAATAGGGCGCCGCAGCTTCGCGGAACGAAGAGCGCGGGGTGCCGTCGAAATGGCTGAGCAGCTCGATCACATCGGCGGCACACTGGACCAGCACCGCGCCTTCGCGGATCAGCTGGTTGCAGCCCTGGGCGCGCGGTTCGAGCGGCGATCCGGGTACCGCCATCACTTCGCGCCCCGCCTCTCCGGCCAGCCGCGCGGTGATCAGCGAGCCGGATTTGGGCGCGGCCTCGACCACCAGCGTTCCCGCCGCGAGTCCGGCGATGATCCGGTTGCGCGAAGGAAAATGGCGGGCGAGCGGTTCGGTTTTCACCGGCTGTTCGGCCAGCAGCAGGCCCTGCGCGGCGATCTCCTCCTGCAAGTCAGCATGTTCGGGCGGATAGGCCACGTCGATCCCGCTGGCGATCACGCCGATCGTGCCGCCTGCCAGGCTGGCGCGGTGCGCCGCCCCGTCAATCCCGCGCGCCAGCCCCGAGACCACCACGAAGCCCGCTTCTGACAGTTCCCCCGCGAACTGCCGCGCCAGCTTGACTGCCGCCGCCGAAGCATTGCGCGCGCCGACAATCGCCACCGCCGGACGCGCCGCCAGCGCAGTGTCTCCGCGATAGGTCAGGATCGGGGGGGCGCTGTCGAGCTCAGCCAGCAACGCGGGATAGTCTGGCGAATCGTGGAACAGATAGCGCGCACCAGCAGCGCGAACGGCGGCAACCTCGTCAGCCACACGGCCTTCTGGCGCGGCACGGTAGCTTCCCCCGCCGCGCCCGGCGAGATCGGGCAAGGCATTCAGCGCAGCGCGAGCATCGCCAAACCGGCGCAGCAGCTGACGGTAGGATACCGGCCCGATGTTGGGCGAGCGCAGCAGGCGGATCCGCGCGAAAGCTTCATCTTGCGAGAGCGCGGACATCAGCCTTTCTGGCCCACCCGTGGCTCAGTCCCTTGACGCAAGCGGGTAATGTTCTCGCGGTGCAGCCAGATCACCAGGGCGGCGATCGCCACCAAGGTCAACACCAGTTCGTCCCGGCCTGTCAGCCAGGCGGCGAGCGGCGCGGCGAGCACGGCGCTGATCCCCGATAGCGAGGAAATCCGCGTCAGCGCCAGCATCACCAACCAAACGCCGGCATAGGCCAGCCCCACCGGCCAGGCGAGGCCCAGCGCCACGCCCAGTGTGGTTGCCACGCCTTTGCCACCCTTGAAACGCAGCCACAGCGGAAAGCAATGTCCGATCACCGCCCACAATGCCGCTAGCGGTCCGGCTCCAGGGAACCAGCGGGCGGTCAGCCACGCCGCAAGGAACCCCTTGCCGGCATCGAGCAGCAGCGTTGCCGCCGCCAGCCCCTTGTTACCGGTGCGCAGCACATTGGTAGCGCCGATATTGCCCGAACCGATGCTGCGCAGATCGCCAGCGCCGGTCAGCCGGGTCAGGATCAGCCCGAACGGGATCGAGCCCAACAGGTAAGCCAATCCCAGCGCGTAGAGCCAATCCATTGCCACACCTTCCCTTCTTGCCGCACTCGTAGCTACAAGGCAGGGCTTGCGACAAGCATGGTTTGAGGAATTGCCACGAAAATGGATGCGGACGCACCGATCCTGTTGTTCGATTCGGGGGTGGGCGGGCTCTCGGTGCTCGCTGAGCTGCGCGCGGTGCTGCCGCAAGCGCCGGTGCTCTACGCCGCCGACAACGGCGGGCTGCCTTATGGCCCCAAGAGCGAGGCCGAGGTCGCGGCGCGAGTTTGCGGCCTGCTTGGCCGGATGAGCGAGCGCTACAGACCGCGGCTGATCTGCATCGCCTGCAACACCGCCTCGACAATTGCGCTGGCGATGGTCCGCGATGTGCTCAATGTGCCCATCGTCGGCACCGTCCCGGCGATCAAGCCCGCAGCGGAACTGACCAAGACCGGCACGATCGGCCTGCTCGGCACCGCCGCGACGATCCGCCAGCCCTATGTCGACCGGCTCGCCGCCGAGTTCGCGGCAGACAAGCGCCTGCTGCGCTTTGCCGCGGGCGAGCTGGTTGGCGCGGCCGAGGCCAAGCTGCGCGGCGAACCGGTCGACCCGGCAATCTACACCCGGGCTGCGGCTGGCCTGCGCGATCAGCCCGGTGGCGAGGCGATCGATACCGTGGTGCTGGCCTGCACCCACTTCCCACTGCTGGAGGACGAACTGGCCGCGGCGTTTGGTCCGGGCGTGACCTTTGTCGACGGGGCCAAGGGGATCGCGCGGCGCATCGCGCATCTCACCCAGGGGCAGCAATTTACCCGCACCAGGCAAGACCTTGCGCTGTTCACCCGCAGCGACGAAACTTGCGCCTTGTTGGCCCCGGCGCTGGCGCGGTATGGGCTTGAAGCGATGGAGGTGCTGCAATGACCCGGCGGTTCAACTGGCTGATCCTGGCGCTGATCGTGCTGATCGGTGCGCCTTATTACTGGCTGCTGATCGACAACCGCCCCGGCGACGCCAGGTCCAAGCCGGTGACGGTCGCCCAGTTGCGCGCCCTTGCCGCCAGCATGCCCGGCCAGGCGCCGAGCGAAGTGCGGCTGGAGCAGGTTGCATGGCGGCGCGTGCCGGGTACCCTGTTCGCTGCAGGCGACGGGCTGAAGCGGCAGCGAATTGCAATCATGGCATGGCAACTTCCCGTACCTGGCGGCAGGCCGGTGATGATCGACAGCGGCGTGACCAAGGCGCTGGCTGACGAAATGCAGCTGGAAGCTTTTCTACCCGAAATCCAGGCCAGGGTCGATGCGGCGCTGGGCGATGCTGGTCTGATCCTGATTACCCACGAGCACCCCGATCATCTTGGTTCGCTCGCCGCGCTAGGCGGTGCGCCCTTGCGCGAAGCCGCGCGGCTCAATGCCAAGCAACTTCCCTCGGCCCCGCTCGCGGCCACCCTGCCCTGGCGCGTGCGCGATGGGTTGACTGCGCGGATCGCGCCAGACGCGCCGCAGGCCGTTGCCCCTGGCGTGGTGGTCATCCCCGCCTCCAGCCACACCCCCGGATCGCAGATGATCTTCGTGCGGCTGGCCAATGGCCGCGAATATCTGTTCGCCGGCGACATCGCGACGCTCGATTCGAGCTGGCGCGAGTTGCGCGCCCGCTCGCGGCTGGTCGGCGACTGGATCGCGCCCGAACAACGCGGCGAGGTCTATGCCTGGCTGCTGACGATCCGCGCGCTTAAGGCGCAGGCGCCTGGACTGGTGGTGGTGCCAGGGCATGATTTCGAGAAGATCATCGACCCGCTGGCCAAAAACGGGATTGTCCGCGACTTCGCATTGGCGGCGCCCAAAACTTGATCCAAGACAAGGCTGGCCTTCGCGCGACAGGTAAAGTATGGCGCGCCCATCCAGCGCGGTAGGGATTCTTGCGTCCGTGAATTACGACCACATCTTCGACCAGGCGATCGAGCGGCTCCATGCCGAGGGCCGCTATCGGGTGTTCATCGACATCCTGCGCAACAAGGGCGCCTATCCCAACGCACGCTGCTTTGCCGGGCACAACGGGCCCAAGCCGATCACCGTGTGGTGCTCGAACGATTACCTCGCGATGGGCCAGCACCCCAAGGTGATCGCGGCGATGGAGGAAGCGCTCAACGACGTCGGCGCCGGCTCTGGCGGGACCCGCAACATCGGTGGCAACACGCATTACCACGTTGATCTTGAAGCCGAACTGGCCGATCTGCACGGCAAGGAAGGGGCGCTGCTGTTCACTTCGGGCTACGTCTCGAACGACGCGACGCTATCGACAATTGCCAAGGTGTTGCCGGGCTGCGTGATCTTCTCCGACGAACTCAACCACGCCAGCATGATCGCGGGCATCCGCAACTCGGGTGCCGAAAAGCGCGTGTTCCGCCACAACGATCTGGAGCACCTCGAAGAACTGCTCGCCGCCGAAGCGCCCGAAACGCCCAAGCTGATCGCGTTCGAATCGGTCTATTCGATGGACGGCGACGTCGCCCCGATTCACGCGATCTGCGACCTGGCGGAGCAGTACAACGCGCTGACCTATATCGACGAGGTCCATGCGGTGGGGATGTACGGCCCGCGCGGCGGCGGGATCACCGACCGCGACGAGGCCGCACACCGGATCGACATTATCGAAGGTACGCTGGGCAAGGCGTTCGGGGTAATGGGCGGCTATATCGCCGCCGACAGCCGGATCATCGACGTGATCCGCAGCTATGCACCCGGGTTCATCTTCACCACCTCGCTTTCGCCGGTGCTGGTCGCCGGCGTGCTCGCGGCGGTGCGCCACCTCAAGGCCAGCTCGGTCGAGCGCGAGGGCCAGCAAGCTGCCGCCGCGATGCTCAAGGCCTTGCTGCGCGAGGCTGGCTTGCCGGTGATGGATTCGACCACCCACATCGTTCCGCTGATGGTTGGCGATCCGGTCCGGGCCAAGAAGATCAGCGACATCCTGCTCGCCGAGTACGGGGTTTACGTCCAGCCGATCAACTATCCCACCGTCCCGCGTGGAACCGAGCGGCTGCGCTTCACCCCCGGCCCGGCGCATACCGAAGCAATGATGCGCGTTCTCACCCAGGCGCTGGTCGAAATCTGGCAGCGGCTTGAGCTTCGCCTCGCCGCATGATGACCGCCACGGTAACCCTCTGACAATTCACCCTAGACCCCGGCCCCGAATCGGTTAGGGTCCCCGCTCTGTGCCGCAACGGCACGGAACCAAATTCCGGCAATGCAGATTGCCTGAGGTCGTAGGAGTGGGAAATGGCAACGGACTGGGCTGCAGACGTCAAGAAATACGCACCGAACGCTGATGACGGCGTGATCGCGGGGATCGTGCGCTATTGCGGGATCGCGCTGCGAAAGGTCAATTCCTCGTTGGTCGCGTTCAGTGACAAGAAGGAAACCGATCGGGTCCGCGAGAACTTCCTCAAGAAGAAGCTGGCGCTGACCAACGCCGATTCGGTGCTTGATGCCGCGATCGCCAAGGTCGGTGAAACGATGAAGGCTGACCGCACCAAGAACCGCGTCACAGTCTATTACCTGCTGGCCGACAACTTCAACAAGCTCGGCCTGTTCGCACCCAAGACCAAGACCGCCGCCAAGGCTCCGGCCAAGAAGCCCGCGGGCAAGGCCGCTGGCGCCGCAGCGCTGGCCGGCGCTGCGGGGCTGGCTGCCGCCAAGGCCCCAGTCAAGAAGAAGGCTGCACCGGCGAAAAAAGCTGCCGTCGTCGCCACAACCAAGAAGGCGCCGACCAAGAAGGTTGCGATCAAGGCAGCTACTGCACCGCAGCCGCTGATGGACAAGACTGCCGGTGCAGGCAATGCAGCGGTTGCCGGCACCGTTGCTGCCGCTGGCGCGGTTGCCGCAGCCACGGCAAGCGTGGCCGCCTCGGAACCGGTGGCCAAGGTGGTCGAAGTCGCAAGCGCTGCCCCCGCAGCCGCAGTCTCCCGGGTTTCCGCATCCAGTGATGACGACGATTCGGGGCTTGGCTGGCTGTGGTGGCTGTTGCTGGCCTTGCTCGCCGCGTTCCTGGTCTGGTGGCTGTTTTTGCGCGGCTCTGGCAATGAGGCTGCTGCACCTGCCGCTGCTCCGACAGAAGTTGTCGCGCCTGCTGCTGCCTCGGCCGATCTCACCGCCGCTCCGGCCGAAGGCACGGTCGAGATTCCGGCAGGCGCCGGTGTCACCAGCGAAATGCGCGACGGCAAGCCGGTAGTGAAGGTTTACTTCGACACCGGCAGGGCCGACGTCGTTCCTGACTTTACCGGCGCTGCCGGCGGGCTCAAAGCCTGGCTCGACAGCAACCCGGGATCGAGCCTTGAGGTTTCCGGCTTCAATGATCCGACCGGCAATGCCGCAGCCAATGCCCGGCTTTCCAAGCGCCGGGCCGAGGCAGTTGGCGCTGCCTTGGTGGCTTCGGGAGTGCCGCAAACAGCGATGGCGCTGGTCAAGCCGGAAGCTTCGACTGACAGCACCACCAACCTGGCCGGCGCCCGCCGGGTAGAGGTGACGGTCAAGTAAGTCTGGCTGCAAGGCAAACAAAAGGGGCGAGCCGCACGCGCGGCCCGCCCCTTTTGCTTATCTAGCCTTTTCAGCGTAGCGAAACTACATTGTCTTTCGCGCGCGGATCGCGGCGGGTCCCGGTGTACTGGCTCGCCATTGGTTCGTCCGTCACTTCGACTACCAGCCCTTCACCGAAACCGTTGAAGCGGGTCTTCATCGCCGCGCCGTAGGCGCCGAGCATGCCGATCTCGATATAGTCACCCGCCTGGATATCGGCGGGGAGCAGAAACGGGCCTTCCATATAGTCGGCATCGTCGCAGGTCGGGCCATAGAACGCGAACGGCGCCAGCGCCTCGGCACGGCCCGCGCTGAGGCACTTTACCGGGAACCGCCAGCCGACATGCGCGGCATCGTAGAGCGCGCCATAGGCCCCGTCGTTGATGTACAGTTCCTCGCCGCGGCCCTTCTCGACCCGCACGATCAGCGAATTGTATTCGGCGCACAGCGCCCGGCCCGGCTCGCACCACAGCTCGGACGAATAGGACACCGGCAGCGATTCGGCGGCGTTGTGGATCGCGCCGAAATAGTCCTCGAGCGGCGGCGGTTCCATCCCCGGATAGATCGACGGGAACCCGCCGCCGACATCGACGATGTCAACCGTAACCGAGGCGTCAACCACCGCGGCGCGAACTTTCTCGATCGCCTGGACATAGGCAAACGGGGTCATTGCCTGGCTGCCGACGTGGAAGCAGATGCCCAGGCTGTCGGCCACCTGCCGGGTCGCCTGCAGCAGCGGTGCGGCATCGGCCAGATCGATCCCGAACTTGGCAGCCAGGCTGAGCTCGGAGAATTCAGAAGACACCCGCAACCGCACGCACAGCGAGAGGTCTTCCGCGCCGCCGGTAGCTTCGACGATCTTGGCCAGTTCTTCATGGCTATCGAGGCTGAACACCCGAACCCCATGGACCGTGTAGGCCTCGGCAATCGCGGCGCGCGGCTTGACCGGGTGCATGAAGCACAGGGTCGCCTCGGGCAGAGCCGCGCGGACCAGCCGCACCTCGGCGATCGAGGCAACGTCGTAATGCGTCACCCCGGCGTCCCACAGCACCTTGAGGAGCTCCGGCGAAGGGTTGGCTTTGACCGCATAGAGCGACTGGCCCGGAAACTTCTCGGCAAAGAAGCGGGCAGCGCGCGCGGCGGCGTGCGGGCGGTTGAGGATTACGGGTTCGTCCGGCGCGAGGGCGCGGACTACTGACGACGCATCGGGATAGCTGTGCAACTCAAGGGACCCCCAAACGGATTGTTTCAACAAAGCTGCCTTGCGGTTTGGAAGTCCCCATGGGGCAGCGGGGGTGGCGTATAGAGATTCGTTGCTGAACCGCAAGTGAAAATGGGGTCTTGTCACGAACCGGGATCAGCCCCGCATCAGGTGCTCGGCAACGGCGCCGTAGGCCGGCAGAGAAGTCGGATCGAAAGCGGCATTTGCAGCGATCGGATGCGATCCGAACCGGGCGATGACCATTTCCGCCGCTGGATCGACATAGATCGCCTGGCCGTGGATGCCGCGCGCGGAATAGGCACCGTGATTGCCCGGCATCATCCACCACTGGCTGCGGTATGAGCAGTCTGGCAACCAGACATAACCGGCGGGCGCAAAGGCAGCCTTGCTGCCCCCGGTTGCGACCGATTCGACCACCGCGCCGGCAATCGCCTGGCCGCCGTTGCCGATGCCGCCGCAGCGCATCGCCTCGCCGAACCGGGCCATGTCGCGCAGCACCGGATTGAGCCCGCCCCCGGCGAACGGCATGCCGGTGGTGTCGATCAGGAAGTCGGCATCCTGCTCCATCCCCAGCGGCTTCCAGATTCGCTCTGACAGCACATGATCGAGCCGCTTGCCTTCGGTCCGCGCGACGATCCAGGCGAGCACTTCGGTGTTGCAGGTGCGATAGGAGAAAGTCTCGCCATGCTCGCCGCTTTTGCCAATCGTCGGCAGGAAGGCATAGACATCGCGCGGCCCGGCATAGCCCGGTGCCGCCGGCGTCAGCCCCAGGGCATTGCTCATCGCGCCAATGCCTGAATTGGGATCGGTATATTCCTCGGAGAAATCGAGCGCGGTGGTCATGTCCATGACCTGGCGCAGCGTGGCATCGCCAAAACCACTGCGCGCCAGTTCGGGGATCAGCGAGCCAACCGGCGCCTGCGGGTCGAGCCGTCCTTCCGCGATCAGCATCTCCGCCAGCGTACCAACAAAGCTCTTGGTCACCGAAAAGGCGATGTGCGGGGTGTCGCTGCGAGTGACGCCAAGGTAGCGTTCGTAAACGATCGTCCCGCGGTGCAGCACCAGCACCGCATCGGTGAAGTTTTCGGCCAGCGCCTGCTCCCAGGTCAGCTCGCGCCCGTCGTCCAGCGCGTTGAAGCGCACCGCGTCGATGTCATCGCGCAACGCTGCCGGCAGTTCCCAGACCGGTCCGGCCCCGCGCGAAACCCGCACTGTCGGGAGAAATTCGCGCATCCGCGAGAACGCATAGCGGTGGGTCGGGAAGCGCATGTGCCCGGCCTCGGCCCAGTGAATGCGCTTGGCATCGGGCGGCGGCAGGCCTTCCATCCAGCCCAAGACCGTGGGATCGCTGGTGAAAGCGTCGAGTGTCTCGCGTTCGCTCGCTTGAGCCAATGCTCAGAACTCGACCTTTGGCACCGCGCCAACGCTCGCGCGTTCGTCGCTGGCAATCAGGGCGTGCTCGAACGGACCGAACCCCAAGGCCCCGGCGAACAGCACTGCAGGGAAACTTTGGCGCGCGGTGTTGTAATCGGCGCTGGCCGAATTGAGCGCGCGGCGGGCGGCGGCAAGCTTGTCCTCGATCTCGGCAAGCTCGCCCTGGAGCGCCTGGAAATTGGCGCTGGCCTTGAGATCGGGATAGGCCTCGCCCAGTGCGATCAGGCCCTTGATCGCGCCGGAAAGCTGGGCCTCAGCCTCGGGCGAAGGCGATGCGGCAGCGCGGTTGCGTGCTGTGATGACCTGGTCGAGCGTTGACTGCTCGTGCGTGGCATAGCCCTTCACGGTGGTAACCAGGTTGGGGACCAGATCGTTGCGCTGGCGCAGTTGCGCATCGATATCATCCAGCCCTTGCTTGCAGTTCTGGCGCAGCGCCACCAAGCGGTTATAGATAGCGATCAGGACGACCGCGAGAACCGCGACAATGGCGAGCAGAACCAGCATTCCCATGGCGACACACTCCTTGTCCAGGCTGGGGACCATCAATGGCTATCAGCTTGGCCTGGTTAGGCAAGCGCGATGATCGAACGCCCCGATGCCGCCGCGCTGATGGCCGGTCCGCTGGGTGCCTGGCTGACCGCGCAGAACGCCGAACGCGATGCGGTCAAGGCCAAAGCGGCGCGGATCCGTAGCTGGGGGATCGCCGGTGCCTGCGTGATAGCGGTGGCAGTAATCCTGTTTGGCGGCAGTATCATAACCGCGCTGCAGTTCGGCTTTTTCGCCGGAATTGCGGGCTTCGGCATCGCTGAACTGGCCAAGCGGCCGATGCTCAACAAGCTCAAGGGCGGGATCAACGGTGCCATCGCCGAGGCGCTGGGGCTACAGTATGCGGTCGAGGTCGAACCAGGGCAGGCCTACGACTGGGCCAAGCTGTTCGGCATGCTGCCGTCTTACGATGACGACCACTTCCAGGATCTGTGGTCAGGTGAGGTTGCCGGGCGGCCCTTCACGCTACACGAAGCCAAGCTGACCGAGCAGCAGGGTTCGGGCAAGAGTCGCCGCACGGTGACGGTGTTCGAAGGCTCGATCATGGCAATCCAGTTCGCCCGGCGATTCACCGGAACGACCTTGGTCGAAGAGGACGGGCAGCGGCGCAAGTTCCTGATCGGGGCGGAAAAGGACCGCGCGACGATCGGCGATGTCGCGCTTGAACGGATCGACATGGTCAGTCCTGAATTCGAGGCGCGCTTTACCGTCTGGTCGAACGATCCGGTCGAGGGGCGCTATCTGGTCCACCCCGAATATGTCGAGCGGCTACTGGCGGTCGAGGCGGCGTTTGCGGGCAAGAACATCCGCGCGCTGTTCCATCAGGGCGAGCTGCTTATCGTACTGGAAACCGGCAATCTTTTTGAGAGCGGCTCGCTTGACGCGGGCGAGGACCGGGCCTTGCTCGAGACCTCGATCGGGCAATTCAGCGCGCTCGCCGAGCTTGCCGCCTCGCTCAACGAGCGCGAGCGGATGACGATGCGCGATCTTCCGGGCGCTAGCTAAGTCGGTCGCGGAAGTCGTTATAATTGAACCGCTTGACGCATTCCAAGGCGTCGGTTTCGCTGTCCCACAGCCAGATCGAGGGCAAGGGCACGCCGTTGAAGGTGGTGGTCTTGACCATCGAGTAGTGCGCCTGGTCGAGGAAGGCGAAACGCTGGCCGGGTTCGAGTGGAGCGGGGAATCGGTAGTCACCGATCACATCGCCAGCGAGGCAGGAGGGACCGCCGAGGCGGACCGCGCCGCCCTCGCCTTCGTCCACCGCCTCCTCATCGAACGGCAATTCGCCAAGCATTGCAGGACGATAGGGTGCCTCGATGACATCGGGCATGTGGCAGGTGGCGGAGATATCGGTGATGGCGAGGGGCATCCCGTTCCAGTGGGTGTCGAGCACCGTGCCGACCAAAATGCCGGCATCGAGCGCCACCGCCTCGCCGGGTTCGAGATAAACCTCGCAGCCGGTTTCGGCTTTCACTTTCTTCAAAAATTCAACCAGTTGATCGCGCTGATAGTCGGCTCGGGTGATGTGATGACCGCCGCCAAAGTTGAGCCATTTCAACCGGCCCACAAAGGCACTCAAATGGGGTACAACGGCACTCCAGGTGCGTTCCAGCGGTTCGAAGTCCTGCTCACACAGGGTATGAAAGTGGAGCCCGCTGACCCCCTCGAGGTGCTTCTCGTCGAGCTGGTCGATCGGGAAGCCAAGCCGCGAATGCGGCGCGCAGGGATCGTAACGCGGCACCTCTCCCTCGGCATGGAGCGGGTTGATCCGGAGGCCGATATCGAACCCCCCGCCCTGCGCCGTCAGCAAGGGCCGGAAGCGTTCGATCTGCCCCGGCGAGTTGAAAATGACGTGGTCGGACAGCCGGCAGATCATTGGCAGGTCTTGCGGCTTGTAAGCGGCGCAGTAGGTCGCGATCTCGCCGCTGTAGTGCTCGGCCGCCAGCTCGGCCTCCCACAGCCCCGAAGTGCAAACCCCGTCGAGGTATTCCCCGATCAGCGGCGCCACCTTCCACATCGAAAACGCCTTGAGCGCGGCGAGCATCTTTATGCCCGCCCTGTCGCGGACGTCCTTGAGCACGGCGAGGTTAGCGCGCAGCCTGGCGGCATCGACCACGAAGGCAGGGCTATCGACCCGGTCGAGGTCGAAGCGGGCGAAAGCGCCTGGGTCTCCAGCTTGGGTTTTCATGCCTATCGCCTAACGTAAGATCGCCCCGAGGTCCTCTCCATTTTTGCGAAGCACAAATGGGGAGGTGGCAGCCCGCAGGGCTGACGGAGGGGTCCTCAACGCTTGCAATACCGCACCAAGGCCTCGGCAACGTCCTCTGGCGACTTCAATACATCGGAGGCCGGGATACGCAGCACTTCGAGTCCCAATTGCCTCAGAAATTCATTGCGGGCTTCGTCGCGGCTGGGGCTGTCGCCCATGTCGTGCCCGATGCCATCGACCTCGATGCAGAGCTTGGCTTTGGCGCAGAAGAAATCGACGTTGATCTTCTCAGTCAGCGAATGCTGCCGCCGGAAGATCACGCCATCGGGGGCCTTGCGGAGCAGGTTCCACAACAAGACCTCGGGCAGTGACATCTGTTGGCACAGCTGGCGCGCTCTCGCGGTGTTTCGGGGACTTTTCTGGCGTGGCAAATTACCCCTCCGTCAGCCCTGCGGGCTGCCACCTCCCCAAATGTGCTTCGCAAATTTGGAGAGGACCTTTAAGCCTCAAAACCCCACCGCCCCGTCCAGCTCCTTGACCTGCCACGGCAGCCCTTGCTCGTTCAGCATGTCCATAAACGGATCGGGATCAAGCTGCTCGATGTTGAACACCCCCTCGCCCTGCCACGTCCCCGTCACCATCAGCGCCGCGCCGATCATCGCGGGGACGCCGGTGGTGTAGCTGATCGCCTGGTTGCCGGTTTCGGCATAGGCGTCCTCGTGGTCGCAGATGTTGTAGATGTAGAAGGTCTTTGTCCCCGACCCATCGAGCGCATCGCCGGTGGCGATATCGCCGATGTTGGTCTTGCCCTTGGTGGTCGGGCCAAGCGATTCGGGCTTGGGCAGCACTGCGGCGAGGAACTGCAGTGGCACGATTTCGCGCCCCTGGTACAGCACCGGATCGATCCGGGTCATGCCGACGTTCTGCAGCACGGTGAGGTGCATGATGTAGGCATCGCCGAAGGTCATCCAGAACCGCGCGCGCTCGAGCTCGGGGATGAACCTGGCGAGGCTTTCGAGCTCCTCGTGGTACATCATGTACATGGTCTTGGGGCCAACCCCGTCGAAGTCGAACGGCACCTTGCGCGACATCGCCGGGCTCTCGACGAACTGGCCGCCCTCCCAGTGCCGCGCCGGGGCGGTGACTTCGCGGATGTTGATTTCGGGGTTGAAATTGGTCGCAAAAGCCTGGCCGTGATCGCCGCCGTTGCAATCGAGGATGTCGAGGCTGCGGATGGTCTTGAGCTTGTGCTTGCGCAACCACATCGCAAAAACGCTGGTCACTCCCGGATCGAAGCCCGAGCCGAGCAGCGCCATCAGCCCCGCAGCCTTGAACCGCTCCTGATAGGCCCACTGCCATGAGTATTCGAACTTGGCGACGTCCTTGGGCTCGTAATTGGCGGTGTCGAGGTAGTGCACGCCAGCAACCAGGCAGGCGTCCATGATCGGCAAGTCCTGGTAGGGCAGTGCCAGATTGACCACGAGTTTCGGCCCGATCTGCTGGATAAGCCGGGTCAGCGCCGGGACTTCCTCGGCGTCGATCTCATAGGTCTGGACCACCTGCCCGGTTCGTTCCTTGACCGAATCCGCGATCGCATCGCATTTGGCGCGGGTCCGGCTGGCGAGGTGGATCTCGCCGAAGATCTGCGGGTTCATCGCCATCTTGTGGACACAGACCGAGCTGACCCCGCCCGCGCCGATCACCAGTACCTTGCTCACAGCTCGAATCTCCTTTGCCTCGTCGCGGCGCGCTCTATAGGATTGTTTCATGCCTACACAACAAACGCGCAGCCCTACTCCCGAGGGAGTTGCGCGGGCCATGGCCAAGATAGCCGATCTGCTGCCGAAAACACCCCTGCTGGAGGTGGAAATCGACGGCCAGCGGGTGTGGTGCAAGGTTGAAAGCCTGCAACCCGTCGGTGCTTTCAAGATCCGCGGTGCCTGGCACCGGCTGACCGACCTTTCCCAGGCCGAACACAAGGCCGGGGTGGTCGGCGTCTCCAGCGGCAACCATGCGCAGGGCGTAGCCTGGGCGGCGCATCGGCTGGGGATCCCGGCAACGATTGTCATGCCCAACAACGCCCCGCAGGTGAAGCTGGAGGCAACCCGGGCAATGGGCGCCCATGTCGTGCTCTACGACCGTCCCGGCGGCGAAGATCGTGACGAAGTGGCGCAGCGGCTGATCGACCAGAGCGGCGCGACCCTGGTCCATGCCTTCGCCGATCCGTGGGTGATCGAGGGCCAGGGCACCACGGGGCTGGAAATCGCGGCGCAACTGGCGGAACGCGGGCTTGGCGCTCCGACCCGGATCGTCTGCCCCTGCGGCGGCGGCGGCTTGACTGCGGGGCTGGCGCTGGCCTGCCCTGGTGCGGAAGTTGTGCCGGTCGAACCCGAAGGCTGGGACGATGTCCGGCTGAGCCTGGAAGCGGGCGAGATCGTCCCGGTCGCCGATCCCTCCGCGCCGACCGCCTGCGATGCATTGCAGACCCCGGCCACCCGGCCGATCAATTTCGCGGTGCTGAAAGCGCGGGTGAATTTCGGCCTGATGGTCACCCCGGCCGAGGTCCGCGCGGCACAGCGCTTTGCCTTTGCGAAGTTGCACCTGGTGCTTGAACCCGGCGGCGCGGCGGCTTTGGCGGCGGCGCTGGCGGGCAAGGTCAGCCTCGATGGCCGCACAGTGCTGGTGCTCAGCGGCGGCAATACCGATCCGGAGAGCTTTGCGGCGGTGCTGGCGGACGACTGATCCAAATCCTCCCCCTGTGGGGGAGGTGGCAGCGCGAAGCGCTGACGGTGGGGGATAGTGTCACAACGCTGCCGGAGTGACCCTATCCCCCACCGACCCACCTGCGGTGGGCCACCTCCCCCGCTGGTGGAGGATTAGTTGCATTTGACAATTGGTTTCAAAGGCAACAGTCTCCGCCGCCTCGGGTCAATACCAGAATGGGGAGACAACTCATGCAAGCGCAAATCCTCGCGCCAGCCGCCGCACTGGTGGCCTGGACGCTGTTCATGCTGTCATGGCTGGCGATCACGCGGTTGCCGCCGCTGTTCAAGCAGCCCGGCGGTTTCGGCTCGACCAAGGTCGGCGGACGCGGCCAGGACCTGGAAGGCGTGTTCCCGGATTCGGTTCAGTGGAAGAGCCACAACTATACCCACCTGCTTGAGCAACCGACGCTGTTCTATGCCACCGTGATCATCCTGGCGCTGACCAGTTTCACCCCGCTCGATGTCAAGCTGGCCTGGGCCTATGTCATATTGCGGATCGTCCACTCGCTGTGGCAATCGCTGGTCAACACCGTGCCTGTGCGCTTCACCCTGTTCAACCTTTCGACCGTATGCCTGTTGGTGCTGGCAATCCACGCGGTGATGGTAACTTGCGGCATGGGAGGCGGAGCATGATCGGCATGGAAATCCTCAAACCGCTGGCGGTTCTGGCCGGCTGGACCATGGTAATGTGGGCGTGGATGTACATCACCCGGCTTCCGGCCATGGGCAAGGCCGGAATTGACAGCAAGAACCTGGTCGGCGGCACCGGGGAAAGCCTGGACAAGGTCCTTCCCGACAAGGTCCAGTGGATCTCGCACAATTACAACCATTTGCACGAAGCGCCGACAGTGTTCTACGCGGTCGCGCTAGCCTTGGCGATGATCGGCCAGGGCGGTGGGCTCAATGCCACGCTGGGTTGGGCCTATGTCGGCTTCCGGGTGCTGCATTCGCTGATCCAGGTCACCACCAACAGGGTGATCGTACGCTTCGGTCTGTTCGTACTTTCGAGCCTGGCGCTGATCATGCTGGTGGCTCACCTGCTGATTGCGGTGTTCAATTGATCGGGAGGGGGCGCCCGCCCCCTCCACATCAAAACATCTTTCTGACCTCAAGCTCGATCACCCGCCCGCGCGGGTCGAGGTAGTCCTTCTGGTAGCTGAGCGGGACCGCGCCGCTGCCATCAGTGACCCGCTGGCGCGAATCGAACAGGTTCTCAACCCGCAACGCCAGCCGCAGACCTTTGAGGAACGGCGCGGTCTCGCCCAGCCGGCCCTGCTCGCCCAGTTCGACGAACGTGTTGAGATTGAGCTTGGTCAGCGACCCGAACCGCAGGTCGCTGGTCCCCGGCAGCCCGCTGGCCGAGATCCGGGTCGGGCCGCTCCAGGTGCCGTTGAGGAACAGTCCCTTGCCCTTGAGGTGCAGGCCGCCGTTGAGCTCCAGGCCATGGCGCGGGGTCCCGCTGGTAGAGAGCGCATCGCCGCCAAGCAGATCGAGCGCTGGCCCGCCGGGAGCCACCAACACCCGGCTGCTGAGCTGCACCGTGTGGTATAGCCCCAGGCTCCAGCGGCCCTGCCCGCCGCCGCCCAGCATCGCCATCATCCGGCCGCCGCCGGGTCCGCCCGCGCCGGGTGAGCGCGGACCGCCGAAGCCGCCCGCAATCGCTCCACGGCCGCCACCCGCCGGCGCCTTGCCGATCGTATTCGACAGGCTCAGCCCCCAGCGAAGCCGCGTCGCGGTCTGCTCGGCAAAGGTTACTGCGCGGGTATCAAGCGCCACCAGCCGCCCGCCGGCATCGCGGGTCGCGCGTCCCGGATAAGCCGCCTCGATCTCGGGGGTGAGCAGCGGGAAGCTGGCGGTGACATTGTCCGAACGGTTGCGGAAATACTCGGTCAGCAGCGTCGCGTTGGGAAGAAACGGCAGCTGCCAGCTCGCGGCGAATTTCCAATCGCGCTGTTCTTCCTTGCGCAGCGCCGGATTGCCGCCGCTGGTCACTGCGACCAGCGCGGTCTCACCGCGGGTGAAGTCGTAGATCGGGACGTTGAAGGTGACGGTCTGCGGATTGCCGAGCTGCGACAACGAAGGCGCGGCCTGGTTGACGATGTAGCTCGCCTGAAGCCCAAGCCGACTGGTCGGCGCCCAGGTCAATCCCGTGCTCCAGCCATTGACCGCGCCAAAATCCGACAGATGGCTCCAATCCAGACTGAAGTTGGCGGTGAGATCGCCGATCCCGCCCAGAACCCCTTCGCGGCGGCTGGTCAGCGGCACCCCCAGGTTGATCCCGGCGAGCACGCGCAGGCGCCGCAGCGAGACCGGGCCAGCGCTGCTGCCTTGATCGCTGCTTTCCAGGCCGACGCGGGTGAAACCGCCCTTGAGCGTGGCGGCGACCGCCCCGGCCGGAACCCGCAGCGGCCGGCCGACGAGCGTGGCCAGTCCCTCGAACCGGTCGGTCCTGCTTAGCGCCAGGTCGCGGCCGGCGGGAGGCGGCGCCGGCAGCGGTCCGGCAATCGGCAAGGTTCCCGCCGCTGCCGCCGCGATCAGGCTGGCGGTATCGCTGCGGCGATCGGTCAGAGTGCGGTTATCGCCGTGGGCGGCATCGAGCGTGGCGCTGAGCAGCCACTGCCCGAGCTGGCGGTTGAGCCCCGCCCCGGCCTGCAAGGTGGTCGAGCGGCTCCGCTGCGCCAGCGCGCCCGGCAGCGTCCGGACTGCGCTTGAGCCATCGGGTGCAGCCAGGCGGACCAGGTTGAGCCCCGAAAAGCTGAGGCTGTCATTGCGCGAAAGGTTGCCATTGAGGCTGAGCGAGCCATCGAGCCCGCCCTTGCCCAGCCCGTTGGTCAAGCTGGTGTTGAGCGCAAAACTGCGCGTGTCCGCGATCAGGCTGCGCAACGCTGCCGGATCGGGATCCCCGGGAACGGTTGGCACAGAGTCAGCCGGCTGGAACACCCCGCGCTCGCTTTCAAACAGCGGGCTGCGATCCTCGGCCGTCGCGGTAACGCTGATCCGGTCTGGCCCAGCGATCCTGAGCAAGGTGCCTTCAGCCTCCCATTCGGCAAAGCCGCCGTGGCTGGGCAGGCCATGGTCGAACTCGATGCGGCGGTTGGCGAAATTGTCCTTGAGGATCAGGTTTACCACCCGCGCGTCGGCGGCGAAGCCCAGCCGCAGCGCGACCTCTTCGGGCAGCACCTCGACCCGGCGGATCGCCTCGGGCGGGTAGTTGCGCATTTCGCGGAAGTTGGCGATCCGCTGGCCGTTGACCAGCACCACCGGAAAGCCCCCGCCGCGCCCCCGGCCCGATCCGGTCTGCGGCGCAATCGCGACCAGCATTTCGCCCACCGATGAAGCCCCGAGCGCCTGAATATCGGCTTCGTCGAAGGTTGCGATCGGTTCGTGCGGGACCTCAAGCTGGCCGAAGTAGCGTTCGGCGATGACCAGAATCTCGTTCGCCGCGGCGGGGCGGATAAGCTCCTCGTCATCCACGCCAGCCGCACCGGTTTGCGCCATTGCTGGGGCGGCCAGGATCAACAGCGGCAGCGAGGAGAACAGTCGTAACAAGCTAATCAAAAACCTAGCCATGCGCGGTGCATCTGAGTGAACCAAGCCAAATAGCGTGGCAAGGCCAGACCGGTATCAAATTGTCACGCTGAACAGGACCTTTCCGCGCCAAACCTGCCGCAAACCCGCGCCAAGGCTTCCCTTTCACGGCCCGCAAGGGTATGGCGCGGCGCATTCAAACGAACCCAGCAGGGACAAGACGCGCGGATGGCGAAAGAAGAATTGCTCGAAATGCGGGGCCAGGTGGTCGAACTGCTGCCCAACGCGATGTTTCGGGTCCGGCTTGAGAACGACCATGAAATTCTCGGCCATACCGCCGGCAAGATGCGCAAGAACCGGATTCGGGTGCTGGTTGGCGACGAGGTACTGGTCGAGCTGACCCCCTATGATCTGACCAAGGGGCGGATCACCTACCGCTTCATGCCTGGCCGCGGCGGCCCCGGCCAGTTTGGCTGATCCCAGGCTCGTCCTCGCCAGCTCTTCGCCGCGGCGGAGCGAGCTGCTCGCGCGGATCGGGGTTGTGCCCGATCGGGTCGAAAGCCCCGACATCGACGAGACCCCGCACAACGGCGAAGTTCCCCGCGCCTATGCGCTGCGTCTGGCCGAGGCCAAGGCCCGCGCGGTGCAGCGCGCTGCCGATGAAATCGTGCTGGCCGGCGATACCACGGTTGCCGCAGGGCGCCGGATTCTGCCCCCCGCTGATACCGAGGCGGTCCAGCGCCAATTGCTGACCCTGCTGTCCGGACGTCGGCACCGCTGCATCTCGGCGATCTGCGTGATCGACACCCGTGGCCAGGCCCGCACCCGCGTGGCCGAGACTGTGGTCACCTTCAAGCGGCTGAGCGAAGCCGAACTGGACGCCTACATCGCCTGCGGCGAAGGGCTGGGCAAGGCCGGGGGCTATGCCATCCAGGGCCGCGCCGAAGCACTGATCCGCTACATTGCCGGAAGCCACTCCGGCGTGGTCGGGCTACCGCTTTACGAGACCCGGGCGCTGCTGCTGGCGGCGGGCTATCCCATTGGCTGAGTGGCTGGTCGAGGAGGGGATCGGCGAGCACCGCGCGGTCCTGGTCGAAGGCGGCGAGATCATCGCCGCACGGCTCGATTGGCCGGGGCCGCTCAAGTCCGGACTGGTGCAAGAGGCGGTGCTTTTATCCCGCACGGCGGGTAGCATTCGAGGCACCGCGCGCTTCGCCAATGGCGAAGAAGCGCTGGTCGATGGCTTGCCGCGCGAGGCGAGCGAAGGCGCGAAACTGCGCCTCATCGTCACCCGGGCGGCCTTGTGGGAGAAGTTCCGGCTCAAGCTCGCACGGGCCCGACTGACCGATGAGGAATTCCGCCCGGCGCCGATGCTGGCGCAATCGCTCGGTGCGCGCGTCGTGCCCCGCTTCGAAGGTTGGGACGAACTTTGGGCCGAAGCCATGCAGCATAGCATCGATTTTGCGGGTGGTTCGCTGGCAGTCGAGCCGACCGCGGCACTGACCGCGATCGACATCGATGGCACCTTGCCGCCCAAAGCTCTGGCGCTCGCCGCAGTGCCAGCCATAGCTGGCGCGATCCGGCGCTTCGATCTCTCCGGTTCGGTAGTGATCGACTTCCCAACCCTGGAAGCCAAGGCGGATCGCCGGGAAATCGACGCAGCGCTCGGCGCGGCACTTGCCGACTGGCTTCACGAGCGCACCGCAATGAACGGGTTCGGGCTGGTGCAGCTGGTCTCCCGGCGCGAGCGTCCGTCGCTGCTTGAACTGCTGGCGCGCAGCTCCGACGCCGCAGCACGGCTGTTGCTGCGCCGCGCCGAAGCCGTGGCCGAGCCAGGCGCCCTGCTGCTTACAGCCGCGCCGCAAATCAAGCGAGCCATCCTGGGTGAGTGGGAAGCCGAACTGGCCCGGCGTACCGGACGGCAAATCCGCTGGGCGATCGACGATGCGCTTGCGCCCTGGGCGTGTTTCGCCCAAGCGGTGCCGCTATGAGCCCGGCACCGAAGAAATGCCCGCTGTGCCGCAAGCCGCGCAGTGCCGAGCATAATCCGTTCTGCTCCAAGGCGTGCAAGGACCGCGATCTGCTGCGCTGGCTCGACGATGGCTATGCCCTGCCCGGCCCGGCAGCGCCGGACGCGGACTTTGGCGAAGTCGATGAGGGCAAGCCCTGAGCGGCTCAATCCACACTTGCCAAGCTGAGCCTGCTTCGCCATAGGCGCAGTCCAGCCGCTCGCCGGTCCCGCACAGGACCGCCGCAGCAGCGCTGCCCGGGTAGCTCAGTTGGTAGAGCAGCGGATTGAAAATCCGCGTGTCGGTGGTTCGAATCCGCCCCCGGGCACCAGTTTTTTGGATCAAGAAGATGTCCGGGGGACATCTTCCCAAAAAACTCCCGAGCACAAGCGAGGGGCACTCCATCCACCAAGGCGCTACCGGTTCCGGCACCCGCTGGCTGTCACTACCCTTTCAGTTCCGCCCACGCGGCAAGCGCCCTCGCTCGTCCCTCGGCATGGCCGATCCGCTTGGCCGGATTTCCCGGAACCGGCTGCGGCGGATCGTGGATCGCGGCTTCCGGCAGATGGGCCAGCTCCGGCACCCAGCGGCGAATATAGCCCGCCGCATCGAACTTGTCCGACTGGCTGAGCGGCGCCATGATCCGCACGAACATGTTGGCATCGACCCCGGTTCCCGCGCTCCACTGCCAGTTGACCGCGTTCGAGGCATAGTCGGCATCGACCAATGTGTCCCAGAACCACTGCTCGCCGCGCCGCCAGTCGATCAGCAAGTGTTTGATCAGGAAGCTGGCGGCAATCATCCGCACCCGATTGTGCATCCAGCCCGTGGCCCACAGCTGACGCATTCCGGCATCGACAATCGGATAGCCGGTGCGGCCCTGCTGCCATGCGATGAGGTCGGCCTCGGCCTCGGCTCCGGTGCGCCACCGCAAGCGGTCAAACTCCGGCTTGTAGCTGCGCGCGCCGTAATCGGGGAACTGGTGGACCACATTGGCGGCATAGTCGCGCCAGCCTATCTCGCCGAGGAAGGTGCTGACCGAACCCCCAGCCTGGGCTACCGCACGCCACACCTGCGCGGGCGAGACCTCACCGAAATGCAAGTGCGGCGACAGCCGCGAAGTGCCTTCACGCGAGGGTAGGTTGCGTTCCTCGCTGTAGTGCCGCGCATGGTCGGCAAAGACATCGAGGCGGGCCAGCGCTCCGCTCTCCCCCGGAGTCCACTCTCCGCGCATCCCACCGGCCCAGTCTGGCCGGACCGGGAGCAGCTGCCAATCTTCCAGCCGCTCGCTCTCGGGCCAATGTTGGGGCGCCTCCAGTCTTGGCACCGGCAGCGGCGCTGGCGGCGGCATCCGCTCGTTCAGCGCCCGCCAGAACGGGGTATAGATCTTGAACGGCGTCCCCCCTCCGGTCAGCACCGAGCCCGGCGGAGCGAGGTAATTGCCGTGATGCAGGGTCAGTTCGAGCGTTTGGCCTACCGCGCGTTCGGCATTGCGCCACCACGGCTCGACATGGTGCAGCGCGTGGACCGTGTGAGCGCCGCATTCAGCACCCAGCGTCGGCAGCACCGCCTCGCATGTGCCGCGCCGCAGGATCAGGCGCGAGCCCCGAGCGCGCAGGTCGGCATCAAGGCGGCTGAGCGAATGGTGCAGCCACCAGCGCGAGGCAGCGCCCATCGCCCGATGCCTGGGGGTCTCGTCATCGAGCACATAGACCGGGATCACCGGGCCCTGGCTGGCCGCGGCCACGAGCGCGGCCTGATCCGTTAGCCGCAAGTCGCGGCGCAGCCACACCAGCACCGGTGCGGTCATGGCCGCGGCCGCAACGTAACGGTGAAAGTGCCACGCACCGGCGATTGCTGAAAGCGCTGGTCGCCGAGGACAATGCGGTCCGGGTAAACCTCGGCAATCGGCATCCGGCTCCAGAACAGGAAGGCAGTGGCAGCGGGATCGCCTTTTGCCCATTCAGCAATCCGCGGGTCAGCTATGTTGGTCTGGCGGATTACCCGCGGATAGCGCTGACACGACATCAGGTCGCACGGCATCGTCCCATAAAAGCCGTCGCCCGAGCGCCACAACACATCGCGCCGCCAGAAGGCAAAAGGAACAGGGTTGGCAACCGCGACATTCGGATAAGGAACGTCGCCTTTGACCCGCGTCACCGCAACGGCGCTGATCACCATGTTGAGCGCGACATATCCGGCGACTGCGCCAAGCGCCGCGCGCGCCGGGAAAGCCCAGTCGGCCCGCCCGGTGCGTTCGCGCTGGAACGAGCGGTAAAGCCCCGTGCCGAGCAGGATCAGGATCCAGACATCGATAATGAACAGCGTATCGCCATAGAACCACCGCGACGAAAACGGCTCGAGCAGGCGGATGCCGTATGTGTTGAACCAGTCGAACAGCGGGTGCGAAAGTGTCCCAATATAGGACAATGCCAACAGCCAGCCGAACCGCACCGGCGCGCGCTCGTCGGGCCGTTTGCCGCGTTTTTCCTGCCAACGGTCGAACCACCACAACGCCGCCGCCAGCAGCACCGGCAGCACGACCAATGCGATCGGCCCGTGAGTAATGCCCCGCCGAAAGCCAAGGTGCTCGGTCCCATCCAGCCAGACGAAACAAGCCGCATCGATGTCCGGCAGGTTCGCGCCGATAACCAGCGCCGGCATGGCCAGCCCGGTCGTGCGTTTAAGCCCCGCCTGGCCAAGCGCGGCACCGATCAGGGAATGGGTGAGGTTGTCCATTTTTTGGTTCACACGAAGACACGAAGATGTCGCGCCTAGCCGATCTTCCCATAGTAATCATTGGCGACGCGCCTGAGCCCGTCCTTGAAGGTTGCCTGATTGAAATTCATCAGCAAGCCAAGCGGAAGTTCCATCAAGCGAAGGTAGGTCAGAACCTGCTTTCCGTGGACCGGTGCGAGCCGCTCAATCGACTTGAGCTCGAGAACAAGTTTCTCCTCGACGAGCAAGTCAATCTTGAAGGCGTTCTCAACGAGAACGCCATTATATTTCATGGTAATAGGCACCTGGCGACGAACCCGCAATCCGGCTTGCTTAAGCGCCTCTTCCATCAAGACTTCGTAGGCATTCTCAAGCAGTCCTGGGCCTACTTCCTTGTGAATCTGATAGCCGCAATTCACCGCGATCCGGGCCATCCGCTCGAGATCGACCGGACTCAACATCTTCGTGTCTTCGTGTGAACCAAAAATCCCCTACCCCTCGACTGTCCAAGTCTGGCCCTTGGCGAGCAGTTTTTTGAGGTCGGGGGTCTTGCCTTCGCGAGCGAGTGCGTCCTGGGCCTGGACGGCATCGTCGTGGGTTGGGCGGGGGTCGTCGTAGAGCACGCCTAGCGCCATCGGGAATGGGCCGAACGGCATCTCGACCAGCATGTGCGCGACCGAACGGTTGGTGACGTCGTGGACGATCACCTTGGCCGCCTGCCAATCGCCATCGACCACGTCGACCACCTTGAGAGTCAGCGTTTCGTGGTCGAGCGCAATCCCCTGGGTGCCTTTGGCGAACAGCATCGGCTCGGCGTTCTGCAGCCACAGCTGGCGGTCCTCGGCACCCTTGGGCGCAGCGAAATCGTCGAACACGTCCTTGTTGTAGACGATGCAGTTCTGGAAGATCTCGACGAAGGCCGCGCCCTGATGGGCGTGGGCGGCTTTCAGCACCTGGCCGAGGTTCTTCGAGACGTCGAAGCCGCGAGCGATGAACCGCGCGCCGCTGCCCAGCGCGAAGGCGCAGGGGCTGGCCGGACGGTCGACCGAGCCCAGCGGGGTGGTCGGGCTCGAGGTGCCGACGCGGCTGGTCGGCGAGTACTGACCCTTGGTCAGCCCGTAGATCTCGTTGTTGAACAGCAACACCTGGCAATTGAGGTTGCGGCGCAGCAGATGCATGGTGTGGTTGCCGCCGATCGACATCCCGTCGCCGTCGCCGGTGACCAGCCAGATATCAAGCTCGGGATTGGCCAGCTTGATCCCGGTCGCCACCGCCGGCGCGCGGCCGTGGATGGTGTGGAAGCCATAGCTCTCGACGTAGTAGGGGAACCGGCTGGAGCAGCCGATCCCGCTGACGAACACGGTGTTCGCCGGGTCGGCGCCAATCTCGGGCAAGGTGCGCTGCACCGCTTTGAGGATCGCATAGTCGCCGCAACCCGGGCACCAGCGCACTTCCTGGTCGGTTTCCCAGTCCTTGAGGGTGGTCTCGACCGCGATTTTGGTCATTTCGTTCATGACAGCATTCCCTCAATCGCCGCTTCGATTTCCGCAATGGTGAACGGCTGCCCACTCACCTTGTTCAGCGGCCGGGCATCGACCAGATACTGGTCGCGCAGGATCGTCTTGAACTGGCCGGTGTTCATTTCGGGGACGAGGATCTTGTCGAAACCTTTGAGCAGTTCACCGAGATTTTCCGGCAGCGGCCAGATGTGGCGGACCTGAATCTGGCTGACGTCGAGGCCCCTGGCCCGCGCCCGGCGGACTGCCTGGTGGATCGGGCCATAGGTGCTGCCCCAGCCGACGATCGCCAGCTTGCCGCCTTCCTGGCCCAGCGTCACGTCCTGACGCACGCCCTTGGCGACGCCATCGACCTTGGCCTTGCGCGCGTCGGTCATCGCCTGGTGAGCGGCGGCGCTGTAATCGAGATTGCCGGTGCCGGGGTTCTTCTCGATCCCGCCGATCCGGTGCATCAGCCCCGGCGTGCCCGGCTTGATCCACGGCCGCGCGCCCTTGGCGTCGCGGGCATAGGGCAGCAGGGTGTCGTCGGGTCCGTTCTTCTCGGTCTGGAACTGCACCGGGAACGGCGCGTAGCTGTCCGGATCGGGTACCGCCCAGGGCTCGGCGGCGTTGGCGATGTAGCCGTCGGTCAGCAGGATCACCGGGGTCATGTACTGGGTGGCGATCCGGCAGGCCTCGATCGCGCAGTCAAACGCGTCGCCGGGGCTGCGCGCCGCGATCACCGGGATCGGGCTATCGCCGTTGCGCCCGAACACCGCCTGGTAGAGGTCGCTCTGCTCGGTCTTGGTCGGCAGCCCGGTGGAAGGCCCGCCGCGCTGCGAGTTGATGATCACCAAGGGCAGCTCGGTCATCACCGCGAGGCCCATTGCCTCACCCTTGAGCGCGATCCCCGGGCCGGAGGAGGAGGTCACCCCCAGGCTTCCAGCATAGGACGCGCCGATCGCGGCGGCGATCGCGGCGATCTCATCCTCGGCCTGGAAAGTGGTGACGCCGTATTCCTTCATCCCCACCAGATAGTGCAGGATCGAGCTGGCAGGCGTGATCGGATAGCCGCCGAAGAACATCTTGAGGCCTGCGAGCTGCGCGCCCATCACCAGCCCCATCGCCACCGCTTCCGCACCCGTGACCGAGCGGTAGAGCCCCGCCGGGCTCTCGACCGGATCGAGGTGGAGCTTGTGCAGCTGACCGCCAATCTCGGCGGTTTCGCCATAGGCATGCCCGGCGTTGAGCGCGGCCACGTTGGCCTCAGCCAGGACCGGGTTCTTCTTGAATTTGTTATTGAGCCATTCGATCAAGGGCGCGCGGCGGCGATCGAACATCCACAGCGCCAGCCCCAGCGTCCACATATTCTTGCAGCGCAGAGCTTCCTTGTTGCCAAGCCCGAACGGCTTGACCGCTTCCAGCGTCAGCGCGGAAATATCGAACGCCAGCACGTTCCACTTGGCCAGGCTGCCATCGTCGAGCGGGCTGATGTCGTACTTGGCCTTTTCCAGGTTGCGCTTGGTAAACTCGCCAGTGTCGGCGATGATGAGGCCACCCGGCTTGAGCGCATCGACATTGGTCTTGAGCGCCGCCGGGTTCATCGCCACCAGCACATCGGGGGCGTCGCCAGCGGTGTCGATCTTGGTCGAACCGAAGTTGATCTGGAATGCCGAGACTCCGAACAAGGTGCCCTGCGGCGCGCGGATCTCCGCGGGAAAATCGGGGAAGGTGGCGAAATCGTTGCCTGCCAGCGCGCTGGAAAGGGTGAACTGCCCGCCGGTCAGCTGCATGCCGTCGCCGCTGTCACCAGCAAATCGCACCACTACGGTTTCGGGGACTGCTACTATGCTTGCGTCGGGTTCGGCCAATTGCGTTGCCATGCTACTTCCTTGTCAGGCGCCAGTGGCTGCGCCAAAATCGTGGCGCGGCCCTAGGCCTCTCCCTTCGGGCCGCGCAATCAAGAAAAACTGTCGCACACCCAATCGTTGCCGCACAAAAGAAGCGCGGGCACGGCTAGTCAAGTGGCATATGGCGACTTAACCTCCCATTTAAACTGTTAGGGACGCGGGATTCGATGAGCGACGACAAGGTATTCGTGCGCGAGGACGTCAAAGGCTTCCTCGCTTTGATCAACAGCGCGCCGCCGCCCGAGGCGGTTGTGACGGAGGAACAGCGCGCGGGGTATGTGGCGCTCAAGGCCATGACTGAGGCCGATCCGCGGCCGCTTGCGGTGATCCGCGATCTGACCTGCCCTGGCCCCGCGGGGGAAATTCCGCTGCGCTTTTACGATCTGCGCGAAGCCCGCGAACCTTCGCCGGTGATCCTGTTTTTCCACGGCGGTGGTTTCGTGATCGGCGATCTTGAAACCCACAATGCGCTTTGCACCGAGCTTTCGGCTGAGCTCGATCTGCCGGTGCTGGCGGTGGATTATCGCCTTGCCCCCGAACATCCATTTCCCGCCGCGCCTGACGATGCTGAAGCGGCGGCGCGCTGGCTGGCGGCCAGCCCGGCGGAGCTGGGTCGGCAAGTGACTGGCCTGATCACCATCGGCGGATCGGCTGGGGCCAACCTCGCCACTGTTACCGCGCGGGCGCTGATCGACCGGCCCGCAGCAGCTCCGATGCTGCTCCAGGTGCTGCTCTATCCCTGTGTCGACGATTCGCAGGACGGCTCGATGGAGACATTTGCCGAGGGACATTTGCTGACCAAAGCCACCATGGACTGGTTTTACGCGCTCTATCAGCCCGAAGCCGGCCATCCGCGCGCCTTCCCGCTCCACGCCAGCGCTGATGGCATGTGCCCCTCGATCGTCGCTACCGCCGGGCTCGATCCGTTGCAGGACCAGGGCCGTCGGATCGCGGAGAAGCTGGTCGCGGCCGGGGTCGATACGCTCTACCTCCACATGGAAGGGCTGACCCACGACTTTTCGACCAGCCGCAAGGCGCTGCCCAGTGCCCAGGCCGAAACGCTGCGGGTGATTTCCGCCATGCGGTTGATGTTGGGGAAGGTTTCAGCCTAAGGGCGCCGCATGAGCGATCCCTTTGCCAATCTTCCCTATCGTCCCTGCGTCGGCGTGATGCTGGTCAATCCGGCCGGCCTCGCCTTCGTTGGCAAGCGGATCGACACCCGCGGCCAGCCCGATGGCGGTGACTTCTGGCAAATGCCGCAAGGCGGGATCGACGATGGCGAGGAATTGCACGCCGCCGCCCTGCGCGAGTTGGGCGAGGAAACCGGGCTGCAGCAGCACCACGTTACCCTGCTCGCCCAGACCAGCGAGGAACTGCTCTACGACCTCCCCGACGAGCTGATGGGCAAGCTGTGGAAGGGGCGCTTTCGCGGCCAGCGCCAATTTTGGCTGCTTGCCCGCTTCACCGGCGAGGACGGCGATGTCGATCTCGAAGCGCACGATCCGCCCGAGTTCCGCGAGTGGAAATGGGTCGAGCCGGCGACGCTGCCAGACCTGATAGTTCCGTTCAAGAAACAGATCTATCGCGCTGTTCTCGAAGAGTTTCGCGATCTGATTTGAGTTTCAAAATCCTCCCCTGCTGGGGAGGATTTTGAGTGATCAGTTTTCCGTCACTACCGGCGCCACCTGCACCGCTTCGGCACTCACCACCTGCACCGTCGGGCCGCGGTCGATCGCCGCTGACAGCTGGCGCGCCGGGCCGCAGGTGCTGTTGCCGCAGAGCTGCTGGAGTCGCGCCAGGCTGGCCTTGGCCTTATCCACTGCACCCTTCTCGACCAGCGCCTCGCCCTCACCGGCCAGCGCGTACTGGTTGTTGGGATCGATCAGCAGGGCTTTGCGGTAATAGTGCAGCGCTTTGCCCGGCAGGCCTTGCTTGCGCGAAGCCTCGGCCAGGTTGAGCACGATCGCGGCGTGGCCTGGCTGGATCGCCAGCGCTGCTTCGAACGAATCGAGCGCGGCGTCGGCCTCACCCGCAGCGAGCGCAGCGCGGCCCTGCGCAATCAGGCTGGCGGCGCGCTGATCGAGCGGCGCGGGCGGCGCAGTGTAGCCGGTGCTGGAAGTGACCGCGACCAGTAGCGCAAGCGCCAGAGCGGCAGGGGTGTAACGCATTACAAGCTCCTTGAGCGTGTCCATTTGCGACTCGGGTATCACACCGATTCCAAACGTGCGATGAAAAAGCCGTCGGTTGCATCGTGTGCCGGGGTGAGCCGAAGTCCGGCCCCGCGCGGCCGGCCGGCGCCGCTTGCTGGGGTATGGCCCCGCCATCCGGGGTGGCGAGCGAGAAACGCTGCGGCCTGATCCGCTCCCTCGGCATCGAGCAACGAGCAAGTGACATAGACCAACCGCCCGCCGGGCTTGACCAGCCCTGCCGCGAGATCGAGCAGCCGGGATTGCAACGCGCCCAGCCGCTCCAGCTCGCGCAGGGTCAACCGCCAGCGGCCCTCAGGATTGCGCCGCCAGGTGCCGCTGCCCGAGCACGGCGCGTCGACCAGCACCGCGTCGGCCTGTCCGGCAAGATCGTCCAGCATGGCGGCTTCGCGGTTGGGATCGAGCAGCCGTTCCTCGATGATCATCGCCCCTGCCCGCGCCGCGCGCGGGGCAAGCCGCGACAGCCTTCCGCGATCGGTGTCGCAAGCGATCAACCGCCCGGATCCGGCCATCGCCGCAGCAAGCGCCAGCGTCTTGCCGCCAGCCCCGGCGCAGAGATCGACCACGGTCTCGCCAGGCCGCGCGCCGACTGCCAGGCAAGCGAGCTGCGAGCCGGTGTCCTGGACCTCGATCGCGCCAGCCGCGAACGCCTCCCATTGCTCGACCGGAGTGCCGGACGGGAAGCGCAGCGCATCGGGTGCCTGAGTGCGTTCGCCGGGGAGCGGAAGCTCGGGAGCGGCCTTCAAGCGGTTGAACCGAATGTCGAGGGGAGCGCGCCCGAGCAGCGCTTGGGCCTCTGCGCCCTCGATCCCGCTGACGGCCAAGGCTTCGACCAGCCACGCCGGTGCAATCCCAGCCGCAGCCGCCGCTTCATTGGAGGCAATCGGCGCGGGCGCATGGCGCGAACCATCGAACAAGGCTGCCAGCGCCGGATCGTCCTGCACCAGCCGCAACAGCGCCGCGCGGCCGCTGACCGGTACCTCGCCGCAGCCCCGGATCGCACCGTAAACCAGCGCACGCACCGCGCGGCGATCGCCCGATCCGGCGAAGCGGCGGGTCCGGAACCACTCGGCGACAATCTTGTCGGCGCTCGCCCCGCCTTCGCGCGCCGCAGCGATCACCAGGTCGAGCACTTCGATAGCCGCCTGAACGCGGGCGGCGGGCGTCATCGCCGCGTCACGACTTGTAGTTGGGTGCCTCGCGCGTGATCGTCACGTCGTGGACGTGGCTTTCGCGCAAGCCGGCATTGGTGATCCGCACGAACTGGGCGCGCGCCTGAAGATCCTCGATCGTCGCCGAGCCGGTATAGCCCATCGCCGCCTTGATCCCGCCAACCAGCTGGTGGACCACATCGCGTGCCGGCCCCTTGTAAGGCACCTGGCCTTCGATCCCTTCGGGCACCAGTTTCATCTGATCCTTGATGTCCTGCTGAAAATAGCGGTCAGCGCTGCCCCGCGCCATCGCGCCGACCGAGCCCATCCCGCGATAAGACTTGTAGGCCCGGCCCTGATAAAGGAACGTTTCGCCCGGCGCTTCCTCGGTTCCCGCCAGCATCGAGCCGATCATGATGCTCGAGGCCCCGGCGGCAAGCGCCTTGGCCGCATCGCCGCTGGTCCGCAGGCCCCCATCGGCGATGATCGGCACCCCGGCATCCTTGGCGGCGCGCGCGGCTTCCATCACTGCGGTGAGCTGCGGCACCCCGACGCCCGCGACCACCCGGGTGGTGCAGATCGAGCCCGGCCCGATCCCGACCTTGACCGCATCGGCCCCGGCATCGATCAGCGCCCGCGTGGCTTCATAGGTGGCGACGTTGCCGGCAATCACTTGCGCCGAGTTCGAGAGCATCTTGACCCGCTCGACCGCGCGGGCGACGTCCTTGTTGTGGCCGTGGGCGGTGTCGATGATCACCACGTCGCATTCGGCGGCGAGCAGCGCCTCGGTCCGTTCAAAGCCCTTGTCGCCCACCGTGGTCGCGGCGGCGACGCGCAGGCGGCCAGCGGCATCCTTGGTCGCATCGGGATAGGTTACCGCGCGTTCCATGTCCTTGACCGTGACCAGGCCGATGCAGCGAAACTTGTCATCGACCACCAGCAGCTTCTCGATCCGGCGGGCATGGAGCAGCCGGCGGGCCTCATCCTGGCTGACCCCGGCCTTTACCGTCGCCAGGTTTTCGTGGGTCATCAGCTCGCGCACCGGCTGCTTGGGATTGTCGGCGAAGCGCACGTCGCGGTTTGTCAGGATGCCGACCAGCTTGCCCCCGGCCTCAACCACCGGGATCCCCGAGATGCGGTTGGCTTCCATCAAGGCCCGCGCTTCGCCTAGCGTTGCCTCTGGCGTAATCGTGATCGGATTGACCACCATCCCGCTTTCAAAGCGCTTGACGCTGCGCACCGCGGCGCATTGCTCTTTTACGGTCAGATTGCGGTGGAGCACCCCGATCCCGCCGAGCTGGGCCATCACGATCGCCATGTCGGCCTCGGTCACGGTGTCCATCGCCGACGAGATCACCGGAATGTTGAGCGCGATCTCGCGGCTCAAACGCGTGCGGGTATCGGCCTTGCTGGGCAGGATGTCAGACTCGCCCGGACGCAGCAGGACGTCGTCGAAAGTCAGGCCGAGGGGGATATCCATGGGTGCCACTGCGCCTTTGTGCGGTTCAATTCGTGGCGGCCCATGTAACCGCACTCCCCCGGCATAGCTAGTGGGGTTATGGCGCCGCTACCGGCACCTTCTTGGGATCGCCGAACCAGCGCACCAGCGCGACCAGGAACAGCGTGTCATCCGCTGCGCCGCCCAGCTCGATGCCCTTGCCCGCCAGCTGGTCGCTGGCGCGGTGATAGTCACCCTCAAAAAACCGCTCGATCACCGCGATCTCGCTCCACGAGCTTGAGACCATCACCGCGGGGACATCGTGCTTGAGCAGTGCCCAGCCGTCCTGGCGCTGGACATAGGCATTGGCGGCCTCGCCCTCGACCAGCTTCTCGCTTCGCTGCCTTGGCCGCCGCGGCGATCTGCGGATCGAGCCGGGTCAGCCCCTTGCCGACAATCGCAAACGGCCGCCCCGCGGGCAGCAGCGCAACCGAATCGATATTGAACGCGGCAACGATCGAATTGATCGGCAGCGGCGGGTTTTCGGCAAAAGCATGGGCGCCAAGCAGGCCAAGTTCTTCGGCGGTGGTGGCCAGGAAATAGACGTCGCGGTCGATCGCCGGACCCTTCGCCAGCCGCCGCGCCGCTTCGGTCAGCACCGCCACCCCACTGGCATTGTCGATCGCGCCGTTGCAGATCTGGTCTTCGGCCGGCGGCGAGGCGCAGCGCCCGAAGTGATCCCAGTGCGCCACCACCAGCACCGCGCCGAGTTCTGGCCGCTTGCCGGGCAGCTTGCCGATCACGTTGTGGGTGTTGATCCGGGTCTCGCGGGTGGTTGCCTCGAGCGTCACCGCAAGATCGATCGGTTTGGCGGCAAAGTCTGCCTTTGCCGCCGCCGCTTGCAAACCGGCGACGGTTTGCCCGCTTCCAGCCAGCGCCCGGTTGAGCGCATCGGCGGTGATAAACGCTTCAAGATCGCCGCCAAACGCTTCGTTGGTCAGGCCGTAAGCCAGCCGGCCACGCCGCGCCGCAACATTTTCCAGGCTGCGCTCGCCGTCAAGCACGGTCAGCACCGCCGAAGCACCGGCCGCAAGCAGCGCGTTCTGCCGCTCGGACAAATCAATCCCGCCATCGAGCAGCAATGCGACCCGGCCGGCCAGTTCGCTGCGCGTGAGCGCCGCAGCATCGCCCTTGCCAACGAACAGCACCGGCGCGTTTTCGATCAGACTGCGCTTGCCCGAGGTCAGCACCAGCACCGCATCGGCCGGAGTGAACAGCCGCCGGCCCTTGCGGGTGAACGCCGCGCGGCTGCCATCGGGTTCGCGGGCGATGATCGTTACCGGGGCAAACCAGGCATGACCGGGATCATTGGTGCCCGATTGCAGTCCGATATCGAACCATTGCTGACCGAGATAGCGCAGGGTCTTGGCCTCGCCCTCGGTGCCCGGCTCACGGCCTTCATAAGCATCGCTCGACAGTTCGGTGATATGAGCAAGCAGCTGGGTCTTGAGTTCTTCCGCGGCCCTGTCGCGGCGCGGCGCGGCGCTGGCCGGATTGGTCAGCGAGGTAAACGCGATCACCGCCGCCATCAGCAGCGCTTTGCCTTGCCTGTTCGCTGCCCCGCAACGTTTCATCGCCGCCTGCTTACAGAATGCCGGCAACCCGGCAAGGATCGTTGAAGAACTTCGCGCTTTGACGAGAATTTGCGTGTCACAGCTGCATCACTCAGCGGTCCAGCCGCCGTCCATCGAGATGTTCGCGCCGGTGATATTGGCCGCAGCATCGCCGCACAGGAACGCCGCCATCTCGCCGACATCGCTGGGCTGGACGAATTTCTTGGTCGGCTGGCGGGTCAGCAGCACTTCGTTGATCACCTGCTCGCGGGTCATATTTCGTGCCGCCATGGTATCGGGGATCTGGTTTTCCACCAGCGGGGTCCAGACATAGCCTGGGCTGATGCAGTTGGCGGTGATGTTGAAGGTCGCCAGTTCCAGCGCCAGGGTCTTGGTCAGCCCGGCCAGCCCATGCTTGGCCGCGACATAGGCCGCCTTGTAGGGCGAGGCGGTGAGCGAGTGGGCGCTGGCGGTGTTGATGATCCGCCCCCACCCGGCCGCTTTCATATGCGGGATGGCGAGGCGGCAGGCGTCGAAGGCTGCGGTCAGGTTGAGCGCGATGATCTGGTCCCACTTGTCGACCGGGAACTCCTCGACCGGGGCGACATGCTGCATCCCGGCATTGTTGACCAGCACATCGACCGGCCCCGCGCCCGCCAGCAGCGCCTCCACACCGTCGCGCCGCGACAAGTCGGCTGGAACGTGGCGCGCGTCCAGTTCCGCGCACAGCGCCGCGATCGCCGCGGGCTCGCCGAATCCGGACAGCACCACCTCTGCCCCTTCAGCCTTGAGCGCGCGGGCCACGGCCAGCCCGATCCCCGAGGTCGAACCGGTAACCAGCGCGCGTTTGCCCGATAACCGCATTCCCGACTCCAACCTTTTGACAAAGCCTCTATAGTGCGTGCCATTGCGGCTGGACGGCAGCTTGTCCAGCGTCACGAAAGGGTAGCCCATGCGTCTCGACGATTTCGATCCCAACGCCGTCAATGTCGAAGATCAACGCGGCGGCGGCATGCGGATGCCAGGACGCGGCGGGCAGCTGGGCTGCGGCACCCTGGTGATCGCGCTGATTGCAGCCGTGGTGTTCGGGGTCGATCCCACCCAGATGCTGGGCGGGCTGGAACAGGGCGCACCGATCGAACAGCAAGGGCCGGCGCAGGGCGGCGGCAGCATCAGCGAAAGTTGCTCGGTCGATCCGCTCAGCCGCGAGACCTGCAACGCCCTCTCCTCGCTCAACAAGACCTGGCAACCGATCTTTCAACAGGCCAACGTGCCGTTCCAGCAGCCCAAGCTGGTGTTCTATTCGCAGCAGGGCAATTCGGGCTGCGGCTCGGCGCAAAGCGCGATGGGGCCGTTCTATTGCCCGAGCGACCAGGGGATCTACATCGACACCGATTTCTACCGCGAGATGGACAGCAAGCTGGGCGCCGGGGGCGATTTCGCCCGCGCCTATGTGATCGCGCACGAATACGGCCACCATATCCAGACCATCACCGGGGTCTCTGACCAGATCCGCAGCGCGCAATCACAGCGCCCGAACCGCGCCAACCAATTGCAGGTGCGGATGGAGTTGCAGGCGGATTGCTATGCCGGGGTCTGGGCCGCGCGCAACCGTGACAAGATCGAGGCCGGAGACATGGAAGAGGGCCTTAATGCCGCGCATTCGATCGGCGACGACACGCTGATGAAAAACGCCGGCCGCCGCCCGGTTGAGGCCAGCTTCACCCATGGTTCCAGCGCCCAGCGGGTCGAAGCGTTACGCCAAGGGTTGCAAAGCGGCGATGATACGGTGTGCGACGCCTACATGCGTTAGTTGCGGCGCGACCGGCGATTAGCTAGCGCACTGGGATGCGCCTGTCCGATTGCCACAACATCGACGATTTTCGCCGTCTGGCCAAGGCGCAGCTGCCTTGGCCGGTGTTCGACTATATCGATGGCGCCGCCGACGACGAGCTGACCAAGGCGCGCAACACCGCCGCCTTTGCCGACGCCGATCTGGTTCCCGATGTGCTCGCCGGGGTCGAGACGATCGACACTTCATGCACGATCATGGGCCGCAAGTCCGCGCTGCCGCTGATCCTTTCGCCCACTGCACTGCAGCGCGTGTTCCACTGGCAGGGCGAGCGCGCGGTTGCACGGGCGGCGGAGAAGTTCGGGCTGTGGTTCGGGATCTCGAGCCTGGCGACGGTGAGTATCGAGGAGATCGGCGCGCTGGTTTCCACCCCCAAGCTGTTCCAGCTCTATGTCCACAAGGACAAGGGGCTCAACGCCAGCATGATCGCACGTTGCCAGGCGGCGAAGTTCGATGCGATTGCGCTGACGGTCGATACCATCGTTGGCGGCAAGCGCGAACGTTGCCTGCGCTCGGGCTTTTCCTCACCGCCCCGGTTCACCGCCGCTTCGGCGCTGGCCTATGCAGTCAAGCCACGCTGGGCGCTCGATTACGTTTTCCGCGAAAAGTTCGCGCTGCCCAATCTTGACACCCACGTGCGCGAAGGCACGGCCCAGCCGGTTTCGATCCAGCGCTATTTCTCCGACATGCTCGACCCCTCGCTCGACTGGAAAATGGTCGAGCAAATCCGCCAGGATTGGGGCGGCACTTTCGCGCTCAAAGGCGTGATGAGCGCCGCCGACGCGCGCCGCGCGGCCGACATGGGGATCGATGCGATCTGGCTCTCGAACCACGGCGGCCGGCAACTCGATGGCAGCCGCGCGCCGTTCGACCAGGTCCGTGAGATCGTCGATGCCGTTGGTGGACGCATCGAAGTCGTCTGCGACGGCGGCGTGCGGCGCGGCACCCATGTGCTGAAAGCCCTGTGTGCCGGGGCGAACGCGGCCTCGGGCGGGCGGCTCTACCTCTACGCGCTGGCGGCGGCCGGCCAGTCCGGGGTCGAGCGCGCGATCGGGATCCTCAAGGATGAGATCGAGCGGGGCATGAAGCTGATGGGGGTGCGGTCGGTGGCCGAACTGACGGCTGATCGGCTGCGCTGGCGGTAACACGGTCCTCTCCATTTTCACGCAGTGCAAATGGGGAGGTGGCGGTAGTTTAATCCTCTCCATTTTTCCGAAGGACAAATGGGGAGGTGGCGCGTCCGCAGGGCGTGACGGAGGGGTTTCTGCCCCAACTCAATACCCCTCCGTCAGTCGCTGCGCGACTGCCACCTCCCCATTTGCCCTTCGGAAAAATGGAGAGGATTTGCGAGCCTACACCTCCCGCTTCCGTGCCACGCTCCAGTCGACATTGCGGGTTGCGTACATCACCCCGCCCAGCGCCGCGAACAGCAGCACTGCGCCGATCAGCAGCGACCAGGCCTCAAGGTTGAGCAGCACGAACAACAGCGCATAAAGCCCGACCAGCAGCGCCCCCATGAACCGCGCGCGTTGCCATGACTTGAGCACCGCGGCGGCGTAAGCCGTCAACAGCCCGATGATCGCCGCGCTCGCCAACAGATAGGCCGGGGTGAATCCGATCACTTCGGCAAAGGCCAGCAGCAGCACGAAGAACAGCACCAGCCCGGCCCCGGTCAGCAGATATTCCGCCGCCGCCACCCTTGCGCCGGCAACCACATCGAACAGGAAATAGGCGAGGAAGGTGAAGCCGATGAACAGGAAGCCGTATTTCACCGCGCGATCGACCTTGGAATAGAGATCGACCGGCTCGACCAGCCCAACCGTGACCGCACGCGCTGGGGCGCCGATCACTTCGTCGGCTCCGCCCGCGGCGACATTGCCGGCCGAGCCATCGCTGGCGGCTTCAGCGGCGTAGACGTTGCCATCGCGGCCATCGCCATCGTCGATGTTCGGACGGCCCGGATCCTCCATCGCCACCGGGGCCATGCCGAGCGCGAGCTTGTCGACGGTATAGCTGGCGGTGAAGCCAGATTCCTTGACTTCGCGCCGGTCGGGCAGGAACGCTCCGCCGAAGCTGGGACTGGCCCAAGGTGAGCTGACTGCCCACGCGGTCCTCCCACCACGCGGCACCAGGCTCAAGGAGCGGCTGCCACGCAGGCCAAAGGCATAGTCGACGTCGATCGTCCCGGTGCCGTTCCAGGCGAGAAACGCAAAGAACCCCTGCCCACCGCTCGCCGCCGGACCTTTGCCCGGTTGCAGCGCCAGTGGCTTGCCGCCCGCGCTGAGCGTCGCCCCCGAAGTCAGCCCGCGCGCATCCGACGCGCCCATCCTCAGCTCCGCCCGGTCCCACATCAACCGCTCACGCGTGACCCCGAAGCGCGCCAGGTCGTCGGGCAGCGCAAAGCTCGCCTTGCCCGCCACCTTGGCTTCGTAAAGCACCGAGCGGTAGATTGATTTCTTGCGTTCCTGCGGAGTAATTTCTGTGGCTACCGCATTGGCGACCGGCGAGATGTAGAGCAATTTCTCCACCTCGACCACGCGGCTGGTGACCTTGCCATTGACCTCCTCGTTCTGGGTCTGGGTGGTCCGGAACGGCACCACCACCACCGGTCCGGCAACCACTTGCGGCCCGCCCCAGCCAGCGTTGATCTCGCTCTGCGCGGTGCGGGCCTGGTCCTGGCGGTCATAGACCAGCGCATAGACCATCAGCAGCGGCACGATCAGCACCAGGCCGACCAGCGCAACAAACAGCAACCGCACCCCCGGCGACCAGTCGCGGCGCGGCGCCGGCTCGCTCTCGATCATCGCATTGCCCTTTCGAATCGGTCGGAAGAATCGCAGACTAGCCGAGGTCGCAGGCGGGCAAAAGCTCGGGGCCTCTTGCGACAATTACCAAAATTTGGTAACGCCGGGTCATGGCCAAGAAAAACACTTCGATTGCGCTGGGCGAACGCTGGATGGACTATACGCGGGCGCAAGTCGCGGCTGGTGAGTTCGACTCAACCAGCGAGGTGATCCGCGATGCCCTGCGGCTGCACGAAGAGCGCGCAGTGTTCAAATCGAAGCTGCTCGCCGCGATCGACGAGGGTCTTGCCAGCCCGCTGGTCGAGTTCGACGCGCGGGCGTGGATCGACGAGAACTTCCCCGAGGCATGAAGCGCAAGCTGCGCTACCACTCGCTGGCGCGGCGCGATTTTCTTGGCGCCGCGCAATGGTCGATGGCGCAATGGGGTGCCAGGCAGACGCGGCGTTATCTCGATACGATCGAGGCACAAGTGCAGCGGATCGTCGAAAACCCGATGCTTGGCCCCGATGCCGATTTGCCGCGCCCCGGCCTGCGCAAGATCACGGCGGGGCGGCATACGATTTTCTATATGGCCGACGAGCGGGAGGTGCAGATTGTGAGGATCATGGGCCAGCAGCAGGATCACTGGAATGCGATGGGGCTGCGGTGAAATTTGGTGACACTGGCAGACGTCACCGTAATTCCCGCACCGTAATTCCCGTAATTCCCTTCATTGCTGCGGGCCAGGCACCCGCGCGCGCAGCTCTTGGCGGAACTGTTCAAACGCTTCGGCATTGCGGAACAGGACCATGCCGAGCATGATCTTCTCGCCGCCACGCGGGCTGATCTCGATCACCGGCATGCCCCTGACCCGGTACTCGCGCAGATCGGCGATCTCGGCATAGGACACCGCGCGCTCCTCGCCGCTGAGGTCGAACCCGGAAAGCACCATGCGGTTGGCATCGAGCGCCACGAACTTCTCGCGCCCCCGGTTGCGCAGGCTGCGCACCAACAGCACCAGCCCCGACCCGCCCATCAGCGCAGCCACCGCGAACAGCCCGACCCGCACCCCCTCACGCCCGACAACTTCGCGCCCGGACACGAAAATGGGCTCGGTCAGGTCGGCAAGGCCGGCATAGCCGAAATAAGCGCCCGCCCCGAGCAGTGCCACGACGATCAGCGCAGTAGCGGCAGGGCCGGCGCCCAGGGGAAACTTGAGTTGGGACATGGTCCTCTCCAGCCAAACGGACCCAAGTGCATTGCGCGATGCGTCCACCGTCGCAGCTAGAACTATGGCGAGGCAACGAACTTTCGGTTAAGCGCTGCCGGGGTAATTGCGATTTCGCGCGGTGGTTGTGAAATGAGTGCGCTGTAACGGCAATCCCGAATTTCAGCCCAGCTCAGGCCGCCGCTTTGCGGACCCGCGTCTGGTCACCCCGGCCGGCGATCAGGCCTGCGACCGAAATGTCTTCATCGAGTTCGTCCCAATGGAGGCCCACCCGACTAAGCTCTACTTTGGCGCGGGCCTCGGGCGAACCATGCAGCAGGCGGGGGAACCATGCGAGGGGAATGCCCAGCGTGCGGCCATCTGCGAGATCGACCCAGAAGCTGTGCTCGTCGAATCGAACAGCCAGTGGCTCGGGCGAAGTGGCTTGGGGATCAGGCGAAATGGTCATTCCAGATGCTTTCGATAAGCTCGCGGTTCTGTTCGACAACTGCAAATAGCTGGGTCAGCACATGCGGTGCGAAGCCGCGATTATATGCCAGAACGACATCCGGACGAAGCCAAAACTTCGCGTTGTCCCGGCCCTTGCGAACATGGATATGCACCGGCTCGCGCGGATCGCCCTCTTCAGAGTAGAAGTGAAAGCGGAAACCGTTCCAGCTGAAGACCTTGGGCATGGGTGGCAAGGTTGCCGGATTGATGGGTGGATGCAACGGAGAAAGAGTTGGGATTGGGGGTTGTTGCACCTGGCACCGTAATTATTTAATTGCTGTCACCGTAATTGCAATTAAGGCTCAACTTTCTCACACCTATGAGTCACCGGATTGCAAACCGTAGTAGGAAAACAAAGAGTCCCGTATTCGCCATCGCATAAATTGGCGCAATGCCTCAAAGACGAAGTCTCGGCATACCTTCTTTGGTTCGTCCTTTGGCCCTTCATCTGGCCCCATTGTTAAGAAATGAACCGTCGCTGGATCGTATGAAGGACTAGGCATGTTTGCCACAAGTCCGCTTCGATTGAGGTTTCGACTGTCATTTGAGTTGATTTCACCACCCGAAGTAAGTGCTGAAGTGGCGACTGCAGATGTTGAAAACAAGAAAATCGCGGCAAACAGTGTTTTTCCTTGGGAAAACATAGCCTTATCCTCCAGTCAACTTCTATTCCCAGTCAGTATCCCAGCTAAATCGTTCGAGCGACCAATTCTCTTTGTCGAGTCGTGAGCATAATAGCGAATCCGTAAACGCAGCTCAACACCGATCAAAGTCGCATTTATAGTCGCGTTGCAGAATATTGTAGCAAACTGAATTGCCCCTCAATAAACCCGCTTCTTCGGCTTGATATAGCTCACGTCATCCGGTGAGCGTGTACTCATGCACCGGGCGGTAGTCCAAGCGCACCGCACCGCCAGACCCGCCCCAGCCGTCAAACCACGCCGCGGTGTGCTTCATCCACCGCTTGTCATCGCGCTCGGGGAAATCCTCATGCGCATGGGCGCCGCGCGATTCCTTGCGGGCGTGGGCGCCGTGGATCGTTACCGTCGCCTGGGCGATCAGGTTGTCGAGTTCCATGGTCTCGACCAGGTCGGTGTTCCAGATCAGCGAGCGGTCGGTGACGCCGATGTCCTGCATCCGCGCGTAGGTCTTGGCGAGCGCGGCCTTGCCCTCGGCCATCAGCGCCTCGTCGCGGAACACCGCGCAGCCCTTGGTCATGGTCCGCTGCATTTCGAGGCGGACCTCGGCGGTGGGTGAGCCGCCCGCGGCGTGGCGGAAGTGATCGAGCCGGGTCAGCGCGAGTTCGGCCGAGTCCTTGGGCAGTTCGGCGTGGGCCGACTGCGGCTTGATCGTTTCCTTCAAGCGGTGCCCGGCGGCGCGGCCGAACACCACCAGATCGATCAGCGAGTTCGAGCCAAGGCGGTTGGCGCCGTGGACCGAAACGCAGGCCGCCTCGCCCACCGCGAACAGTCCGGGGACCACGGTTTCGGGATTGCCGTCGGCGCCGATGGTCATCACCTCGCCGTGGTAGTTGGCGGGGATGCCGCCCATGTTGTAGTGCACCGTCGGGCAGACCGGCAGCGGCTGGCGGGTTAGGTCGACCCCGGCGAAGATCTTGCCGCTCTCGGTGATTCCCGGCAGCCGCTGCGCCAGCACTTCCGGCGCAATGTGATCGAGGTGGAGATTGAGGTAAGCGCCTTGTGGGCCAACCCCGCGCCCCTCGCGCATTTCGAGCGCCATCGAGCGGCTGACCACATCGCGGCTGGCAAGGTCCTTGGCCGAGGGGGCATAGCGCTCCATGAAACGCTCACCCTCGGAGTTGGTGAGGTAGCCGCCCTCGCCGCGCGCACCTTCGGTGATCAGCACCCCGGCGCCGTAGATCCCGGTCGGGTGGAACTGGACGAATTCCATGTCCTGCAGCGGCAGGCCCGCGCGCAGCACCATCCCGCCGCCGTCGCCGGTGCAGGTGTGAGCGCTGGTGGCGGTGTAGTAGCAGCGGCCATAGCCGCCGGTCGCCAGCACCACCGCGTGGCCGCGGAAGCGGTGGATCGAGCCGTCATCCATGCACAGCGCGATGACCCCGCGGCACACCCCGTTCTCCATGATCAGGTCGATCGCGAAGTATTCGATGAAGAAGTCGGCGTCGTACTTCAGGCTCTGCTGATAGAGCGCGTGGAGCATGGCGTGGCCGGTGCGATCGGCAGCGGCGGCGGTGCGCTGCACCGGTGGCCCCTCGCCCATGTTCTGCATGTGGCCGCCGAACGGACGCTGATAGATCGTGCCATCGGCGTTGCGCGAAAACGGCATGCCGGCGTGTTCCAGCTCGTAAACCGCAGCCGGTGCCTCGCGGACCATATATTCGATCGCGTCCTGGTCACCGAGCCAGTCCGAGCCCTTGACGGTGTCGAACATGTGCCAGGTCCAGTGGTCCGGGCTGTTGTTCTGAAGGCTGGCGGCGATCCCGCCCTGCGCGGCAACGGTGTGGCTGCGGGTCGGGAAGACCTTGGTGATGCAGGCGGTCTTGAGCCCAGCCTCGGCGCTGCCCATCGTCGCGCGCAGGCCGGAGCCGCCGGCGCCGACCACCACGGTGTCATAGGTGTGGTCGATGATCTTGTAGGAAGGCGCGGTCATGCCGGTGCTCCGAGCGCGATGCGGATTACACAGAGCAGGCCGAAGGCGCCCCCTGCGAATGCGGAAAGATTGAGCAGTGCCATCACCGCGAACTTGTTGGCGGCTTCATGGACATAGTCCTCGATCAGCACCTGCAGGCCCAGGCGGGCGTGCCAGAAGGTCGAAATCACGAACAGCCCCAGCGCCAGCGCCGGGATCGGCGCGGCGGCCCACTTGTGGACCGCGGCGAACGCATAGTCGCCCAGCCCTGCCAGCGAGAACAGCAGGAACAGCCCAAGCGCCAGGTTGGCGATCGCGGTAAAGCGCTGGAGCAGCCAGTGGTGGCTGCCCGAATGCGCCGAGCCCAGTGCGCGGACGCGGCCGATGTTGGTTCCGTTGCCCATAATTACCTCAGCAGTATCCAGGCCCAGGTCGCAGCGGTAAGCGCCAGGGCGATAAGCGGGGTGGCGATCGACCAGCGAGCATTGCCGGTCAGCTCGTAGCCAGCGCCAATATCGAGCACGAAGTGGCGCAGGCCCGAGGCCATGTGGTTGAAGAACGCCCAGGTGAGGCCGATCAGTACCACTTGCCCGTACCATTCCGAGGCGTGGCGGTTGAAGCCCAGATAGCTTTGATCGCCGCCCGCCAGCGCGCCCAGCCACCACAGCAGCACCGCGAGCCCAACCAGCGCGAGGCCGTTGCCGGTAATCCGGTGGAGGATCGACACCGCCATCGCCGGCCCCCAGCGCCAGACTTGCAAGTGCGGGCTAAGCGGGCGGGCTTTCGCATCGGCCATGCGCGGCGTTCCTTTGCTGACAGGTCGGGGCAACGCCCCTTGCCGGTCTCCCTTAATCAAAACGCGAGGGCGCGCAAGCAGCGGCTTGGCGGTTCCGGAGTGAATGTCTAGAGCAAGCGCATGACCCAGCTTACTGCACTCGTCACCGGCTGCTCCCGCGGTATCGGCGCGGCGATTGCCTCGGCTTTGCGCGCAAGGGGCGTGCGGGTGATCGGCCACGCGACCAAGGCCCACGACGGCGAGACCATCGGCGCCGATCTGGCCGATCCGACTGCCCCGGCGCGGTTGTGGGAGGAGGCGATGGAGCGCTCGCCCCATGGCCGGATCGACATTCTGGTCAACAACGCCGGGCTGTTCGCCGCCAATCCGATCGTGCTGTCGGACATCCAGTGGCTCGACAACTGGGAGGATACGCTGCGGATCAACCTGACCGCATCGGCGGAATTGTCTCGCTATGCGGTGCGGCACTGGTTGGCTCAGCGGCGCCCGGGGCGGATCGTCCACATCGCCAGCCGCGCTGCGCACCGCGGCGATTCGCCCGATCACTGGCACTACGCCGCTTCCAAGGGCGGGATGATCGCCATGCACAAGACCATCGCCCGCCACTATGCGGCGAGCGGCATCATGAGCTACGCGGTGTGCCCGGGCTTTACCGATACAGGCATGGCCGAGGACTACCTCGCCAGCCGCGGCGGCGCGGGGCTGCTCGCTGACATTCCGCTCGGCCGGGTGGCGACGCCCGAGGAAATCGCGACCATCGCCGCATTCTGTGCGCTCGATGCGCCCGAAAGCATGACCGGCGCGGTGCTCGATGCCAATGGAGCCTCCTATGTTCGCTAGAATTGCTGTTGCCACACTCGCGCTGCTGACGCTGGGCACAGTCGAACCGGTCAAACGCCCCGCTGCCAGCCTCGATATCGCCAACGCTTGCGGCACCCGCGATGGCTGGTCCGATCCGGCCCCGCCCGCCCATATCCATGGCCGCAGCTGGTATGTCGGCACCTGCGGGATCACCGTGGTGCTGATCGAAACGACGGCCGGGCTGGTGCTGATCGATACCGGTCCCGCCGATGCTGCGCCGCATGTGCTGGCGAACATCAAGGCGCTCGGGTTCGACCCCCGCCAGATCAAGTGGCTGCTGATGACCCACGAGCATTTCGACCATGTTGGCGGGATGTCAGCGATTCAGCAGGCCACCGGCGCAAAGCTGGCAGTGGTGGCAGCTGCTGCCCAGGTCATGCGCACCGGCAAACCCGACCGCGGCGATCCGCAGTTTGCCTTGCTTGAAAAGGAACCGATGCAGCCAGCGCGGGTCGATCGGACACTCCGCCACAATAGCATGCTGAAGGTCGGCGATACGCGATTTACGATGTTTGCCAATCCGGCCCACTCACCGGGTTCGGCCAGCTGGACTTGGCGAAGCTGCGAGCGCGGGCGCTGTGTGACGATCGCCTATGCCGATTCGATCAACCCGATCTCGGCCGACGATTATCGTTTCACCGATCATCCCGGCCGGGTCGAGGCTGTCCGTGCCGGTCTGCGCGTGATCGAGAAGCTGCCTTGCGACCTGCTGCTGACCCCGCATCCCGGCGGCAGCGATCTGCTTGAGCGCCTCTCTCGGCAAAGCGCCGCTGCTCCAGCCGCGCGCCTGCATCGCCTATTCCGCGTTGGGCAGCGAACGCTTGACCAAGCGCTTGGCCAAGGAAGCGTCAGCCCAGTGAGCAGCGCCTGGAAGCTTACTGCCCTCGCCCCGCGCGGGGTGATCGAGGCGGCCTTGCTGGCGCACGAAGAGGCGCTCGATTGGGATCCGGAGATCGTCCTGGCCGGCAGCGAGATCGCTGAAGACAAGCCGGACGACTGGCAGCTTGAGGCGTGGATGGATCGACCACCGATCCGCCGCGACAAGGCCGCGATCGCCGCGCTGTTCGGCAGGCGCGCGCCGCACCTGTTTGTCGAAAAACTGCCCGATACCGATTGGTTGACGCACAGCCAGCAAGGCCTGGAACCGATCCGGGCGGGGCGCTTCCACGTCCATACGCCCGAGCATCCATCGCTGCGCCAAGCCGGGGTGCGCAACTTCTGCATCCCTGCGAGCCAGGCCTTCGGCACCGGCCAGCACGCGACCACCGCCGGATGCCTGGCGATGCTCAGCACGATGAAGGCGCGCGGGGTGATGGTGCGCAATTGCGCCGATATTGGCACCGGCACCGGCCTGCTCGCCATGGCCGCACTGCATTTGTGGCCGCGAGCACTGGCCACTGCGAGCGACATCGACCGGGTCTGTATCGGTGTGGTCCAGGACAACGCCCGCGCCAACGCTGTGCTGCTCGGTGCGCGCCCCGGCGAACTGACCATGCTGGTCGCCGCCGGGATGGACCACCCGCTGCTGGGCGCGCGCGGGCCCTATGACCTGATCCTCGCCAATATCCTCGCCGGACCGCTGATCGGCTTGGCCCCGGATTTCGCCAGGGCGATGGTACCGGGCGGGCACTTGCTGCTGGCAGGCCTGCTTGAAGCCCAAGAACCCCAGGTCCGCCGCGTCTGCCGCCGCGCGGGACTGCGGCTCGCGGCGCGACTGGTCAACGGCGACTGGTCGATCCTGTGGCTGCGGAAGCGCCGCACCGCGCCATGAACCTGCGCGATTTTCTGATGCTGGTGGCGGTCTGTCTGATCTGGGCAGTCAACACGATTGTCAGCAGTATAGTGGTTTCGATCTGGCATGTGCCGCCGCTGTTCTACGTCGCGCTGCGGTTCGGGCTTGTCGTGCTGGTCACCCTGCCCTGGCTGCTGCCGATACCGCGCCCGGCCTGGCGGATCGTGTCGGTCTGCGTGCTGCTGGGCGGCGGATCTTTCGCGCTGATGTTCACCGCGCTGCAGACGGTAACCGCATCGGCCGCCGCGATCGTGATCCAGGCCGGAGTGCCGATTACCACGCTGCTCTCGGTGCTGATGCTGGGTGAGCGGATCCGCTGGCCCCGCGCGCTTGGCATATCGCTGGCGCTGGTTGGGGTGCTGCTGGTGGTCTGGCAACCTGGATTCGCGATCTCGGCCGGGTTGCTGCTGGTGCTGGCTTCGGCCTTCACCGGATCGCTGGGCGCAGTGCTGGCCAAGCAGATGGACGAGATCGCGCCGCTGCGCTTTCAGGCCTGGCTCGGGCTGACCGGCTTTGCCCTGCTCACCCCGCTGACGATCCTGCTTGAACGCGATGAGTGGCACCTGGCGATTGATGCCGGCTGGCCGTTTGTGGGGGCGCTGCTGTTCTCATCGCTGATTGTCTCGGTGATCGCGCACACCGCATACTATGTGCTGATCGTCCGTTACGAGGCCAATTTGCTCGCCCCGCTGACCTTGATCACGCCGCTCGCCACGATCGGTTTGGGGGTCGCGTTCCTGGGCGACAAGCTCGATGCCCGGATGACGATCGGCGCGGTAATCGCGCTAATTGGGGTGCTGATCGTGGCGGTGCGGCGCACCCAGGCCCCGATCCCGCAGGCGCAGGAACGTTCTTAAGCATTTCCGCTTAGTCTTGCCGGCTATGACCAAGCTGTTCGGCAATCTCGGCGGCAAGCAAGGCCAGCGCGGCACCGCGCGGCTGCTGCTTGGCGTGCCAGGAACGCTGGTAATGGCCCACACCACCCAGCGCTGCCTGATCGACGACATTTCCGCGAGCGGCGCCAAGATCCGCTGCGATGCGCCGCTGTCTGCCGGATCCTCGGCCGAACTGCGATTTGAGGAACGCCGCGGCTTCGGGGTTCTGGCCTGGGTGCGCGGCGGCCGGGCCGGGTTTCGCTTCGACCAGCGGTTGACGCTGGCGGATATCGAGTACTTCCGCTGGATCGTCGCCAACCCGCAGGAATGGGCGCAATCCAGCCAATCGGCCGCGGCGCGCGAATGGTCGAGCGGGATCGACCGGCGCGGTTGACCAGCCTGAGCGGGGGAGACTGACTTTAACGGCTTTGTCTATCGCATTAATAACAAGCGATAATAATTTTGAGTTGGGCAAAAAATCTTGAACCCAATTGCAAACTTCTCGAAAATCATTAACCAACTGAACAACCAAGCCAATTCCAAGGCATAGAACAGCGGTCGTACTCTAGAGTAACTCTATTGAAGCGAGTTGTGCTGCCATGAAAAAGCCTGTTGTTAATTTCCTTCGCGACGCGACCGGCGCCTCGGGCGCCGAATACGCCATGATTGTCGCCGTGGTCGGTCTTGGCATGGGCGCGGCTTCGCTCGCGCTGGGCGGGAATGTCGGCCTGGCGGTCGATAACGGCTCCGGCGCGCTCTACAACATGAACGTGGCGCCTGATGACGCGGGGGGCGATGGCGGCGACAACGGCAACGGCAATGGCAACGGCAATGGCAATGGTGGAACCCCGCCAGCACCGCCTCCTCCTCCTCCTCCTCCTCCTCCTCCTCCGCCTCCTCCGCCGCCACCTCCTCCGCCACCTCCTCCGCCGCCTCCGCCTCCGCCGCCACCGCCGCCATGCAAGGGGAAGAAGTGCTGAGCGGAGGTTTGCTTACCCGGCAGCCTGGACAATTTCCGCCCAGGCAGCCTCGTCGATCACTTCGATCCCGAGTTCCTGTGCTTTCTTGAGCTTTGAGCCCGCGCCCGGTCCCGCCACCACCAGGTCGGTCTTGACGCTGACCGTTCCGGCCGCGCGCGCGCCAAGCCTTTCGGCCTGGGCCTTGGCCTCATCACGGCTCATCGTTTCGAGCGCGCCGGTGAACACCACGGTCTTGCCGGCGACCGCGCTGTCTTTGGATTCGACCACATAGGGCGGCGGGGAGACTTCGGATAACAGGTCCTCCCAGACCGCGACGTTGTGCGGCTCATGGAAGAAATCGCCCAGCGCTTCAGCGACTGCGGGGCCGATACCGTCGATCGCGGTGAGTTCGGCAAGGTACTCCGCCGCTCCGCCGTGCGCCAACTCAGCCACCTCGCGCAGACTCTCCAGCGCCACAAACCGCTTCATCAGATCGCGCGCGGTTACCGCGCCAACGTGCCGGATCCCCAGCCCGAACAGCAGCCGCGCGGCATCCGGTGCGCGCTTGGCTTCGATCGCTGCCAACAGGTTGTCCACCGACTTGTCCTTCCACCCCTCGCGCTCGAGGATCTCACTGCGGCGGCGGCGGAGGCGGAAGATATCGGCCGGACTTTCCAGCCAGCCGAGCACAAAGAACTCATCGATGGTCTTTTCGCCCAGCCCCTCGATATCGAGCGCGGCGCGGGAGACGAAGTGCTTGAGCCGTTCGGTGCGCTGCGCGGGGCAGATCAGTCCGCCGGTGCAACGGACATCGACCTCACCCTCCTCGGCGACGGCTTCGGACTGACATTCGGGGCAATGGTCGGGGAACGCATAGGCTGTGCGCGCGTCTTCCCGCGTCAGGTTTTCGACCACTTGTGGGATCACGTCGCCGGCGCGCTGGATCACCACCCGGTCGCCGGGGCGGACTCCCAACCGCGCAATCTCGTCGCGGTTGTGGAGCGTGACATTGGCGACCACGACCCCGCCCACGGTCACCGGTTTCAGCCGCCCCACCGGGGTCAGCTTGCCGGTGCGGCCAACCTGGATGTCGATCGCTTCGAGCACGGTTTCGGCGCGCTCGGCGGGGAACTTGTGCGCGATCGCCCAGCGCGGCGCCTTGGCGACGAAGCCCATCCGCTCCTGCCAGTCGAGCCGATCGACCTTATAAACCACCCCGTCGATATCATAGCCGAGCTCAGCGCGCTTGCGCTCGATCGCCCGGTAATGCGCCAGCATCGCGGCGACGCTTTCGCAGCGCACCAGCAGCGGCGAAACCGGCACGCCCCAAGCCGCGATCTGCTGCATCATCGCGGTCTGTGTTGCCGCCGACACCGCGCTCGCCGCGCCCCAGCCATGAGCGAGAAACCGCAACGGCCGCGCCGCGGTGACGCTGGCGTCCTTCTGCCGCAGCGATCCCGCCGCGGCATTGCGCGGGTTGGCGAAGAGCTTGCCGCCCTCAGCTTCCTGCGCGGCGTTGAGCGCGGTAAAATCCTGTTTCGCCATGTAAACTTCACCGCGGATCTCGAACACTTCGGGCGCATCGCCGCGCAGCGTTGGCGGGATGTCGGCAATGTGCGCGACGTTGGCGGTAACGTCCTCGCCGACTTGCCCGTCGCCGCGGGTCGCGGCGCGGACCAGTCGGCCCTGCTCATAGCGCAGCGAGCACGACAGCCCATCGATCTTGTCCTCGGCGGTCAGCGCCACCGGCACATCATCGCCCAGCGCAAGAAAGCGCCGGACCCGGGCAATGAACTCGGTGACGTCTTCGTCGGCAAAGGCATTGTCGAGGCTCATCATCCGAACCGCGTGGGCCACCTTGGCGAGCGGCGATGCCGCTACCGCATGGCCGACCTGGCGGCTTGGGCTGTCATCGCGGACCAGCTGCGGGAACGCCGCTTCCAGCGCGGTATTGCGCCGCACCAGCGCGTCGTACTCGGCGTCGGAGACTTCCGGCGAATCTTCGGCATGGTACAGCCGGTTGTGATGCGCGATCGCCTTGGCCAGGCGCATCAGCTCGTTGGCAGCTTCGGCTTCGGAGAGATGTTCGATTTCCATCAGGAGCCGCTCAAGTAGTCCTCAATCTCAAGCGACCAAAATGCTTCCTCCTGCCTCACAACACCGTCTGCTTCTACCAAAGCGCGAACTCGCTGCTTGAATATTGAAGCAAGATGCTTGTCTTCCGAAAAACGGCGCATCGCTAACCAAAACGTCTCACCGTCCGGCGACAGACGGTTGGCATAGGAGAGAATGTCTTCAAAGTCGGGATCGCCGAGAAGCTCCAGCCGAAGCCAAAAACTCGTAAGTGCCGCTTCCATTGATGCTTGCTCGGCCGGATGAAACTCGCGGTCGCATCGGGCAATAAAAACCAGAGCATTCAGGAGGGCAATGAGGTCGGCTCTGCGGCTTACCGATAGGCCCCAAGACAGGCCAGAATTTGACACTTTGTCAGGAGAGAACTGCGCGAAAAATGCCTGTACCGGACTCGAGATTCGCCGGTCACTGGATCAAATATGTCACCAATCCGGTCAATTCTAAACATCCTGACAGATTGCCGATGGTGGCAATATGCCATTAAATACTCTTTTCCATCTTCAACAGAGAATTGCTTGCAGGTTACAATCCGCTGAGTCTTCTCTCCTTTTGAATCCTGATAGTCCAGAATTAGACCGATTCCCGAAAGAGAGTGCATAACAGTTTGAGAAAGAGATATATCGAAACTCTCTTCGTCAGAATCAAGATCGGGAATTTCGAGCAAAATCGCACCAAATCTCTCGTGGATGCGGGGCCTTACAGCTCGGTGAAACAATTCTCGAAGCTTCATGACAACCTCTC
>CAWKKZ010000004.1:0-94357 GCA_963850395.1 uncultured Alphaproteobacteria bacterium
CCCCCCAACCCGCTCAATCTCCGCCCCGACCAAGGCCAGCTTCTCCTCCAGCCGCTCATACCCACGGTCCAGGTGGTACAGCCGATGCACCTGCGTTTCCCCCTCGCGCGCCAGCCCGGCGATCACCAGGCTCATCGAGGCGCGCAGGTCGGTGGCCATCACTTCGGCGCCGGTCAGGTGCTTGACCCCGTGGACCACCGCGGTGCGCCCCTTGGTCTCGATATGCGCGCCCATCCGGTTGAGCTCCGGCACGTGCATGTAGCGGTTCTCGAAGATCGTCTCGGTCAGCACCGAGGAGCCCTCGGCGAGGCACAGCATCGCCATCAGCTGCGCCTGCATGTCGGTGGCGAAGCCGGGGTAGGGGGCGGTGGAGAGGGTGATCGGCTTGAGCGGGCCGTCGGCGCGTCACCTGGATCCCGCCGGGCTTGGGCTCGACCTGGACCCCGGCATCGCGCAGCGCCTGGACGGTGGCGTCCATTTCCTCGATCACCGCGTGCTTGAGGAACACCTCGCCCCCGGTGATCGCCGCGGCGCAGGCATAGCTGCCGGCCTCGATCCGGTCGCTCATCACCCGGTAGGTGGCGCCGTGGAGGCGGGGGACGCCGTGGATGGTGAGGTCGCTGCTGCCGATCCCCTCGATCTGGGCGCCCATCGCCACCAGCAGGTTGCACAGGTCGACGATCTCGGGCTCGCGCGCGGCGTTGTGCAGGCTCGACTTGCCGGTGCACAGCACGGCCGCCATCAGCGCGTTCTCGGTCGCGCCGACCGAGACCACCGGGAAGCTGTAGCGCCCGCCTGGCAGGCCGCCATCGGGAGCGATCGCGCGAACATAACCCGCCGCCAGCTCGATCGTCGCGCCCAGCGCTTCCAGCACCTTGAGGTGCAAGTCGATCGGGCGGTTGCCGATCGCGCAGCCGCCGGGCAGCGAGACGGTCGCCTCGCCCATCCGCGCCAGCATCGGCGCGAGCACCAGGATCGAGGCGCGCATCTTGCGGACCAGCTCGTAAGGCGCGACCGACGAAGTGATCCGCGTCGCCTCCAGCGTCATCACCCGGCCGAAATCGGTCGGACGGCTGCCGGCGATCGAGGTCGAGACCCCGAACTGGTTCATCAGGTGCTGGAACCCGTCGATATCGGCGAGCCGCGGCAGGTTGCGCAGCGTCACCGGCTCGTCGGTCAGCAGCGCGCAGGGCAGCAGCGTCAGCGCCGCGTTCTTCGCGCCGGAGATGGGAATGGTGCCGGAAAGGCGCTTGCCGCCCTGAATGATGATCTTGTCCATAGGCCCATCCGTTTAGCGGGATTTGGCAAGGCGGCAACCGCGTGTTGCATGGTTGTCATGAAACCGCTTTAACCCGCTCGTAGGAACAGGATGGTTAGAAGCACCGCATGAGCGCAAGCACTCTCAACAAGCCGATCCGCAAGGCCGTGTTCCCCGTCGCCGGGCTTGGCACCCGGTTCCTGCCCGCAACCAAGGCGATCCCCAAGGAGATGCTGCCGGTGATCGACCGGCCGCTGATCCAGTACGCGGTCGACGAGGCGCGCGAGGCTGGGATCGAGCAGCTGATCTTCGTCACCGGCCGCGGCAAGACCGCGATTGTCGAGCATTTCGACATGGCCTTCGAGCTTGAGACCACCATGGCCGGGCGCGACAAGGCGCTGGCGAAGTGCTCGAGCCGACCCGGATCCAGCCGGGCAACCTGGTCGCGGTGCGCCAGCAGGTTCCGCTCGGGCTTGGCCACGCGATCTGGTGCGCCCGCGCGATCGTCGGCGATGAACCCTTCGCGATCTTCCTGCCGGACGAGCTGATGATCGGCCAGCCCGGCTGCATGAAGCAGATGGTCGAGGCTTACGAGCAAGTCGGCGGCAATCTGATCTCGGTGCTCGAAGTGCCGGAGGAGGAGGTCTCCAGCTACGGCGTGATCGCCCCGGGGAAGCGCGACGGCGCGCTGACCGAGGTCAAGGGCCTGGTCGAGAAGCCCAGGCGCGAGGATGCGCCCTCCAACCTGATCATCTCGGGCCGCTACATCCTCCAGCCCGAAGTGATGCGGGTGCTCGAAACCCAGGGCAAAGGCGCCGGCGGCGAAATCCAGCTGACCGACGCGATGGCCCGGATGATCGGCCAGCAACCGTTCCACGCGGTGACTTTTGCGGGCAAACGCTATGACTGCGGCAGCAAGACCGGGTTCGTCGAAGCAACCCTGGCGATCGCGCTGGAACGCGAAGACATGCGCGATGAAGTGCGGGCGATGGCGAGGCGGTTGCTGGGCGAGGGTTGAGCTGCGGCGCCGGAAATATCGGTTGGCGGCTGGCGACCCGCAGTATAGCTTCGCCGGATAAACAAAGCATGCGGGTCGCCTGGCTGAACTGGATCCGGGAAGCGATATGCCTGACACATTCGATTTCGTGATCGTCGGCGGCGGTTCCGCCGGTGCGGCGCTGGCCGCGCGGTTGAGCGAAAATCCAGAAGTAACGGTTGCCCTGCTTGAAGCGGGCGGCAAACCGCCCGAGCGCGAGGCGATGCCGATGGCCTGCGGCTCGCTCCAGCTCGATCCGGAAACAGACTGGATGTTCCGGGCTGATGCCGGGAAAGGCGGACAAGGCTTCGTCAATAAGACCATGCCGGTGCCGCGCGGCAAGATGCTCGGGGGATCCTCGGGGATCAACTACATGGTGTTCGTGCGCGGGCATCCGGGCGACTATGACAACTGGGAAAAGCACGGCGCCGCGGGCTGGAGCTTTGGCGATGTCCAGCCGTGCTTCGAGCGGATGGAAGAGGTCTCGCCGTCGAACGAAGCCGCGATCGACCGCGAGGGCAGAGGGGTATCGGGCCCGATCGGAGTTGGCATCCGCTCGCCGGTCATTCCCGCTGCTCGCCAGTTCGTGCGCGCCGCCGAAGCCTGTGGCATGCCTGCAGGCGACTATAATGGCAGCGGAAGGTTCAATCCTGGCGGGGTTTCTTCGCTGGTCCAGACCAATACCCGCCACGGCCGCCGCTCGAGCACTTACCATGGTTATCTCGAGGGCGAGGTTGAAGCCCGCGCCAACCTTACCATCATCACCGGAGCGATGGTGCAGAGGCTGCTGCTCGACGACAGCGATGACGGACTGGTTTGCCGCGGCGCGGTCTATCGCAACAGTGCGGGTCAATTGCACGAGGTGGTTGCGAAGCGGGAGACGATCCTGAGCGCGGGAGCAATCGGATCGCCGCATCTCCTGATGCTTTCGGGCATCGGCTGCCGGCGCGAACTTGAAGCGGCGGGAATTGACTGCCGGCTCGATTCCCCGCACGTCGGCAAGCATCTCAAGGACCATTACCAGGTGCCGTTGGTATTTCCGGCCCCGGGAATTGGCGTGCCGTTGCTCGAACTTGGGCTTTCGGCCGGACCTGACGCACTGCGCGGGCCAGGCGGACCCTTGCCTGAGGATCCGGCCGAAGACGCCAATCTCACCCCGGAGCAGCTTGCCATCAAGCACGAGGCGGAGCGGCGGCTGACCGAATGGCAGGAAACCGGCAGCGGCCTCGCCTCATCCTCGATCTACGATGGCATCGGCTTTTTCTCGACCGGGCTGGGAGACGCCCATACCCACGATGGCCAGATCGGCCTGATTCCAACCTTTTATGGCCGCGATGTCATCGAGGACCGCCTGTTCCTCGACGCCGATCAGTTGCTCGACGATCCTGACGCGGTGTTCGCTGCCGATGCGGAGAACATCACGCTGTTGGCGAGCAATTGCGTTCCCCGAAGCGAAGGCGAATTGACCATCACCAGCCCTGATCCGGCTGTTCAACCCGCCATCAGGCTCAATTATTTCGGCGACCCGCATGACCTGACAGTCATGGTGGCGATCATGCGAAAGACGCTCGAAATTGCTGGGAGCTGGGAAGGAGTGGGCGACTGGTATGCGCCCTCGCAGCTCGCCGAACTTCACGGCTACAAGCCAGGCGACGAACCAAGCGACGCCCTGCTGGAAAATTGCGCGCTGCATTTCGCGGTGACGGTCTATCACCTCTCCTGCACCTGCCGGATTGGCGACGTGGTCGATCCGCGGCTTCGGGTGATGGGGGTCAAGAACCTGCGGATCGCCGACGCCAGCATCATGCCGGAAATTCCCAGCGGCAACATCAACGCCCCGTGCATCATGATCGGCGAGCGGGCTTCGGACCTGATTAAGGAAGACCACGGGCTGCTGCGGGTGACTGAACCTGCTTGAAGCGGGTCTGCTGCCTTATCCCCGCAAAGCCTCGGCAAACAAGCCCTCTTGCAGCCACTGCGCCAGCCAGCCGCCCAGCCGTTCGGGGTCCGTCGCGCTGGCGGCATCGCCAGTCGCTTCGCCCAGTGTCGAACCCGCCGCGATCCGGGTGAGAACGGCGAATTCGGCACCGTCCACCATTCGGAAATGCGGCGTCAGGTCCTTGCGCCAGACGATCAGTTCTACAGACTCGGCAAGCGTTTCGGCCGTGCGGTTCTCGGGCAGGTCATCGCTGGCGGTAGCTTGCCACAGCGCCGCGCAATCGTGCGCGATGCGGCGATGGGCAAAGCCGGCGGCCATGGTGAAACGCAACGCGTCCCAGTCGGCCGCATCCAGCCCTGCGCCGGCCAATGCGGCAAGGTCCAGCTCTGGCAAGTCACGGGCCGCGAAGGCTTGCTGCATGTGCCATTCCAGCCAGGCCAGCTCGGCAACTTCGGGATCGTTCCTGAACAGCTCGGCGAGCAGTGCGGGAAACTGCGCGCCATAGCTGTCGAGCGTCCAGCTGCGCGGCGGCTGGGTCAGGACAAAGTGGCTGGCGGCTGCGGCAAAACTCTCGGCCCCGGTCCAGCGGCGGGTCCGCTCGAAGCCTGATTCCAGCGCCCCCAGCAACCGCGCGCGATAGGCGCTGCGGTAGATCGCCATGCCGGTGGACAGCGCCGGCTTGGCTTCGCCATCGTCGGCGGCGACGATCGCGGCGCGAAAGGCGCGCTGCTGTTCGATCAGCGACATGATGCCAACTCGGTTTCGGCAAGCGCCAGACCGCGCGCCCGATCAAGCTCGCTCAGCAACTCGGCCAATGGCGGGATTGCATCGTCGCGCTCGATCATTGTCGCCAGCGAACCAAAGCGGGCGGCGGCGGCGCGGTAAAGATCCCAGACATCGGCGCAGACCGGGGCGTCGTGGGTGTCGATCAGCATGCCGTTTGGTCCGGTGCTGTGTCCGGCAAGGTGGATCTGGCGAACCTGGTCAACGGGGATCCCGCGCAGGAATTCCAGCGGGTCGAACTGGTGGTTGACGCTGCTGACATAGACGTTGTTGACATCGAGCAGCAGGTAGCAGCCGGTTTCGGTGGTGAGCGCAGCCAGGAACTGCCACTCGCTCATCGTGCTTGTCGCAAAGCCATGATAGCTGGAGGGGTTCTCGACCAGCAGCGGCCGTTCGAGCACCTCCTGGGCGTGGTTCAGGTTGGCAATGCAGGTGGCGAGCGCCTCGTCAGTATAGGGCAATGGCAACAGATCGTGGCTGTTGAGGCCATCGACCCCGGTCCAGCACAGATGGTCGGAAACCCACAGCGGATCGACCACGTTGGCAAGCGTCTTGAGCGCTTCCAGATAGCCGCGATCGAGCCCGCTGGCCGAGCCCAATGACATCGAAACCCCGTGCATTGCCACCGGAAGGCGCTCGCGCACTGCGGCCAGGGTGCGCAGCGGCCGGCCGCCGCAGTCCATGAAGTTTTCGGAGATGATCTCGACGAAATCGACCGGCTGCTCGCGCTCCAGGAAGTCGCGGTGATGGTCTTTGCGCAGCCCTAACCCGAAGCCCGAAAAGGCGGCAATCGTTTGATGCATGCAGGGGTCCGTTGGGAGTTGGGGAGTGCAGGGAATGGTCCGGCCGGCCGGGACGGGGGGAGGGTTGTACGCAGCCGGCCGGACCAAAGGGTAGCGGATCAGCCGATATCGCCGATCGTGCCGCCCTTGTTCAGGCAGGCCCCGGCGGCCATTGCCTTGAAGCCGTGGCCCTTGCAGGCGTTCATGCCCTTGCAGTCGTTCTCGGCGGTCTTGCAGTCGGCATTGCCCTTGCAGCTGTGCAGGCCATAGCAGTGGACTGCATCGCCCGCGTTCAGGGCGCCGCCGCTGCTGCCGGCGGGCGGGGTGGCGGCGTGGGCCAGCGCGCTCAGCGCGAACAGTGCGGCGGCACCGGCGATGGTGGTTCCGGTTTTGATCGATTGCATGATAGTCTCTCCGCATGGGGGATGTGCCAAGGTGGCGTTGGTGAGTTCGCTGAGCGCAGGCTGACGGTTACAGGGGTCCGCGAGTATTTTTTTGGGGGTAGTGTAACCGCCGCCTCCAAGGCAGCGAATTGACTGGCATCACAACCTTTTGCGGAGCCAAACCATGACCACCACAACAACCGCTGCCCTGATCGCCGCGATCGCCCTTGCTGCAGTGTCGAGCGCCGCCTCAGCCACCGATCCGGCGAAGAAGTCGGCAATGGAAAAGTGCTATGGCATTTCCAAGGCCGGCAAGAACGATTGCAAGGCCGGTGCCGGAACCAGCTGCGCCGGGTCATCGACCCGCGATTTTCAGGGCGATGCCTGGAAACTGGTCAAAGCGGGTACCTGCTTGACGATCAAGACCCCCAAGGGCCACGGCACGCTGGTTCCGCAGGCGTGACCGCGCTGGCTGCCGGCCGCCACCGCTATGCCGCGCTGGTTGGCGCGATCAGCGGTCGGCTGCCCGAAGCGGCAGCGCTGCTGCTGGCGCGGCTGGCACTGGGCGGGGTGTTCTGGCGCTCGGGCCAGACCAAGGTTGCGGAAGGCACCTGGTTCAGCCTGACCGACACCACCTATGAGCTGTTCCGCACCGAGTACGCCGGTGTTCCCCTGCCGCCGGAATTCGCCGCGGTGCTGGCTAATGCGGCCGAACATGTTTTACCTCTGCTGTTGGTGCTGGGGTTGCTGACCCGGCTCTCGGCGCTGGGCTTACTGGGCATGACCCTGGTGATCCAGGTGTTCGTCTATCCCGATGCCTGGTGGTCGGAACATGCGCTGTGGGCGGCGCTGGCCTTGATCCTGATCGTGCGCGGCGGCGGGCTGCTGTCGCTCGATGCGGTGCTGGCGGCACGGACCCGGCAATGATCGCAGACGGTCCGACCATGTCGCATCTGGCGGCGCTTGCGCAGACTGGCGATCGCCAGGCCTATGCCGCGCTGCTGACCGCGGCGCGGCCGTGGCTGCTGCGGTTTTACCGGCGCCGGGTAATGCCTTGCCAGATCGAGGATCTGGTCCAGGAGACGCTGCTCTCGGTCCATCTCAAGCTGGCCAGCTATGATCCGGCGCGGCCGTTCATGCCGTGGCTGGCAGCGATCGCACGGTTCCGCTTCGTCGATCATCTGCGGCTGGCCTACCGCGCTTCGAAGGCTGAGCTCAGCGATGACCTAGCGGCCGAATCCGAAGAAGCCGCGATAACCGCGCGGATCAGCCTCGAGCGCTTGTTCGATGCCCTGCCTGCGGCGCAGCAGCGCGCGATCGAGCTGGTCCGGATCGAAGGCCGCAGCGTCAGCGAAGCCTCGGCCTCGACCGGGCAGAGCGAATCGCTGGTCAAAGTCAACATCCATCGCGGCCTCAAGCGGTTGGCGAACCTGATCGAAAGAACCTGACGCCATGAGCAAAGACCCCCAGGACCTGATCGCGGCGCTGGTCGCCGACTTGCGGCCGATGGCGCCGCTGCGGCAGCGTGATGGCATGGCGCTGGCGCTGGTCGCGCTGGCGGCGGGCGCGATTGGTCTGACCGGGCTGTTTGGGCTGCGCGCCGACCTCTCTGCCGGACAGCCCGATCCGGCCTTTTTGCTCGCAAGTGGGCTGTTTCTGGGCTTGGCGCTGGCCGCGTCTTGGCTGGCGGTGGACCTGGCCCGGCCGTTCGTCGGCAGCCAGCGCGCCGGCTGGGGCTGGGCGGCGCTGCTGGCGGCGGTGCTGCCGCTTTCGGCGGCGCTGCTGGTCGTCGCCGACTGGCTGGACGGATCGACCGCGCGGCTTCTGGCCGATGCCGGCCACTGCTTGCAATACGGCCTGACCAGCGGGTTGCTGACCGCCGCGGTGCTGACCTCTTGGCTGCGCCGCGGGGCGCCCTCGCTGCTGGCCCGCGCCGGCATGCTGACCGGGATTGCCGCGGGCAGCGCCGGGGCCTTTGCCGTCTCACTGTTCTGCCCGGAAAACGATCTGGTCCACATCGGCCTGTGGCACGGCGGGGGTGTGATCCTCAGCGGCCTTGTGGGTCGCTTGGTGCTGCCGCGACTGATCGCCTGGTAAGGCCTAGCTGGCGCTGAACCGCAGCGGCAGGGTTTTCAGCCCGCCGACAAAGGTGCTCTTGGCCCGCTTCGGCTCCCCGGCCAGTTCGACGCTTTCCAGCCGGTCGAGCAGCGCCTCGAACAGGATCCGCATCTCCAGCCGCGCCAGGTGCAGGCCCAGGCACTGGTGCGCGCCCGCCCCGAAGGCGGCGTGGCGGTTGTTTTCGCGCGCTGCGTTGAACCGGCGCGGGTCTTCGAACACCGCAGGATCGTGGTTGGCGGCGACGTAGTTGATCATCAGCCAGTCACCCTTGGCAATTTGCACCCCGCCAATCTCGACGTCCGCAGCGGCCATGCGCATGAAGTGCTGGACCGGCGTGGTCCAGCGGATCGCTTCCTCGACGATCCCGGGGACCAGGCTGCGATCGGCCTTGACCCGGGCGAACTGCTCGGGGTCCTGGGCGAGCGCAAGCATCGCCCCGGCGGTGCTGGCGCTAGTGGTGTCATGCCCAGCCGCGGCGATGATGATGTAATAGCCGGCCCGGTCGAGCGCGGTGATCGGCTGGCCGTCGATCTCGGCATTGGCCAGGATCGTAGCGACATCGCCGCTGGGCTGCGCGCGCTTTTCGGCGGCCATGCCTTCGAAATATTCGGTGAAACTGGCGACCGCACCCAGCACGATCTGGGTGATCTGCTCGGGCGTCAGGCTGGCGATGCCCGATTTGTTGAGATCTTCGTCCTGGCCGCCGAACATCTGCTGGGTCAGCATCAGCATCCGCGGTTCATCCTCGGGCGGCACCCCCAGAATCTGCATGACGACGTGCAAGCGGATAGGGCGCGGAAACTTGGCGTGACGAAGTCTGCTTCCGGTCCCGCCGCGAGCAGCCGATCAACCGTCTGCGCTGCCAGCTCGCGGATCGCCGCTTCGATCGTCCGCAGGTTCTTGGGCATGAACCAGTCCTGGGTCAGCCGCCGCATCTGCGCATGGTGGCGGCCGTCGAAAGTGACCAGCGACTGGACCATGTTGGGGCTTTCGCGGCCTTGCTGACCGGTGATCCGCCGCGCCAGCGCTTCGCCGTCGGTGTTGGTGAAAACCGTCGGGCGCGGCGAGTTGAGGAAGGTCGTGTTGTCCTTGCTGATCCGCATCACGTCTTCGTGGCGGGTGATCAGCCAGAATGGATCGTGCCAGCCCTCGACGCTCTCGATCCGCACCACCGGGGTGGTCGCGCGCAGCCGGTCGAACAGGTCAAGCGCCTTGTCCCAGTCGGCATAGCTGTGGGGATCGATCGCGGCGATCGCATCGGCGGGAGCGGCAACGGGGACGGTCATGGCTGGCTGTGCTCCTGCTCATAGGCGGCCTTGTATTCATCGCGCAGCAGTCGCTTGTAGAGCTTGCCGGTCAGCTCGCGCGGCAGTTCGGCGCGGAAATCGATCTGGCGCGGCATCTTGACGCGAGAGAGCTGGGGGCCGAGCCAGGCGGTCAGTTCTTCGGCCAGCGCGGGTCCGGCGTCCGCCATGTCCAGTGGCTGGACCACCGCCACCACCCGCTCGCCCATGTCGGGATCGGGGGCGCCGATTACCGCGGCGTCGGCAACCTTGGGGTGGGTGATCAGCAGGTTCTCGATCTCCTGCGGATAGATGTTGACGCCGCCGCTGATGATCATGAAGCTCTTGCGGTCGGTCAGGAACAGATAGCCGTCCGCGTCCTGAAAGCCGACATCGCCCAGGCTGGTCCAGCCGTGCTTGTTGCGGCTCTCGGCGGTCTTGGCCGGATCGTTGTGGTATTCGAACACTGGCAGGCTGGGGTCGGATGGTTCAAAGAAGATCTGCCCCTCGCTGCCGCGCGGCACCTCGTCGCCATTCTCGTCGCAGATGTGCAAGATTCCCGACAGCGCCTTGCCAACCGAACCGGGCTTGGCCAGCCATTCGGCGCTGGTGATAAAGGTCGATCCGTTGCCCTCGGTCCCGGCGTAGTATTCGAACAGCACCGGCCCCCACCACTCGATCATCGCCCGCTTGACCGGGACCGGGATCGGCGCGGCGGCGTGGACCGCGCATTTGATCGTCGAAATGTCGTATTTCGCGCGCACCTCTGGCGGCAGTTTGAGCATCCGCACAAAGTGTGTCGGCACGAACTGCCCGTCGGTCACGCGGTACTGCTCGATCGCCGCCAGCGCGGCTTCGGGATCGAACTTCTCCATCACCACCACGGTGGCGCCGATCTTGTGCATGGTCATCGACCAGCGCAGCGGCGCGGCGTGATAGAGCGGGGCAGGGGAAAGGTAGATGCCTTCGGCATTGATCCCGTAAGCCGCCATCGAGAGCTGGACCAGCACATTGGTCGCGTCGATCGCCGGGTCTGCGGGCAAGGGAATCTTGACCCCCTTGGGCCGCCCGGTGGTACCCGAGGAATAGAGCATGTCGGCGCCGGCGCGTTCGTCGGCGATCGGGGTCTCGGGCATCGCGGCGAGCGCGGCTTCGGCGCTGAGCTCGCCGGTGCTGGCGAAGCGCAGTTGCGGCACTGCCGGGATCAGCCTGGCGACCTCGTCAAGCGTTGCGCCGACATAGCCCGAACCGAGCAGCAACTTGGCGCCGCTGTCTTCGAGGATATAGGCGATCTCCGGCGGGGTCAGGCGGCTGGAAATGCAGACATAGTGCAGCCCCGCGCGCTGCGCCCCCCAGCTCAGCGCGTGGTACCAGGGATGGTTCTCCAGGCAGATCGCGATGGTTTCGCCCGACTGGATGCCGCGGGCGCGGATCAGCTGCGCCACCTGGTTCGAGCGGCGGTCAAGCTCGGCGTAAGTGATCACCTCGCCGCTGGCGGCCATGATCACTGCGGGCTTGTCGGGAGTGGTCCGGGCGTGGACAGAAGGGTGCATGAGGAATCGCTCTCCGTTGCGGCTTGGCGCCGATTGGGAACCGATTTAACCGAACGATTAAATGGAGGCAAAGAAAAAGGCGGCGGTTGCTGGATGCGGTCGGCACCTCCGGGCCTTCCTTCGCAACATCGACCCACTCCGGCGCTAGGCGTGCCATCTAAACTCAGCGTTCCCAACTTGGATGGCGGCCTCACCCACGCCTTCGCGGTTGGACCTAATTTTAGCTCGGTAAGTTCTAGATTCACTGATCTGGTCGCCGTATCCGTTAAAATAGCTCAATGTAAGCCAAGCGGTGGCCTCTGCACCGTTTGCATTCTCTATTTCATCGGATGTGAAGAGAAGCTGGGTTTCGCCAAACCTGAAAACTCCTTGGCCGCGCGGGAGAATGTTCACCAATCGGTCACAGTCGTCGAACAACGAGAGAGTTGTGCGGGGCAAGAGACCGGCGACTTCCACTTCGCAGGCGACAAAAAAATTCAACGCGTGAGTTTGCCCCTCGTTTGTTGCGTCAACTATCAGGCAAGCCTGCCGCCCACGGTCATTCGTGTTGGGATTTATCAAACACATGTGGGAATGAATTTGAAAATATGGAGCACTATTCTGTCTCGCGATCTCGTTTCCGTCGCGAGTGTGTTTGGCGGCGGCGCGGGCATAGATCGCCGCGCCGATTGCAGCGGCCAAAGTTAGAAAGCCGCCAAGGGTTTGCCACCACCCTATCCAGAGCTGCTGGTTGGCGATACTCGCTTGCGCCTGGGCCGCGTTAGCGGAGCGAGTTTGCTGTATCAGATCGTCGCTATTCTGGCGGTATTCCTCGGCCTGCTCCTGACAGTCCGCGGCTTGGCCAAGGCGGACCTTAGCGTCGAGTATCTTGGCTAGCGCCGCTTGGTCGCACTTGCCGCCGCCGGGGCGGTAGTCTGCATTGCGGGGGTCGGAATACTCAAACCGTGCTTGGACAGGAAGGGTTGGCCAAGTGCGCCAACCGATCACGGCGGTTACTGTAGCGACTAGTCCAAGCGCAACGAAGAGGAGCCGATTGCCTCCAAACATAGGATCAAGAACACCGCTGCGAAATTGCCACGGTTGAGCTTGTTCCTGATATTCGGCTCAAAGTCCATCACCCCGATTGCCGCCAGTAAATCGACGAGCTGGCCGTAAGAAAAAAATGCGGCGATGGTACCTTATATAGTGGTCGGGGCGCTTCAACGAAAATGTTCCCCGGACATTTGTCGCCACCTTCGGCACGGGAGCGGGCCGGCGTTGCAAGGCAAGGGCGGATATCCTTGCCACATCAAACAAAAAAGGCGGCGGTTGCCCGTCGCCTTTTTCTGCATCCCCTCAAATGCTATCATCCCGGACTGTGCCGTCCGGCAGTGAATTCCTATTCCTCGTCCTCGCCGCCGCCCAGCGCCAGCGTGGTCACCGGCGCCTGCGGCGTGGTGCGGACATTGCCCTGCATGTAGGGAACCGGGTTGACCGCGGTGCCGGCGATGCGGACTTCGTAATGGAGGTGCGGGCCGGTCGAACGGCCGGTCGAGCCGACATAGCCGATCAGATCGCCCTTCTTGACCGGCTGGCCAGCCGCGACTGCCAGTCGCGAAAGATGGCCATAGCGGGTCTGGATCGCGGCGCCATGTTCAAGGCTGATATAAAGGCCGTAGCTGGAAAACCATTCGGCCTTGGAAATCACGCCATCGGCGGTGGCGTAGACCGGGGTGCCGGTCGGCATCGCCAGATCGACTCCGCGGTGCTGGCGGCGGCCGCCCAGCACGGGATGATTGCGCATGCCATAACCGCTGGTCAGCGAAGCGCCTTCAACCGGCATCCGCGAAGGAACCGCGACCGAAGCCGGACGGAACAGCGGGGTGGTTGCGGCGGGACCGTTGGTGGTCGCGGCAAGGCTGGCCGAGCTGTCCATCGACTTCCAGCCGTTGAACAGGCTGCGGAACTGTTCATCCCCGCCCGGCGCGGTGCGCGAGGCGGGCGCCGCGCGCAGCGGCGCGGTGACATCGGCATTGGCGCTGGAATTGGCCAGTGCAGGCTGGGAAATGGCCAGGCTGGTCAGCGCGGCAAAGGTGCCGGCAACAATGCGAGCCTTGGCTAAAAACACAAAAGCGACCACTCAAACTACCTTAAACTTAAAGCCGTTCCGGTCGAAGCCGGTCCGGTGCGAACCCGCGGGCGCCTTGCTTGGCGCCCTGTCAAAAAGTGAGGTGATCGGAACCCCCCGACATCTCGAGAGGGGGGGTAGCGGGGCAAATGTTTAAGAAGCAACCCCGGCGTAGTAAGAGCGCGGTAAACCGGCTGACTCGCGGGCTGAGTCGTTGAATGGCGGCTTAACCGAGCCCCGAAAATACCGCGTGACGAGGTTTTTCCACTGGATTTCCGCCGATTCGCCGCGGGATTCGCAAAGCGCGATGAAATGGGTTGAACCGTGGCGAACGTGGACGATTTCATCGTCAAGGATTCGTTTGAGGATCGCCGCGCCGCGCCCATCGCCGCTCGCGCGGACTCGTTCCAGCATCACCGGGGTGACGTCGAGCCCGCGCGCTTCGAGCACCAGCGGCACCACCGCCAGCCGCGCGGCAACATCATGCGCGGTGGCGCGCGCCGCGTCCCACAGTCCGGAATGCGCGGGCAGTGCGCCGTAATGGCTGCCGAGTGTGCGCAAATGCCGTTCGATCAGCGCGAAATGCATCGCCTCGTCCGCCGCGACAGAGAGGAAATCTGAGACGAACCGCTCGCCCATCTCGGCGCCGAACCGTCCTGCCATATCGAGCGCAAGGTCGATCGCGACGAATTCGATGTGGGCCAGGGCATGCCACAGCGCTTGCCGGCCGCGTTCCGAACCGCCCTTGCCGCGCCGCGGCATCTGGCTGGGCGCAAGCAACTCGGGCCGCTCGGGGCGGCCGGGTTCGTCGGGCATGGCGACATCGAAGGCGAAGCGCAGCTTGCCCCGCCGCCAGCCCCGCACCAGCGCCCGCGTCGCCATCACCTTGGCGCGCGGATCGCTTTCCAGCAGCGCTGTGTGGATTGCAGCGGCGAGGGATGTCACCACCAAGGTCCTCTCCATTTTCACGCAGTGCAAATGGGGAGGTGGATGGACCGAAGGGCCAGACGGAGGGGTTTCTGCGCTGGCGTCGATACCCCTCCGACAGCGCTTCGCGCTGCCACCTCCCCATTTGGCTTCGCAAAATGGAGAGGATCTCGGAGAGCCCTCACAACTCCCGCGCCGCCGCCAGCACCTCCGCGGCGTGGCCCTTGACCTTGACCGGGCTCCACACCCGCACGACCTTGCCGTCAGCGTCGACCAGCAGCGTCGAGCGGACCATGCCCATGTAGCTGCGGCCATACATCGACTTCTCGGTCCAGAACCCCAGCGCGTCGGACAGCCCGCCCTCCTCGGCGTCGCTCGCCAGCGGCGCGGTGAGATCATATTTGGCGATGAACTTGGCGTGCTTTTTGGGCGGGTCCTTGCTGATCCCCAGCAAAGCGGTCCCGGCGGCCGCGAATTCGCCTGCGAGCGCCGAGAAATCCATGTTCTCGGTGGTGCAGCCGGGGGTATCGTCCTTGGGATAGAAGAACAGCACCAGCTTCTTGCCCTTGAAGTCAGCAGGGCGCACTGCGCAACCATCGGGCGCGGTCAGGGCGATGTTTGGCAGGGTATCGCCGGGGGCGGGCAGGCTCATCGTTCAGGTCTCCAGGGTTTCGCCGAAAGTCGCGAGCCAGGCCGCGGCGACCGCAGCGCGCGATTCGGCAAGGGTTGCGAGCAGGCTATCCCAATCGCCGGATCGGCAGGCGCTGGCAAGTATGCTGCGCGCCGCGGGCGGCGGCTCCTCGCTGTCGGGCGCCAGCAGCCGCGCGGCGATCAGGAACCGGCTGAGCATAGCGTGCGCGCCAACCAGGCCCGGATCGAGCAGTCCCGCTTTGGCCAGGCCGCCAAGCGCGTCGGGTAGCGCCGGAACCAGCGCCTTGTGCTCGCGCAATTGCAGGTAATGGACCAGGAACTCGATATCGACCAGGCCGCCGCGGACCAGCTTGATATCGAGCGGACCCTTGGCCGGTTTGTGCCGGGCCATCTCGGCGCGCATGTGCAGAATGTCATCGCGCAGCTTCACCGGATCGCGCTCCATGGTCAGCACGTCGTCGATGATCCGTTCCAGCTGGGCGGCCGCTGCGGGGCCATGCAGAACCCGCGACCGGGCCAGCGCCATATGCTCCCAGGCCCAGGCACTTTCGCGCTGATAGCGTTCGAATGCCTCCAGGCTCACCGCCAGCGGGCCTTGCGCGCCCGACGGCCGCAGTCGCACGTCGACCTCGTAGAGCGCGCCTTCGGCAGTCGGCACCGACAGCGCGGCGATCACCCGCTGGGCCAGGCGGTTGAAATATAGCGTCGCGCCAAGCGGCCGGGCGCCGTCGCTTTCAGCGGTGTGCTCGCCGGTGAACAGGAACACCAGGTCTAGGTCCGAGGCATGGGTCAAGGCTCCGCCGCCCAGCCGGCCATAGCCGATCACCACCAGCTTGCCGCCGGCGATGCGGCCATGGACCTTTTCAAACTCGGCGGTGGCGGCATCGGCAAGTACGGTGAGTGCGGCTTCGGCCACGCGCGACAAGGCCTGGCCGACCTCGATCGGATCGCGGCTCCCCTCAATCAGCTGGACCCCCAGCTTGAAGCGCAGCTCACCAACCCGGCGCCGGACCCGGTCGAGCAAGCGTTCGTAGTCATCGTCGGCTTCACCGCGGGCAAGGTGCGCGGCGATCTCCGCGACATCGCCGGGCAGAGCAAAGGCAGTGGCATCGATCAGCGGATCGAGCAGATCGGCGCGGCGTGCAAGCGCGTCGGCGAGCGGCGGGGCGAGGCCGAGGATTCGCGCCAGCAACGCCAGCAGGCCCGGGCGTGCCTCAAGCAGGTGGAACAGGTTGACCGCACTGGGCAATCCGGACAGCAGCTGTTCCCAACGCAGCAATGCGCGGTCCGGCTCGGGACCTGCAGCGAAGGCAGTCAGCAGCGGCATCAGGATTGCATCGAAAGCCGCGCGGGCGGCCTCGCTGCGCAGCGCCCGGACCTTGCCCTGGCGCCAGCTTTCGATCCGCGCTGCCAGCACCTTGGGCTCACCGAAACCCAGCCGCTTGAGTTCGGCAGCGAGCGCGGTGCCGCCGGGAGCAGCAACCGCGACGCCTGCCGCCTCGCCGCCATGCTCGGCGATCAGTCGGTCATAACGCTGGCCGACCCGCTCGGTGATCTCGGCAAGCTCGGCGACCAACACGGCGCCATCGGCCAGCCCATCGAGCCGCGCAACATTGTCCAGCGCGTGCGCGTCGGCAGGCAGGGTGTGGGTCTGTTGGTCGGCAATCATCTGCAGCCGGTGTTCGACCGTGCGCAGCCGGTCGTAGCATTGGCCCAGCACCTGCGCGTCATCCGGGTCGATCAGCCCCGCTGCGGCCAGCGCGTCCAGACTGGCGCGGGTGCCGCGCACCCGGATCGCGGGATGCCGTCCGCCGTGGATCAGCTGGTGGGTTTGGGCGAAGAATTCGACCTCGCGAATCCCGCCGCGGCCCTGCTTGAGGTTGAACCCCGGGCCGGGTACCGGCGGCCCGGTGTGGTTGGCGCGGATCCGCTGGGTCAGCCGCCCGATCTCGGCGATCGCCCCGAAGTCCAGGCTTTTGCGCCAGACGAAGGCGCGGATCGCGGTCAGGAAGGCCTCGCCCGCCGCCATATCCCCCGCGCAGGCGCGGGCGCGGATGAAGGCGGCTCGCTCCCAGGCCAAGGCCGAGCTTTCATAATGGGTCAGCGCCGCCTCGATCGGAATGGCGAGCGGGCTGACCTCGCTGGCCGGGCGCAGCCGCAGGTCGACGCGGAAGACATAGCCCTCGGCATCGACATGGCTCATTGTCTGCATCAGCGTTCGGGCAACGCGCTGCGCCGCCTCGCCCGGCTCGTCGCGTTCGCGGCGGGGAAGCAAGGCCGGGTCGTAGAGCAGGATCGGGTCGATGTCGGAGCTGAAATTGAGTTCGCCCGCGCCGTGCTTGCCCAGCGCCAGCGCCAGGAACCCGGCGGGCTCAGCCTCGGGCACGCGCTGGCGGATCGCATCGGCGATTGCCGCATCCAGCGCCCGGTCGGCAAAGTCGCTGAGCTCTGCGGTGACCCTGAGCAGCGGGAAGGCTCCGGCGAGATCGCCCACCGCCAGCGTTACCGCCAGCGCCAGCTTTTCGCGCCTGAGCGCGCTGGGGACCGAAGCCGCGCCTTCGCCCGCCGCCTTGGCCCAGGCCAGCGCCGCTTCTCCCTCGCCAGCTGTCACCAGCGTTTCGAGCGCGGGCATCCGGTCGAGCCCGTGCGCCAGGAACGGCGCGTGAGCGCGGGCGCGGGTCAGGGCATTGTTCCAGTTGGCCGGCATCGCCAACCCAGTTGCCCGCAGCGCGCGCTGGGATCAAGCTTGCGTTGCACGCGACGGTTTGCCAGACAGCACCGTTCCCCGGTTTGAAGGTGCTTTTTCCATGAAGTCCAAGCTTATCATAATGCTTGCCGCCGCCACAGCGCTGGCGTTGACCGCAGGGGCCGCTGCCCGCGCGCCGCGCGGGGCGATACCCGTGCCCAAGGTCGCCGCGCCCAAGATCCAGGCCGACACCATCCGCACCGTCACCCGGGTGCTGTCGTCCGATGCGTTTGAAGGCCGCGCGCCTTCGACCCGGGCTGAAGATCTGACCATCACCTACATCATAAGCCGCTTCAAGGACGCCGGCCTCAAGCCCGGCAACAAGGGTGAATGGCTGCAAGAGGTGCCGACGGTGGAGATCACCGCCGGCAATGTCTCGCCCCTGACGGTCAAGGCCGGCGGACAGTCGCTGAGCTTTGCCGACGGTCCAGACATGGTCGTGGGCAGCTATCGGATGACCCCGAAGACTGCGATCGCTGACGCCGAGCTCGTCTTCGTCGGCTACGGCATCAACGCCCCCGAACTCGGCTGGAACGACTATGCCGGGCTGGATATGAAGGGCAAGATTGCGGTGATTCTGGTCAACGATCCCGACTATGCGATGGAGAGCGAGGCTGGGCTCTTCAAGGGCCGGCGGATGACCTACTACGGGCGCTGGACTTACAAGTTCGAGGAAGCCGCGCGCCAGGGTGCCCGCGCCGCGCTGATCATCCATGATACCTTCCCGGCGGCCTATGGCTGGCAAACGGTCAATTCCAGCTGGACCGGGGCGCAGTATTTCGTCGCCAGCGCCAACGACGGGATGGACGCAACCGAGGCTAATGGCTGGATCCAGAAAGGCGTCGCCGAGGGGATCCTCAAGGCCGGCGGCCGCGATCTGTCCGAGCTGACCCGGATGGCCGGGCAGAAGGGCTTCCGCGCAGTGCCGCTGGGGGCCAGCGCCAGCCTCAGCTTTGAAAACACCATTCGCCGCTCGGTCTCGCGCAATGTCGTGGGGATATTGCCGGGCAAGAAGCGCCCCGATGAAGTGGTGCTCTACACAGCGCACTGGGACCACCTCGGGCGCTGCAATGCCGACAAGACCGGCGATGACATCTGCAACGGCGCGGTCGACAATGCCACCGGAATCGGGGTGATGGTGGCGATTGCCGAGGCCAATGCCAAGGTCGGCCCGGCCGACCGCAGCCAGGTGTTCCTGGCGATGACGCTCGAGGAATCGGGACTGCTCGGCTCGGATTACTATGCCCGGAACCCGATCTATCCGCTGGCCAGGACTGTGGGCGGGGTCAACATGGACGGGCTCCCTCCGGGCAGCGCCAGCCGGAATGTCCAGGTGACCGGCGGCGACAAGTCCGAGCTTAGCCGTTACCTGCGCGCAGCTTTAGCAAGCATGGCAATCACCGCGGTACCCGAAGATCGCCCCGAACGCGGCTATTACTACCGCTCGGACCATTTCAGCCTGGCCAAGCGCGGGGTACCGATGTTCTCACTGCGGCGCGGCAGCGACTGGGTCAATGGTGGCAAGGCAGCGGGGACGGCCGCGGCCGAGGACTATACCAACAACCGCTATCACCAGCCCTCGGACGAATACCGCGAGGACTGGGACTGGTCAGGCGCGGTCCAGGACGCGGCACTCTACTACCGCCTCGGCCGCTCGCTGGCCTCAACCACCGACTGGCCCAACTGGTACAAGACCGACGAATTCCGCGCGGCGCGCGACCAAAGCCGGAGCGGGAAGTGATACCATGACCGAACCGTCGGCGTGGATGCCGCCCGAATGGCACCCGCAAGCCTGGCTGTGGATCGGCTTTCCGCACAACGCAGCGGAATGGCCGGGGTTTCTGGGCCGCACGCAGGAGCAGATTGCCGCCTTTGCCAATGCCGTGGCGGAGAGTGGGCAAGAAGTGCGGCTGATCGTCCGTGACGAAGCCAATTGCACGCGCGCGAAGGCGCTATGCAGCGCCGCGGTCACCCTCGAAGTGCGGCGCTTTGGCGATGTCTGGCTGCGCGATACCGGGCCACTGGTGGTGCGCGTCGGCGAAAGCTGGGTGGCGAAGCGCTTCGGCTTCAACGGCTGGGGCGGCAAGTACATGATGGACGGTGATCAGGAGATCGGCGCGGAACTGGCGCGCGATGCGGGGCTGGAAGTGGAAACCGCTGACTGGATCCTTGAAGGCGGGGCGATCGATGGCGATGGCACCGGGCTGGTGGTCACCACCGAGAAATGCTTGCGCAATCCCAACCGCAATCCGCAGTTTTCGCGCAGTGAAATCGAGGCCCGGCTGCACCGCGATCTCGGCTTCGACCGGGTGCTGTGGCTGGGCGAAGGGCTGATCAATGACCACACCGACGGCCATGTCGACAACCTCGCCCGGTTCGTCGCGCCGGGGGTGCTGGCGCTGCCCCGCGCCACCGGCAGCGACGATCCCAATGCCGCGATTTATGCCGAAGCCAGGGCCCGCGCCGAGGCTTTCGGGCTGACGGTGCGTGAGGTTCCTTCGCCTGGGCGGGTGATCAGCGCGGAGGGCCGAATCGAACCGGCGAGCTACATGAATTTCGCGATCGCCTCGAAGCTGGTGGTGGTCCCGACCTATGGCACACCGCACGATGCCGAAGGTGTCGCGGCGGTGGCTGAGCTGTTCCCCGATCGCGAGGTCATCGGTATTCTCGCCGATGCGGTGCTGGCTGGCGGCGGCTCGTTCCACTGCGCCAGCCAGCAGATGCCGATGGACTGAGCGACCCTGGCAGCTTGACTTCAGGTTGCCGTGAATATAGTTTCACCTGAAACCAATACTCTTCGGAGAGCGAATTGCCATGCCCGACTTGTTCGACAATCCCCTCGGCCTCGACGGCTTCGAATTCGTCGAGTTCTGTGCGCCCGAAAAAGGCCTGCTCGAGCCGGTGTTCGCGGCAATGGGCTTCGCCCGCGTCGCGCAGCACCGCTCGAAGGATGTTCACCTCTGGCGGCAGGGTGAGATCAACCTGATCGCCAATTACGAATCGCGCAGCCCCGCGGCCTATTTCGCCGCCGAGCACGGCGCCTCGGCCTGCGGAATGGCGTTTCGGGTCAAGGACGCGGCGGCAGCCTACAAGGCAGCGATCGAGCGCGGGGCGGAGCCGGTCGAGAGCCGGACCGGAGTGATGGAGTTGCGGATCCCGGCGATCAAGGGGATCGGCGGGGCGTTCATCTATCTGGTTGACCGCTATGCGACGCTCGACAATCCCGATGCCTTGTCGATCTATGACATCGATTTCGTCTATCTGCCTGGGGTCGACCGTTACCCGGTGGGCGCTGGTTTCAAGAAAATCGATCACCTCACCCACAACGTCTATGGTGGCCGAATGGCGCATTGGGGCGCCTGGTACGAGCGGATCTTCAACTTCCGCGAGATCCGCTATTTCGACATCAAGGGCGAATACACCGGCCTGACCAGCCGGGCGATGACCGCGCCCGACGGCAAGATCCGCATTCCCCTCAACGAGGAAGGCAAGGCCGGTGGCGGCCAGATCGAGGAGTTCCTGCGCCAGTACAATGGCGAAGGGATCCAGCACATCGCGCTAATCTGCGACGATCTGGTGGCCTGCTGGGACCGGCTGCAGAAACTCGGCGTACCGTTCATGACCGCGCCGCCGGCGACCTACTATGCCATGCTCGAAGGGCGGCTTGCGGGCCACGGCCAGCCGACCGCGGCGCTGCAGAAGCGCGGCATCCTGCTCGATGGCACCACCGAAGGCGGCTCGCCTCGCCTCCTGCTCCAGATCTTCGCCCAACCGCAGATCGGCCCGGTGTTCTTTGAATTCATCCAGCGCAAGGGCGACGAAGGCTTTGGCGAGGGCAACTTCAAGGCGCTGTTCGAAAGCATCGAGCGCGATCAGATCGATCGCGGCGTGCTGCAGGCGGAAGGAGCAGCCGAATGAGCGCTCCCAGCCTTCAGCGCATCCATCATGTCGCCTACCGCTGCCGCGACGCCAAGGCGACGGTCGAATGGTACTCCCGCGTGCTCGGGATGACCTACACCACTGCCTTCGCCGAGGATCATGTCCCCTCAACCGGTGAGTTCGATCCCTACATGCACGTGTTCCTCGATTGCGGTGGGGGCAATGTGCTGGCCTTTTTCGAACTGCCGCAACCAGCCCGAAATGGGCAAGGATCCCAATACCCCGGCCTGGGTCCAGCACCTTGCTTTCGAGGTTGCCGACCTCAACGCCCTGCTTGCCGCCAAAGCGCATATCGAGGCGCAGGGGATTGAGGTGCTTGGGCCAACCTACCACGGCATTTTCCGCTCGATCTACTTCTTCGATCCCAATGGCCACCGGCTCGAACTGGCATGCAACATCGGCACCGCCGATCAGAACGCCGAACTGCGCGCGCTCGCCCCGGTCATGCTCAACGAATGGAGCCCAGACCAAACGCGCCCCGCGCCACGCCGCCTGGTTGCACGAAGATCCCGCCGAGCGCGGGGATAGCTGAAACGGAGAGTTTGGGATATGCGCACCCGCAGGAGTGCGACACCATGTTCTTGACCAAGCTTTTCACCCAGCATCCGGCCAGCGTTGGTGAGACCTATCGTGAGCATTTTGCCATGGCCAGTGGCTTTGGGCTGCGCATGATCGCGGGTGGTTTTGCCTGCCTGATCCACGGCTTCCTGCCGTTCCTGTTCGTCCGCACCGGCAGCACACAGGTTTCGGCACTGCACACCGTCATGGTCGAAAACCGCAATCGCGGGGCGATGCCGGCGATCCTGGACTTTGTGATCTAAAGCAGCACCAGCGCGAACCCTAGCGCGGCGGCAAAGCTCGCCAACGTCGCGGTGATCACCGGTACGGTGGCGCGCCAGCCCATTTCCAGCAGCAGGTCCATCCGGCTGCGCATTGCCGTCGCGGTCACCGCCAGCAGCAGCAGCGCCTTGGACGCGGTCAGGCCGATCCCGGTCAGCTGGGTGGGCAGGGTTACCAGGCTGTTGAAGGTCACCACCCCCAGGAAGGCGAGGATGAACCACGGCAGCGCCAGCCGCTTCCAGACCGGCTGAGTGCCATCGCTGCCCGCCGCGCCGATCCACAGGCTGGCGAGCGCTACCACCGGCGCGAGCAATGCTACCCGGGCGAGCTTGACGATCGTGGCCGAGGCGCCGGCGGTGTCGGAAAAGGCATAGCCGCCGCCGATCGCCTGGGCGACGTCATGGATCGAGGCGCCGATCAGGAACCCGGCTTGCGCATCGCTCAGTGCCAGTTCGCTGGCCAACAAGGGATAGACTGTCATCGCAAAGGCGCTGGCCATGGCGATCCCGACCAGGCTTAGCGCGAACTGGGCCTGGCTCAGCCGGTCCTTGCCGATCACCCCGTAAAGCGCCAGCGCCGCGCTGGCCCCGCAGATCGCGGTAGCCCCGCCCGCCAGGATTCCGGCATAGCGCGATTGGCCGCTGAGCCGTGCTCCAGCCAAACCGGCCGATATTGTCACCGCCATCACCACCGCCAGCGCGGCGAACGGCGCGACGCCCAGCGCGCCGATCTGGGCAAAGGTTACCTGCAGCCCCAGCACCACGATACCCAGCCGCAGGAAGGTGCGACTGGCAAAGTCCAATCCGGCATGGCTGCGCGGATCGGCCGAGACGAAATTGAGCGCGAGGCCCACCAGCAAGCCCAAGAGGATGATCGGAAACCCGTAGTGCTCCGCCAGCCAAGCCGCCGCTGCCGCTGCGACGGCACAGAGCGCGAGGCCATGGAACAGCGGCGGCCGCTGTTTCGGCGCCGCCGTGCTGTCGGCCAGCTGCAGCTCGCCAAACAGATCACCGCCGTGCGGCAGCGCGTCCCAGTCAATCGGCTTACCCACGTGCCTAACTGCCACCCAGCGCCTTGTCCTCGTTGGCACGCTTGATCAGGTACTGGCGAATGGCTTCGGCATCGGCGGGTGTGACCGCTTCCTTGAACGAAACCATGCCGTTGTGCTTGAGCGCCCCGTCGATGACGATCGCCTTGATCGCATTGGCATCGTTCAGCGTAGCCGAATGGCGCAGGTCAGGTACCATCCCTCCGGACATTGCGGCTTCGCCGTGGCAGAACCCGCAATAACGGGCATAGATCGGTTCAGCGCGCACCAACTGCGCAGGGGTGCCGGTGAACGGCGGCGGATCGAGTACGCGATCGGCCATCGGCGGCGGCGGCGGGAGCCCACCCTTTGCATTGAGCTTGAACACCAGCATCCGGCTGAGGTTGCGAGTCGTCCCGGACTTGTCAGCCACCACGCCGCCGAACAGGTCCCAAAGCCCGCCCCAGCCAACCAGGATCGCGACATACTGCTCGCCATCGATCGCATAGCTCATCGGTGCAGCGATGATCCCGGTCTGCGCCGGGAACGACCACAACTTTGCGCCCTTGTCAGCGCTGTAGGCAACGAACTCGCCGCCTGCGGTGCCTTGGAATACGAGGTTGCCAGCGGTCGCCAGTGTTCCGCCGTTTGACGGGCCTTGAAACGGAACCCGCCACGCCTCCTTGCGCGCAACCGGATCCCAGGCGACCAGCGCGCCGGTCACCATCGCCCGCGCCGCGCTCCGGGCCGCCTTGTCGGCGGGGGTCACCACCGGTGTGAGCCCGATCTGTCCGCCGATTTTGCTTGGCGTGAATGCATTGTCGGCGACGAACGGGAACGGGGTGTCGTTGGTCGGGATATAGACCAGCCCGGTCTTGGGGCTGAAGCTCATCGGGTGCCAGGTATGCGCGCCGTAGATGCCTGGCATACCAAGGAACATCTTCCCGGTCTGCTCGTAGCGCGCCTCGGGATTGATCGCCGGGCGGCCAGTAACCGGATCGATTCCGGTGGTCCAGTTGACCTTGGTGTACGGGGTGCCCGAGATGAACTTTCCGGTCTTCGCCTCAAGCACATAGAAGTGCCCGTTCTTGGGCGCGTGCATGACAACGTGCGTCGGTTTGCCGCCCAGCATCAGGTCTGCGACGATGATCTGCGCGTTCGAATCGAAGTCCCAGCGGTCTTCGGGCGTCTCCTGATAATGCCATGCGTACTCGCCGGTATTGGCATTCACTGCGACAATCGACGAGGTATAGAGGCTGTCGCCCGCCCGGTTCGCGACTTTGGGGTTCCACGGTTCGGCATTACCGGTCCCGAAGTAGATCAGGTTGGTGACCGGGTCATATGTGATCGAATCCCACACCGTGCCGCCGCCGCCAAACTCCCACCACTTGCCGGTCCAGGTCTTGGCCGCGGTTTCCATCGCCGGGTTCTCGAAGCCCTTGCCAGGATCGCCGGGGACGGTGTGGAACCGCCACAGTTCGGCCCCGGTTTGCGCATCAAACGCGGCGATGCTGCCGCGCGCACGATATTCCGAACCGGCGCTGCCGATAATGACCTTGCCCTTGGCGATCCGCGGCGCGCCGGTGATGGCGTAATTTTCCTGGTCGGGAACAACTCGCTTGGCCCAGACCTCCTTGCCGGACTTCTGGTCGATCGCCACCAGCCGCCCGTCGAGCGCGGCGACATAGACCTTGTCGCCATAGAGCGCGACCCCGCGGTTGACCGCATCGCAGCACACCCGCACCAGCGTTTCGCGCGGCACCTTGGGATCGTAGGCCCACAACAGCTTGCCGGTCTTGGCATCATAGGCCTTGACCATTGACCAGGCGGTCGAGACGTAAAGCACCCCGTCGTGCATGAGGGGCGTCGCTTCCTGACCGCGCGCGGTGTCGAGATCGGCCGACCAGGCAAGGCCGAGCTGGCTGACGTTCTGATCGCTGATCTGGGTGAGGGGCGAGAATCGCTGCTCGGCATAGTCGCGGCCATAGGACAGCCACTCACCCTCAGGCGCAGCGGCGATCATCGCGTCGGTGACGCCTTCGGTCGCCGGCGGCGAGGGCTTGGTCCCGCAAGCGGCAAGCGGCAACAGCGCGGCCAGTGCCAGTAACTTCAGGCGCATCCTCATTCCTTCCCGACTACCGTCGCTCTCGTTGCACCGCTTGTTGCATGCCAAGCGGTGCCAGATCGAGTCCCAATTTCCGGGGCGATCAGGAACCAGCCTGGGCCCGGATCGGCAGGGTGCGAACCCGCTTGCCGGTTGCGGCGAACAGCGCGTTGGCCAGCGCCGGTGCGGCCGGGGGCAGTCCGGGTTCACCCAGCCCGCCCATCGTTGTCCCGCCATCGACAAAGGTAATGGCGATCTCCGGGGCCTCAGCCAGCGTCAGCAAGGAATAATCAGTGAAGCTCGATTGCACCACTGCGCCCTTGTCGATGGTGATCTCCTCGTGGATCGCGGCGGAAAGCCCCATCACGATCCCGCCCATCACCTGAGCTGCGGCGCTATCGGGATTGACCACCAGCCCGCAATCGACCGCCGCCCAAACCTTCTCGACCTTGGGATAGCCATCGGGCCGCAGCGAGGCCTGGACCACTTGCGCGCAGACCGTGCCAAAGCTCTCAACCACCGCCACCCCGCGTCCGCTGCCTTTGGGCAAAGGCGTACCCCAGCCCGAAGCCTTGGCGACCGCATCGAGCACCTTGATCGCGCGTGAGTCCGCCGCCAGGTGGCGCTTGCGGAACGCGATCGGATCGGCGCCGGCGGCATGGGCCAGCTCGTCGATAAAGCTTTCGTGGAAAAAGCCGTGCTGCGATGCTTCGACCGAGCGCCAGGCGCCAGTGATTACATGGCTATTGTGCTCGGCATGCTTCAGTTCGGCATCTTCGATCGCGTAGAGCAGCGGCCTGCCCGCTTCCGGCCCCGCAGCCTGGGCGTAACCGCCCTGAAAGGCGGCGATGGCGCCATCTGCTTTCAGCGCCGCTTTGAGCGCGATCGTGCTTTGCGGGCGGTAAGTGCCTTGTTTGACCTCTTCCTCGCGCGGCCAGATCACCTTGACCGGCCACGGCGATTGAATCGCCAGCTTCACGACCTGATCGATGATCTCGATCTGCCCGGGCAGCTTGCGCCCGAACCCGCCGCCCAGCAGCATCGGGTGAAAGGTGACATCGTCTGCGTCCAGCCCGGCGGCCTCGGCGGCGGCCTTCTTGCTCGCCAGCGGATCCTGCAAGCCGCCCCAGACATCCAGCTTGCCGTCCTTGTGGTGCGCGGTCAACACGAAGGGTTCCATCATCGCGTGGTGGACATATGGCGCGCGATAGGTCGCCTCGACCAGCTTGCCGCCCTTGGCAGCGAAGCCCTTGACCGCGTCCGCGCTCAGCTTCTCCTGCTCGGCCAGAAGTGTCGCGGTTGAAACCGCGCCCTTGCCGCCGTCGGAGTACTTGGGCGTCAGCGCCCGCAGCCCGGTCAGCGCTGGCCAATAACCGCTGGCGATCACCGCGACCGCATCTTCAAACTCGACAACTTTCTCCACACCCTTGATTGCCATCGCCGGGGCCGGGTCAACGCTTTCCAGCTTGCCGCCGCGCACCGGCGCGGCCATCACCGTGGCGACGCGCATTTCGGGCAGGGTGAAGTCGATCCCGTACTGGGCGCTGCCATCGACCTTACCGGGAATATCGAGCCGCGGCACCGAAGTGCCGATAACCGCGAAGTCCTTTGCCGCCTTGAGCTGCGGTTCGCCGGGCAGATCGCGCTCGGCTGCGGCTTTGGCCAGCTCGCCATAGCGCAGCGTGCGGCTGGTCTTGGTGTGGCTGACGGTGCCCTTGGCGGTGGTCAGCTCGGCCGCCGGCACGCCCAGCCGCTCGGCCGCTTCGGCAACCAGCGCGTGGCGCGCGGCGGCGGCCAGGGTGCGTACCCCCAGCTGGCCGGTGAACCGCACCGCGCCAGAACCGCCGGTGATCTGGTTGACCGCATTGCGCGCCAGCAGCGAATAGATCGAATCGGTCATTAGTGCAGCTGCGCCGGGGGCCATCTCGCCAATGAACCCTTTGCCCATCCAGGTGTTGGCAAAGGCGTTTTCGACCGGTGCGTGCTCGACCGCCATCGCCGCAAAATCGACGTCGAGCTCTTCGGCCGCCATCTGCGCCAGCGCGGTCGGGTTGCCAGTGCCCATATCAACGTGAGGAGAGAACAACGTGACCTTGTCATCCTCGCCGACTCGCAGCCAGGCCGCAAAGGTGCCGCCCTTGTCAGTTTGGGTCAGTGCCGCGGCGTCGCGCCGCGCGGCATAGTCGCCATACTGCAAGGCAAAGATGCCGCCGCCGACCACGGCTGCCCCGCCGATCAGGAATGCTCTGCGCTTGAACCCCATCACACCTTCTCCTGCTGGGCCGCGGCCTGCCCGGTGGCGGCCAGGATCGCTTGCCGGATCCGCGGATAGGTGCCGCAGCGGCACAGGTTGGTCATCGCCGCGTCAATCTGCGCAGTGCTTGGCCGGCCGCTCTCGCGAATCAAGGCCACCGCCGCCATGATCTGACCCGATTGGCAATAGCCGCACTGCGGCACTTGGGCCTCGATCCAGGCCTGCTGGACCGCGTGCAGGGTGCCGTCGGCGCCCTTCAATCCCTCGATCGTGGTCACCGCCTTGCCCGCGGCCGCGCTCAGCGGAACGCTGCACGAGCGCGCCACGGCGCCGTCGATATGGACGCTGCAGGCCCCGCAAGCGGCGATCCCGCAGCCGAACTTGGTGCCGGTCAGCCCCAGTTCCTCGCGCAGCACCCAAAGCAGTGGGGTATCGGGTTCGGCCTGGGCCGCAACCGTCTTGCCATTCACCGTCAGATTCACTGCCATCGGTCTGCTCTCCTTGCCAGGTTTGCAGCTCTAGCGCCCATTTGGTCGGCGCGCCATGCTGGACTCGCTTGCGCTGCAGGTTATTCTTGGTGGGCAAGGAGAGCTGCGATGTGCGATGACCTGACCGCCGTAGAGGAAGAAGCCGCGCTGGCCGCCAAGGGACTGAGCCGCCGCGGATTTGCCGCGATCGCCGCTGCCGGAGTGCTCGCCGCCTGCACCGAAGGGGAGGGTGAAGCTCGGACCGGAACGCTGCGCGAGAGCATGGTGACGATCAAGACGCGTGATGGCAGCGCCGATGCCGTCTTCGTCCATCCGGCCAAGGGCAAGCACCCCGGCGTGATCCTCTGGCCCGATGTCGTCGGCTTGCGCGAAGCCTACAAGACGATGGCCCGGCGGCTGGCCGGCGTTGGCTATGCGGTGCTGGTGGTCAACCACTATTACCGCTCGGCCCCGGCGCCGATCCTGAATTCGATTGCTGAGTGGCGCACGCCTGAGGGGCAGGCCAAGCTCAAGCCAATGTTCGCGGCGCTGAGCACGCCCGGGACCGTCGGCGATGCCAAGGATTTCGTTGCCTGGCTCGATGCGCAGAAATCGGTCAATCTCAAGCGCGGGATCGGCACCCTGGGCTATTGCATGGGCGGGCCCTATGCGGTGCTCACGGCCTTCGCCGTTCCCGGGCGGGTCAAGGCTGCGGCCTCATTCCACGGCGGCGGGCTGGTCACCGCCGCGCCCGACAGTCCGCACCGGTTGCTGCCGCAAACCACCGCAAACTTCCTGATCGCGGTCGCCCGCAACGACGATGCCCGTGCTCCGGGCGACAAGGACGCCTTCCGCGAAGCCGCCAAGGCCGCCGGTCGCGCAGCTGAAGTGGAGGTCTACAACGCCGACCACGGCTGGTGCACGCTCGATTCGCCGGTCTACGACAAGGCCGAAGCCGAACGCGCCTGGGCGCGGTTGCTGGCACTGTACAAGGGGTTGTGAGGGGCAGCCCCTAGTCCGGCTGTACCGTCTTCTTCTTGAGGTTCACCAGGATCACGATCTCGTCGTAAACGCTCATCAGGTGGCTGTCGAACCACTGGTCAAGCACGCATTTGACCTGGCCGAAGAAGGCCGGGACGTCGTCGAGCGCATAGCCGCCGTTCTCGAACTTGGGCGCGGTCACGTCCAGCGCCTGGCCCTTGAGGTAGGCGATGATCTCGTCGACATTCTGACGCAGCGCCTGGCGGCGGTGCTCGTTGTTGCCGGTCCGGGCATGGCCCAGCTCTTCCTTGGCCTTTTCGAGCAGCCCGGTGAGATACTCGTAAACCCGGTCCATGTTCTCGCGCTTCAGGGCGACCATGGTGTCGACATAGTCCTTCTGGACGCGCAGCGCGGCGGTTTCGGGATGCTCGGAGCCGTGGAAGCCTTGGCTCCAGCTGATGGGGTTTTCCTGGATCATGGTCCTGGCATAGCGCGGGTATGGTTACTTTGCGGTTAAGCAAGGCGGACGGGCGCTTGTCCGGTTTCGCTTGCCCGTCGCCACCCAGCCGCTAACATCATCGCGTGCAAGCACATTTGGGAGTTTGAGATGGGTGGTTTCCTGCTGTTCCTGCTGGTCGCGGTGGTCATTTTCCTGCTGATGGGGGTGCGCGTGGTCCGCCAGGGCTTTGTCTATACGATCGAGCGGCTGGGCAAATACACGCTCGCCGCCCAGCCGGGGCTGCACCTGATCATCCCGCTGGTCGATCGGGTTGGCCACAAGGTCAACATGATGGAGCAGGTGCTGGACATTCCCGGCCAGGAAATCATCACCCGCGACAATGCCATGGTCGGGGTCGATGCGATCGTGTTCTTCCAGGTGCTCGATGCCGGCAAGGCGGCATACGAGGTCTCGAACCTCTATGTTGCGATCATGCAGCTGACCACCACCAACCTGCGCACCGTGATGGGCTCGATGGATCTCGATGAAACCCTCTCAAAGCGTGACGAGATCAACGCCAAGCTGCTGATCGTGATCGATCACGCCACCGCGCCTTGGGGGGTCAAGATCACCCGGATCGAAATCAAGGATATCCGCCCGCCGGTCGATATCTCCAACGCCATGGCCCGCCAGATGATCGCCGAGCGCGAGAAGCGCGCCAATATTCTCGAAGCCGAAGGCGCCCGCGCCAGCGAGATTCTGCGGGCCGAGGGCGAAAAGCAAGCCGCGATCCTTTCCGCCGAGGGCCGCAAGGAAGCCGCCTTCCGCGACGCAGAGGCGCGCGAACGGCTGGCCCAGGCCGAGGCTGAGGCGAGCAAGGTGGTGTCAGAGGCGATTGCCACTTCGGGCACCCAGGCGCTCAATTATTTCGTCGCCCAGAAATACACCGAAGCGGTCGCAGCCTTCGCCACTTCGCCCAATGCCAAGACCATCCTGTTCCCGATCGAGGCGACCCAGCTGATCGGCTCGCTTGGCGGGGTCGGCGAACTGGTCAAGGATGCCTTGAAGAGCAAGGAGTAAGGCAATGGACTGGGTGAACAACCTCGATCCGCACTGGCTGTGGCTGGCGCTGGGACTGGCGCTGATCGTCGGGGAAATGACCATTCCCGGCGTATTCATGATCTGGCTGTCGGGCGCGGCGATCGTCACCGGCCTGGTCACTTGGGCAGTGCCGATAGGGGTTCCGCTGCAGATCGTGCTGTTCGCAGTGCTGGCCATGGTCGCGGTGTTTGCCGGGCGCAATTACCTGCGCGCCAACCCGATCGAACCGGCCGACCCCAAAATGAACGACCGCGGCGCACGCTCGGTTGGCGAAACCGTGACTGTGACCCAGGTGATCGCCGACGGCTCGGGCCGGGTCAAACTGGGTGACAGCGAATGGCTGGCGCGCGGTCCCGATGCCGAGCCCGGCACCAAAATGCGGGTCAGCGGCGCCGATGGCGCGGTGCTGCTGGTCGAGTACCTGCACTGAGCGCGTCCAATTTTGCCATTAACCCGGCGTTGCAATTGGCTTATGCATAGAGGGCAGGCATCGGCATTTGGCCGGTCGGGAGGATCGAGCGAGCCCCATGGCTAGAACCGACATCCGGCGTTCGCCGTCCTCGCGCCGCCGCAGCAGCGAGCCTGACAAGCCCGAGCGGACCGGCTGGCGCAAATGGCTGCGGAGGCTGTTCGTCTGGGGCTTCACGATTGGGCTGCTGGCAATCGGCTCGCTGGCGGTGGCGGTGGGCCTGCAGGCGCGCTCCATGCCTGAGTTCGCAGAGCTCAAGTCCAGCCAGGTCGGGCAGATGATCGTGGTCCGCGCCCGCGACGGGACCGAGCTGGTTTCGCTCGGGCCGAGCTACGGCAAATGGCTCAGCCACGACCAGATCCCTGCGATCATGCGCAATTCGATGGTCGCGGTGGAGGACCGGCGGTATCACTCGCACTTCGGGGTCGATCCGATCGGGCTCGCCCGCGCGGGCTATATCTCGCTGACCACCGGCAGTTCGATCCGGGCGACCTCAACCATCACCCAGCAGCTCGCCCGCACCGTTTTCCTCAACAACAGCCGCACTTTTGCCCGCAAGGTGCGCGAGGCGATTATCGCCATGGCGCTCGAATGGAAGTTCTCCAAGGAGGAGATCCTCGAGCTTTACCTCAACAAGGTCTATTTCGGCGGCGGTGCTTACGGGGTCGATGCGGCCAGCCGCAAGTTCTTCGGCCACCCCGCCACTGTGATGTCGGTCAGCGAGGCTGCGATCGTTGCGGGGCTGGTCAAGGCGCCCTCGAACTATGCCCCCACTGCCGACCGCCAGGCCGCGATCGACCGCGCCAAAGTGGTGCTGGGGCTGATGCAGACCAACGGGGTAATCGGTCCAGAGCAGGCCGCCGCTGTCGATTTCGAGGCGATCAAGTTTGCCCAGGAGACCGGGCGCAATTCGGTGCGCTATTTTACCGACTGGGCGCTGCCCCAGCTCGATCTGCTGCTGGGCGATATTTCCGAACCGATCGAGGTCTGGACCACGCTTGACCCGGCGCTGCAGAACGCCGCGACCGCGGCTATCCTGAGCAACGCCCCTGGCGGTGCCCAGGGCGCGCTGGTATCGATGGACCGCGACGGCGCAGTGCTGGCGATGGTCGGGGGGACCGACTACGTCTCCTCGAACTACAACCGCGCGGTCAACGCGGTGCGCCAGCCTGGATCGGCATGGAAACTGTTCGTGTTCCTGGCCGCGCTAGAGGCGGGCTATACCCCCAGCGACGAGGTGGTTGACGAACCGGTCACGATCGAGGGCTGGAGCCCGCGCAATTCGAACGGCAGTTTCGCCGGCAAGATCGATGTTCGCACCGCCTTTGCCTATTCGAAGAACACGGTTGCCGCGCAGCTCGGTAACGAGGTCGGCTTTTCGACCGTGGCGGGAATGGCCCGGCGGTTCGGCATATCCACCCCGATCAGCACGGTCCCGTCGATGGTGCTGGGGACCAACGAGGTCCGCCTGATCGACATGACCCGCGCCTTTGCTGCAGTCTCGGCCAAGGGCCAGTCGATCGAGCCCTATGGCATCTCCAAGGTTGAGACCACCGAAGGACGGGTGCTCTACAGCCGCAATCAGCAAGCGGGTGGGATGCTGGTGCCGGCCTACGTTGCCGCCGGGATTACCGACCTTTTGCAAAGCGCGGTTGCCACCGGAACCGGCGGTGCGGCGCAGATCGGGCGGCCGGTAGCAGGCAAGACCGGCACCACCCAATCGAACAAGGATGGCTGGTTCCTGGGCTTTTCCAGCGGCATCACCACGGGTGTGTGGATGGGCCGCGATGACAACCGCGCGGTGGCTGGCCTGCAAGGCGGGCACGCTCCGGCGCGGGCCTTTGCCGCCTATATGAAGGTCGCGGTGGCGAGCCGTCCGATCGAAAAGTTCGACACCGAAATGACCTTGCCCGCGTGGCAGCTCGAACCCGATGACGAAATGTTGATGAACGGCAGCCCAGAGGACTATTACTATGTCGATGAGCAAGGCAACCTGATCGAACCTGGCCGCCCGCGTGAACGCGCACCAGCGCCGCCAGGCGACGAGGGGCCGCAGGGTGACCAGGGGCTCATCCCCGTAGCTCCGCCGCCCGCCGCCGAAGAGGATTTCCTCGACGAGGCGACCGGGCAAAACCAGCCTGGGAACTAGAGTCTGTTTCAGTAAGACTGAAACAGGGCAACACCGGCCCGTTCCCCCGGCCCGTCCACCCGATTATGGTACCCTATGGGTGGCCGGGCCGGGGGAGCGGGCCGGTGTTGCTTCCACGAAAGTGGAACAGATTCTAACGCAACCTGACCGGGATATAGACCGGGCGCGGTTGGCCGGGGCGCAGGATCTGCAGCAGTACCGTTGGCCTGTTGGCCGTCTTGGCCTGCCGCAGCGCCCCCTCGAGAGCGGTGATCGACTTGACTTCGGCATAGTTGACCGAGACGATGATGTCGCGCTGGCGCAGCTGCTTGTTGGCAGCGTCCGAAGCGCTGTCGACTGCATAGATCACCACGCCCGCGGTGGTTTCGGGAACGCCGATCCGCTGGGCAATGTCGGCGTTCATGTCGAGCACTTGCAGGCCCAGTGCGGTTTGGGAAAGCCCTTCGCCCGGCTTGCCCGGGTTTTCGAACGGATCGGGCTTGTCACCGCCGGGAGTGAAGGCCTTGGCCAGTTCCTGCTGGGCCGGGCGCTTGGCCACCGTCACCGTCAGGGTCATCCGCTTGCCCTTGCGCAGGATCTCGAGCGGGATCCGGCTGCCTGGGGCGACATCGGTGACGATGCCCGACAAGGTCCGGTCAGGGGTCACGACTTCGCCGTTGACCTTGAGCACGATGTCGCCTGGCTCGATCCCGGCCGCGGCGCCAGGCATCCCCGGCTGCACCGCCTGAATCAGCTCGCCGCGGTTCTTGGGCAGCCCTAGCGAATCGGCGATTTCGGCGGTTACCGGCTGGATCTGGACGCCCAGGAAGCCGCGTTCGATCGGGGTGCCTTTGATCAGCTTGTCAACGATCGGCTGGGCAATGTCGGCGGGAATCGCAAAGCCGATCCCGACATTGCCGCCGCCCGGCGCGATGATCCAGTTGTTGATCCCGATGACGCGTCCGGCCATGTCGAACATCGGCCCGCCCGAATTGCCCGAATTGATCGACGCGTCGGACTGGATGTAGTGATCGTAAGCGCCCGAGCCGGTGTTGCGGTTGACCGAAGAAATAATTCCCGAAGTCACCGTGCCGCCCAGCCCGAACGGATTGCCGATGGCGATCACCCAGTCACCGGCGCGCGCCTTGGAAGACTGGCCGAAGTCCACGAACGGCAGGGCCTTGCGGGCATCGACCTTGAGCACCGCAATGTCCGATTCCTGATCGCGCCCGACGATCCGGGCATCGAGCTCGGTGCCATCGGAGAGCCTGACCGTGACCGCATCGGCCGGCCCCTTGCCGTCGATGCTGACGACGTGGTTGTTGGTGACGATGTAGCCATCGGCCGAAATGACAAAGCCCGAACCCGCACCCTCGGCGATCCGCGACTGGTTCGCTCCGCCGCCGAACACTTGTCCGAACGGTGATCCGGCCAGCGGATTGGCCATTTCGACCTTCTGGCGCACCGCGATGTTGACCACGGCTGGCTGCAACTGCTGGGTCAGGTCGGCAAAACTTGCCGGCGCACCAACCCGCGGGACGATCCGGCTGATCTGGCCTTCATCGTTCTGGGCCACCTGGGCGCTAGCCGGCAGGCCGATCGCCAGCGACAAGGCGGCACCGCCGAGCAGCAGCGAGGAGGTCACTCCATAAGCAATATGCACGTAATCCAGTTCCTTCTTCATCAGTCGGTGCCCCGGCGCGGATTCACGCCATTTGTGCTGAACCCAGATTGAACGGTCAGCGCGCGTTGAACTGCCTGAGATAGCCACTGTCAGGCGGCAGCACGATCGTTGCCTTGTCCTTGCGGTCGGGGTGGGCAAAGATCGCCTCGTAGCTACGCAGCGCGCGGTAGAAATCGTAGAATTCGGGATCGCGTCCGGCGCTGGCCTGGAGCAAAGCAGCGGCCTGCGCTTCGGCCTCGGTGGTGATCTGCTGATAGTCCCTGATGCCGCGGTTGCGCTCTTCTCCTGCGATCGCCTCGCGGCGGTCGCCCATCGCCCGCAGAGTGTCCTGTTGCGCCCCAGCGGGCAACGCAGCGCGCGCGATCCTGAGGTCGATCACCTGCACTCCCAATTCGCGCAACTTGGTATCCAGCGCGGCACGCAACCGTGCGGTTGCTCCGCCGCCGCCGGCCAGCTGGATCTGCCCCGAATCGAGCTTGCCCAGTTCGGCCTTCATCAGCCCCGGCAACCAGGCCTGGATATCGCCGGCGATCCGATCATCCGCGCCGAACTTGCCGACCAGCCGGACCGGATCGATCACCCGGACAGTGATCGCGGTATCGAGCACCAGATCCTGCAGGTCGGCGGTGCGCACGTTCTGGCCGTCGTTGGCGATCGTCACCAGCCCGCGCGGCAGCTTGACCACCGTCTCCAGCAGCGGCGCGTGAAACGCCAGACCTGCACCGCTGCGCGGCGTTGCGCCATCGGGCCGAAAGCGGTTGATCACCCGATCGGGCTCACCGCTCCGTACGATCACTGCCTGCTCGGCCTCGCCGACCACCGAAACGCTTGAAAGCCCCAGCAGCGCGGCGGCGATCAGACCAAACCAGGCGGCGCTGCCGCTGTGCAACATACGCGCCACGGTCATTGTGCTCCCACCAGAGGCTGGGCCGGCCTGGCGACATTGCCCGATGTTGCCGAGCCGCCAACCACGACATGCTGGTGGTTGCGCAGCACCCGCTCCATCGTTTCATAATACATGCGCTTGCGGATCACCTGCGGGGCCAGCAGGTACTGCTCGTAGGCCTTGTTGAATTCGGCGGCTTCGGTGCGGGCATTGCTGAGGTTTTGGGTGGCCCAGCTGGTCCCTTGCTTGCGCAAGCGCTCGGCCTCGGACTTTGCCGCACCGACCTTCTTGAACGCCTCGGCCAACCTTGCCGGCGGCTGGGCGCGGGTCACTTCGACACTTTCAAGTTTGATCCCGGCGCGCAGCGCATCGAGCGCGCGCTGGAGGCGACCCGCGACGCGCTGTTGCAGTTCGGCCTGGCGCTTGCCTTCATAGACCTCGTCGAACGGCAGCTCGGCGATCCCGGCGCGCATTTCGGCCTGGGCCAGACTGCGCAGGCTGGCTTCGGGATCGGCGAAGGCGGCGACAAAACGCCGCGGATCGCTGACTTGCCAGCGCAGTTGAAAGGCCAGGTCGATCAATTCGCCATCGCGAGTAAGCAGCAGCATTTCGCCGCCCTTGTCGGGCAGGCTCAGCACTTCGGCGCCCTTGCCGCCGCGCATCGCCACCGCCTCGATCGGCCAGGGCAGGGTCAGGTGCATGCCGGGGCCAAGGCTGCGGCTATAGCGTCCCAGCGTGGTCACCGTCCCGCTCTGGCCCTGATCGAGCACATGGAGCGAAGTGGAAAGCGCCAGCAGCACAGCGCAGCCCGCCAGCACCCACGGCAGGATCACCCGGGCCTTGTCGGCGCCAGGCAAGGGCGGCCACTTGCTGCCATTGCCGCCACCAGCGGAACCGCGGCGCTGGCGCAGGATATCGTCGATCCGGGGCGAACGCCGGGGCTCGTTCTCCTCGGCTGGGGGCAACCACGGATTGCGCGTGGGTTCGTCAGCAGGGGCCTCGGCTTCCTTGACTTCGCCCGCTTCGGCCGCGGGGGGATCGGCCAGGTCTTCGCCGGCGTCGCCGCCGCGCTTGCCGCCGCCCCACGGGCTCTTGCCGCGGGCCATGGCCAGAATGTCAAACTGCGGCTTGTCGCCCGATGGTGTCATGTTCGACACTATAGGTATGGAATGCGCAAAAAACAGTGTTTCCGGGTGTAATTTTGCTACGGGGGCGAAATGAGCGACCCAACCCAAGCCCTGCGCGCCGCGCTGCCTGATGCCGCCCGGTCCCGCCTTCAGTCGCTGCGGCTGGCCGATGGGGTGGTGATCGCGGTGCTCGATGTAGCCGGTTTCGATGCGGCAGAGCGTGGCCGGCTGGAGCAGGAGGTCAAGCAAGTCTTGTCTGGCCAGCCTGGGGTTTCTGAAGTCCGGGTGGCGCTGACGGCGGACAAGGCGCGGCGCCGGATCGTCGCGGTCGGATCGGGCAAGGGCGGGGTCGGCAAGTCAACCGTGGCGGTCAATCTGGCGGTGGCATTGGCGAAGCAGGGTCGCAAGGTCGGGCTGGTCGATGCCGATATCTACGGCCCCTCGCAGCCGCGCTTGCTGGGCAGCGAAGGGATCAAGCCCGAAGCGCGTGACAACAAGCTGGTGCCGGTGGCCAATGCCTGGGGGGTGCCGCTGCTGTCGATGGGCCAGCTGATCGAGCCCGACCGGGCGATCGCCTGGCGCGGACCGATGGTCAGCTCGGCGCTGAGCCAGCTGATCGATGCCGATTGGGGCGCGGCGGAGATTCTGGTGGTCGATCTGCCGCCGGGAACCGGCGATGTTCAGCTGACCATGATGCAAAAGCACAAGCCGGCCGGGGTGGTGATCGTCTCAACCCCGCAGGACCTGGCGCTGATCGATGCCAAGCGCGCGATCCAGCTGTTCGGGGTCGGCGAAGTGCCGGTGATCGGGCTGGTTGAGAACATGGCGGGCTTCAGCTGTCCGCACTGCGGTGAGGTCAGCGATCCATTTGGCAGCGGCGGTGCAGAAGCTGCGGCGGGCGCGATGGGGCTGGACTTCCTGGGCCGGATTCCGCTCGATCTGGCGATCCGCACCGCCAGCGATGCCGGCACTCCCCCGGCAGCCGGAGAAGGCGTGCAAGCCGAAGCTTTCGCAGCCATCGCGCGCCGCGTTGCGGCCTGGCTCGACAACCAGTAAGCCCTTGAAATGCAGTTCACGCGGCGGGGAGTATTGCTGACAGCCGGAGCGGCAGGCGGTCTGCTCGCCGCCTGGGCGCTGACCGCGCGGCGCTTTGATCCGCCGCTGGTAGCCGGGGAGGGCGAGTTCGCTTTTGATGCCTGGCTGAAGATCGGGCGCGACGGGGTGGTCTCGGTCGCCGTGCCCGATGTTGAGATGGGCCAGGGGATCACCACGCTGATCCCGCAAATTGTCGCGATCGAACTCGGCGCGGACTGGCGCCAGATCGCGGTCGAGCCGGCTCCGGTCAGCGGTGCATACGGCAACGCGCCGCTCGCCGCGCACTGGGCGCCGCTGTGGCTGCCGGTGCTGAGCGGGCTGGGCGATACCCCCGATAGCCTGTTGGCGCGCCGGTTTGTCGAGAGCGAGGCGTTTGCGGTGACCGCCGAGGGAACCGCGCTGGCCGCGCATGAGAGCGCTGCGCGCGCGGCAGCAGCGGCAGCGCGGGCGATGCTGGCGATGGCTGCGGCCGACAAGTGGGGGGTCGGCTGGGAAGAATGCGACGCCCAGGCCGGGTTCATCGTCCACAACAAGAACCGCGCTTCGTTCGCCGAACTGGTCGAAGCGGCAGCTGGCTATCAGCCGCCCAGCCCGCCGGTGCTGCGCGCCCAGCCGCCGGCCGAGCGCCCTGCCGAATTCCCGGCCGGGGCGCCGCTGCGTTTCCCCCGGCTCGATCTGCCAGCCAAGGTTGACGGCAGCTTCACCTTTGCCGGCGATGTGCGGCTGCCCGACATGCTTCACGCCGCGATCCGCCACGGGCCGGTGGGCCAGGCCCGCCTCGGCAGCTTCGATGCGGCCAAGGCCAAAGGTGTGCAGGGGCTGGTCAAACTGGTTCCGGGCAAGGACTGGCTGGCGGCGGTGGCAACCAGCTGGTGGGCGGCGGAACGCGCGCTCAGCCAGATTGCGCCGCGCTTTGCCGCCAAGGACAAGGCGCAGAGCGGCAAAATCACCGAGCAGACTGGACCAGGCGCTGCGCCAGGGTGTTGCCACCCGGATAGCCGAACTGGGCGATCCTGACGCGTGGCTGTCTGCGAAGTTTGAGCACACCGCGCACTACACGGTTGCCCCCGCGCTCCACGCAGGCCTCGAAACCGCCTGCGCCACCGCGCGGGTGGCGAATGGCAGCTGCGAGCTGTGGCTGGCGAGCCAGGCACCGCAGGTCGCGCGGCGCGCGGTGGCGCGGGCGCTGGGGATCGCATTGGCCGATGTGGTGCTCTATCCGATGCCCGCGGGCGGCAGTTTCGACGCCCGGCTGGAAAGCGATCACGCGGTCGAAGCGGCACTGATCGCCCGCGAAATGGGACGGCCGGTGCAGCTGACCTGGTCGCGCTGGCAGGAGCATGTCGCCGGGCTGCCGCGCGCTCCGGCCCGCGCCGTGCTGGCCGCGCGGACCGCGCAGGACGGCTCGCTGACCGCGCTCAAGGTGCGGGTAGCGATGCCCGGGACGATGCGCGAATTCGGACGGCGGCTGTTCGATGGCGACGATCGCCGCGCAGCGCTGGAAGCGCAGGACGAAGGCGATCCGCTGGCGCTCGAAGGCATGGTCCCTGCCTATGGCGTTGCGCATCTGGTGGTCGAACACGTGCCGGTCAACATCGGCCTGCCCACAGGCCGCCTGCACGGCAATTCCTGGGCGCTGGGCTGCTTCCTGATCGAAACCTTTATCGATGAGCTGGCGCATCGTTCGGGGCGCGAACCCTTGTCCTACCGGATGGCGATGCTGGGTGCCGATCTCAAGCTGGCGCAGGTCCTGCAACGCGCGGCAAGCCTGGCTGAATGGGGCGGCGGCGCCGGCGGCTCCGGACAAGGCTTGGCCTGCTACCGGATGGCGATCGGCGGGCGTGAGGGGCGGATCGCGCTGGTCGCTTCGGCGCGGCGTGACGATACTGGCATCCGGGTCGACAAGCTTACCGCGGTGCTTGATGTCGGCCGGGTGATCAACGCCGATATTGCCCGCCAGCAGGTTGAGGGCGGGCTGCTGTTCGGGATGGGCCTCGCCCGCGGCTCGACAACCGCCTATGCCGATGGCCTGCCGCTGACCGGACGGCTGGGCATGCTCGGCTTGCCGCTGCTGGGCGATTGCCCGGAGATCGAGGTGGAGTTTGTCGATAGCCCGGCCGAGCCGTTCGATCCGGCTGAGCTGGCCGTGGCGGTCAGCGTCCCGGCGATCGCCAACGCGCTGTTCTCGGCCGGTTCGGTGCGGCTCCACAACTTGCCGCTGACTGCGGAGCAAGGCTGATGCGGCCGCCGACCATCCCCCGGTGGCGGAGCCCAGGATCGGGGTGCTGCTGGTCAACCTCGGCACCCCCGATGCGCCGAGCCCGGCGGCGGTGCGGCGCTATCTGCGCGAATTTCTATCCGATCGCCGCGTGGTTGAAATTCCCCGCCTGATCTGGTGGCCGATCCTCCACGGGATCGTGCTGACCACCCGCCCGAAGAAGTCGGCGCATGCCTATCAGCAGGTCTGGACCCCGCAAGGCTCACCGCTCGCCGCCTATACCCGCGCTCAGGCGCAGGCGTTGCAGGCGCGGTTGGGGCAGGACGTGCGGGTTCACTGGGCGATGCGCTATGGCAACCCGGCGTTGGGCGCCGAGCTGCAAGCGATGAAGGATGCGGGCTGCGAGCGGATCCTGCTCGCCCCGCTCTATCCGCAGTATTCGGGCGCAACCACCGCCACCGCGCTCGATGCGGCTGGCGCGCAGTTAAGGCAGATGCGCTGGCAACCGGCGCTGCGCACCCTGCCGCCTTACTTCGACGATCCCGCGCACATCGCCGCGTTGTCGCAGGACATCGCCCGCCAACTTGGCGCACTGGCATTCCGGCCCGAGGTGCTGCTGCTGTCGTTCCACGGCATGCCCGAACGCACCCTGCAGCTTGGCGATCCCTATCACTGCCAGTGCCGCAAGACCGCGCGACTGCTGGCTGATGCACTTGCCCCCGCGTTCCCGGAGCTGCGCATCGAAGTCAGCTTCCAGTCGCGTTTCGGCCGGGCCAAGTGGCTCGAGCCGGCTACCGATGCGGTGATCGTGGCCGAGGCCGCGAAGGGTACCAGGGCGATCGCGATTGCCGCTCCGGGCTTCTCCGCCGACTGCCTCGAAACCCGCGAAGAACTGGCGATCCGGGGCAAAGAGCAGTTCGTCGAAGCCGGCGGAACCCACTTCGCCGCGCTCGATTGCCTCAACGCCGGGGAGGCTGGAATGGGCATGCTTGAGACTTTGGTAAGGCGCGAGCTTGCAGGCTGGCTGTGAATTGCTTACATCAAGGTAAGTAAGCCCGTCATTGCAAGGACCCCCATGGCCACGTTAGCCGCCGAAGCGCCGACCTATACCCACTGGTCGCAGTCCCAGCCTAGCCACGCGCTCGACCACATTCCCGGCGAGGACGGCTGGCCGGTGCTCGGCAATACGCTGCCGCTGCTCGCCGATCCGATCGGCTTTGGCACCCGGATGCGAGCGACCTATGGCGATGTGTTCCGCAGCCACGCCTTCGGGCGACGTTCGGTCTTGCTGTTCGGGGCAGACGCCAATGAGCTGGTGCTGTTCGATCGCGACAAGAACTTTTCCTCGGCGCAAGGCTGGGGCTCGGTGCTCGATCTGCTGTTCCCGCGCGGGCTGATGTTGCTCGATTTCGATCACCACCGCGCCGATCGCCGCGCCTTGTCGATCGCGTTCAAGCCGGGGCCGATGCGGCACTATTCGGATGCGCTGAACCGGGGGATCGGCGCGCGGGTGAGCGAGTGGTCGGGCAAGGAGATGGTGTTCTATCCGGCGATCAAGCAGCTTACGCTCGATCTCGCCGCCGACAGCTTCCTGGGCGTGCCGCTGGGTCCGGAAGCCGATGCGATCAACCAGGCCTTCGTCGATATGGTCGCAGCCTCGATCGGAGTGGTCAGGAAGCCGCTGCCGTTCACCGCGATGGGCCGCGGCGTGGCCGGGCGAAAGTTCCTGGTTGAGTACTTCACCGCCGAAACTCTCAAGCGCCGCGCCGAGGGTGGTGGGCAGGACATGTTCAGCCAGTTCGCTACCGCGACGCGCGAGGATGGCTCGCTTGATGCCGGTCGATGAAGTGGTCGATCACATGATTTTCCTGATGATGGCGGCGCACGATACGATTACCTCGTCGGCCAGTTCACTGGTCTGGCAACTCGCGCAGCATCCTGAATGGCAGGACAAGCTGCGCGCCGAGGCGCTGGCGGTGACAGGTGGTGCGGGTCGGCCACTCGCCTACGAGGATATGACCAAGCTCGAACTGACCGAAATGGCCTTCAAGGAATCGCTGCGGCTGATCCCGCCGGTCCCCTCGATTCCGCGCCGGGCAATGCGCGAGTTCGAGTTCGGCGGCTATCGCATCCCTGCGGGTACCGGGGTCGGGATCAGCCCTTCGGCGGTGCATATGGACCCTACCCACTGGCCCAGTCCCGAAATCTACGATCCGCTCCGCTTTACCCCTGAAATGATCGCCAAGCGCCACAAGTACGCCTGGGTCCCGTTCGGCGGCGGCGCGCACATGTGCCTGGGGCTGCATTTCGCTTATATGCAGATCAAGATTCTGATGGCGCAGGTGCTGACCCGCTACCGGATCGAGATCGAACCCGGTTATGCGCCGAAATGGCAGCCCTGGCCGATTCCCAAGCCGCGCGACGGGTTGAAGGTGAAGTTCACGCCGCTCTAAAAGTCCACCGCGATGCCCTTCCTAACCCAGTCGCCATAGCGGGTGGGGGAGAGGCCGTCGGGGTCTTCGGCTTGCTTCGGTGCTTCGGGCGCAGGCGGTGGCTCGTTGCTCCAGTGGGCCGGCTTGGCGAAATCCTTGGGCCGTTTGGTCGCGCGCTTGGTCATATGGTCTTTCTGGCCCTTGCAGCCAATCGCGTCTAGGGGGCTTGGCGATGGACATTCCCGGCCTTCCCGCGCGCAAGGCGGCGCTCAGGCTGCTCGACGCGGTGCTGCGCCGGGGCGAGACGCTTGACACCGCTGCGCACGGCGCCTTGCAGGGCCTGCGCGCGCCGGCTGACAAAGCGCTGGCGCGGGCGCTGGCAGGCGAGGCGCTGCGTTGGCTGACCGATCTCGATGCGCTGATCGACAGTGCCACCCGGCAGGTTCTGCCCGATGACGCCAAGCCTCGAGCCGTCCTTAGGCTGATGCTGGCCGGCTGGCTGCGGCTCGATACCCCGCCGCATGCAGTGATCGCGACCGGGCTGGAGCTGCTCAGCAGCGGGCCGCGGCGGCTGGCGCATGGGGTGTTTTCGACGCTGGTCAAGCAAGGGGCGAGCTTGCCTGCGGTGCCGACCTTGCCGCCCGCCTTCGCCGCGCGCTGGGGGCAGCGAGCCGGGGCCATCGCTGCGGGGCTGGCACTGCCGCCGCCGCTAGACCTGACCTTGCGTGATCCCGCCGCTACTGCCGAGTGGGCCGAACGGTTGGGTGGGGTCTCTCTGTTGCCCGGCCATGTCCGCCTGCCTCGCGGCACAGCGATCGAGGACTTACCCGGTTTTTCCGACGGCGCGTGGTGGGTCCAGGATCTGGCCGCCAGCCTGCCTGCGCGGTTGCTCGGCGCTGGGCAGGGTCGCCGTGCGCTTGACCTCTGCGCCGCACCGGGGGGCAAGACCATGCAGCTTGCTGCCGCCGGTTGGCAGGTCAGCGCAATCGAAAGCAGCGCCAAGCGGCTGGGGTGGATGCGCGAGAATCTGGCCCGCACTGGTCTGACGGCCGAGCTGATCGAAGCCGATGTGCTGGAATTGGAACCCGGCGAACTGTTCGACGCGGTCCTGCTCGATGCCCCCTGCAGCGCCACCGGCACCTGCCGCCGCCACCCCGATGTGCTCCACCGGATCGGTGCGCGGCAGATCGGCGAAATGGCGGATCTGCAAGCGCGGATGCTGGAGCGCGCAGCGCACTGGCTCAAACCGGGTGGGCGGCTGGTCTATGCGGTCTGCTCGCTCGAGCACGAGGAAGGGGAAGCGCAGGCCGTCAAGGTCGCGCTTCCGCCAGATCCGATCGGCGTCCGAAGCGTTGCCGCCGGGCCTGGAACTCACCCCCGAAGGCTGGCTGCGCAGCGATCCCGGAATGCTGGCCGAAGCGGGCGGGCTCGATGGGTTCTTCATCGCACGATGGGCCTTGCCCTCCTGAGCCAAGCTGCCAAGATCGGGGGCCTCGATTGGCAGGGGATTCCATGTACAAAACCATAGCGCTTGCCGCTTTTTCGCTCAGCTTTGCCGCCCCAGTGCTCGCCGCGCCTTACCAGGCCAGCATTACCCGCGATGACTGGGGGATCGCTCACGTCTCCGGCAAGAGCGACGCCGATGCGGTGTTCGGGATGATCTATGCCCAGGCCGAGGATGACTTCAACCGGATCGAAATGAACTATCTGACCGCGCTGGGCCGCCGTGCCGAGGCGGAAGGCGAAGCGCTGATCTGGCAGGACCTGCGCCAGCGGCTGTGGATCGATCCGCAAGCGCTCAAGGCGGACTATGCGAAAAGCCCGCCGTGGCTGCGCAAGCTGATGCAGGCCTGGGCGGCGGGGCTCAACCAGTATCTGGCCGATCATCCGCAAGTGAAACCCAAGGTCCTGACCCGGTTCGAGCCGTGGATGGCACTGTCGTTTTCGGAAGGCAGCATCGGCGGCGATATCGAAAGCGTTGCGCTGAGCCAGCTTGAGGCTTTCTATGGTGGACGGCCCAAGGAGCTGACTTCTGATGAACGCGGGCTGGTGCGCAAGGAGCCGCAAGGCTCAAACGGCTTCGTGATCGCGCCTTCGCACAGCGCCAGCGGCCACGCGCTGCTGCTGATCAACCCGCACACCAGCTTCTTCTTCCGATCCGAACTGCAGGTGACCAGCGGCGAGGGGCTCAACGCCTATGGCGCGGCGACCTGGGGGCAGTTTTTCATCTACCAGGGCTTCAACCCGAATGCCGGGTGGATGCACACCACGAGCGGGCTCGATCGTATCGACGAATTCGCGGTGACGAGTCGATCGCAGCGCGAGCGGCGGCTTCAGCCTACCGTTATGGCGAGCCGAGCGAGCGGATCGTTATGCAAGCCGGTGACGCTCACCTATCGCAAGGCCGATGGCACGCTGGGCCAGCCGCACCTTCACCACTTATGCCACCCATCACGGCCCGGTGGTCCGCGAGGAAGGCGGCAAGTGGATCGCGACCGCGCTGATGCACCGCCCGATTGCCGCGCTGCAGCAGAGTTTCCTGCGGACCAAGGCGCGCGATCTGGCCGGCTTCCGCAAGGTCGCGGCGCTGCAGGCCAACAGCTCGAACAACACGCTGTTCGCCGACAGCAAGGGCAACGTCGCCTACTCTGCATCCCCAGTTCGTGCCGCTGCGTGATCAGCGGTTCGATTATGCCAAGCCGGTCGATGGCAGCGATCCGCGCGATCGATTGGCAGGGGCTGCACAGCCGTCGAAAGCCTGCCGGCGGTGATCAACCCGGCGAACGGCTGGGCGATGAACGTCAACGATTCGCCGTGGTGGGCGGCGGGCAAGGACAGCCCGAAGCAAGGCATGTTCCCGCGCTACATGGACACCTCCGGCCGGCAGCCGCGCACACCGCACGCAATCGCGGTGCTTTCGGCGCGGCCGAAATTCACCCTCGATCAGCTGCTCGAGGCGGCCTACGATCCTTGGTTGCCGACATTTGCCGAGCAATTACCCAAGTTGTTTGCGGCATTTGAGGCGGCGCCCGACCCGGCCCTGGCCGCGCCGCTGGCACTGCTCAAGGCTTGGGATCGGCGGTGGAGCCTTGAGTCCACCGAGACCAGCCTAGCGGTGTTCTGGGCCGAGGCGCTGTGGGATACCGGCGCCCAAGCCGCCCAGGAGCAGGGTATCGAGGTTCAGCAATGGATGCTGACCCAGGCCAGCGATGAGCAACGCCGCGCCGCGCTGAAGACCGCAGTCGCAAGGCTGACCACCGATTTCGGCTCATGGCGGGTGCCGTGGGGCGAAATCAACCGTTTCCAGCGCAACGACGGAGCGATCGTGCAGACTTTCGACGACACCAAGCCGAGCACCCCGGTGGCATTCGCTTCGGCGGAGTGGGGCTCGCTCGCCTCTTTCGGGGCACAGCGCTACCCCGGGACCAAGCGCTACTACGGCACCAGCGGCAACAGCTTCGTCGCCGTGGTTGAGTTCGGTCCCCGGGTGCGCGCCCGCGCGGTCACCGCAGGCGGCGAAAGCGGCGATCCGGCTTCACCGCATTTTGGCGACCAGGTCGGACGCTATGCCGCGGGCGATCTGCGCAGCGTCTATTTCTATCCCGAGGATGTGGCCAAGCACACCACTTCTGCCAAGATAGTGAAGGCGAACTAGCCCTTCACCCGCTCGGCGAACTTCTTTTGCAGCTTGGCCAGCTTGGGCGGGATCACCGCCAGGCAGTAGGGGTTGCGCTGGCCTTCGCCCTGCCAATACTCCTGGTGATAGTCCTCGGCCGGGTACCAGGTCGCGGGGCCTTCGATCGTGGTCACCGCGCCGCCGCCATGCTCGGCGTTCCAGCGGGCGATCCCGGCTTCGCACTCGGCGCGCTGGGCCTCGTCGAGCGGAAACAGGGCAGAGCGGTACTGGGTGCCGATATCGTTGCCCTGGCGGTTCAATTGGCTGGGATCGTGCGTCCCCATGTGGATGTCGAGCAGATCGGCGAAAGACAGTTCGGCCGGATCGAATGCGATCCGGATCGCTTCGGCATGGCCGGTCGTTCCCGAGCAGACCGCCTTGTAAGTGGGAGCGGGCGTGTGGCCGCCGATATAGCCGCTTTCGACCGCGCTGACGCCGTGCAGGGAATGAAACACTGCCTCGGTGCACCAGAAACAGCCGCCGGCGAAGATTGCCTGTTGTGTCACGTATGGGTCCTTTCGTTCCCGCCCGTTGCGCTAGATAGGGATTGCCAGCGCGCTTGTCATGGCCTGCGACGCAGCTAGGATGCATGTGCTTTCATTCGAGAGGAATTTTCATGCGCCGCGTCCTGCTTCAGTTCTCCGCCGTCACCCTTGCGGCATCGGCCGTGCTTCTGCCGCTGCTGCCTGCCGCGGCCAAGAACTCCGAAAGCAAGATAACCGATCCGCAGGCGCTTGCCGTGACCCTTGCAGATCCGCGCCGCGACGCCGACCGGATTCGCGATCAGTATCGCCACCCCGCCCAGACGCTGGCCTTCTGCAAGGTCAAGCCGGGCCAGACAGTGGTCGACTATACGCCGTCAAGCGGCTGGTACACCCGCATCCTTGCGTCCTACTTGGGCGAGAAGGGCCGCTACATCGGCCTCAATCCCGATGTCAGCAAGGGAAGCGATTCGATGAAGGAATATTACGCGAATCTCGGCGCAACCTTCCCGGCCAAGGTGGCCACGTGGACCGGCATTCCGGCCGAACGGATCGGCGCTTACAACTCGGATGGCGTGCCCGGCTCGCTCAAGGAAAAGGTCGACCGGGTGCTGTTGATGCGCGAGGTCCACAATCTGTGGCGCGACGGGATCTTGGGTGCAGAGCTCAAGACGATCAGAACCCTGCTGGACGACGATGGCTTGCTTTGCATCGAACAGCACCGCGCCAAGGCCAAGGCACCCTTCAGTTACACCGACGGCGGCATGGGTTACATGCGCGAGAAGGACGTAATCGCGCTGATCGAGGCGCACGGCTTCGAATTCGTGGCCAAGAGCGAGATCAACGCCAACAAGAAAGACCCAGCCAACCACGCCGACGGAGTGTGGATGCTCCCGCCCAATCTGAGCAACGTCAGCGACGAGGCGCAGCGTGCACGCCTGATCGCGATTGGCGAGAGCGACCGGATGACGCTGCTGTTCAGGAAGCGCAAGTAAGATGATTTGCCGCCGCGTGCTGAGCGGCTAGGATACCCATATTTCCAACCCCAGAGAGGATTCCCCCGATGCGCCGTGCCCTGCTGCCGCTTGCCGCCCTTACGCTGGCCGTCCCCGTCCTCACACTTGGTTTCAGCAATGCTGTTGCCAAACCGGGCAAGGGGATCAACGCCGAACTTGCCGCAGCAGTTGCGCATCCCAGCCGCGCTGAAGACCGTGCCCGCGACAAGTATCGCCAGCCCGGCAAGACTTTGGCCTTTATGCAAGTCTCGCCCGAAATGAAGGTCGGTGAATATGCGCCCGGCGGCGGCTGGTATTCGCGGCTGCTCGGGCTTTATCTAGGGCCGAAGGGCAAACTGGTTGGGCTCTACTTCGATCCCACCTCGGGCGCTTTCAGCGAAACCGCGCAGAAGGGCATCCGCGACGCCGCCGCCAAATACCCTGCCGATGTCGCCAAGTGGTCGGGCCAGCCGGCCGAGCGCTTCGCCGGCTACGCGCTTGATGCGATTCCGGCGGGCGAGAAGGGCAGCTTCGACCGCATCCTGATCATGCGGATGGTCCACAATCTGATGCGCTGGAACATCGCCGACCGCGAAATCAAGGCGATGCGCGATCTGCTTGAAGCCCGACGGGATGATCGGGATCGAACAGCACCGCGCCAAGCCGGGTGCGCCCTACAGCTACAGCGACGGATCCAAGGGTTATCTGCGCGAGAAGGACGTTATCGCGCTGATGGAGATGAATGGCTTCATTTTCGCCGGCAAGAGCGAGGCAAATGCCAACAAGCTTGACCCGGCCAACCATCCCGACGGGGTCTGGAACCTGCCCCCAGTGCTGCGCAACGCCAAGGAAGAAGACAAGCCGCGGCTGATGGCGATCGGCGAGACCGACCGGATGACGCTGCTTTTCCGCAAGCGGCCATAGTGTTAGGGGCGGCGGCATGAGCACACTCACTGTCGCCGCCCTCCAGCTCGCCCTCGGTTCCACTGACGAGGCGGAGAACATTGCAGCCGTCGCCGCCTTGGTCGAGACGGCGGCGGGGCAGGGCGCGCAAGTAATCCTGCCGCCTGAGCTATTCAGCGGCCCCTATTTCTGCAGGCAAGAGGACGAGGCGCTGTTCGCGCTGGCCCGGCCCACCGCCGAGCATCCCGCGGTGATCGCGATGCAGGCGCTCGCCGCGAAGCTCAAGGTCGCGATCCCGACCAGCTTTTTTGAGCGCGACGGGCATCACTATTACAACACGATTGCCTGGATCGACCCTGATGGCGAGATCCAGGGGACCTACCGCAAGAGCCATATCCCCGATGGCCCAGGCTATGAAGAAAAGTACTATTTCCGGCCTGGCAACGACGGATTCAAGGTCTGGCAGGCGTTCGGAGCGACAATCGGAGTCGGGATCTGCTGGGACCAATGGTTTCCCGAGAGTGCGCGGGTGATGGCGCTGCTCGGCGCCGAAGTGCTGCTCTATCCGACTGCGATCGGTTCGGAGCCCTACGATGCCGATCTCGACACCAGCCGGATGTGGCGCCGCGCGATGCAGGGCCATGCGGTGTCGAACTGCATGCCGGTGATTGCCGCCAACCGGGTCGGCAAAGAGCAGGACCAGCGCTTTTACGGGCACTCGTTCATCGCCGACGAATGGGGCGATCTCTTGGAGGAATTCGGTGCCGAGGAAAACGGTGTGCTGATCCATCGGCTCGATCTTGCCCAGGCGGCCAAGCACCGTGCCGGGATGGGCTTCTTCCGCGATCGCCGCCCGCAGTTATACGGCCGGATCAGCCAGGACCTCTGAGTTGGGCCAGCGCTACCTGATCGCGCTTGGTTCGAACCAGCGCCACCATCGCTACGGTCCGCCGGAGCGGGTGCTGGGCGCGGCGCTGGAAGCCTTGGGCAAGGCGGGGATCAAGCTCAAGCGCGCCGGGCCGGTGATTCGTTCCAGGCCGCTCGGCCCGTCGCTGCGTCGCTATGCCAACAGCGCTGCTGTGGTGAAGTCCAGGTGTGAACCGGACGAAATGCTGGCCGCGCTCAAGCAGGTCGAACGCCGCTTTGGCCGCAGGCGGGGTGGACAGCCTTGGAGTTCGCGAGTGCTCGATCTCGATATCGTGCTGTGGGAGGGCGGAGCCTGGTGCTCACCAGGCCTGACGATCCCGCATCCGCGCTTTCGCCACCGGCATTTCGTGCTCGGTCCCGCCGCCGCGATCGCGCCCACCTGGCGCGATCCGCTGAGCGGACTGACGCTGCGCCAGCTAGCGGTCAGGCTTCGGCGTCCTCGCCCGCATCGAAGCGCCGCTTAGCCACCACTTCCGCCGGGTTGCCGCGGTAGACGGTGTTGCTTACAGCGTCCTCAAACAGCACCCCGCGCGCACCCAGCACCGCGCCTTCGGCCATGGTCACGCCCGGTCCGACAAAGGCTTCCGCCGCAACCCAGCAACCGGGGCCGATCGCGATCGGCTTGAGCACCAGCTGGAAATAGCGATCGCCGATCCGGTGCGAACTGGCGCAGAGGTGCGCCCGCTGCGAGACCACGCTGTCATTGCCAATCGCGATTGTCCCCTGGTTGTAGAGAATCGCCTCCGGTCCGATCAAAACGTTTTCGCCCAGCGAAAGATTGGCGGGGTCCCACACCCGGGTGCTGGCATAGATCCGGCAATTCGGCCCGATCCGCGCCCCGAACAAGCGCAGCACCAGAACGCGCCAGCGATGCAGCGGTGGCGGGGTCCAGCGCGCCAGCACCTGCCAGGCGAGCTGCCACAGCGCCCTGCGTAAGCGGTTGGCCAGCGGAAACGACGGTCCGCCGCGATGGCTGCCTGCTGTGACCGCGTTCAGCACCGGCATCGCCTGCTCTCCCTGTGGCCGCGGACCGATCCGATCGCGCCCCGGACCAGCCCTGCCGCTTGACCCGGCCGGGGTCAACTCCTACGGGGCTTGCCGTGGTAACTCCCAGTTCATGGGGCCCTTAGCTCAGTCGGTAGAGCAACTGACTTTTAATCAGTAGGTCGCTGGTTCGAACCCAGCAGGGCTCACCACGCGGGGCGGACGATGCAGCCAGGCAATATGACCGGTCAGGATTGGGACGCGCTCGACGCCGGCAAGTATGCCGAAGAGGCCGCAGTTGTCGCCGCCTTGCTCGCCGCCGCTCCGCTCGATCCGCGCACCCGCAAGCAAGTCGTGGCGACTGCTGCGGGCCTGGTCGAGGGCGCGCGGGCTTCGGCGCGTAAGCAGGGGGTGGTCGAGAGCTTTCTCAAGGAATTTTCGCTCGGCACGCGTGAGGGGCTGGCCTTGATGTGTCTGGCCGAGGCGTTGCTGCGCACCCCTGATGCCGAAACCCGCGACCGGCTGATCGCTGAAAAGATCGCGATGGCCGATTGGGCCAGCCACCTTGGCCAGTCCGACAGCCTGTTCGTCAACGCCTCGACCTGGGGGCTGATGCTCACCGGCAAGATCGTCGATGTCGAGGACGAGGCGAAGAAGGATCTCGGCGGCTATCTGCGCCGGATCACCGCGCGGGCGGGTGAGCCGGTGATCCGCCAGGCGGTGGCGGCGGCGGTGAAGATCATGGGCGAGCAGTTCGTGCTGGGCCGGACGATCGGCGATGCCCTGAAGCGCGCCGCCAAGGAAGGCATGCTGTGCTCGTTCGACATGCTTGGCGAGGGCGCCCGCACGGCGGACGATGCGGAGCGCTACGCGGCGATCTATGCTGCGGCGATCGAGGCGGTTGGCAAGGCTGCAGGCGGGGCCGGACCCGAAGCCGGTCACGGGGTTTCGGTCAAACTCTCGGCGCTGTGTCCGCGCTATGAGGCAGCGCAGGAGCTGCGGGTCTGGGACGAGCTCTATCCGCGGCTCAAAGCGCTGGCGCTGATCGCCGCGCGCCACAACCTCAACCTGGCGATCGACGCGGAAGAGGCCGACCGGCTGGTGCTCTCGTTGAAGCTGATCGAGCGGCTGGCGCATGAGGCGGAACTGGGCACTTGGCAGGGGCTTGGCGTGGTGGTCCAGGCCTACCAGAAGCGCGGGCTCGCGGTGATCGAGGGACTGGCCGAGCTGGCGCGGCGTTCCAAGCGGCGGATCATGGTCCGGCTGGTCAAGGGCGCCTATTGGGACAGCGAGATCAAGCGCGCGCAGGTGGCGGGGATGCCCGACTATCCGGTGTTCACGACCAAGGCGGCGACCGATCTTTCCTATCTGGTCTGCGCGCAAGCGCTGATCGCGGCGAGCCCGGCGCTGTACCCGCAGTTCGCCAGTCACAACGCCCACACCCTTGCCGCGGTTCGCCACATGGCCGATGCGGCGGGTGTGCCGATCGAGCACCAGCGGCTCCACGGGATGGGCGAAGCGCTCTATCAGGCGGCCGAGATGCGCTATGGTCAGCTGTCGCTGCGCGCCTATGCCCCGGTTGGCGGGCACGAGGATCTGCTGCCCTATCTGGTCCGCCGCCTGCTGGAGAACGGTGCCAATTCCTCGTTCGTCCACTTGCTGCTCGATGAGAGTGTTCCGGCGATAGACGTGGTACGCGATCCGATCGCGCTGGTCGAAGCGCGGCCGGGGCGGCATCCGGGGATCGCTTTGCCGCGCGATATCTACGGCTCCGACCGCGCCAATCCGCCGGGGCGGGATTTGACGCTGGCGACGGTGCGCACGCGCCATGCTGCGCTGGTCGCTGAACTGTCGCGCACCGGGTTGGGCAAGGTCGCCGATGCCGACGCCTCCCGCATCGACGAGGCGGCAAGGCTTGCTTGCGCCGCTCAGCGAGCCTGGGACCGTAGCGGCGGCGCGGCGCGGGCCACGGTGCTGCGGGCGATGGGCGATGCGCTCGAGGCGGAAACCGACCGGCTGATTGCCTTGCTCACACTTGAAGCGGGCAAGACTTTCAACGATGCGGTTGCCGAAGTGCGCGAGGCAATCGACTTTTGCCGCTACTACGCGGTGCTGGCGGCGCGCGAATTCGGCCCGCCGCAAGACCTGACCGGACCTGTCGGCGAGACCAACCGCTGGCAGCTGTTCGGGCGCGGGGTGTTCGTTTGCATCAGCCCGTGGAATTTCCCGCTGGCGATCTTCACCGGGCAGATTGCCGCAGCGCTGGCGGCGGGCAATGCGGTGCTGGCCAAACCGGCCGAGCAGACGCCCTTGGTGGCCGCAGAAGCGGTTCGGCTGTTCCACGCAGCCGGGCTCGACCCGGCGCTACTGGCGCTGCTCCCGGGCGAGGGGGCGAAAGTCGGTGCAGCGCTGGTGGCGCATCCGGGGATCGACGGGGTGGCCTTCACTGGCGGGACTGACACTGCCTGGGCGATCAACCGTGCGCTGGCAGCTCGTCCCGGCCCGATCGTCCCGTTCATCGCCGAAACCGGCGGGCTTAACGCGATGTTCGTCGATACCACCGCGCTGCGCGAGCAGGTGGTCGACGATGTCATAGCCTCGGCGTTTGGCTCAGCAGGACAGCGCTGTTCGGCGCTGCGCATGCTGTTCCTGCCGCGTGACAGCGCCGATGGGATCATCGAATGCCTGCAAGGCGCGCTGGCAGCGCTGGTGCTGGGCGATCCGGCGCAGCCTTCGACCGATGTCGGCCCGGTGATCGACGCTGCGGCCATGGCCGCGCTCGAAGCCCATGTTGCGCGGCTCGAAATCGATGCGACGATTATCGCCCGCCATCCCGGCTGCGATCTGCCCGGGCATTTCTTCGCTCCGGTGATCGCCGAGGTGGGCGTGCCCGACTTTCTGGAGCGCGAGGTGTTCGGACCGATCCTCCATATCTGCCGCTATGATCCGGGCGAACTGCCGGAATATGCGGCACGATTGGCGGCGCGCGGCTATGGCCTGACCCTGGGCATTCACAGCCGGATCGAGCGTTTTGCCCGCGAAGTGCAGGACCGGGTTCCGGCCGGCAATATCTACGTCAACCGCTCGATGATCGGCGCGGTCGTCGGGGTCCAGCCGTTCGGCGGCCTAGGGCTATCGGGCACCGGGCCAAAAGCGGGCGGTCCGCACGCGCTGCACCGCTTCGCGCAGGAACGCGCAGTGTCGGTCAACATCATGGCCCAGGGCGGCGATCCGGCGCTGCTGCAACTGGGTTGACTGTCCATTAGGGCAATTTCCTTTGCCGGAATTTGCGTGCACAATGAGAAGGGCAAGGAGTGATCATGGACTGGTCGGAAGTCATCCAATTCGCGCGCGACGGCAACCCCGAACCGCTGCGGCGCGAGCAGCGAACTGAAGAGGAATGGCGCGAGCGGCTGTCGCCCGATGCCTATCAGGTGGCGCGGCTGAAAGGCACCGAGCGGGCGTTTTCCAGCCCGATGTGCTCGCTGTTCGTCCCCGGCCTTTATGCCTGCACGTGCTGCGGCACCGAGCTGTTCGATTCGGCGCAGCAAGTTCGAGAGCGGCACCGGCTGGCCAAGTTTTGCCGAGCCGGTAGCCGAGGCAGTGGTCGGCTATCACCTCGATGAGAGCCACGGGATGCAGCGGATCGAAGCCACCTGCAACGTCTGCGATGCCCACCTTGGCCACGTCTTCCCCGATGGTCCGGCGCCCAGCGGCCTCAGGTTCTGCATGAACGCGCTGGCGCTGGAGAAAGTCGCGGACGGCTAGGTCATGCCATTCCGCTTCGACAACAGCCTGCAGCGAGAGCTGGAGGGGTTCTTTGTCCCCTGGCAGGCGGCGATCCCGCCGGAACCGAAGCTGACGATCTACAACCATGCGCTGGCCGCCGAACTGGGGCTGCCCGAAGTAGAACAAGCGCAACTGGCAGCTTGGTATTCCGGCGCCGAGCCGCTGCCTGCAAGCGAGCCCGCGGCGCTGGCTTATTCGGGGCATCAGTTCGGCCATTTCAACCCGCAGATGGGTGATGGCCGCGCGCTGCTGCTGGGCGAGCTGATCGCGCCTTCGGGCTCGCGCTTCGATCTGCAGTTCAAGGGCTCGGGGCCAACCCCGTTTTCGCGCAACGGCGATGGCAAATGCGCGCTGGGGCCGGCGCTGCGCGAATACCTGATCTCCGAGGCGATGGTCGCGCTTGGCGTGCCCAGCACCCGCAGCCTGGCGGTGACCACCACCGGTGAGGGGATCTGGCGCGAGGAGCCGCACCCCGGCGCGGTGCTGACCCGGGTTGCGGCGAGCCACCTGCGTGTCGGCACCTTCGAATTCGCCGCCGCGCACCTCGGGCTCGAAGGCGTGCAGAAGCTCACTGGCTACGCGCTGGCGCGGCACTATCCGCATGCTGCTGGCGCGCGGAATCCGGCGCTGGCGCTGCTTGAGGCGGTCTGCGAGGCGCAGGCCGCGCTGGTGGCGAAATGGATGAACCTGGGGTTTGTCCACGGGGTGATGAACACCGACAACGTCACCATCTCGGGCGAAACCATCGACTACGGACCTTGCGCTTTCCTCGATGCCTATTCGGCGGCGCAGGTGTTCAGCTCGATCGACAAGGGCGGGCGCTATGCCTTCGGCCAGCAACCGCTGGTCTGTCGCTGGAACCTGTACCGCCTCGCCTCAGCGCTGATCGAAGCGATTGCTGCAGTCAATGAAGCCGATACCGAAGCCGCGCGGCTGCTGCTGGAGGCATTTCCGGTGCGCTACCAGCGGCATTGGCTGGAGGGACTCAAGTCGAAGCTTGGGTTGTACAGCGAGGAGACGGGCGACCTCGAACTCGGCGAAGCGCTATTCGCCGCGCTCGAAGGGCAGGGGGCTGACTTCACCCGGTTGTTCCGCTCGCTCTCCGCCTCGCTTGCCGAGGGTTATGACCCGGTCGCAGCTGAAGTGACCGACCGCGATGCCTTCGCCCCCTGGTTTGCGCGCTGGCAAGCGCGGCTCGCGCGCGAACCGATGAATCGGGCGGAACGAGCGGCGCGCATGGATGCGGTCAATCCGCTGTATATCCCGCGCAACCACCGGGTCGATGCGGCGCTCAGCGCGGCGGAAGCGGGCGATTTGGCGCCGTTTCTCTTGCTGCTGGAAGTGGTCACGCATCCCTTTCAGCCGCGCGCGGAATGGAATGACTTTGCGCACGGCGCACCGACCGGCTCACCGGATCATGTAACTTTCTGCGGAACCTGAACGAATAGGGCCGTGAAGGAGATGCCAACCATGTCTGTCAAACCTCTGCTTGCCCTGATTGCCCCGGTGCTGCTGGCCACACCCGCCGTCGCCCAGGCCAAGGACGAAACCGTGGTCCTGGCCGGGGGTTGCTTCTGGGGCATGGAAGCCGTGTTCGAGCATGTGAAGGGCGTCAAATCGGTGGTTTCGGGCTATGCTGGGGGCAGCGCCGCCGATGCCAATTACGATGCGGTTTCAGCGGAAAGCACCAGCCATGCCGAGGCGGTGCGGATTGTGTTCGATCCCGCGCAGGTTTCGCTTGGGCAGATCCTCAAGGTCTATTTCACCGTCGCCCACGATCCGACTCAGATCAACCGTCAGACTCCCGACGAAGGGCCAAGCTATCGCAGCGCGGTGTTTCCGCAGAACCCGCAGCAGCGCGCGTTTGCCCAGAGCTTCATTGCCAGCCTGGGCAAGAGCGGCGCTTACAGCAAACCGATCGCCACCAGGATCGAGGCGGGCATGTTCTACCCGGCTGAGGCCTATCATCAGGATTTCATGCGCCGCAACCCGCGCCACCCCTATATCCTCGCCTGGGATGTCGCCAAGGTGGCGAAGCTCAAAAAGACCTGGCCTGGGCTTTACAAGGGGCGGTGAGCCGTAAAATCCTCCCCCGATGGGGGAGGTGCCGAACGAAGTGAGGCGGAGGGGGATAGGGTCACGACGCCAGCATTGTGAACCTATCCCCCACCGTCAGCGCTGTGCGCTGCCACCTCCCCCAAAGGGGGAGGATTTGGAGGATCAGATCGTGATGCTCAGGTACTTCATCTCGACATAGTCATCGATACCGTACTTTGAGCCTTCGCGGCCCAGCCCCGATTGCTTGACCCCGCCAAACGGCGCGACTTCGGTGCTTAGGATGCCCGAATTGATACAGACCATGCCGCTTTCAATCGCTTCGGCCACCCGCCAGACGCGGCTGAGGTTGTTCGAATAAAAATAGGCAGCAAGGCCGAATTCGCTGGCGTTGGCCATGGCAATTGCCTGCTCTTCGGTGTCGAAGCGGATCACCGGGGCGAGCGGACCGAAGGTTTCCTCGCTGGCAACCAGCATATCCTGAGTGACGCCCGCAATCACCGTCGGCTCGAAGAAGGTCCCGCCCAGTGCATGGCGCTTGCCCCCAGCAAGCAGGGTTGCGCCCTTGGTCAGGGCGTCGGCGATGTGTTCCTCAACCTTGGCGACCGCATTGGCATCGATCAGCGGGCCTTGCTCGGTCCCGGATTCAAGACCTGAACCGACCTTTAGGTTTGCTGCGGCCTGTGCCAGCTTGGCGACGAATTCGTCGTGAACCCCGGCCTGAACGTACAGCCGGTTGGTGCAGACGCAGGTCTGGCCCGAATTGCGGTATTTGCTGGCCATCGCCCCCACCACCGCCGCATCGATATCGGCATCATCGAAGACAATGAACGGCGCGTTGCCGCCGAGTTCGAGGCTGAGCTTCTTCACGGTGTCGGCGCTCTGGCGCATCAGCAGTCGGCCGACTTCGGTCGAGCCGGTGAACGACAATTTGCGCACCGCGGTGTTGCTGGTCATCTCCCCGCCGATCGCCGCAGCGCTGCCGGTGACGACCGAGAGGATTCCCTTGGGGATCCCGGCCTCTTCCGCCAGCACCGCCAGCGCCAGCGCGGAAAAAGGCGTCTGCGCCGCGGGTTTGAGCACCATCGGGCAGCCCGCAGCCAGCGCCGGGCCGGCCTTGCGGGTGATCATCGCGTTGGGGAAATTCCACGGAGTGATCGCCGCAGTCACCCCGATCGGCTGCTTCAGGACGATGATCCGCTTGTCGGCCATGTGCCCAGGGATGACATCGCCGTAGAGCCGCTTGCCCTCTTCGGCGAACCATTCGATGAAGCTGGCGCCATAGGCGATCTCGCCCCGGCTCTCGGTCAGGCTCTTGCCCTGTTCCAGAGTCAGCAGCCGGGCCAGTTCCTCCTGGTTGGCCATGACCAGCTCGAACCATTTGCGCAGCACTGCCGAACGATCCTTGGCGGTGCGGGCGCGCCAGGCCGGGAAGGCCGCGGTGGCAGCCTCGATCGCTCGCCGGGTTTCAGCCGCGCCGCATTTGGGGATCGTGCCAAGCTTCTCGCCGGTCGCCGGGTTGGTTACGTCGATGGTCGCGCCATCATCGGCATTTACCCACTGGCCGTCGATGTAGCACTGCTCGCGCAGCAGCGGGGAAATGGTCATTGGCTTGATCCTTGAACTCTACGAAAGCCCCTCCCCTTCAGGGGAGGGGTTGGGGTGGGGTTTGTCGCTCTGGCGCCGCACATCCTGGACAGCCCCCACCCCCCGACCCCCTCCCCTGAAGGGGAGGGGGAGTGGTTAGCTGAGCGCTTTCAGTTTGGGCAGGGCCTCATCGAACGACTTGGCAATGATCCCTACCAGATCATCGATCTGCTGATGCGAAATGATCAGCGGCGGGCACATCACGATCGAATCGCGGATGCCGCGAACCATCAGTCCGTTCTTGATGCACAGGTCGCGTACCATCGGACCGGCGGTTCCTTCCTTGCCGCCCCAGCGCTGGTTGGTTCCCGGTTCGCTGACGATCTCGACAGCGCCAAGCAAGCCGACCGAGCGCGCCTCTCCGACCAGTGGATGATCGCTGAGTCGCTTCAGTGCTTCGGCAAGGTAGGGCCCGGTGTCGCTGCGGACTCGCTCGACCAGCCCTTCGCGCTGCATGATCTCGATATTGCGCAGCGCCACCGCGGCGCAGACCGGGTGGCCTGAATAGGTGTAGCCGTGGACGAAATCGCCGCCGGTCTTCATCACCCTGACGATCTCGTCCGAGACTGCGACCGCGCTGATCGGCAGGTATCCGCTCGACAGCCCCTTGGCCATGGCGATGATGTCGGGCTTTACCCCGACCGTCTCGTGACCCCACATGTTGCCGGTGCGGCCAAACCCGGCGATCACTTCGTCGCAGATCATGAGGATGCCGTACTTGCGGCAGATCGCCTCAACCTGCGGCCAGTAATTGGCGGGCGGGATGATTACCCCGCCGGCGCCCTGGACAGGCTCACCGATGAAGGCGGCGACGTTCTCGGCTCCGACTTCCAGGATCCGTTCCTCGATCGCCGCGGCGCAGGCCGATCCGAACTCGGCCGGATCCTCGCCGAAACCCTCATTGAACCAATAGGGCTGGCGAACGTGCTCGACCCCCGGGATCGGCAAGTCGCCGATCGGGTGCATCGCCTTCATCCCGCCCAGCGAAACCCCGGCCACGGTCGAGCCGTGATAGGCGTTCCAGCGGCTGATGAAGAGCTTGCGCTTGGGCTCGCCCTTGAGCTTCCAGTACTGGCGGACCAGGCGGAAGATCGTGTCGTTGGCTTCCGAGCCCGAGGCGTTGAAGAACACGTGCGGCAGGCGGTTCTGGGTCAGGCTGGCGATCTTCTCGGCGAGCAGCACCGTGGGCGGCGTCGCGGTCTTGAAGAAGGTGTTGTAATAGGGCAGCTCGCGCATCTGCTCGGCGGCGACTTCGACCAGTTCGTCACGCCCGTAGCCGACATTGACGCACCACAGCCCGGCCATGCCGTCGAGGATGCGGTTGCCATCGCCGTCATGGATATAGCAGCCTTCGGCGTGGGTGATAATCCGGCTGCCGCCGAGGTTCTCGATCTCCTGCCAGTCGGCTTGCGCGGGCAGGTGGTGGGCGACGTCAAGGCGGCGGAGTTCGGCGATATCGTAATTGCGTGGCATTGGGGTTCTCCCTTGAAAGGTAGTTGAAACGGGCGCAGCGGCGCCAGCCTCAGGGAGAGAAGCCGATCCTTGCGAAGAAGCGGTTGGTGCGGGTGACGCGGTTGCTCATACCTCGCCCCGCATAGCACGCCCGAGCAGCCGGAAGAAGGCCGCAGAATCGGGATTGGTGGCGGCGTCCCATTCGGGGTGCCATTGCACCGCGACCACCGGGGCGCCGTTGGGGCGCGCGGAATAGGCTTCAATCAGTCCGTCAGGGGCCTTGGCTTCGACTTCCAGACCGGGCGCAAGCTCGCCAACCCCCTGGAAGTGCACCGAGTTGACGGTCAGTTCCGGTTTGCCGAAGGCCGCAGCGAGCATCCCGCCTGCGCTCAAGTGGACCGGGTGGAGATGATCGAACATCGCATCGAAGCGGCCCCTTCCGGGGCATGATGGCGCAGCAGCTCCTCGCTTGACGAGGTATCGCGGCGCAGGGTTCCGCCCATCGCGACGTTGATCTCCTGGAAACCGCGGCAGACCCCGAACACCGGCTTGGCCCGCCCGATCATCTCCTCGACCATGGCCAGCGCCACTTCGTCACGGCCGCGATCGAACGGGCCGGCATCGGCTTCCTCGCCGTAGCGCTCGGGCGCGACATTGGAGGGCGTGCCGGTGAGCAATACCCCGTCGAGCCGCGGCGCCACTTCCGCCGCGCTCATCAGGTCCGAGAGCGAGGGAATGATCAGCGCGGCGACATCGGCGTGGGTCATCGCCGCGCGGATATAGCGCTCCATCACCGCCTGCGCGGGTTCAACTCCAACCGTACGGTTGCAGGCGATCACGCCAAGGACAGGGCGGGCACTCATGGCTCAGCTCAATAGCACAACCGGGCTATCCGCGCGCCAGTGCATGCTGACCTTGTCGTCCCAGGTGAAATCCTCCTGGTCGTGGCGCGAGAGGTTGGGGCGCGAGACGCGAACCATCGCCCCGCTCTCCAGCTTGATCTCGTATAGCGTGATGTCGCCGAGATAGCTCATGCCCTTGATCGTGCCGCGGGCGAGATTGTGGCCTTCGGGCGCGTCCTGCGCGGCGGCGCGGATCGCCTTGCCCTCGCCAGGGACGTGGAGGTACATTTTTTCCGGGCGCAGCGCGATCCAGACGTCGGCGCCGTGCGGGCCGGTGACCCCGTGGTTGAGGTAGACCTTGCCCAGCCCCGGGCAATCGACCGCGGCCTTGTCGGGCTCGTCGAGGGTCAGCTTGCCCTCGAACAGGTTCACCGAGCCGACGAAATCGGCGACGAAGCGGTTGGCAGGGTACTCGTAGAGGTCCGAAGGCGTGGCGAGTTGCGCGACCTCACCCTTGTTGATCACTGCGATCCGGCCCGCCATCGATAGCGCCTCATCCTGATCGTGGGTGACAGTGACGAAAGTGATCCCGACCTCGTCCTGCAGTTCGGAAAGCTCGAACTGCATCTGCGCGCGCAGCTTGGCGTCGAGCGCCGACAACGGCTCGTCGAGCAACAGCACCTTGGGCCGCATCACCAGGCTGCGGGCGAGCGCGACGCGCTGGCGCTGCCCGCCCGACATCTGATCGGGCATCCGTTCGCGCGAACCCGCCGAGCTTGACCAGCTCAAGCGCCTCGGTCACCCGCTCGTCGCGCTCGCCGCGGCCAACTCCGGCAATCTTGAGGCCATAGCCAACATTGTCCGCCACGCTCATGTGCGGGAACACCGCATAGCTTTGGAACACCATGTTGACCGGACGCTTGTTGGGCGGAATTCCGGCCATGTCCTGGCCGTCGATCAGGATCTGGCCCTCGCTCGGCAGCTCGAACCCGGCAATCATCCTGAGCAAGGTAGTCTTGCCGCAGCCCGAAGGGCCGAGCAGCACGAAGAACTCGCCGGCCAAGATATCCAGGCTGACATTGTCGACCGCGGTGACCTTGCCGAAGCGCTTGGAGACGTTGCGGATCTGGATGATCGGTTCAGGCATACTAATGGGTTTCCGCGATGCCTTTGACGCCCTGGAGTTTGAGCGCGACGGCGGTGAGGGCGACGGTGAGGATGATCAGGATGGTCGAGGCGGCGTTGACTTCGGGGGTGACCGAGAAGCGCACCATCGAATAGACCTTGACCGGGAAGGTGATCGTGTCCGGTCCGCTGGTGAAGAAGGTGATGACGAAATCGTCGAGGCTGAGCGTGAAGGCGAGCAAGGCTCCGGCAACCAGCCCCGGCTTCATATGCGGCAGCAAGACATCGCGGAAGGTCTGCCACTCGCTCGCGCCAAGGTCCTTGGCGGCTTCCTCTTGCTCGCGGTTGAAGCTGGCCATGCGTGATCGCACCACCATCGCCACGAACGGGAAACAGAAGGTGACGTGGGCGATGGTGATCGCCGAGAGGTTGAGCGGCCAGGGCAGCCCGACCGGCCAGTCAATCGCGGCGAAGAAGATCAGCATGGCGACGCCCAGGCAGATCTCCGGGACGATGATCGGCAGCGACATGATCCCCTCGACCGCGCCCTTGAACGGGAAAGCGGAAGCGCCACAGCATCACGCCCGCCAGCGCCCCCATCACCACGCTGATCACCGTGGCGAGCAGGGCGATGGTCAGCGAATTGACCAGCGCCTCAACCAGCGATGAGTTGTTCAGCGCCTTTTCGTAGTATTTGAAGGTGAAGCCCTTCCACACCACGTTGCGCTTGGAATCGTTGAAGCTGAAGATCATCAGCACGATCAGCGGGGCGTAGAGGAACAGCAGCGTCGCCCCCACCCAGGTCCGCATCCACAGCGTCCGGGTGTATTCGAGCGGGGCGATCGGGGTGCGCTTGAACAGGGCCATCAGTGCGTCGCCCTTCTTGCGGTCGCCGCGCAGCGATTGCAGCGCGACGATGATGAACATCGCGTAGATCAGCATGAAGGACAGCGCCGCGCCAAACGGCCAGTCGTTGGCGCGCTTGAACTGGCGTTCGATCACGTTGGCGATCATCTGGCTGTCGGTCCCGCCCATCAGGTCTGGGGTCAGGTAGGCGCCCAGCGCCGGGATCAGGGTGATCATCACCCCGGCCGCGATTCCAGGCGCGGCCAGCGGCATGACGATCCGGGTCAGGGTCTTGAAGTGCCCAGCGCCGAGATCGAGGCTGGCCTCGATCAGCGACTTGTCGAGCCGGTCGAGCGCGGAATAGAGCGGCAGGACCATGAACGGCAGGTGGACATAGACCAGCCCCAGCACCACCGCGAAATTGTTGTAGAGCAGCTGCACCGGGGTCCAGGCTTCAAGCGGCTGGAGCCCGACCATGGTCTTGAGCCAGCTTGCGCCCGTCCCACATCGCTCCCAGGCCCTTGTTGGCATAGCCGTTCTGGCCCATCAGCATCATCAGCGCATAGGTGCGGATCAGCAGGTTGGTCCAGAACGGCAGCATGATCCCGAGCAGCAGCCACGGCCGCCATTTCTCCGCCGCGAAAGTGATCGCCATCGCCACCGGAAAGCCGATGATCAGGCAGATCACCGTGACCAGCGCGGCGACCGCGAGGCTCTTCAGGAAGATCGAGACATAGAGCCACTCGGTCGCGCGCTGGTAATTCTTGAGGGTGCCGTCAATCGCGATCTCGGCCTGGTCCGACGTTGGAGCCGAAGCTGTAGAGCCAGACGATGGCCATCGGCACCAGGAAGAACGCCAGCAGCCAGAACAACGGCCCCCCCGCGATCGCCGCGAAGGGGCGCTTGTGTGTTTTCCAGTCCTGCAGAGCTTCGGACATCAGGTCTGGCCCGTGCGCGGCGAAACGCTTTGCGAAAGTTCGAACGCGCAGTTTCCCTCTCCCCGTCGGGGAGAGGTAGCGAAGCTTGCCGCTTCAGCGGCTAGCGAAGCTGGGTGTGGGGGTTCAGCCTCGCGGGCGTGGAGCTCCCACCCCCAACCCCTCCCCGATGGGGAGGGAGGAAGAAGATGTCGAAGCATTGACACCGGTCAGCTCGCCCGGACGCGGGTGAAGGCCTCCTCGTAGAGCGGCTGGATGTCGGGCCGGAACTTGGCGTATTCGCACTTGGCAAGCTGATCGGCCGGCGGGAAGATCGCCGCGTTGTTCTTGTAATCGTCGGGCATCAGGTCCTTGGCGGCGGCATTGGGGGTGGGATAGAGGATCGTCTCGGTGATCTTCTTGCCCTCTTCGGCGCCCAGCAGATAGTTGATGAAGGCGTGGGCGTTCTTGGGATGCGGAGCGTCCTTAGGAATGCACAGGTTGTCGGAATTGAACTGGCTGCCCTCCTTGGGCAGGACGAAACCGATATCCTCATCCTCGGCCATGATCTGGGCGATGTCGCCGTTGTACTCGAGCACCAGATCAACCTCGCCCTTGAGCAGCAGATCCTGGCCGTTGTCCTCGTGGAACGCCTTGATGTGCGGCTTCTGCTTGATCATCATCGCCTCGATCGATCTTGATATCGGCGGCGGTGAGTTCGTTGACCGACTTGCCGAGGTACTTGCCGTAAAGCCGAAACATGTCGCCGGCTTCGGAAAGCACCGCGATCTTGCCCGAATACTGGTCCGAATCGAACAGCACCTTCCAGCTGTCGGGCGCGGGGTTCACTTTCGACTTGCGATAGCCGATCCCCAGCGTCAGCCAGGTATAGGGCATCGAATGCGCGCGCTTGGGGTCATAGGCAACGTCCTGATACTCGGGCGCGATGTTCTTGAAATTGGGGATCAGCGCATGGTCGAGCGGCACGATCATGTCCGCCGCGGCCATCCGCTCGACAAAGTCGTTCGATGGCACGATCACGTCATAGCCGGGGTTGCCCGCGCGCAGCTTGGCGAACAGCTCGTCATTGCTGGCGAACAGCGTCATGTTGACGTCGGCACCGCCGGCGCCCTTGAAATCAGCCAGCGTGGTCTCACCGATATAGGTGTCCCAGTTGTAGAAGTTGAGCTTGGCCTCCTCGCCAGTCGCCGCGATCTTGCCGCCGCTTTCGGACTTCGAGCAAGCCGCGAGCCCGCCAAAACTGATGCCGATAGCGGCGACGCCGAGGCCTTGGAGGAGAGAGCGCCGACCGATGCGATTGGTGCGAGTTGTGAGCTTGAGCGTGTCCATGTTTCTGGCCCTCTGCTTTTGTGTTTTCCCAAGGGCAGATGCTAGCCTTGTTTTGGCCTTCCGCAAGCCCTCAAGCGTTCCTCAAATACCAGGCGTAATCCAGCTCGGTCACCTCGGCCATGAACCGGGCCATTTCGACGCCTTTGACGATCGCGTAGTTCTTGACGAACCGCTCGCCCAGGTACTGCTTCATCAGCTCCGAATTCTCGAACGCTTCGATCGCCGTGGCCCAGTGGTTGGGCAGGCGGACGCGCGCTTCCTCGCTCTCGTAGCCGTTGCCGACCACCGCCGGGCCGGGGTCGATCTGGTGCTTGATCCCGTGGAGCTGCGCGGCGAGCACCGCCGCCATCGCCAGGTAGGGGTTGGCGTCCGCCCCGCAGACGCGGTGCTCGACGTGGCGGGTATGCGGCGCGCCGGCGGGGACGCGCAAGCTGACGGTGCGGTTGTTGACCCCCCAGGTCATCGCCACCGGGGCATAGGAATTGGCCTTGAAGCGGCGGTAGGAATTGGCGTTGGGGGCGAAGATCGCCATCGATTCGCCGAGCAGCGCCTTCATCCCGCCGATCGCGTGGCGCAGCAGCGGGGTTCCCGCCGGGTCCTCGCTGGCGAAGGCGTTGGCGCCGTGCCTTGTCGTTCATCGAGATGTGGAGGTGCATGCCGCTGCCCGCAGCTCTGGCGAACGGCTTGGCCATGAAGGTCGCCTCCATCCCGTGCTTGACCGCCACGCCCTTGACCAGGCGCTTGTACATGATCGCATCGTCGGTGGCGCGCAGCGCATCGGCCTTGTGGCGCAGGGTGAATTCGAACTGGCCGGGGGCATATTCGCTGATCCCGCTTTCGAGCGGAATGTCCTGAGCATCGCAGGCCGACGTAGAGCTCGTCGAAGAACGGCTGGAGGTCTTCCATTTCGCGAAGGCCATAGACCTGGATGTCGGTGGAGCGGTGGCCGGTGACCGTGCCGCGCGCCGGAACCGGGCGGCCGTTCTCGAGATCGACGAGGTAGAATTCGAGCTCGACCGCCACCACCGGGGTCAGCCCCTCGGCCGCAAGCGCATCGACCACCCGGCCCAGCACATGGCGCGGGTCGAGATCGTTGGGGGTATGGTCGAGCTCGTAGAAGCTGGTCAGGAACTGGGCGTAGTGTTCGCCCAGCCACGGCGCGCGCACCAGCGTGCCGGGCACGGGCAGCACATAGCGATCGGCATCGCCGTCTTCCCAGACCAGCCCGGTCTCCTCGCAGTCGCGCGCCGGTGATATCGACCACCAGCAGCGAGCCGGGCAGGAACCGCCCCGACTTGTAAACCGCGATCACCTCGTGCTGGCGCAGGCGCTTGCCGCGCGGCACGCCGCCCAGGTTGGTGAAGATGATATCGATCGCGTCGATATCGGGGTTGGCGGCGAAGAAGGCCTCGGCTTCGGACAGCGGGGCGATCTTGTTGGAGCTGATTACGGTCATCTTGGTCATCCGGTGAGAGTCTTGAGGCACTGGTCGAGCACATCGGCCAATCGGTCAACCTGCTTGCTGCGTCGTCGCCGGGCTGACCAGGGTCATGTTGTGGAACGGCGCGATCAGCACGCCGCGGTTGATAAGGTAGAGGTGTAGCGCGTGTTCGAGGCTTCCTTGCATCGCTGCGCGCGCCTGTGTGCCGTTGTGTGCCTTTGTGGGTGCGCAGGTAAACTCGCCGCGCGAACCGATCTGGGTGACGTGCCAGTCAAGCCCGTTGCTGGCGATAACCTCTTGAAGTTGCACGGCAAGATTCTCAGCCAGCGGCAACATATGGGCATAGGCTTCTGGCGTCATCACTTCGGTCAGGCAGGCGCGCATCGCGGCGAGAGCGAGAGCATTGGCGGAAAGCGTGGTGCCGATCCCGGAATGGCCCTTCTCACCCTCATCTCGGCACCGTTCCATCCGTTCGGCGACTTCGGCGGAGAAGCCGTAAACCGCGCAAGGCACCCCGCCGCCAACCGGCTTGCCGAGTACGAACAGGTCGGGGAGCGGGCCGTGGGTCGCAGTGTGCCCGCCGTAACCGGTTGATATCGTGTGGGTCTCGTCGAACACCAGCAGCGTATCGTGGCGCGCGGTCAGCTGACGCAGCGCGGTCAGATAGCCGGGATCGGGCAGGACCATGCCGACATTGGTCATCGCCGGTTCCATCAGAACACAGGCGACATCGCCTTTGGAGAGGGCGGCTTCGAGCGCGGCCAGGTCATTGAATTCAATAACGACAGTGTGTTCCCGGACATCGTAGACCTGCCCGACCAGGCTGGCGCGCAGTTCAGGCACGCCGTTTCTCAGGTCAACGAACACATCGTCGACCGCGCCGTGGTAACAGCCATTGAAAATCAAGACCTTGTCGCGGCCCGTAATTCCCCGGCACCAGCGGATCACCGCGCGGTTGGCCTCGCTGGCGCTGGAAGTGACTTGCCAGAACGGCAGCTTGAAGCGCTTCGCCAGCTCGTCGGCGACCACCACCGCGTCCTCGGTCGGGAGCATGTAAGTGAGGCCGCGGCTGGCCTGCGCGGCGATGGCGCGGGCAACGGGTTCTGGCGAGTGACCGAACATCGATCCGGTATCGCCCAGGCAGAAGTCGTCATAGCGGTGGCCATCGACGTCCCACAATTCGGCGCCCTCGGCCCGCTCAGCGAACAGCGGGAACGGTGTGCCCCAGTCGAGCATCCAGTGGAACGGTACCCCGCGGTGCCAGTGGCGCGCGGCGTCCTGAGCCAGTGCGGCAGAGCGCGGGTTGGCCGCGGCGTAGCGCTCACGCTCTGCGCCCAGCATCGCCGCGATGGCGCGATCGGCGATCACAGCCGGTCCCGCAGCGCGTACCACAGCATCCCTGCGACATAGAGCGGATGGCGCAGCAGCGGTCCGCCGGGGAAGGGGCGCGCCGGCAGGCTGGCCATCAGATCGAAACGCTCTGCGGTGCCTTGCATGGCCTCGGCGATCAGCTGGCCGGCCAGCGTCGTCAGCAGCACCCCGTGGCCCGACCAGCCATGCGCGTAGAAGCATTGTCCGATCCGCCCGAACTGCGGCAGACGGTTGAGCGAGACCCCGACCATTCCGCCCCAGGCGTGGTCGATCTGCACCCCCTTGAGCTGGGGGAAAACCCCTTCGAGATAAGGCCGCACGAAAGCTGCGATGTTTGCGGGCGGGCGCGGCGAATACTTCTCGCCGCCGCCGAAGATCAGCCGGTGATCGGCCGAGAGGCGGTAGTAATTGAGCACGAACCGGCTGTCGGACACCGCCGCGCCACTGGGGATCAGCGCCCTGGCCCGCGCTTCTCCAAGCGGCGCGGTGGCGACATTGTAATTGGCGACCGGCATGGTCATCGCCGCCAGCTTTGGCGCGACCTCGCCCATCTGGGTATCGCAGGCGAGCACGCCGTGACGGGCGGTGACCGACCCTTGCGCGGTGCGGGCAATGACCGGTCCGCTGTGGTCGATCTGGGACACCGCACTGCCCTCAAAAATCCGCACTCCGGCCTTGAGCGCGGCCGCGGCCAGCCCCAGTGCGTAGTTGAGCGGGTGCAGGTGCCCGCCGTTCATGTCGATCATGCCGCCGTGGTAGCCCGAGCTCGCGACAAAATCGCCGACGTCCCCGGCGCTGACCACCGAAGCGAGGCGGTAGTCGAGCAGGCGTTCAAGGCAATCGAGCTCGCGGCGCATATCGTCGAGGTGGCTGGGCTTGGCGGCGGCGTGGAAGTGGCCGTGGCGGTGATCGCACACGATGGCGTGGCGCTCGATCCGTCCGCGGACCAGCTCGCCGGCGCTGTTGGCGAGGCCAAGCAGGCGGCGGGCATGGTCCTCGCCAAAGCGCTCCACCAGCTCGAGCGCGTCCCAGCGCAGTCCCGGGATCATCTGCCCGCCATTGCGCCCTGATGCGCCCCAGCCGATCCGCTGGCCCTCCAGCAGCACCACCGAGAACCCGGCTTCGGCGGCGTGGAGCGCGGCCGACAGCCCGGTGAAACCGCCGCCGACCACCACCACATCGGCAGTCTACGTCGCCCGCCAGTTGCGGCTGGTCCGGGAAAGGGGTTGGCCGTCGCCGCATAGAGCGACGGAGCGTGCGACGCTCACGCCTACACCTTCAGCAGCAGATGTTCGCGCTCCCACGAGCTGATGACCGACTGGTAGGCGTAAAGTTCGGCATCCTTGATCGCCCAGAACACTTCGAAGAACTCCTCGCCCAGCAGGGTCTTGACCGGCTTGCAATTGTAAAACCGGTCGAGCGATGCTTCGAGCGTACGCGGCAAGGTGCGGGCGCGATTATAGGCGTTGCCTTCCAGCATCTTGGGCGGGATCATCCGCTCGACCATGCCGATATAGCCGCAGATCAGCGAGGCTGCGATTGCCAGATAGGGGTTGGAATCGGCACCCGGCAGGCGGTTCTCGACCCGCCGGTCCTTCGAATTCGGACACCGGCACCCGGAACCCGCAACTGCGGTTGTCGGTCCCCCAGTGGACGTTGATCGGCGCAGCAGTGTCTGGCCGCATCCGTCGGAACGAATTCACATTGGGCGCAACCAGCGGCAGGATCTGCGGCATCAACCGCACCAGGCCGGCGATGTGGCTGCGAAATAGCGCTGTCTCCTTGCCATTGGCGGTCGAGAACACGTTGCGCCCGGTCTCGACATTGAGGATCGACTGGTGGATGTGCATCGCGCTGCCCGGCTGGTCGGCCATCGGCTTGGCCATGAAGGTGGCATAGACGCCGTGTTCAAGCGCAACCTGGCGGACGATCCGCTTGAACAGCAGCACCTGATCGGCCAGCGCCAGCGGGTCACCGTGGACGAAGTTGACTTCCAGCTGGGCGGCGCCGGCCTCGTGGATCATGGTGTCGATGTTGAGCTCGGCCTTCTCGCACCAGTCATAGATCTGCTCGATAATGTCCTCGAATTCGCTCAGCGCTTCGAGGCCGAAGGCTTCGCTGGCGGTTTCGGCGCGGCCCGAGCGGCCCGGCGGCGGGACCAGCGGGAAATCGGCATCGAGGTTCTTGGAAACGAGGTAGAATTCGGCCTCGGGCGCGATCACCGGCTGCCAGCCCTTGGCCTCGTAAAGCGCCAGAACTTTCTTCAGGATCTGGCGCGGGGCAATCTCGACCGGCTTACCGTTGGCACGATGGGAATCGCAAATGACATAGGCGGTCGGGGTCTTGAATCCCGGCGCTTCACGGATCGTTGCGGGATCGGGAATCAGCATCAGGTCCGGATCGGAATCGGGAACGATATGTTCGATGTCCTCGGGATAGCCGCCGGTGACAGTGACGATATAGACGCTGCCCGGGATCCGAAGGGTCTTGTCGGTCAGGCTTTTGACGAACTTGCCCGCCGGGAGCACTTTGCCGCGCTGGATCCCGTTCATGTCCGGGACGATGCATTCCACCTCGCTGATCCCACGGTCCTTGATCCAGCTGGCGATATCGGTGGTCATGATGTTGGTTGGCTGGGGCGGCCGGTCAAATCAGACCGTGCGCCGCCCCTGGGCCGTCTCCCGTGTTCAGAACGATTTGGCGATCGAGAATACTGCGGTGGCATCGCCTAGATTGCTGAAGGCGCGGTGGGTGTCGACATAGTCAAGGCTGGCAGTGAAGCCGCCGCCGATGTCATAGCTTGCGCCCACCAGCCAATCACGCTTCTTGTCGCCAAAGGCACCGTCTTCATAACCGAAAGTGCCATGCAGGCTGACCGGGGTGTCCTTGATCGGCAGGTCACCGGAAATGTAGACGTAGGTGTTGTCGGTGTTGCCAAGGTTGTCCTGGCTGGGGGCATAGGCCGCGCCGACAGTGACCGAGGCCGCGCCGACCGGAACAGTGATCCCGCCATAGACTTCAACATAGTTGAGGTCCGAATGGTCGAGGTAGGAGTAATAGATCACCCCGGCATCAAGATTGACCGGGCCAACATCGACCGAATAACCCAGCGTCCAGTCAACCTCCAGGTCGTTGCCCTTGCCGTTGAAGTCGGCATCGACGTTGGAAGCCCAGACCGCGCCGTAAAGGCCCGATTCGTGGGTGATCGCCATCTCTGCGGTCACCTCGGGGTCCTTCCCCGAAAGCGAAAGTCCGCGGAACCGGTAATCGCTGAGCGCAGCGACTTCAAAGTCAATCTCGATCGGGCCGGCCTCTTCCTCTGCCTCGTCCTGAGCGAAGGCTACGGTCGGAAATGCCAGCAGCGGAAGCGCCGCGGCGGCAAGCAAAGTTTTGAGCGTCATAGTCTATCCCTCATCGTCTAGTGCCCCGTTATCGGGACAAGGTCATCGTACCGCCGCGTGGTTCGCGTACGGCTATGCCTGTCTTCACTGTGCCTATACTGCCCGTTTCAAGCCATTATGGCCAGCGCGTTTTATCAAGGCTTTGGCTATCGGCTTTTTCGATGGCGCGATAATGCCGGTTACGAATTGGCGCGCAGGCCTTGCTCCGCTAGGGAGATCGCATCGCCATTGCCCAAGGAACGCTTGTGACCGAACCCAACGATCTCTCCGCTTTCTGGATGCCGTTCACCGACAACCGCGGCTTCAAGGCAAGCCCGCGGATGTTCGTCGCGGCACAGGGCATGCATTACACCGCCAGCGCCGGCCACCAGGTGCTCGATGCCACTGGAGGCCTCTGGTGTGTCAACGCCGGGCACGGCCGCGCACCGATTGTCGAGGCGATCCGCGAGGCCGCGGGCGAGCTTGATTTCGCGCCGACCTTTCAGCTCGCCCATCCGCGCGCGTTCCAGGCGGCGTCGAAGATCGCGCTGCTGATGCCCGAAGGGCTCGACCGGATCTTCTTCACCAATTCGGGCTCGGAAAGTGTCGATACCGCGCTCAAGATCGCGCTCGCTTACCAGCGCGCGCGGGGGCAGGGCACCCGGACCCGGCTGATCGGGCGCGAGCGCGGCTATCATGGTGTCGGTTTCGGCGGGATCTCGGTCGGCGGGATTGTCGGCAATCGCCGCCAGTTCGGGACCCTGCTGACCGGGGTCGATCACTTGCGCCATACTCACGATCTCGCCCTCAACGCCTACAGCCGCGGCCAGCCCCAGCATGGCGCCGAACTCGCCGACGACCTCGAGCGGCTGGTTGCGCTCCACGGCGCCGAGACGATCGCCGCGGTGATTGTCGAACCGGTCGCGGGCTCGACCGGGGTGCTGGTGCCGCCGGTCGGTTATCTCGAACGGCTCCGCGCGATCTGCGACGCGCACGGCATTCTCTTGATCTTCGACGAGGTGATCACCGCTTTCGGCCGGGTCGGCAAGGCCACTGCGGCAGAGCGCTTTGGCGTCACCCCCGACCTGATCACCATGGCCAAAGGGCCTGACCAACGCCGCGGTGCCGATGGGCGCGGTGGCGGTGCGCCGCGAGGTCCACGATACGATCGTCGATGGCGCCGCGCCGGGGATCGAGCTGTTCCACGGCTACACCTATTCGGGCCATCCACTCGCCGCTGCCGCCGCCTGCGCCACGCTCGATCTGTATGCCGCCGAGGGCCTGTTCGAACGCGCGATCGAACTCGAGGACTACTGGGCCGATGCGATCCATTCACTAAAAAGCGCGCGCCACGTGATCGATTGCCGCAACATCGGCCTGATCGGCGGGATCGAGCTTGAGCCCCGTCCCGGTGCCCCGACCAAGCGAGCGATGGAAGCCTTCCACCGCGCCTTCGACACCGGCCTGCTGATCCGCGTCACTGGCGACATCATCGCGCTCTCGCCGCCGCTGATCCTGGAGAAGTCGCACATCGACGAGATCGTCGGGCGGATCGCCGAGGTGCTGAGCGCGATCGACTAGCCCAGGCCGGCTTGACGTGGCATAAGTGCTTGATGATCGAAGACGAAGACGACGATTTCACTGCCGAATCCCCGCCGAGTACCAAGGCTGGGGCAATGATGCTGGTGATCGCGCTTCATGTCGTCGCCATCCTTGCGATCATCCGCGCCTTCGCCCCCGATTTCACCAACCAGGTCGCCGAAACGGTGCTTTCTGCGGTAACCGTCACCGTCACCACGCCGCCGCCCTCACCTACTCCTGAGCCCAAACCCGCGGGCAAATCAGGGGAGGAAGGCAAAAAAGCCGTCCCCCGCGAGGTCAAGGCGGTCAAACCCAAGGTCGAACTGGCCAAGGCGTCTTCGCCCAAAGCGAGTTCGAGCGGCAGCGCTGACACTTCGGGCGCGGCCAACAGCGGCGCAGGAACTGGCGCGGGCGGACCGGGCAATGGTACCGGCAGCGGTGCGGGCGGTTCCGGGACAGGCGGCGGCGGTTCGGCGCTGGTCAAGACCGCGGGCGAGATCAGCGCGGCGCGCGATTTCCCCAAGAAAACCCGCGATCTGCGCGCAGGCCAGGACGGTGACGGTGGAAATGACCGTCGGCGCTGATGGCCGCGCCAGTGGCTGCCGCGTGGTCAAGCCCAGCCCCGATGCCCAGGCCGATCGGATCGTCTGCGAACTCGCCGAAAAGCGTTTTCGTTTCCGCCCCAAGACCGACGGTGCGGGTAATCCGGTTGCGGCCAAATACCGCTGGCAGCAACGCTGGTGGAACCCGCGCGACGGTTCGGGCGAGGATTGAGCGCCTTGCGGTTGACGCTGGCCGCATCGCTTCCCTAACTGCCGGAAACCCGCGAATCCGGAGAGCGCCATGGCCACCACTCCACCCCGTCCCTGCCGAATGGGCCGAACGCGCCTATGTCGAATGCCGAGGGCTACGCCGCGAAATGTACCGCGCCTCGCTCGATGACGCCGGAAGCATTCTGGCGCGAGCAGAGCGGACGGCTCGACTGGATCAAGCCCTGGACCCAGCTCAGCAAGTGCTCCTTCGACGAGGCTGACTTCGGCATCGAATGGTTCGCTGACGGCACGCTCAACGTCTCGGCCAATTGCCTCGACCGTCACCTCGCCGCTCACGGCGATACCACCGCGATCATCTGGGAAGGTGACGATCCGGCGCAGCAGCGCAAGCTGAGCTATGCCGAACTCCACCACGAGGTCTGCCGGATGGGCAACGCCCTCAAGCAGCTGGGGGTCAAGCGCGGCGATCGGGTGACGATCTACCTGCCGATGATCCCCGAAGCAGCAATGGCGATGCTCGCCTGCACCCGGATCGGCGCAATCCATTCGGTGGTCTTCGGCGGCTTCAGCCCTGAGGCGCTGGCGGGCCGGATCCAGGACTGCGACAGCAATGTGGTGATCACCGCCGATGCCGGAATGCGCGGCGGCAAGCAGGTTCCGCTGAAAGCCAATGTCGACGCTGCGCTGGAAAGCTGCCCCTCGGTCGATGCCGTGCTGGTGGTCCGCCATGTCGATCAGGGCGCGGCGATGGTAGCGGGCCGCGATCACTGGTGGCACGATGTCCGCGAGGCCGTGGCTGCGGACTGCGAGCCCGACGAAATGGGCGCCGAAGATCCACTGTTCATCCTCTACACCTCAGGCAGCACCGGTAAGCCCAAGGGGGTGCTCCACACCACCGGCGGCTACCTGACCTGGGCGGCGATGACTCACCACTACGTGTTCGACTACCGCCCGGGTGAGGTCTATTGGTGCGCTGCCGATGTCGGCTGGGTCACCGGGCACAGCTATGTCGTTTACGGCCCGCTGGCCAATGGCGCGACGGTGATGATGTTCGAGGGCGTGCCCAACTACCCCAGCCACAGCCGGTTCTGGGAAATTGTCGACCGCCACCAGGTCAACATCTTCTACGGCGCCCCCACCGCGCTGCGATCGTTGATGCGTGAGGGTGACGACTGGGTGAAGGCGACCAGCCGTTCAAGCCTGCGCCTGCTCGGCACCGTGGGCGAACCGATCAATCCCGAAGCCTGGGAATGGTACTGGCGGGTGGTCGGCAACGGGCGCTGCCCGATCGTCGATACCTGGTGGCAGACCGAAACCGGCGCAGCGATGATCACCGGGATGCCCGGCGCGATTGCGATGAAGCCGGGTTCGGCGAGCTTCCCGATGTTCGGCGTGGTGCCTGAGATCGTCGATGCCGAGGGCGCGGTGTTGGAGGGCGCGACAGAAGGCAACCTCTGCATCACGCAAAGCTGGCCGGGGCAAATGCGCACCGTCTGGGGCGACCACGAACGCTTCTTCCAGACCTATTTCACCACCTACAAGGGCAAGTACTTCACCGGCGATGGCTGCAAGCGCGACGCCGACGGCTATTATTGGATCACCGGCCGGGTCGATGACGTCATCAACGTCTCGGGCCACCGGATGGGCACTGCCGAGGTCGAATCGGCGCTGGTCGCCCACGCTAAGGTTGCCGAAGCCGCAGTGGTCGGGATGCCGCATGAGATCAAGGGCCAGGGGATCTACGCCTACGTCACCCTCAACGCTGGTGAGGCGGAAGGAGACGATGTCCGCAAGGAACTGGTCGCCTGGGTTCGCAAGGAAATCGGCCCGATCGCCACGCCCGACGTGATCCACTTCGCCCCCGCCCTGCCCAAGACCCGCAGCGGCAAGATCATGCGGCGAATTTTGCGCAAGATCGCCGAGGGCGATACCGGCAACCTCGGCGATACCTCGACGCTCGCCGATCCGGGGGTGGTCGATGTGCTGCTGAGCAGCGGGCGTTAGGGCTGCCGGGTCATTCGCAGCATGCCTGTGTCGTAGCCAAGCGCGCGGGCGCGGGCGATCATCGCTTGAGTTGCGGCAGGTGAGGGTACTGGCTCACGTGCCAGCAGCCACAGGTAACGACCCGAAGGCTCGCCGACGATCGCCCACGAGTAATCCTCGGCGCGGTCGAGCACCCAATAGTCGCCATAGAACGGACCGAAGAAGCTGACTTTGAGCTTGGCATTGGTGACCAGATCGACGATTTTGGCCTTGCCGACCGCGTCGGTGATCCGCCCGTCTGGTTTGCGGCAGGTATTGACCACCTTGATGTCGCCATCATCGCGCCGCGAATAGTCAGCGGTGACCCCGTCGCATTCTTTTTGGAAGCCTTGTTCATAGCGCGCGATCTCGTGCCAGCGGCCGAGGTAGCGCTCGATTTCGACCGACTTGGCAGGCTGCGGGACGGCGGCGTTGCCGACCGGGTGCTTGGACCCGAGTGCGGCGCAGCCTTGCAACAGCAGGGCGAGGCAAACGGCGGCGAGCGGACTGGTTCTGATAGTCATAGCGCGAACCAATCGCCGCCGCCGGTTGAACGCTTGCTTAATTCCAATTTCAGGTCAGCAGTTTGCGACCCTTTTCCTCGAGCGCGCCGCGCACCATCGGTTCAAAGAACGAGAGCGCAGCGGGCAGTTCGATCACGAAGGCTATCTCGTGCTCGGTGATCTCGACCGCGCCGGCGACAGTCTTGCCCATCGCGGTGACGTCGAGGCTCATCCGGTCTTCGTGCGGCCAGCTAACGGCGACCTCGGCCATGCCGCCGGGAAACATCCCGGCGATCTCGCCCGAGCGCGCGTGCAAGCGGCGGCGCACTTCCTCGCGGCCGAGCGAATGGGGTAGCGCGATCCGCATCAGGCCTGCTTTTCCGGCGCCTCGATCCCCTCGCCGTATTTGTAATCGAGGTAACGGGTCTTGATCGCCAGGTCGTCGATCGCGCCCGCGGCGAGCTGGCGGGTGACGCTGTCGATCTCGGTCGAGATCTTGCCAAGGCTGTCGGCCAGCTGCTGATCGGGGGTGCGCCCCGCGCGTTCCTCGCCGCGCAGGTGGCGTGGGATCGCTGTGTAGCTAGAGACCAGCTCGGGCAGGTGTTCGCCCACCAGCTTGCGCACTTCGGCGGCGGCGGGGGTGTTCTCGGGCAGGCCGTCAAGCTGGGTGCCCAGCGCGTCGAGCTGGAGCCCGATCTGGTCGACCAGTTGCACCGCCGGGGCGGGCAGTGCGGGGCGCTGGTGCTCGAGCCAGATCTCGGTGCGGCCAACCAGCGAACGCACGTCACTGCCCGAAAGCGAGGCCCGGGTCGGGACCTTCATCCGCGGATAACTGCCGAAGAAGGCGATCGCGGCGACGATCCCCAGCATGGTGGCGATAATCCCGGTCCAGCCGATTCCGTCGATCACCAACCCGGCAACCATCGCCGCGAACACAATCGCGCCAGTGGCGATACCCACACGCAGCAGCTTGCGCAGCGCATGCTCGCGCTTGAGCGCTGCCGAGCGCCGTCCGATCGAGCCGAACCGCCGCCCGCCGGCGCGTTGATTGGCCAGCGAGCTGCCCGCCGCGCGCAGAATCTGGTCGGAGTTTCGCGCTTCTCCGGCCACTAGATCCTCTCCATTTTGCAAAGCCAAATGGGGAGGTGGATGGCCCATAGGGCCAGACGGAGGGGTTTCTCGGCTGGTGTCGACACCCCTCCGTCAGCGCTTCGCGCTGCCACCTCCCCATTTGCACTGCGTGAAAATGGAGAGGATTCAGGAAAGCAAGTCTGCACTCTTACCCCTCCAGGCTCAGCATGGCGGGCGCATCCGCTGCCTTGGCGGCCTGGGCGGCCCCTTCAGCCCTGGCGATGTAGCCGCGGGACTTCTCAACCTCGGCGCTGAGCGTAGTCACGGTCTGTTTCATGCTTTCCAGCGCTTTCACCTTGAAAGTATCGATGTTGTCCATCGTGTCATAGATGTTCTGGAAGGCGCGTTGCAGGGTTTCCAGGGGAATTGTGCTCGCCGCCGCCTGCTCGTGGATCCGCCCGGTCTGGTCGCGCAGCATGGTTCCGGTTGAATCGATGATGTTGGCAGTGGTGGCGTTGAGCGCGGTGACCTGATCGAGCACGAGGCGCTGGTTGGTCAGCGCCTGGGCGACGGTCACCGCGGTGCGCAGCGCGCCGACAGTGGTGGTGCTGGCGCGGTCGACGCCCTTGACCAGCTCGACGTTGTTCTTCTTGACCAGATCGAGCGCGAGGTAACCTTGCACTGTCACTGCCATCTGGGTCAGCAGGTCCTGGGTGCGCTGGCGGACATAGAACAGCGCCGATTCGCGCAGTGCCTTGGCCTTGGCCGGTTCGGTCGCGTCAAGGTCGGCGGCTTTCTCTTCCAGCTTGGTGTCGAGCACCTTGGAGATGTGGATCATCTGCTCGAGGTTGCCCATCGCTTCCCACAGCTTCTGGCGCTCGACGTCGATCGCGGCGTTGTCCATCAGCAACTCGTCCTTGCCCGAGCCGAGGTGGACTAGGATCGACTGGATGTGGCCCTGGGCGGACTGGTAGCTTTGGAAATAGCGCTTCATCGGGTTGCCGAACGGGATGATCCCGAACAGCTTGCGGCCCGTGGAGAGCTTGCCGTGCTTGCCCGGATCGAGCGCCTCGACCGTCTTGCGCAGCTCGGCGAGATTGGCGCCGACCCCGCTTTCCTTGTCGATCGCGCGGATCGGACGATCGAGGAAGCGGTTCGACATCCCCGCCGCAGTGGCGATTTCCTTGCGCCCCATGTTGGTGATCTGATCGACCTTCTTGCCGAATTCGGGCGAATTGGCGTCCGAGGAAACCAGATCGGCGACGAAGGCATCGACCTTGCCTTCCAGTTTGGACTTGTTGTCATCTGACACCGGGACCAGCCCGATTGCAGCCTCGGGTGCGATCACCGGTACCGCTTCGGGCGCGGTCAGGGTGACAGTGGGAGCAGCAGTTTCAGTGGGAGTGGTAGCCATGGGCCTCATCCATAAAGCGAACTAGGGCGCCAAGATGGTGCGGCGGACCCTGCAATGCAAGCTGTATTAGAAGGATAAGACAGAGGAGGCCGTCGGAGGGACAGCTGTGCTAGCTCCCGAACCAGCGCGCGAGCCGCCCTTTGCGGTGCTGCGGCGGGGTCGCGTCGGCGATCTTGAACAGATAATTGGCCAGCACCGTGGCCTGCTCGCGGGTCATCACGAAATGGTGCGAATCGATCTCGTCCTGCGCCAGATTGCGGGTCGATTGCACGCATTGCAGCCTGAGATCGACGCGCTCGCCGATCGGATGGTGGCTCCAGCCGACCAGCACGCCATAGGTCTCCCGATCAATCGCTTCGCGGCTCATTGCCCCACTCCCCTTTGCCCCCGGCTGCGACCCCGTTTCCAAGCAGAGATTATGCGTGCTGCGCGCAAATGCAATCACGCGGGCGTGTCCCGATCATGGACAGACGCGGACTGACTGGCGCCGCGAGTAAGAGTGTGCGACCATTTCGCATGGCCGATATTTCCCATCCGTCCTTTTCCGAGCTGGTGCGGCTTTCAGCACGGATCGGTTGCCTCAGCTTTGGCGGGCCGGCCGGGCAGATCGCGCTGATGCACCGCGAGATTGTCGAGGAACGCGGCTGGGTCAGCGAAGAGCAATATCTCCATGCGCTCAACCTCTGCCACCTGCTGCCCGGGCCCGAGGCGCAGCAGCTGGCGATCTGGATCGGCTGGAAGCTTCACGGCCTCAAGGGCGGGCTCGCCGCCGGCCTGCTGTTCGTGATCCCGGGGGCGCTGGTGATCCTGGCGCTGTCGGTGCTCTATGGCTACGCGGCCAGCCTCGATTGGTTCGCCGCGCTGTTCCTGGGGATCAAGGCAGCGGTGCTGGCGATTGTGGTCCAGGCGCTGCTCAGGGTAGCAGGACGCGCGCTCGATACCCGGTTCAAGCGGGCCATCGCATTGGCCGCGTTCGCCGCACTGGCGCTGTTCAGCCTGCCGTTCCCGCTGGTGGTGCTGGGCGCGGGGCTGCTTGGCTTGCTGGCGCGGCCCGAATGGCTGGCGCTTAAGCCGCTTGGCGCTGCGCCGGCCCTGGCGCCGCGGCCGTGGGGGGCGAGTTTGCGCGCGGTGCTCGGCTTCGGCGCGGTCTGGGTCGCACCGATGCTGGCAGTGCTGCTGTTGCTCGGCCCGGACCACGTGCTGTGGCAGATCGGCGCGTTCTTTTCCAAGCTCGCCGTGGTGACCTTCGGCGGGGCCTATGCGGTGCTCGCCTATATGGCGCAGCAGGCGGTCGAGGGTCATGGCTGGCTCAGCGCGGGCGAAATGGCCGATGGCCTGGGGCTGGCCGAGACTACGCCGGGGCCGCTGATCATGGTCACGCAATTTGTCGGCTACCTCGCCGCATTCCGCGCGCCCGAGCCATTCACGCCGCTGGTTGCGGGATTGCTCGGCGCGGCGCTGACCACCTGGGTCACCTTCGTGCCGTGCTTCCTGTGGATTTTTGCGCTGGCGCCGTGGATGGAGCGGCTCGAGCGCAACCAGCGGCTCAAGGGCGCGCTGGCCTGTGTCACTGCGGCGGTGGTGGGGGTGATCGCCAACCTCTCGCTGTGGTTTGCGCTGCACGTGCTGTTCACGCGCGTTATCCAGACGCAACAGGGCATCGATCTGCCCGAGCTCGCCAGCCTGGACTGGCGCGCCGCACTTGCTGGCCGTGCTCGCTGCGTTGCTGGTATTCCGCTTCAAATGGAACGTGATGCGCGTGCTTGTTGCCGCGGCGCTGGGCGGGCTGGTGCTGGGGCAAATTGCGACAACGTAAAGGAGACTGGCCATGACCGAACTCTCGCGCCGTAAGGCCCTTGGCGGAATCGCAATTGGCCTCGCCGCCAGCGCCGCCACAAGCCCCGCCGCTGCTGAACCCGCTGCAGCCGCCCCGGCACCAGCATTTGCCGGCGGGCATGCGCCCAAACCGCTGCGCTTCGATCCGGCCAAACTCGACGGCCTTTCAGAGAAGCTGATCCGCTCGCACTGGGCAAACAATTACCAGGGCTCGGTCTCAACCCTCAACGCGGTCGAAGCCCGGCTTGCCGCGGCCATGGCCGACAAGGACATGCCCGCGGCGATCTATGGCGGGCTCAAGCGCGAGGAACTGCACCGTACCGGCTCGGTAGTGCTGCACGAGCTGTACTTTGAGCAGTTCGGCGGCAATGGTCAGGCTGGCGGGACTGTCCGCGCGGCGCTGGCCAGCAGCCACGGCTCGTTCGAAGCCTGGGAGGCGGAGTTTCGCCGCACCGCAATGGCGCTTGCCGGCGGCTCTGGCTGGGCGATCCTGGCCTGGAACCGCCACACCCGCTCGCTGCACAACTATTGGGCCTGGGACCATACCAACGGACCAGCGGACAGCGCGCCGCTGCTGGTGATCGACATGTACGAGCACGCCTTCCACATCGACTACGGCTCGGCAGCGGCGAAGTACGTCGATGCCTTCATGCGCAATGTCGACTGGGCGGTGGTCGAAGCGCGCTTCAAGGCGGCTGTGGGCTAGATCCGCTGCCGCACCAGGCTCGTGCAGCGGCCCGAACCCGCACAGCGCCGCGCCGATGAACGGCAGCGCGACCACCCATAGCCGAACCCCGGTGATGCCAAGCGGGCTGGCGATGGAGATTGCGGCGGTGGCCGCCAGTCCGGTGCAGATCAACACCAGCCCAAGGATCAGCCGCCAGCCTGCAACGTCGCTGCCCCCGCTCCGCCCCGCCTGCTCATAGCGGGCAAACAGCCCGACCAGCGGCAAGGCGGCGGCGATATAGACCGCGAACCACAGCGGCCGGACCAGCCACCAGTCGGCGCTCCGCCGGGAACGGCGTGCAGCCCGATTCCGCCCAGCGCCCAGGCCGCCGGCAGTCACTGCGACAAAGGCGGTGAGGTGCCACAAGTACAGCGTCATGATCATGCCGTTGACCAGCACCACCGCGGTCCATGCGGTAAGGTTCGCCAGCTTGCGCTTGACCCACGGCTCTAGCAGCAGCGCCAGCCCGGTTTGAGCCACCCCCAGCGCCAGCAGCGCCAGCGTCGGCGGCATCGAATTGCTCAGCCCAGTGCCGGGAACCCCGATCATCGCCACCGGATATGGGCCAAAACCGATCAGCGCGGCGAGTGCGGCCAGCCCGCCCAGCGCCCAGGCAGCGCACTTCGCGGGGGCGGCAAAGCGCCCTTCGGCCCAGGCATAACCAAGCTGGTGCACCGCCAGCCAGACGAACAGGAAGTTGAGGAAGTTGACGCCCGGCACCCCGAACCGGATCGCCGCAAGGTCAACCGCGACGGCTCCCGCGACCAGCGCCCAGAACGAGGTATGCCCCAGCGCTGCCACGCCGCGTAGCTCAGCGGCACCAGCGCCGAGACGATCAAATAGACCGACAGGAACCACACCGGGATCAGCGCCAGCTGCGCCGCCATCTTGACGATCCCGCGCTCCACTCCCAGCATCGTCCCGGTCAGCGCGAAGCCCGTCCAGATCAGGAATAAGGGCAACACCGGCCAGATGAGCCGCGCCAGCCGCCCGGTGTACCAGCCTGAGAAGGTTCCGCTGTCGCGGCGGTTAGCGGACCATGAAACGCCGTTGGAGAAGCCCCCGACCAGGAAGAATAGCGGCATCACCTGAAACCCCCAGGTCAGCCACTGGGTCCATGGCAGGATCCCTAGCAGGTGCCCGCCAACCACCGCGCCGCCCTCAACATAAGGCGCAGCGACCAGCCAGTGGCCGCTGACCACCGCCAGAATTGAAAGCGCGCGCAGGAAATCGACATAGCGATTGCGCTCGGGCGGGGCTTGCTGGGCAAGTTTCTTGGCCTGGTTCCACATCTTGGGCAGCTTAGCCAAGCCTGGGCAGTTCGTCACGCGGCAGGTTTCGCGGAATCGCAAATGCGCCTAGACGGGGCCGAACAGGCATGCGCTTCGCCGCTGCCAAGCCACAAAGGGCCAGACCGTATGATGCCGCGCTCGCTCGCTCGGGTACTCCCGCCGGAATTGCAGATTGTGCTGGCTGATATCGGCTCGGCCGGAGGGATCCATCGCCGTTGGCAATCCTTGCGCGGCAATGTCACCGCAGTGCTGTTCGATCCGCTGGATGAGATCGGTTGGCGGCACCCGCGACATTTACGTGCCGTTTGCGGTCGCCAAGGCCAGCGGCACGGCCAGCCTTTACGTCACCAAGCGGGTCAGCATGACCTCCACCCTGCTGCCCAACACCGCGTTTCTGGAGCGGATCTGGGACAAGATCGATCACACTACGATCGTTTCGCAAATGGAGGTTCCGACCCGCAGCCTCGATGAAATCGCCGCCGACCTGCCGGTCGCCATCGATGTGATCAAGATCGACGTTCAGGGCGGAGAATATGGCATTCTCGAAGGCGGGCAGGGGGTATTTGGAAGTTCGGTGTTCTTCGCCGAAATCGAATCCTCGTTCATCGAAAGGTATGCTGGGCCTCAAGACCTTCGATCAGGTCGTCGAACGGATGCGAACGCTTGGCTTCGATCTGATCGATATCAGCCGGATCAAACGCTACCGCTACAAGAACTCGATGCGCGTGATCAATCCAGGGCTGGGGATCGGCGACCGGGCGGGAAGGATCGCCTTTTGCGATGCGATCTTCATGCTCCGGGACGAAATCCTGCGCGATCGGATCCGGGCGGAATGCAGCGCGGGCCGATCGGACCTGGCCGTGAAGGTGATCGCGGTGCTGCTGGTTTACGGCAAGGCGGACATCGCCGCGGCGATCTTCGACGAGTTTGAAGCTGCGCTGGACGAGGCGGTCAAAACGCCGATCCGCAAATACCTCAAGCGCATCTCAGGCAGCAGCATCGGCCGCAGGGGCTGGCACAAGGCGCTCGATTACCTCGCCCGCAAGGTCTGAACGCTCGCGCGGCGAGCGCTCACGCCGCCAGCTTGAACGGTTCGATCTCGCCCGCCAGGTAAAGCTTCTTGGCCTTGGCCCGGCTCAGTTTGCCGCTGCTGGTGCGCGGCAGGGTACGCGGCGGGACCAGTTCGACGATGCAGTTCATGCCCGTGATCGAGCGGACCTTGTCGCGGATCGTGTCGCGCAGTTCGATCCGCGCGGCGGGGTCGGACACCCGGCAGTGGACCAGCACCGCTGGGGCTTCCTCGCCATTGTCCATCTCGACCGAGAAGGCGGCGATATCGCCGTGGTTGAACCCGGGCAGCTGCTCCACCGCCCATTCTATATCCTGCGGCCAGTGGTTCTTGCCGTTGATGATGATCATGTCCTTGGCGCGGCCGACGATGAACAGGTAGCCATCGACCTGATAGCCCATGTCGCCGGTGTCGAGCCAGCCATCGACCAGGCATTCCGCGGTCGCCTCGGGGTCGCGGAAGTAGGAATGCATGACGCTGGGCCCCTTGCACCAGACCTTGCCGATGTGATGATCGGGCAGCGCTGCGCCGCCGGCGCCGCGGATCTCCACCGCCATGTCCTTGACCGGTTTGCCGCAGTTGACGATCGCGCGGTAGCGGGCGGGACGGCTGAGATCACGCGGGCTGCCGGAGAGGCGCTCTTCCTCAACCAGTTCGATCCGGATTCCTTCGCCGGCCGGCATGATCGTTACCGCCAGCGTCGCTTCGGCAAGGCCGTAGGAGGGGAGGAACGCGCTGGCCTTGAAGCCCGCCTCGGTAAAGGCGTTGACGAAGCCCTGCATCACATCAGGACGGATCATGTCGGCGCCGTTGCCGGCGATCCGCCAGCGCGACAGGTCAAACCGCTCGGTCACGTGGCTCTGGCTGGAGATGCGGCGCGCGCAGATGTCATACCCGAACGTCGGCGAGTACGAGATCGACTGCCCCGGATTGCGGCTGATCATGTCGAGCCAGGCCAGCGGGCGGCGGGCAAAATCTTCGGTCTTGAGGTAGTCGGCCGAAACCTGGTTGGAAATCAGCGAGAGGAAGCAGCCAACCAGCCCCATGTCGTGGTACCACGGCAACCACGAAATGCAGCGGTCCCGTTGTTCAAGCTGCATCGCCTCGCCATGACCGGCCAGGTTGTTGAGCAGCGAGGCATGGGTCACTGCGACGCCGTGCGGGAAGCGGGTCGAGCCGCTCGAATACTGCAGATAGCAGATATCGTCGGGGCTGGCCGCGGGCAGGTCGCATTCTGGCACCGGGTTGGCGGCAAAGTCCTCCCAGGCGATCCCCTGGCAGCCCTGTCGGGCGGCAGCGGCTCCAGCCATTTCGGCGAGCTCGGCCGGATAGAACAGCGCCAGCGGATCGCTTGAGCCAAGCTGCACTGCCAGCTGGTCGATATAGCTGTCCTTGCCGCCAAAGCTGGTCGGCAGCGGCAGCGGTACCGGCCAGGCCCCGGCATAGACCACGCCGCAGAACAGCGCGGCGAATTCGGGGCCGGTTTCGGCGACCAGAGCGATCCGGTCACCCGGTTTGACCCCGTGGGCGATCAGCCGCCGGGCCATGGCCAGCGCGTCGTCGCGCAGCTCGCTGAACGGATAGACCCGCTTCAGGGTGCCGCGCGGATCGTGGAAATTGAACCCGCGGCTGCCCTTGGCGGCATAGTCCAGCGCTTCGCCAAATGTGGCGAAATCCGACAGGCGGCGGGGATGTCCGTCCTCATTGGGAGTCGGAATCAAGGCCGAAATGTCACTCGTCACCAGCGTGGCGGTGTCGGTCATATGCGAAAACCCGTTTGTTTTTCAATGAATTGCACCGAATTTCAGGGTCAATCCACGGTTGTCCAACAAGCGGGCTCCCTAACCTCCCGCACTCCAGGGGCTCCCCAATTGCGCTGCACTGTGGCACGAATAAGGCCGATGGTAACCATTCGCCGCCCCCTGGATTCGGTTCGGCTCGAACAGCTCGCGCTGGCCTATGTCGCGCGCTTCGCCACCAGCGCCGCCAAGCTGGACGGCTATCTGAAGCGCAAGCTGCGTGAGCGCGGCTGGGACGGAGAGACCGAGGCTCCGGTGGCAGCGCTGGTCGCGAAGTTCGTCGCCGCGGGTTATATCGACGACGAAGCCTTTGCCCGCAGCCGCAGCAGCGGCCTGCTCCGCCGCGGCTATGGCCAGCGGCGGATCGCTCAGGCGCTGGGCGCAGCGGGGATCGACGAAGCGGTGCGCGCGGCGGTTCGCCCCGGCGAACCCCAACAGCGCCGCGCCGCGCTGGCCATGGCCAGCAAGCGGCGGTTCGGCCCGTTTGGCGCGGAGCCGCCGGACCGCGACCGCCGCGAAAAGCAGATCGCTGCCATGCTGCGCGCGGGGCATCGGCTGGACAGCGCCCGCGAATTGGTCAATGCCGCCAGCATCGCGGCGGCCGAAGATTGGGCTGCTGGGGCCGACGGGGAGGAATGATGCGCCTGGTTCTTGCTGCTCTAGCACTATTGCTGGCCGCCTGCTCGCCGGCTTCGAATGGTGCGGCGCAATCGGCGCAGTCCGCTGCGGCGGTGCACCCGGTCTCGGGGCTGGAGGTGATCCCGCTCACCGTGATCCGCGGCGACAGGCGCCTGAGCTTCAAGGTTGAGGTCGCCAAAGGCCCGATCGAGCAGGGCCGCGGCCTGATGTTCCGCACTTCGATGGGCGCGGACGAGGGCATGGTCTTCCCGATGAACCCGCCGCGCATGGCGGGCTTCTGGATGCGCAACACGGTGATCCCGCTCGACCTGATCTTCGTCGGCCCGGACGGGCGGATCCTCAACATCGCCGCCAATGCCGTGCCCTATGACGAGAGCCAGCTGCGCTCGGCAGGGCCGGTCAAGGCGGTGCTGGAGCTCAACGGCGGCCGCGCGGCGGCGCTCGGGATCGTATCGGGTGACCGGGTCGAGTGGTAGGTGCTTGCGCGAGGCAGGGTGAAACGGCTAACGCGGCCTCACATGGGAATCCTCGGCAAGATCTTTACCTGGTGGGACGGCGCGACCGTCGGCACGCTGTTCACCAGCGCGATGACCGGCGAACTGGTCGGCACCGACGCAGCGGGCAACCGCTATTACCGCGGCAAGAAACGCCGCGGCGCGGGCTGAGCCCAATCCGGGCAGCGAACGGCGCTGGGTGATCTATGAGGGCGCCAACGATGCCAGCCGGGTTCCGGCCGAATGGCACGGCTGGCTGCACGGCAGCTTCGACGGCCCGCCGGAAAGCAACTTGCCGCCGCCGCGGGTGTGGGAGGCCGACTACACTCCCAACGCCACCGGCACGAGCGCAGCCTATCGTCCGGCCGGAGCGCTCGAGCGCGGCGGCAAGCGTGCTGCGGCTACCGGCGATTACGAGGCCTGGTCGCCGGAGGGCGACAAAGGTTTGGCTTCGCCGGACGCGTGAGAGTCGCGCCGGCCCTCATGCTGCTCGCGCTGGCCGCCTGCTCGGGCGAGAGCACGCCCGATGCCGAGGCGACCGAAGTGCCCAAGGCGGTGGCCGGCAAGGGTGCGGCAGGGCCGGTGGTCGAAAGCGAATACGGCACCCCAGTCAAAGACCGCACGGCTACGATCGGACTGCTCAACAAGCGCAACAACCTGGGCCAGGACGTGGTTCTGAAGACCGGTGAGGCCAAGCGGATCGGCAACGTGGTGATCAAGCTCGCGACCTGCGAGCGGACCCTGCCGTGGGAGCGTCCGCCGGAGACCGGGGCCTTCGTCCAGGTCTTCGTTGAAGAGCGCAAGGATGCCGACAGCGCGCTGGCCTGGCGCAAGGTATTCTCAGGCTGGCTATTCAAGAACTCGCCCTCGCTCAGCGTGGTCGAGCACCCGGTTTACGACGTCTGGGTCAAGGACTGCGCGATGAAATTCCCGGGCGAGGAAGCCAGCCCCAGTTCCGCAGCATCGCCCAGCAGCGCGGCAAAGCCCGCGGGCAGCGCCGCCGCTGCGCCCGCGCCCAAACCTTCGGCCTCGCCAACGCCAGCGCCCAAGTCCGCGCCTTCGCCCTCGGTTGAACTCTGAGCGGCGCGGAGCAGGTCGAGGTAGCGCTTCTGGCTGACCTCGATCGCCCCCATTGAGGCGAGGTGCGGGGTGATGAACTGACAGTCAAGCAGGCTGACCCCGGCGCTGCGCAGCGCCGCGACCAGCCAGGCCAGCGCAACTTTTGATGCGTCGGCCCGCTGGCTGAACATCGATTCCCCGCAGAACACCCGGTCGAAACCCACCCCGTAAAGCCCGCCGGCCAGTTCGCCGCCGATATCGCCGGCTGGCCAGCATTCGAGCGAATGTGCCAGACCAAGCTGGTGGAGCGCGACATAGCTCGCACGGATCCGGCCGCTGATCCAGGTTTCCGCGGTTTCGCGGCGCGGCGCGGCGCAGGCATCGATCACCGCCTCGAAAGCGCGGTTGCAGGTTACTTCGAAATGCCCGCGGCGCAGGGTCCGGGCCAGCGAGCGCGAACAATGAAACCCGTCGAGCGGCAGAATTGCGCGGTGCCGCGGCTCGACCCAGAACACCTCGTTATCCTCACGGGTATCGGCCATCGGAAAAATGCCGCTGCGATAGGCCAGCATCAGCAGGTCGGGATCGAGCAGAGGCGGGGCGGCGGGGGCGTGCACGGCAAACTTGTATGGACCTAAGCGAAGCGCTTGTCATCACGGCGCCAAACCTGTAGGGGCCACCCCGCCCGGAGGAGTGTAGCTCAGCTGGTAGAGCATCGGTCTCCAAAACCGAGGGCCGCGGGTTCGAATCCTGCCACTCCTGCCAGGCAACCAATCAAACCAAGCCCCGAAACGATGTCCGCCGAACCTTCCTTCGAGCAATTTCTGGTGCGTGAGCACAGTCTGGCCGGCTGGTTGGCGGCTGAGCCCAGCCCGCGTCAGGGACTGCTGCTGGGGCTGGTTCTGGTGCTGCTGACTTGCCTGCCGGTGCTGGCCGCGGCCCATCCGCAGATGGTTGATTATCCGGCGCATCTGGCGCGCTTTCACGTGATGCTTGACCAGGCTTCGAGCCATTATCTGCAACGTTACTACGGGTTCGAATGGCGCTGGTCGGGCAATCTTGGCGCAGACCTGCTGATCCGCCCGCTGGCAGCGTTGTTCCCGCTTGAAACCGCTGGCCGGATCCTGGTCGGGCTGATCCCGCTGCTGACCGGGCTGGGCATTGTGGCGGCGGAATGGGCACTGCGGCGGCGGATCGGGCTGGGCGCGGTGCTGGCCATGGCCTTCGTCTGGTCGCCGTCGCTGCTGCTCGGCTTTCTCAACTTCGGGTTGTCGCTGGCCGCTGCATTGCTGGCTTTCGCTGGCTGGGTTGCGCTTGAGGGCAAGCGCTGGCGCGCGCCGCTGTTCGTCGCGGTCGGGCTTAGGGGTCTGGCTATGCCACGTCTCGGGCTGGGGCGTACTGGGGATCCTGGTGTTCGGCTACGAATGGCACCGCCGCCGCGATTGGCGGGCCTTTGTTGCTCCCTGGCCGCTGCTGCTGCCGCTGCTGATCCTGCTGGCCGGGGGCGGCGTGGGCGAGCTACCCAGCTACGGACCGGCGCCCGAAGTCTATAAGCGCGCGATCTGGAAACAGGCGATGCGCGGTTCGCTCGAATGGCTCGATCTTGGCTCGGCCGCGCTGATCTGCCTGGTGCTGCTCGGCTCGCTGGGGTTCAAACGGATTGACGGACGGCTGGGCTGGGCTGCGGGGCTGATGCTGGCCGCGTCGCTGGTGCTGCCGCGGCACATTTTCGGCGGCGATCATGTCGATGCCCGGATGATCTCAGCCGGACTGATGATCGGCTGTCTGGCGCTGGCCTGGCGCGCGCCGCGCTGGCTGCTGCTGCTCGCCCCGGCGCTGTTCCTGGTCCGGCTGGGCTACACCACGATCGACTGGAGCCGCGATTCGCGCGAGACTGCCCGGTTGGTCGCTGTGCTCGACCAGGTCCCGCGCGGCGCCCGGATCGCGAGCCTGGCAGTGACCGAACGCGCGGTCTGGGGGTACAACGCGCAGGAGCATGTCTGCGGCTATGCGGTGGTCCGCAAGGACGCGCTGAGCAATTGCATGTTCGCGCTGCCGGGCGTGCATATGCTGACCATCAAACACGGCGGCGCGCTGTTCCACGATCCCTACCACCGCATGCTGCACTGGCCGGGGACCCCGATCGACCTTTCCGGCTTTGAACCCGCGCGCCATGCCGACTGGCTGTGGTACCACGGGGCGATGATGCCGCGCCGTCTGCCCCCGGGCTACGCGACGGTTGCGCAGGGGCCGCACTGGCTGCTGGCGGCCAAACGGCAGCGGCTTGCAAAACCGCGCGGGCGTAGCTAAGTGCCAATTTGTCTTCCGCCACATGGATAGAACATAGCCCCTCCCGGCCACAACGGCCGGGGCGGCGATGAAGCCTAGGCGCAAGACACGAGAGACGACGAGCATAGCGAAAAGGCAGTAACGATGGCCAGGATCAACCCCGGCGAATTCATGCGCCAGGTGCAGGCGGAAGCCCGCAAGGTGGTGTGGCCGACCTGGCGTGAAACTTCGACCACGGCGATCTTCGTCGGGATCATGATGGTGATTCTGGCGCTGTTCTTCCTGGGCATCGATTCGCTGTTCGGCTCGATCGTGCGCTGGCTGCTGTCGCTGGCCTGACGGCTGGCAAATTCAGGGATTTCAAGAGAGAAACATGGCTCGCTGGTACATCATCCACGCCTATTCGGGTTTCGAGAACAAGGTTCGCGATTCGATCCTTTCCGAGGCCGCGCGCATGGGGCTGGAAGCCCTGGTCGAAGCGGTCGAAGTCCCGCATGAGACCGTAACCGAGGTCAAGCGCGGCAAAAAGGTGCAGGTCGAACGCAAGACCATGCCCGGCTACGTCCTGGCCAAGCTGGCGCTCAACGACGATGTCTATCACCTCGTCAAGAACACCCCCAAGGTCACCGGTTTCCTGGGCCCCAACGGCAAGCCGCAGTCGATTACCGAGCGTGAAGCGGCGCGCTATTTCGGCGACCGCGCAGCGCTGGCGGCCGAGCCCAAGAAGCACATCCACGTCGATTACGAGATCGGCGATGCGGTCAAGGTGCTCGACGGTCCGTTCAACTCGTTCACCGGCGTGGTCGAGGAACTCGATTTCGACAAGAACCGGGTCAAGGTTTCGGTCTCGATCTTCGGCCGTGCGACCCCGGTGGAGCTCGACTTCGAGCAGGTCGAGCTGATCAAGTAAGCTGGAACTCTAGCTGCAAACCGCAGTATTGCCGCGATCGGCCGAGAGCCGGCTGGTCGTGCCGGTTGTCGCAATCAGCACGGTCTGGCCGCATTTGCGCAACTGAAACCTGACCTTGCGGGCGCGGAAATCGAGGCTGATCTTGCGGAAATTTTCCATAAGATCGGTACCGAGCAGCAGCGCCGGACGCTTGTTCAGGCCGAAGACTTCAAACGGCGGAACATCGGCGAACGCAATTGGCACATTGCTGAGCGTAATCGCACCGATCCGCAGTTCGCTGACGATAGCGAGATCGAGCGCGGCGGCCTTGCCGGTAACCCCGATGACTTCGACTTTCTGAAATTCGGTGCGACCGCTGCGAGCGATTCGATCGCGCAGCGCCTTGTTGCCGATGGTGATTTCCGAACCGGTGTCGATCACAGCGTCGAGCGACAAGCGGTTGGCCCTGACCTGGGTCAGGATAAGCTGCCCGCGTTTGCGCCGGGCAACGACAACGATCTCGCCGTCCATCCGTGGCGATGGCGAAGTAGCATCGTCGACGCTGATCTTGCGCTTCTCGAAATCGAGCATCAGGCGCTGGTTGGCCAGGGCATCCAGTCCGATCATCCCGATCGCGCCGATATTATGCTCTGCAAGACGTGGCAGTTCGAGATCGCGGAAAGCCGACGAGCCAAGTTGCAGTGATCCAACGAGCACGCGCTCCACCTGGCTCGAATCGGTCATGCTGTTGAGCAGTGCCGACCGCCCCGTCGGCAAGGCGAGCGCGGTAGCCAGACGGCCACCGATCACCGAAGTGTCGGCACCGCTGTCGACCAGGAAGCGATAGGGACCGGTGCCGTTGACCCCGACTTCAACCGTCATCCGCGAGCGCAACTTGCGCGCGGCGATTTCCTCGCCCCCGATCACCAAAGTGTCGTCGATCACCGCGGGCTGGAGCGGCGGCATTTTTGCAGCGGGATCAAGCGGCTTGCGTTCGCGCGCGGCGCCTGCCTGCGCTGCCAACAGCAGGGCGAGCGCGGCGGCGCCGAAACGATGGGACCAAGCCATTGGCGGAACCTAGGGCTAGCCGCGCTTCTTGGCCACCGCCCTTCGACGAAGGTTGCATTCGCGCCGACTTTCGCCTAACCGCTCGCCTTCGCTTGGGCTTGCCCCGGCGATTCCCCGCGGGAGGAAGCTTTAGAGCTTCTGTTTGACCGCTTACTCTGAGCCCCGCCTGCGCGAGGGCAACAGGAAGAAAGGAGGCCCTTCGTGGCCAAGAAAATCGAAGGCTATATCAAGCTGCAGGTCCCTGCAGGCAAGGCTACCCCGTCGCCGCCGATCGGTCCGGCGCTGGGTCAGCGCGGCGTCAACATCATGGAATTCTGCAAGGCGTTCAACGCCGCGACGCAGGACCTTGAAGCGTCGATGCCGATCCCGACGATCATCACTGTCTATGCCGACCGTTCGTTCACGTTCGTAACCAAGACGCCGCCCGCCAGCTTCCTGATCAAGAAGGCCGCCGGCCTCAAGTCGGGCTCGAAAGAGCCGGGTAAGGTGTCGGGCGGATCGATCAAGCGCTCGCAGCTGGCAGAGATCGCCCAGGTCAAGATGGCCGACCTTTCCGCCAACAGCATCGAACAGGCAACCAAGATCATCGAAGGCTCTGCGCGTTCGATGGGCCTCGACGTGGTGGAGGGTTAAAGACATGGCAAAGCAGACCAAGAACCAGAAGGCCCTCGCCGCCAAGCTGGGTGACAACCTCAAGCATTACGGCGTCGCCGAGGCGATCCAGCTCTTGAAGGACCTCAAGACCACCAAGTTCGACGAGAGCCTGGAAGTTGCACTCAACCTGGGTGTCGATCCGCGCCACGCCGACCAGATGGTCCGCGGCATGGTCGTGCTGCCCTCGGGCACCGGCAAGGACGTCAAGGTTGCGGTGTTCGCGCGCGGCGATAACGCTGAAAAGGCGCTCGCCGCCGGAGCCGACAAGGTTGGCGCCGAAGACCTGCTCGAAGACATGCAGGCCGGCAATCTCGACTATGGCCGCGTGATCGCCACTCCCGACATGATGGGTGTGGTCGGGCCGTCTCGGCAAGGTGCTCGGTCCCAAGGGGCTGATGCCCAACCCGAAGCTGGGCACCGTCACGCCCAACGTCGCCGAAGCGGTCAAGGCCGCCAAGGGCGGGCAGATCGAGTTCCGTGTCGAGAAGGCCGGGATCATCCACGGCGGGATCGGCAAGCTGTCGTTCTCGAACGAGCAGCTCAAGGCCAATTTCGACGCCTTCGTCGATGCCGTGGTCAAGGCCAAACCGACCGGCGCCAAGGGCAAGTACCTGCAGAAGGTCGGCCTCAGCTCGTCGATGGGACCCGGCCTGAAGATCGATCGTGGCCGAAGTCCACGGCGCCTAAGCACTCCACATGAGCACTTGAAAACGGGCCGGGAAGCAATCCGCTTCCCGGCCCTTTTCGTTTGTGTCAGCATGGCGCGATGAAACACACCGTTCCAGTGGCACTGCTCGCTCTAGCCGCCTGCTCGCAAGGAGGGGAGCCGGCGTCTGAAGCGGTGACCGCACCCACACCCACCGCGATGGCCAGCGATGTCGCTGCGGCCACCACATCTGCTGCACCCGCCACTGCCATGCCAGACGGTCCGGTCTCGCAGTACACCTCTCTCAAGAACTGCAAGGTGATTGACGATGGCGGCGGCGAAGACTGGTCGATCTCGCGCTGCCGTGGGCTGGGCGGTTATGACCTGCGGGTCAATTATTTCGACGCGCGCGATTCGCTCGAAGTGCTTCGCGGCGGCAAGGTCATTGGCGAAATGCCGCTGTGGCTGCGCGGCGGCGGCGGGTTCAACGCGGTAGGCGATACGGCGGAATGGCGTGGAACCATGCAGGGCGGGGTCTTCACGCCGCGCGCGTTGATCCTGCGCAACCATGTGATCCGCGATACCGACCAGCCCGATCGCTCGCACGGTGTGCTGGAAGTGATCGATCTTGAGCGGGGCTGCATGGCCGGATCGGTCGAACCGCTGGCGGGCCAGAACGAAGCAGCGCGGGCTATTGCCGATGCGCCCCCGAAAGATTGCTTCAAGTACCAGCCGGACCGCTGAGATTGGCCTCGGTGTAGCATTCCACCACATAGGCAAGGCCAAGGCCGCCAGGCAGTACCGGCCGCGCCTTGTGGGTCGATGTTGCGTCAGCCGGACAGCCAGGATCGCCGCGCCGTGCGGCGGACAGTGGCTCACGCGTAAAATTGAGGCGGGCAGCAACGCGGCCGAACGGCACTCCGCTGGTCGCCAGCTGGTGGTTCATCTCCGAGGTCAGCCGCGAAGGCACGATCCAGTTGTGCGCGTCAGACATCACCGCATCGCCGCAGACTAGCCGGACGTGGCGGTAGCCCAACGGCTCGTCGATGGGCCCCGGCCTCAAGATCGACGTGGCGGAAGTCCACGCCGGCTGATTTATTTTGGGGACTGTCCCTAAATTATCTTGAAGCGGCCGGGAGGGGAGACCTTCCCGGCCGCTTTCGGGTTCAGGCCATTAGTTTGACGTCGTGGCGGTCAAATATATCGAGCACTTTGCCGAGTTCGACTTCGCCCGGCATCTCGCGGTCAAAAGCGCCGAACATCGCGGCGGCCTTGCTGCCCGGTCCGGTCATCTCGAGCATGCGCCCGCCACCGCGGCCATACCGGAAGGCGTGGGTAGTTTCGCCTGGCACGTGAACCAGACTGCCAGCTTTGAGCGCGGCGGTGGTTTCGTTGACAGTGAATTCGACCACGCCCTCGAGCACGTAGAAAGCCTCTTCCCATGGGTGGCAATGCGGCGCCGGGCCAGTACCCTCAGCGCCGTGCTGGAAAGTGAAGCCCATGCCCCCGGTCTCGGCGCTGTCGGCAAGTACGGTTACGCTGGTGCCGATGACTGTCAGCGGTTGGGGTCGGTCTTCAGGACGAATGATAAGGGGA
>CAWKKZ010000005.1:0-351870 GCA_963850395.1 uncultured Alphaproteobacteria bacterium
TGAGGTGGCCTGCGGCCGGATGCAACATCTTCGTGTCTTCGTGTGAACCAAATCAACCGCGAACCACTAGCTCCCTCAGCTCAGTCTTGAGCAGCTTGCCGATATGGCTGCGCGGCATTTCGGCGATGGCGTGAAGCGCGCTGACCCGCTGGGTCTTGCCAAGGCGCGAATTGGCAATCGCGCGAATGTCCTCAAGCTGATCCTCGCCGATCCCGGATTTGAGCACCACGAAGCCGACCGGGGTCTCGCCCCATTGCTCGCTGGGCACCCCGACCACCGCGGCTTCGACCACGCGCTCGTCTTTGGCCAGCTCGGCCTCCAGATCGACCGGAAAAATGTTGAAGCCGCCGCTGATGATCACATCCTTGGTCCGGCCGACCAGTTCGACGAAACCATCCTCATCGACCCGGCCGATGTCGCCCATCCGCTGCCAGATTGAGCCGTCCGAAGGGTCGATCCAGTAACCCTCGCGGGTCTTGTCGGGCTGGTTCTTGTAGCCAGACATCATCGTCGGGCTCTTGCCGATTAGCTCGCCGGCGACGCCAGGGGGCATTTCGTTGCCCGCCTCATCCAGCACCTTGAGCAAGCTCCCCGGCGCCGGGAGTCCTACCGTGTGGAGCTTGTCTGGGTGTTCGTGCGCGACCAGCAGGCAGACCACACCGCCTTCGGTCATCGAATAGATCTCGATCAGCCCGCCGGGCATCCGCCTCAGCACTTCGGCCTTGAGCTCGGCGGGGAACGGCGCGGAGGTGCAGTATTTGAGCCGCATTGCCGAGAGGTCGTAATCGTCGAAGCGCTCGAACTGCATCAGCCGGCGGTACTGGACCGGGACCAGCATGGTGTGGGTGATCCGCTCGGCCGCGGCGCGCTCCAGCCACTTCTCGACATCGAACTTGCCCATCAGCGAAACGCAGCCGCCCGAGTACAGGCTGGGCAGGAACACCGCCATGGTGGTGTTCGAATAGAGCGGGGTCGAGGTCAAGGTGCGACTGCCGGCGCCGTAATTGTTGGCGGCGCGGAAGGTCATCTGCCGCCAGCGCATGCCGTGCGAATGAACGATGCCCTTGGGGACGCCGGTGGTGCCCGAGGAATAGATGATGTTGAACGGGTCCCTGTCGTTCGGAACAAAGGGCGCCGCGAGTGCTCCGGGCGGCGCCATGAAGGTCTCGAGCTCCTCGTCGAGCAAGATCTGACGTTCGACCGGCAGCTTGGACGCGCCCAGTTCGGTCAGCTTGGCGCGGTCGACGAACAGGTGGATCGCGCCCGAATCGCGCGCCATTCCGGCCAGCTGCTCGGGGCTGGCGCTGGTGGTCAGCGGTGCAGCGCAGCCTCCGGCGCGGATCGCGGCGAGGTAGATAAGCGCATAGTTGACGCTCGTCGTGCCAAGGATCGCCACCGCCTGCCCGTGCTGCAGCCCATCCGCCAGTAGCCGCGCGGCAATTCGCTCGACGAGCGCGGCGGTTTCGCGCCACGATAGCGCGGTGGTGCCGTCGTCGAGCGCCGGAGCATCGCCGCGATAGGCGCCCCAATCGGCAATCAGGCCGGGGAAGGAACCGAATGCTTCGTCGAGTTGAGCGGCGGGATCGGGGATTGTCACGAGGTCGGGAACTCCTGAATCGGGGCAAGCCCACATTGCCGAGCCTGCGCCAAGCGGCAAGTCTTACCGAGCGACTAACTACTCAGTTGCATATTATGCAACATCTGTCCCGGCCTTTGCACTGGTAATCTCTACCCGGATGGTTATGTTGCAAATGCGAACTGAATTCGCAGTCGCAAAACAGGAGACAGACCATGCGCAATATCGTTCTCATGGTGCTGCCGATCTTCGCCGCTGCTTCGCTCAGCGGTCTGATGTTCACCGCCACGCTCGCTTAAGCGCGGCGGATCGGCACACCTCCCAAAGCAAGGGCCGCCGCGCCAAACCGGCGCGGCGGCCCTTTCGCGCTCTAGTCGCGCGCCGCGTCGAGTACGATGCGCAGTTGGCGCAGCAAGACCAGCAGCTGCTCGACTTCTGCCGGATTCAGTGCCTGTGCCACCAGCGGCAACAACGGGACCACCGTGGCGATGCAAGCCTCGCGCATTTGCCGTCCGGTGGCGGTCAGGCGGATCAGCTTGCCGCGCCCGTCATGCGGATCGGGCTCGACCGCGATCAGGCCGCGCTTGGCGAGCCGCGCCAGTGTGCTGGTCATGGTCGCACGGCTGACCTGGATCGCGGTGGCCAGTTGGGCGGGCGATTGCACTGGCTCGGCGCGCCGCGCCAGATGGTGCAGCACGGTGAACTGGGCGCGGGTCATGCCTCCGGGCAGGGCCCGTTCGAAGGCATTGCCGGCCAGCTGGTCGATGATCCCGATTTCGGTGAACAGCTGAAACTCGGCCGGATCCTGGCTCATTGGCGGAGATGCGCCGCAAGCGGATAGCGCGCGGCGGGCGCCACCGGATCAGCCAGGCCGAGCCGCGCCAGCATCTGCACCCGCTCTCCCGGGGCCCTGGTCAATAGCCGGTGCGCGGTGGCGAAATGTTCGGCCATCGCCGGATATTCCTGCAAGGCCTGACTCAGTGGGTGGACGGCCACTCCCAGCTTGGCCGCGCGCAGAGTGGCCCGGGCATAGCGCCGCCCGGCCTCCAGCTGGCTAGTGCGACTGTTGTCCGAAGTGGTGATCCACAGCATCGCCGGGACCGAGCCATAGCTCCGCTGCAGGTCTTCGAGCCCGAGCAGGAACGAGGTGCTGGTGGGATCGGCCAGGGTCTCGCGCGTGGTCAGTCTGGCCAGTGCGGTCGCTTCGATCATCGGCCCGGTCAGCGCCAGGCCGTCAGGATTGGCATCGACCTCGCGATAGCCGATCCGCATCAGGTTGACGCTTTCCATATGTGCCGCCGGGGTTTGCATCTCCCGGGTGATCGCTGCGACGGTCAGCGTGCTGATTTTCTTGAGCAACGCAGGATCGTCGCTCACTTTCACGCCGCTCTCGCCGATCCGCGCCAGCAATCCCGGGGGCAAAGGTCGATAGACCTGCCGGTTGGTTCGGCGCAGCGCGATTGCGGCGATCAGCGGGTCCGGCTTCACCGCCGGATCGGCCACCACCCGCAGCCGCGCGAGCGGGAGCTGGTCCAGCCGCGGCTCAGGCTCGCCTTCAGGGAAAGGCTCGACCTCCAGCCGCAGCCCGCGCCTGCTGGCCGCGACCGCCGCCAGTTCGATGAAAGTGCCGAAGCCGATCGTAATCTGGCGATCGTAAGGGTCGGTTTCGGGCAGGCGCTTGGCCAGGTCGCAGCTGAGCACGGCCGCGTCGCTGCCCTCCAGCCGGATCAGCCAGGGCTGGCGGTTGTGCGGGTTAGGGGCCAGGATTGCGTGGCGGAAGGCGTCGAGCCGGGGATCGGCTTCAGGTTCGTTCAAGGTGAGCCAGGGTCCCTGTGCAGCCGTGGGTTGGCGGGTTACGCGCCAGGTTCCCACTGCGGCTCCCGCAACCAGGGCTCCGCCCAGTCCGATTAATACCTTGCGCCGCGTTGCCATGGTGCGATCTCCGTCAATTTAGTTTGATATCGAACTATATCGACGTGGTCAAGCATGAACGAGCTTACCGTGAAACATCCAATTTCAGCGGCTGGCGAGCACCTTGATCAGCTCGTGCATGTAGTCGCGCCCGCGATAGAGCGCGTCGACGGCGATCCGCTCGTCAAGGCCGTGGACCCCGTTGTTGTCGGGATCGCGCCACAAGCCCGGGATGCCGTAGACCGGAATCCCCACCGCCGCAAAATAGAGCCCGTCGGTTGCCCCGGTTGAGATCGCCGGGACCAGCGGAGCTCCCGGGAAGTGACGCGCGCTCAGCCGCTCCATCGGACCGATGATCGCGGGATCGAGCGGCGGCGGCTGAGCGATCGGTTTGCCGTGCACTTTGGGTTCGATCCGGATCGCGGGATTGCCGATCGCCAATTCCAGCGCAGCCAGTGTTTCCTCAGCGGTGCGGCCCGGAAACATCCGGCAATTGACGTTGGCCTTGACCGTCTGGGGCAGGGCATTGAGCGCATGGCCGCCTTCGATCAGGGTCGCGACGCAGGTAGTGCGGAGCAGTGCATTGAAGCTGCGGTCGGCGCTGACGGTCGCTTCGGCGGCCGTATCAGCCGGGTTGGCCGCCAGCGCGACCATTGCATTGCCCAGGGCGTCACCGCGGATTGCTCCGGACTTGGCGAAATAGGCCCGGGTGGTTTCGTTGAACTCCAGCGGAAAACGATGATCGCGCAGCCGCGCCAGGGCATCACCCAGCGCGTAGATCGCGTTGTCGCGGATCGGCACCGAACTGTGCCCGCCGTCGTTGGTGGCGGTCAAGGTGAAGTCCTGATAGGCCTTTTCGCCGACCTGCACGGTCTGGATCAGCAGCTTGCCGCTGCGCTTTTCGGTGCGACCGGGGCCACCCTCGTTCAGCGCATAGGCGGCATCGATCAGCTCGCGCCGGTTCTGCGTCAGCCATTCCGCACCGTTGAACGCGCCGGTGGTTTCCTCACCGCAGGTCAAGGCCAGCTTGATCGTGCGCTTGGGCTTGTAACCTGAGCGGGCAAAGCGGATCAGCGTGTCGGTAAAGATTGCCGCCTGGGCCTTGTCGTCGGCGGTGCCGCGGGCGAAGAAATAGCCATCCTCCTCGATCAAGGTGAACGGATCGCGCTGCCAGTCAGAGCGCTTGGCCTCGATCACGTCGATATGCGCCAGCAGCAGCATCGGCTTCAATGCCTTAGAGGTCCCCGGATAAACCGCCACCAGCCCGCCTTCCTTGGGCTTCTCGGGGACCGAGAACAGCGTCAGCGACTCGTCCTTCATCCCCGCCGTCTTGAGCCGCGCCGCCATCCGCTGTGCGGCAAGCGTACAATCACCCTCGGACAAGGTGGTGTTGGTCTCTACCAGTTCCTCGAAGAGCCCGCGGAACTCGGCCTGATCGGGGCGCAGCGGTGCGGGCGCAGCGCCGCCCAGCAAGGCACCTGCGGTCAACGCCGCAACAATTTTCCGCATCGTTTCCTCCACCTTGCGATTGGGGCAATTGAGCAGGATTTCCCTGTGGAAGGAAGGGGGCGCGGCGCCTTCCTTTGCGGGGCCGCAATCCCTATATGATCGGCATGTCCGACACCCCCGATACTCCGCCCGAGAACCTGCCCAACGCCAACGCCTATGGCGCCGACCAGATCAAGGTCCTCAAGGGCCTGGATGCGGTGCGCAAGCGCCCCGGCATGTACATCGGCGATACCGACGATGGTTCGGGCCTGCACCACATGGTGTTCGAGGTTTCGGACAATGCGATCGACGAAGCGCTGGCGGGGCATTGCGATCTCGTGCTGATCGAGCTCAACCCCGATGGCTCGGTCTCGGTCGAGGACAACGGCCGCGGCATCCCCACCGGAATCCACGCCGAAGAGGGCGTTTCGGCCGCCGAAGTGATCATGACCCAACTCCACGCCGGCGGGAAGTTCGAGAACACCAGCGATGACAACGCCTACAAGGTTTCCGGCGGTCTCCACGGGGTCGGGGTCTCGGTGGTCAATGCATTGTCCGAATGGCTCGAGCTGACGATCTGGCGCGACGGCGAAGAACACTGGATGAAATTCGCCCACGGCGATGCGGTTGGTCCGCTGGTAGTCAGAGGTGCGGCACCCGCCAATGAATCCGGTGGCGTCAAGAAGGGCACCCGCGTGACCTTTTCGGCCTCGACCGAGACCTTCAAGAATGTGCTCGAGTTCGATTTCGAAAAGCTCGAGCATCGCTACCGTGAACTCGCGTTCCTCAACTCAGGCGTGCGGATCAAGCTGCGCGACCGGCGCCATGCTGACATGGTCGAGCACGACCTGTTCTACCAGGGCGGGATCGGTGCCTTCGTTTCCTACCTCGACCGCAACAAAACCCCGCTGCTGCCCGATCCGATCGCGATTTCCGCCGAGCGTGACGGGATCGGCATCGATGTCGCGCTGGAATGGAACGATTCGTACTACGAAAACGTCCTGTGCTTCACCAACAACATCCCCCAGCGCGACGGCGGCACGCATCTTGCCGCGTTCCGGGCGGCGCTGACCCGGACGATCAACAATTATGCCGAGAAGTCGGGCATCCTGAAGAAGGAAAAGGTCAGCCTGACCGGGGATGACATGCGCGAAGGGCTGACCGCGATCGTTTCGGTCAAGCTGCCCGATCCGAAGTTCTCCAGCCAGACCAAGGACAAGCTGGTTTCCAGCGAGGTCCGCCAGCCGCTCGAAAGCCTGATGAGCGACAAGATGACCGAGTGGCTCGAGGAAAACCCCGCCCATGCCAAGGCGGTGATCCAGAAGATCATCGATGCCGCCGCTGCGCGCGAAGCCGCCAAGAAGGCCCGCGAGCTGACCCGGCGCAAGGGAGCGATGGATATCGCCTCGCTGCCGGGCAAGCTCGCCGACTGCCAGGAGCGCGATCCCGCCAAGTGCGAGCTGTTCCTGGTTGAGGGTGACAGCGCCGGCGGCTCGGCCAAGCAGGGCCGCGACCGCGCGATCCAGGCGATCCTGCCCTTGAAGGGCAAGATCCTCAACGTCGAGCGCGCCCGGTTTGATCGGATCATCAGCTCGAAGGAAGTCGGCACCCTGATCCAGGCGATGGGCACCGGGATCCGTGATGAATTCAACCTGGAGAAGCTGCGCTACCACAAGATCGTGATCATGACCGACGCCGACGTCGACGGCGCGCATATCCGCACCTTGCTGCTCACCTTCTTCCACCGCCAGATGCCCGACATCATCCGCGCCGGCCACCTGTTCATCGCCCAGCCGCCACTCTACAAGGTCGCCAAAGGGCGCAGCGAGGTTTACCTCAAGGACGGCCCAGCGCTAGATCGGTATCTGGTTGAGGCCGGGACCGCGGGGCGGGTGCTCGAGACTTCCGGCGGTGGCCGCAGCGGCAAGGAACTGACCGCGCTGGTCGAACACGCGATGCGGATGCGCAGCCTGATGGGCTTCGTCCCCAAGCGCTATGATCCGGCGATTGTCGAGGCGCTGGCGATGGCCGGAGTGCTCAACCCCGATCTGTCGCGCACGCAGCGCGAGGCGGCGCTGGACAAGGCCCAGATCTGGCTCGACGCCGGCGATCTCGAAGCGCGCTGGTCGGCCGAGCTGACCGACGAGGGAGCGGTTATGGTCAAGCGGCTGTGGCGCGGGGTCACCGATGCCTACCCGATCGAAGCTGCCTTCCTGACCAGTGCCGAAGCGCGCAAGCTCGCCCGCCTCGCTGCCGAGAATGTCGAGGTCTATGCCAGCCCGGTGCGGCTGGTGCGGGCCGGCAGCGTGGTTGAGGAAGCGGTCGAGGAACCCGCTGACGAGGCCGCCGAACCCGAAGCGCCGGTCCGGGCGGCAGCGGTCAAGGACCAGATCACCCGGCCTTCCGAACTGCTCGAGGCGGTACTCGCCGCCGGCCGCAAGGGGCTGGCGATCGCGCGCTACAAGGGGCTGGGCGAAATGAACGCCGAGCAGCTCTGGGAAACCACCCTCGATCCCGAGCACCGCGCGCTGCTCCAGGTCAAAGTCGAAGACGCCGACGTCACCGACGAGATCTTCACCCGGCTGATGGGCGACGTGGTCGAACCGCGCCGCGAATTCATCCAGGAGAACGCGCTCAACGTGGCGAATCTGGACGTTTAGTATGAGCTCGTGGCGGCACCTGGCGACGAAGGAACGCCTCGTGACGGGGCTTACCCTCCTCGCCAATTTTGGCACCGTCATTGGAATTGTGCTGGTTATAATTCAACTGCAGCAGAACCAGACTCAGCTCCGCGCGCAAACCCGTCACGAACTGGCGATGGGTATTGTCGACCAACTGAGCAGCCAGTCGGAAAGTCTTCAGCTGGTCGGCGTCTTGCGGCGCGGCTCGGTGGGCGAGCCCTTGACACCCGACGAGCATTTCCAGTACCGCATGCGTTCCAATGCGATGTTGCGCTACTGGGAAAACGTCCACTATCAGTATCGGCAAGGCCTCTATGACGAGAGCGAGTTCGCATCGCACAAGGCAGCATGGCGGGACACGTTCGCGCAGTCAGTCGGACTATCGCGCTACTGGTGCGAGGTGCGTGGCATCTACTCGGTTCAATTCGCGGTACAGATAAACAGCTTGCTGAAGCAGCCTTGCGGACCAGCTATCCCCCGTCAACCGGGCTAAGTTGGCTGGCCTGCAGAATCGGAAGTCAGGCTGCGAGCAACTGACGCCAAAAGAGCCAAGCGCTTTGCAATGCGGTATCCGTGCAGCGATAAGGAATCATGGAACACACTAAACGTCGCCAATCTGGACGTTTGAGCGTCAGCCGCTGGCGAGGAGCGCGGCCAGCTTGGAGTGCAGCCGCGCAGCCAGCGGATTGATTACTGTTACGCCGCGCGCGACAAAACCATCCTGCATATCTTCGGACAGCAGGATTGAGCAGCCCGCCTCGGCCGCAGCGCACAGGATCAGGGCATCCCACAGTTGCAGGCGGTGATCCGTCGCAAGATCGAGGGCATCGAGCATGGCCGCCGCTGTGGACGGCGGATTGGCGGCGCCTTCGACGAATTCCAGTGTGATCGTCCGCGCCTCGACTGCGGTCATACCACTTCGCTTCGCCACGACGTACAGCTCCCCGAGCGCCTGTATCGGAACAGCAATATCGGCAACATTCTTGAGGGCGGAAACGATGCCAAGCGCGGCGTCAATCTTGGCCGCATCAGACGGCGAACGGGCGATCCTGGCCAGGTAGATCGCGATGTTGCTATCGAGGGCTATCCGCATCAATCGTAGAGATCTTCGCGGGTCCAATCGCCCGAATAACGCACCGGCTGTGTCTTCAGGAAAGCCAGCAGACGATCGAAGCGCTTTTTCTGATCATCGCGATCGATCGGCACGACCCTTGCCACCGCGCGTCCGCGCGAGGTCACTGTGAAACTGTCACCCTCGGCAACGTCGCGCAGCATCTCGGAGAAATGCCGGTTTGCCTCGCTTGCTGATATCGCTCGATCCATTGCCAATTTGTAGTGCATAACACTACATATTGCAAGCGATTTAGGCCACCCGCAGCCCCGTCACCCCTTTGGCGCCGCGGTCTTGCGCTGACAGGCCATCGAACAGCGCATCGATAATCCGCGCCAGCTTGTCCTCGGAAAGCTTCGGAAACAGGTACTGCATCGGCCCGATGTTGCAGTAAACGCTGGTAATCTGGTTGACCAGGCTGATCGCCTCGTCGAGCCCGAGCCCCTCGAAATGCCCGTCGGCCATGGCCTCGCCGATGATCGTGCCGAGGTAGTGATCGCCAAGATCGACATAAGAGCGGATCAGCTCGAAGTGCTCTTCGCCCAGTTCGACATAGGTAGCGAAGGCGACCGGATCGCGCTGCCACAAGTCACGCAGATGGACGAAGCGGCGAGCATAGAATTCGTACATCTTGCGCCGCGAAGGCAGCTCGGAGGCGAGCACTTCCTCCATCATCGCTTCCATCGGCTGGAACCAGCGTCCGGCCACCGCCTCGATCAATGCTTCCTTGCTTTCGTAATAGCGATAGAGGCTGGCGGGAGACATGTTGGCCCGCGCCGCCAGCTCGCTCACGGTAACTGCCGCGCTGCCGCGCTCCTCCACCAGTTCGATCACCAGATCGATCAGCTGCTCGCGTCCGGCATCAAGGTCAGTCAAGGGCCGTGCCATCGCTCGTTTCTCCCCGTGGCGTGTCGCCATCGCCTGCTATTTAGAATCGCTCGCAACAATTTTCAAGAAACTGTCTTAGTTGAATAATACGCACCACTTGTTGCGCGCTGCGCATCGGGTAGGAGAAGTTCATGACGATTCGCCGACTGTTCGCGCTGCTGGCGCTGCCGCTGATGGCTGCGTGTTCCGGGCAAGGCGGGGTTCGTTCCGCCGCTGCGACAGCGCCGGTGACGGTGGGCATCGCCGCGATCAACGATTTCCACGGCAGCCTGGAACCGCCGAAGCAATCGGTGGTCGCGCCCGATGGCAAGGGCGGGTTCCTCAGCGTTCCGGCCGGGGGAGCAGCCTGGCTGGCGAGCGCGATCGATTCGGTCCGCGCGAAGTATCGCTACCGGCTGACCGTTTCGGCCGGCGATCTGATCGGCGGCACCCCGATCGTCTCCTCGCTCTATGTTGATGAACCGGCGATCGGGGTGATGAACCGGATCGGGCTTGATTTCAACGCGGTGGGCAACCACGAATTCGACCATGGGGTCGACGAACTGCGACGCAAGCAAAGCGGCGGCTGCGCCCAGCATACCGCGCGAAAGCCCTGCCAGATCGAGGCCTTCAAGGGCGCGAAGTTCAAATTTCTGGCCGGGAATACCAAGACCGTTGACGGGCGCGCGTTGTTCCCGGGTACCGCGCTGCGCAGCTTCGGTTCGGGCCGGCGCAAGGTCACGGTCGGGCTGATTGGTCTGACTCTTAAGGGCACCAGCGGCTTGCTCCCGCCGGACGTCGCCAGCGGGCTGAGCTTCGCCGACGAAGCTGACAGCGCCAATGCGCTGGTCGCCGGCCTCAAGGCCAAGGGCGCCGACGCGATCGTTCTGCTGATCCACCAGGGCGGGCGGACCACGGGTGATCCGGGGCCGAATTCGTGCAACGGCCTGACCTATGAGATTCGCAACATCCTCGATCGGCTCGATACCCGGATCGACGTGGTGGTCTCGGGCCACACCCATTGGGACTACGTCTGCGATTATGCGCAGTACAATCCGGAGAGGCCGTTCCTGCTGACCAGCGCCGGGCTGTGGGGCAAGCTGGTGACCGACATCACGCTCGAAATCGATCCGGTGGCCAACCGGGTGGTCGAGCAAGCGCGCCAGCAATGTGATCGTGCAGTCGCTGCCCTATCGTTCGCCGACCGCAGAGATTGCGAACACTGCGCTGTACCCCAGCTTCACTCCGCGCGCCGATGTGGCCGACTATGTCGGGCGCTATGTTGCCGCGGCGGCGAGCTATTCGCAGCGCAAGGTTGGCACCGTGGCCGCGCCGGTCGAACGCGCCAGCGGGGCGCTGTCAAACACCGGCGGGCCGCTGGGGATGATGATCGCCGACGCCCAGCTTGCCGCGACTACCGGAGCCGGGGCGCAGATTGCGCTGATGAACCCGTTCGGGGTGCGCCGCACGCTCAACGCCGCGGCCGATGGAAGTGTGACCTTCGGCGATCTCTATGCGGTTCAGCCGTTCAGCAACGATCTGGTGACGCAGAGCCTGACCGGAGCGGAACTCAAGACGATCCTCGAACAGGGCTTCGATGCCGATGCTCCCGAACAGGCGCTGACCCCTTCGACCGGCTTCAGCTATGCCTATGATCGCAGCCAGCCGGTGGGGAGCCGCATTTCCCGAGATGGTGCTGAACGGCGTGGCGAATCGATCCGGCCGCGACTTACCGCGTCACCACCAACGAGTTCCTCGCCAATGGCGGCGACAGCTTTGAAGGTTTCCGCAAGGGCCGCGACCGGGTCAAGGGGATCAGCGACATTGCCGCGCTCGAAGCCTGGCTGCAGGCGGTGCCGCCGCGCACCGCGCCGCGCGAGGCCCGGACCACCGACCTGCGCCCCGACCTCAACCCCAACCGCGGCACTGCCCCGCCGGGGCAGGTTTATCGCTAGAGCAGAAACGGGGAAATGTGAATCACCCCAACCCCATAACCGACCGTCCCGAGCCTGTCGAAGGACTGCCCTTTCTTCAAGCCGTTACGCGCGAGGCACCAAGAAAAGGACAGTGCTTCGACAGGCTCAGCACAGACGGTTTGTGATTCAGACAATCGGTTTCTTGCTCTAGGCAGGCATTATTGCTTCGGCGGCCATGGCACGAACCCTGAAGTCCGCGCGACGTATTCCGCATAACCCGGGCGGTTCTTGACCAGGCCTTTTTCGAGCAGCGGCTTGCCCGACCATTTGGTCAGCGTGAAGGTCAGGAACAGCGGCCCGGGCAGGCTGGCGAGCGCGATCCACGGGCCGGCCTCGGCGGCGGCCAGCCAGATCCCCCACCACACGCACGCATCGCCAAAGTAATTGGGGTGGCGGGTATAGCGCCACAGCCCGGTGTCGAGCACCTTGCCCTTGCTGGCAGGATCGGCGCGGAACGCGGTCAGCTGCATGTCGCCCACGGTCTCGAACACCATGCCCAGCAGCCACAGCGCAAAGCCAGCCCTGGCGAGCGCGCCAATCCCTGCACTGCCGCTGGCCAGCACGCCAAGCTGCGCGGGCAGGCAAGTCAGGAACAGCAGGAACGCCTGGGGGCCGAACACTACGGTCAGCGCGGCTTGGGCATAGCGGCCCTGCTCCTTGGCCTTGCCCAGCATCCGGGCATAGCGCGGATCCTCGCCGCTCGCGCGCCAGCGGGTGTAGAGATGCAGCGCCAGCCGCGTGCCCCAGAGCGCCGCCATCGCCGCGATCAGTCGAGCGCGCGGACCGGGCTCTGCCACCTGCAGCCAGCTCGCCACGGCCAGCACCGCCATACCCCCGCCCCAGACCGCATCGATGAACGAAACGTCGCGGATCGCCGCCGCTACCCGCCACAGCGCCAGCAGCAGCACGGCATCGATCAGGGCATTGATAGCCAGCGCTTCAAGCATCGGCGGTTCCTCCTAGAATTCCGGTCTCGGCATAGAGCACCGCCAACTTGGGGTGGCGGGGCATCTTCGAATAGTAGAACTCGGCAATCTTGCGCAGGTCTGCTGCATAGTCGCCGCTCGGCATGATCTCCGGACCAAGCCCGCCCAGCATGGTGGCGTTATCGACCCAGGCAGGGACGATCGGCACCCCGGCGCCCAGCGCGATGTGGTAGAACCCCGAACGCCATGCGGTGATCGAACCGCGGGTGCCTTCGGGTGCGATCACCAGCGCCAGCTTGTCGGTTTGAGCGAAGGCGGCAACGACCTGCTCGACGTAGTTCTGGTCCTTGGCCCGGCGGTCGATCGGGATCCCGCCCATGTCATACATGAACCGGGTCATCGGCCGCCGGAACAGCGAAAGCTTGCCCACGAAGCTCGGTCGCAGCCCAAGCTGGGTCACCGCACCAAGGAAGAAGATGAAATCCCAGTTCGAAGTATGCGGCGCACCCAGGATCACGCACTTGCGCGAGGCGGGAGCGGCGCCCTCAAGCGACCAGCCCTTCCAGCGGTAGAGCGCGAGGAGGACGTATTTGACGAGACGGGAGAGGAGAGTGGGGCGCGGCTCGATCGAGGCTTGCATGGATTCTCCCATCACCTGTCCCGGCAGCCATCCGGTTCAATCGTCCACATCGCGTTGGCGATCTTCCACTCGCCGTCCACCTTGATCAGTTCGAACACATCGATGCCGCAATGTGTGCGCTTGCCATCAACATCGAACGAATAGGGCGCCCAGAATACCGCCATGTCGCGGTGGATCATCACCTTGGGCGACCAATAGCGTTCGTGCAATCTGGCGCTCGATTTACCGGCTCGCTCCACCCACGCGGCGTTGCTGCGCGGTCTTGGTGTCATGGTGCCGTCGGCTTTGTAGACCAAGGCGAAGGTCATGCCCTCCGGCAGCTGGGTAGCCGCCAGCGCCACCGGGTCATCGGTATTGAACGCGACCATGAAGCGATCGACCGCAGCCAACACCGCGGTGCGTTCATTGGTTTTGGCTGCGACCGGGCTGATCAGCCCCATCGCAAGCAGAAGGATCATCAGAATCCGCATCACAGAAATCCCCCTCACATCCTGAACACCCCAAACGCCGGCCTCTCAGGCACTGGCGCTTCCAGGCTCACCGCCAGCGCCAGCCCGAGCACATCGCGGGTCTGCGCCGGGTCGATCACCCCGTCGTCCCAGAGCCGCGCGGTGGCGTGATAGGGGCTGCCTTCGTCTTCGTATTTGGCGCGGATCGGGGCCTTGAACTCTTCAGCTTCTTCTGGCGTCCATTTCTCGGCATCGCGGTGGACGGTGGCGAGCACCGATCGCCGCCTGCTCGCCGCCCATCACGCTGAAATCCGCGCGTTGGGCCAGCTGAACAGGAACCGCGGGCGATAGGCCCGCCCGCACATCCCGTAATTGCCGGCGCCGAAACTGACCCGCCGATCAGCACCGTCAGTTTGGGCACCGTGGCGGTCGCCACTGCCGTCACCAGCTTGGCGCCGTGCTTGGCGATGCCTTCGGCCTCGTACTTGCCGCCGACCATGAAGCCCGAGATGTTCTGCAGGAACAGCAGCGGGATCTTGCGCTGGCAGGCAAGCTCGATGAAGTGCGCGCCTTTGACCGCGCTTTCGCTGAACAGCACGCCGTTGTTGGCGAGGATCGCCACCGGCATGCCCCAGATATGGGCGAAGCCGCAGACCAGCGTGCTGCCGTACTGCGCCTTGAATTCGTGGAATTCGGACGCATCGACGATCCGCGCGATCACCTCGTGGACGTCATAGGGCGCGCGGACGTCGTCGGGGACTACGGCGTAAAGCTCTTCCGCCGGATACTTCGGCGGGCGCGGGTCGAGCACGGTCAGGCCGTGGCGGTGCGCCGGGGCCGAGGTGGCTGACGATGTCGCGGACGATGCTGAGCGCATGGCCGTCATCCTCGGCGAGATGATCGACCACGCCCGATCTGTGGGCGTGGAGATAGCCGCCGCCGAGCTCCTCGGCGCTGATCTCCTCGCCGGTCGCGGCTTTCACCAGCGGCGGTCCGGCGAGGAAGATCGTCCCCTGATCGCGGACGATGATGGACTCGTCGCTCATCGCGGGCACGTATGCTCCCCCGGCGGTGCAGCTGCCCATCACGCAGGCAATCTGGGGAATGCCCTTGGCGCTCATCTGCGCCTGGTTGTAGAAAATCCGCCCGAAGTGGTCGCGGTCGGGGAAGACCTCGCTCTGGTGCGGCAGGTTGGCGCCGCCGCTGTCGACCAGGTAGATGCACGGCAGGCGGTTGGCCTCGGCAATCTCCTGCGCGCGGAGGTGCTTCTTGACCGTCATCGGATAGTAGGTGCCGCCCTTCACTGTGGCATCGTTGGCGACGATCATGCACATCCGCCCCGATACGCGGCCCACTGCGGTGATGATCCCGGCGCCGGGAATCTCGCCCTCGTACATGTCGCCGGCGGCGAGCTGGCCCAGCTCGAGCAACGGCGCGCCGGGATCGAGCAGGCGCTCGACGCGTTCCCGGGGAGCAGCTTGCCGCGCGCGGTGTGGCGCTCGCGGCTCTTCTCGTTGCCGCCCAGTGCCGCTTCGGCCACCTTGCGCGCGCAATTCTTCGGCCAGCGCCCGGTTATGCGCGGCGCGGGCCTGGGCTTCGGGCGAGGCGGGGTCGAGGGTGGTGGTGAGCGATGGGCGCGCTCATACCGACACTCCGATCAATGCAGTCAGGCCCGCGAGGCTCAAAGTGGGCCAGCCAACGTGCTTGCCACGCGACGAAATCATCGCGAACAGGCCGACCAGCAGCCAGAATGCGCCGATCACGCGAATCAATCCTGCAGGGCTTGCCGGCCAGATCACGACAAGCGCGTTGCCGAGCATGAAGGCACTGGTCAGGTGCCAAGCCGAGCGTAGAACTTTGCGGCCCTGACCGGACGGGATCGCTCTGTTCCCTGGGGCGACGAGCGGTCCGATCAAGCGGGTTTCTCCGGCCACCGAATGAATGATGGCCGTCACTGCCATCAGCAATGCCGAACCCCACAGCCAGACCATCATGCCCCAGCCCCGATCAATTCGCGCCCGATCAGCATCCGCCTGATCTCGTTGGTCCCGGCGCCGATGTCGAGCAGCTTGGCGTCGCGCAGAAACCGCTCGACCGGCCAGTCCTTGGTATAGCCCGCGCCGCCCAGCGCCTGGACCGCCTCACCCGCAACCTTGAAGGCGTTTTCGCTCGCCAGCAGGATCGCGCCGGCGGCGTCGAAGCGGGTGGTCTGGCCGGCATCGCAGCTGCGCGCGACCGCGTAGGTATAGGCGCGGGCAGATTGCAGCGCGACGTACATGTCGGCGATCTTGGCCTGGATCAGCTGGAAGGCGCCGATCGGCTTGCCGAACTGCTTGCGCTCGCGGACATAGGGGATGACGCAATCGAGGCAGGCCTGCATGATCCCGAGCTGGAGTCCGGCGAGCACCACACGCTCGTAATCAAGGCCCGACATCAGCACGCCCACCCCGCCGTGGAGCGGGCCCATGACGTGCTCTTCGGGCACGAAGCAGTCGTTGAACACCAGCTCGGCGGTGGGCGAACCACGCATCCCCATCTTGTCGATCTTCTGGCCGATGCTGAAACCGTCCATGTCCTTCTCGATCAGGAAGGCAGTGATCCCGCGGCTGGCGGCCTCGGGCGCTGGTCTTGGCATAGACCACCAGGGTATCGGCACAGGCGGCGTTGGTGATCCAGAACTTGGTGCCGTTGAGCACGAACCCGCCCTGGACCGCCTCGGCCTTGAGCTTCATCGAGACGACGTCCGATCCCGCCCCGGCCTCGGACATGGCGAGCGAGCCGACATGCGCGCCGCTGATCAGCCCGGGGAGGTATTTCGCCTTCTGCTCGTCGCTGCCCCAGCGGCGGATCTGGTTGATGCAGAGGTTGGAATGCGCACCATAGCTGAGCCCGATCGAGGCGCTGGCGCGGGAGACTTCCTCAACCGCGATGACATGGTCGAGATAGCCCAGGCCAAGCCCGCCCCATTCCTCTTCCACCGTGATCCCGTGCAGCCCCAGCTCGCCCATCGCCGCCCACAGCTCCTCGCGCGGGAACCAGTCCTCGGCGTCGATTTTCGCAGCCAGCGGGGCGATCTTGTCGTCGGCAAAGCGGCCCGCGGCCTCGCGGATCATCTGCGCGCTCTCGGGCAGGGCGAAATCGAAATCAGGGGTCGCGCGCATCAGGTTTCCTTCTCGACGCAGGGCATAGCAACGACAGCGTTCAGCGCAAGAAGCTCAGAACCCCGCCCCGCCGGGCCAGCTGGGCGCCGCCAGCCCCATCACCTTGAACAGCAGGCCCATCTGCCCTTCGCCGCTCAGCCGGTCGCGCGCCGCCTCCAGCGCGGCGGTGTGCTGCGGGGCGGCTTCGCTGAGTGTCCGGGTGCGCGCCTCGATCCCCAGGTTGCGCAGCCAGCGGCCCTGCGGGACCGTGCCGAGCCACTTGCAGTCGCGTGATTCGGCGATCGGGGCGAGCGTGGCGAAATCGACATGCGCGGTGAGGTCGGCTTCGCCGGGGTTGGCGAAGGGGTCGGTCTTGAGATGCGCACGCACCGCTTGCACGGTCGAGCCATCGCGGAGCGCATCGTGGCCATAGTCGATGAACAAGGCCGCGCCGCCTTGCTCGACCAGGCGGCCGGCCACTTCATAAATTGTCGCGGCCGCTCCGGGGCAGGTCTCGATGATCGTTCCATCCGCGGCGCCGCGGCGCGGTTCGGGAACCGCGGCGTCCATCGGCTGGATCCCGGCGATGCAGGCAAAGCGTTCGCCCTCTGGCACCACCATCCGCTCGCGCCAGCCCTCGGGCGTCTTGACCAGCTGGCGCACCGGCAGCGCGTCGAGGAACTCGTTGGCGACCACCAGCACCGGCCCGTACATCGGCACGGTCGAGAGGTCATGATGCCAGGTCGCATGCGGGACCGTGGCGAGCTGGATGTCCTTGAGTGCGGTCGAGGTCTCGACCAAGTGCACCGATGGCTCCAGGCCATAGCGCTTCATCGCCCGCAGCGCGTCGCGGGCAAGGGTGCCGCGGCCGGGGCCAAGCTCGACGTAATGGACCGGTTCCTCGCGCCCGGCGTTGATCCACATGTCGGCCAGCCACAGTCCGATCAGCTCGCCGAACATCTGGCTGATCTCGGGCGCGGTGACGAAATCACCGGCGCTGCCCAAGGGGTCGCGGTCGGCGTAGTAGCGGGCGTTGGCCTCGCCCATGTAATGCATCAGGCTGATCGGCCCGGTGTTGGCGATCAGCCGCCGGAAGATCGCGGCAAGCGGGTCGGCTTGCGCCGGATCGCTCATTGCGGTGCCGCGGCGCCGCTTCCCAGTGCGGGCCGGCGCAGCGCGCGGACCAGGAAGAAGGCGCCCACTATCATCAGCGGCACGGTCAGCCACTGTCCCATCGACAGCCCGGTGCGGATCGCAAAGTCGGCCAGCTGGCTGTCCGGCTCGCGGTAGAATTCGCTGAAGAACCGGGCCAGTCCGATGCCAAGGGTGAAAGTGCCGACCAGCAGACCCGGCTTCCACCGCGCCCGGGTCCGCCAGAACAGCCACAGCATCACCACCATCAGCAGCGCCCCTTCCAGGCCCGCCTGATAGAGCTGGCTGGGGTGGCGCGGCAGATCGCCGGCGCCGGGGAAGACCATTGCCCACGGCACCGCGGATTCGGTCACCCGGCCCCACAGCTCGCCGTTGACGAAATTGGCGAGCCGCCCGAACAGCATCCCGCTGGGCACGCAGACCGCAAGATAATCGCACACCCTGAGGAACGAGAGCGAACCGCTGCGCGCTACCCAGGCGATCGCCAGCACGGTGCCGATCAGACCGCCGTGAAAGCTCATCCCGCCGTTCCACAGCTTGAGCAGCGCGACCGGATCGGCCCACAGTCCGGTATCGTAGAAAGTCGCATAGCCCAGCCGTCCGCCGATGATGATGCCCAGCGTGCAGTAAAAGAACAGATCGTCGGCATGGCGCTGGGCCAGCGGCGCGCCGGGCGCCTTGGCCATCTTGGTCAGGTGCCAATAGCCCAGCACGATCGCCGCAAGATAGGCCAGGCTATACCAGCGCAGCGTGAACCAGCCGATCGAGAACACGTCGGGGCTGAGGCCCAGATCCTGCCATTGCAGGGCGGGCGCTGCAGCAGCAGAAAGCAATAGTGACAGCAACGACTTGACCCCCTAAACGTTTCGGCACTGCGCCCGTATTGGCACAGGAGCGCACCGGAAACAAACCCGGCGCATGGGGCGCGAAAAGGGCGCGCCTCTTTAAGATGGGGATAGGAAAGCCGAATGGCGAGCGAACTCGATATTGCCCTCGACAAAATTATGGACCAGCTCAGCGCGCCGGGTGGTCCGCTTGAAACCGTGCCGTTCGAACGGTTCGGCCGGACGCTGCCGGTGCTCAAGCACGCGCCGCCGAACTTGCCGGCCTATTTCGACATGTTCTGCGCCCAGCACAGCGATGCCACTTTCCTGGTCGATGGCGAAACCCGCCTGAGCTTTGCCGAAGTCCACGCCGCGGCGCGCGCAGTGGCGGGCGGGCTGATCGCCGGACACGGGCTGGAAAAGGGCGAGCGGGTTGGCCTTGCCGCGCGCAATTCGGTCAACTGGATCATTGCCTATATGGCGATCATCATGGCCGGCGGCTGCGCGACACTGCTCAACGGCTGGTGGACGGGCGAAGAACTGGCAACCGGGATCGAGCTGGCCGAGTGCCGGATGACGCTGGCCGATGCGCCGCGCGCCAAACGGCTCGATCGCCAGACCTTCCCTGGCAAATTGCTGGTGTTCGAACACGATTGCCCGTGGCAGCAGGGACTGGCCGACGTGCTGGCAGGCGGCGGCGGGGCCGAAACTGCGCTGCCTGAATTGTCCGGCGATGATCTGGCGACGATCCTGTTCACTTCGGGATCGACCGGGCAGTCCAAGGGCGCCTGGTCGGATCATCGCGGGGTTGTGCAGGGTACGATGAGCTATGCCGCGCAGACGCTGATGGTGCTGCATTACCTGACTGCAAAGGGCGAGGCTCCGGCAGAGGGCAGCCAGCCCTGCGCGCTGGTCAATGTCCCGCTATTCCACGTTACTGGCGAAGTTCCGCTGTTGCTGCAAAGCTTTGCGATCGGCCGCAAGCTGGTGCTGATGCCCAAGTGGGATGCCGAAGAGGCAATGCGGCTGATCGCGAAGGAAAAGGTCACCTACTTCGTCGGGGTGCCGCTGATGAGCTTTGAGATCGCGACCCATCCCAATCGCGACAATTACGACCTTTCAAGCTGCGTTTCCTTTGCCGCTGGCGGGGCGCCGCGCCCGGTCGATCACGTCACCCGGATCCGCGAAGCGCTGCCCCATGCTTTCCCGCTGCTCGGCTATGGTCTCACCGAAACCAACGGGGTGGGCTGCGGCAACTTCAACGAAAACTACATAGCCAAACCTGGCTCGACCGGCACTGCCAGCCGCCCGCTGGTCGAGGTCGGAATTCTCGATGACGATGGCAACTGCGTGGCGGGCGGGGAGACCGGCGAGGTCTCGATCCGCACGATCGCCAACTTCCTCGGCTACTGGAACAATTCCGAAGCAACCCGCGAAGCGATCATGCCCGACGGCTGGTTCCGCTCGGGCGATCTGGGTTACCTCGACGAGGACGGCTATCTCTACATCGTCGACCGCAAGAAGGATATTATCATCCGCGGCGGGGAGAACATCAGCTGTATCGAGGTTGAGCAGGCGATCTACGCCCATCCGGACGTGGCCGAAACCAGCGTGTTCGGCATGCCGGATGAGCGTTTCGGCGAGCTGCCGGTCGGAGTCTACTTGGTCAAGGACGGCCGCGGCCTCACCGAAGAGGCGCTGCGTGGCTTTTTGCTGCAGCGGATTGCCCCGTTCAAGGTGCCGGTCCGGCTGTGGCAGGAGCGCGAGACCTTGCCGCGGCTCGGCACCGAAAAGGTTGACAAGCGCGCGCTTCGTACCCGTTACCAGACCGCATGGGCAAGCGAACAGGCAGCGACGGGCTGAACCCGGGGCGGATCGCCGATCAGCGTGCGATCATCGATCGGCGGGCGCTGGCCGCCGCGATCGCTGAACTGGTTGAGCGCCGCGGTGTTTCGGCGTGCCGGCCGCAAGTGGTTGAGGCCTTGCGCGGCGCACTGGACCAAGGCCGCGAGGAGATCGCGCGGCGCCTCGCGCTTCAGCCTTCGGCCGGGCATGACTGCGCCGAGGCGCAGGCCTTTCTGGTCGACCAGCTGATCCGGGTGATCCACGATCATGTGGTCGAAGATCTCTACCGGGCGAGCAACCGCTCGTCGGGCGAGCGCCTCGCAATCATGGCGGTGGGCGGTTATGGCCGCGGTGAAATGGCGCCGCATTCTGACGTCGACATCGCCTTTATCACCCCGATCAAGCAAACCGCCTGGTGCGAGCAGGTGATCGAGGCGATGCTCTATTTCCTCTGGGATCTGGGGCTCAAGGTCGGCCAGTCAAGCCGCTCGCTCGACGAAACGGTGCGCATGGCCAAAAGCGATCTGACCATCCGCACCGCGCTGCTCGAAGGCCGCTATGTCTGGGGCGATCAGCCGCTGCTGGAAGAAGCCCAGGCGCGGTTCTGGGGCGAAGTCGTTGCCGGCACCGAACGGCAATACGTCGCCGAGAAGCTGGCCGAGCGCAACGAACGCCACAAGCGGCTGGGCGATAGCCGCTATGTCGTCGAACCCAATGTCAAGGAAGGCAAAGGGGGCCTGCGCGATCTCCACACGCTCTACTGGATCGGCAAGTACATCCACCATGTCCGCGACGCTTCCGAACTGGTCGGGGCAGGCTTGCTGACCGCCAGCGAGTACCGCGCCTTTCGCCGCGCGGAAAACTTCTTCTGGGCGGTGCGCTGCCACCTTCACACCATCACCGGGCGCACCGAGGACCGGCTGACCTTTGACCAGCAGCGCGAAGTGGCGGCGCGGATGCAGTTTGCCGACCGTCCGGGAAAGAGCGCTGTTGAGCGGTTCATGCAGTATTTCTTCCTGCAGGCGAAGCGCGTCGGTCACCTCACCGGCGTGTTTCTGGCCCAGCTTGACGATCAGTTCGCTTCGCGCACACCCAGGGGCCTGCTGGCGGGGTTCCGGGCGCGCAAACGGGTGATCAAGGGTTACCCGGTGTTCGGCGGCAAGATCAACGTGCCTGCGGACGACTGGTTCGCGCAGGACCCGGTGCGGCTGGTCGAGATCTTCGTGCTGGCCGATGCCAACGCGCTCGAAATTCATCCCGAGGCGATGCGCCTCGCGCTGCGCGATGCCCGGCTGGTCGATGCGGTGCGCGATGATCCCCGCGCCAATGCGCTGTTCCTCGATCTGCTGACCAGCCGCAAGGATCCCGAAACCGCGCTGCGCTGGTTCAACGAGGCCGGGGTGTTCGGGCGGTTTGTCCCCGATTTCGGCCGGGTCAACGCGCAGATGCAGTTCGACATGTACCACCACTACACGGTCGACGAGCACACCATCCGCGCGATCGGGCTGATGGCCGGGATCGAGAAAGGGACCATGAAGGCAGAGCATCCGCTGGCCTCGGGGATCGTTCACAAGGTGGTCAACCGCCGTGCGCTCTATGCCTCAATCCTGCTCCATGACATCGCCAAGGGCCGCCGCGGTGATCATTCGGTGCTGGGCGCGGAGGTGGCGCGCAAGCTTTGCCCGCGGCTGGGGATGAGCCCTGAAGAGACCGAGCACACCGCCTGGCTGGTGCGCCACCATCTGATCATGAGCGCCACCGCGTTCAAGCGCGATCTGGCCGACTGGAAAACGATCACCGATTTCGTCGCGCAGGTCCAGTCGACCGAGCGGCTGCGGTTGCTGGCGATGCTGACCATCGTCGATATCCGCGCGGTCGGGCCCGGGGTGTGGAACGGCTGGAAACGCCAGCTGATCCACGAGCTTTACGACGCCGCCGAAGAGCGGCTGCGGCTGGGCCATGTCCAGCACGGCCGCAACGAACGGATCGCCGCCAAGCAGCAGGCGGTGGCGGCGCAACTTGGCAAGCAGGGCCAGCTGGTTGAAAGCCACGCGGCGCAGTTCAACGATGCCTACTGGATCGCCGAATCGGATGACGTGATCGCCAAGAACCTGATCCAGTTGAACGGCGCCATGGACAAGACGCTCGACGTCCACTGCGAATATTATCCGGCGCGCGGGGCAACGCTGGTTACCGTGATCGCCGCCGACCATCCGGGGCTGTTCTACCGCATCGCCGGCGGCATCCACCTCGCCGGCGGCAACATTATCGACGCGCGGATCCACACCACCCGCACCGGCATGGCGGTTGACAACTTCCTGGTTCAGGACCCGCTTGGAAGACCATTTTCCGAGGACAACCAGCTCGCCCGGATCGAGACGATGATCGGCGACGCGCTGGCGAACAAGATCCGGCTGATCCCGCAACTCGCCGCCCGTCCGCTTGCCCGGCCGCGCGCCGATGCGTTCGAGGTCCGCCCGCGGGTTGAGATCGACAACGCCGCATCGAACCGCTTCACCGTGATCGAGGTCAACGCCCGCGACCGTCCGGCGCTGCTTAACCGCCTCGCCCGGGCGCTGTTCGACGCCAAACTGATCGTCAACTCCGCGCACATTGCAACCTATGGCGAACGCGCGGTCGATACCTTCTATGTCACCGACCTGCTGGGTGAGAAAGTCGATGCCGTATCGCGCCTGCGCGCGGTCGAGAAGAAACTGCTCGAAGCGGCGAGCGAGGAGACGATCGAGGTGGCTGCGGCGTGATCGCAAGGCTGCGGCGCTGGGCCGATGCGCTGCGTATCGATGTGCTCGCGCTGTCGCTGGCGGCGCGCGATCCGCGGGTGGCGCTGTCAGCCAAGTGCCTGGCCGCGCTGGTTGCTGCCTATGCCTTGTCGCCGATCGACCTGATCCCCGATTTTATCCCGGTGCTAGGCCTGCTCGATGACCTGCTGCTGGTTCCGCTGGGGATCTGGCTGGCGATCCGCCTGATCGATCCGTCGGTCCTGGCAGAGTTGCGGCAGACTGCGGCCGAACAACCCCGGCCGCGCTCGACGGCCGGGGCGGTGATCGTGATTGCGCTGTGGCTGGCCGGGCTGGTGTTGCTCGGCTGGATGCTGTCCGGGCGGACTTAACCGATCAGCGCCTCGGCGATCTGCACCGCGTTGAGTGCGGCGCCCTTGCGCAGGTTGTCGCCGACAACGAACAGCGCGAGGCCGTGCGCCACCGTCGGATCGCTCCGCACCCGGCCGACGAAGACCGGGTCCTGGCCGGTCGCCTCGAGCGGGTTGGGGACTTCGCAGACCACCACGCCGGGGGCTTGCCCAAGCAGTTCGAGTGCGCGCTCGGGGCTGATCGGGCGGTCGAACTCGGCGTTAATCGACAGCGAATGCCCGGTGAACACCGGCACCCGCACGCAGGTGCCCGAGACCGGCAGACTGGGAATTTCCAGGATCCTGCGGCTTTCATCGCGCAGCTTGATCTCTTCCTCGGTATAGCCGTCCTCGACCATCACGTAGTTCAGCGGGATGACGTTGTGGGCGATCGGCACGGTCCATTTCTCGGGGGTGGGAAGCAACGCTATCATGCCCGCCAACCGCGAATTCACGCGCCTTGTCGCCGACCTGCGCCAGTTGGCGGGCGAGCAGGTCGATCCCCTCCAGCCCGCCGCCCGAAACCGCCTGATAGGTCGAGACCGTAAGCCGTTTGAGGCCGGCTTCATCGTGCAAGGGCTTGAGCACCGGCATTGCCGCCATGGTGGTACAATTGGGGTTGGCGATGATCCCGAGTGGCAGATCGGCGAGCGCGTGGGGGTTCACTTCTGAGACTACCAGCGGCACTTGCGGATCGCCGCGCCAGGCCGAGCTGTTGTCGATCACCACCGCGCCAGCGGCGGCAACCTTGGGTGCGAGCGCTTTCGAGGTCGCGCCGCCGGCCGAGAACAGCACCACGTCAAGCCCGGTGTAATCGGCCGTGGCGGCGTCCTCGACGGTCACCCCGCCCAGCACTTTGCCCGCCGAACGCGCCGAAGCGAACAGCCGCAGTTGGCCAACCGGGAAGCCGCGCTCGGCCAGAATTTCGCGGATCATCGTCCCGACCAGCCCGGTCGCGCCGACCACGCCGACGTTCAGCTTCTGACCCTTTGCAAACCTCGTAACCATCAATGCAACTCCTGTTGGGGGAGAGCCTGCGAGGGTTGGTGTCCGGTATGGAAAAACTCCGCCTGCTCGTTAGCGGGGCGGGTTGTCCGGGTGCCTTAGCCGTGCACCGCCACAACCGCTCCCGCCGCGGCGGTCGGTTTGGTGGTAATGGCAGTGTTGGGCATCCTGGACATGGCAGGCGCCTCTATCCGTGCTGCAGTGCAATGTAAATGCTTGGCAGCCGCTGTCCTTGAAATTTCCTTTTGCCTGCGGGGCTGTGCCCGGATGGCACGACGCGGAATCGGTGCGCGGAATAGTCGAAGCGAGTGTTAAGCCGTTGACCAACAGGGATATGCGCCAGCTTCTTGCAACCACTCTTGCGGCGATGTGCCGCGCTGCCCCGTTTGAGCGCGGACGCTGGCGGCTGGGCGGGCTCGCGGCACTGCTGTTCGAAGCAGGCGAGCTGCCGGCGCAGCGCCGCACGGTCATGACCCGCCATGGCTTTGCGATGAGCCTCGATCTGCGCCAGCTGGTCGATCGGGCGATTTATTGTCAGGGTGAGTGGGAGCCGCTGGAAACTGCATTGTTCGCGCAAGTCCTGCGGCCGGGTGATCGGGTTGCCGATGTCGGCGCCAATGTCGGCTGGTTCAGCCTGCACGCCGCGCGGCTGGTCGGTCCTGAGGGGCAGGTGCACTGCTTTGAGGCCAACCGCGATACTTTCGCCCTGCTTCAGGCCAACCTCGCGCTCAATGGCTGTGGGCAAGTTGCGGCGCATTGGCTGGCGGTCGGTGAGCAAACAGGCCACGTCAGGATCGCCCCGCGCGAAGCTGGCAATGCCGGGGCCGACGGGGTTGAACTGGCTAGGGAGAGCGACGATGCAGTGCCACTGGTTCGGCTCGACCAGGTGTTGGCAGAAACTCCGCTGCGGCTGCTCAAGCTCGATATCGAAGGCTGGGAAGCCAAGGCGCTGCGCGGCGCAGAAGGCCTGTTGCGGCGCGCGGAGGCGCCCGATCTGGTGTTCGAATTCACCCCTGAGTTCCTGAGCGCGGCGGGCGACGATCCGCGCGAACTGGTGCTCTGGCTTGAGGCGCTGGGTTACCGGGTGCAGGTGGTCGACAAGACCGGAATGCACGGACCTGATGAAGCGCTCTATACCCGCCGCCAGAGCTACCTTTACTGCACCAAAAGCTAGGCGGCGGCGAGCAGCCGTTCCAGCGCCGCCTCGATCCCGATCAGTGGCAGCAGCGCGGCCATGTCCGGGCCGTGATCCATTCCAGTAAGCGCCTGACGCAGCGGCAAGAACAACGGCTTGCCTTTGCGGCCCGTCGTTTCCTTGAGCGCGGCGGTGAGCGCGGCCCAGTCGGCGCCTGTGGTTTCGAGCGCTGCGGCGGCCTGGACGAGATAGGATTGGTCGTCCGCTTCCAACACCGGGGCAGCGATCGGCCCGGTGACCACCTGCCACCACTCGGCTGCTTCGCCGATGTGTTCAAGGTTGGGGCGGATCGCCTCCCACGCCGCTTCGCTCATCCCGTCAGGTAACAAGTGCGCAACGCGGGCATAGGGCAGGCGGTGAACCACCGCGGCGTTGACCCGGTGGAGTTCGGCCTCGTCGAAGCGCGCCGGGGCGCGGCCGAAGTGGGCGAGGTTGAAGCTCGCAGCGAGCGCTTCGGCATCGAGCGCAGGATCGACCGGGTCCGAGGTTCCAAGCCGGGCCAGCAGCGCAACCAGCGCTTCGGGCTCGATCCCGGCCTCGCGCAAATGCGCCATGCCCAGCGAACCGAGCCGCTTGGAAAGCTTGCCTTCGGTGCCGGTTAGCAGCGCCTCGTGGGCGAAACGCGGGGGTGCTGCGCCGAGTGCCGCGAACATCTGCACCTGGGTGGCGGTGTTGGAAACGTGATCCTCGCCGCGCAGCACATCGCTGATGCCCATCGCGATGTCGTCAATCACCGAAGGGAGCAGGTAGAGCCACGAACCATCGGCGCGGCGCACCACCGGGTCGCTCATCTTGGCCGGATCGAAATGCTGGGCGCCGCGGATCGCGTCGGGCCATTCGATCGGGGTGTCGCGGCTCAACAGGAAGCGCCAGTGCGGGGCTTCGCCCGCCGCAGTCCTGGCGGCATGATCGACCTCGCTCAAGGCCAGCGCCGCGCGGTCGTAAATCGGCGGCAGACCGCGCCCGAGCAGGACCTTGCGCTTGAGCTCCAGCTCCTGCGCGCTCTCATAGCAGCGATAGACCCGCCCAGCCTCGACCAGTTTCGCGGAACTCGGCCTCGTAGAGATCGAACCGTGCCGACTGCCGCTCCTCGCCGTCCCAGAGCAGACCGAGCCACTCCAGATCGGCCTTGATGCTGGCGACATGCTCCTCGCGGCTGCGCTCCCCATCGGTATCGTCAATCCGCAGCAGGAACCGCCCTCCCGTCTGCTTGGCGAGCAGCCAGTTGTGCAGCGCCGTCCGGACATTGCCGACATGCAGCGTGCCGGTGGGCGAGGGGGCGAAGCGGGTGGTGACGGTCATGGTCCGTCAGGCCGAGCGGAACGCATGGGTAATCGGATAGCGCCGATCGCGCCCGAAGTTGCGCGTCCCTAGCTTGACCCCCGGCGGAGCCTGGCGGCGCTTGTATTCGGCGAGGTGGAGAAGGCGTTCGATCCGGACAACGGTGTCGCGGGCGAAGCCCTCGGCGACGAGCTGATCGACGCTCTTTTCGTGTTCGACCAGGCCGAGCAGGATGCCATCGAGCACCTTGTAGGGCGGCAGCGAATCCTCGTCCTTCTGGTCGGGGCGGAGTTCGGCGCTGGGCGGACGGGTGATGATCCCCTCGGGCATTACCGCACCGTCCGGGCCGAGCCCGATCCTGGGCTTGTGCTTGTTGCGCCAGTTCGAGATCGCGAACACGGTCATCTTGTAGGCGTCCTTCAGCGGGTTGTAGCCGCCGGCCATGTCACCATAGATCGTCGCATAGCCGACGCTCATCTCGCTCTTGTTGCCGGTGGTCAGCAGCATCGGTCCGAACTTGTTGCTCAGCGCCATCAGCGTCACGCCGCGGATCCGCGACTGGACATTTTCCTCGGTGATATCGACGTCCTTGTCGGCGAAGCTGCCGGCGAGCATTTCGTCAAAGGCGATAACCGCCGGATTGATCGGGATCGTATCGAGCCGGCAGCCGATCATCTTCGCGCATTGCGCCGCCAGTTCGAGGCTGAGCTGGCCGGTGAAGCGGCTCGGCATCATCACGCACCAGACCCGCTCCGGCCCCAGCGCGTCGGCGGCGATCGCGGCGCAGATCGCGCTGTCGATCCCGCCTGAGAGGCCGAGCACCACGCCGGGAAAGCGATTGCGGTCAACATAGTCGCGCAGCGCCATGACCATCGCGCAGTAGATGTCTTCGGGATGGTCGGCGAGCGCCGCCAGTTCACCCTGATCGCAGCGCCAGCCCTGCGCGGTGCGGGTCCAGCGGGTTGTGATCTCCTGCTCCTCCCAGTCCTTCAGTTGCACCGCCAGACTGCCGTCGCCATTGACCACGAAGCTCGCGCCGTCGAACACCAGCTCGTCCTGCCCGCCGACGCGGTTGAGGTAGGCTAGCGGCAGACCGGTATCGACCGCGCGGCGCTTGGCCACCCCGTCGATCCGCAGCGTGTCCTTGTCGATCTCATAGGGACTGCCATTGATGCAGATCAGCAGCTCGGCGCCGAAATCAGCGAGGTGGCGGCAGACGTCGGGGTGCCAGATATCCTCGCAGATCGGCAGCCCGATCATCACCCCCTTGAACACCACCGGTTCGGGCAGCGGGCCGGGCTGGAACAGCCGGACCTCGTCGAAAGTGCCGTAGTTCGGCAGCTCGTGCTTGAGCCGGATCGCCGCCACCTTGCCAGAATCGAGCAGGGCGATGCCGTTGTGCAGCGCTCCGTCGACCACGAACACCGAGCCGACCAGCATCGCCGGGCCGCCATCGGCGGTGATCGTCGCGAGCGCCTCAAGCTCGGCCGCGGCGCGTTCGATCAGCGCGGGTTTGAGCACCAGATCTTCGGGCGGGTAGCCGATCAGATGCATTTCCGGGAACACGATCAGATCGGCCTTGGCCGCTTTGGCCCGGTCGCGCGCGGCGCGCATGGCGGCGGCATTGCCGGCAATTTCGCCGACCGACTGGTTGAGCTGGGCAAGGGTGATGGAAAGCGTATCGACCATCGCCCTTCCCTAGGGGCTGGCGAGCGGCTAGCCAAGGCGGATGATCGACGATTCAAGCTTTGAGCAGGCCTTTGCCTCCGCCAATCTGCCCGGCGCCGTGGGACTTATCGTCGACCGCGACGGAACTCGTTATGCCCGCGGGCTGGGTGTGGCCGATGTCGAAACCGGCGCGGCGATGGGGCCGGACACAGTTTGCCAGATCGCCTCGATGACCAAGGCGCTGGTTTCGGTCGCGGCGATGCAGCTGGTCGAGGACGGACGACTCAGCCTTGATGCGCCGATTGGCGCGGTGCTGCCCGATCTTGCCGACCCGCAAGTGCTGACCGGGTTCGATGACGACGGTCAGCCGCTGCTGCGCCCTGCCGCACGCCCGCTGACCCTGCGCCATCTGCTGACCCACACCGCCGGGTTCGGCTATTTCTTCATCCATCCAGAAGTGCAGCAATACTTCGGCGCGGTTGGCTCGCCGGCGCCGGGCTCGCTCGATTCGATCCGGCTGCCGTTGCTGTTCGATCCGGGTGAGCGCTGGGAATACGGGGTGGCAACCGACTGGGTCGGGCAGGCGATTGAAGCGGTGAGCGGGCTTCGGCTGGGCGACTACATGGCCGAACACATCTTTGCTCCGCTGGCAATGCTGCACACGGGGTTCCTGCCCGCGCTGCCCGAAGGTGCTGCCAGGGTTCATGCCCGCTTGCCCGAAGGCGGGTTCAAGACGCTGGCAACCTTCATGGGCGGCGGCGAGTTTGACGCCGGCGGCGGCGGATTGACCAGCACCGCGGCGGACTATGCCCGGTTCGTGCGGATGATCCTGAATGGCGGCGAGCTCGACGGCGTGCGCGTGCTCAAGGGCGAAACCGTCGCCGAAATGGCCCGCAACCAGATCGGCACCCTGCGCGCCGGCGCCTTTGGCAGCGTCATGCCCAGCCTGTCGCTGCCGATCGACATCTTGCCTGGCCAGCACTCTGGCTGGGGCCTGGGCTTCGTGATCAATCCCGAACGCGGCCCCAACGGCCGCTCGCCCGGCAGCCTCGCCTGGGCGGGGGTGTTCAACTCGTTCTACTGGATCGATCCGGCGGCAGGGCTGGGCGGGCGTATTCATGAGCCAGCTTTCCCCGCTTGGCGATCCCGGCGCGGTCGCTGCCTTCGGAGCGCTGGAGCGGATGGCCTACGCTTGATCCGATCGGTTCTGCGGGGTTGCTCCTGACCGAAGAGAGTGAGATACTGACGGAGTCGCGGTCGCATCCTTGGAGGAGGATCGGGATGAAACGGCTCAGATATCGTGCAATTGCACTCGCTCCCTTGCTAATGGCCGGGGCCGGCTCGCAGGCGCTGGAAGCACCCTATTCGCCCAAAGTGCTGAACGCGCTCGATCCGGTGCGGATTGCCGCACGCAGTTGCGGCAGTCCGGATCGCAAAGCGCAATTGTTTCGCAGCCTGACCGTCGGCGCTGCGGCCGCGGCACCGCTGAGCAGCGCGGGAGCGGCGATGCCGCTCTACCCTGATCTGGATAGTGGCCAGCTGATGCCCAGCACCGGCAACGAGATGGCGCTACGCTATTTCCGCCAGGGGCTGATGCTGACCTATTCGTTCAACCATGCCGGTGCGGTGCGATCGTTCCGCGAAGCGCAGCGCCAGGACCCAGCTTGCGCGCTATGCTTCTGGGGCGAGGCCGCGGCGCTTGGGCCCAACATCAATGCGCCGATGGACGGGCGCGACGTGCCTTCCGCGCTGGCCGCGCTGGAGCGTGCCAAGGCGCTGGCGTCAACTGCAACGCCGCTCGAACGCGCGCTGATTGCGGCGCTGGCGGTGCGCTATTCAGCCGATCCCGCGGCGGACCGGGCAGCGCTCGACGGCGCCTATGCCGATGCCATGGTCAAGGTCGCCGAGCAGTTCCCGGCGAGCGACGAAGTGGCCGTGCTGACCGCCGAGGCGGTGATGGACACGACCCCATGGAACTATTGGCAGGCCGACAAGACCACCCCGGTTGGCCGCTCGCTGACCGCGATCACTCTGCTCGAAGCGGTCATGGCGCGCAATCCCGGCCATCCGCAGGCGGGGCATCTTTACATCCACATGATGGAAAACAGCCGCGATCCGCGCCTGGCCGAGGCCGCGGCAGACCGGCTTGCCGCCATCGGACTGGCGAACGCCGGCCACCTGATCCACATGCCCGCGCACATCTACATCAACATCGGTCGCCAGACCGATTCGATGAAGGCGAACGTCGCCGCGGCACGGTCGGACGAGGCCTTCATTCGCGAATCCGGTGATCAGAGCATCTACCGCTACGGCTACTACCCGCATAACGTCCACTTCATCGTCGCCTCGGCGCAGCTTGCCGGCGACATGACGACTGCGATCCGCGAGGCCAGGCGGCTGCGCCAGGTGCTTGATCCGGCGACATCGCAGCGGGTCGCCTGGATCGGGGTGGTCGATGCGGCGCCGTTCATGGCGGCGGCGCAGTTTGGCAATCCCGCGCTGATCCTCGGCATGGCCGAGCCCGACGCACGCCTCCCCTATGCCCGGGCGATGCGCCACTATGCGCGCGCGCTGGTCCGCGCGCAGCAGCGCGACAGCAAGGGCTTTGAGGCAGAGATCGCAGAGATGAACGCCTACAAGGGCCACGAGGGACTGGCGGCGATGGTCGCGCAAGGCGTACCCGCGCCCGATCTGGTGCAGCTCGCCGAGCATGTCGCGCGCGGCAAGCTCCACTACGCCCGCGGGGAGTTCACCACCGCGATCGAGCACTACCGCAATGCAGTCGCAGTCGAGGCGACGATTCCCTATACCGAGCCAAGCTACTGGTACTACCCGGTGCGCCAGTCGCTGGGCGCTGCCTTGCTCGCCGAGGGCAAAGCCGAGGAGGCCAGCCAGGCTTTCCGCGGCGCGCTGCTGCAGTCGCCCAAGAATGCCTGGGCGCTCTATGGCCTGGCGCAGAGCGAGGCCAAACTCGGCCACGGCGCCGAGGCTGCAGCGGCTCGGCAAGCGCTCAAGCAAGCCTGGCACGGCGATCCGCGCTGGCTGCGGCTGGATCGGCTTTAGGTAAAGGGCGCCTGCGACCTATTTGTTCTTGGTGTTTTCCAGCCCGCGGACCATTCCGGGCTTGTCGCTCGGCTTGGAAGCATTGGTCTTGATCTTGGCCGCTTTGGGCTTGCGCACTTCGCGGTTCGATTTCTTCTGTGACTTGGCCATTTTGGAATCCTCTCAGATCACGGGTTATCAGGCCGCCTCCAGGAAAGCCAACCAAACGAATTTTTGCTCGAAGCGAGAATCCGTCTGACAGAAATGCGCAAGTGAGCGCAACGGCCTATGGCGGAGATTAGAGCGGGGTGCATGAAATCTGAATCGTCATCCCGGTGCTTCGGCTTGCGGCTTAGCAGCCGCGCTCAGGATAAACTGCCCTTCGGGCAGTCCGGGACTCAGTCCGAACAAGCAACTGCTAGCGCTTCGCGGAGTCACTTTGAGTGGGTCTGGGTCCCGGCCTTCGCCGGGATGACGGAGTGTTGCAGATTAAGCGCGCACCGCTCTAGGCAGCAGCGCTAGCTGGGGCAGGAAAGCCCCTACAAAAACCCCGCCGGATTGCTCCGGCGGGGCCAATGTTCAATCCCTCAGGGACAGGCCGGGGCTTACGCCTCGCCCTCAGCCGCCTCCGGGTTGAGGTATTCGCCGGCATCGGCGTCCATACCGTGGGTCTCGCCTTCGACCATGGCCAGCGGATCGTCGCCGATCGCTGCTTCCGGACCCTGGGCGAGTTCGGCGGCGTGCTCTTCGGCGGCGCTGTCAGGGGCGATGAGGCTTCCTGGAGCTTGCGGTAAGAGGCGCGCAGCGCGGCGTCGCGGCTGGAGGCGGCGACACGCAGACGGTTCATCCCCGCGCCAGTGCCCGCCGGGATCAGTCGGCCAACGATAACGTTTTCCTTGAGCCCGATCAGGTTGTCCTTCTTGCCTTCGACCGCGGCCTGGGTGAGCACCCGGGTGGTTTCCTGGAAGCTCGCCGCCGAGATAAAGCTGCGGGTCTGCAGGCTCGCCTTGGTGATCCCGAGCAGCACCGGCTTGCCGATCGCGGGTGCCTGGCCCGGCGCCAGCTTGGCGTTGAACTCGTCCATCTCCTCGCGGTCGACCTGTTCGCCGGCCAGCAGCGTGGTATCGCCGCCGTCGGTGATCTCAACCTTCTGCAGCATCTGGCGAACGATCACCTCGATGTGCTTGTCGTTGATCTTCACGCCCTGCAAACGGTACACTTCCTGGATTTCGGCGACGAGGTATTCGGCCAGCGCCTCGATCCCCATCACTTCAAGGATGTCGTGCGGATTGGGTGAGCCAGAAATCAGGTTGTCGCCCTTCTTGACCCAGTCGCCTTCCTGGACGTCGATCACCTTGGCTTTGGGGATCAGGTACTCGACCGCATCGCCTTCCTCGGGGATGATCGCGATCTTGCGCTTGGCCTTGTAGTCGCGGACGAATTCGATCCGCCCCGAAATCTTGGCAATGATCGCGTTGTCCTTGGGGATGCGCGCTTCGAACAGCTCCGCCACCCGCGGCAGACCGCCGGTGATGTCGCGGGTCTTGGCGGCTTCGCGGCTGGCACGGGCGAGCACGTCGCCGGCTTCGACCATCTGGCCGTCCTCGACCGAAAGCGTGGTTCCGGGCGCCATCATATAGCGCGCGGCCTCGCCCGAAGCTTCGTCGAGCAGGGTCAGGCGCGGCCGCAGGTCTTCCTTCTTCGCGCGGGAGGTGGCGCGGTTTTCGGTCACCAGGCGGCTCGACATGCCAGTGGCTTCGTCGGTCGCCTCGGTCATGGTGCGGCCGTCGATCAGATCCTGGTACTTCACGATACCCTGCTTTTCGGTGATCACCGGGGTGGTGAACGGATCCCATTCGGCCAGACGATCGCCTTCGTTGATGATCGCGCCGTCCTGGTGGAGCAGGTGGGTGCCGTAAGGCACGCGGTGGATTGCGCGCTCGCGCCCGTCGCTGTCGATCACCAGCACCTCGCCGTTGCGGGCGAGCGACAGACGCCGCCCGCGCTTGTCGGTGATGGTCGGGATGTCACGGTACTGGACCGTGCCGTCGCAGATCGCCTCGAGGTGGCTGGTTTCATTGACCTGCGCCGCGCCGCCGATGTGGAACGTGCGCATGGTCAGCTGGGTACCCGGCTCACCGATCGACTGGGCGGCGATCACGCCGACCGCCTCACCGATGTTGACCGGCGTGCCGCGGGCCAGATCGCGGCCATAGCAGGTCGCGCAGACGCCTTGTTCGGCCTCGCAGATCAGCGGGCTGCGGATCCGCACCGCCTGAACCCCGGTGGCTTCGACCATCGCGGTCATCGGCTCGTCAAGCAGGGTGCCGTTGGCAACGACCACGCCGCCGTCCTTGTTGACGATGTCCTCGGCCAGAGTGCGGCCCAGGATGCGTTCGCCCAGGCTGGCGATGGTGCTGCCGCCCTGGACGATCGCGCGCATTTCCAGCGCGCGTTCGGTGCCGCAATCCTCGATCACGACCACGCAATCCTGGCTGACGTCAACCAGACGGCGGGTCAGATAGCCCGAGTTCGCGGTCTTCAGCGCGGTATCGGCCAGACCCTTGCGGGCGCCGTGGGTGGAGTTGAAGTATTCAAGGACGGTCAGGCCTTCCTTGAAGTTCGAGATGATCGGGGTCTCGATGATCTCGCCCGAAGGCTTGGCCATCAGCCCGCGCATCCCCGCCAGCTGCTTCATCTGCGTCGGCGAACCGCGCGCACCCGAATGGCTCATCATGTAGATCGAGTTGACCGGGGCTTCGCGGCCGTGCTCGTCCAGCGGGGTCGCCTTGATCTCTTCCATCATGGCGTTGGCGACCTGGTCGCCGCAACGGCTCCAGGCGTCGATCACCTTGTTGTACTTTTCCTGCTGGGTGATCAGGCCGTCCTGGTACTGCTGCTCATAGTCAGCCACCAAGGCCTTGGTCTCGTCAACCAGCGCCACCTTGCTGTCGGGGATGATCATGTCGTCCTTGCCGAAGCTGATCCCCGCCTTGAAGGCGTGGCGGAAGCCCAGCGTCATGATCGCGTCGGCGAACAGCACCGTGTCCTTCTGGCCGGTGTGGCGATAGACCTGATCGATAACGTCGGCGATTTCCTTCTTGGTCAGCAAGCGGTTGACCAGATCGAACGGCACGGTGTGCGATTTGGGCAGGCATTCGCCGATCAGCATCCGCCCCGGGGTGGTGTCGAACCTCTTCTGGTACTCCTTGCCGGCCTCGTCGGTCTGCGGGACGCGGGCGATGATCTTCGAGTGCAGCGTCACCGCCCCGGCATTCAGCGCCTGGTGGACTTCGGCCATGTCGGACATCAGCATGCCCTCGCCGGGCTCGCCCTGGCGGTCCATCGAGAGGTAGTAGAGCCCCAGCACCATGTCCTGCGAAGGAACGATGATCGGCTTGCCGTTGGCGGGGCTGAGGATGTTGTTGGTCGACATCATCAGCACGCGGGCTTCAAGCTGGGCTTCCAGCGAAAGCGGCACGTGGACCGCCATCTGGTCACCGTCGAAGTCGGCGTTGAAGGCCGAGCAGACCAGCGGGTGCAGCTGGATCGCCTTGCCCTCGATCAGCACCGGCTCGAACGCCTGGATGCCAAGGCGGTGCAGCGTCGGTGCGCGGTTGAGCATCACCGGGTGTTCGCGGATCACCTCGTCGAGGATGTCCCAGACTTCCTTGCGTTCCTTCTCGACCCACTTCTTGGCTTGCTTGAGGGTCATCGACAGACCCTTGGCGTCAAGCCGGGCGTAGATGAACGGCTTGAACAGCTCGAGCGCCATCTTCTTGGGCAGCCCGCACTGGTGGAGCTTGAGTTCCGGACCGGTGACGATCACCGAACGGCCCGAATAGTCGACGCGCTTGCCCAGCAGGTTCTGGCGGAACCGGCCCTGCTTGCCCTTGAGCATGTCGCTGAGCGACTTCAGCGGACGCTTGTTGGCGCCGGTGATCACCCGGCCGCGGCGGCCGTTGTCGAACAGCGCATCGACGGCTTCCTGGAGCATGCGCTTTTCGTTGCGGACGATGATGTCCGGCGCGCGCAGCTCGATCAGGCGCTTCAGGCGGTTGTTGCGGTTGATCACCCGGCGGTAGAGATCGTTGAGGTCCGAGGTGGCGAAACGGCCACCGTCAAGCGGCACCAGCGGGCGCAGTTCGGGCGGAATCACCGGAACCACATCGAGGATCATCCATTCCGGCTTGTTGCCCGAATCGATGAAGCTTTCGACCACCTTCAGACGCTTGATGATCTTCTTGGGCTTGAGCTCGGACTTGGTCTCGGCGAGTTCCTTGAGCAGGTCTTCCTTCTCCTGGACCAGGTCGAGGCTCATCAGGATGTGCTTGACCGCTTCGGCGCCGATCGAGGCCGAGAACGCGTCTTCGCCGTACTCGTCCTGATAGTCGTAGAGCTCGTCCTCGGTCAGCAGCTGGTACTTGTCGAGCGGGGTCAGGCCCGGCTCGATCACCACGTAGCTTTCGAAGTAGAGGATCCGCTCCAGCTGCTTGAGCTGCATGTCGAGCAGCAGGCCGATGCGGCGAAGGCAGCGACTTGAGGAACCAGATGTGCGCGACCGGGGCGGCCAGCTCGATGTGGCCCATGCGCTCGCGGCGGACCTTGGTGACGGTCACCTCGACGCCGCACTTCTCGCAGACCACGCCCTTGTACTTCATCCGCTTGTACTTGCCGCACAGGCACTCGTAGTCCTTCACCGGCCCGAAGATGCGGGCGCAGAACAGGCCGTCGCGCTCGGGCTTGAAGGTGCGGTAGTTGATCGTCTCGGGCTTCTTGATTTCGCCGAAGCTCCACGAGCAAATCCGCTCGGGGCTGGCAAGGCCGATCTGGATCTGGTCGAAGGTTTCGGGCTTCGCCATCTGGTTGGTGAACTTGGTCAGGTCGTTCATGTCTCGATCCCTCTACGGGTGAATTTGTTGGGCGGGGTTGGGGAGGGCGGCCCGGAGGCCGCCCGGCTCCCGCTTATTCCGCGGCCTCGGCGTAATCGTCGTCGTCATCGTCGCTGGCGAGCGAGGACAATTCCACGTTCAGACCCAGCGAGCGCATTTCCTTGACGAGCACGTTGAAGCTCTCAGGAATGCCGGCCTCGAAGGTATCGTCGCCCTTGACGATCGCTTCATAGACCTTGGTCCGGCCGACCACGTCGTCGGACTTGACCGTGAGCATTTCCTGCAAGGTATAGGCGGCGCCGTAGGCCTGGAGCGCCCAGACCTCCATTTCGCCGAAACGCTGTCCGCCGAACTGGGCCTTGCCGCCCAGCGGCTGCTGGGTAACGAGGGAGTAGGGCCCGATCGAACGCGCGTGGATCTTGTCGTCGACCAGGTGGTGGAGCTTCAGCATATAGATGTAGCCCACCGTGACCTTGCGGTCGAAGGCATCGCCGGTGCGCCCGTCATAGAGCACGACCTGGCCCGAGGTATCGAGCCCGGCCATTTCCAGCATCGCGGTGACGTCGCTTTCCTTGGCGCCGTCGAACACCGGAGTACCCATCGGCACGCCGTCCTTCAGCAATTCAGCCATGTCGACGATCTCGGCCACCGAGCGCGACTCGATCTGGGTGTGATAGTTCTCGCCGTAGATTTCCTTGAGCTTGTCGACCAAGGCCGATGGCGGCGCAGCCGCTTCGGGGTTGGGGTTGGCGGCGCGCCATGCGTCGAGCGCTGCGGTAACCTGCTGGCCGAGGCCGCGCGCGGCCCAGCCCAGGTGGGTCTCGAAGATCTGCCCGACGTTCATCCGGCTCGGCACGCCGAGCGGGTTGAGGACGATGTCGACCGGGGTGCCGTCAGCCAGGAACGGCATGTCTTCGGCCGGCAGGATGCGCGAAATGACACCCTTGTTGCCGTGGCGGCCAGCCATCTTGTCGCCCGGCTGCAGCTTGCGCTTCACCGCCACGAAGACCTTGACCATCTTGAGCACGCCCGGGGCAAGCTCGTCGCCGCGTTCGAGCTTTTCCTTGCGGTCCTCGAACTTGTCCTGGATCGACTTTACAGTCTCGTCGTACTGCGCCTTGACCGCTTCGAGCTGGCCCTGGACCTTGTCATCGGCGACCGCGAACTTCCACCATTCGTGGCGTTCGGACTCGGCCAGGGTGGCCTCGTCGATAGTGCCGCCCTTCTTGGCGCCCTTGGGAGCAGCCGCGGCAACCTGGCCCAGCAGCATGTCGCGCAGGCGGTTGTAAGTGGCGCGGTTGAGGATTGCGCGCTCGTCCTCGCGGTCCTTGGCGAGGCGTTCGATTTCCTCGTTCTGGATCGCGCGGGTACGGTCGTCGATCTCGATGCCGTGGCGGTTGAACACCCGGACCTCGACAATCGTGCCCGAGACCCCCGGCGGCAGCTTGAGCGAAGTGTCGCGCACGTCGCTGGCCTTTTCGCCAAAGATCGCGCGCAGCAGCTTTTCTTCGGGCGTCATCGGCAATTCGCCCTTGGGCGTGATCTTGCCGACCAGGATATCGCCCGGATGCACTTCGGCACCGATGTAGACGATCCCGGCTTCGTCGAGGTTGCGCAAGCGCTTCCTCGCCGACATTGGGAATGTCGCGGGTGATATCCTCGGGCCCAAGCTTGGTGTCGCGGGCCATGACTTCGAATTCCTCGATGTGGATCGAGGTGAAGACGTCGTCCTTGACGATCCGTTCGGAGATCAGGATCGAATCTTCATAGTTGTAGCCGTTCCACGGCATGAACGCGACCAGGCTGTTGCGGCCCAGCGCCAGTTCGCCGAGCTCGGTCGAAGGGCCGTCGGCGATGATGTTGCCGGCCTCAACCACTTCGCCCACCTTCACCAGCGGACGCTGGTTGATGCAGGTGTTCTGGTTGGAGCGCTGGAACTTCTGCAGGGTGTAGATATCGACCCCTGACTGGCCAGGCTCGATTTCACCCGCAGCGCGGATAACGATCCGGCTGGCATCGACCTGATCGACGATCCCGCCGCGCAGCGCGCCGATCGCGGCGCCCGAATCGCGCGCCACGGTTTCTTCCATGCCGGTGCCGACAAACGGCGCTTCGGCGCGGACCAGCGGCACCGCCTGGCGCTGCATGTTCGAGCCCATCAGCGCGCGGTTGGCGTCATCGTTCTCAAGGAACGGGATCAGCGAGGCGGCGACCGAGACCAGCTGCTTGGGGCTGACGTCCATCAGCGTCACGTGATCGCGCGGCGCCATCACGAATTCGCCGGCTTCGCGTGCCGAGACCAGCTCTTCAGCGAACGAGCCGTCCTTGTTGAGCTCGGCCGATGCCTGGGCAACGGTGTGCTTCTGCTCTTCCATCGCCGAGAGGTAGATCACCTCGCCCGAGACCTTGCCGTCGACCACCTTGCGGTACGGCGTCTCGATGAAGCCGTACTTGTTGACCCGGGCAAAAGTGCTGAGCGAGTTGATCAGGCCGATGTTCGGGCCTTCAGGCGTTTCGATCGGGCAGATCCGGCCATAGTGGGTGGGGTGAACGTCGCGGACTTCAAAGCCGGCGCGCTCACGAGTGAGCCCGCCCGGCCCGAGCGCCGAGACGCGGCGCTTGTGGGTGACTTCGGACAGCGGGTTGGTCTGGTCCATGAACTGCGAAAGCTGGCTCGAACCGAAGAACTCGCGCACCGCGGCAACCGCGGGCTTGGCGTTGATCAGATCGTTGGGCATCACGGTCGAGACGTCGACCGAGCTCATCCGCTCCTTGACCGCGCGCTCCATCCTGAGCAGGCCGACGCGGTACTGGTTCTCGAGCAGCTCGCCGACCGAACGGACCCGGCGGTTGCCGAGGTTATCGATGTCGTCAACCTCACCCTTGCCGTCCTTGAGGTTGACCAGCTCCTTGACCACCGCGAGGATATCCTCGGTGCGCAGCGTGGTGATGGTGTCTTCGGCGTCGAGGCCAAGCCGCATGTTGAGCTTGACCCGGCCAACCGCCGAGAGGTCATAGCGATCGGAATCGAAGAACAGCCCTTCGAACAGCGCTTCGGCGGTTTCGCGGGTCGGCGGTTCGCCCGGGCGCATCACCCGGTAGATATCGGCCAGCGCCTGGTCGCGTTCCTCGGCCTTGTCGGCCTTCATGGTGTTGCGGATCCACGGGCCGGTCGTCACGTGATCGATGTCGAGCAGCTCGAGCTGGTCGATCCCGGCCTTGTCGAGCGCGTCGAGATTTTCCGGCGAAACCTCTTCACCGGCCTCGATGTAGATGCGGCCCGTGCTTTCGTCGATCAGGTCGAGCGCCGAATAACGCCCGAAGATTTCCTCGGTCGGGATCAGCAATTCGGCCAGACCGTCCTTTTCCGCCTTGTTGGCGGCGCGCGGGCTGATCTTGGTTCCGGCGGGGAAGACCACTTCGCCCGATTTGGCATCGACGATATCAAACGCCGGCTTCTGGCCGCGCCACTGGTCGGGGCCATAGGGCAAGCGCCAGCCGCCTTCGCCGCGCTTCCAGGTGACGATGTCGTAGAAATAGTGGAGGATCTGCTCGCTATCGAGCCCCAGCGCATAAAGCAGCGCGGTGACCGGCAGCTTGCGCTTGCGGTCGATCCGGACGTTGACGATGTCCTTGGCGTCGAATTCGAAATCGAGCCACGAGCCGCGGTAGGGGATGACGCGGGCGGCGAACAGGTACTTGCCGCTGGAGTGGGTCTTGCCGCGATCATGGTCAAACAGCACGCCGGGCGAACGGTGCATCTGCGAAACAATCACGCGCTCGGTGCCGTTGATGATGAAAGTGCCGTTCTTGGTCATGAGCGGCATGTCGCCCATGTAGACGTCCTGCTCCTTGATATCGAGGACCGAGCGGGTCTCGGTCTCGGCATCGACCTCGAACACGATCAGCCGCAGGGTGACCTTCATCGGCGCGGCATAGGTGATCCCGCGCTGGCGGCACTCGGTGGTGTCGTACTTGGGGTCTTCCAGCTCATAGTGGACGAAGTCGAGTTCGCTGGTGCCGGCAAAGTCGCGGATCGGGAACACCGAGCGCAGGGTCTTTTCGAGGCCGCTAGACATAACCGATCGCCGGGTCCGAGCGGAGGAACTGCTCATAGCTCTCGCGCTGCACCTCGATCAGGTTCGGCATCTTCACCACTTCGTGGATGTCGCCGAAGATCTTGCGGATACGCCGCTTGGCCGCCGCGCGCACTGCGTTGCCGGTCGGGGGGGTGAGGGCTTTCTTCGCCATGGGAGGGGTCTTGCCTCTTCAGTTGGGGGCCGGATGGTCCGGCGAGAAATGTCATGCCACGCGCGGCGATGGCGTCCATTCCAACGAACGAAAGGCCGCACGGCAATCGCCCCCAATTCGGGAACGGCCAGCAGCCTTCGCGTCAGATGGATGACCCGGCGCTTCCTTTCGTGGAAGGCCCCCACGCATGGACCCGCCTTGCTCGAAGCGCCGAGCGAGGGGCGCCTATAGGCGGGCGGGGGAGGGCTGTCAAACATCGCGACGAGCGCAAACCGACGGAATTGCGCACATTTCGTAAAACGATATGTGAAATATCGAAAAACGATATTATCGTTTGACAATATGCGCGACTCGGATTATTGATTGTCGATATCGAACATATCGGAGAACGATCAATGACCAAGACTTCTGCCCCTTTCGCCCTGGTCCTCGCCGCGCTGACCTTCGTCTCGCTCTGGGCCCCGACGCTTCACATTCCGGCCGCCGTGCAGACCGCTGCAGTGACCCTGCCGGTGCTCGCCTGAGCCCCTTCCTCTCTCTCCTTCCCCTCAAATCCACAGGAACCTACCCCATGACCGTCACCCTCGCCTCGCGCATTTCCGTTGCCGTATCGGCCTTCGCCGCTGTGCTGATCAGCTGGTCCGCCACGCTTACCGTACCCGGCATCGCGGCCTGAACTTCCCGGCTAAGGAGATCCTCGGATGACCACCAAACCCCGTGATCCCTTGCTGCTGGCGGCGCGCTTCATCCTGGTTTTCTCGATGGGCGTAATGGCCGTCATCGCCGTGGTCAGTGCCATTGGTGCCGTCGGCACTCTTGCCATGCACGGCATGCTGGTTGCTGAAATGGCAGACCATGCCATCCCCGCCGAGGCGGCCTGGGCGGTCCCGCCGCTGCTGGCGCTGGTGGTTGGCGCCGGAGTGCTCGGCTTCCTGTTCTTCCGCCACCTTTACCGGATCGTAGGCACGGTCGGTGATGGCGATCCATTCATTCCCGACAACGCCCAGCGGCTTAGCGCGATGGGCTGGATCGTGGTGGCGGTGCATGTGCTGCTGATCCCGTTGATCGCAATCGCCGCCTGGATCGCCAAGCTGGCCGACGAAACCGACAAGCTGCACTTTGATGGCGACGTCAACTTCGACCTCAACGGCATCCTTCTTGCCCTGATCCTGTTCATCCTCGCCCGGGTGTTCCGCGAAGGCACCCGGATGCGCGAAGAGCTGGAAGGAACCGTGTGATGCCCCCCGAACAAAAGGTCTCCATCAAGCTCGACGAGCTGCTCTACGCCCGCCGCATGACCCTCACCGAACTGGCCGAGAAGGTCGACATCACCCTCGCCAACCTCTCGATCCTCAAGACCGGCAAGGCCAAGGCGATCCGTTTCTCCACCCTCGAAGCGATCTGCCGCGAGCTTGAATGCCAGCCGGGCGACCTGCTCTGCTGCACCTGCCAGGCCGAGGATTCAGGTCCCAAGCCGGACTAAAGGTTGCTTGCTGGGTGCGCTGATCGCCTCCGCGATCAGCTTGCAACACCGGCCCGCTCCTCCTCCCGACCACCCATAGGGTATCCTATTGTTGGGTGGTCGGGAGGGGGAGCGGGCCGGTGTTGCAAGGACAGGCCGGATGGCCTGTCCGCGCCAGACAAATAGCTCTCGCCCTATTTCTTATTCGCTCTGAGTCGGAAGTTCACGGCTACCCCATCGGCGATGGTGGCGGTGTCCGCCCATTGCCCTGAGCCAACCCCGAAGGCGGTGCGGTTGATCCTGGCGCTGCCCGAAGCGCTCGCTCGCGCACCAACGATCGTCACCGTGAAGGGCAAGGTCAGCGGCACACTCGCGCCGTGCATCGCCAGCGTTCCTGCCGCTTCGTAACGATCCCCGCCGCGGTGGCGGATCGAGCGTGAGGTGAACACCGCCTTGGGGTGCGCGGTAACGTCGAAGAAGCTGTCCGAGCGCAGGTTGTCGTCGCGCTCGGCGTCCGCCGTATCGACCGAGCCGAGATCGACGCTGACCCGGATCGAGGAACCGGCGAGATCGTCCGGGCTGAACTTGATATCGGCATCCCAGCGGGTGAAACTGCCGTCGACCGGACTGCCCGAATAGTCAGCGCGGAAGCTCAGCCGCCCGCCGGGTTCGACCTGCCACACCGCCGCAGGCAAGGCGGCCGCGCTGGCTTGGTCGTTCGGTTCCGGCAATGGGCTCGGCGAAGCAGCGGCTGTCGCGGTGGGGGGCGGCGCCGGAGTTGGCGTTGCCGCTGTCTGCGTGGGGCGCGGCGCATTGGACGCGGCGGGTTGAATTCCGAACGGCTGCGCCTGGCCCAGCGCAAACGCCGCACCCAGCGCCGCCAGCGCCGTGACCACAGCGATGGTCTGCGCCCGCCACTCGCGCCACAACGCCGGCAGCATCCGCCCGATCAGATCCTCGCGCAGCCAGTGATGGCGCAGCGCCCCGGCAATGTGGAGCACCAGCAGCCCGGCCAGCAGCCAGCCAAGCGCGCCGTGCAACACTTCGGCTGGCTCATGCCAGCTCCGCCCCAGCGGCAGGTGCGGCCAGGGCAGCACGCCGAACACCAGCGTCGGCACCTTGATCCGCGCGGTCGAGGCGACGATCCAGCCGGTCAGCGGCCCGCCGATCATCACCAGATAGAACAGCCAGTGCACCGTTTTGGCGAGCAACAGGTTGACCGCCTTGTCGGGCAGCGGCGGCGGCGGCGGCACCGCGATCCGCAGGCTGAGCCGCGCGAGGCTGAGCAGCAGGATCGCAATCCCGATCGACTTGTGCAGCTGAAACGCCGCAAACGCCGCCGCGCCCTGGCCCAGCTCCTCGAGCCGCCAGCCCAGCCCGAGCTGCCCTGCCAGCAGCGCGGCGAGCAGCCAGTGCAGCGCAATCGCGGCGGCGGAGTAGCGGGCGGGCGGGGTGGGGGAGGCTGGCTCGGTCATGGGCACCGCGTTAGCTGGAAGCTGACAAACCTGACAAGGTCCAGGAATTGAAAAACTGCCCTGCTGTGCCGCTTGCCGCCGACGATAGTCGGCATGGGCGGTGTAGGAAATGGCCGGGGTTGCGGAGGGAGCTGAATGAAACCACCGGAAACGACCGGGGACATGCTATTGCGTGTCCTCGGCCAGCCTGAATCCTGAACTGTTGGCCGAACGACGATGTCGCCGACATCGACGTCGTCGGGCTGCTCGATCGCGAAGGCGATAGCGCGGGCCACTGCATCAGGCGAGATGGCAATCGCGTCCATGCGTTCCCTGATTTGAGCGGCCACCTCGAGATCACGCATCGAATCAGCAAAATTCGTCCGAACGAACCCCGGGGATACCCCGGTGACCCGAAAGCGACCTTTCAATTCTTGCCTGAGGCCCTCCATAATCGTGCGGACGGCATTTTTGGTACCTGCATAAACCACCTGGTTCGGCGCAATCTTTAGCCCAGCAGTTGATATCACTGTGACGAAATGGCCAGAGCCTTGCCGGTCAAAGACTGGCAACGCCGCAGCAATGCCATATAGAACACCTCGCAAGTTTACATCGATCATGTCGTCCCAATCATCGACGGCCAAACTGTCGATCGGCGCGATTTGCCCAATCCCGGCGCAAGCAACAAGCGCGTCCAGCCTCCCGAAGCGGCCTACCGCAAAGTCAACAAACGCTTGCAGTTCATTCTTGTCTCGGACGTCTATCGGCAATTGAGCGACGTCGTATCCTGCCGCAGTCAACGAGGTTGCAACTTCACTCAATCGAACATCGCCGCGAGCCCCTAGCACTGTCTTGCCCCCGCGTGCTGCAAGCAGCCGCGCCGTCGCTTCACCGATTCCGCTACTTGCCCCGGTGATCGCAATTACCTTACCGTCGATGCTCATACAGGATTCCTAGAGGATTACGGTGAGGACTACAGGAATTACGGGAATTAGGGAAGAAATTGGGGATTAAGTAAAGTGTCACCGTAATTCATTCCGAAGTTCGTGACAGCGAAATCGCGCCCTGCCAATATGCCGTAATGCTGTATTTGCCGCCTATCATTGAACGGATCAAAGCTTTGCTGGCTGAAGGTACGGGCGCGAGCTTGACGTATGCTGCGCTTGAGGCGCGGCTTGCGCTTGAGAAAGTCGTTTATGATCGACTCCGACAGCGTCACGACTACATCTCGCACGACCAATTGAAGAGGTGGCAACCCGGTGCGGTGGTGACAACGCTAATGCAGGAGGTCGATCCGTATGTGACCAAGTCCATGACAGTGAGCATCGGAAGTCCAGTCGATAAAGGCATCAAGCCAGACGAGGACGACTATATTGCCATAGGGACCGAGGTCGGCTTTGACGCTAAGCGCGTTGCCAGGATGTGGCAGGCGCTCGCGAATCTAGCGCTCCATGTTCGTCTGCCGAGACATAAGGAAGACCACATACCTGACTACGGCGACATGGAGCAGATCCGTGTGAAGGTGGAAGAAGTGATCGTTGAGATTGAGCGCCTGTCGAAGGGGACAATGACGTCCTCGGGTATTCCCTTAGGCGGGGAAGTATCATTCGATTGCGAGTGTGGTGAGAAGAATCGTCGCCGCGCCGCTCTTCTTCAGGCAGGCCAAGTCATTTCTTGCATAAACCCTGACTGCAAGTCGAGCTGGAAGGTCCACATAAAAGGCGGCAAATATACCTTTGAGCCTCAGATGGGCAAAGTGAACTGCGAGAAGTGCAAAGCGGTTAACCAGATATCGTGGCGGTTATTGCGTGACATGAAATACGACCAGATCGCTTCATTCAATTGCGTTGACTGCGATCACCAGAACTTCATCCAATGGAGACTGAAACAGGTTCGCCCTGCAAGAAAGCGTGGCCCAAGGAAGTAGGGCTGATCACACTTTGCAGCCCATCACGGCACAATCGGATTCAATCGGCCGAAATCCGGTCTGCACATCGCTCCCCCCAGCCGCACCGCTGGACGGGGACACGCAATAGCATGTCCCCGCGCCCTTGTCGCCCGCCTCCCGCCCCGCAATTCCTTGACTCCCCCCACCCACCTGCTAATGGCCCGCCCCGACCGCAGGCTTCGGCCCGCGCGTCATCCGTCCGAGACCGCTGCTGGGGGTTCCCCCCTTAATCCGCAGCCTAGACGGGGACAGAGTTTCAGGCCGGACATTTGCTCCGGTCAGGCTTGGCGTTGTTGCAGCGCCCTCCTTCCCCATCGCAACGGACTCGCCCGTGGTGCCGCAAGCGCCATGGACAAACGTAGCCGGCCGCGCAGGGTTCTCCCCGCACGGCCATTGTGAAGGAGTAAGGCATGGATCGTTCGCAGAAAGCCGAAACGGTTGCTTCGCTCAACGCGGTGTTCAACGAGGTTGGCGTGGTGGTTGTCACCCGCAATCTCGGGCTTAGCGTGGCACAGTCAACTGTGCTGCGCGGCAAGATCCGCGATGCCGGGGCGTCGTACAAGGTTGCGAAGAATAGTCTTGCCAGGCTGGCCATCAACGACACCGACTATTCCGGTCTCGGCGAGCTGCTCACCGGCCCGACGGCACTGGCGACTTCGGTCGATCCGGTTGCCGCCGCCAAGGCGGTGGTGGAATTCGCCAAGACCAACGACAAGCTCGAGATCGTTGGCGGTTCAATGGGTGCGCTGCTGCTCACTGCCGACGGGGTCAAGGCGCTTGCGTCGCTGCCCTCGCTCGACCAGCTGCGCGGCACCATCATCGGCCTCGTTCAGGCACCGGCGACCAAGCTCGCCCAGCTTGCCACCGCTCCGGCGGCCAAGCTGGCCCGCGTGTTCGGCGCCTATGCCGTCAAGGACGCAGCATAAGACTGTTCAAACGTTTTTTCCGGGGCGTTTCCCGGGTCCCTACATTTCAGGAGTGAAACATCATGGCCGATATTGCCAAACTGGTTGAAGAACTTTCGAAGCTGACCGTCCTCGAGGCGGCCGATCTGGCCAAGGCGCTGGAAGAAGCCTGGGGCGTTTCCGCCGCTGCCGCGGTTGCGGTTGCTGCCGGCCCCGCTGCTGCGGTCGAAGCCGTTGAGGAACAGACCGAATTCGACGTCATCCTGATCAACGACGGCGGCAACAAGATCGCCGTCATCAAGGAAGTCCGCGCGATCACCCAGCTGGGTCTGACCGAAGCCAAGGCGCTGGTCGAAGCCGCGCCCAAGGCGATCAAGGAAGCCGTCAACAAGGCCGAAGCCGAAGAGATCAAGGCCAAGGTCACTGCCGCCGGCGGTACTGTCGAGATCAAGTGACCGCTGGCGGCTTGCCGCCAAGGTCATCCTGAACTCGTTTCAGGATCCAGACAAAGAATCAGTTTCGCGGGTGTCTTGAAGCATTCGCGGATGGAAGGGCGGCTCCGCAAGGGGCCGCCCTTTTCCGTTCCAGTTGCGCGTCCTACTTCAGCGTCTTCATATAGGCGATGATCGCGGCGCGCTGGGCGGCGTCGCCCATTCCGGCATAGCTCATCTTGGTCCCCGGCACGGTCTTCATCGGCGCGGTCAGATAGGTGTCGAGCGTCGCCTCGTCCCAGGTCAGGCCGGAATTCTTGTTGGCGGGGGAATAGACATAGCCGGCGACCGAACCGGCCTTGCTGCCGAACACCCCGGCCAGGCTGGGTCCAACGCCGTTCTTGCCGGGCTCGACCGAATGGCAGGCGGCGCACTGCGCGAAGGCGGCGGGCTTGGCGTCCGCGGCGGCAGGGGCCGCGCTGGTCGCCGGGGCTGCGCTATCGCTGGCGGTTTTGTCCTCCGGCGGGGAGCCGCAGCCAGCCAGCGCCAGGGCGAGCGATGCTGCGGTGATGGTCGTGGCGGTCAGTCGCATTCTAGGGTCCTCCCGGAAAAGTCGGCCTAGTTAGCCCGGAAACGCGCGGTCCGGAAAGAGCCTTTGTGGCGCCAGACGTTGCCCGAAACGCACGGTGCGATGCCAAAGCGCGAGCCGCGGGGAAAATCGCTTTCCCTCGGCATGCCGCGCGCCTATCCGGGCCGGCTTTATGTCTGACGCAGCCACCTTTCACCCCTGGCGCACCGAACTGCGTGCGACGCTGCTGCTGGCGGCGCCGCTGGCGGCTACCAATCTGCTGCAGATGCTGATCCACGCGGTCGATGTGATCTTCATCGCCCGGTTGGGGGATCAGCCGCTCGCCGCATCGAGCCTGGGGATCGCGGTGTTCGGGCTGACGATGTGGGCGATGACCGGACTGACCGGGGCCTGCGCGCCGCTGATCGCCGCCGAACTGGGCCGCCGCACACATTCGGTGCGCGAAGTGCGGCGCACGGTGCGGATGGCGCTGTGGGTTTCGGTCGGGTTCGGGCTGCTTGGCATGGCTATCGGCTTTTCCGGCGAAGCGCTGTTGCTGGCCAGCGGTCAGAACGCGCAAGTGTCTGCGCTGGCCGGCCGGTTCCTGGGCATCCTGTCGTGGGCGATGATCCCGATGATCGCCGCCAGCGTGTTCCGGATCTTCGTCGCCGCGCTGGGCAAGCCCGGCTATGCCACCGCGATCACGCTGCTGGCGCTGGGCACCAATATCCTCGGCAACTGGGTGCTGGTGTTCGGCAACCTGGGCGCGCCTGCCTTGGGCCTGGAAGGCTCGGCGCTCTCCAGCGTGATTACCGCGCTGGCGATGCTCGGCGCTTATGCCGCGGTAATCGGACGCGACCGGCAGTTGCGGCGCTACCGGATCTTCGGGCGCTGGTGGCGGCCCGAATGGCAGCGCCTGCGCCAGATCATGGCGATCGGCACCCCGATCGCGCTGACCGTGCTGGCCGAGGCCGGGTTGTTCAGCGGCGCCGCGCTGCTGATGGGCCGGATCGGCCAGGTCGAGCTCGCCGCGCACACCCTCGCGCTCAATCTCGCGGCGCTGACCTTCCAGATCCCTTCGGGATTGCCCAGGCGGCGACGATCAGGGTCGGCTATCACTATGGTGCGCGCGACCGCGCCGCCGCCGGGCGCGCCGGCTGGTCGGCCTTGGTGGTTTCGGTGCTGTTCATGGGGGCGATGGCCGTGGTGATGTGGCTGTTCCCGCATTTTATCCTCTCGCTCTACGTCGATCCGGCCGCGCCGCAGAACGCCGCGCTGGTGGCTTTGGCAGTGCAGTACCTGATGGTCGCCGCCGCGTTCCAGCTGTTCGACGGGGCCCAGGCAGTTGGCGCCGGCGCGCTGCGCGGCCTGCAGGACACCCGCTGGCCGCTGGCCATCGCGCTGCTGGGCTATTGGGCGGTCGGCTTCGTCATCGCGATCTGGCTGGGCTTCTCTACTCCGCTGGAAGGTACCGGGGTGTGGATCGGCCTGGCGCTCGGGCTGGTGGTGGTGGCGTTCCTGCTGACCTGGCGCTGGCACCGGCGTGAGGCGCTGGGGCTGGTTCCCGGCTGAGGGGTTCCGCGTCAGGCGAATTTTTCCGCCAGAACTTCGCCTTGACGGCAGCCCGCCACGCCACCATATGCGCCTCGCTGGCACTCTCTGGGCGAGAGTGCCAAGTGCCCTTAACTTGTCATGTAGAGAGGAATCCACATGAGCTTTCGTCCCCTGCACGATCGCGTGCTGGTTCGCCGCGTCGAAGCCGAAGAGAAGACTGCTGGCGGGATCATCATCCCCGACAGCGCCAAGGAAAAGCCGGCCGAAGGCGAAGTCATCGCTATCGGTGAAGGCGCCTACAACGAGGACGGCGACCGGATCAAGCCGGACGTCAAGGTTGGCGACAAGATCCTGTTCGGCAAGTGGTCGGGCACCGAGGTCAAGCTCGACGGCGAAGACCTGCTGATCATGAAGGAATCGGACATTCTGGGAATTATCGGCTGACGCCGATGGGCTCGGCATCATCGGCTGAGCGACCCATTTCTCCACCCCTATCCCCATTCGAAGGAACTGAACAATGTCAGCCAAAGACGTAAAATTCGGCCGCGACGCGCGTGAGCGCATTCTCGCCGGCGTCGATATCCTGGCCAATGCGGTCAAGGTAACGCTCGGTCCCAAGGGCCGCAACGTGGTGCTCGACAAGAGCTTCGGCGCGCCGCGCATCACCAAGGACGGCGTCACCGTCGCCAAGGAAATCGAACTCAAGGACAAGTTCGAGAACATGGGCGCGCAGATGCTGCGCGAAGTCGCCAGCAAGACCAACGACCAGGCCGGCGACGGCACCACCACCGCCACCGTGCTGGCCCAGGCGATCGTCCGCGAAGGCATGACCTGCGTCGCCGCGGGGATGAACCCGATGGACCTCAAGCGCGGGATCGATCTCGCGGTGACCAAAGTGGTCGAAGATCTGGTCAAGCGTTCGAAGCCGGTTTCCGGTTCGGCCGAAATCGCCCAGGTCGGGATCATCTCGGCCAATGGCGACGTGGAAGTGGGCGAGAAGATCGCCCAGGCCATGGAAAAGGTCGGCAAGGAAGGCGTGATCACCGTGGAAGAGGCCAAGGGCCTCGAATTTGAACTCGATGTCGTCGAAGGCATGCAGTTCGACCGCGGCTATCTCAGCCCCTACTTCATCACCAACCCCGACAAGATGACCGTCGAGCTGGATAGCCCCTACATCCTGATCCACGAGAAGAAGCTCTCGTCGCTCCAGGCGATGCTGCCGGTGCTCGAAGCGGTGGTCCAGTCGGGCCGTCCGCTGCTGATCATCGCCGAAGACATCGAAGGCGAAGCGCTGGCCACCCTGGTGGTCAACAAGCTGCGCGGCGGCTTGAAGGTCGCAGCGGTCAAGGCCCCCGGTTTTGGCGATCGCCGCAAGGCGATGCTGCAGGACATCGCGATCCTGACCAAGGGCGAGATGATCAGCGAAGATCTGGGCATCAAGCTCGAATCGGTGACGCTGAACATGCTCGGCCAGGCCAAGCGCGTCTCGATCGACAAGGACAACACCACGATCGTCGACGGCGCCGGTGATGCGGGCGACATCAAGGCCCGGGTCGAACAGATCCGCGCCCAGATCGAAACCACCACCAGCGACTACGACAAGGAAAAGCTGCAGGAACGTCTGGCCAAGCTGGCCGGCGGGGTTGCCGTGATCAAGGTTGGCGGAGCTTCGGAAGTCGAGGTCAAGGAACGCAAGGACCGCGTCGACGACGCGCTGCATGCAACCCGCGCCGCGGTTGAAGAAGGCATCGTCCCCGGCGGCGGCACGGCGCTGCTCTATGCCACCAAGGCGCTGGCCAAGCTCAAGGGTGCCAACGATGACCAGACCAAGGGCATCGACATCGTCCGCAAGGCGATCACCACCCCGCTCAAGCAGATCGCGATCAACGCCGGCCATGACGGCGCCGTGGTCTCGGGCAATCTGCTGCGCGAGGACGACGAAAGCCAGGGCTTCAACGCCGCCACCGACGTCTATGAGAACCTGGTCAAGGCCGGCGTGATCGATCCGACCAAGGTGGTCCGCACCGCGCTGCAGGACGCAGCTTCCGTGGCCGGTCTCCTGATCACCACCGAAGCGGCGATCAGCGAGAAGCCCGACGACAAGCCGGCGATGGGCGGAATGCCCGGCGGCGGCATGGGCGGCATGGGCGGGATGGACTTCTAAGTCTGACCTTGCACAAAGCCACACAAAGGGGCCGGGGAAGCAATTCTCCGGCCTTTTTCGTTGCCCCCTCTTGACAGCACTTGCGGGATTTCCGCGAACTTCTACCAAACGCAAAATTCGCACCAACAGTTGCGCTGAATGCAATTGATCGCCGTTCGCAGAAGCCTATCTGCGCCGCCTCCCTCGCTTGCCAGCGAAAGGCAGCACCATGAGCGACACAGTCAATTCGACGGATGACGCCGACGCAAGTTCCCCGGCCCGGCAGGGCCTCTCCACCACCAACTCGTTGCTATTGCCCCTGACGATCGGTGCGGTTGGCGTGGTGTTTGGCGATATCGGCACCAGCCCGCTCTACGCCTTCCGCGAGGCGCTGGGTCAGGCGGCATCCGACGGGCTGTTCCGCGAAGAGATCATCGGCGTCCTCAGCCTTGCGTTGTGGGCGCTGATCGTGGTGGTCACGCTGAAGTACGTCACTTTCCTGATGCGTGCCGACAACGATGGCGAGGGCGGAGTTCTGGCACTGCTGGCGCTGGCGCGGCGCGGCGCGGTCGGCAAGGGCGGGGTGGTGATTGCGTTGGGCGCCGCGGGGGCGGCGCTGTTCTACGGCGATGCGGTGATCACCCCAGCGCTGTCAGTGCTATCTGCGGTCGAAGGCTTGAAGACTATTCCGGTGGTCGGTCCGATGGTCTCAGAGGGGACGATCCTGACAATCGCCTTTGCCATTCTGGTCGGCCTGTTCGCAATCCAGTCGCGCGGTACTTCTGCGGTCTCGAAGCTGTTCGGCCCGGTATGCGTGGTCTGGTTCGTGGCTATTGCCGCCGTTGGCGTCAGCCACATCGCCGCCGCGCCCGGGATCCTTGCCGCGTTGCTGCCCTGGCATGCTGTTAGTTTTCTCGCCAGTCATGGTGTGCTTGGCCTGTTCGTGCTCGGCGCAGTGTTCCTGACCGTCACCGGAGCCGAAGCCCTGACCGCCGACATGGGCCACTTCGGCACGCGCCCGATCCGTCTGGCCTGGTACCTGCTGGTCTTCCCGGCGCTGACCCTCAACTACCTCGGCCAGGGCGCTTTCGCGCTGTCGGCATTGACGGCCGCCGAGCAGGCTGGTCAACCCTTTGCCAACCAGGACTGGTTCTTCGTCATGGTTCCCGATGCGCTACGCCTCGGTATGGTGGTACTGGCGATGCTGGCCACGATCATCGCCAGTCAGGCGGTGATCACCGGGGCCTATTCGCTGACCCAGCAGGCGATGCAGCTGGGGCTGCTGCCCCGACTGACGGTGCGCCAAACCTCTGAAGGCCATGCTGGGCAGATCTACATGCCGGCGATCAACTGGCTGCTGCTGCTGGGCGTGGCGATCCTGATGGTTCAGTTCCGCACGTCGTCGGCGATGGCGACGGCCTATGGCATCGCGGTGACCGGCACGATGGTAGTCACCAGCTGTCTGGCCTTCGTGGTGGTGCGGCGGCGCTGGGGCTGGAGCCTGCCAACCAGCCTGATGGTGATCGTGCCGTTCCTGGCGATCGATCTGATCTTCCTTGGCGCGAATGTGCTGCGGATCGCGGATGGAGGCTGGGTCCCACTGGCGCTCGGCGCGGCAATCCTGGTGGTGATCTGGACCTGGGTACGCGGGCGCAGGATCGTCGCCGCGCATGAAAGCGACAACGCGGTGCCGCTGGCTGACATGGCCGCAGCGCTCAGCCGCCGCCCGCCGCGCCGGGTGGAAGGGACCGCGATCTATCTGACCGCGCGAAACCAACTGACCCCCACCGCACTGCTCCACAACCTCAAGCACAACCACGTGCTTCACCGCCACAATTTCGTGACGACGGTGAAGGTGCTGCAAAAGCCGTACTGCGATGCGGCAGAACGGATCACGATCGAGCGGGTCGATGCGAATTTCGCCATGATCGAGCTGCGCTACGGCTTCATGGAGCAACCCGAGGTGCGAGCGGAACTGATCCGTGCCGGCGAGCAGGTTCCTGGGGCGGTGCATGCGAGCTATTTCATCGGCCGAAACAGCTTCTCGATGTCTGCCAAAACCGGCATGCCGCTTTGGCAGGACGTGCTGTTCATAGCACTTCACCGCAACGCTTCCGACCCGACCGAGTACTTCAACCTGCCCCCGGGCCGGGTGATCGAACTGGGCGCCCAATATGTGATCTGAGCAGGCTAAGGCGATTTGAATACGCAGTCCCCCGCATCCACAGAGCGTTTCGTCGCGGAATCCTTTGCGCGGCTCGCTCTCGTTAGACAAACAGAAAGCATGTTTGGGCTATCGCGTTTGCTGTGAGACTGGGACTGCTTCCGAGATTTGTGGGCGGATTCGCCCTGGCTGCGGCGCTGCTGGCACCGGCAACGGCTGCACGCGCCGATTCGCTTGAACGCAGCTTCGATGCAACTTTTGGCACCAAGGCGCGCGCGCCGGCCGCGCTGCCTGCTCCGGTCCGTCCGGTGGTTTTCACTTCGACCCAGCGGGTCACCTCTCGCTCAGGCCTCGAAGCCCAGATCTATTCGCTCGCTGAATCCAGCCAGGGCCGGATCGGCGTGGCGGCGATCGATCTTTCCAGCGGCCGCAGCCTGGCGGTGCTGGGCGATCAGCCGTTTCCGATGGCCTCAACCAGCAAGATCGCGATTGTCGCGACTTTCCTCGATGGGGTCGACAAGGGTTTTTACAGCCTCGACGAAGCATTCCCGCTAATGAAGCCAGTACGCTCGGCCAAATTTTCCAGCGCCAAGGCGCCAGTGGTTGCCGGGAGCGCCTATTCAGCGCGCTACCTGATCGAACGCGCCCTGATCTACAGCGACAACCAGGCGACCGACGCGCTGCTCGCGGTGGTTGGCGGGCCAAATGCGGTCAACCGCTGGATGCGCGCCACCGGCATTTCGGGCTTCCGGCTCGACCGTGACATCGCCACGCTGGTCCGCGACGATGGCGAGTACAATCCTGCGCACACCGTCGATCCGCGTGACAGCGCGACCCCGATGGCGATGGCCCAGTTCCTCGCCGGTCTGCATCAGGGGCGCTGGCTTGGCCAGTCAAGCCGCAGCTTCCTGTTCGCGACGATGGAGCGCTGCGCGACCGGCAAGAACCGCATTCCCGGCCAGCTCCCGCTCGAGGCGCGGATTGCCCACAAGACCGGCTCGCTGAGCAACACCTCGAGCGACGTCGGGATTATCGAGACGCCGGATGGCCGCGCGATTGCCGTGGCGATCTATGTTACTGGCCAGGGCAGCAAGCCTGCCCGTTATGACCGCATCGCCACGATCGCGCGGGCAATCTACGACGGTTACCAGACCGAAAGCTCTGGCTACCGCGCCGCCGCCCAGCGCTGAGAATCCTTACCCGCCCTTGCGGCTCGCCTTTGCCGCCTCAGCCAGCGCTGCTGGCCAGGTCACTTCGGTCTGGGTCTGCGGGTTGAATACGTCGCCGGGATAGATCGCGGCTTCGGCAGCAGCAATTTCTTCGCGGGTCAGGAACTGGCTGGGCTCCAGCGCGAAGACATCGATCCCGCGAGTAATCTCGGTCGCATAGATCCGGCCCTTGTACCAATAGGCCGACCAGTAGCCGCCCAGCACCAGCTGGTCCTTGTCGATCGGGCCGCGATCGAAATAGGCGATCTCCTTGGGGTTGGCGGCATCGGTGAAGTCGATCACGCTGATCCCGCCCTGATACCACGCCTGGACGAACACGTCGCGGCCTGGCACCGGCACGATCGAGCCGTTGTGGGCGACGCAGTTCTCCTTGTCGGATTGCGGAACGGGCAGCTTGTAGTGGCCGCGATAGACCAGCTTGCCGTTCTCAAGTCCGTAAAATGCGTTGGCGCCCCAGGTGCGCGGATCGCCGGCCTGGCAGCGCGGCCGTCCACCGCCGCCCCATTCGTCAGTGAACAACACCTTGGTGCCATCGTTGTTGAACGTCGCCGAGTGCCAATAGGCAAAGCTCTTGTCGGAGACGTCGTCGATCCGCTTCGGCTTCAGCGGATCGGAAATGTCGAGGACGATGCCGTTGCCCGAACAGGCGCCCGCGGCGATCTTCTTCGACGGGAACACGGTGATATCGTGGCACTGGTCGGTCGTGCTGGTGTCCTGGGTCTCGTCACCGTGATCGCCGCCGCGCCATAACCCGGCAATCTGGCCTTGCGCGGCGAACACCCGCGGGCGGTCAACGATCCTGGCGGCGGCGGGGTTGGCAACCGGGATTTCGATCACATCGATGCTGAACAGCGCGGTACGATCATCGCCCTGGACATCGACGCAACCTGCCAGTTCCTCGGCCTTGCGGACGTAGGAAGTGCCAGAGTTGTAAACGATGATCCGATTTGCATCGGCATCGACCACCGAATGGGTGTGGCTGCCACGGCAGGTCTGCACCTGGCCAACCTGGCGCGGCTTGGTCAGATCGGAAATGTCGAAGATCCTGACCCCGCGAAAGCGCTCGGCGCTGACTTTCGCGGCCACGCCTTGCAGCCCGCAATCGACCCGACCGCGCGGCTCCTCGACGCTCATCACCAAAAGCTTGCCAACGATGGTGATGTCGCCCTGGCCGCCGGGACAGACCGTCGAATTGATCAGCTGCGGCGCGCCATCGCTGGCCAGCCGGTAGATGTTGAAGCCGTGATAGCTGCCCGCGATCATGTGATCGCCGGCAAAGGCGATGTCGGTGTTGGCGAAATCGAGCAGCGAGCCGCGCTCGGCGAAATCGGGCTTGGGCGGCTCCGCTCCCTTCTTGGCCTTCTTGGGTTTTTCGCCCTTTTTGAGCGGCTTGAGCGGTTGGAACTGACCGGGATTCTTCGGATCGAAGAACCCGGCCGGCTTGGCCAGCGCGGTGACCTTGCGCAGATTGAGAATGGCCTCGCCCGCGTTGGTCAGGCCCGCCGCCAGGGTGGCGCGCGGATCGCCCGAAAGGCCGGCGAGCGTCCGGTTCATCCGCTCGATTTCGGCCTTCTGGTCGGTGGTGACATCGCTGGTGAACTGGAACATCACCGGGTCATAGGCGGTGCCCTGCTGGCGCAGCAGGTCTTCAACCATGTCGAGTGCGCCCTTGTGGTGCGGAATCATCAATTGCAGGAACAAGCGTTCGAAGGCGGTGCCGTTGGCGGCGGCGAGCTCAGCCATTTGCGCGGCGCTGGCCATGCCCTTCATCGCGTGGCCGGCATGCGCGGCATGGTCCATATGCGGCATGGTCAGCGGCTCGCCTCGCTCGGCCAGCCAGCCGCGCATGAACTTCATCTCGTCGGCCTGACCGGCGTCGATCCGTCCGGCGATGGCAATGATGTCCGGGTTATTGGTCCGCTTCTTGACCAGCGCCGCCATATCGACCGCCTGCTGGTGGTGGACGATCATGCCTTGCATGAACGCGCTATCGGCGGGCGAGTAGCCCGAATTGGCCAGCTTGGTCGCTTCCTCGGCCGCAATTACGCGCGAGGGCTGGCCCGGAGCTCCGGGCAGAACGATCGGCGCGGTTTGCGCCAGTGCTGCGGTTGCCGATCCCGCAAGCAGGCCTGCCAATGCAAGCCGCATCATTGTCTTCATGGTTCCGGTCTCTCCAAATACCCTAAAGCGGTGGCTAGCACACCAGTCCGGCTCTGCTCAAATCCGTTGGTCGATCAAAACAGGGCTTTCCTCGGTCCAAGATAACCGAACAGGTAGGCGCCGACCTTGCGCATCTGGATCTCTTCGGCGCCCTCGGTGATGCGGTAGCGGCGGTGGTGGCGATAGATGTGCTCGAACGGGGTGTGCCGCGAATAGCCGATCCCGCCGTGGACCTGCATCGCCCGGTCGGCCGCCTCGCAGACCAGCCGGTTGGCGTAGTAGTTGCACATCGAAATCTTGTCGGACAGCTGGTGCTCCAGCTCCTTGTGCGGGATCTGGTCCATTTCCCAGGCGGTCTTGTAGATGAACGCGCGCAGCATCTCGCACTGGGTAGCAAGCTCGACCAGCGGGAAACTGGATGCCCTGGTTGCGCGCCAGTTCCTGCCCGAACGGCTTGCGCCGCCGCGCATACTTGACCGCTTCTTCGACGCAGAACGCTGCCGCGCCGAGCGAGCTGGCGGCCTGGCGGATGCGGTTCTGGTGGACGAAGCTTTGCGCGATCGAGAGCCCGCCGTCGACCGGCCCCAGCACCGCGCTTTCGGGCACCCAGCAGTCCTCAAAATGCATCCGCGGGTGGTCGGTGGGCATGTTGAAGGTCCACATGTATTCATCGACCACCATGCCCGGATTGCTGGCGGGCACGAGAATGCAGGTAATCCCCTTGGCGTCGCCGTCCTTGCCCGAAGTGCGGCAGAACGCCGCGCAGTGGCTGGCGACGTGCATGCCGGTGATCCACATCTTGCGCCCGTCGATCCGCCAGCCGGCCACGCCATCGCGGGTTTCGCGGACCGCGCGGGTTTCCATGTGGGTGGCGTCGGAACCGTGGTCGGGTTCGGTCAGCCCGAACGCGACGCGGTGAGTGCCGGCAAACCCGCCTAGGATGAATTCCTGCTGCTGTTCGACCGTGCCGAAATGCTCGAACATCGCCACGAACGGGAAGTTGCCGACGATCGAGTGTTCGTTCTGCAGATCGTTGTGCAGGCCCAGGCCCATTGCCGCAAAGTGGTCGCGGATCACCGCCATCCACAGGTTCGATCCATCCTTGCCGCCGTACTTCTTGGGCGCGGAGAAGCGCCAGTGTCCGGCCTTGTCGGCGAGCCGGCAGGCATCGCGCCGCAGCTCTTCCCATTCGCGGCGGGGCAGGCCCTGATCCTCGAAATTGGTCCGCGCCCATTCGCGGCGATGGTCGAAGAAGCGGATATTGTCGTCCTTCTGCTCGAGCGGCCTGATCTCGGCGGCGATGAAGTCGTCGAGCTCGGCAAGGTAGGCGACGAGGTCCTGGGGCAGCGCGAAATCCATGGTTCAGGGTCCTTCCCATTGCGCCCGGGCCAAGGCCAGGGCGGGGTATTTGGGCATGTCGGCGGCGAGTTTGTCGAGCGCCATGCGGCGCAGCCGCGCGAGCAGGCCGGGGGTGGCGAGATCGGCTTTGCCCGCGAGCAGATCGGCGGCGAGCGCGGCATCGCTCGCCGCGGGGCGCTGCGCCAGTTCGCGCGCGACGATGCCCAGCGCGTTGCGCGCCACCGCCAGATCGAACTTGCCGCGGCCCGCGACCAGCGGTTTGATCTCGCTCGCCAGCCATTCCGAAACCGCGGTAATCATTTCCGCCCCGCTTGGTTCGCCCGAACCAGGCGCAAGCGGCGCAGGCGAGGGCGGCAACGGGCGCTGGCGTTCGGCTTCTGGCGCCTGTTCCTCGAGCAACAGCAGCAGGTCAAGCTCCTGCTCGCTGGTGCGCCGCGCCACCACCACGCGCTCGACCGAACGATCATGCCCGGCGCGCCAGTATCCGCCCATCTGCAGGCAGCCCAGCGCCCACCAGAAAGTGCGGTAAACCAGCCAGAAGCGGAACCGCGCGGGGTCGATTGCTTCGCCGCCATGCGCTTCGTAGGCCGCGATCAGCGCCGCGATCGAGGCGAGGCCAAAGGCCGGCCGATCGGGGCGGGCAAAGCGCCATACCGTCAGGCAGCCATAGGCAAGGTCCTCGTGGCAGTCGCCCAGATGCGCCAGCTCCCAGTCGAGCACCCCGGTCAGGCGGCCCTGCTCGGCCATCAGGTTGCCCATCCGCAAGTCGCCATGGACCAGCCGGGGCGCGACCGCTGCAGGCAGGTTGCCCTCAAGCCAGCGCACCGCCAGCGCCAGGATCGGACGATCGCCGCCATAGGCCAGGAACCGCTCCTTGAGCGCGGCCAGCGCTGCGCCGGTGTCCATCACCGGAACCGCAAGCCCGGTGCAATCGGTGCGATGCACCGCGGCAAGTTCGCGGGCAATGTCGCCGATCAGGATCTCACCGTCTGCGTCTTCGAGGATCGTCGCCGGGGCGCTGGTTCCGGCAATCGCGCGCATCACAAAGCCGCTGCCGATGCCGTCGCCGGGCTCCAGCTCAACCAGCACTTCGGGTGCCAGCACCCCGGCGGCGCGCGCGGCCCGGATCATCTGGGCTTCGCCGTGGTGGCTGAGCGGGCGCCCGGCCATCAGTTCGGCGGATGCCGCACGGCGCAGCACACCGGTTTCGCTGCCCGCGGAAAACCGCCAGCTTTCCATGCTGGCCCCGCCCGACAGGCGTTCAAGATTTTCCGGCGCGGGCAGCCCGATCCGGGCCAGCGCCTTGGTCAGGCCGTCGTTCAGGGATTGGGGTGACGCCGGCGGTTCCATCGGGCGCGAAGTTAAGCGGGCGATTAAACGAGTCAAGGCAGACCCGCACGAGTCAAAGAAAAGGGCGCGGAGGTTGCCCTCCGCGCCCCAATTCTTTGCCGTTTGGCGAAGATTACATCTTCTTGGCAGCGTCTTCCGCAGCGCCAGCAGCAGCAGCAGCAGCGTCGGTCGCGGTCGCAGCGGCGTCAGCAGCCGGCAGCAGCGGCGTCGGCAGCGGCGTCGGTCGCGGTCGCGGCGGCGTCAGCAGCAGCGTCCGTGGCAGTGGCGGCGGCGTCAGCAGCGGCTTCAGTGGTGGTCGCAGCGGCGTCGGCAGTGGCTTCTTCAGCCTTCTGACCGCAAGCCGAGAGAGCGAGAGTCGCAACAGCAGCGAGAACGATCTTGCGCATGAATGATATTCCTTGAACAGCGAGTGGACCCCGCGCGACTGGATGCACCTGGCAGGCCCAGCCGAACGGAAAGCCTACCTTAGCGGTAGACTTCGATCGCTCAATTAGTGTGCTTCGCAATATGATGCAAGCGCTGAGTGGAACCAGTTCACAGCAGCGCGCATTTCTGCGGTTTTTGGTGTCTGTCAGACGAATGTGGCAGTGATATGACAAGGCCTGGCCAGGGTCCACAGCAGTTTGATTCGCGCCCGGGTGCTGCTAGTCCCCTCATCATGGACGCCAAGCAGCACCTCTATCTGGTCGATGGATCGGCCTATATCTTCCGCGCCTATCACCGCCTGCCGCCGCTGACCAACCCGGCGGGCGTCCCGGTTGGCGCGGTCTATGGCTACACCACGATGCTGTGGAAGCTGGCCGACGATCTCAACAAGGCTGACGGGCCGACCCACCTGGCGGTGATTCTCGACAAGTCGGGCAAATCGTTCCGCAACGACATCTACCCGCTGTACAAGGCCAATCGCCCGCCTCCGCCCGAGGATCTGCGCCCGCAGTTCCCGCTGGTTCGCGATGCTACCCGCGCGTTCAGTCTGGCCTGCATCGAGGAAGAGGGGCTGGAGGCCGACGATCTGATCGCCTCCTACGCCCGCGCCGCGACCGAGCGGGGCTGGAACGTGACCATCGTCTCATCGGACAAGGATCTGATGCAGCTGATCGGCCCGGATGGCAACGACGGCTACATCGACATGCTCGACACGATGAAAAACGTGCGGATCGACATACCCGAGGTTGCGGAGAAGTTCGGGGTCGCGCCCGACCTGGTCGGCGATGTGCTGGCCCTCATGGGCGATGCGGTCGACAATGTCCCCGGGATTCGCGGGATCGGCCCCAAGACCGCGACCAAGCTGATCCAGGAATTTGGCAACCTGGAAGCCGCGCTGGCCGCGGCGCCGACGATGAAACCGTCGAAGATGCAGGAAAGCCTGATCGAGCAGGCGGAGATGGCAAGGCTCAGCCGGGTGCTGGTCCAGCTCAAGGAAGACTGCGCGCTGCCGGTTCCGCTCGACGATTTCAAGCTGGGCGCGATCCCGCCCGATCCTTTGGCGGCGTTCCTTCAGGACCACGGCTTCAACAGCCTGCTCAAACGGCTGGGCGAAGGCCGGGGCAGCCCTGAACGCAAGACCCAGCTGCACCCGGCCAAGCCCGTCACTGCTGGAGTTGTAGCCAGCACCGAGGGCAGCCGCCAGCCGCTGCCCGAGCTGCCGGCGATCGATCGCAGCAAATATGAGTGTGTTCAGACGCTTGAAGCGCTGGAAAGCTGGGTCGCGCGGGCGTTCGCGGCGCGGCTGGTGGCGTTCGATACCGAAACCAGCGCGCTCGATGCGCTGCAGGCCGATCTTGCCGGGGTCAGTCTGGCGCTGGGGCCGGGGCAGGCCTGCTACATCCCGCTGCGCCACGGCGGCAGCGACATGTTCGCCGAAAAGCCGCAGCAGGTTGCCACGGCCGACGCGATCCGGGTGCTGAAGCCGCTGCTGGAAAGCGATGCGGTGCTGAAGGTGGGGCAGAACGCCAAGTACGATCTCAACGTCCTCGCCCGCCACGGCATCGCGGTCGGCCCGATCGATGACACCATGGTGATGAGCTTCGACCTTGATGCGGGCCGCAGCGAGGACGGGATTGGCGGCGGCCACGGCATGGACGAGCTGGCGGCGCGCCACCTCGGCCACACCTGCATCGCCTTCAAGGAGGTCTGCGGCACCGGCAAGAAGGCAATCCCCTTCACCGAGGTGCCGGTCGACCGCGCCACCGAATATGCGGCTGAGGATGCCGAGGTGACCTGGCGGCTGCACCGGCTGCTCAAGCCAAGGCTGGCCGAAGAAAGTGCGACCCGGGTCTACGAGCGGGTCGATCGTCCGCTGGTGCCGGTGGTGGCGCAGATGGAACGCCATGGAATCCGGGTCGATCGCGAGGGTCTGGCGGGGCTATCTGCCACCTTTGCGGATGCCATTGCGGGGCTGGAGGGCGAGGTCCACACCCTGGCCGGGCAGGCTTTCACCATCGGCAGCCCCAAGCAGCTGGGCGAGATCCTGTTCGACAAGCTTGGCTACAAGGGCGGCAAGAAGGGCAAGAGCGGCGACTTTTCGACCGACGTTTCGGTGCTCGAACGGCTCGCCGGAGAAGGCGCGGAGATCGCCGGCAAGGTGCTGGAATGGCGCCAGCTTTCCAAGCTGCGCTCGACCTATACCGAGGCCTTGCAGGAGGCGATCAATCCGCAGACGGGCCGGGTCCACACCAGCTACTCGCTGGTCGGGGCGCAGACCGGGCGGCTGAGTTCGACCGAGCCCAACCTCCAGAACATCCCGATCCGCACCGAAATCGGCCGCCAGATCCGCCACGCCTTCGTCGCCGAACCCGGCAACGTGCTGCTCGCCGCGGACTACAGCCAGATCGAACTGCGCCTCGCCGCGCACATGGCCGACGTCCCCGAACTCAAGGAAGCTTTCGCCCACGGCGAGGACATCCACGCCCGCACCGCGCAGGAGATGTTCGGCGAGGTCAACCGCGACACCCGCGGCCGCGCCAAGACGGTCAACTTCGCGATCCTCTACGGGATCAGCCGCTGGGGGCTGGGGATGCGGCTCGGTATCCCGGCGGACGAGGCGCAGGCGGTGATCGACCTCTACTTCCAGCGCTTCCCCGGCATCCAGCGCTACATCCACGATACCCTGGCGACGGTGCGCGAGCGCGGCTATTCGGAGACGCTGTTCGGCCGCAAATGCTGGTTCCCGCGGATCAGCTCCAGCCACCAGGCCGAACGCCAGGGCAGCGAACGCGCCGCAATCAACGCCCCGATCCAGGGGACCAGCGCCGACATCATCAAGCGCGCCATGGCGCGGATGATGCCGGCTTTGGACGCTGCCGGGCTCGGGCATGTCAGGATGCTGCTCCAGGTCCACGACGAACTGGTGTTCGAACTTCCTGAGGGCGATGTGGCGAAGGCGAGCGAGGTGATCCGCAGCGTGATGGCAGGGGCTGCGGCACCGGCGGTGGAGCTAGCGTGCCGCTGGGGGTGGAGATCGGCACGGGGGCGAGCTGGGGGGCGGCGCATTGACCTGAACTCCCTCGCCATCCGGGGGCGGAGGTTCAATTGTGCTTCCTGTCCCGCGTCGAACTCACCATTCCCGGTGCCAGGAAGCCCACCGGCGACAGGTTCACTTCCGCCGCGCGTTTCTTCAGTTCGCCTTTCATCTTGGCGTATTCGGCCTCCATCTCCGCCGTCACCGTCGCGCGTGAATCGGCCAGTGCGGCCTTGAAGTCCGCGCCGGTGACGGTCTTGGCCTTCGCCCCGCGCGTGCGGATCGCGGTCATGCCGGCGCGGCGGACGACGTCTTCCAGGTCGGCGCCGGTGAAGCGTTCGGCCTCCTTGGCGACGGCTTTCAGGTCAACGTCCTTGGCCAGCGGCATCTTGGCGGTGTGGATCTTGAGGATGTGCTCGCGGCCCTTGGCATCGGGCGTGCCGACATAGACCAGCTCGTCGAGCCGGCCCGGGCGCAGCAGCGCCGGGTCGATCAGGGTCGGGCGGTTGGTCGCGCCGATCACCACGATCGAGGACAGCTCTTCCATCCCGTCCATTTCGGCGAGGATGGTGTTGACCACTCGCGCGGTCACCTGCGGCTCGTTGCCGCTGCTCCCGCGCGCGGGCACCAGGCTGTCGATCTCGTCGATGAACACCACGCAGGGCGCAACCTGGCGGGCGCGGGCGAACAGCCGGGCGATCTGCTGCTCGCTCTCGCCGAACCATTTGGAGAGCAGGTCCGAGCTCTTGATCGCGATGAAATTGGCCTCGCTCTCCTTGGCCACTGCCTTGGCCAGCAGGGTCTTGCCGGTCCCCGGGGGGCCATAGAGCAGGAAGCCCTTGGCCGGGCGGATGCCCAGGCGGCGGAAGGCTTCGGGGTTCTTGAGCGGCAGCTCGATGCCCTCTTTCAGCTTGAGCTGCGCCTCGTCGGCGCCGCCAATATCAGCCCAGCCGATGTTGGGGATCTGGACCATCACCTCGCGCATCGCCGAGGGCTGGACGCGTTTCAGCGCCAGCACGAAGTCTTCGCGGGTGACGGTCAGGTTTTCGAGCACTTCGGCCGGGATGGTCTGCGCCTCAAGATCGAGCTGCGGCATGATCCGCCGCACCGCATCCATCGCCGCCTCGCGTGCCAGCGCGGCGATGTCGGCGCCGACAAAGCCGTGGGTGGTGCGCGCCAGCTCGTCGAGGTCGACGCCCTCGGCCAAGGGCATGCCGCGGGTGTGGATCCCCAGGATCTCGCGGCGGCCGCCAACATCGGGCACGCCGATCACGATCTCGCGGTCGAACCGGCCGGGACGGCGCAGCGCCTCGTCGATCGCGTCGGGGCGGTTGGTCGCGGCGATCACGACGATGTTCTGGTGGGCGTTGAGCCCGTCCATCAAGCGTCAGCAGCTGCGCGACCAGCCGCTTTTCGGCTTCGCCGGGGACCTGGGTGCGCTTGGGCGCGATCGAATCGATCTCGTCGATGAAGATGATCGAGGGGCTGGCCTTGCCGGCTTCCTCGAACACTTCGCGCAAGCGCCGTTCGCTCTCGCCATAGGCAGAGCCCATGATCTCGGGGCCGTTGATGGTGAAGAAGCTCGCCTCGCTCTCGTTGGCGACCGCGCGGGCGAGCCGCGTCTTGCCGGTCCCCGGCGGCCCGTGAAGCAGCACGCCCTTGGGCGGATCGACCCCGAGCCGGGTGAACAGTTCAGGGTAACGCAGCGGCAGTTCGACCATCTCGCGCAGCTGCTGGATGGTATCGCCCATCCCGCCGACGTCGTCATAGTTGACCTCGCCGCGCCCGGCGCCGGCTTCCTCGAACTCCTCGCGCAGCTCAACCTCGGTGTTCTCGTCGATGTGGACTATGCCCTTGGGCACTGTTGCCACAACCGTCAGGCGGATTTGTGTCAGCGCATAGGCCGGCGCGTTGAACATCCGCGCCACTTCGGGCGGCATATCGCGGACCTGCTGCTGGCCGGTGGTGGCGATCAGATCGCCGGCGACAAGCGGCCGTCCGGCGAAATTGCGCTTGAGCGCCTGCGAGGGGCCTTGCAGCCGCATCTCGCGCTGGGCGGGAGCGAAGACCACGCGGCTGGCGGGGCGCGATTCGGCGCGGCTGACCTGAACGTGGTCGCCCGAGCCCACCTCGGCATTGGCGCGCTGCAGCCCGTCGAGGCGGATCACTTCCAGCCCCTCGTCCTCTGGATAGGCCAGCATCACCCGCGCCGCGGTGGCGCGCTTGCCCTCGATCGCGATCACATCGCCCTCGGTCACGCCGAGCTTGGCGAGTGCGGCCCGTGGCAGCCGGGCAAAGGCATTGCCGCTCTCCTCCTGCCGCGCCGCCGCGACCTGGAGTTTGACCGTCTTGCCTTCAACCAGTGCCGCGTCTGCCATTGCTGAGTTCCCGTAAGTGACTTGCCTGAAGCTAGGAACTTGTCCGCGCGATTGCAAACGCCGGAGATTCTGCCACGCTTGCCGAGGCGCCGCGGGCTGGGGGGAAGTGCATGACGAACCGGGAGGAAGCCGCCAAGCTGGGCTGGCCGCGCTGGCAGCAGGCGCTGCTGATTGCGGTGCTGGTGCTTGTGATCGGCAACCGCCTGACCTTGCTGGTCGATACCGTAACCTTGCGCGCCGGGATCGCCGGAGAACTGGGGTGGGGGGGCTTCACTATCGTCCCCGATCCACACGCCAAGCCGGGCTTTCTCCGGGTCACCGAGGTAGCTCCCGGCGGCCCTGCGGCAAGAGCCGGTGTCATGGTGGGCGACTATGTGACCTCTGAGCGCCGCTACGATTACTACAGGCGCGGGTATATCGGCGAGCGGTTCAATTTCACGCTCTGATCGGCAAGGCGTGCGGTCCGAGCGCCACGTGATCGCCGAACCGCAACCGCGGACAGAGGCGTTCCGGCAGTCTAACTCCAAGGGGTTGCTCAGCGCACTGGCGGTGATCGTCTCGATGCTGATCGGCTGTTCCATCCTGTGGCGCGGCTGGGGCAACAAGACCGCCATGCTGCTCGGCGCTGCCATGGTCACGATAAGCACCGCTGGCGTCAATTTGCCCCCTTGGGCGGGCGAACCGTGGCTGGCCGTGCCGATGATGTCGCTGCTCGCGGTCGGCACCGCAGGTGTCCACTTGCTGCTGCCTTTCGCGATGCTGCTGTATGAAGAGCATGCCCGATCCTTGCCGCGCTGGCACTGGCAAGTGGCCTATGCGTGGCTGGCCCTTATGGCTTGCTTCACGGTCGCTTTTGCAAGTGATTTCATCGCAGTGACCCAATATCTGAGCTGGATAGGCGGTTCCTCAAGAAGCCTCCTGGTTGTCAGGGGCGTCAGTTTTGTCGCCAGCACCGCCTATCTTGTCGCCGGTTGGCGCAGGAGCGCGGGTGCGCCACGCAACCGTTTGGCGCTGATCGTTCTGGCCCTGTTGGCCTATGCGCTGGGCAACATGCTGATCGGGTGGGCCCTGGTCCAGGCCAATAACTTCTTCGCTGCTGGTTGGCTCGGCTATGTCAATGCGCTGATGATGGGCTTGGTCGCACCCGGCCTGCTCGCCTATGCGGTGCTGCGGCACAAGCTGTTCGATCTTGGCTTCGCGGTGAACCGGACGCTGGTGTTCGGTGCGGTCGGGGTGTTGCTGCTGGCCAGCTTCGCGCTGATCGAATGGGCGATCAAGCAGGCGATCCCCAAGGTCTGGTATGGCGGTAGCGTCTATATCAGCGCGGGAATCGCGGTCGGGCTTTATCTGCTGTTCAACCGCATCCACCATTCGGTCGAGCACGCCATCGAGCGGTTGTTCTTCCACAAATGGCAGCTCAACGAGGCCGCGCTCAAGCGCTTCGTCGCGCGCGGCGGGGCATATGGAGCAGCGGCGAGGCGCTGGCCGGGCATTTCACCGCCGAGCTGGCCCGCTTCACCGGCGGCGCCTCGGTGGCGCTGCATCTGCGGACCGCGGCTGGCGGCTATGTCAGCGGGGCGGAGACCATCGACCCTGATGACCTCGCCCTCGCCACGATGCGTGCCGAGCATGGCCCGGTGGTTCCTGCCGAGGTCGGTTCGCCGATCGAAGCTGCGCTGGCCTTGCCGATGCTCCACCAGGCGGCGCTGGCGGGGTTGGTGCTGCTCGGACCCAAACCCACCGGCGAGGACTATCGCCCCGATGAGGTCGAGATCATGGCCTGGGCGGCGCACCAGATCGGGCTCGACTTGCAAGCGATCCGGGTGCGCGAGCTGGAGCTCAACAACCTCAAGCTGACCGCGCGCAACCAGGCGCTTGCCGAAATGGTCGCGGGGGCGACTTTGGCCAAGGCTTAGGTCAAAAAAAGGGCCCGGTCGTTGCCGACCGGGCCTTTGTAAGGTTTGGGAGAGGATGCCTGAAAAGGCAGGCTCTAAGTGGCGGATCGGTACCTATTGTGCAAGTGCGAAAAGATCACAGCTGGTTGCAAAATTCGCAACTGCCGTTCATTTCCCCTCAAGGACGGCGAAATTTCAACACGAATCGGTCGGTCTTGCCGCGCAGGCTGGGGTCGAACACGCCTTTGGTGTGATCGTCTTCGCTGCGGCGCAGCACGGCCGACTCGGCTTCGAGCACGAATCCGGCCTGGGCCATGTCGGCCTTGACCCGCTCGGGATCGATCCGGTGGAGCTGGTCGGCCACTACCCTGGGATCGCCCGCAGGCCCCGCGTGATCGACGATCAACACTTGCCCGCCGGGCCGCACCGCCTGGAACCAGCCAGCCAGCACCGCTGGAACATCGATCCGCGGGAATTGGAACTTCTCCGATTCCCAATAGAGATCGTGGTAGTTGAGGTGAGTGAACAGCGTATCGACGCTTCTGGGGGCGAGCTGCAATGCAACGGCCGGTGCAACCAGCACCCGCAGGTTCTTGCGCTTGGCCAGGATCGGCTCGAAGTCCTTGGGATTGTGGAACGTCACCGGGTTGACCGCATAGACGATCCCCTTGCGGCCAACAGCATGCGCGAACAGTTCGGCATAGTAGCCGCCGCCGGAAATGTAATCGATCACCGTCTCGCCCGGCTTGACCGCAGTGAAGGCGAGGATTTCGGCCGGCATGCGGCCTTCGTCAAGCTTGCGGTGCTTTTCGCTGCGCGCCGGATCGGCGACCGCGGCTGCGGCCGCCGAAGGCTTGGCGGCCAGCTGGGCGACCGGTGCGGCAGCAAGTGCCAGCGCGGCGACAGCGAACAGGACGCGATGGTTCATGGCACAACTCCCCCTAGGCTAAGTGCGCACCATCGCGCCTTACCGCGCGGGGGTTGTCGCCGACAATTCGACGAACCGCGCGGGTCACCAGATCAATGCGCCAGCAGCAGCGGCGGTGCCGCCTGCTCCTCAAGGAAATAGCGCGTCACTCCGCCGAACAGGAATTCGCGCACCCGGCTGTGGCCATAGGCCCCCATCACCAGCAGCTGGGCGCCGAGCCGTGCCGCTTCCTTGGCCAGGGTTTCCTCAACCGAACCGTTTCTGGTCAGCTCGTGCAGTTCGGCCTTGAGGCCGTGGCGCGAAAGGTAGCGCAAGGCATCGGTCGCCGGAAACCCCTCGGGCGCTTCGCTGGTTACCGTCAGCACATGGATGGCGCCGCAGCCTTCGAGCAGGTTGATCGCGCTGCGCAGCGCCGCCGCGGCCTGATCGCCGCCATCCCAGGCGATGCAGGCACTGGCCAGCGGCAACCGCAAAGGCGCAGTCGCGGTCAGCACCAGCACCGGACAACGCACAGCGACCGCCAGATCGCCGGCATAACCGCAGCTCCGTGAGACCACCGCGACATCGGCGAGCCGCGCGGCGGCGGCCATGGCATCGACCGGCGCGGCCTCGAACTGGGCGACGTCAAAGGGAACGTCATCGTTCGCCAGCCGTCCAGCGAATGCTTCGGCCAGTGCCTCGTCATCGGCCAGCGCACTTTCCAGCGCCTCGCGGGCGACATAGGCGCCGCCATAGGGGTCGACGGAAACGAAGCGATCGATCGGGGTGTCGATCACCAGCGTGATATGGCCTTCGTTGCGGCGGGCGATATCCATCGCGGTATCGAGCCGCGCCGACATTCCCGGATCACGGCCAGCCTGGACGAGTATGGAGCGCATGGTACTTCTCCTTTCAAGGGGAGACTTTGCATCGCAATCGCAGGGCCTGCCATGACCTGCATCAATTATCCCAGGCTTGCGGGGCAACGTGCATTCGGCCACTGGCGAGGCGCGCGAAGGAGAATAGCATGGCCGGGCGGCGGTTCGAAGCGGTGATTTTCGATTTCGGCGGGGTGATCACCGCCTCGCCGTTCGAGGCGTTCAACCGGTTGGAAGCGGAACGCGGGCTGCCGCGCGATTTCGTCCGCCGGGTCAACAGCACCAATCCCGATGACAACGCCTGGGCGCGGTTCGAGCGCTCCGAGAGTCGACGCTGCGGTATTCGATACACTGTTCGCGGCTGAGGCTGAGGCGCTGGGTCATGCGCTGGGCGGGGCGGCGGTGCTGGCGGTGCTGTCAGGCGCGATCCGGCCGGCGATGGTTACTGCGCTCGACCTGCTGGCGGCCGAGGGCTACCGCTTGGCCTGTATCACCAACAATGTCCGCGCCGGGCATGGTGCCGGGATGATGCGCAGCGCCGACAACGCGGACTTGTACGAACAGGTCTTTGCCCGTTTTGAGCATACCATCGAAAGTTCCAAGGCCGGGGTGCGCAAGCCGGATCCCAGGATCTACCTGATGATGTGCGAGCAACTGGGGCTGGAGCCGGGGGCCTGCGTCTATCTCGACGACCTCGGGGTCAACTGCAAACCGGCGGCGCAGCTTGGGATGCACGCGATCAAGGTGGTGAGCGGCGAGCAGGCGCTGGCCGATCTGGGTGCGGCGCTGGGGCTGGACTTCGCCGGCTGAGCGATTGCATTCCGTGCAATCGGCACCGCGTCGGTTGCAATTGCAGCGGCATTGGGCTTCACCTAACGCGCTAGCGTTCAAGGCGAGGGAGCCCGGATGAACAAGCTCTACCCAAATGCCGCGGCCGCGCTCGACGGGCTGCTCAAGGACGGCATGCTGATCGCCAGCGGAGGCTTTGGCCTGTGCGGGATACCCGAACGGCTGCTGGATGCGCTGCGCGATTCGGGGGTCAAGGATCTGACCTTTGTCTCGAACAATGCCGGGATCGACAACGAGGGCATCGGCAAGCTGCTGCGCACCCATCAGGTCAAGAAGATGATCGCCAGCTATGTCGGTGAGAACAAGGAATTCGAGCGGCAGTACCTGGCCGGCGAGCTTGAGGTTGAGTTCTGCCCGCAAGGGACGCTGGCCGAACGGATGCGCGCCGGCGGGGCCGGGATTCCGGGGTTCTACACCAAGACCGGGGTCGGAACGCTGGTCGCCGAGGGCAAGGAAGTGAAGGCGTTCGGCGGTGAGGACTATATCCTCGAAGCCGGGATCGTCGCCGACCTGGCGGTGGTCAAGGCGTGGAAGGCCGATGCTACCGGCAACACCGTGTTCCGCAAGACCGCGCGCAATTTCAACGTGCCCGCGGCAACCTGCGGAAAGGTCTGCGTGGTCGAGGTTGAGGAGATCGTCGAAACTGGCACGCTCGATCCCGATGCAATCCACTTGCCGGGGATCTACGTCCAGCGCCTGATTGTGGGCGCGCCCTATGACAAGAAGATCGAATTCCGCACCACTCGCACCACGGATGTCGGCTGATGCGCGAGGCTCGGTGTCATGTTCGCAGCTCTGGCGCTTGCCGGCTGCGCGGCGCAGGATCGGGCAGTGCCCGCCCGGATCGCGCCTGCCGTCGGCGACCAGGCGGCGATCGAGGCGACGCTCAGCCAGGTTTACGGGGTGATTTCCGGTCCGGTCGGGCAACCGCGCGATTTTGCCCGGATGAAAACACTGTTCACTCCAGATGCGCGACTGACCGCAATCGTTCCTGATGGCCTGGCGGGAGGACCGCTCGACGACTACATCGCGCGCAGCGGCGCCTTTCTTGTCACACGCGGCTTCACCGAAACGGCGCTGGTAAACCGGATCGAGGTTTACGGCGACCTGGCCCATGCCTGGTCATCCTATCAAGGCACCTTCACCAATGCCGATGGCTCGCCAGGCAAGGTGCGGGGCATCAATTCGTTCCAGCTGGTGCGCCAGAAGGACGGGCGCTGGCTGGTGCAATCGATCTTCTGGCAGGCTGAAACACCGCATACTCCGTTACCTGCCGATATGGACAAGGCCAATTGAGATGACCCAGCACGACCACATCGCCAAGGGCTGGAGCCGCGACCAGATGGCTGCTCGCGCTGCGCAGGAGCTGCGCGACGGCTATTACGTCAACCTTGGCATCGGCATCCCGACGCTGGTGGCGAACCATGTCCCCACCGGGATCACGGTGACCTTGCAGAGCGAAGAACGGCATGCTGGGGATCGGGCCGTTCCCGACCGAGGATGAGGTCGATCCCGATCTGATCAACGCCGGCAAGCAGACCATCAGCGAGCTGCCGCACTCGGCCTATTTCGACAGCGCCACCAGCTTTGCGATGATCCGCGGCGGCAAGATCGATCTGACCGTGCTGGGCGCGATGGAAGTTGCCGAGAATGGCGACATCGCCAACTGGATGGTGCCGGGCAAGATGATCAAGGGCATGGGCGGGGCGATGGACCTGGTCGCCGGGGTCAAGAAGATCATCGTGGTGATGGAACACTGCGCCAAGGACGGCAGCCCCAAGTTCATCCCCGCCTGCACCCTGCCGCTGACCGGGCGCAATGTGGTCGATATGGTGATCACCGATCTCGCGATGTTCCAGCGGCCCGATCACCAGTCGCCGTTCAAGCTGATCGAACTGGCCCCGGGGGTCAGCGCCGAGGATGTCGCGGCGCGGACCACGGCGCACTACATCGCCTGACTTGCCCTGCAGCCGCAGTTACGGCAATGATCGCTCTCGCAAGGGAGCACATCATGAACAACGCCATCTGCCGGCTGACCGGCTGCGAATTTCCGCTGTTTGCGTTCAGTCATTGCCGCGATGTGGTGGTGGCGGTGAGCAAGGCGGGCGGATTCGGAGTGCTGGGGGCAACGCGCTTCAGCCCCGAAGAACTTGAGGAAGAGCTCGCCTGGATCGACGCGCATATCGACGGCGCGCCCTATGGCGTCGATGTGCTGGTGCCCGAAACGATCGACCCCAGGGTCGCTGAGCTCACCGACAATTCCGCGCGTGCGGCGGCGATTTCCGAAGAGCACAAGCGCTTCTCTGCGGCGATCCTCGCGCAATACGGGGTGACAGTCGATGCGCAGCAGTTGGTGCTGCGTGAGCGTGTCGGGATTACGCCCGAGAACGGCCTGGCCTTGCTGGAGGTCTCGTTCCGGCACCCGATCAAGCTGATCGCCAATGCGCTGGGGATTGCTCCGCCCGAGATGATCCGGCTGGGCAAGGAGCGCGGCGTGCCGGTGGCAGCGCTGGTCGGGGCCAAGGAGCATGCGCTGCGCCAGGCCGCTGCCGGGGTCGATATCATCGTCGCCCAGGGCGGCGAGGCGGGCGGGCATTGCGGCGAGGTTTCGACCCTGGTGCTGATCCCCGAGGTGGTCCGCGCGCTCAAGGAGGCAGGCCATGAGATTCCGGTGCTCGCCGCAGGGGGCATCATGACCGGGGCGCAAATGGCGGGGATGATGGCGGCCGGGGCGCAAGGGGCCTGGACCGGATCGGTCTGGCTCGCCACCACCGATGCCGAGACCAGCGAGGCTTTCCGCGAAAAGATGGTCGCCGCGCGCAGCCGCGATACGGTCCGCTCGAAAAGCCGCACCGGCAAACCCGCGCGGCAATTGCGCACCGCCTGGCACGAGGCCTGGGACGGCCCCGACAGCCCTGGCACGCTGCCGATGCCGCTGATGGGCATGGTTTCCGAACCGAGCTTCCAGCGGATCGAAAAGGCGGTGCTGGGCGGCAACGAGCAGGCGCGCGATCTGGTCAGCTACTTTGTCGGCCAAGGGGTCGGGCTGGTCGATCAGGTCCGCAGCGCCAAGGCGGTGGTCCAGGACTTCCGCGAGGAATTCGTCGAAGCGGTCGGCGGGCTGAACGCGATGCTGGAGGATTGATGACCTACACCCTGATCACCGCAAACCGGAACTATTCGAGCTGGAGCCTGCGCCCGTGGGTGCTGATGAAAGCGCTGGGAATTGGGTTCGAGGATCGGCTGGAGCCCTTTGCGAAGCCAGACAACTACGAGGATTTCCGTCGGTTTTCGCCCACCGGGCAAGTGCCGGTGCTGATCGACGGGGCGCGAGTGGTGGCCGATTCGCTTGCCATCGCGCTCTACCTTGCCGAGCGTCATCCTGGGGTTTGGCCCGAGGATGGGGAAGCGCGCGTGTTCGCTCAAGGAGCAGTGGCCGAGATGCATGGCGGGTTCGGGCATCTCCGGAACGATTGCACGATGAACGTCGGGGTGCGGGTCACGCCCAAGCCGATGTCAGAGGGTCTGAGGCGCAACATCGAGCGGGTGAGGGAGATTTTCGAGACCGGCCTGTCGCGCTTCGGCGGGCCATGGCTGGCCGGGGCTGAATTCTCGGCGGTCGACGCGTTCTACGCCCCGGTCGCCTTCCGCATTCGCACTTATGGGCTGGACGTCGGAAACGGCCAGGCCTGGGTCGATCTGGTGCTGACCCATCCGGCGATGCTGGAGTGGGAGGCCGCCGCGCTGGCCGAAACCTGGCGCGAGGCTAGCCACGAGGAGGAACTGGCGGCGGCCGGGGTCATTACTGCGGATTACCGGACAGGTTGAGCAGGAAGTTTGGCCGCAAGCAGCGGGACGCGGCTCTGGTGGGCTTCGGACAAGACTGCCTTTCTGAAGTGGAGCGAACCACGATGTTGTTGCTGACATCTGCCAAACCCGGCGATGCCCCGCAGCTTGCCTCGCTCGGCCAATCCACCTTTACCGAAACCTTCAGTGATCTGTTTGTCAATCATGCAAGCGACCTTGCCTCCTATCTGGCGGCCACGTTTTCGCCTGCAAAGATCGCTTTGAGCATGGCGCAGTCCGATAATCGCTTCTGGATCGTGCGGCAGGACGGCCAGCCGGTCGGCTATGCCAAGCTGAAACTTGGGTCCGCGCATCCGGCTGTTGTCGGCCGGCGTTCCGCGCAGCTGCAAAAGATCTACGTCCTGCGCACGCATCTTGGGACAGGTGCCGGAAAGCTTATGCTCGATGAGGTTATGGGCTGCGCAAGTGATGCCAATTGTGACCGGATGTGGCTGACGGTGCTGGAAAGCAATGACCGGGCGATCGGTTTTTATCTGCGCAACCGCTGGATCAGCTGCGCTAAGGACACTCACTGGATCGGCGCTCAGTCCTTTGTCTATGATGTTCTGACTGTAACAATACCGGCAGGGTCTAAGGTTCCCGAACAGCCAGTTTGACTTCAGCCAGCTCGATTACCGGAACTTCCCAGGGATGCGCCGCGATCAACGCGTCCAGCGCGGCATCGAGCCGACCGCGATCCGCATCGCCCGGAACATGGATCGTCACCATGACACTTGGCGAAATCTGCGGCTGGCCAGGCTGTCCCAGAGTTGGATTGGCGGCGGCGCCGGGACGGAACAGCTCCCAGCCGGGGGCAAGCTCTGTCACTGCCTGATAGGCTCCGAAATCGCCGAGCGGATTGTCTGCACCAAGAATGGCAAGCAGTCGGGCAAAGGCCAGGTCGTCGCCAAGTGCCTGGTCGTCAGCAGCGAGCAAGCGTTCCAGCGTTTGCGATGCGACCGGCCAGGTCAACCGAATTGCCAGGGCAGGACGCCAGCGGTGGATTTGTCCGGCCATTGCCAAATCACCCCAGCGCCGCTTTGAGATCCTCGACCAGATCGAGCCGCTCCCACGGGAACAGGTCGCCTTCGGGCTTGCGGCCGAAGTGGCCGTAGGCGGCGGTTGGGCGGTAGATCGGCTTGTTGAGCCCCAGATGCGTGCGGATCGCGCGCGGGGTCAGGCCGCCGAGCTTGGGCATGGCGAGGATCGCGGCTTCGATCACATCGTCACCGACGCTGCCGGTGTCGTGAGTGTCGACATAGAGCGAGAGCGGTTTGGAGACGCCGATCGCATAGGCCAGCTGGATCGTGCAGCGCGTCGCAAAGCCGGCGGCGACGATGTTCTTGGCGAGGTAGCGGGTGATGTAGGCGGCCGAGCGGTCGACCTTGGTCGGGTCCTTGCCCGAAAAGGCACCGCCGCCGTGTGGAGCCGCGCCGCCATAGGTATCGACGATGATCTTGCGCCCGGTCAGGCCGGCGTCACCGTCGGGCCCGCCGATCTCGAACGAGCCGGTCGGGTTGATGTGGTATTCGGTCTCGCGCAGCAGCACCGGCGGGATCACTTCGGCGACAATCCGCTTCACATAGGCGTGGAGCTCGGCCTCCTTGTCACCCTCGTCATAGCCCGGGGCGTGCTGGGTGCTGACCACCACCGCGGTCGCGGCGACCGGCAGCGAGCCCTCATAGCGCAGCGTTACCTGGCTCTTGGCGTCAGGCTCGAGGAACGGCGCGGCGCCCGAATGGCGATCAGCGGCCATCCGCTCAAGGATCTTGTGGCTGTAGTACAGCGTCGCCGGCATCAGATCGGGGGTTTCGTCGGTGGCATAGCCGAACATGATCCCCTGATCGCCCGCGCCTTCGTCCTTGTTGCTGCCGGCATCGACGCCCTGGGCAATGTGGGCAGACTGGCCGTGCAGGCGGTTGATGAATTCGAACTGCTCCCAGTGGAACCCGTCCTGCTCATAGCCGATCTCGCGCACCGCGTTGCGCACGGTGGCTTCGATTTCTTCCTGGGCGCCGGCGGCCCATTTGCCGTTCTCGAACACGCCCTTGCAGCGGATTTCGCCGGCCAGCACCACCAGCTGGGTGGTGCACAGCGTTTCGCAGGCGATCCGCGCTTCGGGGTCCTTGGCCAGGAACAGATCGACGATCGAATCCGAAATCTGGTCGGAAACCTTGTCGGGATGACCTTCGGAAACCGATTCGGAGGTGAAGAGGTAGTCGCTGCGCATTGTCGATCCCATATAAAGAAAGCTTTATGTGTCTCTTGCTCGCTCTACGCTTGGTAGCGGCGCGAGGCAACCATGCTGAGGATGAGAAGTGCCGCAGCCCAGCCCAGCGCGAGGCTGTTGCCAAGCCGCGCGAATAGTGTTGGCGGGCTTGGCGGGGGCATCACGCCGTCGAGCCGACCGGCTTTACCAAACGGCAGTGCCTGGATCACGATCCCCTGGGCGTCGATCACCGCGCTGATCCCGGTGGTGGTCGATCGCAGCACTGGCAGCCCCTCCTCGATCGCCCGCAGCCGCGCTTGGGCCAGGTGCTGCGGCGGACCCCAGGCGCCGTACCAGCCATCGTTCGAAGGGTTGAACAGAAAATCCGGACGCTGGCCGGGCTGGGCCACTTCGCCCGAGAAAATCACCTCATAGCACAGCAGCATCCCGGCTTTGCCCCACGGCCCAAGGTCGAGCGTGCGGCGCCCCGGGCCGGGCCAAAACTCGATGTCGCCAGGGACGAAGCGGGCGAGGCCGAGCGGTTCGAGCAGCCATTTGAGCGGCACGTATTCGCCGTAGGGCACCAGATGCGCCTTGGCATAGGTGGCGCGGATCCGGCCCGCGCTGTCGATCGCGGCGATCCCGGCGCGCGCGCCCACCGCCTTGCCGCCGCTGCACCTCCAGCTGGTCGTTGCCGGTCAGCAGCAGGCTGCCCTGGCCGATCATCCGGCCGATCCGCCCGCGAGCAACCGCCGGATCGGCGCCATAGGTGGTGGCATCGTACCAGGCCTGCGGATAGCCCTCGTGGAGGAAGTCGGGGAGGCCGGATTCGGGCCACAACACCAGCCGCACCTGCCCCGGCACCCGCGCCTGGCTGAGCTGCATCGTGCGCTGAAAGGTCGCTTCGTACTGCGCCGGATCGTGCAGCACCGCTTGCGGGGTATAGGGCTGGACCAGGGTGTAGGCGGGACCCTTGGCGGGCGCGGAAGTGCCGCTCTTGCCCGGAAGCCAGCCGAGCAGCGCCAGCGGCAACAGCACCAGCGCCGCGCCGCGCCAGTCGGTCCTGGCCGCGCTTTGGCCGCGATCAGCCAGGCGCCCGGCCAGCAGGACCACCAGTCCAGACAAGGCATAGGTCCCCAGCCACTGCGAAACCATCGCCAGCCCCGGGCGCTCGAACGGCCCCAGCGCCAGCATCGCCAGCGGGTTCCATGGAAACCCGGTGAACACCCAGCCGCGCAACCATTCGCTGACGATCCAGCTGCCCGCGAAAGTCAGGATCAGCGCAGCGTGATTGCCGCGCCCCAGCCGCCATGCAGCACCAGCGGCCAAGCCCGGCCAGACTGCCAGGTAAAGCGCAATCCCGATCACCGCGATCCATCCCAGCCAGGCGGGCATCGCTGCCTGATGGGCGAATGCGGCGGCGATCCAGTTGTTGCCGATTGTGAAAAGACCGACCCCAAACAGCCAGCCCAGCAGCAGCGCCTGACGCAAGCTGGCTGCGCGGCCGATCAGCTCGATCAGTCCGGCCAGCGCCAGCAGCGCCAGCGGCCACAGCCGCAGCGGTTCAAAGCCGGTGGCAGCCAGCGCGCCAAGCAGCAGCGCCAGCTTGCGGGGATGGGCGAATGCGAGAGTCAGCGCGCGTCAGCTCACCGATTCGAGCGCTTCGCCGGCATCGTCGGCAGAAGGCTTCTTGCGCGGGCGGCCGCGGCGCGGCTTGGCAGGCTCTTCTTCGCCGCCGCTGTCATCGCGCGAGGCCGAGATTGCCGGCGGCAGCGAGGCGGGATCGAGCCCGACGGGCTCGGCAGCGCCATCGCCGCTATCGGTCTGGCGCGGACGGCGGTCGTCGCGCCGGGGGCGCAAGCCACGCGTCCGGTTGTCGCGCACGAAGGGGTTGGCGGGCGGATCGTAGGGACTGGCCTGGGCCTCGGTCATTTCGTCTGCAGAGCCATCCTCAAGCCGTTCTTCCTGGCCTTCTTGCGGAGCGCTAGCTGCGTCGTCGTCGCGGTCAAAGCGGCGCGGGCGATCTTCGCGGTCACCCTGAGCCGGTCGAGGGGCGCGCGGCTGGCGATCGTCACGCTGGGGCTGGCTTTCGCGCTGCGGGCGATCTTCGCGATCATCCTGAGCCGGTCGCGGGGCGCGCTGGGGGCGGTCATCGCGCGGCGGCCGAGCATAGCTGGGCTGATCATAGCTGGGAAAATCGTTGTCGACCGCGAATTCGCCGGCCTCATCGCTTTCCTCGGCGCCGCCTTCCCAGCGGTCGTCGCGGCGCAGGCGTTGTTCTTCCTGGCGCTGGCGACCGTCCGCGCTGACCCTGAAATAGTGGTCGGCAAACTGCAGGAAGTACTCGGCCTGGACCCGGTCACCGTTGAGGTGCGCGTCGTGCGCCATCTTGCGGTACTTCTCCAGCAGCTGCGGCGCATTGCCGCGCGCCCTGCTGTCAACCCGGTTGAGCTGCTGGCCGCCGCTGCCGCCCTGTTGCTGACGGTTGCCCCGGCCGCGACGGCGGTTGTTGTTGTTGCCACGATTGTTATTCAAGGGTGTCGTTTCCCTAATCGGGCGGCCCTGGTCCGGCTCAATGCCTACCTGTCTGGCCGCTTGACCCTGTGCCACGGGCGCCACCTGCGCGTCGTGGTCCCCTCATCTGCTCAGTAGCGCGGCTGGAAACCGTGCGGTTCGCAAATGCTGGATTTGACCGGCGGGACGCAAACGAGCGTACCAGCGCTGGCCTGTGTTCGCGCTTAGCGCTGCGGCAAGCGGCTTGCCAAGCGGAATTTGCAATTGCAGCACCCGCGGCCGGCCGCCAAGATCGCGGTGGAGCTGGACCGAGAGACCGGAGGACTGGGCGATAGCGCTGACGGGTTCGGCCTGGGCGGCGCCGATCTCGACCAGCGCCGTGCCGTGCAGCGCGAGCAGGGCGGGTAGCTGCGGGATCAGCACGCGGTAGGCATCGAGCCCCTCAGGCCCGGCGAACAGCGCGCCGGCGGGCTCGTAGGCGCGGACCGATGGGGCAAGTTCGGCCGCGTCCTCGACATAGGGCGGGTTGGCGAGGATCAGGTCGAACCGGCCAAGGCCGTCGGCCCAGCCGGGCTCGTCCCAATCGGCGCGGATCAAGCGTGCGCGCCCGGCCAGCCCGAGCCGCGCGGCATTGGCGGCAGCGACTTGCAACGCATCGAGCGAGCGGTCGGTGCCGATCCCTTCGGCGCCGGGGCGCTCGGCCAGCAGGCTGAGCAACAGGGCGCCTGAACCGGTGCCGCAATCGAGCACGCGGCACGCATCGGGTGCGGCCTTGAGCGCAGCTTCGACCAGCACTTCGCTGTCACTGCGCGGGATCAGTACCGCGGGGCTGACCAGAAACGGGCGGCCGAAGAACTCGGTTTCGCCGATGATGTAGGCGACTGGTTCGTGGGCGAGGCGGCGTTCGACCAGCGCGGCGAAGTGCGCCGGGGCCGGGTCGTCCATGTGGCGCAGCAGCAGCGTCGGAGCGGGTCACGCCCAGCGCATGGGCCATCAGCACTTCGGCATCGAGCCGGGCGGTGTCGGAGGTTGGCGGCGAGGCGGGCGGCGGCCTCGCGCAGGGCCTCGGCGGTGGTCACTCGCCCAAGGCCGCCAGCCGCTTGGCCTGGTCCTCGGCGATCAGCGCATCGACCAGCTCGCCCAGCCCCGGCCCTTCGAGGATTTCAGGCAGGCGGTGCAGCGTCAGGTTGATGCGGTGGTCGGTGACGCGGCCTTGCGGGAAGTTGTAGGTGCGGATCCGCTCCGAACGGTCACCCGAGCCGACCATGGCCTTCCTCGCCTCGGCTTCGGCGCCCTGGGCCTCGGCGCGCTTGAGGTCATAAAGCCGCGTGCGCAGCACCTGCATCGCCTTGGCCTTGTTCTTGTGCTGGCTGCGCTCGTCCTGGCAGATCACCACCAGGCCGGTCGGCAAGTGGGTGATCCTGCACCGCCGAATTGGTGGTGTTGACGTGCTGGCCGCCGGCGCCCGCTAGCGCGGTAGATATCGATCTTGAGGTCGTTGTCGGCGATCCCGACATCGAGCTCGTCGGGCTCGGGCAGCACCGCCACGGTGGCGGCGCTGGTGTGGATCCGCCCGCCGCTCTCGGTAACGGGGACGCGCTGGACGCGGTGGACCCCGCTTTCGTACTTGAGCCGGGCGAACACCCCGCTCCCCGCAATGTTGGCAACCAGTTCCTTGAACCCGCCGATGTCGCTGGCACTGGCGCTGATCACCTCGAACCGCCAGCCCTGCTCGGCGGCGAAGCGCTCGTACATCCGGGCGAGATCGGCGGCGAACAGCGCCGCCTCGTCGCCCCCGGTCCCGGCGCGGATCTCGAGCATCGCGGGGCGGGCATCGGCCGAATCGCGCGGCAGCATGGTGATCGCGAGCGCGTGTTCGGCGGCGGGAAGTTCGGATTTCAAGCGCGCGACTTCCTCCTCGGCAAGCGCGCGCATTTCCGGATCGGGATCGCTGATGGCCTGGAGCGAGGACAGCTCGCCGCGCATCGCGGTGACCTCGGCGGCGGCTTTGGCGACCGGTTCGAGCTCGGCATAGTCGCGGCTGGCGGCAACGAACTCCGCCCCTTCCAGCGTACCGGAAGCGAGCCGCGCTTCAAGCTCGGCGAAGCGCGCGGCGATCTGGCGGAGGCGGGCGTCGGAGATGGTCATCAGTCTGTAGTCCAGAAAGCAATGCCCGATAAGCCTCAGTTATCGCCGACAGACAATTTCGCTTGCTCGACCTGAGGCTTTTTACAGATCCCAAATAGCTGGTTTTCACCGAATGTCGAGCGAAATGACTTCAGCCGGATTCCAGCTTGCGACGCTCGATCAAAGCGTTTGCGGGGGCTTCCGGAAGCGAATATTTCTGCAGAAAAACCTCGCCTTCGTTACAATGGTTCAGCAGTGCCAAGGCATCTGCTTCACGATCCGGATGCTCAGCAACTCACTGCGACATCAAGCGAAGAACTCTCCCGCGTCGACATCTTCCCCCACCAGCATCGCCAGCCGCTCGATCCCCGCGGCCCAGCCCACCGCTGGCGTCGGCGCGCCGCCCAGGCTCTCCATCAGCCCATCATAGCGCCCGCCGCCGATCACGGTCCCTTGCGCGCCCAGCCGGTCGGTGACGAATTCGAAAGCAGTGTGTCTGTAGTAGTCGAGGCCGCGGACCAGTGCCGGGGCGCGGTCCATGCCACTCCCTGCCGCGTCCAGCCCGCTGGTTACCTTGCCGAAGAACTCCTGCGCTTCGCCGCTCAGGAAGTCGTCGATCTTCGGCGCCATCTGCCACAAACGCCTTGTCGCGCGGGTCCTTGCTGAATCGAGAATCCGCAGCGGATTGCGCTCCAGCCGGTCCTGCCAATCCTCTGCTCAGCTCAGCCTTCACCGCGCGGAAGTACTCCACCAGCGCCGCGCGCCAGCGCATCGCGGCTCGCACCGTCGCCCAGCGTGTTGAGCATCAGGGTCACCCCATCGGCAATCCCCAGCTCCTTCAAGAGCTGATCCGCCAGCACCAGCAGCTCGACATCCGCCTGCGGTTCACCCGCGCCGATGATTTCGGCGTCGAGCTGGTGGAACTGGCGGTAGCGGCCCTTTTGCGGGCGTTCGTAGCGGAACAAGGGCCCGTGGGTGGCGAGCTTCAGCGGCGCGTGCTGCTGCCAGCCATTGGTCAGGAACGCGCGGGCCATCCCGGCGGTGAACTCCGGGCGCAGGGTCAGGCTTTCGCCGCCGCGATCCTCGAAGCTGTACATCTCCTTGGAGACCACATCGGTGGTCTCGCCGATGCTGCGGCTGAACACCTCGGTCTTTTCGAACACCGGCATTTCCACCCGGCGAAAGCGGTAGAGCTTGCGCACCCGCTCGAAGGTTTCGACCACGTGCGCGAAAGCCTCGGCCTCGGCGCCGAAAATGTCCTGGGTTCCCCTGATCGCTTGCGGTGTGTTCATGGCGCTCGCCCCTAGACCGTTTGCGCTTTGTCGAAAAGGGCGCGCGCGAACTTGCGGGAATCGTGGCTTGTCGCCAAGGCGGGCGCCATGAACATGCTGACAGGGTCGATCCTTACCGCACTGGCGCTGGCGCTCACCGCGCCGGCGCTTTCCGCCACGCTTTCCGCGCCGCAAGCGGTGCCGCTTTCACGTCAGGTCCCTGATGCCGCCGATACCCCCTATCCGGGCGGAACCATGCGGCTCGATATCGATGCCAGCGACGTGGTCCGCGGCGCCTACCGGGTGACCCAGACGATCCCGGTCGCCCCCGGCACCCGGCGGCTCACGCTGCTGCTGCCGCAGTGGCTGCCCGGCAACCACGCCCCGCGCGGACCGCTGGCCGAACTGGTCGACCTGCAGTTCTTTGCAGGGACCCAGAAGCTCGCCTGGAAGCGCGATCCGGTTGAGGTCCATGCCTTCCATGTCGAGCTGCCTGAAGGCGCGCGCGAGGTGACCGCGCGGTTCATCCACACCAGCCCGCTGCAGACCAAAGAGGGCCGCATCACCATGACCCAGGAGATGCTCAACCTGCAGTGGGAGAAGATGAGCCTTTATCCGGCCGGACACTATGTCCGGCGGATCCGGGTGCTGCCCAGCGTGACCCTGCCCGAAGGCTGGAGCGCAGCGGCGGCGCTCGATGGCCTGCGGCAACAGGGCAATCGGCTCGCCTGGGCCGAGACCAGCTATGAAATCCTGGTCGATTCGCCGATCTTTGCCGGCAAGCATTTCCGCAAGTGGGATCTGGGGCAGAACGTGACGCTCAATGTCGTGGCTGACAGCCCTGAACTGCTGGCGGCAAGCCCCGCGCAGATCGCGTTGCACCGCAACCTCGTCAGCGAGGCGCGGATTGCGTTCGGCGCCAACCATTTTGACCGCTATGAGTTCCTCCTCGCGCTGACCGACCGGATGGGTTCGATCGGGCTGGAGCATCACCGCTCGAGCGAGAACCAGCTTGAGCCCGCAGCGTTTACCGAGTGGGACAGGTACGAGCATGACCGCAACCTGCTGCCCCACGAATATGCCCATTCCTGGAGCGGCAAGTATCGCCGTCCGGCGCGGATCTGGACGCCCGATTACCGCCAGCCGATGCAGGACGACCTGCTTTGGACCTACGAAGGCCAGGACCAGTTCTGGGGGACAGTGCTGGCGGCGCGCTCGGGCTTGCAAAGCAAGGACATGGTGCTGGGGATGCTCGGCGCCTGGGCCGGCGGATTTGCCGAACAGCCGGGGCGGCGCTGGCGTTCGGTCGAAGACACCGGCCACGATCCGGTCTTTGCCGCGCGCAAGGCCAAGCCCTTTGCCTCGCTGGCGCGCAGCGAAGACTATTACACCGAAGGGGCGCTGATCTGGCTGGAGATCGACCAGATCCTGCGCGAGACGCAGCGGCGGCAAGCGCTCGATCGACGATTTCGCGCTGGCGTTCTTCGGGATGAACCCCGGCGACTATGGCCAGCTGCCGTTCGAAGCAGACGAGATCGTCGCCAAGCTCAACCGGATCGCCCCCTATGACTGGGCGGGCTTCATCCAGACCCGGATCAACACGCCCGGCCAGCCCGCACCGCTCGGCGGGATCGAGAAGGGCGGCTACCGCCTGGTCTGGAAGGAAGAGCCCAACCCCTTCACCAAGGCGGCAATGGCCGAAGCCAAGTTGCTCAGCCTGACCCATTCGCTGGGCCTGACGATCGACAAGGACAGCGAAGTTGGCGCGGTCCAGTGGGACGGGCCAGCATTCAACGCCGGGATTGTGCCGGGCGCGAAAATCCTGGCGGTCAACGGCCTGGGCTATACCCCCGAAGCGCTGAAAGCGGCGATCACCGCGGCCAAGGGCGGCGGCGCGCTGGAACTGCTGATCCAGCGCGGCAAGCGTTTCCAGTCGGTAAAGATCGACTATCGCGGCGGGCTGCGCTGGCCCTGGCTGGAGCGCGCCGCATCGGGCAAGGACCCCACCGGGCTCGACCGTCTGCTTGCGCCGCGGCGCCCGCGCTCCTAAACCCCCACCCATGCGCATCGACCTGATCCCCGCGGGCTCAAACCCGCCTCACGAAATCAACGTTGTGATCGAAGTTCCGATCGGCGGCGAGCCGGTGAAGTATGAGATCGACAAGGCCAGCGGCGCGCTGTTCGTCGACCGGATCCTCCACACCTCGATGCGCTATCCGGCCAATTATGGCTTCATCCCCCACACCCTGGGCGAGGACGGCGATCCGCTTGATGCGCTGGTGATCGATCCGTCCTCGATCGTGCCGGGCGCGGTGATCCGGGTGCGTCCGGTGGGCGTGCTGCTGATGGATGACGACAAGGGCGGTGACGAGAAACTGATCACCGTTCCGGTCGATACCACCTTTCCCTATTATTCCGAGGTCAAAAGCCTCAACGACCTGCCCCCGATCGTCACCCAGCAGATCGAGCATTTCTTCCAGCACTACAAGGATCTGGAACCGGGCAAATGGGCCAAGCTCAAGGGCTGGGGCGATGCCGATGTGGCCAAACGCTACATCGTCGAGTGTATCGAGCGGGCGAAAGGGACGAAGTAGGGCGCCTCCCCCCTCAATCCCCCGCCACGGTCATCCCGTCGATCCGGATCGTCGGAACATTGACCGAGCGGTGCCATTCGAGGTCGCTGGCCGGGGTCAGCTGGGCGAACATTTCGATCAGATTGCCGGCAATGGTGAATTCGGCGACCGGCCCGGCCAGCTCACCCTTGACGATCCGGAAGCCCGAGGCGCCGCGGCTGTAATCACCAGTGACGCCGTTGACGCCCATTCCGATCAGTTCGGTGACGAACACGCCGTCCGCGATATCGGCAATCAGTTCTGCAACCGACAGGCTGCCCGCGGCGAGGTGCATGTTGCTGACCGTCACTCCCGGCGCGCCGCCGCCGCCGCGGCTGGCGTGGCCGGTGGGCGCGGCGCCGAGCTGCCGCGCCGCGGCGCTGTCCATCAGCCAGCCGGTCAGTTTGCCGTCACTGACAAGCTCGCGCGCCGCAGTGGGCAAGCCTTCGCCGTCGAACGGGCGCGAGGAGAGGCCGCGCTGGCGGCGCGGGTCGTCAACAATCCTGGTGCCGGGTTTGAACAGCTGCGCGTCTTCCTTGCCGAGCAGGAAGCTGGCGCGCCGCGCAATCGCATTGCCCGAAATCGCCCCGGCGAGATGGCCGAGCAGCGAGCCGCCGACCCGAGGATCGAACACCACCGGCATCGCCCCGCTTTTCAGCCGGCCGGGATTGAGCCGCCGCACCGCGCGGGTCCCGGCCAGCTGCCCGATCTCCTCAGGCGAGGACAGATCCTCGCGGTGGTGGGCCGAGCGCCAGCCATAATCGCGCTGCATGCCCGCGCCTTCGCCGGCGACCACGACTGCGCTCAAGGAATGCATGGTCCCGCAGTGGACCCCGGCAAAGCCGTGGCTGGTAGCGAGCGCGAACAGCCGGCGCGAAAGGCTGGCCTGACCGCCCTCGGAATTGGTCACTCCGGCAATGGCGCGGGCGGTGTCTTCGGCCGCCAGCGCGCGTTCGCGCAGCTCGGCCGGCGCAAGTTCAACCGGATCCTCGACATCAAGCTGCGGCAAGGGACCGCGCAGCAGCAGCTCCTCTGCGGCCAGCCCGGCATATTGATCTTCCGGCGCAGCCCGGGCCATGGCGACCGCGCGGGTCGCCAGTTCGCTCAAGGCTGCGTCGCTGAGGTCGCTTGAGCCGATGCTGGCCGAACACCGCCCGGCGAAGACCCGCAGGTCAAGATGTTCGCTTTCCGAGCGCTCGACATCTTCGAGCAGGCCCAGCCGGACCTGCACCGCCTCGGCCGAACTGCCCGAATAGTATGCGTCGGCAGCATCTGCCCCGGCGCGGCGCGCGGCATCGATCAGCGCCGAGACGCGTTCCTGGGCGGCGGTAGAGCTGAGCATGACGGTGGGGCTACTCCAGACAACGAAGCAGCCGATCTAGGGACACATTCCGCGCAGGGCAATCAGGTGAAAGCGAAGGCCAGCAGCTTGAACGTGCCGGTGATCACGAACGGCAGGCCAATCGCCAAAAGCCACAGCCAGTTCCGGTCGCGCCGGAAATAGCTGGCGAACTGGGGATCGGCAGCCTGTTCATCGTTGAGCCGGTTCCAGCGCTTCTCGAACCGGCGGCAGGCCGGAATGATCGCGATCACCAGCACCACCAGCGCGAAATAGGGGAGCAGCGATCCGCCTTTGGCCTGAAGCGCGCCCATCGTGACGTAGATCTGCAAGCCGGTGTAGGCCAGCAGGGCATAGGCGATGTTGTCGCTCATCCGCTTGCGCCAGTCGATCGGGCGATCGCCGTGAATCAACCCGACTGCGCGATCCCACGCCTTGGCCATGGCCAGCACCCCTCTCGCTCTTTTTTCTTGGGCTCAGTAAAACACCGAAGGGCGCTGCGATCAAGTGTCGTTAAACATTCTTCGGCAACGTCGTTAATGTGGACACTTGCACAATGTCATGCATGAAACCTGCCAATTCGCTCCAAGCCCGCTTGCCGAGGCCAAACATGCCCCCTAAATCTCCTTAGCCATGACCGACAAGACCACACTAGACCTGCCACTCGCCGCCGCCGACCAGCCGACCCCGCGCGGCGGGCTGGAGGTGATCTCGATCGCCAAGAGCTATGACAAGCGCGCGGTGCTGACCGATATCTCGCTGTCGGTGGGCAAGGGCGAAGTGCTCGGGCTGCTTGGCCCCAACGGCGCCGGCAAGACCACCTGCTTCTATTCGATCATGGGGCTGGTGCGCCCCGATTCGGGCCGGATCCTGATGGACGGGATCGATGTTACCAACCTGCCGATGTACCGCCGGGCGATCCTGGGTCTGGGCTATCTGCCCCAGGAAACCTCGATCTTCCGCGGGCTGACCGTCGAACAGAACATCAATTGCGTGCTCGAACTGGTCGAGCCCGATCCGATTGTCCGCGCCGAAGAGCTTGAGCGCCTGCTCGAAGATTTCCACATCACCAAGCTGCGCTCGAGCGCGGCGATGGCGCTGTCGGGCGGTGAGCGGCGGCGCTGCGAGATTGCCCGGGCGCTGGCCGCCAAGCCCTCGATCATGTTGCTCGACGAGCCGTTCGCCGGGATCGATCCGCTCTCGATCAGCGACATCCGCGATCTGGTCCTCGACCTCAAGAACCGCGGGATCGGGGTGCTGATCACCGATCACAACGTCCGCGAAACGCTCGATATCGTCGATTCGGCCTGCGTGATCTTTGGCGGCGGCGTGCTGTTCGCCGGCTCGCCCGAGGAGATGGTCAAGGACGAGAACGTGGTCCAGCTCTACCTCGGCGCGAGCTACATGTCCTAACGGGCGAGACCGCGATGGCCCTGGGACCCCGCCTCGATCTCAGACAAAGCCAGTCGCTGGTGATGACGCCGCAGCTGCAGCAGGCGATCAAGCTGCTGGCGCTGTCGAACCTTGAAGTCGAGGCGTTCATTGGCGAGGCGCTGGAAGCCAACCCGCTGCTCGAGCTGGGCGAGGCCGCGCCCGATGCTACCCCCGCCGAGGTTGAGCCTGCCGATGTCCGCCGCACCACGCTCGAAAGCTCGCCAGTCGATCAGCTGATCGGCGAGGGCCGCGGCGAGGACGACCGCCCGCTCGACATCGATCACCGGCGCGCTCGACCGCGACCGTGACAGCTTCGACGCCGATTGGGGCGGCGAATTCCGCGTTGCGATGGGCGAGGCCGGTCCCGGGATCGACGAGCGCGGCGCCGGCGAAGCCAGTCTGGCCGAGCACTTGCACACCCAGATCGGCCAGATCGCCCGCGACCCCCGGCTGGCAGGCATCGCCCGCTACATCGCCGATCAGCTCGACGAGGCTGGTTACCTGCCCGCGGCGCTGCATGAGATCGCGGCCGAGCTGGGAGTCGGCGAGGACGAGGCCGAAACCGCGCTGGTGCTGGTCCAGTCGCTCGATCCTACCGGCATCGGCGCGCGCAGCTTGGGCGAATGTATCGCGCTCCAGGCCAGGGAGGCCGACCGCTACGATCCGATCATGGCCCGGCTGATCGACAATCTTGACCTGCTCGCGCGCGGCGAGATCGCGCGGCTGAAACGGATGTGCGGGGTCGATGACGAGGACTTCGCCGAGATGATGGCCGAACTGCGCGGCTATGATCCCAAGCCCGGGCTGCGCTTTGGCGCGGTCGGCGGCGATCCGGTCACCCCGGACATCCTGATCGTGGCGCGCAGCGATGGCGGCTGGGACATTTCGCTCAACCAGGCGACCCTGCCGCGCCTGATCGTCAACCGCGCCTACTATGTCGAGATGCGCTCGGGCGTGGATGATAAGGCCGCGCGCGGCTGGCTGTCGGACAAGCTCGCCGATGCCAACTGGCTGGTCAAAGCGCTCGACCAGCGCCAGAAGACCATCCTCAAGGTCGCCAGCGAGCTGGTCAAACAGCAGGACGCCTTCTTCCGCCACGGCGTTTCGCAGCTCAAACCGCTGACCCTGCGGACCGTGGCCGAAGCGATTGCGATGCACGAGATCACGGTCAGCCGCGTGACCTCGAACAAGTACCTCAGCTGCGAGCGCGGCACCTTCGAACTCAAATACTTCTTCACCTCGGGCGTCGGGGCGACCGATGGCGAGGGCGGCGCTTCGGCCGAGGCGGTCAAAGCCGCGATCCGCACCCTGATCGACGCCGAGGACCCCAAGGCGATCCTCTCCGACGATACCCTGGTCGATCTGCTCAAGGCCAAGGGCTTCGAACTGGCGCGGCGCACCGTGGCGAAATACCGCGAGGCGATCGGGCTGGGCAGTTCGGTGCAGAGAAGGCGGGCGAAGGCGCTGGCGGGGGTGCGGTAGGGATTTTCCGTGCCGTGTCCCGGAACATCGCGCCAAGTTTGGTGCGCTGTCACGGCACTTATCGCCCCAACCTGGCCCTATCCCCGCGCCGCTTCCGCAGCGATCAGTTTGCCCAAGGCGTGACGGAAGCGCAGCGGCCCGGCGTCCGAGGCGATCGAGATGGCGGTGTCGCCGCAGGCGTCCATGCCTTGCTGGACGGCGCCCAGCACCTCGAGGTCTTCCGAGAAGGCGGCGAGTACCGACTCTGACATTTCAGCGCTGAGCGTGGCGTCGCCGGGGCGGATATTGCGCAGCTGGAACCAGTAATAGCGGCTGTGACGATCGTCCTCGGGGGTGATGAAATTGTACGAGTCCATCACGAAGCTGTTGGCCGGGGTCAGCGCCGCGCCGGTCTTGCCCGCTCCGGCGGTTACGAACACGGCCTTGATAATCGCGTTCGCCGGATAGCGCACCTCGTATTGCTGGAGCCGGTCGGCGTTGCCGGCGAACGGCACCAGGTCGGCATAAAACGGCGCGACCGGGGCATCCTCGATCCAGCGCGACACGGTCATCCCGTGGGAGTCGGCGCGAATTTTCATCGGCACGGTCTCGCACGATGCCGCGCCGAAGCTGCTCCGGTGGACCCACGCGACATGCGAAGGGTCGAGCAGATTGTCGGTGATGTAGAGGTAGTTGCAATCATAGGTCAGCGCTGGTCCGCGGTTGTAGCCCCAGGCCGGATCGCCCCAGTTCTCGACCGTGACGATCCGCGCGGGATCGGCGGCTGCGGCATCGCCCATCCAGATCCACACCAGCCCGTAGCGCTCCTCAACCGGAAAGCTGCGGATATCCGCGCCCGCGGGGACTGAGTTCTGGCACGGAACATCGACGCAGCGGCCATCGGGGGCGAATGTCAGGCCGTGATAGCCGCATGACAGCAGATCGCCCGCGACGCGCCCCTTTGCGAGCGGCATCCGGCGGTGCGAACAAAGCCCGTCGAGCGCAACCGCAGCGCCATCAGCGCGGCGGTAAAGAACCACCCGCTCGCCGACGATGGTGCGCTCCACCGGGGTGGAGCCGAGCTCGTCGTCCCAGGCCGCGACATACCAGGTGTTTTTCAGCATCGCCCCCTCAAGCCTCCAGCTCGACATCCCAGTACAGCCAGTCGCGCCAGGTTTCGTGCAGGTAGCCCGGCGGAAAGGCCTTGCCTCGATCCTGCAACTGCCAGCTGGTCGGGCGGATCGGTTTGAGCATCAGCGGCATGCGCGCTTGCTGCGGGGTGCGGCCGCCTTTCCTCATGTTGCACGGGGCGCAGGCGGTGGTGACGTTTTCCCAGCTGGTTCGCCCGCCCAGCCGCCGCGGGACGACATGGTCGAAGGTCAGGTGGTGGGGGCTGCCGCAGTATTGGCAGGCGAAGCGATCGCGCAGGAACAGGTTGAAGCGGGTGAAGGCGGGGAATTCGCTGGGCCTGACGTACTGGCGCAGCGCGATCACGCTGGGGATCGGCATGGTCCAGCTGGGGCTGTGGACCAGCCGCGCATAGCTTTCGACGATATCGACCCGCTCCAGAAACACCGCCTTGATCGCGGTCTGCCACGGCCACAGGCTGAGCGGATAGTAGCTGAGCGGAGTGTAGTCTGCGTTGAGCACCAAGCGCAGGGCAATTGGCGAGGTTCCGCGCGGGATCCTCCTCAGCGCTGCGGAACCGGGCCGCGCGCTCGATCAGCTCCGACTTGAGCATGGCTCCCGGTAGCTGCAGGCTTTGACGGTTTTGCTACAACGCATGGCGCTGTTGAACATGGCGGGACTTGGTGCGTCAAGCCTTGCCTAGTGCCGCAATCCACAAGACAAGCGCCGCTGTGACGGTTCGGACACGCTTTGCCCCCAGCCCCAACGGCTCATTGCACCTCGGCCATGCTTATGCGGCAGTGGTCGCGCACGATCTGGCGCGGGCGCGGGGCGGGGAGTTTCTGGTGCGGATCGAGGATATCGATGGCGCGCGCAGTCGGCCTGAGCTGGCCGAGGAGCACCTCGCCGACCTTGCCTGGCTTGGGCTGGGCTGGGATGGTGAGGTGGTGCGGCAGTCGGCGCGGCTGGCGAGCTACCAGAAGGCGATCGATCTGCTCACCGGCATGGACCTGCTCTATCCCTGTCGCTGCACCCGCGCCGAGATTGCCGCGGCGGCGAGCAAGGAGGGTCCGGACGGGCCGCTTTATCCGGGAACTTGCAGGGACCGCGGGGTCGATCCTGATGGCGCGGCCTGGCGGCTGGATATGGCCAAGGCGGTTGAGCTGGTCGGCCTGCTCGAATGGGTCGACGAACTGGCAGGAGTGCAGCTCGCCACCCCGGAGCTGTTCGGCGATCTGGTGCTGGTGCGCAAGGATGCTCCCGCCAGCTATCACCTTGCCGCGACGCTTGACGACGCCGCGCAAGGGATCAGCCTGGTGACGCGGGGGCAGGACCTGTTCGCCGCCAGCCACGTCCACCGCCTGCTTCAGGCCTTGCTGGGACTGCCGGTGCCGGTGTGGCATCACCATGCGCTGCTGGTCGAGCCCGATGGACGCAAGCTGGCCAAGCGCCGGGGTTCGGCGCATTCAGGCTTTGGGCTGGCGGATTTGCGCCATGCCGGGGAAAACGGACTGGCGCTCGCCCAGGCCCTGCGCGAACACCGCTTCCCTGCTGGCATTTCGCTGGGCAGCGGGTTATTGGACGGCGCATGACCTATCTTCTCGTGATTGTCCTCGTCGGCTTGATGGCCATGGTTGTCGTCAGCCTGGTCCGCGGCATTGCCGCTTTCCTGCAAAGCACCCGCGCCGACCTGGAACGCCCCGAATCGAGCGGGCCGAGCGAGATGCAGCTCAAGCAGAACAAGATGATGATGCAGCGCATCCTGTTCCAGGGCGCGGCGATCGTGGTGGTGGCCTTGGTGCTGCTCTCGGCCGGGCGGGGTTAGGCACTCGCGCCTTGGTCAAGCTCAACAAGATTTATACCCGCACCGGTGACGATGGCACCACTGGCCTGGTCGATGGCAGCCGCCGCGCCAAGCACGATCCGCGGATGGAAGCGATCGGCGCGGTTGACGAGGCGAACTCGGCGCTAGGCCTCGCGGTGGTAGCACTTGGCGACTTTGTGCCCCACTTGAGTGCCGTAGTGCGGATCCAGAATGACCTGTTCGATCTCGGCGCGGATCTGGCTACACCGGGCTCGGATTTCGCGCCTTCGGAGATGGTGCTGCGGATCGTTCCGGCCCAGGCGACCTGGCTGGAAGCGCAGATTGACGCGCTCAATGTCAGCCTTGCGCCGCTGACCAGTTTCATCCTGCCAGGCGGGAGCGAGGCCGCAGCGCGGCTCCACATCGCCCGCGCCGCGGTCCGCCGGGCCGAACGCGCGGCAACCGCGCTGGCGACCAGCGAACCGGTCAATCCCGCCGCGCTCGCCTACGTCAACCGGCTGTCCGACTACCTGTTCGTGCTGGCCCGCGCGGTCAATGCCGCGGGCGCGGGGGACGTGCTGTGGGTGCCGGGGCAAAACCGCTAGCCAGCGCGCGGTTTCGCCGCTAACCAGCCGCCTTTGCTGCAGGTGCGAAGGGTTTGAGCATGCGAATTGTTGGAGTAATCGGGGCCGGCCAGATGGGTTCTGGAATCGCCCAGGCGATTGCCCAGAACGGCCTTACGGTGCTGCTTTCAGACCTCGATATCGCGCTGGCCGAAAAGGCCAAAACCGGGATCGACAAGGCGTTTGTCCGGCTGGTCTCGCGCGATCGGATCACGCCTGACGAAGCCAACGCAGCGCTGGCGCGGATTACCCCGGTGGCCGACTATGCGGCGATGGCCGAGGCCGATCTGATCATCGAGGCGGCGACCGAGCGCGAGGAAATCAAGCGCAAGATTTTCGAGGCGGTGGGCAAAGTGCTGCACGCAGATTCGATCCTCGCCTCGAATACCAGCTCGATCCCTATCACCCGCATGGCGACCAGCTCGCCCGATCCCAAGCGCTTCATCGGGCTGCACTTTTTCAACCCGGTGCCGGTGATGGGGCTGATCGAGGTGATCCCCGGCCTCGCCACCAGCGCCGACACCGTCGCGCGGACCCGCGCCTTCGCCGAAAGCCTGGGCAAGCAGGTGGTCATGGCCGAGGATGAGCCCGGCTTCGTGGTCAACCGCATTCTCCTGCCGATGATCAACGAAGCGGTGTTCGTGTTGGGTCAGGGCACCGCCAACATCGCCGATATCGACAAGGGCTGCCGGCTCGGCCTCAACCACCCGATGGGGCCGCTCGAGCTGGCCGACTTCGTCGGGCTCGACACCTGCCTCGATATTGTCCGGGTGCTCTACAACACCACCGGCGACAGCAAGTACCGGCCCGCGCCTTTGCTGGTTAAATATGTCGAAGCCGGCTGGCTCGGCCGCAAGACCGGGCGCGGGTTCTACGACTATTCGGGCGATGCTCCCGTGCCGACGCGGTGAACGGGCGTGACTGAGGCGCAGCCTTGAGCGGCGAAGGGGCCACCAATCTGACGGCGCGCGCGCGCGCTTTTGTCGCAGCGCTGCGCCGGCCAAAGGATCCCGAAACCGAAGCAGGCCGCGCCCAGGCCCGGCACCGCGCGATTGCGCTTACCGCTCTGGCTTCGGCATTTGCCCGCGGACTTTCGATCCTGACCACGCTGATCTCGGTGCCGCTAACCCTGCATTACCTTGGACCCGAGCGCTATGGCATGTGGATGGCGCTGAGCGCGTTTTCGGTGCTGCTCAGCTTTGCCGATTTCGGGATCGGCAACAGCATTTTGACTGCGGTTGCGCACAGCGCCGGACGGCGCAATTCTGCCGAGCTCAGGCGGCAGATCTCCTCGGCCTATGCGGCGATGGTCGGGATTGCAACGATCATGTTGGCGCTGCTCGCCGTGACCTATCGGTTTGTCGCCTGGGACCGGCTGTTCAATGTGACGGGCGCTCTGGCGGTGATCGAAGCTGGACCGGCAGCGGCCACGTTCCTGGCGATTCTGGCGCTGACAATTCCGTTCGGGCTGGTGCTGCGGATCCAGCTTGGCCTGCAACAGGGATTTCGCGCCAGCCTGTGGCAAGGTGCGGCCAGTCTGGCGGCGCTGCTGGCGCTGATCCTCGCCACTTGGCTGGAGGCATCGTTGGCCTGGCTGGTGCTTGCCCTCGCTGGCACGCCGGTGCTGGTCAGCCTGTTCAATACAATCGACTTTTTCTGGCGCCGTCAGCCCGAATTGCGACCGCGCATGGTTCGGCTCGATGGTGGCGCGGTCCGTCGGCTTTCTGGCGATGGTGCGTTGTTTCTGGTGCTGCAGATCTGTGCTGCGCTGCTGTTCCAGATGAACGCGTTCATCGTTGCCCGGGTGCAAGGCGCAGAGGCGGTTGCGGCCTATGCCGTGCCGGAGCGAATGTTCGCGGTGATCGCAACTCTGCTGGCGCTGGTCTTCACCCCGCTGTGGCCGGCTTATGGCGACGCCGCGGCGCGCGGCGATCATCGCTGGGCCCGAAAGACCTTGCGGCGTTCGCTGGTGCTGGGCGTGGGCAGCGCGGCGGTCCTGTCGGGGGTGCTGGTTGCGGCTGGCCCGCAGCTGATCCGATGGTGGGTGGGTGAAGGGCTGGCAGTACCGTTCGCGCTGCTCGCCGGACTGGGGCTGTGGCGAGTGATCGAGGCTGCTGGAAATGCCGGGACGATGTTCCTGAATGGGGCCAACCGGCTTCATATCCAGGTCGTTGCGGGTGTGGCCTGCGTGATCGTCAGCGTTCCACTGCGACTGTGGTGGACGCAGCTGTTCGGTTTGCCGGGAGTGATCTGGGCGACCGTTGCCAGCTATGCCCTGGTGGCGCTGCCGTTCATGTTTATGGCGGTTCGCAGCGAGCTGACGCGGACGGAATCCGCAGGGCTTTCAAGCTGATCTGGCGTCAACCTGATGCTTGCGCTATCGCCAGCGCAAGCTGGATCATGAAGAGGGATCACTGAGTGAAGGGGATAGTGCGGCCACTGCGCGATCGGCTGGGGTGGCTGCTCTCAGGCGTTGTTGAACGCAGCCCGGCGATCGAGCGTCAGGCGCTCCTCCAGGGGCAGGTCGCGGCCCGCCAGATCGCCGCGCTGACGCAGCTTGCCACGCTCGCTGATGCGGAATTTCGGGTCTCTTCGCAGTGGGGTGAAGATGGCATCATCGAATGGCTGATCAGGCAAAGCCCGGGCATACCGGAGAGTTTCATCGAATTCGGCGTCGAGAGCTACCTTGAGAGCAATACCCGCTTCCTGCTGCAGAACCGCAATTGGCGCGGGTTGGTGCTGGACGGATCTGAAGCCAATATCGCGGCGATCCGCAAGGACGCAATCAGCTGGCGTCACGATCTGACTAGCGCTTGCCACCTTCATCACCGCCGACAATATCGCGGGGACCATCGCCGATGCCGGGTTCGCCGCAGAGATCGGAATTCTCAGCGTGGATATCGATGGCAACGATTACTGGGTCTGGCAGGCGATCGGCAATGTCTCGCCGTGGTTCGTAATTGTCGAATACAACGCGGTGCTGGGCGATCTGCTGCCGCTCAGCGTGCCTTACCAGGCCGATTTTGTGCGAACCGCGGCTGACCCGTCAAACCTCTACTACGGCGCATCGTGCAAAGCTCTCGAGCATCTCGCGGCAACCAAAGGCTATGTCGTTCTGGGCAGCAATCGCGCCGGCAACAACCTGTTTCTGGCCCGCAGTGACATCGCCGCCAGGATTGTCGATCGCATTGCCGATCGCCGCCCGCGCCCGAGCCGGTTCCGCGAGGCGCGCGATGGTGCGGGGCGCCTGACTCACCTTGGCGGTCTGGCCCGGACCGAGCGGATCGCAGCGCTGCCGGTGGTTGATGTGGCGAGCGGCAAACAGGCGCCGCTTGGGGCGCTTGGCCCGCTGTTCAGCGCGGAATGGCAGGCGGCGATGGCGGGAACGGCCTGAAATGAACCTCGCGCCGGCGCCGGGCGATCCGGTTCGGGTGGTGCTTGACCACCGCATCTTCGCGCATCAGACATATGGCGGGATTTCGCGCTATTTTGCCGGAATTGCGCCGCTGCTGGGCCAGCACGGCATAGCCCCGAGGATTGTCGCGCCGCTCTACGTCAACCACTATCTTGAGCGACTTCCGGCTGAGCTGGTGTGGGGCCGACGGATTGACGAATGGCGCGGCGCGCGGCGCCTTTCGCGCGCGCTGGGCGATGCCCTGGCCCGTCCGCTGGCAAGTCTGTCGGGCGCGCGGATCGTCCACGAGACTTTTTTCGGGCGCGAACGGCTGGCTCCGCGCGGCGCGGCTCTGGTGCTTACCGTTTACGACATGACCCATGAGTTGTTCGCCGACGAGCTTGGTGACGCACCGACCTGCATCGCCAAGGCTGCGGCGATCGCCCGGGCCGACCGGATTTTGTGCATTTCGCAAAGTACGCTTGACGATCTGGTCCGCTTGTACCCCGAAGCCGAAGCGCGCGCCCGGGTTACCCACCTTGGCTTTGATGCTCAGACTTTTGTACGCCAGGCGCCGCCGGCAAGCCTGGGGCAACGGCCATACCTGCTTCACGTTGGCTACCGCGCTTCGTACAAGAACTTTTCGGGCCTGCTTGACGCATTTGCTGGTTCACCGCGCCTGCGCGCCGAATTCGATCTGGTTTGCGGTGGTGGGCCGGCGTTCAGCGAGGACGAACGCGCGTTGATCGCTCGGCATGGGTTGGTGGACCGGGTCCGGCAGATCGCCGGCGGTGATACCAAACTCGCTGCGCTCTACGCTGGTGCAGCGTTGTTCGTGTATCCCTCGCTCTACGAAGGGTTTGGCATTCCTCCGCTCGAGGCGATGGCGGCAGGCTGCCCAGTGGTGGCGGTCAGGGCCAGCTCGGTACCCGAAGTTTGCGGTCAGGCGGCGCACTATGCCGAGGACGGCTCGCCAGAGGCGCTGGGTGTAGCTATCGAAGCGGTGGTCTGGTCCGCGGGCCGACAAGCCGAACTGCGAACAGCCGGTGCGGAACGGATCATCGGGTTCACCTGGGAACGGACCGCCGCGCAAACCGCGGCATGTTATCGGGAGCTTGCCTAGTTCATGAAACGCGCATTGATCTGCGGGGTCGGGGGGCAGGACGGGGTCTACCTGGCACGGCTGCTGCTGGGTCGCGGCTATCAGGTGTTTGGCACCTCGCGCGATGCCGCCAGCGCCGATTTCGGCAAACTCGATCGGCTTGGCATCCGCGCAAACGTGGCGCTGCGTTCGATGGCGCCGACCGATTTCCGCAGCGTCCACGCCGCTATTGAATGGGCCGCTCCGGATGAGATCTATGCATTGGCCGGACAAAGTTCGGTCGGGCTATCGTTCGAGCAGCCGGCCGAGACGCTTGAAAGCATTGTCCTGGGAACACTCAACCTGCTCGAGGCGGTGCGGCTTTCAGCGCGCGATGCCCGGATTTATCATGCCAGCTCGAGCGAATGTTTCGGTGACCTTGGACAGCGTCCGGCCACCGAAGAGGCCGCCTTTCGACCGTGCAGTCCCTACGGCGTCGCCAAAACTTCGGCGCATCTGCTGGTGGCGAGCTACCGTCAGGCCTATGACCTGTTTGCCGCTAACGGGATCCTGTTCAACCACGAATCGCCGCTGCGGCCCGAGCGCTTTGTCACCCGCAAAATCACCGCCGCCGCCGCGCGGATCGCCGCCGGATCGGACGAACGGTTGCGGCTCGGCCGGCTCGATATCGTCCGCGACTGGGGCTGGGCTCCCGAATATGTCGAGGCGATGTGGCGGATTCTTCAGGCCGATAAGCCCGACGATTTCATCGTCGCCACCGGCCAATCGCACAGCCTCGAATCCTTCACCCAGAGCGCTTTCGCCGCAGCCGGACTTGACTGGCGCGCTCACGTCGATGCCGATCCGGCGCTGGGCCGTCCGGCCGACCTGGCCTGGAGCGGCGGTTTGCCCGACAAGGCGGCGCGAGTGCTGGGCTGGAACGCCCAAACCGATATGGCGCAGGTCGCGGCGCGGATGGTCGCTGCTGACCGTGAGGGAAGAGCAGCCATTTTGTAGCCGATAACGAGTTTTAGTTTTCCTACATATAACCATATCGGTTAGTGGCTCGGCTCCCCCGATTCGTCAGGAGCCATCATGCCTTCCACCCCGATCCAGTCCCCCGCCAGCTACGTGCCAAGCCGCGCCGCAGCCTTCGCCGACCTCGATGGCACTGCGCTGCTGGTCAGCGCCAGCAATCCCATGCCGGTTGCGGTCGGTCCGGGCACCGCCGCCGCCGCGCTTTCCGGGAGCACGGCAGCCTCGGGTGTACTCGGCCCGTTTGAGCCCGCAGCGGGACGTCCGGTGGTGCTGGCGCTGTCTGGAACCTGGACCGGCACGGTTGCGATCAAGCGCTCAACCAATGGCGGCACCACCAAACTGCCGCTAACCGTTGGCGGGGCGGCGTGGGGCCAGTACACGGCCAATGTCTGCGAACCGGTGTGGGAGGAGAACGAGACCGGCGCTGCGCTCTACCTCGATGTCGCGTTGACTTCGGGAACCCTTACGTACCGGCTGGCCCAATGAGCACGACCGATTTCATAGCTCGCGGGCTTATCAGCCAGAACAAGACCGAACTCGCCTCGACCGCCGCGGGAGTGGGTTCGGCCAAGGTCGGGTTTAGCGCGATTGCTCTTGGCAGTGGCCGCACCGTCCAGGACAAGCTGCGCGATAGCGTCTCGGTCAAGGATTTCGGCGCGGTTGGCAACGGCGTGGCGGACGACACCGCGGCGATCCAGAGCGCGATCAACACGGTGCTGACGCCGACCGGCGGCGGGCTCTATTTTCCCAAGGGTACCTACAAGATCACCGCGAAGCTGGTCATCCCGTTTTCGACCGGCTGGCGCATTTTCGGGGAAAGCCGCGAGGGGACGCGGATCAAGCAGTTCTCCAGCAATACTCGCATCTTCTCGTTCGAAACCGAAAACACCTGGGGCTGGGAAATTGCCGAACTGGCGCTGTCCTGGAATACCCAGCAAACCACCGCCAACTCGCAGTCGATTGCGATCTTCTTCGGGACCGGCGCATCCAGCTCGGGCGAAGGCTTCTACAATTGGCAAGTGCGGAGAATGTCGTTTAGCTTCGGCTTCCGTGCGATTGCGGCGGATAGCACCAACAGCCCGCCATTGTGGGGCCTCAGGGTTTCGGACTGCGCATTCGGCGGGACTATGGCGGGCGCGTTCTTTTTCGCGGTGCCGTCACCGTCGATCGGCCAGCCGAACATCTGCATCGAAAACAGCACCCTGTCCTGCCAGGGCGCGGGCGAGGCTATCGTCCAGATCTCGGCGAGCAATGCGACGTCGCTTCGCAACCTCGAATTCCTGAACGGGAGCAAGAGTGGCTGCAACGGATTGATTGTGGCGACCACCTCCAAGAACCTGACGATCATCGACTGCAAGAGCGAGGCATACAATGTCGAGACGGGCGGGGCTTCGCTGTTCGCTTTCCCGGACAGCAACGTCAAGGCGATCAACGTCAGCTGCCTGAATGTTGCCGGCAGTGCGGGCAACAGCTACTTCCTCTATGGGCCTGCCGGCGCCGATCTGATCGTTATCGGTCTGGCGGCGACCACCAACATGACCGGCGGCAATCTGCTTGCCTATTATGCGACGGGGTCGATGCCGTTCGTCGCCAATGTCAAACTGAACTACCTTGGCTCGGGCCATGCAACCGACAATATCCGGGGTGTGCTCGGCAATGTCACAGTGCCCAAGTTCAATGCCGACAAGCGTCAGATGGATTACATCACCGATATTGGTGATGCCAGCGCGACCCTGACTGCAACCAGCGACGCCGTTCAATACCAGAACGTCACCCTGACCGCGAACCGGACGATCACGCTGCCAAACACCGGGCTTTACGAAGGCATGGCGTTCCACATCGTCCGCCGCGCGACCACGCCAGGCGCCTTCACCTTGCAGGTGACCGATCCGCTCGGCGCCAACAATTACACATTTGCCAGCGCCACCAACGGCTATGTCAAATACCGGGCCAAAAGCGGAGCTTGGCGGATCGTTGAAGCGGGTCCGGTATGACCTTGCGGTCATGTTTGGTGCCGCTATTGCCTTGCGCCTAGCAGCATAGCCGCTATTCGGCGGCCTTGCGGGCGGTGCGCGTGCTGAGGCAAGAGTGGTGAATGAGCAATCTGGCGCGATCCGAACCAACGACCGCGCAGCGGAACCAGGTTCTGCTGGTCGATTACGATGCGGGTGACGAAGGCCACCGGGGCCAGTACAAAGCTATGCTGGTCCGGCTCTTCAACATTCGCCGCGCGGGCTTCACCCCTGCCATGCTGTTTTCCCGCCAGCCGGTGCTGTGTCCGCAGATCGAAGCGGCGCCGTTCCGGTTTGTGATCACTTGCCTGGCCAGAGCTTTGCTGGGCAAACGCACGGTCGGCTTCCTCCTGCGCCCCCTGCCTGCGCTCACCGGCAGCAGTTTGCGGCTTCGGCTCAAGCGGATTGCGCTCAAGCTGCTGCGCCGCACCCCTGGGGTGCAGGTGTTGGTGATCGTCTCCTTTGCCGTCGAACCGGGGCTGGCGGCGATTGCGCATGGCTGGATCCATGATCTCCAGAACTGGGATATGCAGCTCGATCCGGGTGCCGCCGCCGCACCCGCGGACCAACCACTTGCCGAAGCCATTCGTCGTCACGCCAACGGCCGTCTGGTGTGCAGTGCGATCGGCCGTCAGGTGCACGACAAGGGGTTCGACCGGTTTGCCGCGCTGTACACCGCCGATCCAGAGCTTCGAGATGCGGTGCTGTTTGCCTTTGGCGGCACGGTTTCAGCGGGTCTCAAGCCGGCGGCGCGGGCCGTCGCCGATGCCGGCGGCTACGCACTCGACCGGTTCGTGACGGACCGCGAACTGATCGAAATCTACGCTGCCTCGGACCTGGTCTGGTGCGTCTATGCTCCCGACTACGACCAGGCCTCGGGCGTACTTGGCCGGGCGATGCAGATGGGGATTCCGGTCGCCGCGCGCAGCGGATCGGTGATTGCCGCGATCTGTGCCGGCGAAGGTCATCCCTGCATTTTGCTCGATGATTGCTCAGGCGGCATATCGCCTGCGGCAATCCCGCCGCGGCTGGCGCCAGAGCTGGCTTCGCGCCGCGCCAGCGAACACGGCAAGCTCAGCCTGGCGCGGCTGGCCGAGGCGCTGGATGCCCAGCCGGCCTGGAATCCCTTTGCCAGCAGCGCAGGTTAGCCGCTTGAGCGGTCGGCTGTTTCCACAAAGTGCCTTGCAGCCGTCCGCATCAGGCGGCAATTGATGCCATGATGCCAAGCAACAAGCAGACAAAGGTGGCGCTGGTCTGGCCGCGGTTTATCGAAAGCCACGTCGATCGATGCATCGCAGTGGCACAGCGACTCGAGGGCCGAGCCGAAGTGCTGGCGATCGAAGTTGCCAACACTTCGAACGAATATTCCGCCTTTTTGCCTTCGGGCGACACCGGAGAGGCGCACAAGCAAACGCTCTTCCCCGGCAGCTCGTTCGATGACGTGCCGGGCTGGCGCTGCTTCTGGGCCGTGCTGCGCAGCGTCATCGGCTGCCGCATGGTCTGCATCGGCGTTCCCTATAGCCGGCTGGAATTCGTGGCGCTGGCCTGGGTCCTGCGCTTGCTTGGCAAGCAAGTCGTGTTGATGTGCGATTCGAAATTTGACGATTCACTGCGCGCGTCGGGTTTCGAATTCGCCAAGGGATTGGGACTGCGTTGCTTTTCGGCGGTGATCGTGGCGGGCAGCCGGGGGAGCGACTATTTCCGCTTTCTCGGCTTCCGGGGCAAACCGGTCCTGTTCGGCTACGATACCGTCAGTGTCGCACGAATCCGTGCCGAGGCGGCAAGCGGGAGCCAGACCTTACCGGCCTTTGACGAGCGCGACTTCGTATTCGTCGGGCGGTTCATCGCGGTCAGGAACCTGCCGCTGCTGATCGCTGCGTTCGCTCGCTATTCCGAACTGGCTGGCGGCAAGGCGCGGCGACTGCAGCTTTTCGGCGCGGGGCCGCTTGAATCCGAGCTGCGCCAGCAGGTTGCCGAGTTGGGACTTGACGGCCAGGTGGTCTTCGCGGGCTTTCGCAGCGGCCCCGAACTCGCCGGGCCGCTCGCCTCAGCGCTCGCCCTGGTCCTGACCAGCTACAGCGAAACCTGGGGTATAGTCGTCAACGAAGCCCTTGCGCTCGGTCTGCCGGTGCTGATCACCGGGGCGCCGGGTTCGCGCGATGCCCTGGTCCGCAACCTGGTCAACGGCTATGTGGTCGAGAACGGTTCGAGCGAAAGTCTGGTCCAGGCAATGCTGGCGCTGGGCGGGGATGAGGCCGGCTGGCAAGCAATGGCCCAGGCCTCGCTAGAGCGCGCCTGGCTGGGCGACGTCGCGTGTTTTGCCGACGCGATGGAACTGCTGCTCGATCCGGCTGCGCAGCCGGCCTGCCGCCGGATGGCCGCCTACAGCGCGGTGCTTGACGAATGCAGCGGAGTTCCCAGCCAGTTCTAGGGTCAATAGGTCCTGACCCCGATCACATCGGCCGGTAGAGCGGATGGCCCGAGGCGGTGATCTGCAGGATCGGCAGCGGAAAATCGGGGTTGGGGGTGCCGTCGTTCTGGGTCCCCAGCGGCATTGACCAGTCCATCACGTACTGCCGCTTGACGATCCGCCAGTCATCCCCGCGCTTCTCGAATTCATCGAGGTAGCGTCCACCATAGAGATTCCCGGTCCAGACCCCGTCGGTCTCGCGCACCCCGGTGGCCAGCCCGTAGCTTTCGGCGCTGGCCGTGCTGCTCGAACGGAGCTCAATCTGCAGACTGCCAAGGAAATGCCAGCGGCGCTTGCTGGCGCGCTCGATCTGCATCACCGCGGGGACGAATTCGGCGGCCGTGCCGACAAAAAAGCCATAGTCGATCGCGGCATCGGGCCAATAGCAGCTGGCCTGGCCGGAATCGTCGAGCCAGTCGAGCGTGCGCGAATAGCGGGCGATCACTTCGGCGATGGCTTGCTTGTCGAGCAGCGCCTGAACCTCGGGATCGCGGTTCACTTGCGCCCGCTCCACCACGCCGGGATCGCCAGCGGGAAGCGCTCCTGCGCGGTGCGCATCGCAGTGTTGGCATCGCCAGGCAGCGGCGGATCGAGCGTTGGCGCCAGCCCGCCGCCCGAACCCGCTACCGGATCGACATATTCCAGCCGGATCGTCTCCAGAACGTCGCCGAAGTCATGGCCTTCGTGATGCTCGGACATCTGGTGTTCGTAGAACGCCCATTTGTCGGCGAACGATAGCAGGCAATAATAGGAGTTCGGCTCCTGCCCTTTCCAGTATTCATAGCGCCGCACACCCGGTTCGGTCGCGAAGGTCTGCGCCACCATATCGGCGATGATCGCCTCCCACTTGGCTTCCTTGCCCGGATTGATCCGGATATGGGCGAGCAGCGTGGTCATCAGGCGATCTCCTTGGCAGGGCTGAAGGCAAGCTTGAGTTCAAGGGTGCCGAGCATGATTCCCGGCTGGTGCAGGAAGCTGTTGGCCGCGGCGTAGGCAATGCCATCAAGGCGATCGAGCAGGCGGTTCCAGGCGATCACCTGTTCAAGCCGCGACAGCCCCGCGCCAGGACAGATCCGCGGTCCTGCCGAGAACGCAAGGTGCCGGGTCACCGCCTTGCGATCGAGTTTCACTGCGCGCGGGTCTTCGAATTCGTCGGGATCGACGTTGGCCGCCCCCCAGCGCAAATGCAGCGTTGATCCTGCGGGAACCTGCACTCCCTGGAACACCTCATCGCGGGTGGTGATCCGGGTCGACAGGCCCTGGGTCGGCGAGCGCAGCCGCATCGCCTCTTCGGTAAATGGACGAACCAGTTCGCGGTCCTGTTTGAGCTCAGCGAACAGACCCGGCGTCTCGCACAGCAGCTGGGCCTGTTCGGCCAGCGCATATTGCGTGGTTTCCAGCCCGCCGATGACCATCGCATAGACGATCCCGTTGATCTCATCGTCGCTCAGCTTGCGGTCCAGCGCCTGATAGTGAACCTGGGTCAGGAAGCTGATCATGTCATCGCGCGGCCGCAGACGCTTTTCGCGCACTGCGGCGCGGACATAGTCGGAAAAGCCGGCCAGCAGATCCAGCTTCTCGCTGTTTTGTGCCGCGGTCAGCAGATTGTTGTGGCCCTTGCCGTGAACGAACGACATCACCTGGGCATTGCCCCACACCGCCAGTTGCGCGGTATCCTCCAGCGGAAAACCCAGCACCGATGCCATGGTCCGTTGCGGCAACGGGCGGGCGAAGGCAGCAACGAAATCAGCCTCGTCATCTTTCAGCAGAGCGTCAAGCAGCGTATCGACATGCCCGGTGATCATCGCTTCGTGGCGCTTTGCACCGGGACCGACCCAGGGATCGGTCAGTTCCTGGCGGTGCGCGCGCCACAGTTCCGGCGTTGGCCGCAACGATGCGATTGCAGCGACCATCGCATTGATATCAGGCATGTCGCGCGCCAGTTGCCCCGCTTGCTGGATCTGCGCTACCAGCAGTGAAAGCGTCGGCAGGTACCGCTCCCAATCGCGCACCACGCGTGATATGTCTTCGTACTTGGTCAGGATGAAGGCATCGCGCTCGGGCGTCAGACCCTGCCCGGGCAAGCACATCACCGGAGCTTCGTTGTGGAGGATCGTATAGGCCTCGTACCAGTGCTCGGCAGCGCCCGGCCCGAACAGATCGACATCGCCAAGCGCGTGTGGGCAGCGCATCGGGCTGAGTTCGTGATTGCGGTGCCGCTGCATCGAACCGGCCCTCTCTATCGAATTTGCCAGTTGTTCTTCATACAGTCCTGCCCAAGCTTGGGCAGCCTAGCCACGCACATTTTTGGGAGGGACGATTGAGCCGGATCGCCAAGCTCGCGCCTGAACAGTGGGACCCGCGCCTGCGCGCGGCGCTGCGGCCTGAACAACAAAGCGATCTTGAACAGGGGCTGATGCGGTTCTTTGCGCATTGCCCGGAGCAGGCGCTGGGTCTGATGCAGTTCGGCGGGGCGCTCAAGCAGAACCGCGGCCTGCCCGATCGGCTGGTAGAGCTGGTGCGGCTGCGAATCGCATTCTTCAACCAGTGCCGCAGCTGCATGGCGATCCGCTATTCCGATGCGGTGGCGGACGGGGTGACCGAGGGGCTGGTGTGCTCGCTCGAACGCCCGCAGGAGGCGGAGGATCTGACCCCGGCAGAAAAGTCCGCGATCCGCTATGGCGAGCTGATGGCAACTGATCATCTTGCCATCACCGATGAAACCTTTGCCGATCTGCGAGTGCATTTCAGCGAGGCCGAGATTGTCGAGCTGGGCATGATTTGCGCTTTCTTCGTCGGCTTCGGCCGGCTTGCCGCGACCTGGCACATGGTCGAGGATCTCCCCGCTGCCTTCCGCAGCGCCGAGGCGATCGCGCCATGGGGCCAGGAAATGGTCCAGGTGCGCTGATGGCCGGTCAGGTGACCGAGGCGCCGCAGCTGGGCATCAATCTGTTCGACGCCGAGCTCCAGCAATGCCCCTACCCGGCCTACAAGACGCTGCGCGACGAGGCGCCGGCCTATCGCCAGCCCGGCACCGACATCTACGTCGTCACTCGCTATGAGGACGTGCGCCGGGTGCTGATGGACACCGAGACCTTTCCCAGCGGTGCGGCAGGCACCGCCTTCCGGATGAAGACCGACAATATCGAGCGCCAGAAGCAGGTCGCCGCGCGCTTTCGCGGAGAAGGGCTGGGTTCCGGGACCAACGCTTGCCAGCCGCGACGATCCGAACCACAAGCAGATGCGCGCGATGTTCAACGAGGCGTTCAAGCCAAGCCGGATTGCGCTGATCGATCCGCAGGTCGAGCAGCTGGCCTATGAACTGATCGACGGTTTCCTGGGCGATGGCCATTGCGACTGGGTCAGCCAGTTCGCGGTGCCACTGCCGCTGTTCATCATCGGCGACCAGATGGGCATGCCGCGCGCGGACATGTGGCAGATCAAGCGCTGGACCGACGCCTTCTTCCACCGCATCTCGATGATGCTGCCCGAAGAGCGCGAAATGGAGATGGTCGACCGCGAGATCGAGGCGCAGCACTATTTCCAGCCGATCTTCGAACGGCTGCGCCAGCAGCCCGACGATTCGCTGATCTCGGTGCTGGTCAACACCGTGATCGAAGGCTGGGGACGGCCGCTGAGCAACGAGGAACTCCACGCCGAAATGATGGCCGATACCTTCGTCGGCGGCAGCGAGACCACCACCAACGCGCTCGCCGCGGGGATGCGGCTGCTGATCGAGAACAAGGATGTCTGGCACCAGCTCAGGTCCGATCCCGAACGCTATATGAAGACCTTCGTCGAAGAGGTGCTGCGGCTCGAATCCCCGGTCCAGAGCCTGATGCGATTTTGCGCGAAGGATACCGAGATCGGCGGGGTGCCGGTTCCCGATGGGGCGCTGATCAACGTCCGCTACGCCGCCGCCAACCGCGACGAGCGCGCCTTCGAATGTCCCGAGAAGATCGATCTGGAGCGGCCCAAGGCCGGTGCACACATGGCCTTCGGTTCGGGCGTCCACCACTGCTTGGGCGCGCCCTTGGCGCGGCGCGAGCTGACCTGGGGGTTCACCGCAGTGGTCGACCGGTTCGCAGACATGCGTTTCGCGCCGGGTAAGAACGATTTTGCGATCCACCCGCACTTCCTGCTGCGCAGCCTGAAGGCGCTGCACATCGAATTTGAGCCAAGGAAACAGTGATGGCCACCGTGCTTGAGCCGCCGCCGCCGATTGATCGCAGCAAGCTGCCCGAACCGGAGCTTTCGACCGGTCCGATTTTGGGCGAGCGCTACTGGTCGGCCGAATTCATGGCGCGCGAGTGGGACAAGATCTGGACCAAGGCCTGGCTGATCGGCGGGCTTGGCCGAGCAGGTACCCAATTCCGGCGACTTCTTCACCTACGAAATCGGGCGCGAATCGATCCTGGTTACCCGCGGCGACGATGCCAGGATCCGCGCCTTCTACAACGTCTGCCCGCACCGCGGAAAGCAGCTGGTCGAGGCCGAGCAGGGCCACGCAGCCCGCATCGCCTGCGCCTATCATGGCTGGCGCTTCAAGCCCGACGGCGAGCTGAGCTTCGTTCCTTGCGCGGAGGATTTTGCCGACGGCAATCCCTGCGGCAAAGTGGGCCTGGCCGAGCTGCGCTGCGAGGTGTTTGCCGGCTTCGTTTGGGTCAATCTCGATCCCGCCGCGCCGCCGCTGGCTGAGCATCTTGGCCCGGTCGGCCCGCAGATCGCCAGCTATGAGATGGAAAAGATGCGCCGCACCCACTGGGTCACGCTGGACGGCGATTTCAACTGGAAATGCGTTCAGGACAATTTCAACGAGAGCTACCATCTGCCCTTTGTCCATCCCGGCACGGTCTATGTGATGGAGCAGAATTACAAGGACTGCCAGTTCGACCTCTATGCCCCGCACGGCCACGCGCGGATGTTCATGCCCGGCTCGCGGCCGTCAAAGTCGCTCAAGGGGCAGACCGATACGGTGATCGCAGCGCTGGGCCGCGAGCTCAGCTATTGGGACCTCGACCCCGAAGCGTTCCGCGCCGATCCGATGGCGATCCGGCCGGCGCTGCAGGCCGCCAAGCGCCAGCAGGGCAAGGCCAAGGGCTATGATTACAGCCGCTTCCATGATGATCAGCTGACCGATCACTACCACTACACCGTGTTCCCCAACATCAGCTTCAGCCTGAAGCCCGACGGTTGCATCTGGCTGCGCGCCGATCCCCACCCGACCGATCCTGAACGCTGCGTGTTCGACATGTGGTATTTCACCTGGTTCCCCGACGGCAAGACCGACTACTTCTCCTACGCGATGTCGGAGAGTGTCGATCTGAACAAGCCGGTCGAACATCTGCGCGGCAAAGTTGGCGAGCTCAGCTGCGGACCGGCGATCGACCAGGACGTGGCGATCTGGTCCAGCCAGCAGCGCGGGTTGCGTTCGCGCGGTTATGCCGGCGGACACTTTGCCGGACAAGAATCGCGGGTTCGGTTTTTCCATGACAACATTGATCGTTGGCTGGCCAGCGACTGAAAGGACAAGGCATGTTCAAGGGACCACTCGAAGACCGCGTAGCCATCGCTGAATTGCACCAGACCTATGCCGACGCGGTTGTGCGCATCGATGCGGAGGACTGGGGCAAAGTCTGGGCCAAAGACGCGCATTGGAGCCTGATGGGCATGGAGACCGAGGGGCGCGAGGCGATCGTCGCGTTCTGGCAGCAGGCTATGTCGGGGCTCGAGGCAGTCAGCTTTCACTGCATCGCCTCGATGACCGTGGTTGACGGGGATCAGGCGAGCGGCCGCTGCCAGACCCAGGAAATCATGAAGCTCAAGGACGGCTCCACCCGGATGATCGGCGGGCTCTACGATGACACGATGGTCAAGCAGGGCGGGCAATGGCTCTATGCCAGCCGCAGCTTTCGCGTGGTCGCCGAATTTGTTCCGGCGCAGGGCTAACCATGGCCAAGGTCCTGATTGCCGCGCAGCTTTACGTCGAACCGCAAGGCCGCGCGCAGGCGCTCGTCTCCGCCCAGCCTTGGATTGACGGTGCCTTGGCTCAGCCGGGCTGCCTGCATTATGACTGGAGCGCTGATCTGAACGATCAGACCCGGATCAACGTGTTTGAGGAATGGGACAGCGAAGCCGCGCTCGCCGCGCATTTCGCCGGATCCCAATATGCCGGGATGCGCGACCACATCGGCGCCAGCGGGCTGATCAAGGCGCTCAGCAAGAAGTACCGGATCGACGCCGAGGGTCCGGTTTACAACGCCGAGGGTGTGCCGACACCGGCGTTTTCATAGCGGGGAGCACTGGCGCAAGCCGCGTTTTATTCTGAAACACATTCGTCATCCCGGCGAAGGCCGGGACCCAGAGCCAGCGAAAAGAGACTCCGCAAAGCGTCGCTGTTTCTTGTTCGGGCTGGGTCCCGGCCTTCGCCGGGATGACGTTTCAGATTTAGCGCAAGACGCTCAAATCAGACCCATCGACATAGCCCGCCAGGGTCTGGCGCATGTGCCGGATCCGGACTTCCTGATAATTACCCAGGGTCTGGCCCTGCTTGCGGCTGGCCCTGACGCCCTTGGCCAGGCGTTCGAGATTGTCGGTGTCCTGATCGTAGATATGGCCCAGCATCGGCTCCATCCCGGGGGCGCTGGTGAAGCTCTCGTGATAGTCCAGCTCGACCGGCAGGGGCGCGGGCGGAGCATCCTCACCTTCGGGCGTCAGGGTCATCATGAACAGGTCGAACAGGCTGCTGTCGACGCGGTCGCCATCGGGCCGGAAGCGATAGACCATCTGGAAGCCGATCCCGGGGAAGACCACGAAGTTGGGGAAGCAATAGTATTCGATCGAATCGAGCATCTCGCTGATCGAATAGGCTGAAAGATCGACGCCCATTTCAGCGCCAAGCGTGCTGCGGCGAAAATCTGCGAACACGGCGCGTGCGCTGCCGCGCTCGTCAAGCGCGAGACCAAGCTGCCCGCCGCCCAAATCGGCCAGGATCTGCTCCTGCGATCGTTCGCCGGCCAGGTGCGGGCTGGGGAAGCCGACGGTGTGGATGAACCGGCTGACGTTCTCGCCGAACACATCGTACTGGCAATTGGCATCGCCGGCGGTGGGCAGGCCTTGCGGGTGCGTTGCCATCACGTGATAGGCTTCCAGAAACGCCTCCAGCGCCAGCTTCCAGTTGGCCGGAACCCGTTTCTGGATGTGCAACCGGATGTGCCGCCGCGCGATCGGCCAGTCGGCGAAGTGCTGTGGAATGACCCCAAGGTACTCCGTCAAAGGCGGGGCCTGACCATCCAGATTGACAAAGATGAAACCGCCCCAGCTATCGACCCGGACCGGATCGAGCGCGTAGTCTTCCTTGTCGGCATGCGGGAAGTCCCAGGCGCAGGGGATTGCCATCAACTTGCCATCGGGGTTCCAGGTCCAGCCATGGAAGGGACAGCGGATGACCTTCAGATTGGCGCGCGCACCGGCGGCCTGCAACTGCATGCCGCGATGTTTGCAACTGTTGACGAAGGCTTTGACGCTCCTATCGCTTTGCCGCACCAGCAGCACCGAATAAGGGCCCAGGTCATGGACATAGCTGTCGCGGGCTTTCGGAATATGCTCGTCGCGGCAGGCAAATTGCCAGACCCTGGGCCACATCCGCTCAACCTCGCGCGCGGCGAATTCGGGTGCGGTGTAGGCATCGTAGCTGACATCGCCGTCGCCGAGAAACTGGTAGGATTGCTCAAGGATCGCGGCCGGCTGGTTGTCGCTATCGGCGCGAATGATGTCCGCGGTCGACGGGCCGGGGCAGCGCGCCTCGCCGGGGGCAAGCGGTGACGGAAGCTCTTGAGCCATGGCCTAGTCGATCCTCAGCAGATCGCGGTTGTACGATAGATCGGCATGGCCACGCGCGCCGCGCAAGGCCTCCGGGGTGGTGCGCAACCACGTGTCGCTGGGCGGATGGTTGGAACAACTGTCGTTGAGCTCAGCGCGGTGGGCGATCTTCCACACCCCGCCGCGCCGCGCATAGCGATCGACATAGCGCCCAATCACCCAGAAATCGCGCTCCGCCCCTGCCTCGACAATGCGGTGAAAGGCCTGGAAATAGACCTCGCCGTGGGCCTCGTCGCCGGCAACCTCGATCAGCGCCTGACCCAGCATGTGGTGATTGGCGTGATGCGCGGCCAGCAGCTCGACCGCAAATTCGCAGAAAGCATGGCCGTTGCCGTCAATGAACCCGCGCGCATCGGTGGCATCGGGCCAATAGACACTTTTGAGCAAGTCCAGATCGAGCCGGTCGAGCCCGCGCATGTAGCGCATCGAGAGCTCGAATATCTCCTGCTTGTCGATCAGCAGCTGCACGGCTGGATTCGGCGGATTCATGGCGAGCCTGCTGCTACACTAGCGCCCTGGCGGTAGTAGGGATCGTCGGGGTACCTTGCGCCGCGATTGGTCAGTTGCGCGAACAGCCCTTCCTCGCTCTGGCTGGAAGCACCGGTGCGATTCCAGTCCAGCACATAAAGCCGCCGGGCAATCCGCCATTCGCCGCCGCGCCGTTCCAGATCGTCAAGATAGCGGCCGCCAGCAATCAACTCCGTCGGGCCGTCGGCGCCGTCGGTCTGGTGATAGGCGACGCAATTGCTCATCGCCCGGGCGCTGTCGTCGTCCAGCAAAATCAGGATATTGGAGAGGTTGTGCATGGTCGATCGCATCGCCAGCAAGTGCGGGACAAGCGCTTCGCAAAACCCGTGGCTGGGGCCGCGCGTGACGCCGTAGTCGACTGTACCATCCGCCCAGAATGCCGATTTGAGCATCGCCAGGTCGCAGCGATCAACACCGTGGCAATAGCGCATCAGCGCCTCGGTTATCGCCTGCTTGTCGGCGAGCGCTATCAGCCTTGCGTCCATGTCAGTTCTCCCGCAATCGTCCGGAACAAGCGGGTCCTTGATCCGTCAGTGGTGGGGGCGGGCTTTGAGGCCATTGTCGATCGGTATCTCGACCCCGGTGATGAACCGCGCTTCGTCTGAGGCAAGGTACAACACCATATTGGCGACATCGCGCGGGTGGCCAATCGCGTCGGCGGGCAGCACGCCTTCGGGCACAGCCTGTTCCTGACCCGGCCGGCCACTGATAGCCTGGACCATCGGGGTTTCGATCCCGCCCGGCATCAGCACGTTGCAGCGGATCCCATAGCCCTCGTCCTGGCAATGCACCGCAACCGACTTGGTCATCGACCGGATTGCGCCCTTGGCCGCGGAATAGGCGATCAGCCCGCCATAGCCCATCAGCGACGCAGTTGAGGCCATGTTGATCAGCGAGCCCCCGCCCGACTGCTTCATCAGCCCAATCCCGTACTTGCAGCCAAAGAAGGTGCCTTCGACATGGATCGCCATGTGCAGACGGAAATTCTCGATCGAGCAGTCTTCGACCAATTCGAAGATGACATTGCCGGCGTTGTTGACCAGCACGTCAAGCCGGCCATGCAAGCGCTCAACCTCGGCGATGATTTCCTGCCAGCGAGCCTCGTCGCGGACATCGTGGTGGAAGGCGTGCCCGCCGATCGCAGCCGCAACCGTCTGGGCCCGATCAAGGTCGATGTCGGTGACGATCACCTTCGCGCCTTCTTCGGCCAGCCGCTCGCAATCGGCCTTGCCCAGCCCCATCGCCCCGCCGGTGACCAGCGCGACTTTGCCTTCAACCCGTCCTGCCATGTGTTACTCCCGCGTTTTCCTGGATGCATCGCAGCGTCCATTGCGGGGCCGGGATGAACGACAAATACGGCGGCACAAACGCTGAAAACTGTTAGGCTGCGGCGCCGAGATATCCAAGCTGCCCGGCCTTGAACACGGCCTGGCTGCGGTTGACGGCATTCAGCTTCTCGCCGGCGCGCTGGACGTGGTAGCGCACGGTGGCGTGGCTCAGCGAGAGGATCAGGCTGATCTCCTTGTCGGTCTTGCCGATCGCGGCCCAGCGCAGACACTCAACTTCGCGCTTTGACAGGCGGCAGTCGCTTGGGATCCATTGCTGGGTGCGCATGGTGCCGACATAGCTGGCCAGGAACCTGCGGGTCAGCGCGCCAAGAAAATCACCGTGCTGCTCGAACAGCTCGCTGATATCAGTGCACGAGCGGTCAACCGGGCTGAAGCTGGCAGCCGCGATCTGCCCGAACGACAAATGCACCGGCACAACAATCAGCGCGCCGCCCTTGGTATACTGCGCAAAATCGCTGAAATTGAGCTCTTGCAGATACTTGTTGTGCGATACGGTGTGGAAACCCGTTGCGCTGCACCAGAACGGCTCGCTCTCATAGCGGCAAGCCCGCGGAAACGGCGAAACCAGCGCCAGGCGGCCATTCTCCCACCAGCGCTCGCCCTCTTGGGTCCAGCCGAAAATGTCCGCGTTGACGTTGACGCCCTGGGCATCGGCGAGCTGCGCTTTCGACGCAATGTCGGGGGTCGCCCCGGCCCGCAAATCGAACTGGGCGACAATATCCCGAAGCGCGATCGCCGCTGGGCGCACGTCGTCCGCAGACCTAACGGTCACGCGTTCGAAATCGGCAGCCTGCCAGTCCATCCATGCTCCCTTGGCGTTGCGCCAGTCCTCGCCGCTCTGATGGCGGCAGTGCATTCTAGCAAGGGAAGCGAAAGATCGGAAGCGGGATATGCGGGTTGCGGGCCGGCCTAGTCAGAGCCCAAGTACCTGACGGGCGATAATCGTCTTCTGGACTTCGTCGGAGCCGCCAAAAATCGTCCAGGCACGGCCATTGAGATAGCTTGGCATCGCCATCTGGGATTCGCGGCTGCCGATCGCCTCGGGCGCTTCGTTGCCATAAAGTGGCCGCGAAACAGGTAGTTGCAGGCCATCATAGCCGAACAGGTCAATCGCCAGGGAATTGATGCTCTGACGAAGGTTTGAACTGACCAGCTTGACAAGCGAGGTTTGCGGACCCGCCGCGCGGCCCTTGGCAAGTTCGGCCAGGATCCTGAGCTCGGTAACTTCAAAGGCCTGGGCCTCCAGCCGCAACCGCGCCAGCCGAGTCGAAAAATCGTAATCGTGCAGCATCGCGCCGTTGACCCCGGAGGCCTCAGCGCGGGCCAGGTCTTCGATTCGGTCAAGCGCTGCGAGCAGCGAAGGCGCCGCGCACGACCCGCCGCGTTCATTCTCCAGCAGATACTTGGCGATCGTCCAGCCCTGGCCTTCGGCCCCGATCAGGTTCTCGACCCCGCTCTCCGCATTGTCGAAAAAGGTCGCGTTGACCTCATGGTCGTTGGCCATGGTCACGATCGGGGTAACCGAAACCCCGGGCTGATCCATCGGTATCAACAGGAAGCTGATCCCTTCCTGTTTCTTGGCGTCGGGATCGGTGCGCACCAGCGCGAAAATCCAGTTGGCGTGATGCGCGTGGGTGGTCCAGATCTTGGAGCCATTGACGACATACTTGTCGCCCACGCGCTCTGCCCTGGTCTTGAGCGAGGCCAGGTCAGATCCCGATCCTGGTTCCGAATAGCCCTGGCACCAATAATCCTCGCCAGACAGGATCCGTGGCAGGAAATGTGCCTTCTGCTCGGGCGTGCCGAATTTGCAGATCACCGGTCCGACCAACCGGAGACCTAACACCGGCAGGGCCGGGGCGCCGGCAATCGCGCACTCTTTCTCGAAAAGGTACTTCTGGGTGGGGGTAAAGCCGGGGCCGCCATCTTCCGTCGGCCAGAGCGTTGCCAGCCAGCCTTGCTCATAGAGGATCGACTGCCATTCGCGGGTAATGTCGGGCTCGGTGAAAACGCTGGGAGTGCGCGCAGCGCCTTCGCGCAGCCGCGGGTTCAGCTTGTCAGCCAGGAACGCGCGCACCTCTTCACGAAACGCCAGATCCGCGTTGGAAAAGCTCATGTCCATCAGGCCATCTCCCCCATAGCCCAGCGAATTCCGCGCCGCAGCGTTTCGTAATAGACCGGGTAGTTCCAGCCGCAGCGCTCCGGGTGCTCCCAGAACGGCATCAGCTCGATCACGTCGTAGTGGCTGCGGCAATGGCCAAGCGTGTTGTACAGGACGCCGCCCTTGCCGTGATCGCGCAGGTACAGGATCGGCACGACCGCATTGTCATAGCTGGCTTCGACAAAGCCGGTCGCCTCGCCGTCAAACCGGGTCTGCATCAGCACCTTGATCGGGGCCATGGTCTTGGTCACGTAGAGCTCGTCGATGATGTCGAAATCTTCGAGGCCCTTGGTCAAAGGATGATCGCGATCGCTCACTTCGACGCGGAAACTGCCAATTGGCGGATGCGCTTTGAACTGGGTGCCGAGCAGCGCCATCAGATCGTTGCGCTCTTCGGGGCAATCGACCCCGCCTTCCACAAAGCGGAGGATTGAATTGGTGCCGTGCAGCGCCAGCCAGCGCCCGCCGTTTTCCAGGAACGCCTGGATCGCGGCGGTTTCCTCGACGCTGGGCAGAACGTCGCAGGTGTAGGTCACCAGGAACTGGCAGGCCGCGATCCGATCGACATTGCTATAGTCCATCGCCACGGTGGTGCGGATATTCTGGTGCTCGGCCAACAGCTTGAGCACTTCCAGTCGGGCAAAATCGATGTCATGAAACTTGCCCGCCGCGACGAAATGGGCGTCAATCCTGTGGGTCATGGCTAGCGCACCTTCGACTGGGCAGGGAACGAGCGGCGCTTCATGTCATGCCGCCCGGGCATAGGCTGCAATCCCGGACGAAGGATCGCCGAACAGCTTGGACAACAGCAAGATCCGCTTGAGCCCGTGGCCAATGCCCAGTTCGTCGGTCATGCCCATGCCGCCGTGCAGCTGGACTGCCTGCTCACCGATCCAGATCGCCTGCTCGGCGACAAAGGCCTTGACCGCATCGGCCGGCGCGGCCGGTTGCAGCATCGCCCGATAAATTGCGGACTGGATCGCTTCCAGCTTGGTATAGCCATCGACCAGGCGGTGCTGGATCACCTGAAAACGGCCGATCGGCTGGCCAAATTGTTCGCGGGTCTTGACGAATTCCAGCGTGTCATCAAACAGCCGGCTGGCCAGCCCGACCATCTCGGCTGCGGCCATCAGCCGGGCATCGGCGATTACTGCGTCCAGGTTGGCGTCCAGCGGAGTGCCAGCGGGCGTATCGCGCAGGGTCAACACTGCCGCAATCCCGCCATCGGTAACCGGATAGGGCTTTACGTCGATCCCCGCGGCATCGCGCCGGACCGCGAACAGCGCAGTGCGTCCTTCGTGCGCTGCGCTGACGATGAACAGATCAGCCGCGGCGCCAGACAGGACAAAGCGCTTTTCGCCGTTCAGCACCCCGCCCTTGGCTTGAACCACAGTCGCCTCCAGCTGAAACCGGCGGCCCGGCTCGGCAAAGGCGAAGGCGGCGATCTCGCGCCCAGCGATAACGGCTTCGATATGTTCGGTGCCGGCGAGCAGCCGGGCCGCAACAAACCCGCACTCCAGCCACGGCTCGGCGGATTGCCCCTTGCCGAGCGCCTGCGCGACAATGGCGCAATCGAGCAGCGATCCGCCCAGCCCGCCATCGGCCTCACCAGCGGCAAGCCCGATCAGCCCCAGCTCGGCCAGCTCCTGCCAGCGCGCGCGATCGAGCCCGCCGGGCTGCTTGCGCGCCGCCAGCCGTGCCACCACGTCGCTGGCGCCGCAAAACCGCTCAACCGTCGCCTGGAACAGTGCCTGGTTCTCATCGAGATCGAAATTCACGCCGCCGCCTTCCGGAATGTGATCGGCACGCTAACAAAGCCGCGCAGTAACAGATTGGGCGCAACCTTCAGTTCCGCGTCTGGCTTGAGCTGGATATCGTCAAGTCGGGCCAGCAACGCGGTAAAGGCGACGGTCATTTCCTTGCGGCTCAGCATGTTACCAACACACATATGGATGCCTTTGCCGAAGGCGAGGTGGGTGCGAGCATTGCTGCGCTCGACATCGAACTTGTCGGGATCGGGGTATTTGGCCGGGTCACGGTTGGCCGAGGCGTAGCGCAACATGACCATCGAACCGGCCTTGAACTCGTACCCGCCCAGTTCGCAGTCGCGCATCACCACCCGCCACATCCCCGCGGTTGGGGTGTCGAGCCGCAGGACTTCCTCGACCATGTTGGGGATCAGCGCTGGGTTGGCGCGGGCTTTGGCCTGCTGTTCGGGGTTGCTGGCAAGATGGACGATCCCGCCAGCCAGCGCATGGGTGGTGGTCTCATTGCCCGCGACCATCAGCTGCTGTGCAATCGACATGATCTCGGCATCATCGAGCGGGGTTTCGCCTTCGAGCCGGGCATTGACCACGTCGGAGAGCAAATCGTTGGTCGGATTGGCGCGGCGGTCGTCAATCTTGAGCTTGATTGCCCGCTGGTACTCGACAATCGTGTGGGCACATTCCAGCTCGCGCTCGCGCGGGATCATGTGGCCGAGCCGGTCGGCAAAGGCATCCGACCAGCGCTTGACATTGGCCTGTTCGCTGGGCGCGAAGCCGAGCTGCTCGCAGATCACCTGAACCGGCAAGCCAACCGAGAACGCTTCAACAAAATCGCACTCGCCCTTGTCGATGAAACCGTCGATCAGGGCATTGACCTTGTCTTTGATTCCATCCTCCAGCGCGTTGACCCGCGGCATCGAGAAGGCGAGATTGACCAACTTGCGGAACCGGGTGTGGACCGGCGGATCGGCGGTCAGCAGGGTGTCCAACTGCGGCCAGCCTTCCGCGAAGATCGCGCCAATCTCTGGGTCTTCAGCCATTGCCCCGGACAGCACCAGTCCGAAGGCGTTCGAAAAATCCTCAACCCGGCCGGTCGCTTCGGAACACATGTCGAAGCCCATGATCACCTTCATGGCCGTTCCAGGCAGGTCGATCACCGGCGAGTTGGCGTGCGCCCACTGATAGAGCGGGAACGGGTTCTGCATGATCGCCGGATCGAGCAAACTTGGGGTTTTGGTCATGTCGTTCATTGCAAACCTCGTAATCCGACTCGTGATGCCACCTTGAATGCGCTCTTGCGACGCGCGAAAATGCTAGGTCCCGGAACCAACGGTTTCGCGGGGCTCAGGCGAATTCCCGCTGAAACTCGGCCATGTCGAAGTAATCGCGCCACTGGGTGATCTTGCCATCTGCATTGAGTTCGAATGTCCCCATCACCCGGATCGCGCGCCATTTTCCGCCGATCAGAAACTTGTCGGTGCGCTCGGTCAAGACAACATTGCCGTTGGCGGCGATATGGTGGGTGATGAATTCGATCCCGTCGCTGGGCGGGAACTGCGCCATCATTGCCCTGAAGCCGGCGATGCCAAGTGCAGGTTCCATCGGAATGTTATGCCAGACGATGTCTTCGGCCATCAGCGCGACAGCGCCGTCGATGTCCTGACGGTTCCAGGCAGCGATGAATGCTTCGACGGTTTGTTGCGGGGTCATGCCGTTCTCCGGGGTTTGGACGGTCCATTCTAGCGCGTTCAAGATCAGGCGCTGGACCGCGGGGTTTGTGTAAGTGGCGGGGCCATCTCCGCACTGCAGATAGACGATCTCGGCGCGGTCAACCGGCTTGGTCCAGGCGATCAGGTTGCTGCCGGCAGGATGCGGCCAGCCGCTGTTGTCAAACATGCGTCCCGCCACAGCATGCGCCGCTGAATAGAAATTCGCCGCCTCGAATGCTATAACGTGCGCGGATCAGCGGCACCACATCGGCTTCGAACACTTCGGCCAGGTAGAGCTCATCGTTGACCGCAAAAGTCGCGGGAACGCCGTCCAGCACCGGATGCTCTGCCACCAGCTCAGCGACATAGTCGACATCGTGGCGATAACCCAAATCGAGGCATGCCTTCCCGCGCACCTCGCCCGGCTGGTACAGGAAGCGCCCGCCGACAATCTCGCTCCAGCCCGGCCACTCAGCCCAGCCGGCCAGCGCATGGTGCATTATCACCGCGCCCCGACCGCTGGCAAAGCGGCGTTCGATCGCGGCCTTGAACGCGGGCGAGGGTGGGCGCGAGGTGACCTTGCCATCGCCAAATTCATAGCCCGCCATATCGTAGAACAGCACCGCGTCGGCCGCCTCTGCCGCGCCTTCGCCAACCAGCTGCTCAGCCTCGGGATGGATCAGGTGGGTAACCTGCCACCCCTCAAGCCGCCCCAGCAATGCCGCGAACGGACCTTCCTCATAGGGATGTCCGCCGCTCAGGACGAGAAGGCTGCGCTGATCCGCCATGGTCAGAACTTCAGGATCATCTTGCCATCATTGGTGCCGCTGAACAGCCGCAGGAAAGCAGGCAGGGCATTCTCGATCCCGTCATCGACATGTTCGTCGAACACCAGCCTGCCTTCGCGCATCCAGCCGGCCATTTCGGCAATGCCTTCGCCCCAGCGTGGGACATAATCGGCAACCAGTAGCCCGGTGATCGAGGCGCGCTTGACGATCAGCTGCCAGATATTGCGCGCGCCGGTTTTTTCGCCGGGGTTGTTGTAGTCGCTGATCAGCCCGCACAGCCCGATCCGCGCGCCCATCGCCAGGTTGTTGAGCCCAGCATCGAGAATGTCGCCGCCAACATTCTCAAAAATGATGTTCACGCCCCCCGGGGCCAGGGCAGCGAGCTCAGCAGTCAGCGCGTCCACCGATTTGCCGCGATAGTCGATCGCAGCGTCATAGCCATAGCGTTCGATCAGCCGCGCGCATTTCTGCGGTCCACCGGCAATGCCGATGACTTTCGAGGCGCCCTTGATTTTGGCGATCTGGCCGACCAGCGATCCCACCGCCCCGGCGGCGCCGGACACCAGCACGACATCACCCGGCTGCGGCTTGCACACTTCCAGATAGCCAAAATAGGCGGTCATCCCGACCGCCCCGAAAACCGACAGGAAGTTGGTTGGCGATGGCACGATAGAGACGTCGATCGGCTGCGAAAAGCCGCCGGCCATGCCTACCGAATATTCCTCGATCCCGTGGAGGCCGGACACCCATTGGCCAACCGGGAAGCCATCGGCCTTGCTCGCCACGACTTCGCCCACGGTCGAGGCGCGAACTGGATCGCCCAGCGGGATCGGGGGCATATAGCTTGGGGTATCGTCCATCCACCCGCGCATCGCCGGATCAAGCGAGGCGTAGCGGTTGCGGATCAGGAACTGGCCCTGGGCAAGTTCGGGAAGGGGCTCGCTCACCAGCTTGAAATCGTCGGCGACAGGCATCCCGTTGGGTCGGCGCGCCAGCAAAAATCGGCGGTTCTCGGTCATGACAATTCCTCTGGAGGCCTAAGGTTAACGCTGCGGCGATATGCCAAACTAGACTGCCTGTCACCCGGAGCGACTGTCAGTTTTGGCGGGAGCGCGCGGCGGCGCCGGCGCTATAGGCGGACAAGCACAAATTCTTGCGCGGCATTGCGCTAGTCTTAGGGACCGGAACCTTGACCCAGGCCTTTTTCGACCACCCCTATCTGTCCGGGCATCACGAGCCGGTGCGTTTCGAGGCGACCGCGCCCGATCTGATTGTCGATGGCGAGATCCCGCGGGATCTGGCGGGGGTGTTTTATCGCAACGGCCCCGATCCGCTCTATCCCACCCGCGAAGGCGATTACCACTGGTTCGACGGCGACGGCATGGTCTTCGCCTTCCATATCGCCGATGGCCGCGCGTCGATGTGCAACCGCTGGGTCCGGACCGAAAAGTTCGAGCTTGAGAAGGCGGCCGGCAAACGTCTGTTCGGCATGTTCGGCAATCCGATGACCGCCGATCCCAGCGTCCAGGGCAAAACCTACAACACGGGCAACACCAACATTATCCTCCATGGCGGCAAACTGCTGGCACTGATGGAAGGGGCAAAGCCGGTGGTGATGGGTCCGCGCGATCTGGAAACGTTGGGCGAGCATGACTACGACGGCAAGGTCACCACGACCTTTTGCGCCCACCCAAAGATCGATCACATCAGCGGCGAGCTGATCAATGTCGGCGCGGCGATCAACGGCCATCTGGGGCCACCAGAACTGCGCTATGACATCATCACTGCCGATGGCACGGTGCGCCATTCAACCATCATTCCGGTGCCGCACATGTCGCTGGTGCACACTTTCCTGCTTACCGAGAACTGGGCGGTGTTCCCGATCATCCCGATCGATTCGGACGTCCAGCGGTTCATGAAGGGCGGGCCGATGACGGCCTGGAACACCGGCCGTCCGACCAAGCTGGCGATCATGCCGCGCGAGGGAACTGCCGATGATGTCCGCTGGTTCGAATTCGAGCCGCGGCACATGTTCCACGAACTCAATGTCTGGGAAGAGGGCGGGCAGATCATTGCCGACGTCGCTGCCGCCAATGGCACCGCGCTGTTCCCCGATCAGGACGGCAACCGCCTGACCCATGGTGACACCCAGCAGTCGTTGCGGCGCTGGACGATCGACATTGCGGCCGCATCGATGAAGGAAGCCGTGCTCAACGATCGCGATATCCAGTTTCCCCGCCCCGACGACAGGCTGATGACCCGCAAGTCGCGCCAGAGCTTCGCCAACATCAATCTCAGATCGCGCGATGGCCGGGTTGAAGGGATGGACGCGGTGCTCCGCTTCGACACCGAGCAAGGCACCGAAGACTTTTATCATTTTGGCCCCGGCGCGGCCGCGGGCGAACTGGTGTTTGCGCCCCGGATCGGTGCAACCGATGAAGCCGATGGCTATGCGATCACCATCGTCCACCGCGCCAATTCCCCGACCAGCGAGCTCGCGATCTTTGCGGCAAAGGACATTGCCGCAGGGCCGCTGGCCACGGTCCGCATCCCGTTTCGCGTGCCTTCGGGCTTTCACTGCAACTACTATTCGGCCGACAGCGCGCTTTATCGCCAAGCGCTTGCGGCCTGACAATCCGGCGCTGACCCGCCAGAAGGAGATCTAGTATGACAATCGAGAATCGCCGCGCTTTCGGCACTCGCCGCCCCAACGGCATGCCGGTTATGGATGACTTTGGCTTCGAAACCGTCAGCATCGCTGAGGTTCCGCCGAGCCATGTGGTGGTCAAGGTTGATACGCTGTCGATCGACGCCTGGATCCGCACCACGCTGGACAGTGCCGGGATGCATGAAACTTCCGAACTCGGCGCGACGATCCCGGCGTTCGGGGTTGGTCAAGTCGTGGCTAGCGAAAGCGCCGGGTTTGTGGTGGGTGACTGGGTGTTCGGGATGATGGGCGCGCAGACCCATGCTCTGCTCCACGAGGCCGGGTGCAACAAGCTGACGCTGGACAACGGTATCAGGCCAGCCGACTTCGTTGGCGCACTGGGGATCACCACCGGCCTGACTGCCTGGGTCGGCTTGATCCGCGTGGGCGAAGTGCGCGCAGGCGATACCGTTGTTGTGTCGGGTGCGGCCGGGGCGGTCGGTTCGGTGGTGGTTCAGCTGGCCAAGGCCCGCGGCGCCCGCGTAATCGGGATCGCCGGTGGCCCCGACAAGTGCCGCTACCTGACCGAAACCCTCGGCGCCGATGCCGCGATCGATTACAAGCAGGCCAACGTCGCTGAACAACTGGCCGCGGCCGCTCCCAATGGGGTCGATGTGTTCTTTGACAATGTTGGCGGCGAGCTGCTCGACATCGTGCTCGACAATCTGGCCCCGGCTGGGGCCCGCGTGGTCATTTGCGGAGCGATTTCGCAGTACCAGCACCTCGACGATGTCCGCGGCCCCAAGCTCTATTTGCGCCTCGCTGAACGCAATGCCGCGATGAAGGGCTTTGTCGTAACCTACCACGCCGCCGATTTTGCCGAAGCGACCCGGGAAATGTCCGACCTGATCCGCGATGGCAAACTCAAGCTGCCCGAACATGTGATCGAAGGGATCGACCAGTTTCCAGCGGCGATGATTACGATGTTCACCGGTGGCCACACCGGCAATTTGGTGGTTCGGCCTTGAATTGAAGCCAGAGGTTCGACCCGGTCCGGTTCAGGTCGGGTCGAACCGCAGCTTGAGCGAGGCAACCCCGCGCAAGATGGTGCTGGCGCCAATCTCGTAACTGTCTGCGCCGTCCGCAAGGCGCAGGTTCTTGAGCCGGTCGATCAGGATCGGCAGCGCGGTGTTCATTTCCTGGCGGGCCAGAGCCATGCCCAGGCAGGTGTGGATGCCGGCCCCGAAGCCCAAGTGCTCCCTGGCGTTGGCGCGGGTGATGTCAAATGCCGCGGCATCGGGGAAGCGGGCCTCATCGCGGTTGGCGGAGCCATAGCGCAGCCACATCGGCTCACCGGCTTTCAGCGCCACCCCGCCCAGCTCGGTATCTTCTTTCACAACCCGCCACATGTTGTGTGACGGAGTGAGATGGCGAACCGTCTCTTCGACCAGGTTGGCGGCCAGCGCGGGGTCGGCCTTGATCTTTGCCATTTCGCCCGGATTGCGGATCAGCTGATAGATTGCATAGCTCAGCGCGTGCGAGGTCGCCTCCTGTCCGGCGCTGAAGAGCTGATTGGTGATCGAGAACAGCTCGGAATCATTGAGCAGTCGGCCGCCTTCGTCGTCAACCGGCGCGTGAACCAGATCGGACACGATATCGTCGGTCGGTGTCTCGCGCCGCGCTGCGAACGCCTTGATAAAGTAGTTCTGCAATTCGATTTCGCGGCGCGCAAAGTCGATCCGTTCCTCGCGAGTGGCGTTGCCGTTGAGTTTGCCGATTGTCCCCCTCAGCCAATACTGGAACTGCGGAATCTCATCCCGCTTGGCTCCCAAGGCATCGGCGATCACGATTGAAGGCAGCTGATCAGAGAACTGGGACTTGAGTTCGACTTCCCCGTCCTTGATGAAGCGGTCGATCAGCATGTTGCTGACTTCGGCCATGTAGGGTGCCATTGCCTGGACCCGACTGTGCGGGAAAGCCTTCATCGCAATCCGTTTGTAACGCGTGTGGGCGGGCGGGTCGGCGGTCAACATGGTGTTCGTCCCCGCGAGCCCTTGCTCCATGATCGCCAGCTCCTCAGGATCGAGCTGGCCTGCTCCGCCGGTTGAAAGCAATGCTCCGAAATCGTTCGAAAACTGCTTTGGTTTCTTGTTCACTTCCAGCGCCAGAGCGTAGGTTGAAACCGAAACGATCCCGGTCTTGGGATCGCGGAACACCGGGGCTTCGGCCCGCAGCCGCTCGTAGTAGCTGTAGGGATCGCGCAGCATTTCAGGGGTGGTGGTCTCGATCTCTTCCAGGGGCTGGTTCGCAGGCGGGGACATGTCGCTATCCTTTTCAAAGGGCAATCCGGATCTAGCGGACAACACACCAAAGCTGCTGTTGCCGAGCCTTTCGGTTCTCGTGCCAATCAGGCTACAATTTGTTGATCAATATCAACTTTCTCGATTTCGATCGATTGGAACAGCAGTTTCGGCTGACTTGCTGGGTCGTCTGCCCTTAGCCCGTCATCGCCGCCATGGCCGCACCCACCGCGGCGCCGATTTCGGCGGGGCGCGGGTTGCGGCGCAGGGTCAGGCCGCCGTTGATCTGCAGGTTCTGTCCGGACATGTAGCAATCGTCGCTGACCACCCAGACCGCCGCCTTGGCCATGTCCTCTGACGTGCCGACGCGGCCGAGCGGATATTCCTTGATGAAGGCATCGACCAGGCCGGGCGTGGCAAAGGCTCCCGCGGTCATCGGCGATTCGGTGAACCCTGGCGACAGGGTGTTGGCCCGGATGCCTTGCGCCCCGTATTGGTTGGCGACGCAGCGGATCAGCGCTTCGGAGCCTGCCTTGGTGCCGATATAGGCCGCGTGATCGTCGATTATGCACTGGGTGGTTGCCGACGAAACCTGGACCAGCGAGCCGCCGCTTGGCATCGCCTTGACGAAGGCGCTGAGGAAATAGTGGACGCCCTTGAATTGCAGCGCGATGATCTGGTCGAGCTCTTCCTCGGTAATCTCGTGAAGCGACTTGAGCAGGCCCCAACCGGTCGCGTTGATCGCAATATCAACCTTGCCGTGGCGCTTCACCGTGGTCGCGGCAAGCGCCTCAACCTCGGCCTTGCTGGTAATATCGCAAAGTGCCCAGTCGCCCTTGATCGCGGCGGCAAGCTCCTTCAGCGGCGCTTCGTGCCGCCCCGATACCACCACTTTGGCTCCGGCATCGGCCAGTGCCCTTGCGATATGCTGCCCCATGTTGTCAGCGCCCGCTGCGCCCAGAACGACAGCTACCTTGCCATTGAGATTCGCCATGGTGATCAGTCCTTCGCGGTCAGAAAGGTTGCGGTTGCGACCCCGTCCGGCCCGTAAACCGGTTCGCTCAAATCACAGCGATACTTGTTCGAAGTCGCGCCGAGCAGCGAATACTGCCCGAGATGCGCCAGCATCCCGGTGTAGGACGGGGCAGAGAAGTGCGCTTGCAGGTCCTCGGCGCTGTTCCATTCCTCAAACACGTGGACCCGGCCAGGATAGTGCGGATCGGCGGCCCAAGCATAATGTCGGCAGCCCTTCTCGGCCAGTGCCATTTCGATCAGCTCCCTGGCACCGGCCAGGGCCACTTCGCGGTTCTCGGGCGGGAGTTCGATCTGTGCGGAAATCACCACGGTCATGCTTCAATCCTCTCCATGGTCAATGCAGCCTGAAGGCCTTGCTGTTGTGCGGAAGCCTATGGCGATTCGCACTCCGGAAAAACTATCAATTGCGCAGCTTGCTCTCCGGGCTGTTTGGCTGTTCATTCAGCTGCGATGATCGGGCGTTTGTGCGCCCTGACAAGTGCTGAGGAGAGCGGCGATGGACCTGGGTCTGAACGGCAAGAAAGTGATCATGAACGGCGGCGCCCACGGGATCGGGCTCGAAATCCTCAAACTGCTCACCGCCGAAGGCGCCAATGTCGCGTTCTTCTCGCGCGATCAGGGCCGCATCGACACCGCGCTGGCGGCGCTTTCGGGCAATCCCGGCAAGGCCCACGGCGAGGTCTTCGACATGACCAACAACATCGACGGCTATGTCGAGTGGCTGGGCAAGACCGTCGAGAAACTGGGCGGCTGCGATATCTTCATCAACATGGCCAGCGTTTCCGGCCAGGGCGCGACCCAGGACTGGCAGAAGTGTCTCGACGTGGACATCATGAGCGCGGTCAAAGGCATCGATACCCTGACCCCGGCGCTGGAGGCTTCGGGCGCCGGCTCGATCATCATCATGTCGTCAACCGCCGCGGTCGAGACCTTCATCATGCCGCAGGCCTACAATGCCATCAAGGCAGCGTTGATTACCTACGCCTCGCAGCAGAGCCAGGCGCTGGCGGGCAAGGGCATCCGCGTCAATACGGTCTCGCCGGGGCCGATCGAGTTTCCCACCGGCAACTGGGGGATGATCAAGAACGCGATGCCCGACTTTTACAACAGCATCGTTGCGCAGATGCCAACCGGGCGGCTGGGCGCCCCGGACGAGGTGGCGCGCGCGGTGGTGTTCCTGGCCAGTCCGGCCTCTTCCTACACTTCTGGCGTCAATCTGATCGTCGACGGCGCCTTCACCAAACGCGTGCAGTTCTAGTTCCAGCCCTTGGTGGTCTGAGCTGGCGCCGGACCTATCAATTTTCGCCCTTGGCAAATGACCTGCCTGACCTGATTTACCGCCTGCAAAGCCAAGGCATTTGGGAGAACGACCGTGCAGCTCAGCCGCGAACAATTGCTCAAGGCGTACAGCCAGATGACGATCATCCGCGCCTTCGAAGAGCGCCTGCACGCCGAGATCATGAGCGGCGACATTGCCGGCTTCACGCATCTCTACTGCGGTCAGGAAGCCGTGGCGGTTGGGGTGTGCGAGCACCTCGCTGACGACGATTTCATCGTCTCGACCCACCGCGGCCACGGCCATTGCATCGCCAAGGGCTGCGATGTGAAGGCGATGATGAAAGAGATCTACGGACGCGCCGATGGCCTGTGCAAGGGCAAGGCCGGATCGATGCACATCGCCGATGTCTCGGTGGGGATGCTTGGCGCCAACGGGATCGTCGGCGCCGGTGCGCCGCAGGCGGTTGGCGCGGCGCTGGCCGCCAAGATCGACGGCAAGGGCAAGATCGGCCTGTCGTTTTCCGGCGACGGGGCGTGCAACCAGGGCACCACCTTTGAAGCGATGAACATGGCGGTGGTCACCAACGCGCCGTGCATCTTCGTGTTCGAGAACAACCATTATTCCGAACACACCGGGGTCGACTATGCGGTTGGCACCAGCAAGGACATTGCCAGCCGGGCCGAAGCTTTCGGTATGAAAGTCTGGCGCGCCAACGGCTGCGATTTCTTTGAAACCTACGATACGATGCGCGAAGTGCTGGAACATGTCCGCGCCGGCAATGGTCCGGCCGCGGTCGAGCTCGATACCGAGCGCTATTACGGACATTTTGAAGGCGATCCGCAGCGCTACCGGGCGCCGGGCGAGGTTGATCGGCTGCGCGAAGAGCGTGACTGCCTGAAGGCGTTTCGCGCCAAGGTAACCGCGGCGAAGCTGCTCAGCGACGCCGATCTTGATGCGGTCGATGCGGCGACGATGGCGTTGATCGAGGAAGCCACGGTAGAGGCGCGGGCGGCCCCGCCCCCCGATCCTGCGACTGTCCTCACCGACGTCTATGTCTCATACTAGAAGGAACGCGGACCAATGGCTGAGATGACGATCCGCGAGGTGATCAATCAAACGATCCACTCCGAAATGGAACGCGACCCCGATATCCTGGTGCTGGGCGAAGATATCGTCGGCGGGATGGGCACTGCGGGCGGCCCCGAGGCGATCGGCGGGATCTGGGGCGCCACCACCGGGCTCTATGACAAGTTCGGCCCTAACCGGGTGATCGACACGCCGATTTCCGAAAGCGCGATCATGGGTGCTGCCGCCGGCCTGGCACTGGCGGGCAAACGCCCGATCGCCGAGCTGATGTTCGCGGACTTTGTCGGGGTAAGCCTTGACCAGATCTGGAACCAGATGGCGAAGTTTCGCTACATGTTCGGCGGCAGGACCACCTGCCCGGCGGTTGTCCGACTGGTTTACGGTGCCGGCCTCAATGCGGCGGCGCAGCACAGCCAGTCGGTCTATGCGATGCTGACCTCGATCCCCGGACTCAAGGTGGCGATGCCGACCACTCCTGCTGATGCCAAAGGGTTGCTGATGGAGGCGCTGCGCGGCGATGACCCGGTGATGTTCTTCGAACACAAGGCGCTGTTTGCGGTGAAAGGTGAAGTTCCCGACGGCGAATACCGGGTTCCGTTCGGTCAGGCCCGGATGGCGCGTGAGGGCGGGGACGTGACAATTGTCAGCTGCGGGCTGATGGTCAGCTTCGCCGAAGCCGCCGCCGATGCGCTCGCCAAGGACGGGATCGGCTGCGACGTAATCGATCTGCGCACCACCAGCCCGCTCGACGAAGAGGCGATCCTCGATTCGGTCGAAGCAACCGGGCGACTGGTGATTGCCGATGAAAGCACCCCGCGGTGTAGCCTTGCTGCCGATATTGCTGGCCTTGTCGCCTCGCGGGCGTTTTCCTCGCTCAAGGCCCCGATCGAAATGGTCACCGCGCCGCACAGCCCGATTCCGTTTGCCCGCGAGCTGGAGCGGGCCTGGCTGCCGTCTTCCGCCAAGATCGAAGCTGCGGCCCGTCGCACGCTTGATTACCGCTAGGCGCCCCTGGCCATGACCACTCTCAAGGCTTTCACCATGCCCAAATGGGGCATCGAGATGAGCGAAGGAACAGTCGCGGAATGGATGGTGACCGAAGGCGAGCCATTTTCCCGGAACGCGGTGCTGACGCTGATCGAGACCGACAAGATCACCAACGAAGTGGAAGCCGAACAGGCGGGATGCTTTGTGCGCTTGATCGCGCAGCCGGGTGAGACCTTGAACGTGGGCGCGCTGCTGGCGGTCTTGGGTGAGCCTGGCGCCGACCCGGCCGAGGTTGACGCCTTTGTTGCCAGCTTCAAGGCTGCGGATACCGGCTTTGCGGCGAGCGCCAGTGCAGCCCCGGTGGAGGCAAAAGCGCCGACAGCACCGGTTGCTGCTGCACCTGTGCTCGACACCAAGCGGATCAGCCCGGCCGCGCATGCCGCCGCGGCGGCATCGGGCGCCGACATTGCAGCGATCACCGGCAGCGGCCGTGGCGGGCGGATCTCGTTGCAGGATGTCGAGCAGGCAACCAGGACTGCGCCCGCTGCGGCGCTCAAGGGCGCTATCGCGCTTAGCCCTGCTTCGCTTGGTTTTGCCTCACCGATGGCGCGGCGGCTTGCGGCGCAGCACGGCGTCGATCTGGCCGGGCTGACCGGCACCGGACCGCGCGGCCGGATCAGCAAGGCCGACGTGCTGTCGGCATCAGGCGTCGTTGCCGCTCCGGCTGGTGCTGGCGGCGGCGTCGTGGTCGAGCCGATGTCCAAGCTGCGTAAGGTGATCGCGCGGCGGCTGAGCGAATCCAAGGCGACCATTCCGCATTTCTACGTGCGGCGGCGGATCCGGATGGACCGGCTGCTGGCGCTGCGCGCCGCGGCCGATCCCAAGCCCAGCATCAACGATTATCTGATCCGGGCCTGCGGGTTGGCGCTGGGCGAAGTCCCCGCGCTCAACATCCAGGTCCATGGGGACGAAATCCACCGCTTCGCCAGCGCCGATATTGCGGTGGCGGTGGCGACCGATGGCGGGCTGATCACGCCGATCGTTTCGGGCGTGACCTCGCGCAGCGTTGCCGAGATCAGCGCGGTCATGTCCGATCTTGGCACCCGGGCGCGGGCCGGCAAGCTGAAGCAGGTCGAAATCGAGGGCGGCAGTTTTAGCCTGTCCAACCTTGGCATGTTCGGGGTCGAGCAGTTCGATGCGATTATCAATCCGCCCCAGGGCGCGATCCTGGCGGTTGGCGCGGCGCGGCCCGAACCGATCGACGATGCCGGGGCAATCCGGATCGTTCCGATGCTGCACGTTTCGCTAAGCTGCAACCACCGCGCGATCGACGGCGCCGATGGCGGACGCTTTCTGGTGGCCTTGGCCAATCTGCTGGAGAATCCAGAGCGGCTCTAAGCATCGTACTTTTTATCTAAGCTGTTCGTCATCCCGGCGGAGGCCGGGACCCAGTCCTAACAAGAAACAGCGACGCTTCGCGGAGTCACTTTGAGTGGGTCTGGGTCCCGGCCTTCGCCGGGATGACGAAGGGTTCAGAGTCCCTCCAACAAGGGCCTAAACCTTCAGCAGCTGCTTGCCCTTGTTGGCACCCACGAACAGGCGCTGCAGCGTGGCGGGGGCGTTCTCGAACCCGTGCTGGACATCTTCGCGGTAGGCCAGCTGGCCATCCTTGACCATCTTGACCAGGCGCTTGCGGATTGCAGGGAATTCGTCGGCCCAATCGAGCACGATGAAGCCTTCCATCCGCGCCCGCCGGAACACCAGGTTGAAGTAGTTTTCGGGGCCAGCGGGCAGCGTGCCGCTTTCATAGCGGCTGATCCCGCCACAGATCACCACCCGCGCGCGGGTTGCGATCCGGCTCAGCATGTCGTTCAGGATCGCGCCACCGACATTGTCGAAGATCACATTGATCCCGTCGGGAGCAAGTTCCTTGAGCTGATCGCGAATCGGGCCTGCCTTGTAGTCGATCGCATGGTGATAGCCCGCGGCTTCCTTGAGCCAGGCGCATTTCTCCGCCCCGCCGGCAATCCCGATCACGGTGCAGCCCGCGATCCGGGCCAGCTGACCGACGATCGAGCCGGTGGCGCCCGCGGCGCCCGAAACCACCACGACATCGCCCGCGACCGGCTGGCCGATCTTGAACAGCCCGCAATAGGCCGTCACCCCGGTGGTCCCCAGCACCGAAAGCATCGCCGAGGCCGGCAGATCGCTCTCGACCGGGGTCAGCCAGGTGCCATCGTGGATCACGAATTCGCTCCACCCGGTCGATCCGGCGAGCAAGGTTCCGACCGCGAATTTTCCGTCGTTGCTGGCCACCACCTCGGTGATCGACGATCCGCGCATCACCTCGCCGATCGCCATCGGCGCGACATAGTCGGCGATGTTTTCCATCCAGCCTTTCTGCGCCGGATCGAACCCGAGGTAGAGCGTCTTGAGCAGCATCTCGCCGGGGCCGGGCTCGGGCAGATCAGTGGTGACCAGCTTGAGGTCGTCGTCGACAATCTGACGACCGCGAGGATGTCCGTTGAGCAGCCATTGCCGGGTCTGGGTCACGCGTCTTCTCCATTGTATTGAGTTGTCAGTTTCATCACATCAAAGTCTAACCCATCATCCCCGCCATCCGGGTCGCCAGCGCCGGATCGCGCGGGTCGTTCCAGTCCTGGCGCCTGGCCCATTCCTCGAGCGAAACCGGGCGGTGGCGGAAGTGCTGCGCCATTTCCGCCGGATCGACAATCAGCGGCGAGACTGGCTGGGTATTATAGAAGCGATAGAAGCTGGCCATGCCGTCGTAGATCGACAGCGGCTGAACTTCGGCCGATCCGGTGATCAGCAGGCTCATCGCCGAAGCGAATTCGTCGGGCGTCATGCTCTGGAAGCGAATTGGTTTGCCGGCGACCTTGCTTAGGATCGCGGCCACTTCGTCACCGAGCAGCGCTTCGGGTCCACCGATCTTGTAACGTCCGCTGGGCAGATCGTCGCGCTGCAGCGCTTCGATCATGAACGCTGCGACATCGTCAAGGCAGATCCACGAAATCCTGAGGCCGGGATTGGCGGGATAAGCGAAAATCCCCTGCAAGACGATCGAGGGCTTGTTCCAGCTGCGGATCATGTTGTCCATGAACACCCGCGATTCGAGGAACACATAGTCGCAGCCGCTGGCCGCGATCGCGGCTTCGATGGCGCGGCGCCCGTCGTGCGCCGGGTTGTCGATGTCGTGATCTTCGACATGGCAGCTGGTGTGAAAGACAATCTTGCTGACGCCGTTGGCTTTGCCGGCTGCAGCAATGTTCTCACCCATCTGCCTGGCGATCTCGCGGTCGAAAACGAACGGCAGGTGGACGGCGATACCGTCCATGCCTTGCGCGGCGGCGATCATCGACTGGGTATCGAAGAGATCGGCAGCGACCGTTTCGACATCGGCGAATTCGGTGCCGGCCAATGCCTGACGATTGCGCAGCGCCGCCACCGGGGTCAGGCCGGCCTGGCGCATCCGGGTCAACAGGGGGTGTCCCTGATCGCCGGTCGCGCCCAGAACCATAACGCGCTTCATGCTGGGATCTCCGGTGCGGTGTTGGTGATCCGGGCCGCGGCCTGTCCGGCAATGTAGCCAAAGGTGAGGGCAGGCCCTAGCGTTCCTCCGGCGCCGGCATAGACGCTGCCGGTCGGGCAGGCGATCACGTTGCCCGCGCCAAACAGCCCGGGGATCGGCGCACCATCGACGTCGAGGATCTGGGCCGAGGAATTGGTCCGCGCGCCGCCGTTGGTCCCCAGCGCGCCCATTTTCAGCTCGACCGCGTGGTATGGACCAACCTCAAGCGCGCCCAGCGTCGCCGCGGCACCGGGACGCGAACGATCGCCATAAAAGCGGTCATAGCTGCTGATGCCGCGGCCGAACTGCGGATCGACTGCGCCGTGCGCAGCGGCGTTGAACGTGGCAACGGTCTGCGCCAGCTGATCGCCGGCAACCCCGATCATCCCGGCGAGCGCCTCGAGACTGTCCGCGCTGGCGACCCAGTCGGGCAGCGGTGCCCCCGGCATCACCGTGCCGAGCGGATAGCGCTGGCGATACTGATCGTCGAAGATCAGATAGGCGGGCAGGTTGGGATAGGCATAAGTGGCGGGATCGAAGGCGTGAAACGCGCCTGCCAGCGAGGAATAGTTGTTTGCTTCGTTGCAAAAGCGCTGGCCCTGGCGGTTGACGATGATGGTGTGGGGCAGCGTCCGCTCGATCAGCACCGGCGCGGCGCGTTGTTCACCGCCCGCCCAGATTGCTTCTTCGGGTGCCAGCGTCGGCACCCACCAGGCGCTGGTCATGTTGCCCAGCCCAGCGCCTGCACTCATCGCCATTTTCAGACCGTCGCCGGTATTCCCCGGCGGTGATGCCGGAGCGGTCAGCGGCCCGCGCAGGAACGCAGCTTTCAGCTCCTCGTTCCATTCGAACCCGCCTGTCGCCAGGATCACGCCGCGGTTCGCCAGGGCAGTCTGGCGCGTGCCATCGCGTTCGTAGGTCACGCCGACCACGCGGCCGTCGCGGACAATCAAGCGCTGCCCCCGGCAGGCCAGCTGCGGCTCGATCCCGCGGCTCAGGCAGGCCTTGAGCAGCCGCCCGACCAACGCCTGGCCAAAGCCGCGCAGGTCCAGTTCGGTGCGGCGCATCCATTCGGCCGGGTCGATCATCCCCGAACTGCCGCCCAGCGGGGTCTCGCGCAGCATCATCCGCTGGATCATGCCGTCGGTGAACACGCGCTCGGCCCAGTCGCCAAGCTCGCGGAAGTCGAACAGGTCGTTGTCCAGCGCTCTGCCCCCGTCCGGCCTGGCGCCGGGGCGGTCGAGATAGTAATCGGGGTAGGCCGGCAGGATGCTGAGCTTCAGCGCTTCGGCCGCTTCGAGGAAGCGCAGCGCTTCGGGGCCTTCGCGGACGAACGCCTGCAGCACCGCGTCGTCGATTTCGCCGTGGTCGAGCGAACGGAAATAGGCGAGTGCGTCCTCGGCGCTGTCCGCGATCCCGGCTTCTTGCATCTGCGGATTGTCCGCAATCCAGACGATCCCGCCAGAGATCGCCGCGGTTCCGCCCAGCTGCGCGCCCTTTTCGATGATGGTGACACTGGCGCCGCCGGCATGCGCGGCCAGCGCTGCGGTCAGGCCGGCCGCACCGGCGCCGACGATGACGACATCTGTCTCAGCCACGGCTTAAAGCCCGCCGGTCACATAGAGGCATTGCCCGGTGACCCAGGCCGAAGCCGGCGAGGCGAGGTAGAGCGCGGCGGCGGCGATATCGTCTTCGCGGCCATAGCGTTGCAGCGGGATGCCGATCATCTCGCGCAGATGCTCGCGCTTGGCTTCGTCGTCGGTGCCCATGCAGTCGTTGAAGTTCTCGGTCGGGATCGGCCCCGGCGCGACCGCGTTGACCCGGATTTTCGGCGCCAGCTCGCGCGAGAGGGTGGCGGTCAGGCTGTTCACTGCAGCCTTGGCCGCGCCATAGGGGCCGTTCTTGACCTGCGGCCCCATTGCCGAGCGCGACGAGGTGTTGACGATCACTCCGCCAGCATCGCGCATATGTTTGGCCGCGACCACTGCCCCCATCCACACCGCCTTGAGGTTGAGGTCGATCTGGGCATCCCAGCTCGCCTCGGTGGTCCTGGTCAGATAGTTCGGATTGCCATCCGGAATGCCGCCAGCATTGCTCACCCAGATTCCGATCGGGCCAAGCTCCTGCGCGGTCCGCTCGGCCAGGGCTTCGAGCGCGGCCATGCTGGTCGCGTCGGTCACTACCGCCAGCGCACGGCGGCCCCGCGCCCGGATTTCCGTTGCAACGGCTTCAAGGTCCGCTGCGGTCCGCGCGCCGATCGCGACATCGGCACCGGCTTCGGCCAGAGCGATCGCAATCGCGCGGCCAATGCCCTTGCCGGCCCCAGTGACCACTGCCACCTGACCATCGATCCGAAATTGCTCAAGGATGCTCACGCCGTCTCCCGTTCCATCTGCGCCACCCGGGGATCGTTGGGCCAGGTCCAGTCCTCGCCAATAACCTGTTCGACCGCCAGGTCTGCTGGCACATTCGCCAGTCCGATCATCTTGTCGCAGCTTTGATGGAAGCTGTAGATGCGCGCTTCCTGGTAGCTCAGCGGGACGCTTTTGAACCCGTCCGATTCCATCGACTTCTGGATCGCTTCGCCAAACTGGGTGTCTTCCAGGATCACCGGGCTCATCGCTTTGCCGTCATCCAGCGTCCACAGATTGGGCGCCGGGCCGTCGCCCCAGTCGAGCGCCATGGTGATGAGCTCGAGCCGGGTAGTGTTGAGCCCGGTCGGCCAGAAGATCAGCGGCGGCACGAAAAAGTTGGACAGCGGCGAAACCCAGTTGGGAAACATCGTGTAGCTTTGGGTGCAGGTTCGCCCAAGCTCGCCGACGGTATCGATCTGCCGCCATCCGGGCGGGGAATCGATCAGTCGCATGTGCTCGCGATTGGAATCCCTCGGCCCCGGCGCGATCATCCGGGCATGGCCGCCGGGGTAGATGGTGTTCACATTACGGCTGAAATCAACCAGCGGGGCTACGGTTTGGGGGTGGATGAAGGGGACGTGATAGACCTCCATGTTGGCTTCCATCGCCACTTTCCAGTTGCACTGGAGATCGAAGCAATGCCGCGAGGCAAGCCGGATCTGGTCGAACTGAAACTCCTCCCACTCCTCGGCCAGCGGCCCCATCCAGGCGCGCAGCGACATCGCCGCATCGTCAAAGTTGACGAAGATCAGGTTGCCGTACATCTCGCAGCGCACCGCAATCAGGCTGCGGCATGACTTGTCGAGCGCGGTGAAATCATGCGCTTCGGGCACTCCGACCAGCGTCCCATCGGTCTTGTAGGTCCAGTGGTGATAGCCGCACATCAGCCGCGGCGCCTTGCCCTTGGCCTCGGTCACCACCGGGGCGCCGCGATGGCGGCAGGTGTTGTAGAACGCGCGCACCTCGCCATCCATGCCGTGGACGATGATCACCGGGGTCCCGGCGTTCTCCCATTTCATGAAGCAGCCGGGTTCGGGCACCTCATCGATATGCGCGGCGAACAGCCAGCTTTTCCTCCAGATGTGGGTCTGCTCAAGGTCGTAATAGGTCTGGCTGGTGTAGCGGCCAGCGGGCATATCGGGCAGGTGGGGAAACCCCTCGGGCGGCGCCTTGCGGGCGGCTTCCCATTCCATCAAGCGCTTGATCCGGTCGATATCGGCCTGTTCCATCGCCTTGTTCCAATCAGCCGGCCAAGCCTCCGGCCGGCCACCTCTCCATTTTGTTATCTTCCCACGAAAGATCACCGCATGCTAGGCAAAGCACCCTAGCAAAATGAGGGAGAGCGTGCGGTGGAGACGGCGGAAATCCTGTGGGCGCGCGAACAGATCCGCGATGTGCTGCACCGCTATTGCAAAGGCATCGACCGGCGCGACTGGGGGCTGGTGCGCAGCTGCTTTGCCGATGACCACGTCCACAAGCACGGTACCTTCACCGGATCGCCCGATGACTTCGTCAGCTTTGCGGGCGGCGTGCTGCTGTTCGTTCCTGCCACTCACCATACGATTGGCAATGTCCATATCGAACTTGCGCCTGACGGGTCCAGCGCCACCACCGAAGCCAATTTCGTCGCCTATCACCTGATCGAGGCCGGACATCTTGAAGGCACTCCGGTGCCGACCGGCGGCAAGGCCACTGACTGGATTGTCGCAGGGCGTTACCGCGACCGGCTGGAACTGCGCGGCGGGCAGTGGCTGATTGTCCGGCGCGATGCCGTGCATGACTGGGAGCGGGTTGACCCGGCCAACCAGTAATCGATTGCGACACTCCCAAACCTCAGAAAATCGGTATTTTCTAATTCTAGATGCATTGTAGTCAAAGGACGCAGCGCACAGTCGATGCCGCCCAAAAACCTCCTGAGCATTTTAGCTAGTTGAGCGAAGCGTAGCGTCAACTAGGGTCCGGACCCAATAAGCGGATTCCCATTGCCACCGTCATGTAATTTAATGCCTCAGCGAAGGAGGCGTTGGCAATGGCGGATTTCTTTTGGTTTTCGGATGAGCAGTGGGCGCGGATCGAGCCGCTGCTGCCTACTGGGCTGCGCGGTGCGCGGCGGGTCGATGATCGCCGGGTGCTTTCGGGGATCGTCCATGCCTTGCAAAGCGGCGGGCGCTGGGGCGATTGTCCGCCGGTCTATGGGCCCAAGAAGACGCTCTACAACCGCTTCGTGCGCTGGGCCGAGCGCGGTGTCTGGCAAGACATTTTCAGCGCGCTGGCCGGAGCCGAAGGCATCCCCGACCGCCTGTTCATCGATAGCACCTGCATCAAGGTCCACCGCACCGCAGGCGGCGCAAAAGGGGGGCCTTGGCCAATGGTATCGGCCAGACACGCGGGGGTCGAAACTCCAAGGTCCACGCCGTCTGCGACGTGAAGGGCCGCCCCTGCGTGTTGATGATAACCCCCGGCAATGTCCACGATATGAAGGTCGCCAAGGCCTGCATCGCGGCGATGCCGCCGTCTGCCGAACTGGTCGGCGACAAAGGCTACGACAGCAACGACCTACGCGCCTGGCTCGCCGAGCGGGGTACCACCGCCGTCATCCCCTCCAAGCGCAACCGCAAGGTCCAGCTCGATTGCGATCACGCCATCTACAAACAGCGCAACGTCGTCGAACGCATGTTCTGCCGCTTCAAGGACTGGCGCCGTGTCGCCACCCGCTTCGATCGCAACATCAAAAACTTCATGGCCACCATCGCCATCGCTGCTATCGTCATCTGGTGGCTCAAATAAGTCCGGACCCTAGCCTTGATCCGGTCAGATGTGATGGCTTTCATCACAGGCTGCACCGCAAGATCGGCGCACAAGCGCTGGCGCATCCAGGGAGTAGTACGTGGCTCAGAAAATTTTCAGCGTCAGCTTTGATTCGATCCACAAGCTGGCGCGGACTTCGTTGTTAGGTTCCGTGGCAGGTTTGGCGCTGTGCGGCATTGCCTCGCCGGCGCTGGCCCAGGAAGCTGAGGAAGCCGAGGAAGCCACCACGATCATCGTCACCGCGCGCAGCCGGGCTGAATCGCTGCAGGAGACTCCGGTCAACATTGCATCGATCGGCGCCGACACACTGGATTCGTACCAGGTCAACGAACTTGCCGATGTGATGGGCCGGGTTCCGGGTCTCAACGTCCAGATTGGCGGCTCTGGCGCCGGCGCGCAGATCAGCTTGCGCGGGCTGGGCTCCAGCAACATCTCGTCCGCCTTCGATTCGGCTGTTGGCATCAGTGTCGACGGGGTGCAGGTCAGCACCCAGCGCCTGCTGCAAACCGCGTTCTTCGATGTCGTCCAGGTTGACGTGCTCAAGGGCCCGCAATCGCTGTTCTTCGGCAAGAGCGCGTCGGCCGGGGTTATCTCGCTGCGCTCCGCCGATCCGACCTCGAACTGGGAGGTATCGGGCAAGGGATCATACGAGTTCGAGGAAGATGGCTACACCATCGGCGGGTACATTTCCGGACCGATCAGCGACACGCTGGGGATCCGGGTTGCGGGGCAATACCAGGATCTCAACAAGTATGTTGAGCTGGAACCGCAAGTCGCCGCCCGCGACAAGGACAAGGGGCTGACCAACCTGATTGGCCGCGTAACCCTGAAGTGGGAGCCGACCGACAACTTCACCGCCAATCTCAAGGTCAATTACAACAAGCAGGACAGCGAAACGATCCTTGGGCATTCTGACCTCGATTGCGGTCCCGATGGTCTGGTTAGCCCCACAGGCATCAGTCGGTGGAGGCTCATTTGCCTCGAGCCACAGCTGCAACTTCAAGAACAGCCTTTACACCGATGCCGATGGCGACGCGCGGCTAAACACGGTGTTCGCTGGATCGACGGGTGACGGACGCGATCTTACCCAGCCTTACAATGAAACCGAAATCGTCTTTATCCGTCTGGCCATGGATTTGGAGCTTACCGACACACTGAAGCTGTCGACGGTTTCAGGCTACGTCGACCTGTTCAATGAGTACAACGGCAATTTCACTTATACCGGCAACATCAATGGCACTCCGGCTGGTCTCATGGCACCGTTCCGGAATGAACTGACGCAGTTCACCCAGGAAGTTCGACTTGACTAGCGATTTCGATGGCAAGTTCAATTTCATGCTCGGGGCGTTCTGGGAAGATCGCAACATCCCTTATGGCACATCCCAGAATGCTTTCGCGGTCGGGCTCATCACCCCTTCAAGCGGTGGAGAAACCTTTGACTGGTATGCGGAAAGGAATAGCAAAGCTGAGGCCCTTTCTTTCTTTGGCAGCGTTACCATAGACCTCACAGAACAGCTGGAGCTGGCCGGAGGCCTGCGTTGGACCGACGAAAAGAAGTCAACCACTGTTGCCTTTCCGAATGTCCACGACATTATTTCAGCCCCCTCCACTGGGATTTGGCTTTCTGCAGTCCGGATTCTTCGCAGGTCCCGTGCGCTTCTCGGACAGCAATTTATCGCCAGAAGTGAGCTTGAAATACCAGGTCACTCCTGATGTGAATGTTTACGCTGCCTACAAGACCGGGTTCAAATCGGGCGGAGTTGATAACAACGCCTTGCCGTCAGCCGGCCTTTGGCAGATCTGAAGATCCAGATCCTGCGGTGCGTGCGGCGATCGAAGACGGATTGCGCTTTGAATTCAGAGACATCGGAAGGCGGCGAGATGGGAATACGAACACAGTTTGCTGATCGCACGGTCACGCTCAATGCAACCGCATTTTACTATGTGTTCGACAAATTGCAGGTCCAGGAATTCAGTGTGGATGTTGTTCAATTTCGTAACTTACAACGCCGGCAAGGTTGAAACCAAGGGCATCGATATTGACTGGGCTTGGCGCACGCCGGTCGATGGTTTGTCGCTGTCAGGCGCCGCCTCATACACCGACACTGAGTATGCGGAGAATTTCCTCAAACCTGACGGTACATTCGAACTGATCAAAGGTCGCGCTACTGCGCGGGCGCCCAAGTTCTCCGGCAATTTCGCCTTCGATTGGCGCAGGAATATGAGTGATGCACTGGAACTTGGGTTGCGCGGCAACGCCACCTATTCGGATTCGTATTGGACCAACGCTACCAACGAATATTATCGGCAGCCGTCCTATGTGACATTTGATGCAGCCAGTTTCCGTCGGGGACCCGGACGGTAAGTGGAATTTGGCGTTGATCGGCACCAACCTGACTGACGAAATCTGGACCAACACCAATGGCCCCGCGCCCTTCACCGCTGACGATACCATCCATACCCAAAACCGCGGCCGCCAGCTGTTCGTGGAAGCCAGCTTCAAGTTCTGATCCGCACTCTCCAGCAGATCAATCTGGGCCGGGGCAGCAGCAGTTGCTCCGGTCCTTTTTTGCCTGGGTGACCCAGGGCAGCGGCTTCAGCCGGCGCCAATCCCGCCGCCGCTAATCAAAACGCCAATGGTTAGAGCAAGGGGCGGCCAATAGGGTTCCCCCAAGCAAGTCCGCACCGCACCAACGGGTTGGTGTGCAGCTGCCAGCTGACGGTGCGCACAAGGTTCCGGGAGAACGACACATGGCATTGGTATCGGTTATCGGCGCTGCGGGACGACAGGGTCTGGCCCAGATGCGCCAGCTGTCCGCTGCTGGCTACAAGGTGCGCGCGCTTTCGCGGGCGGCCAATCCCGACTTTGGCGGCGCCAACACCGTCAACGAGGTGCGCCCGTTCGACCTTCACGACGAGGCGAGCTATGCCACCGCCTTCGAAGGGTCGGAAGCGATCTTCTATACCAAGCCGCTGCTGGCGATGGGCGCCGGGCCGGACCTTGCCGGCAAACTCGGTGCCGCAGCCAATTCAGCCGGCGCGAAGCGGTTTGTCTGGAACACCTCGGGCTGGATCCCCGACAAGCCGGGCAACCCAGGGGCCTATGGATCCTCGACCGCCGCGGTCAACGCGATCTTCCGCTCTGGCATGCCGGCCACGGTGTTCGGATCGGTGCTGTTCATGGACAATCTGCTGACCAACTGGGCGCGGCCGTTCATCGTCCACGAGGACCGCTATGTCTATGCCCACAACCCCCACCTGGAAGCCAACTGGATCAGCCTCGACGATGTCGGCAAATGCATGGTCGCGGCGCTTGAGCGGCCCGACCTGGAAGGCGCCTGGATGAATATCGGCGGCCCCGAAACGCTGAAACCAACCGATGTCACCGCGATCCTCTCGCGGGTGTTTGGCCGGACCATCAAGTACGATCCCTGCACTCCCGAAGCGTTTGGCGATCTGCTGGTCGGGGCCATGGGCGATTCGATTGCGGCGGCGGCCCGGCCGGCATTTTCGGGAGCGATTGCGGCGTTCTATCATTACAACAACGACAGCCCGCTGACCCCGTTCAAGGTCAATGTCCAGGCGATCCAGGAGCGGCTGCCCGAGGTGACGTTCGAGACCATGGAGCAATGGGCCACGCGCCAGGACTGGTCCGACGATGCCCACCGGCCGTCGGCGGGATAAAGCCTGCCATGGCATTGACCGTCGCGGTTGAAGCGTCAACAAACAGGTCCAACCACGGAGACAGACGATGCGATTGGCGGACAAGACGGCGCTGATAACCGGCGGATCATCGGGGCTGGGCAATGCAATGGTGCGCCGCTTCGTGGCCGAAGGGGCGAACGTGATCATCGCCGATATCGATGCCGAAGGCGGGCAGGCGCTGGCCGCAGAGCTGGGCAACCGCGCCAGTTTCGTGCCGCTGGACGTCACCCAGGAGGCCGATTGGCAGCGCGCCCTGGATCCGTCGCGGCCGATCGACATCGTCGTCAACAATGCCGGGATCACGACCATGGGCTCGGTCGAAGAGCTGACGCTCGAACAGTTCCGCCACGAATTCGAAGTCGATGTGATCGGAGTGTTCCTCGGCTGCAAATACGCGGTGGCCAACATGAAGGCCAATCCGAAGGGCTCGGGCGGCTCGATCATCAACATGTCGTCGCTGGCCGGGGTCCGGGCGACCGGCAGCCTGACCGCCTATAACGGCGCCAAGGCGGCAGTCACCCACATGACCAAGTCGGTGGCGATGCATTGCGCCACCAACCGCTATGAGATCCGCTGCAATTCGATTCACCCCGGCGTGATCCACACCCCGATCCTCGACAAGGTGCTGGCGCAGGTTCCCAATCCGGATGAAGTCTATGCCAGCTGGGTGGCCACGCATCCGGTCGGGCGGATCGGCCGGCCCGAGGAGATCGCCGCGATGGCGGTCTATCTGGCATCGGACGAAGCCGGCTTCACCACCGGGGCCGAATTCCGGGTCGACGGCGGTAGCTCGATGTGAACCCGATTTCCTTCGCTGCTGGGATCGTGCCTGAGTGCGGGCCGGTCGAGACCATCCTGGCCGCGGCCGCGGGCGGGTTTGATGCCACCGGGCTGTGGGTCGAGCCTGAAAACTGGACGGCAGCGACCACGCGTGACGCCCGCGCGGCGCTGGCGGACACCGGGCTTGAGCTGCTCGATGTCGAAGTGATCTGGATCAAGCCCGACAGCGACATGGCCGTGCATAAGGCCTGCATCGATATCGGCGCCGAGCTGGGCGCGAAGAACGTGCTGTGCGTCTCGTCCGACCCAGACCTGATGGCCACCGCCGCGCGGCTGGCCGAGCTCTGCGGCCACGCCGAAGGAAGCGGGATGCGGGTGGCGCTGGAATTCGGGATCTTTACCGAGGTCAGGAACCTGACCATGGCGCTGCAAGTGCTCGACGCGGTCGGTCATCCGCTGCGCGCCCTGCTGATCGATCCGATCCATGTCGACCGTTCGGACAGTTCGATCGAACAAATCGCCGCGCTGCCGCGTGAGATGTTCCCCTACGCCCAGTTCTGCGACGCGCCCGCCAAACGCCCCGACCCCGCCGATTTCGCCGCCGTCATCACCGACGCCATCGACCTGCGCGAGCAATGCGGCGAAGGCGCCCTGCCGCTTGATGCGCTCTTCAGGGCGCTGCCCGCGGGCATCCCGCTCAGCATTGAACTGCGCTCAAAAGCGCTGCGCGAGCGGTGTCCTGATCCGGGTGAGCGGGCGAAGGCCGTGGCCGCAGCCACGAGGCGGTGGCTTTCGGCGCGGGTCTGAGCGTCAACGTTAGTGCTGTGCCCGCTCCAACAAGGATGTTTTCGTTTCTCGTGGCGCGGCGACGAGGTGCTTTCGCACTGGATTAGGAGTATGGAGTTCGCATTGGGGGGATTGCATGAGTGAACTACATTATTCCGGCATTGGCGAAGTCGCTGAACGGATCAAAGGCCAAGAGCTGTCATCAGTCGAATTGACACGGCATATGCTCGATCGGATCGACTTGATCGACAAAGAGCTCAAGAGCTTTGCAACGGTAACGCGAAACAGGGCGCTCAAAGAAGCTGAACTGGCCGACCGTGAGATCGCCGCAGGAAATTACCTTGGGCCACTTCATGGCATTCCAATCGCCATCAAAGACTTGGTCGATGCTAGAGACACTCCAACCCTAGGAGGGCTGGCTGTTCTCAAGGGTAATGTCGCAGCTGATGATGCACATGTATTGAAGAAACTCTCTGCAGCCGGAGCAATTCTGATCGGAAAGCTCAACATGACCGAAGGCGCGATGGCTGGCTACCACCGTGATTTCGAGATCCCAGTCAATCCATGGAATGCCGACTACTGGTCTGGGGCTTCGTCAAGTGGATCGGGCGTGTCGGTAGCGGCAGGTCTATGCTTTGCAGCACTCGGCACTGACACAGCGGGCTCGATCCGATTTCCAGCAATGGCCAATGGCGTTGTCGGATTGAAGCCGACATTTGGTCTGGTCGGGAAGTCCAGTGTACTCACCCTGGGAGACAGTCTAGACCATATCGGCCCGCTAACGCGTCGTGTTGCCGACGCAGCGATCATGTTGGAGACAATGGCAGGATACGACCAGTTTGATCCACACTCGCTGGATCGTCCGGCGCCTGACTTGACATCCAGTCTTGATGCCGGAGTGGAGGGGATGCGTATTGGCTATGATGCGGCATATACTGCAATTGGCGCGTCGAAGGAGCTAATCGCCGCACATGAAGCAGCGCTATCGCAGCTGGAAAATCTCGGGGCGCAGATAGTCGAGGTCAGCGTGCCTTCCCAGGCAACCGAATTGATGGATGCCTGGTTTGCCATCTGCGCGTCAGAAGCGGTTGCAGCACATGCGAAAACCTATCCGGCAAGGGCCACAGAATATGGCAGTTACTTCGCAGATTTTCTCGCTCTTGGCGCAACAATTACGCAAGAGCAGGTCGATGCTGCATGGCAAATAAGGCGCGCATTTTCGGCCGAGTTCAACCAATTTCTGACCAGTGTCGACGCGTTAGCGTTGCCCTCTGGAATTGGGCCCCTGCGGAACGACTATGATCTGTACCAGAACGCTGAAACGCTACAGCCGCTCTTTGACAACGCGCATCTGGAATATACGGTGCCCTTCGACATGGCAGGTGCACCCGGCCTCACCGTGCGTTGCGGCTTCACCGCAGACGGGATGCCCTTGGTTATGCAGTTTGGCGGCGCGCCATTTTCCGAAGCTACGCTATGCCGGATCGGACATGCCTACGAACAAGCAACCGACTGGCACGAGAGAACACCGCAAATGTAAGTTTCGCCGCTCGCATGCAGTTTGCGATACTTAGATATTGTTGCGCATCGCCGAGACGTATGCCCAAAGTCCGCCAAGTCGTCGTGAGCCGGCTTTTGCGGCCGGCGCCCCAATGCTCCCAAACAACCCATTTTCCTACACGCCCCCAACCTGCCAACATCGCGTCCATGCCCCATATTCCCCGCCCCGGCGACATCACCGCCCCCGCTTTCACCCCGGTCCCGCTGGTCCGTACCCGGCATGACGGCTGGACCGCGCCGCGCCAGGGCGCGTTCCTCAAGGCGCTGTCGGTTACCGGCTCGGTTTCGTCGGCGGCGCGGATGGTGGGGATGAGCCGCAAGGCGGCCTATGCGCTGCGCGCCCGCGCCGGGGCGGAGAGTTTTGCGGCGGCTTGGGAGGTGGCGCTGTCAGAGGGGCAGGCGCGGGCGTTCGACGCGCTGATGGAGCGGGCGCTGAATGGTGTCACGACGATCCGGCTGCGGACCGGCGGCGCGGTCGAGCTGAGCCATGGGGCGGACCGGCGGCTGCTCGCCTCGCCGCTGCGCGCCCGATCCCGCGGCGGCTGGGCGGAAGCTGACACAAGGTAACCTAGGGTAACAGCGATTGGACGTTGTGCGTGGAGCTTTGTTACCTTTGCGGGGCCTGTCCCTACCCTGCCGAGGGCCGGTGCGCGGTGTCGGACCAGTCCTGGCGCGCCGCCCAGTCCTTCAGCGTTTCGAATTCGATCTCGGGCAGCCGCTCCTGCATGTAGTCGGTGTTGACGACGAACGGCTGGGTCGGGGAATCGTTGTTGTAGTGATAGAACGCGGCAATCCCCGCGGACATCGCCGGGCGCGCTTCCTCGGGCATGGAATCGCCCAGCGCGGCCACCAGCAGGTCGCCAAATTCCTCCGGCGTGCAGGGATCGTACTTGATCTCGTGGCCGAACACCTCCGAGAGCGTCGCGGCCACTTCAGGCGGCCTCAGGCGCTGCGGTCCGCCGATATTCAACCAGGATCCCTCAAAATCGGGCCGGTCGAGCGACGCGACCATGATCTTGCCAACATCGTCAAGGCTGATCCAGTTGGCCTGAAGATGGGCCTTGTGCGGATAGACGTAGCGGCTCTCATGAACGATGAACGGCCGCGCCCAGTTGGTCAGCAGGTTGTCCATGAACAAGACCGAGCCAAAGACCGTCGCGGGCACGCCAGCCCGCCACAGATCGTTGATCGCGGCGGTGTTGTTGCCGTAGGTGAACGGATCGCCCGGCTTGTCCGGAATCCAGCTTGAGGTATTCCAGACGAACCGCTTGGCGCCGACTTCCTTTGTCGCCCGCCCGACCGCGCCGGCCAACGCCACACGGTCCTCACGCGCTTGCAGCGGATGGGTATAGAACACCGCATCGGAACCCTCGAGCGCGGCAATGTAAGTGGCGGGATCGTAGAGATCGATCACCCGGGTTTCGATATCGGCATTGGTCATCCCGAGGTCCGGGTTCTCACTGCGGGAAAGCGCGCGAACTTTGTAGCCAGCTGCAATCAGCTGCCGAATCTGCGCCAGTCCCTGTCTGCCCGTCGCGCCAATAACCGATACCAATGCCATGGCTCTCTCCTGTTGTTCGCTATGTCTTGAAAGGACTATTGCCTGATCGCGCTGGCCCCATCGACGTTGAGATCGGTGCCGCTGGTGAAGCTCGATTCGTCGCAGCTGAGAAAGATGATCGCCTGCGCCACTTCCTCGGCAGTGCCGACCCGGCCCATCGGGTGTGCGGAGGCCATTACCGTCTCGATCTGGGCAACCATGTCGGGGCCGCCGACCTGCAGATAGCGGTCATACATCGGGGTGCGGATCGCGCCGGGGTGGACGGTGTTGGCGCGAATGGCGAGCCCGCGTGCCGCGCAATCGAGCGCGACTGTCCGGGTCAGGTGGGTCACCCCGGCCTTGGATGCACAATAGGCGGCCATATCGGCGCTGGCCCGATGCGCCAGCATCGAGCCGACGTTGACGATGGTCGCCGGCTCGCCAGCCTCAGCCAGCGCCGGGATTGCCGCGCGGCAGCCGAAGAAGGTACCGGTCAGGTTGATGTCGATGTGGCGGTGCCAGCTGTCGAGATCGACGTCGACAGTGTTGCCTGGCTCTGAAATGCCGGCGATGTTGCACAAGGTGGTGAGCTTGCCGAAGCGCTTGACGGTCGCCGCCACAGCCGACTCCCATTGCCCGAGATCGCGCACATCGAGCTGCACCGCAGCGGCATTGGCCCCGAGCTCGGCCGCCAGCGCCTTGGCCTTGTCGAGCTGCAGATCGCCCAGCATGACGCTGCCACCCTCGGCGACGATCATTCGGCCGAGTGTGCCGCCGATCCCTTCCGCCCCGCCCGAGATCAGCGCGACCTTGCCGGTCATGCGCTCCATGCTAGCGCTCCAGGATGGCGACGCCGGACAAGCCAGGCGCGCCGTAGACGTGGCTGTAGGCGGTCTTGGGGCCGTTCGGCACCTGGCGGGCGCCGCCGCGGCCGCGCAGCTGCACGGTGTTCTCGTAAACCTGCCGCAGTCCCGAGGCGCCGATCGGCTCGCCGCAGGCCAGGCAACCGCCATCGGTGTTGACCGGAAGCGTGCCGCCAATCTCGGTGCGGCCTTCGCGCAGCCACTGTTCCTGTTCGCCATCCTTGCAGAAGCCGTTTTCGGACATGTGCATGATCTCGGCGCCCAACTCGGTATCCTGCAATTGGGCAACGGCGATGTCTTCGGGACCGATCCCGGCCAGCTCGAAGGCGGCCTTCGAGGCGAGGATCGTCGGCTTGCCGCCGTTGTCGATATCGACCGAAGGGGCGAACACCTCGAACGAGCCGGGCGGGCGGGTGCGCACCGCGACACTGGCGATCCTGACTCCGTCCGCGCCCAGTTCCTTGACCTTCTTCTCGCTCGCCAAAATCAGCGCCACCGCGCCTTCGGCCGGAGAGCAGAACATGTATTTGGTCAGCGGATCGTTGATCATCTGCGCGTTCAGGATCGTTTCGAGATCGACCGGCGAGCGGCGCCAGGCGTGGTCGGTCTTCTCGCCGTTGCGAAAGGCCTTCTCCGCGACCCGGCCCAGCGTCTCGCGGCTGATCCCATGGAGCTGCATGTAGCGCTGGATCTTGAGCGCGAAGAACTGGGTGGTCAGCATCATCCCGGTCTGGCCGTACCATTCGGGCAGGCCATAGGACTTGGGATCGGCGTTGAAGGCGCCGCGTCCGTGCTTGTCAAAGCCGACCGCCAACGCAATGTCGAACTCACCTGCGGCAACCGCGTTGCGCGCCGAAGCCAGCGCCGAGCCGCCGGTGGCGCAGCCGTTGCTGACATTGATGAAGGGCAGTCCGGTCAGGCCCAACTCATTTACCATGATGTCAGCGCTGCCGGCCGCGGCCGATCCGCCATAGGCGCATTCGACGTCTGCCCATTCGAGCCCGGCATCGGCCATCGCCTGGCGCACCGCAAACACCCCCTGATCGCGGCCCGATCGCCCCTCGGTCCGCCCGAACGGATGAATGCCGGCGCCGATGATATAGACGTTCCTCATGATCTTTTCTCCGGCCGGAAGGCATAGGTTGAGCGGTGCTCGTCAAACGGAGCGACCACAAATTCCATCGCCATTCCCAGTTTCAGATCTTCCAGCGCCGCATCGACGATCCGCGTTTCAACGATCACCTCGCCGGGCAGTTCGACATAGCCCAGCAGGTAGGGCTGGAACGGCTCTGGACCTTCATAAGGTGCCTTCGGCTCGAAATCCTGCCGGGTCCACGACCACAGCGTGCCGCTGCGCGATAGGGCATAGGGCACCGCATCATTTGCCGCGTCGCCTTGCGGAAAGGGAAACACGATCTTGCCGCTGGGCAGTTTGGCGCCGAGCAACCGCGGCTGCGCTTCGTTGGTCCAGAGGTCCTCGGCGATCGGGGAAAGGCTGGTGGTCATGACGCGGTGCACTCCGATGGAGGCGGATTGTTCGAACTGTCTGACGACCATATTCGCAAAGCCCCGCTACGCGCGATGATTGAAAGTGCTAGGGTCGCCAACCGCCTCCCGATACTGCTAGTTTGATCAAACAGGTGTCCGGACTACCCCGGTGAACACGGCAAGGGAGCGCGGAACATTGGGTGCAGAGCGCGGCTATCGCTACTACGTGCTTGCCGTGCTGACCTTCGTGTCGATCCTGAGCATTGCCGACCGGCTGATCCTCTCGATCCTGCTTGAAGACATCAAGGCCGAGTTCGAGCTGTCCGACACCCAGATCGGATTGATAACTGGCCTCGCCTTTACCACGTTCTATGTCACCTTCGGCATGCCGATCGCGCGCTTTGCCGATCGCAGCAATCGCAAGAACATCATTGCCGTGGCGGTTGCCGCGTGGAGCGTGATGACTGCACTGTGTGGCGCAGCGGTAGGCTTTTGGAGTCTGTTTCTGGCGCGAATGGGGGTGGGCGTTGGCGAAGCGGGCGGAACCGGCTCGGGCTCATCGATCGTCGCGGACTATTTCCACCGTCATGAATTGTCCTGGGCCATGGGAATTCTCACCCTTGGTTCTACCCTCGGCACCGCGGTAGGACTGATGGTCGGTGGCTTCTTCGCCGACCTGCTGGGCTGGCGAATGGCCTTTCTGGCGCTCGGCATACCTGGGATCCTGCTGGGGCTGATCGTGTTCTACACAGTCAAGGAACCAGTGCGCGGGCGGCTCTATGCCGAGCAGGTCGGCCCCGACCTGAAGTTGCCTCTTGCCGAAACGCTGCGCGACCTGGCCCGCAACAAGGTCTATGTCCGGACCACTCTGGCTTACGGCCTGCAGATCGTCATCGGCTACGCCTTTGCCTCGTGGCTGGCTTCGATCATGGCCCGCAAGTTCGAGATATCGACCGGCGACATCGGCTTTTACCTGGGGCTGACTTTCGTGCTGGGTGGCATCCCGGGTCCGTTGCTGGGCGGTTACCTCGCCGACAGGCTGGCCAAGCGCAATCCGAAATGGCGCGCCTGGCTGTCGGCGATTGCCACCTTGGCTTGCCTTCCGGTCTATGCCCTGAGCCTGATGTCGACCACCTTCTGGATGTTCCTGGGCCTGTTCGCGCTGGGCTATATGATCTACCTGCTCATGCAGCCTCCCACCCTGGCGCTGCTGCAATTGTCGGTTCCGCCCAGCCAACGCGCCTTTGGGGTTTCGGTCGCCTTGGTGTTCAACAATGTTCTCGGACAAGCCATTGGCGCTTTCGTCATCGGCGTGATGAGCGATGCGCTGCTACCGGACTACGGACCGCTCTCGCTTGGCTATGCCGTCCTGGCCACCAGCGTGATCTTCGGAGTGCCGGGCGCGCTGGCCTATCTTTGGACCGCCGCGGCGATCGATCCCCGCCCGGCTCCGCAGCCAGCTTGACCACGCTTCCCCCTCAAATTGACCAATGGCGAGCGCCGCGCATCTGGTTAGGCTGCCCCCGGAAGATCGAGGAGAGTCGGGTTCATGGTCGAAACCATTACAGGTCACGATAGATCAAATGGCGTCCCGTTTGTCGACGTGGTCAAGCACGATCGGGTAGCACCGCCGGCGGTCTATCTTGAAGAATCGCCGATGTCGGCGGGTACAACGAAGGTTGCCACGCACCGGTACTGGACCCGCGAAGAGCACGAGCGCGAGGTCGAGCGGCTGTGGAAACGGGTCTGGCAGATGGCCTGCCACGAGGATGACATCGCCGCGGTCGGCGATACCCATGTCTATGACATCGCCGGTCTGTCGTTCCTGATCGTCCGGACCGCGCCGGACCAGGTCAAGGCGTTCCCCAACGCCTGCCTGCATCGCGGCCGGTCGCTGTGCGACAACCATCGCAAAGGGCTCAAGGTGCTGCGCTGCCCGTTCCACGGCTGGTCGTGGCAGCTCGATGGCAAGCTCAAGGAAATTCCCTGCCATTGGGATTTCCCCAGCGTGACCGCCGAAGAGTATTCGTTGCCAGAGGTCCGGGTCGGGCACTGGGGCGGCTTCGTGTTCATCAACCCCGATCCCGATTGCGAACCGCTTGCAGACTATCTCGGCGATATTGACCGCCACTTCTCGCGCCCGTTCAGCTCAGCGCTACAAGGCCGCCCACCTGATCAAGCGATTGCCCTGCAACTGGAAGGTCGCGCAGGAAGCCTTCATGGAATCCTACCATGTGGTCGGTACCCATCCCGAGCTGCTGCCGGCCTTCGCCGATACCTCGTCCAAGTACGATGTCTGGCCCAATATCTCGCGGGCAATGTCTGCCTCGGGTCCGCCAAGCGAGCATACCGGGTTTACAAATCCCGATCCCACCGCCTTTCCTGATGGCAAGGCGTTTGTCAGCTTCAAGCATCCGATCAGCAACCATGTGTACCGGCGGTTGGAAGAAAACCGGGTTGAAGTGACGGTGCCCGGCGGCAAGACCGGGATTTTCGACATGCGCGCGAATTATATCGAAGGCGAGGTTACCTCGGCCGATCCGCATTTGTGCAACTGGATCGCCGGCAAGATCGCGCCGGGCGAGGAGGACACACCCAACGTCCATGACTGCTCATCGCCCCAGGCCTATCGCGATCAGATCGCGCAGGCGCGGCGCGCGGCGATGCGGCCCGACTTTGGCGACTATGTTGACACGATCAGCGACACCGACTTGATCGACGCGATCTTCTACAGCGTGTTCCCCAACCTCAGCCCGTGGGCCGATTTCAACCAGATTTTCTACCGCTTCCGGCCCGATGGCAACAATCCCGAGCAATGCCTGCACGAGGTGATGTACATGGCCGCGCTGCCCGATGGCCGGCCCCGGCCCGCGCCGGCCAAATGCACTTTCCTGGAACTGGACGATGATTACACCCTGGCCACCGAGTTCGGCAGCTATCTGACCAAGATCTTCAATCAGGACGGCCTCAATCATGCGGCGGTGCAGAAGGGACTGCACAACCACCCCAAGGGCGAAGTGATCTTTGCGAGCTATCAGGAAAGCAAGATCCGCCACTTCCACGAAACGCTGAACACCTGGCTGGGCAGCGATACGTCGCCCAAGAGCAAGTAGGGCGCGGGGCAAGTGAGTCGCGGCAGTTCCGGAAGGCTTCGTCCCAGCGGACTTCTCGCCCGGTTTTCTCGACCACGCGGGGCCATACTTCCTGAAACCGGATGCAGCCGGGACGATCATCGGCTGCCGGATCGGCGATCACCATCTCAACTACGTCGATGTGGCGCACGGCGGAGTGCTGGCGACCCTGGCCGATGTTGCGCTGAGCTATCAGGTCTATGCCAGCGAGGAAGGCGGCCTGCCGGTATCAACCGTCAGCATGACAACCAATTTCCTCAGCGGTGCGCGGCTGGGCGACTGGATCGAGGCGAGCGGCACGATCGACCGGATCGGCAAGAACCTGGCCTATACCAGCGGTGCGATCCGCTGCGGCGAACGCAGGCTGATGACGATGAGCGCGGTGTACAATCTGATCAGGCGGGACAGAGACGAGTCCAACTAAGCTAAAGTGATAGTTGTTGGCCAGACAACACGACTTAGTCTCCTCTGAAATGACGCATTATCCGGGCGATCAAACGCTTGGAAATAAAAGAAAAAATTTCTGGTGGTGCGAGGGAGAATTGCTATGAAAACGGGAACAATGGGCCGCGCGTTTAGGGCGTCGATCAAATCAGGCGTGGCGCTAGGGTGTTTGGCGATGCCCGGACTGGCACTGGCGCAGGCGGCGGCAGATGAAGATGATCCCAATGTGATCGTTGTCACCGCCCGCCTGCAGAACGAAACCCTCCAGGAAGTTCCGGTCACCGTTGCAGTGGTCGATAGCAAGTCGATCGAAGACTACCACCTCACCAAGATCGAAGACGTCGCCGCGCGCGTCCCCACGCTCAATGTTCAGGTCGGCGGATCGGGTTCGGGCGGATCGATCGCGCTGCGCGGGATCGGCACTTCGGCGATCTCGGCCGCATTCGATTCGGCGATCGCGTTCGATTATGATGGCGTCGTGGTCAGCTCGATGCGCCTGCTCCAGGCCGGGTTCTTCGACGTCGGCCAGATCGAAGTGCTGAAAGGTCCGCAATCGCTCTACTTCGGCAAGAGCGCCACCGCCGGGGTGCTCTCGCTCAAGTCGGCCGAGCCGACCAGAACCTGGCAATATGGCGGCAAGGCCAGCTATGAGTTCGAGGAGAAGGGCAAGGTTGTCAGCGGCTTCATTTCAGGCCCGCTCAGCGATACCCTGGGGATCAGGGTTGCAGCCCAGTATTCCGACGCCTCGCGCTTTCAGCGCTTCCAGACTGGCACGCCAACCGCGCTCAAGGCCGGCGGCCTCAAGGATTTTGTCGGCCGCGCGACTCTCAATTGGAACCCCGAGGATCGTTTCAACGCCAATCTCAAGGTCCAGTTCACCCGCAACGAGAACGACGGCGCCATCTCTCAATCGGACATCAACTGCGGCCCCAATGGCCGCGCCGATGAAATCTCGCTGTTTGACCTGAGCGCCGTCGGGATCCCAAGCATTCTTCTCATTCCTGCCGGCTATGATTGTGACGCCAATGACGGTCGCTATTACGTACCCGACACCCATCCGGCGCTGGCCGGATCGGTGCCGCTGCCTTCGCGCGCCGCGGGGTTCGGTGGTGTGGCCTTTGGCCAGACCGACGTCTTGTTCAGCCGGCTGCGGATGGACCTCGATCTGTCCGACAGCCTTAAGCTCACCTCGGTCACGGGCTTCCTGGACATGGACGCGATTGACGTCGCCGCTTACAGTTACGGCGGCGTCGGTCCGATCACCTCGCCAATCGACAATCTCTTGATGCAGCCGACAGGAACGTTCCTGCAAACCGTGTTCGGGCTTCCCCCGCTGGCGTTTCTGGCCAACAATGCGGCGGGCACCCCCGGCGGTGTCGGGACCAGCGATCCGACCAACAAATTACGCCAGTTCAGCCAGGAACTTCGTCTGGCGAGCGACCTCGAAGGGCCGTTCAACTTCATGGTCGGGGCGTTCTTCGAAGACCGCAAATACACCTTTAATACCGCGCAGCAGGCGTTCAACATTTCGCTGCTGCTGCCCGATCCGATCACTGGATACACCTTCGATTACAAAAAGATCCACATTACCAAGACTGAGGCCTTATTCACTGTTCGGCAGTGTGAGCATCAAGCCGACCGAGCAGCTCGAGATTTCGGGCGGCGTCCGTTATACGGACGAGTCGAAGACCAACACTATCCGGATTCCCTATGCCCACGCCTTCCTGCAAGCGATATTCGGGTTCGCCCAAAGCGGCTTTTACTCAGGTCCGATCAACTTCAAAGACAGCAACATTTCGCCCGAAGCTACGATCAAGTACCAAGTAACGCCCGATTTCAATGTGTTCGCTTCGTACAAGACCGGCTTCAAATCAGGCGGGATTGACAACAGCGCGCTGCCCAGCGCCTCGTTGGAAGATCTTGGCAGCTCCGATCCGCTGATCCGGGATCCGGCCGCAGCGGCTTTGGTCTTCAAGTCCGAAAAGGCTCGCGGCGGCGAAATCGGATTCAAGTCCCAGCTGTTTGACAAGACGCTGACGCTGAATGGCACAATCTACCACTATACTTACAAGGACCTGCAGGTTCAGCTTTTCAACGCAACAACCATCCAGTTCATCACCCTGAACGCGGGCAAAGTGACCACCAAGGGCGCCGAACTTGAAGCCCGCTGGCGGACCCCGCTCGAAGGTCTGAGCTTCAGCGCAAATGTCGCCTACCTCAAAGGACAAATCAAAAACGACTTTTTCACCCCCGGACCTAATGGAATCAACGAAAGTACCAATGGCACTCTCGGTGGCGACGACATCAACCTCAAGGGCCGCGCTACCGGTCGCGCACCAGAATGGTCGGGCAACCTGGCGTTCGACTATACTGCGCCGATCGGCGAGAGTCTGTCGCTGCAGATGGGCGGCAACATGGTCTTCTCGGGCAGCTACTTCACCACCGCTGCCAACGCATTCGATTACGTCCAGCCGTCCTATCAGACCTTTGACGGCCGTATCTCGTTTGGCGACATCGACAACAAATGGCGGGTCGCCTTGGTCGGGGTCAACCTGACCGACAAGATTATTACGCAAACCTCTGGCCCTCGCCCGTTCGCGCAAGGGCCCAACACTTTCGGTATTCCGGTTGGCGACGATCTTATCGTGCAGCAGAACCGGGGCCGGCAGATCTTCGTCGAGGCCAGCTTCAAGTTCTGAAGCCTCGGACCAGCGCTGAAATGGAAAGGCCGCTCCTTCGGGGGCGGCCTTTCTGGTTTTGGGGGCGGCAGGCCGAATTAGGGCGCCTCGCGTTAAATCCGAAACGTCATCCCGGCGAAGGCCGGGACCCAGCCCTAACAAGAAACAGCGACGCTTCGCGGAGTCATTTTCGCTGGTCCTGGGTCCCGGCCTTCCGGCTTTGGCCGGAAGTTTATCCAGAGCGAAGTCGATGGGCCGGGATGACGGGAGTGTTGCTGATGACTGCGGCTTGCCTCAGGCCGCGCTGACCCGCACGGGAATCGCGCTTTGCAGGACCATGCCGGTGATCGGGTCCATGTCCTGGGCATCGTCGATCAGCCGGTTGGTCGATCCGCCCATGCTCGTGAACCTGATCCTTGCCGGCATCGTCATCGCCCCAGGCGTGCGACATCGAGATCACTCCGCGGCGGACCTTGTCGCTGGCCTGGGTGACCGCGTGGATCGTCGCCACGCGTGAAGTAATCTCGATCACCGCGCCTTCGGCGATCGCCAGCTCGGCGAGATCGTCGGGGTGGAAGAACGCCGGGTTGGTCGGCATCTTCTTCTTGAGGAACGGGAAGGTGTGGCCGTTGCTGTTGTAGCGATGCTTTGAACGGCGCGAGATCAGGCGGAACGCGAAACCGTCTGCCTCGGGCCGGGCCTCGGCATAGCGGGTGAAGCTGTCCGGCATATCGCCTGCGGCAAGATCGAACTTGCCCGCCGCATCGGGATCGGCGGGGCCAACCACCAGGTGCTGATCGGGATAGAACAACGCGCCGCCGGGATGCGCGCTGGTCCGCGCCTCAGCCCTGGCCCTGCTCGGCGCGACCAGGCAGCCGTGCGAGATCAGATCGAGCATCGTCTCCTTGCTGGGGCAGCTGTCCATCGCGCATTCGCCGCCGGGCAGCTTCAGTTGCAACCCCAGATGCTTGGCGATCCACCACAGCATCTCGTACTCGTCCATCGTATCGCCGGGCGCCGGCACCATCGCTTCGGTGTAGTGCGCATAGGGATCTTCGCAGAACGGCTGCGAGACGTTGTTGATGTCCTCGCGCTCAAGGCACATGCTCGGCGCCAGGATCACGGTGGCGCGCTTGGCGCTGGCCGACATCCACGGATCGATCTGGACGAACAGTTCCAGCGTATCGAGCGCCTTCCGAACCTTGCGCTGGTTGGGGAAGGCAATTTCGGGATTGCCGCCGATCGAGATCAGCACTTTGACCTGGCCATCGCCGGGGGTCAGAATCTCGTCCGCCAACACCGGGCAGGGCATCTCGGTCCCCAGCTTGCCGATCCCGCGGATCCGCGATTGGGCGTGGTTTTCGCCGAACATCACCACCTTGGGGCCGACTTGCGCCTTCTTCGGACCCGCAGCGAAGGGCATGAACAGCATCGGATTGGCAACCTTGTCACCTTCCTGGTTGAACCGCGCGCAGACGATGTTGAGCGCCCCGGCGAGGTATTCGGTCAGGGTGCCGTTGCCGGCCATTTCCGGGCCAGTGCCAGTCACCACCCGGCCCTTGTTGGCCCTGGCAAAGGTACGTGCGGCCGCGATCAGTTGCTCTTCGGGAACGCCTGCGCGCTCCGCCGCCGCCTCGGGAGTGTAATCCTCCACCGCCTTGGCCAGCGCAGCGAAGCCATCGACATGCGCGGCGACGAAATTGCGGTCGTAGAGCCCTTCCTTGATGATCACGTGGAGCATCCCGCCCAGCAGTGCCGGATCTTCGCCTGGCCTGACCTGAAGGTAGATATCGGCCAGCGCCCCGGTATCGCTTTCGCGCGGATCGGCGACGATCACTTTCAGCCCGCGCGCCTTGGCATCGCGCAGCCGCCGCGAGGGCGAGAACGGCGGCACTCCGCCCGAAGGGGTGTAGTGCGAAACCAGCGGATTGTTGCCGACGAACATCACCACGTCGGACTCTTCAAAATTGTTCGGCCCGCCCATCCACTGGCCATAGCGCGCGGTGGTGAACACCTTGGCGGGCTGATCGACGGTGACGCTGGTGTAATAGTTGCGGGTGCCAATCGCCTCGGCCAGCGCGTAGGAGGTGCCCAGCACCGCGCTGTTCTGAAAGGCGTTGGTGCCGCAATAGAGCGCAATGGCGTGCGGGCCATGTTCGGCAATGATCGCCTTGATCCGCGCCGCGATCTCAGCCAGCGCGTCGGCGGTTGAAATCTCGACCATCTGGCCATCGCGCCGGATCAGCGGCTTGAGCAGGCGCTCGGGCAGGTTGTGCATATCGGGCATCTGCCGCCCTTTGACGCAGGTATAACCATTGAACAGGGCATTGTCCGGATCGCCGCGCACCGCCTTGACCTTGCCATCCTCGACATCGACCAGCATCGCGCAGCTGGCATGGCAAAAGCGGCAGAAGCTGCGGCGGGTTTCCATGGCCATCGACTCTCTCCTATTTTGCCGCGCAAGCTACCAGCTATGCCGGCCCCAGGCACTGCCCAAATAGAGGGGAGCGGCTGCCAGTTTCGCTAGTGCCTCGGCGCCGGCAATGCTGCATGCTGTGGTCAATCGCAGGAGGCCGGACGATGAGCGCAGGGACCGAAAATCGCCACTGGGTGCTGGCCCGGCGCCCGATCGGCAATGGCTATGGCGACGCGTTCGAGCTGCGCAGCGAAGCCATCCCGGCGGCGCAAGACCGGCAAGTCCTGATCGAGAACCGCGTGCTTTCGATGGACAGCGGCACCCGGATGTACATGACCGACCGCGAAGACAGCTATCAACCCGGCACGCCGCTGGGCGCAAAGCTGGTCGGGACGGTGCTGGGGGTGGTCGCGCAGTCGCGCCACCCCGGCTTTGCGGCAGGGGACCGCGTGCGTTGCTATGGCCAGTGGGCCGATTGGTCGCTGGTCAGCCCCGATGACGAATTCTGCGCCAAGCTTGACCAGATTCATGATGACCTCAAGCAGTATGTCGGCATTTTCGGGGCCAACGGTATGACCGCCTATGTCGGCGTGCTCGAAACCGGTGCGGCCAAATCGGGCGAGACCTTCCTGGTATCGGCGGCGGCGGGCTGCACCGGGCTGCTTGCCGGGCAGATCGCAAAACTGACCGGCTGCCGGGTGATCGGCATCGCCGGCAGCGAGGCCAAGTGCGATCTGCTGACGGCAGAATACGGGTTCGACGCGGCGATCGACTACAAGCGCGAGAATGTTGCGGAAGCACTGGCGCGGATCTGCCCCGAGGGTGTGGACCTTTATTTCGACAACGTCGGCGGCGAAATCCTTGATGCCGCGCTGGGCAACATGGCAGTTTACGGGCGGGTCGCGGTGTGCGGACTGATCACCAACTATATCGCGCCAGGATCGGTCCCGGGCCCCTATCGCTTCGATCAGGTGCTGATGAAGCGGCTCAGGATTGAGGGCTTCTTCTCACCCGATTTCTATGGCCGCGAGGCCGAGATCTGGCCCGATCCTGGCCAAGTGGCACGATCAGGGCCTGCTCAAGCTGCCGTTCGAAGTGAGCCAAGGGCTGGAGGCTACCCCCGAGGCTTTCGCCAAGCTGTTCACCGGCGCCAATATCGGCAAAGTCGTGGTCGAGCTTTAGGCTTTTTTCGGCAGCGCTCCCGATAGATACTTGTCCATTGTCGTGTGGAACTGGCGAATGCGGGTTTCCTGGTAGTGGCCAAGCTGGATCTGCTTGGTCTTGGAGGCCTTCATCCCAGCCTGGACGTGCGGCAGGTTGGCCATGTCCTGATCGAACACCCCGGCCAGCGCGGTGCCGATTAGATGTCCAGCGGCGGAAAACGGTTCGCCATCGGGGATCAGGAACATCTTGTCGGATTTGGGAGCCTTCTCACCCTTGGGCGTGCGCATCAGGATACGCACTTCCATCAGGCAGTGATCGACATCGCCCCAGGGCCGCCAGCGGTAGAGGATATTGGGCGCAAAACCGCCCCACGGCGACCAGTTAGGGAAGATGTTATAGGTCAGATTGTCCAGCATCTCGCTGTCGGTCGCGGCCGAGAAGTCATGGCCGGTGGCGGCGCCAAAGGCTTCGCGGCCGGCCGCCGCCAGGACCTTGCGCGCCAGCCACGGATCGTCGGGCGAAAACCCGCGCAGATCCTCATCCTCCTGGACTCCGCCGCGCCGCGCACGGGCATCGCCGGTGCCGGTAAAGTCGGCCAGCGCCTTGAACACGTGGAACTGGTCTTTGCCCTTGAGGTGCGGGCTAAGCGCGGCCGACGCGGTGATCGCCCGGTTCATGTGATCGCCGTAGAGATCGTAGCGGGTGTTCTCGTCCGCCGTGAAGCCCAGGATCTGCGGATGGGTGACCACCGAATGCCAGGCTTCCATGAAGGCTTCCGCCACCGCCTTCCAGTTCGCCGGGACAATCTTGCCGACCCAGCGCGCCGGTATGACACTGATCAAGCCGCCAGTTGTCATAGTGCTCCACGCCGGGGCCGATCCAATCGCGGAACGGCGGCAGATCGTGATTTTCGGTCACCAGAATGAAGCCCTGCCAGCGATCAACCTTGAGCTCTGGCAGGGACATGTCTGTGCCTTCCAGATGCTTGAAATCCCATTGGCAGGGAATTTCCTTGAGGCTGCCATCGTTGTTCCAGGTCATCCCGTGAAACGGACAGCGCAGGCTGATCGTGGGGCCGCTTTCCACCTTGAGCTTGCGGCCGCGATGCAGGCAGACATTGTAGAACGCGCGGACTCCGCCGTCCTGCTGGCGGATCAGCAGGAAGCTCTTGTCGCCCAGTTCATAGACCACGGTGTCGCCAGGATTCGGGCATGTCTTCTTCGCGCGCGGCGAATTGCCAGACGTTGGGCCACATCTGCTCGTCTTCCAGCGCCTTGAACGCAGCCGAGGTGTAGCGCTCGGTCGAGAGCGGCGCGTCGCCCAGATCCTGGTTGGATTCCATCAGCAGGTAGTCGGGCGCGGGGCGCGTATCGGCCTTGAGCATATCGGTATAGCTTGGTCCGGCGCAGCGATCGTCGCGGTCGATCTTGGGGTCGATATCAGCCATTGGGTCTTCCTTGGTTGAGCAGCCTGCAAATCGTGCGAGGCGCGCCAACTCGCTGCCTCACAAAACTTGCAGTGTTTCTGCCTCGCGCATCATGCCATGGTCGTATGGCAAGACAAGCTATCGCAATGGATGGGAGCGGATATGGGACTGAGCGCAATCGGGCCGGTGATGCAGATCGCCTTTGCCCCCAAGGACTTTGACGCGGCGTTACGCCACTGGACCGAGACCATGGGGGTCGGGCCGTTCTTCCTGATGGAAAACATCGCACTGGAAAACCTGCGCTATCGCGGCGAACCCAGCGATTTCGTATTCTCGCTGGCTTTGGCCTATTGGGGCGACATGCAGATCGAGCTGATCCGCGGTGAGAACAATTCGGCCTCAATTTACGACGGCCGCCTGGGCGACGCGCTGCACCACACCTGCGTACTGACTGACGATATCGAGAAAGCGCGCGCGATCGCGCTTGATGCGGGAGCGGAAGTGCTGGTCGAGGCCAAGGTCGGTGCCGATGGCCATGTGCTCTACGTCGATACCGGCGGCGGGCCGGGAACAATTCTCGAGATTCTCCAGACTGCCGGCGGCAGCACCGGGCTGTTCCAGATGATCAAGGACGCCTCGGTCGGCTGGGACGGATCAAATCCACTACGCAAGCTCGGCTGAACCGCGAAAGGAACAACCGATGGGACAGAAACTGGCAGGCAAGGTGGCGCTGATCACCGGCGGCACTTCAGGCATTGGTGCTGGCACCGTCCGGCGGTTTTGCAACGAAGGCGCGCACGTTGTCTTTACCGGATCGAACGCGGCGGCAGCGGCGGCGCTGACAGCAGAGACGGGCGCCGAGTTTGCGCGCCAGCGGGTCGAGGATCCGGCCAGCTGGGCCGCGCTGATGGCGGGGATCAAAGCACGGCACGGTCGCCTCGACATCGCCTTTGCCAACGCCGGGATCGAGGCAGGCGACAGCAGTGTCGAGACGATTGCCTACGATGACTGGCAACGCATTGTCGCCGTCAACCTGACCGGGGTCATGCTCACGCTGCAACATGCAATTGCCGCGATGCGTGCCAATCCGGACGGGGCAAAGGGCTCGCTGATCATCAATTCGTCGATGAGCGCCTATCGGCCGATGGGCAATTTCGTCGCCTATTCGACCACCAAGGGCGCGCTGATCGCCTTGTCGAAGTCCACTGCACTCTATTGTGCAGCGGAGAAGACGCAGATCCGCTGCAACTCGATCCACCCGGGCGTTGTCGAGACCGAGATGATCCGCGGCGTCATCGATCGCTCGCCCGATCCAGCCGCCGCGCAGGCCCAATTTAACGCCATGGCCCCGCTGGGGCGGATGGCGCAGGTGGAGGAAGTGGCGGCGCTCGTCGCATTCCTAGCGTCGGACGAGGCGGCGTTCATTTCGGGGTCCGAATATGGCATCGACGGAGCCAGCACCGCAGGCATGATGGGAGTCTAAACCGGCACACTGATGTGCTTGCCGCCGAACACCGCCTGCCAGTTCTCGATCTCGCTGACCACGATATCGTCGGCGGCATGCGCCAGCTCGGCCAGCTGGGCATAGCTCAAGGCATGGTCGGGTGCGGATAGCAACAAGTCGATGCGCTTGTGGACCCCATCGAGCTTTTCGGCAGTAACTTCGGAGATCGCCGCGAACCGTTCAAAATCGCCGAAGTAGCGGATTCCCGCCAGCCCCGCGCCAAAGGTCGGGAAGACCACGCCCAGGAACGATGCGTATTTGCCGGCATTGTACAGCACGTAGTCGGACACCGCGCCCAGCGCGTTGGCCCCGACCAGGATCAGATAGGTCGAGACCGAGAGGATTGCCGCCTGAAACAGGCGCTCCGACATCTGATCAAGCCGGTGATGAACGGTGTTGAGCCGCCGCGATTTGAAGCGGTGGTAATCGCGCTGCGCAGTGACATGCGCGTCAAGCAGGTGCCTTGCGGCGTGGCGCAGATAGTCCTTGGTAACCGCCACCCGGGGCAGTCCCAGTGCGCGCAGGGCATGGCGGACATAGTATTCCGGCCAGCTAGTATCGGTCCCCGTCGGCCAGCGCCCCGGCGGGCGCGCCACGCCCAGCAGCAGCAGGATCGGCGCGTGCCGGAAATACTCGCCAACCCGGCGGGTTTCAAACCAGCGCTTGTGCCAGCGCAAGCGCTCGCCGCGCCAGATGATCAAGAGAATTGCGGCCAGCAGCAGGAACTCGCCGCTGGCGAACAGCCACTTGTATTTGACGCTGGAAAACGGCTCGTAGGAAACCCCGCAGACGATCGCCATCGAGGACAGCACGAAGCTGGTGGTCATGCCGCCGCGGTAGGCATCCGACAGGCGCGCCGAAATTCCGTCGGCCCAGGCGAACCGGCGCAGCACTTCGCGGTCAATCCGTTCGGGCAGATTGGCATCGCCGCCGGGCAATGTGCGCGCGGCATTGAGCATCTCCTTGCCGCTGCCGGCGGCAATGTTTTCCGGGGCTTCGTAGTGCGTCACCAGCGAGCGCAGCGGCCGGCCCTGGCCGCCAAACAGCACTTCGATGCGGCGGTAGGCGGTCCACAACCGCGAGCTTTTGCCCAGCCAGGCCTCGCTGGCCAGCGCTTTTGCCCCGGCGCGCAAGGCGCCGCCCTCGCCGGGGCGCAGGGCGCTCCGGACCAGTCCAGCCAGCACGGCCTCACGATCCTCGCTGGGCGGCATCGCCGCGAGCGATTCGGGCGCGTGGAGGATATGCCACGCGGCGGGATGGGCCGGATCGATCCGTAGCACCGGGCAGCCGCGCTCAAGCGCGGCGGCAATGGTGTGGCCGGTGCCACCGCCAAGGTTGGACGAGCGCCCGTCCCAGACCGCGATCAGCAGGTCCGACTGCTCGATCATCACCTTGCCGGCAAGCGCAACCTGCGCGGAAAAGCCAGCGTTGGCGCGCTGCGCTACGTCGCGGTCGGCGGGATCGGTCAGGCTGGCGAGGAACAGTTCGGTCAGCGCTTCGTCGTGGTCGGCCAGTTCGAACAGGTGCGCGATCGCGTACCAGTGCCGGATCGCCGCGGCGCGGGTTTCACAAGCCGGATCGCTGGCAGGGTTTCCGGCAAGCAAGGCAGCGCCATCCGCGGCGCTTTCCGGGTGAGAGTTGAGTGCGAGATTGAGCGCCCGGCCAAACGGCAACGGTGCAACCAGATCCCAGCCGCGCGCCTGACCCAGCGCCAGGCTGATCTGGTCGACACCATCGGCCACCAGCGAATGCAGCCGGGTCGGCCCGAGCGTGCCAAGGTTGCCGCGTTCGCGTTTGGCTGCGGCGTCGATCAGGTCGAACAGGCGTTCCAGTTCAGCAACAATCGCCGCGCGGTTCGCGGCAAAGGCGGCATTGCCCTCGCGGTGGCCGGTAACTCCCAGCGAGAGGTTGATCGCCGGGGCGGGCGGGGCCTGGACCATGGTCAAACTGTACCCGGCATTTGACGGCGGCTAAATAGCATCGGTTCCCCCGGATCGCGGCCCAGATCGGCGTTTCGGACTATAGCCCAGCGAGGCCCGCCGGGGCAAATGCTGGCGAAACAGGTGTTGCAGGGCGGGCGGAAATGGCTATGGACAGCGCGCATCCCGGATCACCGGACGTGCCGCTTTAGCTCAGTCGGTAGAGCACATCATTCGTAATGATGGGGTCAGGTGTTCGAGTCACCTAAGCGGCACCATCGCTTTTGCTCAAGAAAATCCAGACATACCGTGTGGTTGAGCCGGACCGAGCGGCGCAGCAGACGTTTGCTGCGATGCCGGCGGCCCGCTTGCGGGGCTATTCTATTTCAGGGTTGCGATCTTGGCCTGCGAATTGGAAGGAAACCGGCGGTCAGGTTGTTAGAACTTGCTGACTAAGTCGGCTCCAACGGCATCGCCGTCGGACGTTGCGTTCAAGGAGATTTTGATGGCCGGTGCAGTAGCAACCCTGATCAAGGATACCTTCGCCAAGGGGGTGATGCAGATCGCCGAATTCAACCGCAACCGGCTGAAATCGGACAAGCCCAATGCTTACCTTGAAGGCATCCATCTGCCGTTGCAGGCCGAAACTACGCTGACCGATCTGGTCGTTACCGGCACGATCCCGGCTGAGTTGGACGGTCGCTATATCCGCATCGGCCCCAACCCGATCACCCCGCCCAATCCGGGCACCTATCACTGGTTCATGGGCGATGGCATGGTCCATGGGGTGCGGCTGCAAGGCGGCAAGGCATTGTGGTATCGCAACCGCTGGATCCGCTCGTGCGCGGTCAGCGAAGCGCTGGGCGAACCGCCTGCAGCGGGCCCGCACGAGCCGCCGTTCGATATCGTCAACACCAATGTCCTGGGCCATGCCGGCGCAACCTATGCGCTGGTCGAGGCGGGCGGATGTCCGGTGCGGATCGACGAAGACCTCAACACCGTCGCCTACGATCCCTGGGGCGAGACGCTGAAGGGCGGCAGCTATTCGGCGCACCCGCATCTCGACACCAAGACCGGCGAACTCCACGCGATTTGCTACTCCGCCCAGGACCTGACCGTGATCCGTCACGTCGTGGTCGATACCAAGGGCAAGGTCCGCCGCGAGGAGCCGATGACGGTGCAGCACGGTCCGTCGATCCATGATTGCATGATCTCCGAAAAGTATGTGATCGTGCTCGACATGCCGGTCACCTTCTCGCTGAAAGCGCTGATGGGCGGGCAAGGGTTTCCCTATCGCTGGAACCCCAAGCACAAAGCGCGGGTCGGACTGCTGGAGAAGGACGGCAAAGGCACCGACGCGATCTGGTGCGAGATCGATCCGTGCTATGTGTTCCACCCCTGCAACGCCTATGACAACGCCGATGGCACGGTGACCTTCGACGCCTGCGTCCATGCCAGCGTGTTCGACGAGAGCCTGCAGGGGCCAGAGGGCAATGCGATCACATTCGAACGCTGGCAGATTGATCCCGTCGCTCGCCGGGTTTCGCGCACGGTGGTGGATTCCGATCCGCAGGAGTTTCCCCGCGCGAACGAAACCCGGACCGGCCAGTATTATCGCTATGCCTATACGCTGGGAACACCCAAGGCGGATGACCCGTCCCGGGCCGCCGAAGCAAGATTGTTCAAGCATGATCTGGAAGCTGGCACCCGTCAGATCCACGATTTTGGACCGGGGCGCGTTGCCGGTGAATTCGTCTTCGTCCCGGCTGCCAATGCTGCTGCCGAAGACCATGGCTGGCTGATGGGCTATGTGATCGATCCGGACGCGGCGACCAGCGAGCTGGTGATCATCGATGCGCAGAACTTTGAGGGCCCGCAACTAGCCGCAATCGAGATCCCGCAGCGCATTCCGCCAGGCTTCCATGGCAATTGGGTGCCAGCCTGACAGAGCATTTCGCACCGTCCAGTTGCAGTTCGCCCGCCAGGCTTCCTTGAAGTCAGTGCGGCGCTGTGTCAGGGCGCGTCAGCCTATGCCCTGGATAGACCTGCCAATGCGCTCCCGCCTGCTGACCTGTGCTGCCCTGGTGCTGTTGCCGAGAGCAGCCTGGGGTGAGGAGGCGCCGCAGGACGAGATCGTGGTTACCGGGCAAGGGCTCGATCCCTCGCCGATGCTCAGCGCCTATTCGGCGATCCTGCTGGAACGCGATCGCGCAGCGGCATCCGCCTCCGGACGGCTTGAAGATGTGCTGACCGGGGTCGCCGGGTTCCAGCAGTTTCGCCGCTCTGACAGTCGCTCGGCCAATCCTTCGGCGCAGGGCGTAACGATGCGCGGGCTGGGCGGCAACGCTTCCAGCCGCACCCTGGTGTTGCTCGACGCGGTACCGGTTACCGATCCGTTTTTCGGTTATGTCCCGTTTTCCGCCCTGCCGTTCGAGCGGCTGGCGCGGGCGACCCTGATCCGCGGCGGCGGTTCGGGGGCGTTCGGGGCGGGAGCAGTTGCCGGGACGATCGAGCTGACCAGCGCTGGCCCGGACGATCTGCCGCTGGCCGAGGCGGCGGCCGCGCTGAATGACCGCGCTGAGAGCGAGCTTTCTGCTTCGCTCGCCCCGCAACTGGGCCAGGGCTTTGCGGTGGTCAGCGGCCGCTGGGACCGAGGTCAAGGGTTCTGGACCACGCCGACCGCGCAGCGCGTTCCGGCCAGCGTCCGGGCGGGGTATGAAAGCTGGTCAGTTTCGCTGCGCGGGGTGGCGCCGCTGACCCGCGATGTCGAACTGCAGAGCCCGCGCGCTGCTCTATGACGATCACCGGACGCTGCGCTTCAAAGGCGCGGACAACAGCTCTAGCGGGCAAGATGCCTCGCTGCGGCTGGTCGGGCGGGGGCGCTGGCAGTTCGATCTGCTGGGCTATGTCCAGGCGCGCGATTTTTCCAACGTGGTCATCAGTTCGACCAGCTTTCGCAAGACCCTCGACCAGCGAGCCACGCCTTCGACCGGGCTTGGCGGCAAGCTTGAGCTGCGCCCGCCGCTCGGCAAAGGCCATCCCTTGCGCCTCGGCATCGATTGGCGGCGGGCCAGCGGCGAGACCCGCGAGGAGGCCTACAGCGGCGTCACCGGGCTGGTAACTGCACGGCGGCGCGCCGGGGGAACCAATGCCGATCTTGGCTTCTATGCCGAGGGCGATCATGGCTTTGGCGCGCTGCGGCTGACGGCTTCGGCGCGGCTCGATCGCTGGTCGGTGCGTGATGGGCATTTCCGCGAAGCCAACGCTGCCGGAACCGTCACGATCGACAACCGTTTCCCCGATCGGTCGGGCTGGGCGGCAAGCCTGCGCGGCGGGGCGTTGTTCGGCATCAGCGAGTGGCTGTCGCTGCGCGCTTCGGCCTACAGCGGGCTGCGCCAGCCCACGCTCAACGAGCTCTACCGGCCGTTCGTGGTCTTCCCGGTCACCACCCGGGCCAATGCCGCACTCACCAACGAGAAACTGCGTGGGTACGAGGCGGGGTTCGATCTCAAGCTGGCTTCTGGTTTCGAATTTCAACTCACCGCCTTCGACAACAAGGTCAAAGGTGCGATCGCCAATGTCACGATCGGCACCAACCTGCGCCAGCGCCAGAATGTCGATGCGGTCCATTCGCGCGGGATCGAGGCCACGGCCAAGGCGCGGCTCGGGCAGTTGCAGTGGGATGGCTCGCTGGCGCTGCTCGATGCCGAGGTTGAACATGCCGCCGCGCCGCTAACACTCGATGGCAAGCGCCCGGCGCAAGTGCCCAGGTTCGCCGCCAGCACCACGCTGGCCTGGCGGCCGGGCGAGGGTTGGCTGCTCGCGGTAAGCTTGCGTCGCACCGGTGCGCAGTTTGAGGACGATCTAGAGACCGATCGTCTGCCCGCCGCCACGACGCTTGATGCCGTGGCAACCATTCCGCTTGGTCAGCGGATTGCAGTGGTACTACGCGGCGAGAACTTGACCGGCGAAACCATCATCACCCGCAACCAGGGCGGTTCGATCGACCTTGGCGTGCCGCGGACAGTGTGGGCCGGATTGCGGATTTCCATCGGCCGGTAATTGGCTTAAGCTGGTTGTAAATAGCTACCGGAGGGAATCACCATGGCCACTCAGCTCAATCCGCACAGCCGCCACCTCGAATGCAGCGAGGAAGAATGGCAAGTGCGCCAGCAGCTCGCCGCTTGCTATCGGATCTTCGATCTCCTCGGCTGGTCGGAATCGATCTACAACCACATCTCGGTCAAGGTTCCGGGCGAGGAAGGGGCCTTTCTGATCAACCCCTATGGCCTCTTCTATTCGGAAGTCTGCGCTTCCAACCTGGTCAAGATCGATTTTGACGGCAACACGCTGGATGGCAGCCCCTATCCGGTCAACAAAGCGGGCTTCGTCCAGCATTCGCTGTTTCACCGCAACATTCCCTGGGCCCATGCGATCTGCCACACCCACACCACCGCGACGATGGCGGTGTGCAGTCTGGAAGGGGGGCTGCAGCCTGCCAACTTCTATGCCTGCAATTTCGCCGGACGGCTCGCCTATCATGACTTTGAGGGCGTCACGGTCCGCGAGGAGGAAGGCGAGCGGCTGCTCAAGAATCTGGGCGAGGGGCGGATCCTGATGCTGCGCAACCACGGCCCGGTGATCCTTGGTCGCTCGATTCCCGAGATCTTCCTCCAGCACTGGGCGTTGCAGCGCTCCTGCGAGATCCAGCTGGCAACCATGGCGGCCGGCAAGCCGATCGCGGTTTCTGACGAAGTGGTGGAGGTGCACCAGCGTGATCTGCACGAGGCCAGTGTCCCCGGTCGTCAGCCTGGCGGAGCCGAATTCGACGCCTACGTGAGGCGGATCGACAAGGTCGACCGCAGCTGGCGGGATTGATCCTGCTGGCATGACCCGTCTGACCGTCAACGACCGCGCGGTCGAATTCCGGATCGATCCCCAGACCCCGCTGTTGTGGGGACTGCGCGATGTCGCCAACCTCACCGGCACCAAATACGGCTGCGGCGCCGGGGATTGCGGCGCCTGCATGGTGCTGGTCGATGGCCAGGCGCTGCGCTCGTGCCTGATCACGTTGGGCGAGGCCGAAGGGCGCAGCGTCACGACAATCGAGGGACTGTCCGCCGATCGCTCGCATCCGGTGCAGCAGGCGCTGGTGGCGGAGCAAGCGATCCAGTGCGGGTTCTGCACCCCCGGCATCGTGATTGCTGCCGCGGCGCTGCTCGCCCGCAATGCCGATCCGACTGCGGAAGACATCGCCGCCGCCGTCCCCAACCTCTGCCGCTGCGGGGTCTATCCGCGGCTGGTCCGGGCAATCCAGCGCGCCGGCCGGGTGATGCGCCGGATCGAGACGATCAGCGCAGCCCCCGCGCCGGGGATCGATCCCGCCGATGCTGCGCGCGCGGTTCCGGCACTGAAACCGGCCGGTTAGACCCTGATGACCTTACATGGCTCACACGGGGTTTCCTGCGGCAACCCCTGCGCTGGAAGCGCAGTCTATCCTGAGCGGCTGCTGCAAGCAGCAAGCTGAAGGGCGGCGGGGCAAATTTGGCTCGGTCTGGGTGGGTCAAAGTAAAGTCATCTGGCTCTAGCGCATCAGCAGGATCGACATGCGCCGGTTCCTGGGATCGCTAGGATTGTCGCGGACCAGTGGCTCGCGGTCGGCGACGCCTTCGATCCTGCGGAATCGGCCCTCGCCCACCCCCACGCGCAGCAGGGCCTGGCGGGTAGCTTCGGCGCGGCCGGCGGAAAGTGACCAGTTGTTGGCATAGTATCCGTTTCCCTTTGGCCCGCCGTTGTAGGGCAAGGCATCGGTGTGGCCGCGCAGCGACAGCGCGCCGGGTTCGGGGGCAACCATCGCCCCGATCGCGGCGAGCAGTTCAGCGGCTTCGGCAGTCAGCACCGTGGTGCCGAGCCGGAACATCGAAAAGTCGGCATCATCGATCAGGTCGATGCGAATTCCCTCGGACGTGTCGATCATCCGCACTTTTTTCGCCAGCCGCGCCAGCCGCGGATTGGCGGCGAGCTTGGCGGCGAGGCGTTCGCTCATCGCTTTCATTCGCCTGATCCGTTCGGCCCCTTCCTTCGGGCCACCCGTGGTGTCGCGCGGCACGGTCATCGCCTTGGTCCCGGTCTGGCCGGCGCGGTTGGGGTAATTGTCAACGTCGGTGATCGACGAGCCGCCGAGCATGCCGTTGGAACCTGCGCTCTGTTGCCGCAATTTGACCAGGGTCGGGGTGAAATAGTCGGCGATCCCCTTGCGCTGCTTCTCGGTGGTTGCGCCCAGCAGCCACAGCAGCAGGAAGAACGCCATCATCGCAGTGACGAAATCGGCATAGGCAACCTTCCAGGCGCCGCCATGGTGCCCGGCGGCGACCACGGTGATTTTCTTGACGATAATCGGCGGCGGCAGCGCGTTCTTGCCCTTGGCTGCGGCCATGGCTCAGCGCCCCCGCAATGCGTCGAGCAGTTCGGTCAGCCCCGGGCGGAAATCGTGGCCGAGGCCTGAGCGGGCGCTTTCGACAACCAGCGGCTGGGGATAGCCGTGCAGGCTGGCGATGATCACTTGCTTGACCGCGTGGAAGATCATCTCGTCGGCCTCGATCACCTGTTTCAGCCGCCCGGCCATCGGCGTTACCATGCCGTAAGCGAGCAGCACGCCGAGGAAGGTGCCGACCAGCGCCGAGCCGATCATGCCCCCCAAAACCGATGGCGGCTTGTCGATCGAGCCCATGGTCTTGACCACGCCGAGCACCGCCGCGACGATCCCCAGCGCCGGGAGCGCGTCGGCGAGGCCCGAGAGCGCGTGCTGCGGCTCGTGCAACTCGTGGAAATGGGTCTTCATTGCGTTGTCCATCACGTCCTCGACCGCGTGGACTTCCAAAGTGCCCGAGGAGACCACGATCAGGGTCAGGGTGTCGCAGATCAGCGCGGTCAGTTCCTTGTTGGCGAGCAGGCGCGGGAACTCGGCGAAGATCGCCGAGTTGGCGGGATCGGTAACGTGGCTTTCCAGCGCCACTGGGCCCTCGGCGCGGAGCAGCTTCATCAGCTTGGTGGTCAGCACGATCACATCGATGTGGTCCTGCTTGGTGTGCCGCGGGCCTTTGAAGATCTTGGCGAAGGCGCCGCCGATGGCTTTGAGGCCGTGCATCGAATTGCCGGTGATGATCGCGCCTACCGCGGCGCCGCCGATGATCAGCATCTCGTGCGGCAGCGCGTGCAGCACCGGGCCGAGCGCACCGCCGGTGAGCGCAAAGCCGCCGAACACCATCACTATCAGGACGACGATTCCTACCGCCACCAGCATTGTCTGTTACCCCCCGAAAGAACCTGCGCGCTAGTCAGCCCAGCACGGAAAACAGCGAAAGCGAGGCCAGCCGGGCGAAACTTGCCTGGCTCGCCTCAAGCACGGTCATGGTCTGTTGCAGCTGCATCACCGCTTCGGTCAGGTCGGTCCCGCCCAGTTCGGCCTGATCTTCGCTGCGCAGCTCGGACGTCTCGGTAGCGCGCTCGCTGACCAGTTCGATCCAGCTCAGCCGGGTGCCGATCACGGTCTGCTGGGTGGTGATCGCTTCAAGTCCGGCATCGAGCGGCGCCAGCGCATCGCGCGCGGCCTGGGCGGGATCGAGCGCCGCACCGCGCAAGGCATCGCTGAGTGTGCGGACCACTGCGAACAGGTCAGTTGGCGCGGCGCCCAAAAACTCGGGCCCGGTCAGCCCACGGGTGACGCTCTGGCCGTCGCCCAGGGGCAGCGTTCCGGCACTGGCGGTGCCGGCATAGACCGGGTTGCCCAGCGCATCGAGAGTATAGGCTTGGCCCGCGGTCTCGCCGCCGAACAGCGCGTGACCGGCGCTGTCGCGGGTGTTGGCAAGGGCGATCAGCTCGCCGCTGAGCTGCTCCAGTTCGGTGGCGATCGCGCTGCGCTGGACCGGGGCGAGCGCGCCGTTGGCGGCCTGCACCGCCAGCTCCTGGATCCGGGTGACGGTGCTGGCAAAGCTTTGCAGCGCGCTGTCGCTCAGGGTCAGGTCGGACATGGCCTGGGCGGCCAAGGTGGTGTCGATCGCGGCAAGGCTTTCGGCGCGGGCCAGTCTGCGCAGCTGCGACGCGGCGAGCGGATCGTCCGACGAGCGCGCCAGCCGCTGGCCGCTGCCGATCGAAGCCTGCAAGGCCTCGGCGCGGGCGCGCAGGCTGGAAATGTCGCGGTTGGCGCGGCTGTAGAACGCGCTGGTGCTGATTGCGGTCATCGGCGGGGGCTCCTCAACGCAGTGCCAGGATCGTGTCGATCACGTTGGCGGCGACCTGGATCGCTTTGCCGCTGGCCTGAAAGGCTTGCTGGAAGCGCACCAGATTGACCGCCTCCTGGTCGAGATCGACCCCGGCCTGGCTGTCGAGCGCGAGCTCGGCCTGACCGGCAATGGCATCGAGCGCCTCGGCGGTGATCCGGCTGCCGGCGACCCGGCTGGAAATGGCGAACAGCAAGGCGTCGGCTTGCCCCGCAATGTCGGTACTGGCCAGCGCACTCAGCAGCGCGCCCAGATTGGCCGGATCGCGGCTGCCCGCTGCGGCGCCTGCCGGAGCGGTGGCGATCTGGCCGGGTGCGGTCAGCGCGAGGGCAATCCCGGTCGCGCCGGTTCCAGAGAACATCGCCGCGCCGGCGCTGCCATCAAGCGCGACGCCGCTCGCTTGGGCGGTGTTGACCGCAGCGGTCAGGCCGTTGGCCAAGGTATCGAGCGCGGCTGCATTGTCGCGCACCGCCACCAATGCCTGGGCCTGACCAGCGAGCGATCCGGCGCCAGGTGCAACCGGGCTGCCGCCAAGTGTGAACGACACGGTACCGTCGCCCGCACTCGCCAGGGCGAGCGGGGAGGCGGTACCGCCGCTGACCAGCTGCGGGCCGCCGCTGCCGCCCAGTCTTACCTCGACCGTGTAGTTGGGAGCGAAAGTTGTGGAGACGCCCGCATAGGCGGAGATCTTCTCGAGCAGGCTGTCGCGGTGGTCGAGCAGCACGGTCTGGTCGCTCGATCCCGCCGCGGCGCGGCTCAGCTGCAGGTTGACCCGGCCGAGCTCGCCGGCCAGCAGGTTGACCTGGGCCACTCCGTCACTTGCCGCGAAGCGCAGCCCGGCGCCGACATCGCCCAGGCCTTTGGCGGCGATGTTGAAAGTGGCGGTCAGGGTCCGCGCGCTTTCCAGCACCGCGGCGCGCAACGGCAGGTTGACCGGATCGGCCACCAGCCGCGCCAGATCGGCCTCGAACGCGGTCAGAGCGGGGTAAAGGTTAGTTTGTTCGATCGCCGCTTCGATATTCTCCAGCCCCGTCAGTTCGGCGCCAGATCGGGCCTGATCGGAGCCAGTTCGGCGCACTTCGCTCTGGCGGAACAGGTCAGCGTTTCGGGCGACTCCGTCGATCCACACGCCCGAGAACGAGATGTCGCCGGTCCGCCCGAAGCCGCCCGACATGGCCAGCTCGCTCAGCCGCACCGAGCGCCGGACATAGCCTTCGGTCCCGGCATTGGCGATGTTCTGCGAGGTTACCTCAAGGCCCGCGCGGGCGGCGCGAACCCCGCTGGCGGCGATCTGGAGCAGGTCAGAGGCCATGGCTTATTTCCCTTCCTCAAGATGCCGCGCCAATTGCGCCTCGATTTGCGCGGCCAACCCGAAGGCGCCACTGTTCGAGGCGAGGTCAGCGAAGTTTTCATCCTGCATGGCGCGGAAGGTTTTCAGCCCTTCGCCGCCCAGCAGCTCACCGCCGAAATCGGCTTTGCGCGCGGCGGCAAGCATCTGGCGCAGGAAGATCGCCTCGAACTTGCGCGCTGCCTCGGCGAGCTGGGCGCGGTCGCTGCCGTGGCTCTGGGTCAGGCTGCCAGTGGCCAGCAGGGGCGCGGAAACCGGGGTCATATCACCACCATCTCGGCCTTGAGCGCGCCGGCCTGCTTGAGCGCTTCGAGGATCGCGACAAGGTCAGACGGGCTCACCCCCAAAAGGTTGAGCGCATCGACCAGCCGTGCCAGCGAAGCGCCGGGCTTGAACAGCACCACGGCGTTGCGATCCTCAGCGACCTCGAGTTTGGAATCTTCTTGGCTCGCGGTCCGGCCCTTGCTGAACGGCGCGGGCTGGGAAATCGTCGGGCTCTCGTCGATCCGCACGGTCAGCTTGCCGTGGCTGATCGCGGCGGGATAGAGCCGCACCGCTGAGTTGATCACCACGGTGCCGGTGCGGCTGTTGACGACCACCCGGGCGGCGGCTTCGGCCGGGAAAACCTCGATCATTTCGATCGCAGCCATCGCGCTGGCCCGCGCATCGGCGCCGCTGGGCAGGCGCAGCGCCAGGGTGACGCCGTCGTCGATGCTCGCCGTGCCCGGCCAGCGCGCGTTGATCGCATCGCGGACGCGGGTGGCGGTGAGGAAATCGGCCGAATTGAGATTCCAGCGCAGCACTTCGGCGGCATCGAACCCGGTGCCGACTGCGCGCTCGACGCTGGCGCCCTCGGCGATCCGGCCCACTGTTGGCACGTTGACCGTCAGCTTCGATCCGTCCGCCCCGGAAATCCCGAGCCCGCCAACCGCCAGATTGCCCTGGGCCATGCCATAGACCTGGCCGTCGGCGCCATAGAGCGGGGTGACGATCAGCGCCCCGCCGCGCAAGCTTTTGGCCTTGCCGATCGCCGACACGGTCACATCGATCCGCTGGCCCGGCTTGGCGAAAGCGGGCAGATCGGCGGTGATGATCACCGCGGCGGCGTTCTTCAGCGCGGGATTGACCCCGGGGGGAAGCTGCACCCCGACCCGGCCCGAGACGCCGTGCATCGCTTGCGTAAGGTATTCGAGGCTGTCGTCGCCGGTTCCGGCGAGGCCGACCACCACCCCGTAACCGGTCAACTGGTTGCTGCGCACGCCCTGAAACGCGCCCAGATCGCGGACCCGTTCGGCGTGGGCGGGGAGGGGCGAGCAGCAGTGCCAGCGCAAAGATCAAGCGGTTCAGCATGGCCACCTCAAAACGGACTGATCAGGTTGAAGAATTTCGCCAGCCAGCCTGGTTTGCTGGCGCGGCTGACCGCGCCGTTGCCGGCATATTCGATCCGCGCGTCGGCGACCCGGCTCGAGGCGAGGCGGTTGTCGGTGTCGATGTCGGACAGCCGCACGATTCCCGAAAACTGGATCCAATCGTGGCCCTGGCTTAGCAGCAAGCGCTTTTCTCCGCGTACCAGCGCGGTGCCGCCCGCGCGCACTTCGGCAATGGTGACCGCGATCTCGCCGCCGAGCGTGCTCGTCTGCGTGGCGGTCCCGTCGCCCTTGAACGACGAATTGCTCGCTGCATTAAGCGAGCTGGGCTTGAGGAATGCGAGCAGGCCGGTGGCCGGCGGGGTGATCGCCGCACTGCCGCCGCGCTGGGTCTTCGCGCCCGCCGCTTTCGACGCGGTGATCGCCTCGACCAGCACGATCGTCACCGGATCGCCGACCCGGTGCGCGCGGTGTCCGGCGTAAAGCGGGGCATAGCCCGCCGCCGCGTCATAAATGCTGCCATCGGCGATCCGCGGCGCGGCGACGGGGGCGGGGAGGGCGGCCTCGAACCCGGATTTGGGTTTGGGTTTGGCCATGGCTGGGGCGGCGATGAGCGCGGCGGTGAAAAGGAGTGCGGTGCGCATTGCTATCACAGCGTCTGGTTCGCGTTGCGCAGCATCTCATCGACCGCGCTGATCAACTTGGAATTGATCTCGTAGGCGCGCTGGGTCTCGATCATGTCGACCAGCTCCTCGACCACATTGACGTTCGAGGCTTCGAGCATGCCCTGGCGGATCGAACCGCGTCCGCCGTCGTTCGCGGGCCCGACTTGCGCCGCGCCGCTCGCCGCGGTCTCGGCCAGGAAGTTGTCGCCCAGCGCCTGCAGTCCCGCCGCGTTGGCGAAGCTGGCAAGGGTGATCTGGCCGATCTCGGTCGGGGTTGAGGAGGAGGCAGTGGTCACTGAGACGGTGCCGTCGGCGGCGACCGCGATCGAAGCGGCGTCCTCGGGGATCGAGATCGCCGGCTGCACGGCATAGCCCTGCGCGGTGACCAGCTGGCCCTCGGCCGAGCGGCTGAAGTTGCCCGCGCGGGTATAGGCAAGCCGCCCTCCCGGCAGCTGGACCTGGAAGAACCCGTCACCATCGAGCGCAAGATCAAGGCTGTTGCCGGTGGTGCTGAGCGTGCCCTGGGTGGTGATCGAGGTGGTCGATTGCACCGCAACCCCGGTGCCCAGGTTGAGGCCGGTGGCATAGGCGGTCTCGTTCGAGCTTTGCTGGCCGGCGACGCGGTCGTCCTGATAGGCTAGTGTCGCAAAGTTGGCGCGGTCGCGCTTGAACCCGGTGGTGGCGATATTGGCGAGGTTGTTGGCGATGACACGCATCCGCGCGTCCTGTGCCTCAAGCCCGGTGCGGGCGACGTGTAGAGCGGAAGTGGGCATTCAACTTGCTCCTCTAGAAAATCCCCCCCCTCTGGGGGAGGTAGCGCGCCGCAGGCGAGCCGGAGGGGGATAGGGTCACAAGGCCGGCGGGGTGCGCCGAGCCCCCTCCGTCAGCCCTGCGGGCTGCCACCTCCCCCAGAGGGGGAGGATTTTGAAGGAGGCATTCACACATCACAGCCGCATCAGGCTCGCCCCGCCCTCGTCCAATTCCTTGGCGGTGGCGACGAGCTTGGTGCGCATATCGAACAGGCGCTGGGCCTCGACCATTTCGACCAGCACCTGGCTGGGTTTGACGTTGGATTGCTCGAGCGTTTCGGGCAGCAGCCGGGCTTCAGGATCGGGCGGAAGCACGCCGCCGTCCTTGACCCGGAACAGCCCGTCGATGCCCTTGGCGATCGCGCTGCCGCGCCACGAAACGATCTTGACCCGGTCAAGCTGGGCGGGCGGGGCGGAAGGGTCGGCCTTGTTCAGCGCCAGCACCGCGCCGTCCTGACCGATCGTCACTTCGCTGCCCGGCGGGACCGCGATCGGCCCGCCCTGGCCCAATATCGGCACTCCCTCACCGTTGACCAGCAGTCCGGCGGGCGACAGTGAAAGGTCGCCGCGGCGGGTATAGGCCTCGCTGCCGTCGCTGGCCTGGACCGCGATCAGCCCGTCGCCATTGACCGCAATATCGAGCGCGCGGCCGGTGTGGTGCATCGTCCCCTGGCTCATCTGCGCGCCGTGGACTTCGGCCGAATTGTAGGCGCGGACCTCGATGGTCTTGCCGTCGAGCGTCAGCGGGCTGTGGGCCATGACCTCGGCGCGAAACCCCGGGGTCTGGGTATTGGCCATGTTGCTGGCGATCACCCGCTGCCGCGCCATCGACGCGTTCATGCCGGAAACGGCGGTCCAGATCAGGCGGTCCATCGGGCTAGCGCCTCAGGTTCTGAGGTTGATGATCGTCTGCGACAGCTGGGTCGCGGTATCGATCGCTTTGGCGTTGGCCTGGAAATAGCGCTGGGCGGTGATCAGCCCGACCATTTCCTCGGCAATGTCGACGTTCGACTGCTCGAGCGCGCCTGAAAGGATCGTCCCGAACCGCGCCGCGCCGGGCTGGTTGTAGGTCGCCGGGCCGGAGATCCCGGTGGCCTGCCAGTTCTGGCTGCCGGTCTGGAGCAGACCCGCGGGCGCGACGAAACTGGCCAGCGCGACCTTGCCGATTTCGGTGGTCGAGCCGTCGGCATAAGAAGCGATCATCGCGCCGTCCTGCTTGACGTTGATCGCCAGCAGATCCGAGCCCGCGCCGTTGGTCAGCGCGGCGACCGCGTCGGTCGGGGTGAGCGAGGTAACAGCGCCAAGGGCATCGACCGGGAGTACCTGAAAGCGGCTGCCGGCGTTGTCGAGCACGTAGCCCGAGCCATCCAATGAGAAGTTGCCGTTGCGGGTGTAGAAGGTCTTGCCGCTGACCGGATTGACCACGGTGAAGAAGCCTTCGCCGTTGATCGCCAGGTCGAGCGCCGAACCGGTCTGCTGGACCGGGCCGAGGGCGAAGTTCTGGTCGATCGACAGCACCGCCGAACCGATCCCCTTGACCAGCTTGGGGTTAGACGAGGCCGAGCCCGAGACGATGTCGGCGAAATTGATCCGGCTTTTTTTGAACCCGGTGGTCTCGGCATTGGCGAGATTGTTGGCGATGACCGACAATTCAGTCTGGGCGTTCTTGAGCCCGTTAAGCGAGGTGTAGAACGACATGTGGGTCTCCTAGGTGCCGTTGAGGGGGGTTAGTGCGGCGTTCTGTGCGGCCAGAAAAAAGTCGAGCCGGTCGGTGATGCCTTGCAGCGTGGCGTTGATCTCGCTGATCCCCGCAGCCGAGGTTATCTGCGCCATTTGCGCGATCATCTGGGTGTTATCGACCGGTTCGGTGGGGTCCTGCTGCTGCAGTTGGGTGGTCAGCAGCCGCAGGAAATCGGCCTGCCCCAGCGAGCGCCGGTTGGGATCGGCGGCGGGCGGCCTAGCGGCTGCATTGGTGGTGGGAATGATCATTTCAGTCTCCCTAACTATTTGATTCGCAGAGTTTCAAGCATGAGCGCCTTGGCAGTGCTGAGCGCCTCGACCAGGTTGGAATACTGCCGCGAGGCATCGAGCATCTCGACCATTTCGGCGTTCTCATCGACCGGAGCGGTCCAGACATTGCCCTCGGCGTCGGCCAGCGGGTGATCGGGATCGTGCTGCTTGATCGGCGCGGCGGAGCTGCGCATTACGCTGCTGACGTTGACAGTTGAAAGCCCGCTTGCTGCGTCGAGTTGCTCGGCGAAAACTGCGCGAATTGGCTGATAGGCTTCGCTCTCGCTGCCGGTTACGGTGCCGGCATTGGCGAGGTTGGAACTCGCCGCGTTCATCCGCACCAGCTGCGCCGACATGGCGCGCTGGGCGACATCGAACAGGTTGAGGGCGCGCGGCATGGTCATTCGCCCTTGAGCGCGCGGGTCAGGGTTTCGACCCGGCCGCGAATGAAGCCGAGCGTGGCCTGATAGCCCACTGCATTCTCGGCGAAAGCGGTCTGCTCGGTGGCCATTTCGACGGTGTTGCCGTCCATGCTGGGCATTACGGGCACGCGGAACTGGGTCGCCCTGGCGCTGGCTGCGTGGCTGCTCGCACCGCCTTCGCGGGCCTTGAGCGCCGCGGCGAAGTCGATGTCGCGGGCCTTGTAACCGGGGGTCCCGGCATTGGCGATGTTCGAGGTGATCAGCCCCATTCGCTGCGAGCGCAGTTCGAGCGCGGCGGCGTGGATTCCGAACAGGCTGGCAGGCATGGCGCGGCTCCGGTTGCAAATCGTCTGTTCGGCATCGCAAGCGCCGTGCCAGTTGCGGGAATGGCGCAATTCCAAGGGTGCGTCCCCCGGTCAGACGGCAAGAACCTGCCAAAACTGCGGCAAAAACCTGCCGCGCCCTACAATCTCTGCCGCTCGCTGCCGTTCTCACTGACGAGCAGGAGGGATTACGCGGCAATGGAGTGGATGAACCTGGTCGACGGGCCCAGCGCTGCGATTGTGCTGGGCGGCACATTGGTTGCGACCGTCTTGCGCTCTGGCCTGGCGGATTGCCGGTTGACCGCGGGTAAGCTCGCGCAGCTGGGGCGCAGTCATTTCGATGCTGGCGGGGTTCGGGCCGAACTGGCGGTGCAGGTTCAGGAGATCCGCAAGGACGGCATCCTGCGCAGCCGTCCGCACCGTTTGAACGACGCCGAATTCGACGAAGCGAGTGACACACTGGTCGGCTCGCGCTCGGTCGCTGCGCTGGTCGAACGCCATGACGCGCACCGCCATCGCCGCCTGGACGAAAGCGCCCGCGCGGCCCACACGCTGGCTCAGGCCGCAGAGCTTGCGCCGGTGTTCGGGCTCGCTGGAACGCTGGTTTCGCTGAGCCAGCTTCCGGCCCAGAACCTCGCCAACGGAGCTTTCACCGGGGCGATCGCGATGGCCGTGATCACCACGCTTTACGGCCTGCTTGCCGCCAACCTGTTGCTCGCCCCACTGGCGCGAGCGATCGAGCGCGCCGCTCAGGCCGAGGAGACCGAACGCCAGCAGGTGATCGACTGGCTTGCCGCGCAGGTCGCCGATGCCTGCCCGCCGCGCCGCTTCGCTGCGCAGCCGCGCGAGGCGGCATGAACGCGCGCGCCGGCAGCGGCTGGCAGACCGTGCTGGCCGACCTGTCGCTGATCCTGTTCATGGTCGCGGCCACCGCGGTCAGCCAGGCTCCGCCCGAAACCGCCGCCAAGCCCGCATTTGCCGCGCAGCTGCCGGTGCTGGGTGAGCCGGTTGCAGTCTGGCGCGCGGGGCCGGACGCGCCGCCGCTCGCACAATGGCTCGCCGGGGCGGGTACCGATCCGCAATTGCGCCTGACAATCGTTGCCCCGGCGCGCGCGGCTGGCGAGGCCCAGGCGTTGGCCGCCGCGGCTGGGCGCCCGGCGCGGATCGTGCTGGAAGCGGAAGGCGACGGAGCCGTGATCGCCGCGCTGACCTATGACCGGGCAGCGCCGCTGGCACGGGGCTTGCACAGCGGGGCGACGAATTAACCGCCTCTGGAGGCTCCATGATCCGCCAATCGATTCCGCTTGCCTTGTTGCTCGCTGCCCCCGCGCTGGCCCAGAGCGCCTTTGCAGACCTTGCCGCGATCGACCGCGAAGTCGCGCGCTTTACCGGCGCGGCGCAAGGCCAGCCCGGCGGAGCGGCGTTGCCGCTGGACCGCCGGCTCAGGCTTGCGCCGTGTTCCGCAACGCTCGTGCTCGGCTGGTATGGCGGGCGGCAGGACACCGTCGAAGTGGCCTGCCCGGTCGCGGGTGGCTGGAAACTGTTTATCCCGCTGGCCGGAGCGAGCCGCACCGGCGCCGGAGCGCTAGCGCCGGCAGACTATGCCATTACTCGCGGCGATCAGGTGACGATCACCGTGCGCGGCCAGGGATTTGCCGTTTCGCAAGCCGGACAGGCGCTTGAAAGCGGGGCGCTGGGGGCCTGGATCAAGGTTCGCGGCGCTGCCCAGGGCACCCAGGTGCTGCGCGCGCGAGTGTTGCGGCCGGGCCTGGTCGGCATGGAATTGCCTTAAACCAGGCGAACACTTGCCGTCCTAGGGAGCATAACAACCCAGGAGCGGCATAATGCCTCCCATCGAAATCGGACCCAAGGCCCCCCAGGCGCCGCGCGCCGTTGGTGCGGTGGATCACCGGAAAATGCATCAGACCCCGGTCGGCAGCGACCGCGCCGCAGCGGTGGCCAATCCCCATTCGGCAGTGGTCCGGAGCCGCACGGTTGAAGCCGGAACGCCGCCGGTCGATGGCGAACGCGTTGCAGAAATTGCCCGGGCGATCGAACAGGACCGCTATCCGGTGCTCCCGATGAAGGTAGCCGACGCGATGATTGCAGCTGGGCTGCTGCTGCGGAGCGGGAAATGAGCACACCCACCGATATGGCCGAAAGCCTGAGGCAGATGATTGCCGTTTTGCAGGCCGAACGGCAGGCGCTTGCCGGGCTCGATCTCGATGCGATCATGGGCGCCGCGCAAGACAAGATCGCGCTGTGCGGCACGCTTGACCAATGCGGTCCGTTTGCCGGGGGACTCATGATCTCCGAAGAATGCCGTGGGCTGCTCGATGCAGCGCGGCGCCTCAACGAGGTAAACCGCCAGGTTCGCAACCTGATCGCGGCCAATGTCGCCGCGCGGCTCGATGCACTGACCGGCAGTCCGGCGCTCTACCGCGCGGCGGCCGGCGGCGCAGCGCCCTATGGCCTTGGCGGAGCCTGCATCTAAACTGGCACGAGGCTTGCTAAACCGTTGCCGATGTCGAACCACGTCGGAAACCAAGCTTGAGCGAACCTCTACCCGTCGGCGCAACTGCGCCTGCCAGACCCGAAGTCCGCGCCGCGATTGCCCGCGCCGCGCAGGCGACCGGTGTCGATTTTTCCTATCTGCTGGGCCAGGCGCGGCTTGAATCAAGCCTCGATCCCGGAGCCAGAGCCGCGACGTCGAGCGCGGCAGGGCTTTATCAATTCACCAGTGCAACCTGGCTGACAACGCTGGACAAGCACGCCGCCGCGCATGGGCTGGGCTGGGCGCAAGGCGCCGACCGCGGACAGGCGCTCGCGCTGCGCTACAACCCAGATGTCGCGGCACTGATGGCCGCCGAGCTGGCCGGCGACAATCGCGATGCGCTGTCCGCCACGCTCGGCCGCGAGCCCGATGCCGCAGAGCTTTACATGGCGCACTTTCTGGGTGCGCAGGGTGCGGGCAAGTTCCTGACCGCCCTGGCTGCCGATCCCGCGCAGTCTGCCGCTGGGCTGTTTCCGAAACCTGCCGCCGCCAACCGCGCGGTTTTCTTTGAACGCAGCGGCGCACCGCGCTCGCTGGGCGGGGTGATGGAATTGCTGCGCGGAAAGATGGCAGTGGCGATGGGGGATGAAGGTCCCGCCTCTCTTCTCCCCTCCCCGGTGGGAAGGGGTTGGGGGTGGGGGTTCCACACTGGTGTCGAGCCCCCACCCCAACCCCTCCCCACCGGGGAGGGGCTAAGTGTTCCCCTGCCATCACGCCCCTCGATGGCCGCGACCCTCGCCGCTGCCTTCGGCGCCAGCGCTGAGGCGATGCCCGCGCATGTCCGCAGTGCTTATGGCAAGCTCAAGGCGTTCGGATTGTGAGCGCGCTGACCGCCGCTTTTGCCAGGTTCAAGCCCGGTGCGCTGGCGCTACCGGTCGGGATCCTGGCGCTGATCTGCCTGATGGTGGTGCCGATCCCGGCGCTGCTGCTCGATCTCTCGTTCGTGCTCAACATCGCGCTGTCGGTGGCGATCCTGATGGCAGCGATGAACGCACACAAGCCGCTCGATTTTTCCTCGTTCCCCTCGGTGCTGCTGTTCGCAACACTGCTGCGGCTGGCGCTCAACGTCGCCTCGACCCGGGTGGTGCTGGTCAACGGCCATCAGGGCGGAGCCGCCGCGGGTCATGTGATCGAGGCGTTCGGCGCCTTTCTTGGTCGGCGGCAACTTCGCGGTCGGGCTGTTCGTGTTCATGATCCTGGTGATCATCAACCTGGTGGTGGTGACCAAGGGCGCAGGCCGGGTTTCCGAGGTTTCGGCGCGGTTCACGCTCGATGCCTTGCCCGGCAAGCAGATGGCGATCGACGCCGACCTGGCTGCCGGGCTGCTCACCGCCGACGAAGCCAAAGCACGGCGCCGCGAAGTGGCGACCGAGGCCGACTTCTATGGCTCGATGGATGGCGCCAGCAAGTTCGTGAAGGGCGATGCGATCGCCGCGCTGCTGATCCTGGCGGTCAACATCGTTGCCGGGTTCTGCCTTGGCATGATCAGCCACGGGCTTTCGGCGAGCGAGGCGGCGCAGGTCTATATCACCCTGGCGGTGGGCGATGCGCTGGTCGCGCAGGTTCCCTCGCTGCTGCTGTCGATCGCCGCAGCGGTGATCGTCACTCGCGTTGCCGACGACCGCGATGGTCAAGGCAGCGATCTGGCCGGACAGATCGGCGGGCAGCTCGCCGCGCCGTCAACCTGGCTGCCGGTGGCGGCGATCCTGGGCGGGATCGGGCTGATCCCGGCAATGCCGCAGACCATTTTTCTGCCCGCCGCGGCGCTGGCGCTGTGGCTGTGGCGCAAGCTGAGCGAGCGCGCCGCGCGGCCCGCGCCGACGGCAGCGCCCGCTGCATCACCCGATCCGGGGCGGATCGCGCTGGACGAAGTGTCGGACCATACCCTGGTGACGATCGAGCTGGGCTTCGGCCTGGTCCACCTGGTCGATGACAAGCGCGGTTCGCCGTTGGTGGCGCGGATCACCGGGGTGCGCAAGCAGCTCAGCCAGGCGTTCGGTTTCGTCGTCCCGCAGTTCCGGGTCCGCGATGCGCTTGAGCTTGGCCCCAATGATTATCGCATCCTGCTCGGCGGAGTGCCGCTGGGCACCGGGCTGATCCGGCCCGAGCGGATTCTGGCGATCGATGCGGGCGACGTAAGCGAGGGATCGCGGCTTTCCGGTGAAGCCACGCACGATCCCAGCTTCGGCTGTCCGGCGCTGTGGATCGATCCAGCCCAGCGCGATCACGCGATCGCCGAGGGTTACCTGACCGTCGATGCTTCGACCGTGGTCGCAACCCAGCTCAACCAGCTGCTGGGCGAGCGCCCTGCGGCGCTGTTCGGGCCGGACCAGGCCAAGGCGATCCTCGATGCGGTCAAGGAGCATTCGGCCGGACTGATCGAGGCGATCTATCCGCAGCCGTTGTCGCTGGCGGCGCTGACCCGCCTGCTGCGCGCGCTGCTCGATGACGGCATCCCGATCGGCCATCCGCTGCCGATCCTCTCCGCACTGGCGCTGGGTCTGCAGCAGAGCCAGGACCACGACCGGCTGGTCGAACTGGTCCGCGCCGAGCTGGGCGGGCTGATTGTCGCGCGGATCTGCGCCCCCGGCGAGCGGCTGCCGGTGCTGACGCTCGATGCCCAGCTAGAAGCCGCGATCGTTTCGGGGCTCAGCGATCCCGTCACCGGCCAGCCGGTGATCGAGCCCGACCTCGCCCGCGCGATCGGCGAACATGTTGCCGCGCTGGTGGCCGAGCGCGGCGCTGCTGCTCCGCCCCTGGCATTGATCGTCCAGCCGCGCGCGCGCCGTGCCCTGGCGGCCTTGCTCAAGCAGCGCGCGCCATCGTGCCTGGTGCTGTCGATCGCCGAACTGGCGCCGGCGCAGCCGATCGAAGTGATCGCGGTGATCGGCGCTCCGGCTGCCATGCCGCCCGCCGCTTTGCCCCAACCCGAGCCTGAAAGTCTTTACGCATGAAGCACGATCACCGCAGTTTCCTGCCCGCGCAGGGCGCCGCCCAGGCCTATCGTCCCGACGCTGCCGAGCGGGTCCGCCGGTTTGTGCCGATGGTCCGGCGGCTGGCCTGGCATGTCCATGGCGGGGGGCGGCAGGGGATCGAGATCGAGGACCTGATCCAGGCCGGGATGGTCGCGCTGACCGAGGCCGCGCAGCGCCACGCTGGCCCGGGCGAAGACGGCTTTGCTGCCTATGCCAAGCTGCGCGTGCGCGGGGCGATGGTCGATCTGATCCGCCGCGAGGTGCCGCTCTCGCGCGGGGCAGTGCTGCGCCGTCGCCTGCTGCGCGACAAGGAGACCGCCTTGCGCGGCGAGCTGGGCCGCGAGCCGAGCTCGACCGAACTGGCCGCGGCGCTCGGGATCGCTCAGGCCGAGCTGGGCGCGCTGCGTAGCGGCAGCGAGCCGCTGCGTTTCGAGGCAATCGACGAGGCCTATTCCGACAGCGACATGGCCTTTGCCGACGAGCGCCCGGACAGCTTCGAACTGCTCGCCGGTGAACAACTGCGCGACACGATCGCCGTAGCGATCGCGGCGCTGCCTGAGCGGTTGCAGCTGGTGGTGCAGCTCTATTTCGTCGAGGAGCTCAACCTCACCGAGATCGCCCAGGCGCTGCAGGTTTCGGTGCCGCGGGTGCATCAGCTCAAGGCCCAGGCGCTCGACAAGCTGCGCGGGTCGCTAGAGGGGATTGCGGAAATCATATAGCTTGTTTCGCAATTTCGAGCAGCGCATAGGCCGATGATGTCCGCTTGTGATACCTGCGTCGTGCGCAACCGCGCCATCTGTGCCGCGCTCGACGCCGGCGAGCTCAAGGCGCTCAACGCCATCGGCCGCCGCCGCAACCTTGCCGCCGGCGAATCGCTGATCTGGGAAGGCGAGGATTCGGTGCTCGTCGCCAATGTTGTCGATGGGGTGCTCAAGCTTTCCACCGGAACCGAGGACGGGCGAGAGCAGATTGTCGGCGTGGTTTACCCTTCCGATTTTATCGGCCGCCCGTTCGGCTCGACCTCCGGCCACGGTGTGACTGCGCTGACCGATGCCCGGGTCTGCGTGTTCTCGCGCCGCGATTTCGACGCGTTCGCGCGCGAGCATCCCGCGCTGGAACACAAGCTGCTGCAGCGCACTCTCGCCGAACTCGACCGCACCCGGCGCTGGATGCTGCTGCTCGGGCGCAAGTCGGCGAGCGAGAAGGTCGCCAGCTTCCTGCTCGAGATGTCCGAACGGCTGGTCGAACCAGGTTGTGAGACCCTCACCGAAACGAGCTTGCGCCGGTTCACGCTGCCGTTTTCACGCCAGCAGGTCGCCGATGTGCTGGGGCTGACGATCGAAACCGTCAGCCGTCAGTTCACCCGGCTCAAGGCCGAGGGCCTGATCGACCTGCCCTCGCGGCGTGAAGTTGTGATCCTTAACCGGGCGTCGCTGGCGGCAGAGGCAGGTTAGCGCGACCGCTGGATTCCGCAAAAAAGCGAGCGGCCGTCACGAAGATTGGCCGCTCTGAGGTTGGGGAGAACTTGCGCTTCGCAACGGACATTGGGGCAGGCTCGCCGGCTTGACCTTGACCAAAATCAACAATCGAAAAACAGAACAGTCGGGCTTGACCGCGAGTTGGCTTCAAGCGAACATGGCTGCAGACCGAACTGAGAGGACATTTAAGGCGATGAAACTGGCCATGCAGGGGCGCACCGCGCTGATTACCGGGGCGTCGTCGGGCTTTGGTGCGCACTTCGCCCGGCTGCTGGTTGGCCATGGCGCCCGCGTGGTGATCGGGGCGCGACGGGTCGACAAGCTCGCGGCGCTGGCTGATGAATTGGGCGATGCGGCGCTGGCGGTGGCGATGGACGTTACCGATGAGGCCTCGATCATCGCCGCCTATGATGCCGCCGAGGCGAAGTTCGGCACCGTCGATACGGTGATCGCCAATGCCGGGGTGGTCGTACCCGGGCGCGCAATCGACCAGTCGCTGGCCGAGATTGCCAGCGTGGTGAACACCAATTTCACCGGGCTCTACCTGACCGCGCGTGAGGGCGCGCGGCGGATGATCAAGGCCGGGTTCAAGGCGCACGGGCGCGGCCGGGTGGTGCTGATCGGTTCGATCACTGCCGAAATGACCGGCCAGGGCGACAGTTCCTATGCCGCCAGCAAGGCCGCGGTCGCGCACCTTGGCCACCAGTTCGCGCGCGAATGGGTGCGCCAGGGGATCAACGTCAACACCATCCAGCCCGGCTATATCGTCACCGAAATGGCTGGCGACTGGTTCGAGACCGAAGGCGGCAAGGCGCAGGCCGCGGCCTTTCACCGCCAGCGGATGTGCCCGATCGAGGCGCTCGACGCGCCGCTGCTGCTGCTCGCCTCGGATGCCTCGGCCAACATCACCGGGGCGACGCTGACCGTCGATGACGGGCAAGTGCTGTGAGCCAGGTTGCTGACAACACCCCCGTCATCGTTGGGGTTGGGCAGGTTTCCGAGCGGGTTGGCGAACCGGGCTATCTCGAACGCTCGCCGATGGACCTGGCCGGCGCGGCGCTCAAGGCCGCGTTCGCCGATGCCCATGCCAAACGCAGCCTGCCCCAGGCGCTCGATACGCTGGTCGGGGTGCGTCAGTTCGAGCAATCGGCCACCCGCTATTCCGCGCCGTTCGGCTGCGCCGACAACGTGCCGATGGCGATTGCCCGGCGGGTCGGAGCGCATCCAGTTCGGGCGATCCACGAGGTGGTTGGCGGAGACCGTCCGCAACGGCTAGTCGGCGAGCTGGCGGCGGAGATTGCCGCAGGGCGTTCGAAGGTGGCAGCGATTGCCGGAGCCGAGGCGCTTTCCACGATGCGCGCGTTGTTGGCGCGGGGTGAAACCCGTGACTGGTCCGAGCACCGCAGGGGCGTCGAAGAGGATCGCGGACTGGGTTCTGAACGCATTCCTGCCGGCTTCGACCCGGTTCAGGCCCCCGGGCAGCAAAGGTTGTACCAGTACAATCAACAAGATGATCGCGGGCCGGGTCTCGAAGGATTATACGACCGTACCGCGATCAAGCACGGCGTATCCGCGCCGGTCCTATCCTACCCGATCGCTGAGAATGTCCGGCGTGAACGGCTCGGGTTGAGCCTGGCTGACTACCGTCTGGAGATCGGCAAGCTGTTCGCGCCGTTCACCCGGGTTGCCGCGACCAACCCGCATTCCGCCGCGCCAACTGTCCGCAGCGCCGAAGAGCTGGCGACGCTGAGCGAACGCAACCGCCTGATCGCCGAACCCTATGGGCGGCTGGTGGTGGCGCGCGATCAGGTCAATCAAGGTGCAGCGATCGTGCTCGCCAGCGTGGCCGAAGCGCGGCGACTGGGCGTGCCCGAGGATCGCTGGGTCCACATCCACGGTGCTGCTGACTGCGCCGAACCGACACTGCTCAGCCGGGACAACATGGAGCAGAGTCCGGCGGCTGTGGCAGCTATCTCAAGTGCACTTGAGGTATCTGGAATAGGTTGGGAAAACATCGCAGCGACAGATCTTTATTCGTGCTTTGCAATCCCGGTTTTCAACCTGCTCGATGCCTTTGGGCTTGACCGTGACGATCCGCGCGGCTGGACGCTGACCGGGGGCCTGCCGTTCTTTGGCGGGGCCGGGAACAATTATTCAAGCCACGCGATCGCCGAGGCAGTGTTGCGCTGCCGCGCGGCGCCGGGCAGCTATTCGCTGGTCGGAGCCAACGGTGGGACGATGAGCAAATATGCCGCCGGGGTCTATTCGACCGCGCCGGCGGACTGGTCGCAAAGCCGCTGGCAGAGCCTTGAGAAGGTCAAGCCGAAGTTCGGCGTGCTCGACACTTTCGACGGTGAGGCGGTGGCTGAGAGCTTCACCATCGTACCGGGCAAGACAGGCGAAACCGCGACCATAGTCGGACGGGCAGGCGATGCCCGAGTGCTCGCCAACAGCACCGACCCGGCAATCTGCGCGGCGCTGCGCCAGGGCAAGGTCGCGGGCCGTCCGATCCGGGTCGAGGAGGCTGGCGAGGGGATCAACCGGTTCTGGTTTACTTAGCCAGATCGGTGAGGGTCGTGCTGCTCAGCACTTGCGGCAATTGCTGCGGAGCTCCGCCGCCCGCGGGATACCAAAGATAGAGCGGCACCCCAGCGGCACCTTGCGCGGTGAGGAAGCGGGTGATCGCGGGATCGCGACGGGTCCAGTCACCGCGCAGCACCACCACTCCGGTCTTGGCGAAGGCGACGCGGGTTTCCTCGCGTTCGATTGCGGCGGCTTCGTTGACCTTGCAGGTCAGGCACCAGTCGGCGGTGAAATAGACGAACACGGCATTGCCGTTCGCACGCGCTTCGGCCAGCGCCGCTTCGCTGAAGGGCCTGGAAGGCAGGACGCCTTGCTCCGACTGGTCCGGCTTGGCGATCAGCGGCGGCAGGATTGCGTAGCACAGCGCGGCCATGATCAGCAGGTCCCAGATGACCTGGCGTGCAGCGGGCTCAGCCTTGCGCTGGCGCAGGCCGATCATGAACAGTTGCAGCACCGCAGCCCCGGCCAAAGCTGCGCAAGCGATCGCGAACAAGTTGCCACCCAGTCGGCTCGCCAGCCACACCAGCGCCAGCGCGGTCAGCCCCATTGGCAGCGCCAGCCAGCGCCGGAAGCTTGCCATCCATGGTCCCGGACGCGGCAACATCCGGCGCAACGCCGGGGCGAAGGCGAGCGCGAGGAACGGCAGCGCGAGGCCAAGCCCCAGCGCCGCGAACAAGGCCAGCGCCGGTCCCACCGGCAACAACAGCGCCGCCCCCATCGCCGCGGCCATGAACGGGCCGGTGCAGGGAGTGGCGACGAAAGCAGCAAGCAGCCCGGTGGCGAAGGCGCCCTGCGGCGAGCCTTCGCTGGCAAATCCCGGAACCGCGAACTCGAACAGTCCGGCAAGGTTGGCGGTAATCGCGGCGGTGAGCAGCAGCAACCCCGCAACCACCAGCGGCTCTTGCAACTGGAACGCCCAGCCAACCTCTTGTCCGGCTGCACGCAAAGCCAGCAGCAGCCCGCCCAGCGCCAGGCAGGCGAGCACCACCCCGGCGGTATAGGCCAGCCCCTCGGCGCGGGCCTGGGTCTCGCTCTCCCCGGCGCGGGCGAGGCTGAGCGCCTTCAGGCTGAGGATCGGGAAGACGCAGGGCATGATGTTAAGCAGCAGGCCGCCCGCGAGTGCTCCTAGCAGCAGCAGCGGCAACGACACCGGCGGCGGCGCCTGGGCTTTGCCGAGCGGCAGGCCGATGGTCGGGATCTGGCCGGGGACCGCCTCGATTTCGATGCCGTCACCGCCACTGTTGAATCGCAGGAGCGCGTTGAGCGTTGCGGGACTGGCGGGACCGAACGCGGCACGCGGTATCTCGGCCAGCAGGCGGTTGTCGCCGCGCGCGAAAGTCTGGGTGGCGGCGTAGTCGACCACGCGTTCGGTTGCGAGAAACAGGTGCGGTTCGGTGACAACAACCGCGTCGGGCAGCGGGATCGCCACCCGCACCGTCGTTGCGGTCAGCATGAACTTGGCTTTCGAGCCCAGCGGCGCGGGCAAAGCGCGGCGCCACTCATCGAACCGCGGGTCGCGCATGGCTGGCTGCCCGATTGTCACCGAGCCAACCAACTCTGCCTGCTCAGGTACGCAGATCTTGTCGGTGCAGGCCAGCCACTGGGCTTTGAGCCGGATCGGCAGGACCGTGCCGGGTCGCGCATTGGCAGGTACCTTGAGCGGGACCAGCACGGCATAGTCATGCTCGTAAACGTGGTTCATCAGCCCCGCGATCAGCAGCGTTTCGGGCACCGGATAGCGCGGCGTTCCGGCGCTGGCGCCGAGGGGCAGGGTCCATTCCAGCACCATGCCAAGCCCGGCATCGCCAGGGTTCGACCAATAGCCGTGCCAGCCAGCCTCAGGCCGCATTTGGATCGCCAGGGTTACCTCACCGCCGGGTGCGGCCGCCGATTCGGCGATCAGCGTGGCGGTGATGTGGGTCGGCACGGCGCTGGCAGGAGCGGCGAGCAGCAATGCCGCCAGTTGCAACAGCACTGCAACAAGACGGCTCCACAGGCGCATAGTCATCTATCTCCGGCGGGACCCGGTTGGGGCCTTGCGTTGACGCCTCGACGGCGCCATCACCCCAGTGCATTCAAACCCGCCCGATTTCAAGGAACCCAAAATGCGCCGCCTGGTTGTTTCGCTCGCACTGACTCTCGGACTGACGCTTGGCGGCTGTGCCGCAACGCCATCGGGCAGACCTGCGAGCGTTGCTGCGGCGAGCGCACCGCAAGTTCCGCCCAGGCTGATCCTGGCGATCTCGGTCGATCAGCTTTCGGGCGATCTGTTCGCCAAGCATCGCCAGCATTTCCGTGGCGGGCTTGCGCGGCTGCTCGGCGGCGCGGTGTTCCCTTCGGGCTACCAGTCGCACGCTGCGACCGAGACTTGCCCGGGCCATTCGACCTTGCTGACCGGCACTCGTCCGGCGCGGAGCGGGATCATCGCCAACAACTGGTTTGATCCCGCCACTCGCGGCGAAAAGCCGGTCTATTGCGCCGAGGATCCGCGCGACCCTGCTTCGAGCGCGCGCAATCCGGTGGTTTCGTCCTATCACCTCAAGGTTCCGACGCTGGGCGATCTGATGAAAAAGGCCAGCCCCGCCACCCGCAACGTTGCGGTTTCCGCGAAGGACCGCGCCGCGGTGATGATGGGCGGGCACACAATCGACGCGGCCTACTGGTGGAAAAACGGGGCCTTCACCAGCTTTGCCGGACGCACGCTTGCGCCCGCTGCCGTGGCCCAGAACGCAGCAGCGGCCGCTACCCTCAAGACCGGCGCCCCGGCGCTCGCGGTCCCGGTCTGGTGCGCCGCGGCCGACCGCGCGATCAGCGTCGGCAAAGGCAGCGTTGGGACCGGGCGATTTGTGCTCGAACCGGGCAAGGAGCCCCAGTTCCGCGGCTCGCCGCGGATGGACGCGGCGACGGTCGATCTGGCCATCGGCCTGACCGAGGAGCTGCGGCTGGGCCGGGGCGAGGCGATTGACGTGCTCTCGGTCGGGCTCTCCGCGACCGACTATGTCGGCCACGCCACCGGCACCGAAGGCCTGGAAATGTGCATCCAGCTGGCTGAGCTCGATCGCCATATCGGCCGGTTGCTTGCTCACCTTGACGCCAAGGGTATCGACTATGTGGTGGTGCTGAGCGCCGATCACGGCGGGCTCGACACACCCGAACGGCTCGATCAGCAGGCCCTGCCTCGCGCCGCGCGGGTCGATCCCTCGCTGCTGCCAGAGGAACTGTCCAAAGCGGTCAGCGCCAAGACCGGGTTCACCCCGGCGCAAGGTCCGCTGCTGATTGCCGACGGGCCGTTTGGCGACTTCTACGTCAGCCGCGCGATCCCGACGGCGCAGCGCGGCCAGGTGGTTCAGGCCCTGCTCGGGATTGTCCGCGCCCATCCGCAGGTTGCCGCAGCCTATAGTGCCGAGGAGCTGCAAAAGACCCCGTTGCCAACCGGCAACCCGCAGGACTGGACGCTGAAGGAGCGCGCCCGCACTTCGTATGATCCGGCGCGCTCGGGCGATGCTGTGATCCTGCTCGACCGGGCGATCACGCCGATCCCCGAGCAGCTGACCAGCATCTACATCGCCACTCACGGCAGCCCGTGGGACTATGACCGGCGCGTGCCGATGCTGTTCTGGCGCAAGGGTATGGCCGGGTTCGAACAGCCGCACGCGGTGGAGACGGTGGACATCGCCCCGACGCTGTCCGCGCTGATCGGGCTGGGCGTCCCCGATGGTACCTTCGATGGCCGCTGCCTCGATCTCGATCCCGGCGCGGGCAATACTTGCGGGGTTGCGGAGTGAGTACAGGGCAAACGCAGGGCGAACGCCGCGATCTTGTTATCCTCGGCGGCGGCCTGGTCGGTATGACCCTGGCGCTGGCTGCGGCGCATCGCGGGATCACCAGCCACGTGGTCGACAAGGCCAGGCCCGAGGACCTTACCGCCGAGGGCGCCGATGGCCGCGCCTCGGCCATTTCCACCGCCAGCTGGAACCTGCTCACCAACATCGGGCTCAAGGACCGGCTCGATCCGCTCGGTTGTCCGATTTCCGCGATCGCGGTGACCGACGGGATGAAGCCAGGCCGGATCGATTTCCGCCCAGAGCCGCATGAAGGCACGCTCGGGCGGATGTACGCCAACCGCGACATCCGGCTGGCGCTGTTCGAAGCGGCGCGGGCCGAACCGGCGATTGCCTGGCATTCGGGAGTAGAGCCGCAATCGCGCGAGCGCGGCGAGTATGGGGTGGCGGTGAAACTAAGCGACGGTACTGCGCTGGCAGGGAGCCTGCTGATCGGGGCCGAAGGGCGCCAGTCTCCGACCCGGATTGAGGCCGGACTGGCCTCAGCGAAGTGGGATTACAGCCATCGCGCCATCGTCACTGCAATCACCCACGAGCGCCCGCACGAGGGCGTCGCCTGGGAGATATTCTTTCCCTCCGGCCCGCTTGCGTTGCTGCCCCTGCTCGATCTGCCCGACGGCCGCCACCGCAGCGCGGTGGTCTGGACGGTGGATGAGAAGGACGCCAAGGGCGTGATCGCGCTGCCCGATGCGGTGTTCGTGGGCGAAATGGCAGCCTGCATGGAGGGGATCTTCGGCAAGATCGAACTCGCCGCGCCGCGGATGTCCTACCCGCTCAATTTCCACCATGCCGGCGCGATTGTCGCGCAGCGCCTCGCGCTGGTCGGTGATGCCGCGCACGGGATGCATCCGATTGCCGGGCAAGGGCTCAATCTGGGCTTGCGCGATGTTGGGGTGCTGGTCGAAGTGCTGGCTGACGGCATGCGGCTGGGGCTGGAACCCGGCGATGCGCAGCTGCTGGCGCGTTATGAACGCTGGCGCAGCGTCGATGCGGTCTCGGTCATGGCCACCACCGATGCGCTGGTCCGGCTGTTCGGGATACCAGGACGAATTCCCAGCGCGGTGCGGCGACTGGGGATGGGGATGGTTCAGCGCTCGGGCTGGCTCAAACGGTTGTTCATGGACGAGGCGCGGGGCGTGTCGGGCGACTTGCCGGAATTGCTGCGGGCCTAGAACGACCCCTCCGGCACTGCAGCGGGCGTGGCCGCTGCCGGACTTGGTGCGTGTAGCGCCTCGCCGCTTGAGCCACGCAGTCGCTCGGGTTCGAGCAAGGCCGCGGTTTCGAGCTGTTCGAGCGCGCGCTGGGCTTCCGAGTAACGCCGCGCCGCGCCGATCCAGGTGCCCGCCGCGCTGCTTCCGGGCAGTCGTTCAACCTCGGCGATGGCGATGTCGGTCTGGCCGGTGCGCAGCATCAACCGGGCGCGTTCAAGTCGATCTTCGGCGCGGACCGATGGCGCCGAATCGCGGCGGATCACCAGCAGGCCGGAGAGCTCGCGTGTGAAGCGGTCCCAGCCGCCTTCCTGCTTCGGTGCCTGGGCCAGCGCTGGACCAAGCGCATCGAGATCGCCCGCCAGCTTGTCGAGCGTGACCGGCGTCTTGGCGGCATCAAGCACGGTGGCAACTGCGGCCGGCTGGGCGTCGCCGAAGCGCAGCTTGAGCTGTTCTGACAGGAAACCCAGCGGCGCTCCGCGCTCGACCGCGCGGCGGGTCGCGAAAGCGACCATCAAGGCTTCGGCGCGCGCGGTGTTGCCTTCGGCTGCGGCGGCTTCCAGATCGAGCCGGGCCAGTCTTGCTTCGAGCGCCGCTACCCGGGCTTCAAACCCTGCGGTAGCCGCGGCTTGGCTGGTAACAACAGCGGGTGCAGGCGCTGGGAGCACACCAAACCTTGCTTGCGTCGCCGGCACCACCGCCGCCTTGCCGCCGAGCTCGATCCGCCCGTCGCGAACCAGCCAGCCGATCAGCAGTGCACCGCCAAGAAAGGCCAGGATTACGAGAGCCAGAACCGCGCGCAGCGAAGGGCCATTGCGGCGCGGAGGAGCGGAATAGTAATCTTCGGCCATGCCTTGCCCCGACGTCCTAACCAGCGGAATGAGCGCCAGGCCACGGGTCTTGGCACATCTGACGGGCCAAGGCCAGCAGCGCCTTGTCATCGGGCAGCGGCGCGGCGGCAACTTCGCCCCAGCCATCGCCCGCGGCGGCGGCGATCCGCAGGCTCAGCGCGGCGATCCGCAAGGGTGCACGGCGGATCACGTGGCTGGCGCATTGCGCGGCGAGGTGGCGGGCGGCATCGGCCGAATGGAGTGCAACAATCGCAGGGGTGCGCAGCAACGCGGCCAGTTCGGGTGGGAACGGCACCGGCCGGCTGGCATAGACCACCCGCTCGTCCAGCAGCAGCCGCTTGGGAACGGTCAGCGGGATGCGCTCGTCCCCGGCCAGGCGCAGCACCCGGCGGTAGTCCTTGGGCAAGGCATCGAGCAATTTCTGCAAGCCCCCCGATCCGGTTGCGGCGACAGCGAACCCGGCGGCGCGCGCGGCCTCGGCGGTGGTTTCGCCCACTGCCAGTACCGGCAAGCCCAATAGCGCCCGCAAACCGGGTCCGCCGTGCCGGAAAACATTGGCGCTGCCGATCAGCAGCGCCTCGAATCCGTCGGCAGCGGTCGCTTCCCAGCTCTTCGCGGCAACTTCAAAAAGCGGGAAGCCGTGAGCTTCCATCTGCGCTGCCCGGGCCGCGGCGGTGCTGGCGCTGCAACCGGGTTCGGGGCGGATAACGACCAGCGGGACCATTGGCATCAGCCTCCTGCAGGTCCGGCGAAGTGGCGGCAAATGCTTGCAGGTGCTGCGGCCAGCAGCTGCAAAGCGAGCCGCTGTGGACCGCGTTCATCGTCTAGGGCGAAGCGCGCGGTCAGTTCAACCCTTTCGCTGCCATCGGGGCTGAGAATCGCGGCGCGCATGACCATTTCATGGCTTTCGATCTGGGTTAGGACCGCGACCGGGCTGTGGCAATTGCCGCCCACTGCGGCGAGCAAGGCGCGCTCGGCAATGAGCGAGCGGCGGCTTGGTAGGTGGTCAATCGCGGCGAGCAAGGCCAGCGTTGCCTGGTCCGAAGCGCGGCATTCGATCAGGATCGCACCTTGCCCCGGCGCCGGCAGCCAATCAGCCGGATCGAGCGGGGTGCCGAGATCGCCTTGCCCCAGCCGGTTGAGCCCGGCCTTGGCCAGCAGCGTTGCCTCGGCCTCGCCCGCGGCCAGCTTGGCGAGGCGGGTGGCGACATTGCCGCGAATTCCGACCACCTGGCAATCGGGACGCAGGTGCAATGCCTGCGCGGCGCGGCGCGGCGCGCTGGTGCCGATCCGCGCGCCGGGAGGGAGTTCGGCCAGCGACGCTGCGCCAACCAGAACATCACGCACGTCCTCGCGCTCCAACACCGCGGCGATCGCGATTGCGGCAGGGCGCATGGTTTCGACATCTTTGGCCGAATGGACCGCGAAATCGATCTCGCCGGCGAGCAGCCAGGCGTCGAGTTCCTTGGTCCACAACGCCTTGCCGCCGATTTCGGCCAGCGGGCGGTCCTGGACCTTGTCGCCGCTTGCCACCACCGGGACTAGCTCAACCTTGGCCGCGCGCCAGCCATGCGCCGCGCACAGCGCCGCGCGGGCTTCCTCGGCCTGGGCGAGGGCGAGCGGGGAACGGCGCGTACCGAGGCGAATGGGACGGGCAGGCATCGAAACTTGTGCTAATAGGCATTGTCGGTAAGGGGAAGCCGGGATGAGCCTTGTCCTCGGAATTGAATCGTCGTGCGACGAAACCGCCGCGGCGCTGGTCGACGAAGGCCGCCGTGTGCTCGCCCAGCGGATCGCCTCGCAGGACGAGTTGCATCGCCCGTTCGGCGGCGTGGTTCCCGAAATCGCCGCGCGCGCGCATGTCGAGCGGCTCGCTCCCTTGATCGAAGTGGTGCTGGCTGACGCCGGGATCGAGCTGGACGAGGTTGACGCCATCGCCGCCACCGCCGGTCCCGGGCTGATCGGCGGGGTGATGGTCGGCCTGGTCACCGCCAAGGCGCTGGCAATGGCGAGCGACAAGCCGCTGATCGCGATCAACCACCTGGAAGGCCACGCGCTGTCACCGCGGCTGGCCGATCCGATGTTGGAATTCCCCTACCTGCTGCTGCTGGTTTCGGGTGGGCATTGCCAGATCCTGCGGATTGCGGGGGTGGGCCGGTACCAGCGGCTGGCGACCACGATCGACGACGCGCTGGGTGAGGCGTTCGACAAGACCGCCAAGATCCTCGGGCTGGGCTATCCCGGCGGTCCGGCGGTCGAGCGGCTGGCGAGTGAGGGCAACGCCAAGGCGGTCCAGCTGCCCCGGCCCTTGCTGGGCAGCACCGAACCGCATTTCTCCTTCGCCGGCCTGAAAAGCGCGGTGCTGCGGGCCAAGCAGGCTGGAATCCACGCCGACGCCGATATCGCCGCCGCATTCCAGCAGGCAGCGATCGACTGTGTGATCGACCGCACCCGCGGAGCGTTGCGGACTTGTGAAGCGCCGAACGCGCTGGTGGTTGCAGGCGGCGTGGCGGCGAACCAGGCGGTGCGGGGTGCGCTTCAGGGTTTGGCTAGCGAGGTCGGCCTGCCGTTTGTTGCTCCGCCCATGGCACTGTGCACTGACAACGCGGCGATGATCGCCTGGGCAGGAATCGAACGGCTCGGGCAGTCCGACCCGCTCGACATCGCCGCACGCCCGCGCTGGCCGCTCGATCCTGAGGCCGAGCCGGTGCGCGGCGCAGGGGTCAAGGCGTGAGTCCGCCGATCGGGGTGATCGGGGCGGGGGCCTGGGGTACCGCGCTGGCGCAAGCACTGGCCAGCGATGGCAGCGAAGTCCTGTTGTGGGCGCGCGAGGCCGAACTGGTTGCGGAGATCAATGCGCACCGCCGCAATAGTTTGTTTCTGTCAGGTACCGAATTGGCGCAATCAGTTACATCGACAAACCAGATCGGCGATCTGGCCGAATTGCCGATTGTTCTGGCGGTGACCCCGGCCCAGCATCTCGCCGCCGTGCTGGCTGGCCTTCCGGATACGCCGCGCGATCTGGTACTCTGCGCCAAGGGGATCGAAGCCGGCAGCGGCCGGCTGATGGCCGATGTCGCCGCCCTGGCCGCTCCACATGCCCAAATCGCGGTGCTCTCTGGCCCGACATTCGCGCACGAAGTCGCCGCCGGCTTGCCGACCGCGGTCACGCTCGCCTGCTCGGGCGGCGAGGCGCAGTGGGCGCGGCTCGCCCCGGCGATTTCGCGCCCCGCGCTGCGCCCCTACTATTCCGACGATGTGATCGGCGCGGAGATTGGCGGTGCGGTCAAGAACGTGCTGGCGATCGCTTGCGGGGTGGTCGACGGGCTTGGCCTGGGCCAGAACGCCCGCGCCGCGCTGATCGCGCGCGGTTATGCCGAGATGGTCCGGTTTGGCCTTGCCCGCGGCGCCCGTGCCGAGACGCTCGCCGGACTATGCGGGCTGGGCGATCTGGTGCTGACCTGTTCTTCAACCGCCAGCCGCAACTTTGCGCTGGGCAAAGCGCTGGGCGAGGGGCTTTCCGCAGCCGAAGCGCTGGCCGGCAAACTCTCTGTCGCCGAAGGTGCGCACACCGCCCCGGTACTGGCCGAGCTCGCCCGCCGCGAAGGTCTCGACCTGCCGATTGTCGAGGCGGTCTGTCGGCTGCTGGCGGGCGCGGCTCCGGCTCGCGCGGTGGTCGCCGATTTGCTGTCGCGCCCGCTCAAGGCCGAGGCCGCGGCATGAGCGATCCCGACATTCAGGCGCTGGCCAAGGGCGGACGGACCAATTTCTTTGGATTCCTGCTGCGGCTGGCCGCGCGGGTGCCGTTCCTGTTCATCGCTGGTCGGCTTTACGGCGCCGCAGCGCTGGGGCGGTTTGCCTATGCGCTGGTCGCGGTCGAACTGCTCGGGCTGCTCGGCTCGCTCGGGCTCAAGCGCGGACTTGCCTTGCGGCTGTCCGATGAGCGCTGCCCGCCGGCCAATGCGGTTGCCGATGGCTTGCTGGCCAGCCTGATCGTTTCCTGCCTGCTGGCGGGCTTGCTGCTGGCGTTCCCGGCGCCGATGTTCCCGCAAGGCGGGCAATCACGGTTCGATCTGTGGCTGCCGCTAGCGATCCCGGCGCTGGCGCTGACCGAAGTGGCGCTGGCGGCGCTGGCCTATCGTTACAACGTCGCCGCCACGGTTCGGGCGCGGGCAGTGGTGGAGCCGTGGACACTGTCGATTTCCGCCGCGGCGCTATGGTTTGTGGCGCCCGAGGGCGGCCTTGCGCTGTCCTACCTGCTCTCGATCTACGCCGCCGCGCTCGCCGCACTGTGGCCGCTGCTGCGCACCTATGGCCCGCCGCAGGGCTGGCAGCCGCACCCGGCGGTGCTGTGGCAGCTGTCGCGGTCGAACCTGCCGCTGGCGGCGGCGGACCTGGTTGAATGGGGCTCACGCCGGATCGACATCGCGATCCTGGGGCTGTTCGCATCGCCGGCCGCGGTTGGGGTTTACTGGGCGGCGCAGCAGGTTGCCTCGCTGCCGCAGAAATTGAAGTCCAGTTTCGAGCCGATCCTGGGGCCGGTGATCACCCGCAACCTCAAGGAAGGCAACCTTGCCGCGATCGCCCAGCAGGTCTGCCAGGTGGGCTTCTGGATCGTCGCCGCGCAGGCCGGGATTGCGCTGGCGCTGGGGATCCCCGGTGAAGGCGTGATGGGGCTGGTCGGGCCGGAATTCGTCGGCGGCACCGGTGCGCTGATATTCCTGCTTGCCGCCGAAGTCGTCGCCGCGACCGCGGTGGTCAGCGAGGCGGCGCTGGTCTATGTCGCGCGGCTGCGCAACCTGTGGATCTCGCTCGCCACCGTGGCGCTACAGGCGGTGCTGACCGTCGCGGGGATCGAACTGGTCCGCGACCTTGGCCTCAATGACAATTTCCGCGCCGCTGCAGCCGCTGCCGCGCTGATGCTGGCGCTGGGCTTTGCTTCGCTGGTCAAGGCCCGGCTGCTTGCGCGGATCTTAGAAGCCCCGGTCAACAACTGGCGCTGGGCGCTGGTCTGGGCTGCAGCCCCGGCGGTGGTGGTGGGCTGGGTATTCACCCGCTATCTGCCCGAATGGGTCGAGCTGCTGCTCGGCATCCCGGCGATCCTCTTGGTTTACGGCTGGGTGATCTGGCACAAAGGGTTTGGCCCCGAAGACCGGGTGCTGTTCCGCAAGAATGTGGGAGCTTGAGCGATGGAAATGATCGAGGCCAACTGGCTGTTGATTGGCGCGGCGCTGGTGCTGGCGCTGCTGGTGTTGTGGTGGCTGTTCGCCCGCACCAGCAAGCCCGCCGAGCGCACCCACAAGCCTGACGTGCTCGACGAAGGCGTAGGCCCGGCGCAGCGCAACCAGGCGCTGATCGACGCACCCCCTTCGGCGCAGATCGTTACGCCACTGCCCGCTTCAGCGACGATGGCGGGTCTCGGCGAAGTGGTTGCCGTGGCCGCGCAGGATGCGGTTGAGGAGGTTGAGGCCAGGGTGCAGGAGGTTGCGCCTCCGCCTCCGCTTCCGCCTCCGCCGCAGCCAGTGCCGGAACCGGAACCGGAGCCCGAGATTGTGCCCGAGCCCGAGCCAGTCGAGATTCCTGCCCCTGATCCGGAGCAGAGCCTGAGCCCGAACCTGAACTCGCCCCGGAAATTGAGCCAGCACCCGCGCCGGAACCCGAGCCCGAGCCGGCTCCCCCCGCCGCGATCGCACCCGACGACCTCGGCCGGATCAAGGGCCTCGGCCCCAAACTCCAGGCGCTGCTCCCCACACTGGGGGTAACCACCTTCGCCCAGATCGCCGCCTGGACCGACGCCGATCTCGCCCGGATCGACCCCCAGCTAGGCCCGTTTGCGGGAAGGCCGGTGCGCGATAGCTGGGTGGAACAGGCGAAGCTGCTCGCGGCGGATGATGTTGCGGGGTTTGAGGACAAGTTCGGGAAGGTTTGAGGGGCGGTTCGAGCGAACAATGTCCCTTTCTCCCCTCCCCGTTGGGGAGGGGCTGGGGGTGGGGGAGCGAGGCCGCAAGACCTCGCGCCTACGCTGCCGCCGAACCCCCACCCCAACCCCTCTCCAGCGAGGAGGGTCTGTAAGATCGCGCTATTTGCGCATCGACTTCGGTTCGGGATCGCGCCAATAGCTCTTGCCGTCCTTCTCCGAAGTCCATGGATCGACCAGGTCCCAGCGTTTGCCGGGAAAGCGGCCGCACTCCAGCTTGGCGGTCAACTCCTGCTTGACACGGTGCCGCGGTTTGCGCGCGGCTATTTTCTTCCAGCGGTGATCGCTGGCGGCACTGGTCATCCCGGAAATCGGGGTCTTGCGGCGGGAGCGGGACATGACTGAACACCCTGCGTAGCCGCAAGTCGCCAGCCGGAACGGGAATGATCGGGCTGCTTGCGGCTAATGCCGCAAGTGGTTCTGGTGGCGGGCCATGGTCATGCCGCCGCGTAGATTGCTGGGCGATAGCGCGGCTCGGGAATGGGCAGGCCGCGTTCCTTGGCGGTCTCGACCCACAGTTCGATCGTTACCTGCGCTTCGGCAATCGCCTCTTCTGGCGTTTCACCGTGGGCCGAGCACGGCTTGAGGTCCGGAACGTCGGCGATCCAGCAATCGTCGTCGGGATACCAGAAGACGTTGATATGATAGTGGTGCTGCATCGAATGTACGCAATCAGCTTTACAATTAGGGCTTCCGATCCGACCACATGCTAGCAAGTCTGCGAAGACTTTCAATCGCCATTGGGTCGAAATTGGATGCATCTTGGCCTAGAGAAATTTCAATGATGTTCAGTAGTTTCCAAGAAGTATCAAGAAGTTAACGCAACTGATCCGGGGTTACGTTAGCCTTCTTGAAAGCATCGCGATAGCTCAACGCCATGCTCCGATGCGCCATCGCATTCGAGCGGAGAAGCGTAACGGACTGGGCCATCGGTTCGGCCATATTCAAGCGCTGCTTAAATTCTGCTCGTGACGCATCTGAAGCATATGGCTCCGCCTCGGCCCACAACGTTCGGAAATTCACTGTGCCAGAGCGCTTCTCATAGAGGCCTGCCGTATAGACAATGAACGCAAACTGCATTGCGTGCTCGTTGAAGCGCCAGAATTCCCAGTATTCCTCCCAGAATTCCTTGAATTCCGCTCGACCTTCTACACCGGCTGACTGCCACCACGCTTCGAAGTAAACGTTTGCTCGAAAAAGCATTTTTTGCGCCGTCTCCGCATGCTTCGCAACTTTATCTAGTTGATCGGCACTCAAGTCACCGCCCCCACTTCGTCTTCCCCTGCCGCCCGAACCGGCCCTTCCTGGTCCCCGGCTTGCCCTCGTTGCTCCGCCCGACCAGCGGCGCCCGCGACTCTCCCGGGATCCCAAGCTCATCCGCTTCCAGCCGTCGGATCTCGTCCCTCAATCGCCCGGCTTCCTCGAACTCGAGGTCCGCCGCCGCGGCGCGCATCCGCCCCTCCAGCTCCTCGATGTAGGCGCGCAGGTTGTGGCCGACGAGGTTGTTGCGTTCCCCGTCGTCGATCTCGACCAGCACGCCGTCGCGGCTGGCCGTGTCGGCGACGATGTTGTGGATGTCGCGCTTGATGCTTTCGGGGGTGATGCCGTGTTCGATATTGTAGGCGTGCTGCTTTTCGCGGCGGCGGTCGGTTTCGGCCATGGCCCGTTCCATGCTGCCGGTGATCCGGTCCGCATACAGGATAACCCGGCCATCGATGTTGCGCGCGGCGCGGCCGATGGTCTGGATCAGTGAGGTTTCGCTGCGGAGGAAGCCTTCCTTGTCGGCGTCCAATATCGCGACCAGTCCGCATTCGGGGATGTCGAGGCCCTCGCGCAGCAGGTTGATCCCGACCAGCACATCATAGACCCCGAGCCGAAGGTCGCGGATCAGTTCGATCCGTTCCAATGTCTCGACGTCGGAATGCATGTAGCGCACCCGCAGCCCGGCCTCGTGCATGAACTCCGTCAGGTCCTCGGCCATCCGCTTGGTCAGCGTGGTGACGAGGGTGCGGTAGCCGGCCGCCGCGACCTTGCGGCATTCCTCGATGCAGTCCTGAACCTGATCCTCGACCGGGCGGATCTCGACCGGCGGATCGATCAGCCCGGTCGGGCGGATCACCTGCTCGGCGAAGGCCCCGCCCGATTGCTCCATCTCCCAATGGCCCGGGGTCGCCGAAACCGCCACGGTCTGCGGGCGCATCGCGTCCCATTCGTTGAACCGCAGCGGCCGGTTGTCGATGCAGCTCGGCAAGCGAAAGCCGTATTCGGCGAGGGTAATCTTGCGGCGGTGATCGCCTTTCGACATCGCCCCGACCTGCGGCACGGTCTGGTGGCTTTCATCGACGAACAGCAGCGCGTTGTCGGGGAGGTATTCGAACAGCGTCGGCGGCGGCTCGCCGGGCAGGCGGCCGGTGAGGAAGCGCGAATAGTTCTCGATCCCCGCGCAGCTGCCGGTCGCGGCGATCATCTCGAGGTCGAAGTGGGTGCGCTGCTCAAGCCGCTGGTGTTCGAGCAGCTTGCCCTCGGCCTCCAGCTCTTTCAGCCGTTCGGCGAGCTCGAACTTGATCGCCTCGGTCGCCTGCTTCATCGTCGGCCCGGGGGTAACGTAGTGCGAATTGGCATAGACCCGCACCGTGCTGAGACTCGCCCCCTTCTTGCCGGTCAGCGGATCGAACTCGGCAATGCCCTCGATCTCGTCACCGAAGAAGCTGATCCGCCAGGCCATGTCCTCGTAGTGGCTGGGGAAAATCTCCAGACTGTCGCCGCGCACCCGGAAGTTACCGCGCTGGAAGGCAGCATCGTTGCGCTTGTACTGCAGCGCGACCAGCTTCCTGATCAGTTCCCGCTGGTCGACCGTCTCCCCAGCCTTGATGTCGAAGATCATCGCCGAATAGGTCTCGACCGAGCCGATCCCGTAGAGGCAGCTGACTGAGGCAACGATGATCACGTCGTCGCGTTCGAGCAGCGAGCGGGTGGCCGAGTGGCGCATCCGGTCGATCGCCTCGTTCACCGAGCTTTCCTTCTCGATGTAGGTATCGCTGCGCGGCACATAGGCCTCGGGCTGGTAGTAGTCGTAGTAGGAGACGAAATATTCGACCGCGTTGTCGGGAAAGAAGCTCTTCATCTCGCCATAGAGCTGCGCGGCGAGGATCTTGTTGGGCGCCAGAACCAGCGCCGGGCGCTGCAACGCCTCGATCACCTTGGCCATGGTAAAGGTCTTGCCCGAGCCGGTAACGCCGAGCAGCACCTGGGTGACCTCGCCATTGGAGAGGCCTTCCACCAGATCGGCGATCGCGCCTGGCTGGTCGCCGGCGGGCTGGTACTCGCTGACGATCCGGAACGCCTTGCCCGGATCGGACTTCTCCGGCCGCGCCGGCTTGTGCGGCACGAAGGCGGCGGATGTATCGGGCTCAGACAAGCCCCGGCGGATGATCAGTTCGGCCATGGGGCGGTTATGGGGAACAAAGCGGGGCCGTGCAAGGTGCTCAACTCGGCTCGATCACGAACACCTCGCCGTCGTAATCGATGATGTAAAGGTTGCGGTTCTGGTCCTCGCCGAAGCTGGCGATGTTGGTGTAGGTGCCGACATCGGGCGTGAAATCGGTGTTGCGCAAGGTGAAGCCTGAGGCGGCGAAGGTCTGGCCCTGGACCAGGCTGGTTGCGGGCACACTCCACAGCCGGGCGCGGATAAAGTCGCCGAAGATATAGAGCCCTTGCAGGCTCTCGACCGGGCCGCGGTAGACATAGCCCCCGGTTACCGAATTGCCCTGGACCGCCCCGGTGCCGTGGGAATACTCGGTCACCGGTAGGATCGCACCCGGCGGCGGCGTGCCGTTGAAAGTCTGCGTCCCCTCCAGCCGCGCCCAGCCAAAGTTCAGCCCCGGGCGATTTCGCGGAAGCAGATCGATCTCCTCGATTGCGTTCTGGCCCACATCGCCGATGTAGAGGTTGCCGGTGGCGGCATCGAAGCTGTTGCGGAACGGGTTGCGCAGGCCGTAGGCATAGACTTCCGGCGCGCCGCCGCTGCTGGCGAAGGGATTGCTGGCGGGAATTGCATAGTCGCGCGCGGCGTCGGCGGGGAAGGCATCGCTGGCTACGTCTATCCGCAGTATCTTGCCGAGCAGCGAATTGGTGTTCTGGGCGTTGTCCTGCGGGTCACCGCTGCTGCCGCCATCGCCGCTGGCGATGTAGAGGAAGCCATCAGGGCCAAACTCGATCCAGCCGCCGTTGTGGTTGGCAAAGGGCTGGGCGAAGGTCAGGATCAGGTCGGCGCTGGCCGGATCGGTCTGGTCGCGGCTGCCGGCCAGGGTGCGATAGCGGCGCAGCTCGGTGTCACCAGCCAGGTTGGTCAGATAGACGTAATAGGTGCCGCTGGCGGCGAAATCGGGCGCCAGCGCCAGCCCCAGCAAGCCGCGTTCGTTGTCGCTGGAGATCGTGCCGCGCAGGTCGAGGAAATCGGTGGCGGCAATTGCCCCGGTGGCGGGATTGAGGATCCGGATGCGCCCGGCCTGCTCGACTACCAGCACCCGCCCCGAATTGTCGGGAATGCGCGTCAGGTAGAGCGGCGATGCCAGTCCCGAGGCGACGCGGCGAACGCGGAACCCGGCCCCTGCCTGGTTGCTGACCGTGACCGCGAGATTGAGGGCAGCGCTCCCACCGCTTCCGTCGGATACCGAGAGCTGGAGATTGTAGACGTTGTTGCCGCCGGCATCGGTCGGCGCCTCGAAATCAGGCGACGTCACGAAGGACAGCGCGCCGCCAGTGGTGATCGTGAACTGCCCGGCATCGGCCCCGCCGGCGATGGCGTAGGTCAGCGGGTCATTCTGCGCATCGCTGGCGGTAGCGGTATAGACCGTCCCCGCAGCGTTCTCGGCCGCGGTGGCGCTTGCTGCAGAAGTGAAACTGGGCGGAGTGTTGGCGCCGCTGCCCGGGTTCTGGTTGCTACCCCCGCCGCAACCGGCGAGACTGGCAGCAACGGTCAGCGTCAATATGCGCAGGGCAGAGGCAATCATCGCGGGCTCCTTGGATTGTTGCCCCGGACCGGAGCCTAGTCGCCCACGATCCAAGCGTAAAGGCGCTGGCTCGCTGCGCACCAAACCTGTCGGTGAATCGAGTCTATCTCATGATGACAAGGGGATGCTCATTGCAGCTTGCGGTCGTAGATTCGTCCCTTGCCGGGACGGGTGCAGGTCAACGACTGCTCCAAGTGCTTGCTGGCGCGGCGATTCTGGCTTAATCTCTGCCCCACGGGCCGTCGAATCAGTCGCGTGTGAAACGCGGGCAATCAATTTGAGCGGTGCGGACTGTCCTTTCGGATCGTTCTTGCGCGCCGCTTGCGGGGGTTTGAATGAGCGGTCCGGATATCTTCATCTCGTACAATCGCGAGGATGCGGCGATCGCGCGGCTCTATGCCGATGCCCTGGCGGATGCCGGGTTGACGGTGTGGTGGGATGCGACGCTGCGCTCGGGCGAGGACTACGACGCGGTGACCGAAAAGTCGCTGCGCACCGCCAAGGCGGTGGTGGTGTTGTGGTCGCCGCGCTCGGTCAATTCGCGCTGGGTCCGCGCCGAAGCGACGATCGCCGACCGCGGGCATACCCTGGCCCCGGTGATGATCGAAGCCTGCGACCGCCCGGTGATGTTCGAACTCAAGCAGACGGTCGAGCTGTCGCACTGGCGCGGCGATATCAGCGACAAGGCGTGGCTCGATTTCGTTGCAGATTTGCGCCGCAAGGTTGGCCGTGAGGCGCCTGACCCGGTTGCCGAGGTAGCTACCCCAATCAAGCCGGAACCGGCCAAGGCTGCCCACATCTCGGCCGGACGCAGCACTGTGGCGGTGTTGCCGGTGGGGTGCCGCGGCGGCGATGGCGAGCTTGAGCTGCTGGCCGAAGACCTGACCGAGGATATCACCCGCGAGCTCGCCCACGATGGCCGTTTCCGGGTGATCGCCGCAGGGTCGATGGCAGCCTGGCGCGGCAAGCCGATCGACCACAAGGACGTTGGCCGCCAGCTCGAAGCGCGCTATCTGGTCGAGGGCAAGCTGCAGCGCAGCGGCAAGGATACCCGGCTGACCGCGCAGCTGATCGACGGCAATACCGGCAACGTGCTGTGGTCAACCCGGCTGGTCGCCGATCCCGGGGCAGCCGACTTTTCGGCAGACACCCTGCCGGTTGCCGCTGCCGCGCAAGTCACCGAACAAGTCATCGAGCGCGAACAGAACCGGGCGATGGCCAAACGCGCGCCGTTTTTGGCCTGGGATCATATCTTTCGGTCTGCCGCCAGCTCGCAGCGCGGCGATCCGGACAGCGCTGGCAAGGCGGTCGACGAAGCGCGGCTGGCGGTGGCTGCGGCGCCCGATATCGGCCTCGCCCATGCCATGCTGGCCGCCGCGATTGCTGACTTGCCTGAGAGCCAGGGGCTGAGGCCCGACGCCGATCAGATCCTTGAAATCCAGACCCGAACCCGCCAGGCGATGCGGCTGGATGGCAACAATCCCTCGGTGTTGATCGCACTGGCCGCTGCCTACAAGGGGCTGGGCGAGCACGAAGTCAGCTTGCGGCTGGCGCGGCGCACGGTTGAACTGCGGCCGAATTCGCCCGCGTCCCACCTGATCCTGGGCAATTCCTACCGCATGCTGGGGCGCACCGCCGATGCCGCCGCCGCCTATCGCCGCCAGGACGAACTTTCACCGTTCGACAACGGCAGAAACGTCGCGCTGACTTACCTTGGCGAGTGCCTGCTGCTTGACGGGGAGCCTGAGGCGGCCGAAGCCGCGCTTGACCGGGCGCTGATGCTCGACCCGGAATATCCACTGGCGCTGGAATGGAAAGCGGTCGCCGCCGATCAACTGGGCAAGCAGCAGGCAGCGCTGGGGGTGATGCGGCAAATTCGCTCGGCCGAAGCGGCGATGCCGCTTGACCAGCATGCCTGGCAAATCGAACGCAGCGAACATCTGCAGTCGCGCGCTGCCGCGCCTGTCGCAACCCTGCGGCGTTTGTGGCTCGAGGTTGAAGGTGTCGCGCCTGCGGCCGCGGCAAATCCTGACCTGGCCGAGGTGGACTTGGCGGCCACTCAGAGCTCAGAGGCTGATCCGGTTGCCGAAGATGCGCTTGCGGGGTCTGCAACCGCAACGGCGCTGCTCAAGACAGCCGCAGTAGCGCCTGTCGCCTTGCTCGATCCGGTTGCGGAACCGCCAGCACCGGTTGGGCCGGGACCTGACCCAGCTCCTGAACCCAGCGCCGCTCAGCCGGCTGAGACCAGCGCAATTCCACTGAAAGCCGCCAAGCTTCCGGCGGCCAAGCGCACCCGCAGCAAGTCGCGGACTGGTGGTTCAGAAACGCCGCCTGAAATCGAGGACCCCAGTCCAGCCGCGGGCGACGATTACCTGATCAGGCAGGCGGACCAACCAGCGCAGCCGCAGGGTTCGCAAGGCAAATCAGCGAACGATGATGACCGCGAAGTCTTCACCAGACGCCGTCCCGCCCTGCCGCGCATCGCCGTTCTGGCCGGTGTATTTGTTGCCGCTGGAATCGGCGGTGCGGTCTGGTTCGGCGGCAGCAACGGCGGCTCCGCTGGAGAGAATGCGGCCGCGGCCCCAGTCGCTGCGGTTGCCGATTTGGGCCTTGCAATCCCAGGTCAAGCTGCAAGTGTTTCCGCCGCTGTTCCCCAGCCGCTCGACCAGGCGATGACCGCGCTACTTGCAGCATCGCGCAATGCCCGCCGCCCGCAGGCCGAACTGGCCGCGCTCGAGACAGGCAGACAGGGGCTGACAGCGCTGCTCGCGCAGCTTGCCGCCAAGCCCGCCGATGCCGCGCTTGCAGCGCAGTTGAACGGCCTTGCCGCTGGGCTTGCCCAGCAGCAGGGCGCGGCGCTGTCCGGCGATGCCGACCGCTGGTTCAGCACCCAGCAACAGCAAGCCGCCGTAGCCAGACGCCAGCTGCCTGCCGAGGGCGCGGCGACGGTTGATCGCGCGCTGAACAAGGCGCGCGGCGCCCGCGCCGATCTTGGCACGGCGATTGCCAATGCCAAGCGCGCGCCCGATGCGACCCGGTCGCTGGTCTTGGCCCGGGCCGCGGTTGTCGCCTACAGCAAGATGGCCGCCTTCCCGGTTGCACCCGCGGTTGCCTCCGCCCGCTCGGCCGAGGCCGAAACCGGCAAGCTGCAAGGCCGCCTGTCACGCTCGCGCACCGAGATCGAAACCGCCCGGGTCGAAGCGGGCCGCCTGTCCGGTCAGGTCGCCGGATTTGCCGCAATCGAAAAGCCGGGGCTGTTCGCTTCGACAGCCAGGCGCCAGTCGTTCAAGCTGCGCAAGGACAATGCCGAACGCGCGCGTGCGCTCGGTGCCGAAGCAGACCGGATCGCGGTGCAGGCCAGTTCGGTCAATGACCTTGGCACCTTGCAAGCGACGCTGTCGCGGCTGCAAAGCCTGAAGGGCCAGCTCTCAGACCTTGCGGCTGCCTCCAGCGCGGCGCTTAAATCCGGGGCTGAGCCTGAGAAAAAGGACGCCGCAGCCGTCAAGAAGTGACGATCTGCTGGGCCAAGTTGGTTGGAAGGTGCTCTAAGGTTTCAGTCCAACCGCAATCTTGGCAGCTTTGATCGCACTTGCGCGGCGGGGTTGGGTTCTGCATCACGCCAGGGTGGATGTCCGGGGGATTTGCGATGCCAGAACAATTGAGCCGCTCGGTCCGGGGCCTGACCGTGCTGGTCACCGGCGCGGGCAGCGGCATGGGACGGGCGACCGCCGAGCTGTTCGCCGCCGAGGGCGCGCAGGTGGCGGTTACCGATCTGCCGGGAACCGCGATCGAGGCGATCGCCCTGGAACTGCGCTCGGTCGGGTATGCGGCCCGGGCCTGGGCGCTGGATGTCAGCGATGCCGCGGCGATCCGCAACGTGGTGGATGAGGTCGCGGGGCATTTCGGCGGGCTCGATATTGTCGTCAACAACGCCGGGATCAGCATGCCGCGTCCAATCGACGCCGACGATTACGACCTTGCCTGGGATCGCTCGGTGGCGGTGCTGCTGACCGCGCACCAGCGGCTGATCCGCGCCGCGCTGCCGCACCTCAGGCGCTCGGCCAGCCCCCGGATCGTCAACATCGCCAGCACCGAGGCGCTTGGCGCGACCGCGTACAACAGCCCTTACTCCGCGGCCAAAGCGGGAGTGACGGGCCTCACCCGCTCGCTTGCGGTCGAACTGGGGAAAGAGGGGATAACGGTAAACTGCATCTGCCCGGGGCCGATCATGACCGGCATGACCGACAAGGTGCCCGATGCTGACAAGCAGGTCTATGCCCGGCGCCGCACCGCGCTGCGCCGCTATGGCCGGCCGGAGGAAGTGGCGCACATGACGCTAAGCCTTTGTTTGCCAGCAGCGAGCTATATCACCGGGGCGGTGATTCCGGTCGACGGCGGGCTGATGGCAAGGAATGCGTGAGGGGGGAGCGGGTGGCTCAGGCAAAATCAAAAATTCAATCAGATTTCAAAGAAGGGATCGGATTGTCCGTTGTCGTGCCGTGTTTCAACGAGGAAGCGGCAATTCCGGTCTTGATTGCTAGACTGACCGCGGTTTGCGAGCACAACTTTCCCGGTGACTATGAAATCGTGCTAGTCAACGACGGCTCGCGCGATCGCACCTGGTCGCTGATTTGCGAATTTTCTGAGCAATCGCCGCACATCGTGGGGGTCGATCTGGCGCGAAACCATGGCCACCAGCTGGCGCTGACTGCAGGCTTGCAACTATGCTGCGGCAAGCTGGTCTTTGTGATCGACGCCGATCTTCAGGATCCGCCCGAACTCTTGCCGCAGATGGTTGCCAAAGTCGGGGAAGGTTTCGATGTGGTCTATGGCCAACGTACGCGTCGTCATGGCGAGACGCTGTTCAAGCGCTCGAGCGCGGCCGGCTTCTATCGGTTGCTCGATAAACTGATCGATATCCCGATCCCCCCGGATACCGGTGATTTCCGGCTGATGACCCGGCGAGTGGTCGATCAACTGGACGCAATGCCCGAACGCTTCCGCTTTATCCGCGGCATGGTCAGCTGGGTTGGGTTCAAGCAGACTGCGATCGCTTATGAACGCGAACCGCGGGTCGCGGGGCAGAGCCATTATCCCTTGCGCAAGATGCTGGGGTTGGCGATTGATGCCGTGACCAGCTTCTCTACCCTGCCGCTGCGGTTGGCTTCCTTCTTCGGCATGATCTTTGGCATCTTTGGCATAGCGATGCTAGTTTGGATCCTGATTGCCTGGATGAACCACGGCACGATTGTTGGCTGGACCAGTATTACCGCGGCAGTGCTGATTTTGGGCAGTGTGCAGCTGTTCATTCTGGGCGTGTTCGGCGAATACCTTGGGCGGATGTATATGGAAACCAAACGCCGACCGCTGTTCATCGTTCGCGAAATCCGTCGGCGAGACGCGGGCGGGAAAGAAATTGTCCCATGAGTAAAGCCGAATTCGACGAGGTTGCCGCGGATTATCGGTCTCAGCACGAAACCTCGATCCGCATCAGCGGCGAGGAGCCCGAGTTCTTCGCGCAGTACAAGGCCTGCGATGTTCGGCGGCTAGCAGAGCGTGCGGGCATGCGCACGCGCCGGATTCTCGATTTCGGGGCGGGCATTGGCAATTCGATTGGGCCTTTGCGCGAACAGTTTGCGCAGTCACAGCTGACTTGCCTGGATGTCTCAACCGCATCGCTTGCGCAGGCACGGCTGAATCACGGTGACGCGGTGGTTTACCGCAGCTATGCCGGAACGCAGATTCCGGACGACATCGGCAAGTTCGACATCATCTTTACCGCTTGTGTCTTTCACCACATTCCAGCTGAACAGCACGTTTCGCTGCTGCGCCAGATCAGGGACCTTCTCGAACCGGGGGGGCGCTTCTTCCTGTTCGAGCACAATCCCTGGAATCCCGTCACCACTTCATGCGGTCAACAATTGTCCATTTGATGCCAATGCCGTTCTCATCCCGGCACCGGAAATGCGGCGGCGCCTGCGGACGGCGGGATTCAGGAACTGCGACACGCATTATCGGATTTTCTTTCCGGCTGCACTTGCGAGGTTTCGGCCGCTCGAGCGATTCATGACAGCGATTCCGCTGGGGGCTCAGTATTGCCTGAGTGCAGATTGATCTGATCGCGTGATGACAATCGTTCCTCGCTTCCTTGCGGTTGGTCTGATCAACACGGCTGTCGGTGGCCTGACAGTCATGTTTGGCCTGCTGGCTGGGCTGGGTGACTATGCCGCCAATGCCGCCGGTTACGCTGTTGGCCTGCTGTTTGCCTACGGGATGCACCGGCGCTGGACCTTTGCCATAACCGCGCCGACCAACCTGGCAGAGGCAGGCCGTTTCGCACTAGCGGTGGCCCTGTCCTATCTTGCAAACTTCGCCATTCTCTACCTTGGCCGTTCGGCCGGCTTTGCTGGCAGTCCGTTTGTCCATGCAGCGGCAATCGTCATATATACCTGCGTGTTCTTTGTCCTGTCGCGCCGCTTCGTCTTTGTCGAAGCGCACAAATATGACGATCTGCGGGGATCGTGGAGACAGTCATGGACAGTATGGCTGCTGATTGCTGCGTCGATCGTGGCCTGGCTGTTTTTGTATCGTATCCGTCTGTCGCACGATCTCTACTGGCAGTTCTGGATTGCCCGCCAAATGCTAGGCGGGGCCAAGCTCTATGCCGATATCTGGGAGATCAATCCGCCATTATGGTTCTGGTCGGCTATGCCACTGCAATGGTTGGCCCAACACACCAGTGTCGCCTGGCAGTCGCTTCTGGTTGCCCAGGTCATCGCGATGGGAGCAGTCAGCGTGTGGCTGGTTGGGCGGCTGATTGATCTGCCCAACAAAATTGAGAGTGCCTTGTTGCTGCTGGCGCAGTTCTGGGTCATCACGATTATTCCGCTTGCCGACATTGGGCAGCGCGATCACCTGGCTCTGATCGCAAGCTTACCTTATGCGGCCCTGATCGCCCGGCGACGAGAGGGCGGCTCGGTGTCATTGCCGATTGCCATCGTTGTGGGTGTAATAGGCGGCTATGGATTTGCGCTAAAGCACTATTTCGTTCTGATACCGCTGATTTTGGAAATATGGCTTTGGGTAAAATTGCGACGCGAATGGCGGCCATGGCGACCGGAACTGTTCATTCTGGTGACTTTGGCACTGATCTACACGGCCTCGATTTTCCTGCTTACGCCAGAATTTTTCACCGAGATGGTGCCAATGGTGCGTCTCGCTTATGAGCAATATAACAATTCGTATATTGGATTAATTGGCAATTTCTGGGTAGTGTGGTGGTTAGCAGTTACCGCATACCTCGTTATCGTTCGCCGCACATGGTTGCGTTTTTTGCCGAACAATTATTATGCATTTTTTCAGGCATTGGCTATTGTTTTTGCTTGTTTTCTTGTTTGCTATTTTACCCAGCAGAAAGGTTGGTACTATCACAGCGTTCCTGCGACCGGAGCTCTGGCATTTGGTTTGGTGCTGGCGCTGTATGCCATGCGTCATGACAGGAACCTTTGGCTATGGATCGGGGTGTTGCTGCTGGCTATTCCGGCCTCGACTTTGCTGACGCCGCGGCCAGCGAACCATAGCCTTGCTCCGCTTTCCGAACAACTACTGCGCGACGTTCCGCAGGGGGAACCTGTATTCGTTGCTACAACTATGCCCCGGCTTGCTTGGCCTACCGTAGAAAGGTTCGGTCTCGTCTGGTCGTCACGCGCATTCGTGCTGTGGATGTTGCCAGCTGTTGCCAAGGCAAAGGTCAGCGGGCGCACGACCCCCGAGCTTGAGCATCTGTCCGAAATGGTTGTGCAAACTACGTCGCAAGATATTCGTTGTCATCCGCCGGCACGAATCATTTTTCAGCGCGTTTCGTTCGCCTCTGGGAGCGGAGCAGCATTCGAGTTACGAGATTTCTTGCTGAGCGACGAGGCGCTGCGCCATTTTATCGAGGAGCATTATGAGCTTCGTCCCAGTCCGCGGCCTGTCTATGTCTATCAGCGACGACACCCCATTGCTGGCCTCAAGACTGCGCATTGCCGCAAAATTCATTAGCGGCTCCGATCTCGCGGCAATCAAAGGTGCAGAAGCAAACCGCTAGCCTGGCCCATCACCCCGCCAGAGCCAGCCCCTCGTACCGCTCCAGGTGCCAGTCGGCGCTGCCGAATTGCCCTTCGATCATGGTCGCGCGCTTGAAGTAGTGGCCGATTGCCAGCTCCATGGTGATGCCGATCCCGCCGTGGGTCTGGATCGCGTTCTGGCCGACGAATTTGAGGCTGCGGGCTACCTTGGCCTTGGCCAGGCTGACCGCCGCCATCCGCGCCTGTGGCGCCTCGTCGAGCTTGAGTGTGCCCATGAGTGCCATTGAGGCGATTTGTTCCATCTCGCAGAACATGTCGCTCATGCGGTGTTGGAGCACCTGGAACTTGCTGATTGGCTGGCCGAATTGCTTGCGCTGCTTGGTGTATTCGACCGTACCGTCGACCAGTTTGCGGGCGATCCCGGTACCTTCGGCGCAGATTGCCATGGCCGCCTCGTCGCACAGCCGCTCGATCAGCTCGATCCCGCCGGGCAGCAGCGCATCGCCAGGTACCGCGACGTTCTCGAAATAGACCTCGGAGGCACGGGAACCGTCGACGGTGGGATAGTCGCGGCGGGTCAAGCCCTTGGCCTTGGCGTCGATCAGGAACAGCTCGACCCCGACGCGCTCGCGGCTGCTGCCGCCGGTGCGGGCGGTGACCAGCAGATGGCTGGCCCAGGGCGCGGCATAGACCACCGCCTTGTGGCCATTGAGGACATAGCCGGCGCCATCTGCCTTCGCGGTGGTGCCGATGTCGGCCAGATTGTAGCGGCCCTGCGGCTCGGCATAGGCAAAGGCGATGATCGCTTCACCGGCGATGATCTGCGGGATCACTTCGGCGGCCTTGGCTCCGCCCGCGGCTTTCAGCGCGCTGCCGCCGATCACCACGGTGGGCAGCCATGGCTCGATTCCAATGACTTTGCCCAGTTCCTCCATCATGATCAGGTTTTCCAGCGCCCCGCCGCCCATGCCGCCGTGCTCTTCGGCGAAGGGCGCGCAGGTCAGGCCGAGTTCGCTGGCGATCGCGCGCCAGATCCCCGGATCGCGGCCTTCGGGGCTGTCGATCATTTTCTGGCGGGCTTCGAAGCCGTAAGTGTCGGCCAGAAAGCGCGCCAGCGTATCGCGCAACATCCCCTGGGTTTCGGTGTAGCTCAGGTCCATTTTGGTAAATTCCTTAGAGCCCAAGAACCAACTTGGCGATAATCCCGCGCTGGACTTCGTTCGAGCCGCCGTAGATCGTGGTCTTGCGTGCGTTGTAGTAGGTCGGTGCGGTGCGGTGGGCCCAGTCGGGACCGATCGGATGCTCGTTGTCGCCTTCGCCAAAGCCGCGGAAATAGGGCGCGCCATAATGTCCGGCAGCTTCAAGCGCGAGTTCGGTCAGGCGCTGCTGGATCTCCGAGCCCTTGATCTTGAGCAGCGAGCTTTCCGGCCCCGGCCCGCGTCCGGCAGCCTCGCCGGCAAGGGTTCTGAGCTCGGTATATTCGAGCGCGGTCAGGTCCATCTCGAGTTCGGCCACCTTGCGGCGGAAGAACGGATTGGCGAGCAGCGGGCGGTCACCGTCCATCTCGGTCCTGGCGATCGACTTGATTCGCTCGACCCCGCGCTTCGATCCCGCCACCCCGGCGATCCCGGTGCGTTCGTGGGCGAGCAGGAACTTGGCGCAGGTCCAGCCCTTGTTCTCCTCGAAGACACGGTTGGCAACCGGCACTCTGACGTCTTCCAGGAACACCTCGTTGACCTCATGCTCGCCGCCCAGCGTGATGATCGGGCGCACGGTGATCCCCGGGCTCTTCATGTCAATCAGCAGGAAGCTGATCCCTTCTTGTTGCTTGGTTTCGGGATTGAGATCGGTGCGAACCAGGAAAAACCCCCAATCGGCATGCTGGGCCATGGTGGTCCAGGTCTTCTGGCCGTTGACCACATAGTGATCGCCATCCTGCACCGCGCGGGTGCGCAAGCTCGCCAGGTCGGAACCGGCGCCGGGCTCGCTATAGCCCTGGCACCACCAGTCCTCACCCGAAAGGATCCGGGGCAGGAAGTGGGCCTTCTGCTCGGGGGTGCCGAAAGTGTAGATCACCGGCCCGACCATGCTCAATCCGAACGGCATCAGGCGGATGCAATCGGCCCGCGAAAATTCCTCGGAGAAGATGAAGCGCTGGGTGGCGGTCCAGCCGGTGCCGCCGTATTCGACCGGCCAGGCCGGGGCGATCCAGCCCTTCTTCGCCAGTACCCGGTGCCACGAGAGGAAATCCTCTTTTCCCAGCTCATCGCCTTCGTCCTGCTTGCCGCGCAGTTCGGCGGGATAGTTCTCGGCAATGAAGGCGCGCACTTCCGCACGGAACGCAATCTCTTTGGGGCTGAACTCAAGGTCCATGGCTGCTTCCTCTCGAATCCTTGGAAATCTGGGTCATTTGTGCGCCAATTTGCGCATCCCGCAAGTGCGAATTGCGTTACGTTACGGCAAGGCCGCGCAATCCGGCCGCAAAATTGGGGCTACGCCGCAGTAGCTCACTCGCGCCGGCACGCTTCGTCTCGCCGCGAAGCGCTTGCGCCGGTCGCACCACTTGATAGGCTCACCCTTGGCCTTTGCCGTCCGGGAGCTCGCCGCCGATGCGCCTGCCACTTGTAATCGCGCTCGCAGCCGCAACCACCATGATGCTCGGCAGTTGCGGCAAGTCCGCGCCCGACGCGGCAGCGACAGGTGCCGCAACCAGCAATGCCGATCCGGTAAAAGCCGCTGCGGAATTGGCGTTTCAGTTTCAGCCTGGCCAATACCGCACCACCATAGCCATCGGCAAAGTTGAGATACCGGGAGTCCCGGCGGCTCTGGCCGAGCAGATGAAAACTGCGATGAGCAAGGCGATCAGCCGCGAGCACTGCATTTCACCCGAACAGGCGGCCAAAGGCGTCGAAGCGATGAAACAACATATGGGCCAGGGCAAGTGCCAGTTTGAAAGCTTCAGCGCTCGCGGCGGGACTGTCGATTCGGTCTTCACCTGCCAGAACGGGGCAGACATGGCGCTGCGCTCAACTTCGCACGGCACCTACACCGCCACTGGGTCGCAAGTCGCTGCCAAGGCGGAAATGAATGGACCCGGCGGCAAAGTGGTTCGGATCGAGCAGACCATGACGACTGAACGGATCGGTGCCTGCAAGTGAACTCTGCTGCAAGAATGCTGCAAGCCATGCTGCGCGGTAAGATCTTGACTTAATGGGCGTGCTGGTGTCGCCTGCAATCAGTCTCGCCGGTGCCAGTTCGGCAAAGGTGCAACACAAGGGGAAGCATATGATGAAATATGTCAGCATGGCTGCGGTTGGCCTGATTGTCGGAGTTCTGGCGCGGTTCGTTTACCCTGGCCCGGTCGAGCTTGGCTGGATCATGAGCGCGGTGCTGGGTGTGGCGGGTTCTTTTCTCGCCGGGTTTGCCGGCAGCATGCTCGACAAGGAACCCGGCACTCAGCTGAAGCCGGCTGGTTTCCTATGGTCGGTCCTGGGTGCAGTCCTGCTGATCTTCATCGGCCGGATGGCTGGTTTCGCCTGATCCAAATTGTCGCAAGAGGGCGGGGCGCCATGGGGCGCCTCGCCCTTTTTTGTTGAGGTGGTGATGGCGCGCTCGTTCGAGTTCACCCATGCCCTGCTGCGCCGCCCTGGGCTGAGCGCTGTCAAGGGGCTGCGGTCCGGCGGTGGACCTGACCCAGACTATGCCGGGGTGCTGGAAGAACATAGTGCATATTCCGCTGCGCTCGAAACGGCCGGGCTGTCGGTGAAAGTGCTCGATCCACTGGAAAGCCACCCCGACGCGCTGTTCGTCGAGGATCCGGCGCTGGTCTTCCCCGAGGGCGCGATCCTGCTCCGCCCAGGCGCGCCAAGCCGCGCGGGTGAGGGTGAGTTCCTGCGCGGCGAGCTGACTGCCAGGTTCGCACAGGTTCTCGAACTTGATGAAGGCCATGCCGATGGCGGCGACGTGCTGGCCATGCCCGACCGGATGTTCATCGGGCTGTCTGCGCGCACCGACAGGGCGGGCGCCCAGGCCCTGGCGCGGCTTGTGGAGCGACTGGGCTACCGTGCCGAGATCGTCGCACCGCCGCCCGGAGTGTTGCATCTGAAGACTGCTGCGTCGCTGATCGACGACGAGACCGTGCTCGCCACTGCCCCGATTGTGACCAGCGGTATTTTCGATGCGTACCGCGTCATCGAAGTGCCGGCAGGGGCAGAAGCTGGGGCCAATGTCCTTCGGGTCCGCGAAACCCTGCTTGTCGGGCAGGCTCGTCCGGTGATCGCTGACCTTCTGTCCGGGCGCGGCGCCGAAGTCGTGACTTTGCCCAACCATGAGATTGCCCGGATCGATGCGGGACTAACCTGCATGTCGCTGCGCTGGCGCGTCAATTGACCGCGCGCTGGCCGATCCGGGCATAGTTGCGCGGGCCAAGGTCCAGCCGGAACGGGCGCAGCGCAGCGCCGGGAAGTTCGGGCAGCTCGCCAACCACAAAAGTCTGGGCCTCGATCAGCGGACTGCCGGTGGCGGTACTGGCCTCAATCCGCAGCCGCGCCAGCGGCACGAAGAACGCGGCATTGCCAGAACGGATCGGAGTGATCGCAGTCAGCGGCAGGCGGAAATCACCAGTGAATTCGGCGCTTTCGCCGGGGGCCAACGCGACCAGCGCATGGCGCAGCTCAAGCCTGTCGGAACTGCTGGCAATCTGCCGCTCGGGTGGCAACGAAGCATGCGCGGCGATCATGTCGCCCTCAATCGCCAGGGCAGAGAATGCTTGATCCGAATGGTTGGTGAGGGTGATATTATAGCTCAGCGTGGTTGCCATCAGCGAGGCATTCATCCGCCGCGCCTCGAGTGCGATGCCGAGACCGCTGCTCGGGAGGGGTGCGCTGGGTAGCGGCGCGGGTTGCGCCACAGTTGCGGGTTCGGGTGCCGGCCTGGGCTCTGCGACAACTGGCGGTTCGAACTCAATCTGGAAATCGCCTGCGGAACGGCGCCGGCGTCGCAGCAGTGCCACCAGCACACCCAGTGCAGCAAGCAATGCGGCCGCGCCGCCGGCCAGCCACAGCCAGTTGTCAGAAGCACTCTCTGGAGAAAGAGCTGGAGCAGGGGAGAGGTCGCTCTGGGCTGACGGAAACGCGCTGGGCGTGGATGCAGGGGCGGGCGTCAGCGGCGGCAACGCCGGACTTGCAGAAGGCCCCGCTGCGGGCGTTTGCGGTGCTGCCAAACCGGGGGCGGGACGCGCATTTACGGGCAAGGGGCGCGGCTGGGCGGCACGCGGCTGCGGAAGGGCGGCAGCGCTCGCGCTGGGCTTCGGTGTTGGCGGCGGCGCGGTCGCAGCCGGGGCCAGCGTAGCGCTCGGTCGCGGTGCGGGGCCACGTACTTCCGGATTGTCCGGATCGACTGGTCCCTGGACGTTGGGGCGGGGCGTTTCGGAACCCGGCAGGCGGTAATCGCTGACGGCTTGCGCGGCCAGCGGCAGCGGGGCAAGCGCCAGCAGCAGCGCCGCCGCGCTGCCAGCTTTTGGCCAGCTTCCCCCTATGTTCGCCATTGCCTGGTTCATCTCGCGCTGTCGGGCGCTAAGGCGCCGCGGCCTGAATAGGGAGTGAACCCAAGCTTTCCAACCGCCGACTTGTGCTGGGCACACGATCGGGGCATGGCGCGTGACATGGCAGACACACCTCGACCGCTGCACCTGGGGCAACAATCGGCACTGCCGGCCTCGCCGGAAGCGGCGGTGCTCGATTATGTCCCCAACCCGCGCCAGGGCGCACTTTACCTCGTCCGGTTCGCCGCGCCAGAGTTCACCTCGCTGTGTCCGGTCACCGGCCAGCCCGATTTCGCGCATCTGGTGATCGACTATGCTCCAGGCGAAACGATCGTCGAATTGAAAAGCCTCAAGCTGTTCCTCGGCGCATTCCGCAACCACGCCGGGTTTCACGAGGAGGTGACCGTGGGGATTGGCCAGCGGCTCAATGCCGAGATGCGCCCCAGATGGCTGCGGATCGGCGGTTACTGGTACCCGCGCGGCGGCATTCCGATCGATGTGTTCTGGCAATCGGGTCCCGTTCCGGAGGACTTGTGGGTACCCGAACAGGGCGTCGCCAGCTATCGTGGACGCGGCTGAAAGGCCACACCTGCGGGCAAAACCGAACCGCAGTTCGGGGCGGAGCTTCCGCTTGGCGCAAGCCTTGGCTAGCGCAGCAGCAGTGCCAACTTCCTGCCAGGGGGAAACCATGACCCGCAGCATCCAGTTTCGTGTAACCGCCACCTCGTTCGCCATCGGTCTTGCCCTCGCCGGCTCGGCTCCGGCCTTTGCGCAGGATGCCGTCGAAGACGAAGGCCTGGCAGACATCATCGTCACCGCACAACGCCGCGCGGAGAACCAGCAGGACGTGCCGATTTCGATCACCGCGGTCGGGGGCGAGAAGCTCGACGTGCTCTCGTCGGGCGGCGCCGACATTCGCTTTCTTTCGGCGCGGGTACCCAGCCTTGTGGTCGAATCCTCGTTCGGCCGCACCTTCCCACGGTTCTATATCCGCGGCCTTGGCAACACAGATTTCGACTTCAACGCGGCGCAGCCGGTCAGCCTGATCTATGACGACGTGGTGCTGGAAAACCCGATCCTCAAGGGCTTCCCGGTGTTCGACCTCGACCGGGTCGAAGTGCTGCGCGGGCCGCAGGGCACGCTGTTCGGACGCAACACTCCGGCGGGGATCATCAAGTTTGAATCGGTCAAGCCCAAGGAAACCACTGACGGCTATGCCCGGGCCTCTTATGGGCGGTTCAACAACATCAATCTCCAGGGCGCGGTTGGCGGGCCGATCAGCGGCGACAAGATCACCGCGCGGCTCTCGGCGATGTATCAGCGGCAGGATGACTGGGTCGACAATGTCAACCCAAGCGCACTCCAGAAGGATGCACTCGAAGGCTACAAGGAGTTTGCCGCACGCTTGCAGCTCATGTTCAAGCCCACGGACGATTTGAGCTTGCTCCTTAGCGGACAGGTGCGTTCGCTCGACGGTACCGCGCGCGTGTTCCGCGCCAATGTCTTCACCCGCGGCCAGCGCGGGCTTAACTCTGGCTTCAAACGTGGCGAGGTCGCGGTTGACGGGCAGAATGACCAGGAAGTCGACACATACAACATTGCCGGGACCCTGACCTGGGACTTCGGCCCGGTCTCGCTGATCTCGGTGACCTCGTTGTGGGACGGCGAAGCGACCTCGGTCGGCGATGTCGACGGAGGTTTTGGCGCCGCGTTCCTGCCGCCTAATCTGACCGGACCGGGGTTGATTCCCTTCACCGCCGAAACCCGCGACAGCATCCCCTCCCTCAAGCAGTTCACTCAGGAAGTGCGGCTTGCCTCGAACGGCGATGGCCCGCTGTCCTACCAGGCCGGGGTGTTCTTCTTCGATGAAGGGTTGACCATCGTTTCGGAGAACTATTCGACGCTTGGCGATCCGCTCAACGCACCAGGCGGGGTCAACATCTTCGTGCGGCAGCGGCAGGATTCTAAAGCGATCGGCGTCTTCGGATCGCTGACCTACAAGCTCTCCGATCAGTTCAGCCTGACCGGCGGGATCCGCTACAACGACGACAAGCGGAGCTACCAGGTTGACCGGACCCGTGAATCCCAGTTCCCGCTGTTCCTGCAGAACCCGCTCGGCACGGTCAACCGCCGGGTCAAGGATGACAACATCACCTGGGATCTCAGCGCCAACTATGCTGCCAGTGATGACGTCAATCTCTACGCCCGGGTCGCCAAAGGCTATCGCGCGCCTTCGATCCAGGGCCGGATACTGTTTCCGCCCGCCACTGCAACACCGCTTGAATCCGGGGTTACGGTTGGCGCTTCTGAGACGATCCAATCTTACGAAGCGGGGATCAAGGCCGATATCCTCGACGGCCGCGGTCGGATCAATTTTAACGGGTTCTACTACGATCTCAACGATGCCCAGCTCACCGCCGTGGGGGGCGGGGTCAACGCCAACCGGTTGATCAATGCCGACAATGTGCGCGGCTATGGTTTCGAGCTCGATGCTGAGTTCAAGCCGGTGCCCGAACTGCTGCTGACTTTTGGGCTTTCGTACAACAACACCGAAATACAGGATTCGGGCCTGACAACGGCCGGCTGCGGCGCAAGGCTGGGCGGTGTCGATCCATCCATTTGCACCTTGCTTGACCCAGTTGTTGTCGCGGCTGATCCGGTATTTCAAGTACCGGCGATTGTTTCGATCGACGGCAACAGCCTGCCGCAGAGCCCGCGCTGGATCGCCAACTGGACCGCGCGTTACAGCGTCCCGATGGGCGACGGCGAGCTCTATGCTTATACCGACTGGGCCTATCGCTCGAAAATCAACTTCTTCCTCTACGAATCGGTCGAGTTCCAGGACCGGCGTTTGCTCGAAGGCGGCCTGCGGGTAGGTTATCAGACCGACAAGTGGGATGTTGCGGTGTTTGCGCGCAACATCACCAACGATGTCTCGGCGGTCAGCGGGATCGATTTCAACAACCTGACGGCGATGGTCAACGAACCTCGCACCTTTGGGATTGAGGCCGGGATCAAGTTCTGAGTCGAGGCGCTCCGAACCGGCTGACTTCCGGGCCTGAACCCGTGCTCAACGTGTCCCCAGCCCCCGCGCGATGATTCCGCGCAGGATTTCGCGCGTGCCGCCGCGCAGCGACCAGCTGGGCGCGTTGTGGACCACGTTCGCCAGCACCCCGGCATAGGCCGAGGCCGCCAGCGGATCGGGCTCGCAATCTACCAGTTCGCGGGCAATATCGGGCAGAGCCTGCTCGAACAGCGCGCCGACATCCTTGACGATCGAGGCTTGCAGCCCCGCGTCCTGCTTTTCCTGCAGCATCGCCGTGACTGAGCGCGACAGCCGCCGCAGCACCGCCAGCCGCGCAGTCAGACGGCCCAGCGTGATCTGCGCAGCGTCGCTCTCCCGGCCCTGCAGCACCGCGATCAGCTGATAGAGCAGCTCGATCGAGGAGAGGAAGCGTTCCGGGCCGGAGCGCTCGAAGGCGAGCTCGCTCATCACCTGCGCCCAGCCCTGACCCTCTTCACCGAGCAAATTGCCCGCCGGAACCAGCGCATCCTCGAAATGCATCTCGTTGAAGTGGTGCTGGCCGGCCAGATCGATGATCGGACGGATCGTCAGTCCGGGGGTGTTCTTCAGATCGACCAGCAACTGGCTGGTGCCATTGTGGCGATCTGCGGGGGTACCCTGGGTGCGGCAGAACAGGATCACCCAGTCCGACTGGTGGGCGAAGCTGGTCCAGACCTTGGTCCCGGTGACGCGGTAATTCTCCCCGTCACGCACCGCCTTGGTCCGGGTCGCGGCCAGGTCGGAGCCCGAATCCGGCTCGCTCATGCCGATGCAGAACGACAGCTCGCCTGAGGCAATCCGCGGCAACAGGGAGTGCTTTTGCTCGTCGCTGCCGAACTTGATGAGGCTCGGTCCGCTCTGGCGATCGGCGATCCAGTGATGGCCGACCGGGGCGCCGGCAGCAAGGGTTTCCTCGACCACCACATAGCGCTCGTAGGCGCTGCGCTCGTGCCCACCGTAAGCTTTGGACCAGGTCATCCCCAGCCAGCCGCGCGCGCCCATCGCCCGGCTGAACGCCGGGTCGGCGCCGCACCAGCTGTCGGAACGCCGCTGTGGGCTGCGGTCCTTGAGCTGCTCCTTGAGGAAGGCGCGGACTTCGCTGCGCAGCGCGAGCACAGCCTCGCTGTCGGCAGGCGGAGCGGGAAAGGGGATCGCACTCATAGGGCTGTCACCATCGGCCAGTAGCCATCAGGTCCGGCATCGAGCGCGGCCTGTCCGAGCTGCTTTGCCCAATAGACTTGACCACCGAACTCGTCGCGCCAGGTCCACAGCGCGGTGGTGTAAAGGTGCAGCCGATGCTCGCGGGTAAAGCCGATCGCGCCGTGGGCCTGGGTGGCGATGCTGGCGCCGGCCCCAGCGGCTTCGCGCGCGCGCAAAGTTCCTGCCGCCACCCCCAGCATATCGCCGCGTTCCAGCGCTTCCTGGGCGAGTGCGGCGGCGGCGGTGGCGCAGGCCAGCTCGCCCGCCAGCTTGGCCAGCTCGTGCTGGACCGCCTGGTTCTTGGACAGCGGCTTGCCGAACTGGACGCGGGTGGAAGTGTGCGCGAGGCTGAGATCGAGTGCCGCCTCCAGCGCCCCGGCAATCTGAAAGGCGCGTAAGGCAGCGCCCTCGGCCAGCGGGCAATGCGGCAGCGGCGCCGAGGCATCAACCTGCCAGGTGATTTCCAGCGATGGACGGGGGTGGAAGTTGGCAGCCTGGCCCGTCTCGGCCAGCGACCAGCCGGCGCGCGGTACGCGGTACAGTGTGTCTCCCACTGCCAGCACCAGACAATCAAGCTGCTCGCCCCAGGCGACCCGCTCGACCCGGCCTTTGAGCACGCCGCCTTCAAGGTCAAGGTGATCAGCCCGCGCCAGTCCCGCAGGGCCAGCGGCAAGCGGCAATCCAGCCTTGGCCAGCAACCGGTTGGCGCCCATTGTCTCGGCCACCGGCAGCGGCACCGCATGCTGCCCCAGCAGCCGCAGCGCCTCGCCCTGGTCGGCGGGATCGAGCCCGAACCCGCCCTGGGCTTCACTCAGCAGTGCTAGGGGCAGGCCCATTTCCTCCACTTCGGCCCAGACCTCGCCCGGCCATTGGCCCTCACGCGCCTTGGCCTGGGCGTCGTCGTCAAGGTGCCGGTCGAACAGTCGTTCGATCATGTCGGCAAGCATTGTCGCCCTTTCGAATGAATGGTGCCGGCTAGAGGATTCGAACCCCTGGCCCCCTGATTACAAATCAGGTGCTCTACCAACTGAGCTAAGCCGGCAACGTGGCCTTTTGTGCAGGCGTCCTTAGTCTCAAGCGGCGCCAAACGTCCACCCCTCAGTTCGGGCGATCTCGCGGGTCAAACCGGCGGGGTGCCACAGCGCCGGATTGTGCGCGGCTTTGCGCAGCCAGACGGCGGTTACCAGCGCATCGCTGGCGTGATCGGCGATCGGCCCGGTTCCGCCCAGTGGTTCGCTGCTTAGCGAAACCAGCGCGGTATCGAGTTCGCGGTGATCGCGGATCTTTGACCTGCCCGCGCTGCGACCGGCAGCGATTGCGGCAATTGTTGTGTAGATCTCGACCAGGACCGAACCGGTCGTGGGCAAAGCATCGATCGGCCAGACCGGCAGCCTCCCGCCAAGCCGATGGAGCAACCGCATCCCCGCCAGGCTTGACTTGCCGACCTGCGCCGCGCCGACCAGGTTGAAGTTCGAATAGGGTTTGCAGCCCATGTGTTGCTGCGCGCGTTCGGTGACGCGGAACCGCCCGCGCCCGCCGCCAAACCTGTCCCCCTCGCGCCCGCCATGGCGGCGAAAGTGTCGTGCTGTCTCGGGATGATCGACGAACGAGGAGACTGCCAAGTGCGGGTCTGTTTGGCACAGCGCATCGACCATGCCCCACAGTGTCCGCGCATCGGCAGGGCTCTCGCTCCAGCCCGGAAAAAAGGCCCCAGCATCGGCGAAGGCTAGGCTGATCCCCATGTCGAAGCCGACCAGGGTTTCTTCCGGTAGCTCGCTTAGCAGCCATTCGAGAACCTCGCTGCGCGACCAGCGATGCCCAGGTCGGACCAACATTGGAGCAGCTTCGTCTTCGCGCAGCAGTGCCACCGCAATCCCGTGATGGCGTTCGCCCGCCGCGCCCGACCAGTCAACCGCTGCGAAGTTTTTGAAGCGGTCCGGCCTCATTCACTGCGCAGCTCGCGCCGCTTCTTCTCCCACCACTCCATCCGCTTGATCACTTCACGCTCGAAGCCGCGTTCGACCGGGCGGTAGTAGCTCTGCGGCGTCATCCCTTCAGGCCAGTAGTCGGCGCCGGAGAATCCGTCTTCGGCCTCGTGGTCGTAGGCATAGCCCTTGCCATAGCCGATCTCCTTCATCAGCTTGGTGGGCGCGTTGAGGATGTGCGCGGGCGGGCTGAGGCTGCCGGTTTCTTTGGCGCTTGCCCAGGCCTCCTTCTGCGCCACATAGGCCGCGTTCGATTTGGGCGCGGCGGCGAGGTAGAGACAGGCCTGGACCAACGCCAATTCGCCCTCGGGGCTGCCGAGAAACTGGTAGGCATCCTTGGCCGCAAGGCACTGGGCCAGCGCCTGCGGATCGGCCAGGCCGATATCTTCGCTGGCAAAGCGCACCAGCCGCCGCAGTAGATAAAGCGGCTCTTCCCCTGCGGTCAGCATCCGCGCGAGGTAATAGAGGCTGGCCTGCGGGTCCGAACCGCGCAGCGCCTTGTGCAGCGCCGAGATCAGGTTGTAGTGGCCGTCGCGGTCCTTGTCGTAGACTGCGACACGGCGCTGCAAGAAGGCGCCCAACGCAGCGGGATCGAGCGGCGCTTCGATCTTCGCGTTGTAGAGCGTTTCTGCCTGATTGAGCAGGAACCGCCCGTCGCCATCGGCGCTCGCAACCAGCGCTTCGCGCGCCTCCGCAGTCAACGGCAGCGGCCCTTCGAGCAGTTCGCCGCGCGCCAGCAGCTCGTCCAGTGTCCTTGCATCAAGGCGATGGAGAATCAGTACCTGCGCCCGGCTGAGCAGCGCGGCGTTGAGCGCGAAGCTGGGGTTTTCTGTAGTCGCGCCGACCAGCGTCACCGTGCCGCGTTCTACGAAAGGCAGGAAGCCATCCTGCTGGGCGCGGTTGAAACGGTGGATCTCGTCCACGAACAGCAGCGTGCGCTGTCCCATTTTCGCCGCCGTTTCAGCCTCGGCAAAGGCCTTCTTGAGATCGGCCACGCCGCTGAACACCGCGCTGATCGCAACGAAGCGCATCCCCACCGCATCGGCGAGCAGGCGGGCGATGGAGGTCTTGCCGGTTCCCGGCGGCCCCCACAGGATCATGCTGGAAAGCTTGCCGGCGCCGACCATCCGCCCGATCGCGCCTTCGGGCCCGGTCAGATGCTCCTGCCCGATCACTTCGTCGAGCGCAGCCGGGCGCAGCTTGTCGGCGAGAGGTGCGTCGGCGTGTGGCGGCACTGCGGCGGGGCTGGGGGGCAGATTGTCGGCGAACAGGTCAGACATTGTCCGGCAAGCCTAAAGCTTCCTGAGGAAGTTTGCACCCACCCCTTGCACATGGGTCAAAAAGATATATCTTAGACACATCATGAAAGGATTTCACTATATGCGTACTCACGGATGCGGCCCGCGCGGCCGTGCAAGCTGGCCGATCGCGGCAATGGTCTATGCCTCGCGCCATGGCTGGGGAAGCGGGTTTGGGTCGGGCTTCGGGGCTGGCTGGGGAGCAAAGCGCGGTCGCGGCCCGGGCGGGCGCTCGCGCGTATTTGGTTCGGGCGAACTGCGTCTCGCGCTGCTCGGCTTGGTCGCAGAGACCCCGCGCCACGGCTATGAGCTGATCAAGGCGATCGAGGAGCTGACCGGCGGCGCCTATGCCCCAAGCCCGGGCGTGGTCTATCCGACGCTCAGCCTGTTGACCGACGAGGGCCTGATCGAGGAACAAGCGGGCGACGGCTCGCGCAAAGCCTACAGCGCCACCGCCGCCGGCCATGCGGAACTTGAGGAGCGTGCCGAGGAGGCCGAACGGTTGCTGGCGCGGCTGAAGGCGATGGGCGAGGAAGGCGAGCGCCAGAGCGCCCCACCGATCCGCCGTGCGATGGGCAACCTGTTCGCCGTGCTGACCAGCCGGGCGGCGTCGGGCGAACTCGACCGCGACACGATGCACCAGGTTGCCGAAATCCTCGACGAGGCAGCCCGCCGGATCGAGCGGCTCTGACCGCCGATTTGGTTGCAGCGGTAACCGGTGATATGCTCGCCCCCACCTCAACAACAAGGGGGGGAGAGAGATGAACGTTACTGGCACAACCAAGCCCGCGGCCAGCTTTTGGGTTGTCGCAGGCCTGGGCTTCCTGTGGAACAGCTTCGGCGCTTACCTTTACACGATGGCCAAGCTCGACCCGGCAACAATGCTGGCCGGCGCGCCGCCGGCGATGCAGGATTACATCGCCGCCATGCCGCTGTGGGCGAACATCGGCTATGGTCTGGGGATCTGGGGTTCGTTCCTGGGCTCGGTGCTGTTGCTGCTGCGCCGCCGGCATGCTGAGACTGCCTTTCTGGTCTCGCTGCTCGGTGCGATTGTCAGCTATGCCGGACAGGCCATGGCCGGGGTGCTGACTCTGGCCGAGCCGATCGTCATTCTCGCAATTATCGCCTTCCTGTGGTGGTACTCGCGCCGCGCCGCGCAGACCGGCGCGCTGACCTAGCTCAGCCGCGCTGGGCAGCTTTCTGCCGGATCAGCCGCAAGTAGGTGTCGGCCACAGCCTGGTTGATCCGGTCCCAGCTGAATTCCTGGCTGCGCGCCGCGCCCGCGGCGCCGTGGGCGACGCGCAGCTCGTCGCTCTCGACATAAGCGCGCAGCGCCTCGGCGAAGGCGTGAATCGCGCCGGGGCGGACCAGCCGGCCTGAGGCGCCGTCGTCGACCAGGCTCTCGCTGCCCGTCGCGGCGGCGGCAACCACCGGACGGCCGCAGGCCATCGCCTCCAGCGTGACATTGCCGAACGTTTCGGTGACCGAAGGATTGAACAACACGTCCATTGCGGCCACCGCGCGGCCAAGGTCAGCCCCGGCCTGGAAGCCCGCGAAAACCGCGCCGGGCAAGCGCGCTTCAAACCAGCCGCGTGCTGGACCCTCGCCGATCACCAGCACCTTGTGGGCAATGCCGCGGCGGGCAAGCTCGTCGATTGTGTCGGAAAACACGTCGAGACCTTTTTCCATCACCAGTCGGCCCAGGAACCCGATCGCCACCTCGTGGTCGGCAATCCCCAGTGAGCGGCGCCAGGCTAGATCGCGGCGCGCCGGATTGAACAGTTCGCGGTCGACCCCGCGCGACCACAGCGAGATGTCGAAGTTCATCCGCTGGGCGCGCAGCACCTGGGCCATCGATTCCGACGGCGCCACCAACGCATCGCAACGGCGATAGAACCGGCGCAGGAGCGCCTCGATCACCGGCTCCATGAAGGCCATGTTGTAATAACGGAAATAGGTCTCGAACCGGGTGTGGACCGAGGCCAGCAGCGGCAGTTCGCGGCCCCGCGCCCAGCTGACCGCGCGGTGCCCGACCACATCGGGCGAGGAAACGTGGACCACATTGGGGGCAAAAGCCGCCAGATCGCGCCGCACCCGCGGCGACAGCGCCAGCGGAAACTGGTATTCCCCCCGTCCGCCGGGGAACGGCAGCGAGGGTACCGAGATCAGTTCACCAGTAGCGGGAAAGGCTGGCTCGGCCACCGTCGGCGAATAGATCCGAACCTGCGCGCCCTGGCGCAACAGGTACCCGACCAGGCGATTCAATGCCTGATTCGCTCCGTCGCGGACATAGTTGTAGTTGCCGCTGAACAGGGCAATGCGCAGATCGGCGGTGGTCATCGCGCGGGCCATAGCGGATTGACCCGCAGAGATCGAGTCGGTGGGCCGCTGGCAGCCTCAAGCCGCCTCCTTCTTGCGCGAGGCCTTCTTGCGCTCGTGCGGGTCGAGCAGCGCCTTGCGCAGGCGGATGCTCTTGGGGGTTACCTCAACCATCTCGTCGTCGTCGATATAGGCGATCGCCTGTTCGAGCGTCATGATCCGGGGCGGGGTCAGGCGGATCGCGTCGTCCTTGCCGGTCGAGCGGAAGTTGGTGAGCTGCTTCGACTTCATCGGGTTGACCTCGAGGTCGTCGGGCTTGGCGTTCTCGCCGATGATCATGCCTTCGTAGATCTTTTCCTGCGGGCGCACGAACAGGCTGCCGCGTTCCTCGAGCATGTTGAGCGCATAGCCGACCGCCTCGCCGCTGCCGTTGGAGATCAGCACGCCGCACTGCCGTCCCTCGATCGCGCCCTTGTAGGGGCCGTACTTCTCGAACAGGCGGTTCATGATCCCGGTGCCGCGAGTGTCGCTCAGGAACTCGCCGTGATAGCCGATCAGGCCGCGACTGGGGGCGCTGAAAGTGATTCGGGTCTTGCCGCCGGTCGAGGGGCGCATGTCGGTCATCTCGCCTTTGCGGATCGCGATCTTCTCGACCACAGTGCCGGCATATTCGTCATCAACGTCGATCACCACGGTTTCATAGGGCTCGGTGCGGTGGCCGGCCTCGTCCGCCGCGTAAAGCACGCGCGGGCGGCTGATGCCGAGCTCGAAGCCCTCGCGGCGCATGGTCTCGATCAACACGCCGAGCTGGAGCTCGCCGCGCCCGGCAACCTCGAAGGCGTCACGGTCGGCCGATTCGGTGACCCGGATCGCGACGTTGCTTTCGGCCTCGCGGAGCAGACGGTCGCGGATCATCCGGCTGGTCACCTTGGTGCCCTCGCGCCCGGCCATCGGGCTGTCATTGACGGCAAAGCGCATCGCCAGCGTCGGCGGATCGATCGGCTGGGCGTGGAGCGGTTCGGTGACCGAAGGGTCGGCGATGGTGTTGGCGACGGTCGCGTCGGTCAGCCCGGCGATCGAGATGATGTCGCCGGCCTTGGCCTCTTCCACCGGCACCCGTTCGAGCCCGCGGAACGCCATCAGCTTGGAAGCGCGGCCGGTTTCGACCACGTTGCCGTCCGAATCGAGCGCGTGGATCGGTGAGTTGACCTTGATCGTCCCCGACTGGACCTTGCCGGTGAGAATCCGGCCGAGGAAGTTGTCACGATCGAGCAGGGTGACGAGAAACTTGAACGGCCCGTCGACATCGGCTTCGGGGGCGGGAACGTGCTCGACGATCTTCTCGAACAGCGGGGTCAGATCGCCGTTGCGCGCGTCCTGGTCACTGCTGGCATAGCCGTTGCGGCCTGAGGCGTAGAGCACCGGGAAGTCGCACTGCTCGTCGCTGGCTTCGAGCGCGACGAACAGGTCGAAGACCTCGTCGAGCACTTCCTGGGCGCGGCCGTCGGCGCGGTCGATCTTGTTGACCACCACGATCGGACGCAGCCCCAATGCGAGCGCCTTGCCGGTGACGAACTTGGTCTGCGGCATCGCTCCTTCGGAACTGTCGACCAGCAGAATCACGCCATCTACCATGCTGAGGATCCGCTCAACCTCGCCGCCGAAATCGGCGTGGCCGGGGGTATCGACGATGTTGATATGGGTCCCGTTCCATTCGACCGAGGTGCATTTCGCCAGGATGGTGATCCCGCGTTCCTTCTCCAGATCGTTCGAATCCATCGCCCGCTCCTCAACCCGCTGGTTGTCGCGGAAGGTGCCGGACTGGCGGAACAGCTGATCGACCAGCGTGGTCTTGCCGTGATCGACGTGCGCGATAATCGCGATATTGCGCAGGGGCGGCTGGGCGGACATGGTCTAGGGCTTTCTGACAGGCGAGGAGGACGGCGCGATTGCTGCGCCGCAACATATGGCCGCGCCCCTAGCCGAAGCGCGGGCGCGGGGCAAGCTTGGCGCAAATTCGTTTGCAATATCATGGCAGCTGTGTTGGCTTGGCGCCTGGGACCAAGTTGGAAGGGGACAGACAATGGAATGGATGCTGCTGCCATACAAGCGTTACGCCGAGTTCAGCGGCCGATCCCGGCGGATGGAATACTGGATGTTCACGCTGTTCACGACGATCATCGTCCTCTTGTTGCTTGGGCTGATGCTAGCTGGCGGGTTTGACCTTTCCAGCCTCAGCAACCCCGAGGCACCCCCGCCCGAGCCAGGTCCGCTGTTCTGGGTCGGAGTGGCCGGGATCTCGATCTTTGGGCTGGGGACATTCATTCCCGGGCTTGCCGTGACCATTCGCCGGTTTCATGACCGCGACATGTCGGGCTGGTGGGTGCTGGGCTTTGCGGTGCTTGGAGCCATTCCCGTGGTTGGCGGGATCGCCTCGATCGCCCAGATCGTGATTCTCGCCTTGGCGGGGACCAAGGGTCCCAACCGCTTCGGCGAAGACCCGATCGATCCAACCAATATCGATGTCTTCTCCTAAAGCTCCCTGAGCGCCTGGGCCGGCTTCGCTCTCAGCAAGGGGAGCGAGGCCGCCATGGCGAAGCCGAGCACCAGCGCGAGGCCCGCGCCGAGTACGCCCAGCACCACCGCCCAGTCGGGCAGCCAGTCGAACTCGAACAGCTGGACCACCACCAGCCAGGCGATGGTGCTGCCCAACGCCAGTGCGACCAGCGCCAGGACGCTGGCGAGCAGGGCATATTCGGCGAGCTGGAGCAGCAGCAACTGCCGCCCGCTGGCGCCGAGCACGCGCAGGATGACATTGTCATAGGTCCGCGCCGCGCGCGCCGCTGCGATCGCGCCGAGCAGCACCGCGATCCCGGCCAGCACCGCGACTGAAGCGGCGGCAAGGATCGCCAGACTGACCTGGCGCAGCAGATCGCGCGCCTGGGCCAGCACCCCGCCGACCTCGATCACCGAGCTGGATGGGAACGACTTCACAAGGGCCCGAAGCAAGGCGCCGCGGTTGCCGCCATCGGGCAAGTCGACCGTTGCAGCGAGGTTGTGCGGGGCGTCGGCGAGAGTGTTGGGGCTGAACACCAGGACATAGTTGAAGCCCATGGTGTCCCACTCAATCCGTCGGAACGAGGCGATCCGGGCGGTGCGCTCTACCCCGAGCAGGCCGATCGTCAGCTTGTCGCCGATCTTGAGGTCAATCGCTGCGGCCAGTTCCTCGTCGATCGAGACCAGCGGCTCGCCGGAGTAGTCCTTGGGCCACCACTTGCCATCGGTGAGGACGCTGCCCGCCGGCAATCCCGCTGCATAGGTCAGCCCGCGCTCACCGCGCAGCGGCCAGGCCGCGTCGGGGATTGCTTTCAGGTCAGCGACGCGGATCATCGCGCTATCCGGCCCATAGGCCAGGATCGCGCCGCGCAGCGTCGGGACCATGCTGACCTCGGCCTTGGGCGAGAGGCCAAGCACAGTAGCGCGGAACGCTTCGGCGCGGGACAGCGGCACGTCGAGCACGAAATAGTCGGGCGCCTGTTGCGGTACCCGGCGGGCGATGTTGCTCTCCAGGCTGGTCTGGATCGCGGCGAGCACGACGAAGGCCGAAAGGCCAAAGCCGAGCGCGGTGACCAGCGCGCCGGTCTGCGCGCCGGGGCGGTGGAGGTTGGCCAGCCCCATCCGCAACAAGGGATTTTGTGGGCGGGGCAGGCGCACGGCGACATCGCGGATCGCAATGCCCAGCGCCGCCAGCAGCAGCAGCATCGCCGCCGCGCCCGCCAAGAACAGCGCAGTGACCATCGGCTGGGCGGCAGTTGTCATCGCCAAGGCGATGATTGCCGCCAGTCCGGCGCCGACCGGCACCGCAGCATCGCGCCAGCGCCGTGCCAAGGGTGAAACCCGCGCCCGCATCAGCGCCATCGCCGGGAAATTCCGCGCGGCGAGCAGTGGTGGGGCGGCGAACACCAGTGCGACCAGCAGGCCATAGGCGCTCGCCCGGATCAAGGCAGCAGGATCGAACACGAACCCCGGCGCCACCGGCAGCAGTCCGGCCAGCGCTTCGCCCAGCAGCGGGGTGACCAGCACTCCCGCGGCCAGCCCGGCCACGCTCCCGACCATCGCCGCGGCGGCGATCTGTAGCAGGTAGATCCGCGAAATGTCACCGCTGGTGGCGCCCAGCACCTTGTAAGTGGCGATCGCCCCGCGCCGTGCCTCGAGGTAGGAGGAGACCCCGCCGCCGATCCCGATCCCGGCGATCACCAGCGCGGCCAGCCCGACCAGGACGAGGAATTCGCCCATCCGGCTGACGAACCGCTCGGCCCCAGGAGAAGCGCGGTCGCGGGTGCGGATTTCGAACCCGGCCGAGGGAAAGCGCTGCCTGAGGCTGGCGGCGACCGCGCGAGGATTGATCTGCGGCGGCAAGGCGACGCGGGTCTTGGACCGGAACATCGCCCCCGGAGCGGTCAGTCCGGCGCTTTCGGGGTAGCCGGCGCGGACAATCACCACCGGGCCAAGGCTGAACCCTTCGCCCAGCCGGTCGGGCTCGGCGGCGATGATCCCGCCAACGGTCAGCGTGCCGGTGCCGATCGCCAGCTTGTCGCCCGCAGCCAGACCCAGCCGCTGTGCCGCGCCTTCGGAAAGCCAGGCGGTGCCGGGCGGCGGCGCGCTGACGCTGCGCCCGTCGCTCAGTTTGAGACTGCCGACCAGCGGGTAGCTGGTGTCGACCGCCTTCAGTTCGATCGGTGCGGCGAGATCGCCGGCGCGGGCCATCGCTTGCAAGCGCAGCCCGCTTGAGACTGTGCCAAACTTACCCAGCGCGGCGCGTTCCTGATCATTTGGCAGGCGCTGCCACAGCGACACTTCAAGATCGCCGCCGAGGATCAGCCGCCCGCGCGATTCCAGTTCCTGTTCGATCGCTCCGGTCAGCGTCCCGATCGCCGCCAAGGCGCCGACCCCCAGGAACAGGCAGACCAGCAGCAGCCTGAGCCCGCGGAACCGAGCCGAAAGATCGCGCCGGGCTAGCCGCCAGGCGGTGGACCAGGGAAGGGCAGCGCTCACGCCGCGCTATCGCTCGCAATCCGCCCGTCGGCCAGCGTCACCACCCGCTCGCAGCGCGCGGCCAGTTGGGCGTCGTGGGTGATGATAACCAGCGTCGCTCCAGCCTCGGCGCGGCGGGCAAACAGCAGATCGATGATGGTGTGGCCGGTGGCGGCATCAAGGTTGCCAGTCGGTTCGTCGGCAAAGACCAGCTTGGGCGCCGGCGCGAGCGCGCGGGCGATCGCCACGCGCTGCTGTTCGCCGCCCGAAAGCTGCGCCGGGTAGTGATCGAGGCGGTGGCCGAGGCCTACCGCGGCCAGTTCCTCAGCCGCCCGTCCGCGGGCATTGGCCATGCCCGCTAGCTCCATCGGAGTCATGACATTTTCCAGCGCGGTCATGGTCGGCAGCAAGTGAAAGGCCTGCAACACCACCCCGATCCGCCCGCGCCGGGCTCGGGCCAGGGCATCCTCGTCGAGCACGGAAAAATCTTCGCCGGCCACTTTGACCGCGCCAGAGGTAGCGCGTTCCAGCCCGGAAAGCACCGCCATCAGGCTCGACTTGCCAGAGCCGGACGGCCCCAGCAGCGCCAGGGTCTGGCCTTGCGGAACCGACAGGTCGATCCCGCGCAGGATTTCCACTGCGGCGCTGCCTTGGCCAAAGGTGAGGATGAGGTTCGCGGCGGCGATTGCGAGGGGGGGCGCCAGGGGGGGGCTTGTCACGGCGCCGCTTTGCCATAGCTAGGGGGAAAGGCAAGGGAGCGTTCTGTATGAAATTGTATTGGCTTGCGGCGCTGTTGTTGCTTGGCGCCTGCGGCAGCAAAGCGCCCGCGCCGCCGCCGTCCGGTGAAGCCGCAGCGCTGCCCGTTCCGCAAGGCGCGGAAGTGCCGGTCCTGGCGTTGGGCGACAGCCTGTTCGCGGGTTACGGGCTTGAACCCGGGCAAAGCTATCCCGCGCGGCTCGAAGCGGCGCTGCGCGCGCGCGGGATCAATGCCCGGATCGCCAATGCCGGGGTTTCGGGCGATACCACCGCGGGCGGGCTGCAACGGCTGGAATTTGCGCTCAACGGACAGGCCAAGGCGCCCCAGCTGGTGCTGATTAGCCTGGGCGGCAACGACATGCTGCGCGGCGTCGCGCCGGCTGAAACCCGCGCCAACCTGGATGCGATCCTGACCAAACTGGGCAAGCGCAAGATCAAGGTGCTGCTGCTCGGCATGCTGGCCGCGCCCAATCTCGGCGCCGACTATCGCGGGGCATTCGATCCGATCTATCCGGCGCTGGCGAAGAAACACGATGCCGCGCTGATGCCGTTTTTTCTCCAGCCGCTGATCGCCAAGCCCGAGCTAATCCAGGCCGACCGGATCCATCCGACGCTGGCGGGGATCGACCTGCTGGTGGCGGATACGGTGGATGAGGTGGCAGCGGCGATTGAAGCCAAATAGATCCCCCCCATTTGGCTTCGCAAGATGGAGAGGATCTAGTCGATCCGCTCCACCACACCTTCGCTCACCCGCCACACCGCAGCCTCACTCGCAATTGCCTCAAACGGGGCAAGTTCAGTCCCGGTCAGCCAGACTTGCGCGGTGCCATGCGCGCAGCCGCTCGAACAGCGCGGCGCGGCGGAGCGGATCGAGGTGGGCGGCGACCTCGTCGAGCAGCAACAGCCCGGGCCGCTCTGGATCGAGCAATCCGGCGTGGGCCAGCGTGATCGCGATCAGCAGTGCCTTTTGCTCACCGGTTGAGCATTCGGCCGCGGGCTGAGCTTTGCCCGCCATGGTTACCGCCAGCTCGTCGCGGTGCGGACCAATCAGCGTGCGCTGCGCGGCGCGGTCGCGGCGGCGGCTTTCGGCCAGAGCGGCGCCAAGTTCGCCTGAATCGAGCGGACCGCCGGGGACATAATTCAGCACCGGTCGGGCGAACGGGGCTTCGGGCAAATCGGCAAGGGTCGCAGCGAGACGTTCGACCAGCCTCGCCCTGGCGGCAGCAACCAGCGCCCCGGCCTCGGCCAGCTGCGCCTCCAGGCCGTCGAGCCAGGCCGGATCGGGTTCGGCAGGTTCAGCGAGCAGCCGGTTGCGTTCGCGCAGCGCCCCTTCGAGCCGCGCCGCATTGCGGGCGTGGCCGGGCTCGAGCGCAAGCACCAGCCGGTCAAGGAACCGCCGCCGCGCGCCCGCGCCTTCGGCAAACAGGCGGTCCATCGCCGGGGTCAGCCAGCCCAGGCTCAGCCACTCGCCCAGCCGCACCGCCGGGGTCTCGGCGCCATTGACCTTGACCACGCGGCGGTTCGCCCGCTCGGGCCGCACTCCGGTCCCCAGTTGCACTCCGCTCGCCAGTTCGGCGCTGATTGCGAATCCATCGCGGCTGCCATGCGCGGGCATTTCGGTCAGCCCTGCGCGCCTCAGCCCGCGTCCCGGCGCGAGCAGCGAAAGCGCTTCAAGGACGTTGGTCTTGCCCGCGCCATTGTCGCCGATCAGCAGGTTGAACTGGCCCAGTCCCTCGAGCCGGGTGGCGCGGTGGTTGCGAAACTGGGTGAGGGTGAGCCGCTCTAGCGTCATGCTGGCAGCGATAGAGCCAGCAAGGCCGCAAAGTCACGCGAAAGACGGATGCTGAAAGTTGGGATATTTCACCAACACTAAGCATTCATCTGTGCGAAAGATTTGACCCAATTTCCGGAAAGCATTGATTTTCCGTGATTAGTCCAAACTGGCACGGGCCATGCAGTTACTGTGGCATCTGCGGATCGACCGCAGCAACCGTTCAACACAAGGAAAAAACCATGACCAAGAACTCGATTTTCGGCAGCCGCTTCGCCGCCGCCGCCACTGCTTTCGCGCTGACTTTCGTGCTGATCAGCGGCACTGTGACCATGCCGGCCTCGGCCAATGCCAAGACCGTCTATGTCGGGGTTGTCGCGTGAGCACGCTCGATCACAACCGCACCGGCATCGCCAGCCGCAGCTTCCGCCTCGATCGCAGCAATGCCAAATTCATGGGCGTGTGCGGCGGGATCGCCAACTACTTCGGCTGGGACGCCAATCTGGTGCGGGTCGCCTGGGTGCTGGGCACGATCCTCGGCTTCGGCTCGCTGATCCTGATCTACCTCGCGATCGGCCTCATCGTCGATTGATGAGGTCGCGGTGAGGCCCCGTCCCTTCGCGGGCGGGGCCAAACGCCCAATCTATGCTTTTGAGAACGGCGAGAAATCGGTCCCTTCGTCGAATACATCGACGCCCTCGCGGGCCTTGAACCAGCCGACCACGCCATAGGTCACCGGGGTTAGAAGCGCTTCCCACAGGACCTTGAGCAGCCAGTTGGTGACCATCACGGTCAGCACCTGCTCGGTCGACCAGATCCCCAGGAACGCCACCGGATAGAAGATCAGGCTGTCGACCGCCTGGCCGAAGAAGGTCGAGCCGATGGTGCGGCTCCACAGGTGCTTGCCCGCAGTGAGGATCTTCATCCTGGCGAGCACGAAGCTGTTGACGAATTCGCCCGCCCAGAACGCCAGGATCGAGGCGGCGACGATCCGCCAGGTCGATCCGAACACGCTCTCATAGGCAGCCTGTCCGCCCCAGCCCTCGGCCGGCGGCATCGCCACCACGACATAGCTCATGAAAGCCATGAACAGCAGCGCGCCAAACCCCATCCACACGCAGCGCCGGGCGTTGGCATAGCCATAGACCTCGGTCAGCACGTCGCCGATCACGTAGGACAGCGGGAAGAACAGGATCCCGGCGCCGAAGGTGAAGCCGCCGACCGTCGCCAGCTTGGCCGCCCCGATCAGGTTCGAAAGCAGCAGGATCGCGACGAAGGCCGCCATCACATAGTCGAAATAGCGGAAGTGACGCCGCGCTCCGGCGGTGCCGTCGATCCGGTTGAGGGCAGTGTTCATCCCCGCTTGCTAGCCGGGTTTGCACGGCGCGCAAAGCCCGCCTATTGGCAGTGCGGCGCGCGCCCGTAGCTCAGCTGGATAGAGCGCGAGACTTCTAATCTTGAGGTCGCAGGTTCGACTCCTGCCGGGCGCGCCAAACCTAGTCTTGATGCTGTTTCAGGTGACCTGAAACAGGGCAACACCGGCCCGCTCCCCCTCCCGGCCACCCACGAGTGTACCCTGAATGGGTGGCCGGGAGGGGGAGCGGACCGGTGTTGCTTCCACGTCAGTGGAACAGGCTTCAAGAGCCCAAAGCGTGATCGCCGTCACGGCCCTGTCACGGACAATTCCCTATTACCGATTCGCGACCCGACCGGTGGAGTGAGCGCCACCGGCACCTTCAACACCCCCGCGCTTCCATGCGCGGGGGCTTTTTTTATCCGCGCATCGCATTGCCCAGTGGCTCGCCAGTGACCGGGTAACCGGCACCCTCGGGGATCGCCAGCCAGCGTTCGCCTTCGCGCTCTTCCATGAACGGGGTGATCATCTGCACCGGGTACTGCGCGACATGGGCGAGCGCCGCGGCGAAATCGCCAAACAAGGCCAAGCGCTCCAGATTGCGCCGGGTCGGGAAGATCACCTTGATCTGCTCCTGCTCGGCCAGCTCGAGCGCTTCGGCGGCGCTGGCCCAGAACAGATGGGTGTTCTCGGTCGCGTCGACCATCAGGTCGACCGCGCCGGTGCCAAGATCGGTCATGTAGAAGCGAGTGTCGAACACTCGCACTTCGCGGTGCTTGGGCCGCCAGCGCGCGAACGGCACCAGCGCCTCAAGATCAAGGCTCCAGCCGAATTCGGCCAGCACCGGGGCGAGTTCGTTCGCTTCGAGCAGCAATGCGCGCGCGCGGCGGGCTTCTTCGAGGCTCGCCTGCCGGTCGATCCCGACCGCCAGCCCGGTTTCCTCCAGCGTTTCGCGCACTGCCGCGATCCGCGCTGCCCATTCCTCGCAGGCCTCCTCGTCGGCCGCACCCAGCGCTTCGGCCAGGGTGCGATCGGCCGCATCGATCCGGCCGCCGGGAAACACCGCCGCGCCGCCGGCAAAGCTCATGCTGGCGGCACGCTCCACCATCAGCAGCTGCGGCGCGCCGCCGTCAGGGGCATTGCGGAAGATCACCAGGGTGGCGGCGGGAATGGCGGGAGGCAGCTCGCCTTCGTCCGCAAACAGGGTTTCGATGGTCATGGCGGCGCCACGCTGCAAGCCCGCGCACGCTTTGCCAAGCGAAATGTCGGCCGGTTGGGAATTTTGGCAGTGTCGGCCTGATTTACAACTGCACCGAGATTTCCATCAAAGTTAACATCTAAAGCACAGAAATAACGTGATATCCAAGTTTTGGCACGACCGATGCATAGTAGTCTGTACCCCCAAGCAGTCTCGAATGAGGCGGGGCCGCCCCCTGGTCTCCGCGGTCCCGCCTCTCCCGAGCTTCCCCCCAAGCCCCGATCCTGAAGCAACCCCGCGGCAAAGCGCTGTGCTTGCGCACCGCCAAGGTCAATTTCCGCCTAATCGCCGGGTAACCTTTCCTTGACACCGGCCCGCAAGAGTCGGGGAGCGACGTGGTCTGAGGGCCGCAGCCACGGCGCTGACGGGGAGTTTCGTTCGTCTTGAATCCGCAGGCCAGCCATCACCGCGACTGGCGCCAAACCCGTCTGTTTGGACCGATCATCGCCATGACCTTTGGTGGTCTGGCGTTGCTGGTGGCGCTGTCGATGTTCCTGGTTCAGCGCTTCGACAGCGAAGCGGCGGAGCGCGAAGGGGTGATGGTCGAGCACGGTTTTGCCCGCCAGCTCGCCGAATTTCACGCGGTCGTCGCTACCCAGGTCAACTGGGACGATGCCATCCTCAATCTCGACCACCGGCTCGATGCTGACTGGGCCGAGTTCAATATCGGCAATTACCTCTACACCTTCAACGGCTTTACCCGAACTTTCGTGGTCGATGGCGAGGGCCGCGCGATTTACGCTTCCGTGGCGGGTGAGCAGGCCGGGCTTGATCGCTATACCGCGTTTGCGCCGGCGGTCGCGCAGCTGCTGCCGGCGATCCGCAAAGCCGAGGCCGTTCGGCCCGCGCCAGGCAAGCGACCGGGCAAGCATAACGTATTGGTGCCGCCGATCGAGGCCCATGGCGTGGCGCTGGTCAATGGGCAGGCCTATGTCGTCATCGCCAGCCTGGTCCAGCCCGATTTCGGCGCCTACCTGCCCAAACGACCGCGCGCGCCGGTGGCTATTGCTGCAAAACCGGTCGACGCCGCGATGCTCAACGCGTTTTCGCGGCGGTACTTGCTCGATGACTTGCGGATTGTCGAGCCGCACAGCGCCGTGAACGCCAGCGGCAGGATGTGGCTGCGCAATCAGGGTGGTAAGCCGGTTGCCGCGCTGACCTGGACGCCGCGCCGCCCCGGCACGCTGCTGTTCAGGCAGCTGGCCGTGCCGCTGCTGATTGCCCTGGCTATGCTGGGGCTGGTCGCCTGGGTTATCGTGCGCCGCGGCGCTGCGGCTGCAAGCCTCCTTGTCGCCAGCGAGGCACGCGCCAATCACCTCGCCTATCACGACGCGCTGACTGGCTTGCCCAACCGCGCTCTGCTGTTCGAACGGCTGGAACCGATGCTGGCGGCGATCGAACCCGATGCTGTGGGCCTGACCGTGATGTGTGTCGATCTCGACCGCTTCAAGGACATCAATGACACGCTCGGTCATCATGCCGGCGATCTCCTAATCGAAGCCGTTGCTCAGCGCCTGCGCCAGGCTTGCATTGAACAGGGTCTGATTGCGCGGCTGGGCGGCGACGAATTCGTGCTGATGGTTCCAGGCTCTGATCGGGCTGAAATGGCTCAGTTGGCAGAACGTGTGCTCGAAGCGGTCCGGCTTCCGGTACCAAGCGAGTACGGCAAGATCGAAGTCAGCGCTTCGATCGGGATTGCGATTGTCGATCAAGCCGGGATCGAAGCCTCACAAGTTCTGCGCTGGGCCGATCTTGCGCTTTATCGCTCCAAGGATCTGGGTCGAGGCCGCGCGATCGTCTTTGAACCAGCAATGGAAGACGCACTGCGCAATCGCCGTTCGACTGAGGCCGATCTGCGCCGCGCGCTGAACGAAGACGCGCTGCATCTGGTCTATCAGCCGCAGGTTGATCGCGGCGGCACGATCATCGCCGCCGAGGCCTTGCTGCGCTGGACCCACCCAGAGCGCGGGGCGATCTCTCCTGCCGAATTCATCCCGCTCGCCGAAGAGAGCGGGCTGATTCTGGCCTTGGGCGAGATGGTGCTGCGCCGGGTTTTTGCCGAGACCAGCGCCTGGAAGCAGGTTCGGGTAGCGATCAACGTTTCGGCGGTACAGATGCGCACGCCCGGATTTGCTGCGGCGGTAACCCGGCTGGCTGCGCGGGCCGGGGTCAATCCCGAGCGCTACGAGATCGAGCTGACCGAAGCCGCATTGCTGACCGGCGATCCAGTCATTGCCGCCAATCTCGAAGCGCTCAAGCGGCTAGGCTTTTCGTTGGCGCTTGACGACTTTGGCACCGGCTATTCCAGCCTGTCGCTGCTTCAGCGTTTTGCCGTCGACAAGCTCAAGATCGATGGCTCATTCGTTTCGAACCTTGGCGCGCGGAGCGAAGCCGAAGCGCTGGTCTATGCCGTCGTCAAACTAGCCAGAGCGCTAAGCCTCAAGGTCATCGCCGAAGGGGTCGAGACCGAGGAGCAGAAGCGCCGCCTCGTCGCCTGCGGCTGCGATGAATTCCAGGGGCATCTCACCGGGATGCCGATGTCGGCGGAGGCAATGGAGATATTGCTTGGCGCGGACCAGTCGGCCACCCAACGCGCGGTCAGCTCGCGCTAAGCCCCGCGTCTGCCATCAGCTGGTGCAGTTCGCCGGCTTCGTACATTTCCGTCATGATGTCGCTGCCGCCCACGAACTCGCCCTTGACGTAGAGCTGCGGGATCGTCGGCCATTCTGAGAACGCCTTGATCCCCTGGCGGACCTCGCTGTCCTGCAGCACATCGACGCTTTCGTAAGAGACGCCAAGGTGGTCAAGGATCGCCACCGCGCGGCTGGAAAAGCCGCATTGCGGGAACAGCGGGGTTCCCTTCATGAACAGCACCACCGGGTTGGTGGTGACAATTTGAGCGATACGGGTGTGGGCTTCGGTCATGGCCTACCTCAAGTGGGAACGGCAGTGGTCAGTTGCAAGGCGTGGAGCTCGCCGCCCATCCGCTCGCCCAGCGCGGCATAGACCAGTTTGTGCTGGGCGATGCGCGGTTTTCCCGCAAAGGCGGCAGAAACGACATGGGCCGCCCAGTGGTCGTTGTCACCGACCAGGTCGGTCATGGTGACCTCGGCATCGGGAAGCGCGGCCTTGATCAGTGCCTCGATGGCAGCGGCCGGCATCGCCATCGGCTCAAGCCTCGCCCATCAGCGAGCGCTTGGCCTCGACCGCCTTGGCTTCCAGCGCGCTGCGAATCTCGGCCTCGTCCACTTCGACCCCGGCAGAGGTCAGATCGCCCAGCAGCTTGCGGATCACGTCCTCATCGCCGGCTTCCTCGAAGTCGGCCTGGACCACCGCCTTGGCATAGGCTTCGGCCTCGACCGCCGAGAGCCCCATTTTCTCCGCGGCCCAGGCGCCCAGCAGCTTGTTGCGGCGCACCTGGATGCGGAAATGGGTTTCCTCGTCATGCGCGTACCTGGCTTCTTCGGCGCGTTCGCGGTCGTTGAAATTGGTCATTGCCTGTCCTTCTAGAATGGGACGCTGCCGGATCAGGCGTCCATCGCTACCACGACTTTGCCGATCGCCTTGCGTTCGGCCAGCATCGTAATCGCTTCGCCGCCGCGCGCCAGCGGGAATATCGCGGAAACCCGTGGGTTGATTTTCCCGGCCTTGAGCAGTTCGAACAGCGCCGCGATGTGGGCGGCGTTGGCCTTGGGATCGCGGGCGGTAAACGCGCCCCAAAACACGCCGCAAACGTCGCAGCTTTTCAGCAGGGTCAGGTTGAGCGGCAGCCTGGCAATCCCGGCCGGGAAGCCGACCACGCAAAACCGGCCTTCCCAGGCGATCGCGCGCACCGCAGGCTCGGAATAGTCGCCACCGACGACATCATAAACCACGTTGGCGCCGCCGGGCCCGCAAGCCGCCTTGAAGGCTTCCGCCAGCGCTTTCGACTGGTCTTTGTCGAGCGGAGCGGTGGGATAGATCACCACATCGTCCGCGCCGTGCTCGCGCGCGACTGCGGCCTTCTCCTCGCTCGAAACCGCGGCGACAACCCGCGCGCCATAGGCCTTGCCCAGCTCGACCGCCGCAAGCCCGACGCCGCCTGCTGCGCCCAGCACCAGCAGCACGTCGCCCGCCTTCAAATGCCCGCGATCGAGCAGCCCGTGCATGTTGGTGCCATAGGTCATCAGCAGCGACGCGCCGGTTTCAAACGAAACCCCTTCGGGCAGCGGGAACAGCCGCGCGGCATCGGCCAGCACTTCGGTGGCAAGGCCGCCGTTGCCCATCATCGCAATCACGCGGTCGCCGACCCGCCATTGGGACACGCCCTCGCCCAGGGCATCAACAACCCCGGCCAGCTCGCCGCCGGGGGCAAACGGTCGCTCGGGCTTGAACTGGTACATGTCCTTGATGATCAGCACATCGGGATAGTTGATCGAGCAGGCCTTGACCTTGATCCGGACCTGACCGGGGCCGGGGACCGGGCTGTCGAGTTCGTCGAGAGTCAGGGTTTCGGGCCCGCCAGAGGCGTGGCTGCGTAAGGCTTTCATGCGGATACTCCATGTGCCAGCCAGGGCAGTTCGGCACGGCTCTTGTTTTCATAGTCGGCAATCGCCGCGTCGCGCGCCAGCGTCAGTCCGACCTCGTCGAGCCCGTCGAGCAAACAATGCTTGCGGAACGGGTCGATCTCGAAGGTGAAGCGGTCCTGGAACGGGGTGGTGACGGTCTGGGTTTCCAGATCGATCGCGATCGGATCAGTCCGGGCAACTTCCATCAGCCGGTCGATCGCTTGCTGCGGCAAAACCACGGTCAGGATGCCGTTCTTGAACGCGTTGCTGGCGAAAATGTCCGAATAGCTCGGCGCGATCACCGCGGTAATTCCCAGGTCCAGCAAGGCCCAGGCGGCGTGCTCGCGGCTCGATCCGCAGCCGAAATTGTCGCCCGCGATCAGGATCGGCGCGCGCTTGTTGGCGGGGGCATCGAACACATTGCCGGGATCCTGACGCAACCCTTCAAACGCCCCGCGGCCCATCCCTTCGCGGGTGATAGTCTTGAGCCACTTGGCAGGAATGATCACATCGGTGTCGACGTTCTTGGCGCCGAAAGGGATCGCCCGCCCTTCAACCTGCCGCAGCGGCTCCATCAATCGGTTTCCGGCGCGTCTTCGGGGTGAGGCGGGCGCTTGTCTGCCCCTTCCTTGCGCCGCGAGGCATAGAGCAGCGCCGCCGCCAAAGCCGCCGAGCCAATCGCGGCCCCGGCGAGCGCGGCTTTTCCGGTCCAGCTCGATTTTTCGCCCTTGGCAGGCTTGTCAGGTTTGTCGCTCATCGCTTCCCTATGTCCATCGTCGGGCGCGGGTTCAAGGGTGCGCGGCACAATTTTCGTTCAGACCAGGTCCCGCACATCAGTCAGCCGCCCGGTTACCGCCGCCGCCGCCGCCATCGCCGGCGAAACCAGATGCGTCCTTGCCCCTGGCCCTTGCCTGCCGACGAAGTTGCGGTTGCTGGTCGAAGCACAGCGTTCGCCCGGCGGGACTTTGTCCGGGTTCATCCCCAGGCAGGCCGAGCAGCCTGGCTCGCGCCATTCGAGACCGGCGGCGATGAACACCTGGTCGAGCCCTTCGGCCTCGGCCTGGCGTTTGACCAGGCCCGAGCCGGGAACGACGATTGCCCATTTGACGTTTGGCGCCTTGGTCCGGCCCTTGAGCACCGTGGCGGCGGCGCGTAGATCCTCGATCCGGCTGTTGGTGCACGAACCAATGAACACGTTCTGGACCTCGACCTGCTGCATCGGCGTACCCGCGGTCAGCCCCATGTAGTCGAGGCTCTTGCGCGCCGCGTCCTGCTTGCCCGGGTCGGCGAAGCTGGCCGGATCGGGAACGCAGCCGGTGATCGCCACGGTGTCTTCGGGGCTGGTCCCCCAGGTGACCGTCGGGGCGATTTCGGCGGCGTCGATCACCACCACCTTGTCGAAAGCTGCGCCTGGATCGGTCGCAAGACTGGTCCACCACGCCACTGCCTGGTCCCACTCCGCGCCATTGGGGGCCATCGGGCGGCCCTTGAGATAGGCGAATGTCTTTTCGTCGGGCGCGATCAGCCCGGCGCGGGCGCCGTGTTCGATCGCCATGTTGGACACGGTCAGCCGCCCCTCGATGCTAAGCTCGCGGATCGCTTGCCCGGTATATTCGACGACATAGCCGGTCCCGCCCGCTGCGCGCAGCACTCCGGTGATGTGCAGCACCAGATCTTTGGCCGAAATGCCGGGGCCAAGCGCGCCCTCAACCCGCACTTCCATCGCTTTTGAGCGCTTGAGCAGCAGCGTCTGCGTCGCCAGCACATGTTCGACCTCGCTGGTGCCGATCCCGAAGGCGAGCGCCCCCAGCCCGCCATGGCAGGCGGTGTGGCTATCCCCGCAGACAATCGTCGCGCCGGGCAGTGAAAAGCCCTGTTCGGGCCCGACGACGTGGACGATCCCCTGCTCGGCATCGGCATCGCCGATATAGCGGATCCCGAATTCCGGGGCGTTGACTTCAAGCGCGGCGAGTTGCTGGGCGCTTTCGACATCCGCGATCGGCACCCGCTGCCCCGCCGCATCGCGTCGCGCGGTGGTTGGCAGGTTGTGATCGGGTACCGCCAGGGTTAGATCGGGTCGGCGAACCTTGCGGCCCGCGAGCCGCAGCGCTTCGAACGCCTGCGGGCTGGTCACTTCGTGAACCAGGTGACGATCGATATAGATCAGCGCGGTGCCATCATCGCGGGTTTCGACGACGTGGGCGTCCCAGATCTTCTCGTAAAGCGTGCGCGGGGTGCTGGTCATGACCCAACCGCGCCTAGGAAGGCAGAGCGAGTCTGGCAAGCGACAAGACTATTCGTTGCGGGTCCAGATCCAGCTACCGGCTACCACCAGCACCGCCACCGAGATCAGTACCCAGGGCCAGCCGATCGTCAGCCAGGTGAATACGGCGCCCACGCTCATCGCCCCTACTGCGGCAAGCTTGGCCGGCCGCGAGATCGCCCGGCGCTCGCGCCAGTCGCGCAGCTGCGCCCCGTATTGCGGATGGTCGAGCAGCCGCGCCTCCCACGCCGGGTTGCTGCGGGCAAAGCAGAACGCGGCGAGCAACAGGAACGGTACGGTAGGCACGATCGGCAGGAACGCCCCGATCACCCCAAGACTGACTGAGATCAGTCCGCCGGCAAGATAGAGCGGCCTGGTCACTCCGCGGCGAGCCGCGCGGCGGTTTCACGGATCAGCGCGATCATGTTCGGAACGCCCTGGGTGCGGTTCGAGGAGAGCTGGCTCTTGAGGTCAAACGGTTCGAGTTCGGCAGCGATGTCAGTTGCAGCCACCTCTTGCGCGGGCCGATCCTGCACCGCGCTCAGCACCAGCGCGACGATCCCCTTGGTGATCGCGGCGTTGCTGTCGGCGAGGAAGTGAAGGCGCGCGTCCGGCGTTTGGGTGGGATAGACCCAGACACTAGCCGAGCAGCCGCGCACCAGCGTGGCATCGGTCTTGAGCGCAGCAGGCATCGGCTCAAGCTCGCGCCCCAACTCGATCAGCAGCCGGTAGCGCTCGTCGCCGTCGAGGAACAGGTATTCGTCGAGGATGTCGGAAAGGCTGCGCATCGGCGCGGCCCTAGCGGGATGCGCCCTAGAGGTCCACACCAGCCGCAATCGCCTCAAGCTTGCGGATCCGCTCTTTGAGATCGGCGATTTCGATCCTGGCCATGCCATTGGCAACCCCGCCTTCGATCTCAGGCCGGTGCGAATCGAGCTCGCGGGATTTGAGCTGAAGCCAGCCCTGCCAGCCACGCAGGCTGGCCACTGTGACGATGGCAACTGCCAGCAGCGAAGTGGCGGCGAGGATCAGGGTTGCGCTATCCATGGCGGGTTCTCCCTGGGTTGGGCGGGCGCCTCAGCGCTCGCGCAAGCTTTCGATTTCGGCGGCGAGGCGTTGCGGTTGATGTTGGTCGGTGGCGATCCGTTCGAGCACGTGGATGCGCGTCCGCAGATCCTCAACCTCGCGCTGCAGTTCAAGCTCGCGCGGGCTCGGTTGGGCCGGATCGAGCAAGGCTTGCGGGCCATGGCGGTGCTTGCGGCCCTGGCGCTCGGTGCCGTTGGCGATCCGCGCCAGTTTCACCACACCGCTGACGACAATCGCAACGATGATGATGACCATGATCTCGGTGCTCATTCGACTAGACTCCTTTGATCGCGCAGGTCTTCGATCTCGTTTGCCAGCCTGGCTTTGCGGTCGGTGGCGATGCGTTCGAGCACGCGCATCCGCGCTTCGAGCTTGGCGAACTCGGGATCGCCGGCCCCAGCGGCGGCAATCTGGGCGCGCAGTTCAAGCTCGTGTTCGCGGTTGCTGAGGCGGCTTTTGTAGGCATCCAGCCAGATCCCGGCGCCGGTGATCAGCCCAAGGATCAGCGCCGAAAAGGCAATCGCTTCGGCGATGTTCATTGCACCTTGTCCTTTTCCAGCCGCAGTGCCTCGATCTGGTGGGTCAACTGATAGCCGCTGTCGGTGACGATCCGCTCGACCGTGGCGAGGCGATCCTTGACTGAGCCCAGCTCGGCGCGCAGCTGGGCGTTTTCCTGGCTGAGCAGCTTGATCCGCTCGATCTCTTCGCTGCTGGTTTTGGGATAGACCGCCTGGCCCCAGCCGCCGGTCAGCGGATAGCCGGCCTTAATCTTTATCCGGGTGGTGTAGGCCACGCCGAGCGTGATCACGACGATCGCGAGTATCCCCCCGCCCAGGATCAGTGGAATGTAGTCGATCACTTGCGGTTCTCCAGCTCGGGGGCATCGCGCAGCGCTTCGATCTGAACGGCAACGTTGGCGCTTTTGTCGGTGACAATCCGCTCGAGCACTTTCACCCGGTCGGAAAAGTGGGCCAGTTGTTCGCGCAATTCGGCGTTTTCAGTGGCGAGCTTCTGGGTGGCAGTGCTGTCGGTCTTGCCGGTCTTGCCGCCCCATTCGTCTTCCAGGGCATAGCCGTGGCGCGCGCGGATCCAGTTGTTGACTACCCAGCCGAGCGTCGAGATCGCGATGATCGCAAGCACGAATTCAGGACCTTGCCAGTTCATTTGCGCAACTCCCCTTCACGCTGGTCGAGCAGCGCCTCGACTTTCTTGGCGTCGCGCAGCGCTTCGATCTGGCTGGCGACGTCATAGCCCTTGTCGGTGACGATCCGCTCAAGCACCCGCACTCGCGCTTCCAGTTCGCTGCTGTGCGAGGCATATTGGGCGGCTTTTTCAGCGGTTTCCCTGACACTCAGCTCGGCCATCTTCGATTGATGCTTGGTCCAGACGATGAACCCGACCATCAGGAACGGGGCGAGCGGGACAAGGATCCAGATAATTTCAGACATGGTGATTGTTTCCCTGACGGAACTTAGCGAAGCCGTTCGATTTCCGCCGAAAGCCGCGGGTTGCTGCTGACATAGAAGGTTTCGACATCAGCCAGGCGGCGGTCAATATCCCGGAACTGGGCGCGGACTTCGCGGGTGGTGCGGGCCGGCGACTGGCGCACGCCTTGCCAGAACTGCTGCTCCTGACGGTCGACATAAAGCTCGGGCGGCTTCTTGTCGGCCAGCAGCCCGGTCAAAAAGTAGAACGGCAGGATTGCACCGCCGGTCATGAAGATCAGCCCGATGAAGCCAAGCCGGACCCACAGCGAGTTGATCCCAGTGTAGTCGGCGATCCCGGAGCAAACGCCCATCAGCTTGGAGTGCTGCTTGTCGCGGTAGAAACGGGTGCGCGGGCTGTTCATTTTTCAATCCCCTTCCTTGCTGCCGGAGCCTTCCTGCTCGCGGCCAACGATCTCAAATTCAGTTACGGTGAGTTCAGCGCCGCACCTTGCTGGCCTTCAGATGCGCGATCTCCTCAAGCGGAACATCATCGCTGGCCGGAAGCGCGCGGCTGGGGCGAAAGCCTGGGTTGTCGGCGGCAACAAGCCGCTCCACCGTATCGACCCGGTCCTCAAGCCGCCGCGCCAGCTGATAGAGCTCGTCGAGCAGCGCCTCGTCGTCATTGGTCAACGTCGGGGCGGTCTTCCACTTGGTCATGTAGTGGAGGATCAGCCAGGGCAGGCCAATGAAAAGGGTCGGAATGACCACAAATGTCGGGTCCATGGCTTCAGCCCTCCTTCTTCGCTTCGCCGCCCGAAAGCGCGCGCTTCATTTCTTCGAGTTCTTCGTCGATCTTGTCGGCCCCGGCCAGCGCGGCGATCTCGTCGGCCAGGCTCGGCTTGGCAGTGCCGTCGGCCAGGCTCAGCGCGTCGGCGCGGCCTTCGGCATAGTCGACCCGGCGCTCGAGCTGGTCGAACCGGGCCATCGCCTCGTCGACCCGCTCGCTGGCCAGCAGCGTCCGCAGCTTGACCCGGTTCTCGGCGCTTTCCAGCCGGGCAACGATCGAGCCCTGGCGGGCGCGGGCCTCGCGCAGGCGGGTCTGGAGCTTCTCGATGTCGAGCTCGTAGGCGCGCAGGGCATCGTCGAGCACCTTGATCTCTTCCTTGAGCTGCTCGGCCATGTCGCCGGCCTTCTTCTTCTCGACCAGCGCGGCGCGGGCGAGATCCTCGCGGTCCTTGCTCAGCGCCAGCTGCGCCTTGTCGGCCCAGTCAGCCTGAAGCCGGTCAAGCTTGACGGTGTGGCGGTGCATTTCCTTCTGGTCGGCAATCGTCCGCGCCGCGCTCGCCCGAACCTCGACCAGGGTCTCTTCCATCTCAAAGATGATCATCCGGATCATCTTTTCAGGATCATCGGCCTTCTCGAGCAGGTCGTTGAAATTGGCGGCGATGATGTCACGGGTGCGGCTGAAAATGCCCATCAAGGGAGCTCCGATACCAAGTGTAGGGGTGGGAGAACGGCGCAGCCGATCGACTTCGGCGTCGAGCCGCGTGCTGCGGCGATACGAGGTGCCCTCTGCAAGGGTCTGGGCCGGAACACCCGTGCGGCGGGGGGACTGGGGGCCGCCATCGGGGGATGTTGCCTGGGGTTCCGGCCCAAGCGGGTCAAGTGGGTCATGGACCATGTCGCGGCTCACGCCTGCAGCGCCGTGGGAGCTTCGCGCTGGGCGAAGTCCGGAACGCTCTGCAGCTGTTGCGACAGGACCAGGACGGTGAAGGCCAGCATCGCAGCGATCGAAGCGATCACGGCACTGTCGAGCTTGGAGCGGGTGGGGGACATGGCAAACCTCGTTGAATGGCGTTTGTTCATCATTCAGCAAGGGGTGTGCCAAACGCGAGAAAGTTCGGAAATCTGCGCGCTTTGCAACAATTCGACCAACGACGTGTGGGAATGATTTCCCAGAGTTGGGATTTTTCACTATATGTTGGGCATGGATCGTGACAGCCAGTTCGTCGGCCAGTCGACCGCGTTTCTCGATTCGGTCGAACGCGCCAGCCGCGCCGCGCCGCTGCGCCGCCCGGTGCTGGTGATCGGCGAGCGCGGTACCGGCAAGGAACTGATCGCCGAACGCCTCCACCAGCTGTCGCGGCGCTGGGCCGAGCCGCTGATCACGCTCAACTGCGCGGCGCTGCCGGAAACCTTGATCGAGGCGGAACTGTTTGGTCATGAAGCGGGGGCCTTCACTGGCGCTACCAGAACGCGGGCCGGACGGTTCGAGGAAGCCGACAAAGGGACGCTTTTTCTCGACGAACTGGCGACGCTCTCCATGGGCGCGCAGGAACGGCTGCTGCGCGCGGTCGAATACGGCGAGGTAACGCGGATCGGCTCGTCGCGCCCGATCGAGGTCGATGTCCGGATCGTTGCGGCAACCAACGAAGACTTGCCGCGGCTGGCCGACGAAGGCCGCTTTCGCCCCGATCTGCTCGACCGGCTGAGTTTCGAGGTGATCACCCTGCCGCCGCTGCGTGTCCGCGAGGGCGATATCTACGTCCTCGCTGACTACTTTGGTCGGCGCATGGCCAGCGAGCTGCACTGGGAAGCCTGGCCGGGCTATAGCGATGCGGCGATGCGCGCGCTTGAGGACTATCAGTGGCCGGGCAATGTCCGCGAACTCAGGAACGTGATCGAACGCGCGGTCTATCGCTGGGATGACTGGAACCAGCCGATCGCCCACATCGTGTTCGACCCGTTCGACAGTCCGTGGAAGCCCACTCGCGCTTTCGCCGCCGACAGCGGCCATCCTCCGGCACCGGCTCTGGTCCAGCCTCCGCAGGCTTCGGCCCAGCTTGATGCCGTGACTGACCTCAAGGCCGCGGTCGATGGCCACGAACGGGCGATCCTCGAACAGGCCCTCGCCCGCCATCGCTACAACCAGCGCCAGACCGCCAGGGCGCTGGGCCTGAGCTATGACCAGCTGCGGCACGCCATGAAGAAGCATGGACTGAGCGAACGAGTACCTTAACGCTGGTTAGCTTGCAGGTTTTCAATTCTATAAATAACGTAGTAATATCGTTTGACAATCGGATGCGTGTGTTCAGATATGGAACAGATTCTTGAAAATATCGTTCGGTAGCGTTGATTAAAGTCATCCGATCTGCGAACTTTCGCATGGCTTTCTCGCATTGACGAGTCGCTCCCCGTGTCGGCCCGGCAACTTTGTTCGCCGGGACCTCGCCCGGAAAACAACAAGCCAAGAGATCGCCTGTTGGCCGGAGGGCTGGATATCCCGCAGGTGCGTTTTCGCGCGCTCGCCCGAATCCATTGCTGCCCGCTGGTTCCACCAAGGGGAGATACGACTATGATTGGAAAGCGTAAATGCGTTGTAGTTGCGGCTACATCGGCGCTAGCGTTTGGTGCAATGCAGATGGCTCCGGCTTTAGCAACTCCGGGATCCGGTTTTGCGCCCAGCCCGGTTATCGTCGGGCAGTTCGGTTCGTTGCATACCATTTCGCACAAGGACGATCGCTGGCCGACCTGGGACCTGCTGTTCAAGACCAAGGCCAACACTGACCTTGGCGTCGATCAGTGCTGACGGTCCAGCCCGACGGCTTCAGCGGCTGGCACAGCCATGCCGGGCCGATTTACGTGACGGTAAAGGCGGGATGCGGTGAACTGGTATGGCGCTGCCTGCTCGGCCCGTACGTTCCATGCTGGTGACACCTTGTCGAACCTGCGCACAGCGTACATTACGTCGAGAATGCGGCCGACGAAGTCGCGATCTTGGTGGCTGTTGCGCCGCGGCCGCGCGGTGCGCCGGGACGGATTGACGAAGCTGAGAACCGGAATGCGCCAAAACCGAATGAGCAAGGGCGGGGCGGCCTGGTTGGCCGCCCCCTTCAGATCGCAATTGCGGTTAAGCGATTGGCAACGGCTGTGCTATATCACATGCGCCATGTGCACGATCGCAAAGGACAATTGGCCGTGAACGCCTGGACCTCCGTGCCGGGCGGGCGCAAGGCGTACAACCTGCTGGCCCGGGGCTATCAGGTGCTGTTTCGCGCCGAAGAGCTCAATTACTGCCCGGGTTGCGGCGGCACCAACTGGTATATTGGCCGGGTCACTGCCGAATGCGGTCGCTGCGGCACCGCGCTGCCGCTGTCCGAAGCGGCCGCCACCGGGCTCGATCCGGTCGGGCACAAGTCCGTCGCGCTGCATCTGGTTGATGGCGGCAAACCCTACCGCGAACGGCGCAGCTCAAAACGCGAGCCGATGGATGGCCGCGAGCTGACCCTGCTGATCGATGGCGCGCCGCGTGCCTTTGCCATCGAAGATATCTCGGACGGCGGCGTCAAGGGCGCCAAGGTTGAAGGCATCGCCAACGGCCGCCAGCTGATCGTCGAGCTAGCAGACGGGACCATGCTTCCCGCCGAACTGCGTTGGAGCAGCGGCGGCTTCATCGGCCTCGCCTTTATTGAGCCGGGTGCCGCTTAAGCACTAACCGGTGGCGTATTGCCCGGCGACCGCATTGAACTGGCTGCGGGCCCACGATTTGGCGGCGGCGGCGGTCTCGAAGCGCTCATCCTGAAGCACGCCCGAGACCAGCGGATAGCCTTGCGAATTGTAACGGATGTCGCGCACGGTCAGGCGGAAGTTGCCTTCAGCATCGCGCGTAATCAAAAATGGACGGGTGGCGGAATCAAGCATCGGATTGCTCCTCGGTTCTGCGGTGTTCGCGCTCGGCGCGGGCGGCGGTGGTTGCGGTCTCGCGCGCGGCCAGGCCAAGCCAGACCTCACGCGAGCGCAGCAGGGTTTCGCGCCGGTTGCCGAGTGTCGCGGCAGCGGCCTCAGCGGCACAGGTTTCGGCCTGCTTCAGATAGAACTGCGCCGAGACCGACATGGCGGGATCCCAGTATGAAAGGAGGGAAGCGTCAGCCGACGATTTCGATCACGGCTGCACGGGTTTCCTCGCGCGAAAGTACGGGGGAGCTCCTGGCCGGCTTCGCTTGGCCCGGCAAGGCCCGATGACGCCGAAGCTGCATCGCAGCACCGGCGGAACCGTGGCGGCGCGGGAACAGTCCCGGCCAGACACGGTCAAACATGGTATCAATTGTCATTTGCATTCCTGGCGCGTTCGTGCGCCGATTGTTCTGTTTTTGGGCTGGACTATCGCCGATTGCCTTTGCGCGGACCGGCACTGGGGCCGCCGCCTGGACCGCGATCGCGAAACACGATCCGGCCTTTGCTGAGGTCGTAGGGGGTCATCTCGACCCGGACCCGGTCGCCCACCACCGAGCGGATGCGGAATTTGCGCATCTTCCCGGCGGTGTAAGCGATGATCCGGTGATCGTTTTCCAGCATGACGCCAAAGCGTCCGTCCGGAAGGATTTCGTCGATCTGGCCTTCGAGGGTCAGCAGATCCTCTTTGGCCATAGGGTCAGGCCTGTTCGAGGTTCACGGCCGAGGTCTTGCCGCGCTTGTCGGTTTCCAGCTCGTACTTGATGCGCTGGTCCTTATCGAGCGACGACATCCCCGAACGTTCGACCGCGCTGATGTGGACAAAGTTGTCCGCGCCGCCGCCATCGGGAGCGATAAAGCCGAAGCCCTTGGTCGGGTTGAAGAATTTTACGGTGCCTACTGGCATATTGAAGTTCCTTTCACGAAACTATGGTGACCCTGCGGCAAGTGGGCCGCAGGAGCAAGGTAGCGAGAAAGGGAACGTTAGAGCCGGTTTTTGGGCCGGAGAGTTCCGTCGCAGGCGACGTTAGCGGGGCGGGATATAGGCGCTGTTACCGGTAAAAGCAACCGCATCGCCAAAGTCAGGCTTGCCAACAGCAGGATCTGCGCCTATTTGCGCCCCAATCCCGACATTGTCGATCAAAGTCAGGGCTGGCGCCGAAAGGGGCCGGCAGCAACGGGCTTTGGAGTGGTTTGGGGGGTTTTCGAGTTTCTGGAGTAGTTGATGACCGATATCGCGCGCATTACCGAGATTGTCGAGCCAGAGGCCCAGGCCCTTGGCTTCGATCTCGTGCGGGTGCGCTATTTCAAGGGCGGTGAAATCGGCGACGAGGAGCACACGCTGCAAGTCATGGCTGAACGCCCTGACACAGGGCAGCTGGTGATCGAAGACTGCGCCGCGCTGTCGCGCCGGATTTCCGATGCATTTGACACGCTGGAAGAGGCAGGCACGGTGTTGATCGACGACGCCTACCGGCTCGAGGTGTCTTCGCCGGGGATCGACCGGCCGCTGACCCGGGCCAAGGACTATGCCGCATGGTCCGGTCACGAGGTCAAGGTCCAGCTGGTGAACCCGGTAGAAGGGAACCGAAAGACGCTTCAAGGCGACCTAGAGAGCCTTGAAGATGGCATAGTGACGCTTGAAGACCGCAAGTCGGGCCGGGTCACTTTCCCGCTCGCTGATATTTATTCCGCCAAACTGGTCTTGACCGACCGGCTGATTGCCGCCACCCGCCCGCTCGATGTGAGCGGCGCCGAAGACATTCTCGAAGAACAGGAAGACTGAATAGATGGCCAGTCCGATTTCCGCCAACCGCGCTGAACTGCTTGCGATCGCCACGTCGGTCGCAACCGAAAAGATGATCGACAAGTCGATCGTCATCGAGGCGATGGAAGAGGCGATCCAGAAGTCCGCGCGCAACCGCTATGGCGCTGAGAACGACATCCGCGCCAAGCTCGATCCGCGCACCGGCGACCTGCGCCTGTGGCGCGTGGTCGAAGTGGTCGAGGAGGTTGAGGACTACTTCAAGCAGGTTGACCTCAAGGCCGCGCAGAAGCTGCAGGCCGATGCCAAACTGGGCGATTTCATCGTCGATCCGCTGCCCCCGGTCGATCTCGGCCGGATCGATGCGCAATCGGCCAAGCAGGTGATCTTCCAGAAGGTCCGCGACGCTGAGCGCGATCGCCAGTTTGAGGAATTCAAGGACCGCGCCGGCGAACTGGTAACCGGCGTGATCAAGTCGGTCGAATTCGGCCACGTGATCGTCAACCTCGGCCGCGCCGAAGGGGTGATCCGCCGCGATCAGCAGATCCCGCGCGAGGTTGCCCGCGTGGGTGAGCGGGTCCGCGCCTACATCATGAAGGTCGAACGCCAGAACCGCGGCCCGCAGATCTTCCTCAGCCGCGCCCATCCCGAGTTCATGAAAAAGCTGTTCGCGCAGGAAGTGCCCGAAATCTACGACAACATCATCACCATCATGGCTGCCGCCCGCGATCCGGGCAGCCGCGCCAAGATCGGGGTGATCAGCCGCGACAGCAGCATCGATCCGGTCGGCGCCTGCGTCGGCATGAAGGGCAGCCGGGTTCAGGCGGTGGTCCAGGAAATGCAGGGTGAGAAGATCGACATCATCCCGTGGAGCGAGGACACCGCAACCTTTGTGGTCAACGCACTGCAGCCAGCCACGGTCAGCCGGGTGGTTATCGACGAGGAAGAAAGCCGGATCGAAGTGGTGGTCCCCGACGACCAGCTCAGCCTCGCAATCGGTCGCCGCGGCCAGAACGTCCGCCTCGCCAGCCAGCTTACCGGCAGCCAGATCGACATCATGACCGAAGCTGAATCCTCTGAGAAACGCCAGCGCGAGTTTGCCGAGCGCTCGAAGATGTTCGAGGAAGAGCTCGACGTCGACGAGACCTTGTCGCAGCTGCTGGTCGCTGAAGGCTTCAGCGAGCTTGAGGAAGTGGCCTACATCGAACTTGCCGAAATCGCCGGGATCGAAGGCTTCGACGAAGAGCTGGGCCAGGAACTGCAGAGCCGTGCCCAGGAAGCGCTCGATCGCCGCGAGGCAGCCAACCGCGAGACCCGCCGCGCGCTGGGGGTTGAGGATGCTCTGGCTGATATGCCGCACCTTAACGAAGCGATGCTGGTCACGCTGGGCAAGGCCGGGATCAAGACCCTCGACGATCTGGCCGACCTCGCCACCGACGAGCTGATCGCCAAAAAGCGCGCCGAGCAGCGCCGCCGCGACGGCTCTGCGCCGCCGCGCCGCGAGCGCGAGCAGGACCGCGGCGGGGTGCTGGGCGAATATGGCCTCAGCGAAGAGCAGGGCAACGAAGTGATCATGGCCGCGCGCGCGCACTGGTTCGAAGATGAACCAGCCACAGAGGAGGCCGCCAATGCGGATTCCTCACAATGAACCGCTAGGTTCCGACACCTCTGGAGCGCCGGAGCGGCGCTGCATCCTCACCGGCGAACACGGTTCGCGGGACGGACTGGTGCGTCTGGCGATCTCTCCGGATGGTGACGTACTGCCCGATGCCCTGGCCCGCGCGCCGGGGCGGGGGGCATGGATTGCGGTCTCACGCGGCGAGCTTGAAAAAGCGCTTGCGAAGGGCAAGCTCAAGGGCGCTTTAGGTCGGGCCTTCAAGGGTGCCGCACTCACCATTCCGGCGGATTTGCCCGAACGCACCCAGGCCGCGCTGCTGCGCGCCTTCACCGACCGGCTGGGGTTGGAAATGAAGAGCGGCAGGCTGCTGACCGGCTCGGACCGGATTGCCGAGCACGCCCGCGGCGGGCAGGTTGCCTGGCTAGCCCACGCCGCGGACGCTGGCGAGGATGGCTCGCGCAAGCTTGACCAGGCCTGGCGGGTCGGGCGCGAGGCGGAAGGTTCCGGCCTGCGCGGGATTACCTTGCCTCTGGACCGGGCGGCGCTGTCTGTGGCATTGGGCCGCGACAACGTCGTCCACCTGGCGCTGACCGATCCGGCCGCGGCGCAAAGGCTGGCAGTCCCCCTTCAGCGCCTGTTGCGCTTCCTGGGGGCCGCTGAACCGACCGGACAGATTGAAGGCAGGGGGGCTTGCTCCCCGGCCACGACGACACACATGAGCCCGAAGGACGTGACTGAGTTATGAGCGATAGCGACACCAAACCGACCCTGGGCCGCAAGCCCCTGGGTCTCAAGACCTCGGTCCAGGCGGGCGAGGTCAAGCAGACCTTCAGCCACGGCCGCACCAACAAGGTGGTGGTCGAGGTCAAGCGTCGCAAGCTGATCGGCAAACCGGGTGCGGCAGAGGCTGCACCGCCGCCTTCGCCGCCGCCCGCTCCGGCCCCGGTTGCCGCTGCGCCCAAGCCCGCGGCCAAACCCGCCCCGGCCGCTGAAACCCCGCAAGAGCGCGTCGCCAGGATGCAGCGCGAGGCTGAGGAAGCCCGGCTTGGCATGCTTGAAGAGCAGACCCGCCGCGAAGCCGAAGAGCGTCAGTCCGCGCAGGACGATGTTCGCCGCCGTGCCGACGACAACCGCAAGGCTGAGACCAAGGCTGCGGAGGCCCCGGCGGCGCCAGTTGCCGAGCCAGCACCTGTCGCCGAGGCGGTCAGCGAAACCGGCACCGAAGCCGAGCCGCAAAGCGCCAGCACCGCGCCGCGCCGGTTCACCCCGGTTGCTGCCCCCAAACGCCCCGAGCCGGTTGCCAACAAGAAAATCGCCCACCCGCGCGACAAGGGCGGCGATCAGCGCCGCCACTCGGGCAAGCTCACCGTCAGCCGCGCGCTCAATGAGGATGAAGGCGCCCGCGCCCGCAGTCTCGCCGCGCTCAAGCGCGCTCGCGAAAAGGAAAAGCGCGCGCACTTTGCCGGCCACTCGCAGCCACGCGAGAAGCAGGCCCGCGACGTGGTCGTGCCTGACGCGATCACCGTCCAGGAACTCGCCAACCGCATGGCCGAAAAGGGCGCAGACCTGGTCAAGGCGCTGTTCAAGATGGGCTCGATTGTCACCGTCAATCAGACCATCGACCAGGACACCGCTGAGCTGCTGGTCGAGGAATTCGGCCACACCATCCAGCGCGTTTCGGAAAGCGATGTCGATATTGACACCACCGTCGATGTCGATCCGGAGGAGACGCTGAAGGTCCGTCCGCCAGTGGTGACGATCATGGGCCATGTCGATCACGGCAAGACCAGCTTGCTCGATGCGCTGCGCGGTACCGACGTGGTCAAGGGCGAGGCCGGCGGGATCACCCAGCATATCGGCGCTTACCAGATCAAGACCAAGGGCGGCGACCTTGTCACCTTCCTCGATACCCCGGGCCACGAAGCCTTCACCGACATGCGGATGCGCGGTGCGAACGTGACCGATATCGTCATCCTGGTGGTGGCGGGCGACGATGGGCTGATGCCCCAGACGATCGAGGCGATCAATCACACCAAGGCCGCCGGGGTGCCGATGATCGTGGCGATCACCAAGAGCGACCGCCCCGAATACAACGCCCAGAAAATCCGCGAACGCCTGCTCGAGCACGAGATCGTGGTCGAGGCGATGTCGGGTGATGTCCAGGATGTCGAGGTTTCGGCCAAGACCGGGGCCGGGCTCGATGCTTTGATCGAGAAGATCCTGCTTCAGTCCGAATTGCTCGAACTGCGCGCCAACCCCGATCGCGCTGCCGAAGCGACCGTGATCGAGGCCAAGCTCGACAAGGGCAAGGGCCCGCTGGCCACCGTGCTGATCACCCGCGGGACGCTGAAAGTCGGCGATATCCTGGTAGTCGGGGTCCATTCGGGCCGGGTCCGGGCGATGCACGATGACAAGGGCCGCCAGATCAAGGAAGCGCCGCCGGCGCTGCCGGTCGAAGTGCTGGGGCTGGGCGGTGTGCCGATGGCCGGCGATACCCTGACTGTAGTCGAAAGCGAGGCTCGCGCCCGCGAAGTCGCCGCTTTCCGCGGCGAGCAGGCCACCGCGCGGCGCACCACCACCGCGCCCGCTACCATCGAGAACATGTTCTCTGCGCTGAAAGACAAGCAGACCGTGCTTGAATACCCGGTGGTGGTGAAGGCCGACGTCCAGGGTTCGACCGAGGCGATCGTCAATGCCCTCAACCGCATCTCGAACGACGAGATCAAGGTCCGGGTGCTCAGCTCGGGGGTCGGCGCGATCACCGAAAGCGACGTCAACCTTGCGTTCTCCAGCGGCGCCCCGGTGATCGGCTTCAACGTCCGCCCCAACGCGAAGGCGCGCGAACTGGTCGAGCGCCACAAGGTCAAGATGAAGTACTTCGACGTGATCTATCACCTCACCGAAGAAGTCGCCAAGGAGATGGCCGGAATTTGGGGTCCGGAACGGATCGAACACGTGGTCGGCCGCGCCGAGGTCAAGGACGTGTTCAACGCCGGCAAGCGCGACAAGGCGGCCGGACTGCTGGTGCTCGAAGGCCTGATCAAGAAGGGCCTTTACGCCCGCTTGACCCGCGCCGACGTGATCGTCTCGCAGACCACGATCGCCAACCTGCGCCGCTTCAAGGACGACATCGCCGAAGTTCGCGCGGGCCTCGAATGCGGAGTGGTGCTGCAGGACACCAACGACATCAAGGCGGGCGACATGCTCGAGGTGTTCGAGGTGGAACAGCGCGAACGGACGTTGTAGCGGCAGGGTGCTGACCGGTGCCCCGCTACGTCGCCTTGTTCGGCTCGATCAACGTCGGCGGCAACCGCGTGACGATGGCGGATTTGCGTTACGCGTTTGAGCGCGAGGGGTTCGCGAATGTCGAGACCGTGGTTGCCAGCGGCAATGTCCTGTTCGACTTCGATGACCGGCCCACTGATGGCTTGGAAGAGTTGTTCGCGCACATGATGGCGGATCGCTTCGATATCGCCAGCTTCGTCGCGGTGCGTAGCCGGGATGAGGTGGAGCGCGCGGTCAGCGGCAACCCCTTTGCCGGCGACGGCGCAGACAACCTGGTCCACACCCAGTTCCTCGGCGGCCAGCCGAGTGATGCGCAGTTCGCGGACTTGCTCGCCGCCTATGCCGGGCGCGGGCCGGAAAGGCTCGCGCTGGGTGACCGGGCGCTCCACATCGACTATGTCGACGGTGCGGGGAATACGCGGTTGACCGGCGGCTTCATCGAACGCCGCCTGGGCTGCCCTGGGACCGCGCGCAATATGCGCTCGCTGCGCCGGATAGTGGACAAGATGGACGCGAACTGATGGCCCGCCAACCTGCCAGTACCGAAACCCGCTCGGTCCGCCTGCTTAAGGTCGGCGAACAAGTGCGCCATGTGCTGTCCGAGCTGCTGACCCGTCAGCAGGTCCACGACGAAGTGCTGAGCGCGCATGCGGTCAGCGTCACCGAAGTGCGGATGTCGCCCGATCTGCGCCACGCCACGGTGTTCGTGAAGCCGCTGCTCGGCGCGGACGAGGAACTGGTGCTCAAGGCTCTGCGCACCCACACCGCCTTCTTCCAGAAGCAGGTGGCGGGCACGCTGCGGCTCAAATACGCCGCGAAAATCAAGTTCCTGCCCGATGAAAGCTTTGACGAGGCCAGCCGGATCGATGCGCTGCTGGCCGATCCCAAGGTGCGGCGCGATCTGGGAGGCGAGGATTGACGGCGTCGGCGGTAAGACGTATCTTACCGGGATGACCGCTCAGACCAGACTTTCGGCAAAGGGCCAGGTGGTGATCCCCAAAGACGTCCGCGACCGGCTTGGACTGGTTGAGGGGACGGTGTTTGATGTGATCGAAGCGGGAGACGGCGTGATCCTTCGCAGGCCCGCCAAGCACAAGCAGTTGACGGTTGGAGAGGCGGTCAAGTTGCTGGAGGCCAAGGTCCACTACAAGGGTCCGCCCTTACCAATCGAGCGGTTGAGTTGGTCGGCGGAAGTCGAACGGACCTCAGCGAAGCACAAGCACAAGTGATCGCACTGGACACAAGCGTCCTCGCGCGATTCATTCTGCGCGATAATCCAGCCGAAGTTGAACTCGCAAACCAGTTCATTGCTGAAAATCAATGTTCAGTCAGTTGGTCAGTCCTGATTGAATTGTGCTGGGTTTTGGAGAGCAGCGCCGGTTTGCCGCGAGACGAAGTGGCCAGTGGACTTGCTGCGATTGCCAGGATTGCAAACATCACGGTGCCCGGCACAGAATTGCTCGAATGGGCGATCGAGCGCTATGCTGCGGGAGCCGATTTCGCCGACATGGTTCATCTGGCGACCTCAGCCATCGGCTCAAGCGGCTTCGCCACGTTTGACCGCAAACTGGCAAATCAGGCCGGTCCGCAATCGCCAGTCCCTGTGCAGACTTTGCGCGCCTAACCCGGCACCAGCCGCGCTTTGATCGTGATCGTCACTTTCTTGCCGACGAACATCGAATAGCTTGTCATCCCGAATTCGCGGCGATCGATCGTGCCGCTGGCGGTCAGTGCGATCGGGTCACGACCGGTGACCTTGGCCGGGGGCTGGGCGAAAGTGACGCTGAGCCGCGTCGGCCGGGTTATGCCGCGCGCGGTAATGGTGCCTTCAACTTTGGCGGTGGTGGCGCTGGTCATGGTCATGCGCTGGCCGGCGAACCGCACGGTCGGGTGGCGTTCAACATCGAAAAACTTCGGGCCGCGCAGCTGCTTGGTGGTGCTGTCATCGTTCGCCACCAGCGCCCGGGCATCGAGCATGACGTCGAGGTTGATCGTTTCCAGCTGTTCGGGCGAAAGCCGGATCCCGCCGGCCATCTTGGGGAAGCGCGCGGTCTTGCTGGTCAGGCCCATCACCCCGACCTTGGCCGCGACAAGGCTTTGCGCGCTGTCGAGATGAAAGCGCAATGCCGGAGCGCTCGCCGCGGTGGCGAACAGCAAGGCCAGCACTGCCATCAGATTCCGCAACGACCCACTCCCGCTCTTTTTTGCGCGGCGAGCAAAATGCCTGCGCCAGTCCGCCGCGCCTGTCAATCGCGCTGGCCTTTGCCGAAAAACGCCCTATCTCGTTGCGGCGATGGCCAAGCTCTATTTTTACTACGCCAGCATGAACGCAGGCAAAACCACCACCTTGCTGCAGGCCGACTTCAATTATCGCGAACGCGGCATGGCGACGATGCTGTGGACCGCGGCGCTGGATGACCGCGGGGTAGACAAGGCGATCGAAAGCCGGATCGGGCTTCACGCCGGGGCGCACCGCTTCGATGGAGAGACCGACCTGTGGGAGCAGGTCAGCGCCGCCCACCGCGCCCAACCGCTGGCCTGCGTACTAGTTGACGAGGCGCAGTTCCTAACTGAGGCCCAGGTCTGGCAGTTGGCACGCCTGGCCGACGTGGCTGGCATTCCGGTGCTTTGCTATGGCCTGCGCACCGATTTTCAGGGGGCGCTATTCCCCGGTTCCAAGGCCTTGCTGGGGATCGCCGATGCGCTGGTCGAATTGAAAGCGGTTTGCCACTGCGGCCGCAAGGCAACGATGAACCTCAGGGTCGATGCCAGCGGCGGCGCGATTCGCCAAGGTATCCAGACCGAAATCGGCGGCAATGACCGCTACGTCGCGCTCTGCCGCAAACATTTCACGGAGGCCATTGGCCAATGAACGATACCATCTATCAGGCTGCGGCGCTGATCATCCCGATGATCATTGCAATCGTGTTCCACGAAGTTGCCCACGGCTGGACCGCGCGGATGCTGGGCGATCCGACTGCGGACGAACTCGGCCGGCTCAGCCTCAACCCGATCAAGCACGTCGATCCGTTCGGGACCTTGATTTTGCCGGGGATGCTCAAGCTGGCCGGCCTGCCGGTGTTTGGCTGGGCCAAGCCGGTGCCGGTGGTCAAAGCGCGGCTGCGCAATCCCAGGCGCGACATGATGATCGTGGCGGCGGCGGGGCCGGGCAGCAATCTGGTGATGGGGCTGATCGGTGCGGTATTGCTGGGGCTGGTGATGCGCAGTTCACTTGGACCGGCCGAGCCTTCGTTCGCAATGGGCTTCCTGGCGGCCAATCTGTTCAATTTCATCCTGGTCAATGTGTTTCTGGCGCTGTTCAACCTCCTGCCGGTTCCGCCGTTCGACGGCGGCCACATCGTCGAGGGGCTGTTGCCGCGCAATCTGGCACGGAAATTCGCCGGAATGCACCGGCAGGCGTTGCTGATCATGATCCTGCTGATTGTGGTGCTGCCGTGGATCTCACCCAGCCTCAATCTGATCGGCTGGCTGGTGCTGCCGCCGGTGCAATGGCTGAGCGAGCACTACATTGCCGTTGCCAAGGCGGTCGCCGGGGGCTGAGCATTGCCCCACGGCTGGATCATCCTCGACAAGCCGCTCGGCCTCGGCAGCACTCAGGCGGTCGCGGCGGTCAAGCGCAACTTGCGCGAGGCGGGCCTGGGCAAAGTCAAGGTCGGCCATGGCGGCACGCTCGATCCGCTGGCGACCGGGGTGCTGCCGCTCGCGCTGGGCGAGGCGACCAAGCTGGCCGGGCGGATGCTCGATGCCAGCAAGGTTTATGCGTTCACGATCTGCTTCGGGGAGGAGACCGATACGCTTGACCTGGAAGGCAAGGTGATCGCGACCAGCGAGGTGCGGCCGTCCCTGGCCGACGCAGAGGCGGTATTGCCCCGCTTTACCGGGCCGATTGTACAGGTTCCGCCGGCCTATTCGGCGCTGATGGTCGATGGGGAACGCGCCTATGACCGGGCGCGGGCGGGGGAGGAAGTGGAGTTGGCGAGCCGCCAGGTGACGATCTACTCGCTCTCCCAATCCTCTCCCCTTGCGGGAGTGGAAAGCGAAGCTTGTTCGCAAGGCAAGCTAGCGCAGCTTGAAGTGGGGAACAGAACTGCGCCAACCGCGCTCCCCTCTCCAACTGCGGCAAGGCAACAAGTTGCCAAGCCTTCGTATCCTCTCCCGCAAGGGGAGAGGATAGAGACCATCACCCTCCAAGCCCATGTCTCCAAAGGCACCTACATCCGCAGCCTCGCCCGCGACATCGCCCGGGCGCTTGGCACGGTTGGCCATGTCACCATGCTGCGGCGGCTAAAAGCCGGGCCGTTTGCGCTCGATCAGGCGATTTCGCTGGACAAACTCAACGATCTGGCTAAGGGCGCCCCCCTTGAGAACATACTCTTGCCGCTGGAGGCAGGGCTGGACGGTATCCCGGCTCTTCACCTCGGTCCGGAACAGGCAAGCATGGTCCGTCAGGGCCGGGTTCTGACCGGACAGCCCCTAAACGACGGGCTCTATTGGGCGCGCAGCGGGACCATTCCCCTCGCACTCCTTGAGCTTTCGGGCGGAAGCGCCAGTGTCGTCAGGGGTTTCAACCTTCCCGATACCGCGGAGTAAAAGCATGTCGGTAAGCGCCGAAAAGAAACAAGAAATCATCACGGACAACGCCCGCGCCAAGGGCGATACCGGTTCGCCGGAAGTCCAGGTCGCGATCCTGACCAGCCGCATCAACACGCTGCAGGGTCACTTCAAGGACCACCACAAGGACAACCATTCGCGCCGCGGCCTGCTGACCATGGTCAACAAGCGCCGCAGCCTGCTTGACTACCTCAAGCGCAAGGATGTGGACCGCTATAACGCGATCATCGCGAAGCTCGGTCTGCGCAAGTAATCACGCGAAGCGGCTCCGGAACGGGGCCGCTTTTCGCATGGGCGTATCCCGCGCAATTCGGCGAGGGGAGCCATGGGGCCACACAGCGCCCCGCACCGGACCGGGACGGATTTACCCCGGCAAGAAGCCCCGCGCCGCAATCTGGCCGCGCGGGTTCACAAGGAAAACCCTATGTTCGACGTTAAAACCGTATCCATGGAGTGGGGCGGCAAGACCCTGACTCTGGAAACCGGCCGCATTGCCCGTCAGGCTGACGGCGCGGTCCTCGCCACTTACGGCGAAACTGTTGTGCTCTGCGCCGTCACGGCCGCCAAGAGCGTCAAGGAAGGTCAGGACTTCTTCCCGCTGACCGTCCACTACCAGGAAAAGTTCTTCGCCGCCGGGCGCATCCCGGGCGGCTTCTTCAAGCGTGAACGCGGCGCCACCGAAAAGGAAACGCTGATCTCGCGCCTGATCGATCGCCCGGTCCGGCCGCTGTTCCCTGAAGGGTTCTACAACGAGATCAACGTGATCGCCCACGTCATGTCCTATGACGGTGAGATCGAGCCCGATATCCTGGCGATGATCGCCGCTTCGGCTGCGCTGACCATCTCGGGCGTGCCCTTCATGGGCCCGATCGGCGCGGTCCGCGTTGGCCATGTTGACGGTGAATACACCCTCAACCCGCGCCAGGACGTCGCTGCTGCCGGCGATCTCGATCTGGTCGTTGCCGCCACCGGCAATGCGGTGATGATGGTCGAATTGCAGGCCCGCGAAATGACCGAAGAGGTCATGCTTGGCGCGGTTGGCTTTGCCCATGACGAGTGCAAGAAGGTGGTCGATCTGATCATCAAGCTCGCCCAGAAGGCCGCCAAGGATCCCTGGGACGTTGCGGTCAGCGACAATTCGGCGATCAAGGACCAGCTCAAGAAGCTGATCGGCAAGGACATCGCCGCCGCCTACAAGCTGACCGACAAGTCGGCCCGCTCGAACGCGCTCAATGCCGCGCGCGACAAGGCCAAGGCCGCATTCGCCGGCGAAGACGCCCAGACCCAGATGATCGCGATCAAGTCGGTCAAGAAGGTCGAGGCGGATATCGTCCGCGGCGCGATCCTGAAGGACGGCACCCGGATCGACGGGCGCAAGGTTGACCAGGTTCGTCTGATCGAGGCGATTGCCGGGTTCCTGCCGCGCACCCACGGTTCGGCGCTGTTCACCCGCGGCGAAACTCAGGCGATCTGCACCACCACGCTGGGCACCAAGGACAGCGAGCAGATGATCGACGGGCTGGAAGGCCTCTCGTTCTCCAACTTCATGCTGCACTACAACTTCCCGCCCTATTCGGTCGGCGAAGTGGGCCGCTTCGGCGCCCCGTCGCGCCGCGATACCGGCCACGGCAAGCTTGCCTGGCGGGCGCTGCAGGCGGTGCTGCCGACCAAGGACGAGTTCCCCTACACGATCCGCGTGGTCTCGGACATTACCGAGTCCAACGGCTCCTCGTCGATGGCCACCGTTTGCGGCGGATCGCTGGCGATGATGGACGCCGGGGTGCCGCTGAAGCGCCCGGTCTCGGGGATCGCGATGGGGCTGATCCTGGAAGGCAAGGAATTCACCGTGCTCTCCGACATCCTCGGTGACGAAGATCACCTGGGTGACATGGACTTCAAGGTGGCCGGCACGTCCGAAGGCATCACGACGATGCAGATGGACATCAAGGTCGCCGGGATCACCAAGGAAATCATGGGCAAGGCGCTCGATCAGGCCAAGGCCGGCCGCGCCCACATCCTGGGCGAGATGACCAAGGCGCTGGGTTCTGCTCGCACCGAGCTGTCCGACTACGCGCCGCGGATCGAGACGATCCAGATCGACAAGTCGAAGATCCGCGACATCATCGGCACCGGCGGCAAGGTGATCCGCGAGATCGTCGCTGAAACCGGCGCCAAGGTCGATATCGACGACGAAGGCCTGATCAAGATCTCCTCGTCCGACCTCAGCCAGATCGAAGCCGCCAAGAACTGGATCCTGGGCATCGTCGAGGAACCGGAAATCGGCAAGGTCTATGACGGCAAGGTCGTCACGATTGTCGATTTCGGCGCTTTCGTGAACTTCATGGGCGGCAAGGACGGCCTGGTCCACGTTTCCGAAATGAAGAACGAGCGGGTCGAACGCCCTGGCGACGTTGTTTCGGAAGGCATGGCGGTCAAGGTCAAGGTGCTCGAGATCGATCCAGCGCGGCAAGGTTCGCCTGTCGATGCGGGTGGTCGATCAGGAAACCGGCGAAGCGCTGGAAGACACCCGTCCGCCGCGCGAACCGCGCGGTGATCGTCCCGGCGGCGATCGCGGTGATCGGCGCCCCGGTGGGCGCGGCGGCGACCGTGATCGTGGCCCGCGTCGTGATGGCGGCGGTGATCGTGGTCCCCGGCGCGACGGTGGCGGCGATCGTGGTCCGCGCCGCGACCGCGATGACGGCCCGGCTCCCAGCCACGTCCCGGCCTTCCTCAAGGGCGACGACTGAGTTTTCGCTCTTGAGTTGAAAATGCGAAGGGGGCTGCGAAAGCGGCCCCCTTTTCGCTTGCATGGGCAGCGCAGTTGCGGGATTCTCGGGGTGACAATCGCCACCTGGAGGCTGCGATGAAGCTGCGTCGTTTCAAGGCCATGGCCGCCCTAGGCCTGTTTGCCACTTCCACCGCGGCGCTCGCTTGCGGTGATCCGGGCTGCATGGGCGGGTTCAATCTGGTCGGCAAGGACCAGTCCTGCCAGGGCCGGGCGATGTTGGCGCCGGGCAATGACAGCCGGATCAACCTGATGTTCCTGCTGGCCGATCGCGGTGGGCGCAGCATGGCGAGCCTGACGCCGCCGCGCGCAGGGGTGGGCTACAACGACGACAATTCGGTGTTCCTTGATTGGCGGCTGCTGCGCGAAGCGCTCTATCCGACCAAGGAGGAGCCAATCGGCTATCAGGCGCCGTCTTACGCCGGATTTCGTTGCCACAGTTACCCCGCAGCAAGCGATGCGTTGCAAACGGCGATGGTGGCCAACCGCAAACTGCCAGCAGCAGAGCGGGATGCCTTGCTGGCTGCTCGGTCTACGGCTGAAGAGGTGTGCCGCCTGGGGACGGCCTATCCCCGCCGCGACGCCGATCCCGCGACTGCTCCGGCTTTGCCGCTGCACGGCCAGTGGCCCGCGGTTTCGAGCAAGGCTGGCAGCGAGTTTCTGAGCTATCTGCAGGCCGCCGATGCTTTCTATGGCGAGCGCTTTGACCTGGCGCGCAAGGGCTTTGCCGGCCTTGCCGGAGCCGCCGACCCGTGGGTCAGGGAAACCGCCGGTTATATGCTGGTCCGGGCCGACTTCGCTGCGGCCCAGGCACCGGCCTTTGGCGAATATGGCAGCTACGAGGCCGAAAAAGTCGATCGAACGGCAGTCAAACGCGGACTCGAAGGCCTGGCAAGCTATCTCAAGGCCTGGTCCAAAGGGCGCTATGCGATCTCCGCGCAAGGCTTGCTGCGCCGCGGGCTGTGGCTGGCGGGCAGTTACGATGCGCTTGGCAGCACCTATGCCGGCATGCTCGAGCGGGCTTCGCCCAAGGATGCGGCCGCGGCCCTGCTGGTCGAGGAAATCGACACCAAGCTGCTGTTCAACCCCGAGGCCAAGGGTGCCGGAACGCGCGGGGCGATGCTGCTGGCCGCGCAGACCCTGGCGGCGCTGCGCGACACCAATTACAGCGAGGAAGGCCCGCCCAAGCCGAGTATCTCCGTAGCCGCGATCGATGCCCTAGCGCCGCAATTCGCCGGCTATCCCGAGCTGTTCTCATACCTCCAGGCGACCCATGCCTACTACTACACGAAGGACTATCGACGGATCCTGACCTTGATCCCCGACGATGCCCGGCGGCAGAGCCACACCAATCTGTCGTTCAGCCGCCAGATGCTGCGCGGCATGGCGTTGGCGGCGCTCAAGGATCGCAATGAGGCTGGGTTCTGGCAGGAACTGATCCCTGGCGCCAAGGGCCTGTGGCAGCGCCCCTTGGCCGAGCTGGGGCTGGCGCTGAGCTGGGAGCGCAGTGACAAGGTGGCGGCGGTATTCGCCCCCGGCTCACCGATCGCCGACCGAGCGATCCGCAGCCAGCTGATCGCTCGCTCGGCGAACCCCGCATTGCTCCGCTCGATCGTGCAAACCGCCGCCAATCCCGCCGATGAGCGCGATCATGCGCTCTACACGCTGCTCGTCAGCGAGCTTGCCTATGGCCAGTTCGCCGCGTTCGCCGGCGATGTGAAGCTGCCGGTAGCCGAAACGAAGAGCAACGCCGCAGTGTTTGGCCAGGGCAAGGTGTCCGACGGCTATCCTTGCGCACCGCTGCGCATCACAGTCGCGGCGCTCGCTAAGAACCCGGGGGATGTGGCAGGCCGACTTTGTCTGGGTGATTTCTACCGCCTCCACGGAATCGACTTCATCGCCGGAAAATGGGACGTGCCGCCGCGCCCGGACGAACTGGGCGGCACTGCCAAGGGCTTTACGGGCAAGCCGCTGACCCGCGGCGAGTTCTACCGCGCGATCATCGCCGATCCCAAGGTCAGGCCCGACGACAAGGCCTATGCGCTCTACCGCGCGGTGATGTGCTACGCCCCCAGCAGGGCCAACGAGTGCGGCAATCCCGACGTTCCCGAGGCCCAGCGCAAGGTCTGGCACGACCGGCTCAAGCGCGACTATCCAGCCAGCTCCTGGGCGCAAAAGCTGCGCTATTACTGGTGAGGCTGGCCGGGTTTGTCCTGGGACTGCTGCTTGCGGCCTGCGCACCAGCGGCGCCGCAACGGGTCGATCCAGCAGACTATGACGCTTACTTCCTCTGGGCCGGAGTAAGACCACCGCCGGTGCTGGCGGGGGCCAAGGCCATCTATATCCTTGATGGCGAGGTGCAGCGCGACGCTCCGCACCGCCTGGTGCCGCTGCGCGCGCCTCCCAAAGTAAATCACGCCGAAGTCTGGCTGGTGGTCCGGGCCGCGCGGATCGACTGGGGCGAGGCGGTTTATGCGGCGCTCCTTGCCGACCTCACTCGCTGGGAGGCAGCAGGCAACCGGGTCGCGGGCCTGCAAGTCGATTTCGACGCTTCCACCCCGCGGCTGGATGAGTACGGCGTGTTCCTCAAGGAACTGCGCGAGCGCTTGCCGAAGCGCTTCAAGCTCTCGGTCACCGGGCTGATGGACTGGAGCGCCAACGCCGATCCCGCGGCGCTGGCGGGCCTCAAAGGGACGGTCGATGAGGTGGTGGTGCAAAGCTACCAGGGCCGCACCACCATCCCTGGCTATGAGCGCTACCTGACGCGCCTTGCCCGCCTGCCGGTGCCGCACAAGGTCGCGCTCGTCGAAGGCGGCGAATGGCGCGAACCGCCGGCGCTGCGCCGCGACCCGCTGTTCCGCAGCTATGTCGTGTTTCTCGTCAATCCCCGCTAGCTACTCTAGTTGTCGTCCGGTGGGGCCAGTTTCACCACCCATTCCGGATGGCCCTCGGGTGAGCGCTCGATATCGTGTAAGGCCACCATGTCGTCGCCGGTTTCAACCCAGCCGCCGCCGTCGCAGCCATCGCAGATCACGCGGATCGAACGATGGCTGATGAGATCAATCTGCCCGTTCCATTGCCCATGACCGCGGCACCTGGCGCATTTGGCATCGAGCTTGCCGCGGCGACGCTGCACCGCGATGCCATCGAAGGCATGGGCGTCATCCGGCCCCTGACAGATAACGATGCGCTTTTCGTGGGCCACGCCCGCTCTCCCTGAACCTGGTTATCACGGCGGCGTTAGCACGGCGCGATCGGCTGTAAACCAGCAACGGTCGGGCGGGGCCTCAAGCTGCCATTTGCGATGGCGCCATGTCCCTCTCGTCGGCCACCAGCACGCGGTTGCGGCCGTCTTGCTTGGCGCGGTAGAGCGCGGCGTCTGCGGCTTTCAGCGCCGATCGCGCGTCGCCGCAGACGAACACGTCGGCAATCCCGCCCGAAAAGGTGATCTGGCCGAATGGGGTGTCATTGGCGCGGTTGACCAGGCGGCGCTCGGCCAGCTGGGCGCGCAAGGCGTCGAGCTTGGCGAAGCTTTCGCTGACAGTGTGGCCGCGGAACAGCAGCACGAATTCCTCGCCGCCGTGGCGGGCGACGTGGCAGGTTTCGTTCGAGATTCGCGCGAGGCTCTCGGCGACCAGCTTGAGCACCCGGTCACCGGCGTCGTGGCCGTGGGTGTCGTTGACCAGCTTGAAGTGGTCGATATCGCAGAAAGCGACGCACAGCGGCTCGGCGGCGGCGCGGGCCTGGCGGAACTCCTCGGCGAAGCGGGCCTCGAAGGCGCGGCGGTTGGGCAGGCCGGTGAGATGGTCCTTTTCTGCGCTGCGCTTGGCCTCGTCCAGCCGGCGCCGCAAGGATTTGGTCTGGGCTTCGGAACGCAGCATCTGCTTTTCGATGTCACGGGTGCGCTTCAGCATGACCTTGGCGATGGTCGCAAGATCAGAGATCACGTCGCCGGCCTTGGTCACCTGTTCAAGCTCGGTAACGTGGGCTTCCAGCGCAGAGCTGTAGTCATTGGTCGCGAGGCTCGCATCCTTGCTGGTCTTGCCGAACTCGTCGATGCTGCTTTCGAGCCGCTGCATCAGCTGCGCGAGCATCGCAACTTCGTCGCTGCGATCATCGCGGCTTCGGACCTCGTCGAGCCAGTCGAGCGTCACCGGCTGGCGCGCCTGCATCTGCCGGTCGATCAGCCGCACCAGGTCGGGATCGCTGCCGCTCAGATAGTTGTGCGCGATCGCCAGCGTGGTCGCGCTGATTTCGAGGTGGTGATAAGCCAGGAACGAGGCCATCTCGTCGAGCTGGCGCTGGCGCAGCCCGTCGCGGTGATCGCCCGAAGCGGGCGGCGCACCTTCGCCAAGTCCGCCGTCGCCTTTGCCGAAGCCCAGCCAACCTAGCAGGCCGCCGGGGCGGCCGAGTGATGGGCCAGATGATGGATCGTGTTCAGTCATGCCATGGTTAACGGCAGGGCTGCGGCGATCTTAAGCCCTCTGACGCGATATCCCGCTCAGCGCACCCGCGGCCCGCCGAACGGCAGCGGCGGGGGAGGCCTTCTGTGGCCTCTCGGCAGCTGTGCCTGATAGGCGCGCCCGCAATGCTCGACGCAATACGGGAATCCTGGGTTGACCTTGTCGCCGCAGAAATGGAAGTCGGGCTCACCCGGATGGCCCATCGGCCAGCGGCAGATCCGGTCGTTGAGATCGAGCAGCCCGGTCTTGCTGGAGATTTCGGCGCTCGGCTTGGCTGGAACCAGGCGGCGCGGCGGAGCGGGCGGGATCGGCGCTTGCTGATCGCCCGGGCCCTGGCGAAGGAACCCGCCGGGGCCGACCGAGACCACTCGCGGCGTCGGCGTGCCTTCGGGCACCGGCACCGGGGCGTGGCGCGGCACCGGGGCAGCGGGCGGGGCAGGGCGCGGCGCGGCCACGGCACGCGGAGCGGTTTCGGCGCGCGGCGGCTTGGGAGCAGGCGCGGGAGCAGCGCTGTCCTTGTCGTTGGGCTTGACTGGCGAGGGGCGGGCTTTCAGCCCGAGGCGGTGCGCCTTGCCGATCACGGCATTGCGGCTGACCCCGCCCAGCTCGTCGGCGATCTGGCTGGCGGTGGCACCGCCTTCCCACATCTTGGTCAGTCTCTCGATCCGTTCGTCGGTCCAGCTCATCAAATCTACCTCATTGCGCAGGGCGGGCCGCTGCGCTTGCCTTGGCATGCTTGCCTTGGGAAGCGTCAGCCGATACTCGGGCTGCCATGTCCGATCAATCCAAATCCGCCCCAGTAGCGAACGCATTTCCGGCCCAGGGCGTTCCCGTGATCCACCGGGTCAACCGGCTCGGGTTGTGGACCCTCTATATGAAGGAGGTGCGCCGCTTTTTCAAGGTTCAGACCCAGACGATCTGGGCCCCGGCGGTGACCACGCTGATGTTTCTGGTGATCTTCACCGTGGCGATGGGGCGGACCGACCGGTTGATCCTCGGCGTCAACTTCGCGACCTTTGTCGCGCCGGGGCTGATCGTGATGGCGATGATGCAGAACGCCTTCGCCAATTCCAGCTTCACCTTCCTCGCCGGCAAGATCCAGGGGACGATCGTCGACTATCTGATGCCGCCCTTGTCCGAAGGCGAACTGATGCTGGCAATCGTCGGCGCAGCGGTGACCCGCGCGGTGCTGGTCGGCCTTGCGGTCTGCGGGGTGATGCTGCTTTGGCCGGGGGTGCACCTTACCCTGGCGCACCCCTGGGCGGTGGTGTGGTTCGGGCTGATGGGCGCGATCCTGCTCGCGCTGGTCGGCCTGATCACCTCAATCTGGGCGGAAAAGTTCGATCACAACGCCGCGATTACCAACTTCGTCATCGCCCCGCTGTCGCTGCTTTCGGGCACCTTCTACGTGATCGACAACCTCGCCCCCGCGTTCCAGACAATCAGCCGCGCCAACCCGTTCTTCTACGTCATCAGCGGCTTCCGCTTCGGCTTCCTGGGGCAGAGCGACATCGGCAGCACCAACCGGGCGGTGCTGGCCGGTGCGGCCGGGCTAGGGGTGCTGAACCTGGTGCTGGGGGTGGTGCTCTATGTGCTGCTCAAAAGCGGATGGAAGCTCAAGAGCTGAGCGGCGCGCGTCGGTCCGGTGACAGTATACCTAGTCCCTCATTAGGGCTTGCCTCCCGCAAGACTCAAACACCTCCATCTCAACACCGCCAGGCCGGACGGGGACACGGAATACCCTTCGATAAGCTCGGGTCGAACGGAGTCCCTTGGGTCACCGCTCCACCCGGAACACATAGGTCAGCGCCAGCCCCGCGCTCAGCTGGTTGCGGCTGCCGCGCTGGCGGGTGAGGGGGCTGTCGGCGGCGGCGTTCAGCAGCCGTTCGTAGCCGGCCGAGCCGAACAGGCCCCAGCGTTCGCCCAGCGGGTAATAGGCCCCGGCGACCACGCCCAGCGCGTTAAGCCCGGCCTTGGCGCGGTATTGCGGCAGGCCCGCGGCGGCAGCCTCAGAGGCGGTGATGCCATAGAAGCGGCGGTTGTATTTGCCGCTGACAAACCGGGCGCGCGGGCCGATGGTGACCAGCGCGCGTTCTTTGGCGCCGCGCAGCACATAGTCGAGCGCGAGATCGCCTACAGCCGCGGCGTGGCCGCCGATCCCGTGGCGCAGCTCGCCGCGCAGCCGCAGCCGCGACAGCACATAACCCTCGGCAAAAACCCCCGCCTCCACCCCGAAGCCGACCTTGCGCAGGCCTTGGGTGGCGGTCTCGCGGCCGCGACGCGGCGCGGCCGCCACGGTCAACCCGGCCGAGGCTTTGTCGCGCGATCCGGCAAGTTTGATGGTCTTGCCCTCGTCGGGGGTCTCGACCGGAAACGGCTCATCCTCGCGCCAGACGTTGATCACCGGAAATGGGCCGAACTCGGCCCTAGTCGATCCGGGATAGCTGGGCGCCAGTCGCGCCCCGATCCCGATCATCACCAGCCGGTCGGCCTTGTCTTCGGCCGGTGGGTCTTCGGATTCGCTGGCCCATGCCGGTGAGGCCGCCAGAATGGCGAGCGTTGCCATAAGGAGGCCAAGCTGACGCGGCAGTCGCAATGGATGAGGCAAGGTTCAGGTCTCCGTTCTGAAGACCAAACTAAGCACTAGGCGGCGGGGTTCAACCTGCCCGAACAGGCAGCGGGCCAGACCTCAATGCTTCATCGAGCGGCGCAGCGGATAACGGCCCTGGTCAAAATCCTCGAACAACTCGTCCAGGCTGGGATGATCGACCGGGCCGCCGTCGCCATCTTCCAGCAGGTTCTGCTGGCTGACATAGGCAACGTAGCTCGAATCGCCGTTTTCGGCGAGCAGATGGTAAAACGGCTGTTCGCGGTGCGGCCGGACCTCTTTGGGGATCGCGTCCCACCACTCTTCGGAATTGGCGAAGACCGGATCGACATCGAACACCACCCCGCGGAAATCGAACACCCGATGCTTGACGACATCGCCTATGCCAAAGCGGGCGCGGGCCAGACGCGGGGCGGAAACCTCGCGGCCAGCCTGGGGGGAGAAGAACGAAGCGCGGTCCATCGCCAGCAATATAGGCGCGAGGGCGGCGCGAAACAACGGTCAGGTTTGCGCGATCCCCGGCGGCATGGCCGAAGGGGCTTGGCAAGCACCGCGCCTTGGGCTAACCGCGCGGCTCTTCGATCGGTCCAGCCCCCTTTTTGGGGCGCCCGACGGGCATCCTCGCGGAGAGGTGGCAGAGAGGTCGAATGCGCCGCACTCGAAATGCGGTTTACGGGCAACCGTAACGTGGGTTCGAATCCCACCCTCTCCGCCACCTTGCGTTCCGCAAGCATTCCATAAACGATTATTTATCTTGCATTTCTGCCGACCTGCGGTCATTGTTGTTCCCTGTTTGTTTCGATGCTTCCATGTGCTTCCACATCGATCCGGGGGCACGGCTGGGGGCAGCGAGTTAGAGATTCGGGGGCATCGATGCTGACCGAGATGCAAGTGAAGAACGCCAAGGCCAGGGAGCGGGACTACAAGCTCGCCGATTCCGAGGGGCTGTACCTCTACGTCACCGCGAAGGGCCATCGCAGCTGGCGGATGAAGTACCGCTTTGCGGGCAAGGAACGCCGACTGGTGCTGGGCGCCTATCCCGATCTGGGTCTGCGCGAGGCACGGGACCGTAAGGTTGATGCGAGGAAGCTGCTGCGCGAGGGCCGCGATCCGGGGATCGAGGCAGTCAAGGCGCGAGTAGAACGCACGGTCGCCTCGGCCAACACTTTCGAGGCGCTGGCGCGCGGCTGGTACGCCCTGCAGGAGCCGCGCTGGACGCGGGTTCACGCCAGCGACGTGATCGGGAGCCTCGAGAAGGAGGTCTTCCCCTGGCTGGGCAAGATGCCGGTCACCGAGATCGACGAGCCATTGGTGCTTTCAGTGCTGCGCAAGATCGAGAAGCGCGGGGCAATCGAGACCGCGCACCGGGTGCGCCAGCGGATCTCGGCGGTCTTCGTCCATGCCATTGCCGAAGGCGCGGGATCGCGCGATCCGGCGGCGGTGGTGACCAGGGCACTCAAGCCCGTGCCGCGCAGCCGCAAGCGCCCGGCGCTGCTGTCGATTGAGGCCCTTCACGACATGATCCGCAAGACCGAGGCCGAGCCGGCCTCACCGCTGACCAAGCTTGCTTCGCGGTTCCTCGCGCTCACCGCGCAGCGGCCAGGGATGATCCGCGCGCTGCCCTGGCACGAGATCGAAGGTGTCGACTGGCAGAGCAATGCGCCCACCCCCGATGCCCTGTGGCGAGTTCCACCGGCGCGGATGAAGCTGATGCTCGATCTGAAGCACGATGCCGGGTTCGAGCATCTCGTACCCCTGAGCGGAGAAGCGGTAGCGGTGCTACGCGCCGCCCATGTGCTAACGGGGCGCGGGCCGCTGGTGTTCCCGTCCAACCGCAATGCCCGGATGGCGATGAGCGAGAACACGCTCTCCTACTTCTACAACCGTTGCGGCTTTCAGGGACGGCACGTGCCGCACGGCTGGCGCGCCTCGTTCTCGACGATCATGAACGAGTGGTCCGAGCGGCAGGGCAATGCGGGTGACCGGCACGTGATCGACCTGATCCTGGCGCATGTCCCCGAAGGGATATCGGGATCGGAAGGCGCCTACAACCGCGCCGCCTACATGGAGCGGCGCAAGGAACTGCTGGCTATCTGGGCGACGATGCTGCTGGAGGCGTTCCCCGAGCCGCACAAGATGCTGGGCTGGCCGAGCCGATAATCATATCCCGATCTCGAACGGCCGGACCCGTTCGATGGAACGCTCGAGCTCGGGCTTGAGCTGCGCTTCCTCTTTCGGCAGTCCGGCCTGTTGCCCCTTGGCTGCGGCGGCACCGAGCCGTTCGGTGACCTCGAGCGCCGAGGTCTTGTCGCCGGGGTTGCGCTCGAGGCCAACGGCGACCTTGTCCCGGTTGTCGAGGATCAGGGTGAGCTCGTCGCGCAGGCGGGTGACCGTGACCAGGAAGTTGCGGCCAGAGAGCAGCCTTCGCTCACGGCTGTCCATCACCGCGATGCCTTTGTCCGAGGTCAGGCCCTGGGCCATGTGGGCATTGAGCGCATAGGCAAGATCGATCTGGGCGAGCATGGGATCGCCGCCTTCTAGGCGGTGCTCCATGCCGCTGGCGCTGCGCACCGCGATGCCGTCCTTGTCAATCGCGGTCACAGTTGCCCGGTCGGCGTTGATCAACCCACGCTCGTGGTCGTTGGCGGTCCAGCGAATCGTGTCGCCGGTGTAGATCCTGAGCGCCTTGCGCTCGAACAGTTGCAGGGCCTGCCTGTCGCCATGGAGGCCGATCCGGGCCGGGAGCAAGCGCTGGGCACGCCCGCGCTCGTCGGTGAGGGTGACTTGCCCTTTGTCCGCATCAACGCCGGTCACCGTGTAGTGCCCGCGCGCAAGGCCCTGCCGCGCCTGGCGCGAGCCGACCTCTAGCACCATGCCGGGCTCGTAGGTGTGTAGATGCCGCAGTTCCTCTCGGGTGGCATTGACCCGCGAGAGCACAGTCAGCTCGCGGCGATCAGGCCCGATCTCGCCATTGGCGGCAAGCCCGGTCAGTACCGCGGCGTTGATCTCGGCGCGCAGCCGCCGCCCCGAGGCGTAGATTGCGGTTGCCTCGCGTTCCTGGGGTGGTAGCGCGAGCCAGCGCTCGGCGGCGAGCAGTGCACCGTTCTCGCTGGCCTCGACCACATGGTCCTTGAGATGCCCGAGCGCCTCGCCCGTGCGCCCTTGTTGGGCTGCGGCCTGGGCGCGCTTGAGGGTATCGGAGCGCGCCCTCAGGTTCGCATCCATCCGCGTCATCTCGGTGCCCGAGGCGAGCGCCAGCGCGAACGGCTTGCCGGCCTCAACCGCGCCGAGCTGCCGCGCATCGCCCATCAGTACCAACCGGTCGACCTCGAGCAGGTTGGCGAGCCTGACCAACCGGTCCTGATCGCGGGTCGAGACCATCGAGGCTTCGTCGAGTACCAGCACAGTGTTGCGGTAGCTTGCCCGAGCGTCGCCAAACTGGCTCTTGCTCGCGCTCCCATCGAGCAACTTCCGGTGCTGACCGAGGAACCGGTGCAGGGTCATCGAGGGGATCCCGGTCTCGCGCTCGAGCATGCGCACCAAGGTGTTCTGCACGCCGAGCCCAATGACCTGCTTGCCGTGCTCCCCCAGGATCTGTGCAGTGGGCCGCAGCAGGCTCGACTTGCCCGCGCCGGCCACCCCGTGAACCGCGACCACGCGGTTGGTCGAGGAGAGGATCATCCGCCCGGCCGCTTCCTGTCCGGCGTTGAGCGTCATACCGAAGCTGAGGTTGGCGCTGGCCTGCAACTGGGGACCTGCTTCGCTCGCAGGAACGATGCTGGGGGCGGCACCTTTGCCCTTCTCGATCTCGGCCAGCATGCGGGATTCAAGGGCAAGTGCATCGGCGCTGGTCAGCCACCCCTGCATGGCCCCGCGTCCCTTGTGCAGGGCCCCTTGCTCGGTCAGCTGCGCGATCCGCTGCTCGATCTTGTCCATGGTTGCGGGCAGACCAAAGTCGAGAGCAGCCTTGGCCAGGTCGGTTACCTTGAACGCGGCCTCGCGTTCGGACAGATGGCGCACCGCTGCGGCCACTGCATGAGCCGCAGCGATCTCTTCGCGGCCCCTCAGATGGACCCGCGCCGGGACCAGCGGATCGCGCTCCTTAAGGCCCAGTCGTTCGGCAAGTTCCTGCACCATGACCTGCCCGCGTGCGACAAACGAAGGGCGGTCTTGGGCGAGCCTGACTTCGCTGCTGGCAAGCGTCGAACTTCGCGCGCGGGCATCCCTTGCCATGCCGACAAGGTCGAGCCCCATACTCCAGGCCTGGTCCTGCCACTGGCCGAGCAAGGCTTCGCGGTCGACCTCGCTGGCCTTGGCCGAACGGGTCGCCAGCGTCGCCATGATCCCGGCTTCGAGGCCTTCGCCACGCCGGGCACCCAACACCTCTTGCCGCCGCGTCGAGAAGGCCATGATCGCCTCGCGGTCGATCCCCTTCGCCTCGAAGTTACCGTGCTTGCCCAGCTCGCCGATCGCATAGCCGAGCTTCTCCACCGCAACCCGGAACCGGGCCATGGTCATGGAGTTGAGCAGGGTGTTCAATTGCCACAACCGGTCGTTGCGAAGCGCCTTCCATGATCCGTCCTTCGCCCGCGTCATGTTGGCGACCACGGCGTGGAAGTGGAGGTTCGGTTCCTGGTTGCGGTTGGTATCGTGCTGGAACAGCGCGACGGTCAGGTTGTCGGTCTGGACCAGCTGTTCCTTGCCGCCCCGTTCCACCCGCATGAATGCCGCGTTGGCCTCGGCCCAATGCAGGGTCTCGACCACCGCTGCACGGTACGCAGCGACGATCCGTTCGTCCTTGCCGACCAGCGCTAGCAGCGACCATGACTTGGGCAGCGAGAAGGTCAGATCGGTTCCCGCGCGGTGTTGAGCTCCCTCGCGCCCGACGCGCCCGCCCTGTGGCAGTTCGCCGCGCAGGATCGCCTCGAACAGGCGGGGCTCCACCGTCCCCGACAGACCCAGTCGTTCGGCACCTTTGCCAACCCACACTCCCGATCGATCGGCATCGGTCTGAGCATAATAGTTGTCCTTGGCGAAGTACCCTGCAGCACCTCCTGCGGAGCGGACATTGGCCATCGACAGCATGGCTCAGTCGCCCACTCTGGAAGCAGCAAAACGCTCGCGATACTCGCGCAGCCGCTTGCCGTGCGCGACCTGCACTCGCGCCCTGATCTCCTTGTCGGCTTGGGCCATCAGCAACCCGTCGGCAGCCGCCGAGGTGAACAGCACATGGGACATCAGACGGTCCCGGAAGGCCGCCTCATCCTGTCCTTCGATTGTTGCGATCACCGCCAGTCGGAGCCACTGGCTGACACTCATGTGCGCCGCATCGGCAGCCAGCTTCACCGCCTCGTAAAGCTCCCGGTCGACATAGCATTGCAGCGCAAAGCGCATGGGGCACACTCACGTTGGCCGCCCACCTCGGCCGGAAACCCCTCAGCCTTGAGACATCACGCTACTGTCAATGTGAGGCTGTAGGAAAGTTGTTTTTATCGACTCAAAATCAATGTCTTAGGCGTTCTTACGTTGAACTGATTTGGGCAAAATGGCCTGACATCAGATGACATCAGGCGGCGACATAGCGGCAAACCTCCAGCGAATGGCGGAATTGCGCCAATTACCAACTCCGGGATCCCGGGTACGGTGTGCTTGTAAACCAACTGCTCAGAGGGTCCCGGAAAATTACCTGTTTCTCTAGTCAAAGGGATGAAGAATGTCCCGCATTGGGGTGCAGCCCGGCGGGGTTTGAGCCAGCCTGGCTTCGCGAACACTGCGGCCGTTCAAGTCGGAATCCGGACTTCTCAAAAGCAGATATAGCCCAATTCGAAAGTCGAACACTTCTTTGCTTGATTCGAAGTGCCTTGTCTCGATCTTCCGAGCTTAGGTCCATGCTTGCCTTGCTCACTGCGGCGCTAGTTTTGGCTGTGGCCTGTACTTGTCCAGGCCATCGGGTGCCCCGACTGCCATAGCGCGCAGATAAGCGGGCCTCTGCTGAACCTTGGCCTGCCATTCGCGCAATTTTGGATAGGTCGCGGGATCGAACGGCATCGATTTGATATAGGTTGCAACGAATTCCATCATAATGTCGGCGCTGGAAAATGTCTGACCGCCAAAATAGGGGTTCGCCTTGATGTAGTTCTCGGCATAATCGACGACTTCCTGGGCACCCATGATCCTGAACACGCCGCCCATCATGGTCGGCTTGATGGCGCGTTCGCCACCGTTCATGATCCGCGTCGCCTCAGCTCCGATCCTGCACGCGGCAGAGCCTTCGGCAAAATGCATCCACATCAGGTAATCGGCATAGTCGGGCGAGCTTTTGCGCGGTGCCAATCGGTCGCCGCCGGGGAATTGCGACATCAGATACTCAAGGATCGCCCCGGACTCGACCATCGTCCTGCCCCGGAAAACAATCGTGGGCGCAAGTGCCATTGTCAGGATTCACCGCCTTGATCTGGTTGATCGAGCCCAGGATGTCGCCCCGCTTGAACAGCGCCTCGTAAGGGATGTTCAATTCCTCGCACAGCCAGATCACACGCTGCGAGCGGCGCCCCTCGACGTGGTAGATCGTCACCTTGTCGCGGGGCTTTGCGGCCATGGCACCACTGGAAGTCAGGGCAGTGGCAGTTCCCAGACCCAAGGCACCAAGCGCCGTCCGGCGGGACAAATTTGTTCCACGAGCATTTTCCATTGTCTTATCCCTTTTGGTGTTCCGGTCAATTCGGTCAGGCAGGAGCGTGCAGCCTTGTCGGCAAAGTGGGCATCGCATTTGCTACAAGCCGACACCTTCAAACAAAAATATTCCGCCCGCAATAAATTTGTTTGAAGGCAGTCGATTTGTTGCCTGGATAAGACTCAGGCGTACCTATGTTTGGTAAGCTTTCAGAATGGCAGTGGTCTGCTTGCGGACAGCCGTCTTTAGCCAGGAAATTCGCTCGGGAGTCACTTCCCAGCCCATTTCTGCCAGCCGGTTGCGGCGCAAGAACAGGTTGACGATTTGCCCGGAGATCATCGCGGTGATGATAAGCGCCGACTGCAAGTCCACTGTGTTGCCGCTGATCCGGTTCAAAACCTGAATGTAGCAGGTAGCCATCCTCTGAGCGTCGGGATGCAAGCTGCCCAGTTTTCCCGCATTACTGGTTGAGGGCAGGTCATGGCGGATCGAAAACAGGGCCGCCGCACCGTCATCGGATCCGCCCATCAGACTGTCAATCCTGGCATCCTGCATGGCGCAGAAGCTCTCGATCAAGCGGTCAACCTCGACGTCCTCTTGCGTCAGAAGGCGTTCGGTTGCTTCCAGTTCGCTCAGCAGCATTTTGAATGTCAAAGTCTGCACATGCTCTAGGCAGGCAATGTACAGGCCTTCCTTGTTGGCGAAATAGTAACGCAGCGATGCCGGAGGAACGCCGGCCTTGGTCGCGATATCGCGTGTTGAAACGCTATCGAAGCCGAAATTCCCGAACAGCTGGATGGCGACGGCTAGAATTCGGTCGTGCGTTTCCGCTCCACGCGCGTAGCCAACTGCAACTTTGCGACGCATTGACAATCGCTCTCCGACATGTTTGCCATTAACTGGCCGCCGCCGGCCGTTGGTCGCGACGGCTACCCTAATGCCTAGAGTGTAGCAAAGCCAATTGTCCTGACGGCGGGGCGGAGCGGCAGACTGCTGAATCGTGCTACCAATCCATCCGAAGAGTCACACCCAATTCGCGGCGGGGGGTCAATGTGACGGAACGGTAACCACTGCTCCTTGCCAGTCCCAAAGCCGTTTGGGCAATTGTGGGCGTCTGGATGTCGGTCACCCCCTGGCCGATCAGCTTTTCGGTATCTGTCAGATTGCGCGCAAAGAATCCGATATCCCAATTCCCTTTGCTGGAACGCAAGCCAACAAATAGATTGACGAGACCATAGCTGTCGGCCGTGAATCCGCCCGGAGCAAATTTGTTCTGCGGAGTGTAGTTAATCAAGGTGCGAACATATGCGTCGGTACTATCGGATACCGGCATATTATATTCTGCTTGCATCGACGCATTCCAGTCCGACTGGAAGGCCAATGCCGAATTGGAATTGCAGTAGCGGATTGCTTCGGTCCCGAAGCTGGCTAGGGTCGGAATGGTGGTGTCAGGAATCCCGTCCGCATTCGAATCGTTGCACGGCACCGATGCATTGGACAGTCGCCCACGGGCATAATTTATGTTGCCCGAAATCGAAAACTGCCTGGATGGACGATAGCCGAGTTCGATATCGAACCCTTTGACCGAGGCATCGGCATTGACCGTGAGCGAAGCAGCCGACGCGACGGAAATCGGTGTGGTCGTATTGCTGACATAGGGCACGCCGAGAGCCGAAAACAGGAAGCCATCGTATTTTTGATAGAAGGCCGCAACATTGACCGTCAGTTTGCGGTCCATTGCCTGCATCTTCAACCCGAGTTCAAAATTGTTCGATGTTTCAGACTGGGTGTTGGCGAAGGCCCGAATGCGGGGATCGGTCGATTGCAGATTCAAGTTATTGGTCTGCGGACGCCAGCTGTGGCCAAAGCTTGCATAGGCCGTCACGTCATCCGAAAAACGGTGGGTCAGCGACGCGTTATAGACCCAGGCTTTTTCCTTTGAGACCAGCGGACTTGAAGTGAATTGCTGGAAACCATTTATCCTTACATCGCACTGGCCCGGAATTGCAGTCGAAACGAAGCCTGCCGATGTGGACGGCGGTCCGGCCGTAGGCGGAATTAGAGCACAGAATGAGGCTGGAAACCCCGTTGCCGACAATCCGGAAAGCAGGTTCCCGATCTGGTCGCTGCTTTGCTCGTACCATATATGGCGCGCGCCCAGAAACAGATCTGTGTTCTCAGTAATATGAAAAGTTGAATTGGCATAAATCGCCTGATTTTTCCAGCTAACCGGAAAGTTGCCTTGAAGAATCAGGTTATAGTTGTAGTTGAAATTGTTTAGACTAACCGCACCCGGGAATAGAACAAAGCCACTGGGCAATGCTGCGCGCGGCCTGCCAAATGTGCCCGGAAGATAGGATGCGACCGAGTCGACTATATTGTCCGACGTGGTTTTTTCATAATAGACACCAACGCCATAGTCCCAGAATTTATTGCCCGTTGTTTCCAACCGGAGTTCCGACGTTGTCAGCTTCGAACGCCCATCGAGCGTTTTCAACTGAGGGTCCGGGTAGGGAATCGGAAAAATGTGGCCGGTATTGGTTCCGCCAGAATTGATGTTCCGTGTCGTGTTGTATTCGCCGACATAGGAAAGGCGATGCGTGCCGAGATCGAGGCTTATCTGGCCGATCAGGTTTTTGTGATGCTCGTCACGGACCAAGGGTACATCGACGACCGACAACCGGTCAAAGGCGCTGATCGCCGGTCCGTTGAATCCTGCAAGCGGCGCTGTTGCGCCTGCCGGCGGCGTGCTCGGACCTTGATAACCGGTTCCAGCCACCTGAGACAGAACCGTCCGTACCGACTTGAAATCCTGATACATGACGTTGATGTCGAGGGCATCGACCGGCTTGAAGCGAATGGAAGCCCGCCAGCTGCTCAGTTTCTGCTCCGATTTGCTGTTGGAATAAAGGCTGCGAACGCCGTCGCTGTCGTTGGTGTCAATAACGCCAGCGAAGCGAACTGCCAGAACATCGCTGATGATCGGAATGCCGACGGCCCCTTCAGCGCGGATTTGTTCCATATTGCTGTACGAAACCGCAGCCGAGCCAGTGGTCCTGGTCAAGTCGGGACGTTTGGTGGTGAACGTGATCGCTCCAGCAGATGACGGACGGCCGCGCAGCGTGCCTTGCGGCCCGCGCAACACTTCGACCTGACCGATGTCGTATAGCGCCTGATAGACCATGACATCGGACACGGGAGCTTCGTTGAGATAGGTTTGCACCGTCGGATCAAGCCGGCCGCCGGCAGCACCTCTTGCCGCTCCGCGCAATCCAAGCGTGGGCGTATTGCCGGGAGTTGTTGGAGCAAAGTTGAGTCCTGGGACGACGGATGCCAGGTCTGACCCATTGAACAGGTTCAAATCCTTGAGCTTCTCATCGGTTACCACGTTCACCGTCAGCGGCACGTCCTGGAGGTTCTCGTCGACGCGGCGCGCGGTGACAATTATCTCTTCGCCGCCGTCTTCATCGGCAGCCGGGGCGCCTTCGGTTTGCGCGTGGACCTGCGGAATCCAGATGCCAGTCAGCGCAACGCCGATCGCCAGTCTTGTCAGTCCGTTGATTTCGCGCATAAATCCTCCCCATTGGCACGTTGGCCCAATTGTATTCGATTTGACCCAGATCCCTTACTCTGCCCGAGCGTGATAATGAATCGCGCAAGCGGCATTGCTTATTGGATTAGCGCCCCTTGGCAGGACTCACAAGGGAATTGTTCCAACTGGACAAGATCTGGGCTATTCCCCGATCCGCGCCGCTGCAAAGCGTGATCCCTTGCCCAATCGTGCGCCGTGACGGGAAAATGCGGTCCACGCCACGCCATCGGCGGACATGCCCATATAGGCCTCCGCCTCGGACGGCGAATCGCCTTCGTCCAGTGTTGCGTCGCCCGGAGGATCGAGATTGACGCTGCGGAATTGTGGATTGGCGCTGGCCCCGTTGAACGATTCCGCCAGATAGGCGTTCCACACGCCATAACCCGATACGATCCAGCGGCGCGGGTTATCTGTGGCGCTGGTGTTGAGCGAGGCGATGACGATATGGCCGGGTTCGCCCGCGATGATATTGGCATGGCCGCTGTTGAAGGTCGCGCCCTTCGGCATCACCCTTACCGGCTTTGACCAGCTGCGCGCCTTGTCTTTCGACGTGACAAGATAAATCTGATTGTCGCGGTCGTCAGTCCACAGGACATAGACTGTTCCGGCCTTGTCCACGGCAACCTTTTGGTGCCCGGTCTGGATATTGCAGGCGAGCGAATTGGGGATCGCTTCCTGTCGCCAGGTCTCGCCAAAATCCTGGCTTACTGCGATCATCTGCCTGCAGAGATTGGCGGGTTTGAACGGATAGGTCTGATCGACCACCCGGTAGGGATCAAAGCCGATAAATTCGGGATAGTCGAAATAGAGCGTGCCATCTGGGGCCGCGACGCCAGCACCTGCCTCCGTCGTTACCGAAGCCGGGCTCTGCATCTTCGTCCAAGTCGCGCCGCCATCGAGCGAGCGAAAGACCGGGCGAATGCCGCCGACCAGACGCGGCGCAACCCCGAAGAAATAGACCGCGCGCTGGTTCAGCCCCTTGGGGTGGTGGCCGGCAATCATCCGGCCCCAGTCATAGGTGCCGCATCCGGTGGTGCTGCCGGACCAACTCTTGCCCAGATCATCGCTCCACGAAACAACCGCACCGCCCTTCATCGTGCCGCACGAGGCGGCGGCGTTGCTGGTGACGTAATAGACCCGGTCGGTCACGGCATCGATATGGACCGTGCCGTGGACGCCCTTGGCATGGCTATCCCCATTGGCATGATCGGGCGGGGTGATTTCCTGCCAGTTGAGGCCATTGTCTGTGGAGCGCAGCACACCCTTTGCCGTGCGCCCGATGAACAGCACGCCGGCACGCGACACCTGAATCGATGGCGACTGATCAAGGATCGCGGTGTCAAACATGCAACCCTGCGCCGCTGGCCGCCCCGGCAGTTCGCCAGTGGTGGCGGTGCAATGCGGCGGCGCTTTTGGGGGCTGCATTTTTTCCGGTGCCGGAAAGGGATAGATGCGCGAGGCGACAATCGGGATCACGACCAGCGCGGCGACAGCAATGCCCAGTTTGGCAGGGTGAATCGCCATGACCTAACGCTTCACCAGACGGCCAAGCACGCCTTGCGCGTCGCCTTTGGGCACGGTGGCAACGAATGCCCCCCACAGCGATCCATCGGGAGCCCAGCGGGGAATCGTATACTCCTGCGGCCCGCTGGCCCAGCAGCACGCCTCTGGCATCAAAGGCCTGCCTGGACGGGTGACGGCTGCGGTCTCAAAGGTCGGCTTCGGCGCAGTCGGATTGTCGCTGATCGCCAGATAACCGGTCCATGTCTGCTTGTCGGTGGTGCCGTAATAAGAAATGCCGACGCGGCCCTCTGGCGTCACCGCTATGCCGGTGAACACCGTTTGCACCACGCCCGGCGGATTGATCCGCACCGGCTTGCTCCATGTCCGCCCCTTGTCTGCTGACCAGCTGAGCACCGGCAATTGTTCGTCGTCATTGAACACATAGTAAAGCCGCCCAGCCGCATCCATGCCGAGCGCATCACTCGTCTGGGTCAGCGCCATTTCAGCGGGGACCGTGTTGGCGCGGCCACTCATCAATTGCTTGCGCCAAGCGCGCGATGCCAAAGCACGCAGAACGCCGATACCGCCGCCGCCTTCGTCTTTGCGGACGATTTGTTCGCTCCAACTCGCGCCTTCATCACGCGACACCACTACGCGCGTCGCGCCGCAGAAATGGATCGGCATATAAATCGCCCCATCCTTGGGATCGACAATCCCGCGCCCAAAGCCCGAGCCGCGCGGTTGCGTCGGATCTTTGCAGTCACCCTGTTTGTAGGGATCGGGACCGGTGGTCTTGAAGCTCTTGCCGCCATCAACTGATTTGAAACAACGCGCGCCGGTGACGAAACCACCGGGCTGGGTCATGTTGCAGTAATAGGTGTTGGTCGGATAGCCGCCACTGCGTGGCGTCACAGGCCGCCCGGAGAACACCCGGTTCCAATCAAACCGATCGGGTGAATCGAATGTGCCGAGTTGCCATGTCTTGCCGAGATCGTCGCTGGCATAGACCGGGCTTTCTCCGAGTGCAGAGTAGAAATAGCGCTGCGTTACCGGATCGATATAGCCATCGGGAATGCCGGTCTTCGTGTCCTTGGGCAGCACGCGCCGCACCCATGTCTTGCCATGGTCAGACGAAACAGCAATCCCGGCAGGGCCGGTCGTGACGGATCGCAACAAGATGCCGTCCTTGGTGATCGCCAGCCCCGGCTCGCCCGAACGCATGCCCGTATCGATCAAGCAAGGGGTGTAGGTGCCAGCGCCCGCCGCTTTGCCGCCTGTGTGGCGGACAGTGAAGCGATCCTGCTGGCATTCGGACAGGTGTTGGATGAATTGTGGCCCCGCATCAGGGTTGAGCATTGAAGGAAGCAGCTTTGCCCCCGCCAACGCCATCACGCCCGCAATGGCCGTTGCAACCGGCGTCTGCTTCGCAAAGGCAAGGAAGCGCTTCACTGGGCTGGCTGTGCAGTGACCGGCGCAGTCGCGCCCTCTTCCTTGGCCCCATCTGCCTTGTTCAGGGCAAGCCACATGATGCCCGCCGTTATGTAGGCAAAGGCGATGATCGCGACATAGGTAGATGTAGCCACGTCAAGCTTTGACGCCACCCAGCAAGCAAAGCTTGCACCAATTCCAGGCGCAATAACGAAAGCCCTGCTGCCGGTAAATCCGAAAGCCCGGCAGACCAGCGCAATCGGAAAAGCGAGTAAAAAGGTAATGATCGTCGACAGTACAAGCGTGAACATCAAGGTGATGATCAAGGCCGAAGAGGCACTGGCCAGCGTCGCGCCGCCTCCATCCTTGGTGGCGAATTGGAACAAGAGCAGCGCAACGAACCCCAATGTATAGATCAAGGCATTGCCGATACCGGCCATCACAACCGCAGTCCCGACAGCCATCAATCTTGGTTTCGTCACAAAGCTTCTCCCCTTGTCAATCCGACACGCGTCTGGTGTCCAGCTTCAAGCGTTCGCAACCGGTGCATTCCCCAGGATGCAAAAATATTGCAAATGACATATATTCTACCGAATGCAAAGGCGAAAGCCGCCGCCGTAATACGGGCGGCCAATTGCGAGACAGGCGACAGCTCGACGGCGCCCTGCCTGACACCTTCAAGTCCACATTTCCCGGAACCGGATAATGAATAAGACGTTGAACAGGTTGTCTTAATTTGCAGGTTCCCGGCTGTTGCCCGGCACCTCCCGTGTTCTGTAATTCGACTGGATCATGCTAGTTGCAGCCTAGTGGAAGTGGAGATTGGCTCCAGAATGTGATCGCTGTCGTGACCAGTGATCAAGCCAGGCATCTTCATGTGTTCCCGCTCCAAACGCCCCCAAATCAATGGCATGTCCGTCATCACGAATTGCATTGCGGAGGATTGCAATGCAACACGGCCTATCCAATAAGTGCGATAACCAATGAGGGAATTGTAATGGACCTGAACGCTGAACTTCTCGCAGCAAGCGACGCGGAGATCGATGATGCCATGCACTATGCGTCGCCGATGGTGCTGCGCGGATTGCTCTATCAGTTCACGGGTGATGAGGCGCTGATTGCCATGCGGCCCGGAACTGCAGCGAAGTTCGGGGTTGGCAAGGAAATGGCGGACGAAGCCGATGCCGACTTGCTAAAGGCACAGGCGGCAGCGTTCCTGAAACGCTTGCGCGATAGCGGCGCGGGCCAGATCGATATCGGTCCCACGGCGCGCCTGAGGCAAAGCCTCTCGCTCACCGCGGGCTATGAAATTCCCGCTGACGAACTGAACATCTGGCAGGAAGAGGCGGCTTTTGATCGCTGGGCGCGCGGCGTGCGCTGGAGTGGGGAGCGGCCGCCTGAGAATGTCGCAGAATTCAAGGTTGCGGTGATCGGAACCGGCATTTGCGGCCTGAATGTCGCCGTGCAATTGAAGCGGGCTGGCATACCCTTCGTGGTGTTTGAGAAAAATCCGGAAGTCGGCGGCTCATGGTTTGAGAACCGCTATCCCGGAGCACGCGTCGATACCTCAAGCCGCGGCTACACCCATCTGTTCAGTTACGACTATCCCTACGACTACAGCTATTCGCCGCGCGATGACAACTTGAGATATTTCAAATGGGTGGCCGACAAATTTGAGCTGCGTGGCCATATCGAGTTCAACACAGAAGTCACGTCGATGCAGTGGGATGATGCGAGCGCAAACTGGACGCTGCATACCCAAGGCCTCAGTGGTCAGGGCACCTCGCAGTTCAATGCAGTCATCTCTTGCGTCGGCTTCCTGTCGCGGCCGCAAATGCCGGAAATCATCGGCATGGACAGCTTCGCGGGTGCTGCATTCCATACGGCAGCCTGGCCCGATGGTGTCGATGTGAAGGACACGCGCGTTGCCGTGGTCGGTTCGGGCGCATCGGGCTATCAGACGGTACCCGAGATTGCCAAGACCGCGGCGCACACCTTCCTGTTCCAGCGCAAGCCGAACTGGTGTCTTGAGGATGAAATCTATCTCAAGAAACTGCCGCCGCAAGCGCTCTGGCTAGACCGAAATTTCCCCTTTTACAGCAATTTCGTCCGCTTCCGCGTGGGCGCTCTGATCAATCCGGAGCTGTCGAAGGCAGCAATCCAGATCGATCCCGAGTTCAAAGATCCGCACACGCTGAGCGCGGGCAACAAGGCGACCCGCGACATGTGCGTGGCTTTTGCGGAGCGCAAATTGGGTTCACGCCCCGATCTGCTCGAAAAGATGATCCCCGATTTTCCGCCGATGGCGTCCCGCCCGATCCGGGTCGATTCCGATTATTGCGTGTTCGATGCGCTGCTGCGTGAGAACGTTTCACTGGTGACCGATCCGATCGAGCGCATCACGCCTGCTGGAATTGTCGCCGGCGGTGTCGAGCATCCCGTAGACATAATCGCGTTCGCCACCGGCTTCAAAGCGAACGACTACCTCTGGCCAACGGAAGTTCGGGGCCGCGATGGGGTCAGGATCGAGCAGGTCTGGTCCAAGGACGGCCCGCGTGCCTATCTTGGCGCAATGGTGCCAGGGTTCCCGAACCTGTTCATGTGCTATGGGCCGAACTCTAACAATTTCGGCGGCTTTACGGTGCTCGATCTTCTGGAGCTGGTCGCGCAATTCGCCCTGCGCTCGATTGCCGGCCTCATCGAAAACGGGCAGCGCAGTGTAGAGGTCTCAGAAGCGGGGTATTGGCGCTTTGCTGAGATCCTCGACGAGACCGAGCGCAAGATGATCTACATGGATCCACGCGCCAAGAATTACTACCAGCATGGCGGCCGGTCATGCGTTAACGGCCCGCTGGACATTCGCCGCATGTGGCGCTGGCTCAACAATCCAGCTTGCGAGCCCCCGGCTCAAACCGATGCCGGTCTACGTCCGTACTTTGGCGAAGACCTCGTGGTCCGCTGACCGGGCGAAGTGGCGGCTTTCGAACGTCCAGCGGGGCGGCGATTATCGATCCGCGATCAGGCCTTCATCCCCGCAAAGTGCGGTAGAATTCGCGGATATCGTTCACCAGCAGTTCGGGCTGTTCCATCGGCGCGAAGTGGCCGCCGGTCTCGGCTACGTTCCAGCGTCTGAGGTTATAGTAGCGTTCGGCCCATTTGCGCGGATAGAGCCAGACATCGCCTTTGAATTGCAGCAGCGCGGTGGGCGCTTCGACCGGGGGTTGACGATCATGGGCCGGGGCCATGCCAGGGCCTTTGGTTTCGTAGTAGTGCCGGGCCGAGCTGACGTAGGTATTGGTCAGCCAATAGAGCATCGCCGTGGTGATCAGATCGTCCTTGCTGAACACGCTCTCGACATCGCCATGGCAATCGCTCCAGGCACGGCGCTTTTCGATCAACCAGGCCGCAAGGCCAACCGGGCTGTCATGCATGGCAAAACCGATCGTCTGCGGACGGGTCCGCTGGATCTGCATATAGCCGTTGCCTTCGGCCATGAACGCGGCGAATTTTGCACCCCAGTCACGCTCTTCGGGGGTATAGTCCTCGGGCGCGGGGAAGGGCGGCATGACCGCACCGGCCAGGTGGAGGTGAACGCCGATGATATGGGAGGCATACTTGTGCCCCAGCCGCGCCGAGACAAACGAGCCGATATCGCCGCCTTGCGTGGCAAAGCGGTCATGTCCGAGGCGCGCCATCAGCTTGACCCACAGGTCGGCGGTAGGGTTGAAGAACATGCCCTCGCGGGTCAGCGGGCTGGAAAATGCAAACCCGGGAAGGGATGGCGCGATCACTTCAAACGCGTCCGCCGGATCGCCGCCATAGGCGGCGGGATCGGTCAGCGGGCCGATGATCTTGCGCATGTCCCAGAAGGTCCACGGCCAGCCATGGTTGATCACCAGCGGCATGGGGATTGGCCCCCCCGGAATGCCTTTGCCCTTCACATGGACAAAGTGGATTGGGACCTCGTCGATCACGGTGCGAAACTGGGGCAGCGCGTTCATCGCCGCTTCCTGAGCCCGCCAGTCGTAGTGGTTGATCCAGTAGTCCGTCAGCTCGCGCATGTAGGACAGGCTGGTGCCAGCCTGCCATTGGCTGTTGTCGCCGATTTCCTGCGGCCAGCGGGTGCGGCGCAAGCGGTCTTGCAGATCGTCGAGATCGGCTTGCGGGATTGCGATCCTGAAAGGGGAAATGGTCTCACTCATATTACGGCTCACTCCGCACAAATCGATATAGTCCCTCGGCTGCGACGGTCAGCCGGGCCTTGGACATATCGTCTTCACCGTGCCGGGCATAATTGCATAGCGACCAGCCCAACGTATCCATGACTGCGATCATCCAGGCCCTGGCAAGGTGATTGCCCGGCTTCAGCGCGGCCCGTATCGCGCTCAGCCGTTCAGCCATCATGCCGAGCAGGTCTTGCCCAAACTGGACCGCGACGGCCGGTGCGTTGGGCAAATGGCTGAGCGTGACCAGCAGTTCGGTCGAGGCCCGTTCTTTGGCGACAAGTCCTGCGAACGCCGCGACCCAATCCCTCAGCTCCGCAAGCGTCGGCTCCGGACCAGGCAATAGCGCGACGACTGCGCGCACCTTGGCGGTATAATCCGCAGCGATCGCAGCCAGGATCTCGTCCTTTTCGCGGAAATGCAGATAGAGCGTGGAACGCTGGATATCCGCCGCCGCGGCGATCTGTTCCATCGTTACCAAAGCAAAACCGCGCTCGAAGAACAGCCAGTTCGCAGCCTCACAAATCCGCGCCCGCGTTGCGACGCGGCGGGGGTGCATCGGCTTGACGTCCATGGCATCGGCCAGCGCGGAATTGGTCATGCCTGTGGCATAAATGGAAATGGACGCTATGTCCATACTGGACACAGTGTCCGATTTGATCTAGAGGCTGGGCGAGTCAGTTTTGTGCCTGTGATACGGGGGCCGAAGCAGCAGTGCAGGAGAAGGTGATGATCGAGCTCAAGGTGCGGCGGATCCCGTTCGATTTCGAAGGCGTGGATTTTGTCTGGAACAAGAACAATCCCGAATTCGCAATCACCATGAACAAGCTGTCGTTCTTCGCGATTGGCTTTGAAAAATACATCTGCCAGGCGATGCGCGATGTCGAGCCGTTGATCACCGATCCGCGCGTACTGCAGGAGGCCAAGGATTTCCGCGCCCAGGAAGGGCTGCATTCGATGGCCCACCGCAAGCATTGCAAGGCACTGATCGCCCAGACCCCGGCGCTGCAAGGGGCGCTCGACCGCTGCATCGCAATGTATGACGAACTCTATGAGGCTGAGACGCTAAAGTATCACCTGGCCTATTGCGGCGGGTTGGAGAGCATATTCACACCCTCCTTCAAGCTGATGCTCGATCATCGTGAGCACTTGTTTGGCGGCGACGCCCGTGTCGCTTCGCTGCTACTCTGGCATTTTTGCGAAGAGATCGAGCATCGCTCCTCGGGTCTCATTGTCTATGACCATGTCTATGGTCACTATTGGTATCGCTTCAGTCGCTTCAAGGGGTTCATGGCCCACGTTGGCAAGGTGATCGGCGCGATCACCGAAGAATTCGAAAAGGTCTTCCCAGAGCTGCCGAAAGAGCTGCTGCACGGCCATTCGAACTTCAAGATGCCGCGCCTTGCCAAGTGGAAATCGGCGTTCGGGGATCGCGATGTCGCAGATGCCATGGCACAATCCAGAGCACCAGCCGCTACCCAAATATTTCGATGAATGGAGTGCGATCTATGACAGCGGCGCGGATGTGACTCGCATCTATGGCGAAGGCTCAACCACTGGCCAACCGCTCGCCGCTGCTGCCTGATTCCGGGAGACTGAACATGCACGATCTGGTCATTCGCGGCGGCACGATTATCGATGGCACCGGCGCGCCGGGGTTTGTCGCCGATCTAGCGGTAAGGGGCGGCACGATTGTCGCAGTTGGAGGAGACGTAGGGCCCGGTAACAAGGAAATCGATGCTAGTGGCTGCATCGTCACCCCCGGATTCGTCGACACCCACACGCATTATGACGGTCAGGTCACCTGGGATTCGCAGCTTTCGCCGGCCGCCTGGCACGGCGTTACCACTGCGGTGATGGGCAATTGCGGTGTGGGCTTTGCGCCGATTCGCCCGGGCCCTGAGGCTCGCGACTATCTGATCAAGATTATGGAAGGGGTCGAGGATATCCCCGGCACCGTGCTGGCCGAAGGGGTCAGCTGGGACTGGGAAAGCTTTCCCGAATACCTCGATTCGATCGACCGCAAACCCCACGCGATCGATATTGTCGCGCAGGTTCCGCACGCCCCCTTGCGGTTCTATGTGATGGGCCGCGAACGCGCGATCGATGGTGAAGCGACCGCTGAGGAAGCAGCCGAAATGGCAAGGCTGACCGGTGAAGCGATCAAGGCCGGTGCTTTGGGCTTCTCGACTTCGCGCACGTTTATCCACCTGACTTCCGAAGGCGAACTGATCCCGGGCACTTCGGCCGAACCCAAAGAACTGCTGACAATTGCCGATGGCATGGCGGCAGCAGGATCGGGCGTCTTTCAGCTGATTTCCGACAAGTTGGGCAAGCCCGAAGACCTCGCCTGGATGAGCATGATCGGCGGCAAGACCGACAAGCCGGTGATTTTCTCGCTGGTCGAAGTCAAGGCTGACAGTGATCCTTTCGAATTCCGCCAGACGCTTGAATCGATCGAGCGGATTTATGAGAGCGAAGGTATCGATATCCGCGCTGCGGTGCCGTGGCGTCCGCCGGGGTTCCTGATGGGGCTCGAAACCACGCTCAATCCGTTCAGCTATTACCCGGTCTATGCCGAGATCGATGGCTTGCCGTTCGCCGAAAAAGTTGAGCGGATGCGCGATCCCGCCTTCCGTGCGCGGTTGCTGGCAGACAAGCCTGACATGTCGAAATCGCTTACCGGTCTTGCCACACGGTTCGACAAGATGTTCCCGCTGGGCGATCCGCCGAATTATGAACCGAGCCCGGAGGAAAGCGTCGAAGGGCTGGCAAAAGCCAAAGGCGTCAGCCCGCAGGAATTCATCTACGATGCTTTGCTGGAGCAGAACGGCAAGGCACTGCTGTTCGTCCCCGTCGCCGCCTATACGCAAGGCAACCTGGACATCCTCCACGAACAGCTCAGACATCCGCGCACCACTGCCTCGTTGTCGGATGGCGGGGCACATGTTGCCAGCATCAGCGATGCCAGCTTCACCAGCTTCATGCTGACCCACTGGGTCAAAGGCCGCACGCGCGGCCCCCGGTTGCCGCTGGAAGAAGTTATCCGCCTGCAGACCAGTGAACCGGCCGCGCTCTATTCGCTAAATGATCGCGGCGTAATCGCGCCGGGCCGCAAGGCGGATATCAACGTGATCGACCTTGAAGCGCTGCATCTGCCCGCGCCTTACATGGCCTATGACCTGCCGGCGGGCGGCAAGCGGATGCTGCAGAAAGTCGATGGGTTCCGCTACACGATCGTGGGCGGTGAAGTGATCGTGCAGAACGGCGCGGCGACCGATGCCTTGCCGGGCCGCCTGGTGCGCGGGCCTCAACATGCGCGTGAGATGGCACCGGTCGCGGCCTAGACCATCGACCGGCTGGTATCCTCCAGCGCAAGATCGACCAGGTTTCGCATCGCCGCCCGCGCCGCTTCGCCGTCTCCGGCGGCGATTGCATCGAAAACCAACTGATGTTCCGGAATCGGATTTCGCGGCAGTGCGCGCGCTCGCTGTTTGAACTGGGTGGTCCAGTTGACCGCCGCGCCGATGCTGGAACTCAGCACCAGCAGCGCATCGTTGTGGGTCGCGCGGAGGATCGCGGCGTGGAAGTCCCGATCGGCCGAACGACCTGCTTCGGTGGCGAGTGTGTGTTCCTCCATCGCTTGCAAGGCCTCACGCATGATGGTCAGGTCTGTGTCTGTGCGTCGCCGTGCGGCGAGCTCGGCAGCGGCGGGTTCGAAGATAGCGCGCAGCTCGAACAGGTTGCGGATGAAGCCAATGTCCGGTTCTCCGGTGAAAGCCCAGCCTAGCACATCGGGGTCGAGCAGGTTCCAGCGCTCGCGCGGCAAGACGCGGGTCCCGGCCTTGGGCCTGCTTTCGACCAGCCCCTTAGCGGTCAGGACCTGGATCGCCTCTCGGTAGGCGGTGCGCGATACGCCAAGAGCTTCAGCAAAGGTAACTTCACTTCCCAGTACGAACCCGGGCGGATAATCGCCTGAGAGAATCGCCACTCCCAGCTTTTGCGCAATGGCGCCGTGGTGGCGCCGACCGGTGCCAAGAGGTGGGCGTGGTGGGCTCGGATCCGGTCCGTTCATGGCTAATCCTGGAACGGCGCGGTTTGGATGAACGTTCCACGCAAGCAGGCATCTGCGACCAGCTGTAGCGGCGCGGTATCAACATCGCTGGCCCCGGTTCGCACCAGGTCGACAAACCGGCGGTACATAGCGCGATATTCCTGGGTAAGGCTCAATTCCTCGTCTGGTGCGGTATTGGCGGCGTCGTCGCCGCCTTGGGCAAACAGGTAACTCTCCTCACCTGCCTCGAACCGGATTTGCCAGATTTGCGGCCCGGTCTGCCGCCAGTCGAACGCGGCGTTGATGGCAACGCCAGCAGCAGTGGCCATGATCAGATCGGCGGCGATTGGCGCAGCGCGGTTGGCCGGCACGGTAATCGCCGCGTCGATCAGCCTGACTCGGTCAGCGATGACTTCGGTCAGGATGGAAAGTGCATTGATTCCAGGATCAAACACGCCGAACCCACCCGCTTCCCAGATCCAGTCTTGGCCCGGATGCCACAAGCGAACGTCTTCTTTCCAGACAATCTCGATTCGGGTCAGCGTCCGGCTGGCGCACCAAGCCTTGGCCTGCGCAACCGGGGCTGAAAAGCGCGAATGCCAACTGGCATAAAGCGTGACGCCTTGATGGCGGGCGATATCGGTCAAGGCATCGACTTCGGACAGCGTCGCTCCGGGCGGCTTTTCCAGAAACACGTGCTTGCCTGCGAGTAGCGCCGTGCGAGCCGCTTCATAGCGGGCTGCCGGGGGTTGGCACAGGATGACCGCGTCGAGATCCGGTTCGCCGACCAGCATCGCGGCGAGATCGGGGTAGTTCGCTACTCCATCGGCCGCTGCGTTACGGCTGGCGACAGCGACCAGCTCAGCGCCATCGGTGTGGGCGATAGCTGGCAAATGCTCGTCGCGGGCAATCTTGCCAAGGCCCGCCAGCCCCATGCGGATTGGCGCGCTCACAGCAACTTGACCGTGACCAGGCCCTCATTCTCAGCGCGCTTCAAGGGGTTGTATAGTGGCAAGGAAAAGGCGTCGCTTTCCAGTTCGAACACATCGCCGGCCTGCGTCCTTACACCATCGGCGAACGACAAGGTCGCAGTCCCGAAAAAGTGCACGTGCAGATCGCCGGGGCGGCGGAACAGGCCGTACTTGAAGTGGTGATGTTCAAGATTGGCCAGCGAGTGCGACATGTTGGCTTCACCCGAAAGGAACGGCTTTTCCCAAATCACCGCGCCATCGCGGCGGATCCGACTGGTGCCGCGCACGTCCTGCGGAAGCTCGCCCAGCAGTAGTTCCGGCGCCAAAGCTGCCTGGCGCAACTTGGAGTGGGCAAGCCACAGGTAGTTGCCGCGCTCGATCACATGATCCGAAAATTCGTTGCCCATGCAAAAGCCCAGCCGGACAGGCAGGCCATCGGCGCCGATCAGATAGACGCCCGCAATCTCCGGCTCTTCACCGCCGTCCTCGGCAAAGCCTGGCATGGTCAGTGGTGCGCCGGGGGCGACCAGGATCGACCCATCGCCCTTATAGAACCATTCAGGCTGGACCCCCGCATGCCCGGCGGCGGGCTTGCCGCCTTCCTCGCCCATCAGGAACATCCGCATTGAATCGGTCAAGGCCTCGCCGCCCGCCGCTGCCTTGTGCATCTTGTCACGGCCCTCGGCGGAACCAAGGTGGGTCAGGCCGGTGCCAGAGACCAACAGGTGCGCCGGATCGGAATGGTCGATCGGGCAAAGCAGGTTCACTGCGGCCAGATCGATCCCCTCGCCCAACCGCTGCGAAGCCAAGTCAGCCAGGGTCAACCCGGCGGTCAAGGCTTGCTGCGCCAGTTCAAGCGTGGTTTCCGCGCCGCCCAGCGCGAAGGCTTGTCCCGCTTCGTTCAGCGCACCAACCGAGCGGTGGCCACCTCTGGCAAACTGGATCAGCGAACGGATCATGACCTGGCCTCCCGAACCCCATCGACCGTGCGCGGCAGATTCCACGGATTGCCCGACTGAACTGGTGCAGGCAGCAGTGCATCGGGAATATCCTGATAGCACACCGGCCGCAGGAACCGTGCGATGGCCAATGTCCCGACCGATGTGGTGCGGGCATCGCTGGTTGAAGGGAAGGGGCCACCGTGGACCATTGCCGGGCAGACCTCGACCCCGGTCGGCCAGCCATTGGCCAGCACTCGCCCGGCCTTGGCCTGGAGCAAGGGGAGCAGCTGTGCGGCGGCCTGGCTGTCAGCCTCGTCAAGCTGGAGCGTCGCGGTAAGCTGACCTTCCATCCCTTCGATCACGCGCGCAATCTCAGCCAGATCGGCGCAGCGCACCACCAGTGAAACCGCACCGAACACTTCGTGGCCCAGCGCCTTGTCGACAAGGAATTCCGCTGCTGTGGTTGCAAACAGCGCAGTCGTGCAGCGGCTCGGTTCGCTTGAAGCCTGCGCTTCGGCAAGTTTTTGCGCGGCTGGATTGGCCGCCAGCGCGGCTACGCCCTTGGCATAGGCGGACTGGATTCTCGGGGTCAGCATGACCGGCGGCTCAGCCGCATCAACCGCTGTGGCGGCCGCCGTGACAAAGCGGTCCAGATCGGGGCTGTCCAGCGCGATCACTATGCCGGGATTGGTGCAGAATTGCCCCGCGCCCAGCATCAGCGATCCCGCAAAGGCGGTTCCCAGCGCTTCGGCGCGGGCGGCAAGGGCTGCGGGCAGCAACACCACCGGGTTGACGCTGCTCATCTCGGCATAGACCGGGATCGGTTCAGCGCGCGCCGCAGCAATCGCGACCAGCGCCAACCCGCCGCTGCGCGATCCGGTAAAGCCCACCGCCTTGATCCGGGGATCGGCGACCAGCGCCCCGCCGAGCGCGTGCGCGCTGCCCGGCAGGTAGGAGAATGTGCCCTCGGGCATGCCACACTGTTTGACCGCGCTGGCTATCGCGCGGGCGACCAGTTCGCCGGTGCCGGGATGCGCCGGATGTCCTTTGACCACCACCGGACAGCCCGCTGCAAATGCCGAAGCGGTATCTCCGCCAGCAACCGAGAAGGCCAGCGGGAAGTTCGAAGCGCCAAATACTGCGACCGGCCCCAGCGCGACATTCATTCGGCGCAAGTCTGCACGCGGCGGGGTCCGATCCGGCAGGGCCGGGTCGATCGTGACATCGAGCCATTCGCCCTTGCGCAGTTCGGCCGCGAACATCCGCAGTTGCCCGCAGGTGCGCCCGCGCTCACCCTCCAGCCGCATCCGGGGCAAGCCGGATTCGGCCATGGCGGTAAGGATCAAGTCATCGCCAATTTCAAGAATTGCCTCGGCAATGGCTTCGAGGAAGGCGGCGCGCTGCTCAGGGGGCAGGGCGGCAAGGGCCGGAGCAGCTGCTTGCGCCAGCGCGCAGGCTTCGGCCACGTCTGCTGCACTCGCCTCCGCAAAAGTCTGCGGGAGCTCGAGGCCGGTTGCCGGGTTTACGGCGTTGAACAATTCACTGTGCCGAACGCTATTCGCGCCGATCAAGATGGACCCGTCGATTGTCACCTATGCACTCCTTGTCGGGCCGCTTTGGGGTCCGCTAGCTTTTCAATGATTGTCGCGCGGCAAGCCGCTGGTCTGGGCAATTCGCTGGAACTGCTCAGACCCTTCGAGGATCGCGCCGCTAGTCAAGCTGGCCGACCAGTGAGCGTTGGATTGCCTGCCAAGGGGTTTGCGAAGCAGGGTAGGCATAGCCGCCTGCCGCTTCCAGAGCGGTGCGGCGGCTTGTCAGTTCGGCCTCGTCCAGCAGCACGTCCACCGTGCCTTGCTCCAGATCGATCCGAACCCGGTCGCCGGTTCGCAGCAACGCGAGCCCGCCGCCAGCCGCGGCTTCGGGCGCGGCGTTGAGGATCGAGGGGCTGGCGCTGGTGCCCGATTGGCGGCCATCACCCAGGCAGGGCAGATCGCGCAGCCCTTCGCGCAGCAGATAGGCTGGTGCGCGCATGTTGACCACTTCAGCCGCGCCCGGATAGCCGATCGGGCCGGCTCCGCGCATCACCAGCAGCGTGTTGATGTCGATTTCAAGCGAGGGATCATCGATCCGCGCGTGGTAGTCTTCGGGTCCGTCGAACACCACGACCTTGCCTTCGAACGCGCCCGGATCATCGGGATTGCTGAGGTAGCGGGCGCGGAATTCGGGGCTGATCACGCTGGTCTTCATGATCGCTGCGTCGAACAGGTTGCCCGACAGGACCAGAAAGCCAGCGTCAGCCAGCAGCGGCTTGCCGAACGGACGGATTACCCGCTCGTCCTGGATTTCCACGCCGCGGCAATTGTCGCCAATCGACTTGCCCGAAACGGTCAGTGCCGCCTCGCGGATCAGGCCCTGATCGATCAACTGGCTGACCACGGCGGGGACGCCGCCCGCGTGGTAATAATCCTCGCCCAGATATTCGCCCGCAGGCATCATATTGACCAGCAGCGGCACCTTGTGGCCGTGATCCTGCCAGTCCTTCAGGGCCAGTTCGACCCCCATATGCCGGGCAATCGCAGCGAGATGGATCGGGGCATTGGTCGATCCGCCGATCGCCGAATTGACCACGATTGCATTGAGAAACGCCTCGCGGGTCATGATATCGGACGGCTTCAGGTCCTCGCGGACCATGTCCACGATCCGCTTGCCAGTGTGGTAGGCGTTCTCCTGCCGATCGCGATAGGGCGCGGGGATCGCGGCTGAACCGGGCAAGGACATGCCCAGCGCCTCGGCCAGGCTGTTCATCGTCGTTGCAGTGCCCATCGTGTTGCAATAGCCGGTCGATGGGGCCGAGGATGAGACCAGCTTGATGAAGCCGGTGTGGTCGATCTCGCCCCGGCTCAGCATTTCGCGCGCGCGCCAGACGATCGTGCCGCTGCCAGTCCGTTCGCCGCCCTGCTTGTTCGAAGCGTGCCAGCCGTTGAGCATTGGCCCGACCGACAGGGCGATCGCGGGCAGGTTGACCGTAGCCGCTGCCATCAGCGCGGCCGGGGTGGTCTTGTCGCAGCCGATCGTCAGTACCACTCCGTCGAGCGGATAGCCGTGCAGGACTTCGACCAGGCCGAGGTAGGCCAGGTTGCGATCAAGCCCGGCGGTGGGGCGTTTGCCGGTTTCCTGGATCGGGTGGACCGGAAACTCGATCGCGATCCCGCCGGCCTCACGGATCCCTTCGCGCACCCGCTCGGCCAGCACCAGATGATGCCGGTTGCAAGGGGACAGGTCGCTACCGGTTTGGGCGATGCCGATGATCGGGCGACCTGAACGCAGTTCCTCCAGGCTGAGCCCGAAGTTGAGGTAACGCTCCAGATAAAGCGCGGTCATGTCGATATTGTCGGGGTTGTCGAACCAGGCCGCCGACCTCAGCTTGCGGGTCATTTCTCGGTGCTCGCCTTCAGGATCATGGTGTGGCGATAGGTCTGGCCCGGATCGAGCCGGGCCGATCCGAAGTCCGGCTGGTTGGGCGTATCGGGGAACTTCTGCGGCTCAAGCACAAAGCCGTCGCCCATCCGGTAGACGCAGCCGCCTTTGCCGATGTTGGCACCGTCGATGAAATTGCCGGTGTACATTTGCAACCCAGGTTCGGTCGAAAGCACTTCTAGGACGCGGCCCGACCCTGGATCGAGCACCCTTGCGGCCAGCTCGGGCTTGGCGGTCTGACCTTTGTCGAGCACCCAGTTGTGATCGTATCCGCGCCCGATCCGGATCTGCTCGTCGTTCCCGTCGCGCAGGCCCGCGCCCAGAACCCGCCCGCGTGTGAAATCGAACACCGTGCCTTTGACCGCGCGCAGTTCGCCGGTCGGGATCAGCGTGGCATCGACCGGGTTGTAGCGGCTGGCCGGCATGGTCAGCACCTGACGCATCGCGCCTTGCGCGGCACAGTGCCCGGCCACGTTGAACAGCGCGTGGTTGGTCATGTTGATGATCGTCGGCTTGGTGGTGGTGGCGGTGAAGGCGATGGTCAGGCGGCCCAGTTCGTCGAGCGAATAGGTCACCGTGCTTTTCACTTCACCGGGATAGCCCGAATCCCCGTCCGGGCTGACCAGCGACAGCACCACAGATGCGACCGGGCCGCTGGTAACCGCTTCGATTTTCCAGTTCTGCCGGTCAAACCCGTTGCCGCCGCCATGCAGCGTGTTGACCCCGTTGTTGAGCGGCAGCTGGAAGGTCTGGCCATCGAGCGTGAACTGGCCCTTGGCGATACGATTGGCATAACGGCCGACAGTGACGCCAAAGAAGTCTTGCTTGGCCTCGTATTCCTGCACTGTATCGTGGCCCAGTACGATGTCGGCCATCCGCCCCTTCCGGTCTGGCGCGATGAGTGATTGCAGGGTTGCGCCATAGGTCAGCACCTTGGCGGTGACGCCCTTGGTGTTCCGCAGGACGATGACTTCGGCCCTGGCGCCGCTTTTCAGCAGGCCCGCGTCAAAACGCTTGGCCGTGGCCGCTTGCGCACTGGTGGCTGCGCCCAGGCTGAGCACCAGGGCGAGCGCGATTGTGGTTGACTGCATCATGGCTCAATCTCTCCGATCTCAGGAACCCAGCTGGACGACCGTGACCGAATGCGGTGCCAGGCGCAGCACCAGTTTGCCATCCTGCACAGCAGCGCTGAACGGCTTGGGCACTACTGCATTGGGTGCATCAAAGGTGTTGACCGAGTTGAAACTTGCCCCGGTCAGCACCTGTCCGGTCGCGGTGCTTGCATTCACTCCGGCAACATTGGCGGTGACACTGGCTTCGCCCTTGGGATCAAGGTTTACCAGCGCCAGCCAGATCTTGCCGTCCTTGCCGCGTGCAGCAATAGCATCGACCTTGGGCAGGGTGATTTTGCCGAAGTTGTAAGTCCCGGCGTTGAGCGTGACCGGCAGGAACTGCGCATCCTGAAACGGCACATACAGCTTATAGACGTGATAGGTCGGAGTCAGGACCATTTTTGGCCCGTCGGTCAGGATCATCGCCTGCAGAACATTGATCATCTGGGCGATGTTGGTCATCCGCACCCGGTCGGAATGACGCGCGAAGATATTGATGTGCATCGCTGCCAGCATCCCGTCGCGCATCGAATTCTGCTGCTCGAGGAACATCGGCTCCGTGCCCTCGTTCGGCTTGAGCCAAGCACCCCATTCGTCGACCACCAAAGCGACGTGCTTTTTGGGATCGTACTTGTCCATGATCTCGGAATGCTTGGTTATCGTGCGATCGATGTACTGCGCCTGGGCAAGGACGGCAGCGTAGTTCTGCTCGCCAAACCCGGTCGCCGGTTCAGCGAAAGGCGCTGTGCCCCAGGTGTACTGATGCAACGAGATCCCCTCGATGTTCCAGTAGATCGGGCTGCGCGATTTCCAGGCCTTCATGATGACTTCGGTATAGGACGGGTCGGCGCTGTTCGGCCCGGCGGCAATCCGCATCATTTCACTCGGGTTGCGGGGCAGGCCATCCATTGGCTTGCCCGTCATCAGGTCCTTGGCAATTGCCGCAAAGTCGATCCGCGGCGGAGCCTGATCAGGGTTCTGGTTGTGGACGAAGTGGGCAAAAGGCTTCATCCTGGTGACATATTCGTCGGCGGTGAACGGTCCGCCACAGCCCCACATCTCATTCCCCAGACCCACATATTTGATCTTGTAGGGCGCCTTGTGGCCATTCGTCGCCCGCTCCTTGCCCGCGCTGGAGGTTGCCGGCGCGGTCATATAGGCCAGCCAATCGGTCGCTTCCTGGACGGTGCCTGATCCGACATTGACCGAAATGTAAGCTTCGGAACCGATTTGTTTAGTCAAATCCATGAATTCGTCGGTGCCGAAAGTGTTCGGCTCAATCGCGCCAGCCCAAACGGCGTTGATGGTCGATTTGCGCTTGGCACCAATCCCGTCGCGCCAATGATATTCATCGGCAAAGCAGCCTCCCGGCCAGCGCACCACAGGGACCTTGATCGCTTTCAACGCGCCAACCACATCGCTGCGAATTCCGCGGACGTTGGGGATCCTGGAGTCCTTGCCAACCCAGATGCCGCCATAAATTCCGCGACCCAGGTGCTCGGCGAACTGCCCGAAGATATCGCGGTTGATCGTCGCGCCGGGTTGGTCGGCCTGGATGGATAGCTGCCCTTCAGCTGACGCCGTCTGAATTGGAGATTGCACCGGTGTTTGCCCGGTGACCTGGATCGAAAGCGCCAGTGCGATGCCCGCTGCTGTAATTGAGAGTGCCTTGAAAGCCATTTCGCAATCCTCGAGGAAAATGTTGCCCGGCTTCGGGCCGGTTGACCTGCTTCGGATATACTCCTACTAAAAGAATGACAATAGCGAGGAGCATTAATTGTGGCCGGACCGACCCCGCAACCCAGCACAGCGCCGCAATCCGGCCCAGGCGGCAGCGCCGCGCCTTATGGCAAGACCCTTGCACTGCTCGCCAGCCTGTTCTTCATGTGGGGCTTCATCACGGTCATCAACAACACGCTGCTGCCGCATTTGCGCAGCGTGTTCAATCTCAACTACACCCAGACCACACTGATCGAATCGGTCTGGTTCATTGCCTATTTCGTGGCTTCGATGCCCTCGGCATTTCTGATCGAGCGGGTCGGCTACAAGAAGGCGATCATCATTGGGCTGACAATCATGGCGGTTGGCTCGCTGGGCATGATCCCGGCGGCCCGGCTGCCCTCGTACGAAGTAACGCTGGTAGCGCTGTTTGTGATCGCCTGCGGCATTGCCCTGCTGCAGGTTGCGGCCAATCCCTATGTGGCCGTTGTCGGTCCTGCCGAATCGTCGGAATCGCGCCTGACGCTGGTCCAGGCATTCAACTCGATGGGCACTTTCTTCGCGCCCTATTTCGGTGGCTATCTGATCCTCAGCCGCACGGTTTCAGGGACTTCGCTTGAAGGAACGGCTGTCAGTCTGGAACAGCGCATGGCAGACGCGGAAGCGACGCAGCTTCCGTATCTGCTGGTCGCTCTGGTGATGGTGGCGCTGGCGTTTATCATTGCGCGCGCCAATTTGCCCGAACTGGGGCAAGAAACGCGCCGGGCCAATGCGGAGGAACGCAAGCATCTGTCGCTGTGGAAGCACCGAAATCTGGTATGGGGCGTGCCCGCGATCTTCATCTATCTGATTGCCGAAATTGGCGTCGCCAACCTGTTCATCAATTTTGCGGCGCAACCCAATATCGGCAACATGACCAATGCCGATGCCGCCAATTACCTGATCCTGCTGTGGGGCGGGATGATGGTCGGCCGGTTCGCAGGGGCTTATCTGATGCGCTCAATTCCTGCCAGCAAAGTGCTGGCCGCGTTTGCGGCGGCGGCATTCATAGTGATGCTGATGGCAGCCAGCTTGCAAGGTCCGATCGCGATGTGGGCCCTGATCCTGGTGGGTCTGTGCCATTCGATCATGTTCCCGACCATCTTCGCGCTGGGGATCAAGGACCTTGGCCCGCTGACCGAAGAAGGCTCGGGCCTGCTGATCATGGCGATTGCCGGTGGTGCGCTGGTGGTGGTGCAGGGCTGGCTGGCTGATCGTTACGGCCTCCAGCAGAGCTTCTACCTTACCGCGGCCTGCGAGCTCTATGTGCTGTGGTACGCGATTTGGGGCAGCAAGACGAAGCCAGCCGCGTGACACCGCAGGTCCGGCTGGTTTGGGATCTGGGCACCCGGCTGGGTGAAGGGCCGGTCTGGTGCGCGGACCAGCAGGCGCTGTGGTTTGTCGATATCAAGGGCGGCGCGGTTCACCGCTATGAACCGGCCACAGGTGGACGCGAGAGCTTTGCGGTGGGCGGAACGCCCAGCTTCATCCAACCTGCAGCGGGTGGCGGGATGCTGGTTGGTTCGCGCAATACTGTCTGCCGGTTTGCGGACGGCAAGCTGGGCGATCCGGTTGTGACCATCGACATGCCCGCGCACAATCGCACCAACGACGCGACAGTCGATAGTGCCGGGCGTCTGTGGCTGGGGACGATGGACGATGACGAAGCGCTTGAAACCGGCGCGCTCTATTGCCTCGATCGCGGTGTGCTTCACGCGACGCCGGCCCAGGCCATTGTCACCAATGGCCCGGCCGTAAGCCCGGACCTTCTCAACTTGTACTTCGTCGATTCGGTCCGCCGCCAGATCTGGCGCTATCCGATTGCCCAGGGGCCAAACCTGGGTGAGCCTGAGCTGTTCCTTCAGCTTGGCCCAGCCGATGGCCATCCCGATGGCGTCGTGCTTGATAGTGAGAACTGCCTGTGGGTCGCGCTGTGGGATGGTTGGGGGGTGCGCCGCTATGCTCCGGACGGGGCCTTGCTGCTGCAGGTTGATCTGCCTTGCGCGCGGGTCACCAAGATCGCCTTTGGCGGGCCTGATCTGAAGACCGCTTATGTCACAACTGCTCGGATCGGATTGGATGCAAGTGAGTTGGAACAGCAGCCGCTGGCCGGGGCGCTGTTCGTTTTCGACGCGCCCGCAGCCGGAACTCTGCTGCCGCACTACGTCGCCTGAGCGGCGAATTTCAGAGCTCCCGCGATAGTCTGAGGCAGCTGCGGAACCCGCGGCTTCGCCCCGGCCCTGCAATTAATGTCATACGCCATGTGCATTTTGATCGCGATCAAAGTCTGAGCCTGAATCGCAGCTATCAAAGACCGGTTCCTGGACGCCTGAGTGCTGCATCTGGGATGAATGAGTACGCACCTGGAGAGCGCGATGTCAGGCCCGACCACTACTGCAAATCGAGGGTACGCCGAACTGCCCATTCCGTTCGGCTGGTTTGCCGTGGCAATGGCGGACGAAATTGATGCGGGCGAAATCAGGACGCTGCAGTATTTCGGCACCGAATTCGTAATCTGGCGGGGTGAGGACGGCGCACTGCGGGCGGTCGATCCGATCTGTCCGCACCTCGGCGCGCACCTCGGCGTCAACAGCGAGGTGATCGGCAACGATCTGCGCTGTCCGTTCCACCACTGGACTTTCAATGGCGAAGGCGGGGTGACCGGGATTCCCTATACCAAGGTCATTGCCCCGTCGATGAAGCGTTCGTGCTTGCCGCCTTGGCCGGTGCAGGAATCGGACGGGGTAATCTACGTCTGGTATCACCCACACAAGGAAGCGCCAAAGTGGGAACTGGCCAAGCTGCCGGTCTGCGACGACGGCGAATGGGTTGAAGCCGCGCGGCACGAGTGGGTCATCAACATCCACATCCAGGAAATCACCGAAAACGGTCAGGACCACGCGCATTTTGCCGCGGTGCACGGTGTCCCGGGCGCACCTTCGGCCGAGTTCAAGCTCGATGGCTGGCAGCGCCGCAACACGATCGTTGCGGAAATGAACACGCCGCGTGGGCCAATGACCGGCAAGATCGATATTACCGCTGTCGGGCCGGGTCAGTCGATCACTGAATATACCGATGTGACCCATGTGTTGCAGGTCCAGCAGGCCACGCCGATCGATGCCGAACACACCCAGATTCGCTGGCAGCTCTATCATCCGCCCGGAATCAGCGAGGGCAAGATGCGGGTTACACAGGCCCGGATGCGCGATCTGGCCAAGCAGATCGAGCAGGACATTCCGATCTGGAACCGCAAGGTTTTCCTCGAACGGCCATTGCTGGTCCAGGGCGACGGGCCGCTGCTGGCTTACCGGCGGCAGTACGCAAAGTTTTACGCCGACAGCCCTGAAATGGCTTCGGAAGTTTCGGCTTGAACTCAAGAGAAGGCGGTAAAATGAGCATCTCCAATCACACCGCCGGTTCCGCAGGCCTGCCCGAGCATCGTCCTTCGGTGCTGCAAGACCTGCTGCGAGAGGGCGACCGGCTGGATGAACGCCTGGCCGAACTTGATGTCCAGCCGCTGCTGCTGGTCTATGGCCATCTGACCGGTGATCTTGCCACGCTCGACCGGTTCGCCCCCTATATCAAGGGCGCCTGGGGCTTCGAAGAAGACGTGCCCGAAGCGATGAAGGCCGAGCTGCGCGAGAAGCTGATCTCGACTTTCAAGGACTATGCCGACAGCAACCGGTCGCTGCCCCCCGCACCGCCGCGCGAGTTGTTGCAACGGATGGCCGATGTTGCGGTCGGCCGGCACGTCCCGGCCGAATACCTGCCGATGATCTATGACGAGCTCAATTTCGACGGAACCGACGCCAAGACCGTGCGTTGGCGCAAGCCTCCGGCAGCTGAAAAGCTGGCCGAATTGCGCGTGCTGGTAATCGGCGCGGGCTTCTCAGGCATCGCCATGGGGGCGAAGCTCAAGGAAGCGGGTTATGATTTTGTCGTGATCGAAAAGAACGACAATGTCGGCGGCACCTGGTACGAAAACACCTATCCCGGCATCGCGGTCGATACTCCCAATCACTTCTATTCCTACTCGTTCCGGATGGAGCCCAACTGGGATCATTATTTCGCGCGCGGGAACGAGATCCAGTCTTACATCGAGACCTGCTACGCCGAGATGGGCATCGCTGATCACGTCCGGTTTGAAGAGGAAGTGGTCTCGGCGATCTGGAACAGGGAAGCCGCGCTTTGGGATGTCACCATCCGGCGCAAGGATGGCTCGATCTATGCCGAGCGGGCCCATGTGGTGATCAGCGCCGCTGGCCTGCTGAACATTCCGTCCTACCCGAACATTCCCTGCATGGACCAGTTCAAGGGACCGCTGTTCCACGGCGCGCGCTGGGACCACAGCCTCGATCTGAAGGGCAAGACCGTGGCGATGATCGGCACCGGTGCGTCGGGCATGCAGATCGGCCCGGCGATCGCGCCGGAAGTTGGCAAGCTGATCGTGTTCCAGCGCTCTCCGCACTGGGTCCGGCCCAACCCGCTGATCTTCAAAACCGTGACCGACAACTGGAAGTGGGCGCTGGCGAACATCCCCTACTACAACAAGTGGTACCGCTTCCTGTTGCTATGGGCGACTGCCGATGGCTTGTTGCCGCAGATGCGCAAGGATCCGAACTGGACCATGCCTGGCTCGATGAACGCGGAAAACCAGCGGATTCGTGAATGGCTGGAAGCCAACATCCTCGAGCAGGTTGGCGGCGACATGGAGCTGGCGGCCAAGGTCACCCCGGCGTTCCCGCCCTATGGCAAGCGTATGCTGCGCGACGGCGGATTCCTCAAATCGCTGACCCGCGACAATGTCGAACTGGTGACCGGACCGATCCAGCGTTTCACAGAGAGCGGCATCGTCGATGAAAACGGTGCTGAGCACAAAGCCGACGTGGTCGTGCTGGCGACCGGTTACAAGGCGCAGTGCCCGCTCACTCCAATCGAGGTGGTCGGAACCAACGGTTCGATCCGCGACCATTGGGGCGAGGACGATCCACGCGCGCACCTGGGCATCACCGTGCCTGATTTCCCCAACCTGTTCCTGATCTATGGCCCCAATACCAACCTGGGCCATGGCGGCTCGGCGCTGTTCCATTCGGAATGCCAGATCCGCTACATCATGCAGGCGCTGCGCGAGATGGTCGAGCGCGATCTGGACGTGGTTTCGGTCAAACAGGAGCCCTTCGAGGAGTACAACCGCAAGGTCGATGCCGAGTTCGAAGGCATGGTCTGGATGCATCCGGGCGTCAGCAGTTGGTACAAGAACAAGGCTGGCCGGGTGGTGACCAACTCACCCTGGGCGCTGAGCGTCTATCACAAGCTCACCGCTGAATTCGACCCCGACGATTATGAACTGACCAAGGCCAAGGCCGAGGTTGCCTAGACAAGCCAGGAGAGGCGAGGATGGCTGACTATACCGCGAGCCCGGCACGGGACGTCCCCTTCAAGATCGTCAACCCGGAAATGATTCCGGCCGAACGCTATTACGACGAGGCGTTTTTCAAGGCCGAAAAGGAACGGCTCTGGCCGCATGTCTGGCAAATGGCCTGCCGGCTTGAGGAAATCCCTAACCAGGGCGACTATACGATCTACAACATCTTCGATCGTTCGGTCATGCTGCTCAACACCAAGGACGGCGTAAAGGCCTTCCTCAACGCCTGCCGTCACCGCGGGGTCCAGCTTGCGCGGGGCAGCGGCAACTGCAAGAATCGCGGCTTTCGTTGCCCGTTTCACGGCTGGCGCTGGGACGAGGATGGCAAGAACAGCTTTGTCTTCGGGCGCGAGATTTTCAGCGAGGCGCTGCTCACGCCCGACCAGATCGACCTGGCTCCGGTTCGCGTCGAAGAGTGGGCCGGCTGTGCCTTCATCAACTTTGACGATGCTGCCCCCAGCTTGCGCGAATGCCTGGGCCCGGTTGCTGACCGGATGGACGCGCGCAAAGCCGAAACACTCAAGACCGAATGGTGGTTCGGGACTGTGCTGCCGACCAACTGGAAGCTGGCGATGGAAGCCTTCCACGAAGGCTATCACGTGATGCAGACGCACCGGCAGCTGTTTGACGTATCGCCCTATGCCACCGCGCAGTTCGGAACCGATTTTGATGGCAAGCCGGTCAATGAAGGGCTGACCGGTCGCCAGATGGTCGAACATCTGCTCGCCTTCCTCCACAACCTCAACGAGGGCATGGGCGGGGCGATGATCCACAAGAGCGAATTGGCGGTGATTGACACACTTGCCGACCTGGAAGTGCCCGAAGATCCGATGGAAGCGGCCGGCGTATTCTATGCCCGGGCCTGCGAAGCGGTGGAGGAGGATGCCCGCAAACGCGGCATCGAAACTTTCGATATTGCCAAGGCCTTCCTTGGGCCGGACATGCATTACGTCGAATTCATGTTCCCGCACTTCTTCCTGCTGCCGGTGATGGGGGCGATGGCATCCTACCGGATTCGCCCGCTGACGCCGGAAACTTGCCTGTTCGAAATCTGGAACCTGGTGCCGCGCCCCGCCAGCGAACAGACGGAATTGCCCAAGGCACCGACCATGCTGCCCTATGATTTGCAGGACTTCCCCGAGATCCCGCGTCAAGACTATTCCAACCTGCCGATCCAGCAGACCGGGCTGCACAACCTCGATTTCATGCGGATCGGAAGCAGTCTGGGCAAAGGCGGGGAAGGTCTGATCAGCAATTACCAACGTCTGATCGATGGCTACCTTGCCGGGTTCGCTCCCGCTGCGCTCGCGAAGTCGTCGCAGATCGTCAACAGCGGATTCGATGCGCCGATCATGGACATTGGAATCTGAAACAACTGCTCCAGTCAAATTGTTCAAACGAGGATGGAAGAATGGCCACGACAGAACTCAGCAAGCCGCTGCCCGACCCGATTGCCCGCGGACGCTTCCGCATCGTCGATGCTGATGCGCACATCGATCCGCCGCACACCTTCTGGGCGGATTACCTGCCCGAAAACCTGAAACATCACGCGCCGACAATTGAAGAAGGTGACGAGTGCGATTTCGTCGTGTTCGAAGGCCGCAAGCGTCCGCTGATAATGCTCGCCAACCAGGCCGGGCGGGCGGGGCAAGATTTCAAGATTCAGGGCAAGTTGGCCGATCTGCATGACAGCGTAACGCCTTCGCGCCGGCTGGCGGTGATGGATGAAGACGGGATCGATGCCGCGGTGCTCTATGGCGGCGGTCCGCTCGGCACTGCCAATTCGGAACTCTACATCGCCAGCTACCGGGCTTATAATCGCTGGCTCGCAGATTTCTGCAACCATGACCCCAAGCGGCTGGCCGGGGTCGCCTATCTGCCGATGCGCGATATCGATGAAACGCTCGAGCTGCTCCGCGAAGCGGTCAAGTTGGGGCATCGTTCGATCAACATCCCGGCCTTTCCGCAAAGCACAGAAAAGCTGACCGCGCAGCTCGCGCAGGGCGCTGCGCTCACGGGTGATCCTGACAGCGAACGCGCCTATTGGCACCCGGAGTATGACCGCTTCTGGGCCGAAGTGCAGGACCTTGACGTCACCGTGACCTTCCACCTCGGTGGCCGAGTTGCACGGTTTGGCAACAAGGATCATTTCCTGTCCGACCTGGTGATGACCAAGGTTGCCATGGCCGAACCGATTGCGATGGCGATCTTCGGTTGCCTGTTCGACCGCTTCCCCAAGCTACGCTGGGGGATCATCGAAAGCGGCGTGGGCTGGATGCCGTGGATGGCCGAATATATGGACCGGACATGGGAAAAGCAGCGCTTCTGGACCGGCAGCAAGCTTCAGAACCTGCCCAGCTACTACATGGATCAGAACATCTATGGCTCGTTCATCAATGACCGCATGGGCTTCGTGAATTGCCATCAGCCCGGCGGCAAGAACGTGATGTGGTCATCCGACTTTCCGCATTCGGAAACCACCTATCCCAACTCGCTGGCAGTGATCGCTCGCGATACGGTGGGAGTTGCCGAGGAAGACATCCGCTGGATCGTCGGCGGCTGCGCCGAGAAGTTTTTTAAGATCTGAGTTTGGAGGCACCACCCGGGGGGCTTGGCTGGATAGTAGGTCGAGCCCCTTGAATTTCAATTGGCTGGCCGCCGTTCGATAACTTGCCGTGCTGATCAATTGAGCAGATGAGGGGGTTGAATGTCCCAAAGTCAACTACCGATCACAGCGATTGCAGATCCGCAAACCTTTACCGATCCAGCTGCGTTGCACGCCCTTCTGGCGCGCATTCGCAAGGAGGATCCGCTACCTTTCATCGAAGCTGATGACTACGCTCCGTTCTGGCTGGTCTCGCGCCACAGCGACATCATGGAGGTTGAGCGCAACGCGGCGCAGTTCATCAATGCTCCCAAGCAAGCCTTGTTGCCTCTGTCATACGAAGCCAAGGTCCGCGCGGCGAGCGGCGGGGTCGAAACCAGCCAGATCATGCGCAACCTGGTGCTGATGGACGGGGAAGAACACCGCGCCTATCGCAATATCACTCAAAGCTATTTTACGCCCAAAGGCCTGCTGCCTTTGCTGGACGGCATCGCCGCGCTGGCTAGGGAATTCATCGGCCGGATGGATAGTGCCGGGGGCGAAATCGATTTCGCCGATGTTGCCATGGCCTTTCCGCTCAGGGTGGTGATGACCATGCTGGGGGTTCCGCCCGAAGATGAATCTATGATGCTGCGCCTGACCCAGCAGACCCTTTCAAGCCAGGACCCAGAGTTTCAGACCGAAGGCGGTGCCCGCGCGGCGATGCTGTCGATGTATGCCTATTTCAAGAAGATCATCGACGATTTGCGTGAAGCACCCAACGACACCCTCGCAAGTGTAATCGCCAATGCCAGGATTGGCGGCGAGCTGTTGCCCGACCGCGACGTTTTCGGCTATTTCAACATCGCTGCCACGGCTGGTCACGATACCACCAGTTACGCGCTGACTGGCGGGACACTGGCCTTGCTGCAGAACCCCGATCAGCTAGCCCGGTTGCGCGCCAACCGCGAGTTGCTGCCGCTGGCGATTGAGGAAATTCTCCGCTGGACCACGCCGGTCAAGCACTTTTGTCGCACAGCGGTGGACGATTGCGTGGTGGCCGGAAAACGGGTCAAGGCCGGTGACCTGCTGCTGCTCAGCTTCCCGTCGGGCAGTTTCGACGAAGCGCTTTACGACGATCCCTTCACCTTCCGGGTCGATCGCCGTCCCAACCGGCATCTGGCCTTTGGCACTGGCCCGCATGTCTGTCTGGGCCAGTACCTTGCTCGGTTTGAGCTTTCGTCGTTCTTCAGCGAATTTCTCGATCGGGTAGAAGAAATCGAGCTTTCCGGAACTCCGCGCTTTGTCGAAGGCAGCTTTGTCGGCGGGGTAAAATTCCTGCCGGTTCGCTATCGGATGGCCGCTTGAGCTTTCGCCGTAAGCTGGAGGTGGATAGCCCTACTGACCGGGATCGGAGAGTCCAGCAACAGCTGGGCCACAACGGTTGCAGAGCGATTCCATAATTGCATTCGGCGGCTTCAAACAATTCCGGATCGGGCGTGAAGGCGATTTCGAAAGGATGCATCCCTGCCTTGAGGCGAAGACGATGGTCTTCGAACGCGAATCAAGTCAGGGTTTAATTCACTTGCCACGATTAATGCACATCACTGGGTGCATTAATCGTGGCGCCCGCAGTGGTATTGAGCTAGTCGAGCGCAACGATCACAGCTTGAGATGGCAACGATGACAGATACGACCACGCCCTCGGTTTCGCCGATTGCCCGCAAGCTGGCGGAAAAGCTGGGCGTCGATCTGGCGGCAATCAAGGGCAGCGGCCCCAACGGGACAATCGTGCGCGCCGATATTGAAGCCGCGGCTTCTGGAGTCGCAAGCAGCACGGCGCCTGCTGCTGCACCGGTCGTTGAGGATAACACCGGATCGCCGCCACCGGTCTCGCCCATCGCCCGCAGGATTGCCGAAGAGCGCGGGATCGATCTGGCGGCGATCAAGGGAACCGGGCCAAACGGCCGGATCGTGCGCGCCGATGTTGAAAATGCTGTTCCGGGCGGAACACCTGTTGCCGACAGTCGGCCTGTACCAACGCCTGCGTCCGCACCAATGCCAGTCGCTCCAGCTCCAGATATCCCGCACGAAGTGACCAAGCTCAGTTCGATGCGCAAGACGATTGCGCGGCGGCTGGCCGAGAGCAAGCGCGAGGTGCCGCACATCTATCTCGCGGTCGATGTGCGGCTCGATGCCCTGCTCAAACTGCGCGACGAACTGAACCGCGATCTGGCTGGCAGCGGGGTCAAGCTGTCGGTCAACGATATGCTGATCAAGGCGCTGGGCCAGGCCTTGATGGCTGTGCCCAGCTGCAATGTCAGCTTTGTCGGCGACCAGTTGCTGACCTTTTCGCGGGCCGATATTTCGGTCGCGGTCAGTCTGCCGGGCGGATTGATCACCCCGATCATCGTCGATGCCGGACGAAAATCGCTTTCCGCCATCTCAACCGAGATGGCTGAGCTTGCCGCGCGGGCCAAGGAAGGCAAGTTGCAACCGCATGAATTCCAGGGCGGCACCGCCTCGCTCAGCAACATGGGCATGATGGGGATCAAGCATTTCAGCGCAGTGATCAATCCGCCGCAAGGTATGATCATGGCGATCGGTGCGGGCGAGCAACGCCCGGCGGTGACCGACGGTGTGCTGGGTATAGCTACGGTCATGACTGCCACCGGTTCGTTCGATCACCGGGCGATCGATGGTGCCGATGGAGCACAGCTGATGGCCGCTTTCAGACAGGCCGTGGAAACACCGCTCAAGCTGTTGCTCTGAACCCGCGAGCGCCCATCGCAATTAATGCATCACGTGCGTTGCATTTCGCCGTGTTTCGGGCTAGCCCATCGCTCAACAATCGACTCAATCGAACCTAGAGGACCGGAAACATGCCGTTCTTGAAGAATGTCTGGTACGTCGCCGCCAGCGCCGCTGAGCTTGACGAGCCGATGGTCGCTCGCACGATCTGCAACGAAAAAGTCGTGCTGTTCCGCAATTCGGATGGCAGCCCCGCGGCCATTCACGATCGCTGCCCGCACCGCTTTGTGCCGCTGTCGATGGGCAAGCGGATCGGCGATACGATTCAGTGCGCCTATCATGGCCTCCGGTTCGACGGGACGGGTGCCTGTGTCGAAGCACCGCACGACGATGACAGCCAGAAGGCCCGCGCCTGCATCAAGGGTTATGCTGTTGCTGAGCGCCACAAGTGGATTTGGCTCTGGCTGGGCGATCCTGCCGACGCCAATCCGGATCTGATCCCCGATTTCAGCTTCTTTGACGAAACTGACAAGTACACCTCTTGCCAAGGCTATTCGCACCTCAAGGGGAACTACCAGCTGATCTCGGACAACCTGCTCGATCTCAGCCATATCCACTATCTGCACCCCGGCATCCACGAGGGTTCAAACTTCGAAGACTTCACCAACAAGGTGAAGCGTGAAGGGGATACTGTTTGGTCGATGCTCTACCGCCATCATTATCACGTCGATGCAGCCAAGCGGCCGATGTTCGGAATCGGCGAAGGTCCCGAAGATGTCGAAGGCCAGGGCCACGCGCGATGGGATGCACCTGGTGTACTGTTTGTCGATACCGCCTTCTGGGACCACGGCAAGACGATCGACGAAGGCTACCGCACCCCCAACGCGCATCTGATCACACCAGAAACCGAAACGACCAGCCACTATTTCTGGGGTTCGGGTCGGACCTTCATGAAGGATAATGCCCAAGTCACTGAAATGACTGCGGCGACGATGAAGAATGTGTTCGAGACCCAGGATGGGCCGATGGTCGAGGCGCAGCAACTCGACATGGGGGACTCGACCGATTTCCTCAACCACAAGCCGATCATCCTAAAAGCCGACGCCGCAGGTGTGATGGCTCGCCGGATCATGCAGCAGAAGATTCGTGCCGAAGCCGGTGGCCTGCCCGAAGAAGCCGCAGTCGCTGCGGAATAGGGCAGTTGCCCGGCAGCGAACCCGCTGAAGAACAGACGCCGGCTCCGCAAGGTCCGGCGTTCAGGGTTATATTCGGCGCATTGATGCTGGTCACCTTGCTGGCGTCGCTCGACGGCACGATCGTTTCCACCGCGCTGCCGAACATCGTTGGCGATCTTGGCGGGCTTGAGCACCTGTCGTGGATCGTCACGTCCTACATTCTGGCCCAGACTATCGCGACGCCGCTCTATGGCAAGTTGGGAGATCAGTTCGGCCGAAAGCGGATGCTGCAGAGCGCAATTTTGTTGTTTCTGGCCGGATCGGCGCTGTGCGGGCTTGCCAACTCAATGCTCCAACTGGTGCTGTTCCGCGGATTGCAGGGGCTGGGCGGTGGCGGGCTGATGGTGCTGGTTCAGGCTGCGATTGCCGATATCATTCCGCCGCGCGATCGCGGGCGCTATCAGGGATATTCGGGGGCGGTCTATGGCCTGGCAACAGTGCTAGGGCCGTTGATCGGTGGGTACTTTGTCCAGCACCTCAGCTGGCGCTGGATTTTCTACATCAACCTGCCACTGGGCTTGCTGGCATTGGCAGTGATATCGGCATCGCTTCCAGCCCGGGCGATACCCCAGCGCCGCCCGGTCATCGACATACTGGGGGCAACCCTGATGGCGCTGCTGCTGGTCACCCTGGTGCTGTTCACTAGCCTGGGAGGGGTCAGCTATCCATGGTTGTCGCCATTCATACTGGCATTGATGGCGGTCTGCCTGGCCGCGGCTGCGCTGTTCATTGTGGTTGAGAACCGGGCGGCCGAGCCGATCCTGCCGCTGCGCCTGTTCCGCAACCCGACCTTTCTGGTGACTTCGGTGGTCGGTTTCATCGTCAGCCTGGCGCTATTCGGGTCGACAACATACCTGCCGGTCTACTTGCAAGTTGTGAAGGGTGTCAGTCCGGCAACTGCAGGTTTGCAGATTGCTCCGATGATGGCGGGCCTGCTGATCAGTTCGATTGTCGGCGGGCAATATGTCAGCAAGGTAGGCAGGTACCGGATACTGCCAATTGCCGGGACAGCCATCATGGCGCTGGCCTTGGCGCTTCTTTCTACACTTGGGCACGATAGCAGCACCTGGGCGGCGTCGGGCTATGCGCTGATGCTGGGTGTGGGCATCGGGATGGTCATGCAGGTGCTGGTGCTGGCGGTGCAGAACGCGGTTGAATACCAGGATCTGGGTGTCGCCACTTCCGGATCGACCCTGTTTCGCCTGACTGGCGGCTCGGTCGGCGTGGCGCTATTCGGGGCGATCTTCGCCGCCAACCTCAGCGCGGGGATGGCCGGGCGCCTGCCAGCGGGGGTGGCCGCGCCAAATGTGGCGACCGCCGAAGTGCTCGCGGCACTGCCTGCCAGCCTGCGGGCGACCTATCTTGACGTCTTCGCCGGGGCTTTACAGCCGGTATTCCTGATCGCAGCCGGGCTCACCGCGCTGGGCTGCTTGCTGACATTTTTGCTCAAGGATACGGCGCTGGGTACCACCATTGCCAGTGAAGATCTGGCAAGCAGCTTTGCCATGCCGCACGATGCCACATCGCTCGAAGAGCTTGAGGCGATCGTGGCGCGCACCGGTCAGCGCGACAATCGCTGGAAGACCTATCGCGGAATTGCCGACTTTGCCGGGGTCAATCTGGCCCCCGACCGGATCTGGGTGCTCAATCATCTGCACGCGGCCAGCCGCCCGGTTCACGCTGGCCGCCTGGCACAGCATTACGGCATTGCGCTGGAGCCAGTCGGTGAAGCAGCCGCCGACCTTGTCAAACAAGGTTTTGCAGTCTGGACCGACGATGGGGTGCTCTCTGCGACCGAAGCGGGCAATCAGACATATGAAAAAGTGGTCGAAGCCTATCGCAATCTTGCGGCTGAATTCATTGCCCGGTGGTCCCCCGAAAAGCATGCCGAAGTCGGCGCGATGCTGGCCCGGGTCGCGCGGGAACTGGTCGCTTCGATCCCGATGGAGCCAGAGAAATCGCCGCGTTGACGGCAGCAGAATGAGAGGAATTGTTTGTGCCAAAATACATGTTGATCGCGCTCAATGGCCCGACCGAGGGCGAGGGTGACGAGACGACTTACAACGACTGGTACAACGACATCCACTTGCCGGACCTGTTGGCCGTCGAAGGTGTAAAGTCGGCGCGCAGGTTTCGTGTGATCAAGCAAAATCGCGCTGCCTGGCCATATGCAGCGGTCTATGAGATCGAAACCGACGATCCCGACGCGCTGTTTGATCGGCTCTATTCCGATATCCGGCCGTTTACTCCTACTTTCGACCGATCCAAATCGGCCTTCGTTCTTGCAGAGGAGCTTGAAACCTGATGGGCAGCACACATCACCAAATTTCGCTTGATGGCAAAGTAGCGATCGTCACCGGCGGGGCCCGCGGGATTGGCCGGGCCTACTGTGAGGCCCTGGCCGCCGCCGGAGCCGCAGTCGTGATCGCCGACATGCTCGAGACAGAAGGTGCCGAGACGGTTGCTGCGATCAAGGCCGCAGGCGGCCGCGCAGCCTTCGTGCGTGCCGACGTTGCCGATCCCGCATCGACCGAAGCTATGGCCGCATTTGCGGTGTCCGAATTTGGCGGGATCGACATCCTGGTAAACAACGCGGCGATGTTCGGCAGCCTGCAAGGCGGGCCGCTATCGGACATTTCGATCGAGCGCTGGGACCGGACAATGGCAGTCAACGTCAAGGGGCCGTGGCTGTGCATCAAGGCGGTCCTGCCGCAAATGCGCGCGCGCGGCGGCGGGGCGATCATCAACCAATCGTCGATCTCGGCATTCGGAATGGCCTATATGCTCGACTACACCGCGTCGAAGGCGGCGGTGATCGGCCTGACCAAGAGCGTTGCCAGCGAACTGGGCCGGGACAATATCCGCGTCAACTGCATCGCGCCGGGTGGCACAGCCACCGAAGGCTATTCGCAGATAATGGGCGGCAACATGGAACTGGCCGAAGAACGCGCCAAAGCGTCACAGCTTATCGCCGAGCAAATGAAGCCCGATGCCATGGTTGGAACCTTGCTGCACCTGGTCAGCGATGGCTCGCGGTTTGTCACCGGACAGACGCTGGTGGTCGATGGCGGGCGCTATTTCCTGGGCTGATCCCATTCAAACAAGAGAAGGAGAGACAGATGCCACATTGCAAATTAGAAGACCTGCCCAGCGGCGGTGATCGCTGGCCTGCGCTTGGCCACGAAGGCTTTCGCACGGCCCATTGGGGCGACATGGAAGTGGGTTACACCACCTTGAATTCGACCCTCGATTGCACCGAGCAATACAAATGGGGCGGGCTGCCCGGCGGGGTCTGTCCGTGTCCGCATTATGGCTATCTGTTCGAAGGGCGGATCCGCGTGAAGTATCCGGATTCGGAATGGCCTGATGAAGTGATCGAAGCGGGCGAGGCCTATTTCGTGCCCTCGGGTCACGTGCTGGTCTATGAAACCGACAAGACCCGCTGTTTCGAGCTCAATCCCGCGCACGCCTTGAAGATGTGCCTTGATGCGATGCAGACTGCGGTGCTGAAGATGACAGACGCTGGAGTTGACGCGGCGCCTGCGGCCGAATGATCAGGCGTTTAAACCGCCGTTGATACTGAATACCTGGCCGGTCATCCGCCGCGCGCCCGCTCCGCACAGGAACAGGGCGAGCGGCGCGATGTCGGCGGGGGTGGGCAGGCCTAGTCCCGCGCGTGCGCGCGCAGCATCGGCGCGGGCGGCGTGGGCTTCGAACACCGGGGTTTCGTCCACAAAGCTGGGGGATATGCAGTGCACCCGCACACCATCGCGGGCGACTTCGAGTGACAGGTTGCGCACGAACGTCATAATCCCGCCAAATGCGGCCCCGACCACTGCTTGGCGGGGTGATGCAAACCGTCCAGCGTCGGAAGCAAAACCGATGATTGTGCCGCCCTGCTGGCTGAGATGGGGCAGTGCAGCCCAGCAAAGCTGCTGAAACGTGCCCAGGACCAGAGCGGCATGATCGGCCAGACCTTTTGGATCAATTGCAGAAAAAGGGCCGGTGATGCCGCGTCCGCCGGCAATGCCGCAGTGGATGACCGCATTGATCCCGCCTGCGTTGCGCGCAAAGGCATCTACCATCGTTTCGATCGCTCCATCTGAGCGGAAATCGGCGGGTGCCGGAATGAAGCGGGCCTGAGGCACCCGGCTGGTCAGGCGCTTGATCGCTGCGCCAACAGAAACTGGGCTTGCGCCATGCACCCCGACGGTGTGACCTGCCGCCGCCGCCTGCGCCGCGATTTCGCCGCCGATTGCGCCGCTTGCACCGGTGATCAAGATGCACTGCCTGAGTGTCGCGTCGGTCACTGCTTTCCCCTTGCTGTCCGTGCACATTTTAATTGCACATCTCGATGTGCATTGCTATCCGAAAACAGCCGAAATGCTGGCCTTTGATATGGTCAAGATATCACAGAAGCGCAGCGTTGTATGGAGAGATCCGGTATGGAAGCGCTCGAGTTCAAGGGTTTCGGCGGCACCCGGATCGCAGCGACGGGATTTGGCTCGCCAGACAGTCCGCCAGTAGTGCTGTTACCCAGCATTGGCCAGGTCCGGCAATTCTGGTTCGGTTCCGCTCAGGCGTTGGCGGAAGCAGGGCGCTATGCGATTTGTCTGGACCTTCGCGGACACGGCGACAGTGCCTGGTCGAGTGACGGCCAATACGATCTCGACGCCTATGTCGGTGATTTGCGCGCCGTACTTGCGGTGCTGCCCAGCCGCGCGGTGGTAGTGACCGCAGGCCTTGGGGCCCTGATCGCCTTGGCGGCGGTGGGGGAAGGCGAGGCGCACCTCGTTGCCGGACTCGCGCTTGTTGATGCCAACATCTGGGTTGATCGGACAGCCGTTGATCGCGTCGGCGGGGCTGCCAGCCCGGAGGTGATCGATTTTGACAGTGCGGGAAGCATTCTCGACAGGATTGCCGCAGCCTATCCATCAGAACCGCGCCCGGACATGACCGATCGGCTGATGACTGCCTATCGCATGCGGGATGACGGCCGGTACGAATGGCGCGGAGATCCGGGCGCCGTTTCACCTGCCAGCCTGCTGGACATTGCCGAGCGGATGGCCAAGGCAGCAGCCAGCGTAGGGGTGCCGGTTTCGCTCATTCGCGGAACGCTCAACACAGCACTCTCGGCCGAAAAGATTCGTAGCCTGCAGGAGATGATCAGGGGGTCCGAGATAGCCGAAATCGAAGATGCCGGCCGCTATGCCTCATCCGACCGCGAAGACGATTTCAACGCGATCCTGCTCGACTTTCTCGAGCGCCAGGCGCCGCGCAACGCGCTGACCTTTATTGGCGGTTCGGAGCCGCGGATCCTTCGCGATGCGCTGGGCTGTTTCGCTACAGGTGTTACCGTGGTCACGACCCTGGATGCCAATGGCCAACCGATCGGACTGACAGCTAACAGCTTCACCTCGGTATCGCTCGATCCGCCGCTGATCCTGTTTTCGCTGGCACGCAAGTCGGCCAATCTGGAGACATTTGAGACGACCGGGAAGTTCGCTGTGAATGTTCTGCACATCGGCCAGCAGCCGGTCGGTTGGAAATTCGCCATGCCCGGAGATGACCGGTTTGCCGGGCTCGATTGGGCGCTGCGCAATGACGGCGGTTCACCGATCCTGGCTGACTCGCTGGCCTCGTTCGATTGCACTACCCATGCGGTCCACGACGGCGGCGACCATCTGATCTTCATCGGCCATGTCCACCACGCGTGGTACGAACCCCGCCGCGACCCGCTGCTCTACTTCCGCGGCAAGTTCCGGCGCCTGCATTTCGCCTAGAACGATTGATAATGCATATAGGTATGTGCATAAGCGTTGATAACGAATCCGCAGTTGGGCGGAAATTGACGACGGGAAGCGCTTCGGGCGCGACAAGAGGATTGCAATGACACAGATCTTTGAAGGCGTCCGGGTGGTCGAACTGGCACAATACGTGTTCGTGCCCGCGGCGAGTGCCATTCTGGCCGACCACGGCGCGGAAGTGATCAAGATCGAACCGCCGGTGGGCGGCGATCCCTATCGCACGCTCAAGATCGGTGACGGGCGCGAAACCGCCACGGTCAATTTGGCGATGGAACAGAACAATCGCGGCAAGAAGAGCGTCGCGCTTGATCTCAAGAACGAGGAGGGCCGCGAAGCCCTGCTCAAGCTGGTCGAAACGGCAGATGTCTTCATCACCAGCCTGCGCCCGCTGGCTCTCAAAGGCCTGCGGCTTGACCCGGAAGACCTACTCGCGCGCAATCCAAAGCTGATTTACGCACGCGGCAATGGCCTGGGGTTCAAGGGTGAGGAATTCAACAAGGCGGGCTACGATGCCTCAGCCTTCTGGGCGCGCGGCGGATTCGCGGATCTGCTGACCGCTCCCGACGCAGATATTCCCACGCGGCCCCGTCCGGCGCTTGGCGATCATGCTACGGCAACTGCGCTTCTCGCCGGGATTTCCGCCGCGCTGTTCCGCCGCGAGCGGACTGGCAAGGGCATGGTGGTGGAAACCTCGCTGTTGCAGAACGCGGCGTGGATACTTTCGTCTGATCTGGTCTATTCGATGAATAACTCCGAGTATGATCCGCACGCCGGTTTCGCCAACGGACACCGTGCCCCGTTGATGCGTGCTTACAAGACGAGCGATGGCCGCTTCATCCAATTGATGTTGCTGGCCCCCGACAAGCCGTGGCCCGAACTGTGCGAAATGATCGGCCAACCGCAACTCGCCAGTGACTCACGCTTCGTTTCCAACGCCCTGCGGATCGAAAACGGCGCAGAGCTGTGCGGTATTCTCGACAAGGCCTTCCGCAGCAAGACCTGGGCTGAATGGGCCCCGCTGTTCTTTGCTTGGAACGCACCATGGGAGCTGATCAGCAACCTCGAAGAACTGAGCAAGGACCCCCAGTTGGCGGCGGCCGGAACGGTGTTCAAGATGGAGCTCAAGAACGGCGAAGTGGTCGATGTGGTCGCGGGGCCGATTGGGTTCGACGATCAGTCAGCTCCGTCCAATCCGGTCGGATCGCCCGATCTTGGCGAGCACAGCGACGAAGTCCTGGGCGGGATCGGCTATAGCGCCGAAGACTTGGCCCGGCTGCGCGCCGCGCAAGTTATTGGCTGAGCGGAGAGGAGAGGGACAACCATGAGCACCCTGGATCAGCTAAGCCGCGCCACGCTGGATCGTCCGGCCGATCAGCAGGCGCTAGAGTTCGAGCATGTCTGGTACTCGTGGGGCGAGATGCGCGGTGTCGGCGATGAAGTTGCCCACCTGCTGCGCGAAGCCGGGGTGAAAGACGCCCAGACAGTCGCGTTTGTACCCCGCAACCGTCCGACTGCGGTGGCGGCGGAATTGGGCATGATCGCAGGGCGCTTCACGATCAACATGGTTTACGCCTTCCAGGCTGCGGCAGGGATTGCCCGAGACGTAGGCAAAGCCGGAGCGGTTGCTGTCGTCGCCGGTGAGGAGGACTTCTCGCCCGAACTGCTGGCTGTGGTCAAAGAGCAAGGCCTGGCCGCGATCGCACTGGGTGAAATGACCGCGCGGCTGGTCGAGGGCGCCGGAGCATCAACTGCCAATGTCTCCGGCGTGGGCGCCGAGCCGCAGATCTTGGTTCATACCAGTGGCACCACTGGCGCGCCCAAAAGTGTCGGCTTCAGCTATGACACCATCGCCAAATACATCGTTGGCCAGAATGTAGCACACGCCGCTGGATCGAACACAGTCGATGAAAGCACACCGCCGGTTCTGCTGACCTTTCCGTTGGGCAACATTTCCGGGATCTATGGGCTGCTGCCCACAGTCCTTGCAGGCAAGCGCGCAGTCTTGCTCGATCGGTTCACGCTCGATCTGTGGCGCGATTTTGTGAAGCGGTACCAGCCGCCGATGCCGATCCTGCCCCCGGCAGCGATTTCGATGGTGCTCGACGCGAACATTCCCAAGGAAGAAATCGCCTGCATCACCATGATCATGACCGGGGCTGCGCCGCTCGATCCGACTATTCAGCGAGCCTTCGAAGAACGTTACAATGTTCCGATACTGCTGTCCTACGGTGCTACCGAATTCGGCGGCCCGGTGACACTGATGACGCCCGACGACCACAAGCAGTTCGGCTTTACCAAGCTGGGTTCGGTTGGTCGGGCTTTCGCCGGAGCAAAATTGCGCGCTGTTGATGCCGAGTCCGGGTCGGAGCTGCCAGCGGGCGAAGAAGGCTTGCTCGAAGTGGTGGCGCCGCGGATCGGCGAGCATTGGATTCGAACCACCGACATCGGGATGATCGATCCAGACGGTTTCCTCTATTTGCGCGGCCGGGCTGACGGCGCAATCGTGCGGGGCGGGTTCAAGCTGCTGCCTGAAGTGATCGAGCGGGCACTGTGCCTGCATCCTGCTATTGCCACTTGCGCTGTGGTGGGCGTAGCCGACAAGCGGCTGGGCCAGGTTCCCGCCGCAGCGATCCAGTTAAAGAGCGGAGCGGTTGAACCGACAATCGCCGACCTCGACCAGCACTTGCGCCAGCACGTCTATGCCACGCACATCCCGACGATGTGGAAGTTTGTCGACGCGATCCCCAAGAACAAGTCGCTGAAGACCGACGCAGCCGCGGTGCGGGAACTGTTCGCCGACTGACGAAGTCCCCCGCAAAGCGGTGCGATCAATCAGCGCCCTCTTGGCGTGAAGCGGACATGAAGCGATTCCGGTCCGCGCCCGATCAGGGTACCGCCGGCCATTCGCGCAGCCGGATAGTCCGGATCCCAACGCAGATCGCCCAGCCGGTCGAGCAGCGCTCCAAGCGCAATTTCCATTTCCTGGCGGGAAAGGTGCTGACCCAGACAAGCATGCGCGCCAGCGCCGAATGCGAAGTGGCGTTTGGTCGGACGATGTATGTCTAGGCTGTCAGGATTGTCCCACTGTTTGCGGTCGCGGTTGGCGGTGCCAAGGCACAGCATTGCGATCGAGCCTTCCTCCATCTCGACGCCTTCGAGCACGGTATCCTTCGCAACATAGCGCAGGAAAGCTGTGTCAGTGGGGTACCAGCGGGTCACTTCCTGGATTGCTGGACGAAGCAGCGAACGATCCTTGCGCACTGCTTCCATCTGTTCGGGATGGTTGAGCAGCGCCATGATGGTGATGCCCATCTGCCGCCAGGTCGTTCCGCCACCGGCATGGATGATCAGGTTGCAATAGCGCATCACTTCGTCGTCGGTCATCTTGCGGGTGCTGCCATCCTCGAGTTCGAGGTTAGCATGGACAAAGCGGCTGATCAGGTCGTCTTTCGGCTCGGCCCGGCGTTCTTCAATCAGGCGCTGCAGGATCCGGGTGGCCGCGGCGTGGCCCTTGGCCATTTCTTCGGGCGTGCCGTGAAACAGCAGCGCCTTGCGAAATTCCAGCGCCTCAGCGGCAGGAATCCCAAATCCGGTTGATACGACGCTCATGGGCAAGGGTGCACACAGCTCCAGATTGAGGTCGGCGTGATCCTTGGCGGTGATCCGGTCGAACAACTCGTCGACCGCCTTGACGATCCAGCTATCGCTCCACCAGCCATCGGTAAACGAGGGTTTGAACCATGGCTTTGAAACATTGCGCATCCGCTTGTGCTCGCCGCCGTCAAGGTTGAGCAGCGTGTCGCCAAGAGCTGGTTTCGAGAGCTTTTCGTAGACGGAGTTGTTGAAACTCTCGCTGTCCATGAATGCCTTGTTGACCGCGTCAAACGACAGGATCGAATAGACCTTGCCCGGCCAATGGTCGGTCGAATACTGCCGCGCAATGCCCATCAGGTCTTCAAGATTGCCTTCGCGCACAGGCGGACCATCGTGCAGCTTTTCCAGCAACGGATAGGGGTCGGCGGTGCCCCAGCCGGCATTCTTGGCTTCATCGTCGGCATTGAACAGACCGCCGCGATCCTTTTCGGCGAGGTCGACCGTGTGCTTGTTCATTTGGGAATCCTCTCAAAATTGATTTCGGCGCTCAAGCGATCTCGAACCCGTCCTTTTCGGCGGAGCAGTGGGGGCAGCACCAGTCTTCTGGAATGTCCTCCCAGCGCGTGCCAGGGGCGATGCCATTGTCCGGATCGCCGGCTTCCTCATCATAGATGTATCCGCAATACATGCAGGAATAGGAGTGAAAATCGCCGCTCTCTGCTTGGTCGCTCATCGGTGCCAGTCTTCCACTCCGTATTGTGCCGCCCATTGCTGGGTCGGTCTGGCTCACATCCCAAACCAGTTCGCCCGTTAATGCAATGTGCTTTATCTTTTGCATTGCGATTTATCAAAATTGCGGCCACTAAGCTGTGCAAAGCCGGGCCTGATATCGGGCCTCGCGCCGAGGTGCCTTTTGTTGCAAATTGGTAGGACCGACCAAATTGACAGTCGGCCAGTTTGGAACTGAAATTGCCCCGGGATTCGGGAACTGGAGAGCCACATGTCCGCTGCTACAACTCAGGCCAATCTCGGGATCGAACCCGAAGTCCTCATGAACATCTATCGCCAGATGTCGCGCATCCATGAAGTGGATAAGGCGATTCGGGCAGGGCTTTCAGCAGGACGGTTCCAGTTCACCTATTGGCCAATGACCGGACAGGAAGCGATCCCGGCCACGCTGGCGACACTGACCGATGCCAACGACAACATGGTCACGATCTATCGAGGGATCCACGATCAGGTGGCCAAGGGTGTCCCGCTCAAGGGCCTATTCGCCGAAGCGATGGCCCGCAAGGATGGCCTCAACAAAGGCAAGGGCGGCTCGCCGCATATTTCCGATCCGACCAGCGGCTCGATGCTGACCACCGCGATCGTCGGCGGGGGCGCACCGATCGCCAACGGGCTGGCGCTGGCCGCCAAGATGCGCGGCGAAGGCCGGGTGACCGTGGTCAACTTCGGCGATGGGGCCACCAGCATCGGTGCGGTCCACGAAGCGATGAATCTTGCAGGTGCGTGGAAGCTGCCGATCATCTTCATGTGCCAGAACAACCAAATCGGCGAATACACCAAGATCCCTGACTATACCGCCAGCCCCGACTTCGCCAGCCGCGCGGCTGGCTATGGCTATCGCGGTGTGCGGGTCGATGCCAATGATCCGGTTGCCTTCCATGCTGCGATGAAGGACGTGGTCGAAAGCGTGCGTGCCGGAAATGGGCCGGTGTTTGTCGAAGCCGTTACGCTGCGGCTTGGCACCCACGCCGGGTTTGCGCCCAATGAACTGCTGACCAAGGAAGAGCTTGCGGCGGGCCGGGCCGATTGGCCGGTGCCGAAGACCCGCGCTTTCCTGATCGAAAACGGCCTGGCGACAGAAGATGAGCTGGCAGCGATCGATGCTTCGGCCAATGCCGAAGTGGCCGAGGCCATCGCCTTTGCCAATGCCAGCGAACCGATCACCGAGGACGACATGTTCAACGACGTCTATGCCGACGTCGCCGACGTGCCGCGCCGCGGGGTTCACCCGGTCCGCGCCGAGGAAGGGCCGGTCTCGGGCGAGACCAAGTCGATGATGATGTACGAAGCGATCATCAACGCGCAGGACTATGCGATGTGCGTGGACGAAAACGTCTTCCTGCTCGGCGAAGATATCGGCGATCCGCCGGGCGGGGTGTTCAAGACCACCGCCGGACTGCAGACCAAATACGGGGCAGAGCGAGTGCGCCCAACCCCGATTGCCGAACAGGCGATCATCGGTGCGGCAACCGGCGCGGCGCTGGTGGGCATGCGTCCGGTCGCGGAGATCATGTTCTGTGATTTCATCGGCGTGACCCTGGACCAGATAACCAACCACGCGGCCAAGCAGCGCTATATGTCGGGCGGGGCGACCCATGTGCCGATGACAATGCGGATCCTGTGCGCAGGCGGGCTGGGTGGTTTCGGAGCGCAACACAGCCAATCGCTTGAATCGTGGCTGCTCCATACTCCGGGCCTCAAGGTGGTCTATCCCTCGACCACGCTCGATGCGAAGGGTCTGCTGACGACATGCATTTTCGATGAGGATCCTTGCGTCCATCTGGAATCGATGGCGATGCTGTTCGGCGCGCCCAAGCAAGACGTGCCGCTTGGTGACTACCGAATCCCGCTGGGCGTCGCCAAGGTCCGCCGCGAAGGCAGCGATATTTCGCTGATCTCGTTCGGCTGGCAGGTCAACCAGTGCCTCGCAGCGGCCGAGGAGCTGGCCAAGGAAGGGGTCAGCGCCGAAGTGATCGACCTGCGTTCGCTGATGCCGCTTGATTATCACCGGGTGCTCGATTCGGTGAAGAAGACTGGCCGTGCCCTGGTGGTCCATGCCGCGACCGAATTCTGCGGACTGGGTTCCGAAATCGCCTCGACCATCAACGAGGAACTGTTCCACAAACTCAAGGCACCGGCATCGCGGTTCGGGGCCTATTACACCCCGATCAGCTTCTCGAAGGAGATCGAAACCGCTCAGATGCCGAACACCGGTTCGATCGTCGCCCGCGTCCGCGAAGTGATGCAGGATCGCGGATAGGTGATTTGTGAAGGATTGAGGCGATGAGCGGATTTGATGAAGAGTTCGACCTGGTCGTGGTCGGCAGCGGCGGTGGGTCAATGGCTGCTGCAATTGTCGCTGGCGACAAGGGCAAGTCGGTGGTCGTCTTGGAAAAATGCGACCTGATCGGCGGAACCACCGCGCGCTCGGGCGGGGTGATGTGGATTCCGAACAATCCGTTCATGAAGCAGGCGGGGATTCATGACAGTGTCGAGGCTGCGACACAGTACCTCGACCATGTGGTGGGTGATCGCAATGATTCCCCTGGGGCGTCGAAGGCGCGCCGGTTGGCCTATGTGGTTGAAGGCCCCAAAATGCTCGATTTCCTGATCGGAAAGGGGCTGAAGTTTTCGCGCATTTCCAGCTGGCCGGACTATTATGACGAAGCGCCGGGGGGCTCGGTTGCGGGGCGCACGGTGGTTGCAGACCTGTTCAATGCCAATGAGCTGGGTGACAAGAAGGCGATGTTGCGGCCCAATTTCCTGACCCTGCCGGTGACGCTCGAAGACGCGCTCAAGCTGCCGCATGTCAAGAAGTCATGGCCGGCCAAGAAGGCGTTGATGAAGATGGGTCTGCGCGCGATTGGCGCGAAGCTGACCGGCAAGCACTTGGTCACGGCAGGTGCTGCCTTGCAAGGACGGATGATGCAGGCCGCGGACAAGGCCGGGGCTGACTTACGCGTCAATTCGCCGGTCAAGGAACTGATCGAAGCGGATGGCCGGATCGTCGGCGTTGTGACCGAGCGCGACGGCAAGCCCTGGCGGGTCGGCGCGAAGCTGGGCGTAATTGTGAATGCCGGAGGCTTCGCGCTCAACCAGCAGATGCGCGACACCTATATGCCCGGATCGTCGGTCAATCACACCAGCGTTTCCGAAGGCGATACTGGCGAATTGATCCAGGAAATGATGCGCCACGGCGCGGCAATTGCCCAGATGGACAGCTTTGTCGGCAGCCAGCTGTCGATCCCGCCGGGTGCAGAACAGGCACCGATCAAGCCGGGTGCACAGGGGCTGACCGCAGCGCCACATGCGATTCTGGTCGATCAGAGCGGCCAACGCTACTTGAACGAAGGCGGTTCCTACACCGAATATTGCCGCAAGATGATCGAGCGTAACAAGGAAGTTCCGGCCAATCCAAGCTGGGCGGTGTTCGATGCGCGGGTGTTCAAGAACGTGATGATCGCTGGGACCATGCCGGGCTCGAAGAAGCCGGCCGAATGGACCGAACAGGGCTTTCTGCACCAGTCGGATACGATCGAAGGCCTCGCCGCCTCGCTCAAGATCGATCCTGCCAAGCTCAAGGCTACCGTAGAGCGCTTTAACGGCTTCGTCACCAAGGGCGAAGACGCCGATTTCAAGCGCGGCGCGCGGGCCTATGACCGGTGGCTGGGCGATCCGTTCCACACGCCCAACGAAACGCTGGGTGAGATCAGCGAAGGCCCTTTCTATGCGCTACCTGTGATCCCCGGCGACGTTGGAACGCTGGGCGGGGTGGTTTGCGATGACAAGGCCCGGGTGCTGCGTTCAGACGGATCGGCCATCGCCGGGCTCTACGCCGTGGGGGTTTCGGCGGCTTCGGTGATGGGCGGCACCAGCCCGGGTTCAGGGGTCAATGTCGGGCCGTCGCTGGTCTGGGGCTATGTCGCAGCCAAGGACGCGGTTGGAGCGGATTAGCGGGAAAAGCAGTTGCCAATAAAGCGTGCCAGGCCTTCAAAAGCCTTGGCGCTGCCGGGCAGCGACAGATCTCGGGTAACCGCAACATGGTCCATCCCCGCGATGCTAAGCAGTTCGGAGCGGATTCCGGCGGACTGCAGCCCGCGATGAAATCGCTCGGCATCACTGCGCAGAACTTCGCTTTGGCCTACGCTGATGTGGGTTCGCGGCAAGTTGCCGAGGTTGCCATGCAGCGGCGAAGCGAGCGGGTGGATGGGGTCCAGCCCTTGCAGATACTGCGCCGCCGCTTCGCGCGCTGCGGCTTGTGAGAACAGCGGGTCGCTGTCGGCGTTGTGCCGGTAGCTGGGACTGTCCGCGACAAGGTCAAGCCAGGGTGAGAGCAGCGCCAGGCCGTCGATCTGGAGGTCGCGTTCGGCTGACAGCATGGCCAGACCGGTTGCAATTGACCCGCCGGCGGAATCGCCTGAAAGCACGACAGGACCTGACTTGTCCTCCAGTCCGCCGAGCACAGACCAGCAATCGCGCAGCCCCGCCGGAAACGGATGCTCGGGGGCCAGGCGATAGGCCGGGCAAATCACGCTTACCTTGCAGCGGGAGGCAAGCGCAGCAGCGAACGGTGCGATTGTCTCAGGGCTGCCGATCCGGAATGCGCCGCCGTGGCAGTGCAGGACAGTTCCGCGCGCTGGGCCTCGGGGCACGAACCGCAAGGCGCGAACTCCGCCAATTGTGAGCAGTTGCGGTGGCGGGTCGGTGCGCCAGACTCCTGCTGCGATCGCGGCCTGCATCGCTGCGCGGCGCTCGCTGAGGTCTACGGGAGCGGCGTAGCCCGACCGCTCCGCTGGCAGTCCCTCAAGCGGCGGCATCAGCCGGGTGCATTCCGGTCAGCGGGATCGGGCAGGTCGATCGGATAGGCGGCCAGGAATCCGCCGTCAACCGCCAGCGTTTGCCCGGTGATGTAGGACGCCATGTCCGACATCAGGAAGGCAATGGCCTTGGCGATCTCTTCGACGGTCCCGCGGCGGCGCAGCGGAATACGGTCAGTGATCATGCCTTCATTATCACCCAGATGGGGCACACGCGGGGTGATGATCGCGCCGGGCGCAACCACGTTGGTGCGTATGCCTCTCGGTGCCCATTCGACCGACATGGTCTTGGCCAGGTTTGAAAGCCCGGCTTTGGCCGCGCCGTAGGAGCCGTGATAGGGGGCCGAGCGGGATCCATCGACCGAGCTGACGCAGACGATCGAGCCGGGGGCCTGGCGCGCGATCAGCCGCCGGGCCACTTCGCGCGCCGCGACAAAGAAATAGCGCAAGTTGCGGCGGTGGTCCTCGTCCCAGGTTTCGAGATCCATGTCGATCAGCGACGACCACGCGGCCATGCCGATTACGGTCGCCATGCCATCAAGCGGTCCGATTGCGGCTTCGGCCTGGCCAATTCCGGAGACCAGGGCAGTATCATCAAGGACATCGACGCCGAGCGCAATCGCCGTGCCGCCATCCGCAGTGATTTTCGCGGCAACCACTTCGGCGCGGTCAAGTTCGCGATCGGCCACCGCAACATGGGCACCTAGCGAAGCGAGGAGACGCGCGGTCGCCTCACCCATGCCAAGACCGCCGCCCAGCACCAGGATGCGCTTTTGCTCAAGACCGAAGATTGATTGCACGGGTGCCGCTCCTTGATCCAGGCCGCTCAGGCCAGACTGCAGCCTAATGCATAGGCCATGATTCATTCAATCAAATCGCGGAGCTGAACAACAAATTCGTACTCACGTAACCAAACTTCAACAAGCTAGGTGTGGATCACCCCGCAGTGATTCCTCGATCGGCGTTGATGCAGGCCCCGTGGAATGATTTGCCGCGCGGTCCGGCCAGCATCAGGAACAGATCGGCCAAATCCTCTGGCTCCGATGTTCCGCGCAGCGGGCTGTAGCGCGCGACCAGTGAGAAATCGATGCCATCGGGGATGCCCATGGTGGTGGTCATGGCCGTGTTGATCCCGCCCGGGGCAACCGCATTGATCCGCACCGGGGTGTTGATAAGTTCCATCGCCAGCGATTTGGTCAGGTTGACCAGCGCCGCCTTGCTTGAGGCATAGTGGGTCAGGAAAGCGTGGCCCAGGAAAGCCGACGCCGAGGCGCAATTGACAATCGTGCCAGCGGATTCGTGCAGATAGGGCAGGGCAGCCTGGATCGTGAAAAACGGCCCGCGCAGGTTGATTGCGTGGATCCGGTCCCACACTTCAGGGGTGATCCCGCTGGCCAGATCGAACCGGCAGACCCCGGCGATGTTGCACAGCACGTCAAGCTGACCATAGGTTTCAACGGCTGTAGCAACCAGCGCGGCGCATGATGCCGTGTCGCCAAGGTCGGTCTTGATCGCCGCGGCTTCGGCGCCAAGGTCTCTTGCGCTTGCCGCGGTAGCTGCCAGTCCAGCCTCATCGATATCCGCGATAGCCAAGCGTGCGCCCGCTGCGGCGAAGGCCAGCGCGACCGCCCGGCCCAGTCCCGAGGCTGCGCCAGTGACGATAACGACTTTGCCCGAGAATTCCCTGTCAGCCACGGCCTATCCCTTTCCTACTTCGAGACCTTCAAGCGTGCCTGCGGCACGCCAGTCTTCAAGAATTTTCACGAAATCAAGGGTCGGCCCGAAGAACGGGATCGCTTTGATCGTGGCCGGTGTTACGTCCATCTTGCCTTCGCCGTTCTGGTAGGCCGGCGTGCAGGCCGCAAAGAACTGGGGCTGGTTCCCAAGATTGCCCAGCAGGGTAAAGAACCACGCCTCCTGCGCTTCGGCGCTGGGTTCGATCTCGCGGACGCCGTCATGCACGCAGCGCGAAATCAGCCAGGCGGCGTGGATTGCCAGTTCGCCGAGGATGTGCAGAAAGTTGATCGCGATCCCGCTTTGCATGGTGTGAATGTTGAGCAGGTTGGGAAAGCCCCGCGCGGTCATGCCGTGCAGGGTGCCCGCGCCATCGGCCCAGGCCTCGGTCAGGCTGACACCGCCGCGCCCGTGGATCTCAAAGCCCATCCGGCTGGTATAGGATGCGCCGACTTCATAGCCCGAAGCATAGATGATGCAGTCGACCGGGTAGGACACGCCATCGACCACGACAGCGTCTTCAGTGATGCGTTCGACGCCCTTGCCGGCAGTATCCACCAACTTGACGTTGGGCTGGTTGAAGCTTTGCAGATATTCATCGTGAAAACAGGGCCGCTTGCACATCTGGTAATACCACGGCTTGAGCAGCTCGGCTGTGGCTTTGTCCTCTACGATCGCATCGATCCGTTGGCGAACTTTGTCCATTGCCTGGACGTCGAGCAGTTTTTCTTCATCGGTCGCCAGCCCCATGGCGTTGGGGTTCTGGCCGAAGATCGCACTGAAGCCGTCGTTGACCATATCGACATCGGCGGTTTGGCCGGTGACAATCCGCGTGAAGTTCTCGATCCGCTCTTTCTGCCAACCCGGTTTCAATGACTTGACCCACTCAGGGTCCGTCGGGCGGTTGTTGCGTTCGCCCACCATGGTCGGGGTGCGCTGAAAGACATAGACTTGGCTGGCCGAAGCGGCGAGCCTGGGGACGATCTGGACCGATGTGGCGCCGGTGCCGATGATTGCCACGCGCTTGTCGGCCAGCTTGGTGAGGGGCTCGGTGTTGCTGCCTCCAGTGTATTCGAAATCCCATCGACCGGTGTGAAAGCTCTTGCCTTTGAAAGTTTCGATCCCCGGGATACCTGGCAGCTTGGCCTTGTGCAGGATCCCGCCCGCAGTCACTACAAAGCGCGCCATGATCCGGTCGCCGCGGTCGGTGGTTACCTCCCAGCGGCTGGCTTCGTCGATCCAGCGCAGGTCCTTGACCAGGGTCTGGAACAGCGCGGCTGGGTAGAGGTCGAACTGGTTGGCAATCCGCTGGCAGTGTTCGAATATCTCGGTTGCCTTGGCGTACTTTTCAGTCGGGATGTAGCCGGTTTCCTCGAGCAACGGCATGTAGATATAAGATTCGACGTCGCAGGCGGCGCCCGGATAGCGGCTCCAGTACCAGGTCCCGCCAAAATCTCCGGCGCGGTCGATCACGCGGATCTTGTCCACTCCATTCTGCTTGAGCCGGACTGCCGTCAAAAGGCCGCTGAAGCCCCCGCCGATAATTACGGCATCGGTTTCTTCGATCACCGGCTCGCGCGTGAAATTCGGATCGGCCCTGGAATCGCGATCGAAATGCTCGAACAGCCCTTCAAGACTGCTGTACTGATCGGTGCCATCAGTGCGCAGGCGCTTGGCCCGTTCGCTTTCATACTTGGCGTTGATCGCTTCAAGCGTTGACGCTGCCGGGTCGGTCATGAGGTCCTATCATCCTATGTCTACAGATGTATACTTAACTGGACATACCAGACTTTGCGGCCTAGGCAAGCTGGGATGTCGGGCACCCCTGAACCTGTCGAACTTCCCTTGCGCGATGCCGCCCGCACCCGTCGGCGTATCCTCGAGGCGGCGCAGGTGCTGTTCGCCCGGCAAGGTTACACGACTACCGGCGTGCGCGAAGTCGCGGCCCTGGCCGGGGTCAACGCCACCCTGATCCGGCGTTATTTCAGCTCGAAGGAAGGGCTGTTCCGTGCTGCCCTGGAAGAGTTCCTCAAGGTCGAACCCTTCCTTGGTGGTGAGCGGTCTCAATTCGGCCAGCGGGCGGTTGAAATTCTGATGGCGGGGGAGGAAGTGCCCAGCGCATTGGCGATGATGTTGTTGGCAACTGCCGATACCGAAGCGCGGGGAATCTGCAGCGACCTGTTTTATCAGCACATCTCGGTGCCCTTGGCCGATTGGCTGGGTGGCAGCGACGCGATGGCGCGGGCCGGCCAGATTCACGTCCTGTGGATCGGCTACATGGCCGCGCGTCAAGTACTGCCCCTGCGGGCCCTATCCCAAGATTCGGTCGGGCTGACGCGTGAGTGGCTGGCCCAAGCAACCCAGGCGATTGTCGATCAGTCGGATTGATTGCGCGTGATGCGATTGCCACTTTGCAATGGCCAATGATATCAAATCCGCTATTCCTGATATCTCGCGCGTTACAAGGAGTGAGCCATTGGATCTGCGGCACATGCGTCATTTCGTCGCCGTTGCAGAAGAGCTGCACTTCGGCCGCGCGGCATTGCGGCTCAACATGGCTCAGCCGCCGCTCAGCCAGTCGATCCAGCGGCTTGAGCTTGATCTGGGCGTCACTTTGCTGGAGCGTTCCAGGCGCGGTGTCGAATTGACCGACGCGGGAAGGGCCTTTCTGGACGAGGCCCGCCGCACACTGGCGCAGGCCAGCCTGGCCAGAAAGGTTGCGCAACGGGCCGCCGAACAATCGATCGATGTCAGGATCAGTTTTATCGGGCCGGCGCTCTACCGCGTGCTGCCCGTGCTGATGGTGAAGTTCCATCAGCAGCATCCGGGCGTCAATATCCGGCTCTACGAAAAGACCTCGCCAGAACAGAACCCGGGTATTCTGGCGGGTGATTTCGATATCGGTTTCGTTACTGCCGGAACCGCAGTTGGTGAAGGTTGCGAGGCTTTGCTGGTCGAACGGTCGGCGCTGGTTGCCGCGGTTCCGTCAGATTGGACACTTGCCAGCGAGCAGTCGGTAACCCTGGCCCGGCTGGCAGAGGATGATTTCATTTCCGCGCCCTTGCAGCATGCGCCGCAGGGCTTTGATGCCATGGCGATCTTCAAGAGCGCCGGGGTGGTTCCCCGGATCGCTCAGGAAGCCGCCCAGACCAACACCACGCTCAGCCTGGTCGGGGCCGGCCTTGGCTGCGCAATCGTTTCGGGCACGGCCCGATTGAAGCAGTCGCGCAACGTCAGCTTCCTGCCGATCACCGACTTGCCGGATCATCTGCGCTGGCAAATGCTGATGATCTGGTCGCGCCAACTTCTCAGCTTGCCTGCGGCCAATTTTATTGACATTGCCAAGGTGCATTTATCCCAGCACCCGGAATGGCTTGACCCCGGCACTGCGCCGACCCCGCCTTGAATTCCGCCTGACGACAAAGGAACAGACATGCTCAAGATGGTGGTTCTGGCCAAAGCGATCCCCGGCAAAAAAGAAGAGTTGGCCAAGTGGTATGATGAGAAGCACCTGGGTGATCTGTTCGCCGTCGAGGGCGTCGCCAGCGTTGAGCGCCATGACTACATGCCGCTCAAGGGCCCCGAAGGCCTGCCGCAGTGGGATTTCCTGCTGATCTATGAATTCGAAGGCGATGACCCAATGGCGGTGCTGGGCAACATGGCCAAAGCCCAGATCGAACTCAGCGATATCATGGAAAGTTCGCAGACACTTTCGGTGATCGCGACGTCAAGGACCAAACTGGGTTAGTTCAGCCAAGGACCAAATTGATGCTGCCATGGTCGGCCACTGCCAGGCCAAGGCGCCGGGTGAATTCAAGCATGATCGCCGGTTCGACCCTTTGGGTGATGACCCACAGGAAGTAACCGTAGACCATCACGCTGCGATAGCGCAGCCAAGCCGCATCGCCAGCGAGTTTGGGGCCCCCAGCAGCAGCCAGGCGATCGCAGTAGAAGCCCAATAGCGCCCGTTCGTGCTCGCGCCGGTCCGCGGGCGTCATCACTGCAGCAATGTGATAGGCTACGTCCTGTGCCCATTCGCCCTGTTGGAAGATCTGCCAGTCAACTAGCCCGGCACCGTCCGCTGTTAGGTAGACATTGCCAGCATGGGCATCACCGTGGACGAGGCAGGCAGGCTGGGTGCGAACCTGTGCGGCTAGAGCGCCGATCGCGTGTTGAAGCCTTGCTGCGTCCTTGATCGCAGCAGGCAGGGGAGCACCTTTGGGACCATCCAGCATCGCCTGCAGCCGGTCGAGCGGCATGATCGGTGCACTGCCGATCTGGTCCAGGAAGCGCGGAGCCCAGGCCCGTTCGAACAAGGCGCTCCCCTGCCAGGCAGACGCATGCAGCATCGCCAGCTGATCTAGGCATTGTGCGACTTGATCGGGCGTGAAGGGTTGCAGTGCCGTGCAAAAGGAGCCCCTTGCGCGATCAGGTCGTGCATCACCACAACGCCGTTATCGCCCGCTGCGTTCAACCCGGCGTGGAGGCATTGCGGGGTCCGTACTGAAAGGTGGCTGGCCGTGTCTCGGTAGAAGCGCGTTTCGATCACCGACGCAGACTTGGGCACGTCGGTCTTGGCCAGGACGCCCTTGATGCAGATTGCGCACGGTATCTGTGCGCCCGCACCGGACAGTTCGAGTGACAAGCGGATCTTGGTCGCCTGGGTGATCAGCGTTTCAACCACAGTCGCCTGTTCAACCCTGATGCCCGGCCAGCGCTGCGACAGCACCGAGGTCAGCCACGATGGCTCGACTACGTCAGCGATGCTGGTTGGCGCGGGGTTGAACGGATGTGGCAAGGGGGCTTCCTTTGGCAGTTTGTTCGGACCAAGGATAAGGCAATTAATGCAACGCAGGAAGTGCATTTGTCTTGACCCGTTTGGCCCCGCTTGCCAATCGAAGGACAGGAGACCCAAAATGACCGAGCCCAGCAGTCAGCTTGCAATTGTTGCCCCCGAAACCCGCGATCTGGCGATTCTGGCCAGGGCGCTGTGCGAATGGCTGGCGGCGCGCATGCCTGGTGCTGAAGCAATCCACCTTTCGGACTTGCGCTATCCGCTTGGGGCGGGGCTTAGTCATGAGACCATCCTGTTCGATGCCGAATGGCAGAATCAAGGGGTTGCCAGGCAGCAAGGCATGGTCGTTCGAATCAAACCCAGCCGGCACCACGTCTACCAGGACGATATGTTCGAGGCCCAGTACCGGCTGATGCAGCTGATGAATGATGCAGGCAAAGTCCGGGTGGCGAGGCCACTGTGGTTCGAAGCTGACCCTGCTCTGCTTGGCGCGCCGTTCTTCGTGATGGAAAAGGTCCAGGGAAGGGTGGCGGTGTCCTATCCGCCCTATTCGCAGTCGGGCTGGCTGGTCGATGCAAGCCCGGCAGAACGCAGAATGCTTTGGCAAAATGCGGTGACGCAACTGGCCATGATCCAGCATGTCCCGGTGGCGCAGGCCGGGTTCCTCACTCTCCCGGGGGAATTTGCCGAACCGTTCGACCAGGAAATGGATCGCTGGGAACGCTATCTGAACTGGGTCGATCCGGATGCGCGGCATGAATTGTTGCGCCAGGGTTTTGAGCGATTGGTCGCAGCGCGCCCGGCCAACCGGGCTGAAGGCATCGTCTGGGGCGATGCCCGGCTGGGTAATGTCATGGTCGCCGATGACTACACGGTTGCTGCGGTGATGGATTGGGAGCAGCCCTCGCTCGGCGGAGCGCTGCACGATCTCGGCTGGTGGCTCTACAGCGACCACGTACAGACCGCAGGGCGCGGCCTTCCGGCACTGGCAGGGATGGGCTCGCGCGTGGAAACGATCGCACTGTGGAGCCAGGTTTCAGGTAAATCCGCAGCCGATCTAGATTGGTACGAGTCTTTCGCCGTGTTCAAGATGGAATGCCTTGGCGTCCGCATGGCGCGCTTACGCAACAATCCGGCACTGGCGACCAATCCGGGTGCGCAAGTGGCCAGATATCTCGCCCGCTGACCATCGCCCGTCCCGGTCGAGCAAAATGACATGACCCTGTTGCATTATGTGCCGGTGCCCGGCTAGGGAGCATCAGAGCGCGCTCCGCGCCGCACAGCGGGAAGGGTCTGGACATGTCAGAAGCGGCAGAAAATGTGCGGCAGGCAATGAGCGAGCAAGGCGGAGTCGAACGCGCGCGCCCCTATGCTTATTATGCACTGTTCCTGTTGGCCCTGGCGAACATGTTTAATTATATCGACCGGCATATCATCGCGGCGCTGTCGCCCGCGATCAAGGCCGACTTGCAGCTTGATGACGCCGACATGGGTTTTCTGCTCGGGACCGCCTTTGCCGTGCTCTACGGTGTGCTGGGCATTTCGATGGGCCGGATCGCCGATGCACTGAGCCGGACCAAGCTGATGGCTGGCGGGCTGGCATTGTGGTCGACCATGACCGCGCTGTCTGGCGGAGCGGTGAGCTTCGCCGCCCTGGGCGGCGCGCGGCTGGGCGTCGGGGTTGGCGAGGCGACCGCCAACCCGGTGTCGCAAAGCATGCTGTCAGACTATTTTCCGGCGAAGAACCGCGGCGCCGTGCTAGGGGTCTACCTCGCGTCGGTGCATCTCGGCCACGCCGCGGCATTGATCCTGGGCGGCCTGTTCCTGAGCAACTGGATCACCATGTGCGGGGTGTTCCCGGGCGAGGCCTGCGAGGTCGCCAGCTGGCGGGCCGCCTTCCTGATTGTCGGACTGCCGGGGCTGCTGCTTGCGGTGCTGGTCTTCTTCCTGCGCGAACCGCCGCGTCCCAAGGCCCACGTTGCCAGGCCCGCGATGCAGATCGTGCGACAGGAGCTTGGTTCGGCAATACCGCCGTTCACGTTGTTTGCGCTTTCCAGGTTTGGTGGCAGCAAGGCGGTAAGAACCAACCTGGTGCTGATCCTCGTCATCACTCTGGTCGGCGGCACGATCGCAACCCTTACTGGCGACCGCGCGCAATGGATCGCGGTTTCGATCGGGGTCTATTCGGTGACGACCTGGTCGCAAATCCTCAGGCACGGCGATGCCCCGCTCTACAAGCTGACCTTCGGTTGCCCGACCTTCATGACGATGATGTTCGGCGGAGCCTTGCTGGCCTGCTTCGTCGGCACGATTGCTACCTGGGCCATGCCCTATGCGATGCGCACCCTAGGCGGCGATTCGGGCACGATCGGACTGGCGCTCGGCGCGGCACAATTCGGCGCGGCGGTGACCAGCGTGATCCTTGGCGGGATTGTCTCGGACTGGTGGAAGAAGCGCGATGCGCGTGCGCCGATCTGGATCGGAATGATCGCGCTGTTGGTACCGGTGCCGCTGCTCTTCCTGCTGCTTAGCGCGACGACGCTCGGCGGTTATGTCGCCGCCTATGCTGCGATCACGTTGTTTGCGATGTCGTGGGCGGGGCCTTTCGCGGCGGAGGCGATGGGACTGGTAATGGTGCGGATGCGCGCGACCGCTTCGGCAATCTTCTCCCTGGTGATGATCCTGATGGCGGCCGGAATTGGGCCATACTGGGTCGGCAAGATCAGTACCATGTCGGGCTCGCTTACGACCGGTCTCTATAGTCTGTTGGTATTTGTCCCGGCCGCGGGGATCTTGATGATTCTCGCAGCGCGCCGCTTGCGGGGCGAAACAATGGAAGGTCGGCAAGCCCGAGCACTTGCCGCTGGCGAAGCGCTTTAACAGCGCGAAATCCATCAAACTGTGACCAGAAAAGCATACGCTGAATTAATGCAATTCGCATGCAGCATTTTATCATTGACAGGTTCAATTGCGCTACGCAAAAGCGGAGCGGACAATAGCGCGAGCCTTCCACTCTTGGGGGTGGGATTCGCAAGTTTGGGATCAGGCAAGTTCGACGCAGTTCGAGCGTTCATTGGGAGGGAACTATGAAGTTCAAGAATTCAGCAGGCGACCGGCGTCGTGGATATCTGCATTTCGCGATGGCCTCGGTCGGCATGGCCGCTCTGGTCGCGCCGGCTTCGGCCTGGGCTCAGGAGGCTCCGGCTGACGAGGCTGCGACTGAGAATTCCGGCGAGATTCTGGTTACCGCGCGCCGTTCGAATGAGCGGCTTCAAGATGTTCCCGTCAGCGTCCAGGCGATCGGCGGCGAGCAACTGCAAAAGCTGTCGATCACCTCGGTGGAAGAAGTCTCCAAGATCGTTCCGGGCCTCCAGTTGGTCAACAACGGCGCGAGCACGAAGATCACCCTTCGCGGTGTCGCCTGGCAGCCGGGTTCGGGTACGCCTGCCACGCCGCTCTATTTCAACGAAGTTCCGTTCGATCCGGGCCAGACCGTCGTCTCGCTGTTCGACATCGGCCAGATCGAAGTGCTGCGCGGGCCGCAGGGCACCTCGCGCGGCGCGCCGTCGATTTCGGGGGCGATCACGATCGCGACGAAGAAGCCTGACCTAAATGAGATCGGCGGATACGTTCAGGGGCTTTACGGCACCGCGAACCACTGGGATATTCAGGCCGCGATCAACGTGCCTTTGATCAAGGACATGTTGGCCGTCCGCCTGGCTACCAATATCGAGAATAGCGAAGGCAACCGGGTCTACAGCGTTCACAACGCGATCAAGCCAAAGGTTAACGACCGGTCGTTCCGTGCCACCGCGCTGTTCAAGCCGACCGATACTGTCTCGATCCAGGCCATGTTCCAGCGTCGGACCACCGAGAAGGTGCGGTATGATCAGGTCGTCGGCACCGGCGCCCCTGCCTATTCCGGCCCGCTTTCGATCCTCGGCGGTCTGGGGCCAGTTCCAGCCAACTTCAACGGGCCAGCCATTACCCAGTCGCAGCGGCTCTCTGTCGAAGATGGCGGAAATCTGACGCACGACAAGGTCGATCTGTTGACCGTCAATGCAAGCTGGGAGGTTCTCGGTCATACCTTGAGCTACAATTATGGCCGTCAATGGGATCGTGGCGGCGCCAGCTTCAATGCGCAGGATCCGCTCAACATTCTGCCCGGCTTTGAGCCCTATACTTCGCCGAGCCGTAAGGTTCTGCCCAAATGGACGACACATGAAATCCGCTGGTCATCGCAGCCAAGCCCGGATCGGCCGTTCGACTATGACATTGGGTGGTTTTCCAAGCACTCGAGCGGCGTTCTGAACTTCGACGCGCCGTCATATCAAGGCGGTGCGTTCGGCGGGCCAACCACCCTACCCGGTGCGAATACGACTCCCAATCCTGCTTACGTGATCAACAGCTCGACCGATATTGCAATCGGCCAAGTGTTTGATTCATTCTACGGCGATGTCAAATTCCACATCGATGACCGGACCGAGCTGACCGGCGGATTGGCGATCGTTCGCGACCGCGTGCCGGTGGACCTGAACATCACCGTGGGTGGCGGATTGACCAACGTAGGGCCGCTTTCGATTGTACGCCTGGCGTTCCCGCCTGCATTCCAGCCACTGATTACTTCATGCGCGGTGTTTGGTGCATTTTCCAGTGTTACTGCTATAGACGGTGCGTTCCCGGGAACTTGCGAAGTCGTGACGGCGCCTGGTGCGAAGAATTCAACCCAGCACAACAATGACAAGTATACGGATGTGCTGTACAACTTCTCGCTGTCGCACAAGTTTACCGACGATGTGCTGGTTTATGCCACGACGGGAAGCTCGTTCCGTACCGGCTTGCCCGCGATCAACAATCCGGGTCTTCCTGCCGACCTGGTTACGCCGAAGCCTGAAACGGCCAAATCGTACGAACTTGGCATCAAGACGACCTGGGGCCGCGTGTTGCACGTCAACGCAGCGGTCTTCCAGCTGGACTACAAGGACCAGCTAACCACGGCTGAAGGGATCAACTACTTCAACAGCATTACCGGCAAGTCTGCGAAGACGAGTCTGGCGTTTTACACCAACGTCGATTCGCGGGTGCGCGGCTTTGAAGTCGAGATTGCGGCGCAACCGACCAGCCAATTGTCGCTGGGTGCTAACCTGAGCTATTCGCAGATCAAGTCGAAGGGCGGCTCGGTGCCCTGCAACACCGGTCCAGCACTCACGGCGACCAATCCACTCAACTTCTGTCCCTCGGTAGCGGGCACCGTGCTGAACCAGAATGCACCGTTCCAGGCTTCGGTCAATGGCAGCTACACTGTACCGGTGGGGCCGGTTGATGCGTACTTCCGGTTCAATTTCAACTACCAGGGCAATAACCCGAACTACGGAAATCTGGCCGTTGAAACCAACACTTACAAGTCCGCGCCGGCTTACGGCATCCTCGACTTGTTCGCGGGCGTATCGGGCGGCGATGGTGCCTGGTCGCTGGGTGCCTATGCCAAGAATGTCTTCGACAAGCAGGTCGAATTGTCACGACTGGTGACACCGGCCAACATTTATGTCGCTTCGGAGTACCTCCGCATTCCGACCGGCTACACGCAGGTCAATGTCTCGCCGCCGCGCGAAATCGGGGTAACCCTGCGCTACGCCTTCGGCTCGCGCTGATACCGTAAGTAACACGGGGGCGCGGGCTTCTTCGGATGCCCGCGCCCTTTGTGCGTCTGGCGCATTGAAAATGGAGTAGGCGATGAGCCAGGTCAGGACGATGCTGAGCAGAATTTTGCGGTTTACGGCGCAAGCGTTCCTGGCCGCGCTGGGTATTGCGACATTGGTCAGCTTCTTGCCGCCGATTCCTGTTCTGGGCATTCTGGGTTCGATCATGCTTGGTCCATTGGGGCCTTGGGCGCCGATCTGGGCCCTTGCCGGGACAGTCTGGATGTTCAGGCTTTGGCGGAAGGGCGGTTCCAGGCGAGCCATGGTAATCGCCGGTCTCGCCGCATTCGCCACGGTCGGTTCGGCCTACATTCTTGGTCGGCAAGTCGCAGTTGCCCGGTCAAACGGCATCGACATTGATCTTGCCCAGGCGCTGATGGCATCGTCGCAAAAGGGTGACGGACTTCGGCCCGTCACGATAAATTACGCAAGGCACGACGGTGCGCAGCTTCCGTTGGACATCTACCAGTCGACTGTCCGGTCGGGCAGTGGCCTTGCTCCGGTGTTAATCTATGTTCACGGCGGCGGCTGGGGCAGCCAGACGCTCAAGCAGCGACAGGCTGACTATCGCTGGCTTGCCGAGCGCGGCTATCTGGTCATATCGATCGAATACCCACTTTCATCCGAAACGCGCCACACCTGGAACGTCGCCGAGCCCCAGCTAGGCTGCGCGCTTGCCTGGGTCGGTGCCAACGCGGCGCGCTATGGTGGCGACGTCTCTCGGTTGGCGCTTTGGGGTGAATCGGCGGGAGGCAACCTGGTCCTCAATCTCGCCTATCTGGCTCAGCAGGGAACGCTCAAACCATCCTGCCCAGGCACAGTGCCGAATATCGCAGCAGCGCTTGCGCTCTATCCGGTCATCGACCCGGCTTTGCTGTTCGAAAACCCCGATCCGCTGCTCGGTATCTTCGGGCGGATGATGGGGAGCAACTATACCGGTGGTTCGCCTGCTCAATTCTCTGAGCGCTACGCTGCGATCGCCTCATCGACGCATATCAATGCCAAGGCTCCGCCGACTTTGCTGATCATTCCGGAGGACGATCACCTTGTTGATCCGCAGGCTGCTTACGCGTTCGAGGCAAAAGCAAGGGAGGCCGGTGTCAAGACCCGCTTGATCAAAGTGCCTTATGCCGAACATTCCTTCGATCTGCGCAGTGGCGGAATCGGCAATCAGCTAGTGCGCCAAGCCATGCTGCAGTTCCTTGCCCAAAACGGAGTGAAACCCTGAGATGAGCGACATCCGATCCAAGGTAGATCGCCGCGCAGTGCTGAAAGCGAGCGCGGCAGGTGGCTTTGCTCTGGCCGTGGCTGGAGGCGGCACGGCTCTGGCAAAGTCGCCACGCCAGGCGACCGAAGGCTCGCTGATGCGCGATATCTTGTTCGACAGCGACTGGCGTTTTCATCTTGGCGATCTGCCGGGGGCAGAGAGCCCGGCTTTTGATGACCGCAACTGGCGTGCGCTATCGCTGCCGCATGACTGGAGCATCGAGGACCGCCCTGGCGCGCCAAAGCAAGCCGATGGCTGGGTTCCGACCGTCGCCCTCTGGAATCCGGGGCCGCACCCCAAGGATGCGAAGCCGGTTTCGCCCGAAGTGCCAATCGTCATGGCATCAGTCCACCCGACTGTTCCTGGCGGGCCGCCGCGCAAAGTTGGGCCCTTCGACGTCGATGCCACCGGTTTTGGCTGGGGGATGGGGTGGACTGTCGGCGGGACCGGTTGGTACCGCAAACACTTTGCGGTGCCCGCAATGGTGCCGGGCGAACAGGTCGAGATCCGCTTTGACGGTGCCTATCTGATCGCGGATGTCTGGCTCAACGGGCACAAGCTGGGCCGAAACATCAACGGTTATATTGGTTTTGCCTTTGACCTGACCCCGCACCTGGTTGCGGGCGGCATGAACGTGCTGGCCGTCCGTATCGCCAATGAAGGCGAAACCGCGCGGTGGTATTCGGGATCAGGCCTCTATCGCCATGTCTGGCTGAGCCGCACAGGCAGCGTAAGGGTACCGTTCTGGGGCGTTGCGACGACAACCCTTTCGGCCGATGGCAAAGCGGCGCGCGTGGCGCTTTCTTGCGAAGTCGAAGATCGCAGCGGATTGGCGCGGCAAGCCGCGTGGCGTCTGACGTTACGTGATGCCAAGGGCAAGATCGCTGCTTCCGCCGTTGGCGAGCTCGCGCTCAAGAATGGGGAAGTCGCCAAATTCGCGACTGAGCTGGCGATTGATCGACCTTTGCTGTGGTCACCGGAATCGCCAAACCTCTATACTGCCGAAATTGAAATCAGCAGCGATGGCAAGATTACAGACCGCTACAGTCAGCGTTTGGGGATTCGGATCATCACCGTCTCGCCCAAGCGCGGTTTGCAGATCAATGGCAAAACGCATCAGCTTCAGGGTGCCTGTCTGCACCATGATCACGGTATCATCGGTGCCGTAGCGATCGACCGGGCCGAACGCCGAAAGGTTGAGTTGACGAAAGCGGCCGGCTTCAACGCGATCCGCTGCTCACACAATCCGCCTTCACCCTATTTTCTCGACGTCTGCGACGAACTGGGAATGATTGTGATGGATGAGGCCTTCGACGTTTGGGAAGAGCCCAAGCTGATGAGGGACTACTACAACAACTACTTCAAGGACCATTGGCGCAAGGATCTGGCGGCGATGGTGCGGCGGGATCGCAATCATGCCAGCATCGCGTTCTGGAGCATTGGCAACGAAATCCATGAAGCGATTACGCCGCGCGGGGTGGAAATAGCAACGCAGATGCGAGCGGTGATCCTTGAGCAGGACAGGTCCCGCTTCATCACCCAGGCAATTACCGCCTCCTATGCTGGCGAAAAGGGCGAAAAGGCCCGCGAACAGTTGGATGTGACCAGTTACAATTACTCCTTCAACGCGGTAGCTAAAGACTCTGCAGCCTACCCTGAACTGACTTTCACCACGACTGAAACCCACTCGTACGACGCTTTTGATGTGCGTGAGCACATGGACAAGAATCCGGCTTACATGGGCGAATTCCTGTGGACCGGGATGGATTATATCGGCGAAGTCGGTAGCGGATCGTCTCGCTTGCGCTCCGATACAAAGCCTCCGGAAGAGGAGAAGAAGATCATCTTCGGCATGGATGTGTCGATGCTCAACTTCTATGTCTGGGACTATCCCGCATACCAGTCCGGTTCGGGTGAGCTTGACCTGCTCGGTATGAAGAAACCGCCGAGCTATTACCGCGATGTTGTGTGGGATCGGCGCAAGTTGGCCGTCTTCGTCCAGCGTCCGGTGCCCGTTGGCTATCATGAGGAGCAGACGGCATGGGGCTGGCCCGATGTGCTGCCGAGTTGGACTTGGCCGCTCGATAATCCGCAGCCCATGAACGTCCACGTCTATACGGGCGGAGACGAAGTGGCGCTTCTGCTCAACGGTAAGGAAGTTGCACGCCAGAAGCTTGACCGCAAGGACAAGCGCAAGGTAGTTCTGAAGGTTGGTTATCAGCCGGGGACACTGACTGCCGTCGCCTATCGCGCAGGACAGGAGTTTGCGCGGGAAGTTTTGGAAACTGTCGGCGCACCGGCCCAGCTGAGATTGCGAGCCGAACGGGCTTCGATCAAGGGCGGCTTGGTAGACTTTGCCTATGTCTTTGCAGAAGTTCTTGATGATAGGGGTCGAATGGTCCCCGATGCGGCAGTTCCGCTGTCCTTTTCCGCAAGTGGTGCCGCGCGGCTGATTGCGGCGGGTTCAGCCAATCCATACGGCATTGAAAGCTTCCAGGACGGGGAAACTCGCAGCTTCCACGGTACTGCCCTGGCGATCCTGCAGCCGGTCCGCGCCCGCGGCGATGCGCGGATTACAGTCAGCAGTTCTGGTCTGCGCGGCGCCCAGACGACCGTCAGGGTCATTTGAAATTTACTGATATCATAAGCATACCAAAAATGGCATATATAATATTTGAATTGATATCAAATGTCGATCTACATGGCGGAGCATAAGGAGAACCAAAATGAACTTGCAAGCCGATACCTTGGCTCCGGAGAAGGCCAAGACACTGATCGTCGATGCCGACGCGCATGTGAACCCATCGCACGATATGTGGGCGGATTACCTGCCTGAGAAATTCCGCGACCTCGCACCCAAGATCGAGTCTGGCGAAGACTGCGATTACGTCGTTTTCGAAGGTCGCCGTCGCAAGGTCAACCTGATCAGCGCAATGGCCGGCCGCGAGGGCAAGGACTTCAAGATGGAAGGCCGTGTGGCCGATGCCCGCGCCGGTGGCTGGATGCCCAAGGCGCGTCTGGCCGACATGGACGAAGATGGAATCGATACCGCGCTGCTGTTCGGCGGCGGACCGCTTGGCACGTCCAACGTCGATCTGTTCCTGGCCAGCTTTGAAGCATACAACAATTGGCTGGCAGATTTCTGCGCGTTCGATCCCAAGCGCTTCGTCGGCGTCGGCTATATCCCGATGCAGGACGTCGATCTGGCGATCAAGATGATGCGCGATTGCGTCAAGCGCGGCCACAAGGCGATCAACATCCCGGCCTTCCCGATGGGCAAGATGGGCTCACTCAACGGCGGCGATGCGCAGACCTTGGCACTGACCGGCGATGTCACCGGCGAGCGCAGCTATGCCGATCCGGAATTCGATCCGTTCTGGAAGGCGGCTTGCGATCTGGGCGTGCCGATCACGATCCACCTTGGCGGACGCGCAGTGCGCTTTACCGAGCCCCGGTTCTTCCTGTCCGATCTGGTCATGTCGAAATTCGGCATGGCCGAACCGATCGCGATCATGATCTATGGCGGCGTGTTCCAGCGCTTCCCCGATCTCAAACTGGTCTCGGTCGAAAGCGGCGTGGGCTGGTTCGCCTTTGCCACCAACTACATGGACGAAACCTGGCACAAGCAGCGCTACTGGGTGAACTCGGTATTGGAAAAGCCGCCAAGCTACTTCATGGAAAAGAACATCTACGGCTCGTTCATCCATGACCGCGTCGGCATCCTGTCCCGCGATATGCCGGGCGCCGGAAACATCATGTGGTCGTCGGATTATCCGCACTCTGAAACCACCTATCCGAACTCGATGGCCAAAATCGAAGAGCTGTTTGCAGGGGTGCCCGAGGCGGACAAGAACATGATCATCGGTGGACGAGCAAAGGCGCTTTTCAACCTTTGATCTGAACAACCTGCATGGGGAGCGGCGGCCACGGCCGACCGCTCCTCTTGTGCAATTTACGAGGGAGCGAGGATCGCCATGAGCGGTGCAAAGCGCGTAACACTTCGCAGTCATCCGCAGGGCGCATTGCGACCCTCTGATTTTGCGGTCGAGCAACAACAGCGCCCCGCACCGGGGAAAGGCGAATTCCTGGTGCGCGCCGAATACATCTCAGTCGATCCGATGCTGCGGCTGTTCATCGATCCCGCACCGTTGGGCGGAGCCATGCCGGCCATGCCGCTTGGCACCACGATCCCAGGCCCGGCGGTTGGTGAAATTGTTGAATCGAACCACCCAGATTTCAAAATCGGGGAGGTAGTTGAAGGCCGCTTTGGCTGGCAGAATTTTGCAGTGTCGAATGGCGCAGGTGTGCGTCGCTTCGATGCACGGTTGGGGGGGCGCGAAAATGCGTTGGGCATCGCTGGCCTGCCCGGATTTACGGCTTATGTCGGTTTGCATGTCGCGGGCGGGGTGAAGCCGGGACAGACCTTTTTGGTCAGCGGGGCTGCCGGTGCGGTCGGTTCGGCCGTAGGGGCCTTGGTCGCGGCGCGCGGCGGCCGGGCTATAGGCATCGCCGGCGGAGCGGACAAATGCCGCTATCTGACCGATCAGATCGGCTATGCCGCTGCGGTAGATCGCCATGCGCCGGACTTTACAGCGCAGTTGAAGGCGGCATTGCCGAGCGGCGCGGATGTTTACTTCGACAATGTTGGTGGACCGCTGTTCCCGCAAGTCGTGCCCTTGATGGCGCGCGGCGGCCTGATGCTGGTCTGCGGCTTGATGGCCGAATACCAGGGCGGTGCTGCGGCAACAGTCGATAACTTGCCCGGCGTGCTGCGTGCGGTGATGTTCAACGGTCTGCGCATCCAGGGTTTCACTCAGCTAGGCCAGGATGCGCTGCGTCCGGCATTTGAGGATGAGCTTGCCGCATTGCTGGCCAGCGGAAAAATGAAGGTCGATACGCACATCGAGCAGGGTATCGAACGCCTGCCCCAAGCGATGGCCGGGCTGTTTGACAGAAGCGTTACCGGCAAGGTTGTCGTGCGCGTAGGGGACGATAACTGATGCTGACCGATATGTTCATTGACGGCGCGCTGGTGCGCGGTGAGGGTGCCCCCGTTACGGTGCACAATCCGTCGAGCGGCGAAGTGGCGGCGAGCTTTCCCGGAGCTTCGCTCGCACAGTTCGCGGCGGCGATTGCCTCGGCCCGGGCCGCTGCCGATCGCGGTGACTGGGCGGCGCTTAAGCCAGTCGAGCGCGCGGCGGTGATGCGCCGCTTCGTGGCAATCCTGCGTGACAGGACCGACGACATCAAGCAGGTGATCGTCCAGGAAACCGGTGCGCCGATTGGCGGGTTCATCATGGATGCGCAAGTTGGCGGGCCGCTGCGCCAGATGGACGCAATGCTCGATCTCTATCTGACCCTGCCGGAAATCGAAGACAATCCGCTGCCGCTCGAAGACCGGATCAATCCGTTCGGCGGCTTTGTCCAGAGCCTGCGCCGCCGGGTGCCGGTAGGCGTCGTCGCGGCGATTTCGGCTTACAACTTTCCGCTGCACATCAGCCTTTGGAAAGTCGTTACCGCGCTGGTTACCGGCAACACAGTGATCTGCCGCCCCAGCCCTCTGACGCCGCTCAGCTCGCTGATGCTGGCTGAAGCCGCAATCGAGGCTGGCCTGCCAGAGGGCGTGCTGGAAATTCTGGCTGAAGTCGGGCCCGACGGCGGTGCTTTGATCACCACCGACCCCCGGGTTGATATGGTCAGCTTCACCGGATCAACCGAGGTCGGCAGCATCGTCGCCGGTCAGGCTGCTCCGTCGATGAAGCGGCTTCAGCTCGAATTGGGCGGAAAGTCCGCGCAGATCTACCTGCCTGACCGGATCGAGGCGGCTTTCAACGCTGCGATCATGGTCTGCATGGCCCACGCTGGGCAAGGTTGCGTGCTCGGCACCCGGGTGTTCGTGCCCGAGGCAGAGAAGGCCAAAGTGCTGGGCGCAATGCAGGCCTCAATGGCGCACCTCAAGATCGGGGATTCGACCGATCCGACCACCACGATGGGCCCGGTGATCAGCGAAGCCCAGGTAGCGCGCTGCGAGCGCTATGTGAAACTGGCGGTGGAGGCCGGGGCTACGGTGGTTGCGGGCGGCAAGCGCGCCGATCGCCCGGGGTTCTACTTTGAACCCACCGTGCTAGACGTTCCTGACAACAAGAACCCCGCCGCGCAAGAAGAGATCTTCGGACCTGTTGTTGCGGTGATCGGCTACCGCGATGTCGATCACGCGGTCGAAATGGCTAACGATTCGCCGCTTGGCCTGTCGGGCTATGTCTATGGCAAGGACGCCCGCCTGGCGCTCGACGTGGCCAAGCGGATTCGTTCGGGGACGGTCAATGTAAACACCGCGATGGGCAGCGCCTATGCCTCGTCCGGCGGCCACAAGATGAGCGGTGTCGGGCGTGAACGCGGGGTCGAAGGGATCCGGGCTTTCCAGGAAATCCAGGTGCTCAACCTCGGCACGGCGGTATGACCATGAAGCCGGGCAGCATAGCCATCGTCGGGATGGGCGTGACCAAACAAGGCCGGGCGCTGGGCGTCACCGAGGTCGAACTGCGCCGTCAGGCGATCGAACTGGCGCTGATCGATGCCGGAATCGAGAAGGATGCGATCGACGGCTACATCCATGCCAGCCACGAACGCGAAGATTTGCGCTACATGGGCCTGTCGCCCAACTTCTCGTGGCCGGTGCAGACAGGCGGGGCAACTGCGCCATGCACATTCATCATGGCGGCGGGCGCAATCCTCTCGGGCCAGGCAGAGATGGTCGCCTGCACTTATGGCATGGCGCCGTCGTCAGGCGGGATGCCGGGCTTTGGCGGGAAAATGTCATTCGGCTCGATTGCCTACGGATACCCCGCGCAAGTTGGCATGATCGGCGCGGCCAGCGCCCACGCGCTCCACGCCCGTTGGCACATGGACCACTATGGTACCACCAGCGAACACATGGGCGCCGTGGCGGTGCAGTTGCGCGATCACGCGGTCGGACGACCCGATGCAATGGGTTACGGCAAGCCGATCACGCTGGCCGAGCACCAGGCGTCGGCCCCGGTGGTCGATCCGTTCAGGATGCTCGATTGCTGCCGCGACACCGATGGCGGCGCGGCCTTCATCGTCACCAGCGCCGAGCGGGCCAGGACCATGGCGCAAACCCATCCGGTGTTCATCATGGGCGCGGGCATGGGCCACAACATCGGCAATTGGCACGATCGCGATCTGTATCGTTACCACGATGATATCGCCCCTGCGGCAGCGCGTGCTTTTGCCCAGGCTGGGGTCTCGCTGGCTGATATCGATACGGCGCAATTCTACGATCCGTTCACAATATCGATCATCATGCAGCTGGAACATTACGGTTTTTGCAAAGCCGGGCAGGGCGGACCGTTCGTTGCCGAGGGCGGCATTGGGCTGAATGGCGCGATCCCGTCCAACACCGGCGGCGGCCAGATCTCGGGCTTCTACGCTGCCGGGTTCACCCCGATCATCGAAGCGATGAAGCAGCTGCGCGGCGAAGCCGGAAGCACGCAAGTGAAAGGCGCGCGGCTGGCGCTCAGCAGCGGGCACGGGCTTAACGGCGGCGTTCAGAACACCTGGTCGCACGGCACACTCATTCTGGGGAACGCAGCATGAAGCTGACCGAAGTTGGCCCGCTGGTTGCGGGTGAACTCGACGCGCCGTTCTGGGATGCATGGAAAGCGGACGAGAGCTTCCTGCTGCATCGCTGCGCCACTTGCGGGCGGCACGATTGGCCTGCCAGCACTTGTATCGATCATGGCGGTAGAGCGATGGAATGGGTCCCTACCAGCGGGGCGGGTGTGGTCGATACCTACACCGTATTCTACCGCGCCTATGTCAAAGAGCTGGAGAGCGAAGTGCCCTATGTGGTTGCGGTCGTACGGCTCGACGAAGGCCCTTACTTCCACACCCGCGTAGTCGGGATCGCCCACGATGCGGTAAAGACAGGGTTGCGGGTGCGGCTGCGCAAAGGCGCGGGCGATCCGTTCCCGCTGTTCATGCCCGAATAGGATATTGCCTGGTGCAGATCGCTGACGCGGATTTCGTGATCGCGGGCGGCGGAGCGGCGGGTTGTGTCCTGGCCAACCGCTTGTCGCAAGATCCGGGTACGCGTGTCGTTCTGCTTGAGGCGGGCGGGCACAGTGACAGCTTTCTGGTCAGGATGCCGGTCGGTTCCTACCTGATGCTGGGCAAGCCCAAGACCGACTGGATGTACCTGACCGAGCCGGACCCATCGCTGGGTGGGCGACAAAGCGTTTGGTCGGCCGGCAAACTGCTGGGTGGTGGATCGGCGATCAACGGGATGGTCTATATTCGCGGGAGCCGCAGCGATTTCGATGCCTATGCCGATGACCTGGGCTGCACCGGCTGGGGCTGGCAGGATGTGCTGCCCTATTTCAAGAAAAGCGAAGGCTATAGCGGCCCGCCCAGCCCGTCGCATTCGGCACTGGGGCCCTTGGGTGTGTCTTTGCCGCGTTCGATCCATCCGCTCAGCCAAGTCTTCGTCGAAGCCTGCGCGCAAACCGGATTGCGCCGAGTTGAAGACTATTCGAGTGGCGATATCGACGGCACCTTCATCAACTTGGTGACCCAGCGCGGCGGACAGCGTTCCAGCACGCGTGCGTTGTACTACCCTTGATGCGGCGATCAGGCGGCCCAATCTGCAAGTGATCACCGGTGCATTGGTGGACAAGGTGCTGATCGAAGGTGGCCGGGCGGTGGGGGTTCAGTTCACCAGCGGCGGTGAAGTGCATGTCGTCCGCGCGCGCCGCGAAGTGGTGATCAGCGCCAGCACATTGCAATCGCCCACAATATTGCTG
>CAWKKZ010000006.1:0-438431 GCA_963850395.1 uncultured Alphaproteobacteria bacterium
AAGCATGGTCACCACCATGCTGCGTCGCTCACGAAAGCCCAGCGTTTCATAAAGCCCGATCGCCTTGGAGTTGCCGGCGTAGGAATGGAGGAACGGCACTTGCCCGCGCGCGGTGAAGCCGGCCATGACCCGCCGGATCAGCCGCGCGGCCAGCCCCTGCCCGCGGTATTCGGGCCAGGTGCAAACCCCCGAGACCTCGGCCAACCCAGGGCCCGGCAACATCCGCGCGCCGGCCATGGCGGCGAGGCGGCCATCGCGGCGGATGCCATAGAAGGCGCCGTATTGCCGGGTCTTGGATCGCCACGGCCCGGGTTCGGTGGCAAGCGCCAGCTCGGCCATCTCGCCGGCGTCGGCATCGCCCAGCAACACTGCTTCCTCGTCACCCGGCTGCAGCGGCATCGGCTGTTCGGCGATCATCTGCAGCAGCGGCGCGGTGCGTACCTTCAGCAGTCCCGCCGGCACCGGCCATTCCGCACCCTCAAGCAGCCAGACCTGCTCGCCTTTGACAACCAGCGCCGCCAGTGCCGCCTGCGCCGCCTCCCCGGCATCGCGCGCGGCCGCAAACGGGCCATAGCGCGGATCTATCCGCCATGCCCGGACGTCACCCCGCGCCAGCAAGTTCTGCCGGGTGGTGAGCATCGACCAGACCGGGCGATCGAGGGGGTTGAAGTTCACACCCCCTCCAGCAGCCGGTCGGCCTGGGCCCGTGCTTCAGCCGTAATCTCCGCGCCCGAGAGCATCCGCGCAATCTCCTCTTGCCGCCCGCACGCATCGAGCAGATGAACCGAAGTGCGGGTGACGGTGCCTTCGCTGGTCTTGGCGATCACGTAATGCGTTTGCCCGCGCGCCGCGACTTGCGGGCTGTGGGTCACCGCGAGCAGCTGCCCGCCATTGGCCAGCCGCGCCAGTCGTTCGCCTATGGCAGAAGCCACCGCGCCGCCGACCCCGCGGTCGATCTCGTCGAAGATCACCGTTGCTGCCCCGCCCTGCTCGGCCAACGCAACCTTGAGCGCGAGGATGAAGCGTGAGAGTTCGCCGCCCGAGGCAATCTTGGTAAGCGGGGCGAAATCGGCGCCAGGATTGGTGCTGATCAGGAATTCGGCCCGGTCGATCCCGGCGGGCCCCCAATGCGCTTCGCCCAGGCGGGTCACCGCGGTGCGGAACTGCGCGGCGTCGAGCTTGAGCGGCGCGAGCTCGCCCGCCACCGCCTGGTCGAGCCGCGCCGCCGCTTCGACCCGCAACGCCGAGAGCGCCTCGGCGCGGGCGCGATAGTCGAGCCCGGCTGAGCGGGCAGCGGCTTCGAGCGCAGCAACCTCGCCCTCGCCGTGTTCGATCGCCTCCAGCTCGCTGCGCATTTCGCGCATCCGGTGGGGCAGGTCGTCGACCTGGCACTGGTGCTTGCGGGCCGCGGCGCGAAGTTCGAACAGGCGCAGCTCGATCCGGTCGAGCGCGGCGGGATCGTGGGCCATCGCCTCGGCGGCGCGCTCAAGCCTGTCCTCGGCCTCGGAAGCCTCGATCACCGCGCGGTCAAGCGCGGCGAGAGCTTCGCCGAGCAGCGGGTGCTCGGCTGCGATCCGGTCAAGCCGCCGCGCCGCGCTGCGCAAGCTGGCCAACGCCGAATCCGATCCCGCCCACAGCTTTTGCAGGGCAGCGAGATCATCTGCCAACCGTTCGCCCTTCTGCATCGCCGCTCGCGCCTCGGCGAGGCGTTCTTCTTCGCCCACTTCGGGTTCAAGCGCGGTCAGCTCGGCAAGGTAGGCAAGCAACAGATCGTGGTCGGCGCTGGCCTTGGCGATGCTTGCGCGCGCGGCTTCCAGAGCCGCCTCAGCCTCGCGCCAGCTCTGCCAGGCCAGGGCGACGCCGCCAATGCCGCTGACGCCATCGGCCCCGGCGTAGCGATCGAGCAGCAGCCGGTGCCCGCGCGGGTTGACCAGCCCGCGATCATCGTGCTGGCCGTGCAGTTCGACCAGATGGCCTGCCAGCTCGCGCAGCAAGGCCACGCTGACCGGTTGGTCGTTGACGAACGCCTTCGAGGCGCCATCGGCTTTCAACCGGCGTTTGACGATCAATGGCTCGCCGGGTTCGTGATCGATCTCCGCCTCGCCCAGAACGCTTCGGATCGCGGGCGGAAGCCGGTCAAACTCGAACAATGCGGTGACGCTCGCCTCGCTCGATTGGGCGCGCAGCAAACCGCTGTCAGCCCGCATCCCCAGCGCCAGCCCGAGCGCGTCGAGAAGGATCGATTTGCCGGCCCCGGTCTCTCCGGTCAGCACGCCCAGCCCGTCACCGAAATCGAGGTCAAGCGCCTCGATCAGCACGACATTGCGGATGGAAAGCCGGGTCAACATGTTCGCGCGCTGTTCTAGCGTGGCCGAAGCCGAGAGTCACGCCGTTCGCGGGGAAACCGCGTCACAAAACCGCAACCGCCCCGCCACACTGCGGCAACAGGGAAGGGCTAGAGGCATTGGCAGTGATCGCAGCCAGTTGGGGGCCGCATGACCAAATCGACCGCTTTGCTTGCCAGCCACCCTGCCCGAGCGCTGGCATTTTCGTCTGCAATCCCGGGGCGTCTGCCTGACTGGCTTGACCATCCTGAGCCGCGCGGCTTCCGACCCAAGCGCAAATACCGCACGGTGTGGATTTCCGACATTCACCTGGGCACCCGCGGCTGCAACGCCGAGCTGCTGCTCGATTTTCTCCGCTCGATCGAATGCGAAACACTCTATCTGGTCGGCGACATCCTTGATGGCTGGCGGCTGCGCAAGGGTTGGTACTGGCCCGACGCCCACAACGAGGTCGTGCGCCGTCTGCTCAAACTGGCGCACCGCGGCACCAAGGTGGTGCTGATCGCGGGCAATCACGATGAGATGCTGCGGCCCTATGCAGGGATGAGTTTTGGCGGTGTGACCATCGCGCTGGAAGCGGTGCACGTCACCGCCGATGGGCGCCGGCTGCTGGTGGTCCACGGCGACGGGTTCGATTCGGTGGTGCTCTATGCCCGCTGGCTCGCCTTCCTGGGCGATCAGGCATACGATCTGCTGTTGCGGGTCAACGTCGCGGTCAACGCGGTGCGGCGGCGGTTGCGGCTGCCCTATTGGTCGCTTTCGGCCTATCTCAAGAAGTGGGTCAAGAACGCGGTCCAGTTCATCGGTGCGTTCGAGGAAGCGGTTGCCCACGCCGCGCGCGATGCCGGGGTCGACGGGGTGGTCTGCGGCCACATCCACAGCGCCGAGATCCGCCAGATCGGCACCGTCACCTACTACAACGACGGCGACTGGGTAGAGAGCTGCACCGCGCTGGTCGAGGACCGCGATGGCGCGATGAGCATTGTGGACTGGGCCGCAGAACAGCGTGCGGCTGCGGCCGCCGCTTGCCTCGCCCCTGCGATCCGCGAGCACACTGCAACAAAGGAACCAGCATGAGAATTGCCCTGTGCACCGACGCCTGGCACCCGCAAATCAACGGCGTGGTCCGTTCGCTGGCGGCAACCGTGACCCGGCTGGTCGAACGCGGCTACGCGGTCGAACTGATCACCCCGCAACAGTTCCGCACCGTCCCCATGCCCGGCTACAAGGAAATCCGCCTCGCGCTCGCCCCGCGCTTCGGCACCCGCCGTTCGCTCGCCGCGTTTGCTCCCGATGTGGTCCATATCGCCACCGAGGGACCGATCGGTTGGTCTGCGCGGAGCTGGTGCCAAGCCCACGGTGTGCCCTTCACTACGGCTTTCCACACCCGTTTTCCTGATTACGCCGCGGTCCGCACCGGACTCGATGCCGAGCGGTTCTGGCCGTTGATCCGCCGCTTTCACGCGCCATCGCGGGCGATCATGGTCTCCACCCCCACGCTCGGTGCCGAGCTTGAAGGCCGCGGTCTGAAACAGTGGCGGTTATGGAGCCGGGGAATCGATCCTGCGCAGTTCCATCCCCGTCATGCGCCGCTGCCCGAGATTGCCGCACTGCCTGGTCCGGTCCAGCTTTACGTCGGCAGGGTCGCGATCGAAAAGAACCTGCCTGCGTTCCTGGAAACGCAGACGCCTGGATCCAAAATGGTGGTTGGCGACGGACCCGACCTGGCGATGCTGCGGGCGCGCTATCCCGCCGCGAAGTTCCTTGGCGCGATGTCGGGAGAGACGCTGGCACGGGCCTATTGCTCGGCTGACGTGTTCGTCTTTCCCAGCCGCACCGACACGTTTGGATTGGTGATGATCGAGGCTTTGGCTTGCGGGCTGCCGGTCGCGGCCCATCCGGTCGCCGGACCGCTCGATGTGATCGGCGCCGATGGTCGGGGCGTTGATGGCGGCAATGGTTCGGCAGTCGGCGCGTTGAGCGAGGATCTGGGCTGGGCGATTGATAGCGCGCTGGCGCTCGATCCGGTGGCGGCTGCGGCCTATGGTACCCGGTTCAGCTGGGACTGCGCCACCGACCAGTTCGTGACTGCGCTCAGCGGCTCTGCCTTGCTCAGTCCGCGGCTTCCGCAAATGGCGGTTCCAGCGTAATCGGATCGGCCAGGCTGAGCCGATCGAGCATCGTCGCCATTTCGTCGCGCAACACCAGCATCAGCCCGCGCAGCCGGCATTCGGCCTCGGGCAGGCAGTTGTGGCAATGCTCGTGGGCGTTGCGCGCGGCGCAGGGGACCAGCGCTAACGATCCGCGGGTCAGGCGGATAATGTCGCCATAGCGCACGTCGAGCGGATCAAGCGCCAGCTCATAACCCCCCTCGCGCCCGCGGTGCGAGATCACCAAGCCGCCGCGGACCATCTCCGAGAGGATCACGGTCAGAAACTTGCGCGGAATGTTCTGCGCCTCAGCAATCGCATCAAGCCGCACCGGCCCTTGCCGCCAGGTATCGGCAAGGTGCTGGAGCGCGCGGATGGTATAGCGGGTTTTCTGCGAAAGCATGGGAAACGCCTTTCAGCACCTTCCCGCGCACAATGTCAACTTGGGGAGTAGAAACTATTCGCTGCGCCGGAACGCCAGACTTCGGCTAGCCACTTCACAAGACGTGCATAGTGTACCACATAGCTAAGGCACCTTGCCGCGGCGAAGCGACTTTGCTGTGGCTTGGCAGTGCGATGACAAGAAGGACTGCGCGCGATGAACAGCATGGGGAGGGGCATATCGCAATGAACGAGTTGCGCCCGATCGGCCCCGATCTGGATTTTCCCGATGGATATGGCCAGGGTCGGCCTGACCTGCCCCGACCGCAGGTGCCGCGTTGGCGGATCCGGCTGAAGTGGCTGATGCGCGGTATTGCCACTCTGCTGGGCCTGTTCATCATCCTGGTGGCGTGGCTGGCGTTTACCGCGCCCTTGTCGAAATCGCTTGAGCCGATCGCCCCACCGCAACTGACCCTGCTGGCCAGCGACGGCACCCCGATCGCGCGCAACGGGGCGATCGTGGAAAAGCCGGTGCGCGCCGCGGACCTGCCCGATCACGTCAAGCAAGCCTTCATCGCGATCGAAGACCGGCGCTTTTACAGCCACTGGGGCGTCGATCCGCGCAGCATTGCACGCGCGGTTTGGAGCAATATTGTTTCCAGCCGCACCCAGGGTGGCAGCACGATCACCCAGCAACTCGCCAAGTTCACCTTCCTCACCCCCGAACGCAGCCTGACCCGCAAGGCGCGCGAAGCACTGATCGCGTTCTGGCTGGAAGCCTGGCTGACCAAGGACGAGGTGCTCGAGCGCTATCTCTCCAACGCCTATTTCGGCGACAACACCTATGGCCTGCGCGCGGCATCGCTGCACTATTTCTATCGCCAGCCCGAACGGCTGACCCCGGCCCAGGCGGCGATGCTGGCCGGGCTGGTCCAGGCCCCTTCGCGGCTGGCGCCGACGCGCAACTATGAGCTGGCGAAGCAGCGCATGCAGCTGGTGCTCGCGGCGATGGTCGACGAGGGCTATCTCACCCAAGCCGAGGCAAACGACTTGCCCATGCCTCGACTGGATCTGCGCAATCGCAACGATCTGCCCACCGGCACTTATTTTGCCGACTGGGCCCTGCCCCAGGCCCGCGGGCAAAGCGATGTCGGCTATGCCCGCCAGACGCTGAAGACCACGCTGGATGCGCGGCTCCAGGCGGCAGCACGCGCCGCGGTGGGCAGCGCGCCGTTGGGCAGCTGCCCAGGTGGCACTGGTGGCAATGCGCCCCAATGGCGAGGTTGTGGCGATGATCGGCGGGCGCGAACTACGCCGCCTCGCCCTTCAACCGCGCGACCCAGGCCCGCCGCCAGCCGGGATCGACTTTCAAGCTGTTCGTCTATCTCACCGCGCTCAAGGCAGGGATGAGCCCCGACGAGCGGATCGACAACAGCCCGATCGTGAACGGCGGATACCGCCCCAGAAATTATGCCGAGCGCTATTCTCCAGCGATCACACTGCGCGACGCCTTTGCCGGATCGAGCAATGTCGCGGCGGTGCGACTGCTGGCCAAGGTTGGCGACAAGCGGGTGATCCGCCTGGCCCGCGACATGGGCGTCACCGCGCCGTTCACCGAGGGCGATCCCAGTCTGGCGCTGGGAACCTCCGGGATGACCCTGCTCGAGCTGACCGGTGCCTATGCCGCGGTTGCCGCCAATCGCTATCCGGTGCGAGCCCACGCCTTGCCCGAGGAGGAGCAAGGCTGGCTGGCGCAGCTCATTTCAGGCCCGTCGCGGTTTCCCGAGCGGGTGCATAGCGATATCGAGGCCATGCTCAAGCAGACGGTCGACACCGGCACCGGACGCGGCGCCGCCTTCGGCCGTGCGGCCTTTGGCAAGACCGGCACCAGCCAGGACAGCCGCGACGCGCTGTTTGTCGGCTATGCCGGCGATCTGGTGGTGGGGGTGTGGATCGGCAACGATGACAACACCCCGCTGAAAGGCATGACCGGCGGCGGACTGCCGGCGCAGATCTGGCGCGATTTCATGCGTCAGGCGCTCGCCCCGGCCAAGCCTGCGCCCCGGCCCAAACCCGATCCCGGCGGTCCGGTCGAGCCGCTCGATCTGCCAGGCCCAGCCGGTCCGGCGATCGGCGCCTCCGCGATCCGCATCCAAAACGGCAAAGCGGTGATCACCACCGAGGTGGGCGGGCAGACCATCGACCTGCAGCTCGACCTGCGCGACGGCAGCGCGAGCAGCGCGCGGATCGAACAGCTACGCCGCGAGGCCGAGGCAGGCGCCAGCCAAGCCGCCGCCGCTGCCCGTCGACGCTAGACCCTGATCCGCGGGTACTACTTCGCCGCCACGCTGGGGGCATGGTCCTGCATCAGCCCGTAGGCCTTCTGATACCACTCGCTGCCAGGATAGTTGGCGCCGAGCACCGCGGCGTATTTCTGCGCCTCTTCGGGCACGCCCATGGCCAGATTGGTTTCGACCATCCGGTACAGCGCTTCGGGCGCGTGGCTGGTGGTCTGGTAGTTCTGGACCACGTTCTTGAACCGCATCCCCGCCGCCAGCCAGCGGCCCGAGCGTTCATAGAACCGGCCGATCTCCATCTCTTTGCCCGCCAGGTGATCGTTGACCAGATCGATCTTGATCCGCGCATCGGCGGCATAGCGGGTGGTCGGATAGCGCCGCACCAGCTCGTTCAGCGCGGTCAGCGCCTGGGTGGTGATCTTCTGGTCGCGCTCGACATCGCTGATCTGCTCGTAATAGCTCAGCGAAATCAGGTAATAGGCATAGGGCGCATCGCGGTTGCCGGGATGGATCGAGAGGAAGCGCTGCGCCGACTGGATCGACTTGGTGTAATCCTTGGCGACATAGTACGAGAACGCGCTCATCAGCTGCGCCCGGCGCGCCCACGGCGAATAGGGGTGCTGGCGCTCGACCTCGTCGAACAGCGCCGCCGCCACCTTGGTATCGCCGCGATCGAGCCGGTCCTTGGCCGCCGCATAAAGCGTATCGACATCGCGCGCGACGAAGGCGGTATCCTTGGCCTTGCCGCCGCGGCCTGCACAGCCAGCAGTGAGCAGCAGCGCAGCGGTGGAAGCGGCGATCAGGGCGAGCTTGAGCGGAGAGCGTGTCGACATGGAGGAGCCTATAGCCAGAGCGCGGCTGAACGCCAAGTGAAGTTGGATTCCTTTCTGTGTGCACTGATCGCATCCGCGATCAGCTTGCCAGGCCAGCCCGGATGGCCTTCCCGCACCGGCGTCAGCCGGACAACAAATCCATTTTCCTACACAGCGCGGTTCGTCGCATGGTCCCGAGCCCCGCCCACCCCTTCTCCGCGCCAAGGACCCCGCCATGACCATCGACAAGCGCCGCACTCCGGTCAAACCCGGCCAGCTCCCCCGGTTCACCCCCGTCCCCCGCGCCCGCGTCCGCCACGACGGCTGGACCGACGAGCGCCAGCAGAACTTCATCGCCGCACTCGCCGACACCGGCAGCGTCAAGGCCGCCGCCCACCGCGTCAACATGACGCCGGAGGGCGCCTATCTGCTGCGCCGCCACCCCGATGCCGCCAGCTTCCGGGCCGCATGGGAAGCCGCGCTCGCGCTCGGCATCCAGCAGCTCGAGGATATCGCCATGGAACGCGCCTTGTACGGCCAGGAAGTCCCGGTCTATTCCTACGGCAAGCTGATCGGCAGCCGGATCGTCCACAACGACCGCCTGCTGATGTTCATGCTGAGGAACCGCGCGCCGACCCGCTTCACCGCCGACGGCCGCGCCGCCGCGCGCCAGAGCAACATCGGCGATCCCGCCCACGCCAACCAGCTCAGCCGCCTCAAGAAGCAGTGGCGCAAGGAGTGGGAGGAGGAACAACGCACGGCGGCCGAGGTCGAAAGCGGCGAGGTCTGCGCCGATATCGACGACATGCTCGACACCATGCGCGGGCGCTGGCTGGCCGGCCTCACCCCGCACACCCGCGCGCTCTACGAGGCATACCAGGCCGCCGAAGCCGCGGACAACGCCCATGGCCGCTGCGCCTATACCGAAGCCGAAGCGGACAGCGCCGATCAGGAGGAGGAAAGCGAAGCCGAATGGGCCGCCCGCGCCCTGCCCCGGGGACATGCTATTGCGTGTCCCCGCTCCGCAGAGGAGGACGACGAATGAGCACCAGAGAGCTGGAGAACTTCCTCAAAACGCGCGATCCGCGGGCGGTGCGCCTGCCCGCGCCGCCAGCGAGTGAACCGCGATACAGCTGCGATGCAATGAGCGCGCGCGAGCCTGCGATGCGGGAGTGGCTGGCGCATGTGCTGGCGGGACGGATTGGGGGGAGTTGAGTGCACTGCCACAGTTATCCGACCGGTCCGGCGCAAGTGCTGCTGGCGATGATCGCCAAGCGGCCTTCACTGGTGTGGGAGTTGCTGCAATAATTCGCTAGCTGGCAGACCTATCATGCTGAGCCCCGAGCTCGTCGAAGGGTCGAAGTGTGCCGACCCGACCCGCAGCGGACCGCAGGTCAACACGGCGCTGGCGCTGATTGAGCTGACGGGGTGAGTTTGGGGTTGCTGCAAGAGGTGCCACAATACCAAGCAACAATTGAAATCCTTTAGGTTGGCGTCGCGCTATCGAAAGCTATAACCTCAGAAACATGGGGCATGAAAGCAAAGCTGCTGACGCTTTAGCGCAACTTACAGCGAAGCAGCGAGAGGCGCTCAACCTTTTGATCCAGCACAAGACTTCGAAGGAGATTTCTCGGATTCTGGACATCTCGCCGCACACGGTGGATCAACGAATCGAGGCGGCAAAGCGTAAGTTCGAAGTCGCCACACGTGGAGAACTGGCTCAGGCATATCTCAGCTGCCAGCCAATAGGTGAACGACTGACATATCAAGAATCCCATATCGCCGAACTGCCAAAATCCGGGGAAGCCTCCAATTCGGACGAACCCGAGCGACAAAGAGCCATGCTTGATCCGAATTGGTCCGGTCAGTATGGGCCGGAATGGCCTTCTAGACGTTATCGAGTGACTCCCGAGTTGTTCTCAGGGCCTTCGGGCACGATCTACCGGCTTGCCGCGATAGTTATAATTGCGGCGCTTCTGGTGGTGACGGTCATGGGCGGGATTTCCATATTCGTCGCGATGACGGAAGTTCTGCTCAACTAGATCCAGGGGCTACTCGTTGTTCAGACCTAGTCCGGCATTGCCGGGAGGAGTAGCAGTAATGGCGATGACAAAAGAAGTGGCACACGCACGCATCTCCCGCGAGCTGACTGATGCCGAAACCGCGCTCAACAATGCGCTGCTAAAGCAGTCGCAGCTTTTCGCTTCAATGGTCGCCGCGCGGCGCGATGTTGAGGTCGGCCATTTCACCGGTCAGGATGTCCTGTTGCGGCTTAACAAGGCGCAGATGGAATTGCTGTCGTCGGGCGGCGGACTGGCCAGGGTTCATGGTCGCTTGGTCGATATTGGCCGCGAAGTGGGTGGCCTTAGCGCTGATTGCCCCGACGACTGGCGGAAGATCGGGCATTCAGACGACGTGATCGCAGCTTGACACTGACGACAAGGCTCCCTCGTATTGCTCCATGCGTTTCTGGCTGACCGAAGCGGCGCTGCTGCTACTTTTGACCCTTGCTTTACGGAAGGGTGGTCAGCCAGAGCGATGGCTTGCGATCACGTTCATAGCAGCCTTTTTCGCAGGTACTGCCGCTGATTCAGTGCGAGGCTCCCCCGGCTTTCTGCATTTCGACCCCCTATACTTAGCAATTGAATGCGCAGTTCTTGCGATGCTTTTGTTCGTTGCTCTTCGAGCCAACAGGTGGTGGCCACTATGTGCGTCTGCATTGCAATTGATCGTAGTGATCACGCATCTGGTAAAGTATTTTCAGATTTCCGGTATGTCCGGGGTGTATTGGGGCATGACAACGATTCCAAGCTATTTGCAGCTCCTTATGCTCTTGGCCGGAATATTCGCACACGTGCAGCGAACCGAAAAAATGGGCCCCTACCCCGACTGGCGGGTGGATTGAACGACAAATCGCCCGTTCAAATGCACGGACTTCGTCGATGAAATCTGGCACTCGCGAACTAGTCGATCAGCTGCATTCGCTGGCCGAACAACTTTCGGAAGTGCTCAATGCATTGAATCCAAGACCAGATGACCACGACCGGTTACATGGCGCAAGCGCAAGTCCGTTCATGCTCCAGCGCAAACCGGATGAAGTCGTCAACCAGCTGATCCGAGCAAGCCGCCCGCCACTTCCAGACCCTCGGCTGGTCAGACAGATCGCGCGGCAGCGACAACTAAGAGCGCGCTTTTTCGATGGCGATCTTTTCGCCGATCCTGCTTGGGACATGTTGCTCGATCTCACCGCAGCTCGGGTGGAGCACACGCGCGTCTCTGTCACCTCGCTGTGCATCGCCTCGGGGGTCCCTCCCACCACCGCGCTTCGCTGGATCGGGCAGATGTCCGATGCCGGCCTGCTTCGACGAGTCGAAGATGACACCGACCGTCGGCGCGCTTTCATCACCCTTAGCGACAAAGCTACCAATGCCATGGCCCGGTACTTTGACCAGCTCGGTCAGTCTGCAACAAGCTTGATCTGAGCGATTTCAATCAAGATCTTCCTCGCACTTTCCGTAATCCTATTGCGGGCAATTAGAGTAACCTGACTAGGGTCCGGACTCATTTGAGCCACCAGATGACGATAGCAGCGATGGCGATGGTGGCCATGAAGTTTTTGATGTTGCGATCGAAGCGGGTGGCGACACGGCGCCAGTCCTTGAAGCGGCAGAACATGCGTTCGACGACGTTGCGCTGTTTGTAGATGGCGTGATCGCAATCGAGCTGGACCTTGCGGTTGCGCTTGGAGGGGATGACGGCGGTGGTACCCCGCTCGGCGAGCCAGGCGCGTAGGTCGTTGCTGTCGTAGCCTTTGTCGCCGACCAGTTCGGCAGACGGCGGCATCGCCGCGATGCAGGCCTTGGCGACCTTCATATCGTGGACATTGCCGGGGGTTATCATCAACACGCAGGGGCGGCCCTTCACGTCGCAGACGGCGTGGACCTTGGAGTTTCGACCCCCGCGTGTCTGGCCGATACCATTGGCCAAGGCCCCCCTTTTGCGCCGCCTGCGGTGCGGTGGACCTTGATGCAGGTGCTATCGATGAACAGGCGGTCGGGGATGCCTTCGGCTCCGGCCAGCGCGCTGAAAATGTCTTGCCAGACACCGCGCTCGGCCCAGCGCACGAAGCGGTTGTAGAGCGTCTTCTTGGGCCCATAGACCGGCGGACAATCGCCCCAGCGCCCGCCGCTTTGCAAGGCATGGACGATCCCCGAAAGCACCCGGCGATCATCGACCCGCCGCGCACCGCGCAGCCCAGTAGGCAGCAGCGGCTCGATCCGCGCCCACTGCTCATCCGAAAACCAAAAGAAATCCGCCATTGCCAACGCCTCCTTCGCTGAGGCATTGAATCACATGACGGTGGCAATGGGAATCCGCTTATTGGGTCCGGACCCTAGTGTCCAAATCCCGAGTTCGGGAGCGCGAGGGCAATGGCACTCGCATCACCTCTCACCCCTTGCGCTTCTTCCGCGCCGCATAACGCTCATCGCGCGCCGCTTTGAGCTCGGCCTCGGTCGGGGGCGTCACCACCGCTGCTCGCCGGATGCACCCGCGCGGACGCTGTTGGGGATGGTCGATGCTGATCCCAAGGCGGCGCTGGCGCTGATTGAGCGGATGGGGTGAGTTTGGGGGTTATTGCACGTGGCACCGTAATTCCACCGTAATTCCCACAGTAATTACAGAGCAAATTCGAAATATTATGAAGCATCCTGCATCAATAAATTGTCCAACCAATCCTTGTAGAATATGCAATCTACGTTTTCCACAAACCACTTTCTAAATATACTCATTGACATAAATTCTTCGCCATGAACCTGTTTCACTATACGTATTGAAGAAATATGATGGGCGACATTTTTTTCTCCAATTGCACCAAATAGAGAAATATTAACAATATTATCAGACAACGTATTTGGAACTTCACTTAATTTTTCATCATAAATGACTAAATCAATCTTTGATATTTTGTCATCTGAACGAGGAGAGAATTTCCATTGCCACTCATAACTTTCAAATGAAATTTCATTTTCGTTGAGGTCATTTGTTATGAAAAATCCTTCCCAAGCTTTTGGCGGTATCCCGGCTTGAACAGTCCAGTCTATTCCAACAAGTGGTAATTCTAGCAAAGCCTCGATCCGATTTAATTCCATAATATTTGCATCGCAATTAAAGGCGAGTATATCGTGAAAAAAGTTAATCGGATTAGGGCCTAACTCCCACGCAGTTATGTTAGTTCCATTCAATATATCTATAATAATATCGTCAAACCCGGACGAATTGACCTTGTCTCTATTATTCATCAAATGGATTAAATCAGAAATTCGCCCGTTCATTGCCTTCATCACTCTGGCTTAATGGAGTAACGGGAGTAACGTCGACAGGTGCAATAACCCCCAATTGCCGCCCGCTCACCCCTTCACCCTTTGCGCAACTCCGCAGCCGTCACCCGCACCGGCTTGCCGTTGCGCACCAGCACGATTGCCGTTTCGGTCTGGATCGCGGTCTCCCGTGCCAGCGCCGCGGCGCGGCGCATCGCGGCGAAGGAGCCGCGCAACTCGGCGCTTCGGGCCTTGGGCAGGTCTTTCTGTTTCATGGATTCTCTTTCCATTCGAGCAAGGCGAGCTCGACTCCGCTATTATCATAGAACGCCCAGAGGTTGACAGCATTCTTGTAGTGCCGCCGGAATTTGTCCAGCCCGCTGGCGAAGCGGCGGCGGATGACGGCGTCTGGGATGTTGTGCCCGCCCTGCCGCACTCGTTCGATCACTCGTTCGATGGCCGTTTCGACATTGGGCAGGCTCAGGAAATAGAGGCTGACCCGGTAGCCCTGTGCGCGCCATCGGGCGATGTGGCGCAGCCAGGTGAGGCCGGACAGGGTGGTTTCGAAAGCGAAGCTCTCCCCGCGCCGGACGCACAGTTCGATCTCCTCGAGCATCAGTCGTCCGGCACGGATCGCGGCGGTTTCGGGCGCGAAGGCAGCTAGGCCTGCGGCGATCGCATCGGCGTTGATGAAACGCGGTACACCAGCCTCGGCGGGCAGAAATGCGCGGGCAAAAGTCGTCTTGCCGGCTCCGTTGGGGCCGGCAATGATGATGATCTTTTTGGGCGCGATCTCGCTCATTCAGCCGCTTTGTGCGTTTTGCGGGTGCGCATCACCTCTCACCCCTTGCGCTTCTTCCGCGCCGCATAGCGCTCATCGCGCGCCGCTTTGAGCTCGGCCTCGGTCGGGGGCGTCACCACTGCTGCCTTCGCGGCGGCGGCCTTTTCGGCCTTGGCCTGGGCGATCGCGGCCTTGCGGGCGGCGCTCTTCTCCGCCGCTGCCGCTTCGCGGGCGAGGCGGGCGGCCTGGCGCTCGGCGGCCAGCGCCGGATCGGGCGCGGGCTTGGCGGCGAGTTTGGCCAGCGCCTTGGCGCGGGCGGCCTGGGCGAGGGCGGTGCGTTCCTGGAAGCTGGGGTCTTTGTAGGATGCCATGGTCTGGGTGGTTCTCTCTTGTGGTTGGGTAGGGTTGGTGTTCGGCGTGGCGTTTGGGGCGCGTGCCCCTCCACCACCTTCGGTGGTCCCCCTCCCCGGTCCGGGGAGGATCTTGAGGGCTTCTTCGTGGCTTCGTGGCTTTGTGTGGCCAAATCTTTCTGTCTATCGGGCGGGGAGATACCCCTCCGTCAAGTGCTTTGCACCTGCCACCTCCCCATTTGTGGCATTCGCCAAAAATGGAGAGGATCCAGGGGGGTCACTCCTCGCCCATTCTCAAGGCAGCAATAAACGCTTCTTGCGGGATGCTGACGTTACCATATTCGCGCATCCGTGCCTTGCCCTTCTTTTGCTTCTCGAGCAGCTTTTTCTTGCGGGTGATATCGCCGCCATAGCACTTGGCGGTGACGTCCTTGCGCATTGCGGCGATGGTTTCGCGGGCGATGACCTTGCCACCAATCGCTGCCTGGACCGGGATCTTGAACAGGTGGCGGGGGATCAGGTCTTTGAGGCGTTCGCACATGTGGCGGCCGCGTTCCTCGGCGACGCCGCGGTGGACGATCATGGAGAGCGCGTCGACGGCCTCATTGTTGACCAGGATGCTCATCTTGACGAGGTCGCCCTCGCGCAGGCCGATCTGTTCATAATCGAAGCTGGCATAGCCGCGGCTGATGCTTTTGAGACGGTCGTAGAAATCGAACACCACTTCGTTGAGCGGCAGTTCGTAGCTGACCTGGGCGCGGCCGCCGACGTAGGTGAGGTTGGTCTGGACCCCGCGGCGGTCCTGGCAGAGCTTGAGGATCGAGCCGAGGTATTCGTCGGGCGTGTAGATCGTCGCCTTGATCCACGGTTCGTCGATCTGCTCGATCCGGCTCGGGTCGGGGTAATCGGCGGGGTTGTGGAGGAGGATCTCGCGGGCGTCGTCGGTGCGCGATTTGCGCAGCTGGATGCGGTAGACGACGCTGGGCGCGGTGGTGATCAGATCGAGGTCGTATTCGCGGGTCAGCCGCTCCTGGATGATCTCGAGGTGCAAGAGCCCGAGGAAGCCGCAGCGGAACCCGAAGCCGAGCGCGGCGCTGCTTTCCATCTCGAAGGTGAAGGAGGCATCGTTGAGCCGCAGGCGGCTGATGCTTTCGCGCAGCTTCTCGAAGTCCGCCGCGTCGACCGGGAACAGCCCGCAGAACACCACCGGCTGGACTTCCTTGAAGCCGGGCAGCGCCTTGGCCGCGCCCTGCTTGACCGTGGTGATGGTGTCGCCGACCTTGGCCTGGGCAACCTCCTTGATCTGCGCGGTGATGAAGCCGATTTCGCCGGGGCCAAGCTCGCTGAGCTGCTCGATTTTGGGGGTGAAACAGCCGACCCGGTCGATCAGGTGTTCGGTGCCGCCGGCCATGAATTTGACCTGGAGGCCCTTGCGGATCACCCCGTCGATCACCCGGATCAGGATGACCACGCCAAGGTAGGGATCGTACCATGAGTTCGACCAGCATCGCTTTCAGCGGCGCGGCGGCGTCGCCTTTGGGCGGGGGGATCTTCTTGACCACGGCTTCGAGCACTTCGGCGATGCCGATGCCGGACTTGGCGCTGGTCAGAACGGCCTCGCTGGCGTCGAGGCCGATGATTTCCTCGATCTCGGCGCGGACTTTTTCTGGCTCGGCGGCGGGGAGGTCGATCTTGTTGATGACGGGCACGATCTCATGGTCGTGCTCGATCGACTGGTAAACGTTGGCGAGGGTCTGCGCCTCGACGCCCTGGGCGGCATCGACCACCAGCAGCGCGCCTTCGCACGCGGCGAGGCTGCGGCTGACTTCGTAGGCGAAATCGACGTGGCCGGGGGTGTCCATCAGGTTGAGTTCGTAGGTCTTGCCGTCGTTTGCGGTGTAGTTCAGCCGCACCGTCTGGGCCTTGATCGTGATCCCGCGCTCTTTCTCTATGTCCATGTTATCAAGCACTTGCGCCGACATCTCGCGCTCGGTCAGCCCGCCGGTGAACTGGATCAGGCGGTCAGCCAGCGTCGACTTGCCATGATCGATATGGGCAATGATGGAAAAGTTGCGGATCAGGGACAGGTGGGTCATCCCGGCCCGTTAGCAGCCCGCAACTGCCCTGTCAGCAGCGCAATCAGGCAATACGGACCGGTTTGGCCTTGACGTCGACCGAGCCGAATTTGGGCATGCTCAGCCCGCCGCCGCCTTGCTGCATCAGCTGCATTGGGTAGGACCCCGGCGGCAGCGCCTGCAGCGGCATTCCGGCCTGGGCGAGGACGTAGGGCGAGACCCGGTGGCGTGTGCAAAGGCCGCCGGCGCCGTCATCGACCAGCTGCTGTTCGAATTCGAGCCCCTGCATCACTCCGGCCGAGCGGCGAACCACTGCGACCGCCAACTGGCCTTCGCCAAAATCGACCACGAACTGCGTGCCGACCGGAATGTCGATCAAGCCTTCGACCATGCAGCCGGAGCGCGAGAGGTTGCGCATCATTGTTTCGTAGCGGTGATCCTCGTGGATCAACCCGACCCGGCGCAGCACGGTGCGGCGTTCGGGGCGGTACTTGCTGGGTCCGTCGGGTTCGATCACCCAGTCGCCGCTGAGCAGCGCCTCGACCACGTCGTCATAACCGACCGCGGCGGCATAGATGAAGCCCTGGATTTGCTTGACCCCAAGCTTGCGCATTGCATCAAGCTCGTCGTGGGCCTCGATCCCTTCGGCGGTGGTGTCCATCTTCAGGGCATTGGCCAGGCTGACAATCGCGGCGATGATCGCGGCGTTGCGGTTGCCCGGCTGGGTCACTTCGCGGATGAAGCTTTTGTCGATCTTGATCTTGTCGAACGGCGCGTGCTGAAGGTAGGCGAGCGAGGAATAGCCGGTGCCGAAATCGTCGAGCGCGAGCCGCACGCCCAGCATCTTGAGCTGGTTGAACATCTCCTCGGTCTGGGCGCGATCACCCAGGAAGATCGATTCGGTCAGTTCGAGCTCAAGCCGCTCGGGCGACAATCCGGAATGGGCCAGCGCCTGGGCAACCAGGGTCGAGAAGCCGGCGTTGGCGAACTGTGCGGCCGAGACATTGACCGCAACCTTGATACTGCCCGGCCACTGCGCGGCATCGGCACAGGCCTGTTTCAGCGCCCAATCACCGAGCTGGCCGATCAGATTGGCTTCCTCGGCGATCGGGATAAAGACCGCAGGCGAAATCGCGCCAAGCTCGGGATGATCCCACCGCGCCAGCGTTTCCAGCGTCACCACCTGGTTGGTCTTGGTATCGACGATCGGCTGATAGACCAGGTGCATCTGGTCCTTGGCCAGCGCATCGCGCAGGTCTTCCTCGATCTGGCGGCGGCGCTCGGCCTCGGCGTGGAGGTCGCTGGAGTAGAACCGGAATTGGCCGCGCCCGCCACCTTTCGAGGCGTAGAGCGCAAGGTCGGCCGAGCGCACCAGTTCTTCGCTGTTGATCCCATCGTAAGGCGCGATCGCGATCCCCACCGAAGCCCCGATGATGCAGCGGCTACCCTCGATCTGGTAAGGCTGAGAGATCATCGTGATGATTGTCATCGCGATTTCGCCCAGCCGCCCGCGATCGTCGATATCGGGAAGGATAATCTGGAATTCGTCGCCGCCCAGGCGGCCGATTTCGCAACCCTTTTCAGTGACCACGCGCCCCAGACGCTGTGCCACCTGCTTCAGCAGCTCGTCGCCGGCCGGATGGCCAAGTGTGTCGTTGACCTGCTTGAACCGGTCAAGGTCGATCATCAGGATCGCGCAGCAGCGCTTGGCCGATTGGTAGGCGGTCAGCGTGGCGCCCAGCCGCTTGTCCATGCGGTGGCGGTTGGCAAGCCCGGTCAGCGAATCGTATTGCGCCAGCCGCGAGGCGTCCTTCTGGCTCTGGCGGGTCGAGGTGATGTCGGTGCCGTTGCCGCGATAGCCCAGGAAATCACCCTTGGCCGAAAGCTGAGGCCGTCCGGAGATCGACCACCACACCTGGTCTTTGTCGAGCGCCGAGCGGACCGGCAGGTCGGCGAAAGTCTTGCGGGCGCTGAGGATCAGCGGCAGCGTGCGCTCGACCTGATCGTCATCGTCGCGCTCAAGAATGAACAGCGACTGGATCGGCTGGCCCAGCAGGTCAGCCACGGTCTTGCCCATCCGTTCGGCAATGCAGCTGGAGACGTAAGTGATATGGCCCTCGGTATCGCTCGACCAGAACCAGCCGAGCCCTGAGGCTTCGTAGTCACGCAGCAACAGCAGTGCCTGCTGCAATTCCTGTCCGGACGCTGCTGGACCGCGCATCGGCTCACCCCCGCCACCGAGGAGGTTGCGGAAGCGGCCTAGCGTTTTGCCGGCAGCGGCACTCATGGTCTACGTCCCCGTTTCAAATCGACCGTGCAAGAGCCGATTGCCCAAACATAGACAAACATGGTTTCGGATTGCCTAACGAAACACGGCAGCAGGCGGGCGGCGTTCATCGGACACCCCCCGCTTCGCGGCGCGCGATCGATGCCCGGGCGCGGTCGCTGTTGGCATGGCCCAGCAACACGATCCGGCCGGCATCGTCCATCTCCAGCGGAGCTGCGAATTCAACCCCCATCCGGTCCTCCTGGCACCACCGCGCGGTCGCGGTGATGACCTGGCCTTCAGCCAGCATGATCCGGAAAATCGTTCCCGGCGGCACGTTCCACAGCCCCTCGACCAGCGCCCCGGTTGCCGAAATGTTGCGGATGGTGCCGTGGTACCTCTGCCCGCCGTGATCGAGGATGATCTTGCGCAGCATGGTATGACGCACCGAGCGAGCGGCGCGCGGACCCTTGGCGATTGCGGAAAGGCCGGTCTGCAACTGCGCGCTGGCTGCCTCGAGAGTCAGCGGCTTGGCATAGATAAAGCCCTGAACGTGGCTACAGCCCAGCATCCTCACCAGATCGAGCTCGTCGAGCGTTTCGACCCCTTCGGCGGTGGTCTCCATCCCCAGCGCTTCGGCCAGGCTGACGATCGAAGCGATGATCGCGCCGTTGCGGCTGCCGGTGATGGTCGCGCCGCGAACAAAGCTCTGGTCGATCTTGATCTTGTCGAACGGCGCCTTTTTGAGATAGCCGAGCGAGGAGTAGCCGGTCCCGAAGTCGTCGAGCGCCAGCCGCACCCCGACCCTTTTCAGCGCCGCGAACATCGCATCGGTGCCTTCATCGTCGTTGAGAAACACGCTCTCGGTGATTTCCAGCTCGAGCCGTGCGGGGTTGACCTGGGCAGCGGCGAGCGCGTTGGTGATGATGGCGGGCAGCGCCGGATTAGCGAACTGCAACGGCGAGACGTTGACCGCGACGCGCACTGCTTCGGGCCACTTGGCAAGGTCCTGGCAGGCCTTGCGCAGCGCCCATTCGCCGATCGGAGCGATCAGGCCAGCATCTTCGGCGATCGGAATGAACTTGGCCGGCGACAGCGGTCCGAGCGTCGGGTGGGTCCAGCGCAGCAGCGCTTCGAATCCGGTAATCCGCTCGGTCACGGTATGCACCACCGGCTGGTAGTGCAGGTCAAGCCCGCCCTGGATCAGCGCATCGCGCAGGTCCTGTTCCAGACGGCGGCGCTCCTCCGCGTCGGAGTGGAGATCGGGGGCGTAGAAATGGTGGCGCCCGCGGCCGCCGTCCTTGGCTGCGTAAAGCGCCAGATCGGCGTTGCGGATGATCGCTTCGGAAGTGACCCCGTCTTCGGGCGAAAGCGCGATCCCGATCGATACGCCGATCACCACGCGGTGGCCTTCGATCGAATAGGGTTCGGACAAGTCGCGGATAATCTGTCGGGCCAGATCGGTCAGCTCTTCGCGGCGATGATGGCCGGCCAGGATCACCTGGAACTCGTCGCCGCCCAGCCGGCCAACCCGGCCATGCTCGCTGACGGCACGTTCAAGCCGGCTCGCCACCTGGGTCAGCAGGCTGTCGCCCGCGGGATGCCCCATAGTGTCGTTGACCTGCTTGAACCGGTCGAGATCAAGCAAGAACACGGTGCAGGCGCGGTGATCGAGGTTGGGCGCGGCCAGGATCTTCTCGAGGGTCTGCGACATCTGCAGGCGGTTGGCGAGCCCGGTCAGCGAATCGTAATGCGCCAGCCGCGAGGCGTGCTCAGCCGAGCGGCGCTTTTCGGTGAGGTCGTTGCCCGAGCCGCGAAAGCCGACGAAGTTGCCGAATCCATCGTAAAGTGGCCGCCCGCTGAGCGACCACCAGCGTTCTTCATCCGGGGTCGCGGCGCGCAACGCAAGCTCGCCGAAACCCGAACGCGCGGTAAGGTGGAAGGCCAGGGTTCGCTCATTTTCCTGTCCGGCCGGATCGGCCTCGAACAGTTCGGAAAACGGCGCGCCGACCAGTCCGCTCATCTTGCGGCCCAGAACTTCGGCGATTGTTGGCGAGACGTAGACCAGCGCACCGCGGCGGTCGGTTTCCCAGAACCAGCCCTGTCCGGTCTGCTCGTAATCGCTGAGGATTTCCTGGGCGCGGTCCTGCGTGCGGCGGCGATCCTGGCGGCGTTCGTCGGCATCGGCATCGTCGCGCAGCTGGCGCACCGCAGCATAGACGCCCGACAAGACCCCGCCGGCAAGCACCAGCCAGGACGTCAGCGTGCCCGAGACCGCAGCGATCCCGCCCCACAGCCCGATCATCGCCATAATGAGGCTCGGTACCCGGCGATTGAGTATGATCGCCGCCAGCGAGCCGACTATGACCGGAATGCCGATTGTCGTTTCATAGGTCGAAGCCGGGTTGCGGCCGGACCACAGCGCCAGCATCAGTCCGAACGCGAGCATCGGCAGCCCGACCACTGCGATATTCATGGCGATCGACCGGACCGTGCTGGCCGGACGGGCTTGTTCGAACCTGATCGCATAGGGCGTGGCAAAGGCAATTGCAGTCGAGCCCAGCCACAGCGCAAGTTCGATCGGCCCGGGCAAGACCTGCGAGGCAAGTCCGGTTACCGTGCCGCCAAAGCCAAATACCGCCGCCATCCGCGACCAGTTGGGGGCAAGGACCGAACGCCCGCGGAGCCGGCGGCTGTCCGCCCGCCGTTCAGACTGCGAGAGCCGCGCCGCTGGGGGGGGAGTGGCAAATGGGGCGGTGGCCGGCGCGCTGAACGCGGGCGCCAAGACGGGCGCAGCAGCTGGCATGAGCTGCTCCGCCGCGTCTTCCTCAGCTCCATTCCATTTGGCGGGTTGGGCGACCATGGCGCGGTAGTGTCATAAAACACTTGGGGAAAAGTTAAGTTTACCATTCTTGAGCGCTGAAAAGCGGCGCTTGCTGATCGTTCGCCGGATGGCCGAGAAAGGGTTGGTGCAGCCTGGCTGGTCCCGGCTAGAGCACTCCGGATTGCAATCAATTTATGTCGAAAAGACCGCGCAGCCGCCCCGCTGCTGTTGACGCGGCGCGTGCAGACCCCGAGACCTTGCCCGGCAGGACCCAATTCATCCGCCAAGGAAGGCTGACAGACCCATGCGTCACCTCGCGATCATCGGTTCCGGCCCTGCGGGCTACTACACCGCCGAAGCCGCGCACAAGCAGTGGGGCGACGCTGTGCGGGTCGATATTTTCGATATGCTGCCCGTGCCTTACGGCCTGATCCGGACCGGAGTGGCGCCCGATCACCAATCGATCAAGGGGGTCTCGAAACGCTACGAAGGCACCGCCAGCCTCGATAATGTCCGCTTCGTCGGCAATGTCACGATCGGCCAGGATCTGTCGATCGCCGAGCTGCAAGAGTTTTACGACGCGGTGGTGCTGGCAACCGGCGCACCCAACGACAAGCCCGCAGGGATCCCCGGCGAAAACCTGGGCAACGTCTTCGGCAGTGCGGCTTTCGTTGGCTGGTACAACGGCCATCCGCAGTTCGCCAACCTGAGCCCAGATCTGTCGGGAAAGACCGCGGTGGTCATCGGCAACGGCAATGTGGCGCTGGATGTCGCAAGGATCCTGGCCAAGACCACCGCGGAATTTGGCGGCAGCGATATTGTTGGCCACGCGCTCGATGCGCTGCAGGCGTCGCGGCTGGAGCGGATCGTGATCCTGGGCCGTCGCGGTCCGCACCAGATCGCGATGACCCCCAAGGAGCTGGGCGAACTGGGCCATCTCGAACGCGCCTGCCCGCGGGTCGATCCGGCGGACTTGCCGGCTGCGGATGAAGACTCGTTCCTTGAACCCGGACAGCGCAAGTCGGTCACGCATCTCAGGGGCTTTGCCGCAATTCCCGAAGAGTTCCGCAGCGACAAACCGATCGAGATCGAGTTCGACTTTTTCGCCAGCCCGCGGGCGATCCTGGGCGAAAACGAAGTGACCGGGATCGAGATTGAGCGCACCGCGCTCGATGCCGGTGGGCGGGCCAGCGGTACCGGCGAGAGCTACACCATCGATTGCAGCCTGGTGGTTACCTGCATCGGCTACAAGACCAGTCCGATCCCCGGAGTGCCGTTCGAGGAAAGCGCCGGACGCTTCGCCAACGATGAAGGACGGATCATGCCGGGGCTCTACTGCGTCGGATGGGCGCGGCGCGGCCCCTCGGGAACGATCGGCACCAACCGCCCCGACGGCTTCGGCGTGGTCGAGCGGATAGCCGAGGATATCGGCGCGGGCGCGGGCAAGCGCGGCCGCTCCGGGTTCGATGCTCTGGCTGCCGCGCGCGGACTTGAAGTGATCACCTTCCGCGACTGGAAGAAGATCGAAGCAGTTGAAGAACAACGCGCCCGCGACGGAGCGCCAAGAGAGAAGTTCGTCGATGTCGGCGAGATGATTGCGGCGCTGGGCGAATGAGTCCCAACCAGATCCTCTCCATTTTCACGTAGTGCAAATGGGGAGGTGGCGCGCCCGAAGGGCGTGACGGAGGGGCCTTTGCCCTCGCGCCATTACCCCTCTGTCAGCCGCCGTAGGCGCCTGCCACCTCCCCATTTGTGGCATTCGCCAAAAATGGGGAGGATCTCATACGACTTGCCCGAACCGTCGCTCCGTGATTTAATCGCCCGGTTAAGCGCGCGCGCAGACTCGGCGCGCAGTGGAGAGAGCCCATGCCCACATATGACCTGATCATCCGCCATGGCACCATCGTCGATGGCACCGGTGCGCCGCGTTTCACTGGCGACGTCGCGGTCAAGGACGGGCTGATCGCCGCGGTCGGCACGGTTCACGGCGATGCCGCGCAGGAAATCGACGCTGCCGGCAAGGTGGTCGCGCCCGGCTGGGTCGACATCCACACCCATTACGATGGTCAGGCCACCTGGGACCAGGAAATGGCGCCGTCCAGCTGGCACGGGGTCACGACTGCGGTGATGGGCAATTGCGGGGTCGGTTTCGCCCCTGCCTCGCCCGACCGGCACCAGTGGCTGATCAGTCTGATGGAAGGGGTCGAGGACATCCCCGGCACCGCACTCGCCGAGGGCATGACCTGGGACTGGGAGACTTTCCCTGAATACCTCGACGCGCTCGAGAAGTTGCCGCGCACCATCGATCTTGGCACCCACGTCCCCCACGGCGCGGTCCGCGCCTATGTGCTGGGTGACCGCGAACAGCCCGGCGCGGTGCCGACTGAGCAGGACATCGCGCAAATGTCTGCGATCGTCGAGGAAGGCGTCCGCGCCGGGGCGCTGGGCTTCTCAACCAGCCGCACCGTGCTGCACAAGTCCATCGATGGCGAATTGGTCCCCGGCACCACGGCCACCGCGGAGGAGCTGATCGCAATCGGCCGGGCGATGGGCCGGGTCGGCTACGGCGTGTTCGAACATACCTCGGATCTGCTGCCCGAATGGAATGAATTCGGCTGGATGGAGCAGCTGACTAGGGAGACCGGTCTGCCGGTGGTCATGTCGATGCTGCAATCGCCGATCAAGCAGATGCATTGGCGCGATCAGATGGCAGGGATACAATCCGCTAACGATAATGGCGGCAATCTTGTTGCGGCGATCGGACTGCGCGGCATCGGCGTGATCATGAATTGGCGCGGGACCGTTCATCCGTTCATGAACCGGCCGAGCTGGCGCACGATCGCAGCGCTGCCGTGGCCGGCGCAAAAGGCCAGGCTGGCCGACCCGGCATTCAAGGCGCAACTGCTGGCCGAAACCAATCTGCCCTCACCCTCGCCCGATCTCGATGCGTTCTTCTTTCTGGTGACGGCGGCCTGGGCGCTGCAGTACCCGATGCCGGACAACTTCAACTATGAACCGACCCGCGACGAAAGCATTGCTGGCTTTGCCGAGCGCGCCGGCCAGGACGGCGCGGAATACGCCTACGATCAGCTGATGGCCGACGATGGCAACGGCATGATCTACGCACCGATCATCAACTACATGGACGGCAACCTCGATTTCACCCGTGAACTGCTGCTGCGCGACGATACGCTGGTGTCGCTGTCAGACGGCGGTGCGCACTGCGGAACGATCTGCGATGCCGCCGCGCCAACCTTTCTGCTCAGCTACTGGGCGCGTGACCGGCAAGCCGGAACGATCCCGCTCGAACTCGCGGTCAAGCGCCAGTGCCACGATACCGCGCGGCTCTATGGGCTCGACGATCGCGGCGTGCTGGCGCCGGGATATCTCGCCGATATCAATGTGATCAATCTCGAAGCTCTCAAGTTGGGCAAGCCCTGGCTGGCCTTCGACCTGCCTGCAGGCGGCAAGCGACTGCTGCAGAAAGCCGAGGGCTACGACTACACGATCAAAGGCGGCACGGTGACTTTCGAGCGCGGGGAATGGACCGGCGCCACCCCCGGTGGCCTGATCCGCGGCCCCCAGCGCGCGGCGATGCTCGAGGCGGCGGAATGAGCCAGGCCTGCGTCCGCGTCGGTTCCCCCGCCAGTCTCGACACCTTGCTGCCCGCAACCTGCGAGGATCCCGGTCAGCCCGGCCCCGGGCAGATCCGTGTGAAGCTGGCGGCAAGCTCGCTCAATTACCACGACTTCGCGGTGGTCGTGGGCATGATCCCGACCGAAGCCGGGCGGATCCCGATGTCGGACGGCGCTGGCACGGTTGAGGTTGTGGGCGCCGGAGTGACCCAGTTCAAACCCGGCGACACGGTGGTATCGACCTTCTTCCCTGACTGGATCGACGGCGACCCGCCCGCCACTGCGTTTCGCGGCGTTCCGGGCGACGGGATCGATGGCTATGCCCGCGAGGCGGTGGTCACCCCTGAACATTGGTTCACTCGCGTCCCGGCGGGCTACAACGCCGCCGAGGCCGCGACGCTGACCTGCGCGGGCCTCACCGCGTGGCGCGCGCTGTTCGTCGATGATGCAATCAAACCCGGCGATACGGTGCTGGTCCAGGGTTCGGGCGGGGTTTCGGTATTCGCGCTGCAATTCGCCAAGGCGGCCGGCGCGCGAGTGATCGCGACCTCCTCGGCGGACGAGAAGCTCGAACGCCTCAAGGCGCTCGGCGCGGACGAACTGATCAACTACAAGGACACCCCTGCCTGGGGGATGAAAGCGCTCGAGCTGACCGGCGCCGCCGGGGTCGATTGCGTGGTTGAGATTGGCGGCGCGGGCACGCTCGACCAGTCGATGATGGCGACCCGGGTCGGCGGCCACGTTGCGCTGATCGGGGTACTCGCGGGCTTCGCCGGCCCGGTTCAGACCGGGCTGCTGATGGCCAAGAACCTGCGCGTCCAAGGGCTGACAGTGGGCAGCCGCGCCCAGCAGCTGGCAATGGTTGCCGGAATCGAGGCGAACGGGATCAAGCCGGTGATCTCCGACCACTTCCCGCTCGCCAACCTCGCCGACGCCTTCCGCCACCAGGCCGCGAATGCGCATTTCGGCAAGATCGTAGTCGATATTTAGGGCCGGATCACAATCCCCATGCTGGGGTGCGTCTTGCCCTCGACGGTCGCGACAAAGGCATCGAGCGCAGCGGCCAGACCCGGCCGCTCGTCGACCTTGACCGCAGCGCTGGCGGCCTCGAGGAACTTGTCCCAGCTGACCGCAACGGCTTCACTGAAAGCCTTGGGGCCATGTTCATTGAGCGCGGCCACGGCATAGTCCGGCGCAAAGAACATCACCGGCGTCGGGCCCGGCAGCGGCTCGCCGGTTCCCCCGAACCCGGCGCCGACGTGGGTCGCGCCGACCATGCTCGAATAACGCAGGTTCTCGCCCAGGGCGGTGTGGACCGCGCGGGCAATCGCCGCATTCCCTGCGAAATCAACCGCGACCGAGGGAACCTGGGGCAGGCTGGCGATAGCGTCATAGGTCACCACCTCATCGTAGAACCCGGTCGCGCGAACGAACTCGGCATTGCCCGCCGAAGTCAGTCCGATCCGGCGGATTTGCGGAGACTTTTCGCGCGCAACGCTGGCCAGGCCCATCGCGGTCTTGGACGAGGCGCTGGTGCAGATCAGCGCTTCGGCGCCGAACCAGCCCTCGCCGCGCATCATGGTTTCGATCAGGTACCCGGTCCTGAACAGCCCGCCATAGATCATCCGCTCAGCTTCGCGCGCGGGATCGTGGTCGGGATCGACGGCCAGACGGCTGTACTGGTTGTAGACCGGGCTCATCGGCTGGCGATGCGCAGCGGCATCGCTGAACGAGCCGGGCGAAATCTTGTCTGGCTGCACGGTGAGGTGGCTGGCCATCGGCAGATAGCCATAGACCCGCTCGCCCACCGCGACATCGGGGTGGTTCGAAGCCTCAACCACGGCATGCCCCCACATCGGCACCACGCCCCAGCCGTCCTCGGCGGGGAAGAAGTTCCAGTAGGCAAAGGAATCACCGGCCACCGCATAGGTGACGTTGTTGGCGGTGACCGAGAAACTCTCGATCTTGAGCCGGGCCTCGCCCTCGCCCAGCGCCGCTGGCGGATCATCGACCAGCCGCGTCTCGGTAAGGGCGTCGCGGCGAACCTGGGCGGTCTGGCTCATCTCTCTCTCCATAAAGCTGGCAGGGGCGTACGGCCCGTCCAAGCCAGTCAAACAGGCCATGGCGGACCAGTAAAGCGAAATGCGGTCCAGCCGGGGCGGACTATTTGAACCAATAGGAAATGGTTCTGACCGGCATATGTCAGATTCCGGCCTGGCGCGCGTATTCGGCGGCGTCAAACCAACCGCGCGACATGCTTACCAGGCCGACGGGATCAACCGTCCATTCTTCCCAGCCGCTGATCCGAACCGGATTGCCATGCGCAACGTGCGTTCCGGTGAAGGTCCAGAGATAGATCGCCTGCTCACCTGCCCCGCGAATCCCGTCACAAGTCAGGGCAAGGTCAGGTATGTCGGCATAAAACCCCGCTGCCATGGCCGCAACGCCTGCGCGCCCGACCCATGGCTCACCCGCGTTGATGGTGATCTGGCCATCATGGGTGAAGTGTCCCGCAACAGCGTCGGGCACACCCGTGTTCCAGGCCGAAGTGTAATCCTACGCAAGCCGATCAAGGTCTGGTCCCTGTCTGGCTTCCACCCTCAAACTCGCATCGGCATCAGCACATAGAGCGCGGGGCTCTTCTCATCCTGGCGGATCAGTGTTGGTGCGCCGGCGTCGGCGAGGTGGAGTTCGACCGTATCGCCCTCGATCTGGCCGAGGATGTCCTTTAGGTAATTGGCGTTGAAGCCGATCTCGAAACCGGCCGCGCTGTAATCGGCTGGAACCTCTTCAGCAGCGGTGCCGTTATCCGGCGAAGTGACCGAGAGCGTCACCTTGTCGTTCTCCAGCGCCATCTTGACCGCGCGGGTCTTTTCGGTGGCGATCGTGGCGACGCGGTCAACCCCTTCCCAGAAGCTCCTGGGATCGAGTTTGAGCAGCTTGTCGTTGCCGGTCGGGATCACCCGGCTGTAATCGGGGAAAGTGCCGTCGATCAGCTTGCTGGTCAGAACCACGCCGTTTTCGCCGCCCAGCGTGAAGCGCACCTTGCTCGCCGAAAGGTCGATCAGCACGTTCGAGTCGAGCGCTTCTTCAAGCAGTTTGCGCAGCTCACCCACGCACTTCCTCGGCACGATCACGTCGGGCATGCCCTCAGCGCCGTCGGGGCGTTTGATGGTGTAGCGGGCGAGGCGGTGGCCGTCGGTCGCAGCGGCCTTCAGTTCCTCGTCACTGACGTGGAGGAAAATGCCGTTGAGGTAATAGCGGGTCTCCTCGGTGCTGATCGCAAAGCGGGTGCGATCGATCAACTGGGCCAGCGTCGCGGCGGGCAGCTCGAAGCTGGTCGGCAGGTCACCCTCGACGATCACCGGAAAATCGTCGCGCGGCAGCGTCGGCAGGCTGAAGCGGCTGCGCCCGGCCTTGACTGCCATGCGGTTGTCCGAGGCTTCAAGGCTGACCTGGCTGCCATCGGGGAGCTTGCGGGCGATATCGAACAGCAGGTGTGCCGAAACGGTGATCGCGCCCCCGCTCTCGACCGAAACTGCGCCCATCGTTTCGACAACCTGGAGGTCAAGATCGGTTGCCATCAGCTTGACAGTGCCGTCGCCCGCAGCCTCGATCAGCACGTTCGAGAGGATCGGGATGGTATTGCGTCGTTCGACGACGGACTGGACGTGCGACAGGCACTTCAGCAGCGTCGCGCGTTCGATGGTGGCCTTCATGGTCGGTCAGTGTCCCCTGCGAACGCACACAGCCAGAATCGGCGGAGCGCCGTCATTTCGGACCACCTTTCTTAGCGCCAAGCCCCGGCGCGGCAAGGGCGGGGGCGGGGAATCGGGGTGAAATTGGGGATAAATTCGGGGTTTGCGGGTCGTTCTTCCCGCAACCTCACGAAATCATCGCCATGCCGCCGTTCACGTGCAGCGTCTGCCCGGTGATATAGCCGGCCTCACTGCTCGCGAGATAGGCCACTGCCGCGCCGATATCCTCGCCCTCGCCCATCCGTCCCATCGGGATCCGGGCATTGAGCGCGTCCTTCTGGGCATCGGGCAAGCTGTCGGTCATCGCGGTGCGGATGAAGCCGGGGGCGACGCAGTTGACGGTGATCCCGCGGTTGGCGAGCTCCTGCCCGAGCGACTTCGACATCGCGGTCAGCCCGCCCTTGGCAGCGGCGTAGTTGATCTGGCCAGGATTGCCGGTGGCGCCGACCACCGAAGTTATGGTGATGATCCGCCCGTGCCGCGCCTTCATCATCGGCTTGGCCGCGGCGCGCATCAGCCGGAAAGCGGCTTCAAGGTTGACCTTGATGACGGCATCCCACTCCTCATCCTTCATCCGCATTGCCAGGTTATCGCGGGTGATCCCGGCGTTGTTGACCAGAATGTCGATCTTGCTGAGGGTACCGACCGTGGCCGGGATCAGGTGCTCAACCTGCTCGGTATTGGAGAGGTCGCAAGTGATCTCGACGTGATCGTGCCCATAAGTATCGTTCAGCTCCTCACGAAACGCGCGCAGCTTGCCCGGGTTGGTTCCCGAAAGCGCCAGCCGCGCGCCTTGCCGTGCAAGCGCATGGCTGATCGCCGAACCAATTCCCCCGGCAGCGCCGGTGACGAGGGCGGTCATTCCGGTAAGGTCGAAGAGGCGGTGTTCCATCGCTCAGAGCTCCTTTGCCAAGGCTTCAATATCAGCCATACCAACGACGCTGGTCACCGCGATATCGCTGACGCAGCGCCCGATCATCGGACCCAGCACCTTGCCGCCGAGTTCAACGAAGCTGTCGACCCCCGTGGCCTGCATCGCGATCACGCTTTCGCGCCAGCGGACGCGGCCGGTGACCTGTTCGACCAGCAGGCGGGCGACCTCGGCGGGGTCGCTGACCATGGCCGCGGTGACGTTGGCGAAGAGGGGGACGTGCAGCGCCGCCGGCGGGGTCTTGCCGAGTGCTGCGGCCATCGCCTCAGCGGCTGGCTGCATCAGCGGGCAGTGAAACGGGGCCGAGACCGGCAGCGCCACGCCGCGCTTGATCTCGAAATCTTTGACCATGGCGATGGCGCGCTCGATCGCCGCCTTGTGGCCCGAGAGCACGACCTGGCCGGGATCGTTGTCGTTGGCGACAGTGCAGACTTCCCCCTCAGCCGCGGCATCGGCGAGCGCCTGGGCCTTGGCGATATCGGCGCCAAGCAGCGCGCACATTCCTCCGACCCCGACCGGTACCGCCGCCTGCATCGCTGTCCCGCGCAGCTTCAAGAGCCGCGCAGTGTCAGCCAGGCTGAACGCTCCGCCAGCGCAGAGCGCAGTGTATTCGCCTAAGCTGTGTCCGGCGACAAAGTCCGCCTTGTCGGCGAATACAACCCCGCCTTCTTTCTCAAGCACCCGCAGCACAGCAATGGCATTGGCCATGATCGCCGGCTGGGCGTTCTCGGTCAGAGTCAGCGCCTCCTCGGGGCCCTCGCGCATGATCGCGGAGAGCTTCTGCCCGAGCGCCTCGTCAACTTCCTGAAACACCTCGCGCGCGGCTGCGCTGGCGGCGGCCAGCTCCTGCCCCATGCCGATCTTCTGGCTGCCCTGTCCGGGGAAAACGAATGCTCTCATGCCCAAGCTCCTCTGGCTGCGCGCCTATTGGCTGGTGCCACCTCCCGCAAGCCCGAATGAGACAATCTTGTTGTCGCTGTCATGGCCGATACCCGCGGCGCCCAGGAACGGGATCGCATGGCGCGCGCACCAGTCGCGGGCGATTTCAGTGGCGCTCTGGCCGAAGCCAATGTCATTCTCTGGCACATCGCCGACCCGCCCGAGGCGGAGTCCCGCAATCCCGCCGAGGTGCGCGGTGAGGTGGAAGAACAGCCGGTCAACGGAATAGAGGTGCTCCGCGACTTCCTCAACCATCACCACATGCCCTGCCAGCCCCGGCATCAAAGGAGTACCGCAGCACATTGCCAGCGTGGTGAGGTTGAAGGCAACGGTCGGGCGTCGATCGAGCGAGCTTTCCACGCCTGACCGATCCCCGCACAACCAGGCGAGACTGCGCCGCACCGCTGCCTCGCCGCCATCGCGGCGAATATCGGCGACCATCGGGGCGTGAACCGGCTGGCCGATCCGCTCGCGGTAGAGCGCCGCGAGCAGGTAGCCGGTGTCGGAATAGCCCAGGAACGCCTTGCCCTCAGCCGCCTTGCCGAGCTGACCGACCGCCTCCTGCGCGATCCGGTTGGCGCCATAGCCGCCGCGCGCGAACCACACCGCGTCAAAGCCAGAGTCGTTGGCGGATTCGACGAAGGCGGCCAGTCGCTGTGCGTCGCTCCCGGCGAAATGACCCTCGCTGAGGAAGCACTGTGGGTGAAAGTGCAGATCGAGTCCGGGAAACTCGGCAGCGATAGCCCGAACGCGCGCGGCATCTTCCGGAGTGATCGAACGCGACGGAGCGCAAATGGCGACGCGGGGCATGGGTCTACCTAACCCGGTTGCGCTGGCAAGCAAGGCCGCATACCGGAGAGAGGATGAGCGACCTTACTGAGCACCCCTGGTTCTTCTGCGGCATCGGCGGATCGGGCATGCTGCCGCTCGCTCTGATCCTGAAAGGCGCCGGGGCCGAAGTAGCGGGGTCCGACCGCAGCCGCGATCAGGGCCTCACGCCGGAGAAGTTCGCCTGGTTGGAGAGTCTGGGGTTCCAGCTGTTCGCGCAGGACGGCAGCGGGATTGTATCAAGCGATCAGGTGCTGGTCGCCTCGGCCGCAGTCGAAGACACCGTGCCTGAAATGGTTCGTGCCAAGGAACTCGGTTGCCCGCGGATGAGCCGCGCCGAATTGCTCGCCCGCCTGTTCAACGCTGCGCCAACCAAGGTGGCGATCGGCGGAACCAGCGGCAAGAGCACGGTCACCGGCATGGTCGGGTGGATCATGGACCGCGCCGGCCGCGACCCGACGATCATGAACGGCGCGGTGATGAAGAACTACGCCTCGCTCGATTCCCCCTTCGCCAGCGCACGGGTCGGGCATAGCGGGGTGTTCGTCTCCGAGGTCGACGAGAGCGACGGATCGATCGCGCTCTTCCGCCCCAGCGTCGCGGTGCTCGGCAATGTCAGCCTCGACCACAAGAGCCTGGAGGAACTACGCGAACTGTTTGGCGATTTCCTCGCCAGAGCTGAAGTCTCCGCAGTGAACTTCGACGATCCCGAAGCCGCCGAACTTGCCCCGCGCGCGCAGTGCCTGATCAGCTTCGGGATCGACAGTCCGGAAGCGATGCTGGGGGTGGTGGCGGGGTCAATCGACGAAGGCCACGACAGCCTGACCGCGACGATCGAGGACCGCCGCGACGGCAGTCGCATCGAGTTGGCGCTCAAAGTCCCCGGCCGCCACAATCTCGCCAACGCGCTCGCCGCAATCGCTGCCGCCAACGCCGCCGGAGTGCCAGTTGCCGAAGCGGTCCACGCACTCGCCAGCTTTGTGGGGCTGGCACGGCGCTTCGATATCGTCGGCACCAGCCCGTCGGGCGTGACCGTGATCGACGATTTCGGCCACAATCCGGACAAGGTTGCAGCCACCCTCGCCACGCTCAAGGCCCAGCCCGGGCGGGTGATCGCGTTCTTCCAGCCGCATGGCTATGGCCCGCTCAGGCAGATGGGGGCGGAACTTGCCGCGACCTTTGCCCGCCTGCTCGGACCTGAAGACCTCACCATCCTGTGCGATCCGGTCTATTTTGGCGGTACGGTCGATCGCAGCGAGGGCAGCGAGCGGATCGTGAAGCTGATCTCTGCGGTGGGTGGCCAGGCCGAGCACATCGCATCGCGCGACGACTGCGGCACCCGCATCGCCGCGCTCGCTCGCCCTGGCGTCCGGATCGTAATAATGGGCGCGAGAGACGATACGCTGGCACTGTTCGCCAAGGACTTGTTGATGCGACTGCCCTAAGCCGAAGCCCCGATCTCAAGCTTCAGCACCTTGTGCAGGACGAAAGCGATAACCGCCCCCAGCGCCAATCCAGCGACACCCGAAAGCGCTGCATTGCCGAGCCAGCCGAGCACCCCGCCGAGCGCACCGGTGGCCTGTTCGATTGCGTGCTGGGCGGCATGAACCAGGTCCGAGGGGCCGTGCAGGCCCAGCTCGTGCAGGCCATGGATCACGATCTGCCCGCCAACCCAGAGCATCGCCACGGTGCCGACCGTCGATAGCATCGCCAGCAATTTCGGCATCGCCAGCAGCAGGCCCCGGCCAAGCTTCTGCTCCACCGCAGTCTGGCGTTTTTCGACCAGGTGCAGGCCGATATCGTCCATCTTCACGATTAGCGCCACCGTGCCATAGACCGCGATCGTAATCACCACCGCAACCAGCGCCAGGATCAGCCCGCGATTGAGCAGCGGCTCGCTGGCGACCGCAGCCAGCGCAATCGCCATGATTTCGGCCGAAAGGATGAAATCGGTTCGCACCGCGCCGCTGATCCGCTCGCGTTCGAACTCGGCCATGTTAGCGATCGGATCGGCCAGGGTCTCGCCGTGATGTGCCCCGCCGAATTTCTCGATCACCTTTTCCGCGCCTTCATAGCACAGGTAGGCCCCGCCGATCATCAGCAGCGGGGTGATCGCCCAGGGCAGGTACTGGCTAAGCAGCAGCGCCGCAGGGAGCAGAATCAGCAGCTTGTTGCGCAGGCTGCCCTTGGTGATCTGCCAGATGATCGGCAGCTCGCGGTCGGGAGTGAACTCGGTGACGTAGCTGGGGGTGACTGCGGCATCGTCGATCACCACCCCGGCAGCCTTGGACCCGGCCTTGGCCGCGGCCACCCCGACATCGTCGATCGACGCAGCGGCGGCCTTGGCGATTACCGCGATATCATCGAGCAGGGCAACCAGGCCGGTGGGCATTGCAATGGGTTTCCTCAAAATGGCGTATCAGAACGAGCATGTGCGGCAGACCGCCGCCGTGTTCAAGCTTGCAATTGCCGCCAATCCCGCTATCCGCGCCGCTTCCCGACTCACCTTGGGAACGCAGAAAGCCGGAGGGGCCCCGCAATCGTGCGGATCAGCCAGCGATCGGTTCGAGATGAAAGGATAAGCCCGTGGCTCTCTACGAGCACGTGTTCCTGGCGCGCCAGGATCTCAGTCAGGCGCAGGTTGATGCGCTGGCTGCTACCGCCACCCAGATCGTTGAAGCCGGACAGGGCAAGGTCACCAAGACCGAGACCTGGGGCCTCAAGAACATCGCCTACAAGATCAAGCGCAACCGCAAGGCGCACTACGTGATGCTCAACATCGAGGCCCCCGCGGGCGTCGTCGCAGAGCTTGAACGCCAGACCGCGATCAACGAAGACGTGATCCGCTGGCTGACCGTGCGGGTCGACGAGCTCGAAGCCGAGCCGTCGGTGATGATGCGCAAGCAAGACCGCGAGCGCACCAAGCGCCGCGAACGCGAGGAGTACTGATCATGGCCCGCGCCTTTTTCCGCCGCCGCAAGTCATGCCCGTTCTCGGGCAAGAACGCGCCGAAGATCGATTACAAGGACACGCGTCTGCTGCAGGGCTACATGTCCGAACGCGGCAAGATCGTACCCAGCCGCATCACCGCGGTTTCCGCCAAGAAACAGCGCGAGCTGGGTCAGGCGATCAAGCGCGCCCGGCACCTGGGCCTGCTGCCCTACCTCGTGAAGTAAGGGGAGAGAGAACATGGACATCATCCTCCTCGAACGGATCGAGAAGCTTGGCAGCATCGGCGATGTGGTTTCCGTCAAGGACGGCTACGCCCGCAACTTCCTGCTCCCGGGCAAGAAGGCGCTGCGCGCCAACGAAGCCAACCGCAAGCTCTTCGAAATCAACCGCAGCAAGATCGAGGCCGACAACGCCAGCCGCCGCGGCGAGGCCGAGCTCCACTCGGCCAACGTCGAAGGCAAATCGGTGGTGCTGATCCGCGCCTCGTCGAACGCCGGCCAGCTCTATGGCTCGGTTTCGGTGCGCGATATCGTCGATGCACTCAACGCCGATGGTGCGGGCATTGCCAAGGCTATGGTCGTGCTCGAACGCCCGATCAAGACGATCGGCGTGTTCGACGTCAAGGTTACGCTGCACCCCGAGGTCGCGGTGATGGTCAAGGTCAACGTCGCGCGTTCGCCTGACGAGGCCCAGCAGCAGGCCGCCGGGGTCGATGTCATCAAGGCGATGTTTGAAGACGAGGCCGCAGCCGATGCCGCGACCGAGTTCGAAGGCGGCGGCGGTGAAGTCGAGATCGAGGCTGAGGCGCCTGCCGCTGAAGCTCCTGTTGCTGACGAAGCTGCCGAGGATGGCGCTGAAGGCTAAACCTTTTGCCGAAATATGCAGAATTCGCGAAGGGCGCCGGTCAGCCGGCGCCCTTTTCGTTTCGGGTCAGTCAGCCGTCACCTCGCGGAAGCTGATGACCTGCAATTGTAGCGCGGCCAGCGGCGCGCGCTGGACCCGGCCCGCCACCTTGCCGGCTGCGCAAGACCAGCTGAAAGTCCCCTCCATTGCCGAGATCGGTACCACCGGCTCGCCCATCGCGCAGGCGCCGACCTTCGCCTTGAGCTCGGCGATATCCTTCGCGCGGCGGGCCAGATCGCGGTCCATGGCGACATTGCCAGCCAGCGGCGCCCGCGCTGGATCGCCGCTGATCCACACCGCCTTGGCCAGTGCGTAGGCTTCGGCCAGTCCGGATGAGACCGGGGCAGAGCGGTTAGGGATCGCCCCAGCGCGGCGCAGCGCCAGCATCGCCTTGAACTGCGCCGGTCCCGAACCCGCATAAGTACGGTTGCTGAACACGAACATCCCGACCCCGGCATCGGGCAGCAGCAGCATGTTCGAGCCGTAGCCGGGATAGCCGCCCGAATGCGTCACCACACGGCCAAGGTCGCAATCGTCGATCACGTTCAGTCCGGCCGCGTAAGCCGTTGACATACGGCACGGCGGGCCAAGCTCGGCTGGGCGGTTGACTGCGGGCCGCGGCGAGGCAAGCGCAACCATGTCGCGCACCGTCGCCCGCCCGACCGGGCCGGTCTCGGGCCCGTCACGCGCCGGCCAGGCCGAGAGCAGGAAGGCGATCCACTTGGCATAATCGTTGGCAGTAGTCTCGACCCCGCCCATTGCCCCGAAGGCGCCGTCGCGCATGTCGGGTTCGCGCACCCAGGTCTCGTCCTGCCAGCGATAGCCGATCGCGCGCGAACCGGCCGGACTTTTTGCGATGTCGAACCCGGTCGAGCTCATACCCAGCGGCACCATGATCCGCTTGCGGATATAGTCCTGATAAGGTTGGCGCGAGACATTCGAAACGATCCGCCCGAGCAGCGCATAGCCGTAGTTCGAATATTCCATCCTGACGCCCGGCGTGTTGGCAAAATCCATGCCCGAGGCGATCAACGCGCTGAACTCAGGCTCGGTCAGGACTTGCTGGCGATCGCCCCAGGGATTGTCTTCGACCAGCCCGGCGGTGTGGTGGAGCAGATCGCGCACGGTAATCGCGCGCGAATCGCCGGAAGGCGGTCGCCACCGCCGCAATTGCGGGACATAGCGCGATGCGGGCGCATCAAGATTGAGCTTGCCCTCATCTCGCAGCTTGAGGATCGCGAGCGCAGTGAAGGCTTTCGACATCGAGGCGATCCGGAACCGGGTGTCGCCATCGACCGCCAACCTGGATTCAGGATCGCGTACCCCCAAGCCCTCGACCACTACAAGCTTGCCGTCCTTGACCACACCGTAAACCGTTCCCGGGATGTGATTGGCGGTGCGGTTGTCTTCGAATATCGTCCGCAGGGCAGCGCTGCTCGCTTCGATGGTCGCGGACTCGTCCGTGCTCTGCGCCAGCGCCTGTCCTGTCATTGTTAGGGTCGCAACCGCAATTACCAGTTTCATATAGCGCATCCTTCCGATCTTGGTTTTCATCCTAAGTCGAGGGCCGATGCTGCGCAACCGGCGGCGGGAGTACTAATCGGGGCTGCATTTGAATTGTCATGCCCCGCGGGCTAAGGGTACGAGATGCAAACAACAGAAACGATCATCGCGGAATTGGTTCGCGTTTACGATGCGGCAGTCGCTAAACTCAAAGCCGACATCGCCCAATTCGCCGCCGACGGCACCCTGCCCCCAGAAGAGCGCCGGACGGCCCGCGCCTGGTGCTATCCTGAAATTCGCCTGCACTACTATGGTGAGGAAACTCGGCCCGATCTGGCGCGCGCCTTTGGCCGCCTTTCTGATGCCGGAACCTATGCCACAACGGTAACCAGACCGGCTCTGTTCGCCGACTATCTGACCGAGCAGCTAAGCCTGCTCGCCGATGATTACGCTATCGAGATCGAAGTCGGCCGATCGCTTCAGGAAATCCCTTTCTCCTATGTGATCGACGCCAGCGCTGATCTTGGCAATGTCAGCCCGCAGGATCTTGCCAAGTACTTCCCGGCGGCCGAACTGGCGCTGATCGGCGACGAACTGGCCGACGGGATCGAGCTGGACGACCACGATGAGGAGATCCCGCTGGCGCTGTTCGACGCCCTGCGCACCGATTTCAGCCTTGCCCGTTTGGCCCACTACACCGGCACCGAGGTGGAGCACTTCCAGCGCTTCGTGCTGTTCACGAACTATCACCGCTATGTCGATGAATTTGTTGATTGGGCGGGACAGCAGCTTGGCAAGAACGGCTATAAGCTGTTATCAGGCGCCGGCGGTCTGCTGATCGACAAGCCGACCGACAACGCCCGCGCGCGGCTCTCCGACACCGCCTGGCGGCGCCACCAGATGCCGGCCTATCACCTGGTCCGCGAGGACGGGATGGGGATCACCCTGGTCAACATCGGGGTTGGCCCCAGCAACGCCAAGACTGCCTGCGATCACTTGGCGGTACTGCGGCCCGAGGCCTGGCTGATGATCGGGCATTGCGGCGGGCTGCGCGATACCCAGAAGATCGGCGACTATGTGCTGGCCCACGCCTATCTGCGCGACGACAACGTGCTCGATACCGTGCTGCCGCCCGAGATCCCGATCCCTGCCATTGCCGAGGTTCAGATCGCGCTGGCCCAGGCGGCCGAGCAAGTCAGCGGCGATACCGGGCAGAACCTCAAGAAGCGGATGCGCACCGGCACCGTCGCCACCACCGACGATCGCAATTGGGAACTGCGCTATACCCAAGCTGCACGGCGGCTCAGCCTCAGCCGCGCGATCGGGATCGACATGGAAAGCGCCACGATTGCCGCGCAGGGCTATCGCTTCCGGGTGCCTTACGGCACGCTGCTGTGCGTCTCGGACAAGCCCTTGCACGGCGAGATCAAGCTGCCCGGACAGGCCAACCGATTCTACGAAGAAGCCATCGCCTCCCACCTCCGCATCGGCACCACCGCGATCGACCTGCTCCGCGCCGAGGGCTCGCGGCTCCATTCGCGCAAACTGCGGGCGTTCAACGAACCGCCGTTCCGGTGAGCGCTGGCGATGCCGCCCGGATCGAAGCCAGCCTGATCCGGCTGGCTGAGGCCGGCATCGAATTGCGCCACAGTCTGTTCGAGCGCTTCTTCGCGGCATTTCCGCAGCGCCAACCCGCCTTCCTCTGCCCCGAAGCCACCTCGGTGCGGATGACCGATGAGACTTTGCAGATCCTCTATGGCCTGGCCTTGGAGGAGAGCTGGGTCTGGCCGCTGATCGCTGAACTGGTCGCCACGCACCGCAGCTACGGTGATCTGCCGTTGGCCGAATACGAGGCTTTCATTGACCTCACGCTTGTGGAACTCGCCAAGGCCCTTGGACCTGACTGGACCGGGCCCTGCGCGGCAGCTTGGGGCCGACAAGCGACGAAGTTCAAGGTGCTGATCGCCGAAGCTAGCGAAGAGTGGAGCCGGGTCCTGCCACAGGCCTCGATCGTCTAGTTGAACAGAAAATCACGGATCGCCAGCCCCAGTTCGGGCTTGCTCACGCAGCTCATATGGGTCCCAGGGATTTCTGCATGGACCGCAGCGGGTAGCGTTGCGGCCAGCGCCGCGGGATCGCCGTTGTCGCGGTCCTGATCACCGCAGACCACCAGCGTCGGCATGGTCAGCTCCGCCAGCGCCGCGGACGGGGTATCGCTGAATGTGCCGAGCAGCAGCCGCGCCGCGACCCGGTCGATATTCATGGTCTTCATGAACTGCACCGCGAAATAAGCAGGGTCGCCGTGTTTGACGCTTTCAAAGCGGTCGATAGCATCAACGAAGAAATCGCCGCGTCCGCTCCACCCCGCCAGCCCTTCCAGCCCCATTCCGCCAAGCACCAGTCGCTGTGGCTTGAGCCCGCCGATCACCCCGCGCACGCTGGTCCGTGCTCCCAACGAGAAGCCGCCGAGATCGTAATCGGTCAGGCCAAGATGATCGACCAGCGCCGCCAGATCGCGCGCCAGCACGTCGGCGGGATAGGCGGCGGGATCGTGAGGCGCCTCGCTGTGGCCGTGGGCGCGCAGATCGGGCATCAGCAGTTCGAACCCGGCCTCGGCCAGCAGCGCGGCATGGCCGAACTTGATCCAGTTCATCTCGGCATCGGAAAATAGCCCGTGGAGCAGCACCAGCGGCGGCCCTTGCCCCATCCGGTGCAGCGCGAGCCGGGAGCCATCAAAGCCAGGATAGATTTCGATGCCCATCGCGGCGCTCTAGCCGAGTTCCAGGCGCCAGCGCCAGACTGTGCCTTCATCGGGATCCTCGGCCTCGCCATCGCGGATGAAGCCATTGCGGCGCAATACTGCGGTCGAGGCGTTTTCCTCCGGCAGGGTATGGGCGATTACCGCCCCTATCCCTTGCTCCCGTGCAATCACGACCAGTCCGGCGGCAACAGCACTTGCCACGCCCTGCCCCTCGTGCGCCGGGAAAGTCAGATAGCCGATCTCGACCGTCCCACTTTCGTCTGGCAGGCCCGAGAAACCCCCGAAACCAAGCGGCGCGGCACCGTCCCAGCCGATGTAGCCGCACCACGGCGGGACCTGCGGAGTTGCTGCCATCGCGGCCATCTGCTCGGCGAACTGTCCTGCGACGGCTGGATCGCTGAGTTCCGGTTCGTTCGAACAGGGGCGCAAGGACAGCTTCATTCGGGCACCTCCAGACCCACCGCGCTCCACCGCTCCGCCACGCTCTTGGTGCTCGCGGTGTCGAGCCGCGGCAGGTCTCTTGTGTCGAGCCAAGCCTCGTGGATCGCCTCGCAACCCGCATGGAGGATGGGCTTGAACCGCGAGGGATCATCGAAACTGCCGACGGTCAGATCGGCATCGCCGGTCCCGTCGACCCAGGCAAAGCCGAGCGGCGAACCGCAAGCCGAACAGAACGGCCGCCGCGCCACCGGTGAGCTGGCGTACCACTCGGGCTCGCTCAGCCAGGTCAGCCGGGCCGGATCGATCTGGACAAACGCCGCAGCGATCCCGCCGGTCGCCTTCTGGCACATCTTGCAATGGCACCAATAGGCATCGTCGCTTGCGATCTGAACTTCATAGCGGATACGGCCACACTGGCAGCCGCCGGTCATGGTCTGGGTCATGGGGCGGAGACTAGACCCGCGCCGCGCTCGCGTCACCCCTTCTGCAAATACCGCCGCCCGAGCAGCTCGGCGATCTGCACGGCGTTGAGCGCCGCGCCTTTCCTGAGGTTGTCCGAGACGCACCACAGCGACAGGCCGTTGTCGACGGTCGGATCTTCGCGCACCCGGCTGATGAAGGTGGCGCCGTCGCCGACGCATTCGACCGGGGTGACGTATCCGCCGTCCTCGCGTTTGTCGATCAGCATGATCCCAGGCGCCTCGCGGAGGATGTCCTGGGCCTGCTCGGCGCTGATCTCGTCCTCGAACTCGAGGTTGATCGCTTCGGAATGGCCGACGAACACCGGCACCCGCACGCAGGTTGCGGTGATCTTGATCTTGGGGTCGAGGATCTTCTTGGTTTCGACCACCATCTTCCATTCCTCCTTGGTCGAGCCATCGTCGAGGAAGCTGTCGATGTGGGGGATGACGTTGAAAGCGATTTGCTTGGTGAATTTGGTCGGCACCGCCGGATCGCCGACGAAGATGTTACGGCTCTGCTCGAACAGCTCGTCCATCCCGTCCTTGCCCGCGCCCGAGACCGACTGGTAAGTGCTGACCACCACGCGCTTGATCCGCGCCGCATCGTGGAGCGGCTTCAACGCCACCACCATCTGCGCGGTCGAGCAATTGGGATTGGCGATGATGTTCTTGCGCTTGTAGCCCTCAATCGCATCGGGGTTCACTTCGGGGACGATCAGCGGCACGTCGGGGTCCATGCGGTAGTACGAAGAGTTGTCGATCACGACGCAGCCCGCCGCCGCGGCCTTGGGGGCATAATCCTTGGCCACCGCCGATCCGGCCGAAAACAGCGCGATATCCCAGCCGGCGAAGTCAAAGTGTTCGATGTTGCGGACCTTGAGCATCCGCCCGGTTTCACCGAATTCAACTTCGCTGCCCTGCGAGCGCGCAGAGGCGACCGCGGCCAGTTCCTCAATCGGAAATTCGCGCTCGGCCAGCACGTTCATCATCTCGCGCCCGACATTTCCCGTCGCGCCGACAACCACCACCCGGTAACCCATGATCCGTGAACTCCGCCTCTGCTGCGCGCGCCCTAGCGGTTCACTCGGGCGGCGTCACCCCGTGGCGTTCGAGAAACGCCAGGATCGTTTCCCAGAGATGCCGTCCAACCTTGGGTCCAGAAACGCGGTGGGTATAGCCCGGATAGAGCATCATCTCGAACGGCACGGCTTCGGCCTGAAGCCTGGCGATCAGCGCCGAGGAGTTTTCGAACACGACGTTGTCATCGGCCATGCCGTGGATCACCAGCAGCGGATCGGTGATCTTGGTGGCATTGGTAAGCGCGCTGCTGGCTGTGTAAGCGGCGCCATCGGCCTGAGGTGTGCCCATATAGCGTTCGGTATAATGGGTGTCGTAGAGTTCCCATTTCGTCACCGGTGCGCCCGCAATTCCGGCGGCGTAGACCCCGGGATTGGCCTGCAGCATCTTGAGCGTCATATAGCCGCCATAGGACCAGCCATCGATCGCGATCTTGGCCGGATCGACGAACGGCAGACTTTTGAGGTAAAGCGCGCCCGCCAGCTGGTCTTGCACTTCGACGCCGCCCATCGCGCGCCAGATCGCGCTTTCGAAGGCGACCCCGCGGTTGGCGCTGCCGCGGTTGTCGATTTCAAACCAGATGTAGCCCTTGGCGACGATCGCCTGCTCCAGACCGCCGCTCCAGCCGCGCGTAACCGATTGCAGCCCCGGACCGCCATAGTGCGAGAACAGCACCGGATAGCGCTTGCCCTGCTCCATGTCCGGCAGGATCATCCGCCAATGCAGATCAGTGCCATCGGCGGCCTTGATCGTCCCGAACTGCGGCAGCTGGTGCGAAGCGACGAACGGAGCGTAGGGATGCGCCGCATCCAATCGGTTTTCCTCCACCCAGGCGAGACGCTTGCCCTTGCCATCAGCCAGATAGACCTGCGGCGGCTGGCCAGAGGATGAGCGGAACACCAGCAGGCTTTGTCCGGCCTTGTCCATGCTGGCCCCGTGGGTCCAGCCCGGTTCGGTCAAGCGTTCGATCGCACCGGGACGACCCAGATCCAGCGCATAGAGCTGATGAGCCAAAACATCGTCGCGAGTGGCGGTAAAGGTTACGCGGCCCCGCGCTTCGTCGATCCCATTGAGCTCGGTCACCACCCATTTGCCCTTGGTCAGCTGGCGCCACTTGCCGGCCTTGTAGTGATAGAGGTGGCCAAACCCATCGCGCTCTGACCACCAGACCAGGCTGCCATCCTTGAGGAAGCGATAGTTGTCGCCAAGGTTGATCCAACTCTTGGCGGCGGCCTGTTCGCTGAACAGCACGTGGCCTTTGCCGGTGGCGGGATCGATTGCGAGCATATCGAGCCGGGTCTGGCTGCGGTTCTGGCGCTGAACGTAGAGCGTCTTGGCATCGGGCGCCCAGTCGACCCGGGCGAGGTAGATGTCCTTATCCGGGCCAAGATCGACTGCAACCCGCCCGGACCCATCGGGCCGCATCACGTGCAGCGAAACCTCGGAATTGGCCGAACCTGCCACCGGATAGCGCTGCTGGAAAGTCTCAGTGCCTTCAGCCCCGATTGCCGCGCGGGTAACCACGCCCACCGGGGCGTCGTCGAATCGCTGGACCGCGATCCGGCTGTCATCGGGCGCCCACCAGTATCCGGTGTAACGCGCCATTTCTTCCTGCGCGACGAATTCGGCTTCGCCCCAGTGGACGGTTTCGGGCGCTTCTTCGGGCGTGATCGGCCGGGCCTCGGCGCCCAGCGCCCCCACCCACAATCGCCGGTCGCGCACGAACGAGAGGTAACCGCCCTTTTCGCTCAGCGCGGGATTGAGCTCGTCGGCCTCGCTGTCGGTCAGCCGCTGGATGCTGCCATCGAGCCTGGCCAGGTATAGATCGCCGTCAAGCGGCACCAGGATCGCCTTGGCATCCGCTGCCCAGTGATAGGCTACGATGCCCTTGAGATCGCCAACGCGCTTGCGCTCGCGCTGCATCTTCTCGGCCTCGGACAATTCACGCCCCGAGCCGAGCTTCAGCGAATCGACCACCACCCGCCATTCGCCGCTGGTGCGATCAAAGCCCCACAGGTCATAACGCTCGCGATCATCGGCGCGCGGACGCAACACCGTGAGCCAGCGCCCATCGGGCGAAAGCTTGACCCCGCGCGGTACCGCACCGTTCAGATTGGGGCTGGCGAAGACGCGCTCGAGGGTGAGGGTGGATGGCGGCAAGCTTGTCTCCGGAGCAGTTTCTGCCCGAGCCTGACTGGCCGGAACGAATAGTGCAAGCAACAGGAAAGCGAACAACAAGCGCTGCGAATGCATGACCGGCAAGGCTCCCCCAGGATTGGAATGGAGGCAACCCTAGCCCCATTTGCCGGTTAGGCGCCAGTGGCAGCATGCTCCAGTTCCGGGCGGCGGCGAAACGGCTGCTTCTGACAATAGCTCAAGCTGCGCCACAACCATTCAAGCGGGCCGGAGACAAAATAGCGCATCCAGATGTTTGCCAGTATTAACTGGAACACCACCATTCCTGCTGCCAGCCAGCTGACATAGGCCCAGCCCTGAGCGCTGGGCAGGTGCAGCCCGATCGGCGAATAGAGGATCCATACACCGATGATCTGCTGCAAGAAGTAAAGCGAGAAGGCGACCTGGCCCGCAGCCTTGAACGGCGCCAGCAGGTTTTTCCCGGCCGCGACGCGGACCAGCAGATTGATCGCCGCGACATGGCCCAGGGTGACGGCAAGTCGCGCCAGTTCGTTCGTCATCCAGATCGTCTTGGGTCCTGGGGCGAATGTCAGGCGTTCCAGCCCGCCGATATAGCGCGCGGTCAGCCCGAAACCGTAAGCTATCAACAGCGCGATCAGATATTCGCGAGTGCTGCGCTTGCCCTGGATAAAGCCGAGCTTCCACAGCGCGATTCCGATCAGCATGGTACCGAATGCTTCGATCACCCCGAACATCAAGGCGCCCTTGCCAACGATGTGAAGGTAGGTGTTGATCTGGAATTCTGCATAGTCACCCATCGAGCCGGAGCGGGCCTTCACTTCGTCTTCGGCCAGTTTCTTGATCATTGGATCGTTGCCGGCGATCGAATCCTCTTTCTTCTTCCATTCCTTGACCGCTTCAGCCTCACCCTTGGTCAGCGTGAGCCGCTTGTCCTGCTTGTCGCTCGCAACCTGATAGGTCTGCTGCATCTGGGTGCGATTGACGTATTCGAAAGCACCGCCGACCAGCTGCAACAGCGAAAGTGCCAGACCAATGCTGATCAGCCAACGGACCTTGAGCTTGCGGAACGGGAACAGCGCCAGCGCGCACAGCGCGTAAGTGTGCAGGATGTCGCCCAGCCACAGCAGCGCGAATATGTCGATCAAGCCAAAGCCAAGCAGCCACAGGTTGCGGCGAATGTAGAGATCGGCCACCGCCACCGGCCCGTCGCCTTCCATCGCCTTGGCCGCGGTGACCATCAATCCAGCCCCGAACAGGAATTCGAGCAAGCCGCGCTGGGTACCCTCCGCGAAGGTGGTCAGGAACAGCCAGGTTGATTGATCGGCCGGGCTCCAGCCGAGCGAACGAGGATCGCCGAACAGCGCGCTGAGCGGCCCCATCATCACCGGCAGGTTCATGAAGAATATGCCCAGGATCGCTACCCCGCGCAGGATGTCGATCACTTCGATCCGCTCGCGCCCGCGCACCGGCGCCAGTGTCACTGCATCGGACATTGCCTTCTCCCCATCCTGCTTTGGGGTGAAGGATAGCAAGGTGTGTCGCTATTGCAATACACTGCAGATGGAGTGTTCGACCAAAGCAAGAGGCGCACCGACCAACTTCAGCGCGCTCGCCTCAGCTCAACCTCACTGCCCGGTCATGCGTTTCGCCCGGCGGCTGGTAGAGCACGTCGTCGAGAAAATAGGCGGTCAGCGCACCCTTGTTGGGCAGATTGGCCTTGCGATAGAGCGCTTGCGCCTGCTGGCGGACCGTGGCCTCGGAGGTGTTGCGCAACCGGGCGATCTCCTTGTGGCAGAGACCGCGCAGGATCAGCTGGCCGACGTCGCGCTCAGCCGGACTTGCGTCCCATTCCTCGAACTGCTCGCCGATCGCCTGGCGCACCTCGGCAAGCCGGTCCTCGGCGCGCGCGCGCCAGTCAGCGCCGTCGGCCTTGGCAGCCTCGAGTTCCGCCAGCAGGGCCTGCCGGTCCGCCCGCTGCGCCCTGACATCGCCGGCGACCAGCGCCGCCGCGACCGAGGTCGCCACCATCAGCGCGAGCGCCAGCGCATCGATGAGGAAATCGGCGAGCGCGACATCCTCCGTTTCGGTGACCCATTCGAGCAGCAGCAAACTGGCAAAGGCAAGCAGCCCCAGCATCACCAGCCCGCTGCGTCGATCAAGCAGTCTGCCCATTCGCGGCACTCCTTCCTGCTGGCTAAATCTAGCCCGAAAGCGGCGGCGCGGCCAGCGCCTTGCTGGGCCGCTCAAGGGATTGCCTGGCGATCACGGCGTGACCTTCACCAGTTCGAAGACCTGCCGCGGATTCTTGAAGTTGGGGCGCAGTCCCTCGGCCTCGTAAACCAGTCCGATGCCATGCGCATAATATTTGAAAGCGCGCGCGTGCGGATCGAGCTCGGAGGTTTCGAGCACTTGCACCACGTTCTCGTATTGCTCGGGCCCGGTGGTGAAGTTTGGCAGCAGCGCCATCGTCGTGCCTTCGTCCAGAGCATCGTCGGCCACTGCATACTCTTGAAAATAATTGAAACCGGCTGCGGTGCTGGCCGGCATGATGTAGCCGGGACTGGCGCCGTTGACCCCGGCTCGCCAGGTGCTCGACTGGTCGGTCCCGATCAGGGTGCCGTCGCGATCATAGCGGTAGTTGGTGACGTCTTCGCCCATGTACCAGACATTGCCGCGGCGGTCCTGGGTGTAGTAATCGAAGGTATCCTCGACGATCCGGGTCCCGACGAAGGCACGGTCGCGCACCGTGAAGGTTCTGACACCCAAGATCACCGGTCCATCGCCGAGCCCGGTAAAGATAAACGACTCGTTGGCCGGTTCACCCTTGAAGGTTCTGACCTGGCCTTCGATCACCGGGAAATACGGGTTGGTAATCACCGGATTGCTGCTGAACAGCGACGGATCGAATGCCGGCAGCACGGCGCTGTCGGGCGACGGTGCCGCCGCGGCCAGAGTCAAGCTTGCGAGCACTACAGTAAGCTGGGCTAATTTGGCCATGAACGCCTCCAGTTAGCGGCGACACCACCCGCCTGAATGCATCGGTCCGCGCCTGGGCTGACGGCCGAATTGGGCTAAGGGTTGGCGCAAACCATCGCTCCGGCAATCCGACAGATGCGGGATTGGGCGGAGATGCGCCTTTTACTAAAGCAAATTCAGAGCTTTGGTGGGAAAGTCCGGTCGCAACACGGCCAAGAAATAGGGCCTCGGCAGCGCCGGAGCCCCTTTCGAGAGTTGGCTTTTAGCCTCGCGCTCAGCTCTCGTGGCGGACGTCGCGGCGCTCGGCGATGCGGGCGCGCTTGCCGGTGCGGCCGCGCAGGTAATAGAGCTTGGCGCGGCGGACCACGCCCTTGCGGACCACGGTGATTGATTCGATGTTGGGCGAATAGATCGGGAAGACCCGCTCAACGCCCTCACCGAAGCTCATCTTGCGCACGGTGAAGTTGCTGCCGATGCCCTTGTTGGCCCGCGCAATGCACACGCCTTCATAATTCTGCACACGGGTGCGTTCGCCTTCGACCACGCGGACGCCGACGCGTACGGTGTCACCGGGGCGGAATTCCGGAATCTGCTTGGCGGCACGAGCGATTTCCTCGGCCTCGATCTGCTGGATCAGGTTCACTGGTCCATATCCTTTTCTATCCGCTGCGCGCCAGAGGCAGACTGGACCCGAGCGCCCGTTTGGCGCTCTGCAAAGATCCGGCCTGCGTGACCGTTGGTGTTGCCGATTCCCCCGATCGCAGCCCTTAGGGAACCGTTCGCCGTCCTGACCGGCAGGACGGCAGCGCCGCCGACCCCGAATCCACAGAGCCAAGCGAAGGCGGGCCCTTACGCTGGGCGCGGGGCGGATGCAAGCGGACAATGGCCGCGCAAGCCACAACACTTAATCAACCATAAAGCATTCGCCGATAGCACCGCGATCAGGGAAGCAGCGCCCGGTTTGGGCGCTGCCAAGGCGGTAACCGGGAGGAAAAATGCGCGACCGCGACTGGTTCCTGCCCAGCCTGGGGCTGACCGCGCTTTCCGCCGCGATCGTCCTGCTGCTGACACCTGCCTACGGCGGCCTGCTGCATGCCCTGGAAATCCTCCCCGCCTGGCTGGCAATGGCGGCGCTGCTGCCGCTGGGCGCAAGCTTGGTGGCAATGAAGCGCCAGGGCGTGGCCGATCCGATCGCCGCGATCTTCGCCCAGGTTCGCCACAACCGCGAGGCGATCATCCGGACCGGACAATTCATGACGCTCGCCGGGATCAACCTGATCGTGTTCATGTGGACCAAGCCGCTGCTCAATCAGTACGTGCCGTTCTGGGCCGATCCGCTGCTGGCCAATCTCGACCAGGCGCTGTTTCTGGGCAGCGATCCCTGGACCCTGCTGGCCTGGCTAAATTCGCCGCTGTCCGGCCTGATCTATCATCCGTTGTGGTTCATCGGCATGATCGCCGCCTTGTTGCTGACCGCAGCAGCGGCGCCCTCTGATGAGAAATCGGCGGTGCTGCTGGGCTACTTCACGCTGTGGTCGGTCGTTGCCCCGCTGGTCCATATGGCGATGCCGGCGGCGGGCCCGATCTTCTACGAGCGGATGGGCTATGGCGCCCGCTTCGCCGCGATCGATGGTGGACCGACGACCCGGATGGTCGGGGACTACCTGTGGTCGCTCTATGCCGCGGGCAATTTCGGCGCGGGAAGCGGGATTTCCGCGATGCCCTCGATGCACGTCACGATCAGCACCTGGACCGTGCTCGCCTTCGGCTTCTGCGCCCCACGCTGGCGCTGGCTGGCGCTGACTGGCTGGGCAGTGATCTTCGCGTTGTCGATCGCGCTGGGCTGGCACTATGCGGCTGACGGGATTGTCGGGACTTTGGCGGCGCTGGCCTGCCACTACGGGCTGTTGCAGCTGTTCCGGGCCAAGACCCGGCTTGCCCAGACGCGCGTTCTCTACCCGGTTTCGACCGGACCCTTGCCCGCCGAATAACCGGCCCACAGATCGGGCCGCCGCGCGCGAGTATCGGCCTCGGACCGCTCACGCCGCCAGGCCTCGATCCTGGCGTGATCACCAGAGCGCAGCACATCGGGAATCGCCCGTCCCTCCCATTCGGTCGGGCGGGTATAGTGCGGGTATTCGAGCAGGCCGTTCTCGAACGATTCCTCCTCACCGCTGGCCCCCGCGCCCATTACGCCGGCAAGCAGCCGGACGCAGGCATCGAGCAGCATTAGCGCCGCCGGTTCGCCGCCGGAGAGCACGATATCGCCGACCGAGACCTCTTCAACCGCGCGGCCCGCGAAAATCCGCTCATCGAACCCCTCGAACCGCCCGCAGAGGATGGTGACGCCGGGACCAGCGGCCAGCGCGCGAACCCGCGCCTGAGTCAGCGGCGTGCCGCGCGGAGTCATCGCCAGCACCGGACAATCAGGCTGGAGGCTGCGGGCATGATCGATTGCCGCAGCCAGCACATCGGCGCGCAGCACCATCCCCGCGCCGCCGCCGGCGGGGGTGTCATCAACGGTTCGGTGCTTGTCGATGGCAAAGTCGCGGATCTGCACGGTCTCGAGCGACCACTTGCCCTCCTCCCGCGCCCGGCCGGCGAGGCTGACCCCAAGCGGTCCAGGGAACATCTCCGGGTAGAGAGTGAGGACGGTGGCGTGGAAGGTCACAGGGTCCAGTTCTCAACCGCCAACCCCGGCACATCCTCAAAATCCGCCTCGTTATTGGTCACCACCACCGCCCCAATGCTCAGCGCATGGGCGGCAAGCAACCGATCGAAGCGGGCGCGTTTGAAGGGGAGGCGGGCATAGGTTCGGGCGGCATCCTCATCAAAAGGCAGCACAGGTACAATCTGCACAAACGTGTCCAGCACCGCTGGCGTTGGCGGCTTGCCAATATGGCTTCCCAAAGCGATTTCGGCAAAGCTGATCGATGAAATCGCCAGTTCGCCTGGTTCGCATGCAATCAGCCGCTCTGCCATGGCAGGAAAACGACCCGCCATGGCATATATGGCGCTATCGGCGTCGATGAGGAAGCGGATCACTCCCGCTCTTCCGCCTTCTTGCGCGCGGCGATCGTGCTCGGCCGTTCCTCGAACTCACGCAGTTCGCGCGGCAGAGGTTCCAGCCAAGGGCACTTGCCCCAGAAACCGCTGATGTCGAGCCGAGCCTTTGGTGGCTCAACCCGGCTAAGCGTGTAGCCACCACCTCTGTTCAAAGTAAGCTCCAGTTCCATTCCAGCCTCCAGCCCAAGCGCCTTGGGCAGCCGCAGCGCGAGCGAATTGCCCGACTTGAAAACCTTGAGCCGATGGGCTTTGCTGCCCTTGGCAAGCGATCCGCCCGGTGGATAGGCACCGGACAGGTCGAACGGCTGCCGGACATCACGGACCCGGTTCGTTTCAGGCTTGCTCATAGTCATCTCCGTATATACGCTTTGTATATACAATACCAATGGAGCCGTCAATTGCGCAAGCTGGCCGTTGCATCCGTTTTCGCCGCAATCGCCCTCGCTGCCCCCGCCCAGGCCGAGGAAATCAGCGAGTGCCGGTTCGATCGCGATACGCTGGCCTTCGCCGGCACTTCGGTCGAGCAAGCGGAGTACCTGATGCGCAAGGTCAGACTGCTTGGCGAGCGGGAACCGCAGCCGTTACCGGCGATCCTGCGCGATCTGCTGGCCAGCGGCGCAGCGCCCACCCCCGCTCAAAAAGCCTCGGCCATCGCGGCATTCCCGCAGCCCTACCGCGCCTATGCTATCGAACACACCGACCGCCCCGCCAGCCAGACCAGCACCGGTCTGCCCGCGCTCTATTTCGTGATCCACGACACCTCGACGCCGTTCTTTGGCGACCAGCCCTTCCCCCGGCACCTCGACCGCGACCAACGGGTCAACGACTTCACGCCTTATATGGATGGGACCTACGCCGAGCATCCGGTCGCGCACATCTTCCTCTCGCGCTACGGCCAAATCTGGGCCGGACATGATATTTCCGAAGGGTGGCGCGCGACCAAACTGGAGAGCTATGTGATCGGCCCGGCAGCGCGCGGGCGTTTCGTCCACATCGAGGTGATCCAGCCGCGCCGGTTTATGCGCGGGTTCAGCGACCGTAGCCATACCCAGGGGCCGAAACCGGGCTTCTCGCAGACCCAGTACCGTCAGCTTGCAGCGCTCTATATCTATGCCTCGGCGCGGGCAGGACGCTGGTTGATCCCGGCGCAGCACGCCACGATCGACGCAGGGATCCCCGACGCTCACAACGATCCCCAGAATTTCGAGCTGGAGAAGTTCGCGGCCGCGCTGGAAAAACTGCTGTCAGCGCACGCCGGCGCGCCCTAGCGGCGCGTTCCACACCGCTTCCATCCGTGCGCCGACCGAGGCCATCGGCAGCGATGCAGGGATGCCGAATTTCGTTTCCTGCTCACCGATATCGAGTTGCAGTCGATCGAACGCCTCGCGCCAGCTTGCCCCCTTGCCCAGCGACCCTTCGAGCATGGCGCCGCCAAACACGGTGTAATGGCGCCGATCATCGCAGCCGAACGAAGTGCGGGTGGCCGAACTCGCAGTCAGCACGATGGTATCGGGCGAGGCCAGCGGGCCGACCCAGGTCCCCGAAAAGCAAGCTGAAACGATGACGATGCGGCGAGCAATCCCGGCCTTGTCGAGCGTTTCGGCAAGGAACGGCGCGCTGATCGGCTTGAGTCCGAAAGCGTCGGGAAGATCGGTCTGCAACGCGGCATTGGGGCCGCCGTGTGCGGTCAGGAAGACCACCGCCAGATCGCGCGCCGGATCGAACCGCTCGCCGATCGCGGTCAGCGTTGCGGTCAGGTTATCGCGGTTGGCGAGCGGCACCCTGGCATGATGCGCCGCGCCGTTGGACAGCAGCAGCCCGGGCGCGCCCTTGCCCAGCCGGCGCACGAACAGATCGCGCATTGCCTCAGCCTCGCGTCCGAAAATCGCCTGGCTGCCGCCTGCCGCAATCGCGACGATGAAAACCTTGGGTCCGCGCCCACGCTTGGCCGGCAGCGCGGCTGCGGCCTTGGCCAAGAGCTTCGGCTGCGCGGTCCACAGGGCTTCGTAATCGACCTTGGCCGCAGCGACGGTGGCGGTTTCAGGAAGAGTGCGCTCCGCCAAGCGCCCTTCGAGCGCAGCGAGGTTCGCACCCAGCGGGAACAATGCGGCCACCATGGCCATCGCCAGCAACCGGCGCCGGGGCAAAGCCGCTGCCGCCGAACTGGCGATCAGCCGGATCGCGGCCAGAACAGCCCACAGGCCAGCGACGACCTCGGCCAGACCCTCGAACCAATCCGGACGCCAGACCAACCGCAGCAGGATCGGCGCCGATGAAGCAACGATCCCCAGGACCACGAATGCAAAGGCATAGCGCGGCGCATCGTCCCAATTGCCCAGCAGCCCGCCGACCGCAAAACCGGTCAGCACCTGCATGGCCAGGGCAACGAAGCTGGGTACCACGCCGAACGGCCAGTGCTCTGCCGCCAGCCACAGCGCCGCCAAGGCAAGCGATCCGAGCAGCCACAGGCAGGCGAGGTGCAGCGGACTGGCGGACAATTCCGCCGCAGTGACGCGGCGGAAAGTCACCAGGTGAAGGAGCGAACGCAGCATGATCGCGGCAAGTCTATCAGCTTGGCGCGGGGGGGAAGTCCCTTTACTCAGCCCAACCCTCGGCAATAGTCAGGCGGGCTGCATCCCACTCTGGCACCGCCTCCGAACGCATTGGCACCATGAAGCGCTTGCCGTCGGGCCGCTCAATCTCGAGCACATCTCCCGCGCCGAAGTTCTCGACCGCAATGCAGGTGCCGAGCGGCTCGCCGGTGCTCGAAACAGCGGGCAGGCCGAGCAAGTCGGCGTGGTAGTATTCGCCATCGGCCAGCGCCGGCAGCGCCGCGCGCGGCACGGTTAGCGCGGTTCCGCGCAAGCGTTCGGCGGCGGTGCGGTCGGCGATCTCGGCGAAGCGGGCGATCGCGCCGCCCTTACCGTCATCCTTGAGCTTTTCGAGGGTCAGACCCGAATCGTTAAAGGCACGGTGACGCCGTAGCACTGCCACGCTTTCGCCGAACAGCTTGAGGCGGACCTCGCCCGCCAGGCCATGCGCACCGATGATGGCGGCGAGCGTGACGGGGCGATCCTGTCGCAAGCGGAGTTAGCCTTCGGCCTGTTCTTCGCTGGCTTCAGCAGCCGGAGCTTCCTCGGCCTCGGCAACTTCGGCAGCAGCTTCTTCAGCGGCAGGAGCCTCTTCGGCCTGGGCCTGTTCGGCGGCTGGCGTTTCCTCGGCAACAGCTTCCTCTGCGGCAGCTTCTTCAGCCGGAGCAGCTTCCTCGACAGGGGCAGCTTCATCAGCCGCAGGGGCTTCCTCGGCGGCGGCTTCTTCAACCGGAGCCTCTACCTCAGCGGCAGCTTCCTCGACCGCCGGAGCTTCCTCAGCTGCAGCCTCTTCAACCACTTCTTCAACCACCGGAGCGGCGGCAGCAGCGGCCTTGGCTTCTTCAGCCTCGGCGGCCTTCTTCGCCCGGTCCTCGACGCGGTCCTTGGCCTTCTTGCCGGGTTCGGCCTTGTTCGGGTTCACGGTCGCGGTGCGTTCCTTGATCCCGGCCTTGTCGAGCAGGCGGGCAACGCGGTCGGTCGCCTGGGCGCCGACGCCGAGCCAGTAGCGGACCCGGTCTTCGACCAGACGGACGCGGGCTTCATCGTCTTTGGCGAGCAGCGGGTTATAGGTCCCGACCTGCTCAAGGTACTTGCCGTCGCGCGGCGCGCGGGCATTGGCAACAACGATCTTGTAATACGGGCGCTTCTTCGAGCCGCCACGCGAAAGACGAAGAGAAACAGACATTTGAATTACCTTTCTACGAAACCAAACTCGAAATTACTTCTTGAACAAATCGCTGAGGCCGGCCGGACCACCGCCGCCGCCCAGCCCGGGCAGACCGCCGCCGGCACCGCCGCCGAGCCCAGGCATGGCTGCCCCCAGCCCGCCCTTGGCGAACAGCTTGCCGAGCCCGCCGAGCCCGCCCATCTTCTTGATCTGCTTCATCGCGCGGCCCATTTCCTGGTGCATCTTGAGCAGCTTGTTGACGTCCTGAACCTGCATCCCGGCGCCCTTGGCAACGCGGATCTTGCGCTTGGCGTTGAGCAGTTCGGGGCGGGTGCGTTCCTTGGGGGTCATCGATCCGATGATCGCATCCATCCGCAACAGCACCCGGTCATCCATGCCGCTGGCGTCCATCGCCGCCTTGGCCTTCTTCATCCCCGGCAGCATCCCGGCGAGCGCGCCGAGCCCGCCCATCTTCTGCATTTGCCGAAGCTGCTGGCGCAGGTCGTTCATATCGAACTGACCCTTGGCCATGCGCTGGGCCATGCGCTCGGCCTCTTCCTCCTCGATCGCGGCGGCGGCCCGCTCAACGATCGAGACGACATCGCCCATGCCGAGGATCCGGCCGGCGACGCGGCTCGGCTGGAACACCTCGAGCGCGTCGAGCTTTTCGCCCATCCCGGCGAACTTGATCGGCTTGCCGGTAACCGCACGCATCGACAGCGCCGCACCGCCGCGGGCGTCGCCGTCCATCCGCGTCAGGATCACGCCGGTGAGGTCGACCTGCGCGGTAAACGTCTGGGCAACGTTGACCGCGTCCTGCCCGGCCAGCGCGTCGACCACCAGCAGCACTTCCTTGGGCGAGGAAATCGCGGCAACCGCCTGCATCTCGTCCATCAAGGCCTGATCGACATGGAGCCGCCCGGCGGTATCGAGCAGCAGCACGTCGATCGCCTGGAGCTTCGCGGATTGCATCGCCCGGGTAGCGATTTCGGTCGGTTGCTGGCCGGCGACAATCGGCAGGGTGGCAACCCCGACCTGCTCGCCCAGCACCTTCAATTGTTCCTGCGCCGCCGGACGGTTGACGTCGAGCGAGGCCATCAATGCCTTCTTGCCGTGCTTCTCTTTCAGCAGCTTGGCAAGCTTGGCGGTGGTGGTGGTCTTGCCCGAACCTTGCAGGCCGACCAGCAGGATCACCACCGGCGGCGCGGCATTGAGATCGAGCCCGGGAACATCGTCGCCGCCGAGCATCTCGACAATCGCATCGTTGACGATCTTGACGACTTGCTGGCCGGGGGTGACCGACTTCAGGACGTTGGAACCGATCGCGGCCTCGGTCACCTGGTCGATGAAGCGGCGCACCACGGGCAACGCAACGTCCGCCTCAAGCAGCGCGATCCGCACTTCGCGCATCGCCTCGCGCACGTCCGCCTCGTTCAGCGCGCCGCGGCCGCGCAAGCGGTCGAAGACGGTGCCAAGCCGGTCGGAAAGTGCGTCGAACATGCCGTCAAACCCTCAAAGCGAAAAACGCCGGCGGACGAAACCTCGTCAGCCAGCGTGGCGAACAGTTACTCTTTCATTCCGAACGGTGGTGGAGCCTAGCGGGATCGAACCGCTGACCTCCTGCATGCCATGCAGGCGCTCTCCCAGCTGAGCTAAGGCCCCTTACCGTTTATTCTTTACCGGGGCAGCCCTGGGAGGCGCACCAATTCCGGCCATTCAGCCGGGACGCAGCCCTCTAGTAGCGGCACCCCGGATTGGCAAGCGCGTTTTACTGCTCGTCGGCCTCGCCATCGACGCCGGCGACGCCCAGATCATCATCGCCGCCCAGATCGACATCGTTGTCGGGCGAATCGCCGTCCTCGTCGATATCGAGATCAGTATCGGCAAGATCGCCGTCGACCACCTCTTCAACTTTGGTCTTCTGGACTTCCTCATAGGGAATCGGCTGCTTCGACTTGAGCACCGGATCGGGGTGCCACGAATAGCCGCAATCGATGCAGGTTGCCGGATCGCCCTTGCCCAGATCGTAAAACCGGGTGCCGCACTTCGGGCAGCCGTGCTTGGCGCCCCATTCAGCCTTGACCATGTTCATTCCTTGATGCTGCCCCAGGCCGATGCCCAGGGCTGAAAATATGAATACCTATCGGAGTGGGCAAGCGCCTGCTCCAGCGCGGGCGGCGCCTTGCCATAGTGCGCCGCCGCTGTCAAAGCGCCCCGCGTGAGAGCCGATCCCAACCTGCCCCGCCCGCGCTGTTTCCTGCCAGCGGGACCACTGCGCGGAACGATCCGCGTTCCCGGTGACAAGTCGATCAGTCACCGTTCGATCATGCTCGGCGCGCTGGCGGTGGGCGAGACGCGGGTCTCCGGCTTGCTTGAGGGCGAGGACGTGCTCGCCACTGCCGCGGCGATGCGGGCGATGGGAGCCACGGTTAAGCGAATTGGCGAGGGTGAATGGTCGGTCCACGGGGTCGGCGTCGGCGGGCTGCTGCAACCGCTGGCGCCGCTCGATATGGGCAATTCGGGCACTTCGACGCGGCTGCTGATGGGGCTGATCGCCAGCCATCCGATCAGCGCCACGTTCATCGGCGATGCCAGCCTGTCGAAACGTCCGATGGGCCGGGTGATCGAACCGCTCAGCCAGATGGGCGCGGATTTCGAGGCGAGCGAGGGTGGGCGCCTACCCTTGACCCTGCGCGGCGCGAGCCCAGCGGTGCCGATCGAGTACCGCCTGCCAGTGACCAGCGCCCAGGTGAAGAGCGCGGTGCTGCTCGCCGGGCTCAACACCCCGGGGATCACCACGGTGATCGAGCCGGTGGCGACCCGCGACCATTCCGAACGGATGCTGCGCGGCTTCGGGGCTGATTTGACCGTCGAGGTGATCAATGGCGAGCGCGTGATCCGGATCCGCGGCGATGCGGAGCTTCAGCCGCAGACTATCGAAGTCCCCGGCGATCCCTCCTCCGCCGCGTTCTTCATCGTCGCCGCGCTGGTGGTGCCGGGGAGCGAGCTGACCATCGAAAACGTCGGCCTCAACCCGACCCGCGCCGGGCTGATCGCAGTCTTGCGCCAGATGGGCGGAAGCATCGAGGAACTGAACCGCCGCGAGGTTGGCGGCGAGCCGGTGGCGGACCTCCTGGTCAGGCATTCGGCGCTGCGCGGGATCGAGGTCGACCCCGCGGTTGCCCCCAGTATGATCGACGAATTTCCGGTCCTGTTCATCGCCGCCGCGCTGGCGCAGGGAACCACCATCGCCACCGGCCTCGACGAACTGCGCGTCAAGGAAAGCGACCGCCTCGCCGCTATGGCTGCCGCGCTGACCGCAATCGGCGCGCGGGTCAGCGAGAGCGACGACGGCCTGACCATCGAGGGCAGCGGCGGCGAACCCCTGCGCGGCGGCGGTCCGATCGCCACCCACCTCGACCATCGCATCGCCATGAGCATGGCGGTGGCCGGGCTGGCCTCGAGGGCAGGCGTGAAAGTGGACGATACCCGCCCGATTGCCACCAGTTTTCCGGTGTTTGAAGCACTCTTGGATGGGTTGGCGCCGTGATCATCGCCGTCGATGGCCCCACTGCCTCGGGCAAAGGCACCATCGCCAAGGCCCTCGCCGCGCATTTTGGCTTGCCGCATCTCGATACCGGGCTGCTCTACCGCGCGGTCGGGCGGCAGTGCGCGCTCAATGGCGGCGATGCTGATGATCCCAGCGATACCCTCGCCGCCTGCGCCTTTCCTGACAGCCTGCTTGCTGATCCCGAACTGCGCTCCGAAGCCAGCGGCGGACTCGCTAGCCGGGTCTCGGTCCATCCCGGCGTGCGTCAGGCGCTCTATGAGCGCCAGCGCCAGTTCGCGCTCCAGCCCGGCGGCGCGGTGCTTGACGGGCGCGATATTGGCACGGTGATCGCGCCCGAGGCCGCGGTGAAGCTGTTTGTCGTCGCCTCGGTGTCGGCGCGGGCCGAGCGGCGGTTCAAGGAAATGCAGGCGGCTGGGCGCGATGTTTCGCTCAAAGAGATCGCCGCCGATCTCGAGCGCCGTGACGCCCGCGACCGCTCCCGCGCCCAAGCCCCGCTGGTGGCCGCGAGCGACGCGGTGCTGCTCGATACTTCCGACTTCGGACCAGACGATGCGATTGCTGCCGCCATTGCCGTGGCTGAGGCGCGCCGCGCCTGAGCGCGGAATTGGTTGCAAACGGATTAACCGCACCTGTTTACGCCAAGCGAAGCACGCCCGTTGGCTGCCGCTTAAGGCAGCAGGTTGTAACCATCGTAACCGAGACCGAAGCCAAGAGGTTCGTGCGATGGAATGGATCGAAACCGACGATTGCCTTGATCGCCCTACCCAGGTGCTGCCTGCGCGGCTGCGCCGCAGCAACGGTTCGAACAACGACGTGCAAGTGCTCGACGTCTCGCTGGCCGGGTGCCTGATCGAACGCCGCGCGCTGCCGATGGCGGTGGGCGACCGGGTGCTGCTGCGTTTGGCCGACCTTGCATTCATGCCGGCAGAAGTGGTTTGGGTCGAAGAGCAGGATGCCGGGCTGGTGTTCGAGACCGAGCTTTACGAGCCGGTGCTCGATCAACTCAAGCGCTCGTTCGTCCGGCGGCCGCACTAGACCCCAATCTCCTTGCTTTTACATACATCCGAGCCTAAGCGCCGCCGGTCCCGCTAGCGGGGCGCCGCAGATAGCATTCGGCTCCCGCGGCTCTGCGGCCCTCTTGGCCTGCCCGGGCATTGTGCCAGGGCAGAGAAAGACCGGCGGAAACAACCGCCTGGCCGGAAACATTGATACGAGGAAACTCACCCTATGGCGACTACCGCCAACCCCACCCGCGACGAGTTCGCGGCTCTCCTTGACGAATCACTAGGCGGCAGCGCCGATGGCGGCTTCGAAGGCCGCGTGGTCAAAGGCACCATTACCGCGATCGAAGGCGACAAGGCCGTGATCGACGTCGGCCTCAAGAGCGAAGGCCGCGTTCCCCTGCGCGAATTCGCCATGCCCGGCCAGGCCCACGGGCTCTCGGTCGGCGACGAGGTCGAAGTGTTCGTCGACCGGGTCGAGAATTCCGAAGGCGAAGCGATGCTCAGCCGCGACCGCGCCCGCCGCGAAGCCAGCTGGGATCGCCTTGAGGGCGAGTTCGGCGAAGGCAAGCGCGTCGAAGGAGTGATCTTCGGCCGGGTCAAGGGCGGCTTCACCGTCGATCTTGACGGCGCTGTGGCCTTCCTGCCCGGCAGCCAGGTCGATATCCGCCCGGTCCGCGATGTCCAGCCGCTGATGGACGTGCCGCAGCCGTTCCAGATCCTCAAGATGGACCGCCGCCGCGGCAACATCGTCGTCAGCCGCCGCGCGGTGCTCGAAGAAACCCGCGCCGAACAGCGCTCGGGGCTGATTTCGGGTCTCGCCGAGGGTCAGATCATCGAAGGTGTGGTCAAGAACATCACCGATTACGGTGCGTTCGTTGACCTCGGCGGAATCGACGGTCTGCTCCACGTCACCGACATGAGCTACAAGCGGGTCAATCACCCCAACGAGGTCATCAACATCGGTGACACCGTCAAGGTCCAGATCGTCCGCATCAACCAGGACACCCAGCGCATTTCGCTGGGCATGAAGCAGCTCGAAAGCGATCCCTGGGAAGGCGTCGTCGCCAAGTACCCGGTTGGCGCCAAGCTGCACGGCGTGGTCACCAACATCACCGAATACGGCGCCTTCGTGGAGCTGGAAGCCGGGATCGAGGGGCTGGTCCACGTCTCCGAAATGTCCTGGACCAAGAAGAACGTCCACCCCGGCAAGATCGTCAGCACTTCGCAGGAAGTCGACGTGCTGGTGCTCGAGGTCGATAGCGACAAGCGCCGCATCAGCCTCGGCCTCAAGCAGGCCCAGCAGAACCCCTGGGAAGCTTTCGCAGCATCGCACCCGGTTGGCTCGACGGTTGAAGGCGAAGTCAAGAACGCCACCGAATTCGGCCTGTTCATCGGGCTCGACGGCGACGTCGATGGGATGGTCCACATGTCCGACATCGCCTGGGGGATCTCGGGCGAAGACGCGCTGGCGCTGCACCGCAAGGGTGAGCAGGTCTCGGCGATCGTGCTCGATGTCGATACCGACAAAGAGCGGATCAGCCTGGGCATGAAGCAGCTTGAAAAGGGCGCACCGGCGGCCGGCGGTACTGCTGCCGCAAGCGGCAGTGGGCTCAAGAAGAACGAGGTGGTCACCGTGACCGTGCTCGAAGTTCGCGATGGCGGGCTGGAAGTGCAGGCCGGCGACGACGGTGCGACCGGTTTCATCAAGCGCACCGATCTTGGCCGCGACCGCGACGAACAGCGCCCCGACCGCTTCCAGGTCGGCCAGAAGCTCGACGCGATGGTCACTGGTTTCGATCGCTCGAAGAAGCCCAACTTCTCGGTCAAGGCGCGCCAGCTCCACGAGGAGAAGGAAGCCGTCGAGCAGTACGGTTCCTCGGACGCCGGCGCCTCGCTGGGCGACATCCTCGGCGCCGCGCTCAAGGCCAAGAAGGACTGAGCCAGCCCGCAAGGCTTGGCCACCGCAAGGCCCGCCCGGAGCGATCCGGGCGGGCTTTTGCTTTTGATCGCACACGAGTACGATGCATCCATGCTCACCGTCCACCAATTCGCCTGCCTGTCCGACAACTACGGCTATCTGCTCCACGACCCCGCGAGTGGCGGGACTGCCTGCATCGACACTCCCGATGCCGAGGCATACCTGCGCGAGGCTGCTACCAAGGGCTGGGCGATCACCCAGATCTGGAACACCCACTGGCACCCCGACCACGCCGGCGGCAATGCCGCGATCAAGGCGGAAACAGGTTGCGTGGTGACCGGCCCCGCGGAGGTCGAGAAGCTCGGCACCGCGCCCGACCGCGTGGTGGCGCACGGCGACACGGTCTCGCTGGGCGCCTTCACCGCGCACGTGATCGACGTCAGCGGGCATACCAATGGCCACATTGCTTATCACTTGCCCGCGACTGAGATCGCCTTCGTTGGTGACAGTGTCTTCGCGCTGGGCTGCGGGCGGATGTTTGAGGGCGAGCCGGAGCAGTTCTGGGCGAGCCTTTCGCGGATCAAGGCGTTGCCGCCGCAAACCCTGCTCTACTGCGCGCACGAATACACCCAAAGCAACGCCCGCTTCGCGCTTCATGCCGACCCTGACAACACCGCGCTTGCTGTCTACGCCGCGGAGATCGCGGCCAAACGCGCAGCTGGCGAGTGGACCGTCCCGACCCGGCTGGAGCGCGAGCTTGCTACCAACCCGTTCCTGCGCGCCGATGATCCGGCGCTGGCGGCGCGCTGGGGCGGCGGCGGGGCAGCCCAGACCTTTGCCGTGCTGCGCAGCGCCAAGGACAGCTTCTGAGCCACATGCAGGCACTACTGGTCAAAACACTCTCGCCCGATCTCTCGGGTGTGCGGCTGGCCGAAGTGCCGGAGCCGCAGCGCGCTCCCGGTCAAGTGCTGGTGCGAGTCCGCGCCGCCTCGCTCAATTTCCCCGACCTGCTGATGACCAAAGGCCTCTACCAGTTCAAACCCGCTCTGCCCTTCGTGCTCGGGCTCGAGCTAGCGGGCGAAGTGCTGGAAGCCGATCTGGACAGCGGCTTTGCCCCCGGCGACCGGGTCCTGGGAGGCAACAAGACCGGCGGATTCGCCGAACTGGCCGCGCTAGAATCGACCAACCTCAAGCACATTCCCGTGGGCATGGACTTCCCCGCCGCCGCATCGTTCGGCGCGGCCTACAGCACCGCCTATACTGCGCTGGTCGAACAGGGCGGGCTCAAGCCGGGGCAATGGGTGCTGATCCACGGCGCCAGCGGCGGGGTTGGGTTGGCCGCCTGCGATCTGGCCAAGACACTCGGCGCACGGGTCATCGCGGCAAGCGGATCGCCGGACAAACTTGAAGCGCTATCCGCTGCATGTCGGCCTGACGCAGTGCTGCTAGCCAAAGGTCGCTTCCGGGACGACGTGGCACGGATAACCGGCGGGGCCTTGTGCGACCTGGTCTACGATCCGGTCGGCGGCGACGTGTTCGATGAAAGCACCCGCTGCGTGGCGTTCGGCGGCAAGCTTTTGGTGATCGGCTTCACCTCGGGGCGGATCGCCGATGTTTCGACCAACATTCCGCTGATCAAGGGCTTCTCGATCGTCGGCGTGCGCGCCGGGGAATATGCCCGTCGCTTCCCCGAACGCGGCGCGGCGATCCGCGCTGCTGTGCTGGATTTGGCGGAAGCACGCCGGATCCGCCCGCACATCGACCGCGAGTTGCCGCTCAGCCGCTGGCGCGAGGGTCTGGAGGCGATGGCGGCGCGGGAGCTGATCGGGAAAGTGGTGCTGGTGCCAGGAAGCTGAAATCCTCCCCCGCTGGGGGAGGTGCCGAGTGAAGCGAGGCGGAGGGGGGGGTAGGGTCATACCGCTAGCCTTGTGGCCCTATCCCCCTCCGACCCCCTGCGGTGGGCCACCTCCCCCAGAGGGGGAGGATTTCAGAACGAAGAAGGGCGGCCTCTTGCGGACCGCCCCTTCCCCCTCTCCAAGTTCTTTGATCCGGTCAGAGCCCGGCGATTGCCTCGTCGACCAGGCCCTTGTCGGCCTTGGCGTCGTGGCTTTGGGCGATCAGTCCGGCGGCGGCCGCAGCTGCCGTCTCGGCCGCCTTGGCGCGCAGTTCGGCAACCGCAGTGCGCTCGGCGGCGGCGATCTTGTCTTCAGCGATCTTCTGGCGACGCACGATCAGCGCTTCGGCGTCGGACTTGGCCTTGGCGACGATGTGCTTGGCTTCCTCGTCGGCGCCGACCTTGACCGCTTCGGCGTGCTTAGCGGCATCGGCCAGCTTGGCCTCGTATTCGGCCTTGAGCGCTTCGGCTTCCTTGCGCAGCCGCGATGCTTCATCGAGCTGCTTCCTGATCTCGGCGATCTTGCCGTCGAGCATGCCCGCGACCATCCGGGGCACGCGCATCCACAGCATGATCGCGAACACCGCGACCATCGACAGCGCCACCCAGCCCGAGGGATCGAGTCCCCAGGCAGTTGGCGTGGCGTGATGCTCGGCGACTTCGGTGTGAGCCTGTTCAGCCATGTGCCAGTACCGCCTTTACCGCTTTGGTCGCATCGGCCGCGGTGGCCTTGGCCCCCGAAACCTTGGCGACAATGTCGAGCGCAGCCTCGGCGGCCACCGCTTCGATGTTCTTCATCGCCGCGCTGCTCGCCTTGGCAACTGCGGCTTCGGCTTCGGCAAGCTTGGCGGCGATTCCAGCGTCAGCCTTGGCGACCCGCGCCTCGGCATCCTTGGCGCCCTTGGCTTTGGCCTGGGCCACCACCGCGTGCGCATCAGAACGGGCTGCGGCCTGGGCTTCGGCCACCGAACGTTCGACCGCTTCGGCGGCTTCGCTGGCCTGTTTGGCAGCGGCAAGATCGCCGGCGATCTTGGCATCGCGCTGGTCGACCGTGGCTTCGATCTTGGGCAGCATGGCTTTGCCGACGCCGAAGTAGATCACGAACAGTACCAGCGCGAGCCAGAACCATTGTGACTGATAGACCGCCAGGAGTTGGTCGATTTGAGGCATGTTTCACCTATGCGCCGGACCGGCCGCAGGCGCGAAAGCCCTTGGCCGGTGCGGAAAGTCCACGGGGCCGCGCCGCAGCGCAGCCCGCAAAATCAGACCACGAACAGGATCAGGATCGCCACGGTCAGCGCCATCAGGCCGAGCAGTTCGGCGGCGGCGAAGCCAATGAACATATACTGGCGCTGGCTGTCCGAAGCGGCCGGGTTGCGCATCGCGCCTTCGAGGTACGAACCGAAGACGTTACCGACACCGCCAGCGGCGACACCGATACCGATCGCGGCGAGGCCGGCGCCGATCACCTTTGCAGCTGCAAGATCCATAAGAAAACTCCTTGTTGAACGTTGGATAGGAAAGAGTCCGCGGTCAGTGAAGATTGACCGCATCGTTGATATATAGCGAAGTGAGCAGCGCGAAGACCAGCGCCTGGATCGCGCAGATCAGCAGCTCGAGCGCGCCGATCCCGGTGATGAAGGCAAAGCTCAGCGCCGCGACGCCGTAACCGATCCCGCCGGCATTGAGCCCCATGACGATGAAATAGGCGAATACCTTGATCAGGATGTGCCCGGCGATCATCGCCACGAACAGCCGCAGCGCAAGGCTGAACGGGCGGACCAGGAACGAGACGAATTCGACCGGGACGATCACGAACAGCACCGGCAGCGGCGCGCCCTTGGGCACGAACAGGCTGAAGAAGTGCAGACCGTGCTTCCAGAAGCCGACCACCAGCACGATCGAGAAGCTGATGATCGCGAGGATGCCGGTAACGGTGAACTGGCCGGTGATGGTGAACGGGCTGGCGCCGGGGATCACCCCGAACGGCATCAGGCCCATCAGGTTCCCAAACAGGATGAAGATGAACACGGTGAACACCCAGGGGGTGTATTTGCGGCCTTCGGGGCCGATGTTGGTCTTCATCATATCAGCGATGAAATCGACAACCGATTCAACCGCATATTGCCAGCGGCCGGGAACCAGCTCGCGCTTCATTCCGCCCCACATGAACAGCACGATCGCGCCCAGCACGACCAGCATCCACAGCGCCGAATTGGTGAAGACGAAAGGAGACGTGCCAAGTTCGCCGCCGGCCAGGGCGTCGATCTGGAACTGGTGCATCGGATCGATCTTGACTTCGGCTTCGGCTGCCATCGAGAAACCCTGTTATCGCGGGGGGCGCGTTACTTCGCGCTGTCCCTGGAAATCCTGATCACCTGGCTGATGGCTGCGCCGAACCCAAGGAACAGCATAACCAGCAGCAGGGCGGGTGAGGTTTCGAACCAACCGTCCAACAACCACCCGATCAGCGCCGCACCCAGTGGTGCACCGATCAGAGCGGAGAGGATCTGGTGACCCTGGGCCGCACCCTTCCCGCCAAGCGCCGCGGGCGTGCCAACTGGCGCGGTCCGCTTTGCTTCCGTGCGATGCGCCTGCCTGAGCCGTTCGTCGAGTGACGCCAGCCGAGGGTCTTCACCACCTTCGGGAGCCTCTTCGTGGTCGTTCGCAGTCATGACGATTCGTCCGATAGCTCAGGAAAACCGCCATGAAAACGGGCAACCCCGCCAAGGCGCGCTCCCCATAGGCGGGGGGGTAAGCCAAGTCAACCGGGGCAAGCAAAGGGCGCCCGCAGCATGCCGCGGGCGCCCCGAGATTTGACCAACCAAGCCGCAGTTAAGGGCAGCGGGCATCGCGCTGCGGAGCCCCGGCATCGCGCGTCCGCCAACTTCTGTCTGGGGCCTGGTATTTCTCCCCCGGCACGGTGCGGGCGATCGCCTGGCAGCCGGCGGTGAAGGCATATTCCTCGATCGTCGCGTTGTTGGCCTGGGCGCGCTCGGCATAGACCGCCTTGCGCTTGATGTTGATGTCTTCGGCCAGCCGCTTGACCGCCGCACTCGGCGGGGTCGGGAAGCCAAGATAACCGTCGACCTCCTCACCAACCTGACCGGCGGCACGCGCCGCGGCATAGGCCGGGTCACGGACCTGGGCAGAGGCCGGGGCAGTCGCGCCCAGCAGCGCCAGCAAGGCCGCCGCACCGGCGAGCGCCAGCGGACGATGCTTGAGGGCCTGGTTTCGGACTTCATTCAACATTTGCAATACCTTCAAAAGATGTCGCCGTTTTCCTGGATGGTGTTCCCGGCGTCGGCGGCAAGCTTGTAAATCACTTCCTGCTTGATGTTGATGTTGAGCTCGATGACGATCGGCTTGTCCGGCGCCTGGACCGAGACACAGGCCGAAAGCGCCATCGCGCCGCCCACCAACAACCAACGTTTCCCTGATCGCTTACCCTGCATCAGCAGGCTTGTCGCAGCCGGGGCGCGGTTGGTCAATTCGCTGTGGATCATGGCTGTTCCCTGCTGACTGGGGGCTGAATAGGCTGGACATTTGCCGGCAAGGCCGGGGCTGGCGGAGTGGCAGGCGCGGGTACCGGCGGCGGCTTGCCGTCCTTGTCGACCAGACCCAGCTCGCGCGGATCGCGGATATAGGCGGGGTCGTAAAGCGCCTTGAACGAGCTCACCAACCGCTGGAACGGGGCGCGGATGTTGACGTTGAACTGGATCGGCAGCCCGGCCAGGCTGCGGGTGACGATCGAGCGCTTGGCCCCTGCCCCCTGGCGCACCCCGTCGAACCGCAGCTTGGTGACGATCTCACCATCGATCGCGCCGTCCATCCCGATCTCCATCTTGCGGTAATCGATCGAGCGCAGCGACTGGAAAGCGAAGTTGGCCATGGTCCCCATGTCCTTGTAGGTCAGCTCGCCGACGTAGGAGACGTTGCCCCCGGGCGGGCGCGAGACCAGCATCCCGCCTTCGATCCGCCCGCCGTCCTCATCGAACACCAGCGGCAGGGTACCGTCGAACACTCCGGTCGCGGCAAGATTGCCAAGCTCGAGCTGGGCGATGAAGCGTGCGGCGTTGGCGCCTTCGAGCTTGAGGGTGAACTTGCGCACCTCGGACGCGCCGAGCACCATCCGGGTCGGCAAAAGCTCCAGGGTCCCGTCGATGAACGGCCAGCTGGCGCCGTTGACCACCAGCACCCGATCAGGCTCAAGCTGGAACGAAACCTCGCCGTCGTTGACCTCGATCCCGGGGTTGATCGCGGCCAGCTTCATCCGCTGGTCGGGGGCGGTGACCAGACCGAGCAGATCGGTGAACACCACGGTGCCCGATGCACCCTCGACCGGGCCGAAAGCGGCGGCAAAATCCAGCTTCTCAGTGGTGAAGCTCCCGGTGCTGGATACGGTATCGCCTGCCCAGTCGATCCGGCCCGTGCCGGTGATCGTCCCTTTGGCCAGCGCAACCACGCCTTGCGGCAGGTAAGACAGCGTATCGGGCTGCATACGCCGATCGAAGACCAGCCCCGGCACCAGCAGATCGGCGCCGCCACGGCCGGTATCGAGATCGTGGGTGATGATCGCGCGGACAACCTCGCGGTCGCTCTTGGGCTCGCGCAGCAATGCTTCGGCGAGGAACTGACTGCCCTTGAGCTGCAACGTGGCATCGCGCGACACCAGCGGATTGAACCGTGCGTCCAGTTCGCGATCCTTGAGCACCAAGGTGCCTTGGGTGATCATCAGACGGTTTCCCGAATAATTCCACATTCCCGCGGCATCGAGCACATCGAGCGGGACATTGTTGAGCTTCATCGCGGCGCCGGCAAAGGTCCCGGCGATTTCGCGGCCCAGTGTTGCCTTGACCTCGCCAAGCCTAAGCGTGGTCGGATCGGAGGCCTTGCCAAGATCGACCGCGAAGTTGCGGGCAGCAAGGCTGCCGGGCCAGGCCAGGCCGATCGCGCCGCTCGACACGCGGATCGGGGTCGAGCCCAGCGTCCCGGCCAGATTGAGCCCCGCGGTGCCAGCCGAGAGCCGCAGCCCGCGTCCATCGCTCGCCAGGATCGCCCCACCCCGGCCCGGACACAGCGTCAGCGAACGCGCCGCCAGCTTGAGGTTGGCAATCGCAAAACTGTCAAACCGCACCGGGGTGCAGCGCCGCCACACCGCCAGCCCGCGTGGCTGCGACCAGGTCCCCTCGATCGGCAGCATCAGGTTATCGACCCGGCCGCCAGGGAGCACCCCGCTCAGGCTGGCCCGCCCGGCAAAGGCTAGCGCCCCGCCGCGCTCCTGCACCAACCGCAGTTCGGGCAGCGCGATCCGGGTCCAACCGGCGCGGTATTCACGCATCACCAGCCTCGCTTCGGCTCCGTTGCCGCGCTTCTCCACCAGCCCTTCGATCTGCGGCAGGCCTGCGCCGCCTGTGCGGATATGTCCGACCATGCGCGGACCGCCCTTGCCGCCCAGCGTCACCAAGGCCCGCGATAGCGCGAGCACCTCAGCCCCGCTCGACCCGCGCAGCGCCGCGCGGGGGATCGTCAGGCTGGTGAGAGCGCCGCTCTGGCGCAAAGTATAGCTGGCTTCCATGCGGCTCGCGCGGCCCTCGCGCGCCAGCCCTGCCCGGATCTGCGTGGCAAGCGGGGCGAGCAAGGTGCCATCGGTTGATTGTACTGTCTGGGCCAGCATTGTATCGAGCTGACGTCCGGGCCGGACCGCGCTTCCCGCGAAAGTGCCTTCGGTTTCGAACCGCGCCAGCTGGTCATGGCTGCGGACCATGCCTTCGGCGGAAAGTTCGGCTGCATCGGCCCAGCCGGCGGCGAGCTGGCTGGCCTTCATCGCATAGTCAGCAGTCAGGTCTCCGGCTTTGACGCCAAAATCGCCCTTGCCGCCCAGCTTCGCCAACTGCGTCGCCTGCCAGCCAAGTCCGCTGGCGTTCAGCGCATAGCTGCCATCGACCCCGTCGAACGCCTCGCTTGACCTCACATCGAGCTGGACCGCGCCGTCCTTCACCGCCAGCCCCTGCTTGCGGCAATTCAGGCCTTCAAACCGCAGCGGCCCCGAAAAGCCTAGCCGCGCCGCCTTGCTCGCCAGCTTGCCATAGAGCGAGGTTTGTCCTGTTTTGCAGCCGCCGCCCGCGAGCGCCGGTGCCACCCCGGCGAGCGTTCCGGCAAAGCCGCTGCGCAAGTTGCCCTTGCCATCAGCCATGACCCCGACCGGCCCGAAATCGCTGTCGATCCTGGCGCGGCCATCGATCAGCACCAGCTTGAGGTCGGGCAGTCCCGGTGGCCGCTCGTTTTCGGCGAAGATCAGCTTGTCGAGCGTGCCGAAACTGGCCTTGGCGTCCTTGAAGGTTCCATAGAGCCGGGGCCGGACCAGCACTACCTCGCCGATTGTCGGCAGCCCGAAGGTGGGCACGGTCTCGATCTCTATCCGCTCGATGGTCATGTCGGGACGCCTGGGATCGCCGATCAGCACATTGCTGAGCACTTGCCGCGTCGCGCTGACCTGTTCGATCGTGTAGTCGGCGGGCAGTCCCATGTCATCGAGTTGGCCGGCGATGATCTTGTGCGCGATCTGCTCGCGGGCCAACCAGAGCGCCCCCAGCACGACCACCATAAGCAACGCCAGCCCCCACCAGCGCCGTTTTCGGCGGGGCGGCGGGGCGGCTTCTTCCGGAGCTTCAAGGAGTTCGTCTGCGGCCTCGGACATTGCCCTGTACTTGCGCGCTCGGACTTAGAAAGGCAAGGAACAGGCGACCACCGCCCGCACGGGGAAACCACTTGGCCGACAGTGACGAACAGCCCAACCACGCCGCCGGCCACCGCGCCAGGCTGCGCGCACGACTGCTCGAGGGCGGCGAAGGGGCGCTGGCCGATCATGAAGTGGTCGAGTACCTGCTGATGACCGCGATCCCGCGCAAGGACGTCAAGCCGCTGGCCAAGAGCCTGCTGACCCGCTTCGGCGGCCTTGCCGGGGTGTTCAACGCCGATCCGCGCGCGCTCGCGCGCCATCCCGGCATGGGCGAAACCAGTGCCGCCGCGCTGAAGATCGTCGCCCTCGCCGCGCGCCGCCTCGCCCGTACTGGTGTGCAGGACCAACCGGTGCTGGCGAGCTGGCAGGCACTGATCGACTACCTGACGGTCGACATGGCGCACCTCAACCACGAGCGGGTGCGGGTGCTTTACCTCGACAGCAAGAACCGGCTGGTGATGGACGACCTGCTGACCGAGGGCAGCCTCGATGAAGCCGCTATCCACCCGCGCGATGTCGTCAAACGCGCGCTCGATCTTGGCGCGGCGGCGCTGATCCTGGTCCATAATCATCCATCCGGTTCGCCCGAGCCGAGCCGCGCCGATGTTGCGGTGACCGGGCGGATTGCCGAGGCCGGGCGGCTGCTCGGGATCGTGGTCCACGACCATGTGATTGTCGGCAAGGAAGGCCACGTCAGCCTGAAAGCAAGAGGACTTGTATGACTGAGAATGCACCAAGCACACCCGGCCCGATGCTGAGCGGGATCAAGGTGCTCGACCTGACCACTGTGGTGTTCGGGCCCTATTGCACCCAGATCATGGCCGACCTGGGCGCCGAGGTGACCAAGGTCGAGAGCCCGGGTTCGGGCGACATGGCGCGCATCACCGCCGCCGCCGCGGTCACCCCGGGAATGTCGCCACTGTTCATGGCTTACAACCGCGGCAAGCGCTCGATCGCGCTCGATCTCAAGACCGGCGAGGACGCGGCGGTAATGCGCGCCTTGATCGCCGAGTCGGACGTGATGGTGGTCAACGTTCGCGGCAAGGCGCTCGAAAAGCTGGGGCTTGGCTACGAGGCGGTGAAAGCGATCAAGCCGGACATCATCTATGTCCACTGCGTCGGCTTCGGCCAGGATGGACCCTATGCCGATCAACCCGCTTATGACGACGTGATCCAGGCGGCGAGCGGGGCAACCTCGTTGCTCCCCAGGGTTGACGGCAATCCCGCGCTGCGGTTCCTGCCGATGCTGGCTGCGGACAAGGTGTCTGGCCTGCACGCCGCCTATGCGACGCTGGCCGCGCTGTTTCATAAAGAGCGCACCGGCGAAGGCCAGAGGGTCGAAGTGCCAATGCTCGAGGCTTTCGCCAGCTTTACCCTCAGCGAGCACCTCGGCGGGCTGACCTTCGATCCGCCGATCGGTCCGGCCTGCTTTGCCCGCACGCTTGAGCCCGATCGCCAGCCCTTCCCCACCAAGGATGGGCACATCGTCATGATCCCCTTCTCCTACGAATTGTGGAGTGGCTTGTTCGAATTGCTGGGCGACCCCGATTTCCTTGCCGATCCGCGCTATCAAGATACCGAGACGCGGGTTGCCGCCTGGCCGCAGCTGTTCCAACGGCTTGCCGAGCTGACCCCGCGGCGGACCACCGCAGAGCTCCTTGAACGCTGCCACGCCGTGCAGATCCCGGCGCAGGAAGCGCGTCAGATCGAGGGCGTGTTTGACGATCCTCACTTGACCGCGACCGGCTTCTTCCGCCGCCGCGAGCATCCGAGCGAAGGTTCCTGGGTTGAGCTGGCCCAGCCGGTCAAGTTCGGGGCGATGCCGCCGCTCGAGCTGTCGCAGCCGCCCAACCTCGATGCCGATGGTCCCGCAATCCGGGCGCGGCTGGCCGGCAAGCCGGACTAGGCCGCGATGTGCGTCGCCGCGATCGCCTGGCAGGTGCACCCGCGCTGGCTGCTGGTGGCGGCGGGCAACCGCGACGAGTTTCACGGGAGGCCTGCGGCGGCGCTGGCGGAGTGGGGCAACGGGAACCTGGCGGGACGCGATCTGCAGGCGGGCGGGACCTGGCTGGGGGTCGCCGAGGGCCGCTTCGCGCTGGTCACCAACCGCCGGGCAGAGGGCTATCCGCTCCAAGGCATGGCCTCGCGCGGGGCCTTGGTGACCGATTACCTGGAAGGCATGGAACCCGGTGACGGTGAAGCGATGAACCCGTTCAACCTCATTACCGCCGGTCCGGATGGCGCCCACCTGCTGAGCAATTACCCCCGCCATGACCGCCGCATCCTGACCAGCGGGATCCACACCCTCTCCAACGGCGGACTCGACGAGCTGTGGTTCAAGGAAGTGCGGCTCTCAAACACGCTGGAGCAGTGGCTGGCAGGGGAGGCCGAACCCGAAGCGCTGCTGGAGAACTTGCGGGATCCGGTTGCCGATCCCGAACAGGAAGACGCTCCGTTCTCCTCGGTGTTCATTGTCAACCCGGACTACGGCACCCGCTGCTCAACCGTTGTGGCGGTGGACCGCGACGGCCGCGGGCTGATCGTCGAGCGCAGTTTCGATGCCAGTGGCGCCGAGACTGGCACCGTCAACCTCAGCTTTGATTGGCCCTAAAACCCCCGCTCCGCCATCCACCCTTTTAAGATCCCGACCGCCAGCGGCAGCAAGTCGGGCCGGGAAATGTAATAGTGATCGGCGTCCTTGACGTCGTGATAGACCTTGTCCTGGCTGCCCAGCGCCGCAAACAACCGCTGCGCGTGGCTGGGGGTGCAGGCCAGATCGGCGGTGTTGTTGAGCACCAGCGCCGGCACCGAAACTCCCGCCCCGTTGGAGAGGCCGTTGGCGTTGGAGAGGTCATAGGACCACTGCGACAGCCATGATCGCGCGGTAGTGAAGCGGGCGAGGCCGACCGGCCCGTCGTTCACCACCCGCGGATCGCCGAGGTAGCAGGTGTAGGGTTCGCGGTCGGAAGGGTCTTGCGCAGGATCGAGCCAGCGCAGATCGCACATCGTCCCCTGAACGGTGAAGCAGCGCTCGCCATCGGGTACCTCCGAGGCCCGGACTTCGGCCAGCAAGGCTTGGGCCTTGGCAGTGATCCGCCGGTTGCGCGCGATTTGCGCGGCGCGAAAGCGCAGGGCGAATTCCGGAGTGAACGGCGCCTTGTTGGGGCAATCCTTGTGGTGGATGTTGAGTTCGAGATCACGTTCGAATGGCCGCTCCTCGTCCAGCACCGAAGGGTCCAACCATTCGGTCATGGTCACCGCCCGGCTGATATGCGCGGCGAGCAGCATCACCCCGTCGGCCGGGACCAGCCCGAAGTCCTTGAGGTTCACCGCATCCCCCGCCGGGGTCTGGGTGATCGTCGGATGCTCGGCCTGGTCCTGGTAGAACAGCGACAGCGAGCCCCCGCCCGACCAGCCGCCCAGGATCACCTGCTCATAGCCGAACCGCTGCTTGAGATCGCGGATTGCCGCGCCGAGATCGAGTACGCACTTTTCCATGATCAGCGCGGTATCGTTGCCCCGGTAGCGCGGATTGACATAGATGCAGTGCGTACCCGCCGCCGCCAGCGCGCTGACCAACGGCAGGAAACTGCCCCCGCCGATCGGGTGGCTGAACACGATCACCGATCGCGCCCGTTCCTGCTCCTTGGGTCGGATTCGCATGCACTCAATGAACACCCGCCCGGTCGGACCGCCATAGGTGTCCTTGAACGGGGACGGGTCCTTGTAGCCGATGCCATAGGGTTCGCGGATGATGTCCATCGATTGTGCTTCCTCTCGAGGCCCAGCGTGGATAGAAATTCGCTACTTGTCGAGCCGGAGAGAAACTATGCGCACCCAGCAGCCCGATGGCATCCACCATATCGCGATTATGTCGGCGGACATGAAGGCGCAACTGACCTTCTTCACCCAGGTGCTGGGCTTTCCGCTGGTCGGCCTGTTTGAGATGCACGGGGTGCCGGGCGGGCGGCATGCCTTCCTGGAGATGGCGCCGGACAGCTTCTTCTCGGTGGTCGAGATGGACGGGATCGCCGAGATCCCCAGCACGATTGGCGTGACCCACGCCGGCACTGGCGCCGGCAAGTGCGCGCCGGGGGTCACCCAGCACATCGCCTTCCGCGCGCCCGACGAGGCCGGACTGCTGGCAATCCAGGACCGCATCCGCAGCCAGGGCGTCCCCGTGATCGGCCCGATCGGCCACGGCTTCTGCAAATCGATCTACTTCGCCGGCCCGGAGGGGCTGACGCTGGAGGTGTCCTACGCAGTGAGCGCGGTCGATCCGCAGCGCTGGGTCGATCCCAAGACGCTGGCGGAATGCGGGATTTCGGGCGAGGAAGCGCAAGCGATGATGAACCCGGCGCCGTGCGTGGCGGATGGCCGGGTTGCGCAGCCGGACTATGATCCGGCGGTACCGCAGATGGCCTATCCGACCGAGGTGCTTAAGCGGATGCTGGCAGTGCCGGATGCTGCGATCACCTCGCAGGGTAGCTTTGACGAGCCGCCGGTAGGGGCTTGAAGAGCAGCTGAAGCGCGTTGTCTTTGACAGGCGCAGCCCGAGCGGGGGTTGGTGAGGCAGAGATTGGGTGGAAATCGGACGTTCAGATGAGCGGAATCTTCGACTTCTTCTGGGCCGTTAGCGGAATGTCAGCTCTCTGTTAGGGAAGTCGGAACGCTGCCTTTTTTGCTTCCGATGACATGCTGTCGTTGGGCCGAGCTGTTTCCGGCACTGATTTACGCCAGATCGCCAAGCCTCTGCTGGCGGTCATTGCACCGATATTTGCCTCCGGCTCGGATTGCCGAGCCAGAGGCAATTAGTGTCGGTAGAGTTCGCCTTATCGGCGCGCGTTCGCGAAGGTCGTTCCGCTCTGAGACGTGGTGAGCTGGTTAAGCGAGTCGTCGCCAATGGCCTCGACAAACTTGGCTACGAGATCGGCCGCACAGCTATCCACAGCGGATTTCGTCATCAGCCTAGATGCCCTTTCACAGGTTTGCTCGGACGTTCTCTCGATACGATCGAGCAGCAAATCGCGCTGAGCAGCCGTCGCCAATTCGCCCTTCTGGAATTGGAGTTCGGCGATAGCGCTTGCATTGGCAAGCTGGGGAGTGGCGACGATAATGAACGTCGCGGCGAGCAGTGTCTTGGCTGTTTGCATGTCATTGACTCCTGTGATGCAGCACTGCGGTAGAGAGGGAAGAGGCCGACCGCGGTTGAGGCCCCCAATTGGCCTATCGCGACTTCGATCAATACCTGTCTCTTGGGGCAGATCGAAAATCAGGACTAACTAGCCGGCCTCGATCGCGAGGCGGATCGCATCGGCACTGGTTCGCACACCCAGTGCCGTAAAGACCGCAGAGCAGTGCATCTTCACGGTGCGCTCGCTGATTCCCAGGCCGCAGGCAATCTGCTTGTTAAGTTTGCCCGCAGTCAATTGCATCAAGACCTCGCTCTGGCGGCGGCTAAGCGATGCGATCAAGTCGTGGGCAGCTTCCTTGTCGTTGTCGGAATTCTTCTTTCCTACATTTCCCAAACCTGCCACTTTCCCTCACATACCCTGACCAAACGCCGCGCGAACAAGCGCGTCACATTTTTTCCGCCCATCCAAGGTCGCGCTCAATGCGCGGCCTTTGTGTTTCGAGCCCGGCAAAGTTACACTCATTGAACCCTGTCCATTGGGTCCACTCATCCAACAGGCTGCCGATGATCCTCCCCATTTTCACGCGGGGCAAATGGGGAGGATCGAGTTGGACCAAGTCTTGCCTTCCGCCGCCCCTGCCCCTAGCGGCAGCCCCAGCAATCCCAAGGAGTGAAACATGGTCCCCCGCTACGCCCGCCCCGCGATGACCGCGATCTGGGAGCCGGAGGCGCGGTTCCGGATCTGGTTCGAGATCGAGGCTCATGCCACCGAGAAGCTGGGCGAGCTGGGCGTGGTGCCGCCGAGCGGGGCCAAGGCACTGTGGGACTGGTGGGCGACGGAGCCCAAGATCGACGTCGCCGCGATCGATGAAATCGAGGCGGTGACCAAACATGACGTGATCGCCTTCCTCGACTGGGTGGCGCAACAAGTGGGCCCCGAGGCGCGGTTCATGCATCAGGGGATGACCAGCAGCGACGTGCTCGACACCACCCTGTCGGTGCAGCTGGCGCAGGCGAGCGACCTGCTGCTCGAAGACCTCGACGGCCTGCTTGCGGCGATCAAGGCCCGCGCGCTGGAACACAAGTACACCCCCACGATCGGCCGCAGCCACGGCATCCACGCCGAGCCGACGACCTTCGGCAAGAAGCTCGCCGAGGCCTATGCCGAGTTCCTGCGCTGCCGTGCGCGGCTAGTCGCGGCCCGGGCCGAGATCGCGACCTGCGCGATTTCGGGCGCGGTCGGGACCTATGCCAATATCTCGCCCGAGGTCGAAGAATACGTAGCCGCCAAGCTCGGCCTGCGCCCCGAGACGGTCAGCACCCAGGTGATCCCGCGCGATCGTCACGCGATGTTCTTCGCCACCGTGGGGGTGATCGCCAGCTCGATCGAGCGGCTCGCTACCGAAATCCGCCACCTCCAGCGCACCGAAGTGCTTGAGGTCGAGGAGTACTTTGCGCCCGGGCAGAAGGGTAGCTCGGCGATGCCGCACAAGCGCAACCCGGTGCTGACCGAGAACCTGACGGGCCTTGCCCGGGTGGTCCGTTCGGCGGTGGTTCCGGCGCTGGAAAACGTCGCGCTGTGGCACGAGCGCGACATCTCGCACAGCTCGGTCGAGCGCTTCATCGGCCCCGACGCGACGATCACGCTGGACTTCGCGCTCGCCCGGCTGACCTCGGTGGTCGACAAGCTCGTGGTCTACCCTGAGCGGATGCAGAAGAACCTCGATAAGATGGGCGGGCTGGTCCACTCGCAGCGGGTGCTGCTGGCGCTCACGCAAGCGGGGCTGGAGCGCGACGCGGCCTACCGGCTGGTCCAGCGCAACGCGATGCAGGTGTGGGAAAGCGACGGGCAGCTCAACCTGCTCGAACTGCTCAAGGCCGACGCGGAAGTCACCGCCGCGCTGTCGGTCGCCGAGCTCGAGGACAAGTTCGACCTCGCCTATCACTTCAAAGGCATCGACACGATCTTCGCGCGGGTGTTCGGGGAGTAGCTTGCGCGGTCGGATCGTCCCGCCTAGCATCCCTGCAACATCCTGAACGACAAGGAGACCGCCGATGCAAATTGTCCGTACCATCGTCTGGGTCCTGCTGCTGGTCGCGCTGCTGCTGTTCTCGATCAACAACTGGCAAGACGTCGAGGTCAAGATCTGGGAGAACCTGATCCTCCAGACCAAGCTGCCGGCGCTGGTGATCGCCGCGTTCCTGCTCGGACTGCTGCCGATGTGGCTGCTCAACAAGGGTAACCGCTGGCGCTTCAACCGGCGGATCAACGCGCTGGAGAACACGGTCAAGGCCGCCAGCGTCTCGGCCCCCGTGGTCATGCCCGAGCCCGCTGCCCCGGAAAGCCCGAATCTAAACCCATGAAAACCAACCCGGTCTTTGTCGCGCTCGATTTCCCTCGCCTCGAAACGGCGGAAGCGGTCGCGCGCAAGGTCAAGGACCATGTCGGCGGGCTCAAGCTCGGGCTCGAATTCTTCTACGCCCACGGCCACCACGGGGTGCACGAGATCGCTAAGATCGGGTTGCCGCTGTTCCTCGATCTGAAACTGCACGACATCCCCAACACGGTTGCGGGCGCGATGCAGGCGGTCCACGTGCTCGAACCGGCGATCGTCACCGTCCATGCCTCGGGCGGGCGGGCGATGATGGAAGATGCCAAGGCTGCCGCGGGCGAGCATTGCAAGGTAGTGGCGGTGACGCTGCTGACCAGCATGGACGATGGCGATATGGCCGCGGTGGGCATGAACGGCACCCCGCACGAACAGGTGATGCGGTTGGCCGAGCTGGCGATGCGCGCCGGGCTCGACGGGATCGTCTGTTCGGGACACGAGGTCGCCGCGGTCCATGCGCAGTGGAAAGACGGGTTCTTCGTGGTCCCCGGGCTGCGCCCCGCCGGGGGCAGTCTGGGCGATCAGAAACGCGCGGTCACCCCCCGCCAGGCCCGCGATGCCGGAGCGAGTGCGCTGGTGATCGGCCGCCCGATCGCGCGGGCTGACGATCCGGTGGCGGCGGCGCGAGCGATCGAGGCGACGCTTTAGGTTCAGCCAAGCGAAAGCCGGATTGCGGCAACCGGTGCCAAAGGAGTAAGTCCATGAAGTCACTCGCATTCGCTCTCGCCCCGCTTGCCCTTGCCCTATCCCTGCCCGGAGTTGCCATGGCCCACGAAGCTCAGTCCGGCCCGGTGGTTGCCGCCGGCAACACCCTGCTCGCGGTCTCGGCCGAGGGCCGCTCGGCGCGCACCCCCGATCTCGCGGTGTTCAGCGCCGGGGTCACCACCCAGGGCAAGACCGCGGGCGCGGCGATGACCGCCAATGCTGCGGCGATGAACAAGGTGGTTGCTGAGCTCAAGAAGGCGGGGATTGCCGACAAGGACATCCAGACCAGCAGCATCAACCTCAACCCGGTTTACGGCCAGCCGGTGATCGATCCGCAGGGCCAGGTGGTTCAGGAACCGCGGATCGTCGGCTATCAGGCGATGAACATGCTTGCGGTCAAGCAGCGCGATCTCAAGGGCTTCGGCAAGGTGCTCGACGCGCTGGTCGCGGCCGGCGCCAACCAGATCAGCGGCCCCAGCTTCCAGATCGACAAGCCCGAACTGGCGCTCGACGAAGCCCGCACCAACGCGATGAATGCCGCCCGCGCCCGCGCCGATCTTTACGCGAAAGCCGCTGGCCTGCGTGTGGTCCGGATCCTGACGATCAGCGAGGGCGGCGGTTATCAGCCGCCAATGCCGGTGATGTACGCCAAGGCTGAGATGGCGATGGACGCCGGCGCGCCGACGCCGGTATCGGCGGGCCAGGTCGAAGCCCAGGTCAGCGTCGCCGTGCAGTTCGAACTGGCGTCCTAGTTGGTGACCAAGGCATTCGAATTCACATTGTAGCCCGCCAGCCGCAATTGCTCGCCATCGCGCAAGAATGTGAAGGTTTCTTGGGCGGGACCGCGTTCAAATTCGGTCTGCATCTGCAGGACGACAAAGCTGCCTTGAGTGGTCGTGTTCATTTGCCAGCCGACCTGTTCGCTTCTGCGAACCTTGCCGAGCTTCCGGTTGACGGCAAGGAGGAATGAACCGAGCTGCTTTCGGTCAGTCGTCTCCCGGAAAGCCGGTGCCGTATCGGCCCAAATGGAATTAATGTTTGCGGCATCGAGATCAGCATGGAACACACTGACCGCTGCCTTGGCGTTGTCAACAGATTGCTGTGAACCACATCCAGAAAGGACCAAAACCGCGGCCATTGCGAAGGTTTTCCCGAACATACCCACTTGTGACACTCCCCGAACTGACGCAGTAGCTCTTGCAGATTGAGACTGGTTTGGAAGCTGTGCAACCCCTAACAAAGATCTGCGGCCTGACCACGCCCGAAACAGTCGAGGTGGCGATTGCCGCGCGGGCGGACTACATGGGGCTGATGTTCGTGGCGAAAAGTCCGCGAAATGTCTCGGTGGAGACAGCAGCCGAGCTCTCGATCCGGGCCAAGGGTCGGATCAAGCGGGTCGGGGTGTTCCTTGATGCCGCGGATGTCGAGATCGCTGCGGCTGTTGCAACCGGGCTCGACGTGCTCCAGCTGCACGGCGAGGAGAGCCCGGAGCGCGCCGCGCAGTTGGGCCAGCGGCATGGCTTGCCGGTGTGGAAAGTGCTGTCGGTTGCCGCGCGCTCCAACCTTGACCGCGCCGCAGCCTATGCCGGTATCGCCGACCTGGTCCTGCTCGATGCCAAGACCCCCAAGGGCGCGCTGCCCGGCGGGCTGGGACTGAGCTTCGACTGGGCGCTGCTGGCCGGGTGGAAACCGCCGCTGCCCTGGGGGCTGGCCGGCGGGCTTACCCCCGCCAACGTCGCCGAGGCCGTGCGGCTGACCGGGGCGTCGCTGGTCGATTGCTCGTCGGGGGTCGAGACTGCCCCCGGCGTCAAGGATCCGGACCTGATTGCCGCGTTCTGCGTGGCCGCGCGCGCCGCATAGCAAAAGGGCGGCCCGTTTCCGGACCGCCCTTCGCGTTCGACTTTGCTGATCTCAACGATCAGAACTTGATGCCGACACCGGCTACCAGCGAGTCGGAATCGGGCTGGATGCCGCTTGAGAAGTTGTGGCGGTATTCGCCCTTGACGTAGAAGTTCTGGCCCAGGCCCTGTTCGGCCCCGGCACCGGCGTGCCACGAATCCTCGCACAGATCACACGGCTCGGTGGTGTAGCCGCCGGCAGCAAAGACCTTGGTCTTCTCGCCCGCCTTGATCCCGGCGCGGCCGGTCAGACCCCAGGCGACCTTGGTGCCGCTGGCGTCGATCTTGTCACCCGAAACCTCGGCGCCGACAAAGGTTGTTGCGCCCAGATCGAAGTCATAGCCGAGCGCCGCGCCATAGGTCGCTTCGCTGTCGCCGCTGGACCAGATCACGCCGCCAAGGACTTCCGCGCGGCCTTCGTTGGCCAGGGCCGGAGTAGCGATCGCCAGCGAGGCGATCAGCGGCAAGATAAACTTTTTCATTGGTATGCTCCTTGATATTCACCCCGTCGCAAGGGGCGATCCGGCAGGTAGGAAGGCCGAGCTTGCCAACGCATGAACCGCTTGTTCAGAAATTACATGTTTCCATACTTATGTTGTAAGAATGCAACATCAACTTACCGTATTTTGTAATCATCTTACCGCAACGCTAACCACGCGAATCGGCTGAAGCGCTGGACTTCGCCCGCCGCCTCTGCCACTGGCCTCGCGTCATGAGCGCCAGTGCAAATTCATTCAGAAACCAGCCCGACCACCGCGGTCATTTCGGCCAGTTCGGCGGACGCTATGTCGCCGAAACGCTGATGCCGCTGATTCTCGAGCTTGAGCGCGAGTATGGCCGCGCCAAGGCCGATCCGGCGTTTCAGGCCGAGTTCGACGACCTGCTTGAACACTATGTCGGCCGCCCCAGCCCGCTGTACTTCGCACCAAGGCTCACAGCGGCACTCAAGGGCGCGCAGGTGTGGTTCAAACGCGACGAACTCAACCACACCGGCGCGCACAAGATCAACAACTGCATCGGCCAGATCCTGCTCGCAATCCGCATGGGCAAAACCCGGATTATCGCCGAGACGGGTGCCGGACAACACGGCGTGGCCACTGCAACGGTATGCGCACGGTTCGGCTTGCCCTGCGTGGTGTTCATGGGCGCGACCGATATTGCCCGCCAGGCACCCAACGTGTTCCGGATGAAACTGCTCGGCGCCGAAGTTCGTTCTGTGACGGCAGGCGCTGCGACGCTGAAGGATGCGATGAACGAGGCGCTGCGCGACTGGGTCGCCAATGTCCATGACACTTTCTACATCATCGGCACCGCGGCGGGCCCGCACCCCTACCCCGAACTGGTCCGCGACTTTCAGAGCGTGATCGGGCGCGAGGCGCGGGCGCAGATGCTGAGCCGCACCGGCCGCCTGCCCGACCTGCTGGTCGCTGCGATCGGCGGGGGGAGCAATGCGATCGGGCTGTTCCATCCTTTCCTTGATGATCCGAGCGTGAAGATGCTGGGGGTCGAAGCGGCGGGCCATGGGCTCGACAAGCTCCATGCTGCCTCGCTGGCTGGCGGACGCCCGGGGATCCTCCACGGCAACAAGACCTACCTGCTGCAGGACCAGGACGGCCAGATCCTCGAGGGCCACTCGATCAGCGCGGGCTTAGACTATCCCGGGATCGGGCCCGAGCACGCCTGGCTCAAGGAAGTCGGCCGGGTGGACTACACTTCGGTGACCGACACCGAAGCGCTGGCCGCGTTCCAGCTGCTCTGCCGCACCGAGGGCATCATCCCCGCGCTCGAACCCGCCCACGCGATTGCGGCGGTCGAAAAGATCGCACCGACCATGCCCAAGGACAGCATCATCCTCGCCAACCTCTGCGGGCGCGGCGACAAGGACATCTTCTCGGTCGCGGAGCATCTGGGGGTGAGCCTGTGAGCCGCCTCGCCGCCACCTTCGCCAAGGGCCCAGCTCTCGTCACCTTCGTCACCGGCGGCGACGGGCCGACCGCAGACATCCTCGACGCGCTGGTCGCGGGCGGCGCCGACGTGATCGAGCTGGGGATGCCGTTCACCGATCCAATGGCCGATGGCCCGGCGATCCAGCAGGCCAACCTGCGCAGCCTTGGCGCGGGGACCACCACCGCCGATCTGTTCGCGATCGCCGCCGGGTTCCGCCAACGCCACGCCGACACCCCGCTGGTGCTGATGGGCTACGCCAACCCAATGACCACCCGCGGGCCGGAGTGGTTCGCTGACCAGTGTGCCAAGGCCGGGGTCGACGGGGTGATCTGCGTCGATATCCCGCCCGAGGAAGACCCCGAGCTCGGCCCCGCTTTGCGCGCCGCCGGAGTTTCGCCAATCCGTCTTGCCACGCCCACGACTGATGCGGCGCGGCTGCCGGCGGTGCTCGAGGGCTCGTCGGGGTTCCTTTATTACGTCTCGGTCGCCGGAATCACCGGGCTGCAACAAGCCGCCCAGGCCTCGATCGAGGAAGCGGTAGCTCGGCTCAAGGCGGCGAGCGACATTCCCGTCGCAGTCGGCTTCGGGATCCGCACGCCGGAGCAGGCCGCAGCCATCGCCCGGGTCGCAGACGGCGTGGTGGTCGGCTCGGCGCTGGTCGAGCTGGTCGGGCAGCACGGCGCGGATGCGGCAAGGCCAGTGCGCGAACTGACGCGCGCTCTCGCGGATGCAGTGCATTCAGCAAGATAGAAATTCATCACGCGAAGACGCAAAGGCGCGAAGATGTTGCTCTGCGCCGCAGGCGCCACAGTCTTTTCGACCTCAGGTTATGCCGGGAGGTCGGAACGATGAGCGGCTTCGCCGAAAGCGCAACATCTTCGCGTCTTTGCGTCCTTGCGTGAACCAAATCAACACATCCCCACTCGCATTGCCCGCAATCGTCGGCTAAGCCCCCAGCATGTCCTGGCTCGACCGCGTCCGCAAAGCGCTGCCCTTCAATGAGAAGCGCGATACTCCCGACAACCTGTGGACGAGCTGCCCCTCGTGCAAGGAAATGCTGTTCACCAAGGAATACGAGGAGAACCAGAGCGTTTGTCCGCGCTGCGAGCACCATGGCCGGATCGGCGCCGATGCGCGGCTGGCGCAGCTGCTGGATGAAGGGTTTGCGATCCTTGAGAACCCCAAGGTCAAGGAAGACCCGCTCAAGTTCAAGGATTCGAAGAAATACACCGACCGGCTGAAAGCCGCCCGCGCTGATAATCCACATCCCGATGCCCTGACCAACGCCGCCGGCGCGATCGAGGGGTACAAGGTGGTGCTCGGCGTGCAGGACTTCGCCTTCATGGGCGGATCGATGGGGATGGGCGTCGGCGCGGCTTTTGTCGCCGGGGTCGAACGCGCGATCAAGGACAAGTGCGCCTTCGTGATCTGCGCTGCATCGGGCGGGGCGCGGATGCAGGAGGGCGTGCTCAGCCTGATGCAGATGCCCAAGACCACGGTCGCGATCCGGCGGCTGCGCAGCGCCGGGCTGCCCTATATCGTCGTGCTGACCGATCCGACCTCGGGCGGGGTGATGGCGGCCTATGCCATGCTCGGTGATATCCACCTCGCCGAGCCCGGCGCGACCATCGCCTTCACCGGGCGCCGGGTGATCGAACAGACCATCCGCGAGAAACTGCCCGACGATTTCCAGACCAGCGAGTATTACCACGCCCACGGCATGGTCGACATTGTTGTGCACCGGAAGGATTTGAGAGCGACGCTGGCGATGGTGCTGGGCTATCTGAGTAAAGCGGAGGCGGCGTGATTCACCCCTCCGTCAGTCGCCTGCGGCGACTGCCACCTCCCCATTTGCACTTCGTGAAAATGGAGAGGACCTTTTCTCAACTTGATCCTCTCCATTTTTGCGCAGCACAAATGGGGAGGTGGCAGCACGCAGGGCTGACGGAGGGGTAATTGCGCGACTTCGCCGTCTCCGACAGCCCCCGCGTCCAGGCGCAACTCGACCGCCTCGGCGCGCTGAGCCTGCCCACCGGGCGGCTCGGCCTCGAGACGATCCACGAACTGCTCGCCCGCCTCGGCGATCCGCACCGCGCCTTGCCGCCGGTGTTCCACGTCGCCGGAACCAACGGCAAGGGCTCGACCTGCGCCTATCTGCGGGCGATGCTCGAGGCCGAGGGGCTGAGCGTCCACGCCGCGACCAAGCCGCATCTGGTGCGCTACAACGAACGCATCCGCATCGCCGGGCGCCTGATCGAAGACGATCTGCTGGCGGACTTGCTCAAGGAAGTGCTCGATCTGGGCGAGGACTTGCAGCCCAGCTTCTTCGAGGTCACCGCCGCTGCAACCTTCCTCGCCTTCCACCGCTTCGCCGCCGATGCTTGCGTGATCGAAGTCGGCCTGGGCGGGCGGTTCGATGCGACCAATGTGCTGGATGGCCAGGCCGCCTGCGGCATCGCCACGCTGGGAATCGACCACGAGGCGTTTCTGCTGGTGCCTGAGGAGGGTGTGCCGCAAGTCCCGCTGTGCCGGATCGCCTTCGAAAAGGTCGGGATCGCGCGGCCCGGGGTGCCGCTGGTGACCCAGGCTTACCCGGCCGAAGTGACCAAGGCGGTTATCGATCAGGCAATGAAGGTTGGCGCCCGCACCGCTATCCGAGGGCTCGACTGGTTCGCCGATCTGGGCGAGACCATCGCCTACCACGACCGCCACGGCGAACTCACCCTGCCCTTGCCTGCGCTCGCCGGAACCCACCAGGCCGAAAATGCCGCGCTCGCGGTGGCCTTGCTGCGGCACCAGTCACAAGTTGCGGTCTCGCCCGAAGCAATGGCCCAAGGCATCCGCGCGGCGCGCTGGCCGGCGCGGTTGCAATTGCTGGGTGAAGGTCCGCTGACCGCACTTGCGGCAGGGCGCAAGGTCTGGCTCGATGGCGGGCACAATGTCGACGCAGGACTCGCGATCGCGCGGTTCTTTGCCGGGGCCGCGCCGTTTCACCTGATCACCGGCATGCTCACCAGCAAAGACCCGGCGGCGATCGTTGTCCCGCTGGCGGGCAAGCTGCTCAGCCTGTCGGTGGTCCCTGCCCCGGGCCACGAGGCGCACCGGCCTGAGGACTTCGCGGCGCACACCAAGCTGCCGGTGCGGTCGTTCTCCGACGTGGCAGCAGCCCTTGCCGCACTGCCACCCGAGGGCGACGTCTTGATCGCCGGTTCGCTCTACCTCGCCGGGGAGGTGCTGCGGCTTAACCGGGAACTGGTGGACTGACTTGCTGCTGGCGCGCGGTGCGGATCCATTCGATGCTGCAGAGTACCACGGCGATCATGCCAAGCCCCGCAGTGAGGAAAAACACCGGAGCATAGCCGCCAGCATCGATCTTTTCGCCTAGCGCGGCCCGCCCAAGCGAACCGACCAGCACTGTCAGCGAGGAAAGCAAAGCGTATTGCACCGCCGCGTGCGACTTTGAGGTGATCGAGGACAGGTAGGCAACGAACGCCGCCCCGGCAAAGCCTCCAGAGAGATTTTCGCCAGCAATCGCCAGCAGCAAACGCGAGAATCGATCATCCGAGCCAAACTGTGCAGCCGCCCAGTAAAACCCCGAGGCGTTCCCGAAGACATCGAGCCCGGCTCCGCCGAGTGCCAGATCAGCATAGAGCAGGTTGCTTGCCGCAGCCACCGTCGCCGCACCCACCAGCGTTGCCATCCGGCCGATCAGCGCGAAACTGACCGCGCCCAGCGCAATCCCGGCCATGGTCATGCCGACGCCGAAGAACTTGCTGGCGATGGCCACTTCGTCGTTGCTGTACTTGAGTTCCTGCAGATAGAACGGCAGTGCGAACGGCCCCCAGACGCTGTCGGTCAACCGGAAGGTGAGGATGATCGCGAGCACCAGAATTGCCGCCCAGCGCAGTCTGCCGACAAGCTCTGCCAGCGGTTCGATCAAAGCCTTGTAGGCATGATCGAGCGCGCCGTGCTTGCGGCCTCCCGAGGTGCTATCGGCAACGAAGCGTCCGTCACGCCTCCACCCGTCCAGCACCGCCGCGACGATCGCCGGGACAATGACAGTGGCAATCACGATCAGCGGACCTGCCACTTTGATGAAAGCGGTTGCATCGGGCCGGGCATCGGGATCGGCGCTAAGCGAGTTGACCATGAAAACCAGCACCGTGCCCAATGACCCTGCCCACAACGTCCCGACGATCGCCAGGGCAATCACCCGGATCCGCAGCGGAACGTCAGCCGCTACACCGACCGAATCTTGGTGTTCTTCCCAAGGCGTATCGGGCGCAAACCAGCTTGCAAGCATGGCTCCAAGCATGAATACGCCCATCCAGAAATAGACCGACGGCCAGCCAATCCGGGCCGCGAGCACCAGCGCAAGCGCGCCGCCCGCCAGCGCCGCGAGTCGGTATCCGAGCTGATAGATCGCCGAGAGCAGATCGAGCGTGGCGACCTCGTCGGCAACTTCAACCCGCCACGCATCGATCACGATGTCCTGCGTGGCCGAAGCGAAAGCGGCCAGCCCCGCCAATAGCGAAAACATGCCGAGCGACGTTTTCGGATCCATCGCGGAAAGGGCGATCAGGGTCAGCCCGACCAGCGCCTGGATCGGCACCAGCCAGCCGCGGCGCCTTCCCAGCCGCCAGACCCCCGGAAGCCGGAGCCGATCGACCATTGGCGACCACAGGAACTTGAAAGCATAGGCCAGCCCGATCAGCGAGAACACGCCCATCGTCTCAAGATCAACGCCCGCCTCGCCCAACCAGGCATAGAGAGTGCCCAGGAGCAGCGCGTAGGGCAGGCCAGCAGCCATGCCGAGAACCAGCATCGTACCGGTTTTCCGGTTGGTGAAGGCAGCTCCCAGCAGCCGCAGGCCCGAAGGCTTTTTGCCAGCTTCGTTCACAGCGCTTGCTCCCATCGCGATTTCGCGCGAACCTAGCGGCGAACAGGCGTAAAGGAAGCCCCATGGCGCACGTCTCCACACTTCCCGGTACCAGCCCGACCCCCGGCCAGCTCGCTCTGGCGCAGGCGATTGCCGAAGGCGCGACGCGGCCCGATCGCGGGGTCACCCATGTTCCAACGAGCGTTTATACCGATCCGGCGCACTGGGCGCGGGAGAAGGCGCTGATGTTCGATCGGGCGCCGCAGGTGCTGTGCCCCTCGGCGCTGCTCCCGCAGAGCCAACATGGCAGTGCCGCACGATGCCACCGGGCGGCCGCTGCTGGTTTCGCGCGATGATGCTGGCCAGGTCCACGTATTCCTCAACGTCTGCCGCCACCGCGGCACGCGGCTGGTCGAGGGCGGCGACGTCCAGTGCGGCAAGCGCTTCACTTGCCCCTACCACGCCTGGACCTACAGCACCGACGGGCGCCTGCTGGCCCTGCCCCGGCCCGAGACGTTTCCGGGGCTCGACAAGGCCGACCACGGTCTGGTCGAACTGCCAAGCTGCGAGGCTGGCGGGCTGATCTGGTATTCGCCAGTGCCAGAGGCCGATTTCAGCCACGCCCAGACGCTCGGCGCCGACTTCGACGCCTTTGCGATGCGCGACCTCCACCTGTTCCAGCGCCGCACCCACGAGGTTGCTTCGAACTGGAAGCTGATCATGGATGCGTTCCTCGAAAGCTACCACGTGCTGCGCCTCCACGCCGCCACGATCGCGCCGTTCTTCAAGGACGGGGTAACCTCGGGCGACACCATCGGCCCGCACCAGCGCGCCTTCGTGGGCCGCGCGGCCGAGCTGGACGGGCTCGACTTTGCCGATATGGCGGCGCTGCGCCGGGTCGGGACCTACACCTACCAGCTGTTCCCCGGCGACCGTGATCGTGATGAGCCCCGACTACGTCAACGTCATGGCGATCTGGCCACAAGGCGTGAACCGCACCTTGGTCGAGGACTTCATGCTGATCCCGGAGGAGCCCAAGAGCGACAAGGCCCGCGACCACTGGCAGCGCAGCTGGGCACTGCTCGATGGCGGAGTGTTCGGCGGCGAAGACTTCCGCGCCGCCGCGCTCGGCCAGCAAGGCCTGGAAAGCGGCGCGCTTTCCGAGCTGACCATCGGCACGCTCGAAGGCGGGATCACCCGCTTCCATGAGATCTGCACCGAACAGATGGCAGCATTCTAGATCCTCCCCATTTTTGGCGAATGCCACAAATGGGGAGGTGGATCGTCCGAAGGACGAGACGGAGGGGTTTCTGGGCCGGCGTCGATACCCCTCCGTCTGGCCCTGCGCCGAAGGCGCAGTTTATCCTGAGCGCGGCTGCTAAGCCGCAAGCCGAAGGGGGCCATCCACCTCCCCATTTGCACTGCGTGAAAATGGAGAGGATCACAGGAAGGATGACGTCGCCGCAAGGCTGGCGTAAGGGGCGCCCATGACTACCCCCTCCCCCGAACGCAGCGGTGACAGAATCGCCAAGCTTCTCGCCCGCGCCGGCATTGCCAGCCGACGCGAGGTTGAGCGGATGATCGCTGAAGGCCGGGTCAAGATCGGCGAGGAGGTGGTCTCCACCCCCAACACACTGCTCACCACACTCAAGGGCGTCACCGTTGACGGCAAACCGGTCAAGGCGCCCGAAGCCGCGCGGCTGTTCGCCTTCCACAAGCCCCCTGGGCTGCTTACCGCCGAGCGCGATCACAGCGGGCGGCCGACGATCTACACCGCGCTGCGCAACGCGCTGCCGGAAAGCGCCGGGCGGGTGATGCCGATCGGGCGGCTCGATTTCAACACCGAGGGCCTGCTGCTGCTGACCAACGACGGCGGGCTGAAGCGGGCGATGGAGCTGCCGTCCAGCGGGATCCCGCGGACCTACCGCGCCCGCACCTTCGGCGATGTTACCCAGAACCAGCTTGAAGAGCTGATCGAGGGGGTGACGATCGAGGGCATGCATTACGGCAAGATCGACGCCAATATCGAGCGCAGCACCGGGCGCAACCGCTGGATCGAAGTGACCATCACCGAAGGCAAGAACCGCGAAGTACGCCGGGTGCTTGAGCATCTCGGGCTCGAGGTCAGCCGCCTGATCCGCACCAAATACGGCCCGTTCGAGCTGCTCGACCTGCCGCGCGGCGCCGCAGTGGAGATCCGCCAGGTCGAGGTCGAGCGGTTCGCGAAAGGGCTGTACACACCGGGCGTACCGGCGGAGCAGCGCCCGGCGCACGAAATGGCCCGGCTGCGGGTCCGTTCGAGAAGATGAGCCTGAGGATCATCGCCGGCCAGTGGCGCGGGCGCAAGTTGCAGGTGCCTCCGGGTGAGATCACCCGCCCGACTGCCGACCGCACCCGCGAAACGCTGTTCTCGATGCTGGTCAGCCGGCTTGGAAACTTCGAAGGGCTGAGCGTCGCCGACCTGTTCGCCGGTTCGGGCGCGCTCGGACTCGAAGCCCTGTCGCGCGGCGCTGCAAGCTGTGTGTTCGTCGAGCATGACCCAGCTGCCTTGCGGTCGCTGCGCGCCAACATCGCGGGCCTGCAGGCCGCTGCGCAGTGCGATGTCCGCGCTGCCTCGGCGCTGGCGCTTGGCCCGGCCAAGGCCCCGCTCGATCTGGTCCTGCTCGATCCGCCCTATCGCACTGGAGCGGGCGAAGTGGCGCTCGACAAGCTTCAGCGGCTCGGCTGGATCGGTGAGGCGACCTGGATCAGCCTGGAGACTGCGTTCGACGAGGTGCCCAAGATCAAGGGCCTGGAAGCCGTTGCCGATCGCAAGGTCGGCAAGGCGCGGATCACGCTGCTGCGGACCGTGCCAGCTTGAGCCCGGCCAGGGTGAGCACTGCCACGCCTGCCAATAGCCAGCCCGCCGCCACGATCTGTCCGCTTGCCGCCAGCTGCTGCGCGGCAATCGGGATCAGCGCGCCCCCTACGATCCCGCCGAAAGTGAACGCCAGCGAGATCGCGGTATAGCGCACCCGCACCGGAAACAGCCCGCTCAGCCAACCGCTCAGCGGGCCATAGGTCAGTCCCATCACCAGCAGCGCGAATGACAGCAAAACGAAGATCGCAGCCAACGAACCAGAAGCCAACACAGGGCCGAACACCAGCCCGGTCAAGATCGTCAGCATTGCCCCCAATGACAGGATTCGCCCGGGACCGAACCGGTCAGCGGCGATCGCCGCGCCGATGATGCCAACGGCGAGAAACAGGTTGGCGCCAAGCTGCACCGCCAGGAACGTCTGCCGGTCGATCCCCAGAGTGGTGGTGCCGTAAGACAGCGCAAAGGCGGTGCTCAGGTAGAACACCGCAAAGCAGCACGCCGCCCCGGCCGATGCCGCGAGCAGCAACAGCGGGTGGTCGCGGATCACGGTCGAAATCGGCACCGCTACTGGCGGCGCCTCGGCAGCGGCAAAGGCGGGTGTTTCGGCGATGCGGAGGCGGATCCACAGCCCGATAATCACCAGCACCGCGCTCGCCAGAAACGGGATTCGCCAGCCCCAGGCGATGAACTCCGCTTCGCTGAGACTCAGCCCAAGCAACAGAAACAGCCCGTTGGAGAACAGGAAACCGATCGGCGCCCCCATCTGCGGCGCCGCACCGAACCGGTTTTCCCAGCCCTTGGGCGCGTTCTCTACCGCCAGCAGCGCCGCCCCGCCCCATTCGCCGCCCAGCCCGAAGCCCTGGCCGAACCGCAGCAGGCACAGCAGCAGCGGGGCGAGCGTACCGATCGCGGCATAACCCGGCAGCACCCCGATCAGCACGGTTGATCCGCCCATCAGCAGCAGCGAGGCGACCAGCGTCGCCTTGCGCCCGATCCGGTCGCCGAAATGGCCGAACGCAATCGCGCCCAGCGGCCGCGCGAAGAACGCCAGGCCAAAGCTCATGAAGGCGGCTAGCTGCTGCGCGGCGGTCGATTCAGAAGGAAAGAACAACGGCCCGAACACCAGCGCGGCGGCGGTGCCGAAGATGTAGAAATCGAAGAATTCCACCGCCGTGCCGACCAGGCTGGCAGTGAGAACGCGGGCGTGTGCGCGGATTGGATGCATGGCGCGGAGCGGTTGCCGGTGGCACGCTACCTGTCAACCGAAACCCGTGCCATTGCCCTTGCGCCGTGCGGCCACGTTCCCTAGTTGTTCGCGCGTGACCCAGCCGTCCGAATCTCCACCCGATCCCCTCCTCGACGGCCTGAACGCCCCGCAGCGTGAGGCCGTTCTGGCAACCGAGGGTCCGGTGTTGATGCTCGCCGGGGCCGGCACCGGCAAGACCGCGGCGCTGACCGCACGGCTGGCGCATATCGTCCGTTCGCGACTGGCCTGGCCGAGCGAGATCCTCTGCGTCACTTTCACCAACCGCGCCGCGCGAGAGATGAAGGAGCGCGTTGCCCAGCTGGTCGGCCCGGCGGTCGAGGGGATGCCCTGGCTCGGCACCTTCCACTCGATCGCCGCCAAGCTGCTGCGCCGCCATGCCGAGCTGGTCGGGCTCCAGAGCAATTACACGATCATCGACACCGACGATCAGCTGCGGGTGCTCAAGCAGCTAATCCAGGCCGAGGGGCTCGATGAAAAGCGCTGGCCGGCGCGGCTGCTGGCGGGCTGTATTGATCGCTGGAAGAACAAGGGCCTCAACCCTGCCGACCTCTCCGCGGGCGAGAGTGAGGCCTATGCCAATGGCCAGGGGCAGAAGTTCTACCGGCTCTATCAGGAGCGGCTGAAGGCGCTCAACGCCTGCGATTTCGGCGACCTGCTGTTGCACATGCTCAACATTCTGCGCGGCCACCGCGAAATCCTGGAGCAATACCAGAAGCGCTTCAAATACGTGCTGGTTGACGAATACCAGGACACCAACCAGGTCCAGTACCTGTGGCTGCGGCTGCTCGCGCAGGAGCACAAGAACATCTGCGTCGTCGGCGATGACGATCAGTCGATCTATTCGTGGCGCGGCGCGGAAGTGGCCAATATCCTGCGCTTCGAGCAGGATTTCCCCGGCGCCAAGGTGATCCGGCTCGAGCAGAACTACCGTTCGACGCCGGACATTCTCGCCGCCGCATCGGGGTTGATCGACACCAATTCACAGCGGCTCGGCAAGACGCTGTGGACAGAGAAGAACGGCGGCGACAAGGTCAAGGTGATCGGGGTCTGGGATGGGCCAGAGGAAGCCCGCCGGGTCGGCGAGGAGGCCGAGCGGCTCGAACGCGAAGGCGCTTCGCTGGCGACGGTCGCGATCCTGGTCCGCGCCCAGTTCCAGACCCGCGAGTTCGAGGACCGCTTCATCGCCGTCGGCATGCCCTACCGCATCGTCGGCGGCTTTCGCTTTTATGAACGCGCCGAAATCCGCGACTCCCTTGCCTACCTGCGGCTGATTGCCCAGCCGAGCGACGACCTCGCCTTCGAACGAATCTTCAACACCCCCAAGCGCGGGCTGGGCGACAAGACGCTGGAAAAACTCCACCGCCATGCCCGGGCGCGCGGAGTGCCGCTGAGCCTCGCCGCGATCGAGATTGCCGACACCGACGAGCTGCCTACCCGCGCCCGCAATACCCTGCTGGCCTTGATGCGCGATGTCGCCCGCTGGCGCGATTTCGCCAAGACCTATTCCCCCGCCGAGCTGGTCCGCACTGTGCTCGACGAGAGCACCTACACTGCCATGCTCCAGGCCGAGAAAAGCGCCGAGAGCGCCGGACGGCTGGAGAACCTCACCGAACTCGCCCGCGCCATGGAGGAATACGAAACCCTCGGCGAATTCCTCGAGCATGTCAGCCTGGTGATGGACAACGACGCCAGCCCCGATGCCGAAAAGCTCACCATCATGACCATCCACGCCGCCAAGGGGCTGGAGTTCGACAACCTGTTCCTGGTCGGGTGGGAAGAAGGGGTGTTCCCCAGCCAGCGGGCGATGGACGAAGGCGGGCTCGCGAGCCTCGAAGAGGAACGCCGCCTCGCCTATGTCGCGATCACCCGCGCGCGGCGGCGCTGCACAATCCTCCACGCCGCCAATCGGCGCATTTACGGCCAGTGGACCAGCTCGATCCCCAGCCGCTTCATCGCCGAACTACCCGAAGCCCATGTCGAGCAGGAAACCACGCTGTCAGGCGGCGCTTCGCTGTGGAAGGCGCAGTGGTCCGAAGTCTCGGACCCCTTCGCCCATGTCGCCCGCGGCAACACCCGCGGCCCCGGCTGGCAGCGCGCCGCCGCCCGCGACTTCGACCCCGCCCCGCGCCGCCTGCCCGAAGCCACCCGCTCCGCCGCCAGCTTCGCCGCCAAGCCACGCAGCGACGTGGCCGTGGGCGCGCGCGTGTTCCACGAGAAGTTCGGCTACGGCACCGTCACCGCGCAGGAAGGCAACAAGCTCGAGATCGCCTTCGAGACCGCGGGAGCGAAGCGGGTGATCGACAGCTTTGTAAAGCTGGCGGAGTGATCCTCTCCATTTTCGCGTAGCGCAAATGGGGAGGTGGCAGGCGCGCAGCGACTGACGGAGGGGTAATGGCGCAGCCGTCGCTACCCCTCCACCACTTCCGCTACGCGGAAACGGTCCCTCTCCCCATTTTTCCTTCGGAAAAATGGAGAGGAGCTATGGGCTTACAGCGCCGACTGGCCGAGGAAGCCCGGGACCGGGCCGTTCCAGCCGTCATCGCCGGACTCTGGCTCGGGACGGCGTTCGCGGCGCGGGGCTTCGGCGCGCTTTTCGGGGCGGGGCTTGCGTTCGGCGGGTTCGGAGCGCTCCTCGCGCACAGGCTTTTCGGCTCGGGGCTTGCGCTCTTCGCGTTCGCGGCGCGGTTTGGCCTCACGTTCGGCGCGCGGTTCGGCGCTCGGCGCTTCCGCCGCCACACCGCTGTCGAGATCGTAAATCGGGATCTTCCCGCCGGTCAGCTTCTCGACATTGTCGATCGCTTCGGCATCCTCCGGCGTGATCAATGTAAACGCCCGGCCCGTCGCGCCGGCGCGGCCGGTGCGGCCGATGCGGTGGACGTAGTCGTCGGGGTGCCAGGGGGTGTCGAAGTTGAACACGTGGCTGACGCCCTTGACGTCAAGCCCGCGCGCGGCGACGTCCGAGGCGACCAGGATGTTGATCGTCCCGGCCTTGAACCGGTCCAGCTCGGCGATCCGGCTCGACTGGTCCATGTCGCCATGGATCTCGCCGGCGGAGAAGCCGCTCTGCTTGAGGCTCTTGGCCAGTTCGCGCACCGTGGTCTTGCGGTTGCAGAACACGATCGCGGTGGTGACGTTGTCGGTCTTGAGCAGGTGACGCAGCGCCTCGCGCTTGCCGCGCGAACTCACCGGAACCTTGTGCTGGGCGATGTTGAGGTTCGACGATGCCGGACGGGCAACCTCGATGTACTTCGGGTTGCTCAGGAACTTGTCGGCCAGCTTCTTGATCACCGGCGGCATGGTGGCGCTGAACAGCAGGGTCTGGCGGGTGGTCGGCAGCTTCGAGCAGATCGTCTCGATGTCCGGGATGAAGCCCATGTCGAGCATCCGGTCAGCCTCATCGATCACCAGCAGCTCGCAGCCGGTGAGCAGGATCTTGCCGCGTTCGAACAAGTCCATCAGCCGGCCCGGGGTGGCGATCAGCACGTCGACCCCGTCGGACAACGCCTTGACCTGATCGCCCATCTGCACGCCGCCTATCAGCAGCGCCATCTTGAGATCGTGGTTGACCCCGTACTTCTCGAACTCGTCGGCGACCTGGGCGGCGAGCTCGCGCGTCGGCTCGAGGATTAGGCTGCGCGGCATCAGCGCGCGGCGGCGGCCGTGGCTGAGGATGTCGATCATCGGCAGCACGAAACTACCGGTCTTGCCGGTCCCGGTCTGGGCGATGCCGATGATGTCCTTCATCATCAGAATCGAGGGAATCGCCTGGGCCTGGATCGCGGTGGGCGTGTCATAGCCCTTGGCGGTGACCGCCGAGAGCAATTCGTCTGAGAGGCCGAGATCGGCAAATTTCATAACGTTACGGTGCTTTGCTGAGAGAATGCTGCAACCCGGCTTGGTGCCGGGTCATTCGCAGCAGAGCCGAAACCCCGCGCGAATCTGGCCGCGCCCTAGGCGCAAAGCCCTGCGAAAGTCAAGGAAACCTGCGGGCTCTCTCCACCGCCCCGCAAGGTTCAATCGCCGAGTTCGACAATCTGGCGAAAGCCGCTGACCTGGCAGGTTGCGCCGCTGCGCGCGCGCAGTTCGTCGCGCTCCTTGCAGATCATTCCGTCACCGCTCTTGGCGACCAGAAAGCCCGAGTAGAAATCGCGCGCCAGGCAGCCCTTTTCCAGCTCGGCAGAGAACAGCCGGTTGTCGCGCATGATCAGCAGCAGCTTGCGTCCCGTACCCGGCTGCACGCCCACAATCCCGGCCGCGGGCAGGCATTTGCCGAACTTGCGTTCGATATAGCGCGGCCCGCTCGCTGAGGAATCGGCTTCGAACATCGCCGGGGCGATTGCCGAGGGGCGCGGGGCGATGCGGATCGTCACCCGCTGCTCGATCGAAACCTGCTGCGGAAGCTCACTTTGGACGCCGTCGGCAACGCGCTGCATCGGCAGCACCTGGGGCGAACCCGGGCGCGTAATCGCCCCGCTGGCGACGACCAGACGAATCGCAACCTCCGGCCCGCTTTGCGCAACCACGTCCGGCTCGACCGCATTGGCGGCAGGCAGCAGCACCAGGAACGGTGCGAGGAGGTGGATCGTTGGATGCATCGCCGGCCTGCATAACCTCTTAGATTGAACCAGCGCTTAACTTGGCTGGTCAAGGATTCAAGCCTGCAACCGTGCGGCAACTGTGCCATAGCGCTGCCGCTATGCATTCGACCAAGCATTCCTTCCTGACCGAAGCCAAGGCTCTGCTTGGCCCTCGCGGCCTGACCCGCGATGCCGAGCTGATGGCGCTGTGGCTGACCGACTGGCGCGGGCGCTACACCGGCCAAGCTCTGGGACTGGCCTCACCGGCGACGACCGAGGAGCTTTCAGAGCTGGTCCGGCTATGCGCGCGCAGCGGCATCGCAATTGTCCCGCAAGGCGGCAACAGCGGCATGTCTGGCGGGGCAACGCCCGATCCCGGCGGCGGGCAGTTGCTGGTTTCGCTGCGCCGGATGAATGCGGTCCGGGCGATCGACGGTGACGCCCGGCAGGTCACCTGCGAGGCGGGTGTGGTGCTGCAGACCCTGCACGAGGCGGTCGCGGCCGAAGGGCTACGCTTTCCCCTTACCCTGGGCGGCAAGGGTTCGGCCACCATCGGCGGCATGATTGCAACCAACGCCGGGGGCAGCCAGGTGCTGCGCCACGGCACGATGCGCGCCCAGGTGCTGGGACTGGAAGCGGTGCTGGCCGATGGTTCGGTGTTTTCCAGTCTGGTCCCGCTGAAGAAAGACAACCGCGGCTTCGATCTGAAGCAGCTGTTCATCGGCTCGGAAGGCACGCTGGGGATCGTTACAGCGGCAACGCTGCGGCTGCTGCCGGCCATTGACGCGCGAGCCACCGCCTGGGCCGGAGTGGCGACAATCCAGGCGGCGCGTGCGCTGCTGCTTCATGCCGAGACGGCGCTGGGTGAAGCGCTGGAGGGCTTTGAAGTGCTGCCGCAGGGCTGCCTTGATGCGGTGCTGGATTACTTGCCGGCGGCCCGCGCGCCGCTGGCCGGGGCGCATGGCTGGTACGTGCTGATCGAAGCTGTGGGTCCATCCGAGCTACGCGAACGGACCGCTGCGATGCTTGCCGCCGCGCTTGACCAGGGGTTGATCGAAGACGCCGTGCTCGCTTCGAGCGAAGCCCAGGCCGAGGCGCTGTGGACCTTGCGCGAATCGGTCTCGCCAGCCGAACGCGCCAAGGGCCCGGCGATGCAGCATGATATCGCCGTACAACCGGCCGACATGCCGGCTTTCCTCGATCTCGCAGTGCGCGATCTGGAAGCCGCGTTTCCGGGCACTCGCGCTTTTGGCTTCGGTCATCTGGGTGACGGCAATATCCATTTCCATGTCCAGGCCCCGGCTGGCACCGCGGCGACCGCTTGGGAAGCGGGGCCGGGCAAGACGATCAGCAGCATGGTCCATGATCTTGTTACCCAGTGGCACGGCACGATCTCTGCTGAACACGGGATTGGTCAGCTCAAGCGGGACGAATTGGCGCGGTTGGCCGATCCGGTGGCGCTAAGCCTGCTGCGCCGGGTCAAGGCCGCGCTTGATCCGCAAGAACTGTTCAATCCTGGGAAACTGCTGTGATCGGGCTCCGCCAGGTGCTTGCGCCGCCGCCGCCCAACGCCTAAAGGCGCCGCTTCGTGCCGGGGAATTCCCCGGAGCAACACTCATTCTCGAAGACCGGAGACGATCCCATGGCCAGTGCGCCGCAAGCCGCCAACCTCCCGCTGTTCTACAAGGACCTGATGCCGCTGAATGGCCGCGACCACGCGACCTGGAGCAGCCGCAACACCGATGCCGCAACCTGGATCGTCGGCCAGCATGCGATTCCCCTCACTGCCGAGGAATTCGTCCACGCTTCGCGCTACTTTCCGATCGTTTTCTCGGTCGCTGATCAGCCGGTGCCGCTGGCGTTGATGGGCCTTAACGAAGGCGTCAATACCTTCTTCGACGACGATGGAAAGATGACTGGTCCAGCCTATGTTCCGGCCTATGCCCGCCGCTATCCGTTCATGCTCGCCAAGCTTACCCCCGACACCGAAGAGCTCTCGCTGTGTTTCGATCCGACCAGCGACCTGATTGGCGAATTCGAAGGTGGCTCGCCGCTGTTCGAGAACGGCGAACCGAGCGAGTCGTGCAAGGCGACGCTCGATTTCTGCAAGAATTTCGAAGAAGCGGGCTTTCGCACCAATGCTTTCGTCGAAGAGCTCAAGAAGCATGACTTGCTGATGGACGGCGAGGTTTCGATCCAGCAGCAAGGCAGCGAGCAGCCGTTCATCTATCGCGGGTTCAAGATGATCGATCAGGAAAAGCTGCGCGAGCTGCGCGGCGATGTGCTGCGGACGATGAACCAGAGCGGAATGCTGCCGCTGATCTTCGCGCACCTGTTCAGCCTTGAGCACCTCAGCGAGGTGTTCTCGCGTCAGGTCCAGCAGGGCAAGGGTCCGGTTCCAACCTTGCCAAACTGATCGCCCAACGCTTTCAGGCTTTCCGTTTCTTGTTGGGCACTGCGGGGCTTGCATCCGGCCCTAGAGATGCTTATTCTATCCATCGTCTTGCCGTGCTTCCCTCATGGCCCGGTGAGACTTGGTGTACTTCGGTACACCTCCTCCCTGAACCTTGGCCACCTCGTGCCGCGTGCACGAGGTGGTTTTTTCTTGGGTCCTATTCGGCCGCTGCCGCCCAGCGGCCTTGCTGGCCCAGCTCCGCCACCTCGCCCGCCAGCCGCCGGACCAGCCCGGCCAGCAGCTGCGCCACCGCGGCAAAGCCGGAGCCGGGTTCGCTCAGCCGCGCGTCAAGATAGCTTGAGCGATCGACTTCCAGCTGCACGGCGTGAACCGCCCGGTCAGGATCGGCATGGCGTTCCAGCACATGGCCACCGGCATAGGGCCGGTTGTGCGCCACGCGGCGTCGCTGCTCCCCAAAATAGGCAAAGCACGATGCCACCAGAGCGCCGCTGCACGATGCTCCGAAGCGGTCCCCCAGCACGAATTCGGGCGACGGCTGCCCACCCCGCCAGCCCAGCGGTGGCATCGAATGGAGGTCGATTAACAGCGTCGCGCCCCAGCGCTCACGCAGCTCTGCCAGGGTCGCCGCAAGGCACTGATGATAGGGCCGGTGGATCAACTCGATTCGCTGAGTGAGCTCGCTTTCGGGCAGGCGATGCTTCCACAGCTCGCCCAGCCCCGGCAAACGCCGCGGGATCAATCCAAGCCCGCTGCGGGCCCGCAGGCCGAGTCCCGGACCACCCGGCGAATCGGGCGGCCCACGCGTCAGCATGTCCCAATCAACTTCGTCCTCAGCGCGATTGAGGTCGATCATTGCCCGTGGCGCCTGCGCCACCAGCAGCGCGGCACCGGTCTGGCGGGCGACGGCTTCGGCAAGCCGATCGACCAGCCGATCCTCGAGCTTGAGCGCAGCGAAGCCGGGGTCGCGCATCGTCTCGAGCAGCTTCTCCGGATAGGCTCTTCCGGCGTGCGGCACGGCGATCAGCACCGGTAGTGCAGATGGTTCGGGGTTGTGCAAGGTGAAGGCCGCAACACCAGCGCTGCTGGGAATCGATCCGCCCGCGATCCGCACCGAATCGCCCCTGCCGCCGGTTGTGCCGTCCATAGCCCTTGCTGGCGTGGTTATGGCCTTGTGTCAAAGTTGGTCAGGGGCAAATCCGGACGAGATTGTTAACCGGCAGGGTGTATAGACAAGGCCTGCAGCGATCAGGTGCTGCGCGGCTGCAACGCAAACCAGGATGGACCTCGCTGCCATGATTCGCATTCTGCTCGCCGAAGACGAAGACGCCATGCGCACCTACCTGGCACGCGCCCTGGAAAATGCAGGCTACGACGTGATTGCGGTCGATCGCGGTACCGCCGCAATCCCGCTGCTCGAAATGGGCGATTTCGACCTGCTGCTGTCCGACATCGTCATGCCCGAGATGGACGGGATCGAGCTGGCCCAGCGCTGCGCCGAAATCAGTCCGCAGACCAAGGTGATGTTCATCACCGGGTTCGCAGCGGTTACGCTCAAGGCCAGCCGCGAAGCACCGCAGGCCAAGGTGCTGTCCAAGCCGTTCCACCTTAAGGATCTGGTGATGGAAGTTGAGCGGCTGTTCGGCCACGCGGCCAAGGCCAGCGTATAGGCCTTGCCAGCCACCGGTGGCCTCGCTAGAGGGCTGCCCTGCCCCGCGGCTCAGGCTGCATGGCAGACCGAATGGTGCGGGCGTATAGCTCAGTGGTAGAGCACTATGTTGACATCGTAGGGGTCGCAAGTTCAATCCTTGCTACGCCCACCATTCGCAACCGGGCGTCGCTATCGCGGCGCCCTTGTTGTTTCGGGGCTGTGGGCCCGGTGCAATAACAACGCGAAAATCACGATCAACACCAGCGGGGCGATTCCGACGCCGGTGGTCAGGGCCAGCGGCCGGGCCAGCGCGGGCAGCACGAACCCGGCGAGCGCCGCGGCCTTCTCCCACGGCCGCGGCCCGTCGGCCAGAACCGCCAGCGGGAAAGCCAGCAGCAGCAGATCATAGTCGAGCACAAACGGCGTTGTCAGCAGCGCCGCGACGAGCAGCGCCGCGCCCGCCTCACGCGTGAAGCCCCGGCGCCAGAACAGGTGGGTGACCAGCCCAGCGCAGGCCAGAGCCAGGGCGCCCTGCAGGACATAGGCCGGAACCGTCCCCAACCCTGCCAGCCGCGCCGCCGCGAACAGGCTTTGCATCTTGGCGAACCCGATCGCCCCGCCCGCCATGGCCGTTTGCGCCGAACCTGATGCGGCGTACCAGGCCGGCCAGATCTCTGGCCCGAAAGCCAGCGTTGCCGCTGCCGCAAAACCCAGCGCGGTTGCCGCCGCCGATGCGATCACCCGCCACTCACCCGCCGCCAGCAGCGCCAGCGGCACCAGCAGACCAAACTGGGGCTTGATGATTGCCAGCCCGAACAGCACTCCGGCCCAGCCCTTGCGTCCGCTTGACGTCAGCCAGATCGCCCCGCCCAGCAGTGCCGCGACCAGAAACGAGGTCTGCCCGTGAGTAATCGTCAGCAGCACTGCGGGAAACGCCGCCAGCGCCAGCGCCAGTTGCCAGCCGCTCAGGCCGCGCAGCCACGGCCGCAATGCCGCCACGAACGCGGCGGCCGTGCCAGTTAGCCACAGCACCAGCGCCGGGAAGTACCCGCCCAGCCCCAGCGGCGCGCTGACCAGCAGAAACGGCGGAGGATAGAAAAACGCGGTATAGCCCGAATGGCCGGCGTAGAACGTGCGTTGCACCGCGATATGCGCCGCACTGTCATAGGCGCTCCCCCCCGCCAGCAGCAACTTGCTCGCTGCCCAGAAGCTGACAAAATCGGTGCCTAGCAGATAGCCGTTGCGGTCGATCCCGCCAGTTGCAGACGCGATTAGCCAGACCAATGTGGCGACATTGAACAGCGCCAGCAGCCACAGATACCCGCGCACCCGTGACTCATCGAGCCAATTCGCGTGTCTCAGCCAGTCGAGCCCCATGGCGCGCAGGTCTGCGCGAGACTGCGCGGGCTGTCCAGTGGGCCGGGGCTTACTTCCCCTGCCAGTTGGGCTTGCGCTTTTCAGCAAAGGCGGCGGCGCCTTCGCGCGCGTCCGAGCTGGTGAACACCGGGGCAATGTGGGCCGCTTGCTTGTCCCACATCTCGGCCTCGGTCCATTCGTGCGATTCGCGGACGATCGCCTTGGACGCGATCAGCGCCAGCGGGCCATTCTCGGCCACCCGCCGCGCCAGCTCCTTGGCGCCTTCGATCGCCGGGCCTTCGACGATGCGGTTGATGAAGCCCAGCGCATAGGCGCGCTGCGCGTCGATGAAATCGCCAGTCAGCGCCAGTTCCATCGCGATCCGTGGCGGGATCTGGCGGGGTAGCTTGATCAGCCCCCCGGCGGCAGCGGCAAGTCCACGCTTGGCTTCGGGAATGCCGAACTTGGCGCCGGCATTGGCGACGATCAGATCGCAGCTCAACGCCAGTTCCATTCCGCCGGCCAAGGCGTAACCATCCACCGCGGCGATCACTGGCTTCTTCGGGGTCCACTGCGACAGCCCGCCGAACCCGCGCCCGGGGATCGAGGGGGTTTCGCCGCGCAGGAAGCCCTTGAGGTCCATCCCCGAGCAGAACGTGCCCCCCGCCCCGGTCAGGATCGCGCAGCGCAAGCTGTCGTCGGCCTCGAGCCGGTCCATCGCCGCGCTGACACCTTCGGCCGCAGCCTTGTTCATCGCGTTCTTGGCTTCGGGGCGGTTGATCGTGACGATCAGGATGCCGTCTTCGACTTCGGTCAGGACTTCGGCGGCTTCGCTCATGGCGGGAATCCTCTCTGTTGGCGTTTAACCGTTCGATTAAGGCGCCGCCGCGCCGCCGTCCAGCCCTTACTTGCGTGGGGCCAAGCGTCTGCTAAGGGAACAGCGCTAATTCTCCCCGGAAAGACGAGACCCGAATGGCCAAGATCAAGGTGAAGAACCCGGTCGTAGAGATCGACGGCGACGAGATGACCCGGATCATCTGGCAGTGGATCCGCGAGCGGCTGATCCTGCCCTACCTCGACATCGACCTGAAATACTACGACCTCTCGGTCGAGATGCGCGACCAGACCGAAGACCGGATCACGGTTGAATGCGCCAATGCGATCAAGAAATATGGCGTGGGCGTGAAGTGCGCGACGATCACCCCCGACGAGGCCCGGGTTGAGGAATTCAAGCTCAAGCGGATGTGGAAAAGCCCCAATGGCACGATCCGCAACATCCTGGGCGGGGTGGTCTTCCGCGAGCCGATCGTGATGCAGAACGTGCCGCGGCTGATCCCCGGCTGGACCGATCCGATCGTGGTCGGCCGCCATGCCTTTGGCGATCAGTACAAGGCCACTGACACCCTGATCCCCGGTCCCGGCACGCTGCGACTGGTGTTTGACGGCGATGACGGCAAGACTATGGATCTGGAAGTTTTCAAGTTCCCGAGCTCGGGCGTCGCCATGGCGATGTACAACCTTGACGATTCGATCCGTGACTTTGCCCGCGCCAGCCTCAACTATGGGCTTGGCCTCGGCTGGCCGGTCTATCTCTCGACCAAGAACACCATCCTCAAGGCCTACGACGGGCGCTTCAAGGACCTGTTCGAGCAGGTCTTTGAGACCGAGGGTTTCAAAGAGAAGTTCGCCGCCGCCGGGATCACCTATGAGCACCGCCTGATCGATGACATGGTCGCCTCGGCGCTCAAATGGTCGGGCAAATTCGTCTGGGCCTGCAAGAACTATGATGGTGACGTCCAGTCCGATCAGGTCGCGCAGGGCTTTGGCAGTCTCGGCCTGATGACCTCGGTGCTGATGACGCCTGATGGCAAGACCGTGGAGGCCGAAGCCGCTCACGGCACCGTCACCCGCCACTACCGCCAGCACCAGGCGGGCAAAGCGACCAGCACCAACCCGATCGCCAGCATCTTCGCCTGGACCCGCGGACTGATCTATCGCGGCAGGTTCGACGATACCCCCGAGGTGATCGCCTTCGCCGAAACGCTCGAGAGGGTGTGCATCGAGACGGTTGAAAGCGGCAAGATGACCAAGGATCTGGCGATCCTGATCGGGCCTGAACAGCCGTGGCTGACCACTGAAGGCTTCTTCGAGGCGATTGTCGAGAATTTGGAAACGGCGATGGCCGGCTGAGGGGTAAGCTATCCAGTTCCTCTCCATTTTCACGCAGTGCAAATGGGGAGGTGGCGCGCCCGAAGGGCGTGACGGAGGGGTAACTTCCTCGAATCAAGAACCCCTCCGTCAGTCGCTTCGCGCCTGCCACCTCCCCAAATGTGCTTCGCAAATTTGGAGAGGACCTAGCGAGGTAGCCCTCGCCTCACTCTCGCGCTAACCTCTCCCCATGGCCGGCCCCGCAGACTTCATCCCCACCTCCCCGCTTGGCGACGCGCTGGTGATTCTCGGCACGGCCGGGGTTGTCATTCCGCTGTTCGCGCGGCTTCGGATCACGCCCGTCATCGGCTTTATCCTGGTCGGGCTGCTGGTCGGGCCGTTCGGGCTCGGCGCGTGGGTCAGCGACTATCCCGCACTGGCCTACGTCACGATCAGCGAGCCCGCGCGGCTCGCCCCGTTCGCCGAGTTCGGGATCATCCTGCTGCTGTTCTCGGTCGGGCTTGAGCTCTCGTTCGGGCGGCTCTGGGCAATGCGGCGGCAGGTGTTCGGGCTCGGTGCCAAGGAGCTGTTCGGCTGTGCCCTGCTGATCGCAATCGGCCTGACGATCCTCGGCAATTCGCCCCCCACCGCATTAGCACTGGGCCTGGCGTTGGCGCTGTCCTCGACTGCGCTGGTGCTCAAGATCACCGACACCCGCACGCCCGTTGGCAAGGCAGCGCTGGCGATGCTGCTGTTCGAGGATATCGCGCTGGTCCCGATCATCTTCCTGCTCGGCGCGATGGGTCGGGGTGAAGCGGCGCAGGACGGCAGCGAATTCATCCGGACCTTGTGGCTGGGCGGCGCGGTCATCGCCGCGCTGCTACTCGCCGGACGGTTCCTGCTGCCCGCGCTGTTCGCCCAGGCCGCCCGCACCAAGAGCCCCGAGGTGTTCCTGGCGATGAGCCTGCTGGTGGTAATCGTCGCCTCGCTAGTGACCTCTGCCGCGGGGCTTTCGCCAATCGTCGGAGCGCTGATCGCCGGGCTGCTGATCGCCGAGACCGAATACCATGGCGAGGTTGAGCATATCACCGAACCGTTCCGGGGGCTGGCGCTGGGCGTGTTCCTGATCACCGTGGGGATGAGCCTCAACCTCGAGTTGATATTCACCCAGCTGGGCTCGATTGTGCTGGCGGTGGCGCTGGTGTTTGTCGCCAAGGCGGTCGTCACCGGCAGCCTGCTGCGGATAAGCGGGGCACGGCTGGGGACTTCAACCGAGACCGGGATACTCCTCGCCAGCCCCTCGGAAACCACGCTGATCGTGCTTTCGGCGGCGCTTTCGGCGCGCCTGATCAGTCAAGAAGCGGCGCAGTTCTGGCAGCTGGTGACCGCGATCGGACTGACCATCACCCCGATCCTGGCGATCACCGGGCGCTGGCTGGCTCGGCGGGTCGATTCTGTCACCCAGCTCGATCAGGTGATGGACGATCCAGCGCAGAACCGGGCGATCGTGGTCGGCTGCGGCCGCGTCGGCCGGCTGGTTTCGGAAATGCTGATCGCTCATGACAAACCTCATATCGCGGTCGATTCCGATGCCGATCAGGTCCGCGATGCGCAGGCATCCGGGATCAACGCGGTGTTCGGCGATGCCATGCGCGGCAATGCCCTCGCCCGGATCGGCGCCAGCCACGCCACTGCGGTGATCCTGACCATGAACGAGCCGGTCGCCGCGCAGCGCATGGTCCGCAAACTGCGCGCGCTCTACCCCGATCTGCCGATCATCGCCCGCGCCCGCGACGCGCACCACGCCGCCGCTCTGTATCGTGCCGGGGCCAGCCACGCGGTCCCCGAGACGCTTGAAAGCTCGCTGCAATTGTCCGAAGCGGTGCTGATCGACCTTGGCGTGGCGATGGGCCCGGTGATCGCCAGCATCCACGAAAAGCGCGACGAACTGCGCGCCCAGATCATGGAAGAGGGTGAGCTGGAGGAGAAACCGAAGCTGAAGAGCGCGAGTTTGCGCGAGCGCGGGGCCTGAGCTTAGAGTCTTTCCCGAATTCCATTGCCAAGCCCGCCGCCAAAGCACAGACTTGGCAGCCGGGTCGGAAACCAATTGCAACTGCAGGGGTGCCTTGCGCATGGCCACAACAGCCGAACCCGTTTCGAACCGACCTCGCGCCAGGCCCGCCACCCGGCCGAAGTTCTACCTGTGGCTGTCGCTGACCTGCTTTGCCATCGGGGTCAGCGGGTTTGCTCCGACTTACTGGCTGCAAGTGCCAGCCGGAACCTTCACCGGTACCCCGCTGATGCACATCCACGCGCTGGTCTTTACTGGCTGGCTGGTGCTGCTGGTCGGCCAAAACTGGCGAATTGCGCAAGGCCGGGTCGATCACCACCGCGCCTGGGGGCTTGGCGGAATTGCGCTGGCCACCGCGATGCTGGTGATCGGCTATGTCACGGCTATTGCCGGACTGGGCGAGCGACTTGAGCAGGGCTATGGCGATGATGCCCGCGCGTTCCTGATCGTGCCGATGTTCAGCGTCTCTGCATTTTACGGCTTTGTCATCGCCGCCATCGCCAACCTGCGCCGTCCCGAATGGCACAAGCGATTCACGTTCGTTGCCACCACGGTCGCGCTGCTTCCCGCCGCGGCGCGCTGGTTCCTGATCTACAACCGGGGCTTCGATCCGGGCGTCCGCCCGGGCAACTTTCCCCCCAACCCGGTCAACGCCTCGCTGCAGCCGTTGGCTGTCGTCTGCCTGCTGATCGTCGCAGGGATGGTTTACGATTGGCGCACCCGCGGCAGACCGCATCCGGCGTGGATGATCGGGCTGGGAGTCCTGCTGTTCGGCGCGGTCCTCCGCGCGCCGCTCAGCGCGACATCGGGATGGTTGGCCTTTGCCGACTGGACAACGCGGATCGCGGGTTGAAGCGCCGCGCTCAGCGTTGACGTGTCAGCTTCATGGTCATGGCCCCACTGCCCGTGACCGTGACGGTCTGGCCAGGCGGCAGCGTCACCACCCGGTTGAAGCCGAAATTGTCGTTGCCTTCGCCCTGACACACAGCCACGGGAACAGTCCAGTTGAGACTGATGTTGAACCGATCGGGTTCCTGTTGCCAATTGTAGCGACTGATGCTGAAATTCATGCTCTCGTTGCTGGACCGTTGACTGCCTTCGGGCCGGGCTTCGTCGGGGCAGGGTTCCGAGCTCTCGCTTTTTGACTGCGAGAAGCTTGCGTTGCCGTAAGTTCCGCCAATCCGCAGCGTGCCTGACCAGACCATCCCTCGGCCATCGAGCACCGACACCGCAATCGATTCGGATTGTCGCTTCGCCGGCACCTGGATCGCCGGTTTGGCCGCGCGTTCTGCGCGGTCAGTGGCTTGCTGGGCCTGCGCCGATCCGGCGAGGATTGTCACCATCAGGCTGCTTGCGATCCATTGTCTGGCAAAGCGCATCGGTCGTCTCCCCATTGCCTGCGGGGAGTGTGGTCTCAGGCGCTTAACGTCCGCTTAACCGCCGCGATTGCCTCGGCCGCCTTGCTGCCGTCGGGCCCGCCGCCCTGGGCCATGTCAGGCCGCCCGCCACCGCCCTTGCCGCCGAGCGTCTCAACCCCGGCACGGACCAGTTCGACGGCGCTGACCTTGGCGGTGAGGTCGTCGGTGACGGCGGCAGCGATGCTCGCCTTGCCATCGTTGACCGCGACGATCACCGCGACGCCCGAAACCAGCCGCGCCTTGGCCTGGTCGAGCAGGCCGCGCAAGTCTTTGGGATCGAGACCGTCGAGCACCTGGCCGGAGAACTTGACCCCGCCCACTTCCTCGTCCGCAGCCTCCGCCTTGGCCCCGCCTCCACCAAGTGCCAGTGCCTTCTTTGCCTCAGCCAGCTCGCGCTCCAGCTTCTTGCGCTCGTCGAGCAACGCGGCAACGCGGGCTTCCACCTCGTCCGGCGCGGTCTTGAGCAGGCTTGCTGCGCCTTTCAGCGCTTCCTCGCGGCCGACCAGCCAGGTCCGTGCGCCTTCGCCGGTGAGCGCCTCGATCCGGCGCACGCCCGCGGCAACTGCGCTTTCAGAGATGATTCGAAACAGGCCGATGTCGCCGGTGGCACGCACGTGGGTGCCTCCGCAAAGTTCGACCGAGTATTTACTTCGGCCCATGGTCAGGACGCGTACCTCATCGCCGTACTTCTCTCCGAACAACGCCATTGCACCAGCGCGAATAGCATCGTCAGGACTCATCAGTTTGGTGTCGACCGGTTCGTTGGCGCGAATTTCGGCGTTCACATCGACCTCAATCGCGGCGATGTCCTCTATTGAAAGTGATGCCAGGTGCGCAAAGTCAAATCGCAATCGATCGGGCGCAACAAGCGAACCCTTCTGCGTAATGTGGTCCCCGAGTTGCTTTCGTAACGCCGCGTGAAGTAGGTGAGTTGCCGAATGGTTTGCGCGGATCGCATCGCGACGAGTTGCGTCCACTGATAGGCGCACCAAGCTGTCTTTGTAGATCGTACCAGCTTCTACAATTGTCGTGTGAGAATGGAGTTTGCCGAGTCGTTTAAATGTGTCGCTTACTGACAAGCGGAGACCATCGATACCGACCATGGAGCCGGAGTCGCCAACTTGGCCACCACTTTCACCATAAAAAGGAGTCTGATTGACAACAACAGAGACGGTTTCGCCAATGCTTGCACTTTCGACTTCTATGCCCTCTTTAACAAGTGCAACGACTTGACCCTCGCCAGTATCGGAAACGTAGCCTGTAAACTCTGTCGAACCTTCGCGCTCAACGATATTGAACCAGACCTCGCCGTCAGCAGCTTCACCCGAACCCTTCCACGCCGCCCGCGCCGCAGCCTTCTGCCGTGCCATCGCCTCATCGAAGCCCGCCCGGTCGATTTCCATGTGTCTAGCGCGAAGTGCGTCTTCAGTTAGATCATATGGAAACCCGAATGTGTCATATAGCTTGAAGGCAATTTCCCCCGGGAACTTCGGCATTCTTTCCATGTAGTCCTTGCGGAACTCAGGATTCTGCCACTTTTCGGTTGTGACTGCCTGTCCTACGCCGAAAACTCTACGAAGGTTACCGAGCTTAAATACCTCCTCGTCGAGCAGCTTGATCCCATTAGCCAAGGTCCGGCGAAACTGCACTTCCTCACGTTGCAAGGTTTCCTCGATCAGCGGCTGGGCGCGGCCGAGTTCGGGATAGGTGGCGCCCATTTCCTGCACCAGTGCAGGGACCAGCCGGTGCATCAGCGGATCCTTGGCGCCCAGCAGGTGGGCATGGCGCATGGCGCGGCGCATGATCCGCCGCAGCACATAGCCGCGGCCTTCGTTGCTCGGCAGCACTCCGTCGGCAAGCAGGAAGCTGACCGAGCGCAAATGATCGGCGATCACTCGGTGGCTGGCCTGTTGCTCGCCCTCGGCCTTGACCCCGGTCAGGTTCTCAGACGCCGCGATCAGCGCCGTGAAAGTATCGGTATCGTAGTTGTCGTGGACGCCCTGCAGCACCGCAGACACGCGCTCCAACCCCATCCCGGTATCGATGCTTGGCTTAGGCAGTTCGCCGATCTGGACGTCGTTTTCCTGCAGGAACTGCATGAACACCAGGTTCCAGATTTCGACAAAGCGGTCGCCGTCTTCATCGGGGCTGCCTGGAGGTCCACCGAAGATGTGGTCGCCGTGGTCGAAGAATATCTCCGAGCACGGCCCGCAGGGGCCATCCGCGCCCATCGCCCAGAAGTTGTCCTTGGTCGGGATGCGGATGATCCGCGCTTCGGGCAGGCCTGCAACCTTCTTCCACAGATCGAACGCCTGATCATCGGTGTGATAGACCGTCGCGGTCAGCCGGTCCGCCGGGATACCCCATTCCTTGGTCAGCAGCGTCCAGGCATGGACGATCGCCTGTTCCTTGAAGTAGTCGCCGAAGGAGAAGTTCCCCAGCATCTCAAAAAAGGTGTGGTGGCGCGCGGTGTAGCCGACATTGTCGAGATCGTTGTGCTTGCCCCCGGCGCGCACGCATTTCTGGCTGGAAACCGCGCGCGGCGTGGTGCGGGTTTCCAGCCCGGTGAAGACGTTCTTGAACGGCACCATCCCGGCATTCACGAACATCAGCGTCGGATCGTTATACGGCACCAGCGGGGCAGACTGCACCACCTCGTGCCCGTGTGAGCCGAAGTAATCGAGGAAAGAGCGGCGGATATCGTTCGTCGAGGTCATATCCGCGCCGATAGGGCAGCAGACCAGCGCAATCAATGCCCCCGATCAGTGCCCCGCCGTGACGATCCAGGCTGCGGCGGGGAAGGCCACCAGGTTGCCGCTGCGATGCTCGCCCAGCCAGTCGCGGATCCAGCCCTCAGCGCGTTCCAGCGCTTCGCCTTCCAGCGCGCGCAGCGCCGGGGCGGCGGGGCCAATGCGGCGAAACAACTCCATCGCATCTTCGATCGGATCATCGCCCATTCCGGCGATATAGGCGAAGTTGACCGGCTCAAACGCCACGCCGTGCCAACCTGCCCCGCTCAGCGTATCCTCGACATGCTGCGGATCGGCGAACGCGAAGGGACCCGGCGCAGTGTGATCAGGCGAAGCCGGCAGTTCCAGCAGCCGCGCCAGATCCGATGCCCAGGGGTTCTCGTCCGGGCCGCGGAAGCAGGAAAAGACCAGCTCGCCCTCATCGCTGGATTGATCGTAAAAGTTGCGGAAGGCCGCCACCGGCGCCTCAAAGAACATCACCCCGTGGCGCGAAATCAGCACATCGGGAGCAAAGCCCGGATCGCGCCAGACGCCAGCATCGGCGTGGACAAAGCGGGCATTGCCGTGGCCTTCACTGCGATGCTGCGCCGCCGCGACCAGTTCGGGCGAGACATCGACCCCGACCACCTGCGCACCGGGCCGGGCCCGGGCCACGGCCAGCGCCAGCTCACCCGCGCCGCAGCCGATGTCGAGCACCGTATGCCCTTCGCGCTCGGCAATCCGTTCAAGCAAGCGCTGGGTGAGGCCCGAAAAGGCCCGGTCAGTCAGGCGGTAGTTCTCCGCCCAGATGCGCCCAACCTGGGCTTGCCATTCTTCGCCGGTTGTCATGCCGCCAAGCTAGGGTTTGCCCCGTGCTGGCACAAGCGAAGATTCCGCTTGCGACTCGCGGCCGAGAGGCCCAGCCTTGACCACAGTCCTTGCGCTCCGCGCGCTAAAGACAAGCGTCCGGCGCGCCTTCACCTGAGAGGAGGCGACAATGGGCAGCACCCAAAATGGCAGCAATCCCGGCAGTGCAGCAACCCGTGCGGTCGCGTTGGTCGGACCGGCCGGCACGGGCAAGACCAGTCTGGCCGAAGCTTTGCTGTTCGCCAGCGGCGCGATCAACCGCCAGGGCAGCGTCGAGGCCGGAAGCTCGGTCGGCGACGCCAGCCCCGAAGCGCGCGCGCGCGGCGGTTCGACCGAAATCAACCTGCTCAACTTTGACTACCTGGGTGATCGTTTCGCGCTGATCGATCTGCCCGGCGGTACCGGCTTTGCCGCCGATGGCCTCGCCGCGCTGCAATCGGCCGACCTTGCGCTGGTGGTGATCGATCCCGCGCCCGAGCGTGCGGGGCTGGCCGAGCCGATGCTGCGCCGGCTGGACGAACTGGGCGTGCCGCACGCGGTGTTTGTCAACAAGATCGAGAATGCCAGGGCCGGCGCGATCCGAGATCTGATCGCCGAGCTGCAACCAATGAGCCGCGAGCCGCTGGCGCTGCGCCAGCTCCCGATTCGGGCAGGCGATCACGTCACCGGCTATGTCGATCTCGCGCTCGAACGGGCTTATCGCTATCGCCCCGGCAAGGAGAGCGAGCGGGTCGATATCCCCGGCGAACTGCTTGAGCGCGAGCAGAATGAGCGCGCCCACTTGCTCGAAACCCTGGCCGACTTCGACGACAATCTGCTCGAAGCCCTGCTGATGGACGAACAGCCCGACCCGGCAATGGTCATGGCCGATCTGGCCGCCGACACCGCCGGCAACAAGGTGGTGCCGGTGGTGCTCGGCTCGGCGCTGAGCGGCGGCGGGATCCATCGTCTGCTCAAGCTGCTGCGCCACGAGGCACCCGCCCCCGATGCCGCCGCGGAGCGGATCGGGATCAACGGCAAGGCCGGCTTGCATGTGTTCAAGATCGCCAATGGCGGGGCAATGGGCCGGCTCGCGCTTGGCCGGGTGCTGGGCGGAGCACTGGCCGAGGGCGACGAGCTGGTGGTTGGCGGCGAAGCGGCGCGCACCGGCTCGCTGTTCTTCATGCAGGGTGAGAAGACCGCCAAACAAAGCGCAGCCCAGCCTGGTGATGTGGTCGCGGTGGCCAAAGTCGATGGCGCGCGCAGCGGCATGGTGCTGGGTCACAAGGGTAGTGCCAGCGCCGCGCTGCAGGTTGCCTACCCGGCGCGCAACGCTGCGGTGGCGATCACCACCAAGGACCGCAAGGATGACGTCAAGCTTTCGACCGCGCTGCACCGGCTGTGCGAGGAAGACCCGGCGCTTGAATGGCTGCAGGACGATGCCAGCCACGAAACCATTCTGCGCGGGATCAACGAGGATCACCTCGGCGTGGTGCTGGGGCGGCTGCAGCGGCGTTACGGCGTCGCGGTCGATACTCGTCCGCCGCGGATCGCTTACAAGGAATCGATCCGTAAGCCGGCCAGCCAGCGCGGGCGCCACAAGAAGCAATCGGGCGGACACGGCCAGTACGGTGACTGCGTGATCGCGATCCGACCGTTGGCGCACGGCGAAGGCTTCGTGTTTGAAGACAAGATCACCGGCGGGGCGATCCCGCGGCAGTATATCCCGGCGGTCGAGGCCGGAATCAAGGACGCGATGGAGCGCGGTCCCCAAGGGTTCCCGGTGGTCGATGTCGCGGTGACCCTGACCGACGGCTCGTTCCACAGCGTCGACAGCTCGGAGCTGGCGTTCCGTATCGCCGGACGCTCGGCGATGGGCGACGCTCTGGCCCAGGCCGCCCCCTACCTGCTCGAGCCGATCGTCAAGGTGACGGTCGATACCCCGGCCGGGACCGGATCCAAAGCGGGCTCAGTGCTGTCAAGCCGGCGCGGGCAGATCCTCGGGCTCAACCAGCATCCTGACTGGGCACGGTGGGAACGGGTCGAGGCGCAGCTCCCTGAAAGCGCGCTTGACGGGCTCGACGCCGAGCTGCGCTCGCTCAGCCAGGGGCTGGCGAGTTTCACCGCCGAATTCGACCACTTGGCGGAACTGACCGGCAAGCACGCCGACGAAGTCATCAAGGCCCGCGCGGCCGAGGGGCACTAGCCAGCGTTGCGTGCGATCGTCGCGCCAAGTTCACGCAGCAGCTTGGCGGCGACAATTGCGGTGCGACCGTTGGAGTCAAAGCGCGGGTTGAGCTCGACGATGTCGGCGCCAACGATCGCTGCGCTCTGGCGGCGCAGGACGGCGAGGACTTCGCGCACGGTCAGCCCGCCCGGCTCAGGGTGGGAAACCCCCGGGGCTTCGGCGGGGTCGATCCCGTCGAGATCGATTGAGATGTAGATTGGTCCTTCAAGCATCGGGACCGCGGCCGGGCTGAACTCTGCCATGGCGATGATCTCGACCCCGTAGCGTTCGGCCTGGTCGCGGCAATGGCTGGTCAGCGTGCGGATTCCGACCTGGACCAGCCGCCGCGCGAGGCCGGCTTCCATGATCCGCGCGAACGGCGAGGCGTGGCTGCGCGGATTGCCATCGAAGTCATGATAGAGATCGGGATGGGCGTCGAAGTGGAGGATGTCGACCGGGCCGCAGGCGGCGTGGACCGCGCGTAGCACCGGATGGGTGATCGCGTGGTCGCCGCCAAGCAGCAGTGGGATCGCGCCGTCGGACAGGCATGCGGTTACGGCCTCGGCGATCAAGGCGTCGTCGGACGGATCTTCGCGGACCGGCAAATCGCCGCAGTCATTGAGCGCAAAGTCGACGCCGACCTCGCTGCCATCCTCGCAAGCCAGGTTGCCGCGATCGGACCAAAGCGCGTCGCGGATTGCCGCCGGCGCCAACGCGGCGCCGCGTTCGAACGAAGAATTGACGTCGCTGGGGACGCCAATCAGGTCGATGGTGATCATTCGGGCCTGCCTGCCACGCGGCACCGGGGTTTGCAAATCCAACGGGATCAGGGGATCACGCGAACTCCGCGCGCCCAGGGTGCCGAGGCTGAAAGGCTGCAAGTCGACCCCTCAAGCACGACCGAAACCGCGCCGCCGGAATTGTCCCAGAGGAACGGAATGTAGAGCTGCGACCAGTCACCGTTGCGATCGGCCAGGACCCGCCAGTCGAGCGGCTTCATATCGGCATTGGCGAGACGCAACCGTGCCCGCTCACCCGGCAGCAGGCCGGTGGCGGCGATCTGCATGATCTTGCCGTTGCCGGTGATGCTGAGTTCGCAGTCGCCGTCGCGGTCAATCTCGAGCAGTGGCCAGGTGTCGGTGATCGAGCGCGAAGCGGCCGGCGAAGCGGCCAGCGCGAGGAAGGCGATGAGGGTCATTGCGCTGAAGCGAATGGTAGTGGGCATAGAACCGCTCCTCGGAAACCCTTGCCATCGTCATGGGCCTTTCGCGCGCTTGGCGCGCCCGGCGAATTTGCATCGCCCCGCAGTGGGACAGTCAGACAGGCGCCGCGCCCGCTATTCCCAAACTAGCCCGGCGCGAAAGGCCGCGGGGGACCTTTCGCGCCGGTGCCGTTTGGTGGAGCGCGCTCCCCTGGGGTTGAGGGGACAGGGAGCGCGCTCCTTTCAACCCCGCCGCGCCGTCTAGGACAGGTGCGGCGGAAGTTCGTCGGGGATCAGCTGTCGTCGTCCGCGTCCGGACCCGCCATCATCTCCCCGGCAAGACCTTCGGTCTGGCCGCGGATCGCAGCCTCCAGCCGGTCGCAAACTTCGGGATTGTCTTTCATGTACTGTTTGGCGTTTTCGCGTCCCTGGCCGATCCGGATCGAATCGTAGGAGAACCAGGCGCCCGACTTCTCGACGAGGCCAGCCTTGACCCCGAGATCGAGGATCTCGCCGATCTTGGAAATCCCTTCGCCGTACATGATGTCGAATTCGACCTGCTTGAACGGCGGCGCGACCTTGTTCTTGACCACTTTCACCCGGGTGGTGTTGCCGACGATGTCGTCGCGGTCCTTGATCTGGCCGGTGCGGCGGATGTCGAGGCGGACCGAAGCGTAGAACTTGAGCGCGTTGCCACCAGTGGTGGTTTCGGGATTGCCGTACATCACCCCGATCTTCATGCGGAGTTGGTTGATGAAGATCACCATGCAGCGCGAGCGGCTGATCGAACCGGTGAGCTTGCGCAGCGACTGGCTCATCAGCCGCGCCTGAAGGCCGACGTGGCTGTCACCCATCTCACCCTCGATCTCGGCGCGGGGCACCAGCGCCGCGACCGAATCGATCACCAGCACGTCGATCGCGTTCGAGCGCACCAGGGTATCGACGATCTCGAGTGCCTGCTCGCCGGTATCGGGCTGCGAGACGATCAACTCGTCGATATCGACGCCGAGCTTCTTGGCATAACCCGGATCGAGCGCGTGTTCGGCATCGACGAAGGCCGCGGTCCCGCCGCCCTTCTGCGCCTCGGCAATCACGTGGAGCGCCAGCGTGGTCTTGCCTGAGCTTTCCGGGCCATAGATCTCGATCACCCGGCCGCGCGGCAGGCCGCCGATCCCGAGCGCGATATCGAGCCCGAGCGAGCCCGAGGAGATCGATTCGATCTCCATCGCCTCGCGCGAGCCGAGCTTCATCGCGCTACCCTTGCCGAACGCGCGATCGATCTGCGCCAGCGCTGCTTCGAGCGCCTTCTGCCGGTCCATTGTTTCCTTGCCTTCCTGAATCAGCTTGAGCTGTGCAGCCATGTCGTATCCCCTTGCAACCAGCCGACCCGGAAGGTCAACGTGCAACTCGATGTATTGCATTTGTTCTCATGGAACAAGGGGGGAACATGATTTTTTCGCGGCGACTGAAGTTTCTCGCCATTTGGGCTGCGCATAAAGGTGACAAACCTCCACGTAAATCGCGCAGATTCTGTTACCTTGCGTTACCTTATGTCAGGTTCGGCGGCCCTTTCGCGGCGAGCGATCTTCGACAGTTTGAGAGGCGCGGCGTTGGCCATGGGCAAGTAGGGCGAGTGTCTCAGATCGCCGGAGTGTAGGAAAGCGCGGACTATGCGGCGAGCCCGGAATCCCGTGCCTTCCGCCCCCGCTTCTGTGGCCGCAGCACCTTGCCGGTGCGCGCTTCCATATCCTCAAGCCACTGCGCCGAGCCGACCGGGCGCCCGGTGCTTTCGGCCTGGCGCAGCGCGGCGTAGCTCAGGGCTTCGTCGAACTCCTCGCCGAGGAACGCGGCAAAGTCGCCCACCCGTTCGAGCGCCGGGGCGACCGTGACCACGTGGTCGTCCTCGCCAGCAATCAGCGCGCGGGTGCTGGACCAGGCCCAGTCCTCCGCGCGCCCCACCAGCCGCGCACGGACGGGATTAAGCGCGGCATAGCGCAACGCGGTGACGAAATGCGCCTCGTCCATCGCCACCGAGCCGAAGCGGCCCTGCCACAGGTGCCCGGTGGTACGGCGGCGGGCGTTGATATAGCCGGTGTAGCGGCGGTGGAGCTCGCCGAAAGTACGGCTCAGCCCGTGCTCGTCTTCAGGGGTGAGGACCACGTGGACGTGGTTGGGCATCAGGCAATATGACCACACCTCGGTCCGCGCGCGCTCGGCCGCATCGGCGAGGAGATCGAGGTAGAGCGCATAGTCGGCCTCCTCGAAGAAGGTCTGCTGCCGCCCGTTACCGCGCTGGGTGACGTGGTGGGGCAAGCCAGGGAGGACCACGCGGGGAAGGCGGGCCATGCGGCTAAACCCGGGGACATGCTATTGCGTGTCCCCGTCCGGCGGTGCGGCAGGGTCGGGGACACGGTATTCCGTGTCCCCGTGCAACGGTCCGGCAAGGTGAAGCGGATGGCTGAGACATGCGGGGAGGTATGGGGTTAATTGGGGATTAAGTAAAGTGTCACCGTAATTCCAACCTCTTCGTGTCTTTGTGGCTTTGTGTGACAAAACCTTCTCACTTCAACCTGCGCGGTGACGGTGGGGCGGAAGATTGGGGAATTATGCACGTGTCATCGTAATGCACCGTAATGCCAATCAGTTTAAGTCACGATGCGAACCATCAAATTCGGGATGTCTAGCTGGCTGGGAACCTACCTTGCTCTCGAATGTGAACCAGACATCGTTGACCTGGTTCATGGCACACGATCTGCCCCTAAAGAACTTCTGGTCCTCAATGCGCGCGCCAAAGGCATCAGTGAAAGCGAAATTCGTTTCAATCCAAACGTCGAGCCGCTCTTCGAGACCCAATTGGCGAAGGGAGTCTGTCAACGGCGGAGTTTCGAGGGTTATAACCTGGTGGGTTTGCCCTCCAACAGAAGTCCAATCGTAGATTTCGTGATTTCGAATAACGAGATCCTGGACTGCGTTGCCATCGCAGTAGATCGTACCCTTGGCAGAGATTTCAAACTCGACAGCAGGTGTGACGCCGGTATTCGTAGCGCGTCCAGTAATTTTACCGCGCTCGTGTAATGGATTGAAATTCAAGCCCCCAAGGGAAATGTTGAGATAGGCTTTGGCTTGAGCCTCCCCAATCCGCCGCGATTCAGAGAGCGACGCACGGGCGATCTCATTGGCCTCTCTCATAGCCGCAGTCGCTACGCTGGTATCTTCAACGGCCTTGAGAGTAGCATCAAGGGTTCGCTTCACAAGCCACACGCCGATAGCGGTAATAGCGATAGTGACCAGAGAAGCGAAGAACATGAGCATGGCCCAAAAAGCCATATCCTGCTGAGCCATAAGGTCAGCTTCTGCGCGATACTCAAATTCTTGGGTTTGCTGATAAGCGTCAATGGTTTCAACAACGGCAGGGCTGCCGACGGGATCAAGTCCAACCTCACCCTTGGTCGCAGGGAGTGCAACAGAATCGACAGGTGCAATAACGCTCATTCTCACCCCCGCCCAGCCAGCACCGCCCCGACCTTGTCCGATATCTGCTGCACCGAAAACGGCTTGGCGAGGAAGTGGACATTGGCCAGATCGAGCTGGTTCCTGAGCTGCTCCTCGGCGTAGCCGGACATGAACAGCACCGGCAGATCGGGGGCGAGTTTGCGGATTTCGCGGGCCATGCTGGGGCCGTCCATCGCCGGCATGACCACGTCGGAGAGGACGAGGTCGAACTCCGTTCCTCCGGCGACGATTTCCAGCCCCTCGTCGCCGTCTGACGCGACGGTGACTTCGTAGCCGGCGCGGGTCAGCGCGCGCTGGGCGACGGCGCGGACCATGTCCTCGTCCTCGACCAGGAGGATGCGGCCGCCTCCGGACCATTGGCCCCCGGCGGGCGCAGGCTGAGCAGGCGTGGGTGATTGGGCGCGGTCGGTTGGTGAGGCATGATGCACCGGCAGATAGACCGTAAACTTGGTCCCCCGGCCCTGCTCGCTTTCGGCGAAGATGAACCCGCCCGATTGCTTGACCACGCCGTAAACGGTCGAGAGGCCAAGCCCGGTACCGCCCATCTGGCCGCCCTTGCCCTGTTCCTTGGTGGTGAAGAACGGTTCGAAAATCTTGGCGAGGTGATCGGGGGCGATGCCGCTGCCGCTGTCTTCGACCACCAGCGCGGTATAATCGACCTGGGGCATGATCGCGCCGTGCGGGCTGGCGCGGACGTCGGCGGCGGTGATCCGGCGGGTGGCGAGCGAGAGTTTACCGGCGCCCTCACCCTTGCTGGCGATCGCGTCGTGGGCGTTGACCACCAGGTTGACGATTACCTGCTCAAGCTGGCCGGGATCGGCGCGGACCGGGCCAAGGTTGCGGTCGTGGGTGACGGTCAGCGAGATCTTCTCACCGATCAGCCGCTTCAAGAGGTGCGAGACCTCGGAGACCACGTCGGGCAATTGCAGCACTACGGGGCGCAGGGTCTGCTGGCGGCTGAAGGCGAGCAGCTGGCGGGTCAGGCTGGCGGCGCGGTTGGAGTTCTGGCGGACCTGCTGGATATCGTCATAGTCGCTGTCACCCGGGGTGTGGCGCAGCAGCATCAGATCGCAGATCCCGAGGATCGCGGTGAGGACATTGTTGAAATCGTGCGCGACCCCGCCGGCGAGCTGCCCCACGGCCTGCATCTTGGTCGCCTGGGCGACCTGGCGCTTGAGCCGGGTTTCCTCGCTGGTGTCGGTCAGGCCAAGCAGCACTGCCGCTTCGCCCAGCCCGCGCACGCCCGCCAGGCTGAGCGAGACCGGCTCCTCGGGCTGGCTCTTGAGCCGCACCGCGATGTCGCCGCTGCTGGCGGGCCCTTGTGCGAAACGGCGGATTGCGTCGGAGATTGGCCCCTTGTCCTCCTGCACCACCAGGTCGGTGGGATAGGTCGGCGTGGCCTCGCCCTCCTTGCCGGCGGCGCGCATGAACGCGGGGTTGGCGAACAGCAGCCGCCCGTCGCGGTCGGCCATGGCCAGGCCGAGCGGCAGCTGGCCAAGCAGCGCCTCAAGGTGGGGGACCGCCGCGGTCGCTTCGCTGGCGCCGCCGCCGATCCCAGTGCCGTGGTCGGCTATCAGGATCAGCGAGGGGGTGTTGTCATAGTCGGGCGCGGTACCGGCGTCGGGATCGGTCACCGGCATATAGAACAGCGTCAGCGGGGCGCCCTTGCGGCCTTCGCGCGCCCAGGTGATCTGGTCGCCTTCATCCTGGCGCAGCAGGCTGGTGAATTCGTGGCCGGTCAGGATCGCGGCGCTGTCTCCCACTGCGCGGGCAGCAAAGCCGGAGCTGGCGGCGCGCAGCTTGCCGTCAGGATCGACAATCGCCACCGAAAGTCCGGCCTGGGCGAGCGCGCGGCCCAGCTTGCCGTCGAGATGCGGGACCAGCTCGGCCACCGGATCGGGAGGGCTGAGCGGGGTCAGCGTCCAGACCAGATAGTCATCGCCGCGTCCGGCGCGCAGCGCGCTGGCCTGCCACCGTCCGGCGCCGCTCTCGATCAGATCGGCCGCGCCCTGCCCGTCGCGCCAGGCCGCGCGGCCGGCCTTGGCCAGCCGTTCGAGCGAGGCGGCGTCAGCTGCCAGGCGGGGCGGGGCCTGGGCGATCCCGAACCACTGCTCATATTGCGGGTTGGCGCAGACCAGCCGGCCGGCGCGGTCAGTAACGGCGATCGCGCAGTCAGCCCGGTCGATCGCGGCGACAGTCACTGACCAGTCGGGCAGCGCATAGTCGCTTGGCGCATCGGCGGCGCGCGGGCGCAGCACCCAGGCCAGCGCTCCAATCGCGATCAGCCCAGCCGCGAACCCCGCCACCGCCACCGCCTCGCGCGTGGTTAGCCAGACCAATGCCAGACTGGCGGCGAAGGCTCCGGCGACCAGCAGCCGTTCGGTGGCGTTGACCTCGCCCAGCCCGGCGCTGCTCGCGTTCATCCCGCGCTGCGCTCTGCAGTGATCCGTTCGAGCGCGACCTTGCGCTTGTGGCGGACCCACCAGTTCCAGCCGAACGAGGAGATCAGATAGCCGAACGAGGCAGCGATCGTCGAGATCACGAACAGCCCCAGCAGCATCGCCGGGGCGGCATCGGAGAGCAGCCAGCCCAGCCATTCGTTGAACCCGGCGCTGCGCTCGTAAAGCGACTGGAAGGTGGTGAGATCAGCGTGATAGCCCAGCGCATTGCCGACCCGGATCGAGGCGAGCAGGATCAGCGGGGTGGTCGCCGGATTGGACAGGAAAGTCATCAACGCAGCCAGCGGGATGTTGCCCTTGCACGGCACGCACATCAGCGCCGCGCCGACGATCTGGATCCCCGGGATCAGCGCGAAGATCCCGACCAGCAGGCCCACTGCTACCCCGCGCGGGACCGAGCGACGAGTGAAGCGCCACAGCTCGTGGCGCCGCGCCAAGGGGCCGACGAAGCGGGTGTGCTCCAAGTCTTCGCGCTTGGGCATGGCGCGCTGCGCCCATCCGGCGATGCGTTTAAGGTGCGGGTTCATCCTCGGTCCCGCATAATCCGCGCGGCCTCGCGCTTCCAGTCGCGTTCCTTGATCGTCGCGCGCTTGTCCGCAGTGTTCTTGCCCTTGGCCAGCGCCAGCTCCACTTTCGCCCGCCCGCGGCTGTTGAAATAGATCGACAGCGGCACCAGCGTCATCCCCTTGCGCTCAACCGCGCCGGTGAACTTGGCGATCTCACGCTCATGCAGCAGCAGCTTGCGCGGGCGCTTGGGCACGTGGTTGTGGCGGTTGCCGTGGCTGAATTCGGGGACGTTGGAATTGATCAGCCAGACCTCGCCGTTCTTGACCTCGGCATAGGACTCGGCGATCGAACCTTCGCCGAAGCGGAGGCTTTTCACCTCGGTCCCGGTCAAAGCGATCCCGGCCTCGGTAACATCGTCGATATGATAATCGAACCGTGCCCGCCGGTTTTCGGCGACGACCTTCTTCTTGTCGAACTGGGCGGTACTGGGGCGGGCCATCTTAGGGGGCATGTAGGGTGCTGGCGGTAAATATCAAATCAATCCGGCGGCGTGCTCTGTTGGCGGCGTAGCGCTGGTTGACTGCCTTATTGTATTATGTCACCAGTACACTTTGGACATGAGTGACCCCCCTACGCTGTGCCAGGGCCGATGCGGATGTCAGAATCGGAGATGTGAACATGGAATCGAAAGACAAAGCGCAATTTCCGCCTGTCGCCTTGTGGCGGATCAACCTGATGCGGCTGACGTTCCTGCTGATGGCCTTCTTTATGGGCAGCTTTGTCTGGTACCGGCTGATCTTCGAATACGCCGATTGGGGCATCGATCGGGGCCTCGCCAAATCGATGCTGGGAGCGCTGGCCGTGATGGCCCTTCTGGGCGTGCGCTATCCGCTGCAGATGTTGCCGCTGATGATCTATGAAACGGCATGGAAGACGGTCTGGATCGTGATGATCGCCTTCCGTTCATGGCTGGCCGGCAAGTGGACCGCCGATATCGAAGCGCTTTTCTTTGACTGCGTCGGGATCATCGTCGCCTACCTGATCATGCCGTGGCGCTACGTCTGGGCCCGCTACATTGTCCAGCCGATGGAGCCGCTGCGCCGCAAGCGTTAGGAAATCAGGCGCAATGGCAAGAATTCTCCCCATCGCTGTGCGACAGGGAGGGTTTTCAGATTAACCCCGCCCGCTCCAACCCCGCATCGACCGCCTTCCTCGCCTCCGCGCTGCAAGCCACCAGCGGCAGGCGGACTTCCTCGCCCAGCCAGTCGTTCAGGCGCGCGAGTGCGTACTTGAGCGGCGCCGGCGAGGCGTCGGTGAACAGCGCCTGGTGGAGCGGGAACAGGCGCTCGTTGAGTTTGTGGGCCTTGGCGGTGTCGCCCGCGATACTCGCCGCCTGGAATTCGGCGCAGAGCCGGGGCGCGACATTGGCGGTAACCGAGATGCAGCCGGTCCCGCCCGCGGCGTTGAAGGGCAGCGCCATGTCATCGTTGCCACAGAGCTGGACGAAGCCCGGTCCCAAATCGATGCGGTGGCGGGTCACCCGGGTCATATCGCCGCTCGCGTCCTTGATCCCGACGATCCGCTTCGGGAACCGCCGCGCGAGCTCGGCGACGGTTTCTGGCTTGATGTCGGTCACCGTCCGCCCCGGCACGTTGTAGAGCACGATCGGCAGGTCGACCGCTTCGGCGAGGTAGCTGAAATGCGCAATCAGCCCGGCCTGGCTCGGGCGGTTGTAATAGGGCGCGACCAGCAGCGCGGCGTCCGCGCCCAGGTCTTTCGCCACTTGCATATGCCACAGCGCGGTCTGGGTGTCGTTGCTACCGCAACCGGCGATCACAGGCACTTTGCCAGCTGCTGCTTCGATACAAAGCTGAAACAGGCGGTGCTGCTCTTCGCTGGTCAGGGTCGGCGCCTCGCCGGTGGTGCCGCAGGGAACCAGCGCGCGCGATCCTTCGGAAATCTGCCATTCGATCAGCCGGCTGAATGCCGCCTCATCCACCGCCCCGTCGCGGAAAGGCGTCACCAGGGCCGGAATCGATCCCGAAAACATGGACTTTTCCCTTTTGGCTGGCCCATGATAGGGCGACTGTTTCGTTCATCGTCCCATAAGGAGCCCGCGCCCACAATGTCCAGCATGCACCGCAAGACAATCGCTTCGCTGCTCGCATTGCTGGCTCTCTGGCCGCTCCATGCCTGTGCTCAGGAGGATGGTAGCGAATGGGACCGCGCTCGCGCCTCGCTGAAGGCACTGCCGCCGGGCAACATCGCCATGGCGGTGTCGCGCTGGCGGATGCTGGCCGCTTCCGACCGCTTCCTGTTCGCCGATTATGCCCAGTTCATGCTGGCCTATCCCGGCTTCCCCGAAGAAGCCAAGTTGCGGGTGACTGCCGAACGAACGCTGGAATACCAGGCAGTCGAGCCGCAAGGCCTGGTCGCCTATTTCGATCGCTATCCGCCGGTGACCAATGTCGGCCGCGCCGCCTATGCGCTGGCGCTTCAGGCGCTGGGCCGCAGCGAAGCGGCCGAGACTGGTCGTCAGGCCTGGCGTGGCGGGGCGATGAGCGATCCTGCCGAGGCGGCACTGCTGGCGCGGCTGGCCCAGACCCTGACGCCAGAGGACCACGACGCCCGGATGGACGCGCTACTGTGGGCGGGAGCCACCGCGCAGGCAGAGCGCCAGATCGCTTACGTATCGCCCGCCGCCCGCCCGCTGTTCGTGGCCCGGCTGAGTATGGCCAAGGGCATCGATCCGGTGACCGCGGGGCAGCTCACCGGCACCGAAACCCGCGATGGCGGCTATGTCTACAACCGCTCGAAGTTCCTGCGCACTGCGGGCAACACCACCAACGCGGCATGGCTGCTCGCCACCCGGCCGCCGCTCAGCGCACCGCCGCGCGAGGAGCGCAAATGGCTAGCCGAATTGCTGAGCGTTGCGCGCAAGGCCGATGCCCAGAGCGCGGTGCGGATCGCCGCCGGGATTGACGACACCTTCCCGCCCGGAACCGATGTTTCAGCCCAGTCCTACATGATCCGTGACGATTACACCTCGCTGATGTGGCTGGGCGGAACCAAGGCGCTCAACGCGCTAGGTGACGGCGCCCGGGCCGCGCCGCTGTTCTGGCGCTATGGCGCCGCGGCGCGCACGCCGCAGACCCGCTCCAAGGGGTTCTACTGGGCCGGGCGGGCGATGGCGCAGGCTGGCAAGGCGGCCGAAGCGGCGCGCTATTTCGAAATGGCGGCGGCCTATTCCGACCAGTTCTATGGCATGCTCGCACTCGAACGACTGGGGCGGTCCTTGCCGAAGCTGGAGAGTTCTGCCGCGGTGGTGCCAAGCGAGGCTGACCGGCAAGTGTTCAACGCCCGTCCGCTGACCCTGGCGGTGCGCGAAGTGGCGCGCGACAGCGACTGGCAAACCGCGGTGCGGTTTTTCCGCGAGATTGCCGAGCAGGCCAACAGCGAGACCGATCACGTGCTGGTCGCCGATCTCAGCCGCGAGCTCGGTCGCCGCGATCTGGGGGTGATCCTGGGTCAGGCTGCGCATGTCGATGGCCATGGGGTCTATCGCAAGACCAGTTTCCCGATCATGCCCGTCACCCAAGGGTCCGACTGGACCATGGTCCACGCGCTCACCCGGCAGGAGAGCCAGTTCGCGATGAACGCGGTCAGTCACGCCGGCGCGCGCGGGCTGATGCAGCTGATGCCCGGGACCGCGCGCGAACAGGCGGGCAAACTGCAGCTTAGTTACGATCTGCAGGGGCTGACCAGCGATGCTGCCTACAATATCATGCTGGGGGATGGCTATTTCGCCCGGATGATGGACTATTTCGGCGGCAGTTATCCGCTCGCGGTAGCGGCCTACAACGCTGGCCCGGGCAATGTGAACAAGTGGCTGCGCGCCAACGGCGATCCGCGCAATGGCGGGATCGACTGGATCGTCTGGATCGAGCAGATCCCGCTTTCAGAGACCCGCAACTACGTGCAGCGGGTGCTGGAGAATGCGGTGGTCTATGAAGCGATGTACCCGGCCCGCGCGCGCCACAAAGGCGCCAATCCGCTAAGCCAGTTCCTCGGCAAGCGCAATCCGGGATGAAGCCTGAAGGCCCGCCGATCACCCCGGCCGGGATGATGGCGCTCAAGGCCCGCTACGATCACCTGCTCGACAGCGAACGTCCGGCAATTGTCGAGATTGTTTCGTGGGCGGCGGGCAACGGCGATCGCAGCGAGAACGGCGACTACCTCTACGGCCGCAAGCGGATGCGCGAGATCGACCGCGAGCTCGCCCACCTCGCGCGTCGTATGAAGGCCTGCCGGGTGGTCGATCCCGAGCGCCAGCAAGATCGTGGCCGCGCCTGGTTCGGCGCCACGGTGACCATCGCGGACGAGGATGACAACCGGCGCGTCCTGACCCTGGTTGGCGATGATGAACAGGACGCCAGCGCCGCCCGGATCGGCTGGTCCGCCCCGCTCGCACGAGCCTTGCGCGGCGCGGCGCTGGGCGACCTGCGCCGGGTGGTGCTACCCGGCGGCGAGAAGGAATGGGAAGTGCTGGCGATTGCTTATCCGGATGCGACAAGCGGCAACTAGGCCTTGTCAACGGCGAGCGAGGCCCTAGCCTGAGCCCAAGGGGGGCAGAATGTCAGCAGCAGCACAGGGCACTATCGGCGGTCATCCGCGCGGGCTATATTACCTCGCCGCGACCGAGATGTGGGAGCGTTTCTCGTTCTACGGCATGCAGGCGCTGCTCACGCTCTACATGGTCCAGCAGCTGCTGCTGCCGGACTTTGCCCAGCATGTCTGGGGCCTGGCAGGGCTGCGCAACGCGCTGGAATTTGCCGGACCGCTGTCCAACATCGATTTTGCCGCGCTGATCGCCGGGTTCTATTCGGGCCTGGTCTACTTCACCCCGATCGCCGGGGGCTGGATCGCCGACCGGTTACTAGGCGGCAAGCGTACCGTTCTGATCGGGGTGCTGCTGATGAGCGCGGGCCACCTGGCGATGACGTTCGACCAGTCGTTCCTGATCGCGCTGGCGCTGCTGATCCTGGGTTCGGGCTTTCTCAAGGGCAATATCTCGGCCCAGGTCGGCGCGCTCTACCCGCGTGAGGCGCGCTCGCTGCGCGATCGGGGGTTCTCGATATTCTCGACCGGGATCAACATCGGCGCGGTCGCCGGACCGCTGGTGACCGGCGCGGTCGCCGCAGTGTGGGGCTGGCATGCCGGCTTTGCAGTGGCCGCGGTGCTGATGCTGGCCGCGCTGGTGACCTACCTGGCCGGCGGGCGTCATCTGCCTGAAGTCCGGCCGATCTTGATCAAGGATCCCGCAGCAGGGCGCCTTGCCGGCCCGGAGCGGCGCAAGGTCTGGGCGCTGATCGCGGTGATCGCGCTGACCATTCCCGCCGAAATCACCTATCCGATGATCTGGGGGATCGGCAGCGTCTGGATCGCCAGCTACGTCAACCTCGGTCCGGTGCCCGCACCCTGGTTCGGCTCGGCGGATTCGCTGGGATCGATCATCGCCGCGGCGCCGCTGGTCGCACTGTGGGCGGCGCAGGCGCGCAAGGGCCGCGAGCCGGGCAGCGTCGGCAAGATCGCGATCGGCACCGCGCTGACCGGGCTGGGCGCGCTGATCCTGGCCGCAGGCAGCGCCACCAACACCGGCCCCGGCACAGTCCACATCCTCTGGCCGATCGCGGGCTATTTCACCATGGGTCTGGCCTGGATGTACTATTGGCCGACCACCCTGGCGCTGGTCAGCCGGGTCGCACCGCCCAAAGTTGCGGCAACGCTGGTTGGCGGCGCGTTCGTTTCCCCCTTCATTGCCCATACCCTGGCCGGCGTGATCGGCACCCGCTTCGACAATATGAGCCCCGCCGCCTTCTGGACGATGGACGCCGCAATTGGTTTCGCCGGAGCGCTGCTGCTGTTCGCCACAAAAGCCCCGCTGACCCGGATGCTTGAGGCCGATCCGGCGGCTGGCTAGTCACCCCTTTCGCGCGCACCGTCTTTCTGCAAATAGACAGGCTATGCGCCGTACCCTTCCTTTTCTGCTGATCGCCCTTGCCGCCACCCCCGCGCTGGCCCGCGATGCGCTGGGGCTGTTCGGCAACTGGGCGGCGTTTCGTGACGTACAAGGGCCGCGTTGTTATGCCATCGCCAAGGCTCTGCCATCGACCAAGCAGCGCGATTATCAGCCCTATGCCGATGTCGCCTGGTGGCCCCGGCAGGCGGTGCGCGGCCAGGTCCATTTCCGGCTTTCGCGCAAACTCCAGCCCGGCGCGCCGATCGTGCTCTCGATCGGCGGGCAGCGGTTGAGCCTGGTCGGCGGCGGCGGCGATGCCTGGGCGGCGGACAAACGGATGGACGCGGCAGTCATTGCGGCAATGCGCAGCGCCAGCGAAATGACCGTCAATGCCCGCGGCGCCGATGGCAATGGCTTTTCCAACACCTGGCAACTGAGCGGCGCGGCGACCGCAATGGATGCGGCGGCGGTGGGGTGTGCGGGTGTTCGCTAGCTTTTCGAGGCGCCTGCCCCTATAGCCCTCGGCCCATGGCCGACACTGCCCTCATGCCGATCCCCGGACAAATCGACCCGGTCCCCGTCGCGCGCGAGATCACTCCGCGCGCCGATGGGCGTATCGATCTGATCGGGCTGCCCCGCGCCGCTATCGCCGAACTGTTCGAAGCGGCCGGGCTCGATCCCAAGGCCGCGAAGCTGCGCGCCAAGCAGATCTTTCACTGGCTCTACCACCGCGGCGTGACTGAATTCGAAGCGATGACTGACATTGCCAAGACCATGCGGCCGTGGCTGGCGGAACGCTTCGTGATCGGCCGGCCCGAGATTGTCCTGGCCCAGCATTCCAGCAGACGGCACCCGCAAGTGGCTGCTCAAGACCGCCGACGACCATGAGTTCGAGATGGTCTTCATCCCCGATGCCGATCGCGGCACGCTGTGCGTCTCCAGCCAGGTTGGCTGCACGCTCAATTGCCGGTTCTGCCACACCGGAACGATGCGGCTGGTCCGCAATCTGACCCCGGGTGAAATCGTCGGCCAGGTGATGCTGGCGCGCGATGCGTTGGGCGAATGGCCCAAAGGATCGATGGCAGGCCTCGACCAGGATGAGGACGAGGATGGCGGCTATTCCTCGGACGGGCGCCTCCTCACCAACATCGTGATGATGGGGATGGGCGAGCCGCTGTACAATTTCGAGCACGTCCGCGATGCCCTTAAGCTGGTGATGGACGGCGATGGCCTCGCGCTCAGCAAGCGCCGGATCACGCTCTCCACCTCGGGTGTGGTGCCAATGATGGCCCGCGCCGGCGCAGAGATCGGGGTCAACCTCGCGGTCTCGCTCCATGCCACCAACAAGGAAGTGCGCGACGAGATCGTGCCGATCAACCGCAAGTACGGGCTCGAGGAACTGCTCCAGGCCTGCGCCGACTATCCTGGTGCCTCCAACGCCCGGCGGATCACGTTCGAATACGTCATGCTGAAGGACAAGAACGACAGCGACGCCGACGCGCGCGAACTGGTGCGGCTGATCAAGGCCTACAAGCTGCCCGCCAAGGTCAACCTGATCCCGTTCAACCCCTGGCCCGGTGCGCAGTACGAATGCTCCAGCCCCGAGCGGATCCGCCGTTTTTCCGAGATCGTTTTCGAAGCCGGGATCAGCGCCCCGGTGCGCACGCCGCGCGGGCGCGACATCGATGCCGCTTGCGGCCAGCTCAAGACCGCAGCCAAAAAAATGACCCGCGCCGAGCTTGACCGGCTGGCGGATGAGAAACAGGCCGCGCTCGGTTAGCTTTTTCTGAGTACCTTGCGGTTAGATTGCACGCTCGCCGGAATATCCCGTGCGGGGAGTGCTGTGATCGTGAACAAGTCGATTGTCTGGGCCTGCCTGGGAGCAGCGGCGCTGGCGCTGAGTGGTTGCAGCGGCGGCAGCGAACCAGCCGCGGATGAAAAGCCTGCACCCGCCGCCAAGAAGGCGGGCGAGAAGGAGGAGGCCAGCCCCTGGGCCAAGGACGGCCCTGCCGGCAGCGCACCGACCGAAGCCCCCAAGAAAAAGGCCAAGAAGAAGGGCGCTGCGGAAGTATCTGGCAGCCCCTGGGCCAAGGAGAGCCCCAACCCAACCGCGACCTGATTGGGCGCTACGCACTCGCCCCGCCGCGCCTGCGCAACGGTTCGCCTGCTGAACCGCAATCACAACGAGACGTTCATCTGAGGTTGGGCCGCTCTGCCAAGACTGGGCTCGCAACAACGAACCCAGGCAACCGGCAGGAGAACTCCCGTGAAAAAGTCCCTCATCACCGCACTGATCGCGGCCACAACGCTTACTTCGGCCCCGGCCCTCGCTGACCGCGATCACCGCCACTATCGCGAGCACCGCTATGATCGTTACGACGATGACGGCCGCCGTTATCACCGCACCGACAGCGGCATCCGCTATTGGCGCGGCGGCGATGGGCGCTATTATTGCAAGCGCGGCGACGGCACTACCGGGTTGCTGGTCGGCGCAGCGCTGGGCACGCTACTGGGCCGTTCGGTCGATACCTATGGCGACCGCGCTCCTGGCACGATCCTGGGTGCGGCGGCTGGAGCGCTGCTCGGCCGCGAAGTCGAACGCGGGCGCAGCCGCTGCCGCTAAGGCCTGCGGATCGGCTGACCGCGCGTTCGCCACGGTTTACCATCAAGGGCAATGACCCCTTGAGAACTTCTGTCACAGGGTCACACCGTGAATTCGAGGAGTCCGAGAATGCGTAAGATCCTGATCGCCGCGACCATGGCCGCTGTGGCCCTGCCGCCCGCCGCCGCCTTTGCTGATCCGCCCGCCTGGGCCCCGGCCCACGGCTACCGCGCCAAGAAAGGCGCGATCGCCTATCGCCGCACCGATAACGGGATCCGTTACTGGCAAGGCCAGGACGGACGCCATTACTGCCGCCGCGGCGACGGCACCGTCGGCCTGCTGGTTGGCGCAGCGCTGGGCGCCTTGCTCGGCCGTGCAGTCGATACCCGCGGTGAACGCACAACCGGGACGATCCTGGGCGCAGCCGCCGGGGCGTTGGTAGGCAACGAGCTGGCGCAGGGTCCGACCCGCTGCCGTTGATGTCGACGAAAACCTGTTTGAACTGACGGCCGGTTGTGCTTGGGGAAACCCATGCCACCGGCCGTCCTTATTACCGGCGCCGCAAAGCGCATCGGCGCACAACTGGCCCGCGCCTTTGCCGCAGCCGGCTGGCACGTGGTGATCCACGCCGGCCATTCGCCGGAAGCCGCGCATGCGCTCGCCGCCGAATTGCCGCGCGCCGAGGTGGTGCTCTGCGATCTGAGCGACGGCGATGCCGCCGTGGCGATGATCGTCGATCTTGCCGCGCGGCTTGATGACTGGCGGTTGCTGATCAACAACGCCGCTGTATTCCGCCCCGACAGCGCCGCCGCAATCGATCCCGCGGTCTTCGCTGAAGCCATGCAGGTCAACGCCGCGGCGCCGACACGGATGGCACAGGCCTTCCTCGCCCAGGCGCGCAGCGGTGGTGGTCGCCGGGTGATCCAGTTTCTCGACCAGAAGATCGCCAACCCCAACCCCGATTTCTTCTCCTACACCATGGCCAAGCATGCCTTGGCCAGCACGGTCAGGATGCTCGCCATGGCGCAGCAGCGCAGCGTGGACCGGGTCTACGGCCTTGCCCCTGGCGCGATGCTGCCAAGCCACGACCAGCGTAGTGAGGAGCACGAGGTCAGCGGCCGGATGAACCTGCTGCAACGCCTGACCGATCCGCAGGAGCTGGCCGATGCGGCGCTGTGGCTGGCGCAAGGCTGGCTGGCCAGCGGCGAGACGCTGTTCGTCGATTCGGGTCAGCACTTGCTCGCGCAGCCGCGCGATGTGCTTTACCTGGCGCGCGGCGAGGCATAATCTGTCGCCCATGTGGCTGCTCGACAAGATGCTGACGAAGCTGGTCCGCAAGGGCCTGCTGATCCTCACCGACTGGGACGGCAGGGAATATCGCTATGGCGATCCCGCGGCCGATCCGCTGCGGATCCGTCTGACCGACAAGGGCGCCGCGCTGCACATCGCCAAAGATCCCAGGACCGGCGCGGGCGAGGCCTATATGGACGGCCGGCTTGTGGTCGAACCGCCGCACGATATCCGCGATATGGTGCTGCTGGTGACCGCTAACCGTGGCGGCGGCAAAGGCCGGATCCGCGCCCCCAGTCCGGTCAAACGCGCGGCAAGCTGGGTCTTCGCTAAGGCCGACCAGATCAACCTGCGCGCCAAAGCAAGCAGCAACGTCACCCACCACTACGACCTGACCCGCCAGTTCTACGAGCTGTTTCTCGACGAGGACCGGCAATACACCATGGCCTATTTCAAGGACCCTGCAAATTCGCTCGAGCGGGCCCAGGTTGACAAGAAAGCGCTGATCGCGGCCAAACTCAGGCTAGAACCGGGAATGCGGGTGCTCGACATCGGTTGCGGCTGGGGCGGGCTGGCGCTCTACCTCAACCGCCAATTCGGCTGCGAGGTGCTCGGGGTTTCACTTGCCCCCGATCAGATCAAATTCGCCCAGGAACGCGCCGCCGCTGCCGGGGTTGCCGACAAGGTCAAGTTCGAACTCACCGACTACCGCGACGTTACCGGTCGGTTCGACCGGATCACCAGTGTCGGGATGATCGAACACGTCGGCGCTCCGCACCTGCCCGAGTATTTCGCCAAGACCCATGATCTGCTTGAGGCCGACGGGATCATGCTGACCCATACCATCGGCCGCAGCCGCGGCCCCGGCGTGACCGACAAGTGGACCCGCAAGTACATCTTCCCAGGTGGCTACATCCCGGCGATGAGCGAACTGGTCCGCGCCTGCGAGCGCACCGGCTGGGAAGTCGCCGATGTCGAGGTGCTGCGCTATCACTACGCCCACACCCTCGCCGAATGGTACCGCCGCACCACGCTGCACGAGGCCGAGATCACCGCGCTTTATGACGCCCGCCTGTTCCGGATGTGGCAGTTCTACCTGGCCGGCGCCGAACAGAGCTTCCGCCACGGCGGCATGGTCAACTTCCACCTCCAGACCGTCAAACAGCGCAGCGCAGTGCCGATGACCCGCGACTACATGAGCAGCGATGCGGCGCGGCTCTCGGCGCTGGAAGAGGCGCCGGAGTGGCATCTGGAGCCCAATGCGGCGGAGTAGCGACTATTCCCATCCCCATCCCCTCCCGTCCATCCTGAGCCTGTCGAGCCGAAGGCGACCGAAGGTCAACGGCTGCCCTTTTCTTTGTGCCATCTGGCGCGACCGGTCGGATCCGTCCTATGGTGGCTGATCGGGTCAGCCCTTCGGCCTATGGGTTCGCCAGATTTAGGCTGGTACATTTTTCAATGCCGGGGGCGTTGGTGAAATAGTAGTACGTTGACTTGATGTTTTTTCCATAAACATATTTCCCATCCGGCATTTTTCGCGCTTTATAAACGTAGATACCAACTCTACTATTCGATTTTAGGTCTGTGCGCGTGAACTTTGTCTCATCTCCGGTTGGCACATGGAAGCCAACCAGTGATGTAGTCAGACGGATCAAAGGCACCCATTTGGTTTGATCGTTTGTGTCAGGGTCTCGGGGAGTGCTTATGGTGAAAGATGCTTTGTCGCATTTCATCGCCACTTGCACTTTCACCGGTTCATACAAGTCCGGAGCCACTGCGGACCCGGCCTCGGTGGCTTGCGCCGGAGTCCACGCCATCGCTTCTTGAGCAAGGCTGCATGACGCAACCAGCGCCATCACGAGGTATCGGGACATCAAAAGGCCTCCTTCCTTGGTTCACACATCAAAATCTCGGCATATACTTCACCGGAATTTTGGCGGGATCGATCGAACGGAAAATTATTGTCGACTCTCCGTCCTCCTCCGTGAAACGTGTTGGCGAGGTAATCTCGAACAAATGTAAAACTTCATCATTGTCTCGGCCCTTCATCGCCGAATGGGTTAGCGCTCCAGTCTGGACGATACGCGGCTGGCGTAACACTCGACGAGAACCCGGGCCTGCAAACCCAGTGTGCACGATTGCGATGCCATCATTGCTGAAGAGGTAGTAGGAACAATATTCACACTTGGCGTCGCCTTCCGTCGTACCCAGATAATAACCCGGCTTGATCGGCAAGTATTGAACCTCCTTCCATTCGCTCTGTGGCCATTGTTGCTGGTCAAGCGGCAAGGACTCCAGCGGGCAGTAGCTAAAGCTCTTGGCCCCTTCACCCCGTTGCCGGACGGTAAAATGCTCGCGATCGACTAAGGTGTATGTCGCAGTGAAAGGAGTATCGGCCTCGTCATTTCTGGTTTCGCGTGCCGCATATGTATTCGTGCCAGTTTTTCGCAGTGACTCAATTCGGCTACCCTCAAATGGTGCATCGCCGGCACCGCCATTTCGGGCATCGATGAAAACCTGCGCGCTCCAGTCTCCGCACCGCTTACCAGAGCGGACGTAGGTTCCAAAGCGCAGCGGCAGGCTCGGCGCAGTGCTCGATCCCCCAGTGCCGCCCGCCGCCGAAACCGGGGCAGCGACCGGCACATAGCACCCCGCCAGCGCGGTCCGGATGGCGTTCGACGAGCCGGTGAGCGGGACCGTCCCCAGCCCGGCCCCGTTCATCGCCAGAAACACGCTGCTCGATGCCCCCGCCAGCAGATCGAGCGCAGCACGGTCGCCGAGGCTCGCTACCCATGCGCCGCCTTGCGGATTCCAGATCATCGGGACGGTAAGCGTGCTTCCGTCCACCGTGCCGGTCAGTTCGAGGTTCGCCCGCGCTTTCGTGCCATTCTGCGCGGCGGCAAGCACCAGCATCGGTGCGCTGCCCTGGCAGGTAACGGCTATGCCGCGCTTCGGCCCGGTCGGCCCGCTGGTCCTGATCGACGCCATTTGCCGGCCGTCCGACGTGGTCGAGACCTGCCACGTCTGCGCCTGCGCCGGTGGCGATCCGCAGGCCACCACCGCGAGGGCAGCGCCCAGCACATTCAGAACATTGCGGATCGAAGCAATCATGTCCCCTCTTTCTCCGGCGTGCTTGCGGCACCGGCCTGCTCCGCGAGCGCGCGGGCTTCGGCGATGAGCTGCGCCCGGCTGGCCTTGAAGGTGCTGGAACGTTGCCACAGCAGGTAGATCGCGCCGATCAGCATTCCGGCGGAGAGCAAGGAGCTAAGGGCCGGGGTGCGAAGGATGACACTCGCGAGCGCAGCGACATAACCGCCAACGAAGAGGACAATCACGACGCCGATTGCCCCCAGCACACAGCCGATCGTCCCTGCGACGGTTTCGAAGCCCTGCGGTCGCTCGATAACTTCGCCGGTGGTGTGGTTATGGATAACTAGAGCATAGCCGAGTTTGTCGGTCGTGCGCTGCACATAGACGACGCTTACCGTCTGTCCGTCGCGCAGCGGCAGTGCGCCGTCGATGTCTGCCGAATACTCCTTGCCGTCGGCTCCCTTGAGGAAAAAGGTATTCCTCGTTCGCACCGATGAGGTGACCGAAACATTCGGGGCGCTCACATAGCCGGAGCCGCCGCTGACGAAGCCTCCGCCCCCGCTGGAACCGCCCGAGACATGTGTTTCAGACCACGTCTTTGACCCTATGACCAAGCCATGCTTGATCCAGAGGGTAAACTGATGACGATCAACGCCCCACTTCATGCGCGCTTTCCCCGCCTGGAAACTGTGCCGAGAATATCTGCAAGCAATAAGTGCGGTTTGGCCGGAATCGAAGTGCAGAAATTCTAAGCCGAGGTTCGAACTGAAATACTATCCGAAAACTCGCGAGGATACATCCATAAAATGATCGGCAACTTTATGGCTGGTGTCTGGTATGGACGCGGCTGGTCTAGACCTGCTTCGCTGGATACTTCTCGTTCATCACCGCCCAGCTGATCGCCACCAGCCGTTCCAGTACCGCCAGATCCGCATCCGCGAGGTTGTTGATGTAGAGGCACGACTTGCCTACCTTGTGCTTGCCCAACCGCGCGAACAGGCCGTCCACTTCGGCCTGACGGTCGCAGTAGTTGCCCATCAGGTAGATCGTCATTGCCGCCTTGCGCGGGGAGAACCCGGCGCGGGCCATGGTGCCTTCGCGGCCACTGTCGTACTTGTAGTGGTAGCTGCCGTAGCCGATGATGCTTGGCCCCCACAACTTCGGCTCGCAGCCCGTCACTCGCCGGTGCATGGCGTCGATCACCGCCGCTTCCTCGCGCCTTCGCTCATCCGGCACTGCGGCGATGAACTGGGCGACGCCAAGTTCGGTCGGCTTCGTTTTCAGGTCCGCCTTGGCCATCGGCTTGCCCTCCCTCGCTGCTTGCCTTAGGGCGCGCGACAAATCCTAGCGCCAATCCAGCGGAATTCCAGCCCATGACCGACGCCAAGAACTCCGGCATCAAGAAGGTAGTCCTCGCCTATTCGGGCGGCCTCGACACCAGCGTCATCCTCAAGTGGCTGCAGGTTACCTACCAGTGCGAGGTGGTGACCTTCACCGCCGACCTCGGCCAGGGCGAAGAGCTCGAGCCGGCGCGGGCCAAGGCCAAGCTGATGGGGGTGCCCGATCAGCACATCTACATCGACGACCTCAAGGAGGAATTCGTCCGCGATTTCGTCTTCCCGATGATGCGCGCCAACGCCCGCTATGAGGGCGACTATCTGCTCGGCACCTCGATCGCCCGGCCGCTGATCTCGAAGCGGCTGGTCGAAATCGCGCACGAAACCGGCGCCGATGCCGTCGCCCACGGCGCCACCGGCAAGGGCAACGACCAGGTGCGGTTCGAGCTCTCGGCCTATGCGCTCGACCCGAACATCAAGGTGATTGCGCCTTGGCGCGAGTGGGAGCTGACCAGCCGCACCGCGCTGATCGCCTGGGCCGAAGCCCACCAGATCCCGGTGCCCACGGACAAGCGCGGCGAAAGCCCGTTCAGCACCGACGCCAACCTGCTCCACACTTCGTCCGAGGGTAAAGTGCTCGAGGATCCTTGGGAGGAGACCCCCGACTACGTCTACTCGCGCACCGACAATCCCGAAGATGCGCCCGACAGCCCCGAATACATCACCATCGATTTCGAACGCGGCGACGGAGTGGCCTTGAACGGAGTGGCGATGAGCCCCGCCACATTACTGACCGCGCTCAACGAACTTGGCCGCAAGCACGGGATCGGCCGGCTCGATCTGGTCGAGAACCGCTTCGTCGGGATGAAAAGCCGCGGCATGTACGAAACCCCGGGCGGCGAGATCTATGCCCGCGCCCACCGCGGGATCGAGAGCATCACGCTCGACCGCGGCGCCGCGCATCTCAAGGACGAGCTCATGCCCAAATATGCCGAGCTGATCTACAACGGCTTCTGGTTCGCGCCCGAGCGCGAGATGCTGCAGGCGGCGATCGATCACTCGCAGGCGCGGGTGAACGGCACGGTGCGCCTGAAGCTTTACAAGGGCATGGCCAGCGTGGTCGGGCGCAAGTCGGCGGACAGCCTGTACTCGGAGCGCCACGTCACCTTTGAGGATGACGCCGGAGCCTATGACCAGAAAGACGCGGCCGGGTTCATCAAGCTTAACGCCTTGCGGTTGAGGCTGCTGGCGCAGCGCGACCGGGGTTGAGTCGTCTCGGTCCAGCGACAATTTCGCACGATTCAAGGGCCGCCAATCGGTTGTCCACACCGAATCCTACCCCTTGTGGATAAGTCATGCAGATTCCGCTTGCGCGACTCACTTTCGAGGCGCAGCTTTCAGGGGTCGAGACGATGAAACCGCACTGGAGGTTTCGACGGGAAACCGTTGTAACCAAAAGGGAAAACTGAAGCTGATTGACCCGGCTACGATGCCCGCAGCAGCGTCGGAAAACACGCTTGGAGAAGTTCTTCGGAGTGGACCTAAAGCGAACCGCAGATGCAGTGAGTGGCGCGAAGCTGGAAGGTCGCCCGGCGACGGACTGGAAGGACGAGAAGGAAAGCGGAGCTTCGGCAAAGCGGAACGGAAAGTCCGGAATGAAAGTTGAAGGGCGGTCTCGGAACCGCCAGGTGGAAGGAGAAGGTTTTCGGACCCGAACCAACCGCCTGACGGGACCGGACGCCGGCGAGTGAGCCGGGCGAGGAACGCTGGTCCTCAGGGACCTCCGGAAGAAACGGAAGCAGGCGAAAGCCAGACCCGATGCGATGAGCATCACGATGCCGACACCCACGGTGCTTGCACACGGGTGCTCTACCACGCATCACCGCGGTCGCGCTGCCGAACACCCCGGGAAAGGCGATCGCCCAAACTCAACCGGATCAAGCGCCGACGAGCGTGGGGCTGGCAGCAATGTCGGCCCCATTTGCTGTGGGGGGCGTCATCCCGGCCCTTCGGCTTGCGGCTTAGCAGCCGCGCTCAGGATAAACTGCCCTTCGGGCAGGCCGGGACCCAGACCGACTCAAAGTGACTCCGCGAAGCGTCGCTGTTTCTTGTGCGGACTGGGTCCCGGCCTGCGCCGGGATGGCGGGGTGTGTAGATTACGCACAACGGGCTCTAGCTCTAAATGTGTCGTCGCGGATGCGAGAAGGGGGCGTGGTCCGGACAGTCAGCATTTGAACCCTGAGACCGGCTACCAGCCATCGATGCCTTCATGACGTATTCCGGAATGGGAGAAGCAATTGGTCGCTGTCTCACCAACTCGCGCCATCGATGAACTTGCGGGGTAGCGCTTCCCATAGCCCCGGATCGAACAGCCGAAGGTTGATCCCCATCCGGTCGTAGTCAGGGTCGACCGGGCTCCAATGGGTGATCACCCCGCAAGTCGGGCAATGAACCAGCGTCAGCGTTCTGTCACCCTGGACGTAGCCGATACCCTCACCCGTCACCGCGACGCGGGTGGGCGAGGCATAGGTCCACAGCGCCCCGGTGCGGCGGCAGATCGAGCAATTGCATTCGCTCGCTTCGACCGGATCGTCCTCGATCGTGATGGTGATCGCACCGCAGTGGCAGCTTCCCTGGTGGCTCATGCCAGCATCTCCTTCAAACATTCGGGGGAGCCCGCCTGCCCCTCACCGCACAAACAAGCTCGCCAATTCCACATGGGTCGACCAGCGAAACTGCCCGACCGGGCGCAGTTCCTTGAGCACGAACCCGGCTTCCACCAGCGTCCGCGCATCGCGCGCCCAGCTGGAAGGGTTGCAGCTGATGTAGGCGACCTTCCGCACCTCGCTCGCGGCGATGCGCTCGACCTGTTCGCGCGCGCCGGCGCGGGGCGGATCGAGCAGGACCGCGGCAAAGCGGCCGAGTTCGTCGGGCTGCAAGCGGGTTGCGGAACAGGTCGCGATGGAACGCGTGGACCGGCAGCTGCGCGCGATCCGCCGCCGCCTTGCAGGCGAGATGTGCGTCGCGCGCGGCCTCGGCAGCCAGAATCTTCGTGCCGGACCCAGCGAGTGCGAAAGCAAAGGTGCCGAGGCCGGAGAAGAGATCCGCAACGCTCGCGCATTCCCCCAGCCACTCGCGCACCGCCGCGACCAGCGCCGCCTCGCCATCGGCGGTCGGCTGGAGGAAGCTGCCGGGCGGGAATGCCACCGCCAAGCCGGCCAGAGTCACCGTCACTGGCTCCGGCTCCCACACCGTATCCGGGCCAAAGCCGGTATCGAGGGTCAGCCGGGCCAACACCTGTTCGCGAGCGAAATCGAGCAAGGCCTCGGTCAGCGTCAGGCCCTCGGCGCTAGGCCCTTTGATCCCCAGATCGACCCCCTGGTCGGTCAGCGTCAGTTCGAGATCGGCTGCCATTTTGGCCTGCGCGAACTTTCCCTTGGCCTTGCCCTTCCTGGGCTGCGCTTGCCCCTGCCCCAGCCGGATCAGCAGCTTGCGCAGCGGCGCCAGCACCGCCACCAGTTCCGCGCGCAGCACCGGGCATTCCGCGAGCTCGACCAGCCGATGCGACTTGGCTTCGCGATAGCCAATCACCACCCGTCCCTGCGAACTTTCCGCGCGCAGCGAGGCGCGGCGGCGGCTGCCCGGCGGCGAGAGGTGCGGCGCAGCGATGTGCTGTGCGCCCAGTTCCTGCGAGCTTGAGGCGTTGGCCACCCGCGCCTCGACAAAGCCCGCCAGCGTCTCCTCGTCGAGCTGCTGCAGCTGGCACCCGCCGCACTGGCCGAAATGGCGGCACGGCGGCGTAACGTGATGCGGGCCGGGCTGGATCGTACCATCGGCCAGCAGCATGTCCCCCGGCGCCGCGCCCCAGGCGAAGCGGCCCGAGGCAGTAACGCCGTCGCCTTTGGCGGCGATGCGGATGATCTCTTCGTCCTGGCTCACAGGCAGGCGGCGTAGGCCTCGCGGATCGCCCCGGCAAGCTCCCCGGCGGTGAACGGCGGCGGACACAGCCGCGCTGCCTCGCCGTGGAGCCAGACGCCCTGGCAGGAAGCCGCGAACGGCTCCACCCCGGCGGCGAGCCGACTCGCGATCGCGCCGGCGAGGACATCGCCGGTCCCCGCTGTCGAGAGCCACGAGGACGCCCGCGGCGCTAGCGCCATCCGGCCATCAGGCGCGGCAACCACGGTGTCAGCCCCCTTGGCCACCACCACCATGCCGCTGGCCAAGGCCAGCGCCGCAGCGCGCGCTGCCTTGCTGCCGCTGCTTTCGAGTTCGAAGGCGCGCTCAAGCGCAAGCAGTTCGCCTTCATGCGGGGTGGCGATCAAGGGCGCGGTCCGTTCGGCGAGCAGACGCGGGGCGAGCAGCATCAGCGCATCGGCATCGAGCACCGCCGGGATCGGTTCGGACAGGGCCACCGCCAGTCGCTCGCGCGCTTTTCCGTCCCGGCCCAGCCCGGGGCCAACCAGCAGCGCCTTGATCCGGCGATCGAGCAGAACTTCGGCCAACGGGCTTTGATCGACCACCAAGTCCGGTGGGCCGGGCACCCGTTCATCGGTGAGCAACTTGACGTAGCCAGCCCCCGCCCGCTGCGCTGCCATGCAAGCGAGCAACGCCGCCCCCGGCATCGCCCCGGCAACCACACCGAGCAACCCGCGGGTGTACTTGTGGGCATCGGCTGACAGGCGCTGTCAGCTGCGGCTGGACGATCGCCTGCGCAGCCCCCTCGACCGTGTGAACTCCAATCTCGACCAACCGCAGCGCGCCCATCCTGGCGCAGGCGGGCATCAGAAAATGGGCGTACTTCCAGGCGCCCAGTGCGATGGTCAGATCATAGTCCGGCAGGCCAAGATTGAGCGGCAGGCCAAGGTCGCTGTCGACCCCGCTCGGCAAGTCGATCGCCACACGCTTGTCGTGACTGGCGGCAAGGCGCGCGAGCAGCGCAGCGTCCTCCGAGGTCAAGGGTCGGGTCAGGCCGGAGCCGAACAGGCAATCGACCAGCACCTCGCCGTTCCGTTCCGGCCCTGCATCGAGAACCTCGCCGTGATAGAGCGAGCGAGCGTTCTTCGCTGCTGCCGTCGCCGGTTCGACCGCTGCGATCACCGCCACCTCGCCGCCCCGCTCGCGCAGAGCTTCGGCGATCACCCAGCCGTCGCCGCCGTTGTTGCCGGGGCCGGTGAGCACCGTCACCGCCCGTCCGCCGGAGAGCCGCCAGACCCATTCCGCCGCGCCGCGCCCGGCGGTCTGCATCAAGGCATCGACACTGGTCCCCGCCGCAATCAGCGCCTCCTCGGCCGCGCGCATCTGCGCAACGGTGAGGATCTGGTCACTGCTGCGGAGCATTGGCCTTGACCGGAATAACATAGCGATGATCGCCCAGGATCACTTCCCAGCGATCCCCCTTGAGCGCCGACTGGGTAACTTCAGCGCCGTCGGCAGCGCCCAGGGCCTTCCCGTCCGTGCTGACCTCGAGCCGGCGGAACCCGCCGTCCGGGTGGCGCACGATCAGCACCTGCGCGCCTTCAACCATCGTGCGTTCGAGCCCACAATCTTCGGTAAATTCCACCGTCCCGCCGACTGCGCAAGCAATCCGCTCCGTTGGCTCTTCGGGCGCGGCCTGACCGCACGATGCGAGCACCAACAGGCCAAGGCTTGCCCCGCGCATCACCCGCGCTTGAGCTGCGAAACGTCGCGCACGGCGCCGCGCGCGGCGCTGGTGGTCATCGCCGCATAGGCGTGGAGCGCGGTCGAAACCTGGCGTGGACGCTCCTTGGCCGGCTGCCAGCCTTTGGCATCCTGCGCGGTCCGGCGGCGGGCGAGTTCGTCCTCGCTCACCGCGAGGTGGATAGTCCGCCCGGGAATGTCGATTTCGATCCGGTCGCCGTTTTCGACCAGTCCGATTAGCCCGCCCTCGCCCGCTTCGGGCGAAACGTGGCCGATCGAGAGGCCCGAAGTGCCGCCCGAGAACCGCCCGTCGGTGAGCAGCGCGCAGGCGGCGCCCAGACCCTTCGATTTGAGATAGCTGGTGGGATAGAGCATTTCCTGCATGCCGGGACCGCCCTTGGGTCCTTCGTAGCGGATCACCACCACGTCACCGGCGACAACCTGCCCGGTAAGGATCGCTGCGACCGAGGCGTCCTGGCTCTCGAACACCTTGGCGGGGCCGGCGAACTTGAGGATGCTCTCGTCGACCCCGGCGGTTTTGACGATGCAGCCTTCGAGCGCGATGTTGCCGCTGAGCACCGCCAGCCCGCCATCCTGGCTGAAGGCATGCTCCCTGTTGCGGATCACACCGCCCTCGCGGTCAAGATCGAGCTCCTCCCAGCGTCGCGACTGGCTGAACGCGGTCTGGGTCGGCACCCCGCCGGGCGCGGCCTTGAAGAACGTCTGCACCGCGGGATCGTTGGTGCGCTTGATGTCCCACTGGTTGAGCGCGTGGCCCAAAGTCTCAGAATGCACCGTTGGCAGCCCGGTGTGGAGCAGCCCCGCCCGGTCGAGCTCGCCCAGGATTGCCATGATCCCGCCGGCGCGGTGGACGTCCTCCATGTGGACGTCGCTTTTGGCCGGCGCGACCTTGCTCAGGCACGGAACCTTGCGGCTGAGTCGGTCGATGTCCGCCATGGTGAAGTCGATCCCCGCTTCGTGCGCGGCGGCGAGCAGGTGGAGCACGGTATTGGTCGATCCGCCCATCGCGATGTCGAGGCTCATCGCATTTTCGAAGGCCTGAAAACTGGCGATGTTGCGCGGCAGCGCGCTCTCATCATCCTCACCATAATAGCGTTGGCAGAGCTCGACCGCGACCCGGCCCGCGCGCAGGAACAGCTCCTTGCGGTCCGAATGGGTGGCAAGCTGCGAGCCGTTACCCGGCAGCGACAGCCCCAGCGCCTCGGTCAGACAGTTCATCGAATTGGCGGTGAACATGCCGCTGCACGAACCGCAGGTCGGACAGGCCGAGCGTTCGATCGCATCGACTTCTGCGTCGGTGTACTTGTCATCACCGGCGGCAACCATCGCATCGACCAGATCGAGCGCGACCTCCTTGCCGCGCAGCACCACCTTGCCCGCTTCCATCGGCCCGCCTGAGACGAACACGCAGGGAATGTTGATCCGCAGCGCCGCCATCAGCATGCCGGGGGTGATCTTGTCGCAGTTGGAAATGCAGACCATCGCGTCGGCACAGTGGGCGTTGACCATGTATTCGACCGAATCCGCGATCAGCTCGCGACTGGGGAGCGAATAGAGCATTCCATCGTGGCCCATTGCGATCCCGTCATCGACGGCGATGGTGTTGAATTCCTTGGCGACCCCGCCCGCCGCTTCGATCTCGCGCGCGACCAGCTGGCCGAGGTCCTTGAGGTGGACGTGCCCCGGCACGAACTGGGTAAAGGAGTTGACCACCGCGACGATCGGCTTGCCGAAATCGCCATCCTTCATGCCCGTGGCGCGCCACAGCCCGCGCGCGCCGGCCATGTTGCGGCCATGGGTGGAAGTGCGGGAACGGAGCGCGGGCATTGCAATGATCTTTCGCGAAGAGGTGCTTGCCCGCGGCCCTACACCGCTAATCCCCCAGCTTCAACGCCACTTCGTTGCCCAGCCGCGCGAGCCGCTCGGCCCATTCGGCCTGCCCCGCCGCATCGCCGATCTGGTCCTGACGGATTTCGATGCCGAGGTACGGCCGCCCGTCGGCCTCGGCGTGACGGTTCATGGTGTGGTTGAGGAGTTGGCCCGAGTAGGGCTGCTGGTCGCCGACCACCAGGCCTTCGGCCTCGAGCCAGGGAATCGCGATCCGCGCGGCGCGGTCATCCTGGTTGTAGAGCACACCGACCTGCCAGGGGCGCGGTTCGCTGCTGCTGGCGAGTTGCGGGGTGAAAGAGTGGAGCGAGAGGATGAGCGCCTGCGGCGTTTCCTCAAGCAAGGCCGCGAGGGCTTCGTGGTAGGGGTGATAGAACCGCTGCAGTCGGCCTAGATGCTGCGCATGGTCGAACGCATTGCCGGGGATAGCGTGGCCGTCCGAAGCAATCGGGATCAGCGCGGGGGCATGTTCCTCGCGGTTAAAATCGCACACCAGGCGGCTGACATGGCCCTGAAAGGCGCAGACACCGGGCCGAAAAGCCATCAAGGCCCCCACTTCGGCGACCCCGATATCCAGCGCGACGTGCTGGCTGAGCAACGCGGGATCGATGCCAAGTTCGATGTCATCGGGCACCCGGTTCGAGGCGTGGTCCGAGACCACCAGGATCCCGCCAAAGCGCGGGGTGCCGAGCAGGCGGAAGGCCTCGGGCTCGCTCACTTGAGTTTTCCCGATAGCTGCCACCAGTCCGGCCGCTTGTCGCGAACCAGGTCGGCAGCGGCATCGCGCTGGGCTTCGGTCTCATATAGCGCAAAGCAAGTCGCACCAGATCCGGACATGCGCACGAACCATGCCTCTGTCATGTCGAGCAGGGATAGCACTCGAGAGAATTGGCGGGCACAGGTCCTTCGCCGGGGTTTCGAGGTCGTTCCATCCCCCCAGTGCGATGGCGCGGGCCGAACTGCCCTCCACGCCGCCCAAGTCGATGCCATCCCAGCGAGCGAAGATCGCGCGCGTCGGTAAGAGAACGCGGGGGTTTACCAGCAGCACCGGGGTGCCGGCGAGGTCGTTCTCGACCAGTTCAAGATCAGTCCCGGTGCCGCGGCCGATGCAGGTTTCGGAGCGAACGCAGGCCGGCACATCGGCGCCGAGTTTGGCGGCGCGGGCGTGCCAGTCGGCGGGCAGGCCGTATTCGCGCTCGACCATCCGGAACAGCGCCCCGGCATCGGCCGAACCCCCACCGAGGCCAGCGGCAACCGGCAGGTTCTTCTCCAGCGACACCGCCCAGCCGGGACCGTGAGGCAGCGCGGACAGCGCTTTGGCGACGATATTACCAAACGGATCAGTCAGTTGATCGGCAAACTCACCAACAGTTCGAAGCTCATCGCGGGGCGCGGCATGCGCCTCGATCCGGTCTCCGGCATCGACAAAGGCGAACAGCGTCTCCAACTCATGATAGCCGTCATCCCTTCGCCGCCGGACATGCAGCGCCAGGTTGATCTTGGCGTAGGCCGTTTCCTTCACGTGACCGATCCTCCCCCTGCGGGGGAGGTGGGCTGAGTGCAACGAAGACCGGTGGGGGTTTGGGTCACGACGCCAGCGCGGTGAACCAAGCCCCTTCCGTCAGCCCTGCGGACTGACACCTCCCCCGACGGGGGAGGACTTGCAGCGTCACATATTCGGGTAATTCGGCCCACCGCCGCCCTCCGGGGTGACCCAGGTGATGTTTTGGGTGACGTCCTTGATGTCGCAGGTCTTGCAGTGGACGCAGTTCTGGGCGTTGATCTGGAGGCGCGGTTCGCCTTCCTCCTGGCCGAGGAACTCATAGACCCCGGCCGGGCAATAGCGCGCCTCAGGCCCCGCGAACTGCGCCAGGTTGACCGCCACCGGCACCGCTGGATCGGTCAACTGGAGGTGGACCGGCTGGTCTTCCTCATGATTGGTGAATGACAGTGCCACCGAGGAGAGCCGGTCGAAGCTCAGCACCCCGTCGGGCTTGGGGTAGTGGATCGGCGCGTAGAGATCGGCGCGGCCGGTCTTGTCGCAATCGCGCTTGTGCTTCATCGTGAACGGCAGACGCAGGCCGAGGTATTCGAGCCACAGGTTGAGGCCCGCGAGCAAAGTGCCGATGGTGCCGCCGAACTTGGCCACCAGCGGTTCGAAATTGCGGACCATCCGCAGTTCTTTATGGACCCAGCTCGCCTCATAGGCGGCGGGATAGGCGGCCAGCTCGTCATTCTTGCGCTGGCTCAGGATCGCCTCGGCCGCGGCTTCGGCGGCCATCATCCCGCTTTTCATCGCGGTGTGGCTGCCCTTGATCCGGGGGACGTTGAGGAACCCCGCAGTGCAACCGATCAGCGCGCCGCCGGGAAACACCAGCTTGGGCAAGGACTGGTAGCCGCCATCGCAGATCGCCCGCGCGCCATAGGACACCCGCCGCCCGCCCTTGAGGATCGCGGCGATCTCCGGGTGGGTCTTCCACTGCTGGAACGCCTCGAACGGTGAAAGGTGCGGGTTGGCGTAGCCGAGCCAGACGACATAGCCGAGCGCGACCTGGTTGTTCGACTGATGGTAGAGGAACCCGCCGCCAAAGCCGTCCTCATCCTTCACCGGCCAGCCCTGGGTGTGGATCACCCGGCCCTGGGCATGGTTTTCGGGAGCGATGTCCCACAGTTCTTTGAGCCCAATTCCATAGACTTGTGGTTCAGAGTTGGCTTCGAGATCGAACTTGGCCTTGACCTGCTTGGTCAAATGTCCGCGCGCGCCTTCGGCAAACAGGGTGTACTTGGCGTGAAGTTCCAGCCCTGGCTGAAAGTCGCCCTTGTGGCTGCCGTCCTTGGCGACGCCCATGTCCTGCGTCGCCACGCCCTTGACCGAGCCGTCCTCGTTGTAGAGCACTTCGGCAGCGGGGAAACCGGGGAAGATCTCCACCCCCAGCCCCTCGGCCTGTTCAGCCAGCCAACGGCACAGATTGCCCAGGCTGCCGGTGTAGGTGCCATGGTTGTTGAGGAACGGCGGGGCGAGGAAGTGCGGAATGCCGAACTTGCCTTTGGCGCTCAGCACCCAGTGCTGGTTATCGGTCACCGGGGTCTCAGCCATCGGGCAGCCTTGCGTGCGCCACTCCGGCAGCAGCTCATCAAGCGCCTTGGGATCGACCACCGCACCCGAGAGGATGTGCGCGCCGATTTCCGAGCCCTTTTCGAGAATGCAGACCGTCAGGTCGGCATTGACCTGCTTGAGCCGGATCGCCGCGGCAAGGCCCGCCGGACCACCGCCGACAATCACCACGTCATAGGGCATCGATTCGCGTTCGCTCATGGCCGTTCCATTCCCCGGTTTCGTGCCGCAAAGCCTTGATTGCAGCGCCGCGGCAGGTCAAGAGTGCATGCATGACTTTCTCCGGGCAAATGGCAGGTCAACGACCACTGGATGGCGCGGATCTGACCGCGGCATTGGCCTGGTGGCGCGATGCCGGGGTCGATCACGACTATGCCGATGCCCCGCATTCCTGGTTGAAGACTGTCGTTGATGAAGCTGTCGAACCGGCTCTTACCGCGCCCGTCGTCGAAGCCCCTCCACGCGAGCAGATCGGCGGCGATCCGGGGTTGTGGCCGCAGAGTTTTGAGGGCTTCGCGCCGTGGTGGCTGAGCGAACCCTCGCTCGATGCCGGCCAGGCTGCGGGCCGGGTTGCGCCGCGCGGAGCGGCGGGCGCGGAGCTGATGGTGCTGGTCGATCACCCCGAGGCGCAGGACCGTGAACAATTGCTCACCGGCCCGCAAGGCAAGCTGCTCGGGGCGATCCTGATGGCGCTTGGGATCGGGCCGGATCAGGCCTATTTGGCCACTGCGCTGCCCCGCCATATGCCGCTGCCCGATTGGGCCGCGTTGAGCGAAGCGGGGCTGGGCGCTGTCACTGCCCATCACATCGCGCTGGCGGCGCCAAAGCGGCTGCTGGTGTTCGGCAGCCACGTCTCGTCGCTGCTTGGCCACGATCCAGCGAATAGCTGCGGATTTTTACCCAATCTTGACCATGAGGGCGCGAACGTCCCCGCGCTGGTGGCGCCGGGGCTGGAAAGCCTTGCGGCGCGGCCGCGGGGCAAGGCCCGGTTGTGGCAGGCGCTGCTCGATTGGCAGACGACCTGATCGCTTCGGGCGCAAGAGACTGGGGATTGCAGAATAGTGAAGCTTTTCGTTCGCGCAGGGTTTGCCGCAATGGCGCTGGCCGGTTCAACCGCGCTGGCCCCAGGCCTCGCGCTCGCCAACAGCGCAGCGGTCGATTACTTCCGCAGCCGCGCCGACCGCAGCCTGGTCCCGGCGTTGCTCACCCAGGACGAGCGCGGTTACTACCGCGAGCTGTTCGCAGCGATCGACCGCAGCGACTGGGCGCGGGTCCAGGCGATGTTCGCGGCCAAGCCCGAAGGTCCGCTGCACCAGCTGGCCCGCGCCGAATATTACCTCGCATCGGGATCGCCCAAGATCGAAGGCGATGCGCTGTCGTCATGGCTGGCCGCGGGGACCGAGCTGCCCCAGGCCGAACAGATCGCCAGCCTTGCCGCCAAGCGCGGGGTTGCGGCGCAGCCGTCATTACCGACGCCCAACTATCTGGTCGGCCAACCCGGCCGGGCCAAGCGGATCCGCCCGCGCGAGCGGATCGATGCGACCATGCCCGGTGCGGTGGCGAGCGCGATCAACGCCAAGATCAAGGCTGACGATCCAGCCGGGGCCAAGGCGCTGCTCGACGGGATCGACACCCAGCTCAGCCTTGAAACGCGGGCCGAATGGCGCGCCAAGGTGGCCTGGAGCTATTACATCGAGAACGACGATGCTTCGGCCTATGCACTCGCCCAGACCGCGCAGGACGGCGCCGGTCCGTGGGTGGCTGAAGGCTGGTGGACGGCGGGCCTCGCGGCCTGGCGGCTCGATGACTGCGCTGGCGCGGTCGATGCCTTTGCCCGCACCACTGGCGCTTCTGAAAATTCCGAACTGACCGCCGCTGCCTGGTATTGGCAGGCCCGCGCGCTGGTGCGCTGCCGCCAGCCTGACAAGGCCTCGGCAGCGCTGCGCCAGGCGGCGCGGATGGACGAGACGCTCTATGGCATGCTCGCTGCCGAACAGCTTGGGCTGAACCTGCCCAAGACCCACGAAGCCCCCGATTTCAGCCAGAACGACTGGCAGAACCTGCGCGAAGTGCGCAACGTGCGCAGCGCGGTGATGCTCTCCGAAGTGGGCGAGGATGGGCTGGCCGATGAAGTGCTGCGCCACCAGGCGCGGATCGGCGCGGCGGATCACTATCAGCCACTCTCGCGGCTGGCGCGCGGGCTTGGCCTGCCTTCGACCCAACTGTGGATGGCTTACAACGCGCCCTATGGCGGCAAGAGCGAACCCGCTGCCCGCTTCCCGACGCCGAAGTGGACCCCGGCGAACGGCTGGCAAGTCGATCCGGCGTTGGTCTATGCCCATGCCTTACAGGAATCGGTATTCCGCACCGCGGTGACCAGCCCCGCCGGGGCCAAAGGTCTGATGCAGATCATGCCCGCCGCGGCGCGCGATCATGCCGCAACGCTGGGGGTTGCCGGCACCCCCGGCGATCTGGCCCGGCCCGAGGTCAACCTGGCGTTCGGCCAGCGCCATATGCAGATGCTGGCCAATTCCAGCGGCACTCAGGGCCTGCTGCCCAAGGTGATGGCCGCCTACAACGCCGGGCTTACCCCGATCGGACGCTGGCAATACGAAATCCGCGATCGTGGCGATCCGCTGCTGTGGATCGAGAGCGTTCCTTACTGGGAAACCCGCGGCTATGTAAACATCGTGATGCGCAATTACTGGATGTACGAACGCCAGGCTGGCGGTCCCTCGGAGAGCCGCCTTGCCCTCGTCCAGGGGATGTGGCCGACCTTTCCGGGACTGGGCGCGGCGCAGGCGGTGCGGATGAACCCGAACGGGACGATCCTGCGTGGCCGTTGACCCGACCCGCGCATTCAAGCCGATCCAGATCGCGGTGCTGACCGTGTCCGACACCCGCGACATGGCCAGCGATACCTCGGGCGACTTGCTGGTTGAGCGGATCCAGGCGGCGGGACACAAGCTTGGTGGCCGGGCGCTGGTCAAGGACGAGGTCGCCGCGATCTGCTCGCGGCTCAACACCTGGATCGACGAGCGCACCGCGGACGCGATCATCATCACCGGCGGCACCGGCCTGACCGGCCGCGATGTCACTCCTGAAGCGCTCGAGCGGATCAGGGACAAAGAGATCCCCGGCTTTGGCGAACTGTTCCGCTGGGTCAGCTACGCCACAATCGGCACCTCGACGATCCAATCGCGGGCGATGGCGGTGCTGTCGCGGGGGGTGTACATCTTCGCGCTGCCCGGCTCGAACGGCGCGGTCAAGGACGGCTGGGACAAGATCCTGGTCGAGCAACTGGACAGCCGCAACCGGCCATGCAACTTCGTCGAACTTATGCCGCGGCTGCGGGAAGTTTAGGCGCTCTTAGATCCTCCCCATTTTCGCCGAACGGCGCAAATGGGGAGGTGGATCGTCCGCAGGACGAGACGGAGGGGTCTCTGCGCCGGCGTCGATACCCCTCCGTCAGCGGCTAATCGCCGCTGCCACCTCCCCATTTGTGGCATTCGCCAAAAATGGAGAGGATCAATCGCCCCAGTTCTGCGTGGGCCTTGCCATTTCGTTCTTTTTATGTTCTCTTCTCATAATGCCCATTTCCTCGCCCATCCACGGCCGCGGCGCGCAATCCGGCGCAGTGCCCCAGCGCTTCGGGCTGGCTGCGCGCGAGGCTGATCTCGACTGGCTTGATGCCCGCGAGGAGATCGACGGACCAGGGCCGAAGCTGCGCACCACGGTGATCGAGGAGCGCGCCAGGACCATCATCAGCCGCAACACTTCGCCCGACATTCCCTTTGACCGTTCGATCAACGCCTATCGCGGCTGCGAGCACGGCTGCGTTTATTGCTATGCCCGCCCCAGCCACGCTTTTCACGACCTCTCGCCGGGGCTCGATTTCGAGACCAAGCTGTTCGCCAAGCCTGACGCCGCGCGGCTGCTGTGGGCCGAACTGGCCAAGCCGAGCTACAAACCCGCGCCGATCGCGATGGGGACCAACACCGATCCCTACCAGCCGATCGAGGAACGCTATCGCCTGACCCGCCAGGTGCTCGAAGTCTGCCTTGAGACCCGCCACCCGGTAACAATCACCACCAAAAGCGCGCGGGTGCTGCGCGATCTCGATCTGCTCAGCGAACTGGCGCGGCGCAACCTGACCGCGGTGGGGATTTCGGTGACCAGCCTCGATCCCAAACTCTCCGGCATCCTCGAACCACGCGCCAGTTCGCCTGCCAAGCGACTGGATGCACTGGAAAAACTCGCCGCCGCAGGTATCCCCGCGCACGTCTCGGTCGCGCCGGTGATCCCGGCAATCACCGACGAATTCATCGAGAGCATCCTGCAAGAAGCCGCTGCCAGAGGTGTCCGCTCGGCGAGCTGGATCATGCTGCGCCTGCCCCACGAAATCGCGCCGCTGTTCCGCGAATGGCTCGAAGTGCATTTCCCTGAGCGCGCCGGCAAGGTGATGCACACCGTCCAGGCGATGCGCCACGGCAAGGACAACGATCCCGGCTTCTTCGCCCGGATGAAGCCCGAAGGGGTCTGGGCCGATGTCTTCCGCACCCGCTTCCGGATCGCGACCCGGCGGCTGGGAATGAACGAGGCGCGGACAGTGCTGGACAGCGCGCAGTTCGTGCGGCCTGAGACCGGCGGGCAGCTGCGCCTATTTTGAGGGGTTGCCGGTCAGGCATGCCATGCCTAGCCTCATGATTCGCGGCGCTTGTGCCGGCTGGAGAATACTGCATGGGCGAGATACTTTCCGGCGAGCGGCGCATGACGCTGGAGACCCTGACCGAACGCGCCGCGCGCGCCGCGTCGGGCCTTGCCTCGCTGGGGATCGCCAAGGGCGATCTGATAGCGCTCTATCTGCGCAACGACCTGCCGTTCTTCGAAGCCAGCGGCGCCGCTGGCATGCTCGGCGCTTACCCCACCCCGGTCAACTGGCACTACACCGAGACCGAGGCGCGCTATCTGTTCGAGAATTCGGGCGCCAAGGCGATCATCATCCACGCCGATCTGATCCCGGCGATTGAGGCCGCGCTGCCCGCGGGTGTGCCGGTACTTGTGGTCGCGACCCCGCCCGAAATCGCTGCCGCCTATGGCATCGAGGCAGCGCCGGTTCCGCCGGGCATGACCGACTGGTCGACCTGGCTGGAAGCATTCGCGCCCTATGACCAGCCCGTCACCGAGGCGCCCGGCAGCATCATCTATACCTCAGGCACCACCGGCCATCCCAAAGGTGTGCGCCGTAACCAGCCGACCCCGGAACAGGCAATGCTGGGCATGATGATCGGGGCGCAGTGCATGGGTTTTGCCGGCTGGCTGGACCGGCCGCACGAGATCGTCACGGTTATAACTGGGCCGATGTACCACTCCGCCCCCAATTTCTATGCCGGGATCAGCGTCCGGCTGGGCGCGACGGTGATCCTGGAGGCGCGGTTCGATCCTGAAGAGCTGCTGGCGCTGATCGAGCGCTACAAAGTCACTCACATCCATATGGTCCCGATCATGTTCAACCGGCTGCTGCGGCTGCCGGATGAGGTCAAGGCCCGGTACGACCTCTCCAGCCTCAAGTTCGTGGTCCACGCCGCCGCCCCCTGCCCGCCGCCGATCAAGCGGGCGATGATCGAATGGTGGGGACCGGTGATCAACGAATACTACGGCTCGACCGAAACCGGCTCGGTGGTTGCCTGCACTTCGGAAGAATGGCTGGCGCACCCCGGAACGGTCGGCAAGGCGGTGCCCGGTGCCGATGTGCGGGTGATCGATGCCGAAGGCAATTCGCTGCCCGCGGGCGAGATCGGCGAGGTTGTCGCCAAGGTCTCCGGCGGGGTCGATTTCACCTACCACGGCGACGATGCCAAGCGGGCCGCGTCGGAAAAGGTCGGGCTGATCGCCCCGGGCGACATCGGCTATTTCGATGACGACGGCTTCCTCTACCTCTGCGACCGCGCCAAGGACATGATCATCTCGGGCGGCGCCAATATCTATCCCGCCGAGATCGAGGCCGAACTGCACAAGATGCCCGGCGTCGCCGATTGCGGGGTGTTCGGCATCCCTGACGAGGAATTCGGCGAGGCGGTCTGCGCGGTGGTTCAGCCGATGCCCGGTTGGGAGCTAAGCGAAGCCGACGTCCGCAGCTACCTGCGCGCCCAGGTCTCGAGCTACAAGGTCCCCAAACGCGTCGATTTCCACGCCGAACTGCCGCGCGAGGATTCGGGCAAGATCTTCAAACGCAAACTGCGCGAGCCGTTCTGGGAAGGACTCGACCGGCGGATTTGATCAGAAGTCACTCAACCCGAAACGCGGCACACCTTGGTTAATCCCCGGCGGGTCGAGCACGCCAGTATCCAGTACGAATGGCTCGCCGATCCAGTGGCCGAGCGTGGTGTGATCGGCGAGATCATCGTTAGTCAGCGGATGGACCAGCGCGGTCAGGCCAGTGGCCTCGATCAGGGCGATTACTTTGGCGCGGGCATTGGCGTGGAAGTGCACTTCATACTGCGGCGCGGGGTGAGGACCCACCGGTCCATCAACCATGCGACCGACGAAGCGGATCAGCGGTGCGCTGCCCGCCGCCTGCAAATCGGCAAACCGGTCGCGCAGTGCGGCGGCGGCACCGCGCGTCGTGGCGTCGAAATAAATGTGGGCGTGAAATGGAACTTGCGTATCCTGCATTGGTAATCCTTCAGCCGGCGAACCGGATCAAGCGGCTGTCCGCAATCGCCGCAGTGCGGTGGGGGACCACGTCGCGGATGTATTCCTCGTTCTTGACCATCGCCAGAAAAGTGGCGCTGTTGGGATAACCCATCACGAAAGCCTCGTCCCACTCGCCTTCAGGGCCGGTGACCACGCACTCCAGCTGCGCCTCCCAGACCATCGCCGCGCCGTCGCCCGCGACCACGCGCTGGAAGCCTTCGCGGTAGATCGCGTAGGCTTCAAGGCCGGTCAGGCCCTTGCCGTGATTGGGATGACCTTCGGGGTATTCGGCAAGATCGCGGAACTTGATCAGGTTGAGCATGTGGATCGGACGATCGCGGGGGAGGTCCTTGAAGGCCTGCCAGTTTTCGCGGGATGGATCGATGTAGCCCGCCATCACGCATCCACCAACTCATAGTCCCGGAACTGTTCGCGCAGGTCCTTCTTGCTGACCTTGCCGGTGCCGCCGTGGGGAATCTCGGCGACGAATTCGACTGCGTCGGGCAACCACCATTTGGCGACCGTCTGGGCGAGATGCGCCTTGATCTCCTCGGCCGAAACCTCAGCCCCCGCCTTCTTCACCACCACCAGGATCGGGCGCTCGTCCCACTTGGGGTGATAGATCCCGATCGCCGCGGCCTCGGCCACCGCCGGGTGGCTCATTGCCGCATTCTCGAGCTCGACCGAACTGATCCATTCGCCGCCCGATTTGATCACGTCCTTGGTCCGGTCGGTCAGCTGCAAGGTGCCATCAGGGTGGATGATCGCGACGTCGCCGGTATCGAACCATTGGCCAGGCTCGGTGGCATCGGCTTCGGCCTTGAAATAGCGCTGGATCACCCACGGCCCGCGGACCTGAAGCGTGCCTGAGGTCTTGCCGTCGCGCGGCAGTTCCAGCGTCGAATCGTCGAGCGAGACGCAGCGGATTTCGACCCCGAACGGCACCCGGCCCTGCATCGCCTTGATATCGACCTGCTGGTCGAAGCTGAGCTCGTCCCAGTCCCAGGTCCTTGCGCCGGTGGTGCCGATCGGGCTGGTTTCGGTCATGCCCCAGGCGTGGGCGACGTTGACCCCGGCCTTCATTAGCCGCTCGAGCATGAAGCGAGGCGCCGCCGAGCCGCCGATGATTGCCTGGCGCAGCGTCGGCAGGGTCACGCCGGAGGCGTCCATGTGCTGGAACATCGACAGCCACACCGTCGGCACCCCGGCCGAGTGGGTCACCTTCTCGCGGTTCATCAGCTCGCACAGCACCGCCGGATCGTTGACTGCGGAGAACACGAACTTGATCCCCGCCGCCGCCCCGCCCCACGGCAAGCCCCAGCTGGCAGCGTGGAACATTGGCACCACTGGCAGCATGACGCTGCGCGCGTCGAAATCGAACAGCGCCGGCTGAATGCTGGTGATCGCGTGGAGCATGGTCGAGCGGTGTTCGTAGATCACACCCTTGGGATTGCCGGTGGTGCCGCTAGTGTAGCACAGCATGCAGGGATCGCGCTCGTCGCCTTCAGCCCAGTCAGTGTTCCCGTCCTCAGCGCCGATCCAGTCTTCAAACTGGCCGTTGTCGAAGCAGATATAGTGACGGATCGTGGTCCACTTCGGCTTCATCCGATCGATGATCGGCTGGAACGCCGCATCGTAGAGCAGCACCTGATCCTCGGCGTGGTTGCCGATGTATTCTAGCTGATCGTCGAACAGCCGCGGGTTGATGGTGTGAAGCACGCCGCCGACACCAACCGCGCCGTACCAGCTAACCAGGTGGCGCGAATGGTTCATCGCCAGCGTGGCGACACGGTCGCCCTTGGCCACCCCCAGCTTTTTCAATGCCTGGGTCATCTTCAGTGCGTCGTGGCGGATCCCGGCCCAGGTGGTGCGGGTCTCGCTGCCATCAGCCCAGCGGGTCAGAATCTCGCGGTGGCCATGCTCGCGCGCCGCGTGATCGACGATCCGGGTGACCCGAAGGTCCCAATCCTGCATCGCTCCCAGCATTGTACTCTCCCGAATTGGCTTGGCGCTCAGGCGACGAGCCGCAAGTGCCCTGCCCCTTTTCGTGCGGTCAGCGCCACATTGGCAATTCCTGCGATGCTTGCCAAGCGTTCGGCGAGATCGCCGTCGAGCTGGAAATCGCGCCCCAGCCGCAACACCGGTTCAACCTCACCACCGGTGCACAGCCGCGCCAGCACTTCGCCGCGCCCTTCGGCCCCTCCGACCAGCATCAAAGCCAGTTCGCTTGCGGCTTCGGGGCTAAGGATATCGAGCCGCAGCAGCATGCTCCCGGCGCTCTTCACTTCGCTCAGCGGCCGTGCCCCACGCACGGTAACCCGCGGCGGTTCCTCGGGGCTGGGCGCATCGAGTTCGACCTGGAGAAGCAGGCAGGTGCCGTCCTGCGCCCAGCGCAGCATCGGTTCGACCAGGCTTTCCTCAAAGCACGAGGCGGAGAATTGCCCTGAGCTGTCGGAGAAATCGGCGACGACGAAGTCGGCGCCACGCTTGGTCTTGCGGCGGTTCACGCCTTCGACCATCGCCGCCATCACCGCACCGCTGCGCCCGCCCCCGGCCACGCCGATCTCCATCAGGCTGGCGTAAGTGCGCGCACCGTTGGCGGTGGCAACCGCGCGCCATTGCTCGACCGGGTGCGCGGCGAAGTAAAACCCGAAGTTTTCGCGCTCTTTGCCCATCTGCTCGGCCTTTGACCACGGTTCGGCCTCGACCAGCCGCAGCGCCGGGGCGGCATGATCATCGCCGCCAAACAGCGCGGCCTGGCCGCTGGTGCGGCTGCGCTCGGCCTCGTCGGCGACGGCGAGCAGCATATCGGCATTGGCCATCACCCGCGCGCGGTTGGGATCGAGCACGTCGAACGCTCCGGCCCCGGCCAGTCCTTCCAGCTGGCGGCGGTTCATCGAACCTTGCGGGACCCGGCGGAACAAGTCGTCGAGACTCTCGAACCAGCCATGTGCCTCGCGCTCGGCCACGATCGCGTCCATCGCTTTTTCCCCGACGTTGCGGATCCCCGCCAGGGCATAGCGCACCGCATAGCCATCGTCGGTCCGCGCGACAGTGAATTCGGCCTCGCTGCGGTTGATGTCGGGCGCTTCAATCGCCACCCCGCCGCGGCGCATGTCATCGACATAGACGCTAAGCTTTTCCGATTGGTGCATGTCGAAGCACATCGAGGCAGCGTAGAATTCGTGCGGATAATGCGTCTTGAGCCAGGCGGTCTGGTAGGAAAGCAAGGCATAGGCAGCGGCGTGGCTTTTGTTGAAGCCGTAGCCGGCGAACTTGTCGATCAGGTCGAACAGTTCGCTGGCCTTTTCGGCCTCGATTCCCGACGCCTGCTCCGCCCCGGCGATGAAACGGGCGCGCTGGGCGTCCATTTCCTGCTGGTCCTTCTTGCCCATCGCCCGGCGCAGCAGATCGGCGTCGCCCAGCGAATAGCCCGCCAGCAGCTGTGCGGCCTGCATCACCTGTTCCTGATAGACGAACACCCCGTAGGTTTCGGCCAGGATCTGCTCCAGCTTGGGATGCGGATATTCGATCGCCTCCAACCCGTTCTTGCGGCGTCCAAACAACGGGATATTGTCCATCGGGCCGGGCCGATAGAGCGCACCGATCGCGATGATATCGTTGAAGTTGCTGGGCTTCACCGCCGACAGTGCGCGCCGCATCCCTTCGGATTCGAGCTGGAACACCCCCACCGTGTCGCCGCGCTGCAGCAGCGCATAAACCTGCGGATCGTCCCAGGCGAGGGTATCAAGGTCGATCGTGATTTCGCGCCGGGCCAGCAGATCGAGCGCTTTCCTGAGCACCGACAGCGTCTTGAGGCCCAGGAAGTCGAACTTGATGAGGCCGGTATCCTCGACATACTTCATGTCAAACTGGGTCACCGGCATGTCCGAACGCGGATCGCGGTAGAGCGGCACCAATTGCGCCAGCGGGCGATCACCGATCACCACTCCGGCGGCGTGAGTCGAGGAGTTGCGCGGCAGGCCTTCCAATTGCACCGCAAGGTCGACCAGCCGCCTGACCTCGTCATCGCTGTCGTATTCGCGCTTGAACTCCGCCACCCCATTGAGCGCGCGCGGCAGCGTCCAGGGATCGGTCGGGTGGTTGGGAATCAGCTTGCACAGCCGGTCGACCTGGCCATAGCTCATTTGCAGGATCCGCCCAGTATCGCGCAGCACCGCGCGGGCCTTGAGCTTGCCGAAAGTGATGATTTGGGCGACGTGGTCCTGCCCATATTTGGCCTGGACATAGCGGATCACCTCGCCGCGGCGGGTTTCGCAAAAGTCGATGTCGAAGTCCGGCATCGAGACGCGTTCGGGGTTGAGGAAGCGCTCGAACAGCAGCCCCAGTTTCAGCGGATCGAGATCGGTGATGGTCAGCGCCCAGGCTACCACCGAGCCCGCCCCCGAACCGCGCCCCGGCCCGACCGGAATGCCCTGGTCCTTGGCCCACTTGATGAAGTCGGCAACGATCAGGAAATAGCCGGCAAAGCCCATGGTGTTGATCACGCCGGTTTCGAAATCGAGCCGGTCGAAATAGACGCGGCGTTCTTCCTCCGTCATCTCGCCATAAGGAGCGAGCCGCTTTTCGAGGCCCGCGCGCGCGTCCTCCACCAACAGCCGCGCTTCGCCCTCTTTGTCACCGGCCAAACTGGGGAGCAGCGCCTTGCGCTTGGGCGGAGCGAGCGCGCAGCGCTGGGCGATCACCAGGGTGTTGGCGGTGGCCTCGGGCAGGTCGGCGAACAGCTCCGCCATCATCGGCGCCGACTTGACCCAGGCATGGCGCGACGAGCGCGGGCGCTCAGCGGCGTCAAGGTGGGTCGAATTGGCGATGCACAGCATCGCATCGTGCGCGGCGTGAAAACCGGGATCGCCGTAATTGGCCGGATTGGTGGCGACCAGCGGCAGCTCGCGAGCATAGGCGAGTTCGATCAACGCGTCCTCGGCGGCATCCTCGATCGGATCATCGCGGCGGGCAATCTCGATGTAGAGCCGATGCGAAAACAACGCTTCGAGCCGCTGGCAATAGTCCCGCGCCGCCTCGTGCCGCCCCTCCGCCAGCAGCCGTGCCAAGGCGCCCTCGCCCGCGCCGGTCAGCGCGATCAGCCCGTCGGAATGGCCCTCCAGCTGCGCAAAAGTGACATGCGGATCAAGCTCCAGCGGCCGATCGAGGTGCGCAGCCGAATCGAGATGGCAAAGGTTGAGCCAGCCGGCCTCGTTCTGCGCGAGCAACGCCAACCAGTCGAGCGGACCACCGGCTTCACGCTGGACCCCCAGTGTGGTCCCCAGGATCGGCTGGATCCCGGCATCGCGACACGCCGAAGTAAAGCTCATCGCGCCGTAGAGACCGTTGCGATCGGTCATCGCGATCGCCGGAAAGCCGCGCTCTCTCGCCAGCTTGGCGATGGCTTTGGGATCGATCGCCCCATCGAGCATGGTGTAGCTTGAACAGACGCGCAAAGGGACGAAGGGAGTGAAGGCCATCCGCGCAGGCTATCGCCGGGCTGGCTGTACAAGCAATGATTCGCTGGCCCGGGCTTGGGGAAAAGCATCGCTTTGGCTTGCATTCGCTGCCAGTTGTGATGTGATGCGGCTCAAGCGAGGCTTCGGGTCCATTCCATTCCGACTCTAAGAAGGGGAAACGGCAATGAACGATCTCTCTGGCGTACCAGGCGGCGAGACCTCGCTGATCGCGCGGGTCAAGGCTATCCTGATGCAACCCAAGGAAACCTGGCCGGTGATCGCCGGCGAGGTGACCACCCCGGGCGACATCATCACCCGCTATGCAATCCCATTGGCCGCGATCGGGCCGATCGCCGGGTTCATCGGCGGGCAATTGTTCGGGATCAGCGCGGTCTTCGTCACCATCAAGCCGGGGTTGATGGCCGGACTGACCGGCGCGATCACCGGGTTCGTCATGGCGATCGTCAGTCTGGTTGCGATGGCCTTTGTGGTCGATTTCCTTGCCCCCAAATTCGAGGGCCAGGCCAATCGCACCCAGGCCTTCAAGCTTTGCGCCTATTCGCTCACCGCCGGCTGGGTCGCGGGGATCTTCGGGCTGTTCCCGGCGCTGGGTCTACTCGGGCTGCTCGCCGCGCTTTATGGCATCTACCTGTTCTACCTAGGCGCTACTCCAGTGATGAAAGTGCCTGAGGCCAAGGCTGGCGGGTTTACCGCAGTAACCATCGTGGTCATGATCGTGTTGTCGCTGGTGCTGGCCAGCGTCGCCACCTCGGTGACGGCGATGTTTGGCGGCGGGCTGGCGGCGCAGATCGCCGGGGCCGACGACAGCGACGTCGAAGTCAACATCCCCGGGCTCGGCAAGATTGAGAGCGACAAGCTGGAGCAAGCCGGCAAGCAGCTTGAAGCCGCCAGCAAGGGTGAGGCCAAGCCGATCGACAGTGCGGCGCTGCAGGCGCTGCTGCCCGCCAGCGTCGGCGGAATGGCGCGAACGGCGTTAGATACCAATGCGATCGGTGAGATGGGTAAGGGAATCGAGGCGACTTACGAGGCTGGCGGCAAGCGGATCGAAGTGTCGATAATCGATTCGGCCGGACTTGGCGCGCTCGCCGGGATCGGCGCTGCGATCGGGATGGAGCAAAGCCACGAGGATGCAGACGGGTTCGAGCGCACCACCACCCAGGGCGGACAGCTGCAGATCGAGGAATGGAGCAACAAGAACTCGCGCGGCACTTACACCCGCCAGGTCGCCAGTCGGTTCATGGTCACCGCCGACGGCGATGCCGCTTCGATCGACGAATTGAAGGCAGTGGTATCCGGGATCGACGCGGGCAAGCTGAGCGCGCTCGCGGAGTAATTCCCTCCCCTTCGGGGGAGGAATGTTCAGAGCAGCTTCTTGATATCCCGCTCGATCGCTTCGGGCTTGTCGCTTGGCGCATAGCGGCGCACCACCTTGCCTTCGCGGTCGATCAGGAATTTGGTGAAGTTCCATTTGATCGACTGGGTACCCATCAGTCCAGGAGCCTCACTTTTAAGCCAGTCGTAAAGCGGCGGGGCGCCGGGGCCGTTGACTTCAACCTTGGCCATCAGCGGGAAGCTGAGCCCGAAGTTGACCTTGCAGAACTCGTCGATCTGTTCGGCATTGCCCGGCTCTTGCCCGCCAAACTGGTTGCAAGGGAAAGCCAGCACTTCAAACCCCTGATCCCCATGCTTCTTCCACAGCGCTTCCAGCCCATCGTATTGCGGAGTAAAGCCGCATTTGCTGGCGGTGTTGACCACCAGCAGCACCTTGCCAAGCTTGTCAGCGAGGTCAATCGATTTGCCGCCGGGCAGGTCAGCCTTGAAATCGGCGATGGTCGTGGCTTCGCTCATGGCAGGTCCTTCCGTGCGGCAAGTACAAGAATTTCGCCTACGTTCAGTGACTTGCCACCCTCAACGTCGATCACCACCCGCGCTCGCTCTGCGGTGTCCATAGCGGCGACCTCGCGCACCAGTTCCCCAAGCGGCCCCTTGCGGAGCGTCTTGAAACTGTAGTGCATGTCCGACCCGCTGTCATCGCGCTGGTGCAACACTGCTGGCGCGTTCCAATCGATCGCTTCCATTGCCCTGTCTCCTTCGCGACGAAAGGCAAGGATGCCACGCGGGGCCGGTGCGATCAACCGGCGGGTTTGGCACGGCGATAGATGAAGTCGAAATTGTCGCTCCAGGTCAGGCCGTGATCGGTCGAAATCTCTCCGTGCTGGCGCACTGTGTCCTTGTCGAGCGCAGTGTAGCTCATCCGGATCAGGCCGTCTTGCCCGGGGCCGTTGACCCCCCGCCAGAGCCCGGTCAGCACCATCTTGCCGGCTATCGGCCCGCCCTCGAACTCGACCTTGGCGCCGTCGCTGCCGATCCAGAACTGCTGCCAGCGACCGCTGCTCGCATCGAATACATTAAGGCTGCCGCCGCCGCCACCTTTGAGCGGCATCCAGTTCTCGCGGATTGCGCAGCCGGCATAGAGGTTTTCGATCCGGCTGCGCGCGATCAGCGGCGCCTTGGCCGGGACCTTGAGGTTGGGATAGACTTCCCATTCTCCGACCCAGAAATCGAACGCGCGATGCGCGGTGCTGACGCAGGGTGCGGGCGCAGATGGCGTGGGCGTGGGCGTGGCCGCGGCCCCGGTCTGGGCCAACAGCAATGCGGCTGCGATCGAAAACATACTGGCCTCCCCTGATTGAGCGCCGCAGTTCAGCCACTATCAGAGAGCTCGGCAACCGGGCTTCGACCAGCGGTTAACGCCGCTCTGCGAGCGCTTACTCGAGCAGCCCCTCATGCAACCGCACGACCCGGTCCATGCCTTGCGCCAGCCGCTCGTTGTGGGTGGCGATCAGCGCTGCGCTGTTGTGACGGCGGACCAGATCGAGCAGCTGGGTGAGAACTTTTTCGGCGGTGCGTTCGTCCAGATTGCCGGTGGGCTCATCGGCCAGCACCAGCGCCGGGCGATTGGCGAGCGCACGGGCAACTGCGACGCGCTGCTGCTCGCCGCCGGAAAGCTGGCTCGGGCGATGGTCAAGGCGTTCGTCCAGGCCCAGCGCGCGGAGCAATTCGCTGGCGCGCACTTCGGCCTCGAACTGGCTGCGCCCGGCCACCAGCTGCGGCAGAATCACGTTCTCGATTGCGGTGAAATCGGGCAGCAGGTGGTGGAACTGATAAACGAACCCGATCGAGCTGCGGCGCAGCGCGGTGCGTTCGTCTTCGGCCAGCTGGGTGGCATCGGCCCCGGCGATCTCGATCCGCCCGCCAAACCCGCCTTCGAGCAACCCGACCGCTTGCAGCATAGTCGATTTGCCTGAGCCCGAAGGGCCAAGCAGTGCGACAATTTCTCCGGGCTGGACGACGAGATCGACCCCGCACAGCACGTCGATCCGCACCCCGCCCTGCTCGAAGCTGCGGGTCAGGCCGGTCAGGCAGACTGCGGGGCCAAGCAGCAGCTCACTCATATCGCAGCACCTGAACCGGATCGGTGCTGGCCGCGCGCCACGCCGGATAAAGCGTTGCCAGGAAGCTGAACAGCATCGCCATCGTACAGATCGCCAGCACCTCGGCAGGGTCGGTCCGGCTGGGCAGCTCGGTCAGGAAGCGGATTTGCGGGTCCCACAGGTTTTGACCGGTCAGGAACTCGATGCCGCGGACGATCGGTTGGCGGAAGAACAGCACGAAGAAGCCCAGCGCCAGTCCCGACAGCATCCCCGCCAGCCCGATTACCGAACCGGTGGTGACGAAGATCTTGAGGATCGAACGCCGCGTCGCCCCCATGGTGCGCAGGATCGCGATGTCGCGAGTCTTGGAGCGCACCAGCATGATCAGCGAGGACAGGATGTTGAACGCGGCAACCAGGACGATGATCGACAGCGCAAAGAACATTGCCACCCGCTCCACCTGCAGCGCTTCGAACAGGCTGGAATTGATCGTTCGCCAGTCGGCGATCACTGCCTTGCCGGTAAGCTTCTGGGCGAGCGGCCGCAGCGTTTCGGCGACCGCATCGGGGTCTTCAACCTGAAGCTCGATCATCCCTACGGTGTCGCCGGTCAAGAGCAGGGTCTGCGCATCGGCCATCGGCATGACCACGAAGCGCTCGTCGAAATCGTAAACCCCGATCTCGAAAATTGCAGCGACCTGATAGGCGATCTCGCGCGGGACCGTTCCAAACGGGGTGGCGCGGCCCTGCGGATTGATGATCGTGATGCTGTCACCCACCCGCGCGCCCAGATTGGCCGCCAGCTGCGAGCCGATCGCGACGTTGCCCGCCCCCGACTGGAGCCTGGTCAGCGAGCCCGAAATGACCTTGTCCTTGTAGCGAGCAATATCCTCATCGGTGTTGCCGCGCGCGAAAATCACGTCGACCCGGCCGTTGAAGCTGCCCATCAGGGGCTGCTCGATCAGCGGCGAGGCTTTGGTCACACCGGGGGTTCTCTGCGCCTGGTCCAGCACCTCACGCCAGTTTTCCAGCCGGCCGCCATAGGCCTGGACGATCGCATGGCCGTTAAGCCCGACGATCTTGTCGAACAGTTCGGCGCGAAATCCGTTCATCACGCTCATCACGATCACCAGCATGGCAACCGAAAGCATGACCACCCCGACGCCGATTCCGGCAACCACGGCAATCACCGCTTCGCCGCGCCCGGGCATCATGTAGCGCTTGGCAATCGACCATTCGAAGGGGGTAAGGATCAAGCGGGTTGCCCGTTTCGTTTGTGCGCGGCGGAGGCTTAGGTGGGATCGCAGCCAAGAGCAAGGCGTCGGCAATCATCTCCGTCCGCATGCCGCGATTGGCGCGGCGGGTTGTCGGCGATCTGGCCGACTGCTAGGCACCGAGTATGCCAGAGGCGCCTTCCGATAGCGATCACAGTGGTGACGGCGATGTTCAGATCGTGTTCGATGGCGAATGCCCGGTGTGCAACGCCTACACCTGCAACATCGAGATGAACCGATCGGCCCAGCTGATCAACGCGCGTGACGGCGGCGATGCGGTAGAGCGCCTGGTGGCAGCCGGCGTCGATCTGGACGAAGGTATGGCGGTAATCATCGCCGGCAAGGTTTATCACGGCGCCGAGGCGGTCCACATCATGGCGATCAACAGCAAGGACGATACGCTGCTGGCGAAGCTCAATCGCGCGGTCTTTCGCTCGCCAACGCGCGCCCGCTTGCTCTATCCGTTGCTTCGGCTGGGTCGCAATACCCTGCTGCGTTTGCTTGGCCGCAAGAAGATCAATCAAGGCAAGCAAAACCACGGCGCTTTGCGCTAAGTCAGCTGCGCAGGGGGAGAGGCCGCGACAATGACCAAAGCCAAAGCGCTTCGCTGGCTTGCGCTCTATTTCGGCGTGGTGTTTGGCGCGATCCTGCTGCGGGTCGATTATTTCCCGTTCACCTGGGTACCGATGTATGGCGAACGCAGCATCGAACCAGTGCTTTACGTCACCGTCGGCGATCTCGATCGCCGTGCCGAGGGGTTCCGGGCAACTCGCGCCGATGGCAGGATTGAATTCATCGGGCGCCGCGAGCTTAACATGCCCCCGGCCAATTTCCGCCGCCTCTACAGCGAACGGATGTTCAACGAAGGCCCGCCGCAACATCGCCGCGAGCGGCTGGAACTGGCTGCCATCAACCGCTGGTGGTACACCAACCTGATCGGGCCGGAACCGGCCTATCCCGGCGGATCCTATCAACGCCAGGTGCTCGCTTCGATCAACCAGACCTTGGCGCGACGGCCGGCCGATCCCGGTTATGTGGTTCAGATCGAAGCCGAGGCTGCGCGCGTTGCCCTGACTCGTGCGGCTCGTGACAGCGGCAACTTTGATGTGCTCGGCCAGCAACCGATGCACGCGATCGCCAGCCAGGCCGGCACCTGGATAGAGTACGGCCCAACCACGACCGATCGCGCGAAGCCATGACTGCCGCAAACTCCACTGCAAAAGCCTATTGGGACAACTTCTTCTTCGGCTGGTTTTCGGCCGAAAGCCTGGGCTATCTGCGCATGTATTTCGGCTATGCGCTGTGCGTATATTTCACCACCCAGTACATCCAGCTGTTCACGTTGGATCCGTTTGGCCCGCATTTCCAGTACACCATTCCGATCTGGTATTTTGACCTTCTGGGCATCGCCAAACATGTCCACTGGCTCGACTGGATCGTGTTCGCCATGCTGATGGCGGCCTGCGTTTGCTTCGCCCAGGGCCGCCGGACCCGAACCGCGATCCTGGTGATCTTCCTGACCGTCGCCTACCTCAAGGGCGTGCGCGACAGCTTTTCGGGCGATGTCCACCACCGCGAGCAACCGATCTTTGCCTTGCTCGCGCTGTTCCTGATGTCGCGCTGCGGCGAGGTTGCGGGCAAGGATGCAGCGGCCAATCCCCCCAAGCACCTGGTCGCGGATTGGGAAGCAAGCTGGCCGATCCGCGGCATGCAAATCTACATCGCATTCTTCTATTTCTGGGCGCTGGTCGGCAAATTGCGGGTCTCTGGCCTTTACTGGTTTGAGGGCGGCGGCCGCATCCAGGACATGCTCCTGGCCCGCTCGCTGCGGGACGGACTCGATGCGAGCGGCAATCCGGTCAACTTGTCTTTGGCGTTCGATCTGGCGCAGAATCCGGACCTAACCTTTCTGATCGGCATGATCGTGTTCGGTTTCGAGCTGCTTGCGCCGCTGATCCTGTTTTTTCGCTCGCGTGCGATGCGGATCCTGTTCTGCCTAGGCGCGACTGCGTTCCACTTGTCAAACTACTTCCTGATGAATGTGCAGTTCTATTTCTATCCGTTTGTGCTGATGGCATTTTTCGACATGAAAGCGGTTCACTTCAAGCTCAAGCAACTGTTGTCACGCCGGGCGCGCAATGGCGAGCCCAGCGCGGTGCGATAGGCGCGCGGAAATTGAACGCGGCTTGGTATAAGCCGCGGCTCACCCCAGCCCGGACTTGCTATCGCCCGCAATCCCCGCCAAAGGCGCTGCCACAGGGCCAAGCTAAGGGACGGGCGATTCCCATGAACCTCACTCACCCCTTCCTCGACCTGGATGGTGACAAACTCCGCGAGGAATGCGGCATCTTTGGCGTGATCGGCAGCGCCGAAGCCGCGGCGATGACCGCGCTCGGCCTGCATGCCTTGCAGCACCGCGGACAGGAAGCGGTCGGGATCATCAGCTGGGACGGCAAGGAATTCTTTGCCCGCCGCGGCTTGGGCCACGTCGCTCAGGTCTTCTCCGACAACGCCCAGTTTGCCGAACTGCCCGGGACCATGGCCTCGGGCCACGTGCGCTATTCGACCACCGGCGGCCAGGGGCTGCGCAACGTCCAGCCGCTGCACGCCGACCTTGCCCGCGGCGGCTTTACCATCGCCCACAATGGCAACATTTCCAACGCCATGGCGCTCAAGCGCGAGCTCGTGGAAAAGGGCTCGATCTTCCAGTCCACTTCCGACACCGAAGTGATCGTCCACCTGATCGCCACCAGCCGCTTCCCCACCCTGCTTGACCGCTTTGTCGATGCGCTACGGATGGTCGAAGGCGCCTATTCGCTGATCTGCATGACCCCCAAGCGGATGGTTGCCTGCCGCGATCCGCTCGGCATCCGCCCCTTGGTGATGGGCAAGATCGGTGATGCGACGGTGTTTGCCAGCGAGAGCGTCGCGCTCGACGTGGTCGGTGCGGAATTTGTCCGCGAGGTTGAACCCGGCGAAATCGTCGAGGTCCGGCAGGATGGCCGGATCACCAGCCACCGCCCGTTCGGCCGCCATGCTGCGCGCCCGTGCATTTTCGAGCACGTCTATTTCAGCCGTCCCGATTCGGTGATGGACGGGCAATCGGTTTACGAAGTGCGCCGCCAGATCGGGGTCGAGCTGGCCCGCGAAGCACCGGTCGAGGCCGATCTGGTTGTCCCGGTGCCCGACAGCGGGGTACCCGCGGCGATCGGTTTTTCCCAGGAAAGCGGGATTCCCTTCGGGCTTGGCATTATCCGCTCGCACTATGTCGGGCGGACCTTCATCCAGCCTTCGGACGGCGCCCGCCATGCCGACGTCAAGCGCAAGCACAACGCCAACCGGGCGCTGGTCGCAGGCAAGCGGATTGTGCTGATCGACGATTCGATTGTGCGCGGTACCACCAGCATGAAGATCGTGCAGATGATGCGCGATGCCGGCGCCGCCGAAGTACACATGCGCGTCGCCAGCCCGCCGACCGAGAATTCGTGCTTCTACGGGGTCGACACGCCCGAGCGGCACAAGTTGCTGGCGGCGCGGATGAATGTGCAAGGCATGGCCGAATATATCCACGCCGACAGTCTGGCCTTTGTCTCGATAGACGGGCTTTACCGCGCAGTGGGTGAGAAGGAACGCAACAGCGCCTGCCCGCAGCACTGCGATGCCTGTTTCACCGGCGAGTACCCGACCCGCCTGACCGATCTGGCCGAGCGCGAGGGTGAGGGCGATACCGGCCAGCTGCCGTTGCCGGTCGGCAAGGTCGCGTGACGGATCTGACCGGGCAGCTCGCGCTGGTCACCGGCGCGAGCCGCGGGATTGGCGCGGCGACTGCAGAGCTTCTGGCAGCGGCCGGTGCCCACGTGGTGCTCACGGGGCGCGACGCCAAGGCGCTGGAAATGGTTGAAGAGCAGATCTTTGCCGCTGCCGGCAGTGCCACGATCGCACCGGTGGATCTGGCCGATCCTGATGGCATCGCCCGCCTTGCTGCGGCACTGGCCGAGCGCTGGGGCAAGCTTGACGTCATCGTGCACTGCGCCGCGCTACTTCCCGATCTGACCGCTGTGGCCCAGATCGACCAGACCGCGCTGTCCAAGGCGCTGACCATCAACGCGCTGGCGATCCAGGCGCTGCTAGCCCGGTTCGATCCGCTGCTGCGCAAAAGCGCCGACCCCCGGCTGATCCACCTGACCACCAGCGTTACCACTTCCCCGCGCGCCTATTGGGGCGCCTACGCGGCGAGCAAGGCTGCGGGCGAAGTGCTGGTCGATTGCTATGCGCAGGAAGTGCGCAGCACCTCGAAGGTCCGGGTAGCGATTGTCGATCCCGGTGCGACCCGCACGGCGATGCGCGCCAAAGCCTATCCGGGGGAAGATCCGGCCACGCTCAAGCTGCCCGAAACAGTCGCGGCGCGGCTGGTGGCGCTGCTTGGTGAACAGTTTGCCAGCCCGCACCGCGAAATCGTTAACCACCCGGCGTAAGCTCTGCGCAACCCTTGTGCTCCATTGTTTGCAAGGCACGCAGATTAAACTGCTGCAAAGCACACAATTCAAGGGGCACCACCATGAGCGATGGCTTGCTGATCACCCGGGATCCCTATTTCTCGGCCGCGCAAGAAGACCGCAGCGCGCCGCGCACTCGCGTTGCCATTCCCGGGACGCTTAGGATTTCGGGCGGACGCGGGTTTCAGACCGTGATTCACGATCTTTCGCTATCAGGGTTCTGCGGCGCGGCGGTCAACCGGGTGCATGCCGGCACGGTGTGCTGGCTGACCCTGCCGGGGATCGAGGCGCTGCAGGCCGAAGTGGTGTGGTGGGACAACAGCCTGACTGGCTGCGCGTTCGACAAGCTGCTTTCACCGATCGTTCACGACAACATCCTGACCCGCTGGCGCGGCGACACGATTTACCGCCCGGTCGCCTGACCGGGCCTACCCAGGTCCTCGTCCGGGCGCGTTTTTCGTGTCCCTAGCCCCCCTAGGAAACACGAAGCCTCCCCTCTCGCCCGGGCGGGGACTGAATTAGGCGGGTTTCACCAGCGTGACCTGGGCCACATCGATCCCGCCACCGCGGAACCCGCCTTCACAATACATCAGATAATAGCGCCACAGCGACGCGAAGCGTTGGTCGAACCCAGGCGGAAGGCGACCTTCGGTGGCCGCGCGCTCAAAATTGTGCCGCCAGGTTTTGAGCGTCTCGGCATAGTCTATTCCAAAGTTCTCCTGGTCGTTCCATTCCAGCCCGCGTTCGGCTGCAAGCCGCCGGAATTCCGCCTCGCTCACCAGCATCCCGCCAGGAAAGACATAGGCCTGGATGAAATCGGCGCCGGCGGCATAGCTCGAGAAGACAGATTCGCGGATCGAGATGTATTGTAGCGCCGCCCGTCCACCCGGCTTCAGGCAGCGGGCCAGGCAATCGAAGAAATCCGGCCAGTACGCGCGCCCCACCGCCTCGACCATCTCGACGCTGACGATGGCATCGAACGATTCATCAATGTCGCGGTAGTCCTGCTTGCGAAAATCAATCCCCTTGCTGTGCTGCGTGCGCGCCCAGGCAAGCTGCTGCTCGGAAATGCTGATCGCGGTTACGGCCTTGCCTTGATCGCTCAGATGCACGGCCAGCGCGCCCCAGCCGCAGCCGATCTCCAGCACCGTATCGGCATTGGCGATCCGCGTCGCGATCCCGGCCAGCTTGGCCTGCTGCGCTGCAGCCAGCGAGCCTTCCTGCCGGTCAAACCGCGCGCTCGAATAGACCATCGCCGGATCGAGCCAGGCCGCGTAAAAATCGTTCCCCAAATCGTAGTGCGCGTGGATGTTGCGCTGCGCACCGGCGCGGGTGTTGCGGTGCAGCCAGTGCATGCCCCGCGCCAGCAGGCGCCAGGGTCCGCGCGCGCGGGCGGTCTTGCCCAGGCTGTCGGCATTGGCGGAAAACAGCGCGAACAGCGCCGCCAGATCCGGGCTGTTCCACTCTCCCGCGGCCCAGGCCTGATACCAGCCGATCGACCCGGCGGTGGCCAGCCGCAGCAGTGCCCGCCAGTCGTTGATTTCGACTTCTGCCTCGAACCCTTTCGCCCGGCCGCCTAGCAGGCGGCGCGAACCATCGGGCAACCGGGTGTGAACTGCACCAGTGGCTAAACCCGCATCGATCCGATCGAGCACCCGGTGCCCGCCCCCGGCCCAGGCGCGCGCCAGCCAGCCGGAGCCGCTGCGCGGCGCGGTGCCGCCAGCGACCAGATCGAGGCCGCGTTGAGAAACCTGTGCATCCATGGGTGCGCATATGGACCGGCGCCCGGTCCACTTCAATGCGCCGGATCAAGCCGTCCGCAGAATCGAATCGAGCACAACATCGCCCAGCGGGCGGTCGAACTCGCAGCCGAACTCGAAATCTTCAACCCAGGCGACGCGGGCCTCGATCGATTCGAGCGAGGCGATCTTGAGCCAGAAGCGGTCGCCCTCGCGGGCCAGGAAAACCCCGGCGATCCGCGCGCCCAGATGGGTGATGTCCTGGACCTCAACATTGGCGCGGCGTTCACCGCGGCGGAAATGGACGCTCGCCTTGAACGGCTTGCGCTCGGCCCGGCGGGCATTGGCATTGTCGGACTGGGGTTGGCTGGCCATCGTTTTACCCTGCTGCTCGCACATCGCGCTGTGCAGGCGGACTATCGCCGAACCGGGTGAAATCGGGGTTAACGCTCAGTTGGTTTCGGCGACCACCAGCAGCGCCGCCTCCATCACTGGCAACGCGCTCGAACCGTCTGGCACATCATTGGCAAAAAAGGCGAAGGTCAGCAGCCGCCCGCTTTTGGCGCGAAACCGACCCGACAGTGCGTTGGTGGCATTAAGCGTTCCGGTTTTGGCGGCAAGGTTGCCGGCGAGCGACGTGCCGACAAAGCGGCGCTTGAGCGTGCCATCTACTCCGGCGATCGGCAGCGAGGCATACCACTTTTCGCCCCACGGCTGGGTTGCGGCCCAGCGCAAGAGCGCCACAGTGGCGCGGGGCGAGAGGCGATTGTAGCTCGACATGCCCGAGCCGTCGGAGAAATCATAGCCGGCGCGGGGAATGCCGGCGTCCTCCAGCACCAGCTGCAGCGCGGCCAACCCGGCTTCGCGCGAGCCATATTGTGCAGCTCCGGGAGCCGGACCGATGTCTTGCGCCGACCGCGAGATCCCCACGCGCCGAAGCAGCGCCTCGGCATGGAGGTTCTGGCTGCGTTTGTTGATGACCCCAATCAATTCCTCGAGCGGCAGGGCGGGTTCGACAGAAATGACCACCGCGGAAGGGACATTTGGCGTCGCGCTGGATTGATCCTGGAACCGCGCTGGGCGATGAACCACCTTGGCCTTGCCTCTGACCTGCACACCGTGCGCCTTCAGCGCTTGGCGCATTGCCCAGGCCGCGTAGTGGGCGGGATCGTCGATCCCGATCAGCTTGCGCCAGGGCCCGCCGCTTGCCGCAAGAGTCCCGTAAACCCGCAAATCGCGGCTGTGCACGGCGCGTTCGTATGTCAGTTTCGTTTCGCCGCTGGCAATCGTCACAGTCTCGTTCGTCACAGTGAAATAAGGCGAAACTGTCACCACTGCCGGCCGCCCGACCTGACCAGGCGAGACCGCCAACGGCAATTCGTTGTCATCGACAATCAGCGCCGAAACCGCAGTACCGTCTTCGGTCTGGATGTTGTTCCAGCTCATTCCCGGGCTCCAGCGCTGGTCGGCAAATGCGCTGTCGTCGGCAAATGCGCTGTCGTCGGCAATCACGTCGTCGATCTCGCGGGTGCTTTCGATCAGCCTTGCAACCATTGCGGCCAGGCAACGAAGCTTGCAATCGGGCGCGGTCGAAAGGCTGACCCCGCCTTTGCCGCGAATGATCAGGTCGGGGGGGCCATCGCCCTGCGGCACCAGCGTCAGGGACGTCGCGCCGCCGGCTGCGGCGGCCGCAGGATCGTTGCCCAGCAGTGCATAGGCCGCCGCGGTGGTGAACAGCTTGGTGTTCGACGCCGGAATGAAGCGCTGATCGGGATCGACCGCAACCACCTCGCGGCCTTGCTCATCAGTCACCAGCAACCCGAACCTGGTGCCTGCAGGCGCGGCCGCAAGTGCCGCCTCGACCTGCGCTTGCTGCGCCTGGGCCGGCACGGCGAGCAGCAGGAAGGCGAGGAGAAGCAAGCGTTTGCGCATAGTCGGCAGGGTCTGCCCCAGCGCGCTGCGCAAGTCCACTGGCTCGGCCGCCCGGTAGCCCTGCGTCGGGCCGGATTGCGCCGTTTCGAGAAATCGCGTAAGGCCCAGCCGTCCGCCCCGGCCGCGCAGTCGCTTGCGACTCGCATCTGCCGGGGCTTGCCTGTTCAAGCCTCCAAGGAATGCCGCCATGTCCCGTCGCCGCCAGATTTACGAAGGCAAGGCCAAGATCCTCTATGAAGGCCCCGAACCCGGCACCCTGATCCAGTATTTCAAGGACGATGCCACCGCCTTCAACGCCCAGAAAAAAGGTACGATCAACGGCAAGGGGGTGATCAACAACCGCATCAGCGAGTATGTTTTCACCCGTCTTTCGCACATCGGCATCCCCACCCATTTCATCAAGCGGCTCAACATGCGCGAGCAGCTGATCCGCCAGGTTGAGATTGTCCCGATCGAAGTGATCGTGCGCAATGTCGCGGCCGGCACGCTGTCAACCCGGCTTGGCATTCCCGAAGGTGAGCCGCTGCCCCACACCCTGCTTGAATACTGCCTCAAGGACGATGCGCTGGGCGATCCGCTGGTTGCCGAAGAGCACATTGCCTGCTTTGGATGGGCTTCGAACGAGGAGATGCAGGACATCTCTAGCATGGCGATCCGGGTCAACGATTTCCTCTGCGGAATGTTCGCCGCGATCAACATCCGCCTGATCGATTTCAAGCTCGAATTCGGCCGGATCTGGGACGGAGATTTCAGCCGGATCATCCTGGCGGACGAGATCAGCCCCGACGGCTGCCGCCTGTGGGACATGACCACCGGCGAAAAGCTCGACAAGGACCGCTTCCGCCGCGATCTCGGCGGTGAGGAAGAAGCCTACCAGGAAGTCGCCCGCCGCCTTGGCCTGCTCGAGAACGACAACGGCCCCAGCGAAGTGCTCGACCTGTCGGCACACCGCAAACTGCGCGGTAAATAAGGGGCCGGTCCACGCGCCATGGCCAGCGAAACCGCCAGCAACGTCCTCGCATTCTGGCAAGAGGCTGGACCCAAGCGCTGGTTCGCCAAGGACGACGACTTCGATGCGGAAATCCGCGCCCGATTTGAGCCAGCGCACCATCAGGCGGCGCGCGGCGAACTGGCGGACTGGGCGCTCAGCTGGCAGGGCAGCTTGGCGCTGCTGTTGCTGCTCGATCAGTTTCCGCGCAACCTCTGGCGCGGCTCGGGCCATGCCTTTGCAACCGACCCGCTGGCGCGCGGGATCGCCGCTGCGGCGATTGCCGCCGGACACGATAAGGCCGCACCAGCGGAGCTAAGGGTGTTCTTTTATCTGCCGTTCGAACATTCCGAAGCGCTTGCCGACCAGGACCGCTGCGTTATCTTGTGCGAGGCGCTTGATGCCCAAAGCGGCAGCGAATGGGGACGCTGGGCCCGCCAACACCGCGATGTCATCAAACGCTTCTACCGCTTCCCCCACCGCAACGCCGCAATGGGCCGCGAAACCAGCCCCGAGGAACGGACCTTCCTCGATTCCGGCGGGTTCAGCGGCTGAGCGACTTGCCCCGCGCGCGACAATCCGTCACCTAACCGCCATGCTTCGTCGCAAGACCCTTCTCGCCCTCACCATTTCCACCCTCGCCCTCAGCGCCTGCGCGCCGCAGCTTGAACGGGTTGCCAGCGCCACACCGCGACCCAGGGCCGACTGGGCGTTTCAGACCAGCGATGTGCCGCTTGAGCGGGGTTACCGCTTTGGCAAGCTGGCCAACGGCATGCGCTATGTGATCCGCGCCAACGCCCAACCCAAAGGCACCGCGCTGGTTCGCTTGCAGTTCGATGCCGGCTCGCTCGACGAGGCAGAGCACGAGCGCGGCTATGCCCACTATGTCGAGCACATGGCCTTCAACGGCTCGCGCAATGTCCCCGAAGGCGAGATGATCAAGCTGCTTGAGCGCGACGGTCTGGCCTTCGGCGCCGATACCAATGCGTCGACCAGCTATGACCAGACCACTTACAAGCTCGATCTCCCGCGCGCCGACAAGGCCCTGCTCGAAACCGCGCTGTTTCTGATGCGCGAGACTGCCAGCGAGCTGAGCTTTGCGCCCGGTGCGGTTGAACGCGAGCGCGGGGTGGTGCTGTCCGAACTGCGCGACCGCAACAGCTTCGCCTTGCGCAATTTCCAGGATCAGGTCGAATTCCTTGCTCCGGGGTCGCGGTTTGCTGCGCGAATGCCAATCGGAACCATGGCATCGCTGAACGGCGCGACTGCGCAGAGTCTCAAGACCTTCTGGAGCCGCGAATATGTGCCTTCACGGGCGACCTTGTTCGTGATCGGTGATTTTGATGCGGGCAAGGTGGAAAAGGCGATTGCTGAACGCTTTGACAGCTGGCAGCCGGCCCCGGCCGAACCTGCGCCCGTGGCCGGGCCGCTCTCACCCGGGGCCAAGGGGGTGGAAGACCTGCACATCGATCCGGCGCTGTCCGAACGGGTGATCGCGGTGCGCAAGGGCGCCTGGCTGGACGAGCCCGACAGTCTGGCTCAGCGCCGCGAGAACCTGCTCAGACTGATCGGCTATGGCATCGTCAACCGCCGCCTGGTGCGCCGCACCCGCGAAGCCAATGCCCCGTTTCGCAATGCCTCGCTTGGCACCTCCGACATCTTCAAGGAGGGCCGCGTCAGCGAGCTGGCAGTCGATACGGTCGATGGAAAATGGCGCCGCGGGCTGATTGTGGCGGTGGAAGAGTACCGCCGGGTGATGCAGTTCGGGTTCACCGCCGAAGAGATCGCCGAGCAACTCGCCAACATTCGCAACGCCCACGTTACCGCCGCCGACAGCGCCGAAACCCGCAGCCACGCGCAATTGCTGGGCGCAGCGCTGGCGCTGGTCAACGACGAGCGGGTGCCGGACACGCCGAAGAATTCGCTCGACCGGCTGGAGGCTTTCGTTCCCGAAATCACGCCGACCAAAGTGCTGGCGGCGCTGCGGCGCGAGCTGGTGCCGCTGGATGCGCCGCTACTGCGGTTCTCGGGCCGCACTCCGCCCGGTGGCGGCCAGAAAGGCTTGCGCGCGGCCTGGGACGAGGCGATGCGGCTGCCGGTGGCCCGGCCCAAGCAAAGCGCGTCGGGCGCCTTCGCCTATACCCAGTTCGGCCCGGCAGGAACGGTCGTTAGCGACCGCCGCGAGCCCTTGATGGGGATCCGCCAAGTCCGCTTTGTCAACGGGGTCCGGCTCAATCTCAAGCGGACCGAGTTGGAGAAAGACCGGGTGCTGGTCCAGCTTTCGGTCGACGGCGGCAACATGCTGGCGACCAGGGACAATCCGCTGGCAACGCGGATGGTCTCGGTGCTGGCGCTCGGCGGGCTCGGCAAGCACAGCCGCGACGAGCTGGATACATTGCTGGCGGGGCGCAGCGTTGCCGCCAATTTCTCCGCCACCGACGAAGCCTTCGTCGCCAGCGCCAGCACCACCCCGCGCGATCTGGAGCTGGAATTGCAAGTGCTCGCTGCGCAGCTCACCGATCCGGGCTATCGCCGCGAAGGCGAGGTCCTGTTCCGCCAGACAATCAACAACATGTTCGCCTCGCTTCGCGCCACCCCGGGGGCCGCGCTTAACGCCGATCTTGGCGCAATCCTGTCCGATAACGATCCGCGTTTCAGCCTGGGCGAGGTCGAGGAGTACCGCAAACTGAGCTTCGTCAAACTCAAGCAGGATATTGCGGACCGGCTGGGCAAAGGCGCGATCGAGATCGGCTTGGTCGGCGATATTGACGAGGACGCCGCGATCGCACTGGTCGGCAGGACCTTTGGCGCCATGCCGCCGCGCGAGCCAGACTTTCTGCCCTACGCCGCTTCCCGCACCCGTCCCTTTACCGCCAGCCGCAAGCGTCATGTGCTCCGCCACAGCGGCGCGCGGGACCAGGCGCTGGTGACCTTGTTTTGGCCGACCCGCGACGGCGAGGATCCGGTGCAATCGCTCGAACTCTCGCTGCTCGAACGGATCGCCCGGATCGCGCTGACCGACACCCTGCGCGAAAAGCTGGGCAAGGCCTATTCGCCCGGCGCTTCCAGCAGTCTGTCGCGCAGCTTCACCGGCTATGGCACTTTCGCGGTCACCGCTTCGGTCGATGTCGCGCAGGTGCCCGCGACCAGTGCGGCCATAACCGCAACTATCGCAAGCTTGCGCGATGCACCGGTCAGCCAGGACACACTGCAGCGCGCCCGCGCCCCGCTGCTCGAAACCTTCGACAACGCGCTCAAGACCAATTCCGGCTGGCTTGCGTTCGTCGATCGCGCCCAGACCGAGCCGGACCGGATCGAACGTCAGATCATGGCCCGCGATCGGTTGCTGGCCATCACCTCGGCGCGGCTGCAGGCGGTCGCGCGGCAATATCTGACGGGACCGGGCGCGGTGGAGATCAACGTGCTGCCCGGCGGTGTGGGCGATGCTGCGCCGCCAACAGTCGCGCCGCCCGCACCCGATCCCTCGCCCACCCCGCCTGCTGGTTAAGCTTGTTCCACCGCGCCGCGCAGCGGGATTTTGAGATAGCGGGTGCCGTTGTCCTCGGCGAGCGGAAGATGCCCGGCGCGGATGTTGACCTGGACCGAGGGGAGCAGCAGCCGCGGCGCGGCCAGACCCTTGTCGCGCTCTTGCCTCATCGCGACGAACTCGGCCTCGCTCACACCCTCGTGCACGTGGACGTTGCTCGCCCGCTCCTCGGCCACCGTTGTTTCCCAGGCATAGTTGTCACGGCCCGGGGCTTTGTAATCATGGCACATGTAGAGCCGCGTTTCGCCCGGCAGTGACAGGATGCGCTGGATCGAGCGGTATAGCGTTGCAGCATCGCCCCCCGGGAAGTCCGCCCGCGCGGTGCCGTAGTCCGGCATGAACAGGGTATCGCCGATGAATACCGCATCGCCTTGCTTGTAGCTGACGCAGGCCGGGGTGTGGCCGGGAGTGTGCAGCACTTCGAATTCGAGCTCGCCCACCTTGAAGCACTCGCCGTCCTTGAACAGCAGATCGAATTCGGCGCCGGTACTGGAAACGTCAGGCGCGTTGAACAGCTTGGCGAAGATGCCTTGCACCGCGCCGATATGCTCGCCGATCCCGACCTTGGCGCCAGTCGCCGCCTTGATCCGCGGCGCGGCCGAGAGGTGATCGGCATGGGCATGGGTTTCGAGCACATGGGTGATGATCCACCCGCCCGCGCGGGCAGCGGCAAGCACGGCATCGATCGAACCGGTCGAGACCTTCCCCGAAGCCGGATCGTAGTCAAGCACCGGGTCGATCACCGCAGCCTTGCGCGTGCCAGGATCGCCGACCAGATAGGTGACGGTGAAGGTCGCTTCATCGAAAAACGCCTGGATATGCGCTGGTTTGGTCATCGAATGCCTCCTTTACGCTTGACATATATTAGCATTCCCTTAATTAGCAAGCACTGATGTAATGGAGTCGCGATGAACAGCATCACTTCCGACCTGCGAACATTCGCTGCCAAGGCGGGAGAAGTGGCGGCACTGCTCAAGGCGCTGGGCAACCAGCGGCGGCTGATGGTGCTGTGCCAGCTGGCCGAACATGGCGAGATGCGTGTTGGCGATCTCGCGCTGGCGGTCGGGCTCTCGCAATCGGCGCTGTCGCAGCATCTGGCGGTTATGCGCGTGGAAGGCTTGCTGGCCTTCCGGCGCGAGGCGCAAACGCTGTGGTACCGGATCGCCGATCCGCGCTGCGAGGAACTGCTCGTCACTCTCCACCACCTCTACTGCAAGGACGACTGACATGCCCATGACCCGTATCTCCCCCGCAGAAGCCCAGCGCCGAATCGCCGCCGGCGCCTTGCTGGTCGACATCCGCGAGGCTGACGAGCACGCCCGCAGCCGCATCCCTGGCGCCCGCAACCTGCCGCTGGCCAAGCTCGAATCGATCGGTGAGGCCCCGGCGGTGATTTTCCACTGCCGTTCGGGCATGCGCACCGATGCCAATGCCTCGCGGCTGGCTGAGGCGGCGCAGTGCGAGGCCTATCTGCTCGAAGGCGGGATCGAAGGCTGGCGCAAGGCCGGGCTACCCGTCGCCGAGGACAAGAAGGCCCCGCTCGAGATCATGCGCCAGGTCCAGATTGCCGCGGGGATGCTGGTGCTGACCGGAGTTATCCTGGGCTTCACCGCCGCCCCTGCCTTCTTCGGGCTCAGCGCCTTCGTTGGCGCCGGGCTGACCTTTGCCGGAGTTTCAGGGTGGTGCGGCATGGCCAAGCTGCTAGCCTTGATGCCTTGGAACCGGCGGGCAGCGCAGGCCTGAGGCCGTGGCGCCAGCTACCCTTGTCGCCGCGCTTGGCGCAGGCGGCGCGATCGGGCTGGTGCTTGGGCTGGTCGGCGGCGGCGGTTCGATCCTCGCGGTGCCTTTGCTGGTCTATGCCGTCGGCGTCGCTTCGCCGCATGCAGCGATCGGCACCGCAGCGGTTGCGGTCGCACTCAACGCCGCCGTCAGTCTTGCCGGGCATGCCCGCGCCGGCAGCGTCAAGTGGCCTTGCGCGCTGGTCTTCGCTGCCGCCGGGGTGGTCGGCGCGGCGCTCGGCGCCGAGGCCGGCAAGGCGATGGACGGCGCGCGTCTGCTGGCACTTCTCGGCGGCCTGATGGTGCTGGTCGGCGCCTTGATGCTGCGCAAGCGCGCGAGTCCTGACAATCCTGATGTCCGGCTCGAACGCAGCACCGCCTCGGTCCTGCTGCCCCGGCTGGTCCCGATCGGCTTCGCGGTCGGGCTGCTGGCTGGGTTCTTCGGGATCGGCGGCGGCTTCCTGATCGTCCCCGGACTGATCCTCGCTACCGGCATGCCGCTTCGGATCGCAGTGGGCACTTCGCTGGTGGTGGTAACCGCATTGGGGCTGACCACGGCGGCCTCTTATGCCCTGTCGGGTTATGTCGACTGGACACTCGTGGCGATTCTGGTCGCAGGCGGCGCGGCGAGCGCGGCGCTCGGGGTCAAGCTTGGCAAGCGCCTGGCGGCGCACAAGCGGGCGATGGAGATAGGCTTTGCGGTGCTGGTGATGGCAATGGGTTGCTATGTGATCGCGCGGGGAATCTAGGCGACGGTATCGCGGTAGCGCCTGACCGCGATCGTCGTCAGCACTACCAGCATCAGCAGCAGGACCCCGGTTTCGGGCAGCGCCAGCCGCCAATCCCAGCCTTTGAGCATGATCCCGCGAACCAGCCGGATGTAATGGGTTGGCGGCAGGATTTCCGCGAGCCACTGGATCCACACCGGCATCCCCCGGAATGGGAAGGCAAAGCCTGAAAGCAGGATCGAAGGCATCAGGTAGAACATGCTTGCCTGCATCGCCTGGACCTGGCTCGCCACCAATGTCGACATAGTGAAGCCCAGCGCCAGGCAAACCAGCGCGAACAACAGGGTCACTCCCAGCAGCAACGCCATCGAGCCGACGAACGGCACCTTGAAGACCACCGCCGCCGCGCCCAGCACCACCAGAATCTGAACCAGGCCGAGGGTGAAGTAGGGAACGATCTTGCCGATCATCACCTCGATCGGGCGCAGCGGGGTGGCGAGCAGGTTTTCCATCGTCCCCTGCTCTTCCTCGCGCGCTACCGACATCGCGGTTAGCATGACCATGGTCATCGACAGGATGATCGCGAGCAGACCCGGAACGGTATTGTGGCTGGTGATCCCTTCCGGATTATAGCTGCGGTGAAGCACCAGGTTGACTGGCGGCGGGCCTGTCTGGCGCATGGCAAGTGGCCCAACCAGTTCACGCGCGAGCGCCTGGTTGACCGCCTCGTTCACCGCGGCAACGGCTGGTCCGGTCGAGGCTGGATCGGTGGCATCGATGGTCAACAACAGTTCGGGCCGTTCGCCGCGGACCAGCTCGCGGGCGAAACCGGCTGGCACAGTCAAAACAAACTGCGCCGTGCCCTCGGCGATCAGGCGGTCGCCCTCGCCGTAGCCGCCTTGCAGTTCGACTACGTCGAAATAGGAAGTCTGGCGCAACCCGCTGACGATCGAACGCGAATAGCTCGAATGATCGTTGACCTCAACTGCCAGCGGCAAGTGCCTGGGATCGTTGTTGATCGCATAGCCGAAGATCACCATCTGGATGATCGGGAACATCAGCATCATCGCCACAGTCCCCGGATCGCGCGCCATCTGACGCACTTCCTTGAAGATCATCGCGGCGATGCGCTGCCACACAGGACTAACCCTCCACCACCGAATTGTCGGGCGCCTGCTTCATCAGGTGGATGAAGACATCCTCCAGCGTCGGCTCAGTCTCGCTGAAACGGATCCGCTGCGACCAAGGTTCAACCGCTTGCCTGAGCGCGGCAAGCTCTGGCCCGCAGACGTGGAGCGAGGTGCCGAACGGCGCTGCCATGGCAACCCCGGGGCGGCTCTCGATCTCGATCGCCAGCCGGTCCGCGCCCGGACCCTCGCCCTGCAACGCCTTGAGGCCGGATGCGCCAATAACCTCGTCAATCGTCCCGCGCGCCAGCATCGCCCCATAGGCGATATAGGCAATCTCGTGGCAGCGTTCGGCCTCGTCCATGTAGTGGGTCGAGACCAGCACGGTCATGCCCTCGCTGGCAAGGCGGTGAATCTGGTCCCAGAATTCGCGCCGGGCCTTGGGATCGACCCCGGCGGTTGGCTCGTCGAGCAGCAGGATTTTGGGCTCGTGCAGCACCGCCGCGGCGAGCGCGAGGCGTTGTTTCCACCCGCCCGAAAGCTTGCCGGCGAGCTGGCTGGCGCGGCTTGCCAATCCGAGCCGGTCGAGCGCCTCTGCAACCCGGCACTGGCGGTTGTCGAGGCCATAGACCCGGGCGATGAATTCGAGGTTCTCGGCGATCGAAAGGTCGGAGAACAAACCGAACTTCTGCGTCATATAGCCGATCTGCTGCTTGATCGCGCGGCGCTGGGTCTTGAGATCGAGCCCCAGCACTTCGCCCCCGCCAGCGTCGGGGATCAGCAGCCCGCAGATCATCCTCAGCGTGGTGGTCTTGCCCGAGCCGTTGGGGCCCAGGAAACCGCAAATCCGCCCCTGAGCAACCTCGAGGTCGATGTGGTCGACCACGGTGCGCGGCCCGAACCGCTTGGTCAGCCCGTGCACCGCGATGACCGGCGCTTCACTCACTGCGGGATCACCTCGACTGGCAATCCTGGCGGCAGCGGCTTGTCGCTGGACGGTAGCAACGCTTCAACCAGGAACACCAGCTTGGACCGCGCAGCTTCGGAATAGATCACCGGCGGGGTGAATTCGGCGCGCGGCGAGATGAAGCTGATCTTGGCCTGGCGGGCGCTGCCGCAGCCATCGCAGGTGTAAGTGATCGTCGTCCCCGGACGCAGCCCCGCGACTCGCGCTTGCGGAACGTAAAAGCGCAACTTGCGCCGCGCGTCGGGCAGCACTGCCACCACCGGCGCATTGGCGGGAACCCACTCACCGGGGTTGTAGAAGGTCTGCTCGACCACGCCATTCTCAGGGGCGACCGGCGCGATTTCGCGTCGGCGCTGGCGCTGGCCGCGCAGCGCCGCCTCAGCCCCGGCGATCTGTGCCCGGGCCGCAGCAATCTGCTCGTTGCGCCCGGTCGAGAGCTGGCCCGAGGCGATCTGGGCGCGGGTCTGCGAGAGGTTGGCCGCAGCGGCATCGCGCGCGGCGCGCGCCGTATCGAGTTGCGAGCGGCTGGCGAAGCTGCGGGCGTTGAGCGCCGCAACCCGGTCGAAATCATGGCTCGCCTTGGTCAATTGCGCTGCTGCGCCTGCCGCGGCCGCGCGGCTGACGTCCAGCTCGGCCTGGCGCTGGCGAGCATTGGCAAGATTGGCCGCTTCGGCCTGGGCGGCGGAAACCTGGGATTCGGCCCGCGCGGTGTCGGCATCGGTGCTCTCGGGATCAAGCGAAAACAGCACTGCCCCAGCCGCCACGCTTGCCCCGCGTTCAACCGGACGCGTCGCCAGTCGCCCGGACACCGGCGCGGCGACATACATGGTCTCGGCCTCGACATAGCCAAGCCAGTTGGCATCGGGGTTGGGGCGCGTGGCGTACCAATAGCTGCCGCCGAGCACCGCCAACACCGCGAGGGCAATAACCGGTTTGGGAGGACCGCTCATGCCGCGTCCTTTCTGAGCTTGAGGCCGTTCAGGATCGTATCGGCGTGGGCCGAGGCGAGCGCGCCGGGATCGAGCGGTGCGGCCCCGACCGGCTCGAACACCATCTTCCAGATCGCACCCAGCAGCACCCCGCCAATCACCGAGCGCCCCGCCTGGGGCAGGTCGGCGCATACGAATTCGCCGCGCGCGACGCCGTAGGCGATCACCCGTTCGACCGCACCGAGCCCGCGGGCGATGACGTGATCGTGATAGAACCGCGCGATCTCGGGAAAGTTCCGCCCCTCACCGATGATCACACGCGGAACGAAGGCCATGTCGTCCTGCATGATCCGCTGGGTCATGACCGCGATGAACCCGCGGAGCAGGACCTCGCCAGGGATGTCTCCGAAACTCTCCGGCAATGCCTCGGGCAGCATGGTTTCGATCAGCTCGGTGGTCAGCGCCTCGAACAGCGCCTGTTTCGAGGGGAAATCGAGGTAGAGCGCGGCTTTCGATATTCCCACCGCACGGGCGATGTCATCCATTCGCGCCCCGGCAAATCCGCGCGCGTTGAACCCATCGCGCGCAGCGGCAAGCACATCGGCGCGGCGACTCGGAGGCTTGGTGCGGGCCATGTTCGCTTTATAACTGACGCGTCAGTCAGGAATCAAGCCCTGATCTTCTGACGTGCTTCGGGCTGTGCATTGCGGCAACGCGCTTCCTTGCCCCCACGCCAATCTCGCGCCATAGGCTCGACCTGAGTCCTGCCCCTGCTCCAGCCAAAGGTCTGCGCCATGAAGGTCCGTGTTTTCGTCAGCCTCAAGAACGGGGTGCTCGACCCGCAAGGCCGGGCGATCCACCATGCGATCGAAGGGCTCGGAATCCATGGGGTCAAAGATGTCCGCGCGGGCAAAATGCTCGAGCTCGAAGTCGACGAAAGCGTCAGCGACGCCGACCTTGAAACCATGGCCAAGCAACTGCTCGCCAACATGGTGATCGAGAACTACCGGATCGAAAGGCCAGAATCGACGGAGACTCGGGCATGAGCTTCCGGGCCGCAGTGATCACCTTCCCGGGATCAAACTGCGACCGGGACATGGCCGATGCGCTGGAGAAAGTCTCCGGCTTCGCCCCTTTGCGGGTCTGGCATGGCGACGCCGAGCTGCCCAGCGAGCTCGATTTCATCGCCCTGCCCGGCGGGTTCTCCTATGGCGACTACCTGCGCTCGGGCGCGATGGCGGCGCACAGCCCGGTCATGCGTTCGGTGGTTGATGCTGCCAATCGCGGCGTACCGGTGCTGGGGGTGTGCAACGGCTTTCAGGTGCTGACCGAAAGCGGCCTGCTGCCCGGCGCACTGCTCCGCAATGCGGGAATGAACTTCGTCTGCCGCGAAGTGATGCTGACCGTCGAGAACAGCCAGAGTCTGTTCACCGCGCGCTATGCCGCCGGCCAGCAAGTGACGATCCCGGTCGCCCACCACGACGGCAACTACTTTGCCGATGCGGCGACGCTTGACCGGCTTGAAGGCGAAGGCCGCGTGGCCTTTCGCTATGCCGAAGAGGTCAACGGTTCAGCTCGGGCGATTGCCGGGGTCTTGAACGATGCCGGCAACGTGCTCGGAATGATGCCTCACCCGGAACGGATGATCGAACCCGAACAGGGCGGGACCGATGGGCGGGCCTTGTTTGAGAGTGCAATCGAGGCGCTAGTCGCGGCGTAATTACGCCCCGGCGACGCGCTGCAGCTGTGGCCCGGTGAACAGCGCGCGCGCTTCCAGCGCGGGCATCGGCCGGCCAAAGTAATAGCCCTGAATCTTCCGGCAGCCGAGCTGGCGGATCACCGCGAGTTCGGCCTCGTTCTCGACACCCTCGGCAGTGGTCGACATCTCCAGGCTTTCGGCCATCGCCACCACGGCGCGGATGATCGCTAGGCTCTCGGCATTGCCCACTGCCGCACCCTGAACGAAGCTGCGATCAACCTTGATCGTCGAGAATCGCAGATTGCGGATATAACCAAGGCTGGAATAGCCGGTCCCGAAATCGTCGAGCGCGACCCCGCAGCCCAGCGACATGATCTGTTCGAGCGCGGCGCGTGCTGTAGTGGCGTCGCGCACGAAGATTGATTCGGTCACCTCTAGCTCAAGCCGCTGCGGTGCCAGACCGCTCGCGCTCAAGGCCCCCACTACCGAGGAAATGAAGCCGGGATCGAGCAGCTGTTCACCCGAAACGTTGACCGCAACCTTGATGTTGCTTGGCCAGCGTGCGGCCTCGCGGCAAGCTTCGTACATCACCCATTCGCCGATCGGGACGATCAGACGGGTGTCTTCGGCCAGCGGAATGAACTTGGCCGGGCTGACCATGCCGTGATCTTCGCTGTTCCAGCGCAGCAGTGCCTCGAAGCTGAGGATATTCTCGTCATGGGCATCGACCACCGGCTGGTAATGCAGCACGAATTCGTTGCTTTCGAGCGCACGGCGCAGCGAGAATTCCAGTTTGCGGCGCTCTTCGGCATGGGCGTGGAGCGCGGGCTCGTAGCCAAAGTGAACACCGCCGCCTTCTTCCTTTGACCGGTACAGTGCCAGATCGGCATTGCGCATCAGGGTTTCGACCGTAGTCCCATCGCGTGGGCCGATCGCCGAGCCGACCGAAGCGCCGATGTACAGCGTGTGGTGATCGACCTCGTAGGGCCGTGAGAGGATTTCGATCACCGCTTCGGCAACGCGGGCAACCCGGTTGTGATCCGAGGCATCGCGGATGACGATGGCAAACTCGTCGCCGCCCAGCCTTCCGCATAGCTCGTTCGAGGTCATAAGCGACTTCAATCGTTCCGACACCCGCGCCAGCAGCTGGTCACCGACCAGGTGGCCCAGCGTATCGTTGACCGCCTTGAACCGGTCGAGATCGATCATCAGGAAGGCACAGCGCGTCCGCCACTGATCGGCATAGCGCATCGCCTCGCCCAAGGCCTCGGTCACCATCATCCGATTGGGCAGGCCGGTCAGCGTGTCATAGCGCGCCATGTGCGCGATCTTCTCGGAGCTCTCGCGCTGCTCGGTCACATCCGAGCCGACCCCGCGGAAGCCATCGAAATTGCCATGCTCATCGAGCTTGGGGGTACCCGACAATTCCCACCAACGCTGGTGGTTGTTGATCGTGACCCGCACCAGCAGATTAGAAAAACTTTCGCGCCGCTTGAGCCGCTCGGCCAGGTCATGCAGGCTCGAGGGGAACTGGCCGGTATCCCAGGCCGCTCCCGCGATCATCTGGATGAACGGTTTGCCGTCGATTTCTTCGTGCGGCATCCCCAGCGCAAAGGAAAACCGCGGGCTGGCAGCGCGAACCCGGCGCGAGGTGTCGATCTGCCACAGCCAATCGGCCTCGCCCTCCTCAAATTCCTTGAGCAGCAGCGAGACAACCTCGCTCTTTTCGGCCATCCCGGCCTCGGCGATCCGCGCAGTGAGGAACGAGCGGGCATTTTCCACCGCGCCCAGCGCCACCACCACCATGAACACCATCGCCACCAGCGCCATTTCAATATTGCCGCCGTACACGAAGCTGGCCAGCGCACCGCCGCCGACGATCCCGGCAAACAGCAGGTTTGACAGCGGCACCGCGGGCAGCAGCACGGCCGCCGCAGTCATCAACATCGCGGTGATCGCCCACAGTTCAAGCTGGCGGTTGCTATCGCCGAAGACCGCGAAGCCGCCAATTGGCACGACCCAGACCAGCGCGTTGACGATAGAGCTGACCGACTGGCGGTTGACTTCCTCGCGGGTCATCCGGCGGCGGTCGGCATCGCCTAGGCCCTTGTCGATCTTGGCGCCGTACCACAGGCTGGCGGCCAGCGCGGCAACCCAGGCGATCAGGATGGCGATGTGCAGCGATCCAAAATAGAGCCGGACCACGCCCAGCGCGGCGATTGCGTGGGCCAGAACGCGGGCCTGAGTGACCCGGGCCAGGCTGGAATACTGCAAGCCGCGCAGCCGCGCCCAATCGCCATCGCCCGGATCGTTGAGGCCGAGCACGGCCATCACCGGCAGGTCCTTGGGCAAGGAGGCGGATGCGTAGTTGTTCCTGGTCACCCGCGCTTGATACGCGCCGATTAGTTAGCACCGCGTAAAGGCGCAGCGATCAGTCAATCCAGATGGTCGCGCGCGGCTTCCCAGTTTTGCCCGTCGAACTTGCGGATTGCGGGCTCAAGCGCGTGTCCCGGGTCGAGGCAGCGGAAATTGACGCTCCACGCACCTGGGTGCGAGCGCGGCTGGTAGAAGCTCTTGATTCCGCAGCTCCGGCAAAACAGATGTTCCGCCGCGCCTGAGCCGAAACGGTAGGAAATGAGCGTATCCCCGCCGCGCAGAAGGGTGAATTGGCCGTGCGGAACAATCAGATGGAGGTGGCCTGTCTTGCTGCAGATCGAACAGTTGCAGTCGAGCAGCTCGGGCGCCTGCTCTACTTCGATCGCAAAGCGCACCGCGCCGCAATGACAGCCGCCTTGGACGTTCATGTTCGCTCCAACCAATCATCGATTTGTGCAAAACTGCGCGCGACGTAGTGAGCCCCTGCAGCAAGCAGCTTTTCACCGTGCTGTTCATTGCCGACAACATGTCGGCCTGCCAACAAGCCAACCACCGTCATTCCAGCATCCACCCCCGCTTGCACGCCAACTGGGCTATCTTCGATGACAAGGCAAGATGCCGGTGTGACGCCAAGCCCGGCAGCGGCCGTGAAGTAGATATCAGGAAAGGGCTTTCCTCGAAGCAATGCAGCAGCACTATAGAGGTGATGACCGAACTGAGGGGCCATCCCAAATCGAGAAAGGCAGTCGACGAGATAGCTGCGTTCGCTGGATGACGCTACTGCGACCGGTATTGCGGTGGAGCGGGCCACAAATTCCCTTGCGCCGGGAACTGGTTCAAGCTCAATCGCAAGGGCTTGGTCAACAGCACTTTGCAGCGCGATAATGAAGCCGTCGGGCAGCCCCTTTCCAAGCCGATCGACAATGCGCCGCTCGCACTCAATCCAATTTCGGCCATAGTAGAGCGCAAGGCATTCCTCAAAGCTGGTTGGCAATCCTATTGCGGTAAGCGCTTTGGCCAGTTCGCGATTTGAGATGACTTCGCTATCGGCAATCACGCCATCAAAATCAAAGATGATGGCCTGAAATACGCGCTTCATTCCACCGTCACCGACTTGGCGAGGTTCCTTGGCTGATCGACATCTGTCCCCTTGGCGCAGGCGACGTGGTAGGCCAGCAGTTGCACCGGAACGGCATAGACCAAGGGCGCGATCAGGGGGTGGACCTTGGGCATCTCGATGGTCGCCAGGCAGCCCTCGCCGGCTTCTTCGATCCCTTCACGGTCAGAGATCAGCACCACCTTGCCGCCGCGGGCGCGGACTTCCTGCATATTGCTGACGGTCTTTTCGAACAGCGGGCCGGAAGGAGCCAGGACGATTACCGGAACCGCCTCGTCGATCAGCGCGATCGGCCCGTGCTTCATCTCACCTGATGCATAACCTTCGGCATGAATATAGCTGATCTCTTTGAGTTTTAATGCTCCCTCAAGTGCCAGCGGATAGTCCTGCCCGCGGCCCAGATAGAGCACATCGCGCGCCGGGGCGATGAGGTGCGCCATCGCCGCGATCTCGTCGTCGTGCACCAGCGCGCCGTTGAGGCTGGCCGGCGCTTCGAGCAGATGGGTGACCACTTCAACCTCCTCGGCCCGGCTCATCAGCCCGCGCTTCACCGCCATATGCGCGGCGAGCGCGGCAAGCACCGCAAGCTGGCAAGTGAAGGCCTTGGTGCTGGCGACCCCGATCTCTGGCCCTGCATGGGTCGGGAGCAGCAGATCGGCCTCGCGCGCCATCGAGCTGGTGGGTACGTTGACCACCACCGCGATGGTCTGGCCCTGCGCCTTGCAGTGGCGCAGCGCAGCTAGCGTATCTGCGGTCTCCCCGCTCTGCGAGATGAACAAGGCCAGGCCGCCTGGCTCGAGCACCGGCTCGCGGTAGCGGAACTCGGAGGCGAAATCGATGTCGGCCGGCAGCCGCGCGAACTGTTCGAACCAGTATTTGGCGACCATCCCGGCGTAGTAGGAGGTGCCGCAAGCGACGATGGTGACGCGGTTGATGCTCGAGAGGTCGAAATCGAACTGCGGCAGCGCCACCGACTGGTCGACCTGGCGAATATAACTCCGCAGCGTCTGGGCGACCACGGTCGGCTGCTCGAAGATCTCCTTCTGCATGAAGTGGCGATAGTTGCCCTTCTCGATCGCCGCCGCCGAAGCGCCCGAGGTGGTGACCTCGCGCTCCACCGGGCGGTTGTCCTTGTCATAGATCTGCGCGCTTTCGCGCCGCACCACCACCCAGTCGCCCTCGTCGAGGTAGCAGATCTGCTGGGTCAGCGGCGCCAGCGCCAACGCATCGGAGCCAAGGTAGGTCTCGCCCTCACCGTAGCCCAGCACCAGCGGCGAGCCGAGCCGCGCGCCGATCAGCATATCGGGGTGGTCCTTGAAGGCGATCGCCAGTGCGAAAGCGCCGCGCAGCTGCGGCAAGGTCGCCTTGACCGCCTCCTCGGGGCTCTTGCCGGCCTCGACTTGCTCGGACAGCAGGTGAGCGACCACTTCGGTGTCGGTGTCGCTCTCGAACACCCGGCCGCGCGCGGCAAGGGCTTCCTTCAACTGGCGGAAATTCTCGATGATCCCGTTGTGGACCAGCGCCAGGACTGCGGTGGCATGCGGGTGGGCATTGGCCGCGGTCGGCGCGCCGTGGGTCGCCCAGCGGGTGTGGGCGATCCCGGTGGTGCCGGGTGCGGGATCGCGGGCGAGTTCGCGCACCAGCCCCGCCAGCTTGCCGGGCGCGCGGCGGCGCAGCAACTCTCCGCCATGGATCGTGCAGACCCCGGCGCTGTCATAGCCGCGGTATTCCATTCGCCTGAGCCCATCGACCAGCCGCTCCGCCACTTCTTCCTTGCCGACGATGCCGATGATTCCGCACATGTTGCTGCGCTTTCGCTAGAGGTAACGGGGGACGCGAATTCCCGGCATCTCTGCCGGGAAGTCCTTGATATTGCGTGTAACCAGAATGCGATTGTTGACCTGTGAAGTGGCCAGGATGACGGCGTCCGCCAGCTTGAGGCGTGGTCGTTCGCGCCGCAGGGCCGCCGCATGGGCGGCAATCCGAGCATCGACTTCATCGACCGAAAACCCGCTGAGAAAGCGTTCGATCTGGCGCAAAGTTCCGCCACGTTCCTTGGACAAAACCTCAATCCAGGTCACCCGGCTGATCCACGGCTTTTCGACCCGCGCAATCTCGGCATGCGCAACCGCTTCGCCGTTGAGCGCATCGATCAGGATATTGCTGTCGAACGAATACCCGCTCACCCTGCGGTGCGCTTCCGCTTGGCAGGCTTGGCCGCAACCTGTTCCAGGTAGCGCTTGCGCTCAGCCAAATCATGCGCGTCAAACAGGTCGGGAAATTCGGCCAGAACTTCCTCGAAGTCATCGTCCCACGAACGCGTCCACGAAGCGCGCTCGCGTCGCTGCCATTCGACCGAATTGCCGATGTCGGTTCGGTCCTTCCAGATACCGAAAGCCTGGTCGAGCCAATCCTTGTCACTCGCGGGTTGCGACTGCGCCTTGTAGGTCGCCACCGCCTCGCGCAGCACCGAAGCGCGCGACTTGCCCTGCTCGGCCGCGAGGGCATCGAGCCACTTGATGTCTTCTTCGGGCAGATCGGCGAGGATGCGGGTCATTGATATACTGATATCATATCATGATATCATGTCAAGCCACTGTCCTGTGTTTATTCGTTGAAACGGCCGTGCTACGCTTTGCGTCAGATCCCATTCAGCAGGAGCATGTCATGTTCAAAGTTGGATTCACTCTTCCCAATATCATCGCTCTAATCTTGGGCCTCTGCGTCATCGTCTATTTCACGCAGGTGAAATAGCAAGAACCGGAGTCCCAATGAAGGCAACATTGGACTGCCAGGCTGTGTCAAAGACGCTTTGGCAAATCGCCCTATTTCTTCTCCGCCTTCTTCTTCTTCATCGCATCGTGGAACCGATCCGCCCAGCCCGGCTTGACCAGCTGCTCGCCGCGGACGATCCGCAGTTCCCCCGCCGCAACATCGCGCGTCACCGCACTCCCGGCCGCGACAATCGCGTCGGCGCCGATCTTGACCGGGGCGACCAATGCTGAGTTGCTACCGATGAAGGCACGTTCGCCGATCACGGTCTTGTGCTTGAAATAGCCGTCGTAGTTGCAGGTGATCGTCCCCGCGCCGATGTTGGCGCCGGCGCCAACATCGGCATCGCCGATGTAGCTGAGGTGGTTGGCCTTGGCGCCGGGGCCCATCACCGATTTCTTGACCTCGACGAAATTTCCGATCTTGGCCTTCTCCTCCAGCCGCGTTCCCGGACGCAGACGGGCGAACGGTCCGACTTCGCAATGGTTCGCAATTTCAGTGCCTTCAATGTGGCAGTTGGCACGAATCCTGACACCGTCCGCCACGCTAACCCCGGGGCCGAAAAACACATTCGGCTCGACCAGCACGTCGCGGCCCAGCACCGTATCCCAGGCGAACCATACCGTCTCCGGCGCGATCAGCGAGGCGCCATCGTCCATCGCTTTGCGCCGCCGTGTGTATTGCCAGCGGCTTTCCGCCTCGGCCAGCTCGGCGCGGGAATTGATCCCCATCACCTCGTCCTCGCAGGTCTCCACCACCCCCACCCGCGCGCCGCGCGCGATGGCATTTGTGGCAACGTCAGGCAGGTAGTATTCGCCCGCGGCATTGTAATTGCCGACGCCCTCAAGCAGCGCCCAGAGGTTGCGGCTGTGCGCCACCAGCACCCCGGCGTTGCACAGCGTCACCGCGCGCTCCTCAGGGCTGGCGTCCTTGTGCTCGACCATCTTGCTGACCGTGCTGTCGGCTTCGGCAATGATTCGGCCATAAGCGGCGCTGTCCGCCGGGCGGAACCCGAGCACGGCAACGATCGTGCTGCCCCCCAGCACCGCGCAAAGCCGCTCCACCGTGGCGGCAGCAAGGAACGGCACATCGCCGAAGCAGACCAGGACATCGCCTTCGAAGTCAGCCAGCGCATCCTTGGCCATCAGCGCGGCGTGGGCGGTGCCGAGCTGCGGCTCCTGCACCACCACCTCGGCGCGGGATCCTGCCAGCGCCGTCTCGATCTGCTCGCGGCCATGGCCGGCGACGATCAGCTGCCGTGCCGGTTCCAGTTCACTTAGGCTGGCAAGCAAATGTAGCAGCATCGGCCTCCCGGCGATCGGGTGCAGCACCTTGTGCAGGTCGCTTTTCATACGGGTGCCCTTGCCCGCGGCAAGGACGATGATGGCCAGGGGGATTTCGGAGCTCATGGTTAAAGCCCATGCCACCAAATGCTTGCCGATTCCACTACGCTCGGCCACTGCGCGGGCCATGACCCACCGCTTTGATATTGTCGGCTTCGATCTCGATGGCACCCTGCTCGACACCTCGGGCGATCTTGGTGCGGCGGTCAACCACGCGCTGGGGCTGATCGGGCGCGAGCCGGTGCCGCTTGCTGCGGTCTCGGGCCTGATTGGCGGCGGTGCGCGGCTGATGCTGCAGCGGGCGCTGGCGCTGACCGGGGGCGAGGAAGGCGTCGAGCAAGTAGCGCTGTTTGGACGGCTGCTCGGCTATTACGAAGCCAACATTGCGGTTCACACCGCGCTCTATCCCGGCGCCGCGGCGATGCTCGACGCGCTGGAAGCGACAGGCACGCAAATTGCCGTGGTGACCAACAAGCGCGAAGCTATGACGCTGAAGCTGTTCGACGCGCTCGGCCTGACCCGGCGATTCCACTGCATCATCGGCGCCGGGCGCTTCCCGCTCAAACCTGCGCCAGATGCGCTCCACGCGATGGTCGCTGAGCTCGGCGGCGGCGCGGCGGCGTTCGTCGGCGACACCACCTTTGACACCGGCGCAGCCCGCGCCGCTGGTTTACCCAGCGTCGCGGTCAGCTTCGGGTTCTGCGACGCAGCCCCGCACGAACTTGGCGCCGATGCGGTGATCGACCACTTCGACGAACTGATCCCGGCGCTGGCCCGGCTCTAGAAATCGATTTGCGCGCGCACCCCGACGCTGTCGGCCTGGTAGTCGCGGTCGGCGCCCGCAGCCACTGCGGCATCGCTCAGCCAGAGGTGGCCGTAGTTGACCAGGAAGCGGACGTAGTCGGTCGGGATCCAGACCAGCGAGGCACCAGCGATCTGTTGGCGTCCCCCAACGATGCCGCTGTCAGAAAGGTCGAGCCAGTCATACCGCAGGTTGGCCTGCAGCGCGCCCATCCCGCCCTTACCCAGCGGCTTGGCCGGACGGATCCGGTCATAGACACCGTTCTTGTAAGCGGTCTTGTCGCCGGTCAGCAGCATGCCCAGCTCGGCATAGCCGCCGTTGAAGGTCGGGTCGGCAAGACCCGAGCGCTTGGGCTTCATCCAGCTCGATTCGGCGGTCGCGTGGAAGCGCCCGTTGATATAGGCGAGCTCGAGCCCGTAGCCGGTCTCGCCGGTAGAGGTGATGTTGCCGGTGTTGACCAGCCGTGCATCGGTTGTGTGAACGAACGGCCGCGCGCGGTAGCGGGTGGTGGTCGCCGCATCGTTGAAGTCGCGGGCGTGGAACGATCCGCCGAGGTGGAGCTGGCCTTCGCCCAGCTTCGGCATGAACACCACCCGGGTATCGACACTGTAACTGTTGTTGGCATCACCGCCGGCAGCGCTGAGATCGGCGGCGTTGTCGGTGAACACGCCCGCCTGCACCACCACTGCCTTGCCGGTGTAGGTGCCGCTGAAGCCGACCCGGCGTTCGAACCCGAACCCGCCGTTGAACGCGGCGCGCTCCATGAAGCTGGTGAACAGGTCGCTGGTCATGTCTTCCATCGACTGGAACGGCTTGTGCTGACCCAGCGTCAGGGTCAGCTTGGGGCTGGCCTTGTAGGTCAGGTAGACGTCGGTGAGATCGACCGAGCTGTTGGCCAGATCGGCCTCGACCCGGTAACCGAATCCGCCAGGCATGGTCCCATCGAAGCCGATGTAGGCGCGGCGGAACTCGGTACCCACGCCCAGACTGTTGCCGGAAACGCTGCCTGGAGCATTGACTCCGGCAGTGTCGATCTGAACCCGGCCGCGCGGCTTGAAGCTCCAGCCGTCCTTGGTCGCCAGCTTGGGCGCGCCGTCCCAGGTGATCTCGCTGGCCGGCTTGGCGGTGGCGGTGGTTGCCGGCGGCGAGCTTTTTGGTCTCCTCGCGCGCGGCCTTGGCTTCGGTCACGGCCGCGGCAACCTTGGCTTCGGCGGCATCGGCGCGGGCGCGTTCCTGGACGACCTGGCCTTCGAGGCTATCGACCGGCTGTTCAGCTTGTCGAGCTGGGCCTGCATCGCCGCGAGCTGCTCCGCCACACCGGGCTGTTGCGCTGCGGCGGCCTGGGCGGGCGAAACCCACCCGGCAACAAGCGCGACGGCAAGGGCGGAAGATTGGAAAGTGCGGCTCACGTGATGCCTCCATGAAGGTTTTGTTGCGATTCGCAGACGTCCCTAAGACCTCTGCGTGACATATATTTGACAGTCACATGTCGACTCGCCGCTACGGCATGCCCAAGCAGCACCAGAACAGTTGAAAGCGGCGCCGCATCGTGCCAGTGACGCCGCGCTTCCCCAGCGGGATAACCCAATTCAACGGAGCCAGGCCAATGACCATTTCTTTCAAGGACCGCGTCGCAATCGTTACCGGGGCCGGCGGCGGCCTGGGCCGCGCCTATGCGCTCGAACTCGCCAAGCGCGGGGCCAAGGTGGTTGTCAACGATCTTGGCGGATCGCGCGATGGAACCGGCCATTCCGACGCCGCCTTGAAAGTGGTCGAGGAAATTGAGGCGGCTGGCGGCACGGCGATGTCGAACGGCGGTTCGGTCACCGAATTCGAGCAGATGGTCGAGATGGTCGCCAAGGCCAAGGAGAAGTGGGGCGGGGTCCACGTCCTGATCAACAACGCCGGGATCCTGCGCGACAAGAGCTTCGCCAAGATGGAAATGAGCGATTGGAACGTGGTGGTCGATGTCCACCTGACCGGCGCGGGCAATTGCACCAAGGCGGTGTGGGATCTGATGCGCGAGCAGGCCTATGGCCGGATCCTGATGACCACCAGCTCGACCGGAATGTTCGGCAACTTCGGCCAGGCCAATTATGGCGCGGCCAAGATGGGTTTGACTGGGCTGACCAAGACGCTCCACCTCGAAGGCGCCAAATACAACATCCGCTGCAACACCCTGATCCCGGTCGCTGGCACCCGGATGACCGAGGACCTTGGCATGCCCGAGGCATTCTTCAAGGCGCTGGCCCCCGAAAACGTCGCACCAATGGCGCTTTACCTGGTCAGCGAGGACGCCCCGACCAACATGATCTGCGGTGCCGGCGCCGGGGCCTATCAGGCGGCCTATGTCACCCTGACCCCAGGCATTGCCCTCCCCGCAAATGACCGCACCCCCGAAGCCATCGCCGCCAACTGGGACGCGATCATCGACCGCGCGGGCGAAATCGTCCCCCAATCGGGCGGCGAGCATACCGGGGTGGTGATGGCGGCGCTGAACAAGATCGGTGGGTTGGGCTGATTTCGTTGCTGTATTGACACACTAACACACTTCGGGCATTCTCCCCGCAGCCAACAGGGGAGATGCCCGATGTACAGCGAAGCCGATCTGCAGTCAGCGGTCAGCGCCGGAGCAATCAGCCACGACGCGGCCGAGGCGCTGCGCGCCCACGCGGCCGGTATGCGCAGCGCACCGGTGGCGGACGAGGAACACTTCCGCCTGATCACCGGATTCAATGATATTTTCGTGACGATCGCTGCGGTGCTGCTGCTGGTCGCCTGCGCCGGGATCGGCGATGCCGCCGCCCCCGGCGTGGCGGGAGTGCTGGTGGCGGGCGCGGCCTGGGGGCTGGCGGAGTTCTTTACCCGGCGACGGCGGATGGCGCTGCCCTCGATCGTGCTGCTGCTGGCGTTCGTTGGCGGGGTAGCGGGAATTCCGATCAATATCCTGGCCGAAGCAGATCCCAACCTGTCGGAGCGCGCCAACGCGCTGCTCGGCGCCGGTATCGGTCTGCTCGCAGCTGGCGCGGCCTGGCTTCACTGGCGGCGCTTCATGGTGCCGATCACAGTTGCCGCCGGCACCGCTGCGCTTGTGCTGATGGCCATCGCTCTGATCGTCTCGGCCGTGCCAGCGCTGGTTACCGAGAGCGATCCCGAGACCGTACTTCTGCCACTGGTGTTCCTGGCGGGCCTTGGCGTATTCTCGCTCGCCATGCGCTGGGACATGTCAGACTCCGCGCGCGAAACTCGGCGCAGCGATGTCGCCTTCTGGCTCCACCTCCTTGCCGCGCCGATGATCGCGCATCCGCTGTTCGCCTGGCTGGGCGTTAGCGAGGGTGAGAATATCGGTGGCGGCGCGGCGCTTGGCGTGCTCGGCGTTTATGTGCTGATGGGGCTGGTTGCGCTGGCAGTCGACCGCCGTGCGCTGCTCGTGTCGGCGCTGGCCTACGTGCTGGTAGCGCTGACCTGGCTGTTCGACCAGTTCGGCATGGTCGAGCTCAACGTTGCGCTGACCGGGCTGATCATCGGCTCGGCACTGCTCACCCTCTCGGCGTTCTGGGCACCGATCCGCCACGCGGTGGTTAAGCAGCTGCCCGAATGGATGCGGGACCGCGTACCGGTGACTGCCGCGCTGCCGGCCTGAAACCGTTCAATCGGGCTGGACGATCGCGGCAACGCCCTCGCCCAGCCCCAGGCTTTTGAGCAGGACTGCGCCTTCAATCGTTATCAGCAAGCGTAACGCAGCGCGCGCGCGTTCTGTCGGACTTGCAATAGCCAACTGCCCGTCAAGCCATGCGATGAAGCCGCGGGCGATCCCTTCGCCCACCCGGGTGCAAGTTTCGTCTCCGCGCGCCGCCAGCGCTGCCATTTCCAGCCACAGCTGCATGAACGGCCAAACCAGCGGGTCAAGCACCAGAGGCATGATCCGCGCTTCCAGCACGTCCACCCCAACCGGTTCCACGCCCCGTTGCGTGTCGAGCAGCACGGTCATTTGTGCGGCAACCTCTTCCAGCACCGCAGTGATCAGCGCAATCTTGTCCGGGAAATAATAGAGCAGCATCCGATCGCTGGTGCCAACCGCCGCAGCCAGCGGACGTAGGCTGGCACTACCCAGTCCGTGGGCCAAGACATGTTCAGCCAGGCTTTGCACCAGTTCATTTTTACGGGCGGGATTGCGGGTCATGATTTTCCTGTAGCATATGCTACATTTCGTGATATGTAGCATATGCTACAAAAAAGGAGATAGCGAAATGACGGCATTCTGGAAAAACTGGCTTACCCTTTGGTGCTGCGGCGTGGGCTTGTTCGGACTTGCTCTTTACGGCGCGGGCTATGCGGCGGCAACCGGGCCAAGCAACGCCATCTTTGCACTGCTGGGCAATCCTTTGCCAACCGATCCGGACAGCCATCTGCGCTTTGCGCTTTCGCTGCTGGGTGCAGTGACGGCTGGCTGGGCGATCACATTCTACGCCGCCTTTCGCGCTGCCTGGACGCTCGACGATGCCGCCAGCCGTCCGATCTGGCGCTGGCTGACCTTTGCCGGACTAAGCTGGTACGCGATCGATTCGATCGCCTCGATCGCCACCGGATTTCCGCTCAACGCGGTGTCCAACACGGTATTGGTGGTAACGCTGCTCATCCCGATCTGGGCCAGCGGAAAATTGAGCGCGCAGGCTTAGCCCACCACCAGCTTGAGCAGTCGCCGCTCCAACGGAAACAGCACCCCGGCCAGTTCGTGGCCGCGCTTCAGCACTTGCCCGCCCTCGCCGAACAGCGTCCACATACCTTGCTTGCCGCGCAGGGCCGGGCGCTTTTCGATGCGGGCCTGAGGGTGTTCGGCAGTGCGGCGAAAGCCACAGAATACTGCTGCGTCGCGGCCGAAGTCCATCGCGTAGTCGCGCCACTCGCCGGCCGAAACCATCCGCCCGTAGAGATCGAGGATGCGCTGCAATTCGTCACGTTCGAACCCGACCTGGGCGGCTCGCACCGCGTGGGAGGGGAAAGGCGTGACCTGTGCGCTCAAGCGGTCTTAGCCCCGCGTTTGCGTGCCGCGCTCTTCTTCGCGGCTTCGGCATCGCGTTCCTCAAGCAGGCCGGTCAGCCGCATCCGCAGCATCTCCATCTCGCATTGCAGGATTTCGAGCTTCTGCGTGGCAGGATCGAAACATTCCGAGCACGGGGTGCCATAGGGCACAAAGTTCTGGGTTTCTGGCGTGACCTCAACCAGCGTCGATTTGGCCGGGATGCCGACCATCGTCGCGCCTTCTGGGACGTCCTTGGTGACGACGGCATTGGCCCCAATTCGTGCGCCTTTGCCGACCAGCAGCGGCCCCAGGATCGCTGCGCCCAGGCTGACAATCACATCGTCACCGATCGTCGGGTGACGTTTTCCTCCCACCCCGTTGGTCGGGTTGGTCCCGCCCAGCGTCGAACCCTGGTACATGGTGACATTGTCGCCGATCTCGGCGGTTTCGCCGATCACCACGAAGCCATGGTCGATGAAGAAATTGCGCCCGATCCGCGCGCCGGGATGAATGTCGATCGCAGTCAGAAAGCGGCTGAAATGGTTGACCAGTCGGGCCGCGAAGTACAGTTCCGCCTCAAACAGCCAGTGCGCCAAACGATGCAGCCCGAGCGCCCAGACACCGGGATAGAGCAGCACTTCCCAGCGCGAGCGCGGCGAGGGATCGCGGGCCACGATCGAGTCGAGATAGCGGGTCAGCTCGTTCAACATCGCTTGCAATTCTCCTCCAAATCCACGCTCAAAGCAAGCGCGGTTCGTCGGGGCCCAGCAGTTCCTCCAGCGCTTCGCGCCAGATTCCCTGGGTCGGGGGGACCTTTCGTTCCAGACTGAGGCGGTCGATCGCCGCCACCAGCGCTTCGATTCCCAGGTAGGAACGCTCGGCCCGCGCCGCAAGATAGGCAATCCCCTCGGGCCCCAGCGCCAGCGCGCGCTGTTCGGCATGGACCGCGATCAGATCGGCCAGCATGGCATCGTCGGGGGTGCCGATTTCGAGCTGCAGCGCTGCGCCCAGCCGCGAAGCCAGATCGGGCAATGCGATTCGCCATTCGCCGGCCGCAGCACTCTTCATCACCAGCAGCGAAGTGCCGGCTTCCTGCGCGCGGTTCCAGCGGTGGAACAGCTCGGTTTCGTCGATCCGGTCGGCATCGTCAATTGCCTCGCCCAACCCTTGTTCGGCAAACCAGCGCGCGGTCAGCGATTTGCCAGAGCGCGGCGGTCCGGCCAGCACCGCGGTGCGAAACGGCCAGCCGCCAGCCATCGCGCAGGCTTCGAAAACTGCGCTGTTGGCTCTGCCAACCACGATCCGCGAAGGGCCACCCGGCCCGGCGCGCAAAGGCAGCGCGATCTGTGACATCTCAGCGCTTTATGCTGAGTGCGTTGGAGCCGACCGTGACCCGCCAGCCGCGCGCGCGCAGCGCCTCGGCCAGCGCGCCCAGTTCGCCCTGATAGCTCACCCGCATCAGCGAGGTTCCGCCCACCGCCAGACTGGTGGTTGAGGCGCTCTGCACACCCGGCACGCCGCGCACGCCGCCCAGCGCGGCATCGACCGCAGCGGCATCGGGCGAGGAAAACTGCACCGTAAAAGTCCGCGCTTCGGCCACCTGGGTTGGCACCGGCGTCGGCGCTGCGCTGGCGCTGGCCACCGGCGACGGATCCTTGGCGACCGGGGGCGGGGCCTGCCCGGCGGCGATCAGCGCGGCGAGCGCAGGATCGATCTGCGGCCTGACGTTCAGCGTCGCATCGGGCTTGAGCATGCCGTCGGCCAGCGCGCGGGCATAGATCGCATCGAAGCGCACCACCGCATCGGCCAGCATCCGCGGCACCGCGGCTTCATCGTTGGCGGACAGCGCGAAGCTCTCGACGAATTTGTTGTCGGGGCCATAGCGCGCGGTGAAGGTGCCGCGCACCGGGCCGCCGGGCCATTGCCGTTCAAGCCGGGCTTCGGGCACCAGCACGTCAGCGGCGCCGGACTGGTCCAGCACATTGCGCCACCAGGCCCGACTGCGACGGCTGGGCTGGCCCGCGGTGAGCAGCAGCGATTCGCCGCCCGCTCCGGTCGGGCGGACATAGTCGATCGGGCTGGTTCCGGCCTGAAAGCTGGCCCAGGCCTGCTGCCACGGACCGCGAATCTCGAAAACCTGGGCGACCCCGCCCGAATGCAGCACCGGGATCGTCAGCATCGGCGCTGAATGCGACGTGCCGTTGTTGCCCCCGCCGATGAATTGTCCGGCGCGGGCGCGATCGAAGATCACGCCCAGCTTGGCGATATAGCGTTTGGGACCGATCTGTTCGCGCTCGATCACCACCGCGGCGACCATACCCTGAATCTGCCCATCGCCCATGGCCGGACCACCGGCCTTTTCCCAGGCCTTGCGCGCGGCCAGCTGCCAGCCTTCGAGCCGCGCCTCCTCGGCATTCTCGCCCGTGGTTTCAACGTCGATCCCGGCGATGTGGATATCGCTCGACTGCTTGACCGGGATGATCCCGCGATCGCCTTCGACCTGCGCCACCAGCTGCATCGTGCCCACCGCCGCCAGCGCCAGCAGCGCCCCGCCGAGCAGCGCGGCGGTGACGAGCGGGCGCCTGATACGCGGCGGAAGGGGAATGGTGCGACTGGCCATCGGGGAAAACCGGGTGCCTTTTGCCTAATCATCCGTGGAAATCCAAGCCGGAAAGCGTTAGGCGCCTCGCAATGTCCAATAACCCGCCCCCAAAAAGCTATTCCTACGAGGCTGCTGGCGTCTCGATCGCGGCCGGCAACGCCTTGGTCAAGGCGATTGCTCCACTCGCCCGGGCGACCGCGCGGCCCGGCGCCGATGCCGAACTTGGCGGCTTTGGCGGGTTCTTCGATCCACGCGCGGCGGGCTACAAGGACCCGCTGCTGGTCGCCGCCAACGACGGGGTCGGGACTAAGGTCAAGCTGGCGATCGACCATGACCGCCACGACCGGATCGGCGAAGATCTGGTCGCAATGTGCGTCAACGATCTGATCGTCCAGGGCGCCGAACCGCTGTTCTTCCTCGACTATTTCGCCACCGGCAAGCTTGAGACCGGGGTCGCCGAACGGGTTGTCGCCAGCATTGCCGAGGGCTGCAAGATCGCCGGCTGCGCGCTGATCGGAGGCGAAACCGCGGAAATGCCGGGAATGTACGCTGCCGGCGACTATGACCTCGCCGGCTTCTGCGTCGGGGCGGTCGAGCGCGGCGAGCAGTTGACCGGGGATCAGGTCGCAGCGGGCGACGTGCTGCTTGGCCTGGCCAGTTCGGGGGTCCATTCCAACGGCTATTCGCTCGTGCGGCGGCTGGCCGAGGATCTCGGCTGGCGCATGGACCGCCCGGCGCTGTTCGATCCCGAGCGCCTGCTGATCGACGCACTGATCGAGCCGACCCGCATTTACGTCAAAAGCCTGTTGCCCGCGATCCGCGCGGGCCGGATGCATGCCCTCGCCCACATCACCGGCGGCGGATTGCTTGAAAATGTGCCGCGCGTATTGCCGAAGCACTTGCATGCACGGATCGACGCCGGCGCCTGGGAGCAAGCCCGACTAATGGCTTTCCTTCAGGCCCAAGGCAATATCGAGCCGGCGGAAATGGCGCGGACCTTCAACTGCGGGATCGGGATGGTGCTGGCAGTGGCGGCCGACGAGGTTGCGGGTCTGGTGGCGGACCTGGAGGTGGCGGGCGAGAGCGTCCACGTGATCGGCGCGATCGAGGACGGACAGCGCGGTTGCACGGTGCAAGGCGCTGCCGAGGTGTGGTCATCGCGGCAAAGCTGGGAGGCAGTTCACCTTGGCTGAGCGCGCAAAGGTTGCCGTGCTGATCTCAGGCAGCGGCACCAACATGGCGGCGCTGCTCTATGCCAGCCGCGTGCCGGGCTGCCCGTTCGAGATCGTCCTTGTCGCCAGCAACAATCCCGAGGCCGCCGGGCTCAAACTCGCCGAAGCCGAAGGTGTGGCAACTTGCACCCTCCCCCACAAAGGCATGGACCGCGCTGCTCACGACGCAGCGATGGATGCGGCGATCCGCCAGTCTGGCGCCCAGTACGTTGCGCTCGCGGGCTATATGCGGGTGCTGACGGCGGACTTCGTCAGCGGCTGGGAGGGCCGGATGGTCAACATCCACCCCTCGCTGCTGCCCAGGTACAAGGGCCTTCACACCCACCAGCGGGCGCTTGAAGCAGGGGACAACAAGGCCGGCTGCACCGTCCACCTGGTCACCGCCGAGCTCGACGATGGTCCGATCCTCGGCCAGATCGCGGTAGTGGTGCTGCCCGGCGATACGCCCGAAACGCTGGCCGCGCGGGTGTTGATCGCCGAGCATCAACTCTATTCACGCTGCCTGACCGAATTGGTCAGTCGCGACGCCTCGCCCGAATGGCTGACCCAGCAGATCCGCGCCCGCGCCATGGCCCTACCCGAGGCCGAGGAAACGCTGAGCCACGGCATGCCCTGCTTCGGGATTGTCAAAGGCAAGAAGTTCGCCTGGCTCTCCAACGATCACCACGGCGACGGCAAGACCGCGTTGCTGGTCAAGATCAGCGGCCCCGACGAACAGGCCCAGCTGATCGAAAACGATCCCGCGCGCTATTACCGCCCGGCCTATTTCGGCAGCGACTGGGTCGCGATCCGTCTCGATCTCGGCGATACCGACTGGGACGCGGTCGAGGACTGGCTGGCGCGCAGCTGGCGCAGCATTGCGCCCAAAAAACTGACCGCGCTGATTGATGCTGCGGAGGGGTTTTAGATCTCGCTCCCGTCAACCATCGGTCGGTCCTCACGGCTGCCCTTATAGCGGGCGTCGGGTTCGTTCGGGCCTGGGGAGATCACCACGTGGTCGGCGTGAACTTCAAGTAGCGTGCCGACGAACGGCCAGTCGTCCATCGTGCTGACCCGGTAGCTCACCGTATCGCCGACCTTGAAGCTGGCCGGATCGAAATTGAACGCAAACGGGCAATCCTCGCCGCCTTCGCCCATACCTTTCATCGCCTGTCTCCTTGCGAGACCAGTATAGGGATGGAAATCGCGCCGAAAAGAGGGGAAACTCGGCGACGATGCTGAGCAACGTCACCACCTCGCTGACCTGGGCCTATTTCGCCGTACAATTGGCTGTGCTGCTGCGTGCGCTGCTCAAGCCGCAGCGCGAACCGGCGTCGCGGATCGCCTGGTTTATCGCGATCCTGGTGCTGCCGGTGATCGGCGTAGTGGCTTACCTGATGGTCGGCGAGGCGCGGGTTTCGGCGCGGCGGCGGGCGCGCTATGCCCAGATCGAGGCGCGCCTGCCCCGCCCCGGCGGCGATCCCGAAGCCGCGCGGGCGCTGGGACAAGGCCCCTATGCCGCGCCGTTCGCGCTGGCCCGCGCGGTCAACGGACTGCCGCCGACACTGGGCAATCGCGCCACTCTGGCCGCCGACAACGCCGATGCAGTCCGCGGAATGATCGCCGATATCGATGCCGCACAGGAAACGGTGCATCTGTGCTTCTATATTTGGCTGGCCGACAATGCCGGTCTGGCGTTCAAGGACGCGCTGCTTCGCGCGGCGGCGCGCGGGGTCAAGGTGCGGGTGCTGGCCGACGCGCTGGGCAGCCGCGCGTTCCTGCGCTCCGAGCACTGGGACACACTGCGCGCTGGCGGGGTCGATGCGCGGATGGCGGCACCGGTTGGCGGGGTGCTGTGGACACTGATCCGCGGGCGGGTCGATCTGCGCAATCACCGCAAACAGCTGATCGTCGACAACACCATCGCCTGGGTAGGCAGCCAGAACGGCGCCGATCCGGAATTCCGGATCAAATGGCGCTTTGCTCCCTGGGTAGATATCATGACCCGCTGGCAAGGCCCGGTAGCGCGGCATTGCCAGTTTCTGTTCGCGCTCGACTGGATGGGCGAACACGGCGACGACATCACATCCTTGCTCGCCCCTGAGGCACCGGGGGCAAAGACCGCTCCGGATCGCGCAAGCGCCCAGGTGATCGGCACTGGTCCGACCCAGGCATATTCAGCGATGACCGCTTGCTTCGCCGAGTTGGTCCATTCCGCACGAACCGAATTGGTTGTAACTACGCCATATTTTGTGCCGGATGAGCAACTTCTTTTCGCACTCACCTCGGCTGCAAGGCGCGGGATGCGCACCGTGCTGATCGTGCCGCGACGCAACGACAGCCGGATCGTCGCCGGGGCAAGCCGCTCGTATTACGGCGCCCTGCTCGCCGCCGGGGTCGAGGTTCACGAATTCCGCCCCGGGCTGCTGCACGCCAAGACCATGATCGCCGACGGCGTCGTTGGATTGATCGGCTCGGCTAACCTCGATCGCCGCAGCTTCGAGCTCAATTTCGAGAACAGTTTGTTGTTCGCCGATGCCGAGCTGGCCGGAGCAATCCGCGCGCGGCAGGATCAATGGCTCACCCAGTCCGAGCGCGTCACCAAGGCGACGGTCAAGGGCTACAGCCTGCCGCGGCGGCTGTGGCAGAACTTCCTGGCGATGCTCAGTCCGTTGTTGTGACAGTAAGATCCTCTCCATTTTGCGAAGCCAAATGGGGAGGTGGCAGCCCGTCAGGGCTGACGGAGGGGTGCTGAGGCCAGAGTCGATACCCCTCCGTCAGTCGCTTCGCGCCTGCCACCTCCCCATTTGCACTGCGTGAAAATGGAGAGGATCTAAGGAAGATTACCCGACAATCTCTTCGGGCTTGAAGAAGTACGCGATTTCGATCGCGGCGTTTTCATCGCTGTCCGAGCCGTGAACCGTATTGGCTTCGATTGATTCGGCCAGTTCCTTGCGGATCGTGCCGGGTTCGGCATTGGCCGGGTTGGTTGCGCCCATCACGTCGCGGTTGCGCTGCATTGCGTCTTCGCCTTCGAGCACCTGGACCACAACCGGGCCCGAGGTCATGAAATCGCACAGTTCGCCATAAAACGGGCGTTCCTTGTGCACCGCGTAAAAGCCCTCAGCCTGGGCGCGGGTCATATGGATGCGCTTCGAGGCAACCACCCGCAAGCCGGCCTCTTCCAGCATCTTGGTGACCGCGCCGGTCAGATTGCGGCGAGTGGCGTCGGGCTTGATGATTGAGAAAGTGCGGGTGACCGCCATGATGATTTCCTTGCGAACGGTTGAGCTTTGAAGGGTTGGCGCGCCCCTAGCGGGGAAAATGCTGCACTGCAAGGTGCGCGCTAGGCCGCCTTTTCCCACTTGCTGCGGCTGAGTTGCCGCCAGTAGTTGCGTTCCAACCCCTCGCGTCCGTCGAGTGCGCGCCAGGTCGCGCGGGCACCTTCGAGCGTGGCCTCGTCGAACAGCAGGAAGACGCGTTCAAAACGCTCTGCGTCGCCGCGCCAAAGGCCATCGGCAAGCGCAAGGTAGCGCGCGCCGTTCGGCGTATCCAGACTGTCCGAGAGCAGGATCGGCTGGCTTGCGTCGTGAGGTCCGCCGACCGGAGCATGGGCGAGGAATTGATCCTTCGCCGCCCACAGGCCATCGCTGATCCGGGCGAGCTGATCGACATCGGCGGAGACCACCAGCGCCCGTTCGCCCGCCTCAAGCATCTTGGCCGCGAGCGCGGGCAAGGCCTCTTCGACCGGGGATTCGCTGAGCTGGTAGAAATCAACTCGCAAGCCAAATCAGCCTTCAAGGTTGTCCCGCACATAGCGATCGAGCACCCGCACCCCGAAGCCGGTGGCGCCCTTGTCCCAGGTCGCGCCAGGTTTCGACGCCCAGACCATCCCGGCGATGTCGAGGTGCGCCCACGGGCGGCCCTTATCGACATAGCGCTGGATGAATTGCGCTGCGGTGATCGAGCCACCTTCGCGCGGGCCAACATTTTTCATGTCGGCAATCGGGCTGTCGATCAGCTTATCATAAGCGGTGCCGACCGGCATCCGCCACAATCGGTCGCCCGACTTGGTGCCGGCAGCGAGCAATTTTGCGGCCAGCTCTTCGTCATTAGCGAAGATTCCGCCATGCTCATTGCCCAGCGAGATGATGATCGCCCCGGTCAGCGTTGCCAGATCGATCACCGCCGTGGGGCTGAATTCCTTTTGGGTCCAGGTGATCGCATCGCACAGCACCAGCCGTCCTTCGGCATCGGTGTTGATCACTTCGATGGTCTGACCAGACATTGAAGTGACGACATCGCCTGGCCGCTGGGCATTGCCATCGGGCATGTTTTCAACCAGCCCGCAGACCCCGACGACATTGGCCTTAGCCTTGCGCCGCGCCAACGTGAGCATGGTCCCAGCGACCGCTCCGGCCCCGCCCATGTCCCACTTCATGTCTTCCATACCCGCAGGCGGCTTGAGCGAGATACCGCCGGTGTCAAAGGTCACGCCTTTGCCAACGAACGCGGTTGGCGCCTCGCCCGCCTTGCCGCCCTTCCATTCCATCACCAAGAGCCGCGGCTTGCGGACCGAGCCTTGCGCGACGCCAAGCAGCGCACCCATCCCCAGCGCAGTCATTTCGGCTTCGTCGAGCACGCGGATCCCGACGCCGGTTCCGGCGAGCCGCGCCTGGGCGCGTTCGACGAAGCTTTCAGGGTAAATCACGTTGGCCGGTTCGGTCACCAGCTCGCGAGTGAACTCAACCCCTTCGGCCAGCGCCGCTTCGACCTGCCAGACTGCTTCGGTTCCTTCGGGCGCTCCAGCCACGCGGATTGTCTTGAGCGAGGCTTTCTGATCGTCGGGCAGCTTGGTCCGGTAGGCATCGTGGCGCCAGGCCCTGAGGCGCGCGCCAAGCAGCACCGCGGCGACATCGCCCGCAGCCAGCTTGGTTCCGGTAAAATCGATCGTCAGCGCAACTTCGCCCGAAGCGCCGTATTTGGCGGCCAGCGCCGCGCCGGCGCGTTCGAGCGCGCTGCTCCGGTCCTCAGCCTTGGCGCTGCCGGCCCCGGCCAGCGCTACACGCACCACCGCGCCGCCCTGGCTGACAAAGCCTTCATACAGACTGGCGACCTTGCCGGTAAACCGCGAGGCTTTTGCCCCTTCGAGCAGCACCGCATCGAGATCGGCAGGCAGCGCATCCTGATCGACAATCCGGGCAATCGGGCTGGTATTTTCGGGCAGCTGCCCGCTGACGAATTCGATCTGCATGCTTTCTCCGGGTGCAATTTGCTGAACAACTGCGGCAAGCTGTGGCGCCGAGTGGCTGGCGTGGATTGCAGTTAGGCCGCGCCGGTGCGATAGGCAAGCCATGCTCCCCCTGGTGCGGCCGTGGCTGCCGCAATCTCTTGTCCGGCGAACTGGTGCCGCGGTCATGGTGTTTGCGCTGCTCGGCTTGCCGTCCGCCGCGGGGGCGCAGGAGGTTGCTCCGCCGCCCGCAGCTGCGCCGGTCGAGGAGCTGCCGATCGCCTTCGAGGCCGATGGCGCCAGCTATGACGACAAGGCCAACACGGTCAGTGTCTTCGGCAACGTGGTGCTGCGCCGCGGCGACCAGTCGGTCCGCGCCGACAAACTGACCTGGGATCGCAACAGCGGCCAGATCATTGCCGAGGGCAACATCCGCTTCGTCGACCAGAACGGCAACCAGCTGTTCACCGACCGGATTGAGCTGACCGAAGAGCTCAAGGCCGGGGCGATGCAGAACATGCTGCTGGCGCTGCGCGAAGGCGGGCGGCTGGCCGCCAACCGCACCGAGCGCGGCGCGGATGAAAGCATCGTGCTGCATCAGGCGGTATATTCGGCCTGCGCGGTCGAAGACGACAAGGGCTGCCCGCGCGATCCCAGCTGGCGGATCGTTGCGCGCCGCGTGGTCTATGATCCGGCAGCCAAGAAGGTGCGGTTCAGTGGCGCCAGGCTGGAACTGTTTGGCGCGCCCCTGATCCCGTTGCCTTACCTGGTGCTTAGCACCGACGGGCGACCGCAATCGGGCATCCTGATCCCCGATATCCGCTTTTCCGCATCGAACGGGGTGGAGCTTTCCAGCACCTGGTATCAGCGCCTGGGCGAGAACCGCGATCTAGCGATCACCGGCTATCTCTATTCCGAGACCCTGCCGATGGTCCAGGCGCAGTACCGTGCGTTAATTCCGCAGGGGGCCTACCAGGTCACCGGCTATGCCACCCGGTCAGAACGGATCTCAATCAGCCCCGCCCCGGTCGGCGCCAAGGACGAGTTCCGCGGCTATCTGTTTGGCAATGGCCGCTTTCAGTTTGACCCTAGGTGGAGCCTGACTTTCTCCGGCCGGATCACCACCGACCGCACCTTCCTGCGCCGCTACGATATCAGCCGCGACGACCGGCTTCGTTCGATGGTCGATCTCGAGCGGATCGGCAAGAACAGCTACCTCTCGATCGCCGGCTGGGCGACGCAAACCTTGCGGGTTGGCGATCGGCAGGGGCAGGTTCCGGTGGCGCTGCCGCTGATCGATTATCGCCGCCGCATGACCGATCCGGTGCTTGGTGGGCGGATCGAGCTGCAAGCCAACAGCTTGATGATCACGCGGTCCAGCGGCCAGGACACCCAGCGGGCCTTCGCCTCGGCACGCTGGGATCTGCGGCGGATCACCCCGCTTGGCCAGGAACTGACGCTGACCGCGCTGGCCCGCGGTGACCTTTATCATTCTGACGAGAATGCCAAGACCGCCACGGTCAGTTACCGCGGCAACGATGGCTGGCAAGCGCGCGGGGTGGCAACCGCCGCGATTGACGTCAAATGGCCGCTGGTCGGCGCGTTCGCCGGCGGTACTCAGATCATGACTCCGCGCTTGCAGATGGTCGCCAGCCCGACGCTGCGCAATCTGGCGGTTCCCAACGAAGATGCCCGAGCGATCGATCTGGAAGATTCCAACCTGTTCGCGCTCAACCGCTTTCCCGGCTATGACCGGATCGAAGACGGGGTGCGCTTCACCTATGGCCTCGATTGGCTTTGGGAACGTCCGAGCTGGCGGGTTTCGACCACCATCGGCCAGTCCTACCGGCTGACCAGCAGACCCACCCTGTTGCCGTCGGGTACCGGCCTTTCGGCGCGCTCCTCCGACATCGTTGGGCGCACGGAGGTGCGCTGGCGCGAGGTGGTCAAGCTGACCCATCGGTTCCGCATCGACAAAGACAATCTCGCGGTCCGGCGCAACGAGTTCGACATGGCGGTCGGCACCCGCCGAACCTATGCCGAGATCGGCTACCTGCGCCTCAACCGCAACATCGGTCCGGGTATCGAGGACCTCAAGGACCGCGAGGAGCTGCGGGTCGCGGGGCGGGTCGGTTTTGCGCGCTACTGGTCGGTGTTCGGCTCGGGCGTATTCGACCTAACCGGACAAAGCGAAGCCCCGACGCTGCCGACCGCCGATGGCTATCAGCCACTGCGAACCCGGCTTGGCCTGGCCTACGATGACAATTGCCTGGAGCTCGGCCTTACCTGGCGCCGCGACTTCGTGGCAACCGGCGATGCCCGCAAGGGCAACACCGTCCAGTTCTACTTCTCGCTCAAGAATCTCGGCTTCCGTTGAAAGCTTGGCCTCAGCGATTGGCAGGCCGCGGCAAACAGGCTATCCGCCCGCTTGCTCAGCTTGGGTTAAGCCGGCGGGCGGCACTGGCCGCGGCAAGTCCGGTCCGGGATTCCTGGCCGTTTTTGGGAATTGAACTACGGTGACACGCATTTCGCGCTTTCGCATTGCCCCCCGTCTTGCCCTGTTGCCGCTTGCTGCTGCGGCCCTGATGCTTGGGGTTTCGGCCCCGGCACAGGAAGCAAGCGGGCAAGGCGGCTTCTCTTTGCCCGAAGACCCTAAAATCTTCGGCAAGAACAATCCCAATCTGCGCACCGCGACGGTGATCATCAATGGTGAGGTGATCACCGGCACCGATATCGACCAGCGCGTGGCCTTGATCGTCAACGCCAGCGGCGGCAAGATCGGGGAAGACGAACTGGCGCGGCTGCGCTTGCAGGTACTGCGCAACCTGATGGATGAAACGCTGCAGATCCAGGAATCCAAAGCCCAGGAAATCGAGGTTGAGGACGGCGAGGTTGAGGAAACCTACAGCAGGGTCGCTCGCCAGAACTTTGGCCAGGACCCCAAGGCGCTCGACGCTTACCTAACCAAGATCGGCTCCGCATCTGGCTCGCTCAAGCGTCAGATCCGCGGCGAGCTATCCTGGCAGCGCTTGCTGCGCCGTAATGTGAACCCGTTCGTCAACGTTTCGGACGAGGAAGTGCGCGAGATTATCAAGCGCCAACAGGACGCCAAAGGCACCGATGAGTACCGAATTGGCGAGATTTTCCTCTATTCCAACAGCGAAAATCGCGAAGCGGTGCTGGCGAATTCGCAGAAAATCGCCCAGCAGCTCCAGCAAGGCGCCAACTTTGTTGCCTATGCCCGCCAGTTTTCTGAGGCCTCGACCGCGCCGGTTGGCGGTGATCTTGGCTGGGTCCGGATCGGCATGCTCCCGACCGAGCTGCAGCAAGTTGTGCAGACTATGCAGACCAGCCAGATGGTCGGTCCGGTCGAAGTGCGCGGCGGCTTCTCGATCGTGCTGTTAATCGACAAGCGCCAGGTGCTGACCGCCGATCCGCGCGATGCGGTGCTTGGGCTCAAGCAAATCTCGATCAGCTTTGCCAAAGGCACGACTGAGGCTCAAGGCACCGCCAAGGCGGCCGAATTCGCTGAAGCGATGAAGGCCGCGCGCGGTTGCGGCACGGTTGATGCGGTCGCCCAGGGGTTTGGCGCCGATGTCGTCAACAACGATCAGATCAAGGCCCGCGATCTGCCCGCAGCATTGCAGAACCTGGTGCTCCAGCTCAACGTCGGCGAGACCACCCCGCCGTTCGGCTCGATCGAGGATGGGGTGCGGGTGCTGATGCTGTGCGGGCGCGATGATGCCAAGGTTGCGGGTGAACCGGCCTTTGACGACATCCGCAACCAGGTTGAGGACGAGCGGATCAACAAGCGCGCCCAGACCTATCTGCGCGATCTGCGCCGCGATGCGGTGATCGACTACGGCAGCTGAGCCAGTGAACGGGGGGCTGGGCGTACTGGCGGTATCGCTTGGCGATCCGGCCGGGATCGGCCCGGAATTGATCGCCGAGGCCTGGGCCCAACGTAACACCGCAGCACTTCCTGCATTCGCCGTGATTGGCGGCGCCAGATTGCTTGCCGCGGCGGCAGCCTCGCGCGGGCTTGCGGTGCCGATCCGGCAAGTTGGCAGCCCGCAAGAAGCTGCGGCGGCATTCGGCGATACTCTGCCGGTGCTGGGCGATCTCGATGGCATCTGGTCCCCCGGTGAGCCAAGCCGCGAAGGCGCGGCGCTCGCCCTGGCTTCGCTTGCCGAAGCGGCACAGCTGACGGTTGCCGGCGAATTTGAAGCGCTGGTCACCGGACCGATCGCCAAGGCGCGCCTGGCCGATGTCGGCTTCGTTCACCCCGGCCAGACCGAATTCGTCGCCGCGGCCGCCGGGGTTGATCCTGGCGACGCAGTGATGATGCTGGCCGGGCCGCAGCTGCGCACAGTCCCGCTGACCGTCCACATCGCGCTGTCGCAAGTTGCCGCGACGCTGACCGCGGCAATGATCGAACGCAAGGCGCGGATTGTCGCGCTGGCGCTGATGCGCGATTTCGGCATCGCCCGTCCCCGCCTCGCCATCGCCGCGCTCAATCCCCACGCCAGCGAGGAAGGCCGGATGGGGGACGAGGAGGCGCGCCTGATCGCCCCTGCGATCGCCCATCTCCAAGCCGAAGGCATTGCCGTCTCCGGCCCTCACCCCGCCGACGCGCTGTTCGCCCCGCGCGCGCGCGCGGGCTATGACGCAGCGCTATGCATGTACCACGATCAGGCGCTGATCCCGTTGAAAGCGCTTGATTTCGACTCAGGGGTCAATGTCACACTGGGCCTGCCGATCATCCGCACCAGTCCCGACCACGGCACCGCGTTTGCGATCGCTGGCAAGGGCATGGCCGACCCCGGCGCAACCATCGCCGCGATCCGGATGGCGGGAGAATGCGCGGCGCGGCGGTTCGGGAGGTGAGTCTTCCCCCCCTGCGCGAGGTGATCGCCCGTCACGGACTTCAGGCCAGCAAGGCGCTGGGGCAGAACTTCCTGCTCGACGAACAATTGCTCAGCCGGATCGCCGCGATTCCTGGCGATCTTAGAGGCCAGCAGGTGCTTGAGGTCGGCCCAGGGCCGGGCGGGTTGACTCGCGCCTTGCTGCGTACCGGGGCGCAGGTTACCGCGATCGAAATGGACCGGCGCTGCTTGCCGGCGCTGGCCGAACTGGGTGAGGCTTTCCCCGGCCAGCTTCGCGTCATCGAAGGCGATGCGACGAAACTGGCGCACGGCATCGCAGGCCCGTTCCACGTCGTTGCCAACTTGCCTTACAATGTCGGCACCGCGCTGTTCGTCGGTTGGCTAACCGGACCCGAATGGCCGCCACAATGGGCATCCTTGACCCTGATGTTCCAGCTTGAAGTCGCCGAGCGGATCACTGCTGCACCAGGCAGCGGCGCCTATGGCCGGTTGGCGGTGCTGGCGCAGTGGCGCAGTGACCCTCGCATCGCGATGAAAGTTCACCGCAGCGCTTTCACGCCGGCGCCCAAAGTGATGAGCGCGGTGGTCCACGTGACTCCAGCTGCGATGCCCGACGGCGTATCCGCGCGCGTACTCGAACGCACAACCGAAGCCGCCTTTGGCCAGCGCCGCAAGATGCTGCGCCAGAGCCTGAAGGGGTTGCCTGGTGCGTTGGCGGCGCTGGACACCCTGGGGATCGATCCGGCGCGTCGGGCAGAGACGCTGAGTGTACCGGAGTTTGTCGAACTGGCCCGTGCACTGTCCTGACCCACATCGGCGCGAGTCATTAATCTGCCACAAATCCTGCCCTGAGGCTTGCCTTAAGGGATTCGCGCTCCGATAAGCTGGTCCATGAATTCTGACGACATTGACGCACCCAAGCCGCTCTACCGAGTCCAGGAAAACGTGCTCGCGCAAGGCGAAAGACGCCTGCTCAACTGGCTCTGCGCCCGGATGCCGGCATGGGTTACGCCGGACTTGCTGACCGCGTTCGGAGTGCTGGGCGCGGGAATTGTGTTCCTGGGCTATGCCCTCAGCAACTGGCATCCAGCCGCACTGGGGCTCGCGATATTCGGCTATGTGGTGCAGTGGTTCGGCAATTCGATGGACGGTAGCATCGCCCGCTATCGCCATATTGAGCGGCCCAAATATGGCTATTTCATCGATCACAGCGTCGACGGGATCGTGATCCTGCTGATCCTGGGCGGGATGGGGCTGAGCCCATATGTCCGGCTTGACGTGGCGCTGCTGGCACTGGCCGGTTACCTGCTGCTTTCGATCCACGCCTACCTTTCGGCGCGGGTGCTGGGCGAGCTTAAGCTGTCCTACCTCGCCGGCGGGCCGACCGAGCTGCGCTTCGTACTGATCGGACTGACCCTGGCGATGTGGTGGCTCGGCCCCGAGCCTGCCCGTTTCGCCCCGTGGTCAGGCTTCGACCTGTTCACCGCCGCAGCCGCAGCGCTGCTGATCGCGCTGTTCGTGATCCAGACTTATGTTGCAGCCAAGAGATTGCTTGAGCTGGGCGAGTAGTCTCAGTCGCCCTTCTTGCGCCGCCGCCAGGCGTGGAGCAGCGGCTCGGTGTAGCCGCTGGGTTGCTCGACTCCTTTGAACACCAGATCGCAAGCGGCGCGGAACGCAGCGCCGCCCTCGTTGCCAGCGAGCGGGACGTAGGCCGGATCGCCGACGTTCTGGGCATCGACCTTGGCAGCCATGCGGCGCAGCGCATCCATGACCTGCTCGCGGGTGCAAACCCCGTGGAGCAGCCAGTTGGCAAGGTGCTGGCTGGAAATGCGCAGCGTCGCGCGGTCTTCCATCAGGCCTACGTCACTGATGTCGGGCACTTTGGAACAACCGACTCCCTGGTCGATCCAGCGCACCACATAGCCGAGCAGACCCTGCGCGTTGTTGTCGAGCTCTTCGCGGATCTCAGCCTCAGACCAGTTGATCCCCTCAGCCAGCGGCACGGTCAGCAGCGCCTCAAGCCTTGGGGTGGGCAGGCTCGCCAGCTCGCATTGCACTGCGAAGACATCGACCACGTGGTAATGCATGGCGTGGAGCGTCGCCGCGGTCGGCGAAGGGACCCAAGCGGTGTTGGCACCGGCCTTGGGATGGCCGATCTTCTGGACCATCATCTCGCCCATCAGATCGGGCGCAGCCCACATCCCCTTGCCGATCTGGGCCTTGCCCGACAGTCCGCAAGCCAGCCCGATCTGGACATTGCGCGCTTCGTAGGCCGCGATCCAGGCCGACTGTTTCATCGCCCCCTTGCGGATCATCGGTCCGGCCCGCATCGAGGTGTGGATCTCGTCCCCGGTGCGATCGAGGAAGCCAGTATTGATGAAGACGATTCGGTCCTTGACCGCATGAATGCAGGCGGCGAGGTTGGCCGAAGTCCTGCGTTCCTCGTCCATCACGCCCACTTTCAAGGTGTGGCGCGGCAGTTCGAGCAGATTTTCAATCTCATCGAACAAATCATTGGTAAATCCGGCTTCTTCCGGTCCATGCATCTTCGGTTTGACGATGTAGATGCTGCCCGCCCGGCTGTTGCGGTACTTGCCCAGGCCAGTGACATCGTGCATGCCGATCGCGCCGGTGATCACTGCGTCCATGATCCCCTCGGGGATCTCCGAGCCATCGGCGAGCAGGATTGCCGGATTGGTCATCAGGTGGCCGACATTGCGCACGAACAGCAGACTACGACCCGGCAGCGTCAGATCGCCCCACTGCCGGTCGGGATTGAGCCGGCGGGTCAGTTGCTGCCCGCCCTTTTCAAAGCTGTCGGTCAGATCGCCACGGATCACGCCCAGCCAGTTGCGATAGGCGGCAAGCTTGTCCGCAGCATCGACCGCGGCGATCGAATCCTCAAGATCGCAGATCGTGGTCAAGGCCGATTCGAGCACGACATCGGCGATGCCCTGCGGATCGGTCTTGCCGACCGGGTGCTCGCGGTCGATCACGATCTCAATGTGGAGGCCGTTGTGGCGGAATAGCAGTCCGCCTTCGCGCCGCGCTACAAGATGCTCGCACTCGCCGCCTTCAAGTGCCTTCTGCCAGCCGGGAATTGCGCCATCGAGGAAAGCCCGCGCCGCGGCGATTACCGCAGTGCCGCGCGCCGCGTCATAGCCTCCCGGTCGGGCCGGCGCGGCATCAAGCGCGTCGGTGCCGTAATAGGCATCATACAGGCTGCCCCAGCGGGCGTTGGCGGCGTTGAGCAGGAACCGGGCGTTGAGCATCGGCACGACCAGTTGCGGCCCGGCCATGGTCGCGATCTCGGGATCGACGTTCTGAGTGCCGATCGTGAACGGCGCGGGCTCGGGGACGAGGTAGCCGATCTCGCTGAGGAAAGCCTGATAGGCGGCAGGATCGATCGATTGGCCAGCGCGGGCGATGTGCCAGGTATCGATCTGTGCTTGCAGCGTATCACGCTTGGCCAGCAGGGCGCGGTTTGCTGGGACAAACCGATCGAGAAGAGCCGCGAAGCCCTGCCAGAAGCCAGCTGCGTCCCGGCCCAGCGGGGCCAGCACTTCGCTTTCGATGAACCCGGCCAGCGCCGCATCGACCTGAAGCCCGCTTCTCTCAACCCGATCGCTCATTGATCCTCGCATTGCATGGGCCCGGCAGTGCGCGCCACCGGGGTTTTGACATCGATTCCGGGGAGGAATGGCTGCGCCTATGCCGCAGCTGCGAAGGGTTGGCAACCGGGGGGTTGGAGTGGCTGCGCGGCTCGGCTAGGGACGTTTCAGATGAAACAGCTTTCCCCATCCGAAGCGGCGCTGCTGGACGCCGTCGATGCCGCGCCGATGCTCGGCCAGGTCCAGGCGTGGAGCGCGCTCAACACCGGCACCGGCAACCTGGCCGGGCTGGCCGAGCAGGCCGGCTTGCTGGCCGACGCTTTCGCCGCGCTGCCGGGCGATGTAACCTTGGCGGAACCCGCGCCGGTGACCGCGATGGGTGCCGATGGCAAGGAAGTGGCAGTCGACTATGGCAAGCACCTGGTTCTGCGGGTGCGGCCGGAGGCACAGCGGCGGCTGCTGTTCACTGGCCACATGGATACCGTGTTTCCCGCGCAGCATCCCTTCCAGCACCAGACGTGGCTCGATGCGGAGACGCTGAACGGCCCCGGCGTTGCCGACATGAAAGGCGGGATCGCGGTGATCCTTACCGCGCTGAAGGCTTTCGAGAGCAGCGCCGTTGCCGCCAGTATCGGTTATGATGTGTTGATCAATTCCGATGAGGAGACCGGCAGCCTGTCCTCGGCGCCGCTGATTGCCAGCCTTGCACAGGGTAAGGCAGCGGCGCTGACCTACGAACCGTCGGCGCTGCCCGATGGCACCCTGGCCGGCGCGCGCGGGGGCAGCGGCAACTACAGCCTGACCGTCACCGGACGTTCGGCGCATGCCGGTCGCAACCCCGAGGACGGACGCAACGCGATCGTTGCCGCTGCCGCCCTCGCACTGGGCCTCAAGGCGCTCCAGCGCGACGGGCTGGCGATAAATCCGGCCAAGATCGAGGGTGGGAGCGCCAACAACGTCGTGCCAGATCTGGCCGTGCTGCGCTTCAACATTCGCCCGCGCGAGATAGCGTTAGTCGAATCTTTTGAATTGGATATCAAGCAATTGATTGCCAGAATAGAGAAAGAACACGAAGTTTCGATCCACCGCCACGGCGGGATCAGCCGTCCGCCCAAGCCAATCGATGCGCGTGCCGAAAAGCTGTTCGGACTGGTAGAGGAATGCTCTGCACTGCTCGGCCAACCGATTACCCGCAAAGCCTCGGGCGGGGTCTGCGACGGCAACAACATCGCCGCTTGCGGGGTTCCGGTGGTCGATACCATGGGGGTGCGTGGCGGCGCGATCCACTCGCCCGACGAATTCCTGATTGTCCCCAGCCTTGCGGAACGCGCGAAGCTGTCCGCGCTGGTCCTCCATCGCCTAGCCACCGGAGCACCGTTGTGAGTTTTGTCATCCGCGCCGCCAGCCCGGCCGATCTCCAGCCGCTCTACGAAATGGCCAAGAGCACTGGCGGCGGGTTCACCAACCTACCGCCCGACCGCAAGGCGCTTTCGGCCAAGCTCGAGCGGGCAGCGGAAGCGTTTGCCAACACCGAAGAGATCGTCGGCGATGACCAGTTCGTGTTCATGCTGGAAGACACCAAGACCCAGGAGGTGCGCGGCACTTGCCAGATCTTTTCCTCGGTCGGCCTGAAATGGCCGTTCTATTCCTATCGCATCGGCGCATTGACCCAGCACAGCGAAGAACTTGGCCGAACTTTTCGCGCTGATATCCTGAACTTGTCGACCGACATGGAAGGGTTGTCGGAAGTCGGCGGACTGTTCCTCCACCCCGGTCAGCGCTCGGGCGGGTTCGGGATGTTGCTGGCGCGCAGCCGCTATTTGTTCATAAGGGGCCACCGTCAGCGGTTTGCCGAAAAGACCTTTGCCGAGCTGCGCGGGGTGATCGACGAGGCTGGTGGTTCGCCGTTCTGGGACGGGGTCGCGGGCCGTTTCTTTGGAATGAATTTCAAGGACGCCGACGAATTCAATGCCAGGCACGGCAACCAGTTCATCGCCGATCTGATGCCCAAGCATCCGGTTTACATCGCGATGCTAACCGAAACCGCGCGCCACGTCATCGGCGTCCCCCACCCCTCGGGCCGCGCGGCGATGCGGATGCTTGAGGAGGAAGGCTTTGCCTGGGAAAACTATATCGACATCTTCGACGGCGGCCCGACCATGACTGTGCGCACCGACCAGATCCGCTCGATCCGCGAGGCGAAGGATGAGACCGTTGCCGCGCTCGACGATGCACTGGGTGAGCACAAGGCGGGCGAAAAGCGCCTGGTCACCACCGGCCGCCTCGCCGGGTTTCGCGCAGCCTATGGCTGGGTCGAACACCGCGATTGCGGCTTAGCGCTCGATCCGGGCTGCGCGGCGGTCTTGGGAGTGGAACCCGGCCAGACCGTAACCCACGTTGCTCGGTGGTGAAGGATGGCACTGGTAGAGATCAACTTCGACGGGATTATTGGACCGAGCCACAATTATGCCGGACTCAGCCTGGGCAATCTCGCCTCGGCCAGCCACGGCGGCGATGCGTCCTACCCACGCGCAGCGGCGCTGCAGGGGCTGGCGAAAATGCGGCACAACCTGGCGCTCGGACTGGCGCAGGGCTTCTTGCTGCCCTTACCGCGCCCAAATGCCGCTTTCCTGACCGCGCTGGGCGCCGATGGTAGCGAAGACCGCCGCTTGCTGGCGGCAGCATGGTCGGCCAGTTCGATGTGGACCGCCAACGCCGCAACCGTTTCCCCTGCCCCCGACACCACTGATGGACGTTGCCATCTGACCGCGGCCAATCTGGTGACCATGCCGCATCGTTCGCAGGAGTGGCCCGATACCGCGCGGCAGCTGCGCCTGGCCTTTGCCGCGCCTCAGCACTTCGCGGTCCATGATGCGGTGCCGCCCTGCTTTGGCGACGAAGGCGCGGCCAACCACATGCGGATGTGCCGCGAACACGGGGCGGCGGGGCTGGAGATCTTCGTTTACGGCAAGAGCGGCGGGGCTTTCCCCGCGCGCCAAAACGAACAGGCCAGCCGGGCGGTGGCGCGGCTCCACGGGCTTGATCCGGCTCGCGTGCTGTTCGTCGAGCAGAACCCCGAGGCGATCGCCGCCGGGGCATTCCACAACGATGTGGTGGCAGTGGCCAACGAGCGGGTTCTGTTTACCCACGAGCAGGCCTTCGCCGATCCCGAAGGCACCTATGCCGCAATCCGAGAGAAGCTTCCCGAAGCCGAGATCGTGATCGTCCCCGCTGCGGTCGTCAGCCTGGCCGATGCGATCAGCAGCTACCTGTTCAACGCCCAGCTACTCACGCTGCCATCGGGCGAAATGGGCCTGGTCATCCCGATGGAAGCCTGGGAGCATGTCCGGGTGCGGACCTGGCTCGAGGCAATGCTCGCCAGCAATGGTCCGATCCGCCGGGTACTGCCGGTCGATGTTCGCCAGTCGATGGCCAACGGTGGTGGACCTGCCTGCCTGCGCCTCAGGGTGGTAGCCGATCCCGCCACGGTCGATCCGCGCTTCCTGCTCGATTCGGCCAAAGCGGAACAGATCGAGGCGGTGATCGCGACGCATTGGCCCGAGCAGATCGATCCCGCCGACCTTGGCAACGCAAACCTGAGCACGACCGTGATCGCCGCGCGGAGCGCACTGCTGGCCGCTTTGAACCTCAGTGAACTCGGCTGAATTGGCTGTCGGATGGGTTTACACCGCGCGCCAGCCTTAACCATTCGCTTGCGCAGAAACGCTGGTTTGGCATGATGGTTGCTCTGTACCGCGTTAACAATTGCGAGGACCCATGCTGCGCAAGTTCGGCCGCCTGTTCCAGATCAAGACCCCGTTCGAGGCCTATCTGATCATTTACGCGCTGGCGCTGGGCGCGGCTGAGCGCGGCAATGTCTATCTCCAGCAATATCCCGGCTGGGGCGGCAAGCTGCTCTACCTCGCCTGCACCGGCGCGGTGTTCATGGCCGGAGCCAAGATCCTCGACTGCATCAAGCACGAGAAGCGCGTGGCCGAACGGCCCGAAACGGTGTTCTGAAAAAGCTGAGTGGGGTGATTCTGTTGCTAGGCTCACCCCGGGCCCCCGGTTTCCGATTCTGTTACCCGGTTCGGTCCGAACCGTGCTTTCGCTTTATAACTTCAGGGCGTTAGCCCCTAGAATTACGCGGCGAGAGCAAGTGCTTCGTTGTCGTTGGCACTTGTGGGTTTTGAGCCTTGAACGGGTTACTCAGCCCGGGCAAAAACTGCGCTTTTCAACACACGTCGATCCTGGTTCGGCCCCGTCATTATCCCTGCGACAACAGGGAAGGTGGTGGAGCCGCCGGGTACTGCCCCCGGGTCCGCTGCGTCTAGTACACGCAACAATTTATCGCCATATCCGGGCGAACCCGGCAGGACCTATATAGGCCCTGCCAGCTTAATGTGAAGTGACTGAATGGTTCCCATCCTCTTCAAGGGGGGCCGTTCCCGCTACTTCTTGAGCGAATCGCGAATCTCGGTCAGCAGATCGACTTCGCTTGGACCGGCGGCCGGCGGCGGCATCGCCTTGTTGGCCTGACGCACGATCAGGAAGATCACAAAAGCCAGGATCAGGAACTGGATCACCGCCGTCAGGAAGCTGCCCCAGGCCATAACCGTCGCTCCGGCTGCCTTGGCGGCAGCAAGTGTCGCCCCGGCGGGCGCTGTTCCGGCAAGAACCGTGTAGTTGTTGGTGAAGTCGGTACCGCCGGTCACCAGGCCGATCACTGGCATGATCACGTCATCGGTCAGCGCCGATACGATCTTGCCAAAGGCCGCGCCGATGATCACCCCGACGGCCAGATCGAGCACGTTTCCGCGCGCGATGAATGCTTTGAATTCGCTTAACATTGGTTGCTTCCCTATCCCGTTTGAACGAGGCGCAGAGGTCTGCCACCGTCAACCGGGCATGGCAAGCACTGCCGTTGTCCGGTTTCACTTGAACCATTCAGGCGTGTTACTACATTAGGGCAGCCCGCAGGTTGCCGGGCGCTGTCAGAGGAACTCTCACCGATGTCCGTTTCCTTACCCCTCCGTCTTGCCCGCACCGTGCTCGCCGCCGCAGCCGCGCTCAGTCTGACCGCCTGCGGGATCAACTCGGTCCCGACCGCAGAAGAGAACGCCAAGGCCAAATGGGCCGATGTCGAGAGCAGCTACCAGCGCCGCGCCGATCTGGTCCCCAATCTGGTCGAGACCGCCAAGGCCGCGGCTGCCTCGGAAACCACGATCCTGACCAATGTCACCCAGGCCCGCGCTGCAGCAACCGCGATCAACATCACCACCGACGATCTCTCCGATCCGGCGACTTTCGAAAAGTTTCAGGGCGCGCAGAACCAGCTGACCCAGGCGCTCGGTCAGCTGCGCACGGTTGTTGAGAACTACCCGCAGCTGCAAAGCCAGGGACGCTTTACCCAACTGATGGACGAGCTATCGGGAACCGAGAACCGGATCAACGAAGCCCGCCGCGACTACAATGCCGCGGTTCAGTCTTACAACACCACGATCCGCACCTTCCCTGACGCAATCGGTGCCAAGGTGATCTACGGCGCCAAGCCGATGGTCGGCTTCAAGGCCGATCCTGGTGCCGCAGACGCGCCCAAGGTCAACTTCGGTGCTCCCGGCGCAGCACCCGCTGGCGCCAACGATAACGCTGCACCTGCGGCAACCCCTGCTGCGGCGGCGAACTGAACGAACGGAAGCACAAGGACAGGCCGATGCGCCTTCTCCTGGTCTGGCTGCTGGCGATCCTTGCACTAGCGGGATCGCCAGCCCACGCCGCCTTCCCGCCGAGGCCGGCTGGCCCGGTGCTCGATCAGGCTGGGATCATTCCCCCGGCTGACGAGGCGGCGCTCGATGCCAAGCTGCGCGCCTACAACCGGGAGACCGGCCGCGCGCTCATAGTTGCGACCGTGACCTCGCTCGATGGCCAGGTGGTCGAGCGCTATGCCCAGGACCTCGCAAGAGCCTGGGAAATCGGCGGCGCCGAGAGCCAGGAAGGCGTGCTGGTCCTCATCGCGCCCAACGAACGCAAGATCCGCGTTCATGCCGCCGTTGGTGCGCAAGGGCGCCTTACCGATGGATTCCTGGGCCGGACGATCCGCGAGGTGATCGCCCCGCGGTTCAAAGCACAGGACATGGCGGGCGGCATCAATGCCGGTGCCGATGCCATCATCGCGCAGATGAACCGCGACGAGACCGATGCAGTGGCTGTCGCTGAAGCAGCCGCGGCTGCCGAAGCACAGGTCGGCGGACGCGAAGAGGCCGGCATCGGCGGGGTGATCTTCTGGCTGGTGCTGTTGCTGTTCTTCATGTCGATGTTTGGGCGTCGCCGACGCGGTTTCCGCCGCAGCGGGATCGATCCAGGGATCGTGCTGTGGGGGCTGAGCGAGATCGCCCATCATGCATCGCGCAATTCGGGCGGTGGTGGCGGCTTCGGCGGCGGGATCGACTTTGGTGGCAGCGGCGGCGGCTTTGGCGGTTTCGGTGGCGGCGGCGGCGGCTTTGACGGCGGCGGAGCTTCGGGGGACTGGTGATGGCGGCGCAGGACACCTTCCGCCTCAGCGAGACCGACCACGCCCGGGTCAGCGCCGCAGTGGCCGCGGCCGAAGCGCACTCTGCTGGTGAGATTGTCACCATCGTCACCGATCGCTCCGACGGCTACACCGATGTCGCTCTGGCCTGGGCGGTGTTTGCGGCGGTCACTGCACTGACCGTGCTGTCGATCTGGCCCGACTTCTATCTCGGCATCTACGACCGGCTTTTGGGCGACTGGGGCAGCGAATGGACGCATCGCGGGGTGCTGGCCTTCGCCGCCGCTATCGCTGTGATCAAGTTCATCGCGGTGATGCTGCTTCAGCTTTGGCAGCCGCTCAAGTTCCTGCTGGTCCCCGGGATCGTCAAGGCCGCCCGGGTTCGCGCCCGCGCAGTGACCTGCTTCAAGGTCGGGGCCGAACGCCGCACCCATGGTCGCACCGGGATCCTGATCTATGTGTCCTTGCGCGAACACCGCGCTGAGATTGTCGCCGACGAAGCAATCGCCTCCAAGGTCTCGTCCGAGGTCTGGGGCGAGGCGATGGCGGCAATGCTGACCGAGATTCGCGGCGGACAGCTCGCCACCGGCCTGGTCGCCTCGGTCGAGCGGGTCGGCGCGGTGCTCGCCGAGCACTTCCCCCGCGCCGAGAACGACACCAACGAGTTGCCCGATCGCCTGATCGAGGTCTAAGCCTTCCTCATGGACACCGAGGAAGAACAGGTCCGCTGGGCCGGACGTTTCATCACCGCCAAGACCCGGGGCAAGTGGGAGTACGTCACCCGCAGCCGGGGCATCCGCGCCGCGGTGATCCTGGCGATCGACGAGCATGACCACGTGCTGCTGGTTGAGCAGTTCCGCGTGCCGCTGGGCAAGCCATGCCTCGAACTCCCCGCCGGGCTGATCGGCGACGACGAAGGCGCCGAAGGCGAAGACGCCAGCGCCGCCGCCGCGCGCGAGCTTGAGGAGGAGACCGGCTACCTGGCCGGGCGCATGGAAGTGCTGGGCGAGTTCTACTCCTCCCCCGGCATGGTCAGCGAGAGCTTCACCCTGCTGCGTGCCCATGGCCTGACCCGCACTGGTCCCGGCGGCGGCACCGCAGGCGAGGATATCACCGTTCACCGCGTCGCCCTTTCAGGCCTTGCCGGCTTTGTGGACAAGGCCCGCGCCCGCGGATTGGGGATTGACGTGCGGCTGCTGATGCTGCTGGCTCCCGGGATGATCGCAGGAGGCAAGGCATGAGCGGACGGGTAGCGGGCAAGAAGGCATTGGTCACCGGGGCAGCCCAAGGACTGGGCGCGGCCCAGGCCTGGATGCTGGCGCGCGAGGGGGCCAAAGTGCTGCTCGGCGACATCAACGCCGAGGGCGCCGCCGCCCAGGCCGCGAGCATCAACGCCGAGCTGGGCGAAGGCACTGCATTCGCGGTCAAGCTCGACGTCACCCAGGAGGCCGACTGGCTCGCCGCGATCGATGTCGCGCGCGAGCGGATGGGCGGGCTTTCGGTACTGGTCAACAACGCCGGGATCGGGGTCCGCGGCAACATCGAGGTTTGCACGCTGGACGACTGGAAGCGCGGTTTCGCGGTCAATGTCGATTCGGTGTTCCTCGGCTGCAAACATGCGATCCCGTTGATGAAAGACCACCAGCCCGGCTCGATCATCAACATCTCCTCGATCGCCGGCCTGATCGCCAGCGACACCATGCCCGGCTACAACGCCAGCAAGGCGGCGGTGTGGATGCTCTCCAAGTCGGTCGCGCTGCACTGCGCCAAGATGGGCTGGGACATCCGCAGCAATTCGGTCCACCCGACCTTTATCGACACCCCGATCCTCGACGGCATGGTGACCTCCACCGGCAAGCCCAAGGAGGTGATCATGGACAAGCTCGCCCGCCAGATTCCGCTGGGGCGGGTCGGCCAGCCTGACGACATCGCCAACGGCGTACTCTACCTTGCCAGCGACGAGAGCCGCTTCATGACCGGCGCCGAGCTCAAGCTTGACGGCGGCATTTCGGCGATGTGAGCGGCGACGCCGGGGGGACAGGGCATGGACAAGACCAAGCCGCGCAGCTTCCGCGTCACCTCGTTCGACGTCGCGGCCGAAGCCGGTGTCAGCCAATCCACTGTCAGCCGCGCGCTGGCCGGCGATCCGGTGGTCAGCGAAGCGACCCGGCTGCGCGTTGCCGAAGCCGCCCGCAAGCTCAACTACTTCGTTGACGAGAACGCCGCGCGGCTGCGCACCGGGCGCACCGGCACGCTGGCGGTGGTGGTGATCTGCCGCCCCGGCGAAGACCGCAAGGACCTCAACCCGTTCCACTCCGCGCTGCTCGCCTCGGTCTGCGGCGCCGCCTCGCTGCGCGGCTATGAGACGCTGGTCAGCTTCCAGGACGGGCCGGACAACTTCAACGGCCGCTATCAGGAACAGCGCAAGGCCGATGGGCTGGTGGTGATCGGGACCACTGAGAACTACGCCGCCTGGGACTACTTCCGCGAACTTGGCCAGAGCGGGATCGACTGGATCTGCTGGGGCGCGCCGTTCGACGATGTCGCCTGGGTCCGCTCCGACAACCATGGCGGCGCCCGCCTCGCCACCCGCCATTTGCTCGATGCCGGGTACCGGGCGATCGTCTGCATCGGCTCCGAGACCTCGCCGCAGCGCCAGTTCAAGGAGCGCTACGACGGCTATGCCGAGGAACTGCGCGCCGCCGGCCTCGAACCAGTGCTCGCCGCGATCGACAAGGGCCACAGCCGCGAGGAGCAGGGCCGCCGCGCGGTCGCCGCGCTGATCGCCGCCGGCACCCCGTTCGACGCGCTGTTCGCGGTCTGCGATCCGATCGCGCTCGGCGCGCTCGAAGAGCTCCACGCCCGCGGTCTCGCGGTACCCGGTGCGGTCGGGCTGGTCGGGTTCGACGGGATCCGCGCCGGCGCCCACGCCGCCCCGCCCCTGACCTCGGTCGAGCCTGACTTTCGCGCCGCCGGAGCTCTGCTGGTCGACCGCCTGCTGGCCGGGATCGCAGGCGCAGAGCATGGTCAGGGCCGCGTCCCCGTTGGCCTGCTGGTCCGCGACAGCACGCGGCGCGTGTAATCCGGTTACGCTTTACTAACCAGTTCCGCCAAGTCGCTGGAAACTATCGAAGGATATATCCCGGTCCCAAGGCGCTGAGCCTTCGCCACAGGAACGCTGCCATGAAACGCCTCCGCCACCTCCTTGCCGAGACCACCGGCACCAGCGCGATCGAATATGCCTGCATCGCCGCCTTGATCGCGGCCGGTTCGCTGATCGGGGTCCAGAGCCTGGGGGCCGAAGTCGGCAACAGCTACACTACGACCGCTCAGGAAATTAAAGACGCCACGCCCTAAGATCTGTTCCACTCACGTGGAAGCAACACCGGCCCGCTCCCCCGGCCCGACCACCCATAGGGTACCATAAACGGGTGGTCGGGCCGGGGGAGCGGGCCGGCGTTGGCTTGTTTCAGAGCAACTGAAACAAACTCCGAACGCGCCCGGAACCTGACAAACCTGACAGGGTCCAGGAACCAAAAATGCGCCGCGCTTTCACCCGCCCTCACCCGCCAGCTCCAAACCGCCCGCGCCCGCCATTGGCCGCGGCCAGCGAGGCGCGCTCGGCGGCGCTGGCAAGCCCGAAGGCGGCGCGGCGATAGAGCTCGAGCCGCGCCTCGCGCGCCGCCGCCCCGCCCGCCTTGCCGGTTTCCAGCGCTTCCTCCTCTTCGGGAGAGAGCGTGCGGGCCCAGCGCTCGACCAACGGCGGCAGCGGATCGCCCCACTCGTCCTCCTCGGCCTCGGGATCGAACCGCCCGGTGACCTCGCCCTTCTCGTCGAGGGCATAGTCATCGCCTTCCCAGTCTGCGGGCGCGGGCCAGTTGGTCAGCCAGCAGTCCTCCCCCTCGTCCCACCAATGGCGATAGAGCCCGACTGCGAGCTGCTGCGCCTCGCCCAGTTCGGTGCCGTCGCTGTCCAGCGCGCGCGGCAGCGGCGGTTCGATGTCCGCCTGCGCATCCTGAGCCTGAGGAAAGGCCGGCTCGGGCGCTTCCGGCTCCGCCAGCGCCTCGCCGCGCTCGACCCGCGCCAGCGCCGCCTCCCAGTCCTCGGCAACCGCCGCGACCAGTTCGGGCGAGGCCAAGGCCCGCCCCGCTGCCACCTTGTTCTCGGCGATCAGCTGGAGCAGCAGCCGGTTGTCGTAATGGCGGAACTCGGCGACCACCTCGCCATGATAAAACCGCTGCCGCACCTCACCCTCGACCGCGCGGTTCCACGCCACCTCAACCAGATGCTCCCCCGCCAACACCCGCGCCGCATCCCACGCCTGGGCAAACCCCCGCCCCTCAGCGCGGCGCCGCAAGGCATAAGCGGACTCGCGCGACATGCCGACGGCAGCGCAGGCCGCGGAAACCGAGCCGGAACAGGCCAGCGCCTCAAGGAACCCGCGCTGGCGCTCAGGCGTCCAGCCATCGGCCCGGGCGCGGGTCGGGACAAGCGGGGGAAGGATCAGGGGGCCTTCGCAAAGCCCCTCCCCTTCAGGGGAGGGGTTGGGGTGGGGTCTGTCCATCGAACCCGGCGTCGCAATAGCAGGACAAGCCCCCACCCCCATCCCCTCCCCTGAAGGGGAGGGGGAAGAAGCCTCGCCCGGCAACCCAATATCCCGCCCCGCCGGAATCCACCCTCGCCCGAAGGTGCTGTGCGTTGCATCGTCCATGATCGATCTCCTCGCTGAAAGGCAAACCGGCCATGTTGCAGATTTTGGAGGTGTAGGAAAATGGCACGCGCTGAGTTGCTGAGAGCGCAGAGTTGAGTGCAAACTGTCACCGTAACCTCGTAATACCATTTCAAATGGTACTACGAATCCTTTCGATCAAATCAATGATGGGTCCAATCAATGTCATTAAGTCATCGGAATTAGTATTAAGCTTTACAATATCATCGCCATTCGCCCCACTCTCAATATCAGATGTCACCAATTGCTTGGCGACGGAACCGGTTGCACCAACTGGAACTACAGCTATTCCTAAGTCACTAGCGATCTGGAATTCCTCTATCATTCCAGTCGCAGGCACAACACCAGCATCTGATTCCTTGTTCCCAAACAAAAATAGAGCGATCCCACACCTCTCTAGCATATCCTTGCGGTACAATCGCCAAGTACTCTCACGTTCGTCGGGATCGGCTATGAATTGAGGGAATGGTCTAATTACGAGCTCATCGTCGAGTTTCCAACCCTTTGCCCCTGTCACCGTAACCTAAGGGTTTCCTCAAGCCTTTCTGCAACCGGCTTGCATCTGCGGCCGAATCAGCGTAAGAGCCGGAGCATGACACAGCCAACCCCCCTTGAGACCTCCCGATTGCACATCGCCGAGATCACGGCACGCATGGCGAAGAGGAAAGAAGATGATGCTTTAGATCAAGCCGCCCTTGAAGATTGGCGGGCTGCTGAGCGCGCCTTCGCAAGTCTTGCCGGAGAGGAGCCAGCGGTTGCGCCGCCTGTCATAGTGAGTGCGGCTTCACCTTTCCGTGTAGACACCACCAAGGATTATCTGTTCCGGGCTATGGCCGAGGCAAAGTCGGTGTGGAACAGCGCCAACGACATTCAAGCAATCGCATCGCAACTCAAGGGAGATGAAATTCCAATGTCGGCGGTTTCGCCAGCCCTAAGTGGCATGAAGTTAAACGGCGTTGTGGTTCGTGACGGATTGAAGGTTGCGTTAAAGTCTCGCGCTGGCGACCAATCGCTTTATCCTCCGCTTTTCAACAACGGCTTAGCCGCACCAAACGAGGGCAGGGCAATGTAACGAGCAGCGGCATGGGGTAACATGGGACGTGAAAACTTTATATTCGAGGTAACCGATGAGGGAAGATGTACGACAGCCCCGAAACGGAAGAAGGCTCGACCGAAGCCGAGCCTTCCGTAAAGCGAAATAGAGCGCCAGTTGGCGATCTAGGTCACCCCACATACAGGGGCTTAGATGGCACAACCGGCGCTTGTAGTCAAGGAATCCGTCTGTGAGATACGATCTCAAGGCGGGCCTCCGCACGCGTCCTTATGATATCATTCGGAGGCGACAGCGCCGTCCCCCGCCACTCTTCCATCGTCGCCTCTAGCAAAGAACAATACAGCCCTAGTAGCAAGGGTCGTCACATCGGCGGCCCTTGCTTCTTCTGGCGCCTTCTCTCTGCCCGCCCGGCCTCACTAACTGTAGGAACGGGGTTTCGGTGGCGCAGTATCATTGACAGCAGGAATTCTCCCCATCACCTCCCCTACCCCGCCTTCCGCACCGCCCCCTCCAACGCCCTGCGAATAAACCGCTGATACGGCATGCGTTCGCGCTCGGCCTGGGCCTTGACCGCAGCGAGCAGGTCGGCTGGCAGGCGCATGTTGATGCGGGCGTCCTTGGCGGCGAATTCGAAGCGGACGGGCTTCATGTCCGACCAGTCGTATTCGCTCAGGTCGGCTTCGGCGACGAACCGCTCCGCCGCTTCGTCGCTGGTCAACTCGGGGAACGGTTTCAATTTACCCTTGCTCATATCTGCTGCGCTCCTTGGCGTGCATGTACCGCGCCGAAATCGGGCGGATCAGCCGGCCGCCCTCGGCCCGGCGGATAGTGAAGGCAACAAACGCCGCCCGCCCGCTCGCTGTCCGACCGATTGCCCGCCAGCGCGCCTCGATCCCCGGATCGAACGGATCGGGGCCAACCAGCGGCGTGTCCGCGAACACGCTTTCGACCTCGGCCAGGGTCATCCCGTGGGCCTGGCACTTGGCGCTGTTGCCCGCATCCCATTCGAAGCCATCGAACTGCATTCACGATCCTCTGACTTTGTGCCATTTGTACATACAAATGTCAAGGCAATCTACGCGCGTGCCAAGAGTTCCTTCAGATACCCGCCAGTGAACGAGCGCGCATTCGCCGCGACCTGCTCCGGAGTGCCCTCCGCCACCACTTCCCCCCCGCGCACCCCGCCCTCCGGCCCGAGGTCGAGCACCCAATCCGCGGTCTTGATCACATCGAGGTTGTGTTCGATCACCACCACCGAATTGCCCTGATCGACCAGGCGGTGGAGCACTTCCAGCAACTTCCGCACGTCCTCGAAGTGCAGCCCGGTGGTCGGCTCGTCGAGGATGTAGAGCGTCTGCCCGGTACTGCGCCGCGACAGTTCCTTGGCGAGCTTGACCCGCTGCGCCTCGCCGCCGCTGAGCGTGGTCGCCTGCTGGCCGACCTTGACGTAGCCGAGCCCGACCTCATTGAGCATGTGCATCTTGTCGCGGATCGGCGGGACCGCCTTGAAGAAGCCCTCGGCGTCCTCGATTGTCATGTCGAGCACGTCGGCGATGCTGTGGCCCTTGAACTTCACCTCGAGGGTTTCGCGGTTGTAGCGCTTGCCGCCGCACTCCTCGCAGGTGACGTAGACGTCGGGGAGGAAGTGCATCTCGATCTTGATCAGCCCGTCGCCCTGGCAGACTTCGCAGCGCCCGCCCTTGACGTTGAAGCTGAACCGCCCCGGCTTGTAGCCGCGCGCGCCGCTTTCGGGGAGGCCGGCGAACCAGTCGCGGATCTGGGTGAAGGCGCCGGTGTAGGTCGCGGGGTTGCTGCGCGGGGTGCGGCCGATCGGCGACTGGTCGATCTCGATCACCTTGTCGCACAGCTCAAGCCCGGTGATCTTGTCGTGCGGGCCGGCGATGACCCGCGCGCCGTTGAGCGCGCGGGCGGCGCCGGCGTGGAGCGTATCAATGGTGAAGCTTGACTTGCCCGAGCCCGAGACCCCGGTGACGCAGGTGAAGGTGCCGAGCGGGATGCCGGCGGTGATGTTGCGCAGGTTGTTGGCCCGCGCGCCGTGGACGGTGAGCTTGTGGCCGTTGCCCTTGCGGCGCACTTTCGGAACCTCGATCCGGCGGGCGCCGGAAAGGTACTGCCCGGTCAGGCTCTCGGGCGCGGCGAGGATATCCGCGAGCACCCCCTGGGCGACGATATGCCCGCCGTGGACCCCCGCGCCGGGGCCGAGATCGACGATATGATCGGCATGGCGGATCGCGTCCTCATCATGCTCGACGACGATCACGGTGTTGCCGAGATCGCGCAGCCGCTTCAACGTTTCCAGCAGCCGGTCGTTGTCGCGCTGGTGCAGCCCGATGCTCGGCTCGTCGAGCACGTAGAGCACCCCCGAGAGCCCCGAACCGATCTGCGAAGCGAGGCGAATGCGCTGCGATTCCCCGCCGCTCAGCGTCCCTGAAGTGCGGTTGAGGTTGAGGTAATCGAGCCCGACATTGTTGAGGAATCCGAGGCGCTCCTCGATCTCCTTGAGGATGGCCTTGGCGATCTGCTTTTGCTGCGCGGTAAACGTCTGATCCAGCGTTGAATACCACTCGACCGCGTCGCCCACCGAAAGCATGGTTATGCTGCTGATATCGGCGCCGCCAATCTTGACGCTCAGCGCCTCGGGCTTGAGCCGTTTGCCCGCGCAGGTCTCGCACGGCTGCGCGGTCTGGTACTTGCCCAGCTCTTCGCGCATCCAGGTGCTCTCGGTCTGCAACATCCGCCGGTTGAGATTGCCGATCACCCCCTCGAACGCCTTGTTGACGGTGTAGCTCTTCTTGCCATCGGTGAAGGTCAGCGCCACAGGGCGGCCCGCGGTGCCGTGGAGGATCACCACCTTGACCTCGCCCGGCAGCTCGTCCCACGGCGTGGCCAGGCTGAAGCCGAACTGCGCGGCCAGGCTCGCCAGCACCTGCATATAGTATGGGCTCGGCGGGTTGCTCTTCGCCCACGGCACGATCGCGCCCTGCTTGAGGGAGAGATGCTCGTTGGGCACCACCAGCTGCGGATCGAACAGCAGCTTCTCTCCGAGCCCGTCGCAGGCCGGGCAAGCGCCTTGCGGCGCGTTGAAGCTGAACAGCCGCGGCTCGATGCTCTCGATGGTGAAGCCGGAGACCGGGCAGGCGAACTTTTCGCTGAACACGATCCGGTTGGGCGGCAGGCCGGCGCCCTTCATCGCCCCGCCGGCGTCCTCGGCCTCGCGCCCCGGCACCGTCCCGTCCGCCAGATCGAGATAAACCGTCCCCTCGGCGAGCTTCAACGCCTGCTCGAAGCTGTCCGCCAGCCGCGTCTCGATGCCCTCCCGCACCGCGATCCGGTCGATCACCACCTCGATGTCGTGCTTGTACTTCTTGTCGAGCGCGGGGGCGTCCTCGATCGCGTAGAATTCGCCGTCGATCCGCACCCGCGTGTAACCGGCCTTCTGCCACTCAGCGAGCTCGCGGCGGTATTCACCCTTGCGCCCGCGCACCACCGGCGCGAGCAGGTAGGCGCGGGTGCCATCGGGCAGCGCCATCACCCGGTCGACCATCTGGCTGACCGTCTGCGCCGCGATCGGCAGGCCTGTCGCTGGCGAGTACGGCACGCCCACCCGCGCCCACAGCAGCCGCATGTAATCGTAGATCTCGGTCACCGTCGCCACGGTGCTGCGCGGATTGCGGCTGGTGGTTTTCTGCTCGATCGAGATCGCCGGGCTCAGCCCGTCGATATGTTCGACATCAGGCTTCTGCATCAGCTCGAGGAACTGGCGGGCATAGGCGCTGAGGCTCTCGACATAGCGCCGCTGGCCCTCGGCGTAGATCGTGTCGAACGCCAGGCTGCTCTTGCCGCTGCCCGAAAGCCCGGTGATCACGATCAGACTGTCGCGCGGCAGCTCGACATCGAAACCCTTGAGGTTGTGCTCGCGGGCGCCCCGGACGACAATTTTGCTCAGCGACATAGCGGGGCGCTGTTCCATATCTGTTCGATTCGAGCAAGGGGCAGGGGCCGAACGTGACCGAAATCACGGACGCGAATTTCGCAGCGTGCCATGACCGCGCTCCGGAAGGATAGATCGAGATGGCGCAGAACGCCCAAATCCTCAATGGCTGGAAGTCAATCGCCGCCCATTTCGGCCGCGAACGGACCACCGTGGTCCGCTGGGCCCAGGACCGCGGCCTGCCGGTGCACCGGATCCCCGGCGGGCGGATCGCCAAGGTCTTCGCCTACCCCTGCGAACTCGACCACTGGTTCGAGAGCGGTGGCACCGTTTGCGATCCCACGCCGCAAGACAACTGAACAAAAACCACGCGCGCTCCGAGCCGCCGCTTCTGCGGCGCCGCAGGTTTGCGCAAATTCCCGCTTTATTATGCAAAATCAATCACTTTGCAACACTTTGCCTACTTCCCAAGCTTGCCGGACCGGGTCAAGATCGCTGCTGTCGGATGGACCGAACGGTGGGTCGATGGTCTGCACGATACCAACCTGTTGCAAAGGAGAAACACCATGTTGCGATCCACAATCCTCATCACTGCGCTGGTCGCCAGCACCCCTTGCCTGGCCGAAGCGCCCGACACCGAGGTCAAGCGCGAGGTCGTCAGTTACGGCGATCTCGACATCAGCACTGCTTCCGGAAGAGCGACGCTCGACCGACGCATTTCTGTTGCGGCCTATCGGGTCTGCTACGAACCGGGCTTCAGTCTGCAAGACACGTTCAGGCACGGGCGTTGCCGCGCCGCCACGATCGCCGATGCACGCCGTCAGGTGCGGTCGGTCACCGTCGAGATGGCGATGAACGTCACGGCAACGAAGCCCTGATTGTTTCGTTCGCGCGCCGCGGCGCCGGCCGGGATCAGCTCTCCCGGTCGGCGTCGTGGTTCGAATTTGCATCCGAGGTTTGCCGGACTATGTTGGCGCTTGCCCAAAGTGCAAGGAGTCCGGCCATGAACTTGTCTCGCCTCGCAACCGCTGGCCCTGCCGCGCTTGGCGTTATCGCCGCGCTCGCTTTGATCGCAGCGCCTGCCGCAGCCGCCCCGACCGAAGAGCCCGAGGCCCAGCGCGCCCGGCTCAACGCCGAACAGGCCGCCGCCGCCAAGGCGCAGCTGGAAGCCAACGCAGCTGCCCAGCAGGCCTATGACGCGGCGGTCAAGGCGCGCGAGGAAGCCATCGCCGCCCAGGCCGCCGCTACCGCCAAGGCCCAGGCTGATTACGAAGCGGCGACCGCGAAGTGGCAGGCTGATAACGCCGCATGTCAGGCCGGCGACAAGACGCGGTGCGGCACACCGGCTGGCTGACCCCGCTCCCCGACCAACCGCCGATCCAGTTCGGCGAACGGCATTGACACTCTGACGCGCCAGGGCAAGGCAGGCCGCAGTCTTGCGTCCGGGCTTTGGACTGGCCTGGCGCGCTTGCCTTCAAAGGGAGTTGTGTCGCAATGAAATCCCGTTTTTTGATCGCCGGCGCCATGCTTTGCGCGCTCGCGTTGCCGCTTGGCGGCACTCAGCTATCGGCCCAGCAAGCCGCTTCCGCCAAGGCTGCGTTCGGCGCCTGGGGGGTTGACCTTGGCGGCGGCGACAGCTCGGTCAAGCCGGGTGACGACTTCTTCCGGTTCGCTTCCGGCAAATGGTACGATGCCAACGAAATTTCGGCCGACCGCGCCGCCATCGGCACATTCTACGACCTTGACGAGCGCGCTTCCGAACAGGTCAAGGATCTGATTGTCGATGCCTCCAAGGGTAGCAAGTACGGCGCGCTCTATGCCAGCTTCATGGACGAAAAGCGGATCGAGGCGGCTGGGCTGACGCCGCTCAAGCGCGATCTCGCGGCGATTTCGGCGATCAAGACCAAGGCCCAGTTCGCCCGATTCATGGGCGCATCCAACGGCAGGTTCGGGATCAGCGCCGTCGATCACGGGGTGATCCCCGATTTCGACAATCCGCAGGTCAACGTCCTGTTCATGAGCCAGGGCGGGATCGGCCTGCCCGAACGCGAGTATTACTTCTCGCCGCAATTCGAGAAGCAGCGCACCGCCTATCGCGCCTATATCGAGCGGACCATGCGGACCATCGGCAACCCCGATCCCAAAGCCGCCGCCGATACGATCATGGGCTTTGAGACCGAGATCGCTTTCAAAAGCTGGAAAGTGGTCGACCGCCGCGATCTGACCAAGCTCAACAACGGCTACTCCACCGTCGAGCTGGCGGCTTTTGCGCCGGGGATCGATTGGGCCGCTTATTTTGCCGGGGCCGGAGTGCCCGCGCAGAAGCGGGTCATCGTTGCAGAAAATACCGCGATCAAGGCGATCGCGGGGTTTGTTGGTGAGACCCCGCTGGCCACGCTCAAGCTGTGGCAGCAGTTCCACACCGCCCACCAGGCCTCGCCCTATCTGATCAAGGCCCTGGTCGAAAGCCGCTTCGACTTTATCAAGAGCCTGTCCGGCGTGACCGAGAACCGCCCGCGGTGGAAACGCGCGGTCACCTTGGTCGATGGCTCGCTGGGCGAACTGGTCGGGCAGGACTATGTTGCCAAGTATTTTCCGCCTTCGTCAAAAGCCAGGATGGAGGCGCTGGTCGCCAACCTCAAGGCGGCCATGGTCGGACGGATCAAGGGCAACGACTGGATGAGCGCGCCGACCAAGACCGCCGCGCTGGACAAGCTCAACCGCATGGACGTGATGGTCGGTTACCCTGACAAGTTTCGCTCCTACAAGGCGCTCCGGATCGATCCGGCCGACCTCTATGGCAACGTCCAGCGTGCCGGGGCGTTCAATGCTGCTTACGACAAGAGTTTTCTGGGCAAGAAGGTCGATCGCAAATTGTGGGGACTGAATCCGCAGACGGTAAATGCCTACAATGCCTTCCTCGAAAACAAGATCGTTTTTCCGGCCGGAATTCTGCAGCCGCCATTCTTCGACCCTAATGCCGACGATGCGGTCAACTATGGCGCCATTGGCGCGGTGATCGGGCACGAGATCAGCCACGGGTTCGATGACCAGGGTCGCAAGGCTGACGCCACCGGCGCACTGCGCGACTGGTGGGCAGAAGCGGACGGCCTGCGCTTCGAAGAGCGCGCCAAGCGCCTGGGCGAGCAATATGCGCAGTTCGAACCGCTGCCTGGGGTCTTGCTCGATCCCAAGCTGACCATGGGCGAGAACATTGCCGACCTGGCCGGTCTGGCCATGGCGCTCGATGCTTATCAGGCCTCGCTCGGCGGCAAGCCGGCCCCGGTGATCGATGGTTATAGCGGCGAACAGCGGGTATTCTTGGCCTATGCCCAGAACTGGCGGACCAAGCAGCGCGAGGATGCACTTCGTCAACAAGTCGCCACTGCCCGCCACAGCCCTGCCCGGTTCCGCGCGATCGGCCCGGTGCGCAACCTTGACAGCTGGTATGCGGCCTTTGGCGTCAAGCCGGGCGACAAGCTCTACATCGCCCCCGCCGACCGCGCCCGGATCTGGTAAGCGCTGGTCCAGCCTGCGTTCAGGGGGCGGCCGCCACGGCTGCCCCGCAAATTTTTCAAGGAACCGCCGATGCGTAACCTCGCCCTCGTTTCGCTGTCCGTGCTGGCCCTGGCCGGCTGTGCTATCAAGGATGCCGATGTGACCCCGCCGCTCGTCGTCGCCGACCCTGCACCGGCGCCCTATGCCCCGGTGATCCCCGCAGCCTCAGGGATCTTCGCTGAACCGTCCGGGCTGCCATTCCACGCGCCCGATTTCGCCCGGATCAAGGACAGCGATTTCCAACCGGGAATCGAGCAGGGTATCGCCATCGAGCTCGCCGAGCTTGACGCGATCGCGGGCAACCCCGCCGCTCCCAGCTTCGACAACACCCTGGTCGCGATGGAGAAATCGGGCCAGATGCTGGCCCGCGTGCAATATGTGTTCAGCGCGCTGACCGCGGCCAACACCAACCCCGCGCTCGAACAGATCGACAGCGAGACCGCACCCAAACTGGCCGCGCTGAGCGATGCCAGATATCTCAACGACAGGTTGTTTGCCCGGGTCAAATCGCTCCACGATCGTCAGGGCGAGCTCGGTCTACGTCCCGATCAGGCGCGGCTGCTCAAGGTCAGCTATGATAACTTCGTCAAGAACGGGGCGCTGCTCGCAGGTGCACAGAAGGAACAGCTCAAGGTCATCAACGGGCGCATTTCATCCCTGGAAACCGCGTTTGGCCAGAAGCTGGCCGCGGCGACCAAGGACAGCGCGCTGGTGATCTCGGACCAACGCAAGCTGGCCGGGCTGTCCCCGGGTGACCTGGCCGCCGCCGCCAAACTTGCCGCTGATCGCGGCCTTGCGGGCAAATGGGTGCTGCCGATTTTCAACACCACCCAGCAGCCCTTGCTGGTTTCGCTGCAAGACCGCGCGACCCGCAAAGCGCTGTTCGATGCCGGCCGGACCCGCACCGAGCGCAGCGATGCCAACGATACCCGGACGATGATCGCCGAACTGGCTGTGCTGCGCGCGCAAAAGGCGGCGCTGCTGGGCTTTGCCGATTTCGCCAGTTTCACCATGTCCGATCAGATGGCCAAGAACCCGACGACGGCGATGGGCTTCATGCAGCAGATGGTCCCGGCACTGGCCGCGCAGCAGCGCAGCGAAGCCGCCGAGCTGAACGCGCTGATCAATCGCTCGGGCGGCAAGTTCACGGCCCAGCCGTGGGACTGGGACTTCTACACCGAGCGCCTGCGCAAGGAAAAGTATGCGTTCGACGAAGCCCAGGTGAAGCCCTATTTCGAGATCACCAATGTCCTCGAAAACGGGGCGTTCTTCGCAGCCAACCAGCTCTATGGTCTGACCTTCAAGAAGCGCACCGATCTGCCGGTCTATCACCCCGACGTCACCGTCTATACCATCTACGATGCCGACGGCGCCGAGCTGGCGCTGTTCTATTTCGATCCGTGGGCGCGCGACGGCAAACGCGGCGGCGCCTGGATGTCAAACTTCGTCGGCCAATCGCACCTGTTTGGAACCAAACCGGTGGTGTTCAACGTCCAGAACTCGCCCAAGCCCGCCCCCGGGCAGCCCGCGCTGATCAGCTTCGACGACGCCAAGACCATCTTTCACGAATTCGGCCATGCCCTCCACGGGCTGCTCAGCGACCAGACTTACCCGACGCTGGCCGGCACCCAGACCTCACGCGATTTCGTCGAGTTCCCCAGCCAGTTCAACGAGAACTGGATGACCGAACCCAAGGTCTTCGCCAACTATGCCAAGCATTACCAGACTGGCGCGGCGATGCCCGCCAAACTGGTCGCCAAGGTCCAGCGCGCGCGGCGCTTCAATCAGGGCTATGCCTTGGGCGAGATCGTCGCCGCGGCAATGCTCGACCAGCGCTGGCATGCGCTTGGTTCCAGCGCCGGCAAGCAGGACGTCGGCGGGTTTGAGAGCGAGGCCCTGACCACGCTGGGGCTGGAGACCGGCCTGGTCCCGCCGCGCTATCGCACCAGCTATTTCCGCCACGTCTGGAGCGGCGGTTATGCCGCGAACTACTACGCCTACCTGTGGACCGAAATGCTCCACCACGACGCCTTCCAGTGGTTCGCCAGCAACGGCGGCATGACCCGCGCCAACGGCGATCGATTCCGCCAGCTGGTGCTCAGCCAGGGCAATTCGCAGGATCTGGCGGAGCTCTATCGCGGCTTTGCCGGCCGCAATCCGAGTATCGAGCCGATGCTGAAGGCGCGCGGGCTGAAGTAGGCCCTACTTAGCGCCTCTCCATTTTCGCGTAAGCGCAAATGGAGAGGATCTAGACGATCGCCAAAGCCCTCCGCCCCGGCTCACCCAGCCAGCGCGCTTGCACCCCCCACACACTTGCCAGCACCTGCTCGGCCAGAGCCTCCTCGGGCGCACCATCAGCGGCCACCTTGCCGCCCTGCAGCACCACCACCCGGTCGGCATGGTTGATCGCATGGGCAAGGTCGTGGAGCACCAGCACCACCCCCAGCCCCTGATCGGCCAGCGCGCGGAAGCGGGCGAGCAGCGCCAGCTGGTGCGCAAGGTCGAGATTGGCCAAAGGCTCGTCCGCCAGCAGCCACTGCGGGGTGCCGGCCAGCACCCGCGCCAGCAGTGCACGCGCGCGCTCACCGCCAGAAAGCTGCGAGAGCGGGCGGCGGCGCAGGTCCACCAGCTCCATCGCCGCAAGCGCGGCTTCGACCGCCGCGTTGTCCTCCGTTGGCTCCGCGCGCCACGGCAGTCGGCCCAGCCCGGCGAGCGTCTCGACCGAGAGGTCCCAGGCCAGCTCCGCGCTTTGCGGCAGATAGCCGATGACCTGCGCGCGCGCTCTAGGGGCAATCCGCTCGATCGGTTCGCCGTCCAGCGTAACCGCATCGCGCTCGCCGTGCAGCAATCCAGCAAGGCAGGCAAGCAGGCTCGATTTGCCGGCACCGTTAGGGCCGCAGATCGCGGTGACTTCGCCGGGCCGCAGGGCCAGCGATACGCCGCTTAGCCGCGCTGCCAGCGTCAGGTCATGCGCCGCGAGCATCATGGCAGCTCCCTCCTGAGCCGCAGCAGCAGTGCAAAGAAAAACGGCGCGCCGATCAGCGAGAGCGCGATCCCCAGTCTGAGCTCGCCCTGCAGCGGCAACACCCGGCACAGCGCATCGGCAACCAGCAACAGCAGCGCTCCGGCCAGCGCACTTGGCACGATCAGGCTGGAGGGGCGGCGGTCGGTGAACGGGCGCAGCAGGTGCGGCACGATCAACCCGACAAAGCCGATGATCCCGGCTACCGCCACCCCGGCGCCGACAGTCAGTCCGATCCCGCCGATCAACAGCCACTGCAGTCGCCCCGGACTGACCCCCAGCGAGCGCGCCGCGGCTTCGCCCAGGCTCAGCGCATCGAGGCTGCGCCCGGCGGCGATCAGCAGCACGATCCCGGCCAATGTCAGCGGGGTCGCGATCCAGACCTCGTGCCACGAGCGGTCGGCCAGCGCGCCCATCAGCCAGGTGACAATCTCAGCCATGGCAAACGGGGTGGGTGAGAGGCTGATCGCAAGACTCATCAAGGCGCCCGCGAGGCTGGCGATCATCATTCCGGCGAGCGTGAACAGCGTGACTGAGCCCGAACGGCCCGCGATCAAGGCCAGCAGCGCCATCGCCCCACCCGCACCGATCAGCGCGAACAGCGGCAGCACCAGCGGCTGCGCGGCAAGCCCGGTCCAAAAGCTCAGCACCGCCCCCAGCGCCGCACCCGGAGCAATCCCGAACAGTCCCGGATCGGCCAGCGGATTGCGCAAGTAGCCCTGCATCGCCGCGCCAGCCGCGCCCAACCCGGCCCCCAATACCACCGCCAGAATCGCGCGGGGCAGGCGCAGTTCGGCAAGGATCACTGCGGCGTTGGAAATTTGCGGGTCAAACGGATCGATCCACACCCGTCCCGCCAGCAGCGACAGCGGCAGCGCCAGTCCTAGCGCGATCAGCAGGATGGGGATGGGGCGGGTCACAAGCTGCGCCGCGCGGCGCCGAGCCGCTGCGCGGCGCGGACAATGGTCGGACCGCCGCACCACAGCAGCGACGAATCGTAGCGCTCGAGCCGCGTCTTGGTGAGGACTGCCAGAGCCGGATGGCCGAGCATGCGGTCTTCGTTCGACAGGGGGTTGCCCGCTGCCAGGATCAGCTGCGGCGGATCGGCCAGCAGCAGCTCCAGTGGCAGAACATCGGCCTGATGCAGTCCCTTGGCCGTCGCGGCGTTGACGAACCCGGTGCGCGCCAGCAGCTCAGAAATCAGCGTGTCCTTGCCCGGAACGATCCCGCCCGATTGCCACACTACCGTCGAAACCGGTGGCCCAGCCGGCGCTGCATTGGCCGCCAGCGCGGCCTCGATCCGGTTGACCAGAGCCTCGCCGCGGTCTGGATGACCTGCCAGTGCAGCAATCGCACGGATCTGGGCCAGACTGTCAGCGACATCGGGATTGATCCCAAAGCTTTCGTATCGGAACCCCAGCCGCGCGAAGGCGCTACGCGTCGTCGGCGCAACGAAGGTAGAGCCGAGCACCAGATCGGGCCGCAGCGCCGCCACTTCCTCGACCGTGCCGTCAACCGCAGCGAAGCGCGCTGGCGACGGCCAGATCCATCGAGCTCGATGCCGGGTCGCTGCTGTAAGAAGACAGCGCCAGAATCTGCTGCGGATCGGCAACCTCAACCAGCACCGCATCGGTGCAGGGATTGAGGCTGACGATGCGCGGCGCGGCCGGCGCCGCCTCGCGCGCCGGGGCCTGGGCGCAAGCGGAGAGGAGCAGCGGGACGAAAGCCAGAACGATCCTCTCCATTTTTCCGCAGGACAAATGGGGAGGTGGCAGCGCGAAGCGCTGACGGAGGGGCAATGACGCGAGCGCCGAAACCCCTCCGTCACGCCCTGCGGGCGCGCCACCTCCCCATTTGCGCTTCGCGAAAATGGAGAGGATCTGGCGCTTGGTTACCACTTGACCCTGACCCCGCCATAGGCAGAGCGCCCAGCGGTGTTGAAACCCGACGGCGGTTTCGTACTGGGCGTCGGTCACGTTCTCGATCCGGCCATAGAGCTCGAAATGCTCACCGATCGGCAACGGCAGCACGAAGTGTTACCATTGCGAAACCATCGAGCGCGGTCGGGGTGCCGGAGAAAGTCGTACTCGACACTATCGCCCTGGAGGCGCAGGTCAGCGCCAAGTTCCAGTCCGGCCAGCGGCGTGGTCCAGTCAGCGCTCACCGACAAGGCATGGCGGGGACGGCGGGCAAGATCACGCGACTGGGTAAGGTCGCGCGCCTTCAGGTAGGTGTAGGCCGCCTGGGCGCGCAGGGTTTCGCTGACCTTCGCACCCAGTTCAAGTTCGAAGCCCTGTGCCCGGGCGCGGGCGACGTTTTTATATTTAAAGCTCGAATCGAGATCGATCAGGTTGCGGCTGTCGCGACGGAATGCAGTGGCGGCGAAGTGCAGCTCTGCGTTACGGTCACCTATTTCGACTCCGGCCTCGAAGCTGCGGCTGGTTTCGGGCTGGAGCGCCGGATTGCGAACGAAGCTGCCGAACAACTGATAGAGCGTCGGCGCCTTAAAGCCCTCGCCGAACGAACCGCGCAGCCGCCAGCCGTCGCCGAATGGCACCGCGCCGTTGGCCCCGAAGGTCCAATGCGAGCCGAACCGGCTGTGATCGTCGAGCCGCGCGCCGGCGGCGAGGACGAACCCCTGGCCAGTGTAGCCGAACAGCGCGTGGCCGCTCGATGCCCGCGCCTTGGCATCGGGATCGAAACTGGAGGTCGAGCGGGTCCAGTCATTGTCGGCGCCGAAATCGAGCGCAAAGTCCTGGGCCAGTTCAGCCCGCCCCCTCAGCTCAGCGCGCCACGAGCGGCCGGTGAAAGTCGAAGGACCAAAACCGGTGTCATAATCGCGGCGGACATCGCCATAGGCCACCCCCGCGGACAGGCTAATGCCTTCGCCCTGATAATCGAGCCCGGACCGCGCACTGACTTCGCGGGTGTCCTGAAAGTCGAGCGCGTTGGGACCAAGCTGGTCGATCGCCAGGTGGCTGTCGGCATAGCGGCCGGTGGCGCGCAGGCTCAGACCCTCGGTCAGGTCAAGCCGGGCCTTGCCGCCGACATTCCACTGGCGATAGCCGTCGGCCTCGGTCCCGCCGCTCTGCGCCGAGAAGCCGTCGGTGCGGGCAAAGCCGCCGGTTACGGAGAGCGCATGACCATCGCCGGCAACTCCCGCGCCGCCGCTGAGCAGCGCGGTGTCATAGGCGCCATATTCGGCCGAACCGCGGAAGCCGTCGAGCTCCTCACTGGTCACCGCCAGCACGCCGCCGATCGCCTGGCTACCCCAGATGACGCTGTTGGAGCCGCGCAGCAATTCCAGCTTGCTCAGGTTGCCGCCAAGCAGGTTGCCAAGGTCATAGCCGCCGCCGGGCGAGGCATAGTCGGCGATCCGCACGCCATCGACCAACACCAGCAATTGGTCGGCATTGGCGCCGCGGACATTGAGCCCGGTCTGGGCGCCAAGCCCGCCGTTGCGCGAGAAGCTGACTCCGGGCAAGCGGGTGAGCACGCGGGTGAGATCGGGGCCTTGGACCCGGGCAATTTCTTCGGCGCCGATGACGCTGATCGACTGGCCGGTTTCCGAAATTCTGGTGGCATTGCCGGTAGCGACCACGGTAATGATGTCATCGCGGATGGCATCGGCGAAGATGATTTCTTGCTCGCCCTCCTGCGCCAGAACAGGCGAAGCAATCGAGAGCGAACAACCAAGCAAAAACAGATATTTCACGCAAAACCTCCACACATGAACGAAACGCCGTTCATGGCGAGGCCGCCCGCACGGATTCGCGGACTCCTGCTTACATCCGGTACACCCCGCCCGGCTGCGGAACGACCGTCACTGGCAGGTCTCCTGGCTCCCGGATCATCGCTTGCCGTCTGCCTTCCCGGCCTTGGCCAGTGGCATGAGCGACGGCTCGCTCCCCGGTCACAGTTGCGGGGGCAGCGGAGGATTTGAACCTCCTTCCCTCTTCGGTTCCTTGCGGAACAACCGATGACGTGTTCGCGCCTCTACGCGTATGCACCGCATAGCGCAACTTGGCCGTTTCTTAACCGCTTAAGCCTATCAGGGCGATCCGTCCCCTTTCGGCACGGCGCGATCTGCGCGGTGGCGCGAGCGGCCCGGGCCGCGCTACGCGCCTTCGCGCGTAACCGAAGCGAGAATGGATGAGCCAGCTTTTGCCCCCTCAATACGAGCCGCGTCCGCGCGATTTCGTCTTGCGCCTGCCGCGCAAGGGGGTGCGCACGGTGGCGATGCGAGCGGCCCGCAAGCATCGCGGGCGCCGCGCGGCGGTGCTGCTCGCCGCGATCGGGGTCCCGGCCTTGGCCGCGCCGAGCGAATGGCGCCCGTTCGACATCGGCAACGCCGGTGAAGCCCAGCTGGTGATCGAGCCGATGCCGTTCGAGCGCTCGGGCGACAGCTTCCCCGGTTCGGCGTTCTATTACCTCGCCACCGCCGACGATATCGCCCGCGACAAGCAAGCGGGCTTCGTCGCCGAAACCTCCAGCGCCGTCGCCGATGCGATCGGCGGCCCGATCGCCCGGGCGATGCGGATGGACTTTTCCGGGGTCGATCGCAGCCGCGCGGCAGACTGCCTGACCGCCGCGGTCTATTATGAAGCCCGCAGCGAGAGCGACCAGGGCCAGCGCTCGGTCGCCCAGGTGGTGCTAAACCGGGTCGCCCATCCCTCGTATCCCAACACAGTCTGCGGGGTGGTTTACCAGGGTTCGGAACGCAGCACTGGTTGCCAGTTCAGCTTTACCTGCGATGGCTCGCTGGCCAAGCGGCCCAACCTGATGTTCTGGGAACGCGCACGCAGCGTCGCGGCGACCGCGCTGGCGGGATATGTCGAGCCCACCGTCGGCCTCGCCACGCATTACCACACCATCGCGATCCACCCCTATTGGGCGCCCAGCCTCAACCACATCGTCACCGTCGGCGCGCACCGGTTCTATTCGTTCCGCGGCAAGGCCGGGACCGCGGGCACCTTCCGTTTCGCTTACGCCGGCGGCGAGCCGATTGCCGCCCCGCACGCGCGCAGCGCCGCCGCGGACAAGCTGCCCGATCCGGTGCTCGATCCGCTGGCGCTGCAGCGCGCCTACGATGCCGGCCTGGCCAGTGTGCAACCCGGCGGCCCAGCGCGGGTCGGCGAAGTCGGCTCTGCTCCCGCCCGCCCTGCCCCGGCACCGGTCTATGCCCCCGAAGTGCAAAGCCGCGGCGGCGACGCGCAGTTCCGCGGCGACAAGCTGCCCGGCGGCCCCAATCACGCTGCAGGAGGCAGCGTCCGCCCCGAATACCAGCAATCGGGCCGTTGGATCGGCCAGCCAGGCACCTGAGCCGGGCGCCCACACATTCTTGGTAAATGCTTGGAAACCATAGGCTCACACGAAGCCTTAGCGGAGGTGCGGCTAACGGGGGTTCGTCGCCAAAAAACAGTGAGCTCGCTCCCCTATGACCATCCAGTTCGCCGCCGCTCGTCGTCCCGTTTCTGCGCTTGGCGCCACCCTGTTCCGCCCGCGGATCGCGTTGCAGGCTGCCAACGACAACGGCGAGCCGCTGCGGCATGACGGGGTGCTGCGCGATGCGCTCAAGCTGTTCGCCGCCCACGGGCTGGGCGCCGCCGAGGAAGCCCGGTCGCGCGCCGAAGCCGCCTTTTTTGCCGGGAACAGCGCCGACTATCGCCGCTGGCTGGGGATCTGCAGGACGCTGGACCGGCGCGTTGCCGCCTGCGTTGCTGCAAGCGTGAGCAACCGCGCGCGCTGAGGGTTATGGTAACCGCCGCGTTAACCCTTCAGTGACGTGTGCACGCTAGTGCGCATGGGTTGGAAGGGAATTTGACGATCAGGCGCTGGCGAACCCTGCTGCGGGTGCTGTTTCGCACCAATGCGATCGACGACCGGGTCAAGAAGACCCTGGTCGAGACGCTCTATACCCAGCCCGCCAACCTGGCGGTGGGCGCGGGGACCGGCATCCTTGCAAGCCTGGTCACCGCATCGCTGGCCGGAATACCGCTGATCACCCAGCTCGCCATGGCGCTGACCACCGTCGCAATTGTGCGCGTTGGGCTAAGTCTGATCCTGCCACGCTACGAGAACCGCGACACCCGGCGGCTCGAGCTGATTTACGAGCTTGGCGCCTTCACGTATTCGGGGCTGCTCGGCCTGATTGCCGCGCTTGCGGTATGGTACCGGGTCGATGCCGCCGCGCAGCTGCTGATCGTGGCTTATGCAATCGGCTATGGCACCGGAATTGCGGCCCGCAACGCCGGACGTCCGGCAATCTCGATCGGGCAGATGTTGCTGGTCTTCGTTCCGCTCAACGTCGGCCTGTGGAACATTGGCGGTCTGGCTGAGCGCGTGCTGGCCGTTGCGGTGCTGCTGCTCTGGCTGGGGATGATGTCGATCACCATGCACGTCTTCCGGACCCTGCGCGATTCGATCGCGGCGGCGGAAACCAGCGCGCGGCTGGCCGAAAAGATGCAGCATCTGGCCCGTACCGACGTGGTCACCGGGCTCAACAACCGCGCCGGGCTCAATCACTATCTGGTCGAACACCTTTCGCGCGGGCGGTCTTCGCCTAAGCTGGCGCTGTTCTGGCTCGATCTCGACAAGTTCAAGGACATCAACGACACTCTTGGCCACCAGGCCGGCGACCGGGTGCTGAGCGAAGTTGCGCAGCGGATCCGCAGCCAGGCCAAGCCCGAGGCGGTGTTCGGCCGCTTTGCCGGCGATGAATTCGTCCTCGCCTGCGACGTCAAGGACCGCCGCGAGGTGGAAACCATCGCGCTGGCCATGCTGGGCGAGATCACCCGGCCGATGCGGATCGACGACGACCGGCTCGAAATCGGCTGCTCGATGGGCATCGCCATGCTGCCCGATGATGGCGGCGATGTCGAAACGCTGTTCCAGTGCGCCGACCTTGCGCTCTACCATGCCAAGGTCAACGGCCGCAACCAGGTCAGCTTCTACGACGCTTCGATGAGCCGCAACCTGGTCCGCCGCCGCGAGATCGAGGCCGAACTGCGCCTCGCCCTGCAACGCGATGAACTCTCGATCTTCTTCCAGCCGATTGTCGATCTGGCCAGCGGCAAGATCCGCGCCTTCGAAGCGCTGGTGCGCTGGTTCCACCCCGATAAGGGCGAACTGCGCCCCGACGAATTCATCCCGGTGGCGGAGGAAACCGGCGCGATCATCACCCTGGGCAACTGGATCACAGTCCAGGCCGCGCGCGCCGCGGCGCAGTGGCCCGACGACGTCACTGTCGCGGTCAATCTCTCGCCATTGCAGATCAAGGCGCCCGGCGCAGCGCTGGGCATCCTCAACGCGCTGCGCGAGGCCAAGCTGCCGCCGCACCGGCTTGAGCTGGAAATCACCGAGACCGTGCTGCTCGATCATTCCAAGCAGACCGAAGACTTCATGGCCGAACTGTCCGAAGCCGGGGTGCGCTTCGCGCTCGACGATTTCGGCACCGGCTATTCCTCGCTCGGCTATCTCAGCAAATATCCGTTCGGCAAGATCAAGATCGACCGCAGCTTCGTCTCCGGAGCCAATGCCGGCAAGAAGAGCGAAGCGATCATCCGCGCTGTTTCGGAAATGGCCTCGCGGCTCGATATGGCGATCGTCGCCGAAGGGATCGAGACCACCGAACAGGCCAAGGCGGTCCGCGCCGCCGGCTGTACGCTGGGCCAGGGCTATTATTTCAGCCGCGCGGTACCCGATTACCTCGCCGAGATGCTGCTGGCGCAAGAGCGCGACAAGCTTGAACCCAAACGCAAGGCGGGTTGAGTTCCTCCGCCATCAGGGGAACAATTGCAATTGCGAATCATTAGCATAATTAAGTTGCCGATGCGGGCTTTTACGGCCTTGCAATCGCCATTTCACGCGCCTAGGCCTCGCCCATTCATGGGGCGGCGGCCCTCTTTCGCGGGATAGTGACCGGCCGCAGCCAGACCCAAGCCGATCCCGCGCAGGGAAGGACCAAGTCGGATTATGGCCAAGAATTCTGGACGCAAGAAGATCGCCCTGATCGGCGCCGGCAACATCGGCGGCACGCTCGCCCACCTCGCCGCGCAGAAGGAACTCGGCGATGTCGTCCTGTTCGACATCATGGAAGGCGTGCCCCAGGGCAAAGCGCTTGACCTGTCGCAGTGCGGCCCGGTTGAAGGCTTCGACGCCAGGATCACCGGCTCGAACGATTACAAGGACATCGCCGGCGCAGACGTGATCATCGTCACCGCCGGGGTCGCGCGCAAGCCGGGGATGAGCCGTGACGACCTGCTCGGGATCAATCTCAAGGTGATGAAGGCGGTTGGCGAAGGGATCAAGAACCACGCGCCGAAGGCTTTCGTGATCTGCATCACCAACCCGCTCGACGCGATGGTCTGGGCCTTGCGCGAATTTTCCGGGCTGCCGCACCACATGGTCGTCGGCATGGCCGGGGTGCTGGATAGCGCCCGGTTCAGCCACTTCATCGCCGACGAATTCCAGGTCTCGGTGCGCGACGTCAACACCTTCGTGCTCGGCGGCCACGGCGATACCATGGTCCCGGTGGTGCGCTACTCCACGATCAACGGCATCCCGGTGCCCGATCTGGTCAAGATGGGGCTCTCCAGCCAGGACAAGATCGACGCTATCGTTAAGCGCACCCGCGGCGGCGGCGGTGAGATCGTGGCGCTGCTCGGCACCGGCTCGGCGTTCTACGCCCCGGCAGCGAGCGGCATCGCCATGGCCGAGGCTTTCCTCAACGACCAGAAGCGCATCCTCCCCTGCGCGGCTTTTGTTGAAGGCAAATACGGCCTGAACGGGCTCTACGTCGGCGTCCCGGTGCAGATCGGTGCAGGCGGAGTCGAGCAGATCGTCGAAATCGAACTCGATGCCGAGGACAAGGCCGGGCTGCAGGTCAGCGTCGATGCGGTCAAGGAGCTGTTAACGGCGTGCAAGGCGATCGAGCCGAGCTTGGGGTGAGGCGCCATGGTCTCCGCGCTCGTCACCCCGGCGAAGGCCGGGGCCCAGACCGAGGAAAGAAATATCGACGCAAAGCGGCGTCATTTGTTTAGGACTGGGTCCCGGCCTTCGCCGGGATGACGGAGTAGGTGAGTTATGAGTATTTTGGTCAACAAGCATACCAAGGTCATCACCCAGGGGATGACCGGCGCCACCGGTACGTTCCACACCGAGCAGGCGCTGGCCTATGGCACGCAGATGGTTGCCGGCGTCACTCCCGGAAAGGGCGGGACAACCCACATCGGGCTGCCGCAGTTCGATTCTGTCGCCGAGGCCAAGGCGGTCACCGGCGCCACCGCGAGCTGCGTGTATGTCCCGCCGCCGGGCGCGGCCGATGCGATCCTTGAGGCGATCGATGCCGGGATCGAGCTGATCGTCTGCATCACCGAGGGGATTCCGGTGCTCGACATGGTCCGGGTCAAACGGGCACTCAGCGGCACTCAGAGCCGGTTGATCGGGCCAAACTGCCCCGGGGTGTTGACCCCGAACGAGTGCAAGATCGGGATCATGCCCGGTTCGATCTTCAAGGCCGGTTCGGTCGGCGTGGTCAGCCGTTCGGGCACCCTGACCTATGAGGCGGTGTTCCAGACCACCCAAATCGGGCTCGGCCAGACCACCGCGGTCGGGATCGGCGGCGATCCGGTCAACGGCACCAATTTCATCGACGTGCTCGAGCTGTTCATGGCCGACGATGCGACCAAGTCGATCATCATGATCGGCGAGATCGGCGGCGATGCCGAGGAAAACGCCGCGCAGTTCATCGCCGACGAGGCGAAGCGCGGGCGCAGAAAGCCGATGGTCGGGTTCATCGCCGGGCTGACCGCCCCGCCGGGCCGCCGCATGGGCCACGCCGGGGCTATCGTCTCGGGCGGCAAGGGCGGCGCCGAGGACAAGATCGCGGCGATGGAAGCGGCAGGGATCCGGGTGTCACCCTCGCCCAGCGAGCTTGGCATCACACTCGATGCGATGCTCAAGGAGCTTGCGTAGTACCTTGGTAACAAGGCGAAAGGCCCCTCACCTTTAAGGAGAGGGTGAGTTAAGGCGAAAAGGCCAGACCAATGGGCAACGAAAGCCACGACTTCCTCCCCGACGACCCGCAGCCCGGGCCGAGCTGGGCGCGTCCGCAATGGCGCACCGATGCGGACGACCTCACCCAGGCGCTCGATCCCACCGCGATGCTCGCCGCGATCAAGGCCGCGACCAAAGGCGCGCCTGCGCCCGACGGCCGCGCTATCGAGGAAGCTGCGGCGGATTCGATCCGGGCGATGATGCTGGTGCGGACCTACCGCGTGCGCGGGCACCTCGGCGCCGATCTCGATCCGCTCGGCCTCGCCAAGCAGGAACTTCCCGCCGATCTCGATCCCGAATACCACGGCTTCAGCGGCGCCGCGCTTGATCGCCAGGTCTACATGGGCGGCACCCTGGGGCTAACCTGGGCGACGGTCCGCCAGCTGGTCGATGTGCTCAAGCGCAACTATTGCGGCAAGGTCGGCTACGAATACATGCACATCGCCGATGTCGAGGAGCGCCGCTTCATCCAGGACCGGATCGAGGGCGGCGACAAGTCGATCGATTTTACCCCCGAAGGCAAGAAGGCGATCCTCCAGGCGGTGATCCGCGGCGAGCAGTACGAGAAGTTCCTCGGCCGCAAGTACGTCGGCACCAAGCGCTTCGGGCTCGACGGCGGCGAAGCGATGATCCCCGCGCTCGAGGCGGTGATCAAGTACGGCGGCACCCGCGGGATCCGCGAGATCGTTTATGGCATGTCGCACCGCGGCCGGCTCAACATCCTCGCCAATGTCATGGCCAAGCCCTACCGGGTGATCTTCCACGAGTTCTCCGGCGGCACCGCCAACCCGGAAGACGTCGGCGGCTCGGGCGACGTCAAATACCACCTTGGCACCAGCACCGACCGCGAGTTCGACGGGATTTCGGTGCACATGAGCCTGGTTCCCAACCCCAGCCACCTTGAAACCGTTGATCCGATCGTGCTCGGCAAGGTCCGCGCCCAGCAGGTGTTCCGCGACGATATCGGCCGCGACGCTGAGGGGAAGATGAAGCACAAGCAGGTGCTGCCCGTGCTGATCCACGGCGATGCGGCCTTTGCCGGCCAGGGCATCGTCTGGGAGTGCTTCGGCTTTTCGGGGGTGCGCGGCTACAACACCGGCGGCTGCATCCATTTCATCATCAACAACCAGATCGGCTTCACCACCAGCCCGCAGTTCAGCCGCGGCTCGCCCTACCCCTCGGACGTCGCCAAGGGCGTCCAGGCGCCGATCCTCCACGTCAACGGCGATGATCCCGAGGCGGTAACTTTCGCCTGCAAGCTCGCCACCGATTACCGCCAGACCTTCGCCCGCGACATTGTCGTCGACATGTGGTGCTATCGCCGCTTCGGCCACAACGAGGGCGACGAGCCCGGCTTCACCCAGCCGCTGATGTACAAGAAGATCCGCGCCCATCCCCCGGTCAGCGCGATCTTTGCCGAGCGGCTGGTCCAGCAGGGCGTGATCGACAAGGATTGGCGCAGCGAAACCGAGACCAATTTCGTCGCGCATCTTGAAGCCCAGTTCGAAGCGGCCAAGAGCTACAAGCCCAACGAGGCGGACTGGTTCGCCGGGCGCTGGACCGGGCTGCACAAACCCGCCGACCCCGAAGGCGCGCGGCGCAATGTCCCCACCAGCATCGAGGCCAAGCTGTTCGACAGTCTGGGCCGGACCTTGACCACGGTCCCCAACACCATCGAGATCCACAAGACCCTGGCGCGGGTGATTGACGCCAAGCGCGAGATGTTCGCCAGCGGTCAGGGCTTCGACTGGGCGACCGGCGAAGCGCTGGCGTTCGGCTCGCTGCTCTCCGAAGGCTTCGGGGTGCGACTCTCGGGCCAGGATTCAGGACGCGGCACCTTCAGCCAGCGCCACGCAGTCTGGGTCGACCAGAGCGACGAGCACAAATACGTGCCCCTCAGCACGCTGCCGCATGGCCGGTTTGAGGTGCATGATAGTCCGCTCAGCGAATACGGCGTGCTCGGCTTCGAATACGGCTATGCCAGCGCCGATCCCAAGAGCCTGGTGCTGTGGGAAGCCCAGTTCGGCGATTTCGCCAACGGCGCGCAGATCGTGATCGACCAGTACATCGCCAGCTCGGAATCGAAATGGCTGCGCGCCAACGGCCTGGTGATGCTGCTGCCGCACGGTTACGAGGGCCAGGGGCCGGAACACAGCTCGGCGCGGCTCGAGCGGTTCCTCCAGCTCTGCGCACAGGACAATATTCAGGTCTGCAACATCACCAGCCCGGCCAACTATTTCCACGTGCTGCGCCGCCAGATGCACCGCCCGTTCCGCAAGCCCTTGGTGATCATGACCCCGAAAAGCCTGCTGCGCCACCCAATGGCCAAGAGCGAGGCCAGCGAGTTCATCGGCGTTGCCCACTTCAAGCGCATCCTCTCGGACCGCAGCGGCGCTGACGATGCCGCGACCAAGCGTGTCATCCTGTGCTCGGGCAAGATCGCCTATGATCTGATGGAAGCGCGCGACGCCGCCGGGATCGAGGATACCCAGATCATCCGGCTCGAACAGCTCTATCCCTTCCCCGGCGAACCGCTGGCCAAGCGGCTGGCGCGCATGCCGCAGCTGGAAGACGTGGTCTGGTGTCAGGAAGAGCCGAGGAACAACGGCGCCTGGTTCTTCGTCGAGCCCGAGATCGAAGCCTCGCTGATCGCGGCCAAGAGCAAGGTCACTCGCCCGCGCTTTGCCGGCCGCGTCGCCAGCGCTTCGCCCGCCACCGGGCTCGCCAAACGCCACGTCAGCGAACAGGGCATACTGATCGGCCACGCGCTCGGCACTTCGGTGCGGAGTGAAATCCGGCGGCGGAAGAAAGCCTGAGGGAACAATACTATGTCAACTGAAGTCACAGTCCCCACCCTGGGCGAAAGCGTCGCCGAAGCGACCATCGGCGAATGGCTCAAGCAGCCCGGCGAGGCGGTGGCGGCCGATGAGCCGATTGCCAGCCTGGAAACCGACAAGGTCGCGGTTGAAGTGACCGCGCCGGTCGCTGGAACGATGGGCCAGCAGATCGCCAAGGTCGGCGATACGGTCGCGGTCGGCGCGCTGATCGCGACGATCGAGGCTGGCGCAGGCGCGCCTGCTGCTGCCTCTGCACCGGCTCCGGTCGCTGCTGCTCCTGCTCCCGCAAGCGAAGCCTCCACGCTCTCCCCGGCAGTGCGCCGCGCAGTGCTCGAACACGCAATCGATCCGGCCAGCATCAAGGGCACCGGCAAGGACGGCCGCCTGACCAAGGAAGACGTGGTCGCTGCCGCTCAGGCCAAGACCAGCGCCCCGGCCCCGGTGCAGTCTGCTCCGGCAGCCCAGCCCGCTGCCAGCGGGGACCGCGGCGAGGAACGGGTCAAGATGACCCGGCTGCGCCAGACTGTCGCGCGGCGTTTGAAGGAAGCGCAGGATACCGCGGCCCTCCTCACCACTTTCAACGATTGCGACATGTCGGCGGTGATCGCCGCGCGCAATACCTACAAGGACCTGTTCGAGAAGAAGCACGGGGTCCGCCTCGGCTTCATGGGCTTCTTCGCCAAGGCCGCCTGCCTGGCGCTGAAGGATGTGCCCGCGGTCAACGCCCGGATCGAGGGCGAGGAGATTGTTTATCATCCCTACATCGACATTTCGGTCGCGGTCTCGGCCCCCAACGGGCTCGTTGTACCCGTGGTGCGGGACTGTCAGGCCCTCAGCTTTGCCGGAATCGAGAAGGCGATCGGCGATTTTGGCAAAAAAGCCAAGGACGGCACCCTGACCATGGCCGACATGGCCGGCGGCACCTTCACCATCTCCAACGGCGGGGTGTTTGGCAGCCTGATGAGCACCCCGATCATCAACCCGCCGCAGTCGGCCGTGCTCGGCCTCCACCGCATCGAAGACCGCGCGGTGGTAGTGGGCGGCCAGATCGTGATCCGCCCAATGATGTACCTCGCGCTCAGCTACGACCACCGCCTGATCGACGGCCGCGAGGCGGTGACCGCGCTCAAGATCATCAAGGAAGCGATCGAGGATCCAACGCGGTTGTTGATCGACCTTTGAGGACAAGAAAATGGCTGAATACGACTACGACCTGATCGTCATCGGCGCCGGACCCGGCGGTTATGTCGCGGCGATCCGTGCGGCGCAGCTGGGGCTGAAGGTCGCCTGCGCCGAAGGGCGCAAGACGCTGGGGGGGACTTGCCTCAACGTCGGGTGCATTCCTTCGAAGGCGCTGCTGCATGGCTCGGAGAAGTTCGCCGAGGCGGCCGACGGCTCGCTTGCCCGCTACGGCGTGAAACTTGGTAAGGTCGAGCTCGATCTCGCGCATTGCAGGCCGACAAGGCCGAGGCGGTCAAGGGACTGACCGGGGGGATCGAGTTCCTGTTCAAGAAGAACAAGGTCGATTGGCTGAAGGGCTACGGCGCGTTCAAGGACGCGCATACCGTGACCGTTGCGGGCAAGGATTACACCGTGAAGAACGTGGTGATCGCCACCGGATCGAGCGTCACTCCGCTGTCCGGCGTGGAAGTCGACAACGACAAGGGAATCATCGTAGACAGCACCGGCGCCCTCGCCTTCGCCAAGGTGCCCGCGCACATGGTGGTGATCGGCGGCGGGGTGATCGGGCTGGAGCTGGGTTCGGTCTGGCGGCGGCTCGGGGCCAGGGTCACCGTGGTCGAATTCCTCGACCAGCTGCTGCCCGGGATGGACATGGATGTCCGCAAGGAGGCCGCCAAGATCTTCAAGAAGCAGGGCATGGAGTTGAAACTCTCGACCAAGGTCACCGGCGCCAGCGTAAAGGGCAAGAAGGCGACGCTTACGCTCGAACCGGCGAAAGGCGGCGCTGCCGAGACGCTTGAGGCCGACTGCGTGCTGGTTTCGATCGGCCGGCGTCCGCACACCGAGGGGCTCGGGCTCGACGCCATCGGACTGGAACTGAACAAGCGCGGCCAGATCGAAACCGATCACGATTTCCGCACCAAAATCGCTGGCGTCTGGGCGATCGGCGATTGCATCCCCGGGCCGATGCTCGCCCACAAGGCCGAGGACGAAGGGATCGCGGTCGCCGAAAACATCGCCGGCATGGCCGGGATCGTCAACCACGCGGTGATCCCCGGTGTGGTCTATACCATGCCCGAAATCGCCGGGGTTGGCCTGACCGAGGAAGATGCCAAGGCCGCCGGACATGAGATCAAGGTTGGCAAGTTCCCGATGATGGCCAACAGCCGCGCCAAGACCAATCATGAGCCCGACGGCTTCGTGAAGATCATTTCCGACGCCCAGACCGATCGCGTGCTGGGCGCCTGGATGATCGCCAGCCTGGCCGGGACGATGGTCGCCCAGGTCGCGCAGGCGATGGAATTCGGCGCCACCAGCGAAGACATCGCCTACACCTGCCACGCCCACCCGACCCATTCCGAAGCGATCAAGGAAGCGGCGATGGCGGTGACCGGCAAACCGATCCACATCTGAAGGGAACACGACGAATGGCCGACACGATCAAGCTCGAGCTGACCGAAGACGAAGTGGGCATCCTGGTCGATGCGCTCGAGGCTGACCAGGAGGGCTATGTCGAGGCCGCCAAGGAAGCCCGCGCCAACAACAAGCGCGACGATGTCGATACTTTCACCGATGCGGCGATGAATATCCAGAAGCTGCTGACCCGGCTGCAGGATCTGATCGACGAGTAGGGCGGACCAGAATGAGCAGCTCTCCACCCAAACCCGTCCGTGCTGAGCTTGTCGAAGCACTGTCCTTTGCTTCGTGGGCCACGCGCAAACTCCTGAAGAAAGTGCAGTCCTTCGACAGGCTCAGGACAATCGAGTTTGGGTGAACGGCTGCTCTGATGGCGCAATGCACCTCGATGCAACGCTTCGCCCGCTGGCATATCTGGCTTGGCTGGGTTGTCGGCCTGCCGGTGCTGATGTGGACCGTAACCGGGCTGTTCATGGTCGCGCGCCCGATCGACGAGGTGCGCGGTGAGCATTTGAAGTTCGCGGCGAAAGCAGAGGCGCTGCCCGCCGGCAGCGAGATCGTGCTGGCCATTCCGCAGGGCAAGCCGGTTCGCGACGATCACCACCGCGATGGATACGCGGCAAATCGTCACCCGGCTGGACTATGCCGACGGCTGCCTCGTCCGGTATCGGCGAGGACGGCGCTGAGTTGCCGCCGCTGGATGAGGCGGCCGCCCGGGATCGTGGTTGCACGCGCAGATCGTCGGCGGCGACAAGGCGGTGACTGCGACCTTCTACCCGCCAGACAAAGCCCCGCTCGATTTCCGCGAGGCCATGCCGGTCTGGCAAGTGGTGCTGGCGGACGGCACCCACGTCTATGTCGGCCAGCACAGCGGCCAGATCGAAGCGGTGCGGACCCGCTGGTGGCGGGCGTTCGACTTCATGTGGGGGCTCCACATCCTCGATCCGCAGACCCGCGAAGACACCTCGCACCCCTTGCTGATCGGCCTCGCCGCGCTCAGCGTGATCGGGGCCTTGCTCGGCTGCGTGCTGCTGTTCCGACGGCGGCGGGCCAGCGTCGTTCCGAAAGGATCCTTGCCATGTACCCACGCCTGACCGAAGAGCCCGGCGCGATTGCTACTGCTGCCGCGATCGCCCGCGGAGAACTGTCACCACTCGAAGCCGTCGATGCCGCGATTACGCGGATCGAGGCGCTGGACGGGCCGATCAACGCGGTGGTGATCCGCGATTTCGACCGCGCGCGCGACACCGCCAAGGCAATGACCGCCGCTGGACCGGGCCTGGAGCAGCCGCTGTTCGGCCTGCCGATGACGATCAAGGAAAGCTTCAACATCGCCGGGCTGCCTACCTCGTGGGGGATCGAGGAGCACCGCGGCCAAATCGCCGTCCGCGATGCCGTGGTGGTGCAGCGGCTCAAGCGCGCTGGGGCGGTGTTCCTGGGCAAGACCAACGTCCCGCCGTTCCTGGCCGACTGGCAGTCCGACAATCCGATCCATGGCCGCACCAACAATCCGCACGATCTTGACGCTTTCGCCCGGCGGCTCGTCGGGCGGTTCGGCTGCGGCGCTGGCCATCGGAATGGTCGCGGCGGAGTACGGCAGCGACATCGGCGGCTCGATCCGGATTCCCGCGCATTTCTCGGGCGTGTGGGGCCACAAGACCGACCTGGGGTGTCGGTCACGCTCGAAGGCCAGGACCGTCCAGGCAGCGGCGGCCACGAACTGGCGCTGAGCGTAGTCGGCCCACTGGCACGCAACGGCGAGGATCTGGCGCTACTGCTCGAACTCACGCTCGACCGCCCATTGGCGCGGCGCAGAGCGGAAGCTGTCAGACTGCCGCTTCCTTTACCTCGACCAGCCACCCGCTGGTCGAGGTCGACGACCGCGTCCGCGACCGGTCGAAGCGGCAGTGGCGGCGATCGGCACGGCCGGCGCGGCGATCTCGCACGATACGTCCATCATGCCCGATCTGGTCGCTGCGCACACGCGACTACCTGAAGATGCTCAACATCACGATGGCCGCGCGCGGGGCCGGACCCGATGGTCAGGTGGACAGCGCCGCCGACTGGTTCGCCCTGCTCGAAGCCCAGGCCGCAGTCCAGCGTGCCTGGCGGAGCGTGTTCGAAACAGTCGATTTCGTGCTGTTCCCGCCCTGCGCGGTCCCGGCTTTTGCCGCACGACCAATCGCCGTTCTGGGGACGCACGCTGACGATCAACGGCCAACCGATGCCGGTCAATTCGATCCTGGCCTATGCCGGAATGGTCACCTTCCCCGGCCTGCCCGCAACCGTGCTGCCAGTCGGCGCCGCAGGGCACTTGCCGGTGGGGATGCAGGTGATCGGCCCGCGCTTCTCCGACCACGACTGCATTGCCGCCGCAACCGCAATCGGCAAGCTGCTCCACGGCTGATCGTGCCCGCTGCCCTGCTCCCCGAAATCCCCGCCGCGCTCGATCTGCTGGGTACCGCGATCTTCGCGTTGAGTGGAGCCCTGCTCGCGGCGCGGCTCAACCAGACCTTTGTCACCATGTGCTTCTTTGCGCTGATCACCGGAGTCGGTGGGGGTTCGGTGCGTGATCTGCTGATCGGCGCGCCGGTGTTCTGGGTCCGCGATCCGTGGGTAGCGCCGGTCTGCCTGGGAATGGCGCTGCTTGCCTGGTTTACCCCGCGGCGGTGGTGGGAAGGCCAACTGCTCGAGTATGCCGACGCGGCCGGGCTGGCGGCCTATGCCGTGCTAGGTACCGCCAAGGCGCTGGTCTTCGCGGTGGCACCGGTGCCGGCGGTGCTGATGGGCGTGATCACCGGCTGCGTCGGCGGGGTAATCCGCGACGTTCTGGCGGGTCGGCCCTCGATCATCATGCGCCCGGAAATTTATGTCACGGCAGCCGCGCTTGCCGCGTCGCTGTGCGCAATCGGCGCAGTGCTGGGCCTGCCGCGTGAGTTCATCTGGCCGTTGGCAGCCCTAGCCGGCTTTGCCCTGCGTGCCGGTGCGATCCGTTTTGGGCTAGGACTTCCGCTTTATGGGCGTAACCCGGACTAGCCCCGCGGCAGTTCCTTGAGCGGACGGCTGGTGTCGGCCAGATCCTCAAGCGCGATTGTTACGCCTTCCTCGATCAGCTTCCTGGCCTGGACATAGTCCTTGACCATGTTGACCGCGTCGAGCGCGATCAGCTTCCCGCCCTTGAGGTAGATCACCGAGAAACTGCGCGCCGCCGGATCGCCGCGCAGCACGGTGGCATCATGCCCGGCCGAAATCCCAACGGTCTGCAGCTTGAGGTCATACTGGTTCGACCAGAACCACGGCGTCGCGCCATAGGGCTCGGGATTGCTGAGGATCGCCCGCACTGCGCAGGCGGCCTGATCGTTGGCGTTCTGGACGCTTTCAAGGCGGATCACCGAGCCCCCGGCAAACTGGTTGGCATGCGCTGCGCAGTCACCGATCGCGTAAACATGATCCAGGCTGGTGCGGCAGAATTCGTCAACATCCAGCCCGTTGCCGCCTGCCGCGCCCACCGCCAACAGCGGGCCGACTGCGGCGATGATCCCGATCCCGACAATCACCAGTTGGCATTCGACCACCGAACCATCGCTCAGCCGAACCCCGGTGACGCGTTCGCTCCCCTCGATCGCCTCAACCCCTACCCCGGTGCGCAGATCGACCCCATGGGCGCGGTGCTCGGCCTCGTAGAACGCCGACAGCTCCTCGCCCGCAACCCTTGCCAGCACCCGCGGCAGCACTTCGAGCAGGGTCACTTCCTTGCCGAGCTTGCGCAGCACCGCCGCCGCCTCAAGCCCGATGTAACCGCCGCCGATGATCGCCACGCGCTCAACTGCGGCCAGCTCGCCCAGAATTGCATCTGCATCGGCGCGGGTCCGGACCGAGTGGACCCCGGGCAATTCGGCGCCGGGGCAATCGAGCCGCCGCGGATCGCCGCCGGCCGCCCAGATCAGATCGCCATAGCCGATGCTCCGGCCATCATGGAGGTGCACGCTTTGCTCACCCGGCGAAACCGAAACCACTTCGGCGCCCAGCATCAGCTCGATCTGCTTGCCTGCCCAGAATTCGAGCGGGCGGATCAGCAGGCGTTCCCACTCCTTCTCGCCCAGCATGTATTCCTTGCTCAGCGGCGGGCGCTCGTAGGGCGGCTCGTGCTCGCGCCCGATCAGCGCGACGCTGCCTTCAAACCCCTGCTGGCGCAGCTGGATCGCGGCATAGGCCCCGCCCTGCCCGGCTCCGACGATCACCACATCGTAGTTCACTGCGCTCAAATCCCTTTGCCTCGCCAATTCGCCATAGCGGCCCGCGCGCGCCGCACAATCCTGTTGCGCCGTGCGGGTAGCGCATTACCACCGGATGCACTGGGAGGACTGTCATGAACGGAGCCGAAGCCTTTATCGCAACGCTGCATGGCGCGGGGGTGGAGGTGTGCTTCGCCAACCCCGGTACATCGGAAATGCAGCTGGTCGCCGCGGTCGACCGTCAGCACGGGATGCGGGCGATCCTGGGGCTGTTCGAAGGCGTGGTCACCGGCGCAGCCGACGGTTACGGGCGGATGGCAGACAAGCCAGCGATCACCCTGCTCCACCTCGGCCCGGGTCTGGGCAACGGCCTCGCCAACCTCCACAATGCCCGCCGCGCCGCCAGTCCGGTGATCAACATGGTTGGCGATCATGCCACCTACCACCTCCATTACGACGCGCCGCTGACCTCGGACGCAGCCGGGGTGGCACGGCCGATGTCGGATTGGGTGCGGGTCTCGAAAAGCGAGCGCGATCTGGCGCAGGCCGGGGCTGAGGCGTTCGGTGTCGCGCAGAGCTATCCCGGCAAGATCGCGACGGTGATCGTCCCCGCCGATCATGCCTGGAGCGAAGGTTCGGCCCAAGTCGCTGTGCCCGCCTTGGCCCAGCCCGCCAAGGCCCCGACCGAAGCGATTGCCGCCGCCGCTGCCGCGCTCAAGGACGGCGAAGGCCCCAAAGCGATCATGCTGGGCGGACGGGCATTGCGCGAGGATGCGCTGGTCGAGGCCGGACGGATCGCCGCCGCCACCGGGGCGCGGCTGATTGCCGAGACCTTTGCCGCCCGTCACCAGCGCGGCGCTGGCCGGGTTGCGGTCGAGAAGCTGCCCTACTTCGGCGAACAGGCCGAGGCCTATCTCGCCGAATTCAAGACCATTGTGTTCTGCGGCACCGAACCGCCGGTCTCGTTCTTCGCCTATCCCGGCAAGCCCAGCTGGCTTTCGCCGGCGGGCGCGACGCTGGTCCGTCTGGCCTCGCTGCGCGAGGATGCTCACGCGGCGCTGGCGGGCCTCGCCGCTGCGCTGAACGCGGCGGCAGAACCGGCGTTGGTCCAGGCGTCGACCAGTTTTCCAGCCGATCCGGGCAAGCTCAATTCAGCCAACCTCGGCGCGATCCTGGCCGAACTGCTGCCCGAACAGGCGATCGTTTCGGACGAGAGCGCCACCGGCGGCGGCGCGGCCTTTGCGATGTGCGCGGGCGCGGCGCGGCACGACTGGTTGCAGCTGACTGGCGGCGCGATCGGCCAGGGGCTGCCTTTGGCGGTGGGCGCTGCCGTCGCCTGTCCGACCCGCAAGGTGATCGCACTACAGGCCGATGGCGGCGGTATGTACACGCTGCAGGCACTATGGACGATGGCGCGCGAGCAGCTCGACGTGACCACAGTGATCCTCAACAACGGTTCCTACGCGATCCTCAACATCGAGTTGATGCGGGTCGGGGTGCAGAACCCGGGGCCGAAAGCGCTGTCGATGCTCGATCTCACCAACCCGGCGATAAATTGGTCGCAACTGTCGGAAGGTATGGGAGTTCCTGCGGTACGCTGCGCGACCGCGGAAGAATTCGCCGCAGCACTTAAAGCTGCTTTGGCAGTCAAAGGCCCACGGCTGATCGAAGCGCTGCTGTAATGGCGATGCGGGGGCTCTCGCGCTTACTTCACTTCCCGCCAAACACCGCCGGACGCTTCTCCAGAAACGACTTTATACCTTCCTGAAAGTCCTCGCTGGCGAATAGCGGCAGCAATTGCAGGTACACGTGCTGGACATGGGTTTCGAAGGTTTCTTCCAGCCCCATCCGCATCAGCCGCTTCGAAGCGCGCACCGCTAGCGGGGCATTGGCGGCGATCTCGAGCGCCATGGCGCGGGCTTCGGCGGCCACTTCATCAACCGGCACTATCTTGTTGACCAGCCCTTCGGCCAGGCAGTCGGCGGCGCTCAGGGTGCGCCCGGTGAAGATGATCTCGGCCGCCTTGGCCCAGCCCAGCATTCGCGGCAGGAACCAGGTGCCGCCGCTTTCGGGCACCACTCCGCGCTTGACGAAGGCCGCAGCCAGCTTGGCACTATCGGCCATGATCCGGATGTCGCAGCCCAGCGCCAGATCCATCCCGTAACCCGCGGCCGAGCCGTTGAGCGCACAGATCACCGGCTTGTCCATTGCGAACAGCACCGTGGGCGGCGTGTTCCTGAGGTCGATGGTTTCGGGGAAGCGGCGGTTCGCGCCGCCGATCCCCTCGCCCGAAGCGGCCTGGTTGAGGTCAAGCCCGGCGCAGAACGCCCGGCCGGTTCCGGTCAGCACCACCACGCGCACCGCTGGGTCCTCGTTGACCGCAATGAAGGTCCGGGTCAGCTCGGCCAGCATCGCCGGCGAAATGGTGTTCATCGCCTCGGGCCGGTTGAGCGTGATGGTGGCGATATGCTCGGCGATTTCGCAGGTCAGCGCAGTCACTTGTTCGTTCTCCTTATGCCAGAACTTTGCCGGGGTTGAGGATCCCCTTGGGATCGAGCGCCGCCTTGATCGTGTGCATCAACGCGATTTCGGCTGGCGAGCGGCTGATCTGAAGCCAGTCGCGCTTTTCCAGGCCGATGCCGTGCTCGGCCGAGATCGAACCGCCCAAGCCCTGAAGCGGCGAATAGACCAGCGTTTCGATCAGCTGCCGGGTCTCAGGCGTGAACGGCTGCGCCCCAAGAAGAATGTGGAGGTTGCCGTCGCCGATGTGGCCGAACACCACCAGCTTCATGCTCGCACCCAGCGCGGCGGCGGCCTTGGCTTCAAGGCCCTTCAGGTAGCTCTCCATCGCCCGGATCGGCAGGCTGACATCGAACGTCACCGAGGGATCGGCATAGGCGAACACCGCCTCGATATCATCGCGGATCGCCCAGATCTGGGCGGCCTGGGCCTTGCTGCCGGCGATCACCGCATCGGCGGCAATGCCTTGCTCCAGCGCTTCGCCCAGCACTGCCTCGACCTGCGCGGCATCGCGTTCGGGATCGGTACCGCTGGCCTCGACGATGACATAGCAGGCATGCCCGCCGGGCAGCGGCGGATTGTGGCGACCCGAGGCGACCGCGATCGGCTGATAAAAGCTGTCCCACATCACCTCGAACGAGGTCAGCATCGCACCAAGCCGTCGTCCGGCGTGGACAAACAGTGCCTGCACTGCGGCAAAGCTGTCCAGCGCGAGCAGTGCGGTGGTGCTTGAAAGCGGCGCCGACTGCAGCTTCAACACCGCGCGGGTGACGATCCCCAGCGTGCCTTCGGAGCCGATGAACAGCTGCTTGAGATCGTAAGCGGCGTTGTTCTTAAGCAGGGTGTTGAGGCTGGAAATCACCGTGCCGTCGGCCAGCACCGCTTCCACCCCCAGCACATTTTCGCGCATCATCCCATATCGCACCACCGAGTTGCCCCCGGCATTGGTCGAGATCCCGCCGCCGACGGTGGCAGTGCCGCGCCCGCCCCAATCGACCGCGAACTTGAGACCCTGTGCCTCGGCCGCTTCTTGCGCCGCCTGGACCGGGCAGCCGGCCTGGACGGTCATGCACCGTCCAACCGGATCGATCGTCTCGATCCCGCGCATCCGTTCAAGCGAGACCTGGATGTCGGCCGGCGTACAATCGGTGCCGTGGACGAGGCCAGTATAACCGCCCGCCGGGACCACGCTCTGTCCGGCGGCATGGCACAGCGCCATAACCTGGCTAAGCTCCTCGGTGCTGGCTGGACGGACAATCGCCCGTGCCTGGCAAGTCGTCTGCCCCATCCAGTCAGCGGCGCGGGTGCTAACATCTTCGCCGGTCAGCAGCCCTTTGGGGCCGACAATCGCGGCGATCTGGTCAAGCAACTGGGTCATGGGGCGAACCTAACCCGCCCCATGCGCCTCGTCACCTTCAGATCCGCTCGATAATCACCGCCGGGGCCATGCCGCCCGCGGCGCACATCGTCACCAGGCCGTAACGCCCTCCGGTGCGCTCAAGCTCATCAAGAGCGGTGCCGATCAGGATCGAACCGGTGGCGCCGATCGGGTGGCCCAGCGCGCAGGCACCGCCGTTGATGTTGACCTTGTCGCGGTCAAGCTCGAGGTCGCGGATGAACTTCTCGGCCACCACCGCGAAAGCCTCGTTGATTTCCCAGACGTCGATATCGTCCTTCTTGAGGCCAGCCTTCTCCAGCACCTTCTTCGCAGCTGGCACCGGGGCGTTGAGCATCAACGTGGGATCGTCGCCCTGGTTGGCATAGCAGACGATCCGGCCGCGCGGCTTGAGCCCGTGCTTGTCGGCATAGTCCTTGCTGGTCAGCAGGATCGCCGCCGCGCCGTCGACCACGCCCGAGGAGTTACCGGCGTGGTGGAAGTGCTGGATCGCCACATCGGGATAGCGGCGGTTGATCTGCTTCCTGAACGTGCTGCCGCCGCCAAGATCGAAATCGGCGACCCCGGCAAAGCTCGGCTTGAGCGCGGCGAGGCCTTCGGCGGTGGTTTCGGGCCTGGGGAACTCTTCATGATCAAGCGCGACGCTACCGTCCTCGTTGTAAACCGTGACCAGCGAATGATCGAAGCGGCCCTCGCGGATCGCGCGGGCGGCACGTTCCTGGCTGACCAGGGCGAGTGCGTCGAGCGCCTCGCGGCTGATCCCCTCCATTGTGGCGATGGCATCGCCGCAGACGCCCTGGTTCGATTGCGGGTGTAGCGCATCGAGCGCCTCGTTGCCCGACCCCATCATCCGCGGCGCGATGCCGGCGTTGGCCTGTTCGGCGGCAAATGCGCTGGTGTAGCTCATCATTTCGGTGCCGCCAGCGATGACGCAGTCTTCCATGCCCGACATGATCGAGGCCGCAGCGAAGTTGACCGAGCTGATCCCGCCGCCACAGAACCGATCAAGCGTGGTGCCCGAGGCGCGGATATCGTAACCCGCAGCCAGGGCCGACATCCGCCCGAGATCTCCGCCCTGTTTGCCGTTCTGCGACGAGGTCGACCAGACGATATCATCGACCGTCGCGGTATCGAGGTTGTTGCGGTCCCTGATCGCTTTGAGCACGGTGGCGGCCAGGTGCTGGGGGTGGAGGTGCGAAAGCGCGCCCTTGCCCGGCTTGCCAATCCCGCGCGGGGTGCGGACGGCGTCGATGATATAGGCTTCGGCCATGGGAGGGACTCCTGCTGGTTGGGTGGTTCGACTCGCTTTTTAACCGCCCGGTTAAGAATGGCAATCGAATCATGCTTGCTTAAATTAAGCGCGCTTAGTATCTCCTTGGCATGCGCACCTCGGTTGACCAATCGATTGCCTATCTGCTGTCCGACAGCGCGCGGATGCTGCGGCGTGAATTCGATGCCCGGGTGCGTGAGCTGGGGATGACCGGACCGCAGGCGCGGCTGCTCCTCAATCTCGCGGTCAGCGAGGGCGAAAACCAGGGCTTCTACGCCGATCGGCTCGATGTCGAGCCGATCTCGTTGACCCGGATGATTGACCGGATGGAGGAATCGGGCCTGCTTGAGCGGCGCCGCGATCCGGCCGACCGCCGGGCCTGGCGGGTCCACCTGACGGCGCGCGCGCGCGAAGTGATCGAGCAAGTCCGCAGCCACGCAGATCCGCTGCGCGAGATGCTCCTGGCCGGGCTCGATCCGAACCAGCGCAGCGCGCTCGCCAGCTATCTAGAAGTGGTCCGCGCCAACCTTTCCGCCACCCGCGAAAGCGCGATCGCCGCCAATGGCTGAGGCCGATCCCCAGATCGCGGTGGAAGCGCAATTGGCCGAGCCGAAGCGCCGCTGGGGGCGGCTGGCGCTGATGCTGTCGGTGCCGCTGCTGATCCTGATCGGGGCTATCACCTACTGGCTGTCGCTGCAGGGCAAGGTCACCACAGACAACGCCTATGTCCAGCTCGACAAGATCTCGGTCAGCGCCGAGGTTGGCGGGAAGATTGTGGCGGTAATGGTCAAGGAGAACCAGCAGGTCAAAGCCGGAGACCTGTTGTTCCGGATCGATCCCGAGCCCTATCGGCTCAAGCTGGCTCAGTCAGACGCCGGCATCGCCACCGCCCAGGCGAGTGAGTTCGCCGCCGCCAGTGACAGCGACCTTTCCGGCGCAGAGATTGCCGCGGCGCGCGAAGCGGTTGCCTTTGCCCGTTCCACCCAGACCCGGCAGGAAGCGCTGTGGCAGCGCGGCTTCACCACCAAGGCAGCCTGGGAAGCGGCCCGCCACGCGACCGCCCAGGCCGAGGAAACCTTGCGGATGGCCCAGGCAAAGAGCACCGAAGCCGCGGCCAAGCTGACCAGCGGCGCGCAAGTTCCCGGGGTCTATCCGCAACTCGCCGCCGCCCGCGCCCAGCGTTCGCTCGCCCAGTTCGACCTCACCCGCACCGAAGTGCGCGCGCCGGTGTCCGGCAGCATCAGCCAGGCCGACCGGCTCCACCTTGGCCAGGAACTGATCCCAGGGCTGCCGGCCGTGACCATCGTGGCCGACGGCACCGGCTATGTCGAAGCCAACTTCAAGGAGACCGACCTTGCCGAAATGCGGGTCGGCCAGACTGCAGAACTGCGTTTCGATGCCTATCCCGGGCTGGTGCTGCGCGGCCATGTCGCCTCGATCGGGGCGGGTACCGGCAGCGAATTCTCGGTCCTCCCGGCGCAGAACGCCACCGGCAACTGGGTCAAGGTGACCCAGCGCGTGCCGGTGCGCATCGCGCTGGAGGAGGTAAGTCCGCGGCGGCTGATCGCCGGGCTTTCCAGCCACGTCACCGTCTTCGTCGACGGGCGCAAGCGCTAGGCCCGGCAAGCAGATGGCGAGCGCCGCCGCCCCTGCCCGGCCCCGCTTGCCCGCCGCGCAGGTTCGCCCCGGTTCGGCGGACGACGTAGCCGAACTGCCGGTCGAAAACACCGTTTTGCTCGCGATTGGAGTGATGACCGCTTCGCTGCTCCAGGTCATCGATTCAACCGTCGCCAATGTCGCTATCCCACACATGCAATCGGCATTGGCCGCTACCCCGGACGAGATCAGCTGGGTTCTGACCAGCTACATCATCGCCACTGCGATCGCCATGCCGATCACCGGCTGGCTGGCCGACCGGATCGGCTCGCGCCGGTTGTTCATCCTTTCGGTGGCCGGATTCGTGCTTGCATCGATGCTGTGCGGGTTAGCCCAGAACGTCGAGCAGATGGTGCTGTTCCGGGTGGTGCAAGGCCTTTCCGGGGCGTTCATCATGCCGCTCAGCCAGGCGGCCCTGGTCGACACAAGCCGCCCCTCGCGCCAGACCCAGATGCAGGCCTTATGGGGCATGACGGTGATGATCGGTCCGATCATCGGGCCGTTTCTGGGCGGCTGGCTGACCGAAAACTGGAACTGGCGTTGGGTGTTCTACATCAATGTGCCGCTGGGCGCCGCCGTACTCGCGATCATGGCGGCGGAACTGCCTTCGCGCCAGATTCTGCGGCGCCGGTTCGACCTGATCGGTTTTGCTCTGGTTGCCATCGCGCTAACCGCAACCCAGTTGCTGCTCGATCGCGGCAACCATGTCGACTGGTTCGCCAGCATCGAGTCCTGGATCTACCTGTGCCTCGCCGTTTCGGCCGGATGGGTTGCGGTTGTCCACCTGGCAACTGCCAAGGAACCCCTGTTCAACCGAGAGCTTTTCGCAGACGCCAACTTCCTGGTGGCGGTGGTGTTCATGGCCATGGTCGGCCTGGTGATGTTCTCCTCCATGGCCTTGCAGGCACCGATGCTGCAGCAACTGTTCGGCTACAGTGTGATTGACACCGGACTGGCAATGACGCCGCGCGGGATTGGGATGCTGATCAGCATGCAGGTTTCAAGCATTCTGATCCGGCGAGGAGTCGATGCGCGAGTTTTGATCGCGTTTGGCTGGTTCATTGGTGGATTTTCGATGTGGCAAATGGCGGGCTGGTCGCTGCAGGTCGATCTCACCAGCATCCTCATCTCGGGAGCCATTCAGGGGCTCGGCATGGGATTGGTTTTCGTTCCGCTAAATAACGCAGCTTTTGCCTCGATCCGCCCTGATCTGCGCACCGAAGGATCAAGCCTTTACAACCTCTCACGCTCGATCGGCGCATCGATAGGCATAGCGATTTTCACGACCATGTTGGCCCGCGGAATCCAGACCAGCCATGCCGATCTCGGCGGCCACGTAACCGCGAGCTTTACTCGCCTTGTCGATTTCTCAACCGTAGACCGCTATCAGCAATTGGGCCAGGCGGCGCTCCGCGCAATCGATGCCGAGGTCAATCGTCAGGCGGCAATGATCGCCTACGTCAACGACTTCTATCTGATGATGTGGGTGAGCTTTGCGGCGATCCCAATGGTGCTGCTCATGAAGGCGCCGAAGCTGTCGCCGCCGCGCCAGCCGTCCGGCGAGGATAAGGCCTAACCCCGCTTGGCCGCAAATTCGCGCTCGGCCAAAAACCGCTCGGCGTCTAGCGCGGCCATGCAGCCGGTGCCCGCGGCGGTCACCGCCTGGCGGTAGATGTGGTCCATCACGTCGCCGCAGGCAAACACCCCGGGCACCGCGGTCTTGGGGGTGCCGGGTTCAACCAGCAGATAGCCGTTCGCGTCCATTTCCAGCTTGCCCTTGAACAGTTCGGTCGCAGGGGCATGACCGATCGCGACGAAGGCGCCGTCGGTCGGCTCGGTCATGGATTCGCCGGTAACGGTGTCCTTCAAGGCCACCCCGGTCAGTCCGGCGCCCTCGCCAACAAAACCCTCGACCGCCTTGTTCCACAGCACCTTGATATGAGGATGCGCAAACAGCCGGTCCTGCAGGATTTTCTCCGCGCGCAGCGCATCGCGGCGGTGGATCAGGGTGACGTTCTGCGAATGGTTGGTGAGGTAGAGCGCTTCCTCGACCGCGGTGTTGCCGCCGCCAATCACCACCACTTTCTTGCCGCGATAGAAGAACCCGTCGCAGGTCGCACAGGCCGAAACCCCCTTGCCCGACAGCTCCTGTTCGCCGGGAGCACCCAGCCACTTGGCCTGGGCGCCGGTGGCGATCACCAAAGTCTCGCCCTCATAGACATCGCCCGAAATCGCCGACCGCACGGAACGGAGAACCGCTGAGATCAACCTCGACGATCGTGTCCCACAGCATCCGGGTGCCGACATGTTCGGCCTGGGCCTGCATTTCCTCCATCAGCCAGGGTCCTTGGATCACATCGCGAAAGCCGGGATAGTTCTCGACATCAGTGGTGATGGTCAGCTGCCCGCCGGGCTGTAAACCTTGCACCACGATCGGCTGCATCCCCGCGCGCGCGCCGTAAATCGCGGCGGAAAGTCCCGCTGGGCCAGAACCGATGATCAGCATGCGGGTGGTGTGGGTGGTCATGAAATGCCTCGTTCGATCTGGCCCGCGCCCTAGCCAAGGTCACCGCGCCCATCAAGAAATTCGCCGGACCTGTTTAATTGATCGGTTGAAAACCGGACAGCAAGCGGCAACACTGCAATTCAAGCTATGAGGGAACCTGTGATGTTCAAGACGCGCATTACCGAGATGTTTGGAATCGAAACCCCGATCGTGATGGGCGGGATGACCGGGGTCGGCTACGGCGAGCTGGTGGCGGCGGTGGCCAATGCCGGGGCGCTGGGCTTCATCACCGCGCACATGTTCCCAAGCGGCGAGGCGCTGCTGGCCGAGATCGAGAAGACCAAGGCGCTGACCGACAAGCCGTTCGGGGTCAATCTTACCCTGCTCCCTTCGATCAACCCGATCCCTTACGACGAATACCGCGAGGCGATCATCGCTTCGGGGATCAAGATCGTCGAGACCGCCGGCCGCGCGCCCAGCGATCACTTGCCGCGGTTCAAGGAAGCCGGGGTCAAGGTGATCCACAAATGCACCTCGGTGCGCCACTCGGTCTCGGCGGTGCGCAAAGGGGTCGACGTGATCTCGATCGACGGGTTCGAATGCGCCGGTCACCCTGGCGAGGACGATGTCGGATTGGTCGTACTGCTGCCGGCCACGGTCGATGCCTTGCCCGATGTCCCGATCATTGCCTCGGGCGGGATGGCCGATGGCCGTAGCCTGGTCGCGGCGCTGGCGCTGGGCGCCGACGCAGTCAACATGGGAACGCGGTTCTGCGCCACCAAAGAGGCGGTTATCCACCCCAACGTCAAAGCCAAGATCGTCGAGAATACCGAGCTTGATACTGTGCTGGTCGGGCGCAGCCTGCGCAACACCGCGCGGGTCGCGCGCAACGCCATTTCCGAGCAGGTGGTGGCAATCCAGCGCGATCCCAGCCAGCCGTTCGAGGCAGTGCGCGAGCTGATGAGCGGCGCGCGGGCGCGCCAGGCGGTGGACAAGGGCGGCGATGTCGATGGCGGGATCTGGTCGACCGGGCAAAGCCAGGCGCTGATCCACGACATTCCTAGCTGCGCCGATCTGATCCGCAACATCATGGCCCAGGCCGAAACAGTGCGGTCGCAGCGGCTCGGTCAGGGCTAAGCGCCGCTAGCGCATGACAGGAGCACCGCTGGTCGCTAGAGGGGTGCGATGGCTCAGACCGACACGCGCCTGCTCGAATCGATCCCGACCCCGATCCTGCTGCTGGAGGCGGGGCGGATTGTCTTTGCCAACACCGCCTCGCGCGAGCTGCTGGGCGGGCATATCGTTGGCGAAGATATCCGCATTGCGATCCGCGATCCGCAGGCGCTGGCTGCGATCGGTGCGCCAGGTGGCGGCACCGCGCAGGTCGAAGGGCTTTCGGTGCGGGGCAGCCGCTGGCAGCTGAACTGCACAGTGTTGGAAGCCGGGCAGCGGCTGGTCGTGCTGGAGGATCTTTCGGTCAGGGTCAGTGTCGCCCGTGCCCATGCCGATTTCGTTGCCAATGCCAGCCACGAATTGCGTACCCCGCTCGCGACGATCCTGGGCTATGTCGAGACCCTCGGCGATCCCAAGGCCGGCGACGATCCGGTCACGCGCGATCGGTTTCTGGGGATTATCCGCCACGAGGCTTCGCGGATGCAGGCGCTGGTCGAGGACCTGATGAGCCTGTCGCGGATCGAGGCGCTCAAGCACGATGCCCCCGATCAGCCGATTGATCTGGTCTCGCTGGCCCAGCAATGCGCCGGCGAAGTCAAAGGCCGCGCCGCGATTGCCGTTTCCAGCAATGTCGAAATGGCCGTGGTCGCGGGCGATCGCGGCCAGCTGGCCCAAGTGCTACGCAACCTGATCGACAACGCGATCAAGTATGGCCGAGCCGGCGGTGAGGTGGGAGTGATGCTGGAAGCCACCGATTCTGGCCGGGTCGCGCTGACCGTCCGCGACGACGGCGATGGCATCGCGCCAGAGCACTTACCCCGGCTGACCGAGCGGTTTTACCGGGTCGACACCAGCCGCAGCCGCGCCGCGGGCGGCACCGGGCTGGGGCTGGCGATCGTCAAGCACATCGTCGAGCGGCACCGCGGACGGTTCGATATTTCCAGCCGTCCGGGGGAAGGCACCACCGCCTCGTTGATCCTGCCGTTGATAAAGAGTTTGTGACCTTGATTTGACTGTCATGTAACTGTCACAGCGCGGCCATAGATGCAGGCTCGAATCGCAACCACACGAGGCTTTCCATGCGTTCGCTCAAATCCATTTCTTTGATCGCGCTTTCCACTCTTGCCCTGTCCGCTTGCGGCAGCGGCGGCTCAACCGGCGGCGCGCGCGATTTCGTCCGCGTGGTGGGCTCCTCCACGGTCTATCCGTTCTCCAACGCGGTCGCCGAAGCCGCGGTCAAGGCTGCCGGGATCAAGGCCCCGGTGGTCGAATCGACCGGCACCGGTGCGGGCATGAAGCTGTTCTGCGCCGGGGTTGGCGCCGGCCATCCCGATGTCGAGAACGCTTCGCGCCGGATGAAGAAGTCCGAGTACGAGGATTGTGCCAAGAACGGCGTCAAGGACGTGGTCGAGATTCAGGTCGGGCTTGACGGGATTGCCTTCGCCGAAGCCGCGGGTGGCCCCAGCCTGGCGCTGACCCCCGCCGATGTTTACAAGGCTCTGGCCGCCAATCCGTTCGGCAAACCCAACACCGCCAAGAACTGGAACGACGTCAACCCCGCGTTCCCGGCGATCCCGATCCTGGTCTATGGTCCGCCCTCAACCTCGGGCACCCGCGACGCGCTGGCAGAGCTGATCCTGACCAAGGGCTGCGAAACCGATCCGGCGATGAAGGCGCTCAAGGACACCGACAAGGACGCCCACAAGAAGATCTGCAACGACGTGCGTGAAGACGGCGCCTATGTCGACTCGGGTGAGAACGACAACCTGATCGTCCAGAAGATCGCCGAAAACCCCAAGGCGATCGGCGTGTTCGGCTTCTCGTTCCTCGAAGAGAACATGGACAAGCTCAAGGGCATCACCATGTCGGGAGTGACCCCGACCTATGCCTCGATCACCGATTTTTCCTACCCCGGCGCCCGCCCGCTTTACATCTACGTCAAGGCGGCGCACCTGCCGGTGATCAAGGGGATCAAGGAATTCGTTGCCGAATGGCCCAAGGCCTGGGGCCCGGACGGCGTGCTCAAGGGCAAGGGCATGGTGATCGCGCCCGACGATGTCCGCGCCAAGAATGCCGATATTGTCGCAAAAATGACACTGCTTGATCCTACCACGCTCAAGTAGGAGGCAGCAGCCGGGGCAATGGTATCTTTCATAGTTCTGTTGGGGCTTCTGGCTCTGGGGGCGGGCGGCTGGATGGCCGCCCGTTCGCGTGCCAGCGCCCTGCGCGCCAGCGGCCAGCGCCTCCGAGCGCTGCCGGCTCATCACGGCTGGCATGCCGCGCTGTGGATCGTCGGCCCGGCACTGGCGGTGTGGACCGCCTGGGCGATCGCCTCGCCCGGGCTGGTGGTGCAGACGGTGCTGGCTGATCCGGGCATTGCCTTGCCCGGAACCGAGTTTGAGCGCGCCGCGCTGCTCGCCGAGGCGCGGGCGCTGCTGTCTGATCGGGCGGCAGCGGTGTTCAATCCGCTGGCCCGCGAATTGATCGAGCCGATGCGCGCCGCCCAGGCGCGGTTTGACGGGATTGGCGCACTGCTGGTAGCCCTGACCGCGCTTGCCGGTGGGGGCTTTGCCTTTACCCGGATCAATGCCCAATTCGCTGCGCGGACCTGGGTAGAGCAAGCGATGATGCTGCTGCTGCTCGCCGCTTCGCTGGTGGCGATCCTCACCACCATCGGGATCGTCGCCTCGCTGCTTTACGAGACCGGACTGTTCTTCAAATACGTCTCCCCGCTCGATTTCCTCACCGGATTGCACTGGAACCCGCAAGAGCCGATCGACGGCGAAGCCCCGCGCGGCTATGGCGCGGTGCCGCTGTTCTGGGGAACGCTGTTTATCGGCGCGGTGATCGCGATGATCGTGGCGGTGCCGCTGGGCTTGATGAGCGCGATCTTCCTGACCCAATACGCCAGTCCGGTGCTACGCCGCTGGATGAAGCCGCTGCTGGAAATCCTCGCGGGTGTTCCGACCGTGGTCTACGGCTACTTCGCCGCGCTGACGGTAGCCCCGCTGGTCCGCGATTTCGCCGCCTCGATCGGCGTCGCCAACCCCTCGACCGAATCTGCGCTTGCCGCCGGGCTGGTGATGGGGGTGATGATCATTCCGTTCGTCTCCTCGATGGCCGACAATTCGATCGCGGCGGTCCCCCAGGCGATGCGCGACGGCAGCCTGGCGATGGGCGCGACCGCAAGCGAAACGATCAAGCGCGTCCTGATCCCCGCGGCGCTGCCCGGGATCGTCGCCGGAGTGATGCTGGCGATCAGCCGCGCGATTGGTGAGACCATGATCGTGGTCATGGCCGCCGGCGCGGTCGCGCGGCTTTCTGCCAATCCGTTCGAATCGATGACCACGGTCACCTACCAGATCGTCCAGATGCTGACCGGCGATCAGGAATTCGACAGTCCCAAAACGCTCTCAGCCTTTGCCCTGGGGCTGGTGCTGTTCATCGTCACTCTACTGCTCAACATCGTTGCGCTGCGCGTGGTAAAGCGCTTCAGGGAAGCTTATGAGTAACGTCCCCGCCAAATGGACCTCGCCCGAGCGCAAGGCGCAGCTGACCGGGCGCTACCGGGCCGAGCGGCGGTTTCGCGCGGCCGGGCTGGCCGCGGTCTCGATTTCGGCGCTGTTCCTGGCCTATCTGCTGATTACCATGTTGTGGCAGGGTCTGGGCGGGCTTGACTGGACGTTCCTGACCGCATCCGACGCGACCGAGGCAGTCGACGCCGGGGTTTGGGGGGCGCTCAAGGGCTCGATCCTGACCATGGCGGTCACCCTGGCGCTGGCATTCCCGCTGGGCGTGTTCGCAGCGATCTACCTCGAGGAATTCGCGCCGCGCAAACGCTGGGTCGAATGGGTCGAAGTTTCGATCAACAATCTCGCCGCGGTACCCTCGATCATTTACGGTCTGCTCGGCCTGGCGGTGTTCATCAACACGCTGCACCTGCCGCGCTCTTCCCCGCTGGTGGGTGGCTTGACCCTGGCGCTGATGACCCTGCCGGTGATCGTTATCGCCGGACGCAACGCAGTAAAGGCCGTGCCACCGTCGATCCGCGATGCGGCGCTGGCGGTTGGCGCCAGCCCGGTCCAGGCGGTGTTCCATCACGTCCTGCCGTTGGCACTGCCCGGGATCCTGACCGGCACGATCATCGGCATGGCTCGCGCGCTGGGCGAAACCGCGCCGCTGCTGATGATCGGCATGCGCGCCTTCATCGCCACCCCGCCCGAAGGCGTGACTGACCCTGCGACCGTGCTTCCGATGCAGATCTTCCTGTGGTCTGACGAGATCGACGCCGGCTTCGTGCAAAACGCCTCGGGCGCGATCCTGGTGCTGCTGGCGGTGCTGCTGACCATGAACGGCCTCGCCATCTATTTCCGCAACAAGTTTGAAACCCGCTGGTAGGCCTCATGTCAAACCCGTCCGAAAACCTCAAATTATCGGCCCACAATGTCAGCGTGTTCTACGGCACGAAGCAGGCGATCAACGACGTCTCGATCGATATTTCGGCCGGCGAGGTGACCGCCTTCATTGGCCCTTCGGGCTGCGGCAAATCGACTTTCCTGCGTGCGTTCAACCGGATGAACGACACCATCCCGAGCTGCCGGGTTACCGGTGATATCCGGCTTGATGGCGAGGATATCCACGGCTCGGCGATGGACGTGGTCCAACTGCGCGCGCGGGTCGGGATGGTGTTCCAGAAGCCCAATCCGTTCCCCAAATCGGTGTTCGAGAATGTTGCCTACGGGCCGCGCATTCATGGCCTCGCCGCGGGCAAGACGGAACTCGATGCAATCGTCGAAAAATCACTTCGGCGGGCTGGTCTGTGGGACGAGGTCAAGGACCGCCTGAGCGATCCCGGCACCGCGCTGTCGGGCGGGCAGCAGCAGCGGCTGTGCATTGCCCGGGCGATCGCGGTCAGCCCCGAAGTGATCCTGATGGACGAGCCGTGTTCAGCGCTTGACCCGATCGCGACCGCGCGGATCGAGGAACTGATCGACGACCTCAAAAGCCGCTATGCGATCGTCATCGTCACCCATTCGATGCAGCAGGCGGCGCGGGTTTCCCAGCGCACCGCCTTCTTCCACCTTGGCACGATGGTCGAATACGGCGACACTTCGCAGATCTTCACCAACCCGGTCGAGGTGCGGACCAAAGACTACATCACCGGACGTTACGGGTAAGGAACGGGCTCATGGCCGAACATACAGTCAAGGCATTCGACAACGAAATTGGCCAGCTGCGCGGTCTGATCGCCGAGATGGGCGGGCTTGCCGAAGTGGCCATCCGTGACGCGATCGAAGCGCTGATCAAGCATGATGAAGAACTTGCCGCGGGCGTGGTTGCCGCCGATGTCAAACTGGACGCGCTCGAGGCCGAGGTTGATCGGCTGGCAGTACGGGTCATTGCGCTGCGCGCGCCGATGGCTGACGATCTGCGCGACGTGATCGCCGCGCTAAAGATCTCGGGCGTGGTAGAACGCATCGGCGACTATGCCAAGAACATCGCCAAGCGCGTTGGCGAAGTTGAAGGCCGCGCCAAGATCAGGCCTCTCACTCTCGTTCCGGCGATGGCCGACATTGCCCAGGGAATGGTCCGCGATGCCCTCAATGCCTATGCCTCGCGCGACGCCGAAATGGCGATCGAGGTGATCGCGCGCGACGAAAAGCTCGATAATTTGTACGATACACTGTTCCGAAATCTGGTCTCGCACATGATGGAAAACCCCGCGACCATCAGCAGTGCGGCGCATTTGCTGTTTGTCGCGCGCAATCTCGAACGGATCGGCGATCATGCCACCAATGTCGCCGAAATGGTCTATTTCGCGGCAACCGGACTATACCATTCTGCCCGCGAACTTCCCGGCGGAAGCGAGAAAGTCATCTGATGCAGGCCAAGATCCTTGTGGTCGAAGACGACGCGGCGCTGGCCGAGCTGTTGCAGTGGCACCTTGCCGGCGAAGGCTACCAGGTGCGGATCACCGGTGACGGTGAGGAAGCGCTGCTGCTGTCGATCGAAGAAACCCCGGACCTGATCCTGCTCGACTGGATGATCGAGAACCTGCCCGGGATCGAGGTCTGCCGCCGCCTGCGCAAGGACAAGGACACCGCCCGGATTCCGATCCTGATGCTGACCGCGCGGGGCGAGGAAGAGGACCGGATCCGCGGACTCAAGACCGGCGCCGATGACTATGTGACCAAGCCGTTTTCGCCGCGCGAGCTGCTCGCCCGGGTTGAGGCGCTGCTGCGCCGCAGCCGGCCGGCTCTGGCCGGCGAAACCCTGCGCTTCGGAGACCTTGAGCTTGATCCGGCCGCGCACCGGGTGCGGCGCGAAGGCGCCGCGATCAAGCTTGGGCCCACCGAGTTCCGGCTGCTGCGCCATTTCATGGAAAAACCCCGCCGGGTCCATTCACGCGCCCAGTTGCTCGACGCGGTCTGGGGTCACGACAATTCGATCGACGAACGCACGGTCGACGTCCACATTCGCCGCCTGCGACTGGCGATCACCCCGGCCGGCAAGTCCGACCCGATCCGCACCGTGCGCAGCGCCGGCTATGCGCTGGACGACGGCAGGATCTGACCGTCGCTGCCGCCCACAGGGCGGTAGTTCGCAACGAGGCCGAAGAATGAGTGGATCGCAATTGCCTCGAGCGCGGGCATCCGCGGTTCAAACGGTTTATCGTAGCCAGCGAAGACCGTCAGCCCCTCCATCGAGGCTGAAATGAACAGTGCGATCGCTTGTTGCTCGTCAACGGGCAAGTCGGGACGCATTTCCGCGACAATCTCGTTGATCGGGGCGCGGGCACGGGCATAGAGCTCCTGGACCCGTTCGAGCACGAACGGATCGTGGTTGGACAGCGCCCACAGCTCAGGAAAGACCCGGGTGGTCTTCTTCGAGCGAATATCTTCAAGAATCAGCTCGCAGATGTCGGCCAGCCGCACTTCCGGCGGAACCCCTGGTCGGTGCACGATCCGCTCGAATTCGATTTCGTAGCTGCTGATGACCGCGTCGAGCAGCGCCTGGATCATGTCTTCGCGGGACGGAAAGTGATAGGTGAGATTGCCCAGTTTCATCCCACAAGCTGCTGCAACCCGGCGCATCGACATCGCCCGGGAACCTTCTTCAACCAGCAGCCCCAGCGCCGCATGAAGGATCTGCTCGCGAGTTTCGTGACCCTTGGTGTAACCGCCTTCGCGCGGGGGAAAGGCCAGATCGGCGACCGTGATCGCGCGCAATTGATTATTCGAATCAGGCATTTGATTCTCGCCATGGGAAATCACGAAAACTTGTCGTTAGACAAAATTAGGACACTTGACAAAGTTTGTCCAGCTCGGTCATTCTTATGCCGCTGCAGGGGCCGACCGGTTCCCGGCAGGGGAGGGAACTTATGCGGACCAGCCATCACGCAATCGCGTTCCTGTTGGCCGTGCTCGGCGCTGCACCGGGCGCCGCTGCGCCGCCGGCACCGCTACCCGAGGAGCCGATCCCCAGCGTTCTCAAACTGCCCGAGGATTATCCCAAAAGCTGGGTGCTGGTCCACGATTTCAACTTCAATGCGCTGGTCGATGGGCGCATCGTGGTGGTCGATACCGCCGCTCCCGCGCAGCCGCTCAAAGGCTACGTCCGCGCCGCGCAGTTCGCCAACATGCTCTATGCCCCCGACAAGCGCGAAATCTACACCGCCGAGACGTTCTATTCGCGGCTGACACGGGGTACTCGCACCGACGCGATCACGATCTGGGATACCGCCACGCTGCAACCCAAGGGCGAGATTGAGCTGCCCGGCGGCAAGCGTCAGCAGAGCGTTACCTATACCGGCACATTCCAGCTGACCAATGCCGGCAAGTGGGCACTGGTCAGCAATTTTACCCCGGCCCAGTCGGTGACCGTGGTCGATCTTGAAGGCCGCAAAGTACTGGGTGAGATTGACCTTTCCGGCTGCTCGCACACCTATCCCACCGGGACGCGCGGTTTCACCAGCTTCTGCGCCGATGGCTCGCTGATCTCGGTCGAGCTTGACGCCAACGGCGCGGTCGCCTCTTCGAAGACAATCGCCAAGGTCCAGGACATTGACAACCAGGCGATGTTCCAGATGCCAGCGATGGTCGGCCGCACCGCCTGGTTCGTCACTTACCGCGGCCAGCTCAAGGGCTTCGACCTCTCCGGCGCGGTGGCAAAGCCGCTCGCCGCCAAGGTTTCGGTCGGCGCCGCAGAGGGCGGACAACCCGAATGGCGCCCTGGCGGCTGGCAAGTGATCGCCGCCGACGCCAATGGCCTGCTCTATGTGCTGATGAGCCCCTACGGCAAGGAAGGCAGCCACAAGGATGGCGGCACCGAGGTCTGGGTGGTCGATCCGGCCAGCGGCAAGCGGGTCAACCGGATCGTTTTGCAAGGCCATTCGGCTTCGATCGCGGTCACCCATGAAGCCGCGCCCAGGTTGGTTGTTATCCGCGCAGACACTGCGATTGACATTTACGACGCTGTATCCGGTGCCTTCGTTCATTCGCTCGGCACCCGCACCGCGTTCACCCCGATCCTAATCGCGCCGGTGCCATGATCGCCCCGCTCACCCTGTTTCTTGCCGCCGTGCTGGGTGCTTCGGCGCTGCACAAGCTGCTGGCGCGCGAGCGGCTGGTGACGGTGACCGCCCGGTTGACCGGCGCAAAGCTGCCCAGCGCTGCGCTGCTGCTGGCGCTGGCGGCGACGCTGGAGGCGCTCGCTGCGCTGGCGCTGCTGGTCCCGGCTTTGCGGGTTGGCGGGGCTGGTGCCGCCGCGGCGCTGTGGCTGAGCTATGGCTTCGCCTTATGGCGCCAGCGCGGCGCCGTGCTCGACTGCGGCTGCGATCTGGTTGCCCGCGACAAGCCGGTCGATATCCTCGCAATTGCGCGCCCGCTGCTGTTGGCGGCGCTGGCCGCAGCCTCGGCATTCGCTCCCGCTGCGGTCTGGACACTCGACACGCCGTTTGCCGCGCTGGCGCTGCTGGCGCTGTGGTTCGCCGCGGGCGAGCTTCAGGCGATTCCCAAGCTGATGAGGACCCGGTCATGATCCTGACTTCGCAAGTCCTGTTGTGGGTGGCGGTAATCGTGCTCGCGGTGCTGGTCGCCGCGCTCGCCCGCCAGGTCGGGATCCTGCACGAACGGATCGCCCCGGCCGGCGCCTTGACGCTGCACCAAAAGGTCCAGGTTGGCGAAGTGCCGACCGCGCTTGAGTTACAGACGCTTGCGGGCAGCAGCGTTACCATTGGCGGCAAGCGCGCGGCGCGCAGCCAGCTGGTGTTCTTCGCCGCGCCCGATTGTCCGGTGTGCAAGACCCTGCTGCCGGTGCTGCGTTCGGCAGCCAGTGCCGAAGCCGATTGGCTGGAAGTGGTGCTGGCCGGCGATGGCGATCCGCGCGGTTATCGGTCGATGGTGGCTGAACATGGGCTCCAGGAGGTCCCGCTGGTGCTCTCTGAGGCGCTCGGGCGGGCCTATGGGGTGTCCAAGCTGCCCTATGCGGTGCTGCTCGACGAAACCGGGCGGCTGGCGTCGCTGGGCTTGATCAACAGCCGCGAACATCTGGAAAGCCTGTTTGAAGCCAAGGAGCGCGGTGTCGCCTCGATCCAGGAATTCCTCTCACGCCGAAACGGAGGCGCTTGACCATGGCCGGTTTCGACAAGTTTACCGAACGCTTCGCCCGGAGGCTGGCGCGCGGCACCTCGCGGCGCTCGTACCTGGCCTGGCTGGGTGGGGCGATGACCGGAGCAGCGCTGCTGCCGGTGCTGCCGGTGTCGCGCGCGGCGGCTGCACCAGCCGGCGGAGCAAGTGGGCGCCCGCCAGTGACTTCGGGCAATCCGCAGGATCCCGGCGACCAGACCGCCTGCGACTATTGGCGGTACTGCGCGATCGACGGGTTCGTCTGCACTTGCTGCGGCGGCACGGTCAATTCCTGCCCGCCGGGCACCGAGATGAGCCCGATCACCTGGATCGGCACTTGCACCAACCCGGCCGACGGCCGCGCCTATGTCATCAGTTACAACGATTGCTGCGGGCAAAGCTCGTGCGGGCAATGCCTGTGCAACCGCAACGAGGGTGATCGGCCGCAAGTCCGCCCGCAAGCCAACAACGACTACAACTGGTGCCTGGGGACCGAAAGCAGCATCTACAATTGCTCGGTCGCGGCCATCGTTGGGGTAGCGACCGAGTGATTCGCGCTCTGCTGGTCTTGCTGCCTGCCGCGCTGACCGGCGCAGCACTTGCCGCGGCCAGCGCGGCAGCGCCGACGGCCAATGGTGCAACGCTTTATGCCCGTTGCGCTGCCTGCCATACCGCCAGTGGCAAGGGCGTTCCCGGCGCCTATCCCCCGCTTGGCGTCGATTTCCGCAAACTTGCCACCAAACCCGCCGGACGGCGCTATCTGGTCTTGGCGGTGACCCGCGGAGTGGGCGGCGCAATCACGGTCGAAGGCAAGCCCTATCGCGCGTTCATGCCCGCCCAATCGGGGATGGACGACGCCGCGGTCGCTGCCGTGCTCAACCATATCGGCACGAGCATCGCCAAAACCGGACCAGCGTTCAAGGCCTTCAACGCCGCTGAAGTGGGCGTTGCGCGGGCCAGCGGCGCAGCACTCAGTGGCGGCGACGTCGGCCGGCTTCACGCCGCGGTGGGCGGGGGATGAGGCGCGCGCTGCTCCTCGCTCCGCTCGGTCTGGCGGCGCTGGCCGCCACCGCGCAGCTGGGTGCGGTCGATGCGCAGTGGCCCGGGGTTGCCCGGCCCGATCGCGCCCGGATCGATTACATGCTGAAATGCCAGGGTTGCCACCGCCCCGACGGCAATGGCGATCTCGCCAGCACCCCGCCGCTGGCGGGCGAGGTCGCGAAGTTCCTGACGGTGCCGGGCGGCCGCGAATTCCTGGGCCGGGTGCCGGGGGTGGCCAGCGTCGATCTTTCCGATCAGCGCCTCGCAGAAGTGCTCAACTGGACGCTTTACCGGTTCGATGCCGGGCACGTGCCGGCCGATTTCAAGCCCTACACTGCCGCGGAAATCGCCGGCCTGCGCAAGGCGCCGCTGCGGATCGACCGGGCTAACACGCGCGCGCGGCTGATCGCGCGGATGGAATTACACTGACGGGTCCCACAGGGAGGGAAATGGAAATGAACAAGTCAACACTGCGCGGCCTGGTGCTGCCCAATCTGGCGCTTGCCGCCACGCTCGCCGCTACGCCTGCGCTGGCCCAGAACAGCGCCGACGATGCCGCCGATGGTACCGAGATCATCGTCACCGCGGCCAAGCGCGCGGAGAACCTGCAAGCCGTGCCGATCGCGATTTCGGCAATCGGCGGAACTGACCTGGCGCGTTCGCGGCTCACCAATGTCGATGCGCTGGTGACCAGGGTCGCCAACCTGCAACTGACCTCGATCGTCGGCGACAACACCCCGATCTTCGCGCTGCGCGGGGTTTCGATGTCGGACTATTCGCTCAACCAGTCGAGCCCGGTCGCAACCTATTATGACGAGGTTTACAAAGGCAATTTCGCCTTCCTGGGCGTCGCGATGTACGATCTTGAACGGATCGAGGTACTCAAGGGACCGCAAGGCACGCTTTACGGCAAGAACACCACCGGCGGCGCGGTCAACCTGATCACCCGCACCGCCAAACTGGGCGAGACCGGCGGCAATTTCAGCGCCGGCTATGGCAACTACAACCGGATCGACCTCAACGGCGCGGTCAATGTCCCGCTGGGCGACAAGGCGGCGCTGCGCGTGGCCGGCACCTTTGCCAAGGCCGACGGCTGGTTCAAGAACGTGGTGCCGGGCAAGGCCGACCTCGCCGAGACCCGCGAATGGGGAGTGCGCGGCTCGCTCTATGTCGAAGCTTCGGATACCGTCCGCTTCACTCTGCGCGCCTCGACAAGCTTTCAGAACCCACGCAATTACGGGATCTACGCTCAGCCCGAGGCGGTCAACCGCCCTGGCCTGTCGAAGTGGCAGATCGCCTCGAACATCGACGAGCGGCGCCGCGCGCGGACCTATTCGGCGGCGCTTACTGCCAATGTCGATCTGTCCGACACGCTGCTGCTGACCAGCATCACCTCGTGGGACAAGGGGCGGTTGTTTTTCTATGAAGACACCGACGGCACCGCTACCGAGCTGCTCGAAATCCCCTACACCGACCGCGCCAGCCAGATCGCCCAGGACCTGCGCCTGACCAGCGACACCGGCGGCCCGTTCGACTTCATTCTGGGGGCCTATTACAACCGCGAGAAGGTTTATAACTCAACCACTTTCGAGATTGCCAAGGACGTCGATTCCGATGGCCTGCCCGGAATCACCGCCAACGATTGCGCGGTTGGCCTGCCGCTTGCTTGCCTGTTCCGCAATGAGTTCAACCAGGTGAAGAAAAGCATCGCGCTCTACACCGACCTCAAGTTCGAGGTTTCCGATGCGATCACCCTGCGCGGCGGCCTGCGCTATACCCACGACAAGGGACGCCAGTATGGCTTCGTCTCGGACGCTTTGGGGATCGACAACTCGCTGATCGTCAACCTCATCCCATTGTCGCAGCTCAAGGATTCGACCGACAACCTCTCAGGCAAGATCGGCATCGATTTCAAGTTCGACAGCGGCAACATGGTCTATGGCCACGTTTCCAAGGGCTACCGCGCGCCCAGCTTCAACGCCCAGGCGTTCTTCGATCCATCCGAGCTTTCGATCGCCAAGGCGGAGAAAGTCACCGCCTACGAAGTGGGCGCCAAGACCCAGTTCGCCGACCGCAAAGTGACGCTGAACCTGGCGGGGTTCTATTACGACTATAGCAACCAGCAGTTCATCAACGTCGATCCGGTGAGTGCCGCGCAGACCCTGCTCAACATCGACAAGTCCCGGATCTACGGCGCCGAGGCCGACCTTTCGGTGCGGGCTGGCGACCGGGTTTCATTTCGCGCCGGACTGGGGCTGCTGTCGACCAAGATCAAGACCGGTACCGTCAGCGGCGCGGACGTTTCGGGCAACCGCCTGTCCAACGCGCCGAAGCTCAGCTTCAATGCCGGGATCGATCTGACCGTGATCGATGGCGGCGCGGGCAAGTTCTCGCTCCATCCGGAAATGGTCTATCAGACCAACCAGTATTTCGAAGTGCTCAACGTGCCCCGCCTCAGGCAGCAAGGCTATGCGCTGCTCTCTGGCCACATCGACTGGGAAAGTGAGGATGGCCGCTGGAACGCTTCGATCTGGGGCAAGAACCTGACCAACAAACATTATTTCACCTCGCGGGTCGATCTGCTGGCGGGCTTCGGGTTCGACTACAACCATGTCGGCACACCGCGCACTTATGGTATCACCGTGGGCATGGAATTCTGAGCGGCCCCCGAGTCGCGGCTGAGAGGAGAGCGCAATGTCTGAGTACAAGCTGCTGATCGGCGGAAAGCTCGTCGCCGGCGATAGCACCATGGACGTGATCAACCCCGCGACCGAGGAGGTGCTGGCGGTCTGCCCGCGCGGCTCGGAAGCCCAGATGAACGAAGCTGTGGCCGCGGCCAAGGCGGCGTTCAAGACCTGGCGCAAGGTGCCGATGGAAGAACGCCGCGCGCTGGTGATGAAGCTGGCCGATGCGATCGATGCGCGGACCGACGAATTTGCCCGGCTGCTGACCCAGGAACAGGGCAAGCCGCTCGCCGAATCCACCGCCGAGATCACTTATACCGGGGCGTTCCTGCGCTATCTGGCCTCGCTCAGCCTGGAAAACCGGCTGATCGAGGACAATGACAACCGCCGGGTCGAACTGCGCCGCAAACCGCTGGGTGTGGTTGGCTGCATCATTCCGTGGAATTTCCCAGTGCTGATCGTGGCCTTCAAGGCCCCGGTGGCGCTGTTGGCGGGCAATACCATCGTGATCAAGCCGGCCCCGACCACGCCTTTGACCACGCTGCGGCTGGGTGAGCTGATGGCCGCCATCTTCCCGGCCGGAGTGATCAACATCGTCACCGACCAGAACGATCTGGGCGGGGTGCTGACCAACCATCCCGATATCGCCAAGATCAGCTTCACCGGATCGACCGAGACCGGCAAGAAGGTCATGGCCAGCGCCGCTAGTTCGATCAAACGGATCACACTGGAACTGGGCGGCAACGACGCCGCGATCGTGCTGCCCGACGTCGATCCCAAAGTGGTGGCGCCGGGCATCTTCGGCGGCGCAACGATGAACGCCGGACAGGTCTGCCTGGCGGTCAAGCGGGTCTATGCCCACGAATCGATCTATGATGAGCTGTGCGACGAACTGGCTAAACTGGCCGATGCCGCGGTGGTCGACGACGGGCTCAAGCAAGGCGCCCAGATTGGCCCACTGCAAAACAAGATGCAGTACGAAAAGGTCAAGGGCTTCCTTGAGGATGCTCGCGCCAACGGCAACATCATCGCCGGCGGCACGGTTGAGGATCGCCCGGGCTATTTCATCCGCCCGACCATTGTCCGCGACATCAGCGACGGCACCAGGATCGTCGATGAAGAGCAGTTCGGCCCGATCCTGCCGGTGATCAAGTTCAGCGACGTCAACGATGCTCTGGAACGCGCCAACGCCAGCCCGTGGGGGCTGGGCGGCTCGGTCTGGTCGAACGACCGTGACAAGGCCTATGAACTTGCCTGCGAGATTGAGAGCGGCACGGTGTGGATCAACAAGCACCTCGATTTCGGCCCGAACATCCCCTTCGGCGGAGCCAAGCAATCGGGGATCGGGGTTGAATTCGCAGAGGAAGGCCTGCACGAATTCACCCAGCTGCAGGTGATCAACGAGGCCCGATGACCCAGCTCAGTCACGCAAAGGGGGTCACCGAGCCGCCGCTGCTTGAATACACGATCGGCGAGGCGCTGGAGCGCGCCGCCGAGGCTTGGGGCGATGACCTGGCGCTGGTCTCGCGCCACCAGGGCATCCGCTGGACCTGGGCCGAGCTCAACGCCGAGGTTGACCGCGTCGCCACCGGTCTGCTCGCGCAGGGCGTCCACAAGGGCGACCGGGTCGGGATCTGGGCACCCAATTGCGCCGAATGGACCGTGGTCCAGTTCGCCACCGCCAGGATCGGCGCGGTGCTGGTGACGATCAACCCGGCTTACCGCACCAGCGAGGTCGAATACGCGCTCAACAAGGTCGGCTGCTCGGTGCTGGTCGCCGCGCCGCGGTTCAAGTCGAGCGACTATATCGGCATGCTGCTTGAACTCGGCCCGGCCAAGCTGCCGCATCTGCGGCTGATGGTCTCGCTGGGTGAGGAGCGGCATCGCGGCTTCATGCCCTGGGCCGAGCTGCGCCACCAGCCCGAGGCGCCCCGGCTGGCCGCAGTCGCGGCAACACTCGACCGCAACGATGCGATCAACATCCAGTTCACCAGCGGCACCACCGGCTTCCCCAAGGGCGCGACGCTGACCCATCGCAACATCCTCAACAACGGACTGATGTGCGGGCGCCAGATCAAATTGACCCCGGCCGACCGGATTTGCATTCCGGTCCCGCTCTACCACTGCTTCGGCATGGTGCTGGGCAATCTGGCGGCGCTGACCACTGGGGCGGCGATGATCTATCCCGGCGAGGCCTATGACCCCAGGCAGGCGCTGGAAGCGGTGCAGGCCGAGGGTTGCACCACGCTCTACGGCGTGCCGACGATGTTCATCACCATCCTCAACCAGCCGGACCTTGGCGACTACGACGTGTCCAGCCTCCGCACCGGGATCATGGCCGGATCGCCCTGCCCGATCGCCACCATGCGCAGCGTCATCGACAAGCTCAACATGTCCGAAGTGACCATTGCTTATGGCATGACCGAAACCAGTCCGATCACCACCCAGACCGCCACCGACGATCCGCTGGAGGAGCGCGTTTCGACTGTCGGTCGGGTTCACCCCCATGCCGAGGCCAAGATCGTCGGGCTCGATGGCGCAACCCTGCCGATTGGACAGCAGGGTGAATATTGCTCGCGCGGCTATGCGGTGATGCTGGGTTATTGGGACGATCCCGCCAAGACCGAAGAGGCGATCGACGCCCACGGCTGGATGCATTCGGGCGATCTCGCGACGATGGACGCGGGCGGCTATGTCCGGATCACCGGGCGGATCAAGGACATGATCATCCGCGGCGGGGAGAATATCTATCCGCGCGAGATCGAGGAATTCCTGCTCACCCACGCAGCGGTGGCCGACGCCCAGGTGTTCGGTATTGCCGACGAAAAGTACGGCGAAGAGGTCTGCACCTGGATCATCCCCAAGCCGGGGATGACTATCACCGCGGACGAGGTGCTGGTCCACTGCAAGGGCCAGATCGCGCATTACAAGGTGCCGCGCTATATCAGGATCGTCGAACAATTTGCCATGACCGTCACCGGCAAGGCCCAGAAGTTCGAAATGCGCAAAGCCATGGAAATCGAGCTGGGGCTGGTCGGTGGTTGACGAGCGACCGCTGCTGGCACTGGTTGATGGAGCGGTGGCGTGGCTGACGCTCAATCGGCCGCGGCGCGGGCAATTCCCTGTCCTGCGATCTGGTTGCCGCGCTGCACAGCAAGTTCGATGATCTGGCCGGGCGCAGCGAGATCAAGGTTATCGTCCTGGCCGGCGCGGGCGGACGGATCTTCTCGGCCGGACACGATCTCGGCGAATTTTACGGCCAGGAAGACCTCGAATTCCTCGAACGCGACTTCGCCGGGATCGCTGCGCTGATGCAGCAGGTCATCGCCCAGCCGCAGATCGTGATCGCCAAGGTTGAAGGTGTGGCTACCGCTGCTGGCTGCGAGCTGGTTGCGGCCTGCGATCTGGCGCTGGCCAGCTCAGCGGCGCGGTTCGGCGTACCTGGGGTCAACATCGGCTTCTGGTGCCATACTCCGCAGGTCCCACTCAGCCGCACGGTCGGACGCAAGGCGGCGATGATGATGCTGGCCACCGGCAAACTGTTCCCGGCCAGCCACGCCCTCAGCATCGGTCTGATCAATGAAATCCATGAGCCCGAGGCGCTCGATGCTGCGGTCGATACGCTGGCCGCGGAGATTGCCGGCAAGGCGGGATCGGTGCTGCGCCGCGGCAAGGCCTCTTTCTCCCGCCAGCAGGGCCTGCCGCTGGCTGAGGCCTATGACTTCGCCCGCGAACAGGCGCTGGAGAACATCGTCGATCCCGACGCGCGCGAAGGCATCGCCGCCTTCCTCGAAAAGCGCGCGCCGCTATGGCATAGCTAGGGTCAGGACCTACTAACCGCACCTTCGAGGCGACGAGATGGATTTGCCTTTTGCTGCAAGTCGACCGCAATCTGCTGAGCGAGATCGACCCCAGAACGCCAAGCACCTTCAATTGTCGGAGCCACGCACCATTCACCGCAAGCGCCCAGCTGTAAACGCGGATTCCACAATGAGTGACCGTGCTGCCCATATGTAACGGCGAAGCGCCAGCGATGGGCCTTTAGGAATATCGTCGCCGGCAGGGTCTTGCCAGTCTCGGCAGCGAACAAGTCAAGCAAACGGGCCGCAACGTCCTCGCTCTCGTGCTCGAGGTTTTGCCGCGACCATTCGTCTCCGGCCTGGATCACCCAGCATTCGCCCGGACCCCGACCCGGCTTGGTATTGTTGCGCGCCGCCCAGACGATCTCTCCGCTCTGACGCAGGTACGCGGGTACGCCATCCAACGGCTCTGCAAAGCCGGCCATCACGGTCCAGCACGCTCGTGTTCGAACCGCGGCAGCCTCGCGAGCCATGTCAAGGTCGTGGAGTGAAAGCAGCGGCGCGGCCTGTCCTGAAGGGATAGCGATGACCAATGCGGCGAAGGGCCCTTCGCACAGGTCTGGCCCGGACAGAAACCAGCCCGAGCCGTCGCTTTCGATCCTCTGGACCAGCGAACCGAAGCGCACGTCGCGGCCCGCGCATTGCGCCGCCACAAGGTTGCTCATCGCAGGTATTGCGACCAATGCCCCCTCGGGCCCTTCCAGCCACGGAGCAAGCAGCCCGGACTGCTGCCAATCAGCGACTTGCGCAGCGAAGGCGCCGAGTCCAGGTTTCAGGTATTGGGCGCCGATGTCCCAGGCCATTTCATCGAGCAGAAGTGAGGAAAGTCGACCGCCCGGGCGTTTGCCCTTGTCGAACACGACCGCTTCCAAGCCGTTGTCTTCCAGACGGGCGGCGCACGCCAGACCCGCAATCCCCGCTCCGATAACACCGACCTTCATCGTCTGGCGAGCCACGTTTCAGCCGAGCCCCATCAGCGCCAGCACTTCCTTGCGGCTGCTCGGATCCTCCCGGAAACATCCCAGAACCTTGCTGGTGATCATGTCGACACCGTGGGTGCGCACTCCGCGCCCGGTCATGCAGCCGTGTTGCGCCTTGATCACCACGGCCACTCCCAGCGGCCGCAGATTATCCCAGATGCAGTGCGCGATCTCTGCGGTTAACCGCTCTTGGATCTGCAGGCGGTGGGCGAATCCGTGAAGGACTCGCGCAAGCTTGGAAATGCCGACCACGCGATCGGTGGGTAGGTAAGCTATCGAGGCTGTGCCAACGATCGGAGCGAGGTGGTGTTCGCAGTGTGAATGGAATGGGATGTCGCGCAGCAGAACTACCTCGTCGTAGCCAGCAACTTCTTCGAAAGTGCGATGCAGGTGGACGGCCGGATCTTCACTATACCCCGAACAAAACTCCTTCCAAGCGCGACCGACCCGAGCTGGAGTATCAATCAGACCTTCGCGTTCCGGATCGTCTCCCGCCCAGCGCAGCAGAGTGCGGATGGCGTCCTGCACGTCGCCCGGCACAGTGGCTTTTTCGCCTGATTGCTCTGACACGAATGACCCTTGCAAAACATTCATGGGACGCCTCTGTTTTCGGGTTGTATCGACCGCCGCCGGGAGGTTTGGGAGAAGCGACGGCCGATAAAATTGATGCTAGGCTTCGCTCGCGCAGTCTGCGATATGACTTTAAGGGCAGGAAAATAGGGAAAGCTGCAGTGATGTTGACGCCGGAATCCCTGATATCGAGCAGCAAAGTTGCAGCCGTGGTCAGCGATCCGAAGCAGCGCGACAACCCGATTATCGCTTGCAACGAAGCCTTTATCCAGCTGACCGGTTTTGCCCGTGAGGAAATTCTCGGTCGCAACTGCCGCTTCCTCCGCGGCGAACGAACCGAACCGGAACAGACCGCGATGCTGCGCGATGCAGTAACCGAAAATCGTGCGGTGATGGTCGAGCTGACCAATTACAAGAAGGACGGCAAGCCGTTCCGCAACGCGGTCATGATCGCACCGCTGTTTGGCGAAGACGGCAGTGTTGCCTATTTTCTAGGCTCGCAAATGGAGATCGATGAGAGCGGCGCCAGCCGCCACGCGCGTGCCCGCGCCTTGGTCGACGGGCTCAGCCGCCGCCAGCGCCAGATCCTCGAGGCGCTGGCCCAGGGCCGGCTCAACAAGCAGATCGCCTATGAGCTCGACCTGACCGAGCGGACCATCAAGATGCACCGGGCGGCGATGCTGCGGGCGCTGGGGGTGCGGACCGTGGCCGAAGCCATCCGGATCGCGATCGAAGCGGGATTTTAAGCGTCGCATGCGGATTGGGCAAAGCCCAATCGGGGCAACTGAACAGAATCAATGCATCCGGTTGACTGCGAACCGCGCCAGATCGCGCAGCGGCAAGGCCCTGGCGCCGAACGGGTCGAGCGCTTCGTGGCAGGCGGCTTCCAGGCGGCTGGCCTGGTCCGCCGCGCCTTCCAGGCCAAGCAGCGCGGTTGCGCTCTGGCGGCCAGCCTCGGCGTCCTTGTGCACCGCTTTGCCGACCACTGCGGCGTCCCCGATGGTATCGAGCATATCGTCGCGGATCTGGAACACCAGCCCCAGATTCTCGGCAAAGCGCAGCAGCCGCGCGCGCTCTTGCGCCGAGCAGGCGCCGAGCATCGACCCGGCTTCCACCGCAAAGCGGATCAGAGCCCCGGTCTTGCGCGATTCGCATTCGAACAGGTCCTGCGCGTTGGGCTTGGCCGGGGGAAAGAGGTCCATCATCTGTCCGCCCGCCAACCCATCCTGACCAACCGCGCGGGCCAGCGCCAGGACCAGCTCGGCGCGGATTTCGGGCTCGGGGTGGGTCGCCTCGTTAGCCAGGATCTCGAACGCCAGCGCCAGCAAGGCGTCGCCGGCCAGCAGCGCGGTTGCTTCGTCGAACTTGCGGTGCAGCGTCGGCCGACCCCGGCGCAGATCGTCATCATCCATGCACGGCAAGTCGTCATGAACCAGCGACTGGGCATGGACACATTCGATCGCCGCGCCGACCCGCAACGCATGGGCATAGGACCCGCCAACCAGCTCGCTCACCGCAGTCACCAGCAAGGAGCGGAAGCGCTTGCCGCCGCCCATCGCCGCATAGCGCATCGCCTCGGCCAGCCGCCGGTCGCGGCCACGGGCCTGGCCAATCGCGCCATCGAGCGCTGCGTCGATGTCCTGACGCAGCCGCGACAGGCGATCCTCGGTCGAGCCGCAAACCGCCGCCGCCTCAAGCGCATCCAGCGAGACCGGACGAAAGCGGACCTGCTCGACCTCGCCTTCGACCTCACCGATCGCAAAGCCCAATGCAGCAAGCGCCTCGCAAACGCTCTCAACCGCGCTTTCCGGGGTTGAGGCTGCGGCCGTGAGGCCGATGGTGCCGGCGGTCAGCACCGCTTCGATCGGCAGCGCCACGGCATTGGCGATCAGCCGAGCATCGGCGCAGCCCGCTGCCTTGGCCACTTCGACCAGGCGGCGGGCATTGGATGACATGCTATCGCCCACCACCAGCACCAGATCGCAGTCCGCCGCCAGCGCCTCTACCGCTTCCTGGCGGTTGCTGGTGGCATAGCAGATATCGCTCGAGCGCGGACCGGCGACATCGCCGAACCGGGCCTTGATCGCAGCGATCATCCCCGCGGCATCGCGCACCGCAAAAGTGGTCTGGACCGCATAGGCAACTGCGGTGTTCGGCGCGAGGTCCAGCGCATCGAGGTCTTCCGGCCAGCACACCACCGAAACTGCTCCAGCCGGTACCTGGCCTAACGTGCCGACCACTTCGGGATGGCCGATGTGGCCGATCAGCAGCACGTGACGGCCCTCGCGGTACCTTGCTTCGACTTGGGCGTGAACTTTTGCAACCAGCGGACAGATCGCATCGGCGAGCTTCAGCCCGCGGCTGAGCGCGGCCAGCTTAACCGCGCGGGCACTGCCGTGGGCGGAAAGAATGGTCACCGCGCCTGCGGGGATCTGGTCGATCTCCTGGACGAACACCGCGCCTTGCGCTTCCAGTCGGCCCACCACCTCGCGGTTGTGAACGATCGCGCGGCGGACATAAACCGGCGCTCCGTGGCGCTTCAGCGCCGCCTCGACTGCTTCGATTGCCCGCTCCACCCCGGCGCAAAATCCCCGCGGGTTGGCCAGCAGCACGCGCCGCGGCGCGGTCATCGCCTTGTAGTCATCGGCAGTGAGAGTAGAGCTTTCAGCCATGGCATTCCGACCTATAGACCCGTATTATGCGTCCAGAAATGCGAATAGAGTATCCGCCCATTGGGACAGGTTGTTTGTGCCAGAGCGGGCAATAGGTGCGGTGGCATGACCATCCCGGCTTCTGCCATTGTAATCGGCTCCGGCTTCGGCGGGCTCGCCCTGGCGATCCGCTTGCAAAGCGCGGGAATCGCCACGACCATTGTCGAAGCGCGTGACCGGCCGGGCGGCCGCGCCTATGTCTGGAAGCAGGGCGGCTATACGTTCGATGCCGGACCCACGGTCATTACCGACCCGGCGTGCCTGGAAGAACTGTGGGCGCTGTCGGGCAGCCGGATGGCCGACGATGTCACCTTGCTGCCGGTGCATCCGTTCTATCGCCTGATCTGGAACGACGGCACCCGGTTCGATTATTCGAATGACGACGCCCAGCTCAACGCCGAGATCGCCAAGCTCGATCCGGCGGATGTTGCGGGTTACGCGCGGTTCCTCGAATATTCGAACGGGGTCTATGAGGAAGGCTACGTCAAGCTGGGCGCGGTCCCGTTTCTCGATTTCACCGCGATGCTCAAGGCTGCACCCGCGCTGGCGCGGTACCAGGCCTGGCGTTCGGTCTATTCGGTGGTTTCCAGCTATGTGCAGAACGACAAGCTGCGCCAGGCGCTGTCGTTCCACAGCTTGCTGGTCGGCGGTAATCCGATGAAGACCAGCAGCATCTATGCGCTGATCCATCGGCTGGAGAAGCTGGGCGGGGTGTGGTTCGCTAAGGGCGGGACCAATGCATTGGTGAGCGGCATGGTGGCGCTGTTCGAACGGCTCGGCGGCACGCTGTTGTTGGGCGAAAAGGTCGCAACGATCAGCCATGCGGGGCGCCGGGTGACGGGCGTGGTCACCGCTTCGGGTCGCACGATTAATGCCGAACTGGTCGCCAGCAACGGCGATCTGGTCCACAGCTATGGCCTGATCGAAGGTTCTGACTATGCCGCCGGCAAGGTCCGCTCGCTTCGCCGCAAGCGGTTTTCGCCTAGCCTGTTCGTGGTCCACTTCGGGCTCAATGGCAGTTTTCCCGGGATCGCCCACCACTCTATCCTGTTCTCCGATCGCTATGGCCCGCTGCTCGACGACATTTACAAGCACGGGCGGTTGGTCGCCGATCCCTCGATTTATCTCCACCATCCCAGCATCACCGATCCGAACATGGCCCCAGCCGGCAAGTCGGCCTTCTATGCCCTCGCCCCGGTGCCACATCTCGGCCGCGCGCCGGTCGACTGGGAAATCGAAGGACCACGTTACCGCGATGTCGTTCTGGGGCGGATCCGCGATCTGCTAATCCCTGACCTTTATGCGCGGATGGACACCTGCTTCCATTATACCCCGCTCGATTTCGAGGCGGACCTTGGCGCGCACCTGGGCAGCGCTTTCAGCCTTGAGCCGGTCTTGACGCAAAGCGCGTGGTTCCGCGGCCACAACCGTGATGATCACTTCGCCAATCTCTATTTCGTCGGCGCCGGCACTCATCCCGGCGCAGGAATCCCGGGGGTGGTCGGCAGTGCCAAGGCCACCGCCAGCTTGATCGTATAATCGGCAAAAAGGCGCTATGGGTGTGCCGATGGACTGGTTTGCCTTGATCCCGATTTTCCTCGCCACGCTCGCCGCGATGGAGCTGTTCGCCTATGCCATGCACCGCTGGGTCATGCATGGCCCGGGCTGGTTCCTCCACGCCAGCCACCACCGCGCCCGCGCCGGCATGTTCGAGTGGAACGACCTCTACGCGGTGGTCTTTGCGCTGCCCTCGATCGCGCTGATCTGGCTCGGTGTCGAAGGCGGCTGGGGCGCTCGAGCGACCGCGCTTGGCGCGGGGATCGCCGGTTACGGCGCAGTCTACTTCTGCTTCCATGACTGGATTGTGCACCGCCGCCTGCCGCACCGGATCGTGCCGCGCAGCGCTTATTTCAAACGGATCGTCCAGGCGCACCGCCTGCACCACGTGGTCGAAAGCAAGCACGGAACGGTCAGCTTCGGATTCCTCTGGGCGCCGCCGGTCGAGCAGCTCAAGGCCGAATTGCGCGCCTCGGGCCGGGCCCGCCTGCGCGAGCCAATGCTTCAGGACTGACGCGGCCGGGTCCAAAGCCCGATGCGCGGGAGCGGAGCAGGAGCGACAATGCTCTGCGCCAACGCAAGGCTCAACTTCCCCAACTTGCCCGCACCGCTAACCCGCACCCGCTGATCCCAGGCCCGCTCGCCTAGCGCCGCAACCTTCTCGCCAATCGCCCCATAGATCCCATCGGCGGCCAGCACCGCTAGCCGCGAGCGGAAAGGCAGCTGCGCCGCGCCGATGCGCGCCGAGCGGCGATAGCTCCGCGACAGCTCAACCAGCCGCGCCGCCATCAAGGCCAGCGCTGCGCGGTGCTGCGGTTCAGCAAGCTGGGCCTCATCAAGCCCAGCCTCGGCCAGCCAGTCCGCCGGCAAGTAGCACCGCCCTGCCCTGGCGTCGGGCACAACATCGCGGGCGATATTGGCCAGCTGGAAGGCCAGCCCAAGATCGCAGGCGCGGTCGAGCGTGTCTTCGTCGGTGACCGGCACCCCCATCACCACCGCCATCATGCAGCCGACCGATCCGGCAACGTGGTAGCAATAGCGCAGCAGGTCGTCCTCGCTGGCCGGTCGCCAATCCTGGGAGTCGAGCGCGAAACCGGCCAGGTGATCGGTGATGAAACGGCGCGGCATTGCGGTTTCGTGCGCCACTTGCCGCAGCGCTGCGAACGGCAGCGGGACTGGCACTTCACTGTCGAGCGCAGCAGCAGTCAGCGCTTCAAGCTCAACCTGGACCGCGGCGGGATCGCTTGGCGCCGCGGCACCGTGGCCCAGTTCCTGGCCGTCGGTCAAATCGTCGGCAGCGCGGCACCAGGCATAGAGCAGCCAGACCCGTTTGCGGGTCTGCCGAGCAAACAACTTGCTCGCCGCGGCAAAGCTTTGCGAGCCGCGGGCGATTGTCTCGCGCGCAGCGGCGACCAGTGCAGCGCGCTCGCTCATCTCCGCAGCAGCGCCTTGAGCGCCGCGCCGACCGGCACCGGCGGCCTGCCCGAGAGGATCCGCAACCGGTCGGTCGCGGTCGGCATGCCGGCATAGAACCGGGCGATCAGTTCAGGCTGCAGGCGATAGAAATGCTCGAACACCCGGTAGCGCTGGTCGGGCTGGGCGGCATCGAACAGCATCCGGTTGAGCACCCGGAAAAACCGCATGTCCTGCCAGTGTTTGGTGAACTGTCCGCGCGTCCACCCCGCCAGCGCGGGTCCGTCGAAGCCATCGTTGCGTTCCGCCAGCGCCACCGCCATGCGCAGCGCCAGGCTGAACGAATAGCCGGTGGTGGCGTGGAAGAACCCGCCGCGCAGGCCCAGCCGGGCGACCGGATCCTGGCTTGGCCAGAACCGATCAGGATCGCCGCCGATCAGGATCGGCAGGACCCCGGTTTCATGCCGCAGTTCGGGGCCCAGTAAGCCACGTTCGGCGGCCAGCGCGCAGACCCGGTCCGAAACCATGTCGACATCCAGCGCCGGCTCGTCGCTGTAATAGGTATCCTCCACCAGCACGCGGTCAGCAGCGAGCGGCAGCACATAGACAAAGCGGTAGCCATCGAGCTGCGGCACGGTGGCATCCATCACCATGGCGCAGTCCGGCTCGGGCGCGGCCGCGGCAAATTCGATCCCGACGAACTTTTGCCAGCCAAGTTCCAGCCCCGGCATGGCGCCGCTTGGGCCGCGCGCGTCGATCACCCCTTGGGCGGTGATCCGCTCCCCACCGTCCAATACCACCCCATCGGCGTCAACCTCACTCACCGCGACGTCCAGCCGCCAGGATTCAGCCGGAAGCCTCGCCTTCACCAAGGCGTCGAGCGCGGGCGCACTGACCGCGTTGTAGGCCATTGCCAGTTCCCGCTCGCGCCCGGGAAAGCGCACCCGGTGGCGCGGCCAACGGACCGGATTCAGCGCTGCAATCAGCCGCTGTGCGGCGGGCGGCACGTCGCTGTCGAAAAACGACCAGGTGTGATTGCCGCCAAAGCTGGACCCGCTTTCCAGCAGCAGCACCGGAACATCGGGCCGTCGCTCAGCCAGCGCCAGTGCCGCAAGCGAACCGGCGAGACCGCCGCCAACAATCACCAGAGGAGCCGCAGATGCCATGTCCGCTCGCCTTACCCCGCGACACCCGCTAAACCAAGCCGATGCTTTCGGGACAAGCAATTGCGGCCGGGCTGGCCATGGCGGTCGTCACCGCGATCGTCGCGCTGCGTTATCTTGCCACCAGCGGCGCTTTCGCCTGGTGGGGCAAGCGGCGTTATCCCGAGCTGCATGCCGGTCTTCGCCCCCAGATCCGCCGCGAGATCGGTTGGTCGTTGCTCAGCGCGGGGGTGTACGGCCTGCCCGCTGGGCTGACTGCCTGGGGTTGGCGCGAGCACGGCTGGACGCTGATTTACGAGAACTCCGCGGCCTATCCGCTGTGGTGGCTGCCGGTTTCGTTCGGGTTGTGCCTGCTGGTGCACGACACCTGGTTCTACTGGACCCACCGGCTGATGCACCTGCCCGCGCTGTTTCGCAGCATCCACGCCGTTCACCATGCCAGCCGCCCGCCAACTGCCTGGGCGGCGATGAGCTTTCATCCCTGGGAGGCCCTGACCGGGGCCTTCGTGATCCCGGCGCTGGTCTGGATCTTGCCGCTGCACATTGGCGTGGTCGCGGCGGTGCTGGCGGTGATGACAGTGATGGGCACCACCAATCACATGGGCTGGGAGCTGTTTCCCGCACGAATGGTTCATGGTCGGGCAGGCAAATGGCTGATAACGGCAACTCATCATCAACTCCATCATGACAACTACAGGTGCAACTATGGCCTCTATTTCCGCTTGTGGGATCGCCTGTGCGGTACCGACCATGGGCTTGGCAGCTTTGCTGGCCGCGAGCGTGCCGGCGGCGGCTGACCCCGCAGCGGTTTCGCTGGAAGTGACGGTCCAGGGGATTAATTCGGCCAAGGGAGTGATCCGGTTGGCGATTTGCCCGCCGGGGGTGGGCTTTCCCGATTGCAAGACCAAGATCGTGCGCAGCGCTTCACTGCAGATCGAGAACGGCACTGCGCGCGCCGTGCTGAACGGCCTAGCCCCCGGAAGCTATGCGGTCAGTGTATTCCACGATGCCAATGCCAACGGCAAGCTCGATACTTTCATGGGCATCCCCAAGGAAGGTTACGGCTTCTCGCGCAATCCAGGGTTCAAGCCGCGCGCGCCCAAGTTCGCTGAAGCTGAGCTCAATTTGACCGGCAATGCCAGCACGGTGATCAAGCTACGCTATATCCTGTAGCGGAGCGCCATCAAGCAGGCGGAATCCGTTGTTTCCTGCTGCCGATCGGCTAACCTGACAACTCCAGATAACGAGGAGAGCGAAGATGCCGAATGTCCACGTTCCCGATGCCCATGCCGAAAATCCGCTGGGCTATGTCTGGGGCAATTTCTCGCCGGAGATAGGCTCTGGCGCGCGCAGCTATATCAACGCCGTTTACACCAAGTCGCTGCTTTCGCTGCGCGAAATGGAAGCTGCGCGGATGCGCACCGCGCAGATCAACGGCTGCGAGCTGTGCATGGACATGCGTTCGGACCGCGATCTCGCCGGGTTCCTCGAGGGCGCTGGAGTCGATCCGCGCCAGGCCGTGAGCTCGCGTGGCGATCCGGTTCCCGATGAGCAGTTCTACCGCGAGGTCGAAAACTGGAAAAGCGCCGATTGCTTCTCCCCGCGCGAACGGCTGGTGATCGAATATGCCGACCGGCTGGGCGCCGCGCCCAAGACGGTCAAGCACGACGAAGCGCTGTGGGCCGAGCTGCATTCGCACTTCAGTGACGCCGAAATCGTCGATATGACCTTCTGCATCGGCGCCTGGATGGCGCTGGGACGGCTCACTCATGTGCTTGATCTCGATAGCGTTTGCCTTCCAGCGATGCGGCCGCAAGCGGCTTGAACCGACCTCCCTAATCTATGAGTTTTTCCGATCGGTCGATCGGCCTAATACCCTGGGGCAAAGAGGGTGCGGCGATGAATATCCAGGTCAAGACGGCAGAAATGAAATCGGACGTCCCAGCCAAGGCAGATATGATCGCCCGCGCCGAGGCGATGCTGCCGGTGCTGCGCGAACGTTCGGCAGAGGCGGAAAAGAACCGGCGGCTTTCCGACGAGACTGTGGCTGAGTTCCGCGCCGCGGGTTTTGCGAAGATTCTCCAGCCCAAGCGGTTCGGCGGCTACGAACTGGGTCTGGACACCGCCACCGAAGTGATCCGGACCATCGCCACCGCCTGCGGCTCGAGCGGCTGGGTGGCCAATCTGTTCGTGCTCCATAACTGGCAGGTCAGCCTGTTCCCGGTCGAAGCGCAAGAGGAGTATTATGCCGGCAGCGACGACAGGCTGGCATCGACAGTCTCGTTCGCCCCCAAGAGCAATCTCGAGGAAGTCGAAGGCGGCGCCCGGCTAAGCGGGCGGTGGAAATTCTCCAGCGGCTGCGACTTTGCCGAATGGTTCATCATCATGAAGCCCAGCCCAACATGCTTTGACTGGATGCTGATCCCGCGCAGCGATGTGACGATCGAGGATGACTGGTTCGTCGCGGGGCTATCCGGCACCGGCAGCAAGGACCTGATCCTAGACAACGTGTTCGTGCCGCCGCACCGCCGTTTGTCGGCGATGGACATGGCAATGGCCGCGACGCCGGGCGGCAAGGCGCTGGGCATCCCAATGGCGCGGCTGCCCTTTGCCTGGACCGCGGTCTGGGGCATTCCTGCCGCACTGATCGGCATGGCCGCAGGCATGGCCGAGGCGGTCCGAACCACGCTGATCGGCAAGAAGGCCCTGTTCACCGGCGAGATGCAGGTTGAACGCGCCGCCAACCAGATCAAGCTGGCCGAGGCGATGACCGACATTCACGCCGCCGAACTGATCATGCGCCACCGCATGACCGAACTCGACGCCTGGGCCAATGGCCGCAGCACGCCTTCAGCCAGCGACGCTTTGGCTTCGCACCGCGATGCCGCTTATGTTTCGCGGCTGATGGGCAAGGCCGCCAGCAACCTGCAGCTGATGGCCGGAGCGACCTCGGTCTATCTCGGCAACCCGATACAGCGCTTCAAGCGCGACATCGACGTTGGCGTCACCCACGTCTCGCTGGGTTGGGAAGAAGCGGCGGAGAACTATGGCCGCGCGCTATGGGAACTGCCACCGAAGGGCCGGGGCTGACCGTCTCCAGGGTGGGGAGGCTCAGAACTGGACGCGCTTGGTAAAGCCGCCATCGACCACAAGGTTGGCTCCGGTCATTGCTTTGCAGGCCGGTGAGGCGACGAAGGCGATGGCATTGGCAAGCTCTTCGCCGGTGGTCATCCGCCCCATCGGTATCTGCGCCATGATCCCGTTGTAGAAATCGGCCATGTTTTCCTTGATAAAGGCCCAGGGTCCGTCCTCGGTCATGACCGGACCGGGGGTGATGCAGTTCACCCGCACCCCTTGGCTGGCCAGGTTCTGGGCCAGTCCTGAAGCATAGACCATCACCGCTGCTTTCAGCGCATTATACGGCTGCACCCCCATGAATTCCTCAACCGCACCGGTCGAGCTCATGCAGATGATCGAACCAGCACTCGATTTGAGTAGATGGGGCTTTGCAGCAGCTACCCCGCGGCGCAGCGGCAGGATATCGGCGTCCATCACTGCCTGCCAGCCAGCATCGCTGTCTTCGCCCTTGTTGGCCGAGGTGAAGTGCATGAAAATATCGCACCCGCCCAGTGCCGCAGCGGCCTTGTCGACGAACGCAGGCACCGCCGCAGGATCGGTCACGTCGAGCGCCTCTGAATAGACGGTTGAACCATGCTGGCGAAGTTCGCCCACGGTCTTGTCGACCTTTTCTTGCGAGCGGCCGCAGATCGCGACGCTACAACCTTCTGCCGCAAGCACATGCGCAAATTTACGGCCAATCCCGCCGTTAGCCCCTACCAATACCGCCTTGAGGCCGCTCAGTCCCAGATCCATCGCACCGTTCCCTTTTGCTGCTCTTCAACCGCGCCAACTTTGCGGAACCGAACGGCCAAGGCTACTGCTTCTTTGGACAGGCGCTTACCCGATCAGGAAATCGATCGGCGGCGGCAGCGCGCTCACCTGATCGAGCACGATCTCAAAATCGGCGACCCGATCGCCGTTGGTATCGCCATACAGGTGCGCGCTTCCGTCGATCACTTGATAGCGCAGCTGGCCGGCCGCGCCGGTGAAGGCACCCAGCCCGATCCAGTCAAACGCCTGGTCGCCTGCGGCACGGCTGCTGGCATCGATCAGGCTGAGGTCGATCAGATCGCCCAGCTCATAGTCGGTGATGTGATCGGCATTGCGGCCAAGCGGGCTGTCGCCGGGTCTTTCGTAGACAAATCGGTCCGCACCCTCTCCCCCGGTCAGCAGATCGCGGCCGGTCCCGCCGTTCAACCAGTCGGCACCGGCACCGCCATTCAGATTGTCAGTTCCGGCCCCGCCGGAGAGCCGATCAAGCCCCGCCCCGCCGCTCAGCTGATCGTTGCCGGCATTGCCTTGGAGCGTCCAGTTGTCGATCGAGGCCGGGTTGACTGCGAACAGATCGCCATGCGACCCGCCGGTGAAGCTCTTGGCTTCGGCGACATCGCTCAGGTCAAGGTGGAACGAAGCGGAAAGAGTAACCTCCGGGAAAGCCGGATCGCTGACCGATACCGTGACATCGAAAGCGCCCTGCCCTTCAAAATCGCCGCCGCCGTTGAAATACAGCGCGGTGCCGATGATCGTGAAGCGCGCTGCATCGCTGCCGGAAAGCGAAAGCACATTGGTCCCCAGCGCGTCATCGCTGACAGCAATGTCCGCAACCTTCACCAGCCCGCCGTTCTCTGCCGTCGCCGCCGCAGCATTGGCAAATCCGATCGCGCTGGGCGCATCGTTGACCGCGGCCAGCGTCAGGCTGACGGTCTTGAGGTCGCTTTCAAGATCGCCGTCCGAGACGCGGTAAGTGAACGAGGCTTCGCCCGAAAAATCACCGTCAGGCGTGAACACGAATTCGCCGCTCTGCGCATCGATCGTCACGCTGCCGTTGCTGGCGCTGCCGAAAACAAACGTCAGCGGATCGCCGTCAGGATCGGTTCCGGCCAGCAAGGTGCCGGCGACCATCATGTCTTCCTCGCCGACGAAGGCTTCGGGCTGGTTGGAGGCGCTGGGCGCCTGGTTGGCGCTGCCATCGCCCAGCACCAGCAAGGTGAAGCTGCTGCTGGCGCTGAGCCCGCCGCTGTCAGTGGCGGTGACCGCGACCGTGAACAGCCCGGACTGGCTGGCCGCGCCGGAAATCACCCCGGTCAGCGGATCAATGCTGAGCCCGGCCGGAAGTCCGTCGGCCGAAAAGAGCAAGCTATCGCCTTGGTCGGGATCGGCGAAGATCCCGGCAGTGTAGATCGTCAAGGCCGCATTTTCGTTAAAGATCCGGTCGGGCACATCGTCGATCGTGACCGCTTCGCCAATTGGATTGCCCTGGGCATCGAAGTGACGGATGACAAAGCTTTCAGCGAAGCTATTGCCGTCGAGATCGGCCCTCCAGGTGACCAGGAAGCCGCCACTGCCATCGGGCCGGATCGTGGCCAGCGCGATTTCCAGACCGTCGATCGCGGGCAGTCCGCTGTCGACCTCGATCGGCACGCCGTTCGGATTGCCGGCGGCGTCGAACAACTGCACGAACAGCCCTTCGTCAACGGTTGCCACCGGCAAGCGGACGACCGCCTCAACTTCCAGCTGACTGCCCACTTCCAGGCCGAACGCGACCAGGGCGATGCTGGCATGCTGCGCTTCGCTTGCAGCCAGAACCTCCGGCGGAACCACTACAGTGCCATCGACCTGTGTGACAAAGATGAAATTGAGGTAGAGCTGGCTCTGAATATCATAGCCTTCGCCGGGCAGGCCGGTCGGCATTGCTGACCTGACAAAGAGGAAATAGGCCACCGGGTCGGGCCCTGCCGGCACCTCGTTGAGGATGTGGAACTCGGTTGCCTCGCCCAGCAGCGGGGCGATGAAGCCGGACTGGTTGGCGTCAGCGACAGAACTCAGCTGGAAGGTGACGGAGGTGCCGCCGGGGGCAAAGTTCCAGACGTCTTCGGTGGACAACGTGCCGCCAACAGCACTTCCAGGCCGGGTCCCGTCGACCCGCACGACCAGTTCAGAATCGGGAGAGAATTTGGCCAACAGCGCATCGCTCACAACGATCTGGCCATTGCTGTTGGGGACCACTTCAACCACCACCGGCGCACCGGACGCGTCGTTGCCGATCAGGTAGTAGTGCAGGCTTCCCGGAGCCGCTTCGGTCACCCCTTCGATCGTCGCTCTGGCAAGCCGGCCGGCGGGCGCGGAAATAAACACCGGGTCGCCACTGGATTGCAAAGTGAACCCACTGAAGGATACCTGCGCATCGACCTGAATCATCAGCGCAAAACCGCCATCGCCCAGCGCGACCAGGCCCAGTTCCTCCGAAGTTCCGACTTCAGCCCCCGCCGCCACTTGCTCTGCCAGGAAGGCCCAGCTGGCCAGATCGAGAGTTGCGCCGGTTCCCAGCGGATTGCCGGCGCTGTCGAAGCCGCGACTGACGATGGTATCGGCATCGCCGTCGCTGTTGGTATCGGCCAGCCACGACACGCGCCAGCCATCACCCTCGGGCGCAATCGTGACCCGCGGCTCCTCGCTCGGCGGCATGTCGCTGGCCAGGCCGGCGTCGGGATCGTCGATCCGCTGCGGCTCTCCCACCGCAATGCCCAGCGCATCGAACCGATGGGTAAAAATGCCTGCTTCGAGAATTTCTGAGGGATGACGAACGGTGATGCCGATGTTGTAGCCAGTCCCTGCAGTCAGCCCGCTGATGCCCAACGACAGGCGCAGTCCGTCGTCGGGGACCTGGTCAAGCAGCGATGACGGGACATCTACCCTTCCGCCGACCGGCGTGACCAGAATCGTGGTGATATAGGAACCGTTGAGGAGGTTGTTGGCTGTGCCGCTGACAGTGAGATCGGTAAAGTCGAGCGGGCGGGCGGAAGCGAGGTTCAGATAGTAGTTCTGCGTTTCACCTGCAGCCAGGGTGATGGTGTTGATCTGGAACGACACAACCTGGCCGGTCAGGCTGAACACGGTGACGTCTGCAAGCGCATTGGGCGCGGCAAACGCATTGCCGGTGCGGGTCACCACGCTCACCGTGCTGTCGGCATCGTAAACAAAGCTGTCGCTGCTCTGCAACGAAGCATTATAGAACGAGCCCGCCGTTAGCCCGGTGACCGAGACGACCAGGTGGCTGTCGGGCGCGAACAGGGCGCGCAGTTCGTCGGTTACCTCAAAGCCGCCATTGACCAGCGGAACCTGCACCGCCACCGGCGCGCCAGCCGCGTTCTCACCGCGCAGGGTGGCAACCACATTGGTCCCGGGGGCGAACTGGTTCAGCTGGAACGAAGTCAGCTGGCCGGCTGTCGGTACGAAGTTCACCGCACCGCTATTCGTCTGCCCTTGAACGAAGAAGTTCAGCACCTCAACCTGCTGGGCATAGGCCAGCGCAAAACCGCCATCAGCCAGTCCCGCGATTGGCGACATCGCGCCATCATAGTCCGACCCTAAGAAAGCACCTGGGGCAACCCCGTTCAAGGCGATCGCATCACCCAGCAATTGCCCCGAGGAATCGAGTTTGCGCACGTAAATCGTATCGCCTTCGCCGTTGCCGTCGCTGTCGCTCAACCAGCTCGCCACCAACGTGCCGTCGGCCGAGCGCGCCAGCGCAAAATCGCTGCCTTCGTCGCCGGTTAACAGTTCGAGCAGTGCTGTATCGGTGCTGTCGATCCGCACCGGCGCAGCCAGCGCCTGGCCTTCGGCGCTGAAGTGCTGGACATAGAACCCTTCCACAACCGTGGTCACCGGCAGCTCAACCTCAGCAGAGGCTTGAGCCAGCGCGCCGGGGACGGCATTGATCGCACTGAGCACGACACTGCCGGGATGGGCCTGCAATTGCTGCAGCACGGTCGGCGGGACTTCGATCATGCCGTCCGCCGCGGTAACCGAGATAACCGAGCGCCAGCCGCCATTGAACAGCTGGTTGTCGATCAGGACGGTGCCGGCGATCGCGCTGAGATCGATCTGGCTGGCGGTGCCGATTTCCAGCCGGAACTGAGTGCTATCGGTCGCCCAGGCCGGGGCATTGACCAGGGTGAAGCTTTCAACCAGTCCGACCAGCGGCAAGAACACGACCGCGCCATTTGCGCCGACTGTTGCCGGAAATGCTAACGCCGGTATCGACGCGGCGGGTCCGGCGGGATCGTATGCATAGAGCTGGTCGATCTCGCTCACCCCGGAAAAAGTGGATCCCGGCGCCAGGCCATTGACCAAAAGGGTCAGCGAGCTGCCCTCCGCAAACTGCGCAAGCAGCGCGTCGGTGACGATGATCCGGCTATCAACCGGCGTAACTGCAACGGTGATTGGCAAATTGCCCGCGCCCATCCCGAACAACAGGTACTGCGCTGAGCCGGGTGAGGCTTCGGTGGCGTTAAAGATGTTGAAGCTGCTGGGTACGCCGTCCGGCGAGCCGACGGTGACGGCGCCGCCGCCGACGAAGGTATTGAAGAACCCGCCGGTGATATTGGCGGCCACTAGGTAGGCCAGAAGGTAGCTGCCATCATCGAGCAGCACTGTCGGTGGGGGCGCTGATTCCGAAAATTGCGAATAAGTTGGCGCGGGCAGATAACCGCTGAACGGAGCCGTGGCCGGATCCGAGATCGAACCGGTGACATAGGGTGCATCGTTTTGCGGGGTATCGAACACGGCATTTCCTCTTCAAAGCAGGCTTCGCTGCCCACGGTTCGCTGACCGAATCTCAATGAGCTACGGAAATAGGGACGACAAATCATAGGCTTCGCTGACCCGATCGGCGATGCAGAACCATCGCGCCATAGGCAAGTGACTTTACTCTTTGGCTGTCCAGTTTCGAGAATGTCGCGGCCGATAGCATCAAGCCGTGCAAAACCCTGACTGTAGCGACGATCATCGGCTCACTCGCGCGGCTACAGGACAATTGGGCGGTCAATCACCAACCGCTCCGGGCGCCGTAGAGCCGTTTGCCGACATCCTGATTGAACATTTGTCAGTCAGTCAGTTTGCGCTAAGTGATGGCGCGCGGGGTGGATGCCAAAAAATGACAGCGGGCGAGCAAGTTGAAGCGCAGCGACAAGCCAGCGACGTTGCCAGCGCCGCTCTGTTCGGACGCTTCCGGCTGCGGGGAACCGATGGGGCTGAGATCGAAATCTCGAATCGCCGGGTCCGCGCCATCCTGGCGATGCTGTGCCTGGCTCCGGATCAGCCATTGGAGCGCGAATATCTCAGCAAGTTGCTGTGGCCCGGCCGGTTCGAAGCCCACGCCAAGGCCAGTTTGCGCCAGTGCCTGCTCGATCTGGGCAAATTGCTCGGTCCAGCCGGCAGCGAACTGGTCAATGTTTCGCGGAGCAAGGTCAGCCTTCACTCTGCGGCGATCCAGACGGACTTGGGTGCGCTGGAGCAAACCTTGCGAGACCGCGACTACACCGCCGCTGCCGCGCAACTAGCCGCGCTTGGCGGTGCCCCGCTGCTCGATCAGATGGAGTTCGGTGATGGCTTTGCCGATTGGCTGATGCGGCAGCGGGCCAGGGCCGAACAGAGCTTGCAGGCAGCGGTCGCGACCAGCCTTGCCGCGCTGGAACGGGACGGCGAAGTCGAGCTGCATGCGCGCTTGCTTACCAGCTGGCGCCTGCGCCAACCCGCCACGCAGGCCATCCTCCCGCCCAGCCGAGCCGCAGGCAAGACCGCGATCGCGGTCCTGCCGTTCCGCCCGATCGGGATGAGCGAAGCGCAGGACTATTTCGCTGACGGCATCGTCGACGAGTTGATCACGATGCTGGGTCAGGTGCCCGAATTGCGGGTTGCGGGACGAACATCGTCGTTCCATTTCCGCAACAGCGAACTGGCATCGCCCGCGCTCGCTGAAGCGTTGCGGGTCGCCCACCTGATCGAAGGCTCGGTTCAGCGGCAGGGCGAACAGGTCCGCATTCATGTGCATCTTATCGATGGCGCAACCGGCTTCGAAAGCTGGGGCCAGCGCTTTGACGGCACGCTCGACAACATCTTTGTGCTTCAGGAAGAGGTTGCGCAGGCGGTGACAGCGGCGATCGGCAGCACGCTTGGCATTGCGATGCAGCAACCCAGAACCCAGGGGATGACACACAGCAAAAGGGCCTATGACCTGTATCTTCAGGGGCGGGCGCTCAATGCCCGCCTGTTTGGCGACGGTGTCCTCGCGCGCGCCGCTGAATTGGTTGAGGAAGCGGTCTCGCTTGACCCCCGATTTGCCGACGCGTGGGTCTTGCTGGGCGATATCCGTCAACGCATGGGGATTTACCTCGTCGAAACCGACCTGACCGAAGCGTCGGCGATCATGGCCGACTGCGTGCGCAAGGCGTTGGCGATCAAACCCAATTTGGGGCACGCTTATGGTTTGCTGGCCTTGCACGAATTTACCCTGAACAATATTGTCGGTTCGCTTGATCTGGCGTTCAAGGGCTATGAGGTTGAGCCCAACAATCCGGCGGTTGCGGTCCGGATAGGCGGGCTGCTGCTGTTTTGCGGCCTGACCCGGCAAGGCATGCGCTATCTCGATGAGGCTATCGAGCAAGATCCAGTCGATGGCCGGCACTATATGGTGCGCTCCGTGGGCCAGCTCAACCTGGGCAATATCGACGCAGCAATCGCCGACGCACAGCGTTGCGTGGATCTGGGTTTTCCATCCATATGGCTTGGCGTTGCCCATGCCGCAGCGGGCAACCACGACGTCGCTGTCGACTATTACCAGCAAAGCCGGTTGATGCTGAACAACAGCATTCCGCCGCCGAGCGGGATAGCGCCCATGTCACCCGAAGTGATGGATGCGTATTGGCTGGTCGCGGCCAAGGGTGTGTGCAGCGGTGTGCCCGAAGACCGGGAAACCTATTGCCGTACGCTCGATTTTCTGCACGCGACGATGGTGGAAAAGGAACATCTGGCGATTACCGCCCCAGCCGTGTTCATGGGCTATGCCGATTTACTGTTCAAAACCATCGGCACGCGCATCACGCTTCAGAACCTCGCGTGCCTGATGTCGATCTGGGCCGATATCGATCCCATTCGCCAGATCTGGCAGCACCCCGAATTCATCCCCTTCGCCCAGCGCATCGGCATGGCGGATGCGTGGGACAAATATGGCTGGCCCGATCTGCTGCCCCCGCCGAGCAATCAGGCTTGATTCAGGGGCTGGCCGGCACCAGCGCCATCAGCTGCGCCAGCGAGCGGTTTAGGCTGGCGGTGCCAGGCCGGGTTCCGGCGAAACGCCCAAGCCGGACCACGACCAGATCGTGCGACGGAATGATGATGGTATACTGGCCGCCAGCGCCCGCCATGTAATAGGCGTCCCTGGGGATCGGCATCGCCCCGTCACCGTTGATCCAGAACAGCCCGCCATAGATCGGTCGGCCGTCCGCCACCCAGGCCGTGGCCAGGGTGCTGACAAATTTCACGTAGCCTTCCGGCAGGATCCGCTCGCCGTTCCACACCCCATCCTGCAGATAGAGATTGCCCAGCCGCGCCCAGTCACGCCCGGCCATCGGGTCATAACCCTGGGTCAGGAAATTGCCTCTGGCGTCGGTTTCCAGAACAGCCGATCTGATGCCGATCCGGTCAAACAGGGCGCGCTGGGGAAAGGTCAGATAGTCGCCGCCGCCTTTTTCCGCCGCCAGCCGGATCAGGTAGTTGATCAGCACCGGATCGGTATTACGATAGCGCCCAACAGTGCCGGAAGCCCATTGCTGCGGGCGGCTGGCGGCATAGGCGAAGGCATTGTTGCCGGTGTAATAGTACCAGTGATCGGGATAGCCGCCGTCATAGGCAAAGTCCGGGTCCTGCTCGGCGCGAATCCGAAGGCCGCTCGACATGTTGAGGATATCGCGCATGAGGATGTCCTTGCGCGGGTCGCCCGGCCCTTGCCATTCGGGGATCGGGGCGGGCTGATCGAGGGCATAGTCGCCCCGCTGGATCAGCACACCCATCAGACTGGCGGCGATACTCTTGCCCATCGACCAGCCTTCGAGCGGGGTCCTGGCACTGGCGCCGGGGCCATAGCGTTCCGCGACAATCTTGCCTTTCCACGTCACGACAAAGGCCTGGGTCAGCGCGTCGTCGGGGGCAAAGGCGGCATCGACCGCAGACTTGAGCTTGGCCGGATCAAGCCCGTTGGCGGCACCCGGAGCCACAACATCACCCATCGGCCACGCTGTGTTCGCAGCATCGGGCAGGCTGCGCGGCACCACCTTCGGCTTGAACGCCAGCCCGCTACCGTCCTGTGGCATGCTGACACAGCCTTGATCACCGATATAGCGCGCGATGCGGGTCAGGCCGCCTGTGGTCGTGACGCGCACTTCGCGGCGTTTGCGGTCAACCACGGGCAGAGTCGACTTCGCCCGATGCGCCACGGCGGCGAGCGCATTGCCGTCGCCCAAAGTTTGCCGCGCGAAGTCGGGGTCCATCCCGCTGACGAACACCGCGCTGCACATCAGCTTGGCATAGGCGACGGTAAAATGGCTCAGCGGATCGCCCGGCGGCGGCGTCCAGGCAGAGCTGATTTCAGCGGCCTTGGCGCGCGCCAGCATGGCATCGCGCTTGGCATCCGCGGGAGCGGTCTGGGCCGCCGTCAAACTCGCCTGAAGCAAACCGGCCAGCAATACCATTACCGCCGCCATTGCCTTTGTGCTGCGCATCCTGGATTCTCCCCTGGTCGAATGGCCGTCAGCGTCAGCGGTCGCGGCCCTGGCGTCAAGGCGGAACGGGGCGGCTGCCCGAACTGACGCATTATTGACGCTTTATTGACGTTCGCCCCGGTTGACGGCTGACGTTACGGAATCCCATTATCACGGCAGGGAATCGCAGGTATTTCGACGCTCGATTGCTGGCCGTAAATTCGCGGTTTCAGCACCGGCGAAGCCATGTCTGCGCGACCGCGGAGAGTGCCATTGGCGCAATCCGCAAGACTTGGGAATGCCCCTCAACAAGAGCGGGCAGATTAGAGGAGAGCGACGATGAAACTAATCAAAACGATGCTGACCGGCACTGCGATGATGCTGGCTGCGGCCCTTGCGACCCCCGCGATGGCGCAAGATTCAAGCTACAAACCCGGCACTGTCTGGGAAGTCGGCCGGATCAACGTGCTGCCGGGGCAGTTTGAAAACTACATGGATTGGCTCGCCGGCCAGTGGAAGAAGGTCAACGAGCTTGGCAAGGCCGAAGGCATTGTTGCCGAGTATCACGTACTGGGCAGCACCCACCCGCGCGAGGGCGAGCCCGATCTGGTCCTGATCATCGAGTACCGGGACTTCCAGAGCACCGCGCAGCAGGAAGCCTTCAACAAGAAGGTCAACGCGATGCTCGCCCAGACCGACCGCAGCGCCACATCGGCGAGCGGCGAGCGCGCCAAGATGCGCGAGCAACTGGGCTCGGTCCAGTACCAGGAATTGATCCTGAAGTAAGCGACCCGCTTCAGGGCCAAGGCAGGCGGCGAAGTCCCTTTGGCCGCCTGCCGCCCCCTTCTTCTGCCGAGGGAGGATACCATGCCAGCGATCGACGAAATCGCCCGCGAGTTCACCGCGATGCTGCGCGCCGGCCAGTTTGAAGCCGCGGGCAATCGCTATTGGGCTGCGGACGTAACCAGCATCGAACCGAGCGGACACCCGACTGTTTCCGGCATCGAAGCGGCGCGGCGCAAATGCCACGCGCGGTTCGGCGCCGCCAAGTTCGATGAGATCGGCATCGACGGTCCGTTTGTGACCGGCGACCAGTTCGCGCTGTTCCTCGACATGGTGATCGTTGATCCCGCCAGCAATACGCGCCAACCCTTCACCGAAATCGCGCTCTACACCGTGCGCGGCGGCGAGATCGCAGAGGAGCGATATTTCTATGACTGAACTTGCAAACAAGTTTTCACGCCGCGCCTTTGGCGGATCGGTCCTTGCGCTCGGCGCGCTGGCCGCGACCCGCGCCGCTGCGGCGCCGGCCTTGACGGCCGAATCGCCGTTGGGGCCGTTCTACCCGACCGGTCATACCGGCGACGATGATTTCGATCTGACCATGCTCAAGGGCCGCCCCGCCCGCGCGCTGGGCGATGTGATCGAAGTCAGCGGGCGCGTGTTCGACCGGCTGGGGAATCCGGTGCGCGACGCGAAGATCGAACTGTGGCAAGCCAATGCCATGGGCCGGTACGCGCACGCCAATGACACCAGCAGCGCCGCGCTCGATCCCAACTTTCAGGGCTTTGCCCGCCTCGTCACTGGCCCGTCTGGCGAATGGCGGATCACGACAATCCGGCCAAACCTTTATGGAAGGCGCACCCGGCACATCCACTTCGATGTAACCGGCCGCGCGCACCGGTTGATGGCGCAAATGTATTTTCCAGAGGATGCCGAGAAGAACGCCAGTGATGGTCTCTACAAAGCACTTGGCGACCGCGCGGCCACCTCACTTGCCCGGCTGGAAGCACCTGCAACCTATCGCTGGGACATCGTCCTGATGGATGCCGGACAGTGACCGCAGCGGCCATTGAGCTCGACCCGCCGCGCTCGCTCGCACTCAGTGAGCACCGCAACTTGCGGTTCGTCACCTTGTTCCTGCTTTATGTCGCGCAGGGACTTTCGTTCGGACTGATCGACTACGGGCTGCCTGCCTGGCTGGCCCAAAACGGAGCGTCGGCGGCAGCCATCGGCAGCGTGCTGGCGATGATCATCCTGCCCTGGACCTTCAAGCTGGCCTACGGTTTTATTATGGACCGCTATGCCTTTCTGGCGATGGGGCGCAGACGGCCGTGGATCATCGTTGGCCAGTTCGGGTTGGTCGCAGCGCTTGTGGCAATGGCGATTGCGAACCCCGGTGTGCAGCAAATCAGTCTGATTGCTGCCTTGGCCTTTGCCATGGGTCTGGGTTCGGCCTTCCAGGATGTTGCTGTCGACGGGCTGGCGGTGGATATCCTGCCCGCTGGCGAAATCGAGCGGGTAAACGGCTATATGTTCGGAGGTCAGGCGCTCGGTACCGCTGCCGGAGCGGCCTTGAGCGGGTATCTGATCGCCTATCACGGGCTGCCCGCCGCTACACTGACGCTGGCCGCAATCATCGCCGTCATTCTTGTCCTTGTGCTGATCGTGCGCGAACGTCCCGGTGAGCGGCTGCTGCCCTGGACCAAGGGCAAGGCTTCGCAGCGCAACCTCGATCTCCATCTCGGCGCCTTCTGGCCGATCATCCGCAACCTGTTTGCAGCGATGCTCACCCGGCAGACGCTGATCCTGATCCCGGCGTTTCTGGCGGCGTCAGCGGCGTGGGGCATATTTCTGGGCCTGGCACCGCTTTTTGCCACCAACATCCTTGATTGGGAAAAGGCGACCTACAGCGGTTGGGCTGGTCAGGCGAACCTGGTTGCGGGACTTGTCTGCGTGCTCATTTTCGGGGCGGCCGCAGGCCACTGGGGGGCGCGCCGTCTGTTCATCGGCTGCGCGCTCGTAACCTCTGCCTGTGCTGCGGCGATGGTCGCGCTGCAGGATCAATGGACCAACCCCTCCGTCTTCATCGGCGCAATTTTCCTATTCACCGCCCTTACCTTTCTCAGAAGCGTCACCGGGGGGTCACTGGCGATGCGGCTGTGCACGCCGGCAGTCGCCGCAACGCAATTCGCCGTGTTCATGGCAATCCTCAACCTCGGGCGGGCGATAGCCTCAGCTTCGCTCGGCTGGATCGACAGCCTCGGCGGCATTCCTGCGATGTTTGCCGCCATGGCAGTGTGCGCCCTTGCCACCGCCGTTTTCGCCTTTTTCGCCAAAGTCGGACGCTGAGTTGGAACTGACCCTACCAGACCCGGCGCCGCGAGGACTTGCCCTCAGTGAGCACCGCAACCTGCGGTTTGTGATGTTGTTCCTGCTCTATGTTGCGCAAGGACTCCCGTTCGGGCTGTTCCAGGTGGCGATACCGGCCTGGCTCGCGCAGAACGGGGCATCGGCGGGGGCGATTGGCGCGGTTCTGGCGATGGTGATGCTGCCATGGTCGCTCAAGGTGTTTTACTGCTTCCTGGTTGATCGCTACGCCTACCTGGCAATGGGACGACGGCGGCCTTGGATCATTGTCAGCCAGCTGGGCATGGTTGCCGGATTGTTGGCCATGGGCATTGCCGATCCCACCGCCCAGCAGGCCAGCCTGATCGCGGCTTTCGCTTTTGCCATCAACATTGCCTCATCGATGCAGGATGTCGCAGTCGACGGGATGGCGATAGATGTACTGCCCAAGGAAGATATCGCCCGGGCCAGCGGGTTCGCATTTGGAGGTCAGGCCATTGGCATATCGCTGAGTGCAGGTATCGGCGGCTATCTGGTTGCCTATCACGGTCTTTCGGCGGCACTGTTGGCGGTCGCAGCGGTGATCGCCCTCATCCTCGCCGCAATAGTCCTGGTCCGCGAACGGCCGGGCGAGCGCCTGCTTCCCTGGACGGCCGGCGCGGCCTTGCAGCGCAATATCGACCTGCATATCGGCGCCTTCCTGCCGATTATTCGCGGCCTGTTCACGGCAATGCTCAACCGCCAGACCCTCATCTTTGTGCCGGCGATTTTTCTCGCGGGCATGGCAATGGGGACCTTTATAGGCATGGCCCCGATCTATTCGGTGCGGCTTCTGGGTTGGGAAAACGACGTGTACAGCGGCTGGAGCAGCCAGGCCAGTCTGGCGGCGGGGTTGATGGGCATTGTGCTGTTCGGAATCATGGCGGAGCGCTGGGGTGCGCGGCGCATGTTGATCGTCGCCCTGATCGCCTTTGCCACAACCGCGCTCTCGATCCTGGCGCTGCAGGCCCATTGGACTAACGGGCTGATCCTGATTGCCGCCATCTTCACCTTCAAGGGATTGAACACGCTGCGCCAGGTTACCGGGGGCACGGTAGCGATGATGCTCTGCAGCCCGGCGGTGGCGGCCAGCCAGTTCACGCTGATCATGGCCATGAATAACTTCGGCAACGCGAGTGGTTCGGCGTTGCTGGGCTGGCTCGAACTCGCTGGGCGGGATTTCCGCCATGTTCATCGCAATGGCGATCTACACACTGGCCGGCGCCGGCTTCGCCTTTGCCGCCAAAGTGGGGCGCTGAGATGGCAGTGATTGAACGCCCGATCACTAAGGAGATACCTGATGAGTGACCTTCCAAAGACCTGTTCAAGCAGTGCGCTTTGTGCGTCGATCCTGGCCCTTTGCGCCGCAGTGCTCACAGCCCCACCCGCACACGCAGGCGGCAAGAAAGACCTGGCCGGCACCTGGCGGCTGGTCGCGTTTGAGGATGTCGAGGATGGCAAGGTAATCCACCGGTTCGGTGAGAAGCCGGTCGGGCTGTTCGTTTACACCCGCGATGGCCATGTCAGCATCCAGATTGCCAATCCGGCCAACCCGATTTGTCTCGCGCCGGGCAAGAAATCCGGACCGGGCAAGAAGGGCGATCTGGAGCTGCCGGCCTGCACCCCGGAACAAGCGCTGGCGCTGCTCAACGGCACAGTGACCTACTGGGGCACCTACAGCGTCGATATGGCCGCGGGCGTGGTCACCCATCACGTTCTCAGCGACGTCAGCAACGGCTATGCCGGCACCGCCCAACCCCGCCCTTTTCGCCTCAACGGCAACCGCCTGGTGATCGGCGACGGCAAGACCTGTACCCGCGTGCTCGAACGGGTGGGGCGCTGAGGTGGATTGCCAACCACATTGAATGGAGAGCGTCAGCCATGTTGATATTACTGCTCATCGTGCTGGCTGTAGCCACATTCGGTTATAGCCTTGTCCTGCTGCGCGACGTTATCGGTCAACGCGCGGTACCGCGCGGAGAGGCGCTAGTCTTGGGCGCGGTCACCAATTTCTTTGATACGCTGGGGATCGGTAGCTTTGCCCCAACCATGGCATGGCTCAAATTTCGGCGGCTGATACCCGATGCGCTGATCCCCCCAACCATGATTGTTGGCCATACGCTTCCTGCCATGGTTCAAGGCCTGATTTTTCTCGCGCTGCTGGGCGGCGGGGTCGATCCGGTCTTGCTGGTCGGCAACATCGTCGCGCTGACGCTCGGCGGATTGATCGGCGCCCGCCTGATCTACCGCGTCTCGGTCTGGAAGGTTCAGGCGATGGTCGGGCTCGCACTGATCATGGCCGCGGCTTTCTACACCCTCGCCAATCTCGGCCTGATGCCAATCGGCGGGACTGCTTCCAGCCTGCCGCCGCTGCTCACTGCGGTTGCGATAGCGGCCAGCTTCATGTTCGGTATATTGCTCAACTTCGGGGTCGGTAATTTCGCGCCAACGCTGGCCTTGCTCAGCCTGATGGGGCTGGATCCGCGCTTTTGCTTTCCGATCATGGCCGGCAGTTCAGGTCTGGCCGGCACGATCGTCGCCAGCCGTCACGTTATGGCGCGAAAGATCGACCTCAAGATCGCGCTGGGGATTGTGATTGGCGGAATACCTGCGGTTCTGATCGCGGCCTTTCTGGTGAAATCGATGCCGCTCGAAACGCTGCGCTGGCTGGTGACGGTGGTGGTTCTCTACACCGCCGTCGTCATGCTGAGATCGGCGGCAACGGAGCTGCGTAAGCCGAGCGCGGCTGAATTGGCTGCAAGGGCCTTGGCTTAAGCGGCAGAGCGCCGCTTCACTGCGGCCGCGGCTTGTGCGGCTTGGGCTTGCGCTCGAACTTGCGGCCCTCGCGCGGGCCGCCCTTGCCAGCGGGTCTGGCCGCGTGTCGCCGCGGTTCATCGCGGGGCTTGCCGTCAACCGGGGTGATCTCGACATCGCCGTCCTCGCCAGCGGTGCGCCGCACCGCCTCAAGGAAGCGGGCCGCCACCGCGCCCGGCACTTCGAACAGGGTTTCGCTGGCAGTGATCCGGATCGCGCCGATATCGCTACGGGCAACATGGCCGCGGCGGCACAGCAGTGGTAGAATCCAGCGCGGATCGGCGTTCTGGCGGCGGCCGATGTTGATCCGGAACCAGGCGCTGCCCTCAAACCCCTCGCGCGGCCCGCGCGGCGGCGGGGCATCGCTGGCCAGCAGCTCTTCGGGCTGGGGCATCCGGGCGCGGTGGGCCTGGACCAGCGCAACCGCGATCTCCTCGGCGCTGCGTTCGCCCAGCAGACGCGCGGCCAGCGCGCTGTCTTCCGCGTTGCTTTCGACCGGGGCAAGCAGAGCCGCCAGCAAGCGATCGCTGTCCGCCGCGCGGATCTCCGCGGCACCGGGCGGCGTGACCCATTCGGCGGGTACCCGCGCGCCGCGCAGCATCCCTTCGACCCGGCGGCGGCGTGGATAGGGCACCAGCAGGATCGCGGTGCCCTTCTTGCCGGCGCGGCCAGTGCGGCCCGAGCGGTGCTGCAGCGTTTCGGCATCGCGGGGGATTTCGACGTGGACCACCAGGCTGAGAGTGGGCAAATCGATCCCGCGCGCGGCGACATCGGTGGCTACGCAGACCCGCGCCCGGCGATCGCGCAGCGCCTGCAAGGCCTGGTTGCGTTCGTTCTGCGAATGCTCCCCCGACAGCGCGACAGCTGCAAAGCCGCGCTCGATCAGGCTGGCGTGAAGATGGCGGACATTGTCGCGCGTGGCGCAGAACAGCATCGCGGTTTCGGCTTCGTGGAAGCGCAGCAGGTTGACCACCGCGTTTTCGATATCGGCCGGCGCAATCGCCATCGCCAGATACTGGATATCGCCGTGCCCGCGTTCTGAATTGACCGTCGATATGCGCAGCGCATCGCGCTGATAACGCTTCGCCAGCGCCACTATCGGCCCCGGCATGGTCGCCGAGAACATCAGCGTCCGGCGTTGCTGCGGGGTGGCGTCGAGCAATTCTTCAAGGTCTTCGCGAAAGCCCATGTCGAGCATTTCGTCGGCCTCGTCGAGCACCGCAACGGCGATGCTGCGCAGGTCGAGCGCGCCGCGTTCCAGATGATCGCGCAGCCGCCCCGGGGTGCCGACCACGACCTGCGCGCCATGGCTCAGCGCCCGCCGCTCGCGCGAGGCGTCCATCCCGCCAACGCATGTCGCGACCCGCAACTGGGTCTGGCCGTAGAGCCAGGCCAGTTCGCGGCTGACCTGCAAGGCAAGCTCGCGAGTGGGCGCAATAATCAGCGCCAGCGGTGCCGCCGCCGGGTGCGCGGTGCCGGCATCGTCCAGCAACTGCGAGGCCATCGCCAACCCGAAGGCAACCGTCTTGCCCGACCCGGTCTGCGCCGAGACGATCAGATCGCGGCCGGTGGCTTCGGGTTCAAGAACCGCGGCCTGAACCGCGGTCGGGGCGGCATAGCCGCGGGTAGTGAGGGTTTCGGCAAGCGCCGCAAATGGGGTTTGAAAGGACATGGTCTCATGCTTGAAGAGGAAAGCGGCCGGCGTGACCGCAGCCAGGCAGCTGGCCCGGCGTGATCTCGCGCCGATAGGCTTTTCGCAAGTGCAGCACAATGCGAATTGTTGATGGCCTGCGCGCGCCGTGAAACGCCGCCGGCGCTGTTACACTGCGCCGGCGCTGACCACGATCTCCAGCACTTCGACGGCATCGTCTTTGCCGGCAAATTCCAGCAGATCGCCTACTTCAGCCCCCATCATTGCCCGCACCAGCGGGGCAGAAAACGCGACCAGTCCGGCCGCAGGAACGGCCTCATCGTCGCCAACAATGCCCAGCCGGCGTTGCTTGCCCGCCAGATTGAAGGTCACCGTAGTGCCGAATTCGACCGTCCCGCCCGAAGGCGTCGGCGCAAGTTCAGCGGTGATCTGGCGGGTCTGCCAATAGCGCAGATCGCGTTTGACCGCCTTGATTGGGGCCTCTTCAGCCTTGGCCGCGACCAGCTCTGCAAGCTGGGCTTCAAGCGCAATAACCCGTTCGGCGATCAGGGCCAGACCGCGGGCGGTGACCAGATTCGGTCCGGGCGGGATCGGCAGTTCAAATTTGGGCTCGAGATGCTCGTCATCCCCTTCGCGCCGGAAGGCTACGCTCATCGCCCGCTCCCCTCAGGCAACGATCGCTTCGAGGGCTTCGCTGGCATCCAGCCAGGCGGCCTCGGCGGCTTCGATCTGGGTCTCGGTCTCGGCGCGGCGCTTCATCAGCTCGGTCATGGTCAGTCTGGCAAGCGCGGCCTGGGCCGCTTTCGGATCGAACATCGCCTGATCGATCGCGCTGCGCTGGGCTTGCAACCGTTCAAGCTCAGCCTCCGCGCTTTTCGCGCGGTTGCGCAGGCCCTGCCCTTTTTCGCGCGCTTCGGCAGCGGCCTTGCGCTGGTCCTTCTTGTTGACGCCGCGGGCTCCTCCCGCACTGCCGGAGTCCTTGCCGTTCGCCGCAGGATCCCCGGCGAGCACAAAAGCGATGTAATCGTCGATCGAGCCATCAAACTCCTTGGCCGTGCCGCCATCGACCAGCACCAGCCGGTCGGCGGTCATTTCCAGCATGTGGCGGTCATGGCTGACGATCATCACCGCACCCGAATAAGCGTTCAGCGCCTGGATCAACGCCTCGCGGGCGTCGACGTCAAGGTGGTTGGTCGGCTCGTCGAGGATCAGCAGGTGCGGTGCCTCGCGGGTGATCAGCGCCAGCGCCAGCCGGGCGCGTTCGCCGCCCGACAACTTGCCAACCTCAGTGGTCGCCTTGGGTCCGGAAAACCCGAACCGCCCGAGCTGGCCGCGCACCGCCCCGGGGCTCGCGCCCTTCATCTGCACAGTCATGTGCTGCAATGGCGTTTCCGAACGATCGAGCTCCTCGACCTGGTACTGGGTGAAGTAACCAACCCGCATCCGGGCGCTGGAATGCATCGCCCCGGCCATCGGCGTCAGCTGCGCCGCCAGCAGCCGCGCCAGCGTGGTCTTGCCATTGCCATTGCGGCCGAGCAGCGCGATCCGATCATCGGGATCGAGCCGCAGGTTGAGCCGCTCCAGCACCGGCGCCTCGCCATAGCCCACCGCTGCCAGGTCAAGAGTGATCAGCGGCGGGCGCAGTTCGTCGGGGTTGGGGAAATCAAAGCTGAGCGAGGGGTCGTCGATCAGCTCGGCAATCGGCTGCAGCTTGGCCAGCGCCTTGGCCCGTGACTGCGCCTGCTTGGCAGTTGAGGCGCGCGCTGAATTGCGCGCGACATAGTCTTGCAGTCGCTCGCGCTCGACCTGTTGCCGCGCGCGAGCCGAGGCGATTTGCGCCTGCCGCTCAGCCCGCTGCCGCTCGAACTGGTCATAGCCGCCGGGGTACAGCGTCAGCTTGCCGCCCGAAAGGTGGAGGATATGATCGGCGACATTGTTGAGGAAATCGCGCTCGTGGCTGACCAGCAGGATCGTTGCCGGATAGGACCGAAGGAAATCCTCGAGCCATAGCACTGCTTCGAGATCGAGGTGGTTCGAAGGTTCGTCCAGCAGCAGCAGGTCTGGCTGCGAAAACAGCAGTGCGGCCAGCGCCACGCGCATCCGCCAGCCGCCGGAAAAGCTGTCCAGCGAACGATGCTGGGCCGCTTCATGGAACCCCAGCCCGACCAGGATCCGCGCCGCGCGGCTGGGGGCGGCATGGGCCTCAATCGTGATCAGCCGCTCGTGAATCTCGGCCAGGCGATGGGCATCGTGGCTGGTTTCGCTTTCCGCGATCAGCGCAGCGCGCTCGCTATCGGCTGCAAGCACGGTCTCAAACGGGGTGGCATCGCCGCCCGGCGCATCCTGGGCAATATAGCCCAGACGGCTGCCGCGCGGCATTGCTACTTCGCCACTATCCGCCTCGAGCATCCCGGCGATCACTTTGACCAGCGTCGATTTGCCCGCGCCATTGCGCCCGATCAGCCCGATCCGCCCGCGCGGCGGCAGGCTCGCCGAAGCGCCATCAATGATCGTGCGTCCGCCAAGGCGAACCGTTATCCCGGTCAGGTTAAGCATCCGGCGCGCCTAGCAGGACAGTTCGCCGAGCAAAAGTGGAGAAGTTGGATTGTCAAAACGCCCGGCTCGGTCTTGGGGGACAATATCAAACAGCGATCACATTTCAGCAGAACACTTCGACTGATCTAGCCATCGCCGCCGAGTTCCGGTGCTGCCGAAGGCTGCCAGGTCTCACCGGCAAAGCGGATCGCGGGGGCGAGTTGGTGGGCGCCGTCATGCTCGATCCACAACCCGCGTTCGGCGATATGCGGTGCGTCCAGCGCTTCGCGGAAATCGAGCACCGGCGAAAAGGCAACGTCCTTGTCTGCAAACCACTCGACCCATTCATCGCGGCTTCGCGTCGCAAAAGTCTCGCGCAAGAAAGCGATCAGTTCGCTCTGCTCGCCCGCGGGCCGATCGGCTAGCGGATAGAGGTCCATCCGGCCAAGCGCGCCGAGCAGGTTGGCGGCAAATTTGAGCTCGCGGGCGCCGAGAACAACGTGACGCGCGTCTGACGTGCGGTAAACCTGGTAGAATCCCGCACCGCCAAGCGAGCGCTGGCTTTCCGAACGAGGCGCCTCCCCGCCGGCAATCGCGCCGCCGGCGGTGTGGACGCACCACGGCAGCAGGCTGTCGAACATCGCGCAATCGATGTAATCGCCCCGCCCGCTTTCGCGAGCGGCATAAAGCGCCATCAGCGTTGCCGACAGCGCGGTCAGCCCCGCCGCCATGTCCGAAGCGGCGACGCCAGGCACCACCGGGGTCCCGTCGGGCCCGTCGTTGACCGCAATGAAACCGGCCAGCGCCTGGACCGCCAGGTCATGTGCAGGATGGTGCGACAGCGCACCCTCCTGCCCGAAGGCCGAGATCGCGCAATAGACGATCCGCGGGTTGCGCGCTGAAACTGCCGCATAGTCGAAACCCAGCCGTTTCATCACCCCCGGCCTGAAACCCTCAACAAAGACGTCTGCACTTTCGATCAAATCCCACAGCCGCGCCTTGCCCGCGTCGCTCTTGAGGTCGAGCGCTATGCTGCGCTTGCCGCGGTTGAGGTTGCGGAACCACACCGACTGGCCCGCCTCAAACGGCGCCTGCTCGCGCGCAGGATCCCCCGCAGGGCTTTCAACCTTCCACACCTCGGCGCCCTGATCGGCCATCATCATGGTCATCATCGGCCCGGGCAGGAATACCGAGAGATCGATCACCCTGATCCCGCTCAGCTTGCCCATCCTCAGATCACTCCATCGCGGCGCAGGTCGGCGATTTAATCTTCATTGTAGCCTGCCCCGCCTAAGATCGCACTGGATTTGTGCCGGTTTTGCGGCAACCAGCGAATTTACTATGCCGCCCTGGTTTCGAACGCGAGCCGGCTGCCGCTCGCATCTATTGAGGCCTCTCCTGTTTGCGTTCCATCGTTTTGCCAAGGAATGGTTGTCAAAGGCCAAGCTAGCAATTCCCGCACCCGCGCGATCATCCGGCAGAACCGGCAGGCGGCGCCAATTGCGGCCTATGCTGAAGCGTCAATGACAGGCTAAACCAACGCCCATGCTCAAGACCACCGACCGAGCCGAACTGATCCGCAACCTCGAAGCGCTCGACCAGCGGCTGCGCTGGCTGTCGTCGTGGATCATCCACAACGCCAACCATCTGCGCGAAAGCCGCGACGGGTTGAAAGTCGGCGGACACCAGGCAAGCTGCGCCTCGATCACCGCGATTATGACCGCGCTCTATTTCCACGCGCTGCGCCCACAAGACAAGGTCGCGGTCAAACCCCATGCCGGACCGGTGCTGCATGCGCTCCACTATCTGCTCGGTAACCAGAGCGTCGACCAGCTCAAGGATTTCCGCGGGCTGGGCGGGGCGCAGAGCTATCCCAGCCGGACCAAAGACACGATCCCGGTCGACTTTTCGACCGGTTCGGTCGGACTTGGCGTGGCGATCACTGCCTTCGCCAGTCTGGTTCAGGACTACCTGATCGCACACGGCCAGCTGCCTGAAAGCAAGGCGGGACGGATGATCGCACTGATGGGCGATGCCGAGCTGGACGAGGGCAATATCTACGAGTGCCTGATCGAGGGCTACAAGCACGACATCCGCAACTGCTGGTGGATCGTCGATTACAACCGCCAGTCGCTAGATTCGACCACCGCTGACCGGATGTTCCGCCGGTTTGACGACATTTTCGAGACCTGCGGCTGGCGGGTGCTGACCCTCAAGCACGGCAAGATGCAGCGCGCGGCTTTCGCTCGCCCTGGCGGCAAGGCGATCGAGCACTGGATCGACGAATGCCCCAACGCCGAATATGCCGCGCTAACCTATCAGGGCGGGGCCGCTTGGCGAACCAGGCTCTGCGCCGACCTCAGCGGCAGCAAGGCCGCGCTCAAGCTGATCGCCAGCTTTGACGACGACGCGCTCTCAGCCCTGATGCTCAACCTTGGCGGGCATTGCATCGAAACCTTGCTCGATGCCTTCGAAGCCGCGCAGGATGAAGTGCCGACGCTGTTTATCGCCTATACGGTCAAGGGCTTTGGCTTGCCGTTCCAGGGCCACAAGGACAATCATGCCGGGTTGATGAACCCGACGCAATTTGCCGCGCTGCGTGACAGCATGGGGATTGCCGAAGGCTCGGAATGGGAGCCTTACGCCGGGCTTGGCGACAACGCCGCGAGCGCGCTCAGGGCCTTCACCGCACCGTTTGCGGAGCTGCTGCGACCGCATTCGTCCCAGGCGGCAGTGCTGCCCATGCCCTCGGCGCTGCCCGCTCCCGACGGCGCCGAACAATCGACCCAGGCCGCGTTCGGGCGGATCCTGCTTGATCTTGCCAAGTCGGGGCACCCGCTTGCCGACCGGATCGTGACCACTTCGCCCGACGTCACCGTCTCGACCAATCTTGGCGCTTTCGTCAACCAGCGCGGGCTGTTCCGGCGGCAGGAGCTGAAGGATGTGTTTGCCGGCCACAAGATCCCCAGCCCACAAAAGTGGCAAGGCCACGAAGCTGGCCAGCACATCGAATTGGGGATCGCTGAGAACAACCTGTTCCTGATGCTCGCGGCGCTCGGCCTCAGCGCGCCCTTGTTCGGCGAGCGGCTGCTGCCGGTGGGCACGGTCTACGATCCGTTCATCGCCCGCGGGCTCGATGCCTTGAACTATGCCTGTTACCAGGACGCGCGGTTCTTGCTGGTGGCGACCCCATCAGGGCTGACGCTGGGGCCGGAAGGCGGCGCGCACCAATCGATCAACAGTCCGCTGATCGGGATCGGTCAACCCGGCCTCGACTACTTCGAACCGGCCTTCGCCGACGAGCTGGCGCTGTTCATGCACCGCGCGTTCGCGCGGATGCAGGCGCCCGATGGTGGCTCGACCTATCTCAGGCTGACCACCCGGGTGATCGATCAGGTCGCCCGGGCCAACAACGACTGGCAAGCCGACGCGTTGCTCGGCGCCTACTGGCTGCGCCCTCCTGCACCCGGCGCGGCCGCCGCAATCGCCTTTACCGGCGCGCTAGCCCCCGAAGCACTGGCCGCCTGGGAAGCGCTACAAGACGATGTCCCCGGCATCGGCCTGCTCAATGTGACCTCGCCCGACCTGCTCCACCGCGATTGGTCGGCGGCCCATGCCGCGCGCTGGAGCGAGCGCGAACCCGCCGCGGGCCATGCTGAGACCTTGCTTGGTGTGCTCGCCGCCGATGCTGTGCTGGTGACCATGATCGATGGTTCGCCCGCCACCCTCTCGTGGCTGGGCGCGGTGCGCGGGCAGCGAGTCAGCCCGCTTGGCAGCGACCGCTTCGGCCAGACCGGCGACCTCCCCGATCTCTATCGTACCTACCGGCTCGATGCCGATGCGGCGATCGACGCGATGGCTGAGCTACTGCTGCGCTGACCAGCTCTCAACTATCGCATCGCCACGCGCGAACCAGCTATGGATTTGTCAGATAGTTCTGAACACTGGCGTCGCTGCACGCCTCACAGCGCTGCCGCGACCGCCCTGAAGGCATCGCTAAACCGGACCACCCGTCGGTCCTGGGCAAGCTGGCCGTCCGGCATTTCGGGCACGACCCAGTTGTTTGGGGCATAGCCGCAGGACAGGCTGCTGACCGGGTCCATCACGCAGGCCGATCCGCCATAGCCGCCCCAATGCATCGCGGTTGGCACCGGTGCCGGAAATTCCGCGCTGTCGATACCGAAGCCGAGCCCAATCCGCATCATGCCGAGGTAGGGATCGGGGCCGTAAGCATGTTCCCGGCCGGCCAAGGCGATGGTGGCGGGCGAAAGCAGGCGCTCGCCGCCAGCCAGGCCGCCATTGGCGATGATCGCCCCCGCCAGCGCGATCGAGCGTCCGTTCGTATATCCGTTGCCGCTCGGCTGCTCCGCGGCAAGGCGTTGCCAGGTATGGCTGGTGCTCATATCGACCGAATCGATCATTCGCTTGAGCATGCCTTCGCCCTGCCATGCATCGGCAGGCATTTTGAGCGAGGCGACGCGGCTTACCGCTTCCGGAGTCAGCCCGATCAGGAAATCAGCGCCGACCTTGCTGAAAATCTCATCGGTCAGGAACTGGCGCGGCCCGCGGCCGTCGACCCGCCGGATCAGCTCGCCAACCAGGAAACCGTAAGTGCTGAAGTGATAGCAGATCTGCCGTTCGCCGCCGAACCAGTGCGGCTCTGCAGCCAGCCGCGCGGTCGCCTTGGTCCAGTCGCACAGTTCATCATCGGAAATTTGGACGTCGAACCCCGGCACACCGCCCTGGTGAGTCAGCGCGTCGAGCACGGTCACCGCCGCCTTGCCGCCCTGGGCGAATTCCGGCCAGTACTGCGCCACCGGCGCATCGAGATCGAGCAGGCCGCGTTCGATCACCATCGCCGCGGCGATCATCACCATGATCTTGGTGGTCGAAGCGACCGGCACGATGGTGTCTTGCTGCCATGGCCGGGTACGCTCGGGATCGGCAAAGCCGGCCCACAGCTCGGCCACCAGCCGCCCGCGCCAGGTTACCCCAAGCGATGCACCCAGTTCGAGGCCTTCCGCGAAATTCGCCTCGAAAGCATCGCGGAACGGCGTGAATTGCGGTTCGCAGAACCCATGAATTTCAGTGCTCATGTCATTCCCCCACCCCAACCCGCTAGCTTAAGAAACCCAACCGGCGCGCGATCGGGCCGCGGGTGAACGCCGCGCGATGCTCGGTATCCGGAATCGCCGATCCGAGTTTGCTCCACAGCGCAGCCGCTTCTTGTTGCGTGGCGGTGAAATCGTGCCCCAGCGCCTGCTCGATCAGCCCCTGCTCACCCAGCAGCCGCCAGAGCCGCCCTTCTGCCCCGGTCTGCCGCGCCCGCGCGACCACAGGCTTGATCGCCGCGAGCGCCTTGGCGTGATCTCCCTCGATCGTGTGGAGCTGCGCCAGCAGCCCTCCATGCACCGTTTCGAACCTTGCGGCGCCCATCCACTCGACCCGCTTCGGAGCCAGCAGCAGCTCCTTCGCGGCGGCATGCTCGCCTTTGGCAATGCGCAGCGCCGCCTCCCCCAGAACGCCGGGGGGAGCCTCGGTCGCCGCCACCAGCGCTTCAATCCGATTGATCATCTCTCCGTCACCAACATGGTCGGCGGCAAGCTCAGCCAGATCCTGGGCAACCCAATTGAGCATCCAGGCCCGCGACAGAGCGTGCGATTCCGCGATAACATGCGGCGCACGGTCAAGCGCTTCGTCATCCGCGCCGGTCCGCAGGACGTAGCTCAGTCGCCCCAGATCGCGGATCGCGGCGCCGAAACGGTGCGCGGCATCGGCAATTTCCTGGTCGAAAGCGGCCCAGGCCTGGTCGAACCGGCCGAGCTCGATCAGCGCCAGCCCCTTGATCGTCGGGTACTGAACCGGCAGCGTGCCGATGCGGTAAGCCAGCTCGATCCCAGCATCGCAGATCTGGGTGCAGCGCTCGAACCGCTCCTTGCCATAGGTCGACCACATCATCCGGAAATAGAATGCGTTGAGCCGGATCGGATCGCGCCGCGCCAGCAGCCGGTCCAGAATGCGCTCTTCCTCGTCGCCATCCGATCCCGCGATTGAGATGCTTAACATCGCCGTTGCCACGTCAATGGCAAGATCTTCGTCGGCGGTTTCGTGCGCGATCGCACCGGCTTCGGCCAGGTTCTGCTGGGCTTGCTGGCGGAACTCAGGCCAATAGTCAGTGAACTGCGCGGTTGCGACCAGTCCGGCGCCAAGCTCGGCCTTGTTGTCCTGCGCCCGCGCCAGTGCGATCGCTTCCTCGTAAGCTTGCCGGCACTTGTCGACATAGGCCTTGTGATCGAGCGACATGACATAATAGGCCCGCGCCACCACGCGCTGGACATTCAGTTCGCGGACTGCATCGCCGCTGGCTTTGACGCGCGCGAGCAACGCTTCAAGGTCGTCAATCGCCTCAGCCCCGCGCCAGATTTCGAGCAGCAGGCGGCAGCGATCGAGCGCATAACCGTCCTTGGCTTCCTGCGCCGGCGCCGCGGCGGCAGCATGACCAAGCGCCTCAAGCGCCTCGGGAAACCGCTCAGCACCGCGCAGCGCCACCGCACGCAGACTGTGGATGCGCGCGCGTTCTGCCTCGTCGCCGCAATCTTCCAGAACGCCAAGCGCGTTGTCGAACAATCGCAGCGCATCCTCGAACGCAAGTGCCTGGATACCTCGCTCTCCAGCAATGCTCAGGTAGTGCGCGGTGCGAACCGGATCGGCCGCCGATCCCGCCTGGTAGAGATGGTGGCCGACTTCACCGGCAACTTTTTCAGGCTGGCTCGCATAGCGGGCCTCGATCGCATCGGCGATGCGCAGGTGGAGGCGCTGGCGGCGCGGCAACGACAGGCCGGTGAGCAAGGTTTGATGGACTTGTTCGTGGACAAAGCGATAAAGCGCGATGCGATCGCGCGAGACGTCCTCGATCAGGTGCTTGCTCTCGGCCTCTTCGATGACATCAAGGATCTCGTCCTCGCTGCGCGTCGCATCGGTCTTGACCAGGGTATCAAATGCGAAACTCCGGCCGATCACCGCGGCAGTGGTCAGCACCTCGCGATAGGGCGTGCCAACCTGTCCGATCCTGTCTTCCAGGATCAGGCGCACGCCGCGCGTTACCTCGGCATCGGTCACCTCGATCCGTTCGCGGAACTTGCCTTGCGCGTTGAGCAATTTGTCGGTCTCAAGGAGATGGCGGATCACCTCCTCGACAAAGAACGGATTTCCCTCGGTCTTCGAGAAGATCAGTTCGACCAGACTTGTCGGCGGTTCCGCTCCGAACTGGCGCGACACGAGCTCCGCGATCTGCGCGGCGCTGAGCCGATGCAGGCGCAGATCATCGGCCAGACGCTTGCGCAGCAAATCCTGCAAGGTGCGCCCGAACGGCGCGTCACCCATTTCGCTATCGCGGTACGTGCCGAGCATCAGGACCGGCTCGTGCTTGAGCCGCTCGGCGACATAGGAAAGCAGGACGCAGGTGGATTCGTCCGCCCATTGCAGATCCTCGTAGATCAGCACCAGCGGCTTTTGCGCGGCGCCGCGGGCCACAAACTCGGCCATCCCGTGAAGCAGATAGCGCCGCTCCTGCTCGGGCGGCAGAACCGGATAGTCGGGGATATCGTCGTAGCGCTGCCTAAGCTCAGGCATCAACCGGCTGATCTCCGCGGCATTGTCACCCATGCTGCGCCGCATCGCCTCCGGGCCCAGTCGGCGCGCGGTCTGTTCGATCTGTTCCAGCGCCGGCTGGAACGGGGGCGGAGACTCCATCTGGGAACAATGACCCTTGAGCACATTGAAGCCGAAATCCTCTGCCATCCGCTCGGTTTCCCGGACCATCCGCGATTTGCCGACGCCAGCTTCGCCGGAGAACAGCAGGAAAGCCCCCTCACCGCGCTTGACCCGGTCAAGCAGCTCGCGAACCCGGTCGAGTTCCTGAGTCCTCCCGACGCAAGGCGCTCCTGCCTTCGCCGGCGTGCCCAGCAATGCCAGCAACGACTGATGGAGCGTCTGGAATTGCAAGCTCTGGGGATCGCCGCCCCATTCGTCGAAATCGGTGGTCTGGATTGCGCGCAAATCGATCGGCAGTTGCGCCGCCTCGAAGCGCACCGGAACCAGCACATTGCGATCCGCGCCGACCCGCGCTTCCCCCCTGACCCAGCGCGACGCGACCGAAGTTGCCGTCCAGACCACGACGACGGCGCGGGCTTGTTCGAGCTCGGCGGCGGTGACATTGTCAAACTCTTCGCCCGGGACCAGCGCCATATCCCACCAGACATCCCAGCCTTTCGCTTCCAGCGCGGCCACCATCGGTGCGACCAGGGGCTTGTCTTGGCGCGAATAGGACAGGAAAATATCGGTCATCTGATCCCGCAATTGGAGCCGATTCGAAGCTGAATTCCATCGGTCGCTACTCGACTGGTAAAGATCGGTCGACTGCAATTGCAAGCTTGCGCGGTCAGACCAATACCAAGGCGCCAACCCGGCTTCCCCATTGCTCATCCATGGCTAGACAATTCGCTGTTGTCCGGGCCGGAGCTTCGCGCGGCTTTTTTGACAGGGTCTGCCGATCGGCGCATGGGCGAGCCATGCAGTTTGCCGGTTTCGACATCGCTCAATTCCTTGGCGATTGCTGGCAGAAGCGCCCGCTGCTGATCCGCAATCCGTGGCGCAGCTGGCGCAATCCGTTGGAACCCGACGAGCTGGCGGGTCTGGCTTGCGAGGAGGGGATTGAATCGCGGTTGATCATCCGCGAAGGATCGCAGCTGGCAGTGGAAAACGGTCCCTTGCCCGAGGCCCGTTTCGGTGAACTTGGCAGCGGCCCCTGGACGCTACTGGTGCAGGCGGTGGACCACCACGTGCCCGATGTGGCGGCCCTGATCGAACCGTTCCGCTTTGTGCCCGGTTGGCGGATTGACGATGTGATGGTCAGCTACGCCACCGATGGGGGCGGGGTTGGACCGCATTTCGATCAATACGATGTGTTTCTGGTGCAAGGGCTGGGCAAACGCCGCTGGCGCATCGGGCCGCAGTGCAGTTCGCAAACGCCACTGCTGCCGCATGATGATTTGCGGCTGATCGCCGATTTCGAGGCAAGCGACGAATGGATTCTCGAGCCCGGCGACATGCTCTACGTGCCGCCGGGTTTTGCCCATGACGGTGTGGCGATCGGCGACGATTGCATGACCTATTCGATCGGATTTCAGGCGCCATCGCGGGCCGGACTGGTCGAAAACTGGAGCGAACATCTGGCCGACGGCTTGCTGGATGAGGATCGCTATACCGACCCAGATCTGGCGGTGCAGCCTCATCCTGGCGAAATCACCGCGCCGGCGATCGACCGGCTGCATGCGATGGTAATGGAAGCGCTGGGCGACCGCGAGGGCTTTGCCCGCTGGTACGGGTCCTACAACAGCCTGCCGAAGTATCCCGACACAGACTGGCGGCCCGAAACTCCAATCGGCCACGAGGCAGTTCGGGCGAATCTGGCCGAAGGCATGCAACTGAGCCGCAACCCGGCTAGCCGCTTTTCGTTCTTGCGCCAGCAGGATGATACAATCTTGTTGTTCGTGGACGGGCAATGTTTCGAATGCACGAACGAGACTGCCGCACTGGCCGAACAGGTATGCGCGGCGCCGATGTTCACTGTGGAACCGGTTTCCGTAGAATCGGAGTCCACCGTTTCACTGATCGCTGCCCTGATCGATCAAGGCAGCCTGGCCTTCGATGGCGCCGATTGAGCGGCCATGACCCTGGTCTTGTTCAACAAGCCCTTTGGCGTTTTGTGCCAGTTCACCGATGAAAGCACGGGTCCAGTCAGGCCGACCCTGGCCGCATTCATCGATCGGCCGGGCATATACCCTGCCGGGCGGCTCGACCTCGATAGCGAGGGATTGCTGCTCTTGACGGACGATGGCAGCTTGCAGGCAGCGATCGCCGATCCCCGTTTCAAGCTGCCCAAGTCCTATCTGGTCCAGGTCGAGGGCATTCCCGATGAGGCTGCCTTGGCAGCGTTGCGAAACGGCATGCGCCTCAAGGATGGTCCGACTTTACCGGCTTTGGTCGAACGCATCGCTGAGCCCGCGCTGTGGCCGCGCGATCCTCCGGTTCGGTTCCGCAAGAATGTTCCGGATTGCTGGCTGCGGCTGACGGTCCACGAAGGGCGCAACCGGCAAGTGCGGCGGATGACCGCAGCGGTGGGGCATCCGACGCTGCGGCTGGTGCGCTGGCAGGTCGGCGACTGGACGCTCGACGGCCTTGCGCAAGGGCAATGGCGCGAAGCTGAGAGCCACCCTGCCTGAACGGCCCACGAACGCCTGAACGCTGCGGATTCAGTTGTACCCGCCCTGCGCGCGCAGATCGGCAAGCACGCCCAGTTCGCGGCCAATACGCCGCGGCGCTGGCTCACGCGAAACCTTGATGAAAAAGGCTGCGAGATCCGCGCGCAGTTCACTCTGCGAACGCCGGACTGGTAGCATGGGGTCTGATGCAGGCATGGCTAGTTCCTCTCCTTGTTCTGTCCCTCGATCATCGAATGGCGGCAGCGCTGATGGAATTGCCGAATGCCTATGGGATTGATGCTCGCCACGCAGCGAAACGCGCATGGGATCAGCGTCGGGCATGGAAACCATAGGTCAGCGGCATTTGAGTTGAACCAGGCGTCGGGTGAGAAGTGGTGCGATCCCATCCAGCCCGAAAGGACCTTTCAATGCCCCGCAAGACCCGCCCGTTCCGTATCCTGACACTCGCCGCCGCGCTGGCACTGGCACCGTTCGCGTTCATCGCGGCGGCTCCCGCCGCTGCTCAGACCAGCGCACCCCAAGCCGCCCCTGCCCAAGGGGTGATCCGCCTCAAAAGCGCCAACTCGTTCGACGAGACCCTGGTTCGCCTCAAGGCCGACGTCCAGGCCAAGGGGATCCGCTTCTTCGATGCGATCGACCAGTGGGGCCTTGGCGCGCAGGTCAACCTCAAGACCGCGCGCTCGACCCTGGTGCTGTTCGGCAACCCACCGCTTGGCGTCCAGTTTCTCCAGTCCAACCCCTATTCGGGCCTAGACTGGCCGGTGCGGATGCTGGTGGTCGAGGAAAGCGACGGCTCGATCTGGGTCGCGTGGAGCGACTTCGGCTTCATCCGCCAGCGTTACGGCATTGCCGACAAGGACGCCCAGTTCAAGATGGCCGGCGAAGTTGCCGCCTCTATCGCAACTGCTGCTACGACCCGCTAGAACCCAGACATGACCGAACTGCTCGCCCAACCTATGGCCCTGTTCGCAGCCCTGCTGGCGGCGGCGGGGATGGGTTTTGCGATCCAGCAGGGCGGAACCTGCATGGTCGCGGCGGTCAATCACCTGGTCACCAAGGGTTCACCAAGCAAGCTCACCGCGCTGGGTGAATGCAGCCTGTGGGCTTCGGCACTCGGCCTTGGCGCGGCGGCGCTGGGGTTCGGCTTCGCGGCCAGCCCGGCCTATCCGCTAGCCGCCGCGACCGTGCTGGGAGGGCTGTTGCTCGGCCTGGGCGCCTGGCTCAACGATGCCTGCGTGTTCGGCTCGATCGCCCGGATCGGCGGACGCGACTGGCACTACCTGCTGACCCCGCCCGGTTACTTCCTGGGCAGTGTCCTGCACGCCCAGCTGGTCGGTGGCTATCTGGTCGCGGAAATGCACGCCCCCGCTTTCGGCCTGGCACCGCTGTTCGTAATGCTGGCGCTGGTCAGTCTGCTGATCAGCTGGCGCGCGCTGCGGCGCGGCGGCGGATCGCTGGCGGCGTTGTGGGACTATCGCCACGCCACCATCGCGATCGGCCTGGCCTTCGTGGTGCTGGCAGTGCTGGCCGGCCCCTGGACCTATACCGAAGCGCTGGGCCGCGCCGCGCACGGTATCGGTCCGTTGCACTGGAGCGAAGGCGTGCTGTTTGCAGCACTGCTTGGCGGCGCGATCTTGGGCGGGCGCAGCGGGAACTCGGCAGTGAGACTAGCCCCGCGCCGAGCTTTGCTGTGCCTGACGGGCGGGGCGCTGATGGGTTTCGGCGGTTCGCTGGTGCCCGGCGGCAACGACAATCTGATCCTGGTCGGCTTGCCGGGGCTGCAACCGCACGCCTGGGTAGCGATCGCCGCGATGGTGCTGTCGATTGCAGCGGGCTTGCAGGCAGGTAAACTAGCGCGCAGAATGCGACTCGACGGTTCCGAAGGTCGCGCGGGACCGGTCTGACGCGGCTGTTTGGGAGGGGAGCGACTAACATGGAGATGCAGCAGGTCCGCTATTTCCTGGCGGTGGCCAAGACGCTCAATTTCACGCGCGCGGCTGAGGCCTGCAATGTCACTCAGCCAGCGCTAACCCGGGCGATCAAACAGCTTGAGGATGAACTGGGCGGCGAACTGATCCGCCGCGAGGGCAGGCTCAGCCACCTGACCGACCTCGGCACGCGGATGCTGCCGCTGCTGACCCAGTGCTTTGAAAGCGCACTCAATGCCAAAGCGCTTGCCGCCAAGGTCCGCAGCGGCGATGTCGCGACGCTGGCGGTCGGAGTGTCGCTGACGCTCGACGTCGATCTGCTGCTGGTTGGATTGGCTGAACTGCAGCGCGCCTTCGCCGGACTGCAACTGGTGATCCGCCGCGGCAATGGTGGCCAGATCGCCGAGTTGCTCAAAAACGGCGATATCGAGCTCGCTTTCGGCGGTCCACTCGGGGAAAGCTGGGACCGGCTCGATTGCTGGCCGATGTTCACCGAAGCATTCGATCTGGTGGTTGCCAATGACCACGAACTCGCCGCGGTCAACGATATGGAGCTTCAGGTCGAATTGCTGGGCAAGGAGCGGCTGCTGGTCCATTCGCTGCAGGATGCTTCGGAACTGACCCCGGCGAGCCTCGAAGCCGCCGGAATCCGGGTCGACGATGCGCACCAGGTCGGCTGCAATCGCGACCTGGAGACCATGGTTGCGGCCGGATTTGGAGTGGCGATCTTGCCTGCCAGCTCGTTGCGCTCGGCCGCGTTGACCCACCTGCCATGCCCCGGGCTCGATCTCAGGCGCACCGTCGCGGTCTATTCGATTGCCGGCCGGGCTCGCTCGCGCGAGGCGGCAGCGCTGCTTAATCTGGTCCGTGCCGCGGACTGGAGTTCAAGCCAGGCCGCCTAATTTGCGCACCGCGCTTACCAGATCGTCGATTTCCATCCGCCGCCGATAGTCGGGATCGACATGGCGCGCACGAACGATGCCGTCGCGGTCGAGGACGAACACCGCCGGGATCGGCAAGACCCAGTCTTTGCTCCCTTGAAAATCGGGGATCCGCTTGCCCGAGCGTTCAAGAACGGCGCGCAAGGCCGGTTCGATCGTGATCGCCAGCCCGATCGAAGCGACATAGGCCGCGTCCATATCGCTGAGGAAGCGGAACTGCGCTCCGGCCTCGGTCCTGATCCGACGGGTGAAGCGCTGCATCTCGGCCGAGATTGCAACCATCCGCGCCGAGGCCAGCCGTGATTGAGCCTCGGCCAGGGATGTCAGGGTCATCCGGCAATAGGGACACCAATGGCCGCGGTGGAACACCACGATCAGCGGCTGGTTGCCGATTAGTTCGGCCAGTTCGACTAGTCGCCCTTCATGGTCAGGCAACATGAACGGCGGCAAAGTCTCATCCAGGGCCGGAGCCGCCGAACCAGCGCGCGCCGCTTCGAGACGGGCAACGAAGCGGTCAACCACCGCCATGCCTTCGGGGTTACCGCTGCGGATTTCGCTGACGATCGCTTCCAGCCGCTCGGACAGCGCCATCGGCCGGCGGCTGAGACGCGCGACGATATCGATCGGCGGCCTGTTGTCTGGAAGTTCCGGCTGCGACCCGGAAGGCACGTCAGCTGCCAAGCGGCTTCACTCCTGCCACAATCGCGTCGAGTTCCATCCGCCGGCGATAGTCGGGATCGACATGACGGGTGCGGACCACGCCCTCGCCGTCGAGGATGAACACCGAGGGAACCGGCAGGATCCAGGCCTGCCCGCCCTGATAACCGGGAATGTCCCAGCCCGCCCCGGCGATCATCCCGGCCATCAGCTCGTCGACCCAGATCGCCAGGTTGATCGACAGCACATAGCCGCCGTCAATATCGGTCAGGAACGGGAAGCGCGCACCGGATTCGGTCTTGAGCTTGCGGGTGTAGTGCTGCTGTTCGGCCGAGATTGCGTAGATCCGGGCATTGCCCAGCTGATCATCGATCTCGGCCAGACCGACCATGTTCATCCGGCAATAGGGACACCAGTGGCCGCGGTGAAAGGCCAGCACCGCCGGTCCGCGCGCCACGATTTCGTCCAGCGATACGAGCCGCCCGTCCTGATCGGGCATGGTGAACCCAGGCATGACATCGCCCACCTTTGGTGCACCCTCACCCGCCTGCGCGGCCTCGAGCCGGGCCACGAAGGTATCGACGGCATCGGCAAATCCCGGTCCCTTCAGCCGCACTTCGTCGGCAATCGCCCGCAGGCGTTGGCTTAGCGGCCACTCATTGTTGCGCACGGTCTGAAACACGTCCTCAAGCGCGGCCACCAGGGGATGGGTCATGGTCAGTTCCCTTCGGCCGGCAAGCTAGCAGAAATGGCATGGCAAGCCACGCCCGCGTTCAAGCTGCCGCGGCGGTGCGGATTACCTCGCCGCCCGACAACTCATGGAGCACGAACCCGTCAAGCGGATCGATTTCCTCGCGCCACGGGGCCTTTTGCAGGGCCTCGATGGTGTGGCGGTACCCGGCCTCGCGGCGCAGGCGGATGCCGTTGGCGCTGAAATCAATGTCCTTCGAATGGTCCTCGGTATCGAGCGATGGGGCCAGCAAGCGCACCACATGCATCCGCGTATCGCAGCCATAGCCGCGCAGCTCGGCGAGCCTTTCGGCGGTTGCGGCACCGTCTGGAACTAGCTTGGCAACCTCGGTGATGACATGCCTCAGCCGGTGGAGCTGGCGCTGGCGCTTGATGTTCTGCGCGGCGCGGCTCGAATACTGCAGGTCCTTCTGGCGATTGGCCACCTGCCAGATTGAATCCGGCTCGGGACCGTGCGGATTCCAAAGGTGGACGGCAAATACCGTTCCGCTCCGGCGCGGTTCGTCATCGAACACGATCTCTACGGGCGTGTTGGAGAGGATCCCGCCGTCCCAATAGAGCTCGCCATCGATCCGCACGGCCGGAAAGGCCGGGGGCAGCGCGCCTGAGGCAAGCACATGGTCGACACTGAGCGGACCTTTGCGACTGTCGAAATAGACCATCTCGGCGCTCTGGACCTTAGCCGCGCCGACACTCAGCCGCATCGGCCCGGCGTTGATCCGGTCGAAATCGATGAGTTCGGTCAGCAGCTCGCGCAGTGGATCAACCGAATAGTATCCCGCCGCTTCGCCGCCCAGCCCCATGAACGGGCTGAGGAAGGCGAACGGACGCGGGCTAAAGAACGCGGGCAAGCCGTTGGCGATTGTAGCCATATTGCGCGCGCTCTGACCCATCCAGTCGGGGATCGGAAAGCCGAACAGACTGTCATTCTCAACCCGGCGCCAGAATTCGGTAAGGCGATCGAGCCGTTCTTCGGGCGGTGATCCGGCGATCAGCGCAGCATTGATTGCGCCGATCGAGGTGCCGACCACCCAGTCGGGCTCGATCCCGGCCTCGTGCAGCGCCTGATAGACCCCAGCCTGGTAAGCGCCAAGCGCGCCGCCACCCTGGAAAACGAGAACGATCTGGCCATGGCCGGAAAGTTCGTCATGCAGCTCGGTCATAGGATTCTCCTTGGTAAAACGATGGTACGGGCGCGGGACTGGCGGTTTCCCCGGTGATCAGGCGCGCATGGCGGGCGAATGTGAGGTAGTTCCAGGCGAGGTTGAGCCCGACCAGCAGCCGGTTGCGGAAGCCGACCAGGAAATAGACGTGCACGGTCGACCACAGCAGCCAGGCCGGAAAGCCGCGCAATTGCCAGCGACCAAAGTCGGCAACGGCATGGCTGCGTCCGATCGTCGCGAGGTTGCCGTAATGGCGATAGCGGAACGCCGGCACCGCCCTACCGCGCGCACTGGCAGTAATCGCGCGGGCCACGTGGAGCCCTTGTTGCTTGGCAACCGGCGCGATCCCGGGCAGTAGCCGGCCATCGGGTCCTGTGCAGGCTGCAGTATCGCCGATAACGAAGATGTTGGCGGTGCCTTCGGGCCTGAGATCTGGATCGACGGGCACCCGGCCGGCCGGATCGGCCGCCACACCCAGCCACTGCGCTGCCGGCGAGGCTTCGACCCCGGCCGCCCAGATCGCGGTGTGGGTGTGGATCACTTCGCCGCCTGCCACCACGTGTTCCGCGGCAATATGCGAGATCGCGGCCGAAAGCCGGACTTCGACCCCGAGCTTCTCGAGATCGCGCAGCGCGACCTCTGAAAGCTCTTCAGGGAAGGATTCAAGCAGGCGCGGCGCCAGGTTGATCAGGATAACCTTGGAACAGTGCGCCGTGATCGAGCGAAAATCGCGACTGACCGCGCGTTGTGCCAGCTCGGCGATCGCCCCCGCCATCTCGACCCCGGTCGGACCGCCGCCGATGATCACAAAGGTCAGCAACGCGTCGCGCCGTCGCTGGTCGGTTTCGCTTTCGGCGCGTTCGAGCGCGAGCAGCACCTTGCGGCGCACAGCGGTGGCATCTTCGATGGTCTTGAGGCCGGGGGCATGTTCGGCCCATTCGTCTCGGCCAAAATAGCTGTGCCGCGCGCCGGTGGCGATCACCAGATAGTCATAACCGGCGCGCCGGCCGCTGACGAGCTGCACTTCGCGGCGCGCTGCGTCTATGCCGATTGCGGTATCGAGTACGACCCGGGCATTTTGCTGGTCGGCCAGGATCGCGCGGATCGGTCCGGCGATGTCCGCCGGCGAAAGCGCAGCCGTGGCCACCTGATAGAGCAGCGGCTGGAACAGGTGATGGTTGCGCTGGTCGATCAAGGTTACCGACAACGGCGCTTTGGCCAATGCCCGCGTCGCCGCAAGCCCGCCAAAGCCGGCGCCGATCACCACGACCCGCGGTCCGCCAGGAGGAACCGATCGGTTCATCTCACTGCGCCGTCCAGCCGCCGTCGACCGGAATCGCCGCGCCGTTGATCGAAGCCGCCTGCGGTCCAGCGAGGAACAGCGCCAGCGCGCCGATTTCCTCAACCGTGGCGAAACGCTTGCTGGGCTGGGCGGCGAGCAGAATGTCCTCGATCACGCGCGCCCGGTCGAGCCCGCGAGCCTTGGCGGTGTCCTCGATCTGGGCCTCGACCAGCGGGGTCCAGACATAGCCGGGGCAGATTGCATTGCAGGTGACGCCGTGGCGTGCGCCTTCGAGCGCGACGGTCTTGGTCAGCCCCAACACACCGTGCTTGGCCGCAACATAAGCGCTCTTGAACGGCGAGGCGACCAACCCGTGAGCCGAGGCGACGTTGATCACCCGGCCGAACCCGGCTGCTTTCATTGCGCCAAACGCCGCGCGGGTGGTGTGGAACGCGGCACCCAGGTTAAGCGCCTGGATTGCATCCCATTTGTCGATCGGAAAATCCTCGATCGGGGCAACGTGCTGGATCCCGGCGTTGTTGACCAGAATGTCGATCCGGCCATGGCGCTCGATCGCGCTGGTCACCAGCGCCGCGGCACTGTCAGCAAGCAGCAGGTTGGCGCCGTCATAGTCAACCGCCACGTCCAGCTCGGACAGTTCGCCGACCAGCATTTCGATCTCGTCGGCGCGGCCTAGGCCGTTGATCACCAGATTGGCACCGGCTTCGGCGAGCGCGCGGGCGATGCCCAGGCCGATCCCGCTGGTCGATCCGGTGACAACCGCGAGCTTGCCGGTCAGCGGCCGGTTACTGGTTTCAAGACAGGCGGATTGGGCAAGGTTCATCTGAGGACACTCCGGAAGGCTTTTTGCTTCCCGGCAAGAATGCCCCCCACGTGCGGGTTGTTGAAATGCCGTCTGGTTCAGCTTTCCATGCTGCGCGGTTATCGCTGCTGTCCGGCCATGCAGCGGGCGCATGGTTTCGATGCGGCAAAGCGATTGGAGCGCTTGGCCCTGAGCGGCGACAACAAAGGCACCGGAAGCGGCAATCCGCCCGGTTTCGATTTCGCCCCAAACAGGAGCCCGCTATGACCAAGACCCTTACCGCCGCCGTGCTTGCGCTGGCCGCACCCTTTGCTTTCGCATCCCCCGCCTTCGCCGGCGATTGCCCCTCGGGCAAGGAAATGGCCAACCCGTTGGCCGGCCACCCGACCATGCCAAAGGATGTCACTGACACCGTGATCGGCGCGATCGATCTCGGCAGCGAGCTCGGCATCGAAGGCCGCCAGCTACGCACCCGGCGCCTGGTGCTCCAGCCCGGCGGTATCGTTCCGTTTCACAGCCACCAGGGCCGTCCGGCGCTGATCGTTACGGTCAGCGGCCAAGTCACCGAATACCGCAGCACTTGCAACGTCGGCATCGTCCACAAGGGCGGCGACATCTCGCGCGAGGCCGAGGGCATTGCCCACTGGTGGAAGAACGAAGGTTCCGAGCCTGCCGTGCTGCTCTCGTCCGACGTGTTCACCAAGCCCTGATCCCGAACTCGGCGCCGGCTTACCCTCCCCCCGCCCCCGCCAGCCGGCGCCACGGCGTCCCGTCACCGGACCTCAGACACAGCGAAGTGACGGGACGCCACCCCCTTTCCACGGGGGCCGTCTTTTTCAACCCAGGAGTTACGAGATGAAAACCGCCACTGCCATTACCGCCGCCGCGCTCGCCGCAATGCTCAGCGCTGGCATCGCCAATGCCGGACCGGTCAAGCCGCAGCCCAGCAAGGACAAGTGCTATGGCATTTCCAAGGCTGGCAAGAACGATTGCGCCGCCGGTGCCGGCACCAGCTGCGCCGGATCCAGCCGCGCCGATTACCAGGGCAATGCCTGGAAGTATGTCGCCAAGGGCACCTGCGCCAAGATCCAGACCCCCAAGGGACCGGGGTCGCTGACCCCCAAGTCCCGCTAACCCCCGGCCAGGGAGAACGGCCATGATTCCGTCCGCCGGCGTAGGCCTCAAGGCCAGCCATATCGACGAGGCCCTGACCTCGCCGGCGGCGGGGTTGTTTTTTGAAGTCCATGCCGAGAACTACATGGTCGACGGCGGTCCGCGCCTTATCATGCTTGAGGCAGCGCGCCAAACCCGTCCGCTTTCGCTCCACGGCGTCGGCATGTCGCTTGCCGGACACGCGCTGCCCGACGAAGGCCACCTCCTCGCGCTCAAGGCGCTCACCGACCGGTTCGAGCCCTTCCTGCTTTCCGAGCACCTCGCCTGGTCAAGCCTCGACGGCCGCGCTCTGCCCGATCTGCTGCCGTTCCCGCGCAGCCACGAGGCACTGGCAATCGTCTGCCGCAACATCGATCATGCCCAGTCGCTGCTCGGCCGCGAGCTCCTGATCGAGAACCCCTCACTCTACCTCGCGCTGAACGGGCATGACTGGAGCGAGACCGATTTCCTTGCCGAGATGGCTCGCCGCACCGGCTGCGGGCTGCTGCTTGACCTCAACAATGTCCATGTCAGCGCCGCCAATCTCGACTTCGACGCGGCGACCTATGTCGAAGCGTTCCCAGCCTGGGCAGTGGGCGAGATCCACCTCGCCGGGGCCATGATCGACGAGCGGCTCGAGTTGCTGATCGACAACCACGGCGCGCGCGTGGCCGAGCCGGTCTGGGCTCTGCTTGAGCGCTTCCTCGATCGCCACGGCCCGCGCCCGGTGCTGGTCGAGTGGGACCGCGATGTGCCTGAATTTTCCGTCCTGATTGAAGAGCGAGACCGCGCTGCACGGACAGTCGCGGCCGCAGCAATGGAGAGAGAACATGCCTGAACTTGCCAAGTTCCAGCACGATTTCGTTGCTGGCCTCGACCGGTCGATGCCCGCTGCGGCGCCGATGCGGGTCTATCTCAACACGGTGATGCTTGGCGCGGTCGAGGCCCTCGCGGCCAACTTCCCGGTCTGTGCGATGATCCTGGGCGACCGTGCTTTCGAGGCCAATGCCCTGGCCTATGCCCGCCGTCATCCGCCCGAGGTGCCGGTGCTGACGCATTACGGACGCGGCTTCGGCGACTGGCTGGCAGGTCAGGCGATCGCGCGTGAACTGCCCTATCTGGCCGACGTCGCGCGCTGCGAAGAACTGCATACCGTCGCGCTTCACTCTGCCGACGCCCGGGCGCTTGAGCCGTCGCTCCTCGCGGCACTGCCGCCTGAGCGCCTGCTCACCCTCACGCTCAGGCTTCATCCTGCCGCCCGGTTCGGGTGGTTCGAGACTCCGGCGATCACAATCTGGCTTGCCCACCAGAGCGAGGACTTCGACGCGATCGCCCCCGAATGGCGCTCGAGCGGGGCCTTGTTCACCCGCCCCGATACCCATGCTTCAGGCTACGAGCTCGATTCGCTCGGCCACCGCCTGCTCGCCGGCATCCGCCTCGGCGAGACGCTGGGCGGAGCAGCCCAGGCCGCCAGCCTGCTGTTCCCCGGCGCCGAGATCGGCGCGTGCTTCGGCATGCTCGTCGCGCGCGGCGCCTTCGTTACCACTTCCAGTTGAAAGGACCCTGCGATGCCACCCCAGATTCTTTATGCCGGAATGCAGCAATTGCCCGTTTGTGACGACCTGCCGACCCAACCGCGCTCCACCAACGCCTCAGCCGAGCTGGCGCGGCGCGCGCTGCCGCCCTCGCTGCTGCTCCTGGTCCAGCGGCTGGGCATCGCCGCAATCTTTTTTCAGTCAGGCCGGACCAAGGTCGAGGGCTGGTTCACCATCCCCGACAACACTTACGAGCTGTTTCGCTTCGAATACGCCGGCGTGCCGTTGCCGCCTGAATTCGCCGCGGTCATGGCGACGGTTGGCGAGCATGTCTTCCCGATCCTGCTGGTGTTGGGCCTGTTCACCCGTCTCTCAGCTCTCGCCCTGCTCGGCATGACGCTGACGATCCAGATCTTCGTCTACCCCGATGCCTGGCCGACCCACCTTTCCTGGGCCGGCTTGCTGCTGCCGCTGATCGCGCTTGGCGGTGGCGGCAAGTTTCGTTCGACCGGGTCATTGTTCAGATAGGCAGATGCCGACCCGAGCTCCACTGCGATGGATCAAGCGTGGCTTTGGCAAATTCCAGGGGTGCTGCCTCCGCCAGATCCTCGCGCGTATGCTCGGGCAGTTCGTCAAGCGCAAGGGGCGCGATGCGGCTCATCGGTTCAAGTACTCCAGGACTTGAGCGGCTGTTTTTCCCGCTGCTTCGTCGAGAACGGCGCGGGTGATGTCCAGTCGCTCGATCAGCGCCGCACCGGGGATCAACCAAGCTGCACGGCGGGATAGTTCGAGCAACATCGACTGGCTGGCGATCACCGCCGTAGCGTGCGTCACCCTGGGCAGCCGCCCCTCGACATCATAGCTGAAGTCGGCATAGAAACCCGCGTTCATCAGCCGGCCATGGCGCAACGTTTCGACAAACATCTCCCAGCTGCGTTCGATCCCCTGGCTCTCGATCCGTTTGGTGATCCCGCGGTCCCAGGCCGGGGCCAAGCACGCCATGTCCGGGCCGATCGCAAAGGGCTTGGATGACGCCCCAAACTTGATGGGTATCAATTACCTTACCGGTTAATGGTGCAATTTGCGCGATATGAAATCAAGCGCAACGTTTCTCGCCGTTGGCCCTGCTCGTCATTGGTCTTGCTGCGCCTGCGACCGCGCAAAGCCCGACGCCTGCTCCCGCCGACCCGGTCACTCCTTATGCTGACATCCGTTACCGGCTCGAGCTGGTTGATCAGCAGGGTCTTCCCGAAGACGCTGCTGCCTCAACCTTGCGGGTCCGCGCCGGGGTCAAGACAACCGAATGGCAAGGCTTCTCTGCCTTGGTCGAGGGCGAGGCGATTGTTTCACTCGGCGAGCGCAATTACAACGACACGATCAACGGCAAACTTGCCTATCCGGTGGTCGCGGACCCCACCGACGTGTTGCTCAACCAGGCCTGGGTGCGCTGGCGCCCGGTTAAGCAGATCGAAGCCACAGCCGGCCGCCAGGTGATCAACCTCGACAACCAGCGCTGGATCGGCTCGGTCGGCTGGCGCCAGAACGACCAGACCTTCGATGCGGCGCGGGTTACGGCGAAGCCGGTCGAGGGCCTCGCGCTCGATTACCTCTATTCGTGGCGCATCAACCGGGTGTTTGGACCGGATTCGCCGCAAGGGATCTGGCGCGACACCGAGATCCATGGCGCTGCGCGCCGCTTACACGATCAAGGGCGTCGGCACGCTCTCGGGCTTTGGCTACTGGCTCGACATTCCATCCGCTCCGGCCAATTCCTCGCGGACCCTGGGTGTGCGGATCACCGGCGAGCGTGCCGTTGGCAAGGGTGCCAGGCTGCTTTACGCCGCCGAATACGCCCGCCAGCAGGACTTTGGGCTCAACCCGCGTGACTTCGCGCTCGACTATTTACTGGTCGAGCCCGGCGTTGCGGTTGGCGCATTTTCCGTCAAGGGCGGCTATGAGCAGCTCGAAGGCAATGGCACAGCGGCCCTGCAGACCCCGCTTGCCACACTCCACGCATTCAACGGCTGGGCCGACAAGTTCCTGACAACGCCGGCCAACGGCCTGCGCGATCTTTACCTCGACGCCGGTTGGAAAGCCGGCAAAGGTCCGCTTAAGGGAGGGATGCTGCGGATCGCTTGGCACGACTACAATTCGACCGTCGGGAGCCAGGGCTACGGCCGGGAATGGAACGCACTGGTAAGCTATCCGGTCGCCAAGCAGGTTACCGTTCTGGCCAAGTTCGCGCGGTATGATGCCAGTTCCTTCGCCGCCAACACCACCAAGGCCTGGTTCTCCATCGAGGCGAAATTCTAGTCTTGAACCGGATCGGGCCGTGAGAATTCTTCCAGCGCCGCGCGATCGACAATTCGCACGGTGACCCCGTCCACCACGACCCCGTGGCTGGCGAGCACGCCAAACGCGCGCGAGAGATTCTCCGGAGTCATGCCCAGCAACGATGCCAGCAGGCGCTTTTCGGCCCTCAGCTGAATCTCGCCAGTCAATCCTTGCCGCCGGTCCTGCTGGAGAAGGAGATTGCCCAGCCTCTCCCCCGATTGCCGCAGCTTCATGTCGGTCAACGCGCGGACCAGGTCGCGGTAGCCCAGCGCCAGTTCATGCATGGTCGCCTGCATCAGCGCGGTGTCCTGCTTGATTACCTCGCGGATTAGGGATGCAGGAACCAGCAGGACGCGTGATGGCGCGAGCGTGCGCGCCGACATCAGGTAAGGCATGTCGGTGACCACTGCGGCGAGAATGAAGCTGCTGACCGGCTCGACGATCCGCATGGTCGTATCGCGCCCGGCGCTGGAGGCATAAAGTTCAGCCAGGCCATCGACCAGGACATGGAGGAAATCCGCGCGCTGGCCCAGTTCGAACAACGTCAGTTGAGGCGGGAAGACCTGGAGGAACGAGCCGGAAAATATCCGCTCCCGCTCGCCTTCGTCCATCTCCACAAACAGCGGCAGACGAGCAATTTCGGGCCTTTCAGCAGGACGCACGGTCGTGTTCACTCCCTGTTGATAGCCTCGATCCTAGCGATCCGCTTGATGCATATCAATCGACCGCTTGACCTGGGTTGAGGCTCTGGCTGTTTCCAATCAGCTGAGCCCTACATTGTTCGGCGAAGCCGCCCAACTTTGATCCTGATCAAGTCGTTCGCGCCCGGCTGCCGCATGACTGCGCCCACACGCCAACGGGGCTCGGAGAACAACATGCCACTGAGTGAAACGGTCGGCCGCGGCGAACAGAACCGCGCCCTGGGTCTCAGCACCTTTGCCTTCACTGTCTGTTTCGCGGTGTGGACGATTTTCGCGATCATCGGGATCGAAATCAAGGCAGAGCTGGGTCTTAACGATACCCAGTTCGGCCTGCTGGTCGGCACTCCGATCCTCACTGGATCGCTGGTCCGGTTGCTGCTTGGCGTCTGGACCGACCAGTACGGCGGCAAGATCATCTTTCCGCTGACCATGCTCGCCTCGGCGATTTCGACCTTCCTGCTTTCCTACGCTCACACCTACCCGATGCTGCTGCTCGCCGCGCTCGGTCTCGGTCTTGCAGGAGGCGGGTTCGCGGTGGGCATCGCCTATGTGTCGAAGTGGTATCCCCAGGAAAAGCAGGGCTCGGCGCTTGGCTTTTTCGGGATGGGCAATGTCGGCGCGGCGGTGACCAAGTTCGTGGCGCCGTTCGTGATGGTGGCGATGGGCTGGGAGGCGGTGGCACAGATCTGGGCAGCGGTACTGGCGGTTACAGCAGTGCTGTTCTTCCTGTTCGCCAAGGACGATCCCGAACTGGCCGCGCGCCGCCACACGGGAGCCGAACCGGTGCCGCTCAGGCAGCAGCTCGAGCCGCTGAGGAACCAGCAGGTCTGGCGCTTCTCGCTCTACTACTTCTTCGTGTTCGGCGCATTCGTCGCGCTGGCGCTGTGGCTGCCCAAGTACATGATCGGGGTCTACGGGGTCGACGTAAAGGTGGCCGGCATGCTCGCCGCCAGCTTCAGCCTCTCGGCCTCGGTGTTCCGCGCCTATGGCGGGGTGCTATCCGACAAATACGGCGCGAGGCGGATCATGTACGCGACCTTCGGGGTCTCGATGGTCTTGCTGTTCATGCTGTCCTACCCGGCGACCGACTACACGATTCACGGGATCAAGGGCGACATTCAGTTTTCGACCTCGATGGGGCTCATTCCCTTCGTTCTCGCAATCTTCGTGCTCGGTTTTTTCATGTCGCTGGGCAAGGCCGCGGTCTACAAGCACATCCCGGTCTATTACCCTGGCCATGTAGGTGCGGTTGGCGGGCTGGTCGGGCTGGTTGGCGGGCTCGGCGGGTTTATTTTGCCGATCGTGTTCGGCGCGATAAGTGACCTGACCGGGATCTGGACCAGCTGTTTCATGGTCCTGTTCGGCCTGGTTGCTGTTGCGCTTGGCTGGATGCACATCGCGATCCGCCAAATGGAACAGAGAGCCAGCGGGATCGATGCGCGCTCGCTGCCGCAGTTCCCCGAAATGGCCGAACTGCATGACGAAAAGCTGCACGGCGCGGTGGCTGCCGGGACCAAGGTGATCGAGGATTGGCACCCCGAGGATCCGGCTTTCTGGGATCAGACCGGCAGCAAGATCGCCCGGCGCAATCTGCTGATCTCGATCCCCGCGCTGCTGCTAGCCTTTGCGGTGTGGATGGTTTGGTCGGTGGTGGTGGCGAAGCTCCCGCTGATCGGCTTCGACTATACCACCGACCAGCTGTTCTGGTTGGCGGCGCTGCCCGGGCTGTCGGGCGCAACGTTCCGGATCTTCTACAGCTTCATGGTGCCGATCTTCGGTGGCCGGCTGTGGACCACGCTGTCGACCGCCTCGCTGCTGATCCCAGCCTTCGGGATCGGCTATGCCGTGCAGGATCCGACCACGCCTTATGTGATCTTCCTGGTGTTGGCGCTGCTGTGCGGCTTTGGTGGCGGCAATTTCGCCTCGTCGATGTCGAACATCGGGTTCTTCTTCCCCAAGGCGCAGAAGGGCAACGCGCTGGCGCTCAATGCCGGGCTCGGCAATCTTGGCGTCTCGGTGATGCAGTTCGTGGTGCCGCTGGTCATCACGGCGGGCGTGTTCGGCGCCATGGGCGGCGATCCGATGCCCAACAAGGAAGGCGGCGAGCTGTGGGTGCAGAACGCCGGCTTCATCTGGGTGCCGTTCATCATCGCCTCGACCGTGCTCGCCTGGTTCGGCATGAACGACATCGCCGATGCCAAGGCCAGCTTTGCCGAGCAGTCGGTGATCTTCCAGCGCAAGCACAACTGGCTGATGTGCTGGCTCTACACCGGCACTTTCGGCTCGTTCATTGGCTTCTCGGCGGGGTTGCCGCTGCTCGCCAAGAGCCAGTTCCCCGACGTCAACGTGCTCAAATATGTGTTTCTCGGCCCGTTGGTCGGCGCCTTGAGCCGCGCCGCGACCGGCTGGGTTTCTGACCGCTGGGGCGGTGCGCGCGTCACCTTCTGGGTGTTCGTCGGTATGATGCTGGGCACGCTGGGGGTGATCCACTTCCTCCAGGCCAGAGACTTTACCGGCTTCCTCGCGATGTTTGTCTTTATGTTCTTCGTTACCGGGGTCGGCAATGCCTCGACCTTCCAGATGATCCCGGTGATCATGCGCAGCGAAGTACCGCGGCTGATGCCCGAGCTCGATGCGGCGCAACGCACTCGGCAGGCAGAGAAGGAATCGGCCGCGATCGTCGGCTTCACCTCGGCGATCGCGGCTTACGGCGCGTTCTTCATCCCGCGCGCTTTCGGGATGTCGATCTCGGCCACCGGCACGCCGCTCGCCGCGCTTTATGCCTTCCTGGTGTTCTACGCCAGCTGCGCGGCGCTGACCTGGTGGGCCTACACCCGAAAGGGCGGGCTGCTTCATGACATCGAGCGGGGCCGAGCGCCTGCCCCTGCCGCCACCCCCGCTGCCGCGCTCAAGGGAGCCTGAACCATGAGCCACTTGCTCGATCGCCTGACTTTTTTCCGCCAGACGAAGGAAACCTTCTCCGCCGGCCACGGCGTCACCACTGCCGAAGCGCGCGACTGGGAGGACAGCTACCGCGGGCGCTGGCAGCACGACAAGATCGTGCGCAGCACCCACGGGGTCAACTGCACCGGATCGTGCAGCTGGAAGATCTATGTCAAGGGCGGGATCATCACCTGGGAAACCCAGCAGACCGACTACCCCCGGACCCGCCCTGAGCTGCCCAACCACGAACCGCGCGGCTGTCCGCGTGGAGCGAGCTACAGCTGGTACATCTATTCGGCGCAGCGGCTGAAGTACCCCCTGGTGCGCAAGCGGCTGATCCGCCTTTGGCGCGAAGCGAGGCAAAACCTGCCCCCGGTTGCCGCCTGGGCTTCGATCCAGAACGATCCCGCCAAGCGCAAAAGCTACACCGCGATCCGCGGCCACGGCGGTTTCGTGAGGAGCACCTGGGACGAGGTCAACGAGATCATCGCCGCGGCCAATGCCTATACCGCCAAGACCTGGGGTCCCGACCGGGTGATCGGCTTCAGCCCGATCCCGGCGATGTCGATGGTCAGTTACGCTGCCGGATCGCGCTATCTCTCGCTGCTCGGCGGGACCTGCATGAGCTTCTACGACTGGTACTGCGATCTGCCGCCCGCCAGTCCGATGACCTGGGGGGAACAAACCGACGTTCCCGAAAGCGCCGACTGGTTCAATGCGGGCTTCTTGATGATGTGGGGCAGCAACGTACCGCAGACCCGCACCCCCGATGCCCACTTCATGACCGAGGCGCGCTATCGCGGGACCAAGGTCGCGGTGGTTTCGCCCGACTATGCCGAAGCAACCAAGTTCGCTGACCTCTGGCTCAATCCCAAACAGGGCACCGACGCTGCGCTGGCACTAGCGATGGGCCACGTGATCCTGCGCGAGTTCCATCTCGACCGGCAGGTACCCTATTTCGAGGACTATTGCCGCCGCTATTCGGACATGCCGATGCTGGTGCGAATGGTCGAAAAGGACGGTCAGTTCGTTCCCGACCGGCTGCTGCGCGCTTCCGATTTCAAGGGCAACCTGGGCGAAAGCAACAACCCTGAATGGAAGTGCGTTGCGATCGACGAAGCCAGCGACGATGTGGTCGCGCCATCGGGCACGGCCGGCTTCCGCTGGGGTGAACAGGGCAAGTGGAACCTTGAGGAGAAGGACGGCCGGGGCAGCAGTGTGAAGCTGCGGATGACCGCGATCCTCGACAAGGACCACGACGAAGTACTCGAAGTCGGCTTTCCCTATTTCGGCAACCGCGAGCACGATCATTTCGAAGGCACCGACCATCCCGACGTGCTGCTCAAGCGGGTGCCGGTGCGTGAGCTCGAGCTGGCCGAGGGCCGCGCTTATGTCGCCACGGTGTTCGACCTGCTTTGCGCCAATTACGGGCTCGACCGGGGTCTAGGCGGTGAACACGTCGCCCGTGACTTCGCCGATGGTTCGCCATACACTCCGGCCTGGGGCGAGAAGATCACCGGCGTGCCTGCCGACCAGATTATCACCATCGCGCGCGAATTCGCTGCCAACGCCGAAGCCACCAATGGCAAGTCGATGGTGATCCTGGGGGCCGGACTCAACCACTGGTACCACATGGACATGAACTACCGGGGGATCATCAATCTTCTGGTGATGTGCGGCTGCGTTGGCCAGTCGGGCGGCGGCTGGGCCCACTATGTCGGTCAGGAGAAACTGCGCCCGCAGACTGGCTGGCTGCCGCTCGCCTTCGGGCTCGACTGGAGCCGTCCGCCACGGCAGATGAACTCAACCAGCTTCTTCTACGCCCATACCGACCAGTGGCGCTATGAGACGCTGGGGGTAAGCGAAATCCTCTCGCCGACCGCGCCCGAGGGCGACTGGGACGCGAGCCTGATCGATTACAACGCCCGCGCGGAGCGGATGGGCTGGCTGCCTTCTGCGCCACAGCTCAAGACCAACCCGCTCGAGGTCGGCAAGGCCGCCAAGGCTTCGGGCCTGGAGCCCAAAGACTATGTTGCCGCCGCGCTCAAGTCGGGCGAGCTCGAGATGTCGTGCTTTGATCCGGACGATCCGGCCAACTGGCCGCGCAACATGTTCGTCTGGCGCTCAAACCTGCTCGGCTCTTCAGGCAAGGGTCACGAGTATTTCCTCAAGCACCTGCTCGGTACCGCGCACGGGGTCCAGGGCAAGGACCTTGGCGAAATGGGTCACCAGAAGCCCAAAGAGGTCAAGTGGCACGAGGAAGCGCCCAAGGGGAAGCTCGACCTGCTGGTCACGCTCGACTTCCGCATGTCGACCACCTGCGTCTATTCGGACATCGTCCTGCCCACCGCCAGCTGGTACGAAAAGGACGATCTCAACACCTCGGACATGCACCCCTTCATCCACCCGCTTTCGGCCGCGGTCGATCCGGTTTGGGAATCGCGCAGCGACTGGGACATCTACAAGGGGATCGCCAAGAAGTTTTCCGAAGTGGCTCCTGAAGTGCTCGGCGTCGAGCAGGACGTGGTGCTGGTTCCGATCCTGCACGATACCGCGAACGAGCTCGCCCAGCCGTTCGACGTCGCCGACTGGGGCCACGGCGAAGTGCTGCCGATCCCGGGCAAGACCATGGCCAACATCGCCCTGGTCGAGCGCGATTACCCTAACCTCTACAAGCGCTTCACCGCGCTTGGGCCGTTGATGGACAAGCTTGGCAACGGCGGCAAGGGTATCGCCTGGAACACCGAACGCGAGGTCGAGAACCTCAGAAAACTTAACGGCACGGTCACTGAAGACGGCCCGACCCAGGGTATGCCCCGGATCGAAAGTGCGATCGACGCCTGTGAAGTGCTGCTGATGCTGGCGCCCGAAACCAATGGTGAGGTCGCGGTCAAGGCGTGGAATGCACTGTCGAAGTTCACCGGACGCGAACACGCGCATCTCGCCCACCCCAAGGAAGAGGAAAAAATCCGCTTCCGCGACGTCCAGGCCCAGCCGCGCAAGATCATCTCCTCGCCGACCTGGTCCGGGCTCGAAAGCGAGCACGTCTGCTACAACGCCGGCTACACCAACGTCCATGAACTGATCCCCTGGCGCACGCTGACCGGGCGTCAGCAGCTTTACCAGGATCACAAGTGGATGCTGGCCTTTGGCGAGGCGCTGTGCGTCTATCGTCCGCCGATCGATACCAAGGCGGTCAAGCCGATGCTCGATCATGCCGCAGGGCAGAAGCACGTCGTGCTCAACTTCATCACCCCGCACCAGAAGTGGGGGATCCACTCGACCTATTCGGACAACCTGATGATGCTGACGCTGTCGCGCGGCGGACCGATCGTCTGGCTGTCCGAAGTCGATGCCGCGAAGGCCGGGATCGAGGACAACGACTGGGTCGAAAGCTTCAACGCCAATGGCGCGCTGGTCGCCCGCGCGGTGGTTTCGCAGCGAATGAAGGAAGGCACGCTGTTCATGTACCACGCCCAGGAGAAGATCGTGAACGTACCCGGATCGCCGCTGACCGGCCAGCGCGGCGGGATCCACAACTCGGTAACCCGCGCGATCCTCAAGCCCACTCACATGATCGGCGGCTATGTCCAGCAGGCCTATGGCTTCAATTATTACGGCACGGTCGGTTCGAACCGCGACGAGTTCGTGATCGTCAGGAAGCTTGAGCAGGTCGACTGGCTCGAAGGGCCGCTCGCCGCAGGGGAGACCGCAGCATGAAGATCCGCGCCCAGATCGGCAAGGTGCTCAACCTCGACAAGTGCATCGGCTGCCACACCTGTTCGGTCACCTGCAAGAACGTCTGGACCAGCCGCGAAGGCGTCGAATACGCCTGGTTCAACAACGTCGAGACCAAGCCCGGCACCGGCTATCCCAACGATTGGGAAAACCAGAAGCGCTGGAACGGCGGCTGGGAGCGCACCCCCGGTGGTTCGATCCGGCCGAAGATGGGCGGCAAGTGGCGGCTCCTCGCCAAGATTTTCGCCAACCCCGATCTGCCCGAGATCGACGACTACTATGAACCGTTCACCTTCGACTACGAGCACCTGCAGAACGCGCCCGAATCCAAGGCCTTCCCGACCGCGCGACCGCGCAGCCTGATTTCGGGCGAGCGGATCGAGAAGATCAAGGGCGGCCCCAACTGGGAGGAAATCCTGGGCGGCGAATTCTCCAAGCGCTCGGCCGACTACAACTTCGAAGGCGTCCAGAAGGAGATCTACGGCGAGTTCGAAAATACCTTCATGATGTATCTGCCGCGGCTGTGCGAGCACTGCCTCAACCCGACCTGCGTCGCCGCCTGCCCCTCGGGCTCGATCTACAAGCGCGAGGAGGACGGGATCGTCCTGATCGACCAGGAGAAGTGCCGCGGCTGGCGGATGTGCGTTTCGGGCTGCCCCTACAAGAAGATCTACTTCAACTGGAAGACCGGTAAGAGCGAGAAGTGCATCTTCTGCTATCCGCGGATCGAGGCGGGCGAGCCGACGGTCTGCTCGGAAACCTGCGTCGGGCGGATCCGCTATCTTGGCGTGATGCTCTATGATGCCGACCGGATCGAGCAAGCCGCCAGCGCGGAAAAGGTCGAAGACCTCTACCAGGCCCAGCTTGACCTGTTCCTTGACCCGAACGATCCCGCGGTGATCGCGCAAGCCCGCAAGGACGGTATTCCCGAAGCCTGGCTGGAAGCCGCGCGGCATTCGCCGGTGTGGAAGATGGCGATGGAGTGGAAGGTCGCCTTCCCGCTCCACCCTGAATACCGCACCCTGCCGATGGTCTGGTACGTGCCGCCGCTGTCGCCGATCAGCAATGCAGCCAGCGCCGGGCAGATCGCAGTCAACAACGGCATGCCCGATGTTCATTCGCTGCGCATCCCGATGAAATACCTCGCCAATCTGCTCACCGCGGGCGACGAAAAGCCGGTGGTGCTGGCGCTCGAACGGATGCTGGCAATGCGCGCCTTCATGCGCGCCAAGACGGTCGAAGGGGTGATCGACGAGGGCATCGTCGCCCCGGTCGGGCTCACCGCCGCCCAGGTCCAGGAGATGTACCAGATCATGGCGATCGCCAACTACGAGGACCGCTTCGTCGTCCCCTCCAGCCACCGCGAAGACGCCGAAGATGCCTATGACGAGAAGGGCGCTTGCGGGTTCTCGTTCGGCAACGGTTGTTCGGGCGGAACCAGCGATACCAACCTGTTCGGCGCCCCGGCGCGCAAGAAACTCCAGACCCCGACGGAGGTGTTCTGATGCGCCTGACTTTCCGCATCCTTTCCGCGCTGCTGCGCTACCCCGACGAAGCGGTGCAGCAGGCCGCGCCCGACCTGGCGCAGGCGCTGGCCGCCGATGACCTGCTTTCGCCCGCGCAGATTGCGGCGCTGGCACCGCTGATCGTCGAGCTGGCGGAGGACGACCTGCTCGACCTGCAGGAACGCTATGTCGGGTTGTTCGATCGCGGCCGTGCGGTTTCGCTGCACTTGTTCGAGCACGTCCACGGCGAAAGCCGCGACCGCGGCCAGGCGATGGTCGACCTGCGCAACCGATATGAAGCGCGGGGGCTGGAGATCGCGGCGAAGGAACTGCCAGATTATCTGCCGCTGTTCCTCGAATATGTCTCGGTTCTGCCGCCCTCCGCAGCGCGCGAGCAACTCGCCGAGCCGGGGGTTGTCCTGGCGGCGCTGGCGCAGCGGCTGGGCGAACGTGCCTCGCCCTACGCCGCGCCGATGCAGGTGCTGGCTGACCTCGCCGGGGCGAGCGGCGAAGACTTTGCGCTGTCCCCAGCCGACGATCCCGACGACCTCGCCGCGCTCGATGCCGCCTGGGAGGAGGAGCAAATCCGTTTCGACGCCCCAGCCGCCCCCGATGCTGCCGCCGCCTGCCCCCAGGCCGCGGCGATGGTCGCCCGTTTTCAGGTCCCCGAGCCCGACAGGAGCCCCGCCCATGGCTGATTTCCTCCATCACCTGCTGTTCGGGATCTATCCCTATCTCGCGCTCGCCGTGCTCGCGTTGGGTTCGGTGATCCGCTACGATCGCGAACCCTATTCCTGGCGCGCGGGATCGAGCCAGCTGCTGCGGCGCAAGCAGCTGATCGTCGGCTCGGTGCTGTTCCATGTCGGGGTGCTGGTAATCTTCGTCGGCCATGTGGTTGGCCTGCTCACCCCGCTCGCGCTGTTCGACGCACTGGGCATCTCGCACGGGGCCAAGCAGTTGCTGGCGATCGTTGCCGGCGGGGTCGCCGGGGTCATCGCGATCATCGGGGCGACGCTGCTGATCCACCGCCGCTTCTTCGACGCGCGGGTGCGTGCAGCCTCAAGCTTCAGCGACAACCTGGTGATCCTGCTGCTGTGGGTCCAGCTCGCGCTAGGTCTCGCCACGATCCCGCTTTCCGCGCAGCACCTCGACGGCTCGGAAATGGTCAAGTTCATGGACTGGGCGCAAGGCATCTTCACTTTCCGGGTCGGCGCCTCGGCGCTGATCCGCGAGGTCCCGCTGGTGTTCAAGCTGCACCTGTTTCTGGGCCTCACTATCCTGCTGTTGTTCCCCTTCACCCGCCTGGTGCACATGCTGAGCGCCCCGGTGCGCTACATCTGGCGCCCCGGCTATCAGGTGGTCCGTTCGAAGAAGCTTGCCGCATGATCGCCGAACCGGTCATCGTCGGTGGGCTTGAAATCTCCGAAGCGGTGATAGCCGCCGAGGCCCAGCACCATCCCGCCCCCAACCCCGAAAGCGCCCGGGCCGCGGCAGCGCAGGCGCTGGCAGTGCGTCAGCTCTTGCTCGGCGAGGCCGAACGGCAGGGGATCGCCGCAGGAGAGGCCCGGGACGAGCAAGGTCGAACCCTCGCCGAGGAAGACGCGCGGATCGAGGCGCTGCTCGCTGCGGTCATTCATACCCCGAACGCCGACGAGGTCACCTGTCTGCGCTACTACCAGAACCACCGCGACCGCTTCGTCTCACCCCCGCTGGTCGAAGCCGCGCATATCCTGATCAAGGCCGATCCCGCCGACGCCTTCGCCATGGGTCTGGCCACCGGCGATGCCCGCACATTGATCCGCAAGCTGCTGGTCGAGCCCGAACGTTTTGCCGAATTCGCGCGCACTCACTCCGCCTGTCCCTCGTGTGAGCAAGGCGGTAACCTCGGTCAGGTCGGACCAGGGCAGATGGTGCAAGCAATTAACGATGCGCTTTTTGCGCTGCCCCAGCAGACCCTTTGCCCAGATCCGATCAAGACCCGTTTCGGGGTTCACGTCATCCGCACCGGTCGCCGTGTCGAGGCTCGGCAATTGCCGTTCGAGGCGGTGCGCAAGAAGATTGCCAGCTACCTCGAGGAGGCAAGTTACCGCAGCGCTGTGGCGCAATATATCGGCATTCTCGTCGATCGTCTTGGCGTGAGCGGGGTTGCCTTTGGCGATGCCGATGGCTCTATGATGCAATAGCTCTATTCACTGTTCAAAGCCGTTTTCGGCTCTCACGCCATACGCTCTCCGAGGTGCTGTCAGTCGGATGCGAACCCGTCACCACTTGGCGCACCAGTACCTTCAAATGGCATGGCTCAGGCAGCGAGCGGCTGCCACTCGGCCAGTGCTGCCGAGCGACGGGCATTGTAAGTCTGGCGGTCGACGAGGTGACATTGAGTGCTGAAGTGGTTCGAGATCAAGGCATGGACCGAAGCGAATTTGGGCAACGAGTTGGCTTCGCCGCGCTTCGGGTCATTCGTCGAAGTCGCAGCATTGCCCGCTCTCGTCACCGGAACGGCTGGTGGGAGTTCTCCGCGCGAATATTGAGCCAGCGGCCCATCTTCCGGCGATCCAGAATGCCAAGCTTGCGCATCGCGGCAGGCTAGGTGCGAAGCCCGTCGGTGACGATGACCTCGGCTTTGCCAGGCCGCATCAATGCCTTCCGCACCGATGCCGATCAGGCATCCTACCAACAGAAGCGCCTTATCCAGCATTCGGATTGCCGGCGATGGTGGGTCAATCCAGACACGAACACGGCAAATGCCAGTTGTGCGGTTCGGACTCAAAGCTGGAGTCCGCGACGGAGAAGCCGCCAACGTTCGGCTGGATGTACCTGTAACTCTGGAAGTCGCAATAGTCCTTGCCGCGCGACATGATGACCGTGTCAATGCTGCGATCAAGGATCGCGCCCGAGATCGGATGGCGGTTGAAATTCCAACCCCCGTAAGTCAGCGCCACCCGAACCGGCGGGGCTTCGGCCCGGGTCCACATCGCCTTGGCGCGTGCCAGTATCTGCTGTTCCAACCCAGGGTTGGGCGCGGCGGTGGCTGGTCCGCAAATTTTCTGGTCCGATTTGGCGTAGCTACCCGCTTTCACCGTCAAGCTGAACTCACCCGCTGCGATCACATCCCCTACCGTAAGCGGCGGCTCGTTCGAGCTGCCATTGTAATTGACATCACCATCGAGGTTGATTGCATAGGGGATGATCTCCAACTTGATCTGGTGGGTGCCCACGCCCATCAAACCGCGCTTGGTTGCGCGCGACAGGAATTCGCGGAAGATTTCCGTGCCAGGTTGAAATTTGTCCGCGCGGCTCAGCAATTCACCGCGCCAGGTCGTCCAGGTTTCATGGTCGCCCGCGTTGCCCCAGATGCGGAAGGTCGTGTCTACAACCTGGCCGCCCACCGTGAACCGGGCTTTATATCGGGTTGCGCGCGAAACCCAGTAGTTGGATTTCCCAGGCAGCTGCGGCTTCAACATGGCGATGACCGGTTCGCGCATGTAGACGCGGAAGAAGATCGGATCGCCAAGGTTGAAACTGTTCGCCAATGCGCTCTCGGTCATCTGGTCGCGACCCAGCTCGGCGCGGGTGAATACCACCTGGCCCATGTGCGCCTGATGAATGGCGCTGAACCCGCCAGCGGCGGCTGGACTCGCGGTCGCGGCGCCCGGCTGTGTGGCGGTTGCCGGGGCCGGGGCTGGGGCCGGAGCCGGCGCTCGAACCTTTGCGCGCTTGAGGATTTCCCCTGGCGACACGAGCTGGGCAACGGCGCTGCTGCCAGTCCCGGCAACCGCGAGCAGCACGAGAAGCGACTGTCCAAGTTTGAATTGCATGACACTTTTCCTTTTACAGGTGGCGCAGAGGATCAAAACGCTGCCGAAAGACCGACCCGGCCTTCGTGGCGATCGGACTGTCCGATCTGCCCTGCGTATCCGACATGAACCGCCACCGTCTCAGAAAGCGGCAGATCGAGCGCGGCTGCGGCAAAGCCGTGCACCGCACTGCGGGTGTCGCCTTGCAAGGTGATCCCCGCAGCATTCGCGGCAAAGATTACCGGGATCGCCCGATCACCAAGGTTATCGACCAGCCGGGCGCCAAGATCGAAGCTGATCTGGCCCTCTCCCACCTTGCGGCTGATCCCAACGCCGGCCTGGGCTGCCAGAGTGTCCCTGGCGATATCGGGCACCGCCAGGCGCAGCGGGCTGGTGCCGCTTTCGGTGAAGCCGTCCTGGTCCTGATGGATAAGACTTGCCCGGGCCGAGAGCGAGAGGTCCCACTTGCCGATCGCCGCGACATCCGCCTCGGCGCCAACGAACCCACCATAGAGCTTGGACTGGGTCGAACCATCGACACTGGCCGCAAAGCCGTTGAAGCTGACGTTGCGCAGGGTTTGCTGGTCGACCGAGCCATAGAGCCCGCCACCTTCGAGCGTGAAGCCGTCTCCGCCGTAACGCAGGTGGAGACTGCCCAGAACGGCATCCTGTTCACCCGATCCGCCGCCCGAGCCGAGGGCAATGTTGCTGCGGCTCCAACCCACCGAAGCCCCGATCGACAGCTTGTCGCCAACCGGCAGGATCAGGCCCCCGGCCAGGCCATAGCCATCATGGCCATAGGCCAGGGTCGTGCCAGAGGCGCTGCGGCTGCCGTCCGCGCCGAAGCCTTGCAACCACAGGCGCTTGCCGGTCTGGGGGCCGTTTGCGGCGCTGGAGATGCGGTCCATGAACCCGAACCCGCTGTCTGCCGCAGCGAGGAACTGGGCATTGAAAGTAGACGGCCGCGCGGTCAGCACCGACGGCGCCATGATCGCGCTGTTGGTCTGATAGAGCACCGCCAGCGGCAATTGCGCTCCGACGGTCTCGACCGAGGCGAAAGTGCCGGTCACCCCGCCACTCGCGGTCAGGAAGGTACCGCCGCTGCCCTCGGCCCCGCCCAGCGAAACGAACCGCAAGATGCCGCCGGTAAGCGTCGTCGAACCGGTCACCGCCAGCAGGTCGATATTGCCCGATGCGTCGAATTCGATCTCAAGCACCGAACCCGCGTTCTGGACGTAATTGCCGTTGACCGTCAGCGTGCCGATTGAATTGCCGGGTGCGAGGGTCCCGTTGTTGGTCAGGTTGCCAATGATCGTGCCGGTCCCATCCAGCCGGGCGCCGCCGGCGATAGTCGCGTTGGCAGCGTTGATGGTTTGGTTGACCCGCAAAGTCCCTGCATCGACCAACAGCATTCCCACCTGAAACGTATCGACAATGGTCAGCCGACCCAAACCCAGTTTGCGGAAGGTGCCGATTGAGGACAGCCCATTGAAGATCCGCAGGCCCAGCGTTTCATCGGCGGCATTGTTGACCTCGATGCCACTGGTGCCGCCCAGATTGGCATAGCTGCCGGTGCCGAAGGCGTTGACACTGTTCACGGCGAGAATGCCTTGATTGAGCGCAAACGAGGCCGTCATGCCCAGGTTGCTGCCAGTCAGCGTGGTCCGGCCCGTGCCGTTCTTCTCAAACGCCGCAGCGGTGCCGGGACCACTTGTGAACGTATTGGAAATGACAATGTCCGAGGTATTGGTGAAATCGATAATCGAGCCGCCAAAGTTGATCGATCCGGTGCCAAGGGCGTCACTGGCGCTGAGGAACACGCGGCCGCCGAGCAGATTGACTTGCCCCGAAAAGGCCGAGTTGGAGCGATCGATGGTCAGCTCGCCGATCGAAGTCTTGTTGATCGTACCGAAGCCTGACAGGGCGTTCTCCAGGGTGCTGCTGCTTTGCAGGTCGAGGTTGAGTGAACCTTGCGATCCAATGACAATGGTTGCGGGCGTTGACGTCTGGCCACTGCCAAGATTCGCAACGTCAGTAACCAGCAGCCGACCCGATTGCACAAGGATTAGGCCGGTCATGCTGTTTGCGCCGCTCAGCGATGTTGACGTGCCGTCGATGATGTAATCGCCACTGCCCCTTAAATTGTTTGCGATCGAGACATCGCGCAAGATCACGCTCGAGCCGTTGGTAACTATCGCCGTTCCGAATGCGTTGCTGTGCGAGATCAGCGGGGTTCCGTTGGAAACGATGAAATTCCCGTTGATGAAATTGGCGCTGGCAAACTCGTTCACGCCGCTGGCATATTCGAACGTCCCCTGGCCATCGATGCTTTGGGTAAGGACCTGTGCGCCCGTGCCAAAGAAGCGCACTCTGCTCGCGCCTAGGATGTTGATAAGCGAGCCTGACACGCCAAGCGCGTCTTCACCAAAAATGTCTAGCTGGCCGTTGACGGTGCGAATTTCCTGGAAGTCATGCGAACCGCTGATTCGGGAAATCCCGGCGGGGCCGCCATTGACAGATAGCAGTTCGATCCCGGTGGAATCGAAGGTCAAGGACTGATCGATGTTCTCCAGCTGAAGCTGGTCATAGCCATCGCCGCCGTTGAGCAAGAAAGCCGTAGTCGCGGCGGTGGAGTGGATGCCAGTCCTGAACCGCGCACCTGCATCCATAAAGATTATGTCGTCGCCGTCGCCTGCATCAACAATCGTTTCGACCGCATTGGCGCCAAGAGTTTCGATCGCGCCCTGAATATAGAATACCTCAACCCCGGCTCCGCCAACGATCATCGCGCCGCCAGTGAAATTGCTGCTGGCCACCAGCGTCGCGTCGGGTCCGATATAGAAGGTCGATCCGGTACCGCCGGCTATAGAGATCGGGCGCGGCACAGTAACGTGGCCGTCAGCGATGCTGATGGCCGATCCGCCTCCGCTCATGCTGATCTCAAACAGAGGGTTGCCGGAAAGATTGATCGTACTGCCACCGATCACAGAGAATCCGGAACCAAATCCCGTGAATCTTAGATCCGTATCGATGATAGCGGCCGGGCCGGGAGTGCCGCCGTCTCCGACATTGATGTTGCTGAAGTCGCCGCCGAGATTGATCGCGCTGCTGGTGGGATCTCCGTTGATCGTCGATCCGCCATCAACCTGAATGGTGACCTGAGTATTTGTGGTCGCCACATTGATCCCGGTGGTTGTGCCGGTGCAGACGACCTGCGAATTCGGCCCAGGGTTGGCGACCGTGCCTGTGCCCGAGGTAATCACACACGTCGCCAGCGCTTCGCTTGGGGCCAGCGCCAGCCATGCGACCATGCTGCCCAAAGCCGCGCGCTGCAGCCGCCGCAGCGAACGATTGCGATCAGAATTCCCCTGCATTTCCCACTCCCTGAAAGATACCGTTTGAACGGCGGGCTTGTCGGGGAATCTGGGGAAAATGGGTATGACATGGCTATGTCATGCGGTCGTTAACCAATCGACAGCCTGCCGCTGCGTAGCGCTTCATAGACCGCCTCGCTGCGGGTATGGACATCAAGCTTGCGGTAGATCGAACGGACGTGGTTGCCCACCGTCAGCGGCGAGATTTCCAGGATCCGCGCGGCTTCCTTGTAGGAATAACCCTTGGCGAAGAGCTGCAGCAGTTCGGTCTCGCGCGGGGTCAGCGGCGCGGGCGCCTCTTCGCCGGGCGTGGCGGAAGGGATCGACCGCAGCCGCTCGAGCAGGTGGACCGCCGCCGCTGCGCTGATCGGGGCACCGCCGGCCATCGCCGCCTCGATCGCGTCAAGGATTTCGGGTGTGGTACTGTCTTTCAGCAGATAGCCATCGGCCCCGGCCTCGATCGTGCGGACCACGGTATCGCGGTCGCCGAAGCTGGTCAGAACCACCACCTTGGCCGTGCCGGCGGCGCGGATCTCGGGGATCAGGGCGGCGCCGTTGCCGTCGGGCAGGCCAAGGTCGAGCAGATAGACATCGACCGAGCGGCCGAGCAGCGCACGCGCCGCGACGAGTGAAGGGGCAGTTCCAACCAATGCGCACGAGCCGTCCGCAGCAATCACATCGGCAAGATAGCCCCGGACCAACGGATCATCCTCGATAATGGCAACCAGGGTGGGCATAGGCTCAAGCAGGTCTCATCGCGAAACAGGCGCCAAACCTGCCACGCCAGCGCCCGGCGCGATAGTGCCGGGGATATGTCATCCGCCCAGCGGCACGGTCAGCGTCACGGTGGTGCCTGCTTTGCCTGGGGCAAGCGCCAGCATGCCCCCGATCGCTGCGGCGCGAGTGGCCATGTTCTCCAGCCCGCGTCCGCCTGTGGCAGTGGCGGGATCGAAACCTTCGCCGCGGTCCGAAATCGAGATCTGCAATGCCGGTGCTTCGGCTTTGGCCAGGCCGATCGTCACGCCCAGCGCCTTGGTACCCGAATGCTTGATCGCATTGGTGATCGCCTCCTGAACGATCCGGAAAACCTGCAGAATGGTTCGCGGTGGCAGTTCGGGCAGACCTTCTGGCAGGCTGTTCGCCCAGTCGATCGCGATCCCGGCCGCCCGCAGCCGCGGCTCGATCCGGCTGCGGAACGAGGCCAGCGCTGCACTAAGCGATTCGCCCACTGTATCGAGCGAGTCGATGATCAGGCGCAGTTCGTCGATCACTGCCTGCAGACTTTGGGTCAACTCCTCGCGTGGCAGCGACTTTTGCCGCGCCGCGAAAAGCAGGTTCATCAGCTGACCGCCAACCCCGTCATGCATGTCGCGCATCAGTCGCTGGCGTTCTGCCACCAGCGTTTCACGACGCGCGAGCTCTTCCTGCCGGGCATAGCTCTCCGCCAGCTCAGCTTCACGCTCGCGCAGTTGCCCGGTGAGCTGTTCGTTGAAATCGTTCATTGAACGGAACAAGCGAATATTGCGGGCGATGAATGCTACCGGAAAGGCGATGATCAGGAACAGAAAACTGTTGTGCAAATGCCCAGCGCTGCTCCCGCCAAGATACTCACTATGAAATTCAACGAGCATCAGCGTTATGCAAAGTATGAACAGCGAGGCCTCCCAATTCCGGTCTTCTGACCGGGTGAGGAAGTGCCACGCGAAGCGCAGAACGCCTGCGGCTCCAAGAATCATCCCGGCGCCGTTGGTCAGCTCGACAGCCTGATCGTAAGGCCCTGAGCCGTTCGCGGTCAGCAGGTTCGAAAAGCTTAGAGCGATCGGTGCCCAGATCAGGCAGGTGAGCCAGGTCAGCCAGCGCATCGGCCGCGCCGTCCAGGCATCGATGACATTGACCCAGGCAACCGGTATGGTGAGTGTCAGAATGAAATAGTAGATCGATCGCCACCCCGCGGAAAAAGGCGGATCCACCCAGGTGTAGTAGTGGTAGCGCAGGCTCCACGCTGTCAGCAATGCGCATACCCAGAACGCAAATCGCTTCTGCTCTGATCGCACCAGCAGCAAAAATGCCAAGGCTGCGGCAAACAAGCCAAGGCTGTAGGAAATGATCTTGTACTCGCCCAAGGCGAAATTGCGTTGAGCCAGAAGCTCGCTCGCCTTGGCATAGGGCGCCAATACCGGTTGGCCGACATCGAAGTAGGGCAAATTGGCGCGCACTATCGCATATTCGAGCCGGTTTTCGCCCAAGCGCAGGACCGAAGGCGGCACATAAAGGATGGTCTTCTTGTTGCCGTGATAGGTCGGGTTCGGCAGGCTGAGACGCCCGTCCTGATGGGTCCAAAGACCATTGACCCTGATATGGTAATTGTCACTGCCAAGCGAGGGGACCAGTGCAAGGCCATCGGGCGGAACCTGGGTCAGCGCAAAATCGATCCGCACCAGCCGGTATCCCGGGCTGCAGCAGTCGCTGTGGGGCAGTTTGATCGGCTTGAACGCCGCCCGGTCAAACCCCGCTGGGTCGGGGCTTTGCACGGTCGCCATCGCGGCAGTGCCCACCGGGATAAGATCTGGCCGCTGCGGACTCGCAAAGAGGATCGGATTGATCACCAGCCAGTAAGCAAGCTGAACCGCAAGACATGCTAGAATCAATCCGCCAATGTTGCGCATTCTTCTGTTTAAGGCGGTATCCGGTTGCAGGAGAACATTCAGGATCTGCATTGCTTTCCCCCCCACCCCCGCCTCAATAAGCCTCCAGCGGCAGACACCACAAACATGTCATCCCGGCTATGACATATATCTGTCAGCGGCCTGATCCCTTGCAGCGTTGATCCCGATGATTTGAAGGGCGGTGTCACGGCAAATGCGCCGGTTGCCGGTGGCTTTGTAGATACCCGCCAATGACCTCCTCGTCATTAGAGCGTGATGACATAGCATTGACCCGGGCGATACCCGATGGGAACTCCCTGTGCGGGTGAAAATTCCCAACAGATTGGCGATTTGCTGGGAATTTGGGGCAACCATTAACGTTCGTCAGCCGTGCAGTATTGCGCGCCCTTTGGGGAGCTTTGTGCAACCGTACTGCCGGAACATGCCGCAGAGAAACAGGCTCAAGACCAGCATAAATGGGCAGCGCCAAGTTTTCTCCCAGTGCGGAAGCAGGGGCAAACCGCGCGGAATAGCGCGATATTGAGGGATGAGTTGCCCGTACCCGAGTCAGAGACAGACTGTGTGGCGGAGATGCCAGTCGGATGCGAACTCGTGTCCGCTGGGTACAGCTACCGGCAGAGCATCGAAATTTCAGGCCACACGCAACTGCCACTCGGCCAGTGCTGACGCGCGGCAGAGCTTGCATTGTTTATCGAGGCTTCTTCTCACAGATAGGAGCCTCCGGGAAAGCCGGGGCGGGTGCACCATTGCCGACGATCCGCTGTCTGCTGCTGCGCCGACATATCCGCTTGTGATGCCTGCGTCGTGCGCAACCTCGCCATCGTTGCCGCAGCCTTGTCGCCGGCCAAGCGCTGATCTGAGAAGGCGGGTTAGAAGCGGAAGTACACCCCGCCCGAAAGCACCCAGGGATCGACCTTGTGCCGGGTCTCAAGCACCTTGGCTCCGGTCACAAAATAGTTTGCGGTGGTCTTTACCCAGTACTTCTTGACGTCGAGGCTGATGCCCAGACCCTTGTCGTTGACCGGAACGTCGACCCCGACCTGAACCGCGACGCCAAGCCTGTTGTCGAGCTTGACCCTGTCGACCCCCAGCAGCGCCGGCAGCGCGCCCGGCTTCTCGTCGATATAGAAAAACCAGGCCGGCCCGGCGCCGACGTAGGGTCTGATCCCGCCGGCAGCGAAGTGATACTTCAGCGTCAGCGTCGCTGGCAGAACCATGACGTGATCGACGATCTCAGCGCCGTCGATGGGTCCTGCCGAGCCGCTGACGTGGTGCTGGGTCAGGCAGCAGATCGTCTCGAGCGAGATCTCGGGGGTGACGTAGTATTCAACCGCCAGGGTCGGAACGAGGTTGTTGTTGAGCTTGGTCTGGTCGGCTGCGGTCAGGATTCCGCCTGGGTCATCGACGCTGGTGATCTTGCCGTCGGGCAGCACCCCGGTGGCAAGCAGCTTGACCTGGAGTTTGCCGTCCTCGGCAGCGTGGGTCGGGGCTGAGCCCAGCGTGGTCGCGGCAAGGGCCGCTGCGATTGCGAGTTTCTTCATGATCCCTCATCCAACTCCGCAGCGGCCGCCCGATGCGGCCCATGGTTGTTGCGGCGTCAGCCAAGCGTCTGCCCTCATGCTGCATGTGCAAACATTGATCCTGCGCAATTCCCCGCTGTTTTCCGCGAACTTCTGGTGAAGTCGCCGCAAATTGATCGGGGTCAATGTCGCACTGCGACAAGCGCCCAAAAGGACAGGGGATTGGGTTGGCGGGATTGCGCTGTTCAACCCAGCAGATGATGGGGAAGAGTCGCATGGAATCGGTCGTTACCCGCGCCGGCTTGTGGTTGGCGGCAGTGCTTGTTGCCCTCGCGATGTATGCCAATGCGCTCGACAGCGGCTTCGCCATTCACATGGCGGTCTTCGCCCTGGCGGCCTTAACGGGGCTGATCATCGCGCTAACCAGGACTGACTATCTGGCGGCGATCACCGGCGCCCGGGTCCTGCCCGATACGAGCCGCTACGACGACGACCTGGTCCGCGCCGGGGTGATTTTGACCACATTCTGGGGTGTGATCGGGTTTTTGGTCGGGCTGTTCATCGCGCTGCAGCTGGCCTTTCCGGTGCTCAACCTCGGTCTCGAATACACCACTTTCGGGCGGCTGCGCCCCTTGCACACCTCGGCGGTGATTTTCGCCTTTGGCGGCACCGCCCTTATCACCACGAGCTTCTACATCGTCCAGCGCACCTGCCGGGCGAGGCTGGCGCTGCCCGGCCTCGCCCGGTTCGTGTTCTGGGGCTACCAGCTGTTCATCGTCCTGGCCGCTACCGGCTATGTCCTGGGGGTGACCCAGAGCAAGGAATATGCCGAGCCCGAATGGTATGTTGATCTGTGGCTAACGCTGGTTTGGGTGGCTTACCTCGCGGTCTTCGTCGGCACGATCATGAAGCGCGCCGAGCCGCACATCTACGTCGCCAACTGGTTCTTCCTGTCGTTCATCCTGACCGTGGCGATGCTCCACCTGGTGCAGAACGCGCACGTGCCGGTCAGCCTGTTCGGCGCCAAGAGCTACTCGCTGTGGGCCGGGGTCCAGGGCGCGCTGGTGCAGTGGTGGTACGGCCACAACGCGGTCGGGTTTTTTCTCACCGCGGGCTTCCTGGCGATGATGTACTACTTCGTGCCCAAGCAGGCCGAGCGTCCGATCTATTCCTATCGCCTGTCGATCCTGCACTTCTGGTCGCTGATCTTCCTCTACATCTGGGCAGGCCCGCACCACCTCCACTACACCGCGCTGCCCGATTGGGCGCAGACGCTGGGTATGGTGTTTTCGATCATGCTGTGGATGCCCAGCTGGGGCGGGATGATCAACGGGCTCCTCACGCTCAACGGCGCCTGGGACAAGGTCCGCACCGATCCGATCATCCGGATGATGGTGCTGAGTCTGGCGTTCTACGGGATGAGCACTTTCGAAGGCCCGATGATGTCGATCAAGTCGGTCAACTCGCTCTCGCACTATACTGATTGGACGATTGGCCACGTCCACTCCGGCGCGCTCGGGTGGAACGGGATGATCACCTTTGCAGCGATCTACTACCTCGCGCCGCGGCTGTGGGGACGGAGCCGGATGTACTCGCTGCGGATGATCAACTGGCACTTCTGGCTGGCGACGCTGGGGATCGTTTTCTACGCCTCGGCGATGTGGGTCACCGGGATCATGGAAGGCCTGATGTGGCGCGAATACGGCGCCGACGGCTACCTGGTCTACAGCTTTGCCGAGACCGTTGCCGCCAAGTTCCCGATGTACGTGCTGCGCGCCTTCGGCGGAATGCTCTACCTGACGGGCGGGCTGATTATGGCGTTCAACGTCTGGCAGACGATCGCCGGCAACCTCCGCCAGGAAGAGCCGCTGCGCGCTCCAGCCTATGACCCGGCCGCGGACCGTCCGCTGGTCGCGGTTCCTGCCGAATAAGGGGTGCGCTGAGATGACCACCGAAACCGTCAAAGATCCCTATACCCGGCACAAGAAGCTGGAGCGTAACGTAGCGCTGATGGGCGGCTTCGCCTTCCTTGCAGTGATCGTTGGCGGGATCGTCGAGATCGCTCCGCTGTTCTGGATCGACAACACGATCGAGAAGGTCGAGGGGATGCGCCCCTACACCCCGCTCGAACAGGCCGGACGCGACATCTATGTCCGCGAGGGCTGCTATGTCTGCCACAGCCAGATGATCCGTCCGTTCCGTGACGAGGTTGAGCGCTATGGGCATTACAGCCTTGCGGCGGAATCGATGTACGACCATCCGTTCCAGTGGGGCTCGAAACGGACCGGACCGGATCTCGCCCGGGTCGGACTGAAGTACTCGGACGAATGGCACGTCCAGCACCTCAAGAACCCGCAAGAAGTGGTGCCCGAATCGGTGATGCCGACCTATGCCTTCCTGGCCGAGCGTGATCTCGAGGCGGGCGACCAGCGTGCCACGCTAACCGCGCTCTACCGGGTCGGGGTGCCCTATACCAAGGCCCAGGTCGAGCAGGCCGACGCAGATTTCAAGCTTCAGGCCGATCCGTTCGCAGATGCCGTCGATCTGCAGAAACGCTATCCCAAAGCGCAGGTCCGCGACTTTGACGGCGATCCCGATCGCCTAACCGAGATGGACGCGCTGGTCGCCTATCTGCAGATGCTCGGCACTCTGGTCGACGTCAACGGCGCCGCCGCGCAGGAAGCACTCAAGGCGGAGCAGGGGCGGTGAACGCGCACTCGACCTACGAGGCGCTGCGGCACTTCGCCGACAGCTGGGGGCTGCTGTTCATGGTGCTGAGCTTTGTAGTGCTGTGCGCCTGGCCGTTCCGGCCGGGTGCCCGCGAAGCCAACGACCAGGCTGCAAACGCGATCTTCAAGGACGACGACAATGGCTAACAGGCGCATCGACGAGCCTACGGGCATCGAAACCGTTGGTCACGAATGGGACGGGATCGAGGAACTCAACAACCCGCTGCCGCGCTGGTGGGTACTGACGCTGTGGGCAACGGTGCTCTGGGCGCTGGTCTATGTGGTGGTCTATCCGGCGATCCCACTGTTGAACAAGGGCACCCAGGGGCTGTGGGGCTGGTCGAGCCGGGGGCAGCTGGTTGACGAGCTGAATGCTGCGACCAGGGGCCGCGAGGCGAGCCTGGCCGCAATCGCAGCGGCCCCGCTTGAACAGCTTGGCGCCAATCCCGATCTGATGGCCAAGGCCGTCGCCGGGGGGCGCGCGGCGTTCCAGGTCAACTGCATCCAGTGCCACGGTTCAGGCGCGGCGGGATCGTGGGGCTATCCCAACCTCAAGGACGACGACTGGCTGTGGGGCGGCAATATCCGCGAGATTGAATATTCGATCCTTCATGGGATCCGCTCGCCCGGCGTCGTCGAAACCCGCACCAGCCTGATGCCCAGCTTCGGCAAGGACGGGGTGTTGAGCGCGGCCCAGATCGGCGATGTTGCCGCGCATGTCCTGTCGCTTTCGGGCAAGGCTTCTGCCGATGCGGCGGCGCAGCGCGGGTCGGCGCTGTTCGCAGCCAACTGCGCGGTCTGCCACGGCGCTGATGCCAAGGGCCTGCGCCAGTTCGGCGCACCCAACCTGGCCGACGCGGTCTGGCTTCACGGCAGCACCCGCGACAAGGTAACGGCGAACATCACCAAGGCACCGGCCGGGGTGATGCCGGCGTGGAGCGGCAAGCTCGATTCTGTAACGATCAAGATGCTGGCGGCCTACGTTCACTCGCTGGGGGGCGGCGAGGATTTCACCCAGGCTCCGGCAACGCCGGCAGCGGAAAGCGGAAATGCTCAACCCTGACCCCAAGAATGCCGGTTTGACCCTCTACGAGAAGCGCAAGGCGGTCTTCCCCAAAGCGGTGGATGGCCGGTTTCGCCGGTTCAAGTGGCTGGTGATGGGCGTCACCCTGGCGATCTATTACATCACCCCGTGGCTGCGCTGGGATCGCGGGCCCTATGTGCCCAACCAGGCGGTGCTGATCGATCTCGCCCACCGCCGCTTCTACATGTTCGGGATCGAGATCTGGCCGCACGAGTTCTACTTTGTCGCAGGGCTGTTGATCATGGCCGGGATCGGGCTGTTCGTGATCACCAGCGCGGTCGGCCGGGCGTGGTGCGGCTATTCCTGTCCGCAAACGGTGTGGACTGACCTGTTCCAGCATGTCGACAGGCTGATCGATGGCGATCGCAACGCCCAGATGCGGCTTCAGGCGGCGCCTTGGGGGCCGCAGAAGATCGCCCGGCGCGGCTTCAAGTGGACGATCTATCTGGTGATCAGCTTCTGGACCGGCGGCGCCTGGATCATGTATTTCGCCGACGCGCCGACGCTGACCGTGGACTTCTGGACCGGCCAGGCCGCGCCAGTGGCCTATGTCACGGTCGCCTTGCTGACCGCGACCACATTAGTCTTCGGCGGGTTCATGCGCGAACAGGTCTGCATCTACATGTGCCCGTGGCCGCGGATCCAGACTGCGATGCTCGACGAAAAGAGCCTGATTGTCACTTACAAGGACTGGCGCGGTGAACCGCGCGGCTCGCTCAAGCAGGCCGAGAAGAACCCGGGCGCGGTCGGCGACTGCGTCGATTGCAACCAATGCGTCGCGGTCTGCCCCACGGGCTATGATATTCGCAATGGCCCCGACATCGCCTGCATCACCTGCGCGCTGTGCATCGATTCTTGCGACACGGTTATGGCCCAGGTTGGCCGCCCGCGCGGGTTGATCGACTATGCCACGCTGGAAGACTGCAAGGCCGAGCGCGAAGGCGGCCAGCCGCGGCCGGTCACCAAGGCGCTGTTTCACACCCGCACCCTGGTTTACGTGGGTGTCTGGAGCGCGATCGGCGCCGTGCTGCTGTTCGCGCTCGGCACCCGCAGCCGGATCGATGTGGCGGTGCAGAAAGACCGTAATCCGCCGTTCACGCTGCAATCGAGCGGTGAGGTCCGCAACGACTACACGGTCAAACTGCGCAACATGCAATCGCGCCCGCGACCGATGAAGCTGAGCCTTGAGGGGCTGCCCGGCGCGGTGATGTGGTCGGGCACCATGCCGCGCGAAGCGGCGGCGCGGACGATCGTTTTCGCTGTCGCGGCCGACCGGGTCGAACCGCTGCGGGTTTACGTCGTAGCGCCGCCGCAAACCGCGCCGCAGAAGTTCAGTTTCATCCTGGCCGCGACCGATGCAGAAGGCGGCGGCGATCTCAGCGAAGTGCGCTTTGATGCGCCGCAAGGAAATGAGCCATGATCAAGGCGCTGACCACCGGGCCGTTCACCGGGCGTCACTTCGCCATGATTATCGTGGCTTTCTTCGCCGTGGTGGTCACGGTCAACCTGGTGATGGCGCGCTATGCGAGCGTAACCTTCGGCGGGGTGGTGGTTGAGAACTCTTATGTAGCCAGCCAGGAATTCAACGGCTGGCTTGCGGCGGCACGGCGTGAGAAGGCTTTGGGCTGGGCGGCCGATGTTCGCCGCGCAGCCGACGGCAGCGTGGCCGTTCGCATCAGCGGCGCGCCCTCCAAAGGATTGAGCCTGAGGGGCGAGGCGCGCCACCCGCTTGGACGCGCATCTGATCGGGCGCTGATCTTCCGCCGCCTCGCCGATGGTCGTTTCCTCTCCGATCGGTCCTTGCCGGCAGGCCGCTGGACCTTGCGGCTCGAAGCCGTGGCCGGGGCACAGCGCTGGCGCCACGAGCAGGATTTCCGGTGACCGCGCTGGCCCGCCAACCGGGCGCCATGCCCGTGCTGGCCACGGTACTGGTCGTGCCGGGGATGCACTGCGCCGGCTGCATGGCCAAGGTCGAACGCGGATTGGGTACCGTGCCGGGGGTAGCCACGGCGCGGGTCAACCTGACCGCGCGGCAAGTGCGGGTCGAGCATGACGCAGCCGTCGCAATCCCCCAGCTGGTCGATGCCTTGGCCAATGCCGGTTTCGCCAGCCAGCCGCGCGGCGAGGAAATCGCGCCGCCGCCCTCGGCGGTCAAGCCGCTGCTCGCGCCGCTGGCGGTGGCGGGGTTCGCTTGCATGAACGTGATGCTGATGTCGGTTGGGATCTGGTCGGGCGCGGACGGCGCGACCCGCGACATGTTCCACTGGCTCTCGGCATTGATCGGGGTGCCGGCGATTGGCTTTGCCGGCATGCCGTTCTTCGCTTCGGCGCGGGGCGCGCTGAAACGCCGCACCACCAATATGGACGTGCCGATCTCGATCGGCGTCACGCTCGCCACCGGGCTGAGCGTGTATGAGACCGCGACCCGGGGTGAGGAGGCCTGGTTCGACGGCACCTTGATGCTGCTGCTGTTCCTGCTGGCGGGCCGCGCGCTCGATGCGGCGATGCGCGACCGCGCCCGCGCCGGAGTCGATGCGCTGCTCCGCCAGGCAGCCCCGGGGGCGATGGTCCTGTCGCGGGAGGGAGGGCCTTCGTGGCTTCCTGCGGTTGACCTCGTCCCCGGCATGATCATGCGTGTCGCGGCGGGCGAACGGCTGGCGGCGGATGGCGAGGTGGTTGCTGGTGTCAGCCGCTTCGATCAGTCGTTGTTGACCGGTGAAAGTGCCCCTGTTCCTGCCGCGCCGGGGGAAGCCGTGTTGGCCGGAACGCTAAACCTCTATGCGCCGGTCGATGTTCGGGTCACCGCCGCCGGACAGGGCACAACCCTCTCTGAGATTGCGCGGCTGATGGAGGCCTCGGGCCAGGTCCGCTCGGGCTATGTCCGGATCGCCGATCGCGCATCGCGGCTTTATGCCCCTGCGGTCCATTCGCTCGCGGCGCTGACTTTCTTCGGTTGGATGCTGGCGGGAGCGGGGGTCTATCAGTCGCTGGTCTATGCCATCGCGGTGCTGATCATCACCTGCCCCTGCGCGCTGGGGTTGGCGGTGCCGGTCGCCCAGGTCGTAGCCTGCGGAGCGCTGATGAAGCAGGGGATAATGGTCAAGGATGGCGCGGCGCTCGAAAGGATGGCTGGGGTCGATCGCGTGCTGCTCGACAAGACCGGGACGCTGACCATGGGCCGCCCGCTGCCTGAACCGGCGGTACTTGATGCCTTGCCGCCTGAAGCCGCCGCAGTTGCGCTGGGCCTCGCCAGCCACAGCCGCCATCCGCTGAGCCGGGCGCTGGTCGAGGCGCTCGCCGCGCGCGGGGTCAGGCCTGCCGAACTAAGCGATGTGCGCGAGGAGGCGGGCCACGGCCTCACCGCCGGCTGGCAGGGCCGTAAGGTCGCCCTGCGCCGTCCCGAAGCTGCCAGCGGGATCGCCACCGCGCTCGACATCGCCGGCGAACCGGTCTGGCTGATCCCTTTCGCAGACCGGCTGCGCCCAGAAACCGCGCCGGCCCTGGCACAGCTCGACGCCTTGGGGGTCGAACCCTCGATCCTCTCCGGCGACAATCCTGCCGCCGTCGCCGAAGTCGCGCGCGCTACCGGGCTGACCGGGCAGGGTAGCGCCAGCCCCGCCGATAAGCAGGCGGCGAATTGCCGCCTCCAGGGCGCCGGACGCAAGGTGTTGATGGCCGGCGATGGGCTCAACGACGGGCCAGCCCTGTCCGCCGCAAACGCCTCGATCGCGCCGGGCACCGCCAGTGACGTCGGGCGCCAGACTGCTGACTTCGTCTTCCTTGGTGACGGCCTCACCGCGATCCCGCGCGCGATCCGTGCTTCGCGGCGGACCATGGCAGTGGTCCGGCAGAACTTCGTGGCTGCGATTGGCTACAACGCCCTGGCGGTGCCGTTGGCGATGGCCGGCTATATCACCCCGTTGATCGCTGCGGCGGCGATGTCGAGCTCTTCGTTGATCGTCATTGCCAATTCGCTACGGTTGGTGAGGGCAGCACGTTGACCGGGCTGGTGATCCTGGTTCCGTTGGCGCTGGTGATGGGCGCGCTAGGCCTCGCGGCGTTCTTCTGGGCGCTGCGGCGCGGGCAATTCGAGGACCTCGACGGTGCCGCTGCGCGGATTCTGATCGACGACGACGGGGACGGACTACCGTGAGCGCGCTGGCGCAGTTCGGCCTGATCGCGCTGCTTCCGGCGGCACTGGGCGCCGCTGCGCCGAGCGGACCGACCCTGGCCGTTTCGCTATGCAGCGGCGCCAGCGTCCGCGTGATCGAGGTGCCGTTGGAAAAACCGGGCAGAAAGCAGGCACCGTGCTGTGCGAAAGGGTGCCACGGCGGCTCGTCGCGCAAAAAACTCGCGAAGGCTTTTGAGCCTTCGCAATGAACCGGACCCGAGTGCCGGGCATTCATCAGCCCATGTGGCCGTTCTATCCCGACCTGCTCGAACGCCCGGTGCCGCGCTATACCAGTTTCCCGACCGCAGCGGCGTTTAGCGACGCGGTTGGCGAGGCAGACCTCAATTCCGGATTGCGGGCGTTGACCGGCGAGGTCTCGCTCTACCTGCATATCCCCTATTGCGAGCAGATCTGCTGGTATTGCGGTTGCAACACTGGAGCCGCGAACAGGGCGCAGCGACTATCCGGCTACCTCGACGCGCTTCACCGCGAGATAGCGCTGATCGGGGCGCGGTTCAATCGGCAGGTTGCGGTGCGCCGCGTCGCGTTCGGTGGGGGCAGCCCCAATGCGATCACGCCGACCGATTTCCTCCGCCTGCTTGATGCCTTGACCCGGAGCTGTCAGTCCGATGCGAACTCGTCTCCACTGGATGGAGTTTGCGCTTTGGCAGGCGGGCTTCAGGCGGCGAGTTGTTGCCACCCAGCCAATGCGGCTGAGCGGCGTTCTTTATAGGTTTGTCGATCGACGAGATGGCGTTCGGAGTTGAAATGATTGTGCAGGGATGCGTGGACTGAGGCGAATTTCTGTAGCGTCTTCATCTGCCTGAAGCGCAGCATAGCTCGCTCTCGTCGTCGGAACGGCAGGTGCGAATTCTCGACCCGGTTGTTGAGGTGTCGCCCCATCTCGCGGCAGTCGAGATTGCCCAGCTCGCGCATCGCCGCCGGGTACGAGCGCAGCCCATCGGTGACGATGGTCTCAGGTTGGCCATGCCGCTTCAGCGTCTTCTTGAAGAAGCGCAATGCCGCGGCTTTGTCCCGTTTCTTGGTGACGAAACTCTCCAGGATTTCGCCTTCGTGATCGACGGCCCGCCAGAGATAATGCAGCTCGCCGTTGATCTTCACGTAGACCTCGTCGACGTGCCACCGCCAGTGCCGGAAGCCGCGCATCCGGCTCACTCGCTGTCGGCGAATGTCGGCGGCAAACATCGGTCCGAAACGGTTCCACCAAAGCCGAACGGTCTCGTGGCAGACGTCGATACCGCGCTCGTAAAGCAAGTCCTCGACGTTCCGCAGCGAGAGCGGAAACCGGACGTAGAGCATGACTACGAGCCGGATCACCTCGGGCGATGAGTGGAAATAGCGGAAGGGCAAGGGCGGTTTGGCTCGGGATTTGCGGCTCATCCCCAGGCCATTACCCGCTGCCCCCGCGACCTGCCACATCCCTTTGACAATGCCCCCAACTGCCTTAGGCGGCGCTTCGGTTTGCCCCGCGCGCGTCGGGTCTTCAATTGCGGTGGCATCGTCCAAGACAATATTGGGGTCGCGATCAGCCATTTGATGCAGCCTGTTCAATCAACTTGCGCGAAAGATTCTGGCGAACCTGTTCCAACAACTCACCCAACTTCTGCCGATCCGACTGATCGATCCCGTCCAGCGCTTCTTCCACCATCGTTTCGGCTAGCGGTCGCAATTGCTCCAGCATGTCGTGCGCCTTGGGTGTCAGATGCAGCCGCCAGGATCGCCGATCGCTGGCATCGGCCCGCCGTTCGACCAGTCCGGCCTCCTGGAGCCGATCGACCATCCGGCAGACGGTGATCGGTTCAACGTCAAGCTGTTCGGCGAGCCCGCCCTGATTGATCCCTTCATTGCGCGCGAGCGTAACCAGTACCTGCCATTGTGGGCGCGTAACGCCGATCGATCGCGCCCGGCCATCAAAAGTCCGCCGCATCATCCGCGAAGTGTCAGCCAGAATCGATCCGATGTTTTCCATAGTCCTACTATATATAACTATGCATATAATCGTCAATAGGAGAATCAGCATGACTGAAAACTCGCTCGGCACGATTGACAAAGGCAGGGAGGGTCACTCAACAGGATCCGGCGAAGGATCGCGAAACCTCTGGATGGTATCATTGGGGCGATGGACGAGTTGCTGGAAGCCAGATTGCGCGAACTGATCGACCGGCAAGACATCTATGCTGTCCTGCTGAGGTACGCCCGCGGGCTTGACCGGATGGACCGCGAACTACTGCGGTCGTGCTATTGGGACGATGCGATCGACGATCACCACGGTTATGTCGGCTCGCCCGATTTCTTCATCGACGTCACGTTTGCGAATACCTCGTCGCACCGCATCGAGCACCACGGCCTTTCGAACCACACGTGCGAACTCGATGGTGATGATGCCTATTGCGAAACCCACTACACTTTCATGGGCACCTGCGACGATTTGCCGCACTTGCTGTCAATCGGTCGCTATATCGATCACCTCCAGCGACGGGGCGGCATCTGGAAATTTGCCAACCGGGTGACCGTTATCGAAAAGAACTTTGCGCTCAGTACTTATCCTAGCGACGCGCAGATCCTGGCGGGAGACACCCGGCCCGGGCCGCTCTTGCCTGCCACCCGCGACCGATCGGACCTGAGTTACAGCAAGCCGGTCATTCCGCGCCGCCCTGTGGTGGACTAATTCATGCCCCACCCTTCCCTTGAAGAATGAAATGCACTAGAATTAAACCAATTCAGACAAGGGCCCTATGCGATGAATCTAGCGACCAAACCTGCCGCATCCAAGACGATGCGGACCGTCGCAAAGTCCAAGCCGAAGCGCAAGAAGCTTAATCAGGCTGGCAGGCCCACCGCCGCCGAGCTTGAGCGGCGCAAGACAAAAGTCATGGAGGTTGCGACGGAGATGTTCGTAACCCACGGATTTGCAGCAACTTCTTTGGTTGATATCGCTCGGAATGCCGGCGTCGCCACCCGCACCTTGTACCAGCATTTCGGTGACAAGGAGGCGATTTTTCGCGAAGTGATTTTCGCTCGCGATGCCGAAGCGGTGTTTCAGCCCCCGGTGGTCGAAGCTGGTGATACGCTCTATTCGGTGCTGCTGCGGATCGCCAACTACGCCTATTACATCACCTATCGCGAACGCTCGGTCGGGCTGATGCGGTTGATGATCGCCGAGAGCAAACGCTTTCCCGAATTCATGCAGGGCGTAGCCAATTCGATCTTTTCGAACTTCCGCCGCAACATCGAAGGCGTGCTGGAAGGCCTGGCCAGTAACGGGCTGATTCCCAAGGGCAACCATGCCCGATCGGCCGAGCTGTTTGTTGATCTGGTGCTGGGTAGCCACCCGATCATGACCTACACCAATTGGGATGCCGCCCCACCCAATGAGGCCGATGTCGACGAACGGCTCGACATGTTCATTCTTGGGCGTTTCGGTCCGGAAGTGGCCAAGACCGCGAGAACCAAAAAGGCCGGCTAGCGCCTTTCCACTAACGTGGAAGCAACACCGGCCCGCTCCCCCTCCCGGCCACCCATAGGGTAACCTAGAGTTGGGTGGCCGGGAGGGGGAGCGGGCCGGTGTTGCAGCTGTTTTAGACCCTAGGCAGTCGGCTGGCGCGGCGACGGGATCAACAGGATCAGCAGCGTGGCAGCGATTACAGTCGGCACGGCGGTCTGGTAATAACTAGCGTAACCACCGGTTGAATCGAACAACCTGCCCGCCAGCATGACACCCAGGCTCGCGCTGATCGATACCGCCGCCTGGATAATCGCATAGATCGAGCCGAACAGCCGTGGATCGAAGCGCCGGGTGACCATGTAGGTCACAACGTCCATTTCCGATCCTGCTGCCAGTCCCAGCAACGATGCCGCAAGACCCAACTGCCACTGAGCCGGATCATCAAGGCCCAGCAGTGTGATCACTGCCAGGGGCAGGCTAAAGGCCACCAAAGCCAAGGGTCTGGTCGGCAGGCGATCGAGCAGAATTCCCGTGCCAATCCGGCCGACAATCGAAAACAGTCCGGCCAGCGCGGCAAGACGCGCAGCTCCGGCAAGATCAAGCCCGCTCATCTTGAGGATCGGGACAAGATTGGCGATCAGCGCCAGCTGGACGCTGGAGAACAGTGCGGCTCCGGCAATCAGGCACAGGAACAGGCGTGAGCGCAGCAGCGGCCCCACTTTGCCCGGGGCTGTTCCCGCCGCAGTCGAAACTGTGACCGGAGCCGGCTTGAACAGCACCAGCATCAAGGGATAGACCACCAGCACCCAGCCCAGCCCCATCGCCGGAAAAGCCAGCCGCCAGCCAATCTGCTGCGCCAAATAGGCGGCAATGACCGGCCAGATCGCGGTGGCGACCCCGATCCCTGCCAATACCACCGAAATCGCCAGTCCGCGTGCGGTATCGAACCGGCTCATTGTCCCGGCAATCCAGGCTGCCGGGATCGCACCCATGGTGAGCGACGCATAAATCGCCGCCAACAAGCACCACTGCCAGACTGCGCCATTGGCCAGCCCCAGCAGCGACAAGGCCAGCCCCATCGGCGGAATGCCCCACAGCAACATCCGCCGCGAACCGATCCGGTCGAGCAGGCGCCCAGCCAGTGGCCCAAGCACCACACCCAGCAGCATCTGGATCGTCAACGCGGCTGAAAAATCGGTATGGCTCCAGCCGAACTCGGCGGTCATCCGGTCCATGAACACGCCGTTGCTGTAAGCGAATGCCGCTGGCCCGGTTACGCCAAGCAACCCGACCACGGGCAAGCCCCAGGCGCGCGCCCATTCCTGACCTGCGCTGGGTGCGGTCACAGGTCAGCCGACATAGCGCGAGCGGAGTGTCTTTTTGTCGGGCTTGCCAACCGAGGTCAGCGGCAAGGCATCGACGAAATCGATTGACTTGGGTGCCTGTACCGCGCCCTTGCGATCACGCACCAGGGCAATCAGTTCATCGGCAGTGACGGTCTGGTCGGGATCGAGCATCACCACCGCTTTGACTGTTTCGCCCCACTTGGGATCGGGAATGCCGATCACCGCGGCCTGGCGCACCGCCGGATGGCTAATCAGCACGTCCTCAACTTCGCGAGCGAAGACGTTGAACCCGCCGGTCACGATCATGTCCTTCTTGCGGTCAACAATCCGCAGGAACCCGTCTGGACCGCGGATTGCGACATCGCCGGTGTGGAGCCACCCGCCATCAAAGGCTGCGGCGGTTTCCTCAGGCTTGTTGATGTAACCCGCCATCAGCAAGGGTCCTTGCGCACAGATCTCGCCCGGCTGGCCATCGGGAACTTCGTTGTTGTCATCATCAAACAGCGCAACCCGGGTCCACGGCGTCGGTCGTCCGCACGACGACAGCCGCACAGGATCGTCCACCAGATGCTCCGCCCGGCGCAGCAAGGTTAGCGACATCGGTGCTTCGGCCTGACCATAGAATTGGAAGAACACCGGTCCCAGCTTCTCGATCGCGTCCTTGAGCCGGGCGGCGGGAAAGGCCGAGGCCCCGTAAAAGATGATTTCCAGGCTGGAGAGATCGAATTCGCCGAAGCGCGGATGATCGATCAAGCGCCAGGACCATGGTCGGGACCATCAGCACCGAGGTGATCCGGTGCTGCTGGATCGCCTGCATCACGCCAACCGGATCAAACCCCGGCAGGACCACCATCGAACCGTTCCTGACCAGCAGCGAGGTCAAGACAGATGATCCGGCATGGCTCAGCGGGGCGCAGATCAAGTGACGGATTTCCTGGGGCCATTCCCACTCGGTCAACTGGATCAGCGCCGAAGTCAGGATCCCTCGGTGGGTGACCATGATCCCCTTGGGCTTGCCGGTTGTCCCGCCTGAATAGGCGATCCGGGCCAGGTCTTCGGGATCGACCTGCGGTGAAACCAGTGGCCTGGGTGCGTGCGCCTGGGCCAGTTGCATCAGTGACTGCCCTTCCCCGCCAGCACCGATCGAAAGCAGATGCTGCAACCCCGGCGCGCGTGCACTCAGCTCGGCCGCAACGCCCGCATAGTGTTCCTCATCGTAGATCAGAACGTCGAAGCTGCCGTCCTCAAGGATATAGAGGTAATCGTCGATCGCCCCCATCGGATGCAGTGCCGTAGCGACGATCCCGGCAAAGCCAAGCGCGGTCATGATCGCGGGAACTTCGACCCGGTTGCGGGCAATCACCGCAGCGCGCAGCGGGTGCGGCGACAAGGCTTCAAGCGCCTGCTGGATTGAGCTGATCGAATTGCGCAGCTGGCCGGCCGAAACCGTTGTGCCGTCACTCAGCACCATCACCGTGCGCTCAAGATCGCGGCTCAGCGCGTGAACCACAAGATCCGAGCCCAGTGCCGCGCGGTACATCTGCGGAGTCATCAATTTGCCTCGTTGCTCGCGTCGCGAAGCTTGCGGCGCTGGGGGATATTGGGCTGCCCGGTGTGGGCGGTGATCCCGCCGTCTGCGACGATCACTGCCCCGGTTACGTAAGATGCCTCATCCGAGGCCAAGAAGGCCGCGACATTGGCGATCTCTTCCGGCGTGCCGGTGCGGCCGAGCGGGATCGGGGCAAGCCAGGCGGCGCGGTCATCCGGCCGGGCCAGGGTGACGGCACTGATCGCGGTTTCGACCAGCCCCGGGCACAGCGCATTGACCCGGATTCCATCGCGCGCGCAATCGAGCGCCAGCGAGCGGGTGTAATTGATCACCGCGCCCTTTGAGGCGTTGTAGGCTCCCATCCCGTAGTCACCGGCCAGCCCCGAGATCGAAGCGACATTGATGATCGCCCCGCCTTGCGCGCGCATTGCCGGGATCGCAGCCTTGCAGAACAGATAGATCGCCCGGATATTGACCGCGAAAACGCTGTCCCACAGCTCTTCGGGCATGTCCGGAGTCTCAGCCAAAGTGCCGATGCCGGCATTGTTGACCAGCACATCGAGCCGCCCCCATTTGGCGATTGTCGCCGCGACGGCGGCTTCAACCTGCGCCGCGTCGGCAACGTCGGTCTGGATGAAGGCGGTGCCGGAAAGGGCATCGGCAGGCGCAACCAGATCGGCGATCATCACCTGGGCACCTTCGGAGGCGAGCCGCGCGACAATGGCCGCGCCGATCCCGTTTGTCCCGCCGGTAACCAAGGCAACTCTGCCTTCAAACCGCTTCATCCTATGCTCCCGAAATCAATGCACTTGCACATGTGCATTTATAGGCATAGCCACTGCCCAACGCCAACCGGAATCGAACAATGCCTGACGATCTGACCCGTGCCATCCGCGAAGCCGAGCAACAGCGCTGCGCCGCGATGGTTGCCAACGACCCCGCCACGCTCGACGCAATCCTCGACCCGCGGCTGCATTTTTCCCATGCGAATGGCGGTGTGGATGACAAGACTGTTTACCTGACCAAGATGGCCAGCGGGCGGATCGTCTACACCGCAATTGACTGGTCAGAAGAGGTTGTCGCCCCGCTGGCAGACGATGTCGCGATGCTGACCGGACGGATGGAAACGGCGGTCACAGTCGAAGGTAACGCCAAGCTCCTCAAGAACCGCGTGATCAGCGTCTGGGGACGCAGCGAAGGGAAATGGCGCCTGATCGCGTTTCAATCGACCCCACTTGCAGTCTGAGGAGCGTGGCGATGCGCAAGTCAATCCGCAAGGCCATCAACCTGGGCACTTCAGCGGCAGTCCTTGCCACTTGCCTGATCCCGGCCCAGCACGCCGCCGTGGCGCAGGCTGTCGCTGGCAATGCAGCCTCAGCTACCTGTACCAACGTGCCGTCCGACGATCCGCAGAAGAACGCCTACCTTAACACCCTGATGCTTGAGCCGCGCAAGTTTACCAGCATGGCCGACATGCTCAAAGTATTGCCTCCCGATGCCATGGCCAAGTTCGGTGCCGCCCAAGCGGCCGAGGCGCAGCGGCTGAAAAGCGATTGGGCCAACCTGTGCCGCTATGCTGGCGACAATGCCCAGGTCGCGGCGAGCGGGATCAGGCCGCGGGTCATTTTTCTGGGAGATTCAATTACCGAGAACTGGAAGCTGGGCGATCCGGCGCTGTTCGGTCCGGCGGTGCTCGATCGCGGGATTGGCGGGCAAACCAGCGCACAAATCCTGCTGCGGTTCTATCAGGATGTCGTCGCGCTGCGTCCGCGCACAGTGCACATCATGGCCGGAGTCAACGACATCATGGGCAACACCGGCCCGACCAGCGACGCGGCAATCGTCAGCAATATTCGCGCGATGATCGATATTGCCAAGGCCAACGGAATTCGCGTGGTTCTGTCCGCGATCACGCCAGCACAAAGCATTTGTCGCGCGGCCTGACGTCGATCTCAGACCGCGTATTGCCAGCGTCAACCTGCTACTGCGCCAACTGGCCATGGAAAAGCGGATCGTGTTCGTCGATTACGCTCCGGTTCTGGCCAACAGCGCCGGTGGGCTTGCCGATGCACTGGGCAATGACGGCCTTCATCCCAACCGCGACGGCTATGCCGTGATGCGACCCTTGACCGATCGGGCAATCGCTCGAGCCAGCCGCTGACGACAAGACGCACGTGACTGGGAACGCAATCCATCCCGGCATAGCGATCAATTCATTGTGCTTTACCAATCCCGATCTTGGCACGGCGATTGAGACCGTAGCCCGGATCGGCGCACGGGCAATTACACCGGATCTCGATCCGGTTCTGGAACTGGGTGTCGCAAGAGCAGCAGCCAGACTTCGTGACAGCGGCCTAACGGCGGCCGGCTTGACCCACCGCGCGTTTGCCTTTGCCAATGACGGACTAGCCGCCCAGGCCCGCGAGCGGCTGAACCGAACCATCGAAGTAGCGGCACGGATTGGCGCGCCAACAATCATCATGACTACTGGTGGACGCGGCGAACTGGATTGGGGAGAGTCAGTCACTCGTTATGCCGATGCCATCACGCCGTGCCTTGCCCACGCACATGCAGCGGGAATCCAGCTTGCGATTGAGCCAACCTCGCACCTCTATGCCGATATCTCGATCGTCCATCGGCTGAGCGACACAGTGAAGGTCGCCCAAGCGAGCCGGGATTGCTGTGGTGATCGATCTGTTCGCCTGCTGGGTCGATTCCGATATCATGGCTGCGATTGCCACCGCTACGCCCGCCACCGCAATCGTGCAGGTCAGCGACTACGTGTCTGGTGACCGTTCACTACCCTGCAGGGCAGTGCCAGGTGATGGTGGTGTACCATTGGAACGGCTGCTTGGTGCAATTGGTCGGGCCGGATACCGCGGCTGGTTCGATCTCGAAGTTATCGGCCCGCGCCTCCAGGCCGAAGGCGAAGAAGCCGGGCTCAGAAGGGCGGTTACCGCGCTTGGAAAAATGCTGACGGCTACATCCTGATCCGGTTCAGCGCCGGACCAGCATCCTGCGCTTCAGGGCGGCCAGTTGGGCTGGGCCAATTCCCAGTTCCTGCGCGAGATAGTTCTCGACCGAGCCATAGTCTTTGCGCAACTGGTCAAAGGCCGCATCGAGGTACTCGCCCTCGACGCCGACCAACGGCTGGACGAATTCAGGAGGCAGCTTGGCCAAATACGGCGAGATCGTGCCCGACAACCCCTGCATACCCAAAGCGCTGTTCGAAAGGAGAAAATCCTCGCGCACCGTTTCATATGGTACGCCAAGCGCGGTCAACACCAAGGCGGTCGCAATACCGGTGCGATCCTTGCCGGCGGTGCAATTGACCACCACCGCGCCTTTGCCCGGCGCGCTCAGCCGCGCAAACAATTCGCGGTATTGCGGGATCAGGAGCTTGGGAAGAACCCGGTAGCCGCCGATCATCATCGCCCGTACATCGCTAGCCTTGAGACTTTCGGGGTGTTGCAGCATCAGCGCAAAAGCGCCATTATCTCCGCCCAGCTGATAGTCATGGGTCCAATACCCCAGCCCGGCCATCGCTAGCCAGTTGCTCCGTCGCGGCGGCGCTCATCAGTGGTGCGCAGGTCGATGATACTGCGAATACCCATCTGCCTTGAGCCTGGTCATCCCGGCAGGGGCAAGACTGCCCAGACTGCCCGCGCGATATAGCATATTCCAGCGGACCAGATGTCCATCGGCCGTGCGATAGCCCCCGACATCGCGAAAGTTTCGCCCGCCTTCGAGTGCAATCATTCGCTCCGGCTGCGCAGCTGCGGCGGAGGGCGGAGCTTTGGCCACCAGCGGCTGGACCGGGAGCAGCGCCAGAACCAGCGCGGCGGTGATGGGTCTGATCATGCATGCGATCCTTTCGGCAATGAAGCGGCGCAATTCGTTGTCGATTTCCTGCCCTTCGGGAGATCCGGGAAAGCCGGTATGGGGGCCAGCTTCGGTCACATGCAGTTCAGCCGAAACCCCGGCAGCGCGCAAGGCCCGGTGCATCCTTACAGTGTTCGAAAGATAAAGGTCGCGCGTGCCCGTCGTAAGAATAGTCGGGGGAAAGCCAGACAGATCGCCGAACAGCGGTGACAGGAACGGATCGCTCAGATCGCGGCCATCGGCGTAGAGCAGGTTGACCGGCATCAGGCTGCGCAGGCCAGGATCAACACCGAGGTTGGCCTGGAAACTGTCACCGGATTCGGTCAGGTCGATCTCGGGCGTGGCCAGGATCAAACCGGCCGGCATCGGCAGTCCTTCGGCGCGAAGCCGCAGGATCAGCGCCGCCGCCAGATTGCCCCCTGCGGACCCGCCGCTGACGATCACTTCTTCCGGCTTCCGTTCGGCCAGCAAGGCGCGGTAGGCCGCCACACAATCGTCGAGCCCGGCCGGATAGGGATGTTCGGGCGGCATCCGGTAATCGACCGACCAGACCCGCCGGCCGAGCCGGTTCGCCGACCCGATGCCCATCAGTTTGCATGCTTCGCCGCCGCAGAGGATCAGCGCTCCGCCATGCATTTCCAGCACCACCGTGCGGTCCGCCTGCTCGGCCGCTGGCGGCATGATGTCGAACACTCGCGCTCCGCCCGCATCGCGCAGTTCGACCTCGGCCGTCGCTTGCGCGCTGATCATTTGCAGTAGCGGCAGCACCGCTTGATCGACTGCGTCGATATAGGCTCGCCAAGCGGCCTTATCATCCTGTTCCGGATAGGGCGCGGATTCAGGCTGCGGGTTCAGGTACATCCGCGCAATCGGGCTGAGGTATTCCGGAATGGAAAGACTGCGCGCGGGAACCGGATAGGAGCCCGAGGCGGTCATTCGCCAAACTCGTAAAAACGCTGATAGGCCCGGCGATAGGCCAGCATCGGTCCATCGCCTTTCACCAGGATCGGTTCCGGGCGATAAATCTTGGCGTTCCAGATCGGGATGTCCTGATTGACCTGCTTGACCAGATCGCGGATCCGCGCGGCGGTAACCCGCATCCGGCCTTCGCTGAGGCCGGGAGCATGATACATTTGCCATCGCAAATGGGTATGCTCGGCATCGATCGGGGTCTGCTGCTGGTTGTGCACGACATGGGTCACGTCGATATATTCGGTGATCGATTGGCCCGGGCCAGTCGCGGTAATGTCGATAATCCCGGTCATCGGCCCGCGCGGGGTCGGCATTTCGGCGACGACCTTGTTGCGGCGAACCCAGCCGTCCATGTTAAAATCGCCCGCCGGCGGCCCTTGCACCCCATGCACCGCGTTGAAGTGGGCGTGATCCTGTCCGTTCTCGGTTATCTCCTGAACATGGATATTGATGATCCATTCAAAAGTATCGAACAGCACCCATTCGCCGTCAGGACACGCGGGCATCTTGGCCACATCCCACTTCGGTTCGGCCTTGCCGGGGTGATACCAGACATAGATCACGCCTTCGGATTCCTCGACCGACCAGGTGTTCTGGCATTGCCGCTTGAGCCGGGGCGGGATGACATTCGAATAGGGAATGTCGGTGACCTGCCCTTCGCCATTGAAAGCTCCAATGGTGGAACGGGCACTGCAGATCGTTGCCGATGATCGCGCTGTTGACGCCAAGATGGGCGCCCAGATGCGGACAATAGGGGTCGAGCGCGCGGACCGTGCCGTCTTCGCCCCGCCACATCACGAATTGGGTGGCAAAGCAGTCGATCGTCCTGATCTCGCCCTTGGCGAGCTCGTTTGACAGTGCGACGGCGAACCAGCCGAATGGAATCGGCAGGCTGGAAAATCCACGATCGAAGGAAGGATTGGTAGCCATGGCTTTGCTCCTCAGCGCCCCGTCGGAATTTCGCGGAACGGCACGTTCTTATCGACCCGAACGTCACCCGGCAGCCCGAGTATGCGTTCGGCAATGATGTTCTTCATGATCTCGTCAGTCCCTCCCCCCAGCCGCAGCGCCGGAGCCCACAGGAAGCGGTGCTGGAACGCACCGTTCTGCAAAGCGATCTCGGGATCGTCGATCAGACCGAAGTGGTCCTGGATATCCATTGCCTGATTGGTCAGCTCCTGCGTCTGCGTCGCCCACAGCAGCTTGCCGGCCGAACCCTCAGGTCCCGGCGCATGCCCCCGTGAAAGCGCGGTCAGGGTGCGGAAACTGAGCAGCCGGATCGCTTCAGCACCCACGTAATAGTCCGCCAGCCATTCGCGAAACGCCGGATCTTCGAGCGTCGAGCCGCCAAAGGCAGGGCTTTGCCGGGCCACTTCGACCACATCACGCCAAGACAGCCCCGTCCCCGAACCCAATGCCGCGCGTTCGTTCATCAGGGTCGAGATCACAACTTTCCAGCCATCACCCGGTGCGCCGATGCGCTGATTGTCGGGAATGCGAACATCGCTGAGGAACACTTCGTTGAGTTCGCTGTCGCCCGACATCATCTTGATCGGACGCACTTCCAGCCCCGGAGTCTTCATGTCGACCCAGAACGCCGAAAGCCCCTTGTGCTTGGGCACGTCGGGATCGGTCCGGGCGATGATCATGCCATAGTCAGCCGCCTGTGCGCCGCTGTTCCAGACCTTTTGCCCGTTGATCACCCACTGTTCGCCGTCCTTGACAGCCGTGGTGCGGGTCGCGGCCGAATCCGATCCGCTCGATGGCTCGGAAAACAGCTGGCACCAGATCTCATCGCCGCGGACCGCCGGAGGAACCCGCGCGAGCGATGCTTCGTCGGTACTGAACTCCATCAAGGCGGGCAGCAGCATGTGCAGACCGGTCATGAAATAGGTGAACTGGACCCCGGCCCGCGCCTCTTCCTGGTTGAAGATCGCTTCCTCGATCGTAGTGCCGCCGGCCCCGCCGCGCTCTTTGGGCCAGGAGATGCAGGCATAGCCCGCGTCCGCCTTGGTCGCCTGCCACCGGGTCGCGATGGCCTTGTGCTTTTCCTGCCAGGGACGACGATCTTCGGGCGCGAGAATCGACATGTCGGGCGCATTGGCTTCGATCCAGGCGCGGACCTTGGCGCGGTACTCCGCCTCTTGCGGATTGTCGTCGAAGTTCATGCCGCTTTCTCCGCTGCAACGCGCTGTTCAAGGTGATCTGCCAGCCGCCGCTTCCATTCGCGCGGTGCGCCGATCACCAGGCCAAGATGCCGGGCGCGGCGGAAGAAGAAATGGCAATCGGCTTCCCAGGTCACCCCGATCCCGCCGTGGGTCTGGATCATTTCCTTTGAAGCGAGCCAGAAAGCAGCCGATCCCGCGACCCGTGCGGCAGCGGCCGCCAGCGGCAGTTCGGGCGCATCGGTGGAGAGCGCCCAGGCTCCGTAATAGGCATTGGCACGAGCGACCTCGTTCTTGACGAAGACATCGGCCAGCTTGTGCTTGATCGCCTGATAGGAGCCGATCGGACGGCCGAAGGCATAGCGTTCCAGCGCATAGTCACGGGCCATTTCAAGACAGCGGTCGGCCCCGCCCAGCTGCTCAAAGGCCAGCAGGATGGCGCCGCGTTCCTGGATAGTCTGGAGCAGCTCTAGGCCCTGTCCGGCTGCACCAAGTCGTTCGACAGGGGCCCCGACAAAGTCGATTTGCGCCGAACCGCGTGTCGGGTCGATCGTCGATACCGGGCGGCGTGACACGCCTTGCGAAGCAAGATCGACCAGATAGAGCGACAGCCCGGCATCGTCTGCCGCAAGCACAATCGCCCGGTCCGCCGCCATGCCATCGGCGACCGGCAACTTGCGCCCGGTCAGCAAGCCATTGACGACCCGGCAGGCAACTCTGTCCGCAGAAAGGATGCCTGGGCCTTCGGAGAAAGCCAGGGTGCCGACCCGCTCGCCGCTGGCAACTTGCGGTAGCAATTCGGCCTTCTGCTCCTCCGAACCCACCAGCAGCAAACCTTCAGCGAAAAAGTAGATGCTTGAAGCGAAGGGAATGGGGGCCACAGCCCGGCCCAGCTCCTCGGCCAGCGCGCACAGTTCGACATAACCGAGCCCGAGACCGCCGTATATCTCTGGGATTGCAGCCCCGCACCAGCCTTGTTCTATGATCCGGTCCCACAGCGCCTGGTCGTAACCGGCTTCCGAGTTCTCCAATACACCGCGTGCGACCGTCAGCGGCGCAGCAGCCGCCAGAAACCGGCGGGCTTCGTCCTTGAGCGCCTTCTGGTCGTCGGTATAGTCAAAATTCATGTTCACCTCGTCCCGCCATCGCGGCGCGATATTCTTGCACGATCCGGTCGATAATTGCTGCTGCCGGTTCTATCGCCCGAACCGAACCGATCCCTTGTCCGCAGCCCCAGATATCCGTCCAGGTTTTTGCCGCCGAATCCTGCGCGGCAACGTTGATCGCCCGGCGGTCCTGAGGCAACGCGTCAGGATCGAGTCCCGCCCGCTCGATCGAGCAACGCAGATAGTTGGCCGGGGTCCCGCTGAACGCCGCAGTATTGACGATATCGGCGGCGGCGGCTGCCACGACCGCTTCCTTGTGGTTTTGCGCGCATGAAGCCTCGTCACTCGCAAGGAACGCCGAACCGATATAGGCAAAGTCCGCGCCCAAAGTGCGGGCTGCAGCGACAGCGCGTCCCGAGCCGATGGCGCCAGCTAGGACCAATGGCCCGTCAAACCATTCACGCAGTTCCGCAATCAACGCAAAAGGCGATTGACTACCGGCGTGGCCGCCGGCTCCAGCGGCAACAGCGATCAACCCGGTCGCACCCTTGGCGATCGCTTTGCGCGCATGTTCCTGGTTGGTGACATCGTGCAGGGTGACGCCGCCATAGGCTCGGACCGCGCGATTGACTTCCTCCCGGGCGCCCATCGAGCTGATCACCAGAGGCACGCGGTATTCGGCGCACAGGGCCAGATCCGCTTCAAGCCGGGGATTGCTGCGGTGCACAACCAAGTTGACGCCGAATGGCGCAGCAGGCTGATCGGGATGCTCAATTTCCCAAGCTGCCAAAGCTGCAGAAATCTGCCGCAACCAATCGGCAAACTGCGCTGACGAACGGGCGTTCAGCGCCGGGATTGTCCCGATAATGCCGCTGGTGCATTGCGCAACAACCAGATCCACGCTTGAAGCCAGGAACAGTGGCGCACCGATTACAGGTGCGCGCAAGCAGTCTCGCCAGCCGCGCAGGATGGCGGCTCCGGCCTTATCTGCAATCGCTGATGACACTGCCAGCACCAATCTCTACCCTTCGCGGCGACACAACTGCTCCTGCCCGAATTCAGCGCTCTTTACAATACACATCGGCTGTTGCATTAATTTCGTCCAGCCCAGCAAATGAAGGTTATTGTCCATGCCACGCCCGCGCGAAATTGCCGCCATCGACACGCTGATCGGCTTTCGCGACAAGCAGCACGCACCGCTGGTCGCAAGCGAGAAGGTCAAGTGGGACCGGCACCCGGCCGAATACATGTTCAAGGACCTGCCGGGCGAGCTGGAGGAAGGTGCCGACCGTGATACCTCGATCGAGGAAACGCTGGCCAAAATGGATGAATTCAACATCCGCACAGGGGTAATCCACACCAACGACGATCGCACTCCAACAGCACTCAAGCGTTACCCAGACCGCTTTGTCGGGATCATGCCAACCAACCCGCACCGCGGAATGGATGCGGTGCGCGAGATTCAGGCCGCCTACGACGATTACGGCCTCAAGGGCGTATCGATGTTCCCCTCGGGCCAGAACCCGCCCTGCCCGATCAACGACAAGCACTGGTATCCAATCTACTCAAAGTGCTGCGAACTGGGCATCCCGGTGTTCTGCACCACCGGCGTGCCCGGCCCGCGCATTCCGCTCGCGGCCCAGAAAATCGAGCTGATCGACGAGGTGTGCTACGACTTTCCCGAGCTCAAATTCGTGATGCGCCACGGTGCCGAGCCGTGGGTCGATCTGGCGGTCAAACTGCTGCTCAAATGGCCCAACCTCTATTATTCGACCAGCGGCTTTGCTCCCAAATACTGGCCCAAGGAAATCATCCACTTCGCCAACACCCGGGGCGCGGACAAGATCATTTACGCCGGTTACTTCCCGATGGGACTGACGCTCGAGCGGATCTTTACCGAGATGGATGCGGTGCCATTCAAGGACGAGGTCTGGCCGAAGTTCCTGCATGACAATGCAGCGAGGGTGCTGGGGATATAATTGTTAAACCGGAGAAATCCCGGACAGATCGGAGAGATGCAATGACAAAGCGATCAACAATCGGCGCGGCCATCGCCGGTCTGGTTCTGGTTCTGGGCATGGTTCCGGCCGCTGCGACGAACGTCGCGAACCCGATCGAGGCTGTTGGCAGTGCCCAGCACCTGACACTGATCGACAAGACCCGAGGGGTTAAGGCCAGCAACGGGTTTGCCGGTTCGGAAACCCGCCGAATCGATGTCACGATCTGGACACCGGCCGGTGTCGCTCCCACCGGAGGCTGGCCGCTGGTGATCTACAGCCATGGAAGCTACGGCCGGGCTGACGACAATATGCATCTGGTCAACCATCTGGTCCGCGCGGGCTATCTCGTAGTGGCACCGGACTATCCGCTCTCATCGCGCGCTGCCTATACCAAGATCAAGGGCATCGACATTGGCGATGTTGGCAACCAGACCAAGGACATACACTTTATTCTCGATCAGCTGCTGGGCAGCGCTGAATGGTCAAAGTTGATCGACCCGGCCAAGATCGCAACAATTGGCCATTCGCTGGGCGCGGTTACCAACTACTTCACCAGCTTTGGCAGCATGGCGCGCGATCCGCGGATCAAGGCAACTGTGCTGACCGGCGCAGGCGATCCGGTTCAGGCTGCGCTGGCGGCAAACATGGGATTGATCGGCAACTGGAACGAGCCTTCGCACGTCCCTGTACTGTTTCTATCGGGCGAGCATGATGCCTTTGCCCTGATCAACGGCGGCCATCACACCGCATACAGCCGGGTTTCAGGTCCGAAATACGAAATCATGATCAAGGGCGGCGTGCATATCTGGTTCCGCGACGCGACCACGGCACCAGCCGACGGCAGCAATCCCGATTGCGCGATGCTCGGCGGATTTCGGCCCGGCTCAGTCCTGGCCGGGTGCGAACCGGGAGCGAAACTGACCACTCCTGCTCGTCAGCAGGCGGTTACCCGAACAGCCGTTCTCGACTTCCTCGACGGCCATCTGCGTGGTGACAAGGCCCGAATCAAGCACTTGCGCGGCCTGCCCAAATCAATGCGCGATGTGACCTTGCACTACGGGGACTGATCCGGCGAGATTGCCGCCCTGCTGCGCAAGTTAGCCGCCCGCAGCCTTCACAATATTGCTTGGAACCAGTGTCGGCTGGCCATGCAGCAACTGGTTGGCGATGATTGCGTAATGCATTTCGGTCGCCCCTTCGGCGACGCATTTGGCGCGGGCATCGCGCATATAGCGGTTGACGCCGGTGGAATTCATAATGCCGCTGCCGCCCCACAGCTGGACCAGCTTGACGCAGACATCGAAGCAGGTTTCGCCGATGAAGGCCTTGCAGATGTTGCCCGCCTCGGGCGCAACGGTGCCCGCTTCGAACTGGCGAACGGTATCGTAAAGCAGAGCGCGGCAGGCCGAGATCTTGGCGTGACATTCGGCCAGCCAGTAACCCACCGGCTGCAGTTCGGCCATGTCCTTGCCATAGAGCCGGCGTTCCTGGACATATTCCTTGGTCTTGTCGAACAGCCCTTGTGCGCAGCCGATCGAGGTGGCGACATGGGCCAGAAGGTTGGCGTGATTGGCCGCGCGGTGGGTGAACCCGCCTTTGAGCAGATCGCCCAGGATGTCATGTTCTTCGATCCGCACATTGCTGAACGCGATCGGCCCGGTGTTGGTACCGCGCCAGCCCAGCTTGTCTTCGTACGGTGAAACTTCGAAACCCGGATCGTCGCGCTCGACAATCACGCAGCCATAGCCTTCGGCCCCATCGCGCGCCCGGGTCTTGCCCATCACCAGATAGGTCTGCGCTGTACCCTGAGTGCAGAACAGCTTCGATCCGTCCAGCCGATAGCCGTCGGTGGCCTGCGGGTCCGGCACGATCCGGGTCAGGTGGTTGCCGATGTTGGCCGCACCGGCTGGTTCGCTTTGCGAATAGGCCATCAGCCGCTCACCCGCCGCATTGGCCGGCAAGATCCGTTGCTTTTGTTCTTCGGTACCGAGAATCTCGACCGCTTTGGGGCACAGCACCATCTGCACCGTCAGCATGCCTGCGAACGACGGGCTGGCTTTCGCCAGTTCCTCGCTGACCAGACAGACCGAGACCAGATCCGCGCCCGAACCGCCATAGTCCTGCGAAGTGTAGAGCCCATAGAGCCCCAGTTCGGCAGCCTTGCGGACCAGGTCGTCAGGCGTATGCTCCTCCAGGTCGATCTGGTTGGCGATCGGTTCCACTTCCTTGCGGGCGAAAGTCTCGGCCATGTCGCGCAGCGCGCGCTGGTCTTCGGTCAGCCAGTCGAGCATCCTATCCTCCCTCAGATATGCCGTGCCAGATAGGCGGCTTCGTGGATCGCGTTGCCGTAAGAGCGCGGCAACTTTGCATCGCCCACGACCTGCACCTGAATGCCGGCCTTGGCGAGCTTGGTCGAAAGCGGATCGTAGGCGATCCGACCGGGCGAGACTACGAAGGCTGCGCAGCTAATCTCTTCCTTGCGGCCATCGGCGTGGGCCACCGTGATGCTGCCCTGGCCAACGCTGTCCAACGCAACGCCAGCTTCCGGAACCAGTCCGACTTCGCCGGCCCACATCATGACGTAGCGATTGCGCGAACCGATGTACGAGGTTGGAGCGTAAGCGGCGGCAGATTCCAGCAAACGCACGCTGCGTCCGGCGCGGGCCAGATCGAGCGCGAGCTCGACGCCCTCGGCCGCGCCCCAGACCACAATCGGTCCTTCCGGCAAAGTCTCCGGCCCCTCGCCCAGCGCCTGGTCAATCGTGCGGGCAAAGCCACTGGCCAGCGCCGCATCAAGCCCGCCGACCTGCGGCAGCGCGGCGACGGCGCCGGTTGCCACGACAACCACATCGGGTTTTTCGGCCAGGATCTGCTCAACCGTCAGTTCGGTGTTCAGCCGTACCTGGACTTTGGACTTGCCGATCATCAGCCGGTGCCATTCGGGTTGATAGGCGATCTGCTCCATCTGGCGCAGCGTGCGGTAGTTTCCGGCCCAGTTCATCACCCCGCCCAGCACGCCCGATTTTTCGAACAGCGTGACTTCATGCCCGCGTTCATCGGCGGTGATGGCATATTCCAAACCGCCCGAACCGCCGCCCGCAATGAATACCCGCTTGGGCCTTGTGGTCGGGATCAGGCGATAATCACGGTCGCGGCTGAAAGCGGCGTTCTGGGCCGATCCGGCAATGCCTTTGTTGAAGATGTTGCCCGCCAGAAGCGATGCGCCGGTACGGGTCGATTTGCGGATTTCCTCCTCGCGGCCTTCGGCAATCTTGCGCGGGAAATCAGGATCGTCGAGCGATTGGCGGCACGAGGCGAAAAAGTCGGCCGCGCCCTCGCCGATCATTGCGCGCATTTGGTCGGGCGTGTTGATGTTGCACGATCCCATCAGCGGCATGTCGATCCCGCGCGCCTGAAGGCCTTCGCGCATCCGCTTAATATAGGGCAGCGCGACCAGATTGGGCACATAGAAGCCGCCGCCGATCACTTCGCCGGACGTAACTTCCTGGCTGCGGCTCTTGGCCGGCAGCATCGAGCCAAACGTGCAGTCCATCGCATCGATGCCGAGCGCATGGAGCCGCGTCGCATAGTGCTCGATGAAATATTCGACGTCATAGCCGCCTTCGAAGTTTTCTTCGCAGACCATCCGCGGGATCTGCGGATAGTCCTTGCCGCACAGTTCCTGCGCGCGCTGGATGATCCGTTCGCAGAACAGGAAACGGTCGGCATAGGCATCGTTGCGACCTTGGTTTTCCAGCAGCGACAAGGTCACATGCGGCAGCGAGCCATGGCAGAAATGGTAGGAGACATAGTCATAGCCCGCCTCCTTCGCCCGGCGCGCGGCCTGGGCGAAGTCTTCTACCAACTGGTCGTATTCGGCGGTTGTGACTACGCCTGGCTGCTGGTTGCCAATCGGGTACTTGCCCGAGGGGCCATGCGAGATGGTGCCGGGAATCCAGCCTTTGCCCGGCTCAAGTGGCGTGGTCGCGCCAGCGCCGACGATCAAGCCGCCATAGAACAGCTGTATACCAGCCAAAGCGCCATTGTGGTGGATCACCTCGACCAGCTCGCGGTGGCTGATGATATAGGTATCATCATAGATCCCGAACATCCGTTCGTTGATCAGGCCTTCCCAGCGCACACAGGTCGCGCCGACGCAGACCGCCCCAAACCCGCCTGCCGCCAGGGTTTCATAGGCTCCGATTGCCTTTTGGGTGATATAGCCCTTGTCATCCGACATGTTCATCGTCGTTGGGGCGTGAACCATGCGGTTTTTGAAGGTCAGGTGCTTGGTCTTGAACGGTTCGAGCAGCGGATCGGTCACGGGTAGCTCCAATTGAAAGGTCAGGCGCTGGCAGCGCGGTCAATGTTGATCGAAGCGCCCGAAACGTAGCTGGCTCGGCCTGAGGCCAGGAACACGATCAGGTTGGCGACTTCTTCGGGGGTTCCGGCGCGGCCGGTGGTCACGGCCTGGCGGACCGCCTCGGGCGGACCAAGCTTGGCCATGATCGTGTAGAGATCCTCGGCCATCGGGGTTTCGATCAGTCCGGGATGAACGGCATTGATCCGGATATCGTGCCCGGCGCGGATCGTCTGAACCGCGGCGCTGCGGGTGAAATGGGCAATCGCGGCCTTGCTTGCACCGTACGAGGCCATCATCGGATTGGCCTTGAGCGAGGCGGTTGACGAGACGTTGATGATCGCGCCCTTGCCCGCTTCGCGCATGAACCGCAGCGCTGTGGCCATACCCAGCACCGAGCCCTGGACATTGATATCGAAGGTCTTGCGATAGACCTCCAGCGTCGGATCGCCCACGCTGTCCTTCAGCGCCACACCTGCGCAGTTCACCAGGATGTCGAGCCGCCCGAAATTTTCCGCGATCCAGTCGCCGGCCGCTTGCCACTGCACTTCACTGGCGACGTCCAGCGCGCGTGCCGCTCCGGTGTTGCCGCCGACCGCTGCCTGTGCCCCATCCAGATCAAGGTCGAGCGCGATTACGGTGGCACCGACTTCTTCGAGGCCCTTCACCACCGCGCGGCCAATGCCCGATGCCGCGCCGGTCACGGCGGCCACTTGCCCGGTCAGATCGATCCAATTGGTCATCGTCACGCTTTTTCAAAGATATGGACCCCGGCAGCCGATCCGACCCCGAAGCCAAGCACATGGGTGAGGCCAATCCGCGCGCCTTCGACTTGCCGCGCGCCCGCCTCGCCGCGCAGCTGATCGACGATCTCGATCATGTTCGCGACCCCGGTCGCGCCGATCGGGTGGCCCTTGGACAAGAGCCCGCCCGACACGTTGACCGGAATCCGTCCGCCCAGCGCGGTATCGCCTGAATCGATCAACCGCCCGGCTTGGCCATCGGCGCACAGGCCGAGGTTTTCGTAGTGGAGGATTTCCGCCGTGGCGAAGCAATCGTGCAGCTCGACCAGATCGAGATCATCGGGTCCCAGCCCGGCCATTTCGTAAGCTTGCTTGGCAGCAAGTCGCGTGACCAGGTTGGGCTCAAGCAATTCCGGATTGCGAGCATCGAATACGTCAGAAGCCAAGGCCGAACCGCGCATCCGTACCGCCCGGGCCAGCCCCAGCTCGCGCGCCTTCTTTTCCGAAACCATGACCAGCGCCGCCGCGCCATCGACATTGGCCGAGCACATCAGTTTGGTCAGCGGGTAAGCGATCATCTCGCTCGCCAGCACTTCGTCCAGCGGGGTTTCCTTGCGGTAGGCCGCTTTTGGATTCATCGTCGCGTGGTGGTGGTTCTTGACCGCCACTTGCGCAAATTGTTCGATCGTGGTGCCCCACTGGTTGGCGTGGACCATGCCTGCCTCGGCAAACAGCGCGGGCATCGAAACCGAACCAAACAGACCTTCGGGTGGCGGCCCATCGACCGGTGCTCCGCCCAGCATCCCGCGCGGGTTCTTCTCCGCGCCAACCGCCAGGACGATGTCGTAAATCCCGCTCTTGATCCCGATAAACGCCTCGCGCACCGCTGTCGCGCCAGAGGCACAGGCGTTGGAGACATTGACCACCGGAATCCCGGTCTGGCCGATCTGCATCAGGATTTTCTGGCCCAGCAGCGAGGCCGCGTTGAAGGTCGATGAGGCATAGAGCGCGCCGATGTCGCCAATCGCCAGTCCGGCATCGTCAAGCGCCATCAGCGCGGCTTCGGCACCCAACTGGAAATAGGTCTTGTCCGGATGGCGCCCGAACGGGATCATTCCCGCTCCCATGATGTAGACGTCGCTCATGCTGCGGCTCCTTCGGGAACGAAGTGAAATCCGATATAGGGCGAACCCTCGTCCGTCTTGGCTCCGCCCGCATCGTCATAGACCAGGCGCAGGCGCAGCCCGGCTTTCAGATCACCGGGTTCCACGCCTTGCACTGTTCCCTTGATCGACAGCCCACCATCCAGATCGACGATTGCCGAGATGAACGGAACGGCGATTCCGGGATAGCTGCGATGGACAATACTCCAGGTGTAAAGCGTTCCGGTCTCTGCCGAGCGGTACGGCTCGGGCCCGGTGCGGCTGCCGCACTTGCGGCAGGCCATTGTCAGGGTGGGCGTTACCGCCCCGCAGGCACCGCAGCGGAACGCCTCGATCGAGGGCTCGCCATTGGCGGCGACACGGACGACCTTGGTACCGGGACGCGGCATGACACTCTCGGCGGCTGACACCAGATCATCTCCCAATCGCGGCGCTGGCAGCCCTGCCCCAAGAGCAGCGAAAGGCAGGCCGGAATCAATGCACATCATCTATTGCATTATTCGCGGGAAATGCAATGGCCGATGTGCAGATCGTGTCGCTCCGAATTGGTCAGGCCGTGGCCAGATCGCGCAGGAACTTCCCCCGATCAACCTTGCCCGAGGCCGTGCGTGGCAAAGCGGCGGTGGTCACCACAACCTCGCGCGGGACCTTGTAAATCGCGAGGTGCGCCTTGCAGAATTGCTTGACCTGGTCATCGCTGAGCTTCGTCCCGTCTGCGACCACAACAGTGACCGCCAGTCGCTCGCCAAGCCGTTCATCAGGTAGCCCATAGGCAATGCAATCGCGGACCCCCGGGCAATCAGCAACCACGCGTTCGATTTCGGCGCAGTAGATGTTCTCTCCACCAGAAATGACCATGTTCTTCTTGCGATCGACGATCCGGAAAATTCCGGCCTGGTCCTGGAACCCGATATCGCCTGAGGCGAGCCAGCCGCATTGCAATGCTTCCGCTGTAGCTTTTGCGTCGCCAACATATTCATTCATCAGCCCCGCGCTGCTGACCCACAGTTCGCCCGGTTCGCCGATAGCGCATTCGCTGCTATCGTCGCGCCTGACGCTGACTTGGACAGTCGGCGCAGCCCAGCCGCAGGAATCGGGATTGTCGAGATAGGCCGCACCGCTGATCGAGCAGGTCCAGGCGGTGGTTTCGGTCTGGCCATAGGTGTTGGACAGCAGGCAATTGGGCATCCGCTTGCGAATCTCTGCCAGCAGCGAAGGATTCAGTGCCGCCGCGCCGTTTGCCATATAGGCGACCTTGCTCAGCACATCGTCGGTCGCGCGCGGGCTGCGCAGCAGGTCCCACAGCATCGCTGGCACGAACGACAGCCGCGACATGCCGACCCGCTCGATCATGTCGATCGCGATATCTACGTTCCACTTGGTCATGATATGGATCGTGGTTCCCAGGCTGAGCGCGCGGAAGATCGGCATGATCCCGGAAAGGTGGAACATCGGCCCAAGGATGACCGCCGGAGTGGCCATCGAGCGGCTGGTTTCGGGGAGTGTTGTTCCCGTCTCGCGTTCGAAACGCAGGTCCTGCAAGGCCCCCATGAAGCAGGCGACCGAAACCGAATGGGCAATCGCGCCGTGGCTGAGCAGCGCGCCTTTGGGAAAACCGGTGGTGCCTGACGTGAACAGGATCACTGCACCGTCATCGCTGGCGCACTGGACCGGATCGAACGTGCCGCCTTCACCGCAAAGCACCGCAAAATCGGCATCGCGGCCGGGCCGCAAGCCGCGTTCAGGCGCACCGATCACGATCCTTGGCCACGCCGGGTCAGGCTCGGCAGCAGCAATCAGGTCGGCACAGTGCGTGTCGAGAATTGCCAGCTGGCACTCGACCGCCGAAATGGCGCGGAGCATTTCCTCAGCCACGCCGCGGCTGTTGACCAATGCAGCGACGGCGCCGAGCGAGGTGATCGCCAGCACGGCGATGATCCATTCGGCGCGGTTGGCGGTGACTACGGTGACCTTGGTTCCGCGCCCGACGCCGTATTGCCCGGCCATTGCCCGCGCAAGCGATCCGGCCCGGGCGAATGCCTGCGCATAGGTAAGCTCTATCCCGTCCTGCACGATCATCGTGCGATCGGCATGGATCATCGCCTGGCGATAAAGCCCGGCCAGATTGCGCGGTGCCCCCTTGAAGACCTGCTGCGGACAACCGGCTACCGTTTCCTCGACGAAGTCATAGACCTTGCCCGCGCCGATCAGCTCGGCGACCAGCGGATCTCGCAGATTTTCCCGCCGCAGACTGTCTTGCCCCGCAATACCCATCGGGTTCATCCTTTTCGCCAGATCGACCTGCCCTATAGACGTTGGCGATCACTCTCGGCTAGACTTATGAAACGCGGGCGTTGCATTTTATCGCCGCACCGTGATCGAACAGAACAAAGCCAAACGGGATGGTGGGGATGCAAAGCAACGGACAAGCGAATGTACGGGACGAATGGCGGGCGCACTGGCCGATCGTGCTGGCGGCGGCGGCAGGCTATGCTGTTGCTTCGATCATCTCCTACTCAAGCAGTCTGTTCATCCAACCCTTGCAGGATGAATTCGGCTGGTCGCGGGCGCAGATCATGTCCGGCCACAGCATTTCGGCACTGGCTGGGGCCATTTTCGCGCCGTTCACCGGTCTTGCGGTCGACCGGTTCGGACCGCGGCGGCTGGGCATCGCCGCGATCATCGCGGTCTGCCTGGCGGTCGCGCTGTTCGGGCTGACCAGTTCGGACATCAACATGTGGCGGGCGTTGTGGGTCCCGATGGCTTTCGCGATTGTCCTGGTCCAGCCATCGGTGTGGACCGCGGCCGTTACCAGCGTGTTTTCCGCCGGGCGCGGTTTTGCGCTGGCCGTGATGCTCTGCGGCGGCAGTGTCGCCTCGATCATCACGCCGCAAGTGACCAACTTTCTGATCGACAACTATGGCTGGCGGATGGCCTTTGCCGGCCTTGGCGCCTTCTGGGCTACCTTGGCGCTGCCTCTGGTCTATTTCTTCTTCTCGAGCGCGCTTGATAAGGAGCGGATGTCGAGCGAACCCAAGCTGCTCGCAGAAAAAATCCAACGCGAATCGATCTGGCATAGCGGCTTGCTGACGCTGCGCTTCGCGCAATTGCTGGTTGCCGGGGTGGGCATCGCGGCTGTGGTTGTGACACTGGTTGTCAGCATGGTTCCAATCCTTTCGGCGGGCGGTATCGCGCGCTCCTCCGCGGTCAACATCGCCTCTCTGGTTGGCATCGCCGCCATTGTTGGCCGCCTTTCGATCGGCCTGCTACTGGACCGGTGGAACGGCCGATTTCTTGCAGCCTTTGCCGTTTCCATACCGATCATCGCCCTGCTGCTTTTGATCCATTATCCCGGCTCGGCACTGGCTGCTTCGATCGCGGTGCTGATCCTCGGACTGTCGTTCGGGGCGGAGCTTGATATCATCGCCTATCTCACATCGCGCTATTTCAAGGTCACGAGTTTCGGGCTGCTGTTTGGCACGATTGCCGGCTTCATCGGGCTTGCTGCCGGGAACGGGCCGGTCGCGATCAGCGCGGTCTTTGACGCGCAGCAGACCTATGTTCCGGCCTTGTGGGGCATGATCCCGATCTGCCTGGTCTCCGCCATCCTGTTCCTGTTGCTTGGCCCTTACCCGGCAAGCAATGAGGCACAGGCCGATTCGTCCACCAGCTGATCGAGAACTGCCATGCCGCGCTTCCAATACGTCATCCTCTCTCGCGCTCACCCCGGCCGCGAGGAAGAGTTCGAAACCTGGTACCGCGAACGGCACCTGCAGGACGTCTGCAAAGTGCCCGGTGTGGTTTCAGGCCGGCTGTTCAAGATGGATTTTCAAAAGACCTATGAGCTCGACGTGCCGCAGTGGCAGTTGATGACGATCTACGAGCTGGAAGGCGACGATCCCGCCTCGCTGGTCGAGGCGATCCGGTCACGATCAGGCACTGACGCCATGCCCGGCACTGATGCACTCAACAAGGCCGGGATGATCCAGGCGGTAGGACATTTGATCGCCTCACACTCCTGATCAGTCGGACTGGCAGCGCTCCATCGCCTCGCGGGCCAGTCGGGCCAGTCGCGGAAAAGCCTGAGCGCGCTCCTGCGCGCTAGCCGAAGCGGCCGTTCCGCGCAGGACCCGGCCTTTGATGCCGTGAAAGATTGCCGCGAGCCGGAAGAAGCTGAACGCCTTGTAGAAATTCCAGTTGGCGATATCCGCGCGCCCGGTGCGGCGGCAATAGGCCGCGACGTATTCGGCCTCGCTCGGCAAGCCCAGCGCGGCCGGGTCTGCTCTGCCAAGCCCGGCAACAATATCGGCGGGCATGTCGTACATCATCGCGTGATAGGCAAAGTCAGCCAGCGGATGACCCAACGTTGACAATTCCCAATCGAGCACCGCCAGAACGCGTGGCTCGGTGGGATGGAAGATCATGTTGTCGCAGCGGAAATCGCCGTGGACCAGGCGGGTTTCATCACCCTCCGGGATCGCCGTGGGCAGCCATGCAACCACCGCGTCCATGTCTGGATCGCGGCCAGCCAGATCATCGCCAAGGTATTGCTTTGACCAGCGCCCGATCTGACGCTCGAAATAATTGCCGGCCCGGCCATAGTCGCCAAGTCCGATTGCCTGGGGATCAAGGCCGTGCATGGCAGCGATCACCCGGTTCATCTCGTCGAAATAGGCGGAGCGATCTGCCTTGGGCACGTCTGAAAAGGCCGCGTCCCAGAAGATCCGGCCTTCGACCATTTCCATCACCACGAAGTCACTGCCCAGCACTTCGGGATCGTCGCACAGCCCCAGAATCTGCGGTACCGGAACGTCGGTGTGCGCCAATGCTTGCAAAACGCGAGCTTCGCGGATGACGTCGTGCGCGCCTTTCAGCACCTCACCCGGCGGCTTGCGGCGTAGGACATAACTGGCCTCTGGCGTGGTCAGGCGATAGGTCGGGTTGGACTGGCCGCCGTTGAACTGCGCCACTTGAAGCGGGCCGCGAAAGCCAGCGACATTGCGTTCGAGCCAACGCTCTAGCGCAAACTCGTCCAATGCCGTCCGGATCACGCCAACGCCGGTATTGGCCGCTGCATCAACCGCCATGTTCGGCCTTCCAGTCGCGCTTGATCTTCTTGGCAAGGCTCCACTTGTGAACCTCGGTTGGGCCATCATAGATCCGGAAGGCACGCACTTCGCGGAACACCTGTTCGACGATGGTCTTGTCGGTAACCCCGGTCCCGCCCATCACCTGGACGCAGCGATCGGCGATCCGCATCAAGGCTTCGGAAACCGCAACCTTGGCCATCGAACTTTCGGCGGTGCCAAGCGAACCGGTATCGAGCACCGAAGCGCACCAGTCGATCATCAGCTCGGCCTGCTTAATGTCGATCAGGTTCTCGGCCAGCATGAAGCCGACGCCTTCGTGATCGATCAGCGCCTTACCGAAGGCTTGACGGCGATTGGCATAGTCACTGGCAATTTCGTTAGCGCGAATGCAGCAGCCCAGCCAGCGCATGCAGTGCGACAGCCGCGCCGGGGACAACCGGATCTGGGCATATTTGAACCCCTCACCAGCTTCACCCAGCATCTGATCGGCGGGTACGCGCAAGTTGTCGATCGTGATCGTTGCGTGGCCGCCGGGCATCGAACTGTCGATGGTATTGGGCACCAATTCGATCCGGATCGCCGGATCGGGCAGGTCGACCAGGAACATGCAGGCGCCGCCTCCTGAAACGACGTCTTCGGCCTTGGCCATGACAATGCCGACGCTGGCGCCTTCGGCCCCTGTGATGAAGCATTTCCGTCCGTTGATAACCCAGTGGTTGCCATCGAGCCGACAGGTGGTCTTCATCATCGAGGGATCCGACCCGGCACCGTCTTCCTCGGCCGGTTCGGTCATGAAGAAGGCTGATCGCGCGCGGCCAGAAACCAGCTGGTCAAGAAACCGCTGCTTGAGCGCATCGCTGCCGACTTTGCCGAGCAGGTACATATTGCCCTCGTCCGGAGCCATGGTGTTGCAGGCCAGCGGCCCCAGCGGGGAAAGCCCGCTCTTGATCAGCACTACTGCGGTCTCGCGCTGGTTGAGGTGATCTCCATCGCCCAGAATATGCGGAGTCAGCACCCCGGCAACACGCGCCTTTTCGCGCATTTCATAGACCAGTTCATCCAGCGGCGCGCCGTGATGGTCGCGGCGCGGATCCTGCTCATAGGGAACCACCACGTCGCGCACGAACGCCTCGACCCGTGCGGCAATCTCAAGTGCAAGTGGACGGATAGTCATGGTCCAGAACAGTCCCTTCAAGGCGGCGCAAAAATCATTCGCCAATTCATTAATGCACATCTAGCAATGCATTCTTCTCTTGGCTATGGTCGATCACCGGACCGGCGTTCAAGCCGGGCGCCCCCAGATGTGTGAGAGAGAGAATGGCCGAAGACATTGCCAGCGCCCTTGCGGCGGTACCGTTCAAGATCACCAGCCCCGACCGGATCCCGTCCAAGCGCTATTACGACCAGGCGTTCTTCGATCTCGAAAAGGAAAAACTCTGGCCGCACGTCTGGCAGATGGCCTGCCGGCTTGAGGAAATTCCCAACCTGGGCGACTACGTTGAATATTCGATCCTCGATAAGTCGGTGATCGTGGTTCACACCAAGAACGGGGTGAAAGCGTTCCACAATGCCTGCCGCCATCGCGGCGTCCGGCTCGCGACCGGCCCGGGCAATTGCAAGAATGCCGGCTTCATCTGCCCGTTCCATGGCTGGCGCTGGAACATGGAGGGCGAGAACACTTTCGTCTTCGGCAAGCAGGTGTTTACCGAAGATTTGCTGGACAAGGCCGAAATCAATCTGGTGCCGTGCCGGATCGAGTTCTGGGCCGGCTGCGCCTTTATCAATTTCGACAACGATGCACCGGGCCTGCTTGAAAGCCTTGGACCGGTGGTAGACCGGCTCAATGCCCGAAATACGGACAAGCTCAAGATGGACTGGTGGTATGCCACGGTCCTGCCGACCAATTGGAAGCTGGCGATGGAAGCCTTCCAGGAAGGCTACCACACCATGAAGACCCATCCGCAGCTCAACCGGCTGTCGGCGCTGGGCAATCCCTATGGCACCGATGCTGATGGGCTGGTTCCCAATCGCGGGATCAGCGCCAAGGACACGGTCAAGGTCAATCTTGAATTCATGGCGCGGCTCAGCTCCGGCATGGCCGGGATGGTGCACGAAACCGAAGTCGCAGCGATGCAGGCGCTCGCAGATATGGAAGTACCCGAAGATCCAGTCGAGGCGACCATGCTGTTTTACGGGATGGCCAACGATGTGGTGATGAAAGACGGTATCGCCCGCGGCGCGCCGATGTTCGATATCAACAAGGTGATGCAGGAACAACCGTTCCACGCGGTTGAATACATGTTCCCGCATTTCTTCCTGCTGCCGATGATCGCAGCGATGTCCTCATACCGGATCCGCCCCTTGACGCCGGAAACCTGCCTGTTTGAGATCTGGTCGCTGGTGCTGCGCCCTGAGGATGAAGAATTCGACACCCCAAAGCAGCCGACGATCTTGCCCTACGACAGCCAGGAATTCCCCGAAATTCCGCGCCAGGACTACTACAATCTGCCGCTGCAGCAGCTTGGGCTGCACGCCGTGGGCTTTGAAGAAATGCGGCTGTCGTTCTCGCACGAGGGGCTGATCAGCAACTATCAGCGCCTGATCGACGGATACCTCGCGGGGCTCGATCCTGAATTGCTGCGCAAGGCCCAGCACGTCGTCAACAACGGGTTCGAAGCACCGATCGCCGACATCGGGTTCTAGGCAGAGCCTGATGCACCCGAGAATTCACGCCGGATCGCAGCCCGACAAGGTTGCGATCATCATGGCCGCCGATGATCACAAGCTGACTTATGGCGGGCTGGAAGCGCGCGCCAATCAGGGCGCGCATGCCTTGCGTGGGCTCGGTCTGAAAAATGGCGATGCTTTCGCGATCTGTTGCGACAATCGGCTGGCGTTCTTCGAAGTGTACTGGGCTGCGCAGCGTGCCGGACTGGTGCTGGTGCTGCTCTCGGCCCGGCTCAAGACCGACGAGATCGCCTATATTGTCAATGACAGCGAAGCTCGTGCCATCATCGTTTCCGATGCCATGGCGGAAACGGCGCGAAATTTGGTTGCCGCAAAGCGCGAGATGCCCAGTGTCACTGAGGTGGTCTCGATCGGACCGGTCGATGCCTTGCCTGACTGGAATGCGCTGTGTGAAGCGCAGGCCGCCACACCGGTTGCGGACGAGGAGATTGGCGGCCGGATGGTCTATTCCTCCGGTACGACCGGCAGACCCAAAGGGCTCAAATTCGCTTCCGCAACCGGCTCGCCGATCCAACCCAATCCGGGCGCATTGCTGTTCGAGAAGTTCTATGGGTTGGGCAAGGACACCGTCTATCTCTCGCCCGCCCCGCTCTACCATTCGGCACCGATGGGGATGACCGCCGGCATCCAGGCAGTTGGCGGAACAGCCGTAGTTCTTCCCAAGTTCGAGCCTGAAGCGTTTCTGGAAGCGATCGAACGCTTTCGGATCACCGCGACGATGGTCGTGCCAACCATGTTCGTGAAGCTGCTCGAACTGCCCGAAGAGGTTCGCTCGCGCTACGATTTGTCCTCGCTCAAGACCGTAATTCACGCCGCCGCGCCCTGCCCGATCCCGATCAAGCAGGCGATGATCGAATGGCTGGGGCCGATTATCGAGGAATTCTATTCGGGCTCCGAGGGCGTCGGGCACGTCACGATCAACAGCCACGAATGGCTGAAGCATGTCGGCTCGGTTGGCCGTGCGGTCATTGGCCAGATCCGCATTTGCGACGATGATGGCAACGAGTTGCCCCAGGGTGAGATCGGCACGATCTATTTCAGCGGGACCAAGCCGGTCAGCTATCATAACGATCCCGCCAAGACCGCCTCGGCCCGCAATCCGCTCCACCCAGATTGGTCGACAATGGGGGATGTCGGGCGACTGGATGAAGAGGGCTACCTCTACCTGTCCGATCGCAAGGACTTCATGATCATTTCAGGCGGAGTGAACATCTACCCGCAAGAAATTGAAAATCTTCTGATAACCCATCCAGCCGTGGCCGACGTTGCGGTATTTGGCGTGCCCAATGCAACTTTCGGCGAAGAAGTGAAGGCGGTGGTCCAACCCAAGGACTGGTCAACTGCGGGCGACACTCTTGCCGCACAATTGCAGCAGTTCTGCCGCGACAACCTGGCTGATATCAAGTGCCCGCGCAGCGTGGATTTCGAACGCGAGTTGCCGCGTGCGGAGACTGGAAAGCTCTACAAGAAGGAATTGCGCGCGCGTTATCTTCCGACCGCTTAGCGCGGCGCGCGGGCCATTTCGAATTCTGCCAGCGAGCGCCAGATCCGCTGCCCAAACAACCGGGCGGCGTTGCCTTCAAGCGCATCGACATGTGCATGCAAATCCAGAAGATCGGAACGCAAGCGATTATTTTCCTTATCGAGTTCGCTGATGCGTAGTCCTGGATCTGCGGATCTGGCCGATCCGGCAAGACGTTCGGCCAGATCCGAGTTTGCTACCAAAGTTGCCCCCTCGCCCAGCAAGCCACGAATAGCAGCATTCTCGTCAACTCGCACGGCTGCGGCATCGTCGATCCAGTTGGCGTTGAGCTTCAGCAACAGTTCGGCCAGCCGCGCGGCCTCACCGGCATAGGGATCCTGCACCGCCGGGCCAATCCGCTCATGCAGCATCCGGGCAATCCCGTGCAGCGTGGTCTCGATGGTCAGGATCATCCCATTGCCCCCCGCTCGGCCATTTGCGCCAAAAGCTGCTTGCGGTGAAAATGCCCGGCCCGCAGCGCCGACATGCCGATGGTCATCTCATAGCTCTCACCACTGGCGAACGACGCCTCAGCCGTGGTCCAGATTGCATTGGCTTTGACGGTCGCAAACAGTTGCCACCACGAAAGCGCGCCACGATCGATTTGAAGACCGCTCGCCGCCTCCCAGATCGCAAGCCCTTCTTCGAGCTGCAAGTGCCGGGTCATCGGCCAGAACGCATCGAGCGCCCAGGCAATGTCTTCCAGCGGATCACCGATGTGGCACATCTCCCAGTCAAGGATCGCGCTGATCTCGCCATCGGGAGTGAACAGGAAATTGCCCGAGCGGTAGTCGCCATGAACGATCGCCGGCTTGCACGCAGCAGGCGGTGGATTGCTGCGCAGCCAGCGGATTGCTCCGGCCACAGCTGGTTGGAGCAAAGTCTCACCCGCTGCGATCAGGCGCTCCCAGTGGTCGAGTTCGTTTGACCAGAAGCCGCCATCTTGCAGTCCATTGCGCAGGCCTTCCAGGCCGACGCTGCGATGATCGATCTCCGCCAGGGTACCAAGATGATGCCAAAATCGGCGCGCGATCGCATCACCCATCCCATCATAAGGATCGCCGGGCGCGTAGGGATGCCCTGGCTTGCCCGGGGCCAGATCCATCACGAAAAACGGCCGATCTAGCCAGACCGGATCAAGCTCGAGGAAATGCACTTGCGGCACCGGCACGCCGCTGATCCGCAGCGCATGATAGACATTGTATTCGAGATCACGCTCGGCCTCGACCAGCCCCGATACCGGTGCACGGCGCAGGATCAACTGCCGCTCCACCTCCGCGTCCCCTTCGCGCCAGCGCGCTGCGAAACGATAGGTTTCCTGACTGCTCCCGCCGTGAATTCGCGACAACTTCTCGACCGCGACCTTGGTCGATTGCGGCATCCGGTGTGCGAGATAGTCGGCAATTCTCAATTCCATCAGTCCGGCACCCCATCGGCAAAGCTGGTGAACCCGCGCTTGGCATTGGGCCCCATGCTCAAAGCCTCAAAAGTACCGAAGCCGTGATGCGTCTCACCTGTCGGCAAGGCGATGGTCGCATCGGCGAACGACTGCACGTAGATATGCGGAGCCTGATAGCGGGTGATTTGGCTTGTAACAATTTCGTCATAGCCGACCGCGAGCGGCCCCTTGTTCTTGCCATGCGACCATTCGGGATCGAGATAGCCAATTCCGGTCATGAAGAAGTCCGGTCCGGCCGTCAGCTCGACGCGGAACACGCCATCCCGGCCATGGTGTTCGATTGCGCCCTTGACTGGCCAACGGGTGCCGGGCCGGTAGGTTATATCGATCTCGCCGCCATCAAGGTGAACCAGATCGCCGTTATCATAAGCAAGTAACGCAGCCCGGTTCCAAACCGCGCCATCCTCGTCCTCGTTGACCAGGAAGTGATAAGCGAAGCCTGGAAACTGCACCGGGGTCCAATACCAGTGGAAATGGGCAACCGGCGCGGGCACCTGTTCCTGCCCGTCGCGCTCGCCGATCGCCCTTATTCCCCATGAACGATCGCGGAAGCCAAGCAATTCCGTGTTTGCAGCGACCGTCTTGCCACCTGCCCGGATCCAGCCGCTGTAAGCTCCGGGCTGGGTCATCCGGGTGAAATCCATCAGCGTGCGCGGCCCGTTGCGGCGGGTTGTACGGGGCTCAGCGAATGGCGGAATGCGTCCCTCGAACGTAAGGTCTGCGGCAATCGCGTGTTCGTTGTCGTCAACGGTGATCCGCAAACGCTTCAGGGGCTCGATCACTTCGATCCGGATCGGCCCGACCTGGGTATCCATTCTTTCCATACCGAGGTGGCGCGAGGCTTTGATATTGTACTGCAGGTCACCTATCCGAACGCCGAATGCCGCGTCCATGATGTTCAGGTGCGGGTAAACCCCCAAGGCGACCGCGAAATAGACTTCGCCATCGGGAGAGTAGCCGTTGAAGAAGTAGCGATCATAGAAATTCCGGTCGGTCCCCGCGAATGCGATCGGTTCCGGGGTCTGGTGGATCGGATAGTCGTCGCCCTTGCTGATCATCGGACTGCCAATCACACCACTTCGCTGAATTCATAGTCGATCCGGGTCCCATCTGCGGTGAAGCTCAGCGCACCTTTGCCGACGGCCTGGATCCGGTTGAGCCAAGCATAGCGCTCATCGCCAGTTTCAAACACCGGGCCGACGTAGGCCGTCAGTCCAGCGGAGGGATTGGACAGGTCGAGCCGCCCGCCATAACTGACGTAAATCAGTGCACCGTCATCAGTCTGAATCGTCATCCGGGCATCGATCACACCGATTGACCCGGTGCGAACCAGCCAGTCTGCCGCGGCAGCGCCAGCCAACGAACCCGACAGCCGCTCTCCCGTTATTATGGCTGATCGGATCGCTCCGATGCTGCGGTCTCCGGCAGGTCCTGTCCCGATGGCCAGCGAAGGCGCAAGCTCCAGCACGAGCGAACACAGCGGCACCAATTGCATAGTCATCAAAACCTCCCCTTTGTGCCGTGCGGCCCCAGACATTAGCCGAACGTTATCACCGTGCGCGCGACCCCGCCTTGCCGCAAGTCGTCGAACGCCAGGTCGATTTCCGCCAGCGGCCTTCGGCGCGAGATCAACTCGTCGAGCTTGAGCTGGCCGCGCAAATAGAGATCGACGTAACGCGGAATATCGGTTCCGGTGCGCAGCCCGCCCATCATCGAGCCTTGCAGGCGCTTTTCACGCAGCAGCGGCAAGAGTGGAATCTCGGCAACTTCATCGCGTTTGCCAGCGCCGAGAACTGTTGCAAGACCGCCCTTGGCCAGCATATTGAAGGCATCCTCGACGGTCTGCTTGCGGCCGATCGCCTCAATCGCGTGATCGACGCCAGTCCCGCCGGTCAGTTCCATCACCTTTTCCACCACCCCGCCTTGGCTGGCATCGATAACGTCGGTGGCACCGAATTGCCTGGCCATGTCGAGCTTCACTGGTAGCCGGTCGATCGCAATGATTCGCGATGCGCCGGCAACCACACCGCCGTTGATCGCCGCAAGCCCAACCCCGCCGCAGCCGATAACCGCCAGCGTCTCACCCGGCTCCAGCCTGGCACTGCGCACCACTGCGCCAAAGCCGGTCGCGACGCCGCAACCGATCAGGCAGGCACGATCGAGCGGCATTTCCTTTGGGATCGCAACGCACCCGGTTTCGTGGACCAGAACCTGCTCGGCAAAGGCACCGATATTGAGGAACTGACCAACTGGTTGACCGTTCAGCACTAACCTGGGCGGTTGGCCAAAACCACGCGCCGCATCCGGATTCTGGCAGCGATTCCCGTGGCCACCCTGGCATTGCCCGCAATAGCCGCAGGGAAACGTCAGCGAGAGAATGACGTGATCGCCCGGCCTGACCGCTCTCACTTCGCTGCCAACCGCTTCAACCACCCCGGCTGCTTCATGACCAAGGATCACCGGAAACGGGTGCGGCAAATCGCCATCGACGATGTGCAAGTCTGAATGGCACACGCCTGCAGCAACCATCCGCACCAGCACCTCGCGCGAAGCGGGCGATGCAACAGCAACATCAGCAAGCACCATCGGCGCTCCGGCCTGAGTTAGAATTGCCGCTCGCACCGTCACTCCTCCTGGTCGATCCCATGCACTGCTGCGAAGTCTCGGCCTTGCGTATTGCTGGCCATCAAGAGATTGGCCAAGAACCAGGTATTCAATAGCAAATTCATTAACTTAAACGAACATTCCGAACCATCGCGAGATGCCGTTCGGAAGCAACCTATCGCCTTGCCGAATAAATGCAACTCTGCTATCGCATTTCAATAACTGGAGAGGATCGATGACCGACACCCCGCCGCCGAAATTCGAAATCTTCCGCGCCAAGGATGCACCTGGGCTGATGGAAGCGGAATGCATGTCGATCGAAGCGATGAGCCCTGTCCAGCGTGGCGGGATCGATGCGTTGATCGCGGCAGGTTATCTTGAAGGTGACGAGATCCAGGTGCTGTGCAACCTGCCGGGCTTTTCGCTGACTCATGCGTGGCTCAAGCGCGATTACCCCCTGCCCTTGCACAGCCACGATTCCGATTGCCTGTACTACATCGTGGCCGGCAGCCTGAAGATGGGCACCGAAGAACTTGGGGCCCGTGACAGCTTTTTTATCCCGGCCGGCGTTCCCTATAGCTATCGCCCCGGACCGAACGGCGTCGAAGTGCTCGAGTTCCGCCACGCGACGTCGTTCAACTTCCTCAACCTCGCCAAGGGCGAACAATGGTGGTCGAAAGCACTCGAAACCGTCAGCGCCAATCACGAAGCCTGGGCAAACGCAACGCGCCCCAGCGAACTTGCCACGACCGGTAACTGATCACCTCCGCACACTCCGGATTATCGCTTCCACCCCGTACGCACGGTTTGAAGAACATGACCACGATAGCTGAGCCGACCAATCTCAAGAACCTGGTCGCCGACAGGACCCGTCTGGCGGACGCGCTGAAGGCCGCGGACATTGTGCCATTGCTGCTGGTCTACACACACCTGTCGGGCGACGAGACGATGCTGGATCGGTTTCGTCCGCTGATCAAGGGTGCCTGGAGCTTTGAAGTCGAAAGCGACGAGGCGCTTGAGGCCGAACTGCGCGACAAGCTGATCGCCACGTTGGAACACTATGCCAAGAACGGCCAGTCGCTCCCTCCGGCACCGGACCAAGCGCGGCTTCAACATATGTGCGACGTCGCCGTCGGCCAGCCGGTGCCGAGCGAATACCTGCCGATGGTGCTGGAAGAGCTGAACTTCGATCGTGCCGACGCAAAGTCGGTGCGCTGGCGCAAACCAATATCACAAGAGACGCTCGACAAGTATCATGTGCTGGTAATCGGCCTGGGCTATTCGGGCCTCGCCATGGCGATCAAGCTGAAAGAAGCGGGCATCCCCTTCACGGTTATAGAAAAGAACGACGACGTCGGCGGGACCTGGTACGAAAACTCCTATCCAGGCGTGGCGGTCGATACGCCCAACCATTTCTACTCGTACAGCTTCCGCACCTCGTCGGACTGGGATCACTATTTCGCCCAAGGCCCCGAGATCATCAAATATATCCGCACCGTCTATGCGGAATCCGGCATCCAGGATCACATCCGCTTCGAGGAGGAAGTGGTCTCTGCGGTGTGGAACGCGAGTGAAGCGGACTACACCGTGACGATCCGCCGCAAGGACGGCTCTGAATACGCGATGACTTCGAAGGCGGTGGTGAGCGGCTCCGGCCTGCTCAACCGCCCCTCGATCCCCGAAATTCCGGGCATGGAGCTGTTCAAGGGGCCGATGTTTCACTCGGCGCGCTGGGATCACAGCGTTGATCTGACCGGCAAACGCGTGGTCCAGATCGGCACAGGCGCCAGCGGGATGCAGATCGGCCCGGCGATCGCCCCCAAGGTCAGCCACCTGACCATTTTTCAACGCTCACCGCACTGGGCGCGCAAGAACCCGCTGCTGTTCGCGTCTGTCCCTGATGGGGTGAAGTGGGCGCTGGAAAACATTCCGTTCTACACCAAGTGGTACCGGTTCCAGCTGCTCTATGCGACCTCAGACGGGATGCTGCCCTCGCTCAAGAAAGACCCGAACTGGCCCGAGCCGGAAAGCTCGCTCAACGCCACCAACAAGGAAATCCGCGAGCAGCTCATCGCGCACATGCGCAGCGAGCTGGGCGGCGATGAGGAGCTGCTGGCCAAGGTTACGCCCAAGTTCCCGCCCTATGGCAAGCGCATGCTACGCGATGGCAACTGGTTCCGCACGCTGACGCGCGACAATGTTGAACTGGTCACCACCGGGGTTGAGCGGATCACCGCGACTGGCGTGATCGACAAGGATGGTATCGAACACCCCGCCGACGTCATCATCCTGGCGACCGGGTTCAAGGCACAGGCACCGCTGTTTCCGATGCAGATCGTCGGCACTAAAGGCAGCATCCGTGACCACTGGGGCGAGGATAACCCCCGGGCGCACCTGGGGGTAACAGTGCCGCATTTCCCCAATTTCTTCATTCTCTATGGCCCCAACACCAATGGCGGGCACGGCGGCAGCGCGGTGTTCAACTCCGAGTGCCAGGTGCGTTACACGATGCTGGCGCTGCGCGAACTGATCGAGCGTGAAGCTGCAAGCCTGGACGTGCGCGAAGAGCCGTTCGAGGAATACAACCTGCTGGTCGATGCCGAACACGCCCAGCTGGTCTGGACTCACCCCGGGGTCAACAACTGGTACCGCAACAAGGCTGGCCGGGTGGTGACCAATTCACCCTGGCGGCTGAGCCACTACCGCAACCTGACCGCCGATTTCAAACCCGAGGACTATGTGTTTAACCAAGCTAACGAGAAGGCCCTGGCATGAGCGCCTCATCTTCCCTCGCACCGCTGCTCAAGCCGCGGTCAATCGCAATCATCGGCGCGTCGGATAATCCCAAGCGGGTCGGCGGAATTCCCGTCGATCTGCTCAAGCGCGCCGGTTTTGCGGAAATCTATCCGGTCAACCCGAAGAACGCCGAGGTCCAGGGCCTGACGGCCTACCCCGATATCGAAGCCGTACCGGGAGTGCCCGATCTGGTGCTGCTCGCGCTCGGCTTTGAACAGGTCGTGCCTACGCTTGAACGGTGCCACGCCAAGGGCATTCCGGCTGCGATCGTGTTCGCCGCCGGTTATGCTGAAACCAACGAGGCCAACGGTCAGGCTCGCCAGGCCGAACTGGTTGCCTTTGCCAGGCGCACCGGGATGCGTGTGGCCGGGCCCAATTGCATGGGCAACGCCAACCTGGCCGATGGCATCTTCACCACTTTCGGCACTTCGTTCCAGCCGGGTGACCCGGTCGGCCGGACTGCTTTGCTTACCCAGAGCGGCAATATGTGCGCCACGCTATACCGGATGGGCGGCAAGGCCGGGGTCGGCTTCAATCATGTGATCAACACCGGCAACGAAGCCGATGTCGATTTTGCCGACTATCTGGCGTTCCTGGCCGACGACGAGGCCACCGATGCGGCCATGTGCTATATCGAAGAACTGCGCGACGGGCCGGGCTTCCTGGCGGCAGCGCGCGCGTTCCGGGCCAAGGGCAAACTGCTAGCCGTTTACAAGGTCGGGGCCAGCGAAAAAGGAGCTGAGGCCGCGCGCTCGCACACCGCAGCTCTGGCGGGCGACAGCGCCGCTTACGACGCGGCGTTCCGGGCTGGCGGCGTGGTCCGCGCCAGCGAACTCTCGCAACTTGCCGATCTGGGTTATCTCAACCGCTTCGGCAGCCGTATCCGCGGCGCCAGCTGCGCGATCCTCAGCGTTTCTGGCGCAGGCGGCGCAATCCTGTCCGACGCGCTCAGCCTTGCCGGGGCCGAAGTTCCGACGCTTCCTGATGCGGTGCAAAAGGAACTGCGCAGCCGCATTCCCGATTTCGGCATGGTAGCCAACCCAGTCGATCTCACCGGAAACCTGGTCAACGACAACAGCTTTCTGTTCGATGCAATCGGCCTGGTTCTGCAGCCCGCCGACATCGATGTGGTCATGGTGTTCCTGCCCGGCTACTTCCTTGAACGCGCGATCGACCAGCTTGAGCGCGCGGCAGCGGCAACCGACAAGCTGATCGTTGCAATCGACACCTACGACATGGGCGATTCAGCGCGGCTGGCAGCGGCCGGAGTCGCCTATTTCCCCGATTTTGACCGGGCTGCGCGCGCCGTTGCGGCCTTCGGCTTGTGGCGGCAGGCCAAGCAAGCGAGTGCCACTGCGGCGACAGCGGCGGCAAGCTGGCCAGAATTCGCCGCCGAGCGCACAGCACTGTCTGAAACCGAAGGCAAAGACGCGCTGGCCGCGTTCGGCGTACCGGTGGTGCACGATGCTCTGGTCAACTCAGTCGATGAAGCGCGCAAGGCTGCCGAAGCAGTTGGCTTTCCGCTGGTCGCCAAGTTGGTCAGCCCCGATGTCGCGCACAAGACCGAACATGGCTTGATACGACTCTCAATCCAGGACACCGATGCGGCGGTCGATGCGTTCAAGTCGATGATGGCCAAGGCACAGTCGATGAACGTCCAGATCGACGGGGTTACGTTTGAACCGATGCTTTCGGGCGGGGTCGAAATTCTGGCCGGGGTCACCCGCGATCCGGTGTTTGGCTGGATGCTGACAGTGGGTCTTGGCGGGGTCTGGACCGAACTGATGAAGGACGCCTGCCACGCCTTGCTGCCGGTCGATGCCGCTGGGGCTGAGGCAATGCTGCGCAGCCTCAAGGGGTTCAAGCTGCTCGATGGCTATCGCGGTGCGCCCAAGGCCGATGTCGCGGCGGCAGCAAAGGCAATCGCGTGTTTGACCGATGCGGTTCTTGCCGGGGGCGAGCGTTTGCGCGAAGTTGAAATCAATCCGCTGCTGGTCATGCCCGAAGGACGCGGCGCGGTGGCGGTGGATGCATTGGTCTTGCTCAATACTGCACAACAACAGGAACTGGAGATGGCACAATGAGCGATCTGGTCGAACCCAAGAAGGTTGAAATCGAATACGAAACCGCTGAGCCGATCCTCTATGAAGTGATTGATGGCGTGGCCTGGATCACGATGAACCGGCCCGGTTTCAACAATGCCCAGAACGGCCAGATGACCTATGCGCTCGACGACGCCTTCCAACGCGCGGTCAAAGATGATGCCGTCGGCGCAATCGTGCTGGCGGGCAATGGCAAGCACTTCTCTGCCGGGCACGACATCGGCACCCCTGGCCGCGATCTGCACCACGAATTCGACAAGCGGCTGATGTTCTCGCCGCACACCAACAAGCCCGCCGCCGAGCTGCTCTACACTCGTGAGCAGGAACAGTACCTCGGCATGTGCCGCCGCTGGCGCGATATTCCCAAGCCAACCATTGCCATGGTCCAGGGTGCCTGCATCGCCGGCGGCCTGATGCTGGCCTGGGTCTGCGATCTGATCGTGGCCTCCGACGACGCGTTCTTCCAGGATCCGGTCAACCCGCTGATGGGCATTCCCGGCGTCGAATACTTCGCCCACGCCTATGAACTGCCACCGCGCGTAGCCAAGGAATTCCTGCTGCTGGGCGAGCGGATGCCGGCCAAGCGGGCCTATGATTTCGGCATGGTCAACAAGGTCGTCCCGCGCGAAGAATTGCGCGAAGCGACTACCGCCTGGGCCGCCAAGCTGGCCAAACAAGGACGCCTCGGCAACTGGCTGACCAAGCAATCGGTCAACCACGTCGAAGAACTGCGCGGCAAACGCAGCGCGATGGATGCGGTGTTTCACATGCACCACTTCGCCCACGCCCAAAACGATCTTGTCATGGGCGATTCGATCGCCGGGGTCAGCGGGAAGTCGGCAGCATCGGCGAACAAGAAGAGCGCCTGACGATGAAGCTTGAATATACTGCCGAACAACGCGCCTTCCGCCAGGAAGTGCGCGCGTGGATGGAGGCCAACGTGCCTTCCGCACCGTTGCCTTCGTTCGACCTGACCCGCGAAGGCTTTGAAGCGCACCGTGAATGGGAACGCACGCTGAGCAAGGGCCAGTGGGGCATGGTGACCTGGCCTGAAGCCTATGGCGGCCGCGCGCTCGACCTGATCCGCTGGCTGATCTTTGAAGAGGAATACTACCGCGCTGGGGCCCCGACCCGGGTCAACCAGAACGGCATCTTCCTGCTTGGCCCGACCATGATGGAGTTCGGCACCGACGAACAAAAGGCGCGCTTCCTGACCCGGATGGCCGCAGGCGACGATATCTGGGCGCAGGCCTGGTCCGAACCCGGCGCGGGCAGCGATCTCGCGGCGGTTCGCTCGACTTGCACCCGAGAGGGCGACGAGTACGTGCTCAACGGCCAAAAGATCTGGTCGACCCGCGCGGTATTTGCCGACTGGGCCTTCGGCCTGTTCCGCGAGCCGGGCAGCGAGCGCCACAAGGGGATGAGCCTGATCCTGTTCCCGCTCGATGCACCCGGCGTTACCCGCCGTCCGATTGCGCGGATGGACGGAGAAATGGTCTTCGCCGAAATCTTTCTCGATAACGTCCGGGTGCCGGTGGCTGACCGGCTGGGCGACGAGGGCCAGGGCTGGCACGTCTGCATGGCCACCGCCGGGTTTGAGCGTGGGCTGATGCTGCGTTCCCCTGCCCGCTATCAGGTTGCCGCGGCAAAGCTGATCGCGCTGCATGAGGCCAACAAGGACCGTTTGCCTACCTCAATGGCCGAACGGGTTGCCGATCTGTGGATGGGTGCTGAGGCTTATGCGCTGTCGATCTATTCGACCGCGTCGCGGCTGGAGGCGGGTGGAAAGATCGGGCCGGAATCGTCGACAAACAAGATCTTCTGGTCCGAACTTGATATTGCGCTGCACCAATGCGCACTCGATATCCTGGGCCCCGAGGCCGAACTGATCCGGCAGCGACCCGATGCGATCACAGGTACCGACTGGCTCGACGGTTATATCTTCGCGCTGGCCGGGCCAATCTATGCCGGATCGAACGAAATCCAGCGCAACATCATCGCCGAGCGCATGCTTGGCCTGCCCAGAGCTTAGAAAGGCTGCCTAGGCCATGGAATTCGCATTTACCGAAGATCAGTTGGCGATCACCGAAGCCGCGCGTGGGATGCTGCTCGAAACCTGCACGCCAGCGGACCTGCGCAAGCTGTCCGAGGCCGGTCAGGATTTCGATTCGGCGCGCTGGAATACCATCGTCGAGATGGGCCTGCTGGGCATGCTGGTGCCCGAAGCCAAGGGCGGGCTCGGCCTGGGGCTGGTCGAGCTGATCGGGATTGCCGAGGCTGCGGGCTATGTCGCGCTGCCCGAACCGCTGATCGAAATGGCGGGAATCGTTCTGCCCTTGTTGGCGTCAGCGAGCGATCACTCCGAGTACCTTGAACAGGCACTCAATGGTACCATCATAGCCCTTCAGCACCCCTCCAACCCCTACGTCACGGGGCTTGACGCAGCCACGGCCCTGCTCGCGGTGGACGGCAGCGATCTGCGCCTTGTTGCGCGGGAAAATGTTTTGACCGAACGCAAGGAAAGCTTCGATCCACTGCGGCATCTTGATGCGGTGCAATGGACCGCTTCCAATGAAACCATGTTTGGCACCGCGCCCGCTGATATTGCTGATCGCGGCGCGCTGCTGGCGGCGGCGCAGATGATCGGCCTGGCCCAGCGCTGCATCGACATCGCGGTCGCTTATGCCAAGGACCGGGTCCAGTTCGGCAAGCCGATCGGCAGCACCCAGGCGGTCAAGCACATGATTTCCTCGACTCAGGTCAAGGTCGAGTTCGCCCGCCCAGTGGTCCACGCCGCTGCGGCCGAATTGCCGCTGGGCACGCTTGCTGCCCGTGCCCGGGTCGCCCATGCAAAGATCGCCGCCGGCGAGGCCGCCGATGCCGCCGCGCGGATGGCGGTGCAGGCGCACGGGGCGATGGGAATGACCTGGGAAGTCGACCTGCACTTCTTCCTCAAGCGCGCCTTCGCGCTCAACCATGTCTGGGGTTCCCCGGCGGACCACCGCCGCGCGGTGATCGAACGGATCACAGCAGGCCGCACCGGACCCGATGCCACTTTTGCCAGCGAACTGAACGAGGCAGCCTGATCGATGACCAGGCCGCTCCGCTATGTCATCATGGGCGCCGGGATGGCCGGAATGCTCGCCGCAATCCGCTTGTTGGAACGCGGCGAAACCAACTTCATAGTCTATGAAAAGGGCGACGCGGTTGGCGGGACCTGGCGCGAGAACCACTACCCTGGCCTCGCCTGCGATACTCCGGCGCACAGCTATACCTATTCGTTCGCGCTCAACCCGGATTGGAGCGCGTTCTACGCCCCCGGCCCGGAAATTCGCGCCTATTTCGAACACATTGCCGAACGCTATGGGCTGGCGAAATATATCGTTCTCAACAGCGCGGTCACCGCGTGCCGGTTCCAGGACGGCCAGTGGCATGTCGAAACCAGCGACGGGCGCCGTGACACAGCGGATGTAGTCATCGCCGCGACTGGGGTGTTGCATCACCCAAACATTCCCGACCTTCCCGGGCTGGACAACTTCACAGGCGCAGTATTCCACAGCGCCCGCTGGGACCATTCGGTCGAGACCAGCGGCAAGCGCGTGGGCGTGATCGGCACTGGTTCGACCGGTGTCCAGATCGTCAGTGCCCTTTCCAAAGAGGCCGTCAAACTGGTCCACTTCATGCGCTCGCCGCAATGGATCATGCCCGCGGCCGACCATCCCTATAGCGAGGCGGAAAGGCAGGCATTCCGCGACGATCCCGCCAAGATCGAGGAAGTCCGCAACGGCCCCGATGCCGCCGCCCGGCGCGCACGCTTTACCGCTGCGATAATCGACAAGGATTCGCCCGAGCTCGCCGAGATCCAGCAGATCTGCGAAAAGAACCTGGATGACAGCGTCCGCGATCCCGCCCTACGCGAAAAGCTGCGCCCCGATTACCTTGCCGCTTGCAAGCGGCTGGTCTTTTCTTCGACCTACTACGACGCTGTCCAGCAACCCGGCGTCGAAGTGGAGCGCGGCGCGATTGATCGGATTGAGCCGACCGGCATCCGGATGAAGGATGGGACCTTCTACGATCTTGACGTGATCGCGCTCGCAACCGGGTTCAAGGTCGATCAGTTCGTCCGTCCGATGGTCGTCGAAGGCCCGGATGGGCAGAGTCTGGATGCACTGTGGGCCAAGAACCCGCGCGCCTATTATGCCGTGGCCGTACCCGGCTTCCCCAACTTCTTCCTGCTTAATGGCCCGACCGGCCCGGTCGGCAATTTTACCCTGATCGATATCGCCGAAGCGCAGTGGGACTATATCGATCAATTGATCGACCAGTTGCGCAGCTGCCAGGCCGCCACGGTTGCCCCGACGATGGCGGCCCTGAAAGACTACGAAACGCGCCGGTCCGAAGCCGCGAAACAGACCGTATTCGCGTCGGGCTGCAACAGCTGGTATCTGGACGCCGATGGCGTACCGCTGGTCTGGCCGTGGAGCTATGCGCATTTCCGTGAGGTCATGGCAAAGCCCAGGTTCGAGGATTTTGAGCTGACGGCTTAGGGCGCAAACCACCCTGCCCGGTCGATATATTCATCGAGCCGCGAAATCCTGTCATCTACGATCTCGGCTACGATGCACACCGGCCAGGCCATTTCACCGTCTTCGCCGGTTTTCGCGATCCAGAAGTGTTGCTGAACGCAGCCCGTGGCGGTTTCCTGACGCCGAACCTGTTCGACGCGTCGCTGCGGAAAATGCCCGACCATCGCTTCCCATTGCTCGGCAGCCTCGGCTGGCGTCATTTCAATTCGGTCAAAGCCGTGCCAGACCACCGCATCGGGGGTAAAACAGTCCGCAGTGGCGGCTATATCGCCGCTGCCGAGAGCATCGAATAGGCGATCAAGCGGGTGAGCTTGGCTCATGGTGATCCTTCCAGGTCTGGCAAAAGTTGCAATTCGGTCATTCGGCGAAGCCAGTGAAGCAGGCTGTCCTCACTATCGCGGCAGGCCCCAAAGCCAGCCTGCCGTAATTTGATCGTGCTTAGCATCAGAGGCAACGCGCGCTGCGCGGAGCGGCGACTGGTCAAGAGGTCGAGATAGTGGTGCGACTGGCCGAGGAACTGTCCCAAGTTCGTCTCGCGCAAACCGTGCCGGGCCGCCAGTGTCGACCAGGCTTCTGCGCTGACAGCACGCGCGAAGAACTCGGCGAAGCTGGGGACCGCCGGTCCTTGGATGGAGCAGCCAATCCTGGACGCCAGACGGGACCAGCTTTGGCGCAGGACAAAGACATCGCCATTGGTGATGTTGAAGGTTTGATTGATGGCAAGCTCGTTGGTCGCAGCCCAGGCCAAGGCTTCGGCAAGCAACCCGGCATCGACCGCTTCGAATAGCGCCTCACCCTCACCGGGCAACACAAATGGCGCGCCGATTTCGCGGCAGATTGCAGCATAGGCACCAATTGCTGCCACTGGATTCATCGCGGCTCCCGGCGCGCTGCCAAACAAGACCTGCGGGCGGAAAATCGTTATGTTGAATTGTGACTGGGTAGCACAACGCCGTGCATGATCTTCATGCAGCCAGTAGAAATTGGGATGGTCATCGCGCGGAGCGCTTTCGCGCAGCGGTGTTTCAACACTATGCAGGTGCGCGCCGTATGCCTTCGTGCCTTGCAACAGCGAGAGATGACGCAGGTGCCCGGTTGCCGCGACCGGATCGAGCAGGTTTGCGAACATCCGCCCATTCATTTCGATCAGATCGGTATCGATCCAGCCACCGACCAGGCCATTGGCCTCGCGCACTGCAGCATAGACCAGATGGCTGATCGGTGGGAGCGCGGAAAGCTGCGCGGCACAGGCAGCACGATCCTCCAGATCGATCGAGACATGGCGGAATTTCGCAGTCTTGCAGACAACCGGTTGCCGACGTGAAAGTGCCGTTACATCCCATCCCGGCAGCCTCGAGAAGTGCTCAACCGCAGCTGAACCGATCACCCCGCTTGCGCCAACAATCGCAATGTGGCGACCCTCTGTCATCAGCGGGCGGGCGCTGCCAAAACGTAGTTCAGGAATCGGTCACCGAGCAGTTCGATCATCAGCGGATCTGCAGCAACCCCTGAATCGAGCGCGGCATGGTTGCTTTGGTCGAGCAATTCGAACAGCAGCAGCCATGCCTCAAGCCAGCGTCGCCGATGGTCAGGATTTTCCTTGTCCAGCGCGAAGGCCGGAATGGATCGGCCTAATTCCTCGATCCACGCGGCGATCTGTGCGTGGCCTTGCTTGGTAAATTCCGGTTCGATCGCGCTCGCCTGGATAAACAGGCGCAATAGCTTGCGATTGGCACGGTCGGCGGCAAACAGGTCGCTCAGCCATCTGGAGACCACACTTCGATCGGTCCAGTCCATGGCCCCGATGCTCAGCAGGTTCGGCCCTGACTGCGCGACATTCTGACTGAACAGCGTACCGGCCAGATCGGCCTTGCCGCGGAAATGCCTGTAGAAGGTCATCCTGCTGACTCCGGCCTCGCCGGCAATGTCTTCGACCGACACCGATGGATAGCCGTGCCGCCCGAACAGGTCGACGGCCGCATCGAGCAGCCTGGCGCGGCTATCCTGCTTACGCTTTCGTTGGAACGCGGCGAGCGGCGATGGTTCCATCGCCGCCGCCGGGCTTGCCGCTTCGCTCACCTATTCGGCCGCGACCGCGAAGGGTTGATCGGCCTGCACCACCGGGCCAATGAATTTGCCCGGATAGCGCCCGGTAAACTCACCGCGATCGAAAGTCGGCTCACCATTGACCAGGGTCAGGCGCATCGGTGCGGCTTCGCGGGTGTAGCGATAGGTCCGCCCGCCGGTGCCGTCCCACACGTCCCAGGTCTTGATCTCGGGGCGCATCTCGATCTCGTCGAGGTTAAACACGGTGATGTCAGCCGCCTTGCCTACTTCAATCAGCCCGCGGTCGTGCAGCCCGAAGAAGTCCGCCAGTCGTCCGGTCAGCATGTGGACACCCTGTTCAAGCGAGATGATCTTGTGGTCGCGAACATAGTCGGTCAGCAGGAAGACGTTGTAGCCCGCCCCGCAGAACAGCTTGCCGTGCGCTCCGGCATCGCTGACATTGGCCAGCGAATGAGTATCGACCAACAGTTTCTCGAGGATCGGTTCGCTCTTTTCCCAAGACTTCTTGAGGATCACCGATTCCTGCCCGTTGTTGAGCACCCATGCGGCCAGAGCGTCAGAGGCATGCTCAATCCCGGTCTGCTCCATGTATTGGGCCAAGGTAATCCCAATCGGGCCATAGCCACTCTCACTCTCACGCAGGAACAAGGCATCGGGATGATGCAGGTAGCTATGGGGGAACTGGTTAGCCCAAGCTTCACGGGCTTTCGCCAGCCAAACCGGATCGACCAGCATCGCTGCCTTGGCGTCCCAGCCATCGGTGTTGACCAGTTCCTGCCAGACCGGGTTGCCGTTCTGACCGAACACTAGCGTGCGGCCGAAATTGATCACTGAGGTCGGCGACAGCACGTTAAACGCGGTGTAGATTTCCAGACCCTCGGCCTTGAACTGGGCGTGCAGTTCCTCTGCCCGCGGCAGTTGCGGCGCCATGTATTCGAGCGTTGGCATCCCGGCCCATTGCATGCGAATTCCGGCATCTTTGGCAAGCCGCCCAAAGCGCTCCAGCATGTCGTTGGCAGACATCCGCATGAAGTAATCGAGAATTACCTGGAAGGTTGCAGTAGGATAGCGCGCGAGCACGGCCAGCAAGGCTGCAAATTCAGCGTCATCAGCCTGCTGCGAAGGCAATGGACGTTCAAACTTGTCATAGTCGAGATAGTTGGACGACAGCCCCATCGCGCCGGCCGCCAGAGCATCATCGAGCAGCTCACACATCTGCGCGATCTCGTCAGCGGTCGCTGCACGCTTCCAGGCGTCTTGCCCCATTACCGAAAGCCGCAGTGGGATATGTCCACAAAACGCGCAAAAGTTTAGCGGCACCCGGACATTGCGCTCCATCGAGGCCTTGTACTCGCTCCACTTCTTCCAGTCCCATGGCACGATCGCGCGCATCGGCTCTTCGGGGATGTCTTCGAAGTAGTTGAAGATATCGATCACGTCCTGGCGGTCAGCTTCTGTCTGCGGAGCTGGCGCCATCGAGAATCCGCAGTTGCCGTTGATCGACGTGGTCGCGCCGTAGCCGGGCAGCGGATCGAGGTTGGGTGACCACCACACGCCGCCGTCCCAGTGGTTGTGCGTTTCAATCAGGCCGGGAGTGACATAACAGCCAGCCGCGTCGAACACGCGCTCGCCTTGCGAGGCGGCAAGGTCCTGGCCGATCTCGACGATCTTGCCCTGGGCCACGCGGACATCGGCTGGATAGGCGGGTGCACCCGAACCATCGACCACCGTACCGCCCTTGATCAGAATCCGGATTTCCATGCCTCTACCCTTCTTGCCAGCGCCGCGCGCGAATCGTTATTGTTACACCGTGTAACATTGACAAGGGCAGACTGCAAACAGGACGTTCCTCAGACCGTTGCTACGCCCGTAACCGGCGATCCGACAGCGCCGGGCAGACGCAACGGCGGCGCCGTGAACAGGAAGCGCGAGCGGCCATGCTCGCGCAACCAATCGGCCAGATCCGACAGCAGAAACATCTCGCCCAGCGGGATGCCCAGCTTGAACAGGCATAAATGGTGCAGCGGAACCCGCGCGCCATGCGCGTCCTGCCGAACGAAATCAGGCATGAATTCGACCGCCTCGTTGTCCGAAACCAGCGCGGCAACCCCGCTGTCGGCGATCCATTGCAACAGCCTCTCGTCAAATCCGTCGAGCCCTGAGCAGCGATGCGAATCGAACACACTGGCAGGATCGGCATACTGGGCCAGCAACGCGCGATCGAACCCGGTGCGCAGGCACAGCACATCGCCGGGCTCAACCGTCACCCCGTCTGCTGCCATGATCGCCATCAACCGGTCGTATCCCACCGGCTCGGCTTCCAAACCGACATGGGCGTAGAGATCGACCATCACCCCGCGCGTTTGCAGTCCGGTTTCTGCGATCTTCTCGATCCCCAGTGCGAAGGCGCCGTGCGGCCCCGGCACCGGCGCACGATCATGGAGGTAATCGAACGGCCCGCAGACATGCTCACCGCCGCGAAAGCCGTTGTAATAGGTAACCTGCTCGGCCCCCTCGCCGCGCGCATCGAATTCATAGCCCATGTGGCACAGCGCGTCCCACTGGGTCGAATACTGCAGGCTGAGCGTGACCCGGTCATCGCAGACCACTTCCTTCATGCCGGGAATTGCACGGCCGTAGGGATAGTTGATCACCGGATCCTCGCCGCGCATCGAGAACGATCGCTCGGGCGCGAAGCGGCGCGAATTGAGCTGGACCCGCGGGCAATCGAGCGGCAGCGAGAGGCAAAAGGCCAGTCCTTCGCGCACTTCGGCTGCCGCTTTGCGGCGATGCTCGGGCGTGATCAGGTTGAGCCGGCCAATCTGGTCGTCGGGGCCAAAGTCACCCCAGTTCGATCCATCGGGCCGGTTGGTCCAGCGCGGTTGGGCAGGATCGGTCATCGCAGTTCCTTTCAGACGAAGCTGACACCCGGAAACGAGCCCAGAATGATGCTCTCCATATCGCCATAGCCGCTATTTTCGCCCTCGCGAATTCGCACCGGGCGGTCGCGGATCTGCCAGCGATAGTTCTCGGCGGTCTTTTCAGGCGCGTTGACATCGTCGATGCATTCGCCGTCGAGGAAATCCTCGCCCTTGAAGCTGCCGTGGATCTGGCCCTTCCATTCGCCGTACATGCCGGGCAGCAGGCGAAAGCCCATCTCGCTATCGATCGCCTCGATCTCGAACACGCGCTCGATGATCTCGGCCCCTCGCCCGGCCACAAAGGCGTGAATGCGGCCCTGCATCGCTGCCTTGTCGCCCTTGCGGTAGGTCATTTCGGGATAGAGGTGCAGGATCGGCGTCTGGGTTCCGTCGTCCTCGTTGATATAGCCTGAGAGGAACAGCGGCGGGCCATTCTCGCCGAAGTCACGGAAGTAATAGGCCAGCTCATAGCGCGATCCATCGGGCCGCTCGATTTGCGAGACCAGCCAGTTGAAATGAAAGTCGCTGCCCGCTTTGCTCTTCGCAGTCGGCGCAAGGTGACCGGGGACCAGATCGGCCGGATCAAGCCCGACGTGTTCACGTACGCCCCAGCTGTGATCGCGGAACCCGTACCAGTCCTCGGGATCGACCGCGATCCGCTCGCCTTCGATCTCGATCCAGCCGGATACGGTCCCGACCTGGTGGTAGCGGATCACGTCAGATATCGTGCGACCTTGCGAATGAACCACATCGCGGCGTTCGAAGAATGGCTGCATGGTACCGGTAAAGGTCAGGTCATAGCTGATCGGTTGCGCCGCATTGGCTGCCAACGTGATCCGCACAACCCAGAGCGGATCGATCACCTCGAACGCTAGCGGACCCACCGCCATGTCCTCCAGCTGCGGGGCCAACACGCGGCTGGCCCGCACGGTTTGCTGGCGGGTGCCGCGCTGCACCCCGGCGAACCCGTCGATGATATTGCGGTTGGGATACTTGCCCAGGCCAAAGCTGGCCTGCAGTGAAGCATCCTTGCGCATCAACGTGAACCAGACTTTTTCTGTCCAGCTCAGGTCTCCGGTCACCACCGCGGCATGGGTGTTGACGATCTGGTGATTGAAGAACTCGTCCGCGCCGGTCAGCGGGGCAATTGTCGGGACCATATTAAGTTCTCCAGGTTGGCTCAGACACCAAGGCTGCTCAGCATCGTGTCCATGATCCGCAAGTTGTCCGCAATGGGTCTCTCCCACCTCTGGAACCGCGCATCGTCGCTCTTGCCGCTGACGTAGAGGTTGTAGCCATAGGCAACGATTGCCGCCATCTTGCCGATCGCGGCCGCCTCGTGCCACCGGATCCCGCTGGCGGGGCGGCCAGTGGTCTGCTCCCAATTGGCGATGATCCGGTCGCGCTTCCACATGCCCTCATCACCGCAGGCCTTGCCGGCCGAGCGGGCATCGGATTCAAAGAAAGCCAGCATATAGCCCAGATCGGCCAGCGGATCGCCGTTATAGGCCAGTTCCCAATCGAGCACTGCGGTCAGATCCCCATTGGCCCACATCAGATTGGCGAGCTTGGGATCGCCATGCGCCGGTGCCGGGGCGCCACTACGCGGAGCTGGAATGCTGAGCAGGCGGTCGAAGCTGGCCACCAGTGGCTCGCAATCGGCCTCGCGCGCCATAGCTTGCCAGCGCCGCGCTTCATCTTCGGGCGTCACCGCCAGTCCCAGCACATCCAGCGGGGCCAGGTTGGCAAGGTCGCAGAATGCACCCATCCACTTGGCACAATAACCGGCGCGCTCCGCAGACGTAGCATCGGCAAACCACGGCTGCGGCAGGTAATCGTTGATTTCCTCGCCCTTGACCCGGGCCATGACGAAGAACGGGTCGCCCAGTGCCGCAGCATCATCGCATGTGAACAGCACCTGCGGGACTGGCGGCGCGCCAGGTGTTTGCGCCAAGACTTCGAGGATCCGGGCCTGCGCAATTACACCATGGCTGCCAGGCAACAGCGGCGAGACCGTGGGCGGCAGGCGCAAGATCTGATCGAGCCCTTCGATCAGGTAGGTTTCGTTGGAATGCCCGGTCGAAAAGGCGCGAATGCCGGTTATCAGTCCACCACCCGGCAGGACGGCAGCCAGGGCAACCTTGAGCTGGTCGAGATCGCGGCTCACGCCAGGTGACGCTTGAGCCAGGCCGCCGCACCGGCCAGCGCTTCGGCCGATTGCGGCACCGCCGCTGCACCGGCCAGATAGCCATGCAGCACGCCCGGATCGCAGCGGCTCTCAACCTCAACCCCGGCCGCAGCCAGCTTGCGGGCATAGGCCAGCCCTTCCTCGCGCAGCGGATCGAGCTGGGCCACGCAGACATAGGCCGGGGGCAATCCGGCCGCGTCGGCCAGGTGCAGTGGCGAGGCCAGCGGATCGGTCCGGTCAGTTCCCTGGGGGCAATAGAGGTCCCAGAAATAACGCATGTCGGCGGTGGTCAGCATCCAGCCGCGATCACCCAGTTCGGCATAGGATGCGGTGCTGAAATCGTGATCGGTGACCGGATAGGCCAGGGCCTGCGCGGCAATCGCCGGGCCGCCGCTGTCACGGGCGCGGATCGCGCAAGCCGCAGCCAGATTGCCGCCCGCGCTTTCACCCATCACCGCAAGCTTGCCCTCGCGTTCGCGCGCGGCCCACTCGATCACTGCGTAGCAATCATCGAGCGGTGCCGGAAAAGGGAACTCAGGAGCCATCCGGTAGTCGACCGAGATCAGCTCGCACCCGGCGGCGTGTGCCAGCCTGCGGCAAGTTGCATCGCAGAAATCAAGATCGCCAATTACCCAGCCGCCGGCATGAAAATAGACGCAGGTGCCCTGGACCGGGCCCTGCGGCAGGTAGCTGCGCACCGGGATCGGGTCATGCGGGCCGTCGATGAAAAAGTCGCGAACCGCGGCAAGCTCGGGCAGATCGATGGGCGGCGGGGCGGCCACGGTTCCCGCGCGGAGCATTGCGCGACCTTCTTCGGGCGTCAGCTGATGGAACTGCGGGCGATTGAGCTCACGGAAGATGTTGAGGATGCCCTGATAATACGGGTGTATCGTTTCAAACAGCTCACCCACTGCATCGCCTCCCGCCTGCAACGCGCATTGACAGTCCGATCTTAGTAGAGAATTGCAATTGCACAACCAGCGTTGCATTAATTCGGGCAGCGCAATCAGGACCGGATCACCATCATGGGCGCAGCCGAATGCCTCTTTGCGGCCGACAACCAGATCGGCGAATCACCAGTCTGGTCTGCCCGCGAAAGCGCGCTGTGGTGGGTCAATTGCGAGAACGAACCCGCAGTCCAGCGCTGGGACGCGGCAACGGGCAATGTCACTGTCTGGCCGATGCCTTCGCGCGTGGGCGGCATGGTCCTCAAACAGAACGGCGGCCTGCTGCTCGCCCTGGCTGATGGCGTCTATGATTTCGACCCAGCCAGCGCCAAACTTTCGCTGCGCGCCAAGGCAGATCTTCCCGCTCACGTTACGCTGCACGAATGCGGCTGCGACCGGCAGGGGCGGTTCTGGGTCGGCTCGTTCGATCACCGTTTTCCGGCCGATCGCAGTGCGGCGGGCGGGTCCTGGTTCCGGCTTGACGGTGACCGACTGACCAAGGTTGTCGATGGCGTCGCCGTTGCCAATGGGCTGGCCTTCAGCCCCGACGGTACAATCATGTACGCTTCCAACACCCCCAGTCGCACGGTCGATGCCTTTGATCTCGATCCTGCCAGCGGAGCGCTGTCGAACCGGCGGACGTTTCTGTCGCTCGCCCCGGGTGACGGCCATATCGACGGCGCAACAGTCGATAGCGCGGGCGGTTACTGGCTGGCAGTGGTAGGCAAAGGCGTGTTGCGGCGTTTCGATCCCACTGGAAAGCGCGATTGCGAACTGGCTCTGCCATGCTCCAACCCGACAAAGGCAGCATTTGGCGGCGAAGATCTGGCCAGTCTGTTCGTCACTTCAACCAAACTCAAGATCGCGCCCGATGCTCCGGGAGAAGCCCAAAATGGCGGTCTTTTCCGTTTCTTTTCAGATTTCAAGGGGATCGCTGAGCCGCTTTTTGGCGGTTGACAACCATGCTGGCATCCAGCCAACAAAATGCTGGGCCAAAATTAATGCTATTCCCCTGTTGCATTTCGTTTCGGACGGAGGGTAAGACAGCAGCGGTTTCAGGCGTGCGCAGCCCAAATTTCCCCGCGCGCCGGTGGGGCGGAGAATTTTGATGTACCTCGTGCCAGATGGAGAGGAGCTGGAGATCGCGACGGCAGCGGCGGACTATCTCGCCGATGCCATGCCGATTGAGCGCCTTCACCACGCAGGCAGTGCAGACATGAACGCCGATCTGCGGACAAGTCTTGGCGAAATGGGCTGGTTTGCCCTTTCGCTCGCAGCGGAGGCAGGCGGGAGCGCGCTTTCGCCTGTCGAACACGCGCTGTTCTTTCGCGAGGTCGGACGCCAATGTGGCCCGATCGACGTTCTGGCGCAGAGCCTCGCCGCTTTCGTCACCGATGATGCCGGGTTGCGCGACGCGATCCTGACCGGGGCGGTCGGGGTGGCGATGCTGGTCCCGGATGGGACAGGGTACCGTGCGCTTGGCGCTCCGGACGCCGGATACTTTCTGCGAGTGGACCGGCAATCGGCCGAACTCTATCCGGCTGGCGACAACGCTGGTGATCGGCGCGCTTCGCTGGATCCGGCAACTTCACAGCAACTGGTGTCGAGCTTGCCGTCAGCAGTCGCCAGGCTGGTGGGCGGACATGCCTGGACGATGGGGCAATTGGGCGTGGCCGCAATGCTGGTCGGCATTTCCGAAGCTACGCTCGAACAGATCGTCGAATATGCCAAGGTTCGCGAGACTTTCGGCAAGAAGATCGGATCGTGGCAGGCGGTGCGCCACCCCTGCGCCGACATGGCGATCAGGCTTGAGGCCGCGCGTGCGCAGTTGTGGTACGCCGCGACAGCACTGAAAGAAGCCCGCGACGATGCACTGGTCCACCTCGATGCGGCCAAGCATCTTGCCAACCAGGCCGCAGCAGCCAATGCGGATTCGAACATCCAGCTCCACGGCGGAATCGGCGTGACCGACGAGCATCACGCGCACCTCTATCTCAAGCACGCCCTGGTTCTGGCCCGTCTGTTCGGCGGGAAGCGGGAACTGCTGGGCCGCATGCTGCATGCCAGGGTGGAAGACTGACATGGACCTGCAATATTCAGAAGCCGACCGGGAATTCCGCGAAAAGGCACGCCAGTGGCTGGCCGGGAATGTGCCCAATGCTGTCCGGCCCGCCAATGGCCACACCTCTGCCCAGTTCGATCGGGATTGGCAGCGCAAGCTCTATGAACATGGCTGGGCCGGTGTCGCTTGGCCCAAGGAATACGGCGGCCTTGGCCTGACCGGCTTGCAGCAGGTCATCTGGTACGAGGAACTGGCCCGGGCCCGTGCACCGCACTACATCAACACTACCTATGTCGCGCTGATGCACGCCGGGCCGACCCTGATCGCGCGCGGTACCGAAGCGCAGAAGGCGGCGCATCTTGAGAAGATCCTCAGCGGCGCATCGCTGTGGTGCCAGGGCTTTTCGGAGCCCAACGCCGGATCAGACCTCGCCTCGCTCAAGGCCCGCGGCGTGATTGACGGCGATGAGATCGTCGTTACCGGCGCCAAGATGTGGACCACCGATGCTCAGCATTCGGATTTTCAGGAATTGCTGATCCGCACCGATCCGGATTCGCAGCGCCACAAGGGTCTGACCTGGGTAATCTGCGACATGAAATCGCCCGGGATCGACATCAAGCCGATCCGCACGATGCTGGGCGATGAGCATATCAACACCGTGTTTTACGACGAGGTTCGCATTCCGCTGGCCAATGTCGTGGGCGAAGTGAACCAGGGCTGGTCCACTGCCTTGGCAACGCTTTCATTCGAACGTGGACTCGGCTTTATTGGCGATCAGCTTGAACTTTACGAGCGGGTCGGACGCGCCATCGACATGGCCGGCAGGGTCCGGCTGGATGATGGCACCCTGGCAATCGACGATTCCGGGATCGCGCAAAAGCTCGCCAGCCTGAAGGCCGACGCCCTCTCGATCCGGGCGATGACCCTGGCCGATATCGCCGAGACTGACCGGACCGGTCAGCCCGGCCCCAAAGGCTCAATGATGAAGCTGCTGGTTACCTCGACCCACAAGGCGCTGAGCGAACTGGTCGGCGAAATGATGGGCTGGGACTTTCTGGAATTCAACGGTGATCGCAGCGCCCATCCTTGGACCTACGACTTCTTGTGGAGCTGGGTCTTCTCGATTTCGGGTGGAACCAACGAAATTCAGCGCGAGAATATTGCCGACCGGGTGCTTGGTCTGCCGAGGGCAAGGTGAAATCTTCGCCGCTTCGGATCGGGTTTACCGGAGCCAATGCCCAGCGCGGCTGGGCGCGCGATGCCCATCTTGCTGCGATCAAAGCAATTCCGGACCTGACGATCGGGGCAGTTTCCGCCCGGACGCGGGAAATCGCCGACGGCGCCGCAGCCTTGTTTGGGGCGGGGGCGGCTTACGCCGATTCGCTTGAACTGGCCCGTGATCCGGCGGTCGATATTGTCGCGGTGACAGTCAAGGTGCCCGAACATCGCGCCATCGTGCTGGCGGCGATTGCCGCAAACAAGCACGTCTATTGCGAATGGCCGCTGGGCCGCGACCTGGCCGAGGCCGAAGAAATGCGTGACGCCGCCGCCAAGGCCGGAGTTCATGTCGCGATCGGCCTGCAGGGCGAAAACTGCCATGCAGTCCGCCACGCTGCCAAGCTGGTGCGGGATGGCGCGATCGGGCGACCATTGTCGCTGCGGGTCGTTTCACCGACTGCCGGGTGGGGCGCAGTCTCGCCGCCGAACTACGCCTACCTTCAGGACAAGCGCAACGGCGCGACGCTTTCGACCATTGCTGGTGGCCACACGCTTGCCGCGATCGAGGCTGTGGTTGGTGCTTACTGCGAAGTCGGCGCGCGGGCTTCGATCCTGCTCGATTCCATGACCCTGGCCGGCACCGATGAGACGGTGGCCCGCACTTGCGCCGATCACCTGCTGACTATTGGGGTGCACGCCAGTGGCTGCGTCTCCTCGCTTGAAGTTGTTGGCGGGGTGACTGACGTGCCGTTCCAATTCGATCTGCGCGGCGAGACCGGCTCGCTCAAGATTACCGGTGGGCATGTCGGCGGCTATCAGGCCGGCTTGCTGACGGTCGAGAGTGAAAGCCTCCCGCCGCAGCCAGCAGCAAGCTACCCCGGAATCGCAGTGCAATCGGCCAATGTCGCCGAACTGTGGACCCGCTTTGCTACCGATATTCGCAGTGGAGCCCGCACGGTTCCGGACTTTGCCCGGGCGGTCAGCCTGACCCGGCTGCTTGACGCAATCGACGCCGCGTCGGAAACCGGGCGCACCGTCGTCATCCCGGAGGCCTGACGTGTCCGCAGTGCTGCAATTCGCCCTGTCCAACCCCACGCCTGGCATGGAAGAAGAATTCAACGAATGGTACGGAGGCGACCATCTGACGCATGGTGTCAAGACACCCGGGATAATTGCCGGTCAGCGTTTCCGCCGCACCAAAGGTCCCTGGCCAGCAGGCAAGCACGACTATCTGATGATCTGGGAGTTTGACGACCCGGCCTTCACCCTGGCCGAGCTGGCCAAAGTCAAGGGCACCCAGACGATGCCGATCAGCCCGGCGATCAACATGGACACGGTTCAGCCGCCAACAATGTGGCGCCGCGCAGAATTTCGCAGTACCGCACGCCCGCTCACCGATACCGCTTCGCGCCAGAGCGTGATCTTCGGTCTCTACAATGCGGCAGAAGGTGAAGATCAGGCCTTTGCCGATGCGCTTTTGGGCGGCGGATTGCTGGCAATGGCTGACCAACCAGGTGTTATTTCGGCACAATACCTGACCCTGGCCGAGCAGCAGATCCGGGGCAGCTGCTACAAGTATCCGCACGGAATCCTGATCGAACTTTGCGACGAGGCTGCTGCACTGGCCGCGCTGGAAAAGACGCTCGTCGCCCTGCCGCACGCCGATTCTGAACGCTGGTTGGCTGTCGTGTTCCGCCCGATCGGACGGCGCACGACCAAGGCCGACCTGGCGTGAGCACCGCGATGCGCACTGATCCAAGCGGCTTTTCGATCCGCTGGTCTGAGGACCTGGCTTCGCGCTATCTGGCCGAAGGCTATTGGCAACCCACCACACTCGTCGATGTGGCCCGCGCCGCGGTCGCACAGGAACCCGGCCGCGTCTTGCTGATCGAAGGTTCGGCAAAGCTGACCCGGCAGGACGCGTGGAACCAGGCGCTGCGGCTCTCGGCCTTTTTCAGGGCGCGCGGGCTGGTGCCCGGTGATGTGGTCTCGTTGCAACTGCCCAACTGGACCGAGGCCGCGATCATTGCACTGGCAGCGCGGATGTCTGGCCTGATCATCAATCCGATCCCGCCCATCTATCGCGGAAGCGAACTGGGTTACATCTTGGCCAATTGCCGCGCCAAGCTGATCTTCGTGCCGCGCCTATTCCGCAAGCACGATCACACCGCGATGATCGACGGCCTGCGCGCCGAGCTGCCGGAGCTGCGCGATGTGGTTACGGTGCGCGGTGAAGGCGGCTTGACCTGGGATCAGGCCATTGCAACTGCCCCGCTCGACGAAGCCACCCTGCCCCTGGTCGATCCCGCAGCGGTGATGATGGTGATGTACACATCGGGCACCACCGGTCGGCCCAAGGGTGTGCTGCACACCCATTACAGCTTCGGAAACCGCGTGCGCGCAATGGGTGAGGCCTGGAGCATCGGGCCTGAGGATGTAGTCTTCATGCCCTCGCCCGTCACCCATATCACCGGCGCATTCTGGTGTTTCGACATGCCGTGGGTGCGCGGATGCAGCTCGGTGCTGATCGACGTGTGGAGCGCTGATGACGGGATCCGCTGCATTGCCGACAACCAGTGCACAGTCAGCGGCGGCGCGACGCCATTCCTGCAGCAGTTCCTCGAAGTAGCAGCAGACCAGCCAGACGTGCTGGCAACGCTGCGCCTGTTCTTCTGTGGCGGTACCACTGTTTCGCCCGACCTGATCCGGCAAGCCAGCGCGGCCTTCCCCGGCTGCCTGTTCTTCCGCGCCTATGGCTCAACCGAAATGACCTGCGTGACGCTGGGCATCCAGAACCGATCGCAGGCCGAACTTGGCGCAGAAACCGACGGCGTGGTACTGCCGCCGACCGAAGTGAAACTGCTGGACGATGCCGACCAGCCGGTCGCTGAAGGCGAGGAAGGCGAAATCCTCGCGCGCGGACCGGGATTGTTCGCGGGCTATCTCGATCCGGCTGACAACACCGCAAACTTCGATGATCTGGGCTACTTCCGGATGGGCGATCTGGGCCGACAGGTCTACGGCAACTGTCTGGTGATTACCGGCCGCAAGAAAGACATCATCATCCGATCGGGCGAGAATATCAGCCCCAAGGAAGTCGAGGACATGCTCGCCCTGCACCCGGCCGTAGCCGAAGCCGCGATTGTCGCCATGCCCAGCCCGACAACCGGTGAAAAGGGCTGTGCCTTCATCATTCCGCGCCCGGGCAAATCGATCGACCTTGCCGAGATCAAACGCTATCTCGATGGTACCGGCCTTGCCCGCCAGAAGTTCCCGGAGCACCTGGTATTGGTCGACGACCTGCCGCGCGTGCCATCGGGCAAGGTCCAAAAAGATATCTTGCGCAAACGCGCCCGTGAAATTGCAGAAGGAAGCCAGTGATGACCGAAACGCTTGTTCGCTATGAAAACCCCGCCGACGGTGTCGCCCGGATCATGCTGGCCCGCGCCGACAAGTACAACGCGATCAACCCGGCGTTGATCTTTGCGGTCAACGAGGCGTTTGAAAAGGCACTGGCCGATGACAGCGTCAAGGTCATCATCCTGGGCGCCGACGGCAAGCATTTCTCGGCCGGGCATGACATCGCCGAAACGGTCGAAATGTACCAGGCCGACATGCAGGAGCGCAGCCCGCGGGTTTCGACCTGGAGCGGCTTCAACGAACCCGGTGCGCATGGCTGGTACGCCTCGGAAAAGGAAGGCTACCTTGAAAGCGCACGGCGCTGGCGCAACATTTCCAAGCCGACGATCTGCACTGTTCAGGGCAAATGCATCGCTGGTGCGCTGATCTTCGCATGGGTCTGCGATATCATCATTGCCTCGAGCGATGCGGTATTCTCCGATCCGGTCGCCACTTTCGGGATGCCAGCGGTCGAATGGCTCGGCCATCCGTGGGAGCTGGGTCCGCGCAAGGCCAAGGAATTCCTGTTCACCTCGGACAGTTGGTCGGCGGAGGAAGCGCACCGGCTAGGTATGGTCAACCAGGTGGTCGAACGCGATGCGCTGCAGGATTACGCGCTGACGATGGCGAAGAAGATTGCCACCAAGCCCGCCTTTGCGCTCAAGCTCGCCAAGGAAGCAGTCAACAAGACGCTCGACATCCAGGGCCAGATGAACGCGATCGACGCAGCGTTCTATATCCACCACCTGGGCCACAACCAGAACTTCCGCCTGTTCGGCTGGGGGATGGATCCGACCAACGTTCCGTCTTTGGCCAAGGTGCCGGATCAGTCCAAAAAGTAGTTATGTTGCGAGGGTGAGTGCCTGCCGGATCGCCTCGGCCATTGCCTTGGCTCCGGCCTTGGTCGGGTGAAACGGGGTTCCGTCCGGGTCCACCCAGCCATTGACCCACGGCTTCACCGAGCAGGCGTGATGCTCCGCCCCGATCCGCTGCATATCGACCAGAATCGCGCCTTCTTGCGAAGCTGCTTCGGCCGTCACCGCGGCCAGACGATCCCCGACGGCGTGCATCGCAGCCACTTCAACCTCGCTCAGCGCGAGGTTGGCACAAGTTCCGGATGGCGGCATGATCTGCGGATAGGTAACCAGCACGATCCGTGCATGCGGAGAACGCTGCTTGATCTGCCGCAGCATCGCTCTGAGATCGGCGAGCAGTTTGCCGTAGTCGCGCGGTGCTGCAATGTCTGGCCCGCTTCCGAACAGCCGCGCCGTTCGCCCGGTCAGGCCATCGCCTTTGCGCGCTGCCAGAAAGGTCAAATCGCCGACGTAGCTGATATCGTTGCCGCCTATGGTGATCGTGACCAGCTGGGTATCCGGTCCCAGTCCGTCGAGTTGCGGTCCCAGAAACACCTGTCCGCCGCTGACCACATGGCGCGTAGTCGCGCCCGAGCAGGTCATGTCGACCAGCGATGTGCCCGTAAGACGGGCCAGGGTCTGCGGATAGGATTCTACCGTGCGCTGGCAAACCAGCGGACTGCCGGCCACGTGCTCACCCAGTCCGATCCCGGCGGCAAAGGAGCTGCCGAGCGCGACGTATTGCGGCCTGCCGCGCGGTTTGGCTTGGGCTTGCCAATAGAGAAAACCCGTGAAGATCAATGCTGCTGCAATCAGCACGGCAAGAAGCCCAAAAATCACGCGCAGCACCCTGGTCAGCCAACTGCGACGGCGGCGTTGTGAGGCACCGTCATTCACGCCGGGCGCTTCGCATCGCGCCAACACTGCCGCCATCGACCCGAAGATCGCAGCCGGTGATGAAGGCAGCATTGTCGCTGGCGAGGAATTGCACCGCCATCGCGATCTCCATCGCGGTGCCCGAACGGCCCGCCGGTGCGGCGTCGTTCATCTGCGCCGCGCCATGTGTTTCAGCGAGTTCTTTGCGCCCCATCGAGGTCAGGATCAGCCCGGGCGAAACAGAGACAATCCGTGCGCCACGGTTTCCCCATTCGGCAGCTTTGCGCTCCGCTTGCCGCAGCACCCCACGCTTGCTCATCGAGTAGCTGATCCCGCCCGCCCCGGCTGGTCCAGCGATCGGCGCCATCGCCTCGACCATTGCGCCCACCGATTCGAGAAATGCCGGAGCCAGCGGGGCATCGAGCAATTTATCCAGATCCGGGATCGCCGGCATCGAATGGCCGGCCGTCGAAGCGATCAGCACTGCAACTGAGCCGGGGGTCAGCATCGGTTCAACCGCCGCCAACAGCTTTTCGGTGGCGATCAGGTTGACTGTCATGATCGCTTGCCAGTCCGCCAGCGCGGGTGAGAGGCCTGCGGTATGGACGATCGTGATCGGACCATCGCCGCGCAGATCCGCGCAAATCGCCGCGAGAACGCTCTCATCGGCCAGATCGCCAGCGTGGCTGCCGATGACGGTAAAGCCCTCCCCATCGAGCTCAGCGGCAAATGCACTTAACGCTTTTGCCGCAACGTCGCTCAGCACCAGTTCGCAAGTCGCGCCCAGCAGCCGCGCACAAGCTCGGCCCATGCCGCCTGCGGCTCCAGTGATCAGCAACTTTCTGCGTGGGATTTGCATCATGGCCTCCTTAACGCCAGGCGAAGCCACCATCGACCGGGATCGCCGCGCCAGTGGTGAAGGCTGAATCATCGCAGCTGAGAAACAGCGCGGCTTTGGCGACATCGGCAGTAGAGCCCAGTCGGTTCAAAGCCACTCGCTCAGCCGCGCGCGCCTTGTGTTCGGGGTTTCCCCAAAGATAGCGGGTCATTTCGGTCTCGATCACACCGGGGCAGATGCAGTTGACCCGGATCGCCGGTCCCAGATCCATCCCCAGGCATTTGGTCAGCATGGCCAAACCCGCCTTGCTGGTGCTGTAGCCAGCCGTTCCCGGCATCGGCATCAGCGCGCTGGTCGAAGCGATGTTGACGATAGTTGCCGCCTTGGCCTTGGCCAGCAGAGGCAGCGCGGCCTTGGTCAGGTTAAACGGACCGGTCAGGTTGACCGCAAGCATCCGGTCCCAGCTGTCATGCGTGAGCTGCGCAAAAGGCGCGATTTCGAGAATTCCGGCGGCATTGACCAGTCCGTCGAGGCCGCCCAGTCGCTGGCTGGCCTGCGCAATCACGCGGTCCACCTCGTCCCGGTCGGTTACATCGCAGCCTGCACCAAAAGCGCCAAGCTCATCAGCCGCTGCGGTGACGCCGGCCTGGTTGATATCTAACAGGGCCAGACTGGCGCCCTCTGCCTTGAACAGTTCGGCAATCGCTCGCCCCATCCCGCTGGCCGCGCCGGTGATCAGGACTTTGCGGCCTTCGAGTTTGCGTTCGGACGCCATCGGAAATCCCTCCTCGCTTTCCGGATAGCCCTAGTCACTTGCGCGGCATTGTGCATCAATGAAATGCAAGATGCGCATTATTTGTTGGCCCCGCGCCTGCAATGCGGTAGCCGGAAATCAAGCGAAATACGGGGGGAGCACGATGTCCAATCTGTCTAACACTACTCCGCAGCGCGCACCCGATGCGGGGCCCTATGCCTGGTATGTGGTGGCAGTGCTGATCCTGGCCTACACCTTCTCGTTCATCGACCGGCAGATCCTGACCCTGTTGGTCGGCCCGATCCGTGCCTCGCTGAAGATCAGCGACACTGAACTGAGCCTGCTCCATGGCCTGGCCTTCGCACTGTTCTATTCGATCCTGGGCCTGCCGATCGGGCGGATGGTCGATAGCCGCAAACGGACCACGATCATCGCGGTGGGGATCGCAGTGTGGAGCATCATGACCGCGGTCTGCGGCCTGGCCCGCAACTTCCTGCACCTGTTTCTGGCACGTGTCGGCGTAGGCGTTGGGGAAGCCGCGCTCTCGCCAGGCGCCTATTCGATGATCAGCGATTACTTTCCCCCGCATCAGCGCCCGCGTGCCTTGAGCCTCTATATCAGCGCGGCCTATGTCGGCGCCGGAATCGCCACGATTGCGGGTGGCGCCCTGATCAAGTTGATGCCGCCGATCAGCTTGCCCGTCTTTGGCAATCTTGAGCCCTGGCAGGCGCTGTTCATGGCGGTCGGGCTGCCTGGTCTGCTGGTGGCTTTGCTGGTACTTACCCTGCGCGAACCGGCCCGGACCGGAATGGCGGCGGGAGATCATCCCAGCTTCGCCGAATTTGCCCGCTTCGTGCTCTCGCGCGGCCGCGCCTTCGGGTTTCTGATCATCGGTTTTGCGATCAGCGGTGTGATGTGGAACGGATCGATCGCCTGGATCCCGACCTATTTCATCCGCGTGTTCGGCTGGACCGCCAGCGAGGTCAGCCTGCCATACGGTCTGATTACCATCGTCAGCGGGATGAGCGGGATCATCCTGGGCGGAACCATTGCCACGCGCCTGCGCAGCAGAGGCGTGATGGATGCGAACATCCTTGTTGGCCTGCTCGCAATTGCAGTGGCCTTGCCTTGCGGCGTGCTGGCCACTTTCGCCGGAACAGCCAATCTGGCGATGGTGCTGTTCGGACTGTTCCTGTTTGGCTGTGCAATGCCGTGGGGCGGCGCCGTGGCGGCGCTGCAGGAAATCACGCCCAACCAGATGCGCGGGCAAATTTCTGCCGTGCACCTGTTCTGCCTGAGCCTGTTCGGGCTCGGCCTTGGCCCGACATTGGTGGCGAGTTTTACCGATCATCTGTTTCACAACGATCTGGCGCTGGGCAAGTCGATCGCGCTGACCATCGCTATCGCCGGTCCGATCTCGGCCGTGCTGCTGCTGCTGGCGCGGCGCCCTTATCGCGAGGCGCTGGCCCGGATCGACTTCTGATCAGCCCTTGCCGGGATAGACCGAAAGATCCCCGGCATAGGCAATCCCGCCCGGCCACGTTTCGGTTCCGCTGATCTTGCGGAAATAGTGGACCGTGCGCGCCAGCGACCCAGCTGTCGAACGCGGTTCCATCGCAATCCCGCTGGGCGAATGCCCCAGTGCACGGGCGACGAAATCGCCAATCGTGAACGGCAGGTCGTCGGTCTGCTGCGCGGTCATCACCAGTTGGTCGCCTGGGCAATACCAGCGCGGCTCGATCTGAACCTCGGCCAGTCCGCCACGCTTCATTGCAACGTGGCCCGGCACGTTTGCCACTTCGACGCTGTGGACGTTCTCGTACCAGGTCTGATATTCTTCGAACCGGCCCGCGATGTAGTTCCCCAGCAGTATGCTGACCCCGGATAGCGGCTTGTCCCGCTGCCAGTTCGGGCTGCCCTTCCAGTCGCCATAGAGATGGTAGGTGTAGAGCCGTTCGGTTTCATCCTGCTTGATCATTCCCGCATCGCGCGCCTCGGCGATCAACGGCCCCAGCGCCGGGATATCGATCGCCGGATTGGGCAGATCGAAATCGTAGACGCTGAGAAACCGCCACGGCTGGGCCTGGTCGGGGATCATCTGGACTTCGTGGATTTCAAAGCGTTCGGCAGCCCTAAATCCGCGCAAATGGCCCAGCGCAGCCTGGTGCGGGCCATCGAACCAGGCGGCGTAATCCGCCACATTGGCATCGGGTACGTTATGAAGGTGGAGCGTCGTGAATAGGGCCACTGAATTGACTCCCAATGTCGGCGTCACTTGATATTGACACACAGGCGTTGCATTATCTCTGCAAGCAGAACAAAGCCGCGTCAACGCCATTCGATGAGAGGATCACCTTTGCGATGATCGCAAACAACCGGCCCGCAAGCGATATCACGGTTCCGGCGACCTTCGCCGATGACGACGGCTTGCACGGTATGCTGGCGCGTCTGCGCCGCGACGATCCGTTCAGCAAGGTCGAGGCCGAGGGGCACGAGCCGTTCTGGCTTGCGACCAAGCACCGCACGATCACGGCAATTGAACTCGATCCCGTGCGCTTTATCAGTGCTCCGCGCCAGGTCTTGTTCTCGCTTGCTCACATCGAACGCAGCCGCGCGCTGGCCGGGGACACCCCGCCTGCGCAGCGGATGCGCAACGTGACCGGCATGGACGGTGACGATCACCGGGTTTACCGCGCGATCACCCAATCGCATTTCCTGTCCAAAGCGCTCAACGCCATTCGCGAGGATGTCGAGGCGATCGCCGCCGAATTCGTTGACCGTATGGTCGAGCGCGGCGGGCAGTGCGATTTCGCAACCGACGTGGCCTTGGGCTATCCGCTGCGGGTAATCATGAGCATTCTGGGAGTGCGAAGCGAGGATGAGGCCCTGATGCTTCGCTTCACCCAGCAGATCCTGACCAGCCAGGATTCCGAATTCAACGACGCCGAAGCCAATCCGGTCAAAGCGATGATGGAAATGTACGCCTATTTCCAGCCGATCATCGCCGATCGCCGGGCGAACCCGCAGGCCGACATCGCCAGCATCATTTCCAATGCCAAGGTTGACGGCGAGTACCTGCCCGACCGCGATGTTTTCGGCTATTTCCTGATCGTTGCTACTGCCGGCCATGACACCACCAGCTATGCGCTGACCGGCGGGCTCAAGGCGCTGCTCGACAACCCGGAGCAGATGGCTGCCCTGCGCGCCGACCTGACTTTGCTGCCCAGCGCCGTTGACGAAATCATCCGCTGGACCTCCCCGGTCAAACACTTCATCCGCACGGCTACCGAAGATGTCGAGATCGAAGGCCAGCAGGTTCACAAGGGCGATCTGGTGATGCTGTCCTATCCTTCGGCGAACCGCGACGAGGATGTGTTCGATGATCCTTTTGCGTTCCGGATCGACCGCAAGCCCAATCGCCACCTTGCCTTCGGCACCGGCCCACACTTGTGCCTGGGCCAGCATCTGGCCAAGCTGGAACTGACCAGTTTCCTGCGCGAACTGCTGACCCGGACCAAGAGCATCGCGGTGGCCGGGCCTTCGCGGCGGGTTGAATTGACCTTTGTCGGCGGAGTCAAAAGCCTGCCGATCAGCTACACAACCATGGATTGAAGTTGCATCGGGAAAGAATGCAATGCATGATGTGCAATAATCGAATCTGAGGCAGGACCCGACCCATGAATTTCGAACCCAATGACGATCAGGCGATGATCGTCGAGACTTTCGCCCGCTTCTTTGACGAGCACAGCAGCATGGCCCGGGTCAGGGCCGCAATGCCATCGGGCTTCGATGCCGAGCTGTGGCGCAGCTTCGCCGAAATGGGCGGGTTTGGCCTGCGGGTTCCCGAAGCTGCAGGCGGTTCAGGCCTGGGTTTGTTCGACGCCGTTCTGGTGCTGCAGGAAGCCGGCCGCACCCTGTTTTCAGGGCCGATCGCCGAAGCTCTCGTCGCGGCTCGCATACTCGCGTCGGCTGGCTCCGCTGGGGCTCCGATCCTTGCTGACCTGATCGCCGGAAATGCAGTGGTGACGATCGCGCTGTACGATGTCCGGTTCGCGCCAAGCCAATGGATAGCTGGCGGAGCGGTCGCCGACCAAGTGATCGTGCGCGATGGTGAGGAACTCTTTTTGGTTGCGCCGACCGCCGAAGAGCGCCGGGTCGTGGTCAATCTGGCCAGCACTCCGATGGCGCAGGTCAAGCTCGACCGAAGCGATCGAACCTTGCTGGCAAGCGGCGCTGCGGCACTGGCCAGCTTCGAAGCAGGGCTTGAGGAATGGAAGTTGCTGGTCGCGGCCATGCTTTCGGGCATTTCGCACGAGGCGCTTCGGCTCGCCTCCGCCTATGCTTCAGAGCGTGTCCAGTTTGGCCAGCTGATCGGCACTTTTCAGGGCATCTCGCATCCATTGGCGGATATCAAGGCGGCGGCCGATGGTGGCCAGTTTCTGGTCTGGCGCACCGTTCGCGACATAGCTGACGGACTCGATCGCGCAGCGGCAGAAATATCGCTTTCGCTGTGGTGGAATTCGCAGACCGCCAGCCGCGCCGTTGCACAAGGGTTGCACACCTTTGGCGGGTACGGGCTGACCACCGAATACGACATCCATCTCTATAATCTACGCGCCAAGGCGTTGCCACTGATTGCAGGTGATCCGGCGCGCCTGCTCGAAGAAGCGGGGCGACGCCTTTACTCTGCGGAGAAGCATGCTTTGCCGCAAGTCGGCGAGATCGGGATCGAATTCGATTTCGGCGAGGAAGCGCGCGTGCTGGCACAGGAAGTCGATGATTTCTTCAATGCCACCTTGACCCCCGAACTGCGGGCGAAAGCCCACTATTCGTTCGATGGCCACGATGCCGGAGTACACAAAAAGGTCGCCGAAGCCGGTCTGCTGTTTCCCAACTGGCCGCCCGAAATGGGTGGGCGCAATTCCGGTCCTTACGCAACGCATCAGGCTTATCAGACCTGGGAAAAGCACGGCTGGACCACGCACGCCGCCGGCGTCACCAAGCTGGTCGGCACGATCATCAACCTGTTCGGCACCGACGAACTCAAGAGCGATGTGCTCAAGGGCATCATCGCCGGTGACTTTACCTGCAGCCTCGGCTTCAGCGAACCCTCATCCGGTTCTGACGTATTCGCCGCCAAGACCAAGGCAACGCCGGACGGCAACGGCTGGCGAATCGATGGCTCCAAGATGTTCACATCGGGTGCCAACCAGGCCGATTACGTGCTGATGCTGGCGCGCACCAACGATGAAGTGGCCAAGCACAAAGGACTGACGATGTTCATCGTCCCGCTCAAGGCCGAAGGCGTCGAAGTTCAGCCGGTCTACACCTTCCAGGACGAGCGGACCAACATCACCTATTACGACGGCGTCCGCATTCCCGACAGCTACCGGCTGGGCGATGTCGATGGCGGCGTGCGCGTGATGTCGGCCAGCCTCGAGATGGAACATGGCGCTTCGTGGGAAAAAACCCAGTGGCACATGCTCCACGAAGCCGAAGCCTTCTGCCGCGAAACCAAACGAGACGGCGTGGCGATGATCGAGGATGCAAAGGTTACCGCCCGGCTCGCGCAGGTCATGGCGCACAACCTGATCACCGAAATGCTCGCCTGGCGCGCGATGTGGGCCGGGGTCGAGAAGAAGCCCAACGAGGGCCAGGGATCGATGGGCAAATTGTTCTCATCCGAATCGTTCCTGGCGGATTCGCGCGACCTGCTTGAACTTTGCGCGCCCGAATCGCTCACCGAAACCACCGGACCGGCCGCCTATCTCAACCTGCAATACCGCCATTCGCAGGGCACCACGATCTACGGAGGGACCAGCGAGGTTCACCGCAGCGTCGTGGCCGAGCGCGCGCTCAAGTTGCCCCGCACGCGGGCCTGACGCATAGAGGATGCCATGACAGACGAACCGCACCTGCTGATCAGCAACGATGGCCCGATCCTGATCGCGGAGTTCAACCGGCCTGACAAGCTCAACGCGATGAGCCTGCAACTGATGCGGGCGCTTGGCGAAGCAGTCGAACGATTCCGCGATACGCCGGAATCCAAGGTGATGCTGATCCGCGCGCGGGGACGGTATTTTTCCTCTGGAGCCGACTTGCGCGATCCCGAAGCGCAGGCTGGCTCACCGCCTTCGACCGGCTCGGGTATTCGCGAGATGCACCGCCGCCTGCCCAGTGACATGCGCCGGATCTGGGACGAGATGGAGCATATCGAAAAGCCGTTCGTGGTCGCGCACCAGGGCACCTGCGTCGGCGGCAGTCTCGAAATGTCGCTTTCCTGCGATTTCCGGCTGGCAGCGGAAAGTGCCAGCTATGCCTTCCCGGAAAGCAAGTTTGGCGTCCTGCCTGCCACCAACGGCGTCAGCCGTCTGGTCCGGGTCGTGGGGCCGCACTGGGCACGGTTGCTGATCATGGCCAACATGCCGGTCGATGCGCGCGAAGCCTGGAACATGGGGCTGGTCCATAAGGTCTATCCAGACGCAACATTTTCCGACGATGCGCTCAATTTCTGCCGCCACCTGGCTCAGCAGAACGGCGAGCAGATGGGCACCGCCAAGATCGCGATCGAACTGGCCCACGATCTGGGTGCGCATCAGGCCGCCGCTGTCGAGCGCATGGCCAACAGCGCTTTAATGCTGTCGCCCGATTACCAGAACCTGCTTGCGGGCCATGTCGCGAGCATCGGCAAGAAGAGCTAACGCCGAAGCCAGCCGGTAATCGCATAGCGCGGTTTGGCAGCAAACGGCGCGACATATGTCACGCTGTGCATCTGCGGCACCCGGAACAAGTGCATGGTGTTGAAGCCCGGCTTCAGCGCTAACGGCACATCGCCTCCCGGATTATGGAACTGCAGCAGACCGCCCCAATCGGTCCGCCAATCTTTGGTCAGGTTGATAATGAAGGCGGCGATCCGCCCCTGACCATCGACGCCGTCATCGTGGCTGGTCAGAAAATGGCCCGGCAAATACCGCGTGGCCTGGCCATCGACGAGCCGGACAGCGGGTTCACCGGTAATCGTCCGGAGCATCTCAAGCAAATCCGGATGATTAAGCGCTTCGACCACCCGATCAAGGAGAAGGCCTCGAGCCGCACGGGCGGCGGGATCATCGGAAACGATCAGCGAATCGAACAGGAACTGAAATCCACCGCGCGCAGTTTCATGGATTTCAGTGGATAGCTGCGTAGCTTCTCCGCGGTCCATTGCCGCGATAATCTCAGGACCAAGATCCCAGGCTTTGTCGCCCTGGTTGAAGACTCGGTTCCAGCGGATCTCGGCTTCGAAATGGCCGTACAGCGCTTCGGCAACGTGATCGGGAAATAGTTCGGGTATGCGCAATATGCCCGAGCGGGCGAAGTTCGTCGCAGACGCCTGCAAGGTATCGCCCGAAAGTTGCAGGCGAAGGTCGATATCTCCGATCGCCTTCGACCGACCCATTTCCGCTATGCCTCCACCGCGTGCCGGGCCGCAACATAGCCCCAGACGAACGATGGCCCTACGCTGGCCCCGGCCCCGGGGTAAACCCGGCCCATCACCGAGGCGGTTGAAATGCCGGTGGCATAGAGCCCGTCTATCGGCGTTCCGTCCTCGCGCAGAACCCGCGCGTCAGGATCGGTCACCACCCCGCCATAGGTGCCAACGTCGCCGGGCAGCACCGGAACCGCATAAAACGGTCCCTGGCTGATCGGGCCGAGCGAGGGGTTGGGGTGAAACTTGTCGCCCAGCCAGTTGTCATAGGCGCGCTCACCGCGGTGGAAATCTTCATCGCGGTTGTTGGCGACAAACCGGTTGAACCGGTCAACCGTGGCGCGCAGCGCAGCCTGATCGACCTTGATCGATGCGGCAAGTTCTTCGAGCGTTTGCCCCTTGTGAAGATAGCCCTGCTCGGTCCAACTCGCCGGCTTTTTGGTGCCGCCCATGGTGTTGGCCAGCATATATTTCTTGAGATATTGGCTATCCATAATCGCCCAGCTCGGAATGGCGGGAACGCTGCGGTTGCGTTCCAGCATGCCCTTGCAATAGGCCATGTAGGAACCGCTTTCGTTCATGTAGCGCTGGCCTGATTGATCGACCAGGATCGCATGCGGCGCAGCGGTCAGGCCCTGAACCACCGATTTCATCCAGTGCGCTTCGTGGCCAGGTTGGAGTGTGATCTGGTTGCCGACCATCTCCTCCATCTGGGCGATGGCCGCGCCGTGACGCATCATCTCGAGGATCATCTCGCCGGTGTCACCTTCGGCTGTCATGCTCCAGTCGCTTTGCGTACCCGGCTGATACTGATCGCGCATAGCTTGGTTGTGCGAAAATCCGCCCGCGTTGACCAACACTCCCAGCTTTGCGCCAATCCTGCGCGGCTGGCCTTCGATGTTCGCGACCACGCCCTTTACCCGGTCACCTTCTTCAATCAGTTCGGAAACGCCGGCGTCGGTACGAAGTTCGACCCCGGCCCTCAGCGCCGCCTGCAGCATCCGTCCCTGCAACGCGGCGCCGGCGGTGACATAGTGTTTCCCGGTCAGTTTGGCGCCGATTGTGCGTAGCACCAGCGCGGCGGCGATCTTCTTCGATTCCCAGCTTTGCTTAACGTAGCGCAGCTTCAGCATGTGATCGAGCGTCGCCATCATCGACAGGAAGTTGGGGCGCAGCTTCTTTTTCCAAGGACCAAGCTCGTTGGCATCAAACAGTTCGGCCACCACAGTGCGGCCCTGTTCAGACCCCCCTGGCCGCTCGTCGTAATAGTCAGGCCAATAGGACACCCGGGTCAACTTGATCCCCTGATCCACCAGAAAATCGACCATCGCGGTGCCCTGGTCCACATAGGCTTCGCGCCGTGCCTTGGTTGCGCCAGGCGTGTCGTTATGATCACCGATCACCGCATCCATGTAGGTGATCGACTTTTCGCGGCTATCCTCAACCCCATCACGCTTCATGAAGCGGTTGTTGGGAATCCACATCACCCCACCGGACCGCGCGGTGGTGCCGCCGATCAGCGGGGTCTTCTCGAGGATCAGGACCGACTTGCCGGCCTGGCGCGCAACCAACGCCGCACACATCGAGCCGCCGCCGCTGCCGACAACGACGAAATCGAAGGTCTCGTCAAACTGACTCATGCTGATCCCCCTCCACGCGCTTGTGCTCAGGCCTGCTTGCTTTCGGGCTTTTCGCGCACCAGTGTGCGCTTGAGCTGGCGGCTGTTGAACAGCCATTTGCCATCAATCTTCTCGTAGGTCTCGTGATAGAAACCGAACCCGTGGATCAGCAGTTCGCCGCTGGCGCTGTCGAAGATCAGGTCCTCCATGCCCCAGATGCTCTTGGCCGTGGTCGCGGATTGAAAAGTGATGTCGGGCGTGTGCGAATGGTGGACCGAGGTCTTGGTCTCATCGAGCAAACGGCTGACATTCTCGATCATCACATCGGCATTTTCCCACCGTTCGTAGCCGTCGTTGTGCGATACGTGATGATCGGCGTGGAGCGAGCGATACAGCGCCCAGTCCTTGGTATCGACCGCACGGTCACGCCGGGCCTTGAGCAGCCGGATTTCCTCCAGCGCAAGGAGATATTCGATGTCGCTCATACCGTGCATTGCTCTCTCCGTTTCAATCGATCTTGGGCGGAAAGATCGCGCCCGGCGATTTCCGCGTGAAATAGTATTTGAGTGCGCGGCTGGTGAACAGCCAGCAGTCATCGCGCTTTTCGTAGCTTTCGAAATAGTGGCCAAAAGCCTGGAACCAGTGTTGCTGCCCGTCCTGCTGCCAGAACGACATGCCTTCCATCGCCCAGATCCCCTTGGCACGGGTCGCAGTCTCGAACTCGAGCTCGGGGGTGTGCGAATGGTGCAGCGTGGTCAGATGCTCCATGCTCTTCTGCACGTTGACGATCATTTCCGCCGCCGTGGTCCAGCGGCCATAGTCGCCATTTTCGGAGACATGATCGGGCGCGTGGAGCGAAAGGTAGAGGTCCCAGTCCTTAGTATCGGCCGCCCGGTCGCGCCGCGCTTTGAGAAGCGAAATCTCCTCAAGCGCCTTTAGCTTTTCAAGGCCGGATAAGGCGTCCACTCAGCCCCTGCTCACCCGTTCAGTCTGGCGATGACATTTTGTCCGAACCAGGCAACATTATCGAGCCAGGCCTGGCGGCTGGGGTGCGGGAGATCGACCATGGTCCAGGTAACCCCGACC